>NZ_NIWD01000008.1:0-542500 GCF_002277025.1 Sphingopyxis sp. GW247-27LB
CGTTGAGAGTTTCGGACGCCGCTAGGCGTCGGAAAGTCTTCGATGCCCGAACCGCGGTGGTCATGAGCTAAGCTATGGGGAAAGCTGTTTTGGTCTGATTGTGGGGAAGCCAGGTGCTGCCGAAAAGCGGACGTGCACGATAGCGGACCGTCTGGATATGGGTCGCAAAAGCGGACGTGGAAAAGCGGACGGGCCGATTTTGCGGTTCCGGCGTCTGCTTTTGGGCAGCGCCGGCGCGAGCGGATCCACTTCCAGGCGCGGGTCTGCCCTGGATCGTGTCTGCGCGAGGCCGTGCCGGATCACGGCGCAGGTGTCTCGGATGAGGCCGCCGGCTGGGGCGGCGCGCGAGGCTGATAGCGGCGCTCGAAGACCTCGATGATGATCATCGTACCGCCGCAGCACGGACAGGTCGGTCGGGGCTCTGCATCGTCGGTCGGTTCCTCGGTCGGCGAAGGTGCGACGTTGAGCAGGCGGCGGGCGCGTTCGAGATGATCCTTGCGGTGTGCGCTGGCGAGCAGGCCATAGTGACGGATGCGGTGGAACCCGCGCGGCAGGGCGTGGAGGAGGAAGCGGCGGATGAACTCGTCCGCGCCGAGGGTCATGACCTGCTGCCGTCCGGCACCGGCCTTGCGGTAGTCCTTGTAGCGGAAAGTGACCCCGGCCTCGTCGAACCGGAGGAGCCGGCTGTTCGAGATGGCGACCCGATGGGTGTAGCGCGCGAGGTAAGCGAGCACGGCCTCGGGCCCGGCGAACGGGGCCTTGGCATAAACGACCCMGCGCTTTTTGCGGACCGGCGAGAGGTGCCGCAGGAATGCGCGTCGTTCGGCGAGATGCGTAATGCTGCCAAAGAAGGCGAGCTTGCCGGCATCGTGCAGCGCGCGAAGGCGGGTCAGGAACAGCCGGCGGAACAGGGCGCCGAGCACGCGGACCGGCAGCAGGAAGGCCGGGCGTGCTGATATCCAGCGTGTCCCATCGCGCGAGATGCCGCCGCCCGGCACGATCATGTGGATGTGGGGATGATGGGTGAGCGCTGAGCCCCAGGTATGGAGGACGGCGGTGATGCCGATCCGGGCGCCGAGGTGCTTCGGGTCGGCGGCGATGGTCAGCATCGTATCGGCCGCCGCCTTGAACAGCAGGTCATAGACGAGCGCCTTGTTGTAATAGGCGATCGCGGCGACCTCGGCAGGCAGGGTGAACACGACATGGAAATAGCCGACCGGGAGCAGATCAGCCTCGCGGGCCTCGAGCCAGCTGCGCGCCGCGACGCCCTGGCACTTAGGGCAGTGGCGGTTGCGGCAGCTGTTATAGGCGATCCGCCAGTGCCCGCAGTCGGGACAGGCTTCGACGTGCCCGCCGAGCGCGGCGGTGCGGCAATGTTCGATCGCCGACATGATCTTGAGCTGGTGCAGGCTCAGATGCCCGGCATGGGCAGCGCGATAGGCAGGTCCAGCATCGCGGAAGATGTCGGCAACCTCGAGTGAGGCGCGCATCGGCCTCAGCCGTCGGGCGCCTCTTCGCTCGGCGATGCGAGCGCGAGCCTGTCGAGCGGGCTGACGATCGAGCGAACGGTCTTGGTGGCAACCTGCGTGTAGAAGGCGGTGGTGTTTAGCTTGGCGTGACCGAGCAGCGCCTGGATGACGCGGATATCGACGCCATCCTCGAGCAGGTGGGTGGCGAAGCTGTGGCGCAAGGTGTGCGGTCCGACGCGCTTGTCGATATCGGCGGCCTCCGCGGCTTCGACGACAACCCGGTAGAGCTGGCGGGTGCTGATCGGGACCGAGGCGCTCTGTCCGGGGAAGAGCCAGCCTTCGGGAAACAGCACGCCCTGCTGTCGTCCGGCGCGCCACCAGTCGCGCAGCAGCAGGAGCAGGCCTTCGGGCAGCATCGCGTTGCGGTACCGCTCGCCCTTGCCGCGCTCGATCCGCAGCAGCATCCGCTTGCTGTCGATATCGGTGACCTTCAGCGCCGATACCTCGGCGACGCGCAGCCCCGCGCCATAGGCGACCGACAGCGCAGCCTGATGCTTGAGGCAGCGCGTGGCATCGAGCAGCCGCTTCACCTCGGCCATGGTCAGAACGACCGGGATCTTGCGAACCTGCCTGGTGCGGATCAGCTTACGCGCGAGATCGGGGCGATCGAGGGTATGCGTGAAGAAGAACCTCAGCGCGCCGACGATGCTGTTCATCGTTGGTGCGGGGACGCCCGCCTGTTGCTGCTCGATCTGGAACTGCCGGATATCCTCGGCGCTCGCGGTATGCGGCGAGCGCCCGAGCCAGGTCGCGAACCGCCCGACGTCGCGAAGATAGTTGCGTTGCGTCTCCTTCGAGAAGCGGCGCATGGTCATATCGTCGATCAGCCGCTGGCGCAGCGGGCTGATCGGGCCAATCTGGATAAGCTCGTTCATCGTTCGACTCCTCTGTTGAAGGAGCCGAAAGGGTCTGCCTGCGGCAGCCCGCGTTCAATCAGGCGTGACGCTCGCTGGGGCGCTTTACATCGAGGCTAACGCCAATCCGCGGAGCGGTTCGTGCNCCAATCTGGATAAGCTCGTTCATCGTTCGACTCCTCTGTTGAAGGAGCCGAAAGGGTCTGCCTGCGGCAGCCCGCGTTCAATCAGGCGTGACGCTCGCTGGGGCGCTTTACATCGAGGCTAACGCCAATCCGCGGAGCGGTTCGTGCATCGGCCGGAACCGTGGCGAATTTCCAGCGCTGGCGCATCGGTATCAATCAGTTCACGCTTCTGGCAGCGGTGGTCTTTTGCCCAGCATGCCCTAGAGCGCGACAGCGAAACGGTATGGCTCATCTTCGCCGGTCGCGGTGCGCCACACACATGGGCGGGTTGCTGTGCCAGGGCGGCCCGCAAGCGGCATGGGTCGCCTGTCCCGGTCTTGGCGTCTAACCTGCCTGCTCGACCCTGCGATGGGCGGCCAACGCCCATAATATGAGCCCGACGGTCAGCGGGGCCGCGACCAGCGCCACGAGGGAAAGGCTCTGGCGGAGCGCGTCGGGGCCTTCGAACAGCGATTCGGACAGCCACGCCGACAGCGCCGGGCCGCAGGTCAGGCCGACGAGATTGCCGACCAGCACATAGAGCGACGTGATCTTGGCGCGCATGCGCGGCGGCGCGATATGCTGGATGATCAGCACCGCGAGTCCCCCGCCCGCGCCATAGCCGAAGGTCGCGACGGCGATGATCCCCGCGGCCGCACCGACGCTGCCCGCGAGCGGAAAGGCGGCGACCGCCGCATTGCCGAGGCCGAGGCCGATCGCAAGCGCGAGCACCGCCAGCGCCGGCCTCTTGCCGCGCACCGCCCAGGCGCTCACCGCGGGCCAGGCCGTCGCCGCGATCGCCGCCGCGATCACCCCGACGACGCCGAAGATTTCACCCGCCTCGGCGATCGACCGGCCATAGCTGCGGGTCAGCATCGTCGCGGTCCAAGCGATGAAGCTGTAGCTCGCGAGCGCCGACACGCCGAAGCTCAGATAGAAGGGAAGGTAGAAGCGCCAGTGGCGGCGCAAATAGGCGAAAGCGACCGCGACCGTCGTCTGATCGGCCTGGCCGGGCTCCTCGATCCGCGCGGGCTCGCGGACGGTCGCGAGCCAGAGCGGGCCGAGGACGAGGCCGGGAATGCCGACGAGCACCAGCGTCCATCGCCACGGGCTGAGGTCGGCGATGTGCGACAGACCAGTGGCGAGATCGAAGGCATAGGCGCCGATCAGGAAAGCGCCCGACGCCATCAAGGTCGACACCGCCATGAAGAGCCCCACCGGGAGCGCGCGGCGTTCGGGCGGGAACAGGTCGGCGACGATCGATACCGTCGCCGGCACCAGCACCGCCTCGCCGATCGCGACCCCGGCGCGCGTCAGCAGCAGCAGCTCGAAATTCGGCGCGAAGCCCGAGGCCAGGGTCGAAAGGCTCCAGACGATGACCCCGATGCCGACGATGCGGACGCGGGTGCCGCGGTCGATCAGATAGGCGACGGGCACCCCCGACAAGGCATAGAGCAGCCCGAAGCCGAGGCCGATCAGCAGCCCGATTTCGGTCGCGCCGATCCCCATCTCCGCGATGATCGGATCGGCGAGCAGCGCGACGATATAGCGATCGAGGTAGGACAGCGCCGCGATCAGGCAGAGCAGCCCGACGATGTACCAGGGCCGGCCGGCCCCCGGGTGCGACCTCATGCGGCGCGGACTTCGACGGGGAATCCCTCGAGCAGGCTCATCCCCGACACCTGTTCGGCCTGGTCGGGCGTCGCGGGGGTGATCGCGTTGAGATTGCGGCCGGGCAGGGCGTTCGCGCCGCGCCAGCCGCCGCCATGCCCCCAGCCGTGCGGATAGCCGACGCAGCCGGGGCGAACCTCGTCGGTCACCTCGGCGACGACCTCGATCGCCCCCCACTGCGTCGAAAGCGTCACCGGCATGCCGTCCTCGATCCGGCGCACCGCGGCGTCGGCGGGGTGGATCAGCAGTCGCGGCTCGTCCGACCGCACCAGCTTTTCGACATTGTGCATCCAGCTGTTGATCGAGCGGAGCTTGCGGATGTTGATGAGGCGCAGCGCGTCCGGTTCGGGCTCGGGTTCGCGGCGCAGGCGCGCGACCTCCTCGGCCGCGATATCGCCCCACAGGTGGATCTTGCCGTCGGCATGGCCGATGCGCTTTTCGAAATCGAACGCCCAGCGCCCGCGCTCGATCATCACGCCGTGCGGATTGGCTTTCAGCCTGGCGAGCGACAGGCCGTCCTGTCCCTCGATTCCCGCCTGCAGCGCGCCGTCGGCCATCTCGAACGGGGTCATGTTGCCGAAGGCGTCGCCTCGGCCCATGCGCGCCGCGAGGTCGCGCAATATCTCATATTCGCCGCGCGCCTCGCCCGCCGGGGGAAGCACGGCCGGAACATATTGCGCGAAGGGTCGCACCATATGGTTCATGAAGAACTGGTTGATGTCCTCGCGTTCGAGCGCGGTCGTCGCGGGCAGGATATAATGGGCGTGCCGCGACGTCTCGGTCATATAGAGGTCGATCGACACCATCAGGTCGAGCGTCGCGAACCCCTCGGGCAGGCGCGGGCCCCCGGGCATCGACAGCACGGGGTTGGCGCCGACGGTCAGCAGCGACCGGATCTGGCCCTCGCCGGGGGTCGTCATCTCTTCGAGGAAGGTCAGGCTGGCCTGCGTTCCCCAGACCGAAGCCTGGCCGCTGACGCGCGAGCTGTGCCGCTTGTGGCGCGCCTGGCCCGGCCCCTTGGCCTGCGCCTCGGTCGCGGTGCCGCCATGGCCCCAGCCGACCCCGCCGGGCCGATGGAACTTGCCGCCGACGAGGTTGAGCAGGTGGAGGAAATAGTTGGTGAGCGTCGAATAGCTCGCGCGGCAGATGCCGATGCGGCCCATGGCGGCGGCGCGCGGCGCGGCGGCGAAATCGCGCGCGAGCGTCCGTATCGCGTCGGCCTCGACGCCGCAGCGCGGGGCGGCGAGTTCGGGCGTGATCCAGCCGATCGCCGCCGCCAGTTCGTCGCGGCCGGCGCCATAGGCGTCGAGGAAGGCCCGGTCCTCGAGCCCCTCGCCCAGAATGGTGTTCAGCATCGCGCCGAGCAGCCAGACGTCGCCCGCGGGGATGATCGAGACATGTTCGAACTTGCGCGCGGTCTCGGTGCGGCGCGGGTCGACGACGATCACGCGGCCGCGCTCGGCGATCGCGTCCAGATCCTCCTTGAAGCGCGGCGCGATCATCAGCGATCCGTGGCTGACCAGCGGGTTCGAGCCGAAGATCAGCAGATGCTCGCACTGCGCGAGGTCGGGAAAGACGAACGCATGGGTGCCGAAGATGAGCTCGGTCGCGAGAACCACCGAGGTGATGTCTTCGGAAGAGGGGGTGAACAGCTTGGTGCATTCGAGCGCGCGCTGGAACAGGTAATTGCCCATCGAGCTCGGCCAGCCCATGCTCGGCGGATTGCCGGTGTTCATCGCGAAGCTCTGCGGCCCGTGGCGCTCGATCGACGCCGACAGCCGCGCGGCGATGTCGTTCAGCGCCTCGTCCCAGCCGACGGGCGCGAACTCGCCGGGACCGCCGACGCGCTTCAGCGGCCGGGTGACGCGATCAGGATCGGCGGTGACGTCGGCCAGAGCGGGTCCCTTGACGCAGATGTGGCCGCGCGAATGCGGATTGTCGCGATCGGGGCGAACCTTGACGATCCGTCCGCCCTCGACCGTCGCGACCATGCCGCACAGCGCCTCGCAGACGCGACAATAGGTCACATGGTCGCCGTCGGCTCCGGGTATCGTCGTGAAAGCCATGGTCGTTCCATCCTTTAACGGCGGCGGCCTGCGAGAATATCTAGTTGACCTAGATAATCAAGGCCCACCGCTATCTGGGCGCCGGCGTGCCGATGCGCACGTCGATGGCGTCGATCCGCCCTTCGAACACGCCCGACGTGCGGCCGTCGGCGAGCGGCCCGGTCCCGGTGTCGCGGCCGAGATCGAAGGTCTCGCCGGGCGAGAAGGACAGGCGGGGCAGCGCGCCCTTGATCGGCCCGCTCGCCAGTTCCACGCCGTCGGCGGTCAGCCGCACGAAGGCGTCGCTGTCGCTCCGCCGCTCGAAATGCAACACGAGGGTCGCGGGACCGCGGCGCAGCGCCCGGTCGGCGGCGACCTCGCTCAGCACCATGTCGAGGCCGCGATAGGCGAAGACCGGCCGCCCTTCGCGCAGGAAGAGCGCGAAGCCGCCATATCGCCCGCCGATCGCCGCGATCGTGCCGTCGGCGCCCGCGGTCAGGTCGAGCTTCGTCTCGATCGTGAAGCTGTTCGACTGGACGGGCGGGGCCAGCGCCTCGGGAATCCGGGCGCTTGCGCCCCTGTAGCGCCACAGATTGCCGCGGCGTGCCATGTCGGCGGCGAGCACCTTGCGCACCGTGCCCCAGGCGTCGCTGGTGTTGGTCAGCGGGAAGACATTGTTGGCCTTCGCCTCGCGGTCGAACAGCCGGCGCATCTCCATCAGCTTGCGCGGCTGCGCGGCGGCGAGATCATGCTGCTCGCCGGGGTCGGAGGCGAGGTCGTACAATTCCCAATTCGCGTCGCCGAACGCCGGCTGGTTCATGAAATCCCACACGTCGAGCCGGTGCGGGACCACCGCCTTCCACCCGTTCGCGTAGATCGACCGGTTGCCGTACATCTCGTAATATTGGACGGGGTGGCGGCTCGGCGCGGCGGGCGCGGCGAAGCTGTAGGCCATGCTGACGCCGTCGAAACTCATCTGCCTTTCGCCGTTGACCGTGGCGGCGGGCGCGATGCCCGCGGCGTCGAGGATCGTCGGCGCGAGATCGGTGACGTGCTGATACTGGCCGCGCAGTTCGCCGCGCGCGGCGATCCCCTTGGGCCACGACAGGATCAGCGGCACGCGCGTCCCGCCCTCATAGGCGGTCTGCTTGTAGAAGCGGAACGGCGTGTTGCCCGCGACGGCCCAGCCCATCGCATAATGGGGATAGGTCGAGGGGCCGCCCCAGTCGTCGTAGCGGCGGAGATTTTCCTCGAGCGTCGCGAAATAGGCATTGGCGAAATAATGTTCGCTGAAAGTGCCCGCCGGCGCGCCCTCGGCGCTGGCGCCATTGTCGGCGGTGACGACGACAATGGTATTGTCGAGCTCGCCGCGCGCCTCGAGCGCGTCGAGGATGCGGCCGAACTGCTCGTCGGCGTGACTGAGCTGCGCCGCGAAGGCCTCCATCTGCCGGGCGAACAGCTTCTGTTCGCCGCGGCTTAGTTCGGCCCAGGGCTTCATGCCGGCGGGCCGCGGCGGTAGCGCCATGTCGGCGGGAACAAGGCCGAGCTGTTTCTGCCGGTCGAGAATCCGCTGCGCGGCGACGTCCCAGCCCGCGTCGAAGCGGCCCTTGTAATGGTCGCGCCACCGCTGCGGGGCGTGGTGCGGCGCATGGACCGCGCCGGTCGCCCAATACATCAGGAAGGGCCGGTGCGGATCGGTGGCGTCGCGCGTGCCGATCCAATCGATCGCCTTGTCGGCCATGTCGGCGCTCAGATGATAGTCGGCGCGGGGCGGAAGATCGACCGGTTGGTGGTCGGCCCACAGCGTGGGCCGGAAATTATCCGAGTCGAAGGCGAGGAAGCCATAGTAGCGATCGAAGCCCTGGCCGCTCGGCCAGTAGGTAAAGGGCCCGGCGGCCGACGCGTCGGCCTGCGGCAGATGGTCCCATTTGCCGATCGCGTAGGTGACATAGCCCGACTGGCGCATATTTTCCGCGACGGTGCCCGCGGCGCGCGGGACCAGGGCGTCCTGCCCCGGAAAGCCGACCGCGATCGCCGAATGGCCGCCGATATGGACGCGGTGCGAATTGCGGCCGGTGAGCAGCGCCGCGCGACTCGCCGAGCAGATCGGCGTCGTGTGATAATTGGTGTAACGCAGGCCCCGCTGCGCGACGCGGTCGATATTGGGGGTCTCGATCAGGCCCCCATAGCTGCCGAGCTGGCCGAAGCCCATGTCGTCGATCACCCAGACCAGAATGTTCGGCGCCCCCGCGGGCGCGGTCTGCCGGACGATCGGCCCGGGCCGGGATTCCTGGAAAGTGCGGCCGATCACCGGAGCCGCGGCGGGTGCCGCCTCCGCCGCCGATGCGCCCGCCAGCGCCAAGACGCCGATAGCGGCGACCATGCTAAGCCCGTTCATTCCCATCCCATGCCCATCCTGTCGATCGTTTCCCGGATGCTTGACGATGTACTATATATGACTTACAAACTTCGTAAAGTGTAAATATCATGAGAGCGAGGCAGGGGATGAAAATCGAACTCGACACCATCTATGGCCGCATCGTCGACCATCTTCGGAACGGCACCACCGATGCGGCGGCCGGCGTGCTCGAAGTCCCCGCCCATCATTTCACCGACCCCGGCCACCTGGCGCGCGAGCTCGCGGTCTTCCGCCGCCTCCCGCTCGCGGTCGCGACCAGCCGGGAGATCCCCGATAGCGGCAGCTTCGTCACGCGCGACATATTGGGCATTCCGCTGTTGATCGTGCGGCAGAAGGACGGCGGCGTCGGTGTCTTTCGCAACATGTGCCGGCATCGCGGCGGCAAGGTCGAGCAGGAGGAGAAGGGCAGGAAACCCTTCTTCGTCTGCGCCTATCACGGCTGGAGCTTCGCCCGCGACGGCAGCCTGCGCGGGATTCCCTTCGACGAGCAATATGGCGCGTTCGACCGGGGATGCCGCAATCTTTTCGCGGTCGAGGCCGAGGAGCGGCACGGCCTGATCTGGGCCCGGCTGGAGGCTTCGGAAGACGGAGGTGTCGCCGATTTCCTGGGCGAGGCCGACGAGCGGCTGGCGGCTTACGGCATCGACGGGCTGACGGTGTTCATGGAGCAGAAGATCGACCTCGCGATCAACTGGAAGCTGGTGATGGACGGCGCGATCGACGTCCTCCACCCGCAGTTCCTGCATGCCGAAGGGGTGGGCAAACTGATCCAGACCGGCGCGGCGGTCTGGCTCGACCTCGGGCGCCACGGGCAATCCTATTCGGCGCGCAAGCGGCTGGCGCGCAAGCTGAAGGCCGGCGAGCCGATCGAGGCGGGGTGGCGCTACCTGACCGGCAATCTGATGATCTTTCCGAACATGAGCGTCATCCCGACGCCCGACCATCTGGAGCATTGGACGGTGTGGCCGCACCTGACCGACCCCGGCCGCTGCCACGTCCATATCCGCTTCCTGACCGATCCCGAGCGCCTGACCGACGAGGTCGCGGCGCGCATCAACCGGAGCTGGGAGATTTTGCGGCAGGCCGCGACCGAGGAGGACTTTCCGATGGAGGAGATGATCCAGGCCAATGCCGCGGCGATGCCCGGGGCGGACTTCCTCTATGGCGCCAACGAGGTGCCGACGCAGCACCTGCATATCCAGATGGCGCGCGAGCTGGCCGCGCTGGGCTGACGCGCGGACGGTGGGGAGAGACTGTATGAACATCGCCGAACTCGTTCGCTATTGGGCGCGCTGGCGGCCCGGCCACACCGCCGTCATCACCGACGACGTGCGGACGAGCTGGGCCGAGTTCGATGCGCGGAGCGACGCGATCGCTCGCGGTCTGCGCGCGGCGGGGGTGTCGAAGGGCGACCGGGTCGGGATGCACCTCGACAACCGGATCGAGGCGCCGCTGCTGACGATCGCTTGCCTCAAGCTCGGCGCGATCCTCGTGCCGCTCAATTTCAAGCTGACCGGCGGCGAGATATTGCCGCTGCTCGAGGACGCCGACTGCAAGATCGTGGTCAGCCAGGCGCGCTATCTGCCGCAGCTCGAGCTCGCGGCGGCCAGGCTGCCCTTCGCGATCTACAGCATCGACGGCCGCGACGTGCCGGCCTTTTCCAGGCTTTCGATCGACACCGGCGCGGTGCCGACCGAGGCGGTCGGGCTCGGCGATCCGGGCTTCATCTGCTATACCTCGGGGACCACGGGCCGTCAGAAGGGCGCGCTGCTGACGCACGGCGGCGCGATGTATCCGGGCTTTGCCAAGAATATCGCCGAGGGGTTGAGCTGGCGCGATTCGATCATGGTCGCGGTGCCGTTCGTCTTCACCGGCGCGATCATTTCCTGCTTCATCCAGTTCGCCGTGAATGCCGGCGGGGCGATGGTTCTCGAATCGGATTTCGACATCGACCGCTATCTCGGCGTGATCGAGAAACATCGCGTCAGCGCCGCGACGACGGTGCCGGTGGTCTGGGAGCGGCTGATGCGATCGCCCGGCTTCGCGGCGGCCGACCTGTCGAGCATGGTGTCGGCGGCGGCGGGCGGCGCGCCGGTCAGCATCGACCTGATCGAAGCCTATCGCGCCAAGGGCGTCTCGCTGATCCAGTCCTATGGCCTGACCGAAGCCTCGGGCCTCGCCGCGACGATGCACGGCGAGGATGCGATGGCGCATATCGGCTGGGCCGGCCGGCCGATCATGGGGAGCGCGATGAAGATCGGCGACGCCGACGGGCGGGCGCTCGAACCCGGCGAGGTCGGCGAGATCATGGTGCGGGGCCCGCACGTCATGCGCGAATATTGGCGCAATCCCGAAGCCACCGCCGCGACGATCGTCGACGGCTGGCTGCGCACGGGCGACACCGGCACGATGGACGAGGACGGCTTCGTCAAGATCGTCGACCGGTCGAAGGACATGATCATATCGGGCGGCATCAACGTCTACCCCGCCGAGATCGAGAAAATCCTCGCCGCCAACCCGCACATCGGCGAGCTGGCGGTGATCGGGGTTCCCGACAGCGAATGGGGCGAGGTGCCGATGATCGTCGCCAGCGGCGCGCGCGACCGGGCGGCCGCGATGACGGCCTTCGAATGCGACGGGGCGGCCGGGCTCGCGCCCTTCAAGCGGCCGCGCCGCGTCGTCTTCATCGACGATCCGCTGCCGCGGACCCTGTCGGGGAAAGTGTCCAAGCCGTCGCTGCGCGGCCGCTTTCCCGCGGTTCCGCCCGAAGCCGGAATCCTGTTCGGGAAAAGGTGACAAGAACCCGCCGGGCGGCCACGGCCGCGCGGCGGGCTCCGCCCCCTTATCGCGACAGCCGTCCCGCGCAGCGCCAGTTGCGGGCATCGCGAACGTCGCTTCCCGCCGCTCCGGTGAATTGCGCGACAGCGGGAAGCGCGCAGATGCGATAGCTGCGCGGCGTGGGCGCCTCGGGCGCATCGGCGGGTTTCCGCGTGCTCATGCCCGACACATACATGGCGGTGTTGGAGGTCGAGTTGAGCTCGAGCGCATAGGGGCGGTTCGACATCAGGATCTCGGCCGGCCGGCGGCCCTCCTCGACCCAGCGCTGCATCGCTTCGAGCAGGGCGGGCGAAACGTCGGTCGGCGATCCTTCGCCGCCGCGGCAATGGAACATGCCCGGCACCAGAAAGCCCTGGAAGAAGTCCTGGCTGGCGGCGCCGTACCGCGCCCGGACGCCCGCGCTGTAGTCGGCGGTATAGGCAGGCGGGATCGCTTCGTCGGACGCCCCCGCCCACATCATCAGCTTGCCGCCGCCGCGCGCCATCGCGTCCAGATGCGCGGGGTCATAGCCATAGCCGCCGACGCGGTCCCAGATCGCCCTTTCGGCTTCGCGCGCCCGGGGGTCGGCGAAGTCCATCTGCGTCAGCGCGTCATAATCCTCGCCGCGCAGCGCCTTCATGCTGAGGACGGTCGAGCCGAACAGCGGCGGGCGCGTCGCGGCGTCCCACGGCGGCGGCGTGGTGCCGAGGCCGATCGGCCCGAGCAGCGACGGATTGGCGAGCCAATAGCCGGGGGCCGAAACCTCCGATCCCTCGATCGCGGGGAGCCCCCTCGCGAGCAGTTCGAGGGTCGAATATTGCGCGTCGCTCAGAAAGGGAAAGAGGTCGCGCGTCAGGCGAACCCGCGTCGGATCCCAGATCAGCCCGTCGCGCGCGCCGTCGGTGCCGTCGAAGCGCTCCATGATGACCTGGCCGACGCGGGTCATCTCCGCCGGCGAGATCCAGCGCGCCGGAGCGCGCGCGACATGCTGCGCGATAGCGGCCCAGAAGGTCTGGACATAGGCGCTGCTCGGCGCGCCGCCGACGATGAAGCCGTCGGCGTCGGCGGGGTAGCGTTCGGCCTCCATCAGCGTGCTGACCCCGCCGCCCGAGCAGCCCATGATATAGCGCGGCATTCGCGCGCGCGCATAATAGCCGCGCGCGATCGCCTGCGTCGCGACCGCCGCGACGTGCGCGCCGCGGTGGGCATAATCCTCGGATCGGCCTGGGTCGGCGCGGAAGGACATGTCGAGCGCGCCGGTCGAATGCGATCCCTTGTCGGTCGTCGCGACCGCATAGCCGGCACGGATATGTTCACGCGACGGGTTGACGATATAGCCCGCCGAGCCGCCGGGAATGACCATCAGATAGCGGCCGTTCCAGCGCTGCGGCAGCGCGATCATGAAGCCGACCTCGTTCGGCCCCGGATCGTCGGTGCGGACGATGCCGTCGACGCGGCAATAGGGGGCGGGATCGGTGAAGGGGCGGGCCGAGCGGATCTCGACATCCTCGCCGGCCCAGTTCATCGCCGCGGCGGAACAGGCGGCCGCGGCTTCGCCCGGCGTGGCCGCCGGCGCAGCATCGGGCGCCGCGACCGCGGGAGCCATCGAGAGAAGAAGTGTCGCGCTCGCCAGAGCCAGAAAATTTCGCTGTCGCATGTCCATCGCTCTCCCCTCGATCGCCTCTCGGGCCTCGTCAGAAACAGGATGTTTCAAATAACAAATAATGATAAATGTAAACACCGAAGATTCGCGAGGCGACCCGGAGATGAGGCTTCGAAGCGGAAACCGATGGGCGGGAGTCGCTGGTAAATGGCCCCCTCGGGCGGTAATCGGAAGGGGGCGGCATGGGGAAAGACATTGGATATTTCGACGGGCGATAAGGGCGTGGTCCTGCCGGACATCGGGGTGACGGGGGCCAGGATCGTCGACGGCGCCCGCCGCTGCTTCGAGCGATACGGCATCCAGAAGACGACGATCGAGGATATCGCCAAGGCGGCGGGAGTCTCGCGCCCGACCGTCTATAAATTCTTCGGCGGCAAGATGGAGATCGTCGACTATATCGGCTTCGGCGAACTCGACAAGATTCAAGAGGCGGTTCGCGCGCGGGTCAAGCGTCAGGCGAACTTCGCCGACATGACGACCGAGGCCATCGTCGCCTCGGTGCTGGTGGCGAGCGAGAATCCCTATATCCGCCGCTTCGTCGAGGATCTCGAAACGGCGGCCAATGCCCAACTGCCGTCGAGCCCCTATCAGCTGCAGGCCCGGCATCGCTGGGAGTCGATCCTGAAAAGAGCGCAGGCGAGCGGCGAGATCGCCGCCGACCTCGAGATCGGCGATGTCGTCGGCTGGCTTTCGCGCAACCAGGTCATGCTGCTGCGAACCGTCGAGCAGTTCGGCGGTCAGGAAGATCGCCTGCGCTATCTCGTGCGCCGCTTCGTCGTCGAGCCTCTGCTTGCCAATCGGGCAATGACGTCAAGCTGATTCCCTACGGGTCGCGGATGCGAACAGCCGAGGGACCGCGCCGCTGGCGCGGCGAACGCGAAACCGCGGCGCCCGGCCTTCTCACCCAATATCATCGGAATTTCGGTGCATTTTCAGCGGGAAATGCGCGTCCGTCGCCTTGGCTCTGCCGGCCATGGGGTTTGCGCAAAATCGCATAATTGACATTTTATTGATTTTGTTGTTTGTAATTTTCAGTGGGAGAGACGCTCGATCGAAACGAGCCGCCGGCACAGGCTGGTCGTTTTCAAAAATGGCTCCTCCCGCGACGAAGGACTGCGCGGCGCTCCCCAGAATCGAGCGCCGCAAAATGGGAGGATGTTATGCGGGTTGCGTACAAGCTGGCCACATGCTGGACGGCCATTGCGGTGTCGGCGGTTTCGATCCCGGCGATGGCGCAGGAGAGCGGCGGGGAGGCGAACGAGATCGTCGTCACCGCCCAGAAGCGCGACGAGCGCTTGCAGGACGTGCCGATCGCGGTGTCGGCCTTTACGCCTGATCAGCTCCAGCAAAGCGGCGTCTCCGACGTATTGGAGCTGGCATCCGTCACCCCGTCGTTGCTGATCACCGAGGGATCGAGCGCGGCGCAGCCCTATATTCGCGGCGTTGGCGGCCGCAACATCACCCCGGGTAACGAAGCGACGACCGCCGTCTATGTCGATGGCGTCTATCAGACCGACAAGACGGGCATCCTGCTTCAGGGTTTCCCCGACGTGCAGTCGGTGCAGGTCTTGCGCGGCCCGCAGGGAACCCTGTTCGGGCGCAACGCGACGTCGGGCGCGATCCTGGTCACCACGAAAAAGCCGGACACCGAATTCGGCGGCATGCTCGAAGGCACCTATGGCACCGATGAGGAGAGCGCCCGGGGTTTCGTGACGGGCGGCCTGTCGGACACGCTGGCGCTCAGCGTCAGCGGCTTCTACCGCAACGAGCGTCCCTATATCCGCAACCGCACCCAGGCGCTGAACGGCGCCGGAAAATATGTCGGCGGCGACCAGAGCTTTGGCGTTCGCGGGAACATGGTTTGGGAAGCCACGCCCGATTTCACCGCGACTCTGTCGGGCTATTATTCGAAGGGCGAAACCAACGCCGTGGTCGCGCTGCAGCCGATCCTGGGCGAAACCACGACGACCGGCCAAGTGGCATCGGGGATCGACATTTCGCGACCCGAACGTTCCTATTACGGCGAGATCGATCCCGAAGTCCGTTTCCAGGGCTATGGCGCCTCGCTGACGCTCGACGCCGATGTCGGGCCGGTCAACATCAAGTCGATCTCGGCCTACAGCCACAGCACCTCGGGCGTCGAATATGATCTCGACGGTTCGCCGGCGCCGGTCTTCTGGTTCGATACCGCGCTGAAAGGACGGAGCTATCAGCAGGAAATCGACATCACGTCGATGAATGACGGCCCGTTCCAGTGGATTCTCGGCGGTTTCTATCTCAACTATCGCGACGGCTATGCGGGTCTCGACCAATATGTCGGCCTGCCGGTGCCCGCGACGCTGCGGCCGCACACGGTTCCGCAGGCGTTGCTCGACCGTTCGGCTGCCGGCGCCGGCCCGACTTCGGGGCTGGCCTATATCGACCAGAGCGCGTTCGTGACCGTCAAATCGCTCGGCCTCTTCGGCGAAGCATCGTACGAGTTCAGCGATGCCGCCAAATTGACGCTGGGCCTGCGCTATACCGACGAAAAGCATGTGCTGGACAAGGACAATGCCGGCACGACCTATGTGCCCGACGGCACCGGCGGCGTGATTGCGATCCCCAGCAATTCGGCGGCAATCTGTGCCGCCAACCCGGATTGCAAGGGCATGAGCGCACCTTTCTCCGAACTGACCTATCGCGCCGTTTTCGACTATAAGTTCAGCGACGATGTCATGGGTTATCTGAGCTACAACCGCGGCTTCAAGAGCGGGGTCTATAATATCTCGTCGATCCCCAACGTCATCCCGACGCAGCCGGAAACGATCGATGCGTTCGAGGCCGGGCTGAAGACGACGCTGTTCGACCGCAAGCTGACCTTCAACGCCGCGGCCTATTATTACAAATACGACAATCTGCAGGTTCCGATCGTCGACCCGGTCACCAACACGCAGCAGTCGATCAACGCGGCCAAGGCGACGATCTCGGGCCTCGAGATCGAAGCCGCCTACCGCCCCAACGATCGTTTCTCGCTGTCGACGGGTTTCGCGACCTTCTTCAAGTCGGAATATGACAGCTTCAAAAACTGCGCCATCTATCGGCGCCGGGCCTCGGGCCTCGCGGTTCCGCCCAATGCGGATTGTTCGGGTTTCGACCTGCCCGCGACGCCCGACATCACCGTCAGCGTCCAGGCCAATTACGACATTCCGCTGGCCAATGGCGGGAAGTTCGAGCTCAGCGGCCTGTTCAGCTATGTCGACGCGTTCGACCATGCGACCTATGGCGCCTATCCGGCGGGCGGCACGGGAGCCGGCGCCTATCCGGCGGGCATCGGGCGCGCACCGGTCCAGAAGGCGACCGAGACGCTCAACCTGTCGGCGACCTTCCACGCGCCCGACGATGCCTTCTACGTGTCGGTGTGGGGCAAGGATCTGTTCAACCAGAACGACGTCTTCCGCAACGTGTCGACGACCTCCTTTGGCTATTATTCGGTGCTGTCGCGCGGGATTACCGGCGGCGTCACGATAGGGACCAAGTTCGGGTCGCAGCGATAAGGACCATGCCGCCGCGGCTGCACGCGGCGGCATGACCGGCCCCGGGCGCGCAACGGCTCTCCCCGCACGCGCGCCTCGGGTGCCGAGGCCCAGTGGCAGAAGGAGACAGGTTTTGAACCAGCCGGCGAAACCCCGTGGCGCCTTGCCCCCCGACCTGTCCTCGCGGTGGTATAATGCGCGGAACTATGTGCCCGGCGATCAGTGGCGCGATTTCGACCCGCGCCGGACGGCGCTGGTCCTCGTCGACCTGATCAACTGGCAGACCGACCCCGACGGCCCCTCGATCGCTTCGATTCGCGCCACGGGGAACGACGCGGGCGCCGATTATCTGCTCGGGCGCTGCGACGCGCTGATCTTTCCCCATTTGCGCGCGCTGCTGCCGCGCGCACGGCGCGCCGGGGTGCGCGTCGTCCACGCGCGGCTGGCGAGCCGCCACCCCGACGGCGCCGATATCGTGCCGGCGCTGCGACCCTATGTGTGCGAGGCGGGGGCCTTCGACGGCTCCGCGGCCGCCGCGCCTATCGCCGAGGTCGGCGACGAGCCCGGCGACCTGTCGGTGGTCAAGTCGGGATCGGGGGCGTTCGGCGGCACCGAGCTCGACTTCCTGCTCCGCCGCGAGGGCATCGACACGATCCTCTACGCCGGCGTCGTCACCACCGCCTGCGTGCTGCTCAGCGTCGCGGCGGGGTTCGATCTTGGCTATCGCCAATATCTGCTCGCCGATTGCACCGGCGCGCTGTCCGATCGCGATCAGGAGGACGCCGAACGGCTGATCGGCACCTATCTTGCGGAGGTGGTGTCGACCGCCGACGCGCTCGCTGCGCTGGAGGCCGGATCGCATGCCCTATGATTTCCTGACCGACCTGCTGGTGGTCGAGGTGTCGCACTTCGGCCCCGACGCGCTCGGCGGCCGGCTCGCCGACATGGGCGCGCGGGTGATCAAGGTCGAGGACCCCGACGGCGGCGATCCCGTCCGCCGCGCGGGTCCCTGGTCGGTCGGCGAGCCGACCGGCTTTTCCTATCTCCACCTGCGCTGGAACCGGGGCAAGGAAAGCGTGGTGATCGACCTTGCGACCGAGGTGGGGAAGCAGGATTTCCTGAAGCTCGCGGCGAAGGCCGACGTCGTCATCGAAGGGATGCGCGCGGGCGTGATGGCGCGGCTCGGGCTCGGCTACGACGCGCTGAAGGCCGCGAACCCCGCGATCGTCTTCTGCTCGCTCTCGGGGCTCGGCGAGACCGGTCCCTATGCGAAGCTCGCCTCGCACGGTCCCTCCTTCGACGCCTATGGCGGGCTTGGCACGCCGACCGGCGACAGCATCTCGCGCTACGACGGGCCGCAGGCGCCGTCGATCGGCATGTATGCCTATGGCCTCGAAGCCGCCTTCGCGGTGGTGTCGGCGGTCCACCGCGCGCGCCGCACCGGCGAAGGCGCCGCGATCGAAGTCGCCGCCGCCGACTGCGCGGCGCACTGGCTGCCCGAAGCGCTCGACCCGCTGCTCAATCCGGAGGTCAGCTTCACGCGCCCCGGCTTCTTCGACGCCGACGGGAAGATGCGTTTCTGGGCGCGGATGGAAAATTACCGCTGCCGCGACGGCGGGCTAATCTTCCTGATGACCTTCACCGACAAGAGCTGGCGTGCGCTGCTGCGGGTCATCGGACGGCCCGATCTGGGCGAGATCTACGAACGGACCCCGCAGACGGGGCATGAGGACGCGGAGGTCAATGCCGCGCTGATCCCGATCTTCGCGACACGCGACCGGGACGACTGGCTCGCCGATTTCGCGCGCGAGAACGTTGCCGCGATGCCGGTCAACAGCTTTGCCGATGTGATCGCCGACCCGCATTTCCGGGCGCGCGACAACAGCTATGCCGTGCCGCTGCCCGACGGGCGGACGCTGACCCTGACCTCGACCGCGATCCACGTCGGCGGCCAGTCGTTCGCGATGCCGCTGGCGCCCGAATTCGGGCAGGACGACGCGAAGGTCCGCGCCGAGTTCGGGCTCGGCGCGGACTGATCGATCAGCCGCGCGCGGCCCGCGCCGCCATCGGGACCACCGATCCGCCCGCCATGACGCGGTCGTAGCTGCGGTGAAATTGCTGGTTGATCACCTCGTTGTGCGCGAGCAGCATCGTGCCGGTGTTCGGCATGTTGGCCGATCGCTGGATGCTGTCGCCGATCGGGACGTCCTCGTTCAGGATGGCGGCGGCGGCGATATCCCAGTTCTTGTCGAGGATGCCGCGCCCCTTTTCGTCATAATCGCCCGCCGCCTTGGGCGTCAGGAACCGCATGTGGACCCGCGAACGCCCGGGATTGTGGACGTCCTGGTACATCGTCCAGAATTCGACGTGATGCGGATGGAGCTGGATCGAGACGTTCGGAAAGACCATGTTGCCATAGACGACATAGGGGTCGAGGTCGTGGGCGCCGGGCTCGCTGTCCAGGATTTCGTCGATCTTGCGGCGCGGCGTGGTGGTGACCGCATGGTCGCCGGTTCCCTCGACCCGCGCCATGATGTTCATGTAGAAATAGGGGCGGATCGTCGGTCCGTGCACCCATTGGACATGATAGCCGTCGGTCAGGCCATCGACCATGATCTTCCAGTTCTGGGCGAAGTCGAAGATTTCCTCGCGATAGAAATATTGCCGGTCGAGGCCATAGCCGGCGAGGACGCCGTCCATCACGGGGCCGAGGTGCGCGGCGACGTCGATCGAGCCTTCGGGATTCTCGACGATCCAGACGAAGCCGTGCCGTTCCTCGCACGGCAGCTCGATCAGGTTGCGCTGGGGACAGGGCAGATCGAGGCCGAGCGTGCTCTTGAAGGTCAGGCCGATCAGCTGGCCTTCGTTGGTGTAGGTCCAGCCGTGATAGGGGCAGGAAAAGCGCCCCTGCTTGCCGCTCGCCTGTGTGACGAGCGTCGCGCCGCGGTGGCGGCACATGTTGAGGAAAGCCCGCACCTTGCCGTCTTTGCCGCGCGTCACCAGCGCCTCGCTGCGGTTGAGCTTCACGGTCGCATAGCTGCCCGCTTCGGGAAGCTGCGACGCGTGGAGCGCCATCATCGGATAATGTTCGAAGATCCTTTCGCGCTCGGCGAGCGCGATCTCGGGGTCCGAATAGACCGAGAGGCTGTATTCATAGGTCTCCGCGATCATGTCGGTCGTGCTCTCGCGGATATGGCCGAACAGCTTTTCCGCGACCTGGCGATTATGCTCGGGGCTCAGATACATTCGCTTCTCCGCAACGACGGGGGTCTGGCGCGACGTGCGCAGCCGCATTTCTATTTACACATATTTGCTATTGTAAACACAAAAATCGCATATAGAAAGGCTTTAATGAAACGCGCGATTTACGCGCGTCTCGGACGAACAACATAAACGCGCTGGGAGAATCATGGTCGACACGCTGCAGCAGCCCGCCGTCCCCGTCCTGATCCGTGAGCGGGCGCGGGCGCGACCCTCCGACCCCTTCATCGCGGACGTGGCGGGCGGGGCGATGACGGTCGGCGAATTCCATGCCGCGGCGGTGCGCGTCGCCGACGCGATGGCCTCGATCGGCGTCGCGCGCGGCGAATGCGTCGCGACGATGCTCGATCCGAGCCTGCCCGCCTATTGCACCTGGATCGGCCTCAGCTGGCGCGGCGCGCTCGAAGTGCCGATCAATCCCGAATATAAGGGCAATCTGCTCGCTTATGCGCTCGAGGATTGCCAGGCGCGCGTGCTCGTCACCAGCAATGCGTGCGTGCCGCAGGTCAACGCCATTCGCGACCGGCTCGCGTCGCTCGAACGCATCATCACGATCGACGATGCGGTCTGCGACAGCGCGATCCCGATCGCCACGCTTGCCGAGGTCGAGGCCGACGCGCCGGCGGTGGAGCACGCCGAGCCCCAGCTCGCCGACACCAACGCCGTCATCTACACCTCGGGGACGACCGGGCCGTCGAAGGGCGTCCTGCAGGCCTGGGGGTCGATCCAGCAGGTCCAGCATAATTTCAGCGGCGAAGTGATCGATCCCGACCAGGTCCCGGTCTATTATTCGCCGTGGCCGATCTTCCACGCCTCGGGGCGCGTCGGCCTCGTCTTCGCCGCGGTGCGCGGCGGGCAGGTGGCGTTCCGCAGCCGCTTTTCGGTCAGCCATTATTGGGCGGACGTGCGCAGGTTCGGCTGCACCCACACCCAGTTGATGGGCATCGCCGGTTTTCTGATGAACGCCCCGCGCGCGCCCGACGATGCCGACAACCCGCTGCAATGGGTGCTGATGAACCCGGTCATCCCCGATTTCCGCGATTTCGAGGAGCGCTTCGGGGTCAGGGTCACGACCGGCTGGGGGATGACCGAAATCGGTTTTCCGCTCAACGCCTCGGGGCTTCCGAACCACCAGACCTGCGGCAGGCTGTCGCCGCTCTACGAGGTGCGCATCGTCGATGGCGAGGGGCGCGATCTGCCCGACGGCGAGGCGGGCGAGCTGCTGATCCGCGGCAAGGCGCCCTTCCTGATCACCCGGGGCTATCTGAACAAGCCCGAGGCCAATGCGCGGGCGTGGCGCGACGGCTGGTATGCGACCGGCGATATTCTGCGCCGCGATGCCGACGGCTTCTTCTATTTCGTCGACCGCGCGAAGGACTATCTGCGGGTTCGCGGCAACAATGTCTCCTCGATCGAGCTCGAGGGCGAGGTGCGCGCGCATCCCGCGGTCGCCGATGTCGCGGCACTCGGCGTCCCGGCGGCCGAGGTTCCCGCGCAACCTGGGTCGGCGCGCGCCAGCGAGGACGAGATCAAGATCGTCGTGCAGCTGAACGCGGGGGCGACGCTCGGCGAGGCCGAGCTCGCCGACTATCTCGCCGAACGGCTGCCGCGCTACATGGTCCCGCGCTTCGTCGAGCTGGTGGCGGAAATGCCGCGGACGCCGACCGGCAAGATCCAGAAGGCGCAGCTTCGCGGGGCGCTGCTGACCCCCGCGACCTGGGACCGCCTCAGCCGATCCGTTCCCGCCTGAGCCTGATCCCCGCCGCCTCGCGGTCCCATGTGTCCGCGGTGACGCCCTCGTCGCGCAGCGAATATTTCTGGATCTTCTGCGTCGGCGTGCGCGGCAGGTCGGGCATGATGCGGATGTAGCGCGGCACCATATAATGGGGGAGGCGCTGGACGAGGAATTCGGTCAGCGCGACGGGTTCGATGGCATGACCCTCGGCGGGCATGATGCACGCCATGACCTCATCCTCGGTCTTGTCGCTCTGCACCCCGATCGCGGCGGCTTCCTTGACGCCCGGAAAGGCGCGGATTTCCTGTTCGACCTCGAAGGCCGAGATATTCTCGCCGCGCCGCCGGATCGCGTCCTTTCGCCGGTCGACGAAGAAATAGTCGCCGTCGGCGTCGCGGCGCAGCAGGTCGCCGGTATGCAGCCAGCCGTTGCGCCAGGTCTCGGCGGTGGCCTCCGGATTCTTGTAATATCCGGTGAACATCGTCCAGGGCTGGTCGCAGCGGATGATCGCTTCGCCCACTTCGCCCTCGGGAACCTCGATGTCGTGCTCGTCGACGAGGCGGATATGCTGGCCGGCGCGCAGCCGGCCGGCGACGCCGATCTTGTCGGGGTCGAGCGGGCTCTGGATCGGGTTGGCGAGTTCGGTCATGCTGTAGGCGGCGAAGGCGCCGACGCCGAAGCGCGCGGTGAAGGCCTTGACGTCCTGCGTGTAGGGGACCGCGCTCACCGACCGGAGGCTGTGGTTGCGGTCGTCGTCCGACGGGGGGACGCTGAGCAGGAAGGGGATCATCGCGCCGAGCAGCGTCGTCGTGTTGACCTGATGATCGCGCACGATCTGCCAGAACTGGTCGGTCTTGAAGGATTCGACGAGCACGACCGACCCGGCGTTCGACAATTGGCCGTAGAGGCAGCCGAAGCCGCCCGAATGGAAGATCGGCAGATGCGCGAGATGCCGGTGCTCGCGCCCGATCATGTCGGGCATGGCCTCGTGATAGAAGGTCCACATGTGCGCGTAGGAGCAGAGCACCGCCTTCGACGGGCCCGTGGTGCCCGAGGTGAAGATGATCGCCATATCGTCCCACGGCGCGAGCGGGCGGTCGAGGTCGCCGGCGTGGCCGGGCTCGGTCAGACAGGCCTCATCGTAGAGTTCCAGTCCGTCCACCGGATCGGCGTCGCCGCCGACCACGATCAGCTTTTCGAGCAGGCCGCGATCGACATCGGCGAGCCGCGGCAGGAGGTCGCGGTGGACCAGCCCGACGCGGGCATCGGCGAGCCACAGCACATGCCGGAGCAGGCTGCCGCGATAGGCGAGGTTCGCGGGCACGAACACGCCGCCGAGCATATGGGTGCCGAGCCAGGCGCGAACCGCGGCTGCCCCGTTGGGGAGCCAGTTGAAGACATGGTCGCCCTGCCGCACGCCCAGCCGCCGCAGCGCCGCCGCCGCCCGGTGCGCCTGTTCGAGCGTCTCGGCGAAGGTCCATTCGCTGCGGTCCTGGAAGCGGATGAAGAGATCGTCGGGGTGGGTGCGCGCGCGCTGTTCGAGCAGATGGCGGACGACGGCCTGCTCGCTGGAGGGAAAAGGCATCTGGGGCATGGGCATCTTTCCGGATATCGTCAGGCGAAGGGGAAACGGGCCGCATCCTCGCGGCGGAGGCCGGGGCGCGCATTGGCGAGGCGGAGCGAGCCGGCGTAGCGTTCGGGCTGCGAGCCGAAGCAGGTCGCCGGCGGCGGGCCCGAAAGCGCGCCCGCCGCGCCATAATATCGCGCGATGTCGAGCTTCTGGCCGCGCCCGACGAAGGCGGCGCGCTGGATGAGGAACATCCGCTCATAGTCCTCCGCCGCCAATCGCTCACCGGCCCAGCGCGCGAAACCGGCGAGCAGCGGGGCGCCGGCATAGTGCGACGGAGACAGGATCTGGAAATCGGCGTCGACCGCGATCTCGGCGATCGTCGCGCCGTCGGCGATGAGCCGGATCGGCTGCGCGGCCTCCAGCGTGTCGGGGATGACGACCTCGTAGCGTCGGTCGGGCCGCCGCCGCGCGGCGTGGACGGCGGCGAGCCGTAGCGTGTCGAACATATGGGTGCATTGCAGCCCCGCATCGACCAGTGGCCAGCGGATGCGCAGATCGTCGATCAGCGGCAGCCCGGCGAGGCCCTGCAGCGCGGTGCCGGCGCCCGCGCAGCTCGTCAGCGGATGGCGCTCCCACCGTGCCTCGACCGCGCGAAGCGAGGTCTCGTCATGGCGCATCACCAGCGCGAGCGCGTGGAACGGATCCTCCATCACCGCCTCGATCCGGTCGGGGGCGAGGCGGCGAAAGACGGTCGAGCGGACGAAATAGCCGTCGCCATAGGCGGGATTGGCGCGCATGCGGTCCGCCGGATCGTCGATCATAGGCTCGGTCGGCCTCCATCCCGTCCATTTTTTGGGCCGCGCACGGCCTTGGATATCCCGTCGATATGTTACTATTTAATCGATTGACTAACAAACCTTGTCAGCTTGCGGGATTCGCGTCAAGGCCGCGCTCGACGCGCTGGGATGCTAACGGGCCTCGCTGCCCGCGAGCAGCGGCTGGACGATGAAGCGGCGGATGAAGCGCCGCTGCTGCGCGTCGTCGAGCGCGGGCGACGCGACCTGGAGCATCAGCATCGATTGCGCGCGCGCCAGCCAATAGATGATCTCGTCGATCGTCAGGTCGGTGGCGATCTCGCCGCGCGCCATCGCCTGTTCGAACAAATTGGCCCACCAGGTCCGCTGCAACTGTTGCATCAGGCTGCTCGGCGAGATGACGGCCTGCTGGAATTCGATGCTTTCGACCATGCGGCGGATATAGATATTTTCGTTCGCCAGCCGGACGACGAGCAGCAGCGTATCGGCGAGGAAGTCGGCGAAATCGTCCGACCGCACCAGCCGCCGCCGCACCTCCGAATTGACCTTCCAGGTCTCGCGCACCGAAATCTCGTCGAGGATCGCGTCCTTGCTCGGATAATATTTATAGACGGTGGGGCGTGATACCTTCGCCCGGCTCGCGATATTCTCGATCGTCGTCTTGGCGATGCCATATTGCTCGAAACAGTCATAGGCGGCGCGCAGGATGCGCTCCTGCGTCGATTCCTCGTCCGTCCGGGTCCCGGCTGGCCCGCTCGCCATGATCATCCGTTCCTGCTCCGACGGGGCGCAAAGCCCGCCTCCCCCTTGTCGTTAGCAAGGATGACGCCGGGGACAAGCCGCAAATTGTGCCGCGTCAGGCGGGCAGGGCGATCCGATCGGTGTCGGCCAGCCGTTCGATCGTGACCGCGAGACCGTCCATGACCGTGGTTCCCGAAACCCGTTCCACCGCGGTCTCGCCGACCGGGAGCAGCCAGTTGATGTTGCTGCCGCCCTGGGCGTTGGCGTGCTGCCATCCGCCATGATGGCCCCATCCGTGCGGATAGCTGACGGTGCCCGGGCGCATGTCGTCGGTCAGCGCGATGCGCACGGTGACCGAAGCGGCGGCGATCGAGAGCCGCACCGTCTCGCCATCGTCCAGTCCCAGCCGCGCGGCGTCGGCGGGGTTCATCAACAGGTCGGGATGCTGGCTGCGCACCAGCCGCGGGACATTGTGCAGCCAGCTGTTGAGCGAGCGGATGTCGCGGTGGGTGATCAGGCGCAGCGCGTCGCCGCCCTCGGGGATCAGGCGCGCGAACTCGTCGGCGATCGCCGGATGCCAGAGGCGCGCCTTGCCGTCGGGCCAGGCGATGCGCGGCCACGGGTCATAGGGGTCGGGCAGATCGACCATGACCCCGTGCGGATGCTCGCGCAGCCGGTCGAAGCTCCACCCCTCGCGCTCGCCCATCGCGTCGCCCGCGGGGCCGAGGCGAAAGGCCTTGTCGAGATCCTCCATCGGCCGGCCGTGGGTGGGCTTGCCGAGGCGCTCGAGCAGCGCGTTGAAAATCTCCCATTCGGCGCGCGCCTCGCCCACCGGCGCAACCACCGCGTCGGTGACCTGGACGAAGGGCCGGATCATCGAGCCGAGCCCCGCCATCGGATAATCGTCGCGCTCGAAAAAGGTCGGGACGGGCAGGATATAGTCGGCGTAGCGGTTGCTCTCGGTCTGATAGAGGTCGAGCGAGACGATGAGGTCGAGTCGCTGCAGCGCATCGACCAGCGCCGCGCCGCCCGGCGCCGACATGACCATGTTGCCGCCGGTCAGGATCATCGCGCGGACCTGCCCCTCGCCCGGCTCCATAATGTCCGCAGGCAGCATCGCCGACGCCATGAACTGCGCGACGCTGGGGAAATCGCCGATCCGGCTGCGCGTGTCGCCATAGCCGCCGGTCAGCACCTTCTGCGACCCGCCGAGGATCGGGCGGCTGAAGATCGCGCCGCCCTGCCGCCCCAGCTTGCCGCCGAGCAGGTTGAGCGCGACCAGCAGGAAATTCTCGAGCGTCGCGTGCGGTCCCCGGCAGACGCCCAGCCGCCCATAGGCGACCGCGCGCGGCGTCGCGGCGAAACTGCGCGCGAGGTCGGCGATAACGTCGGGCGCGACCCCGGCCCGCTCGGCGCACACTGCCGGATCGTGGCGGGCGATTTCGCGCGCGAGTTCGGCAAAGCCCGTCATGTGCGCCGCGACCGCCGCCTCGTCGAACAACCGCTCGTCGATCAGAGTGCGCAGCATGCCGAGCAAGAGCCAGACGTCGCCGTTGGCACGCGCCGCGACATGCTGATAGCGGCGCGCCGTCTCGGTGCGGCGCGGGTCGATGACGACGACGCGGCCGCGTTCGGCGATCGCGTCGAGATCGTGCCGGACGCGCGGCGACCAGACCATCGATCCGTTGGAAACCAGCGGATTCGCACCGAACATCACCAGCATGTCGCAATGCGGCAGGTCGGGAATGTCATAGGTCACCGCCGATCCGAAGGCGAAATAGCAGGCGGTCAGCCGGGCGTTGGTGTCCTGCGATCCGGCGCCATAATATTTGGTGACCCCCAGTTCCCTCAGAAACGCCTTGAGGCTGAACGAGACGTCGATGCCGAAGGCGATCGGATTGCCCTTGTAGGACGCGACGGCGTCGGGGCCGTGGGCGTCGAGCACCCGACCCAGCCGTGCCGCGATATCGTCGAGCGCCTCGTCCCAGCCGACGGGCGCGAATTCGCCGGGGCCGCCGACGCGCTTCATCGGCCGGGTGATCCGGTCGGGGTCGTAGGTGACGTTGTGGAAGGTGATGCCCTTCAGGCAGACATGCCCCTGCGAATGCGGATTGTCCTTGTCGGGCTGCACGTCGACGATGCGCCCCGCCTCGACGCGCGCCGCGAGGCCGCAATGCGCCTCGCAGAGCCGGCAGAATGTGTAATGGACGCCGTCCTCTCCGGGGGCGAGCCCTGCTGTCCAGTCCTGCGTCATGATCGTCATTCCATCCTCTCCGGCCGCAATGTCGCGCCGCGTTTCAATGAGCGGGACGGGTGGTTTCCGCCCGGGCCAGCCGATAAAATCGCCCCATTATCTTATATCATTTGATTATGATCCCGAATGATGCAAATCGACAGGAAATATATAGGATTTGTGCAGAATCAGGGTGAGGCGAACATGGACTTTGCGAACGAATATACGCTGACCATCGACGGGGCGGCGGTCGACACGGCGACGCGGATCGACGTGGTCAATCCGGCGACGGGCAAGGCCTTCGCGACCGCGCCCTGCGCGGGGCAGGCGGAGCTCGATCGCGCGGTCGACGCGGCGAAGCGCGCGCTGCCGGGCTGGAAGGCGCTGGGATGGGAAGGGCGCCGCGAGCTGCTGATCAAGGCCGCGAAGGCGATCGAGCCCCACCTCGACCAATTCACCGCGCTGTTCGTGGCCGAACAGGGCCGCCCCTCGGCGCTGGCGAAGGGCGAGGTCCAGATGGGCGCCTGGTGGCTGAAATCGGTGGCGCGGCAGGAGCTGCCCAACGAGATCGTCGAGGACAGCGAGACGCGCCAGGTCGTGATCAAGCACGAGCCGATCGGGGTCGTCGCGGCGATCGTGCCGTGGAATTTCCCTTTCCTGCTCGCGATGTGGAAGATCGCGCCGGCGCTGCTCGCCGGCAACACGATGGTGCTGAAACCCTCGCCCTACACGCCGCTCTGTTCGCTGAAGCTCGCCGAGCTGTGGCGCGATATCCTGCCGCCCGGGGTCTATAACGTGATTTCGGGCGACGACGCGCTCGGACCGCTGATGACCGCGCATCCGGGCTTTGCGAAGATCAGCTTCACCGGCTCGACCGCGACGGGCAAGCGCGTGATGGAGGTCGCGTCGCGCGACCTCAAGCGGATCACGCTCGAACTCGGCGGCAACGACGCGGCCATCGTCCTGCCCGACGTCGATGTGGCCGAGGTCGCGCCGAAGCTGTTCTTCGGCTCCTTCTACAACACCGCGCAGGTCTGCATCGCGACCAAGCGCATGTATATCCACGACGACATCTACGACGCGATGCGCGACGCCTTTCACCAGCTCGCGAGGGAGGCGGTCGTCGGCGACGGGTCGCAGCAGGGGGTGCAATATGGGCCGGTCCAGAACCGCGCCCAATATGACCGGGTGCGCGGGCTGATCGACGGCGCGCGCGAGGAGGGGCTGACCCTGCTCGAAGGCGCGGCGGTTCCCGAAGGCGACGGCTATTTCATCCCGATCACGCTCGTCGACAATCCGCCCGAGAATGCGGCGGTGGTGACCGAGGAAGCCTTTGGGCCGGTGCTGCCGCTGCTGCGCTTCTCGACCATCGACGAGGTGGTCGCGCGCGCGAACGACTGCGACTATGGCCTCGCCGGCGCGGTCTGGTCGAAGGACATCGACCAGGCGGTCGCGGTCGCCGACCGGATCGAGACCGGCACCGTCTGGATCAACGACAATTTCCAGAACGGCCCGCACATCCCCTTCGCGGGCGCGAAGCAATCGGGCTTCGGGGTCGAGAACGGGCTCGACGGCTTGCGCGAATTCACCTTTCCCAAGGTGATCTTCATTCCGAAGACGCCGGGCTGATCGAGGGGCGCGCCGGGCGGGCACGGCGCGCCTAGCCCGCGATCCGGGCCAGGTGCCAGTCGGCGTCGGCCCATTCGACCTCGATCGCCATCGCGCGCTTCACATAATGGCCGAGCGGCAGTTCGTCGGTCATGCCCATGCCGCCGTGGAGCTGGATCGCCTGCTGGCCGACGAAGCGGCAGCCGCGTGCGATGTTGACCATTGCGCTGGAGACCGCATGCGCGCGCGTCGCCGCATCCTCGTCGAGCGCCTCGACGGCGAGCCAGGCCGCGGAGCGCGCGAGTTCGCATTCGAGATACATGTCGACCATGCGGTGCTGGAGCGCCTGGAAATCGGCGAGCGGCCGGTCGAACTGGCGGCGCTGGCCGGTGTAGGCGATACATTGCGCAAGCAGGCTGTCGAGCAGGCCGACGGCTTCGGCCGCGAGCAGCGCGGTGGCGCGGTCGCGGGCTTCCTCGATCAGGTCGATCGCCTGGTCGGGCTTGCCGATCAAGGCGTCGGCGCCGAAGAACTGGTCCTCGAAAATCAGGTCGGCGGCGGGGCGGCCGTCGATGGTTCGATGGGCATGCGTGCGAAGATTCGGGGCCAAAGCCGGATCGAGAAGGAAGAGCGACAGCCCGCCCCGCTCGCCTACCGTCCCCGCGGTGCGCGCCGCGACGACGAGCCGGTCGCACGCGGGCGCCCAGCCGACCGCCGACTTGCTCCCGCCGAGTCGCCAGCCGTCGCCGTCGCGGCGCGCGGTCATCGCGATGTCCGCCATGTCGTAACGCATGCCGGGCTCGGCCCACGC
Organism: Sphingopyxis sp. GW247-27LB; assembly: GCF_002277025.1. Taxonomy (GTDB): domain Bacteria; phylum Pseudomonadota; class Alphaproteobacteria; order Sphingomonadales; family Sphingomonadaceae; genus Sphingopyxis. Next base: position 29,449 of record NZ_NIWD01000008.1, read on the forward strand.
CATCGTCAGGACCGCCGCTGCTTCGAACCCTGGCCCGCCGCAGCGTTCGAGCAGCCACTGCGTCACGGCCGTTTCCGCGAACGGCAGCGCCGCGCGGGCGCGTCCGATTTCCTCGGCCACGATCGCACCCTGGCGCGCATCGCGCAGCGCCTCGCCAAGCTCCAGGCGGTCGACCAGCGCCGCCCACGAACGGTCGCCGCGTGCCGCGAGGAAGGCGCGCACCGAATCGCGCAGCATCTCCTGCTCCTGCCCGGAAAGCCCGCCCGTCATCGCGCCATCGCCGCCAGCGCGCGCCAGATGATGGTCTTTTGAATCTCGGTCGAGCCGCCGTAGATCGTCTGCGCGCGCTCGAAGAGATAGGATTGGACGGCGAGCGGGCCGAAGCCGGGCACCGCCGGCGCCGCGGCCGTCCAGTCGGGCTCGTCGCGGCCAAGCATCGGCAGCCGCGCCCGGCCGGCGAGGTCGATCGCGAGTTCGCTGATCGCCTGCGCGCATTCGGTGCAGGCGATCTTGAGCGCGGCGGCGGTGGCCATCGATATCTCGGTTCGCAGCGAGCGCAGCACCGACGCCTCGATCGCCGCGAGCTTCGCCTCGACGCGCGCGGCGGCGAGCCGGAAGGCCGGGTCGCGGTCCATCGTGCCGCCGCCCGATGCCGGCATGTGCGCCGCCTCGGCCAGCAGCCGCGCGAGATCGCGCTTCTTCGCGCCGATATGCGCATAGGACAGGCGTTCGGTCTTCAGCAGCACATTGGCATAATGCCAGGCCTGCCCCTCTTCGCCGATGCGATTGGCGACGGGGACGCGGACATCGTCGAATTCGACGCGGTTGAGTTCGTACGATCCGTCGATCAGGCGGATCGGGTGGATGCGGATGCCCGGCAGGTCGAGCGGCGCGCAGATCAGCGAAATGCCCTGCTGCTTGCGTTCCTCGCGGCTCGTCCGCGCGAGGCAGAAGATCCAGTCGGCCCATTGCGCGCCCGACGTCCAGATCTTCGTGCCATTGAGGATATAGTCGTCGCCGTCGCGCACCGCCGAAAAGCGGAGCGAGGCGAGGTCGGACCCCGCCTCGGGCTCCGAATAGCCCTGCGCCCAGAAGGCGCGCGATTCGAGGATCGCGGGCAGCCATTCGGCCTTTTGCCGATCCGAGCCGAAGGCGGCGATGATCGGGCCGATGTAGATGACCGCCATCGGAATGATCGCGGCGGCGTTCGCGAGCTCGAGTTCCTGATCGAAGATATAGCGCTGCGCCGGCGTCCAGCCGGTGCCGCCATGGTCGCGGGGCCAGCCGACGCCCAGCCAGCCGCGCGCGTGGAGCGCGCGCTGGGCGTCGATGTGATCCTGCTTGTCGAGCTGCTGGCCGGCGGCGTTCTTGGCGATGACATGGGCAGGGTAATCCGCCGCGAAAAAGGCCCTGACCTCGTCGCGAAACGCCGCTTCCTCCGGCGTCAGCTTCAGCAAGGCGCTATCTCGCGGCGCATGACCCGAACCTCCCTTTACCGGCGTTCGGATCCGAATTTGAACCCGACGCTGACCCCACCCGAAATCCCGCGGGTCAGCGAGGTGTAATAGCCGAAGGAGGTGGTGAACAGGTTGCGGTACACATTATTCTGGTTGAGGATGTCCTTCGCCCAGAGCTGGACGTAGAATTTGTCGTCCGGCGGGGTGAAGGTGGCATAGAGGTTGACCGTGTTGATCGCCTTCTGGATCGGCGCGCGCCCGATCCCGGCGGGATAGGGAGTGCCCGTTTCGTCGACCCCCGCGGCATAGAAGCCATAGGGGGCATGGTCGAAGCGGCTGATGTGGCTGTAGAGTCCGCCAAGTTCGATCTTGGCGTCATTGGGCAGCGGGATGGTATAGCTGCCCGTCAGGCTGGCCATCACCTTGGGAGTGACGGGCAGGCGGGTCCCCGAACAGTCGGCGTCGGCGCCGGGAATCTGCGACAGCCCCGCGCCGTTGGGCCGATAGATCAGGCAGGCCGGAAACTCGTCATATTGCGCCTTGAAGAAGGTCGAGAAGCTGGCGTTGAGATTCAGCCGGTCGTTGGGGTGGAAGCCCGTTTCGATCTCGAGCCCCGAAATCGTCGCCTTCGCCGCGTTGATCGAAATCTGCGTGTTGAGGTCGGGGTCGACGATCGCGACCTGCAGATTCTTGTACTTGTAATAATAGGCCGCGGCGTTGAACGTCAGCTTGCGGTCGAAGGCGGTGACCTTCAGCCCGGCTTCGATGGCATCGATGATCTCGGGCTTGGTCGCCTCGACATTGGTGATCGTCGAGATGTTGTAGACCCCGCTCTTGAAGCCGCGGTTGTAGCTCAGATAGCCCATCACATCGTCGCTGAACTTCTGGTCGAGCACCGCGCGGTAGGTGACTTTCTGGAAGGGCGTCTTCAGCCCGGTGCACGTCGGCGTCGCCTCGCAAGTCGCGAGCGAGCTGCCGGGGATCGCGAGCAGCCCGCCGGCGCCGTCGGGCGTGTAGGTGATATTGCCGTTATCCTTGTCGAGCGTCGAGGTTTCGTCGGTGTAGCGCACGCCGACGGTCAGCTTGGTCGAATCGGTGAACTGGTAGGACGCCTCGCCGAAGATGCCGAGCGATTCGACGGTGACGAAGGCGCTCTGGTCGATGAAGACCTTGCCCCCCGGGGCCTCGCCCGCGGCCGCGGCATCGAGCAGCGACTGCGGAACCTGATGCGGCCGCAACGGATTCGGTACCGGCAGGCCGACCACCTGGTCCTGTTGCGAATAGCCGTCGCGATAATTGATGTAGAATCCGCCGACGATCCACTGGAACGGGCCGCTGCCGTTCGACGTCAGGTTGATCTCCTGCTGATAGGCGCGGCCGTTGAGGTCGGTGTCGAACCAGAAGACGGGGATCGGCGAGGCGTCGAGATCGAGCTGCACCCCCGAATTGTCGTGGTGATAGGCGGTGATCGACTTGAGGTCGAAGATGCCGAGATCTGCGTCGAGGGTCAGCGACGCGCCATAGCCTTCGTAGCGGACCTCGGGCGGGATCTCGCCATAATAGGCGCGGTCGGGACGGCTGATGTCGAGCCCGAGGATCGACTGGGCGAGCGCGCCGCCGAGCGTGGTCGGGCCGCCGCGGACGGGCTGGACCGCCATCGGCGCATTGTTGTGGCCCTTGGCCCAATAGCCGGCGAGCGAGGCCGAGAAATCGGACGAGGGTTCCCAGAGCAACGTGCCGCGCACACCATAGCCGAGATCGCCGCCGACGCGTTTGCCGGCGCCGTTCGAGGGGTTGAGATTCTTGATATAGTCGTACTGGTCGCGATAGAATCCGCTGGCGGCGAACGACAGCGTCGGCGCGATCGGGGCGGTCACGAACAGGCGCCCGCCCGCCTCGTCGGTCCCGAGCGTGCCCTCGGCGAAGGCGCCGAATTCCTGGCTCGGCTTCTTGGTGGTGACGAGGATCGCGCCCGAGGTCGCGTTGCGCCCGAACAGCGTGCCCTGCGGCCCGCGCAGCACCTGCACCGACTGGACGTCGGGAAAGCCCTGCAGCATCAGGCCGGTCTTGTCGGTCTGGTAGACGCCGTCGATATAGACCGCGGTCGTCGCCTCGTTGCCCGGCGTGATGTTGCGCCCGCCGACGCCGCGGATGAAGGGCTGGGCCTGGCTCGACCCTTCGGTGATCAGCAGCGACGGCGTCACCTTGGCGAGATCCATGATGCCCTGCACGCCCTGCTTGGCGAGCGTGTCGCCGGCAAAGGCGGAGATGGCGATCGGCACATCCTGCAGCGCTTCGCTGCGTTTCTGCGCCGTCACCACGATCTCGTTCCCGGTGCCGGTGTCGCTTGCCGACGTCTCCGCCGGAGCATCCTGGGCGCAGGCCGGCACGGCGGCGCCGGCGATCGCGCCGGCAGCGGCGCTGAGCAACCATTTCGAAGTCTTACGCATATCACCCTCCCATGCTCGGCGGCTCTGCGCCGCTCGCGTTTTCAAGCTATCGATGTGTCGCGCAGCTCCCGCGCCGGTCGTCGGGTCCGCGCCCTCAGGCGGGGCGGAACGAAACGGGCAATGTCTGCAGCACGCGCGATTCGCCCACCGCGAAAGCGGGGCGGAAATCGTCGCGGATGCGCAGATCGGGCAGGCGGTCGAAGACGGCGCGGATCAGCGTTTCCATCAGCGTCTTGGCGAAATGCTGGCCGATGCAGATGTGCGCGCCGCCGCCGAACCCCAGATGATCGTGCTCGTTGCCGATCGGCCGGTCGAATCGCACCTGGTCGGGTTCCGGAAACTTGCCCGGATCGTGATTGGCGGCGCCGTTCATCGCCATCACATAGTCGCCGGCCTTGAGCGGACAGCCTTCGAGCTCGGTGTCGCGGGTGACGGTGCGCCGCAGTCCCTGGATCGGCGAGGCGTAGCGCACGAACTCGTGGAGCGCCTTCGGGAAATCGACCTCGCCGTCGAGGAGGCGCGCGCGTTCGTCGGGATGCTCGATCAGATACCAGAGCGCCATGCCGACGACCGCGCTCGTCGTGTCGAGCCCGCCGAACAGCACGAGGGTCGCGATGCCGACGATCTCCTCGTCGGTCAGCGCCTCGCCGCCGATCCGCGCGTCGATCAATATCTGCATCAGATCGTCCTCGGGCGGCGTGCCGCGCCGCCGCGCCGCGAACTCGTAGAGATAATTGCTGAGTTCCTCGCCGTAACGCGCGCAGGTGTCGGGGTCTTCGACGCGCATGCGGGTCAGGAAATCGAGCTTGTGCGCGAGCATCGCCCAGTCGGCCTTGGGGACGCCCAGAAAGGGCATGATCACCGTGGCGAGCGTCGGGCGGACCAGCTCTTCCTGCAGCTCCGCCTCGCCCTTCGGGGCGATCTCGTCGAGCAGGTCGCCGATGATCGCGTCGAAGCGCGGGCGATATTTCAGGATCGCGTCGGGCAGGAAGATCGGGTTGAGCAGCTTGCGCATCCGCGTCTGCTGCGGCGGGTCGAGGTCGATCGGATAGAGCGGCAGCGGCTGTTTCGGCAGCGCGGTGCCGTCGGCCGAACTGAAGGTGCGGAAGTCGTCGTAGACCCGCCGCGCCGCGGCATAGTTGGTGGTGTACCAGAATCCGCCCAGCTTTTCCGACCGGGCGACGGGACAGCCCGACTCGCGCACGCGGTCGTAAAAATCATAGGGCCGCTGCATCAGCACGCGGTCGTGCTGGCTGAAATCCTGGGCCGAATATCCTTCGGGTTTCGCCACGTCTCCACTCTCCCGAAAAAGGGGCCGCTTGCGGGCCTTACATAGTCGCCGCAATGTCAATCAATCGAGAGCAGATGTCAACCAATCGATTAATTATTTTGCTCGAATAATGGGGCGTCAATCCGACGAGCCAGCGCCATCCTGTCGCGGAATCCAACTTTACAGGTCGAAGGAAATGGACAGGACGGCAAAAGCGTGAAACATTGCAATCAATCAATTAACTGGAGCGAATCATGCGACCAGCGACGGGCGAGGACGGGGATCATGTCACTTTCTGCCGCATCTGCACGGCGGTGTGCGGGCTGGTGGCCACAGTCGAAGACGGGAAGGTCGTGCGCGCGCGGCCCGACCCCGATAATCCCTCGTCGCAGGGCCACGCCTGTGTGAAGGGCATCTCCTACCACGCGGTCACCCACGATCCCGATCGCGTCACGCGCCCGATGAAGCGCGTCGCGCCAGGGCGGTTCGAGCCGGTCGGCTGGGACGAGGCGCTCAACGATATCGCGCGCCGGCTGTCGGCGATCATCGCCGAGCACGGCCCCGACGCCGTCGCGAGCTATCAGGGCAATCCACCCGCCTATGCGACCGACGGCATGACCGGCTTCCGCATGTTCCTGAAGGCACTCGGCACCACCAAAATCTACGGCGCGGGCTCGCAGGACACCAATGCGCGCTTCACCGCCAATTGGGTGCTCTACGGCAGCCCGCTGACGATCGACGTGCCCGACGTCAACAACGCCGATTTCATGATCATCTTCGGTGCCAACCCGCTCGTTTCCAACGGGTCGCTGATCTTCACGCCCCGGGTACGGCACCAGCTCGACGCCGTCGCGGCGCGCGGCGGCGTCGTGGTGGTCGACCCGCGGTGCAGCGAAACCGCGGCGCGCTACGAGCATGTCGCGATCGAGCCCAATTCGGACTGCTGGCTGATGCTCGCGATGCTGCGGACGCTCGCGGAGGAGGGGCTGGCGGACGAGGCGTTTCTCGCCGCGCGCTGCGCCGGCTGGCCCGAACTGCGCGCGGCGCTGACCGGGATCGAGTTCGCCGAGGCGGCGCGGCGCACCGGGATCGGAGTCGATGCGATCAAGGCGCTGGCGCGGCGCCTCGTCGCCAGCCCGCGGTCGGTCTGCTACGGCCGAGTCGGCATCTGTCGCGGCCCCTATGCGACACTGGCGAATTTCCTGCTGTCGGCGCTGAACATGGTCGGCGGGACGTTCGGGCACGAGGGCGGCAGCACCTTCGCCACTCCCGTCCTTGCCGGGAGCGACCGGGCGACCACCGGCGGCTATGACGAGGTCCGCAGCCGGATCGGCAATTTCCCGAGCGTGACGCAGTTCCTGCCTTCGGCGGTGATGCCCGACGACATTCTGGAACCCGGTCCCGGGCAGGTGCGGGCGCTGCTTTCGCTCGGCGGCAATGTGCTGCTCGCCGCGCCGGGGGGCGAGCGGTTGCGGCGCGGTCTCGAACAGCTCGAGCTGTCGGTATCCTTCGACCTCTATATCAACGAGGCGGGGTCCTATGCCGACTATGTGCTTCCGGGGCTGACCTTCTACGAGCGCGCCGACCTGCCGATGGTCCCGTTCATGAGCATGGTGCAGCCTTTCCTCCAATATACCGAGCCGGTGATCGCGCCGGTGGGCGAGGCGCGCAGCGAGTTCGACACCTTCTGCGCTATTCTGGGCCGGATGGGGCTGCGCATGCCGGCGGCGTCGCCCGAAGAGGCGGCGGCGCAGGCGGCGGGCGGGCAGATGCGGCCGCTCGAAGTGCTCGACGGGGCGATCCGGCAGGGGCCGGCGGGGGCGGCCGGCTGGTCGATCGATCGGCTGCGCGACCATCCGCACGGGGCGATGCTCGACATTCCGATCCCCTGGGGCAATCCCGACAAGATCGCGCACGCCGACGGGCGGATCCACCTGTGGGACGATCTGATCGCGGGCGAGCTCGACCGTCTGCTCGCGACGCCGCCGGCCAAAGGGCTGAAGCTGCTGTCGCGCCGCGACATCCGCTCGCACAACGGCTGGCTACACAATGTCGACCGGCTCGTCCGCTCGCAAAAGCCGACGCTGCACATCCATCCCGACGATGCCGCCGCCCACGACCTGGCCGATGGCGACCGCGCGATCCTGTCGAACCGCTTCGGCGAAATCGAGGTGGAGGTCGAGGTCAACGCCGACCATCTGCGCGGCACGGTTTCCTACCCGCATTGTTTCGGGCATGGCAGCGGCGGGTGGCAGCGTGCCAACCGCGCGGGCGGCGCCAACATCAACATCCTGCTCGGCCACGGACCCGATGTCGTCGAGGCGGTTTCGGGGACGACGCTGATGGACGGAATTTCGGTGGAACTGCGGGCGGCTCAACCCGCCTGAGCCGCGCCGTCTGCGATCAGGGGGCGAGGCCGCGCAGATAGATGTCGCAGACGAGTTCGGCATATCGCTGCTTGATGCCGTCGTCGAGGCGCTCGATCCCCAGGGTCGCGGGAACCGAATAGCCGGCGTGGAAGATATGGTCCGCGGCGCCGACGAGGCAATAATAGAGCAGCCCCGGATCGACGTCCTTGAGCACGCCTTCGCGAACGCCCTGCGCCACCATGTCGCGATAGACCTCGATCATCGGCTCGATGAAGATCTGGGCGACCCGGCGGCTGGCCTCGGGGCTGCCCGATTCGACCATGTAATGGATCAGCCGGTTGATATAGGGCGATTTATAATAGGCGTTGATGATCCCGTTGATATGGATCTTGAGCTTCTTCTGCGCCGGCATGTCCATGTCGCTCAGCGCCTTGAGCGACGCCATCGCGGTTTCCGCGTCGCGTTCGAGCAGCGCGAGCAGCAGGCCTTCCTTGTTGCCGAAATAATATTTGATCATCGCCGAATTCACCGACGCGCGCTGCGAAATCTCGTTCAGCGACACGTCGATATTCGTGGCTTCGGACAAAAGCTCCGCCGTCGCGTTCAGCAGCGCGGCGGCCGATGCGGTACGCTCGTCGCCCCGCCGTTTCGCTGCCTTCGCCGTCAAACGCTTTCTCCCTCCATAGGTGCGATGCTGGATGGACCGTCCCCCGCGGCTATCGTTGGGACTCGGGAAGGATCAGTGTCAACCCCTCCAGTTCCTGCGACATCGCGATCTGGCAGGAAAGACGACTGTTCGGGCGCGGGTCGTTGACGCAATCGAGCATCTCGCTCTCATCCGTCCCCGCCGGGCCGACGCGGTCGATCCAGTCGGGCGCGACATAGACGTGGCAGGTCGCGCAGGCGCAGACGCCGCCGCAATCGGCGTCGATGCCGTCGACGCTATTGTCGCGCGCGCCGCGCATGACCGAGTTTCCGATCTCGATCTCGATCGTCGTGACAGCTCCGTCCGCGCTCTGAAAATTGACGCTCGGCATCCCGTCTCCCTCGTTTTGCGGCGTCGTCGATCAACGCACTTTCAATTGATCAATTAATGAGGCATGGAGGAACTGTCAACGAAGACGCATGTCGGCATCAATCTTAATTAGTCGATTGATGTATAAGATGGACGGAGAGAATATGGCGGGCGAGGAAGCGGATTATATCGTCGTTGGCGGCGGCAGCGCGGGCTGCGTTCTGGCGGCGCGGCTGAGCGAGGATCCGAAGGTCCGCGTCGCGCTGGTCGAGGCCGGCGGCGAATCGACCGGGCTGATGGTGCAGATGCCGGTCGGCTTCGCCAAGATGCTCGTCGACGACCGTTACGACTGGAAATATTGGCAGCTTCCCGATGAATCGATAGGCGGCCGGCGCTTCATCTGGTCGGGCGGGCGGATGCTCGGCGGCGGCAGCGCGATCAACGGCCAGGTCTATATCCGCGGCACCCGCGCCGATTTCGACGCCTGGGAACGGCTGGGCGCGACCGGCTGGAATTTCGACAGCCTCTTTCCCTATTTCCTGCGCAGCGAGACATGGGCGGGGGCGCCCAACCAGAACCACGGGCGGCAGGGTCCGCTGACGGTGTCGCCGATGCGTGATCCGCATCCGCTGTGCGAGCTGTTCCTGCGGGCCTGCGAGCAGTTCGGCCTTTCCCGTCTCGACGATTATAACGGCGGCGAGATGGAGGGCGCCTATCTGACCCAGGCGACCCAGCGCGACGGGTGGCGGTGCAGCACCGAAAAGGCCTATCTGCGCGATGCGCGAAAGCGCCCGAACCTGATGACGGTGACCCATGCCCATGTCGACACCATCATCGTCGAAAATGGCGAGGCGGTCGGCATCCGCTACCGGCAGGGCGATGCGCGAAAGGAGCTGCGCGCGCGGCGCGAGGTGATCGTCTCGTCGGGATCAATGGGCTCCCCAGCCCTCCTGCTCCGCTCGGGGATCGGCGCAGGCGACTATCTGCAATCGCGGGGCATCGCGGTTCAGTGCGATCGCCGCGAAGTCGGGCACAATCTTCAGGAGCATCCCGGCATCACCCAGAACAAGTTCGTCAGCGTTCCGACGCTCAACAGCCAGGTCGGAGCGCTCGACATGGTCCGGCACCTCGCCAAATTCTTCTGGAACAAGAGCGGTCCGATGGGTGCGCCCGCGGTGCAGGCGATGGGGCTCGCCCGCACGCGCGATGGACTTGAGGAGCCCGACATCCAGCTCCATTTCATGCCGCTCGCCTATAATGTCGAGCCCGAGACGGTGTCCTCGGCCGAAGCGGTGATGCCGAAGGAACCGTGCGTCAGCATCAACGTGTCGCTCACGCGCCCGAAATCGCGCGGGCGCGTCGAGCTTGGCGAAGCGCTGGAGCCCGTCGTCAACCACAAGCTGCTCGGCGACCGCGCCGACGTCGACACGCTGGTCGGCGCGATGAAGCTGGTCGACCGGCTGTTTGCGATGCCCGCGCTGAACGCGATCACGCTCGGCGACCGTTCGCCCGACCCGGTTCCGACCGATGACGCGGAGTGGGAGGCCTATGTCCGCGCCAAGGCGATGATCACCTATCATCCCGTCGGCAGCTGCCGGATGGGGTCCGATCCCGATTCGGTGGTCGATCCCCAGTGCCGCGTTCGCGGGATCGGGCGGCTGCGTGTCGTCGACGCCTCGATCATGCCGCAGATCACCAGTGGCAATACCAATGCGGCGACGATCATGATCGGCGAAAAGGCGGCCGAACTCATCCGAACGGCGGCATGACCGCGGCCGCGCCCTACGACTTCGCGCATATCGCCGTCGCGCGCGCCGCGCCGGGGGTGGTGCTGTTCACGCTTAATCGCCCCGAACGGATGAACGCGACCAACGATGCGCTGCACAGCGAACTGGCCCGGCTTCCGGCGCTGATCGACGCCGATCCCGAAGCGCGCGCCGCGGTGGTGACCGGGGCGGGGCGGGCCTTTTGCGTTGGCGGCGACTGGTCCGACATCGCGGGCGAGGGCAATGATTATGCCAACAAGGTCCGGATGATGCGGGAAACGTCGCAGATCCTGACCGGACTCATCGAGATGCGCAAGCCGCTCGTCTCCGCGATCAACGGCCCGGCGGCCGGAATCGGGCTGGCGCTCGGGCTACTCGCCGACATTTCGGTGGCCAATGAGGAGGCCAATCTGTCGGACGGCCATCTGCGCATCGGCCTCGCGGCGGGCGATCATGCCGCGCTCGTCTGGCCGCTGCTCTGCTCGATGGCGAAGGCCAAACGCTATCTGCTGACCGGCGACAAGCTGACCGGCCGAGAGGCGGAGCGGATCGGGCTCGTGTCCGACGCGGTGCCGCCGGCCGAGGTGCTGCCGCTCGCGCTTCGCTACGCGGCCACGCTCGCCGAGCGCGCGCCGCTGGCGGTCGAACTCAGCAAGCGCGCGCTCAACCACTGGCTGCGCGGGGCGCTTCCGATCTTCGAAGCGTCGCTGGGATATGAGATGGTGACCGCCTTCGACCCCGGCCAGGCCGCCCATATGCCGCCGCAATCGAGAGGATGACCATGACCGCCGACCCCTCGCTGATCGTCGCCACGCCCGCGCCGGGCGTTCTGCATCTGACCTTCAACCGCCCCGACGTGCTCAACGCCTTCGACACCGCGACCTTCGCAGCGTTCGACGCGCAGCTCGCGCGCGTCGCCGACGATCCCGACGTGCGCGCGATCGTCCTCGGCGCGCGCGGCGGCAAGGCGTTCAGCGCCGGGTTCGACATTCACGAAATGGCGGGATTCGACGCCACGGCGATGCGGCGCGCCTTCGAGACGCGCGATCCGGTGTTCGGCCGCGTCGCCGCGCATCCGCTGCCGGTGATCGCAGCGGTCGACGGCCTCTGCTACGGCGCTGGCGCGCTCCTCGCGCTCGCCTGCGACATCCGCATCGCGACGCCCGCCTTCCGTTTCAAGGTGACCGCCGTCGGCTATGGCGGCGCCAATGCGACCTGGTCGCTGCCCCGCGCGGTCGGCCCCGCGCGCGCCAAGGCGATATTGATGACCGGCGCGGTCGTCGGCGCCGAGGAGGCAGAGTCCATCGGACTGGTGAACGAGGTCGTCGACGCCGCGGTGCTCGACGCGCGCGCGATCGAAATCGCCGCGACCATCGCCTCGCATCCGCCGCAGGGCATCGCGGGGATCAAGACGCTGGTGAACGACAGTCTGACCCGCTCGCCACTGGAGGGGTGGCGCGCCGAATATGACTGGATGATCGCGCATATGGATGATGCGCCCGGTGGCGGCGAAACCTTCCAGACCTTCTTGTCCAAGCACGACCATAAGGGTTGAGCAGCGCAATTCAGGAGATGAACATGATCGGCCAATCGAGCGCGCAAGTCGCGCACCCCGACCGGCTCTTTATCGGCGGGCGCTGGATCCCCATCGAGGGCAGTGGGCGGTTCCGCATCACCAACCCGGCGACCGAAGAGATATTCGGCGAAGTCGTGGCGGCGGGCGCGCCAGAGGTCGAGCGCGCGGTCGCGGCGGCGCGCAAGGCGCTCGACGAAGGCCCGTGGCCGCGGCTGTCGCCCGCCGAGCGCGCGGCCACTATGCGCGCCCTGTCGCAGGCGCTGCAGCGGCGCGGCGCGGCGCTCGACAGCGCCTGGATCGCGCAGGTCGGGGTCCCCGTCTCGATGGCGCAAGGCGCCGGCGCGGGCACCGCGGGTCTGCTCGACTATTATGCCGGCCTCGCCGAGACCTATCCCTTCGAGGATGTGCGGCCGTCGAACGGCATGATGTCGAAAGTCGCCGTCGTGGTGCGCGAGCCGGTCGGCGTCGTCGCGGCGATCGCGCCCTGGAACGGGCCGCTCGCCTCGTTGCTGATCAAGCTCGCGCCGGCGCTGGCGACCGGCTGCACCGTCATCCTGAAGCCCGCGCCCGAAACCCCGCTCGAGGCGTTCATGCTCGCCGAGGCGGCCGAAGAGGCGGGATTCCCGGAAGGGGTGATCAACCTGCTGCCCGCCGATCGCGAGGCGTCGGACCTGCTCGTCCGCCATCCGGGGGTCGACAAGGTCGCCTTCACCGGCTCGACCGACGTCGGGCTGCACATTGCGCAGGTCTGCGCGTCGCGCATGGCGCGCTACACGATGGAGCTGGGCGGCAAGTCCGCCGCGATCATCCTCGACGATTATGAGCCCGAAGCGATGGGGCCCGCGCTCGCTCCGATGATCACCTTGCTGTGCGGACAGGTCTGCATCAACTTCAGCCGCGTCCTCGTGCCGCGCGCGCGCAAGGATGCCTATGTCGACAGCCTCGCTGCGGCGATGGCGGCGACCCGCGTCGGCGACCCGCTCGATCCGGCGACGGCGATGGGGCCGCTGGCGATGGCGCGCCATCATGCCAAGGTGACCGGCTATTTCGACAAGGGCGTCGCCGAGGGCGCGCGTATCGCGACGGGGGGACGGCGGCCATCGGAGCTCAATCGCGGCTATTATGTCGAGCCGACGGTCTTCGCCGACGCAACCAACGACATGGCGGTCGCGCAGGAGGAGATCTTCGGCCCGGTCACCGCGGTGATCCCCTACGACAGCGAGGAGGAGGCGATCGCGATCGCCAACGACAGCGCGTTCGGCCTGTCGGGGGGCGTCTACACGCACGACACCGACCGCGCCTATGCGGTGGCGCGGCGCATCCGCACCGGTCATTTCACCCAAAACGGCCGCGACTTCGACCTGACCAATCCTTTCGGCGGCTTCAAGAAATCGGGATTGGGCCGCGAAGGCGGGCCCGAAGGCATCGATCCCTTCACCGAAATCAAGACCGTCTTCCTGCCGCAGACGCCGGGGTCGCTCGCATGACCGCTGCCTATGCCGCCGGCCTGTTCGACGTATCGGGCAAGCGCGCGCTGGTGACGGGGGCGACCTCGGGGATCGGGCGCATGATCGCGCGCGGGCTCGCGCAGGCGGGGGTCGAGGTCTGGGCCGTCGCGCGCAAGCCCGATGATGTGGAGCGGATCGTCGCCGAACTGGGCGGATCGGCGCAGGGCGTCGCGGCGGATGTCGCGACCGACGAAGGACTTGCCGCGATCGCGGCGGCGCTGGGCGACCGGCCGCTCCATATCCTCGTCAACAATGCGGGTACCGACCGCCCGACGCCGCTCGACGGCGAAGGGCGCGAGGATTTCGAAGCGGTGCTGAGCCTCAATCTCGGCGCGCCGTTCCTGCTGACGCGCAAATTGCTGCCGCAGCTCGAGCGCGGCGCGGCGCCGGACGACCCGGCGCGCGTGATCAACATCGCCTCGATCGCCGCGCTTCACCCGGGCCCGCTCGAAAATTTCGCTTATGCGTCGGGCAAGACCGGCGTCGCGATGCTCTCGCGCCATCTCGGCCGCCATCTCGCCCAGCGGAACATCAGCTGCAACGCGATCGCGCCGGGCCTCTTCCCGTCGCGCCTGACCGAACGGTTTCTTGGCATGGGCCCCGACGACGAACCGCCCAAGGCCTTCGTCTCTCCGCTTGGCGCCCGCGCCGGCACGATGGACGACATCGCGGGGGCGGTCATCTATCTCTCGTCGCGCGCGGGCGCGTGGGTGACTGGCGTGTTGCTGCCGGTCAGCGGCGGCGTGTCGACGGTCAGCTAGGGGCGGGGGCGCTTCAGGCCTTGACCGCGAACAGCCGTGCTGCGTCGTCCGGCACCGCCGGATAGGCAGCACGCAGCGCGGGTTTCGACACCTTGCCCGACAGGGTGCGGGGCAGCGGCTCGGCCGAAAAGACGATATGCTTGGGCCGCTTGAACTTAGCGAGCTCGCGTTCGCCCACCGCCTCGATTTCGGCCATGACGCGCTCCCGCCCATCCTGCGCGCAGGCGACGATCATCGGCACCTCGCCCCAATCGGGGTCGGGAACGCCGATCACCGCCAGCTCCGCCACGCCCTCGACGCCGGCCAGCGCGCGCTCGATCTCGGCCGGATAGACGTTGATCCCGCCAGAGATCAGCATGTCCTTCGACCGGTCCATGATCTTGACGAAGCCTTCCTCGTCCATCATGCCGAGGTCGCCGGTGCGCAGCCAGCCGTCGACGATCGTCTCGGCCGTGATGTCGGGCTTGCGCCAATATTCGCGCATCACATGCGGGCCCTTGACCAATATCTCCCCGACCTCGCCGAGCGGCAGCGTCGCGCCCGCGTCGTCGGCGATCCGCACCTCGGTTCCCGGCAGCGCGTGGCCGGCCCAGCCGATCCGCCGCAGCGCGTCCTCGCCGTGCATCGTCGCGACCAGCCCCGATGCCTCGGTCAGCCCGTAGCACTGGATCAGCGAGATGCCCTTCTCCCTGTAGGCGTTGATCAGGTCGATGCTGACCGGCGCGCCGCCCGAGGCGGCCGATTTCATCGATGAGAGGTCGGCGGCCGCGAAATCGGGGGATCGCATCAGCCGTTCCCAAATCACCGGCACGGTGGTCGCCGCTGAAACGCCATAGCGCTCGATCGTGTCGAGGTAGCGGTCGACGTCGAAATTGGATTCGAGCACCATCGTCCCGCCGGCGGCGATGGTGAGCTGGACGAAGCAGGAGACGACCGCACCGGTGAAGACGAAGGGTACCGCGACCATGATCGCGTCGCGCCAGGTCAGCCCCTCGGCGACATTCTTGGCGATGCCCGGGTAAAGCGTGCTGCCGTGGGTGAGGAGCGCGCCCTTCTGGCGGCCTGTCGTCCCCGAGGTATAGCAGATGAAGGCGGGGTCGGAGAGCGCGACCGCTTCGGTGGGCGGAGGACCTTCGGCGACGACGAGCGTGTCGAAATCGCCGCCGGAGCCCGCGGCGAAGACCTGGAAATCGCAGGTGGCGCGCGCGGGGTCGAGCTGACCAAGGCAGGCTGCTTCGGTCACGATGACGCGGCATTCGGCATCCTCGACCAGCGGCAGCAGCTCGGGGCCGGTCAGGCGATAGTTGAGCGGCACGAAGATGGCGCCGAGCTTCAGCGTCGCGACGGTCACCAGCGGTGCCTCGATCCGGTTGCTCATCAGCAGGCCGACGCGGTCACCCTTGCCGACCCCGGCCCGCCGCAACCCGCGCGCGATGGCGTCGGTTCGCGCGTCGAAATCGCCCCATGACAGGCGCGTCCCATCGTGGATGATCGCGGTGTGCCCGGGCCGCCATTTCGCCCAATACCGGACGAGCTCCGCGATGTTCATCGATCCTCTCCTCATGCCGCACCACCGTGCGGTCGTCTGGCTGTTTCGTTCGGGAAG
Organism: Sphingopyxis sp. GW247-27LB; assembly: GCF_002277025.1. Classification (GTDB taxonomy): domain Bacteria; phylum Pseudomonadota; class Alphaproteobacteria; order Sphingomonadales; family Sphingomonadaceae; genus Sphingopyxis. The sequence continues at coordinate 45,227 of NZ_NIWD01000008.1, forward strand.
GCGGCGCTCAGGCGCCGGCGACCTCCATCTCGCGCGCCATCTGGCGATGCAGATGCTGACACGGCCCCTCGCAAAGGCCGTAGTGGAAGTCGCCGACCGGATGCGCGTTCGCGTTGACCTGGATCGTCTCCTCCATCGGAAAATCCTCCTCGGTCGCCGCCTGTTCGAGGATCGCCCAGCTCCGCATGATCCGTTCCGCGACCGCATCGTCCAGCTTGGCGGCGTCGACCAGGAAGCGGATGTGGATGCGGCAGCGCCCGGGGTGCGCGAGGTCGGGCCAGACGTTCCAATATTCATAATGGTCGGGGGTCGGGATCAGGCTGGTGTTGGGAAAGACCATCAGATTGCCCGAGATATAGCGCCAGCCGGCATCGATCGTCTCGCCGGCCTTGAGCTTTTCGAGCAGGCGCTTGCGCGCTGAAAAGGACTGGAAATGCCGGCCGTAATCGAGGCACACGGCGGAGCTGGTGTGGATGAGCTTGCCGACGCCCGTCGGATGCAGGAACTGCGGATGGAGGACGTCGATCGCGCCGTCCATCACCAGCTTCCAGTTGACCGCGAGGTCGATCCACTTTTCCATGAAGACGACGGTCTTCTCGACGCCATAGGCCGCCAGCCGTTCGTCGGCCTCGCCAAGATAGTCCGCCACCGTCCGGTCGGCCCGGCCCGAGAAATCGACCCAGATAATGCCGTGGCGCTCTTCGCTGTGGACGCGGTGGAGGCTGTTGCACGAACGGTCGACGGGGCCGAGCTGCTCCTCATAGGGAACGCCGCGCAGCGCGCCCTGCGCATCATAGCTCCACCCATGATAGGCGCAGACGAAAAAGGGCTTCTTGCCCTTCTCCTCCTGCTCGACCTTGCCGCCGCGATGCCGGCACATGTTGCGGAACACCGACACCTTCCCGGCCTTGTCGCGCGTCATCAGCAGGGGAACACCCAGCAGGTCGCGGGTCAGGAAACTCCCCGGGTCGGGCAGTTCGGACGCCATCGCCGCGACGAGCGGCTGGTTCCGGAACACCTCGACTTCGCGCTTCAGATGATCGGCATCGGTGAAATGCGCGATCGGGACGGACAGCGTCGCCTCTGCCATGTCGGTCGTCCCGGCGCGCAGATGCTCGACCATCCGGTCGTATACGCCCTCCATAAAAGCATCCATTCGCCGAGTCCCCGCGCTGTCACTATGGTTGCGGCAAATGTTTACATTTTCTCTTCTTTGTCAAGTGTAAGCTCAATCGACGCCGAAGATCGCCGAACTGATCGTCGGCGCGCCGGGGCCGCCCGCGAGCAGGCAGGTGCGGGCGTCCGGCACCGGGTTGGGGCTTTCGCCGCGCAGGCAGCGCACCGCCTCGACCGCGGTCACGAACCCGTGCACGAAGCCGTGCGCCAGATTGCCGCCCGAAGTGTTGACGGGCAGCTTGCCGCCCGGGGCAATCAGATTCTCGAACCGTACCAACTCGGCGACATTCTCGTAGGTGCAGAAACCATGATCGATCAGCGACGCGATCCCCTGCGCGCTGAAATTCTCGTAGAGCTGGACGACGTCGATATCGGCGGGCGTCAGCCCCGCGATCCCGAACAGGCGGTCGCGGATCGCGCGGAAGCCGGCGGTCGGATAGAGCGCCTCGGCGTCGTTTTCGAGCAGGTCGCCATAGCCAGCCTGCGTCCCCTGCGCGACCGACAGCAGCTTCACCGGCTTTTTCCGAAGGTCGCGCGCCATCTCGGCCGAGACGAGCAGGATCGCCCCCGCACCGTCATTCTCGCGGCTGCAATCGAAGAGGTGGAAGGGTTCGGCGATGATCCGCGAACGGCGATATTCGTCGAGATCGAAATCCTTGCCATAGGCGACGGCTTCGGGGTTCCGGCTGCCGTGATAATAGGAGGCGCGGACGAGTTCCGCGCAGAGTTCTTGCGGCACGCCATGGTGTTCGAACATGCGCTGCGCGCGCATCGCGCAGACCTGTGCGGGGGCGAGGATGCCGGCCGACACCATATGGTCGTTGAGGTGGTGCGCCATGACCGCCGCCGACAGCCGCCCGCTGTTCCCCTCCACGAGCGCGCGGAAGACGATCACGGCGCGCGCCTGCCCGGTGAGGATCGCCGAAGCGGCCAGTCCGAAGGCGCCCGCGATTCCGCCGCCGCCGCCGCCCCAGACCTGGGCCGACCAGTTGAGCTCTTTGGTGCCGAGGTCGGGCATCAGCCGCACCGGCTCGTTCTTGTCGTCGCCGTAGGAGACGAAGCCGTCGACCTCGGCGGGGTCGAAGCCCGCATCCTCGCAGGCATCGACGATCGCGCGGACCAGCACGCCGCGCTCGGGGACCGGCGCGGTGCCGCGCTTGTATTGGCGGTAACCGACGCCGACGGCGGCCGTGCGGCCCGAAAGCGAGATGCTCATGCCAGCCTCCAGCGCAGCGCGGGGACATCGGCGTCGCCGAAGCGGGTGCGGCCGATCGCGCCGGTGACCGGCGCGCCGATCTTCAGCGCGGCGTCATCGGGGTCGAGAACGCCGACCAGCCGGATCGGAACCGTCCGCAGCGCCACGACGAGCGTGGAAAAGGGCTTCGCGAATGCTTCGGTCCCGCCGAAGCCGTGGTGGGTGCGGGTGTAGGTGAAGACGCTGCCCTCGATCGGCTGTTCGACCCATTCGTGATCCCAGCTTCCGCACGCGCCGCAGCGCCATACCGCGGGCCAATGCCACGTCCCGCACGATGCGCAGCGCGGCAGCTCCAGCCTGCCTTCGATCAGGGCGTCCCAATAGCGCCCCTCGGCGCCGATCGGACCCGTTGCCGGATGATAAGTCATTCGCCGCGCGCACCTTTCCCGTTGCATCGTTTATCTACTATATATAGATTTGTAGCGATGGTGCAATGGACGAATGGCGCGGCGGGCCGACCGGGCGGCCGGGCAGAAGGACGGGAGATGGAAAAATGCTGCGAGTGACCTTTTGCCTCAAGCGCTTGCCGGGGCTGACGCGGGTCGAATTCCAGGATTACTGGCGCAACCACCATGCTCCGCTGGTCCAGGCGCACGCCGCCGCGCTCGGCATCCGGAAATATGTGCAGTCGCACAGCCTGACGGTCGCAGGGGCCTTTCCGCTCGCCGACGTCCGCGGCTCGACCGGTCTCGACTTCGACGGCGTCGCGCAGCTCTGGTGGGACGACAGGAAGAGTTTCGCGGCGGCGGGCGCCACCGAAGCGGGGCAGCGCGCTGGTGCGCTGCTGCTCGCGGATGAAAAGCGCTTCATCGACTTGCCGAACTCGCCGATCTTCCTGTCGGAAGATCATCATGTGATCGGATAGCGCCGGGCGAAGCGCCTATTTCCAGTGATTGACCGCCGTGGCAGGGGCATCGCTCGCGACATGCTCCTCCGCCTGGCGGCGCGTGACGTCGGCGAGCGGTTCGAGAATGGCCGCTTCCTCAAGCGCCGCGATGCGCCGCGCGTCGAACTTCAGCCAGTCGGCGATCACCTCGGCGCTCTGCTCGCCGCTCAGCGGGGCCGGGCGGCGTCCGGGCTCGGGCACGTCGGCCGTCTTCGCCACATAGCTTTCGCCCACTACATCCTCCTGCAGCCAGGGATGGTCCTCGATGCGATAGAATTGCCGGTCGCGATAATGGGGAAAGTCGGGCAGATCGGCGAGCCGCAGCATCGGCGCGGCGGCGATGCCGGCCGCCTGCAGGGCTTCCGCGGCATCGCGCGGCGCCTTGTCGGCAAGCCAGGCCTCGATCCGCTCGTCGATCGCATCGCGCGCCGCCAGCCGCTTCGCGGGCGTGTCGAACGCCAGCCCCTCGGCATAGTCGAGAACGCCGCACAGCAGGCGCCAGTCGTCGTCCGACTCGATCGTGACGACGCACCATTCATCCTCGCCCGCGGCGCGAAAGACGCCGCGCGGCCAGTCGGACAGGCTGCCGCCGGCGGGCGAACCGCGCACGACGTCGGCGGCGAAATGGCCGACCATCACCTCCGACTGCGCGACGCGCGACACGCCGCCAAGGCCGGTGCGCAGACGGCGGATCAGGAGAGCCGCGGCGCCGATCGCGCAGATCCGGCCGGCGACATGGTCGGGATAGACGGTGATCGAATCGCTGAAGCTCTCGGGATCGTCGGGGTAGCGCCAGGCGAGGGTGAGGCCGGTCGATGCGCGCACCAGCGGTCCATAACCCATGCGTCCGCTCCACGGCCCCGTGTCGCCGAAGGCCGAGCTTTCCGACACGACGATGCGCGGGTTGACCTCGCGCAGCACCGCCTCGCCGAGCCCGAGCTTGTCCATCGTGCCGGGCTTGAAGTTCGAACAGACGACATCGGCTTCGCGGACGAGATCGAGGAACAGCTCGCGCCCCTCCGCGCTGCGCAGGTCGATGCCGAGGCTGCGCTTGTTGCGGTGCCCGGCGGCGAAGCTGACCGACATGCCGAAATCGAGATAGGATTGGCGGCTGCCGTCGGGATAGGCCTGGCTCTCGATCTTGACGACGTCGGCGCCGAGATCGCCGAGCAGGCGCGCGCCTTCGGCCCCCACGACGATCACGCCGAGATCGAGCACCTTGAGGTCGCCGAAGGGGGCGAGCGGGGCATTCGCGGTTGGCGCGGGGAAGGCGGCGTCTTCGGCGTCCGCCAGCGGTCCCATCCGCTCGCCGTCGATGGTCAGGAAACCGTTGGGCAGTTTCGTCCCGTCGGGCCGCGCGAGCACGGCGTTCCGCGCCACCGCATGATCGCTTTCGAGAAATTCGCCGAGCGTCAGGACCGAGGCGATCGGCACCCCATGCTCATGCCCCTCGCGCTCGAGGTCGGCGCGGCGCCGATCCGCGAAGAAAGCCGCGATATAGGGGAGGAGGTCGGGTGAGGCATAGCGATGCGAGGTCCGGTCGAATTCGGGCGCGGCGAACTGTTCGGGTTCGCCCATCCATCGGAACATGCCGCGCCACTGGCGCTTCGCGAGCAGGCACAGGCGGACGTAGCCGTCGGCGCAGCGCAGGATGGGATATTGGAACCCCGCGCGCGGCCGGTCACGCAGCAGCAGGCCGACGGGCTTGCCCATTGTCGCGCTGCCGTTGATCCCGAAGCCGGGGTCGAGGCCCTGCACCGCGCCGTCGAGCGCCGAAAAGTCGAAATGCGCCCCGAGCCCGCCGCGCAGCGCGCGATAGAGCGCGCCGAGCAGCGCGAACACCGCCTGCGGCGCGGCGCATTGATAGGCGAGGTCACCCGGCGGCAGGAGCGGCTCGCGGCCGCGGATGCCCGAGCGCGACAGGACCGCGGAGAGCGCGTGGAGCACCGGCCCGTTCGCGCGCCAGCCCGACTGGGGGCCCGCAGCGCCGAAATCGCTCACCGCCATGGTGACCAGATCGGGCCGGGCGCGCCGCAGCGCGCCCAGATCGAGCGGAGACGCTGCATCGGCAATGACGATATGCGCGCCCTCGATCACCGCGGCGGCGGCCGGGCTGTCGAGAGCGGCGGGATGGCGGCGCTTTCCGGCGTTCGCGGCGATGCTTTCGGCGCTGTTGTCGTCGTCCGCAAAGCGGTCCACCGTCGCGCCGAGATCCGCCAGATAGCGCGCTATCATCGCCAGCGGGCCCTGAACGCCATCGACGATGCGAATCCCGGAAAGCGGTCGAACGGACATGCGGATACCTTTTATCTCGTCGGTCTGTGGGCGTAGCGCCTCCGGGCGCGCACGAACTGATGGCCCCATGCGACATGCGTGCGGGACACTCTGCGCTTGCCACATCCGATGCGGCAAGGAAAGTTAATTAATCGACTAATTCGTTTTGCACTCTTTCGCGACTGTGATAGCGGGCGGTCGATCGAGAGGAGCCGATGGACTTCACATTCACCGATGACCAGCGCCAGCTGCGCGACGCCGTCCAGGGCTATCTTCAGCGAAACAACGGCTTTTCGGCCCGCACGAAGGTGGCGCGGAGCGAAAGCGGGTGGAGCGAATCGCTGTGGCGCGGGCTCGCCGAGGAACTGGGGCTGCTGGGCCTGTTCGTCCCTGGCGATCTGGGCGGCGCATCGGCCGATTCCGTCACCGCGATGGTCGTCATGGAGGAGCTGGGCGCGAGCCTGCTCGTCGAACCCTTCCTCGAAACCGCGATCGTCGGCGCTGCGGCGCTGGCCGCATCGGAAGGAGGCGAGGCCGAGCTTCGCGCCATCGCGCAGGGCGACGCCCGCTTCGCGCTTGCCTGGGCGGAGCCCGAGGCGCGCTTCGACCGGTTGCCGCGTGCCACGGTCGCGCGCCGCGACGCGGACGGATGGCGGCTCGACGGCACCAAGTCGGTCGTGACCGCCGCGCCGGTCGCGACGCATCTGCTCGTCACCGCGCTTGCCGACGCCGAGCCCGCGCTCTTTCTCGTCGAACCGGGCGCTGCAGGCGTCGCCCTGCAAGGCTTCCCGACGATCGACGGCCGGCGCGCCGCGGACGTCACCTTCACGCAGGTCCGCCTGCCGATCTCGGCGCCCGTCGTGCGCGGTGCCGAGGCGATCGAGCGCCTGCTCGATCTCGCGACCGCGATGCTCGGCGCCGAGGCGCTCGGCGTCCTCCGCCGCATGCTCGACGACACGATCGCCTTCACCAGGGACCGCCGCCAGTTCGGCCAGCCGATCGCCTCCTTCCAGGTGATCCAGCACCGCCTCGTCGATATGTATATGCGCTTGGAACTCGCGACGTCGGCTGTCTATCGTGCCGTCCTCAGCCTCGACGCCGCCCCGGCGGAACGGATGCGCGCCGTGTCGGCGATGCAGGTGACCGTCGCCGAGGCCTGCCGCTTCGTCGGGCAGAATGCCATCCAGCTCCACGGCGGCATGGGCATGACCGACGAGGTGGCGGTGACCCATTATTTCCGGCGCGCGACCGTCATCGAAAGCGAATTCGGATCGGCGGACTATCATCGCCGCCGTTTCGCCGCCCTGTCGCGCGCGGTCTGAGGAGAGCGTGATGGACATTGCCTGGTCGGCCGACGAACTGGCCTTCTGCGAAGAGGTGCGCCAGTTCCTCGCCGACACGCTGACCGATGAGCTGCGCGCGAGCGGGTCGCGCATGACGAGCGTCTATGCCGACCCCGGAAAGGCGCTCGCGTGGCAGAGGATCCTGCACGCGAAAGGCTGGGTCGCCCCCGCCTGGCCGGTCGAGCATGGCGGGACCGGCTGGACCCTTGCCCAGCGCTACATCTGGCAGCGCGAGCGGATCGCCGCCGGGGCGCCGCCGGTGTCGCCGATGGGGGTGCAGATGTGCGGCCCCGCGATCATCGGTCACGGCAGCGACGAGCAGAAGGCCTATTTCCTGCCGCGCATGCTCTCGGGGGAGCATTTCTGGTGCCAGGGCTATTCGGAGCCGGGATCGGGATCCGATCTCGCCAGCCTGCAATGCCGCGCCGAGGATGCGGGCGACCATCTGGTCGTCACCGGCCAGAAGCTGTGGAGCACCCACGCGCACGCTGCGAACTGGGGTTTCTTCCTCGTCCGCACCGCGACCGGGGACCGCCCGCAAAAGGGCATCACCTTCCTCCTGATCGACATGACCAGCCTGGGGATCACCGTCGTTCCCACCGTGTCGCCGGCGGGCGAGAATATCCAGAACGAGATTTTCCTCGACGGCGTGCGCGTGCCCAAGGCGAATGTCGTGGGACGGATCGGCGATGGCTGGACGGTCGCCAAATATCTGCTCGAGTTCGAGCGCGGGGGCGTCGCCTATGCGCCGGGGCTGCAGATCGACCTGGACGAAATCGAGCGCTTCGCGGGCGAGGTGCCGGGCGACGACGGCGGCCGGTTGATCGACGATGCGGCGTTTAGCGATGCCGTCGCGCAGGCCCGCATCGACGTGATGGCGCTCGAGATCTTCGAGTTCCGGGCGATGGGCGATGCGGGGGCGGGGCGCTTTCCGCACGCGGTTCCGTCGCTGATGAAGATCCGCGGCACCGAACTGCAGCAGCGGATCACCGAACTGCACATGCTCGCGGCCGGCCGTTACGCCGCCGCCTATCAACCGCAGGCCGGCGTGTCGGGAGGGCCCGTGCGCTTTCCGCACGCGGCGGACGGCTTCGCCGGCCCGCGCGAAGCTGCGCTGGCGCCGATGCGCTACGTCAGCGAGCGCGCCGCGTCGATCTACGCCGGGACCAACGAGATTCAGCGCAACATCATCGCGAAGATTCTCGGCCTTTGACCGTACCCTTCCTCTGGAGACACCCATGACCGACGCCCTTCCGCCCGCCGTGCTCGTCGAACGCCGCGGTCATATCCTGATCCTGACGATCAACCGGCCCGAAGCGCGCAACGCCGTCAACGCCGCGGTTCATGTCGGCCTCGGCACCGCGCTCGAGGAAGCGGAGGCCGATCCCGAGGTGCGCGCGGTCATCGTCACCGGCGCGGGCGACCAGGCCTTCTGCGCGGGCGCCGACCTGAAGGCGGTAGCGCGCGGTGAGCGGCTGGAGCCCGAGGACCGGGACCAGCGCGCCTGGGGGTTCGCCGGCTTCGTCCGCCATCCGATCGGCAAGCCGCTGATCGCCGCGGTCAACGGTTTCGCGCTCGGCGGCGGGACCGAACTTGCGCTCGCGTGCGACATCGTGGTCGCCGCCGATCACGCCCAGTTCGGGCTTCCCGAGGTCAAGCGCGGGATCATCGCCGCGGCGGGCGGCGCCTTTCGCATCGTCCAGCAGCTTCCGCGCAAGGTCGCGATGGAGATATTGCTGACGGGCGAGCCGATCCCGGCGCAGCGTGCGCTCGAACTGGGGTTCGCCAATCGCGTCGTGCCGCTCGATGCGCTGATGGACACGGCGATCGACTTTGCCGAACGCATTGCGGCGAATGCGCCGCTGGCGGTGCAGGCGAGCAAGCGCATCGCGATGGGGATCGCCGAAGGGCGCATCGCGAGCGACGACGAGCATTGGGAGGCGAACCGGCGCGAGACGCGGATGGTCTTCACGTCGGAGGATTCGCGCGAAGGGCCGCGTGCCTTCGCGGAGAAGCGCCAGCCGGTATGGAAGGCCCGATAATATGACCCTCGACACCCTCCCCATCATCGTCGGCGCCGGCCAGGTGAACGACCGGCCCGGCGACCCCGCCAGCGGCCTTGGCCCCATCGACCTGATGGCCGCGGCGCTGCGCGCGGCCGAGGGGGATGCCGGCGCCACGTTGATCGACGATGCCGACTTCCTTGGCATCGTTCAGCAAATCTCGTTTCGCGAGATCCGCGACGCGCGGGAGCCGCTCGCGACCGCGCTCGGCATCGCGCCGGCGACGACGCTGCAAAGCGAAGGCCCCAATGGCGACAGCCCGGTGATGCTGCTCAACGAGGCGGCCAACCGCGTCGGCGCGGGCGAATGCCGCATCGCGCTGCTGTGCGGCGCCGAAGCGCTGCGCACCGCGGCGGCGCGGGCGGCGGCGCAGGAACCGGGGCGGCGCGTCGATGCGACGCGCGAGGCGGCGCAGCGGCGCGAGCCCAGCTATGCGCAGCAATATGGGCTGGTCGCCCCCGTCGACGTCTATCCGCTTTACGAAAATGCGCTCCGCGCGTCGCTCGGGCAGAGCTTTGCCGAGGCGCAGCGCGAGAGCGGCCGGATCTGGTCGCTCTTCTCCGAGGTCGCCGCCGCCAATCCGCATGCCTGGATCCGCAAGGCGGTCAGCGCGGCGGAGGTGGTGACGCCGTCGGAGAGCAATCGGCCGATCGCCTTTCCCTACAACAAGCTGATGGTCGCCAACAGTTCGGTCAACCAGGGTGCCGCCTTCATCGTGACCAGCGTCGGCGAAGCGCGGCGGCGCGGGATCGCGGAGGATCGCTGGATCTACATCGGCAACGGCGCCGCCGCGCACGAGCCGAACAGCCCGCTCCAGCGCGACCGCTACGACCATAGCGCGAGCATGGCGGTGTCGATCCGCAAGGCGCTCGAACTCAATGCGGTGCGCCCGGCCGATCTCGATGCGGTCGAACTCTACAGCTGCTTTCCCTGCATCCCCAAGCTCGCGCGGCGGCTGATCGACTGGCCGGCGGATCGGCCGGCGACCGTGTTCGGCGGCCTGACCTTCGGGGGCGGGCCGATCGGCAATTATATGAGCCACGCGGTCGCCAGCATGGCCGACCGGTTGCGCAGCGCGGGCGGCACCGGCCTGCTCTTCGCCAATGGCGGCTATGCGACCCACAATCACAGCATCGTTGTGAGCAGCCGCCCGATCGCCGCCGCGACCTTTCCCCGCAGCTATGATTTCCAGGCGGAAGCCGACGCGCAGCGCGGCCCGATTCCGCCGCTCGCGCGCGAGCATGTCGGCGCGGCGGCGGTCGAAAGCTATACCGTTCTCTATCGGCGCGACGGGTCGCCGCGGGCGGGCGTCGTCGTGGCGCGCACGCCGTCGGGCGAGCGGACGCTCGCGCATGTGCCCGCGAGCGACGGCGAAACGCTGCGGCAGCTCGTCGACCCCGGCGCCGATCCGGTCGGCCGTGCCGGCACGATCGTGGCGGGCGATCCCTTGCGGGAGTGGCGCTTCGCATGAGGACGCAGGCGCGCCTCGAGGTCGCGTTCCGGCGCAAAGGCGTGCTGGCTGTTCAATCGCAGATGGAAATGGCATCTACCGGCCTGTTACCGGTAGAGAAAGGGAAGCCGTTGCCCGCCAGCCAAGCCAGACGCAAAAAGGGACCCGGACGGCCGCTGACGCCGTTGATCACGCGCGAGGCGGCGATCCGGGCGTCGATCGACCTGCTCGACCGCGAAGGGCTCGAAGCGTTGACCGTGCAGGCGGTCGCGCGCGCGCTGAACGTCCAGGCGCCATCGCTCTATTATCATTTCAAGAACCGCGACGAGCTTCTCCACATGGTCAGCAAGACGCTGCTGATCGAAGTGGGGCAGGCGGCGAAGCCCGGTTCCTCGTGGGAAGAGCGCGTGATCGACCTTGCCGTGGCGACCCGGCGCGTCATCCTGCAGCACGCCCACGCTGGGCCGTTGATGCTGCGCTTCTTCCCGCGCGCGTTGATGCTCGGCGCCTATGAACGCGGTCTTTCGGATTGTCCTTACGCGCCGCCGCATCGCCTCGCGATTCTCGATGCGCTCGAAAAGCTGACCTATGGCACGTCGCTGTTCGACGCAGCGGCGAAGGCGCACGATCATGCCGCGATGCCCGCGTTCGATCCGGATCGCTATCCGCTGCTCGCCGAGGCGATCGCCAGATCGCCGGTGGCCGACGAGGCGCTGTTCGTCGAAACGCTGCAGATACTGCTCGACGGCTTCCGGTTTCGCTACGGAAAGAAGGACGGAAATCGATGATCGAAGGCGGGTGCAATTGCGGCGCGGTGCGCTATCGCGCGGAAGGCGCGCCGATCGTCGTGGCGCAATGCCATTGCACGAACTGCCGCCGCCAGTCGGGCAGCGCTTTTTCGGTCAACCTGCTGTTCAAGGGCTCGGCGGTCACGCACGAGGGCGCGCTCAGCGTCTATGAGGACAAGGACACATTCTCGGGCAACGCCGTGCTGCGCAAATTCTGCGGCCGCTGCGGCTCGCCGGTCTTTTCGGAGCCGACCGACGGGAAGGGCATGCTGATCGTCAAGGCGGGGACGCTCGACGATCCCGCGCCCTTCGCGCCGACGGTCAGCGTCTGGACCTCGACCGCGCTGCCGTGGGTGACCTTGCCCGAGGGGCAGCACCGGTTCGAAAAAAACCCCTGACGCGGCCGCCTATTCGAGCTCGTCGAGCCGCCGCGCCCCCGCGGCGAAGGTCCCGAGCCGGTGCCGCAACTCGCACGAGCCGCCGACGAGCTCGCCGAAACGGATCATCGAGCGTTCGATCGCCGCATCGTCGTCCTCGATCGCGGCGAGTTCCATGATCGCGCGAACCGCGGCGGGATTGCGTCCGGCATAGACGTTGGCGATGTCGATCGCGCGGGCGAGCGGGTCGTCGGCCAGTTCGTCGACGATTCCGATCCTCAGCGCTTCTTCGGCGCCGACGACCGTGCCGTCGAGCGCGAGGCGCCGCGCCCGGTGCGCCCCGACGAGGCGGGCCATGCGCGCCATGCCGCCGGCGCCGGGGAAGATTCCGAGCCGGATTTCGGGAAGGCCGATCGGCCCGCACCCGCGCGCGGCGATGCGCAGCGTGCAGGCGAGGGCGATCTCGAGCCCGCCCCCCATGCAGACGCCGTTGATCGCGGCGATGACCGGCTTTTCCGCGGCATCGAGCATATGGCCGATATGCGCGAAGGGCGAATGGGCGAAACTCTCGGGCGTGACCGCTCCGCTCGCGACCGCTTCGCCCGCGCGCTGGATCTGCGCGACGTCGGCATGCCGGATGAAGACGCCCTCCGCGCCGCCGGTCAGGATCAGGCAACGGGTCGCCTCGCGCTGGAGTTCGCGTCCGATCGCCTGCGCGAGCGCGGCGGCGCCCTTATTGGAAATCAGCCCCGACGGCGGGTTGGCATAGCGGATGACCGCGACCGCGCCGTCGTGCTCGGCGGTCACGGACAGGCCCTCGGTCATGCGGTGTAGCCGCCGTCGGCGGTGATCTGGGTGCCGGTGACGAAGCTGCTCTCGTCCGACAGCAGATAGACGATGGCGCCGGCGCTTTCCTCGGGCTGCCCGACCCGCCCCATCGGCGTCACCTGCGCGCCGCGCTCGAGGCCCTGGCCTTTCGACGATTCCATCAGCAGCCGGGTCGCGAAATAGCCGGGGATGAAGACATTGACGCGGATGCCCTGCCCGGCCAGCTCCTTCGCCGCGGCGCGCGACATGCCGATCACCGCGGCCTTGGCCGCCGAATAGGCCACCAGATTGCCATGCGCCTTGACCCCGGCGGGCGATGCGACGTTGACGATCGAGCCGCCGCCTGACGCGAGCATCGGCCCTACGACTTCGCGCATCCCCAGGAACACGCCGGTCTGGTTGACCGCGATGACGTCGGCCCACTCCTCGTCGCTGATCTCGGCGAGCGGCCGGGTGACGCCGAAGCCCGCGTTGTTGACCAGCCCGTCGATGCGGCCGAAGCGGTCCATCGCGTGCGCCACCACTGCTTTCCAATCGTCTGATTTTGTAACGTCGAGCCGGACATAGGTGGCGCGCCCGCCCAGTGCCGCCTCGATCGCCGACCCCGCGCCGCCGTCGCGCCCGCCGAAGATCACCTGGGCGCCTTCGGCCGCCATCATGCGGACCTGGGCTTCTCCCATCCCCCGCGTTCCACCCGACAGAAGAACGACCTTGTTTTCCAAACGACCTGCCATGCCTGCTCCTCCCATTGCCTCGCGCCCGAGGTCGCGAGCGAAGATGTTTACATATTTTCTATTATGTATATCTCACGGGAGCAATATCGGAATGGCCGGATCGGGCCGCTTTCCTGCGATCCGGCGCCTCCGAGCCATGTCGGACTCCCGCGAGGAAGATGCGCATCGCGGCGACGAAGGTCGCCTCGCTGTCCGTCGATTCGCGCGCGATGGCGCGCGCGAGATTGGGAAAGCGCCCGGCGTCGACCGCCGGCATCGAGGGGATGCCGCGGGCGCGCGAGGCGGCTTCGAACAGCGCCGACCCGAAGGTCAGCTTTTCGATGCCGTCCAATATGCCGAGCCGGTCTTCCGACGCTTCGGGATAATCCTTTACCGCCTGCTCATAGGCGGTGAGCAGACTGTGCCGCGGGAAGAACTGCAGGATGAGCGGCGCCGCGTGCGGATGTTCCAGCAACCCGCGCCGCGCCTCGACGCACAGGCGCAGCGTCCGTTCCTCCCAGCTGTCGCCCGCGCCGGGCCGGAAGTTGATCGTCCGCAATATGTGGCGCGGAATCTCGGCGAGCAGTTCCGACTTGTCCCGGAAATGATGATAGAGAGAGGGCGATTTCACCCCCAGCGATCTCGACACCAAGGTCAGGCTGAAATGGTCCAGCCCGCCGCGGTCGATGATGTCGAGCGCGGCGCGCGTCGCCATTTCGCGCGTGATCCTCGGCTGGTGCGGGCGTGCCAAGATCGGCTCCTCGTGGGCTTCGCGCGGGATCGCGGCGGCGCGAGCCCGGTTCGGGGCTGTATAATCTATCATATTTAGATAATGGCAACCCGTTTGATGTGCGCCGCCGGGGTCCGCCCGGCGCACCTATACCCCGAGCTTGCCGAGCGTCCCGAGGTCGGCCATCGCCGCGCACACCCGTTCGCTGTTCGCGGAGCAGACGGCCTCGGGATGCGCCTCGACGGGGCACATCACCCACATGAACGCCCACATCACATAGCGGACATAATCGTCCCATGCTTCGTCGAACGGCGGCGCCTCGACTCCGGCGGCGGCCAGCTCGGACAGATAATGGGCGACCAGCGCGCGGTCGTGCGCGCGGCGGTCGGCGACGGTCAGCGAGGTCACCAGAAAGCCCGACAGGTCGAACGCCCAATGGCCGAGCATCGAATGCTGCCAGTCGAGATAGCCGGGCGCGCCGTCGTTGAAGAACAGGTTGCCGCCCTGCGAATCGCCGTGGAGCACGCACAGCGGATGGGTGCGCAGATGCTCCATCAACCGGTTCAGCGCCGCCTGCATGCGGGGCTTGTCGCGCTGCTCGGCATTGAGGAAGCCGAAGCGGGGAAGGGGGCGGGCGGTATCCCAGAATCCGAAATATTGGTCGACCACGCCCGCGCCGGCGATCGCGCCGCCGGGCACCAGCCAGCGGAAATTCGCCGCATCGCGCCCGCCCCAGAAGCGGGCATGCAGCCGCGCCTGCAGCGACAGGACGCGCGCCGCCGTCTCGGGCGTCAGCGGCTCGGTCGCCCGCCCGAAGGTCGCGCCGCGCAGGATCAGATCCTCCAGAACGACGACGCCATTGTTGGTCGCATCGTCGATCGCGCCATAAAAGCTGTCGGGCAGGCTGATGTCGAGCAGCGGCGCGAGATCGCGGTAGAAGAGCACCTCGTTCGAAAAGGCGTTGCCCTGGCTCGCGCCCTTGGGGTCGAAGCCGCCCTTGACCCACAGCGACGGCGGACCCGCCGGCCCGGCAGGGTCGTAATCGATCGCGAAGCGGCATTTCTGCGCCGTGCCGTCGATGAAGCCGTCCATCGCCATCGCCGTGACGCGCGCGCCCGGAAAGCGCAGCGCGAGCGCGGTTCCGAGCCACTCCGGGGTGATGTCCGCGACCGTCGCGGGTACTTTCATGTCGGGCATCAGAGCGCCAGTTCCGCCTTCATCGCCGCGGTCAGGACCTTGAGCTCGTTGACCTCGAGGAAGCCCTCGCCGATGCGACCGCCGCATTCATATTCGGTCAGTCCGTTCATCGCGTGCCAGCCGACCCCGCCCATCAGCGCCGCGTCGCGGACGCGGCCCTTGACCCGGTAGCGGCGGCCCGAGGCGGTGACGATCCGCGCGTCGCATCCGCGCGGGGTGATGCCGTCGTCGGCGACCACCGCGTCGAAGCTCGCCGCGGTGACCAGATGGGCCTCCCCGCCGTCCCAAACCCAGCCGAAGGGGAAATAGCCCTCGTTGCTGACGAAGCCGAATACGCTGATCGCGAAATCGGGGCCGAAGGACGCCCACAGCCAGCGGTGCGAGATGTTGGTCGAAAAATCGCGTGCTCCCCAGCTATGGTCGGACCAGCCCGACGCGTTGACGGTGATCGTCCGCGATGGCGTGCGCAGCGTGCCCGACACCGTGCCCATCAGCTCGTAATGCCGGTCGCCGAGCACGACGTCGCCGCGGTCGAGCGACAGTTCGACGGGGTCGCAGCTCGCGTCGAAGATCAGGTCGAGGTCGACGCCGTTGCCATAATCGACCCCGAGGTCCAGCCGCCGCGGGTCGTCGCTCGACCGCACGTGCAGCGCGCCGATCCGCATGTCGTCATAGTCGCTGTCGGGCATCGGCATGCCGTGCGTCTGCGACCGGCCGATCACCTCGCCGTCGACCATCGTCCAGCTCCAGACATGGGTGTCGCGATGGCCGACGGGCGCGAGGCTGATATGATTGGCGCCGCACGCGCGATTGTCGAGATCGACCCAGCCGACATAGAAGCTTTCCTGCCAGCGGGGGTCGCCGTCGGGTTGGTGGCGGCGGCAGTCTTCGATCGTCACGTTGCGCATGGTCAATCCTTGTTGTGGGCCTTGTCGTGGCCGGGGCGGAGGGGAGGAAAGCCGGGGATGGCCGCCGCGACGGTCGGCCGCGGCATATGGCTGGCGGCATAGGCGCCGCCGTCGACCGGTATGCTGGCGCCGTTGATGTAGCGGGCTTCGTCCGACAGCAGCAGCGCCGCGATGCCTCCGATGTCGCCGGCAGTACCCCAGGCGCCGAGGTGAAAGTCCTGCAACTGGTCGCGAAAGCCGGGATAGGCGATGACCTTTTCGACGCGGTCGGATCCCGAATCGACGAAGCCGAGGTTCAGGCAGTTGCAGCGGATGTCGTAGCGCGCGTAATAAGCGGCGATCGACCGCGTCAGCGCGACCATCCCGCCCTTGGCGGCGCTATAGGCGTCGTGGCCGAGATTGCCGCGCACCCCGGCGAGCGACCCGATCATCAGCATCGCGCCGCCGCGCCCGCCGGCCAGCATCGCGCGGATGCCGTGCTTGGCGGTCAGGAAGGCCGAGGTCAGGTCGGCGGTGATCAGCCGGTTCCAGCCGTCGAGCGTGATTTCGGTCACCGGCCCGTCGAGCGCCCCGAGGCTGAGGTCGGCGGCATTCGCGACGCAGCCGTCGACCCGGCCCCAGCGCTGCAGCGTATCGGCGAAGGCGCGTTCGATCGCGGCTTCGTCGGTCACGTCGACGGCCACGAACATCGCCTCGCCGCCGTCCGCCGCGATGCCGGCGCAGACCGCCTCGCCGCGCTCGGTGTTGCGGCCGGTGATCACGACGCGCGCACCCGCCGCCGCGCAGCGCCGCGCGATGGCCTCGCCGACGCCGCGCGTCGACCCGGTCACCATGATGACCTCTCCATCCGAAGAGCGGGTCATGGCCGCGGCCTCCTTCAGTAGCGGAAGGACAGTTCGACGCCGACGCGGCGCGGGTGGCCATAGTTGGCGGGCCAGCTTTCCGACTGCTGGGTGACGACGGCGTAATAGGCCTTGTCGGTCAGGTTCGTCCCGAACAGCGCCACGGTCATGTGATCGGACGGGTCGGTCCAGGCGATGCGCGCGTCGACCAGCGCATATTTGCCCTGTTCGGTCTCGCGGAACGGGTCGAAATAGATGCGGCTCTGATATTTGACCGACGCGTTGGCGCGCAATTCGCCGCCGGCGAGCGGTGCGTGGAAATCGATCGCGGCGCGCCCGGCGAATTTGGGCGTGCGCACCATCGGATTGCCCGACGCATCGTCGGGGCCGTTCACGATCACGCCGCCGCCCAGATATTCATAATGATTGGCGCCCGCGAAATCCTTGTATTTGGCATCGGTCCAGGCAGCGCCGACCGACAGCGTCAGCATGTCGCCGATGCTCTGCTCCAGATTGGCTTCGGCGCCATAGATGCGCGCCTTCGCGGCGTTGGTGAGCTGCGCGGTCGCGCCGACATAGCTCACGAACTGCAGGTCCTTATAGTCGTAGTAATAGCCAGCGAGTTCGAGGACCGTGCCGCCCGATCGCATCTTGTATCCGCCCTCGAACGCGCTGATCTTCTCGGGCCGCACCGGCGTCGGGCTCAGCCCCGTGGGGTTGAAGGTCCCGGCCTTGTAGCCCTGATTATAGGACAGATAGACGCTGCTGTTCGCCGTCGGCTCGTACCGCAGCACCGCGCGCGGGCTGAGATTCTCGAACGTCTTGTCGAACGAGTGGGGCGTGTAGCCGTCGAGGATCGAATCGTAGGTTTCGGTAACCTTTTCACGATTGTAGCGAAGCCCGCCGGTCAGGAAGAGGCTGGGCATGATCTCATAGGTCAGGTCGGCGAAGGCGGCATAGGCTTCGGACTTCAGCCGTGCGTTCAGGAAACTGAAGCGCGGCGCGCCCTGCGTCACGCCGAGGTCGAGATAGCCCGCCTTGTCGCGATAATAATAGAGGCCCGCGACCCATTGCAGCGGCCCGCTGCCGTTCGACGAGACGTCGATTTCCTGGGTGAAGGTTTCGTCGACGGGGCGGAAATCGATATACTGATAGGGATAGGCGGTCTTGTCGCTGTCGAGCTGCACATAGTCGCGCTCGTCGCGGTAGCCCGTATAGCTTTTGACGTTCACCCCGCCGAGGTCGACCTCGCCGGTCAGCGTGATCGCGTCGTAATTGACCCGCGATTCGGGCGGCAGGGTCGCGGCGACCTGTTTCGGATCGTCGGGCACGACGACCCCCGGAATGCCTGCGGCGGCCGAGACGCCGCGGTACGCAACCTGCGCAACGCCCCATGGATCGTCGACGTCGCCGTGGGTGTAGGCGAGGGTGAATTTGGCGTTGTCGGACGGCTTGAACAACAGCTTGCCGCGGAACACGAACTCGCGCGCCTCCTGCAGCGGCGCGCCGGTCACGATGTCGCGCGAATAGCCGCGATCGTAGCGATAAAGGCCCGACAGGAGCACCGCGAGATTGTCGGTCAGCCCGGTCGACACCACGCCGGTCGCCGCGATATCGTCATAGCTCGCATAGCTGACGCGCGCGCGCACCAGCGGGTCGAAGCTCGGTTCGAGCGTCGTCACCAGGATCGCGCCGCCGGTCGAATTGCGGCCGAACAGCGTGCCCTGCGGGCCCTTGAGGACCTGGACCGAGGCGATGTCGGCGAGGCTGAAATCGTTCGAGACTGAACTCGGCTGGTAAAAGCCGTCGATATAGGTCGCGACGCTGGTGTTGATGCCGGGGCCGGTAACCGACGAACCGATGCCGCGGATCGTCGGCTGCGAGAAGGGCCCCGACCGGTCCATCGACAGCCCCGGCGTGACCTTGCCGAGGTCGCCCGTCGTCAGCACGCTTGCCGCCGCGAGCGAATCCGAACTCAGCGCAGTGATCGAGATCGGGACGTCGGTCGCCCGTTCGGATCGGCGCTGTGCGGTGACGATGATGTCGCCGCTGCCCGCATCGGCGGCGGCTGTTTCAGCCGCCGCCTCGCCCTGGTCCTGCGCCGCTGCGGGGCTGGTCGCAAGCAGTGCCTGGACGGCGGCCGCCGCGGCCAGCGCACGCCATGAAATATTGTGATGGATGGTGGAACGCATCTGCCCTCTCCTAAACACGCCGGGGCGCCGGGTCTCGAACCCGGGCCGTGCCGGCCGTCGGTCGCTGCCGTCTCTCGTCGGGACGGCATGCGATCGTGTTTAGCTAGTCGCCGCCGGGCCCGCGCGCGATGCGCGGCGGCGCCAATATCTTCACATTTTGCGCCAAGGCGCCGCGCCGCCGCTCAGACCGCGGCGACCGCCATCCCGTTGCGATACTGGCTGGGCGTCACGCCCGACAGGCGGCGAAAGGCGTTGTTGAACGCCGAGATATTGTCGTAGCCGGCGTCGAGCGCGACGCGGCTGACCGGGTGCCGCGTCGACAGGAGCAGGCGGCAGGCGTGGCGATGGCGGGCGAGCGCGGCAAGCTCGCGATAGGAAAAGCCGCGATCGCCGAGCTTGCGCTGCAGGCTTCGCGTCGACATCGCGAGCGACTGGGCGGCGCATTCGACGCTCGCCTGCCCCTTGGTGTCGTCCAGCAGTTCGAGCACGCGGTCGACAAGGTCGCCGGCCTTGTGCGCCGCCGAGAGCAGGCGGTCGCAGGCGGTTCGGTAATAGTCGTGGAGCAGCGGGTCGCTGTGCGGCGGCTGGCGCTGGTCGAGCCGTGCCGACCAGCGCCAGCGGTTGAATTCGCTGTCGAAGTGGAGCTCGGCGTCGGGCAGGAAGCGGCGGACGAAGGGCTCGTCGCTCGCCGGCACCGGCAGTTCGACGGTGTCGAACGGAAAGGGCTCGCCCCACAGGTCGGAAAAGACTGCGCAATTCACCCCGACGTCGCGCAGGGCCGCGAAGCGGCGCATGTCGCGCGGCAGCTCGACGGGCAGCGAGCGAAAGCCGATCTGCCGGCCGTCCTCGGCGAAAATGCCCTCGGCGTCGGCGAGCATATAGTAAAGATCGCCATATTCGAAGCCGACCTTGATCGCGGCGTCGACCGTCGGCGCGGTCGACATCAGCAGGCCATAGTCGGTGTGCGCGTGGGTCAGCAGGCGGTAGCGCGACCCGAGTTCGACCCACAGGTCCGGCCGGTCGGGGGTCTGCTGCATGAAGGCGCGCTGGAACTCGACCTCCTGCAACCCGCTGATGATCGCGGTCGGATCGTCGAGGTCGGTCGCCGTCAGCCCCGCCTGCCGCAGCGCCTGCCCCACATCGCCGCCGCGTTCGCCGAGCATGTTCGCCATCAGCTTGATGCTGTGGTTCGGCAGCTTGATCGACGACAGGGTTGCCAGATGCATCGCTCTTCCTCGGGGGCTTCGCGGGTCTGCGCCGCGTTGGACCGGTCATGGCCTTGTAACAATGTCGCGCGTCGGGGGCTACTAGTCAATCAAGTGATTAATTTCCTTCCATCCGCGATCGCGACGATCGAACTGCTTGGGTGTGCGCTCGGAGGATTCATCTTTCCCGCCAATATTCGCTCATTTGGATAAATTTCTTGCCAGAATAATCCAGTTTCATGATTTTCGGGTGCCGTGCGGGATTCGAATCGGCCGAGAAGGAGTGTTTCGCGATGGAGTATCGGCAACTCGGCCGATCGGGCCTGATGGTGTCGGCGCTGTCCTTCGGGACGATGACGCTGGGCGGCGACGGCGGCTTCGCGAAGATGGGGTCGAGCGATCGCGGCGCGGCGATGCGCCAGGTCGACGCCTGCCTCGACGCCGGGATCAACCTTCTCGACACCGCCGATGCCTATGCGCAGTCCGAAGAGGTGCTCGGCGAGATCCTGCAGGGACGACGCGCGCGCTGGCTCGTCGCCACCAAGGCGCGCTTTGCCCGCGCCCCCGGCGTCAACGCCGCCGGTCTGTCGCGCCATCATCTGATCGAGGCGTGCGAGGACAGCCTGCGCCGGCTGCGTACCGACCATATCGACCTCTATCAGCTGCACGGCTGGGACGGGCGAACCCCGGTCGAGGAGACGCTGGGCGCGCTCGATCACCTGCTCGCGGCCGGAAAAATCCGCTATGTCGGCGTCTCCAACTTTTCCGCCTGGCATGTGATGAAGATGATCGGCGCCGCGGCGGCGATGCGATCGGTGGCGCCGGTCGCGCAGCAGGTCCATTATTCGCTCGCCAACCGCGACATCGAACAGGAGCTCGTCCCGCTCGCCATCGACCAGGGACTCGGCATCCTGGCGTGGAGCCCGCTGTCGGGCGGCCTGCTGTCGGGCAAATATCGGCAAGGCGAGCCCGCGCCCGCCGGGGCGCGCGGGAGCATCCCCGGTGCCGATCATTGGACGGCCGAAAGCGAGGCGCGCATCTATCGCACGATCGACGAACTCGCCGGAATCGCGACGGAGCGCGGGGTCGCCGCGAGCGCGGTCGCGCTGGCGTGGGTGCTCGCGCGGCCGCAGGTGGCCTCGATCATCGTCGGCGCGCGCGACGAGCGCCAACTGACGCAGAATCTCGCGGCCGCCGAGCTGACCTTGAGCGCTGAGGAGCTGGACCGGCTCGAACGCGCCAGCCGGCCGCCGCTCCTCTATCCCTATTGGCATCAGCTTCGGCACGCGTCCGACCGGCTCGCCGCGGCCGACCTGTCGCTGTTGGGCCCCTATCTTTGATGTCTGGCCCCGATCCGCGCGGCCCGCTCGCCGACTGGTTTCGCCGCCGGCTCGCCGCACCGGAGCTCGAGATCGCGGCGATCGCCGCGCTGTCGGGCGGTCTTGTCAATCATGTCGCCACCGTCGATCTGCGCCGGGCGCCCTCCGCGGCGATCGAGCGCCTGCTTCTCCGCATCGATCCGGTGACCGGACCCTATGCTCCCTACGACATGGCGGAGCAGTTCGACCGCTTCGTCCGGCTGGAGGCGGCGGACCTGCCGGTCCCAAAGCCCCTGTTCCTCGAAACCGACCGCAGTGTCATCGGGCGCGATTTCTGGGTGTCCGAATTCGTCGAGGGCGACTGTTTCGGGCGTCTGCTCGACCTCGACGCGCCGGAGGGCGAACATCATCTGCAATCCTTCATGGACGCGCTCGCCCGCATTCACGGCGCCGACTGGCGTGCGGCGGGGCTCGACCGGCGCTGCCCGCCGCTCGGGCCCCCCGAGCTCGGGGCGGCGATCGAGCGGGCGGGGGCGCCAATCGCCGGTCTCGCCGCGTCCGACCGCGCGATCTTCGAGGCGATCCGCGTCCGGCTGCGATCGTCGATTCCCGCGGACTTCCCGATGGCGCTCACCCACGGCGACTGCTCGATCTCCAACTATATCTTCCGCGGTGGCGACATCGTCGCGATCGTCGACTGGGACCTCGCGCGGATCAGCGATCCCGTGTCCGACCTCGGCTATTATGCCGCGATCCATCACCGCTTTCGGATGACGCAGCCGCGCGCCGCGCGCGACGCGGCGCTCGCGCCGGTCATCGCCGCCTTTCGCGCCCGCTCGGGCGCCGACCTCGCGACACTGGCCTTCTGGGAAATGTTTCAGGGCTTCGCCAACGCCCTGAGCTGGGTGCGGCCAGGATGGGACGGGCAGGCGAGCGGCTTTGCGGCCTACCGCGACCGGCTCGCCGAACTGCTCGCCGACGATTGAAGGAGAGATCATGCATCAGGTGACGATCGAGGATAGCCGGCGCCACGCGCTCCCTGCCGATGCGCCCGAGAGCTGGCAGGAGAGTTTTTTCCTCGGCTGGTATGACCCTGCGACGCGCAGCGGCGGCCATCATCATATCAGCATCAAGCCGAAGCAGGATCACGCGCATGTCTGGAGCTGGCTGGTCGTCGGCGGCGTGCTGGTCGGCCGCGCGCAGCAGCATCGCCTGCCGGTGCCGGACGGCGACTATGGCGACCTCGACGTGGGGACGCTCCGCGTTCGCGTCGCCGAAAGCCTGCGCGACATCGGCTTCGAGGCGCGCTTCGGTGACGACCGGCTGATGCTCGACTATCGCTCGCTCTGCCCACCGCACGAAGTGACGCTCGACACCGGCGGCCTCACCGTCGGCAAGCGCCACTATGAGTCGATGGGAATCGTGACCGGCACGGCAATCGTCAATGGCGAGACGGTCGCGCTCAGCGGCGGTGCGTGGCACGACCATAGCTGGGGCCCGCGGCAATTCTATCCGCATCGCGCCGGGCGCTGGGTGTTCGCGGTGTTCGGCGATGACCTCGCCATCTCGGTCTTCACCTATATGACGCCGCAGGGACCGAAGCAGTTCGGCTGGGTCTTCGACGACGGCGTCGTCCGCACGGTGACGCGCGCGGATTTTGTCGCGGTGGTCGCCGACGACGGCTTGTCGCCCGTCTCGTGCGAGGTGCGGCTCTGGGTCGAAGGCTTTCGCGGCTATCATCTGCAGGGCCACGTCGACACCTCGATCCTGACCGGCGACGATGAATGGTACAGCAAGGATGGGCTAGCCGCCTTCACCTGCGGCGGGCGGCTGGGCGCGGGGATCATCGAGGTCAACGAGCAGAAGTCGCTGAACCCCGCACAGCGGCGGGAATTGGAAATCTAGGGGCGCCGCTCAACTATAGGGCGGCGCCTGCTCGAACTCGTCGAACGCGGGATAGTCGTTGGCGACGCTGGCGGTGAAGTTGGGCGCGCGCTTTTCGAGGAAGCTGGTGACGCCCTCGGCGGCGTCGGGGCTGCGTCCGCGGGCGAAGATGACGCGGCTGTCCCAGCGGTGGGCGCTCNCTCGAACTCGTCGAACGCGGGATAGTCGTTGGCGACGCTGGCGGTGAAGTTGGGCGCGCGCTTTTCGAGGAAGCTGGTGACGCCCTCGGCGGCGTCGGGGCTGCGTCCGCGGGCGAAGATGACGCGGCTGTCCCAGCGGTGGGCGCTCATCGGATGGGGGGCGCCGAGCATGCGCCAGAGCATGTGGCGGGTGAGGGCGACCGAGACGGGGGCGCTGTCGGCGGTCATCTCGCGCGCCTTGGCGATGGCGGCGTCGATGAGGGCGCCGGGGGCGTGGACCGACTGGACGAGGCCCTTCTCATGCGCTTCGGCCGCGGGGATCAGGCGACCCGAGAAGCACCAGTCGACGGCGGTCTGGATGCCGACGAGGCGGGGGAGGAACCAGCTCGACGCCGCCTCGGGGACGATGCCGCGGCGGGCGAAGACGAAGCCGTAGCGCGCGGTGTCGCTGGCGAGGCGGGCGTCCATCGACAGCGTCATGGTGGCGCCGATGCCGACCGCGGCGCCGTTGATCGCGCCGAGCACCGGCTTCTTCGCATCGAAGATCCGCATCGANTGCCGCGGCGGGCGAAGACGAAGCCGTAGCGCGCGGTGTCGCTGGCGAGGCGGGCGTCCATCGACAGCGTCATGGTGGCGCCGATGCCGACCGCGGCGCCGTTGATCGCGCCGAGCACCGGCTTCTTCGCATCGAAGATCCGCATCGATACCCGCCCGCCGCCGTCGCGAACGAGGGGGTGCGACCAGTCGATCGTCCCGTCGTCGGCAACCGGGCTGTCGGCTTCGCCGCCTTGTTTTCCATAATCGAAGGTCGCGGCGCCGGCGCTGAGGTCGGCGCCCGCGCAATAGACCTTTTCGCCCGATCCGGTGAAGATCACCGCGCGCACGCCATCGTCGGCGTCGCACTCGTCGAGCGCGGCGATCACCTCGGTCATCATCTGCGCAGTGAAGGCGTTCATCCGCTCGGGACGGTGCAGCGTCAGCAGTGCGATGCCCTCGTGGCGGTCGAGGCGAATCTGGTCGTAGCTCATTTCGGATGTCCTCCTTGACGCGCGCCCGCGCCTGGCGGGACTCACTTATCTATGGATATTAAATTAGTGGACGCGCCGCGCCCGCGTGGCAAGAGGGTTCGGAACGGAGGCGCTTCCCCCGTGCGGGTCCTACCGCTCCGGCGCGTCGCGCAGGATGATGTCCGCCCCGCGCCACGCCATCGCCATCGTCGGACCGTTGGTGTTGCCCGAGGGGATGGCGGGCATGATCGAGGTGTCGATCACGCGCAACCGGTCGACCCCGCGCACGCGCAGCGCCGGGTCGACGACCGAGGCGGCATCCTTGCCCATGCGGCAACTGCCGACCGCGTGATAACCGCAGGTCCCGAAGCGGTCGTAGGCGGCGAGGATTTCGGCGTCGCTCTCGAACGCGGGGCCGGGCATCGTCTCCCCGGCGATCATCGCGGCGAGCGGCGCCTGCTTCGCATAGTCGCGCATCACGCGCACCGCGCCGATCATCGCCGCGCGATCCTCTTCGGTCGCGCGGTAATTGGGACGGAAGCTCGCGGCGGCGTCGGGGTCGCGCGTCGCGATATGGATGCTGCCGCGCGAGGTCGGGCGCAGCGGATAGACGACCGCGTTGATCCCCGGATGCCTTTCGAGCGCGGTGCGCTGCTTGTCGAAATCGAAGCTGAAGGGGGCGATCAGCATCTGCGCGTCGGGGCGATTGAGCCCGGCGCGCGTCTTGAACCAGCCGCCGATCTCATAGGCGGCCGCCGACATCGGCCCGTCGCCGGTCAGATAATAGCGCAAGGTCGCGAGCAGCAACCGCCAGCCCCCGAAGACGCGATTCTGCGACAGGGCCGCCTTGGTCAGCTTCCACTGCATGATGATGCCGCGATGCTCGATCAGCCCTTCGCCGACCTCGGCGCTGTGGTGGACGAGCGGAATGCCAAGCGCGGCGAGGCGGCTTTGATCCCCAACGCCCGAGCGTTCGAGGATCGCCGGGCTCGCCATCGCGCCGCCGCAGACGATCACCTCGTGCGCCGCGTCGATCCGCTCGCGCTCGCCGGCATGGACGACCTCGACCCCGACCGCGCGCTTGCCGTCGAAGATCACCCGGTCGACGGTGCGTTCGGTCAGGACGGTCAGGTTGGGGCGCTTCTCCGCCGGACGCAGGAAGGCTTCGGCGGCGCTTTGGCGCTTGCCCCGGAAGATGGTGCGCGGCGCATAGCCGATCGCGACTTGGTCGTCGGGGGCGTTGACGTCGTCCTTGCGTGCCCAGCCCATCGCCGCGCCGGCGGCGACCTGCGCGTCGCTGACCGGCAGGCGCTGCGTCGGCATCGACACGCGCAGCGGGCCGGCGCCGCCGCGCGTCTCGTCGGCGCCCAGCTCGTGATTCTCGATCGCGCGATAGGCGGAGCCGATATGTGTCCAGTTCCAGTCATCGCTCGACTTCTCGGCGATCGCGTCGAAGTCGGCGGGCTGGCCGCGGACGTACATCATGCCGTTGACCGACGAGGAGCCGCCGAGCACGCGCCCGCGCACCCAGGCTTCGGACTGGCCCGCGGTCGCGTCTTCGGGCTCGCTCATATGGACCCACAGATGCTTCGGGTCCTGCATCACCTTGGCGAGTCCCTTGGGCATCGCGATGAAGGGGTGGCGGTCGCGCGGCCCCGCCTCGATCAGGGCGACGCTGATCGCGGGATTTTCGGACAGGCGATAGGCGAGCACACAGCCCGCCGCCCCGGCGCCGCAGATGACATAGTCGAAGCGCATCCTCTTTCCCTTCTTGATTTCCGCCGTTTTCGCCGGTTCGCAAGGCGTTCCATAAAAAACTATTGTCATTAGGTAAAGGGTCGAATAGGCTGGCGCCAACGACAAGGAGAGGATTGGCGATATGAGCGAAGTTGCGGAAGTCGCGCGCCCCGCCCGCAAGGTCACCAGACTGGCGGAGCTCACCCCCAGCCAGATCGAGGCGATTCGCAAGATCCCGGCGGAAAAGGACGCCGTCGTCGTGCCCTTCGGGGCGACGCGCCCCAATGCGATCTTCACCGGCCGCGAGCGCTTCGACCGCGAGCAGGAAAGAATCTTCCGCCGCTACCCGGTTCCGGTGACGGTATCGGCGCTGCTCGAACCCGGGAGCATCGTCGCGAACGACAGCTACGGCTTTCCGATGCTCGTCTCGCGCACCCGCGACGGCACGATCAAGGCGTTCGTCAACGCCTGCCAGCACAAGGGGTCGAAGATCATCGAGGATTGCGCG
Organism: Sphingopyxis sp. GW247-27LB; assembly: GCF_002277025.1. GTDB lineage: Bacteria > Pseudomonadota > Alphaproteobacteria > Sphingomonadales > Sphingomonadaceae > Sphingopyxis. Next base: position 72,109 of record NZ_NIWD01000008.1, read on the forward strand.
GTCCACAAGCAGAGCCGCATGACCTGCCCCTATCACGCCTGGACCTATGGCATCGACGGCAAGCTGATCGGCGTGTCGCGGAGCGAGGCCTTCGAGGGACTCGACAAGGGCGAGCGCGGCCTTGTCGAGCTCGAGGCGCGCGAATGGGGGGGCATCGTCTATGTCCAGTTGAACCGCGATATCCCCGCCGACTGGTCGCAGCTCTCGGATCAGGTCGCGGCGGATTTCGAGGCGCTCGGCATTCCTTCAGCGCATGTCTACGGCCGCAAGACCTTCGACCTCGAGGCGAACTGGAAGGTCGTGCTCGAGCCCTTCCTCGAGGGCTATCACGTCCAGCGGCTCCACGCCGCCTCGATCGGCGATCGCTTCCAGGACGCGCCGAACATCGTCGATGTCTTCGGCGCCAACATCCGCCAGGTATCGGGGCGTATCGGCTATGTCCCCGAGATGCTCGACGAGGACCCCGACGCCAACGTCCACAAGCTGGTGACGCACGCCTATACGGCTTTCCCCAACTGCGTCCTCGTCACCAGCCAATATTATACCAGCATCATGCTCCTCATGCCGCGCGCGCCCGACCGCACGACGGTCGAATATTTCATGCTCACGCCCGAGGCCGCGACGACGCCCAAGGCCGAGGAGGTGTTCGCGCGCTCCTATGAGCTGATCCTGGGCGTCTTCGGCGGCGAGGATTTCCGGGCGGCCGAGATCAGTCAGCAGGGTCTCAACGCGGGGGTGCCGGAAGAAACCGTCTATTGCGGGCTCGAGACCAATATCATCCGCTATTATGAGGCGATCGAAGCGCTGCTGTGATGGTGGAACCGGCGGCAGACCGGATAGAGAGGGACTGAATGGCGCAGACCTTGTCGAGCGCGATCGCGTGGTGGGCGCGGATGCGTCCGGATCAGCCGGCCATCGTGCTTGGCGGCGACCGGCTCAGCTATGCCGATTACCAGAGCTGGTCGGATCGCGTCGCCGCGATGCTGGAGGCCGACGGCCTGCGGCCGGGTGACCGCGTCGCGATCTGTTCGACCAACAGCCTCGCCTATTGCGCGCTGATCATGGGGATCATCCGGGCGGGCGGGATCGTCAATCCGGTCAACTTCCGCTTTACCCCGCGCGAGATTCGCGAGCTTTGCGACACGACCGAACCGCGCTTCGCCTTCGCCGCGCCCGAGTTCGCGGACAATGCGCGCGCGGCGGGGCTCGATCCGCGCCCGATGGCCGTGGTCGAGGCGTTGCGCCACGGCGCGCCCGCGACGCCCGCGCACGATCCCGATCCCGACGCGCCGGTGGTGATCATCGCGACGAGCGGGTCGACCGCGAAGCCCAAGGGTGTCGTCTTCACCAATCGCTCGATGACCGCCTATGCCGCCTGCTGGTCGCTCGAGGGGATTTCCTCTTCGGCGGGCGCGCGGATCATCAGCCTGGCGCCGCTCAACACCTCGGCGGGCTTCGTCCAGCTGATCCATTATACGGTGCAGGGGTGCACCATCTTCATGGAACCGGCCTTCGTCCCGGAGGCGATCCTGCAATTGCTGCAGGACGAGCGGATCAACTGCTTCGGCGCGGTGCCGACCTTCTTCGAGGCGATCGCGCGCTGTCCGGGCTTTGCCAGCGCCGACCTGTCGTCGATCCGCCTCGCGACCGCGGGCGGCGCGCGTGTCAGCCGGCAGCTGCTCGACAGCTGGAAGGCGAAGGGGATCGTCATCCGCCAGATCTACGGCCAGACCGAAGTCGGCGGCAATGCGACGATGATGCCCGAGCATCTGGCGATGGATGAGCCCGAGAAATGCGGCTGGGGCGGTATCTTCATGGATTTGCGCGTCGTCCGCCCCGACGGCAGCGACTGCGACCCCGGCGAACCGGGCGAGATATTGATGCGCTCGCCGGGAATGATGCAGGGCTACTGGCGCAACCCAGAGGAAACGGCGAAGGCGATCCGCGATGGATGGCTCCATTCGGGCGACATCGGCACGCTCGACGAGCGTGGCCTCCTGACCTTCGTCGACCGGATGAAGGATCTGATCATCTCGGGCGGGCTCAACATATCGGCGGCCGAGGTCGAGCGGGTGGTGTGCGAATTTCCCGGCGTCGTCGAAGCGCTGGCGATCGCGGCGCCCGATCCCAAGTTCGGCGAGACCCCCTTCGTCGTCTATCATGGCGCGGTCGAAATCGACGTTGCCGCGCTGATCGATCACTGCAACGCGAATCTCTCCAACTACAAGGTGCCGCGCTACGTCGCCTTCTCGCCCGAGCCGCTGCCGCGGCTCGCGACCGGAAAATTGTCCAAACCCGCAGTGCGCGAGCGATACGCCGGCGCGCATGAGACGATGGAGCGCGTGCGATGAGGCCGAACCGATGACCGCCGCCGCAGCCCCGGTGGCCGCACCGCCGCCGCATGTTCCGGCGCATCTGGTCTTCGACTTCGACATCTATGCCGATCCGCGCATCGGCGAGGATGTGCAGGGGAGCTACGCGGCCGCACTCGAAGCCGCGCCCGACATTTTCTGGACGCGGCTCAACGGGGGGCACTGGATCGTCAAGAGCTTCGACGCGATCGCCAGGATCGTGCTCGATCCCGAGCATTTCTCGGTGCGCGAGATGCAGATTCCGCGCGTCGAGAATCCGCCCTTCTTCATCCCGCTGAGCCTCGATCCCCCCGAGAACCTGCCCTATCGCAAGGCGATGATGCCGATGTTCGGGCCCAACGCGATCAAGGCCCTCGAGCCGCGCATCCGCGAATGGGCGGTCGAACTGGTCGATGCCGTCGCGGCGAACGGAGCGTGCGATTTCCAGGCCGACGTGTCGAAACTGTTCCCGGTCAGCGTCTTCATGGAATTGATGGGCATGGACCTGTCGCGGCTCCAGGACTTCCGCCACCTCGCCGAGCAATTCTTTTCGGCCCAGAATGACGAGGCCGAGATGGGGCGCCTCAGCGCGCTGATTCTGGGCGAGATGAAGGCGTTGATCGAGGCGAAGAAGGCCGCTCCCGACGACAAGCTGATGTCGCATTTCATCGGCGTCGACATCGGCGGCCGGACGATGAGCGACGACGAGATATTGGCGATGAGCTTCGTGCTCTTCCTCGGCGGCATGGACACGGTGACCAACGTCACCGGCTTCGCTTTCCAGCAGCTCGCGCAGATGCCCGAGGTGCAGGCGCGGCTCGCTGCCGACCCGTCGCTGATCCCCGCCTTCGCCGACGAGGCGGTGCGGCTCTATGGCGTCGTCAACACGCCGCGCCTCGTCGTGCAGGACCAGGTGATCGGCGACGCGCAATTCCGCGCGGGCGAGATGCTGCTCAACATCCTCTGCCTCGGCAGCCGCGATCCGGCGAAGTTCGAACGGCCCAATCTGTTCGACCTCGACCGCAAGAAGACCGCGCACCTGACCTTTTCGTCGGGGCCGCACCTTTGCGTCGGGCACGTCCTCGGCCGCGCCGAGCTGCGTATCCTGACCGAGGAATGGATACGGCGCATTCCGTCCTTTCGCGCGGTGTCCGGCGAACGCCACGCCTTCCGCATCGGCACGGTGATGGCGCTCGAGACGCTGCCGCTCGAATGGCCGATCGCCGGCTGACGCCGCGATTCGCTCAGCCCGCGGTGTCGAGCGGCCGGCCCACGCTGCCCGTCGCCAGCCGCTGCCGAACGCCGACGAGGAACATGCGCAGCGATTCGACGAACAACTCTTCGTCGCCGAAGGGATTGTCGGCGATCGCCTGCGCCAGGCTCGGAAATTTGGCGCCGTCGACCGGCGGCATCGGATCGACGCCGCGCGCGCGCGCCGACGCTTCGAACAAGGCCGTGCCGAAGGTATATTTCTCGATCGCGTCGATCACGGTCAGCTGGATCGTCGTCGGATAGGGCTCCTCGGACGCCGCGCGCTCATAGGCGGCGAGCAGCAGATGGCGCGGGAAATAGCGCAGGATCAGCGGGGCTGCGTTGGGATGCTTGAGAAGCGTCCGGCGCGTCAGCACGCAGCGCGCGATGATCTGTTCCTCGAAGGAGGGCGGTGCGCCGTCGACCGTCGGCATCCGCGCCAGCATGATGCGGGCGACTTCCTGCAGCAATTCCGACTTGTCGGTGAAGTGATGATACAGCGACGGCGGGCGCACCCCCAGCTTGCGCGCGACATGCGAAAGGCTCAGCTCCTCGAGGCCGAGCTCGTCGATCACCTCGAGCGCCGCCTCGGCCGCGCTCGATCGCGAAATGAGAGGTTTCGAAGGCCGCGCCAAATCCCCAACTCCCTTGCTTTCGCCGCTCCTTGGCAGCGCGGGCCGGCAAGGGCCAGCCCAAAAAGTCCCTTATCGGCATCGATAAACAAACCTATTGAAATTAGGTAAGCGGTTCAACATGATCTGAATCGAGAGGAGAAATAATGACCGGCCGCACACAGCTCAGGACCTTCCCTTCCTCCGGTGGGGTCGAACTCGTCGGCGACCAGGGCGGCCCCGCCGACGCGCCCTGCGTGGTGCTGCTCCACGGTGGAGGGCAGACGCGGCACAGCTGGAGCCGCGCCGTCGACCGCCTGCTCGACGCGGATCTCCAGGTCATCAACTTCGACGCGCGCGGGCATGGCGACAGCGCGTGGTCGCCCGACGGCGCCTATGCGCTCTCGGACCGGTCGCGCGACCTCGCCGCCGTGACGAAGGACCTGCGCGTGCCCTTCGTCCTCGTCGGCGCATCGCTGGGCGGCGCGACGGCGATCCAGGCGGTGCACGATGGACTGCGACCTGCCGGGGTCGTGCTGGTCGACATCGTGCCCGAGCCCGACCCGCGCGGAATCGAGCGCATCGTCGGCTTCATGCAGGGACATGGCGAAGGCTTCGCCACGGTCGAGGCCGCCACCGCCGCCGTCGCGGCCTATAATCCGCAGCGGCCGCGGCCGGCTGATGCGGGCGGGCTGATGAAGAATCTGCGCCCCGGAGCCGACGGCCGCCTCTACTGGCATTGGGATCCGCGCATCCTCGAAACCTCGCCCGCCGCGCATCATCGCGTGGTCCAGCAGGCGGCCGAAACCCTGGCGTCGCTGCCGGACGTGCCGGTCCTGCTCGTCCGCGGGCTGTCGAGCGACGTCGTCAGCGAAGCCGGCGTGGCCGCCTTTCGCCGCCAAGTGCCGCGACTCGAAATCCTCGACGTCCAGGGGGCGGGGCACATGGTTGCCGGCGATCGCAACGACGCATTCAACGCGGGCGTCATCGCCTTCGCGAAGCGGGTTCTCGCTGCCGGGGCCGTGACGCGAACAGCATAACGCCTTGATATATCAAGCTTTCTGATCCTCCGTTCAAAAACCTTACGGCGTTAAATTTCGAATTGACATTAAATCTAATGGTTGTAGTTTATTGACAAGGCCGCGGCTGACGGCCTGTTTCTGGGAGGAGACGGTCATGGATCGCAATGCTTCGCGTCATGCAGTTCGTTATGCCGGCCTGGCATCGGTTATCGCGCTCGCCGCCCTGGCGACGCCGGCCTGGGCCCAGGACGACGCACCCGATCCCGCGCCAACCGAGCAAGCGTCGTCAGGCAATGTGAGCGAGGGCGAGATCATCGTCACCGCGCGGCGGCGCGACGAGCGCCTGATCGATGCCCCCGTCGCGATCACCGCGCTCGGCGGCGCGGCGCTCGACAATTACGCCGTCACCGAATTCACCGACATGGCATCGCTCGTCCCGACGATGGTCGCCGGTAAGGCGGCGTCGGGATCGTCGGCCAGCATCTTCCTGCGCGGGGTCGGATCGACCGCGCTCAGCGCCGGTTTCGACCAGTCGGTGTCGTTCGTCGTCGACGGCATGCCGATGAGCCGTGGCCGCGAGATCGGGCTCAGCCAGTATGACGTCCAGCGCGTCGAGGTGCTCAAGGGACCGCAGGCGCTGTTCTTCGGCAAGAATGCGACCGCGGGCCTGATCTCGGTCACCACCAACAACCCAGGCGATGTGTTCGAGGCGGGGCTGAAGGTCGGCTATGGCTTCGAGGCGAAGGAGAAATATGGCGAGGGCTATATTTCGGGGCCGCTCGCCGACGGACTTCGCGCGCGTCTGGCGTTCCGCATTTCGGATAGCGAGGGCGCCTTCACCAACACGGCGGCGGAAACCTATATCGATCCGTTCGGCCTCGAACGCCATCGCAACAGCAAGAATCGCGGCTATGGCCGGACCTACAGTGGCCGCGCGACGATCGAATGGGACGCGGCCGATAATCTGACCTTCCAGGTCAAGACCGGTTACACCGACCAGAAGGACGGCGGCCCGACCGATATCATCGAGCGCATCTGCGGCGGCGGCCGCACCGTGCCCTTTGCCGCGAACGGCATCCCGCCGAGCCCCAATGCCGATTGCGTCATCAACGGCCGTTCGGACAGCTCGACCATTCCCGTCGAGGTCGCGGGGCTCGATTACCGCTATGCCGGCGACGGCCACATGTATTCGCGGCTGAAGTCGGGCTTCGGCATCCTGACCGCGACCCTGACCAGCGACGTGTTCGACGTCACCTCGATCACTTCCTATTACCGCTTCAAGCAGACCGACCTCAACAATGTGTCGGGTGAGGCCTATCCGGCGACCTTCTCGCAGCTTGCCGACTATCGCCAGACGTCGGAGGAACTGCGCTTCCAGTCGAAGTGGGACGGGCCGGTCAATGTGCTGTTCGGACTGTTCGCGTCGAGCAACAAGTTCATCTTCAACACCGACGCCTATATCTTCCCGTTGCCGGCCGTCGCCGCGGGCACGACCTATGTGACCTTCAAGCGCGACAACGGCTTTTCGGGCAGTTCGATGTCGGCCTTCGGCGAAGTGACCGCGAACCTGTCCGACGCGATCGAACTCGCGGCGGGCGCGCGCTACAGCTATGAATCGCGCGACAGCTTCCAGGCGTCGCTCGCCGCCAATCCGGCCTTTGCCGCTGCTTTCCCCGGTGGAGTGCGCGTCGATGATCGCTATCGTGAGTCGGACGTCTCTCCGCAGGTTACTCTGCGCTACAAGCCGTCGCGCGACCTCACCTTCTATGCGGCTTATAAGGAAGGCTTCAAATCGGGCGGTTTCAACATTTCGCAGACGTTGACCGCCGGAATGACGCCCGAGCAGCTCGGCGCGGCCGGCAAGTTCGGCGCCGAGCGCGCCCGCGGCGGCGAAGTCGGCGCCCGCGCGATCCTGATGGGCGGCGCGCTTTCCCTCAATGCCACCGCTTATTATTACGACTATCTCGACCTGCAGGTGCAGAATTTCGATCCCGTGACGATCGGCCAGGTCGTAGCGAATGCTGGCACGCTGCGGGTCAAGGGCATCGAGGGCGATTTCAACTGGCGCTCGGGCGGCTTCTCGCTGCGCGGCGCGGCGGCGTACAATAATGCATCTTACAAGGATTATGTCGGCCAATGCTATGGTGGCCAGACGATCGCGCAGGGTTGCAACCTGCTCGCGCCCGCGCCTGGAGCCGCCTTCACCAGCCAGGATTATGACGGCCTGACGCCGCCCAAGGCGCCGCGCTTCGCCGGCCGCCTCGGTGCGAGCTATGAGGTCGAGCTGTCGGGTTCGGGCCTGCGCCTCGAGGCGAGCGGCGATATGAGCTACTCGTCGAAGTATAATTTCTCGGACACGCTGCGTCCCGACGCGGTCCAGCCGAGCTTCACGAAGTTCGATGCCTCGCTGCGGCTGAAGGGGCCCGAAGACCGCTGGACCCTGGCACTGATCGGCCGCAACCTCAGCAACAAATATATCGTCACCGGCGGCTCGGAAATTCCGTTCACCGGCGGGACCGGCACGGGAACCGCGGGGCCGGGCGTGCTCAGCGACCTGTCGGCCTTCGTCGACAACCCGCGCGAGTTCTACATCGAGGCGTCCGTGAAATTCTGATGCCCGCGCTCTCGCCGCGCGCCGCGAGCATGGCCGTGTCCCGATGGAGGCGGACCCTCGGGGTGGCGGGCGGGGTGGCGGGCGCGCTGGCGCTCGGCGCTGCAGCGCCAGGGCAAGCCGTCGCGGCGCCAACCGCGGACAATGTCGGTGACGGCGGGGTTCCGGCTTTCTATGGCTGGCGAGGATCGCTTCCGGCCGAGGCGGGGGTCGTCCTGGCCGAGGAGCCCTTGCCTGCCGACTATTCGGTGCCATCGGCGGCGCGCGCGGTGCGTATTCTCTACACCGCGCGCGACGGCATCGCCGACACGGGCGTGTTGCCGGTGTCGGCGGCGATCTTCCTGCCGCGGGGCAACCCGCCGCCGGGTGGCTGGCCGGTCGTCGCCTGGGCGCATGGCACGACGGGCATCGCCGATGTCTGCGCGCCGTCGGCAAGGCCCAGGGGCGATCGCGACAGCCAATATCTGTCGCGCTGGCTCGACGCGGGATTTGCCGTCGTCGCGAGCGACTATCAGGGGCTCGGAACTCCCGGCATCCATCCCTATTCCAACTATCGCGCCAGTTCGTACAGCGTGCTCGACAGCGCGCGGGCGATCATCGGCGACCCGCGCTACGGCGCCGCGAACAAGGTCGTGCTCGTCGGTCAGTCGCAGGGCGCGGGCGTGGTCGTGGCGGCCGCGGGCTATGCGCCCGCCTATGCGCCGGACCTCGCAATCCGCGGCGTGGTCGCGACCGGCGCGCCGAACCTGTCGAAAGAAGCGATCGAAAGCGGCCTGGCGTCGAGTGCGACCGACGTCATGGTCACGGGCGCCTATGCGATGATCGGCTTCGAGCTCAGCCGCCTGCACGCCGACCTCGATTCCGATGTGATCTTCACGCCCGAGGGGCGCGAGATCGAGGCCCTCGTCGCGACCACCTGCCTGCCCGGCGTGATGCAGGCGGCGGCGGAGCGCAACCTCGACCCCGCGCGAACCTTTCGCCCCGGCATGCTCAAACGCCTCTGGGACACCGACGTCGATCTGCGATCCTTCCCTTCGCTGACGCTGAGCGCGCCGTTGTTCTTCGGTATCGGTGCCGCGGATACGGCGGCGCTGCCGATGACGACGCTGACGCTGATCAACGACCTGTGCAGCCGCGGCAATACCGTCGAGGCCCGCATCTACAAGGACAAGGATCATTCGGGGGTGGTGAACGCCGCGGCCGCCGACGCGATCGGTTTTGCCAGGGCGGCGATCGACGGCGGTCCTGTCGCTGCGACCTGCCGCGCTTCGTGAAGATCGGGCGGGCGCGTCAGGCGAGCGTCGTCGTGATCGGCAGCCCGCCCTTCAGCGTCAACGTCACCGGGGTGCGCTCGGCGATGTCGGCGAGGCGCGCCTTCTGCGCGTCGTCGAGGCCCGCGATCGTCAACGTGCGGTCGATGTGTATCGCGCCGGGGCCGCCCGAGAGGCGGAGGCCCACCTCGACCGATATGAGCGGCCAGTCCTTGCGGTCGGCATACATGCGCAGCGTGATCGCAGTGCACGCGCCGAGGCTGGCGAGCAGCAGGTCGTAGGGCGCGGGTCCGACCGCGCCACCGCCGAGCGCGGGGGGCTCGTCGGATATCAGCTTGTGGCCGCCGACCTCGATCTCGGTGCGATAGCGATCCTTGCCGATGCGCGCGGTGCCGTGGGCCATTTTCCGTCTCCTGCCGTCTTCCGCGCGATCCTTTCACGCGCGGCGGGCGAGGGCAAGCCTCAGCGCCAGGCAGTGTCGCCGGGGAGGCCGAGCCGCTCGGCCGCCTGCCACGCCGGCGAAGCGCGATCCTTGATGCGATCGGCGAGCTTCGCCATCGTCCCCACCATCCACCGGTCGCGGCGGCCCAGGTCGTAGCGAGGCCCGAGTTCGAGCCGCATGCGCACCGCGGGCGGCAACAGCGACACCGCGGCGCGTGCGAGCGATTTGTGCAGGAAGCGCGGTACCGAGGGCGCAGCGCGGCCCGACTGGATGATGTCGAGAAATTCGGTGACGATCGGATGCGGCTCGAAGCGCGGCAACAGCGCCTCCATCATCGCCAGGAAGTCGGCTTCGGATTTCGGCGTTTCGGTGACGCCATAGAGTGCCGCGACGGGCTCGCCCTCGCGCCAGAAGCGCGCCTGGTCGTCGCGCGAGAGCGGCGTCACGAAACGATGATAGGCCTTGAGGAAGCCATATTGGGCGGTCGCATAGACCCAGTTGAGCAGTTCGGGGTCGAGCGCCGAATAGGCTTCGCCCTTCGGCGTCGTTCCCGACACTTTGGCGTGCATGCGGCCGACCCCGCCGATCACGCGCCGCGCGGTGCTCGCGGGGCCGTAGACGCCCGCCATCGCCGCCATGCCGGTGCGCCGCGACCGGCCGATCGGGTCGGCCTTGTAGGTCGAATGGTCCCACACCCCCGACCGGATGCGCGCGTCGGCGAATTCGAGCAGCACCGCCGCGACCCCGCCGACGGCGAGCGCGACCGGATTCTTGAACACCCGCCACTGCACCGAATCGGGCGCGAGCAGCGCGGGCTCGCCGACGGGGCTGGTGAAATCGATCGCCATCGCGGCGGGTGGACGGCTCATCTGGTTCATGGGACACATCCGTTGCGATTGACCTTCGGGATTAAATTGTTATCAGATGTGATAATTGATGGCAACGGGTGGAATGATGGACCTCGACTGGAGCGATGCCGAAGCGGAATTTGCGCGCGAGATTCGTGCGCTCTTCGAGCGCGAACTGACCCCCGAATTGCGCGCCGGGGCGGCGGGCATGACCAGCGTCTATGCCGATCATGACGTGTCTATGGCGTGGCAGGCGAAACTTCACGCGCGGGACCTCGCGGCGCCGCACTGGCTGCCCGAGCATGGCGGGCACGACTGGAGTGCCGCCCAATTCTATCTTTGGGCCCGCGAACGCGCGCGCGCCGGGGTGCCGCCGCTGTCGCCGATGGGCATCCACATGGTCGCGCACGTGATCGCGGCGTTCGGGACCGACGAGCAGAAGGCCTATTTCCTGCCGGGCATCCTGTCAGGCGAGATCTTCTTCTGCCAGGGCTATTCGGAGCCCGGCGCCGGATCGGACCTCGCGGCGCTGCAGATGAGCGCGGTGGCGGACGGCGACGATTTCGTTCTGAACGGCTCGAAGATCTGGACCACCCACGCGGGGGAGGCGAACTGGATTTTCTGCCTCGTCCGCACCGCGAAGGGCGAGCGGCCGCAGCAGGGGATCACCTTCCTGCTGGTGCCGATGGACCAGCCGGGAGTGACGGTGCGCCCGCTGACGATGATCTCGGGCGAGACGATCCAGGCCGAAGTCTTCTTCGACGACGCACGCTCGGCGAAGGCGAATGTGATCGGCGCGGTCGATCGCGGCTGGAGCGTCGCCAAATATCTGCTCGAATTCGAACGCGGCGGGTCGGCGCACGCCCCGGCGCTCGCGATGCGGCTCGACGCGCTCGCGCGCCACGCCGCCGGGACTCCGGCGGGCGAGGGGATGCTCGGCGACGACCCGGTCTTTGCGCACAAGCTCGCGCGTGCGCGCATCCGCATCGACATATTGGAGATGATCGAGCTGCGCCTGCTGTCGTCGGCGGGACAGGGCGAAAGCGTCGGGGTGATGGCGTCGCTGATGAAAATCATGGCGACCGAGCTTGCCCAGCATATCACCGAACTCGGCTATGAGGCCGCAGGACCCGCGGGCACCGCCTTTCAGCCGCACGCGGGGTGCCCGGGCGCCGACGTCCCCGCGCATGCGCCTCCCGCCGACGGGCACATCACCGGCGAGCCGTGGCAGGCGATCGCGCCGCTGCGCTATTTCAACGAGCGCGCGGGGTCGATCTATGCCGGATCGAACGAGATTCAGCGCAACATTCTCGCAAAGGCGGTGCTGGGGCTGTAGCGCAGCCTATCCCGCCCGCTTCATCTCCGCCGCGTAGCGCGCGACATGCGCGTCGCTCGTCCCCAGACGCTGCTCGATCGCGGTGGCGCGCTTGAAATAATGGCCGACGCGCAGTTCCTCGGTCATCCCCATCGCGCCGTGAAGCTGCACCGCTTCCTGCCCGATCTGGCGGATCGCCTCGTTCGCGGTCGCCTTCGCGGCGGCGCTGGCGCGCGCGTCGCCGGGCTTCAGCGCCGCGAGCAACGCGGCCGCCGAAATCTGCTCGCGCAGCAGCAGCATGTCGACCATGCGATGCTGGAGCGCCTGGAAGCTCGACAGCGGCTGCCCGAACTGGCGGCGCTGCCGGGTGTAGCCGAGCGTGTCGTCGAGAAGGACGCGCGCGAGCCCCGCCGCTTCAGCGCACAGCGCCGCGACCGCGGCTTCGACCGCGGCGGCGAGCGCCGCTTCGCCGTCCTGCCCGGCACCGATCTCGCTCGCGCGCGACACCCACAGGCCGTCGAGCAGCAGGTCGGCGGCGGGCGCGTCGTCGATCGTCCGATAGGTATGGAGCTTGTCGCACAGCGACGCCGCGGGCAGCAGGAACAGACGGAGACGTCCGCCCTGGTCGCGCGCGGGGAGGATGATGTCGCTCGCTTCGGCGGCGAAGGGTACCGCGATCTTGTGCCCGGTCAGCGTCCAGCCGTCGGGTGCCGGTTCGGCGCGCGTGCGGATCGCGGCGATATCGCCACGCGTCTGCGGTTCCTCGATCGCGGTGACGACCAGCGCATCGCCGCGCGCGATCGCTCCGACGCGCGCCTCCTCGCCCAGCGCGAGCAGCAATGTCGCCGACAGGATGTGGCAGTCGATGAAGGGGGTGACGGCAAGCGCCGCGCCCAGTTCCTCGGCGACGATCGTCGCCGCGACGCGCCCGCCGCCGAAGCCGCCGATGCGTTCGGGAAGCGGCGCGGCGCCGACGCCGATCGCGGCATCGACCTCGCGCCATGCGGCGAGCTGCGCCTCGGCACCGCGCATTGCGCGCCGTTTCTCGAAGGGAAGCTGCTGCGCCAGAAAACGCGCGAGCGAGTCGCGCAGCAGCCGTTCTTCCTCGCTAAATTCCAGGTCCATGCCGCCGCCTATGCGCTGCGCGACAAAAATTATCAAGTCTGATAATTTTTCACCAGCCCCGCAAGCAATGTCTCGACCGTATGCTGCCGATAGCGCGCGTGCAGATCGTCGTCGGCGTGGGGCTTCCCCTCGAACACCACCTGCAGCGTCAGCCGGTTCGAATAGAGGCCGTCGGCGGCGCCGATCGTGTTGAAGTAGAAGAGCTTGGGGTCGACGTCGTGGAATTCGCCCGCGGCGATGCCCTCCTCGATGATCCGCGCCTGCGCGCCCGCGATCTTTTTGAGCAGCTCGTCACCGATGTGCCGCACGCGCTCGGGCTCGGCGTCGCGGACCATATATTGGATCAGCCGGTTGAGGTAGGGGATGCGGTAATAAGTGTCGACGATGCCCTCCAGATGGATGCGCATCCGTGTCGTGGGGGTGACGTTCAGCCGGAACAGCGCGTCGAGCTGGCGGATCGCGCGCAGCACGTCGCGGTCGAGCAGCGCGGCGAGCATCCCCTCCTTGTCGCCGAAATAATAGCGGATCATTCCGTGGTTCACGCCCGCGCGCGCCGCGATGTCGACGATGCCCACGTCGATCTTGTCCTGTTCGCGCATCAGCGCGCTCGCCGCGTCGAGCAGAGCTTCGCGAATCGACCCTCGCGTCCGGCTTTCGGTTTTTTCGCTTGCGCTGGCCATCTTCGCTCCTTGCGCCCGACAGACCATCCCTCGTCCGAAATTGCAATTGCTGTTGCAATCTCTATCAGCAATGATAACTATCACGTCTGATAAGAATCGCAATGGGAGGGTTTGGATGAGCATGATCGAGCGGTCGCTTCTTCTGGCGGGCATCGGGCTCGCGGCGCTGGCGGCAACGCCGGCCTGTGCGCAGGAGGCGAGGGATGGCGAAGCGACGGCGCCTGACGACAGCGTGATCGTGGTGACCGCACAGCGCCGCGCCGAGGCGATCGACGATGTCGGCCTCGCCATCCAGGCCTTTTCGGGCGACACGCTGGCGAATCTGCGCGTGACCTCGACCGAGGATCTGCAGGCGGTGGTGCCCAGCCTCAACGTCTCGCGCGGATATCAGGGGATTCCGATCTACACGCTGCGCGGCATCGGCTTCAACACGATCAACCTGTCGGCGACCTCGACCGTGGGCACCTATCAGGACGAGGTCGCGCTCGCCTATCCGTTCATGAACAGCGGGCCTGTCTACGACCTCGAACGCGTCGAGGTGCTCAAGGGACCGCAGGGCACGCTCTATGGCCGCAACACAACCGGCGGCCTCGTCAACTTCATCACCGCCAAGCCGAAGTTCGGGGAATTTTCGGGCGGGGTCACGGTCGAAGGCGGCAGCCAGCAGACGCTCAACAGCGAGGCTTTCCTCAATATCCCGCTCGGCGATGCGGTCGCGGCGCGCTTCGCCTTCCGCACCGAGGACAGTTGGGAAGGATGGCAGCACAGCATTTCGCGCGACGAGAAGCTCGGCGAAGTGCATCGCTATGGCGGGCGCCTGACGCTGACCGCCGAGCCGGTCGACGGCATGAAGATCGAGATCGGCGGCAATATCTGGGTCAACAAGTCCGACACGCTCGCGGGGCAGGCGGTCGGCTTCACGCCGAACACCGACCCCGCCAGCGGCACGGTGTTCAGCCTGTTCAACGCAGCGGGCCTGCCGCAATATGTCGCCGCCAATGCAGGCGGCTGGGATTCGAACAGCGCCGACTGGGCGCCGCGTTCGGTGCGCGGGGCCGATATCGGCATCGGCCCGGGGATCGACGGCCCGCTCCAGGAGGACAGCGACTTCATCGGGCTGCGCGGGCTGATCCAGTTCGACCTCACCGACGACCTCAGCTTCATTTCGCTGACCGGCTACAACCGGGTCAAGCGCGACGCCAAATATGACTGGAGCGGCGCGCCCTACGAGATCCTGATCCAGCACGCCGAAGGCCGGATCGAGAGCATCTCGCAGGAATTGCGCTTCCAGGGATCGACCGGCCCTGCCGAATGGGTAGTCGGCGGCTATTACGCCAACGACACGCTGACCGACACCAACCAGACCTTGCTCGGCCAGAACGCCAATGTCGGCGCGATCCGGGCGCTGATCGTCCAGCTTGGTCTCTTGAACACGCCGTTCAATTCGCCGGGCTACACCGCCGCCGACGTCGCGCAATCCTTCCGCACCTATCGCGACCAGGCGGCGTTCGACACCGAGACGTGGAGCCTGTTCGCGAGCGCCGACTGGCAGCTCGCCGAGACGCTGAAGGCGACCACCGGCGTCCGCTACACGAAGGACCGGCAGGAATATGAGGGCTGTTCGCGTTCGATCGGCGATTCGATGCTGCCCAACGTCAACCTGTTCAACCGCGCCTTCTTCTTCCAGGTCTATGGCGTCTTCACCCCGCCGATCACCGCGAACCAGTGCAACACCTTCGACGTCGACACCGGCACCTTCGGGGCGGTCACCTCGACGCTGAAGGAGGATAATGTCGCGTGGCGCGGCGCGCTGACGTGGGAGCCGGGAGACGACACCCTCCTCTATGCCTCGGTGTCGCGCGGCTACAAATCGGGATCGACCCCGGTCAACGCGGCGAACATCGCAACGCAGAACCGCCCGGCGCGGCAGGAACAGCTCACCGCTTATGAGGTCGGCACCAAGCTGGGCCTTGCCGACCGGCGGGTGCACCTCAACCTCGCGGCCTTCTATTACGACTATCGCGACAAGCAGCTCGCGGTCTATTTCGCCGACCCGATCTACACGACGCTGCTGCGCCTCGACAATATTCCCAAGTCGCGCGCCTATGGCCTCGACGGCGACGTCAGCATCGACGTCGCCGACAGCCTGAACCTCAGTCTCGCAGCGACCTGGCTCAAGACCGAGATCCAGGGCTATGTCGGGATCAACGCCGCCGGCCAGCCATTCGACTTCGACGGCTTCGCCTTCCCCTACAGCCCCAAATTCTCGGGCGCCGCGACGATCACCTACGACGCGCCGGTCGGCGACCGGCTCGGCGTCCGCGCGATTCTCAACGGGCGCTACCAGTCGAAGACCGGCAGCACGATCGAGGATTTCGCGCCGCTGCAGATCAAGGGCTACGGCATCCTCAACGCCAGCCTCGCCCTCTATGACCGGAACGGCAAGTGGGACGTGTCGATCTGGGGCAAGAATATCACCGACACCTATTACTGGATGTCGGCGGCGACCAACGCGAACACGGCGGTGCGCTTCCCCGGCCGCAGCCCGAGCTATGGCGTGACCGCGAAGTTCAACTTCTGACGGGTGGGCGGGCGGGCTTTGCCCGCCCCCTGCTTCGTAGCCTCAATGCGAGGCGCCCATCGACACCTGCTTGGGACGCGGCGCGCACCACACCGCGATCGCGGCGATCACGAACACGACGCCCGCCGCGAGGAAGAGGTGGAGCACTCCCAGCGTCGAGGCCTGCACCTCGACCATGCGGGTGACCGCAGCGCGCGCCTGCTCGAGGGTCAGCCCAGCCTGCTGGAGCTTGTCCATCGCGCCGCCGGCGTCGTTCATCGTCGCGACGAGCTGCGCGCGCGCCGAGGCGCTCGAATCGTCCCAGGCGGTGGTCGCGATCGCGGTGCCGACGGCGCCGCTCAGCGTGCGCAGGAAGCTCATTAGCCCCGCGGCATTGGTCTGGTCCTGCGCCGGCACGCTCGACAGCGCGAGCGCGGTCAGCCCGACGAAGAAGAAGGGCATGCCGATCCCCTGCAGGACGTGCGGCCATGCCAGGGTCCAATAATCGACGTCGGCGGTCCAGCCCGCGCGCAGGGTCGAGATGAAGGCCATCCAGAGGATGCCGGCGCTGATCGTCAGGCGGATGTCGACCTTGCCGATCGATCCCGCCGCGACCGGTGACAGCAGCACCGCGAACACCCCGAGCCAGGCGACCACGAAGCCCGTGTCGGTCGCGGTATAGCCCGCGACCTGCTGCAGCCAGAGCGGCGTCAGCACGACCTGCGCGAAGAAGGCGCCGAAGCCGAGCGATATGGCGAGCGTCGCGAAGCTGAAGCCGCGAAAGCGGAAGACGCGCAGATCGACGACCGGATTGGCGTCGGTCAACTCCCAGATGACGAAGGCGACGAAGCTGACCGCCGCGAGAATCGCGAGACCCACGATCCACGTCGAGCCGAACCAGTCGTGCTCGCGTCCGGTGTCGAGCATGATCTGGAAGGCGCCGACCGAGACGACGAGCAGGACGAGTCCGACCGTATCGATGCGCGCCTTGACCCGCTTCGTCTCGAACCCGCCGAGCATGCTGCCGACCCCGAAGGCGCAGATCGCGACGACCGGCAGGTTGATGAAGAAAATCCACGGCCAGCTCCAATTGTCGCTGATCACGCCGCCGAGGATCGGCCCGAGGATCGGTGCCGTGGTCGTGGTCATCGCCCAGATGGCGAGCCCGACCCCGGCCTTTTCCTTGGGAAAGATGCGCAGCAGCAGGATCTGCGACAGCGGCATCAGCGGCCCGCCCGACAGGCCCTGCAGGACGCGGAAGAGGATCAGTGCGTCGAGCGTGCGCGACACGCCGCACAGGAAGGAAAAGAGGCCGAAGCCCGCGATCGAGATCAGGAACCAGCGCACCGTGCCGAAGCGCGCGGCGAGCCATCCGGTAAGCGGCACGCTGATCGCGTCGGCGACCGCGTAGCTGGTGATGACCCACGTTCCCTGCGTCGGCGACACCGCGAGGCCGCCCGCGATATGCGGCACCGACACATTGGCGATGGTGGTGTCGAGCACCACGACGAAATTGGCGAGCGCGAGCGCGAAGGCAGCGGCGATCAGCCGCATGCCCGTAAGCGGTTGCGGCTCCGCGGGAAGGGTCGAGGCGGCGGCGCTGGCCATCGCGTCCTACCGGCCGCGCGTGTCGATGGTCGCTTCCATCGACAGGCCGACGCGCAGCGGGTGCGCCTTCAATTCCTTGGGATCGAGCGCGATGCGCACCGGCAGGCGCTGTACCACCTTCACCCAATTGCCCGTGGCATTCTGCGCCGGGATCAGCGAGAAGGCGGCGCCGGTGCCGCCGGCGATGCCGACGACCTTGCCGTGATAGACGACGTCGCCGCCATAATAGTCGGAGGTCAGCTCGACCGGCTGGCCGACGCGGATCTTCCTGAACTGGCTTTCCTTGTAATTGGCGTCGACATAGGCGGTGGCGATCGGCACGATCACCATGATCGGGGCGCCGGCGGCGATCCGCTGGCCGACCTGCACCTGCTTGTTGGTGACGATGCCGTCGACCGGGGCGCGGATCACCGTGCGCGCGAGGTCGAGCTTCGCCTTGTCGAGCCGGGCTTCCGCCGCCGCGACGTCGGGGGCGGTGTCGATCGTCGTGCCGCGCACGACTGCCTCAGCGGCGCCGAGATCGCCCGCGGCCGAGCCGCGCGTCGCTTGCGCCGAGGTGACCCCCGCCGCGGCGAGGTCGCGCGCCGCTTGCGCCTGCTTCAGGCTCGCGCGCGCCGCGGTCAGCTCCTCGCCCGATACCGCGCCGGTGCCGGCGATGCTCTCGCGCCGCGCCAGCTCGGCGCGGGCGCGCTCGACCGTCGCGTCGGCGTCGCGCAGCCGCGCTTGCGCCTGAGAAATCTCTGCCCCGCGTGCCGCGACGCGCGAGCGTGCGGCGTCGGCGGTCGCATCGGCCTGGCCATAGCGCTGGCGCGCCTGGCGCAGCGCCGCCTCGGCATCGGCGAGCGCGATGCGTTGATCGGCATCGTCGAGGATGATCAGGATATCGCCCCTCTTCACCGCCTGCGTGCCGCTGACGCGCACCTCCTGAACCGGTCCCGAGACGAGCGCGGTGACCGCGGCGCTGTCGGCGCCGACATAGGCGTTGTCGGTCGACACACGGCCCGCCTGGGTCAGGAAATACCAGAGGCCCCACAGCGCCGCGATCGTGATGACCGTGATCGCGAGGATGCGGAGCAGCTTTCTGCGCTTCGCCAGCCGCGCCTCCTTCGCCTCGTCGCTTTCGGGAGCGTCTTGGGGAGGGGTGGGGGCGGCCGTAGCCGCGTCGTCGGCCATCGTCATTCTCCTGTTGCGGTCTGGCCCCGATAGCCGCCGCCGAGCGCGCGGATCAGGGCGATGTCGAGCGCGCGCTGGCGCGCTTCCAGTTCGGCGACCGAGCGGCTCAGCGCGACCATGCTGTCCTCGGCGGTGAGCTGGGCGAGCTGGTTGTCGAGCCCCGCGCGATAGCGAAGCCCAGAGAGCTTGGCTGCGTTGGCGGCGGCGGCGAGCGCGGCGCGCCGTTCGCCGAGCTGGCGCGCCGTGGCGCCGCGGCTCGCGACGATGTCGGCGACGTCGCGCAGCGCGGCGACGAGCGTGCCGTCGTAGCGCGCGACCGCGACGTCATAGTCGGCGCGCGCGCCGCGATAGCGGCCCTCGATGCGTCCGCCCTCGAAAATCGGCAGGCTGATCGCCGCGCCGCCATTGCCATATTTGGACCCGGCGTCGAACAGGTTGCCGAGGCCCAGCGACTGGAAGCCGATCAGCGCCGACAGGCTGATGTTCGGATAATAATCGGCGCGCGCGACGTCGATGCGCTTCGCGGCCGCCTCGGCGCGCAGCCGCGCCGCGACGATATCGGGACGCCGCCCGATCAGCTCGATCCCCGCGCCGGCGGGGAGGTCGACCGCGGGAGCGGCGAGGGCCGGCCGCGCGATCGACCGCCCGCGGTCGGGCCCGGCGCCAACGAGCGCGGCGATCCGGTTGCGGGTCAGCGCGATCGCCTCCTCGAGCGCGGCGATGTCGCCGCGCGCCGAGGCGGCGCGGCTGTCGGCCTGGCTGGCGCTCGCCTGATTGTCGAGTCCCGCGCGGGTGCGGTCGGCGGAAAGCCGCGCGCTCGCGCCGCGCACGCGCAGGGCCTCCTGGGCGACGTCGAGCGCCTCATATTGGCCCGCGAGGTCGGCATAGGCGGCGGCGATGCCGGTGGTCAGCATCAACCGCGCCTGCGCGGCATCGACGCGCGCCGCCTCTGCCTCCGAGGTCGCGGCGGCGAGCGCGGCACGGTTCCGGCCCCACAGGTCGAGGTCGAAGGAAAAGGTCGCGGCGACATGGCCGGTGTCCTGAATGCCGTCGGGGACGAATTGCGGCGGGATGCCCATCGTCTTGCTCTGCTGGACGCCCCCGGCCCCGGCTTCGGCGCCAAGGCGCGGCAGGAGCGCGGCGCCCGCCTGCTGCGCCAGCGCCTCGGCGGCGCGGACGCGCGCGGCGGCCGCGGCGATGTCGGGCGATCCCGCGAGCCCTTCGGCGATCAGCGTGCCCAGCTGCGGGTCGCCCCACGTCTGCCACCAGCCCTCGACCGGCCACGCCCCAGCCGCGCCGGCGAAGCTCGCGTCGGACGCGAGCGATTCGGGTGCCGCGGGCACCGGCTTGGGTCCCAGATCGGGCGCGGCGCAGCCCGCGAGCAGGCCGAGGAGCGCGGTTGTCGTCAAAATGAAACGGGGCATGGCGTCCAACGATACTAGCTGGTATCATGCGCCCAATAGCGTCAGGAGTTGGGTTGTCAATCGAAATGATACCAGTCAGTACGGTTTCCGGGGACGATGCCGCGGCGGTGCGGCGCAAGGCTTTCGTCGATGCTGCGCGCGAGGCGTTTCTCGCGAACGGCTATGCCGGCACGACCATGTCGTCGATCGCGGGCAAGGTCGGGGGATCGAAGACGACGCTGTGGACCTATTTCCCGTCGAAGGAGGCGCTGTTCGAGGCGGTCGTCGACGATATCGTCCAATATTATGGCGCCGCGCTCCAGGTCGAGCTGCCCGCCGAAGAGGCGGTGCTTCCGGTGCTCCGCCGCTTTTGCCTGGTGCTGATCACCACGCTGACCTCGGATCCGCTGCTCGCACTCTACCAGCTCGTCGTCGGCGAGGCGCGGCGCTTCCCGCATCTGGCCGAGACCTTCTACGATCGGGGCCCGCGCCGCGGCAAGGCGCGGCTCGCCGTCTGGGTCGCGGAGAAGATGGCGCGCGGCGAGCTGCGCCGCGGCGACCCGTTGCAGGCGGTCTATCATCTCGCGGGACTCTGCCAGTCGGGGCTCTACCAATTCACCTTGCTCAACCTGCCCGAGGCGCGCCGTGCCGACAGCGCTCGCCTCGCGGCCGAGATCGACGCGGCGCTCGACACCTTCTACCGTGCCTGGGGCCCGGAGAGCTGATCAGCCACCGCCGCGCAGCGCCGCCAGATCGGCGGGCGAATTGAGATTGGCGAGCGGTACGCCCGCTGCGATACCCTCTATCCCCGCCTGCGCCGCCCATCGCCGAACCGCGCCATCGCCGCCCTCGGCTAGATGGTTCGTCAAGGCTTCGGCGAGCGCTGCAGGCCAGCAGCCGACGATCGGTGCTTCGATCAGGTAGCGGCCGATTCCGGGGCGGCAGAGGCGGTCGAGCAGCGCATCGTCGATCCGCGGCATGTCGCAGCCGAGCGAGAGCACCGCGTCATGCCTGGCCTCGGCGGCGTGATGAAGCGCGGCGCACAGGCCTCCCAGCGGGCCGAGCCCCGGCGCGGGGCGGTCGGGCAGGTGGCACAGCGGAAGGGGACTTTCGCTGCGGCCGCAGACGACCACCTCGTCCGCATGACGCGCGAGGATCGCCGCCGCGTGTGCGATCAGCGGCCGGCCATCCCAGACCGCGAGCGCCTTGTCGCTGCCGAAGCGACGCGATTGCCCGCCGGCGAGAAGAGCGCCGAGGCGCGTCATGCCCGCCACGCCGGGTTAAAAAATAATTTACCCTGCCGCCGGGTTCGGCCGGCGGAGGCGCGAGGCTGCCCGCCGCCGCCATTTACCGCAGCCCGCAGCCGTTCCGCCATGCCGTGTCGTGCGCGAATCACTTATCACCCTAACTTGATTTCGACCCCTGATGCTCTATGCCCTGCCGCGTGCAAGGTGATCCTGACAATTATATCAGTCTCCTTTCTGCCGCGCAGATCGAAACGTTGCGCCATGTTTTTGAGCACAAAAATTCCAAGGAAATCGCCCGCATCATGGACGTCTCGCCGCACACGGTCGACGAACGGGTGCGGCGTTCCATTAAAAAACTGAATGTTTCCAACAGAGTGGAGGCCGCTCGCCTCTTGGCGAGTAACGGTGTCTTCGACCATGTTACCCCTTATCAATCATTGAGATATCAATTGGCCGAGCTAGGCGAGCCGCCGCCCGCGGCCGATGCGGAAGAGGGGCGCAGTTCGTTGCGGCGGGTCTTCGATATCGGCCTGCCTTTTCCTACAGCATCCCAGCCGACCAACCGGCATGGGTTGATGGAACGGATTGTCTGGCCGATTCTGATCGCACTCGCGACCATTTTGGCTTTCTCCGCCCTTTATTCGATCCTTGTCGGACTCGGTCGGGTTTTGACCTGAATGTTCGAACCGAATGCTGCGGGGGGGAAACCGGTGGCATTCCTTTGCAAGGACCAGAAACTATGCTGAATCAACGTGTTTCCGCAGCAAAGAAGATCGCCACCGAGCTGCACCGGGCCGAAGACGCCATCGACGAGACGATGATCCGCATCGCGCAGCTCGCCGCGACGCTGCCTGCCGCGCGCCGTGAGACCAACATGTCGGCGATCGTCGGCCAGGACGCGATGGCGAAGGTCGCCAACGCGCTCGCCGCCGCCGGCGAAGTGCGCCAGTTGCTCACCGACGCGCACATGGCATTGACCGTCACGCAGAAGGAGGTCGGGCTCGGCGCGCGCATGTTCGGCGCCGGCGTCAAGCCACCCGAGGCTCGTCTCGTCGACCCCGGCAGCAACGACGGCGCCGCTGCGCCTGCGTTCGCTCGGGCGTCGTAAGGACCGAACGATCGCATGGGAACCGTGGCGATCTATTATGGCGTGTTGCTGCTCACGGTGGTCGTCGCGGTGCGCCGCGGCGGCCCTCTCGAAAAATGGGCGGCCTTCACGGCACTGATCGCTTCGGTCTCTACAACAATCCTGTCGCCTGCTCCGCAATGGACCGACATCGAGATCAATATCTTCGTCATCGACCTGGTGGCGCTCGCCAGCTTCTGGTTCATCGCCCTTCGGACGCAACGCTTCTGGCCCTACTGGATTACCGGCTGGCAGCTTATCGCGATCTTCGGGCACCTTCAGAAGCTGATGTTCTCGGAGATATTGGCGCGTCCCTACGCGCTCCTTTCGATGTATATTTCC
This sequence comes from Sphingopyxis sp. GW247-27LB, assembly GCF_002277025.1. GTDB lineage: Bacteria > Pseudomonadota > Alphaproteobacteria > Sphingomonadales > Sphingomonadaceae > Sphingopyxis. Next base: position 95,095 of record NZ_NIWD01000008.1, read on the forward strand.
TACCCGATCCTGCTCGTCATCCTCTATGCATCGAGTTCGGCGGGGCGTAGGGGCGACGTCGGAGCGTGAGCGAATCACGCCCAGGGGGTCGCATATGCAACAATTTTCGAATCTCGAGATTTCCGAGATCAAGTCGCGGATCGACCAGATCCAGCAACTGCTGGGCAGCCGCGAAAGCGAGGCGCCTGCCGAGCGAAACGTCGATCGCCCGGCCGCGTCGCCGCCCGAGTTGGTCGATCGGGTCGCGTTCAACATCCAGATGCGGCGAATCCGCAAGAGCCATTTTGCCGGCGCGCAGATGTCGGGCGCCAATTGGGACATGATGCTCGACCTGATGCTCGCGCGCACCCACGGCCGCCTGCTCAGCGCAAGCGACCTCGCGACTGGTGCCGAGGTTCCGCTGTCGTCGGGTCTCCGCATGATCGCGGCGCTCGAACAGCAGGGCTATGTCCGGCGCACGCTCGACGAGAAGGACCGCCGCCGCTCGATCGTCCGGCTGACCGACGAGGGGGCAGCGCGGATGATGGCCTATTTCGACGCGGTGAATAACGCCTGGGTGGACCAGCAGCGCCGCGCGGCGTGATGGCGCAAAGGAGGAGGGTGGGCCGGCACCGCTTCGATCATTCCGTCATCGCGCGCATCATCGTTTCGATCCGCGCCATCGCATCGCGCTTGATCTGGCACACGCGTGCCGCGCTGACGTCGAGGGTGACGCCGATCTCCTGCAGGTTCAGCTCCTCGAAGAAATAGAGCTGGAGCACCAACTGCTCGCGTTCGGGAAGCCTTGCGATGCAGGCCTGGAGCGCCGCGAGCGTGCTTTCGCGCTCGCAGGCGTCGCCCGCATCCGCCGCGTCGGCGACGAGAAAGGCCCCGCCGTCGGTCAGTGCGTCGAGCGAGGTCGAGCGGCCATAGGTCGCGCTCTTTTCGAGCGCGAAATATTCCTCCGCCGACAGGTCGAAGGCCTCGGCCATTTCGGCCGCGGTCGGCGCGCGCATCAGATGCTGTTCGAGCGTGTGGCGCACCGATTGAAGGCGCTTGCCCGCAGTCATCGCCGAGCGGCCGACATCGGCCTCGCGCCGCAGCTGGTCGATCATCGCGCCGCGGATCCGCGTCGAGGCATAGGTGGCGAAGGCATAGCCGCGCTCCTCATAATGGCGGCTCGCCTCGATCAGCGCGATCAGCCCGGTCTGGATCAGATCGTCGAGCTCGCTCGTCCGCGACACGCGCGAAAACACCTGCCACGCGATCTTGCGCACCAGCGGCGCATGCTCCTCGACCAGCGATTCGACGCTTTCGCCATAGCCGTGCGCGCGGAGCGCATGCGCGGCGTGGAGGGCGGGGGCGCCCGCGCCCGCGCCGAATTGTTCGGCAGGCTCAAATCTCATGCGGCTGATCCTTCATCTGGTCGGCGGCTTCGTGCGAAAGGCGCGCGGGCTCGGCGCCGATCGTCGCGACGATCTCGGTCGCCTTGTTGGCGGGGATTTCGAGGTAGGAGATGACCGCGACGTCGGGAAAAGTCGCGCGCACCAGCCGCGACAGCGCCGGACGGCAGATCGGTGAGGCGACGAGCGCGAAGCTGCGCGTCGAGAGCAGCAACGGTTCGACCGCCTGGCCGATCTCGCCGAGGATCTTCATCGCCATGCCGTGCTCGAACGGCCATTCGGCGCCCGGATTGGCGCGCACCGCCTGGTTCAGCAGCATCTCGACCTCGGGGTTGAAGGTGACGACGGGGAGCGGCATGCGCGCGGGCACGATCGTCTGGATGATCAGCGCCCCGATTCGCTGGCGCACCGCCTCGACCAGTTCGACGTCGGCGAGCTGCTGGCCCGCCAGCGTCACCATCGCCTCTGCGATCTTGCGGAAATCGCGCAGCGGCACGCGCTCCTCGAGCAAGGTGCGGCATAGCCCCGCGACGCGCGGCAGCGCATAGCCCTGCGGACTCAGATTCTGGGCGAGTTGCGGGTAATGGAGCTTCAGATGGTCGATCAGCGCCTGCGCGTCGTCGAGCCCGAACAGCTCCGACGCCGAGGCGATGATGCTGTTGTTGAGGTGGGTGGCGACGACCGTCGCGGGGTCGACGACGGTATAGCCCGCCGCGATCGCGTCGTTCTGGCCGCTTTTCGGGATCCACAGCGCGTCGAGCCCGAAGGTCGGGTCCTTGCACGGCCGCCCGCTGACCGGGGTGACGAGATCGCCCGAATCGAGCGCGAGCATCTCGTTCGGGAAGATTTCATCCTCGCCGACGATCACTCCGGCGACCGAGATGCGATAGGCGTTGCCGGGCAGCGACAGATCGTCGGCGACCTTCACCGCGGGGATGACGAAGCCGAGCTCCTTCGACAATTGCTTGCGGATGCCGGTGATGCGTCCCATCAGCGGCGCGCCCTTGCGCTCGTCGACCAGCGCGACGAGCGCATAGCCGATCTCGAGCTGGCACGGGCTCGCGTCGCTGACGTCGGCCCATTCGATATGGTGCGGGTCGGCGGCGGGCGCGGCGGGCGGCGGCGCGGCTTCGGCCTCGGCGGCGGCGCGGCGCATCTGCCAGCCGAGCGCGAAGGCCAGCGTGGCGGCGGGCAGGATCAGCATCTGCGGCATCGCGGGGACGAGACCGAGGACGAAGAGGATGCCGCCGACCGCCATCCAGACGTGCGGCGAGGCGAACTGGCTGCCGATCTGACCCGACAGGTCGAGCGGCGAATTGACGCGGGTGACGATCGCGGCGGCGGCGATCGACAGCAGCAGCGCCGGGATCTGCGCGACGAGCGCGTCGCCGATCGCGAGCGTGACATAGGTGCTGCCGGCTTCGGAGAAGGAGAGGCCGTGGCTCGCCATGCCGAGGATCAGCCCGCCGACGATATTGACGAACAGGATGAGCAGGCCGGCGACCGCGTCGCCCTTCACGAATTTCGAAGCGCCGTCCATCGAGCCATAGAAGTCGGCCTCGGTCGCCACCTCCTGGCGCCGCGCCTTCGCTTCCTCTGGGGTCAGCAGGCCGGCGTTGAGGTCGGCGTCGATCGCCATCTGCTTGCCCGGCAGCGCGTCGAGGGTGAAGCGCGCCGACACTTCGGAGACGCGCCCGGCGCCCTTGGTGATGACGACGAGGTTGATGATCATCAGCACGACGAAGACGAACAGGCCGACGACATAGTCGCCGCCGATCAGCACCTGGCCGAACGCCTCGATGACATGGCCCGCCGACGCGGTGCCTTCGTGGCCGTGGACGAGCACGACGCGCGTCGAGGCGACGTTGAGCGCGAGGCGGAACAAGGTCGCGAGCAGCAGCACGGTCGGAAAGGCCGAAAAATCGAGCGGCTTCGACGCCGACAGCGCGACCATCAGGATCGCGAGGCTGATCATGATGTTGCCGACGAAGCTGATGTCGAGGATCGTCGGCGAGACCGGGATCACCATCAGCGCGACGAGGATCAGCATCCCCGCCGGCAGCGCCGCGGCGCCGACCATGCGACCGATCCGGCGGAGGTCGAGCGCGGGCATCATGCGCCGCCACCCAGCGACGCGAGCCGCTGATAGGCCTGGGCGGCAAAGCCCATCGACAGGGTTTTCGGCATCGGCTGGATTTCCATCATCTGGAGCGGCGGACGTCCGCCGCCGTTCGCGCCGGAGACGCTCGCCATCCGGGCGTGCCAGCGGCTTTCGGCGGCGGGTGGATAGGCGGTGGCGTCGGTCGCGCCGCCGCCTTCGGAAAGCTTGGCGGCGAAGCGCGCGCGGATTTCGCCGAGGCTGCGCATGCTGCCGTCGGCGGCATAGAAGATCGGGCGATTCGCCGCCGCCGCTTCGGGCAGCATCGCCGCGCCGGGCTGGTCGGGGTTCGCCTCCCACGCGGAAAGGAAGCGCGTCGCGCCGCCGCTGCCGAGGAAATGGGCGAGATAGAGATCGACCGGCTCCATCGCGCGGCCGAAGCGGCCTTCGAGCGCGGCGCGATTGTCGGCGGTCAACGCCGCCGCCATGCTCGACGCCGCGGCGGGGTCATCGCGAAGCCCGAGGATCTGCGCGCGCAGCGCCGGGTCCGCGACCGACAGCCGCCCCGACGCGTCGCGATCGATCGCTCCCGCCGCCCAGCCGAGCCCATGCGCGGCGCCGTGGCGCTGCAGCGTCGCGAGCCAGGTCTGGCGGGTGAACTGGAACAGTCCGCGCGCCGACGAGGTCGGCGCCTGCGCGCTGGGGTTGAAGCGGCTTTCGACGCGCGCGACGTCGACCAGATAGTCGAAATCGATCCCGGTGCGCGCCGACGCGTCCTGCACAGCCGCCATCACGGGGGCAGCGCCGGGGGCCTGGGGCACGAAGGGGTTGATCGCAGTCATGTCGTTGGTTCCGCTGGTTCGCGAAACCAAAAGCAATCATCGTGCCACTTTCGGGAAAGTGTCTCTTAAGCGATATTTGTCAGTAGCTTAATGCAGCGCCTCGTGGTGCCATGCCGCGCAGGGCATGGTTCCTGTCAATCCGCTGACGCGTCCAGTCCTTGAGCACATTGACGCGGATCGCGGCGGCTTCGAGCTGCTTCAGCACATGGCCGATCAGCACGCGCGCGCGGGCTTCGCTGCCCGGCGGGATCGCGGCGCCGCGGAACAGGATGACCGCGGTCGCGAGCGCTTCGGACGCGGCGATGATCGCCCCGGCATCCTGCCCGTCGAGCGCGGCAACGAGCGCGTCGAGCCGCGCCTGCATCTCGTCCATCTGCATCAGCATGCGGGGCTACCCCGGTGAAAGTCGAGCATCGCGCGCGCGGTGGCTTCGGCGTCGACGCGATAGCTTCCCGCCGCGATCGCGGTGCGCAGGCTTGCGACGCGCGCCGTGTCGACCGGCGGACCCTGGTCGGCGATCGTCCGGGTCAGGCCGATCAGGCGCGCGGCGGGTTCGGCTTCGGTGGCGGGCGGCATCGCGGCGGCGGCGTGCGTGGCGCTCGCCGATCCGGCGCCGATCTTGCGCACGGTCACGGCGCGCATCACGCCCCCGACCTGCGATCCGATCTTGCTGTCACCCGACATCTTCGGCCTCCATCCTCGCGCCGTCAGAAAAGCGACGGGCCCGTATGGAGGGATTTAACGGCGGGACGGTGAGGGGATTAAGCGGGGAGGACGGAAAATTTTCGGGAAGGAAAGAAGGCGGCGTCGGAAAGCCGACGGCCGCCCTATGGTGCGGCTCAGTCCTCGATCCGCGCGCGGCCGGGACCGGTGACGACCGCGCTCAGGCTGCTGCGATTGCCGTCGCCGCGCAGCGCGATCGTGTCGCCGACGCGCCCGTCCTCCGACGCGACGGCGCTATAGTTGATCGCGAAGCTTTCGGTCTCGATCGACACGCGGACATTATCGCCGCGGCGGATCACCGGCGCGGCGGGCCGGGCCGGGCTCGCGGCAACGAGGCCGGGGGCGGCGCCCGCGCCGCCGGTCATCGGCACGCGCACGCGCCAGCCGAGCGAGGCGCAGCGCACCGCGAGCGTCTGGCTGTCGATCGCGGTGATCGACGCCTGCTCGGGGCAGCGCTGGAGCTTGATGCGGCGGTCGATGGGGGCCGCGGTGCGGCCCATCGCACTCGCCACCGTAGCGGTGAGCGCGTCGATCGCCTGCCAGTCCTCGCTCGCCTGTTGAGCGTGGGCGGCGGGAACGCAAAGCGCAAAACCGGCGAGGCCGGCGATTAGCCTGATCGTCATGGTCCATCTCCTGTTGGTCCAAAATGGTCGCGGGCAGGGGTGCAGGATGCGTGCCAAGCGGCGTTTCGGGCGCGTTGGCGCGCGGGATGCGGGGGTGTCGTCAATCTTTTGACGAGCGGCCGGGGTGACGCGTGAAACCCCCGCCTCGCTTCCGGACAAAGTGCTGAAAACTGGATACTAACCCGATTTGGCACGGCGATTGCATCATGTCCTTCGTGAATTTTTCCGCGCGTCTCGCGCTGGCGACCCGCCGGCCGGGACGGCGGCGAAAGGAAGGAATGGACATGGCATCCGAAAAGCTCTTCGGCCTGCACGCGACGGCGCTCCAGCTGCGCAGCCAGCGGATGATGATGCTCGCCTCGAACATCGCCAATGCCGCCACGCCGAACTACAAGGCACGCGACCTCGACTTCTCGAAGGCGCTCGAACTCGCGCAGGATGGCGGTTCGACCGACGCCGCGATCCAGTATCGCGTCCCCGTCCAGTCGTCGCTCGACGGCAACACGGTCGAAATGGCGACCGAACAGACCGCCTTTGCCGAAAACGCGCTCGCCTACCGCTCCAGCCTCGCCTTCCTGCAGGGCCGGATCGGCACGCTGACGCGCGCGCTCAAGGGAGAGTGACGATGGCCAATCTCTCGATCTTCGACATCAGCGGGCGCGCCATGTCGGCGCAGCTCGTCCGCCTCAACACCACCGCGTCGAACCTCGCCAACGCCGGCACCGTCGCGGGCAGCGAGGCGGGCGCCTATCGCTCGATGAAGCCGGTGTTCCGCACCGTGATGGACGGCGCCGGCCGCGCGACGGTCGCGGTCGACCAGGTCGTGACCTCGAAGATGGCGCCGTCGAAGAGGCACGATCCCGACAATCCGCTCGCCGACGCCGACGGCAATGTCTGGGAAGCCGCGGTCGATAGCGCCGCCGAGCTGGTCGAGATGGTCGAAACGTCGCGCCAGTATCAGAACAATGTCCAGGTCCTCGACACCGCAAAGGGCCTGATCAACGAAACGCTGCGGTTGGGGCAATAATCATGGCGATCAATGCGATAAACGGCGGCTCGACCGCCCCGACGACGGCGAGCGTGCAGCAGATGGGGCAGGGCGATTTCCTGCGCCTGATGACCGCGCAGCTCAGCCAGCAGGACCCGTTCAACCCGGTCGATAACCAGCAGATGGTGGCGCAGATGGCGCAATTCTCCAGCCTCGCCGGCATTTCGGAGACCAACACCACGCTCCAGCAGATTTCCGACCAGCTTCAGGCGCAGACCGCGCTGCTCGAGGAAATCCGCGCCAACACCCCGGCGACGCCGGCCACCGCATCCACCCAGGAAGGATAAGTCCCATGTCATTCTATACGTCGCTTTCGGGCCTCAAGGGCGCCCAGACCGAAATGTCGGTCATTTCGAACAATATCGCCAACGCCGGCTCGATCGGCTTCAAGCGCAGCACCGCCCAGTTCGGCGACATCTTCGCCTCGTCGCCCAACCAGTCGACGCGCACGGTCGCGGGACAGGGCACGCGCCTCAACGGCATCACCCAGCAGTTCACGCAAGGATCGTATGAAACGAGCGAAAAGACGCTCGACATGGCGATCGTCGGCGAGGGCTTTTTCGTCGTCAAGGGCGCCCCGCCCTCGAACGCGGTCACCTATTCGCGCAACGGCGCCTTCACTCCGCTCGAGGACGGCCGCGTCGTCGACACGACGGGCTCGACCCTGCAGCTGCTTCCGGTCGATGCCGACGGCAATGTCACCGACCGCACGCTCGGCGCCAGCTTCGACCTGGTGATCCCCAAGGCGTCGCCCGACAATCCCGACGCGGCGCTCGTCAATGTTTCGGTCGGCACCGACGGTCTGGTCACCGCGACCTTCGCCGACGGGTCGGGCCAAACGCTCGGCAAGGTGGCGATGGCGTCCTTCCCGGCCACCGAAGGGCTGCGCCCGATCGGCGACGCGCATTGGCAGTCGACCGGCGAGAGCGGCCAACCGGTCATCGATTCGCCGGGCAGCGGCGCGATGGGCGCGGTGCGCTCGGGCGCGATCGAGCGCTCGAACGTCGACATCACCGAGGAACTGGTGATGCTGATCGCGGCGCAGCGCAATTTCCAGGCCAATGCCAAGGCGATCGAGGGCGCGTCGCAGCTGACCCAGACCGTCATCAACATGAACTGATCGGCGTTTCGCCGCCTGCCTGGAGCCAAGTCATGGACCGCGTCATCTATACCAGCCTCACCGCGATGCGGGGCAGCATGGCCCGGCAGACGGCGATCGCGAACAATCTCGCCAACGTCAACACGCCCGGCTTCCGCGGCGAAATCGCCGAGGCGCAGACGATCTGGCTGCAGGGCAGCGGGGTCGGCGGGCGCGCGGTGTCGTCGGAGGAAGTGATCGGCGCCGACATGCGTAGCGGCACCATCGCCGCGACCGGGCGCGACCTCGACGTCGCGATGCGCGGCGACGCGATGCTCGTCGTCCAGGCGCCGAACGGCGAAGAGGGCTACACAAGGCGCGGCGACCTGCAGGTCGCGGCATCGGGCCTCCTCACCACCGGTGACGGCCACCCCGTCCAGGGCGCGCAGGGCCCGATCACCATCCCCGCCGCCGACGCGATCAAGATCGACGAAGAGGGGCGCGTCTGGGTCGTGCCCGCGGGCGGCGACCCCGAGAATCCCCAGCAGGTCGATCGGCTGCGCATCGCCAGCACCGCGGGATCGGACATCGTCAAGGGGCTCGACGGGCTGTTCCGCGTGCGCAACGGCGGCATCCTGCCCGACGACCCCGAGGCGCGGCTCGTCACCCGTTCGCTCGAAGGCTCGAACGTCACCGCGACCACCGCGCTCGTCGAGATGATCGAGGCGAGCAAGAGCTGGGATTCGCAACTCAAGCTGATCGGCGACGCGCGCGACATGGACAGCGCGACCGCCAATCTGATGCAGCTGCCCCGTTAAGGAGATAATCAATGAGCTTCGGTGCCTTGCACGTCGCGCGAACCGGCCTGGATGCCCAGAGCTTCCGGATGCAGGTGATCGCGAACAACCTCGCCAACGTGAACACCACGGGCTTCAAGCGCGATCGCGCCAATTTCGAGACGCTGTCGTATCAGATGATGACCCAGCCGGGGGCGACCTCGGCCGCCGACAACCGCTACGCGACCGGGCTCAACCTCGGCACCGGCGTCGAGCTGGCGGGCACGTCGCGCATCGACACGCAGGGGTCGTTCGCGGCCACCGGCAACGCGCTCGACATGGCGATCGACGGCGCCGGCTTCTTTCAGGTGCAGATGCCCGATGGGCGCATCGGCTATACCCGCGCGGGCAATTTCGACCGTGCGCCTGACGGCACGATCGTGACGTCCGACGGCAAGCCGCTGATCCCGCAAATCCAGGTTCCCGAGGATGCGACCGGCCTGTCGGTCGGCGTCGACGGCACCGTCTCGGCGACCGTGCCCGGCCAGTCCGACGCGGTCGAGCTCGGCCGCATCGAACTCGCGCGCTTCGCCAACCCCGCCGGGATGCAGGCGATCGGCGACAATATGCTCGTCGAAACCGCCGCTTCGGGCGCGCCGCAGGTCGGCGCCGCGGGCGAAGAGGGGCGCGGGTCCTTGCGCGGCGGGATGCTCGAGGGATCGAACGTCAACGTCGTCGAGGAACTCGTCGACATGATCGAGACCCAGCGCGCCTATGAGGTCAATTCGAAGATGATCCAGGCCACCGACGAGATGATGAAAAATGCGACGCAGACTCTCTAGCGCGCTGATCCTCGCGCTCGCCGCCGCGCCGGTCGGCGCCGCCGCGAAGGACAAGGTTCCCGACGACGCCTTCGCCGCGACCGCGCCCGCCCCGCAGGCGCCGCCGCCGGCGAACGGCGCGATCTTCCAGGGCGGCTATGTCGCGCTGACCTCGGGCGGCCGCGCCGGGCGGGTCGGCGACATCGTCACCATCCAGCTCGTCGAGCGCACCATCGCGTCGAAGAGCAACGCCGCGGGCACCCAGCGCGGCGGCAGCCTCGGCCTCACCCCGCCGAGCACCGGCCCGCTCTCGCTGTTCAGCCCGAGCGACATCGGCATGGGCGGCAGCAACGAATTCAAGGGCAAGGGCGAAGCCTCGCAGTCGAACCAGCTCGCGGGCGAGATCAGCGTGACGATCGCCGAGGTTTATCCGAACGGCACGATGCTGGTGAAGGGCGAGAAGCTGCTCACCCTCAACCGCGGCGACGAGCGCGTCCAGATTTCGGGCCTGATCCGCGCGATCGACATCGGCCCCGACAACCGCGTCGCGTCGACGCGCGTGGCCGATGCCAACATCCGTTACGTCGGCAAGGGCGAGATCGCCCGCGCCAGCCGCCAGGGCTGGCTGCAGCGATTCTTCTCCGTCATCAGCCCCTTCTGACGCTTTCAAGGATCCCTATCGTGACCCAGCGTTCCTTTCTTCTCGCCTTCCTCGCCCTGCTGGTCGCCAGCCTCGGCCTCGCCGCGCCCGTATCGGCGGCGCGGATCAAGGACATGGGCCAGTTCCAGGGCATGCGCACGAACCAGCTCACCGGCTATGGCATCGTCGTCGGGCTCGCGGGCACCGGCGACGACAGCCTCGACTATGCGACGCTCGGCATGAAGGGCGCGGTGTCGCGCTTTGGGCTGACCTTGCCGCCGGGGGTCAATCCCGCGCTCAAGAATGCCGCCGCGGTGATGATCACCGCCGAGCTGCCGGCGTTCGCGAAGCCCGGTCAGCGCCTCGACATCACCGTCTCGGCGATCGGCAAGGCGAAGAGCCTGCGCGGCGGCACCCTCGTGCTCGCGCCGCTCTATGGCGCCGACGGACAGATCTACGCGATGGCGCAGGGCAATCTCGTCATCGGCGGGCTCGGCGTCGACGCCGCCGACGGGTCGAAGCTGACCGTCAACGTGCCGTCGAGCGGCCGCATCGCGAACGGCGCGACGATCGAGCGCGCGGTCGACACCGGCTTCGCCTATGGCGACCGGCTGGTCTTCAACCTCCATCAGTTCGACGCGACCAACGCGAAGCGCGTCACCGACGCGATCAACGGCGCGCTCGGCCCGGGGGCCGCGACGATGGTCGACGGCGCGAGCATTTCGATCCGCGCCGGGGGCAGCGGCGACGACCGCATGCGGCTCGTCTCGCTGGTCGAAAATCTCGACGTCGTGCGCGCCGAGCCGCCCGCGAAGGTCATCGTCAACGCGCGCACCGGCACCGTCGTGATCAACGGCGCGGTTCGTGTCGGCACCGCCGCGGTCACCCAGGGCAAGCTCACCGTGTCGATCAAGGAATCGCCGATGGTCGTGCAGCCCGCGCCGTTCAGCCGCGGCGAAACCGCGGTCGAACAGTCGAGCGATATCAGCGCGACCGAGGAGTATCGTCCGGCCTTTCTGATGAAGCCGACCGCCTCGCTCGCCGAACTCGTCGATGCGATCAACCGCATGGGCGTGCCGCCGGGCGACCTTGTCGCGATCCTCGAAGCGCTGTCCCAGGCGGGCGCGCTCACAGCCGAACTGGTGATCATATGATGACGTCTCTTTCCACGCCCGCTGCCAACGCCCGGGTGCCCGCGGCGGCGACGCCGACGCTGGCCGGCGGCGGCGGCGACGGCCTGCGCAAGGCGGCCGAGGCCTTCGAAGCGGTGATCCTGCGCCAGCTGATGGCGTCGATGCGCCAGGCGAAGCTCGGCGACGACATCTTCGGGTCGAGCGCGACCGACAATTTCCGCGAAATGGCCGACGCGCGCACCGCCGACTCGATCGCGTCGATGCGCCAGTTCGGCATCGCCTCGATGGTCGAGGGGCAGTTCCGCGCCCGCGTCGCGGCGAGCGGCGGGACCGGCTCCGGCGGAGGCGTGCAATGAGCGACCTGCTCGGCATCGGCGCCAGCGGGCTGCGCGCCTATTCGGCCGCGCTCGCGACGATCGGCGACAATATCGCCAACGCGCAGTCGCCGGGCTATGCGCGGCGCACGCTGCAACTGCGCGGCGCGCAGTCGGCCGGCGACACGCCGTTCGTCCGCGCCAACATCAACCCGGGCGGGGTCGACATCAATGGCATCAGCCGCTCGGTCGACGCGTGGCTGATCGACGACGCGCGCATCTCGTCGGGCGGCGCCGAACGCGCGTCGACGCGGCTCGCGTGGATGGACCGCGTCGAGGGCGCGCTCAGCGACGAGACCAACGGCATCGCCTCGGGGCTGACCAGCCTCTTCACCACCGCCGACCAGCTCACCGCCGATCCCGCCAACCGCACGCTGCGCAGCCAGTTCCTCCAGGCGGCCGACGACGTCGCCTCGGGCTTTCGCACCGCGGCGGGTCAGCTTTCGGATATGGCGGACGGCATAGCGGGCGCCGCGACCGGCGCCGCCGATCAGTTCAACGCCGATCTGAAGGCGCTCGAATCGATCAACGTCGGGCTTCGCAAGGCGCGCCCCGGCTCGACCGGCGAGGCGACCTTGCTCGACGAGCGCGATCGGCTGATCGACCAGCTTTCGGCGCAGGGCGGGGTCAGCGCGAGCTTCGACGATCGCGGCGCGGCAACATTGCGTGCGACCGCGAGCGGCGACGTGCTTGTCGGCGGCGGCGAGGTCCATCCGATTTCGGTAACCACCGGCGCCGACGGCCGTCTATCGTTCAGCATCGAAGGCGGCGCGCCGTTCGACACCGCCACGGGATCGCTCGGGGGGCTGGTCGAAGCATCGAACCATGTCGCCGACCAGCGCGCGGCGCTCGATGCGATGGCGGCCGATTTCGCGGGGCAGCTCAACGCCGCGCACCAGGCGGGGATCGATGCGAACGGCAATCCCGGCGCGGCGCTTTTCACTGGCGCCACCGCCGCGACGCTCACCGCAGCGGCGCTGAGCCCCGATCAGGTCGCGGCCGCCGACGCGTCGGGCAGCAACGGCAATATGCTCGCGCTCGGCGCGATGCGGGGAGCGAACGACCCCGAAGCGAAATGGTCGGGGATGATCGCCTCGCAGGCGCAGGCGACCGCCTCGGCGCGCGCGCAGGATGCCGCCGCGACGACGCGCGCCGATGCGGCGAGCGCCGCGCGCTCGGCGGTCAGCGAGATCGACCTCGACCGCGAGGCGGGCGATCTCTTGCGCTTCCAGCAGGCCTATTCGGCCGCCGCGCGGACGATCCAGGTCGCGCGCGAAACCATGCAGACCCTGCTGAACGCGGTCTAGCGCATGCTCGAACTTTCTTCTCTCGTCATTGCGAGGGCCGCAGGCCCGCGGCAATCCAGTGCGGCTCTGCACCGCTCTGGATTGCTTCGCTTCGCTCGCAATGACGGATTCCATTTTCGCGACGTTTTCGATTCAGGAGCCAGCGCACCATGATCAACGCCACCGGCAATCGCATGACGCGCGAAATCGCGCGCCAGACGCAGCTCGCCGACCGGATCGATCAGCTTCAGATCCAGGTCTCGACCGGCAAGCGGCTCCAGCGTGCCTCGGACGATCCTGTCGCCGCGCGCCGTATCGCGACGATCGGCACCGCGCAGGCGAGCGCGACGACCTGGGCCGCCAATGTCGCGACCGCGAGCGCGCAGGTGTCGCAGGCCGACGCCGCGCTGGGATCGGTGAGCAATCTGCTCGTCCGTGCGCGCGAACTCGCGCTCTCGGCCGCGAACGGAACGATGAACGCTTCGGACCGCGCGAGCGTCGCCGCCGAACTCGCGGGGATAGCCGACGAAATCGACGGGCTCGCCGCGAGCCGCGACGCGAACGGCGAGGCGCTGTTCGCGTCGGGCACCGCGAAGATCGTGCGCTTCGACGCCGACGTCAGCTTCGCGCCCGTGCCCTCGGCGGCGGACGCTTTCGTCGTCGGCGGCAACCCGCTCTCGACCGGACTGCGCGACGCCGCCGCGGCGATCGCGGCGGCGGATACGGCGGGAATCAACGCCGCGCTCGATACGCTGGCGGCCAGCATCTCGCACGTCGCCGACCAGCGCGCGGCGATGGGCCTGTCGGCCGGCCGGCTCGAGCGTATCGGCGACGGGCTCGCCGCGCGCGGTATCGCGCTCGCCGACGAACGCTCGGCGGCCGAAGACACCGACATGCACGTCGCGATCGCCCAGCTCAACGCCACCACCTTGACGCTCGAGGCGGCGCAGGCGTCCTTCGCGCGCATCAACCGCCAGACCTTGTTCGATATTTTGGGCTGATCGCGCTCAATGTTTCGCGCGCGCCGCCGTTAATCATCGAAACGCCCGCCTGTTTTTCCGGGGTCCGGACCCCGATTGGAGTGAAGCCCGCATGTTTCCCGTCGTCGGCATCGTCGTTCTGATCCTGCTGGTCTTCGGGGGCTTCGCGCTGACCGGGGGCAATCTCGAACCCGTGCTCCACGCGCTGCCGCACGAGATGCTGATCATCGGCGGCGCCGCGGTCGGTTCGCTGATCATCGGCAATTCGGGCCGCGAGCTGAAAGCGCTCGGCGGCGGACTCGGCAAGGTGTTCAAGGGGCCGACATACAAGAAGGCCGATTATCTCGACTGCATCCTGCTCGTCTCGACGCTGATGAAGATGATGCGCACCGAGGGACCCGTCGCGGTCGAGCCGCATATCGAGGATCCGGCGAACTCGCCGATCTTCCAGCAATATCCGAAGCTCCTGAAGGACCAGACGCTCGTCCATCTGATCTGCGACACGCTGCGCCTCGTCGTCGTCTCGTCGGGCACGCTCGACCCGCACGCGGTCGAGGAGGTGATGGACAATGCGGTGAAGAATCACCACCATCATGCGATCAAGCCTGCCGACGGCCTCCAGAGCCTCGCCGACGCGCTCCCCGCGCTCGGCATCGTCGCGGCGGTGCTCGGGGTCGTCAAGACGATGGGCTCGATCGACAAGCCGCCCGAGATATTGGGCGCGATGATCGGATCGGCGCTCGTCGGCACCTTTCTGGGCGTGCTGCTCGCCTATGGCCTCGTCGGCCCGTTCGCGGCGCGCGCGCGCGCGGTGATCGAAAGCGACGCCGCCATCTATCATACGGTGAAGCAGCTGATCATCGCCTCGCTCCACGGCCATCCGCAGCCACTGGTGATCGAGGCGGCGCGCTCGGGGGTCGACCATAGCAACCAGCCGAGCTTCGCCGAGGTCTTCGACGGAATGCGGGGCCGCTGATGGCGGCGCGTCCCAATACCCCGCTGCGCCCGATCATCGTCAAGAAGGTGGTGGAGACCGGCCACGCCGCGCATCATGGCGGGGCGTGGAAGGTCGCCTATGCCGACTTCGTCACCGCGATGATGGCCTTTTTCCTCCTGATGTGGCTGCTCGGCGCGACGACCGAAAAGCAGCGCAAAGCGCTCGCCGACTATTTCGCGCCGACGATCGTCCAGGCGAAGCAGGACACCGCGGGCTCGACCGGCCTGTTCGGCGGCGACTCGCTCGTCGATGTCGACAAATATCCGCACGAGGCGGGCCAGACGGGCACCAAGGCGATGACGATCCCGCGCGACGCGACCGGCGGCCCGCGCGAGGCGATGGGGCGCCAGAGCGAGCGCGCCAAGTTCCAGCAGCTCGCCAAGGCGTTGATGCGCGAAGTGCAGGCGAAGGCCGAGCTGCGCCGGCTGGCGCGGAACATCCGCTTCACCGAAACGCGCGAGGGGCTGCGCATCGACATCGTCGACGACGCCGACTTCTCGATGTTCGTGCTCGGCACCAACCAGCTCACCCCCGACGCCTCGCGCCTCTTCGCTCAGATCGCCGAGCTGGTGGCGGGGATACCGAACCAGCTGATGATCCGCGGCCACACCGACGCCGCGCCCTGGTCGGCGAAGTCGGGCACCAACAACTGGCGCCTCTCGGTCGAGCGCGCCGAGGTGACGCGCCAGTATCTCGAGTATCGCGGCATCGCCTCGAACCGCTTTTCGCGCATCGAGGGGGTCGCCGATCGCGAACCCTATGTGCCGTCGAACCGATTCGATCCGCGCAACCGCCGCATCTCGATCACCCTCGGCTGGGGTGTCGCCGCCGAGGATTAGCGCCACTTTGGCACCATCTTGAAATCTTAACGACGAACTTCCGAGGTAATTACTACCATTATGGTAATAACCATTTGTTTTGAACGGGTTGGTGCATTTCGGTAAAGATGTTGTTTACCATTTTCCTCAATTCATCGCTCCATCGAAGGGGGCGCCGCCGAAAGGGGCGCGGTGGAGATGAACATGACCAAGGTGGGGCAGAACGACAGCGGCCAGGCTGCGCTCGAAACGGCGATCATCGGCAACAGCCCGGCGATCCGCCAGTTGCGCGAGATGATCCGCCGCGTGGCGCGGTCGAACGCCTCGGTGATGCTCTGTGGTCCCTCGGGATCGGGCAAGGAACTCGTCGCCCGCGCCATCCACGACGAAGGCATCCGCGCCGGCCACGCCTTCTCGGCGATCAACTGCGGCGCGATCCCCGCCGACCTCATCGAATCCGAACTCTTCGGCCATGAAAAGGGCTCCTTTACCGGCGCCACCGCGCGCCGCATCGGCCATTTCGAAGCGAGCGAGGGCGGCACGCTCTTCCTCGACGAAATCGGCGACATGCGCTTCGACATGCAGGTCAAGCTGCTCCGCGTGCTCGAGGACCGGACGATCGTCCGCGTCGGCAGCAGCGAGGCGCGCCGCGTCGATGTCCGCGTCATTTCGGCGACGCACCAGGATCTGGGCGCCGCGATCGCCGACGGCAAATTCCGCGAAGACCTGTTCTTCCGGCTCGGCGTGGTCGTGCTGCAGGTCCCCAGCCTCGCCGACCGCGTCGAGGATATTCCCGCGCTGATCCGCCACTTCCAGAGCCGGATGCCCGCCGACGCCAAATGCCGTTTCGACGAGGCGGCGCTGGCGCTGCTGCTGCGGCACGACTGGCCGGGCAACGTCCGCGAACTTCGCAACTTCGTCGAGCGCGCGAGCGTGCTCCACGGTGGCGAGACGCTCGGTGCCGACGATGTCGCGCTGCTCCTCAATCCCACCGCGCCGCGTCCGGCCGCCCCGACGACGACGGCCGGCACCGAGGACGTCCTCCTGCACGCCGCGCCGAAGACGCCGGCGCCGGGCCGTCCGATCGACCTCAAGCGCGAGATCGAGACGATCGAGCTCGAACAGATCCACGTCGCGCTCGACCTTGCCGACGGCATCATCTCGGAGGCCGCGCGCCTGCTGACGCTCAAGCGCACGACGCTGATCGAGAAGATGCGCAAATATGGCGTCCACCAACAGGCGGCCTGACCGGCCGCGCCACGTTCAGCCCTGCTGAAAAAGGGGTACTGGTCCACCCCTTCGCAGTCACCCGGTCGCCCGTCCCCACCTAGGGCGGCCGGGTGCAACGCGTTTTGGATGGCGCAGGCCTTATTCCCGTTCGGCGATTATACCCGCACCCTCGGTAGTCCTCTTATTTGTCATTGCGAGGAGCGGAGCGACGAAGCAATCTCCAGCCATCGACAAGACGGGGCGATAGCTGGAGATTGCTTCCCCCGGCTTTCGCCGGGGTCGCAATGACGCCATAAGGATGCGAACGGAACGAGGGATCAGCGCAGCTGCCGCCACGCCGAACTGATCGTCAGAACCCCGTCGAGCAACTCGGCGAACCCCTCGGCGCTGTTCGCCGCGACCGCGTCGTCGAGCTTGCGCCGCATGCTCCGATAGACGCGCGACAGCGCCTCGGCGACCTCGGCGCCCGCCTCGCGGTCGAGCCCGGCGTCGAGGCCGATCAGGATCGCGCGCGCGCGGTGCGCGGGCTCGGTCGCCGACACGCGCTGCCCCTGCCGCACCATCGCGCCGAGGACGCCGACCGCGATCTCCAGCTCGTCGTAGAGCATCTGGACCAGCTCGACCGGATCGGCGGCGGCGGCGCGGCTTTCGTGCTGCAGCCGGCGATAGAGGCCGGTCGCGCGGACGGTCGAGGCGGTCGGTGGCACGGGTGGACGCTCTTAATTCTTCTGGTTGTTCCAGATCTCGATCTGCTGCTCGAGATAGGATTGCGTCGCCTTGAACGCGGCGAGGCGGGCGTCGAGCGACCCATATTGCTTCTCGAGCCGCGCGCGGTAGGCGTCTTCGCGTTCCTCGACCTTGTCGAGCTGATCGGCGAGCGTTTCGCTCTTCGCGCTCAGCGATTTCGACACGCGGTCGAGCACGCCGTCGGTCGCGACCGCGGCGTCGCGGATCGCGTCGAGCGCGGCGGCGATGCCCGGATCGGTCGTCTCGGTGTGCGTCGCGTCGCGCCGCGGATTGAACAGCGCCTCGACCGCGCCCGCGTCGGCGGCGAGCGCCTTGTCGAGCTTGGCGCTGTCGAGCGACAGCAAGCCGTCCTTGGTGGTCGAGATGCCGATGTCGGTCAGCTTGCTGATCGCGGGGTCGCTGGTCAGCACCTTGCCGACGAGGTCGGCGAGCTGGCTTTCGAGCTGGCGAAGCGAGCGCGTGCTGCCCGACATGTTGGCCGCCGTCGCCAGGCTCTGCTTGACCTGGTTGTAGACCGCCACGAAATCGCCGACGGTCTGCTTGATCATGTCGAGCGGCCGGCTCGCGCCGATGTCGACCGGCTGGCCGGGCGCAGCCTTCTTCAGCGTCAGCGACATGCCGGGGACGACGTCGTCGACGATGTTGGTCGCGCGGCTGAAGGCGACGCCGTCGATCGTGAACTGCGCGTCGCTGGCCGACTGGCCGAGCGTCATGCCGCCGCCCGCGCCGTAGCCGAAAGCGGCGAGCCCGGGGGCGGCGCCCGCGTCGGCGGTCAGGGTGAAGGCGTTCGACTCGCCCGTCGCGCCCTTGACGATCAGGCGGTAGCCGCCTTCGTCGGCGATGATCGAGGCCGTGACGCCTGCGTCGCTCGCGTTGATCGCGGCCGCCAGCCCGTCGAGGCTGTCGTTTGCGGCATCGATGGTGATCGCATGGTCGGTGCCGCCGATGCTCAGCGTCATCGCGCCTTGCCCGATGGCGGCCGTGCGATCGCTGATCACGCCAGAATAGGCGGTCTGCGCGCGCGCGAGCTGCGTCACCTCGATCGTTGCCGAGAAGCTGTCGGCGTGGAGGCCGGCGCGCGCGGTCGCCGACAAGACGCTGTCGTCGGACACGGTGGGCGTGCTGCGCAGGGTGCCGTCGCTGACCATCTGGCCGAGCGAATCGGCGAAGCCGTCGAGGTCGGCCTTGGCCTGGCCGACCGCGCTGATCCGCGCCTGGTTCTGCTGCGTCAGCTGGGTCAGCCGCTCGACCTTCGGCTCGCGCGAGGCGTTGGCGAGGTCGCTGACGAGCTGCGGGATGTTGATTCCCGATCCCATGCCGAGATTGTTGATGATGTTGGTGGTCATCGCGATATCCTTCGATCCCTTAACGGCGGCGCGCGGGCGGGATTAAGCCCGATCCTGGCGGCGGCCGTCGGGGTCGAAGCGGTGCGATGCGGGCACGTCGACGACGGGTTGCGCGCGCCCTTCGGCCGCGGCGCGTTCGAGCTGGAAGACGAAGGCGAGCACGGTCGCGACGGCGACGAACAATTCCTCGGGAATCATCCGTCCGGCGCGCGCGGTGAAATAGATGGCGCGAGTGAGCTGCGGATATTCGAGCAGCGGCACCTCGGCGCTGCGCGCGAGCTCGCGGATCGCGAGCGCGACGTCCCCGCGGCCGCGCGCGACGACGACCGGCGCCGCGTCGACGCCGGGGCGATAGCGCAGCGCAACCGAGAAATGGGTCGGGTTGGTCAGGATCACCGTCGCCTCGGACACCGCCTTGCGCGCCGATCCGCTCAGGATGTCGTGCGCGCGCTGGCGCTGCGCCTGCTTGAGTTCGGGGGCGCCGTCGGACTGGCGCATCTCCTCCTTCACTTCCTGCTTGCTCATCATCAAGCGCTTGTTGCGCTGGAACCATTGCGCGGGCACGTCGATCAGCGCGATGATCACCAGCCCGCTCGCCAGCGCGAGCATCGCATGGCCGATCGCGCGGCCCGCGAGCCCGATCGCGGCATTGAGGTCGGCGGAAGCCATCGTCATCACCGCGGGCAGGCTCCGCGCGACGAGCCAATAGCCGATGGTGCCGAGCAGCAGCACCTTGGCGATCGACTTGACGAGCTCGATCAGCCCCTGCGTCCCGAAGATGCGCTTGATCCCGCTCATCGGGTTGATGCGGTTGCCCTTGAAGGCGAGCGCCTTGCCGCGCCAGCCGAGCGAGCCGAGCATCGCGGGTCCGGCGAGGCTGGCGAGGATCGCGAGCGCGAAGAGGCTGGCGAGCGGCAGCAGGACCTCGGCGCCGTTCCGCAGCAGGGCTTCGCCGGGCGCGAAATGCGCGACGTCGTCGGCGCCCAGCGTCAGTCCGCGCCGGAGGAGGTCGCCCGCCGACTGGACGAGCCAGCCGCCCGCCGCGAACAGCCAGCCCGCGCCTGCGAGCATCATCAGCGCGGTCGCGAGTTCGCGCGACATCAGCACGTCACCCTCGCGCGCAGCATCGGCGCGCTTCTTGGGCGTCGGCTGTTCGGTCTTCTGGTCCTTCTCGGTGGTGCCTGCCATCGGATCAGCCCGCCGCGACCAGCCGCGCCATGTCGAGCGCGTCGGAGAGGAAGCGCGCGAGCGTCTCGGCCATCACCGGGGTCGCCATGCCGAGCAGCACGACGCCGGCGAGCAAGGTGGCGGGCAGCCCGACCGCGAACAGGTTCATCGCCGGCGCCGACCGCCCGATGACGCCCATGATCATCTGGACGAGGATGAGGACGAAGCCGACCGGCAGCGCGATCGTCAGCCCGGCGGCGAACATCAGGCTGCCGAAGCGGAGGATGCCGCCGATCGCGCCGAACGACGGAAAGGCGTTTCCGGGGGGCAGCGCGCTATAGCTGTCGACGATGATGTCGATGAGGACGAGGTGTCCGTCGGCGGCGAGGAAAAGCGCGGTCGCGAGCATCGAGAGGAACTGGCCGATCGCCGAGCTTGCGGTGCCGCTGAGCGGGTCGATCATCGACGCGAAGCCGAGCCCCATCGCGTTGCTGATCGCTTCGCCCGCGAGCAGCGCGGCGGCGAGCCCCATCTGGAGCACGAAACCAATCGCGAGCCCGACGACCACTTCGCCGATGATCAGGATGAAGCCCGGCCACGACACCAGCCCGTCCGCCGGCAGCGCCATGCCCGACGCGGCCACCGCGGGCACGCCGACCGCGAGCGCGATGACGAGGCGGAGCTGCACCGGCACATTGGTCGCGCCGAACACCGGCGCGGCGAGAAAGGCGGCGCCCGGGCGGATCATCCCCAGCATCCAGAGCTGGAGCATCGCCTCCACATTGGGGATGTCGGCGGGGTTCATGCGCGGATGGTCAGCGCACCAGCGCCGGAATCTGCGCGAACAGGTCGCGGGTGAAATCGGTGAGCAGCACGAGGATGCTGCCGCCGAAGATCGCGAGGCAGATCGCGGTGACGATCAGCTTGGGCACGAAGCTCAACGTCTGTTCGTTGATCGAGGTCGCCGCCTGCACCATGCCGAGCAGCACGCCGACGACGAGCACCGGGATCAGGATCGGTGCCGAGGCGAGCGCGAGTATCCACAGCGACTGCTGTGCCACCCCGATGAAATAATCGGCCTCCACGACGCTATGTCCCGAAGGAGGAGGCGAGCGAGCCCATCGTCAGCGCCCAGCCGTCGACGAGGACGAAGAGGAGGAGCTTGAAGGGCATCGAGATCACCGTCGGCGACAGCATCATCATGCCGAGCGACATCAGCGCCGACGCGACGATCAGGTCGATGACGAGGAAGGGCAGGAAGATCAGGAAGCCGATCTGGAAGGCGGTCTTGAGCTCGCTGGTGACGAAGGCGGGCAGCAGGATTGAGAAGGGGACGTCCTTCGGGCTCGCATAGGCCGGCGCCTTCGCGATCTTCGCGAACATCATCAGGTCGGTCTTGCGCGTCTGTCCCATCATGAAGCCGTGTAGCGCATCGCCCGAGCGCACCATCGCTTCTCCGATATCGATTTGTTCCTGGCCATAAGGTTCGATCGCGACGCGGTTCACCTCGCTGATGACCGGCTGCATCACGAACAGCGACAGGAAGAGGCTGAGCCCCACGAGCACCTGGTTCGGCGGCGTCTGCTGCAGCCCGAGCGCGTGGCGCAGGATCGACAGCACGATGATGATGCGCGTGAAGCTGGTCATCATCAGGAGCAGCGACGGCAGCACCGTCAGCAGGCTCATCAGGACGAGAATCTGGAGCGACAGCGACAGCGGGCGGCCGTTGCCGCCGATCTCGCTCACCGCGCGCGACAGGCCGTCGGCGGTCTGCGCATGGACGGCGGGCGCCAACGCGAGCAGCGCGAGGCCGCCGGCGAGCGCGGCGGCGCATCGCAACAACAAAGCCCGATTCCCCGAGCGAAGACGAGGGGCTTGTTCGAGCGAAGCGAGAACCGGCGGCGTAGCGGCCTCGACTTCGCTCGGCAGTGCCCCTCGGCTTCGCTCGGGGATGCGGAGTAATTTGGGGTTCGCGCCCTTTGCCTCAATCGACATGAAAATCGCCCTCGCGGTTGTCGGCGAGGCGGGTCACGCCGTTCCGCGAGACCGACAGCAAAATCTGCTGCCCCGCGAACTCGACGACCGCGAGCTTGGTGCCTGGGCCGAGCGGGAGCACGCCGATCATCTCGACCGGGCGGCCCTGTTTCTGCGGGCCGAGCGGCACACCCATCTGCACGCGCTTCCACAGCCACAGGCTGCCCCACGCCATGCCGCCGACGATCGGCAGCAGAATGAGGAGGCGCAGAATATATTCGAGCATCAGGCCCTCCGCTCGAAGCCGGCGAGCGCGCGGTCGGGCGCGACGACTTCGGCGACCTGGATGCCATAGCGGCCGTCGACGCTGACGATCTCGCCCTTCGCGATCAGCGTGCCGTTGGCGTAGATGTCGAGCAGGTCGGTCGCGGCGCGGTCGAGTTCGACCACGCTGCCTTCGCCCAGCGTCAAAAGGTCGGCGAGCGCCATCGAAGTCGACCCGACCTCGACCGAAACGCGCAGCGAGACGCCCGCGAGCAGGTCGAAATTGGGCGCGGCGGCGATGCTCTTGGCGTCGCGGCGGTCGCGCGCGGCCTTGGGGGCTTCGCTGATGTCACTCATGATCCGGTCCTTTTTCGATGCGATCAATCAAGATGGCCGCGTTTCCATTGGCTTCGCCGATGCTCCCGGACGCGAAATTGCGGCCGGAGACGGTTATCGGGACATGACGCGGTATGGTTAACGGAATGATATCGCCGACCTCCAGAGACAGAAGTTTCGTGAGCGCGACCTCGGGGCGGGCGAGCACCGAGCGCACCGGCAGGCGCACGTCCTTGAGCGCGCGCGACAGCGCGGCGGTCCATACGGGGTCGCCGACCGGCTCGTCAGCGGGCGCGGGCATCGGTTCGGCGCCGCTGATTCCGCGCAGTGCCGCGAGCGGATAGGCGCAGACGATCGTCCGCTCCTCGAAGGGCGCGCCGCGCAGCGTGAAGCGCTGGACATAGAGCTCGTCCTCGGCGCGAACCGCCTGGAGTTTCGCGGGATCGCACGTGACGCAGTCGAGCTGCGGCGCGATCCCCATCACCTCGCTCCAGGCCGCGGCGAGCTGTTCGCCGACGTCGCGGCCGAGCCGCGCGGCGAAGCGCTCCTCGGCGTCGGTCAGCTCCTCGCGCGTGCCCGCGAGCTGGCCCTTGCCGCCATAGAAGACGTCGACGAGCTGGAGAATCAGCGGCCGGTCGGCGGCGAGGATCAGCGGACCCTTGAGCGGCGGCGCGTGATAGCGCCAGAAGATCGCGGGCGCGGCGGCGGCGCACCAGTCGCCGAAGCGCACTTGCTCGGCGGACCCGCGCTCGACCTGCACCGTCGGCGCGCCGAGCGCGCGGACGAGGTCGCGCAGCGAGCGCGCGAATCGGTTCGCGATGCCGTCGAGCGCCGGAAAGGCATAATCGTCGTCGGCCTTGCGCAGCAGCAGCGACGCCTTGGCGTCGACGGCGGGGGTCCTGGCGCGCGCGGTCACTGGATCACCAGGCTGGTGAAATAGACATTGTCGATGCCGCCAAAGCCTTCCTTCTCGCGCAGCACGCCGTTGATCGCACCGCTCAGTCGCCGCTGGAGCATTTGCTTGCCCTGCGAGGTCGACAGCATCGCGGGGTCCTGTTCGGCGAGCACCATCAGCACCGCCGAGCGGATCGGGACCATCTGGCGCTTGACGTTGGCGACCAGCTTGCCGTCGTAGAAGGTCGACAGGCTGATTCCGATCTGGAGAAAGCCCGATCCATCGGCGAGGTTGGTGGTGAAGGCCTGATCGATCGGAATATAGGTGATCTCATATTTGCGCGGGTCGACCTTGAAGCGGTCGTTGGGCACCGACACGGTCCCGACCTTCGGCGGCGCCTCTTCCTTGTCGCCCTCGCCCGCGGACGCGGTCTCGCCGCTCTCGCTGCGCAGGACGAGCTTGGGATAATGATCCTCGGGTTTCGAGGCCTCGGCGGCGAGCCCGCCGCCCATATAGATGCCGGCGCCGGCACCGGCGCCGATCAGCACCGCGGCGCCGACGGTGAGCAGCAGCAGCTTCTTCATCTTGCCGCCCTTCTTCGGGCTTTCGGTTTTATCCTTGGTCATGGCTCGACCTTTCCTGTTCAGGCGAAGCGGCCGCGGCGGGCGACGGCGCTGTCTTCGCGATGCGGTTCGGAGCGCGGCTGGGCGCGCTCGGCGGCGGTTTCGATGAGGTGGGCGGGGTCCTCCGCCGGCGCGCGGCCCTGGCCCTGCGACTGGCGGCCGGTCTCGCCCGGGGTGCAGGTCACTTCGGCGCCGGCGACGCGGACGCCCTGCTGGCGCAGCTCTTCGACGAGCTTGCCCTGCGCGGCATGGACCACCGTCGCGGTCGCCTCGTGCTGGGTGTCGAGCTTCACCGACACCCCCGCCTCGTCGTTCGTCATCGCGACGTCGAGACGGCCAAGGTGGCGCGGCATCAGGCGAAAGCTGATGTCGCCGCTGTCGGATTTCGTTGCCGCGATGTCTGAGGCGAGCTGCGCGATCCACGCATCGTCGGAGCCCATGTCGAGCACGCGCTCGGCGACGGGCGCCGCGCGGGCAGCCTCGGCGACGGCGGCGGCGCCGTGGGTCGCGGGCTGCGCGAACAGCACCGTCATCGAGGCGCTGGCGTCGGGAACGATCGACTTGGCGCCCTTGGGATCGACGGCAAGCGGCGAGGCGGGCTCGGCAGTCCGCACCGCGGTGGGCGCAGGCGCTGGCTTGTCGCCCGCAGTCGCGGCAGGCGCGGTGGGTTTGGCATCGGGCGACAGAATCGCGCCGAGCAGCGGCGACAAGGCTGTGGCATCGACCGGCCGATCGGCGGCATCGAGCGCAGCGGGGGTGTCCTCGCTCTCCACCTCTCCCTTGGGGGAGTCGATGGCGGACGCGGGCTTGGGTGCCGCGGCGGCCTTTGTTCCCGACAGGATGGCGGCGGGCTTGGCCGCGGCAAAGCTGCCGTCCAGCACGGCGAGCAACGTTGCCGCCGCGGTCGCGCCGGGTGCTGGCTGGCCCTCGACCGGCACGGCGTTGGGGGAAGGTAGGTCGTCGACCGGTCCCGCAAGGGTTGCCGCGTCGAGCGCGGGAGTTTTGACAGTCTGGGCCATCGCGATGGCGGGGTCGATGGGAAGGTCGGCGCTGCTCGGCAGCGCCGGCTTGGGGGCGACGGCCGAAAGCGGCGCGGCGGCGTCGAGCGACCGCTCAGCGGGAAGCCCGGCGAACAACTGCTCGAAGCCGGGGCCCGATTCGCGGGCCCGCCCGCCGCCGAGCGCGGCGAGGATCGCGGTGACCCCCGCCTGCGCGGGTGCCTGGGGCAGCGCGCTCATCATGCGACACCGCCATCGATGAGGCGCAGCTGCATGCCGCCGCGCGCGCGGTGCGGGCGGTTGGCGTCGGTGCGGCGTTCGAGTTCCTGCTCGGCCGATTTGCGGCCGCGTTCATAGAGGCGCACCGCCGATTCTTCCTTCGCCATCGCGCGCTGGGCGAGCGCGCCCATCTGGTCGCGGCGGGCGCTGGCGTGGGTCAGCGGCGCGGTCAGATTCTCCTTCGCCATGTCGAGCCGCATCGCGAGTTCGCCGACCGAGTTGAGCGCGCGGCCCGCGACCGCGCCCTTGGCCATCGCCAGATCGACGCGCAGCGTTTCGAGCCGCTTCGCGAGCTCGACCAGATTGGCGAGCTCACCATTGGCGCGCGCCAGATTGGCCTCCGCCATCTGATGTTCGACGGAACGCACGCGAATGATCCGTTTGCGGCGTGCGGTGCGGGTGGTCATGCAGGATATCCTTCGATGAGAGACTGGCGGGAGGTTTCGAAATCGACCTGCGTTCCGGCAGGCTGGGTGACGAAGGCGAGCTGGTCGGCGTGCCGCGCGATCGCTTCGTCGAGCACCGGATCGCCGCCGGCGACGTAGGCGCCCATCAGCATCAGGTCGCGATTCTCTTCGTAAGCCGACCACAGCTGGCGAAAGCGCGCGGCGGCGGCGAGATGCGGGGCGTCGACCGAATCGGCCATGGTGCGCGACAGCGATCGCGCGACGTCGATCGCGGGATAGACGCCCTGCTCGGCAAGCTGGCGCGACAGGATGATATGCCCGTCGACGATCGCGCGCGCCGAATCGACGACCGGATCGTCGATGTCGCCGCCGTCGGCGAGCACCGTGTAGAGCGCGGTGACCGAACCACCGGTCTGGCGGTCGATCCCGGCGCGCTCGCAGAGCGACGGGATGAGCGCGAAGACCGACGGCGGATAGCCCTTCATCGTCGGCGGCTCGCCGAGCGTCAGGCCGATCTCGCGCTGCGCATGCGCGACGCGGGTCAGGCTGTCGATCAGCAGCAGCACCTTCTTGCCTTCGTGGCGAAAGGCCTCGGCGATTGCGGTCGCGCGCATCGCGGCGCGCAGGCGAAGCAACGGCGGATGGTCGGCGGGAACCGCGACGACGACCGATTTCTTGCGCACCGCAGGGGGCAGCTTGGTCTCGACGAAATCGCTGACCTCGCGACTGCGCTCGCCGATCAGCCCGACGACGATGACGTCGCATTCGGTGCCCGCGATCATCTGGCCCATCAGCACCGACTTGCCGACGCCCGAACCCGCGATGATCGCGACGCGCTGGCCTTCGCCGACGGTGAGCAGCCCGTTGATCGCGCGCACCCCCATGTTGAGCGGACGGGTGACACGGCCGCGGCGCAGCGGATTGACCTTGCGCCCCGCGAGCGGCCACTGGAACTGCGACTTGACCGGCGGGCGGCCGTCGAGCGGATTACCCTGCGCGTCGACGATGCGACCGAGCAGCGCCTTGCCGACCGGGACCATGCTCGATGCGCCGTGCGGCTCGACCGGCGCGCCGGTGACGAGAGGCTGGTTGGTATCGAAGGGCAGGACGAGGCTGCGATGGCCGCGGAAGCCGACGACTTCGCCGTTCACATAATCGCCGGTCGCTGACTTGATGCGGACGTTGCTGCCGAGCGGCTGCGGGAATCCCGAGACTTCGAGCATGATCCCCTCGTGCGCGACGAGCGTGCCGATACGGCGCGGGCTGGCCTTCGCAAGATCGACGGGCGCGAGCAGCTGTTGCGCGGTCATGGCGAGGCGGCGCGTCATGCGGGCTCTTCCTCGCGGCCGAGCGCGGCGCGCAGCTCGTCGAGATAGACCGACCGGCCATGCTCGATCCAGCCCGCCGAGGTTTCGATGCGGACGGTGCCGCGCATCATCGACGCGTCGGTCTCGACCGGCAGCGTCAGCGGGCTGTCGACCAGCAGCGCGGCGTCGCCCGGATGAACCCACAGCGTGCGCGCCTTGTCGCATTCGGCGATCATTGTCGCGGCGGTTTCGGCCTGCGCTTCCAGCCAGGCGGTGTCGATCGGCGCGGCGGCGACGATCTGGCGGACGAGCCGCTCGACCGTTTCGGCGATCATCTGCGCGAGTTCCTCGCTCGGCTCGTCCTGCAGCGCCTCGGCCGCCGCGACGAGCGCGAGCAGCGCATGGCGTTCGGCGGCGAAGCTGGTCTCGGCGAGGCGCTGGCCCTCGGCGAGGCCGAGCGCGAACGGATCCTGCGCGGGTTCGCTCGCTTCGGGCTCGCCGGCGTCGGGCCGTGCTTCGGGTGCCGGTGCCGCGGGCTCGAACGAGCGCGGGCGAAAGCCACCCGTGCGCGCCATGGCGGCGGTCAGCGCGATCGGCGCGAAGCCGGTTTCGATGCTGCGGTCAGACATAGTCGTCGGCTCCGCCCGCGATCACGATTTCGCCCGCCGCCGCCATCTGGCGCACGACCTGCATGATGCTC
The DNA here is from genome assembly GCF_002277025.1 of Sphingopyxis sp. GW247-27LB. Classification (GTDB taxonomy): domain Bacteria; phylum Pseudomonadota; class Alphaproteobacteria; order Sphingomonadales; family Sphingomonadaceae; genus Sphingopyxis. The sequence continues at coordinate 122,987 of NZ_NIWD01000008.1, forward strand.
TTCTGCGCGTCGTCGACGTCGGCGCGCTTGACCATCGTCATTTCGGCCATCTCGTCGCGGATCGTTTCCGACGCGCGCTGCGACATGGTGGAGAGGCAGAGATCGGCCATCGTCTCGTCGGCGCCCTTGAGCGCAACCGCGAGCAGCGCGGCGTCGACCGAGCGCAGCACGGTGCCGAGGCTGCGCAGGTCGAGGTCGCGCAGATTGTCGAAGACGAACATTTCCTCCTCGATCGTCTGGGCGAGCTGGCGGTCGTGCTTCTTGAGCGCGCGGATCGTCCGTTCGGACAGGTGGCGCGGCATCACCTTCATGATCTTGGCGACGTCGCTCGGGCCGCCGATCGGCTGCTTGGCGACGCGCTGGCCGCCGATATTGGCGGCGGCGAGGACCGCTTCGAGGTCCTCGATCGCGGCGGCGGGAACCGAACTCAGCATCGCCGCGCGCAGCACCAGGTCGGCCTGCAGCCCCTCGTCGAGCGTTTCGATCGCGCGCGCGGCGACGTCGGGGACGAGCACCGACAGGATCAGCGCGCCGACCTGCGGATGTTCGCTCGCCAGCAGCGCGCTGATCGCCTCGACATCCATCCAGCGCAGCATTTCGAGCGACGCGGCGCTCGACTGCGGCGCGACCGCGGCGAGGATATTGTCGGCGCGGACATTGCCGACCGCCTGGTTGATCACGGTGCGGATGCGCGTGTCGGCACCGACCGCGAGCGCGCTGACCGACCGGCTGCGCGTCACGAAGCGATCGAGCGCCTGGCCGATCTGGGTTTCGGTCGCGCTCGCGGTGTCGAACATCGCCTTGGCGAGCTGGCGGACCTCGTCGGGATCGAGATGCTTGAGGATCGTCGCCGCCTCGCTTTCGTCGAGCAGCATCAACAGGATCGCGGCGGCCGCCGATCCTTCGACCGGCTGCGCGGATGCGAAGCCGAGAGCGGGGTCGAGATCAGCCACGGGCGCCCTCCTGCATCAGCTGGCGCACGACCAGCGCGGCGCGGGCCGAATCCTGCCGGACGAAGGCGCGCACCAGATTGGCGCGCGCTTCATAGCTCGGCGCCGCCTCGATCATTTCGAGGGTGATTTCGCGCCCCATGCGGCGGTCGCCGAGCGCCGGCGGCGCATCGGTCGCGGCGAGCAGGCTTTCCTCGAGCGCGGTATCGCGCTCGGCGCGCGCGGCGGCGCGCGCCTTGGCCGCCTTGATCATCGGGCGGCCGATGAACAGGAAGGCGAGCAGCGCGGCGAGGATCGCGCCGACCTGCTTGATCAGCGGGAGGAACCAGCCCTGGTCCCAGAAGGCGGGGCTCGCATCCTCGACCTTGGCGAAGGGGCGCTGGCCGATCGCGACCATGTCGCCGCGCGCGGCATCGAAGCCGATCGCGCCCTTCACCAGATTGTCGATCTTGGCGAGGTCGGCCTGGCCGAGCGCCTTGGCGCCCTGGTTGAGCGCGACCGCGACCGAGACGCGGCTCAGCCGGCCCTGCGGTCGATGCGTCACCGAAATCTCGCGGCCGACTTCGTAGGATCGCGCCGCGCGTTCGTTGCTCTCGGCGCCCGATCCGGCGGGGGTTCCGGCGGCCGTCGGGGTCTGCGACAGCGTCGTCGCCGGCGGCGGCTGGTTCGACAGCGCGCCAGGGATGCCGACCGCGGGCGGGGTCCCCTGGCCGCTCACCGACTTGGTGATCTGTTCGCTGGTCAGCGCGCGGTCATTCTCGGGAAAGCTCTCGCGCGTCGCCTGGCTTTCGGACATGTCGACGTCGGCGTGGACCTCGACCGTATAATTGCCCGCGCCGAGCATCGGACCGAGCAGCGTGTCGAGCGCGCGGCGAAAGCGATCCTCGATCTGCGTCTGGAGCTGGAAGGCCTGCATGTCGCCCGACGTCGCGGCGTCGGAGAGCAGCGCGCCGCGCTGGTCGATCACCGACACCTGGTCGGCGTTCATGCCGGGCACCGAGGAGGCGACGAGGAAGCGGATCGCCTGCACCTGCCCGTCGGAGAGCGAGCGGCCGTTCTGGAGCGTGAGCATGACCGAGGCGGTCGCCGGCTTGTCCTCGCGGACGAACAGGCTGGGCTCGGCGGCGGCGATATGGATGCGCGCGGTCTTCACCGCGTCGATCGCCTCGATCGTGCGCGCGAGGTCCGCTTCACGCGCGGCGCGCAGCGTCTCGCCCTCGATCGCGCGGCTCGCGCCCATCGGCAGCGAAGCGATCAGGCTGTCGCCGCTCGGCTGCGCCTTGGGCAGCCCCTGGCCGGCGAGCGCGATGCGCGCCTGATACAGCTTGTCGGCGTCGACGGTCAGCGCGCCGGTCACCGGGTCGATCGTGTGGCCGATGCCCTGCGACTGCAGCGCGTCGGCGACCGCCGCCTTGTCGCTGTCGCCGAGGCCGGCGAACAGCTGGGTCTGCGGCGCCGACTGGGTCATGAACCAAGCGAGCGCGGCGATGCCGATCGCGGTGGTGGTGGCGATGGCGGGCAGGGCGCGCTGGACCGCGGGCTGGCGGACGAACTGGCGCAGCGGCTCCATCCGGCCGGCAAAGGCGGGGGCGGGCAGGCGGTGGGCGTCGGGGACCGGCGCGAGGATCTGGGTATCGGCCATCCGCTTACACCGGCATGTTCATGATGTCGCGGTAGGCGGAGAGCAGCTTGTTGCGCACCTGCAGCGTCGTCTCGAAGCCGAGCGAGGCCTTCTGCCGCTCGATCATCACGCTGACGATGTCGTGGGTGTCGCCGCGCTCATAGGCTTCGCTGAGTTCGCTGGCGCGGCCCTGCTGGGCGTTGACCTGCTGCAGCGCGGCCGAGATCGCCGATCCGAAATCGGGCGTTTCGCCGCCGCCTTCGACCCCGCCGGCCGCGGCGCGGCCCGCGGCGCGTTGCAGCGCCTGGTTCTGGCTGAGGATCGAACTGCGCATCTGCAGCAGCCGGCTCTGGTCGATCGTGCTCATCTCTCTCATCCGTCCTGGGCGCGGCGGGTCGCCACGCGCCAAAAGAAGAATGCAAGCCGCGTGCCAGAATTTTTAATGTCAGTATTTCAAAGTGATAGGCACGAACAAGAGTGTCGAAGAACGCTGTCCGGCAAATTTTTGACGCGCCCGGCTTAAGCGCCGCCGCGCCGTGCCGTTACTGGCTTTCGTGACCGCTCACCGAGCCCTCACGCTACGGGAATGGCCCTTTGGGGGGCTGGAAAGGAAGACCATGACTGTCATCAACACGAATGTGAGCGCGCTTCGCGCCCAGAATAATTCGCGTGTCGCGAACCGCATGCAGTCGCAGGCGATGGAACGCCTGTCGAGCGGCAAGCGGATCAACAGCGCGAAGGACGACGCCGCCGGCCTCGCGATCGCGACCCGCATGGACGCCAATGTCCGCGGCCTCAACCAGGCGGTTCGCAACGCCAACGACGGCATTTCGCTGGCGCAGACCGCCGAAGGCGCGATGGGCAACATCTCGAACATCCTGGTTCGCATGCGCGAACTGGCGGTGCAGGCGTCGAACGGCACGCTGGGCACCGACGACCGCGCCGCGATCCAGACCGAGGTCACCGCGCTGGTCGAGCAGATCGGCGATATCGCGACCCGCACGACCTTCAACGGCACCGACCTGCTCGCGGGCGGCGCGTCGATCGACATCCAGACCGGCGTCAACAGCGGCGAGAAGGTGACGATCGCGATCTCCGACCTTCAGGCGACCGCGATCGGTGCCGTCGAAGATGCGGACAGCGATCCCGACACGGCGCCGACCCTCGTCAGCGGCTCGGCGGTTTCGGACATCAGCCTCGCGACCGCTTCGGACGCTTCGTCGGCGCTCGCGATCCTCGACGATGCGATCCAGACGGTGGCGACGCAGCGCGCCAATCTGGGTGCGCAGCAGAACCGGCTGGAAGCGACCGTCGACAATCTGACGTCGACCGTCACCAACCTCGCCGACGCCAAGTCGCGCATCGAGGACGCCGACTTCTCGGCCGAATCGACGAAGCTCGCCGCCGCCGGCATCCTGTCGCAGGCGTCGACCGCGATGCTCGCCCAGGCGAGAATATCCGGGCTATATTTGGTTGGTCCCTTTCATAGCCCGGCACGATGCCCCGGTCCCCCACGACCGGGGCATCTTTTTGTTCGGAGCGGCCGCGGTTGCGTGTCGCCATTTTTTTGACGCCCGCGCTTAAGCCGCGCCGACACCTGCCGTTACTATCTTCGTGAAGCTCACCGAGCCGCACGCCACGGGAATGGCCCAGTGGGGCCGGAAAGGAAGATCATGACTGTCATCAACACGAATGTGAGCGCGCTCCGCGCCCAGAATAATTCGCGTGTCGCGAACCGCATGCAGTCGCAGGCGATGGAACGCCTGTCGAGCGGCAAGCGGATCAACAGCGCGAAGGACGACGCCGCCGGCCTCGCGATCGCGACCCGCATGGATGCCAACGTCCGCGGCCTCAACCAGGCGGTTCGCAACGCCAACGACGGGATTTCGCTGGCGCAGACCGCCGAAGGCGCGATGGGCAACATCTCGAACATCCTCGTCCGCATGCGCGAACTGGCGGTGCAGGCGTCGAACGGCACGCTGGGCACCGACGATCGCGCCGCGATCCAGACCGAGGTCACCGCGCTGGTGTCGCAGATCGACGATATCGCGACCCGCACGACCTTCAACGGCACCGACCTGCTCAACGGCACGACCGATCTCGACGGCACCGGCGCGGGCACCGACCTTGGCGCCACGGTTTCGATCCAGACCGGCGTCAACGACGGCGAGACGGTCGACATCGCGATCAAGGCGCTGACCGCCGAGGCGCTCGGCGTCCATGACGGCACCGACCCGATCGACCTGTCGAGCGCGTCGTCCGCCTCGACGGCGCTCGCGACGCTCGACACGGCGATCCAGACGGTCGCGACCGAACGCGCCAACCTCGGTGCGCAGCAGAACCGGCTGGAGGCGACCGTCGACAATCTGACGTCGACCGTCACCAACCTCGCCGACGCCAAGTCGCGCATCGAGGACGCCGACTTCTCGGCCGAATCGACGAAGCTCGCCGCCGCCGGCATCCTGTCGCAGGCGTCGACCGCGATGCTCGCCCAGGCGAGAACCTGCTGCGCTAAGACGCTTCGAATATCCGGGCTATATTTGGTTGGTCCCTTTCATAGCCCGGCACGATGCCCCGGTCCCCCACGACCGGGGCATCTTCTTTTGGCGTCGGCCTGAAGAGGATTCGCGCAGAGAGCGCAGAGGATGCGGGTTCGCGCGGAGACGCGGAGGCGCGGAGGGATTTGCTGGCCGCGAAGCGGCCCTTTCCCCTGACGCCGGGTCGGATCGCACTGTCGATGGGGAAATGGGCCTGACGGCCCGAGCACGCTCCCTCCGCGCCTCCGCGCCTCCGCGTCTCCGCGCGAACCCTTTTCCTTTCTCTCTGCGTTCTCTGCGGCCTCTGCGCGAATCTTTCTTCTCAATGAAAGTCGCGGGATTTGGGCAGGATACGGACGTCGCGCGGGTGGCCCTGGCGCGGCATGGGGCCGCGTGGCGCGGCAGCGTCCCCCAGCGCATCGAGCATCGCGGTGCGGTCGGCGACGCGGGTCGCCATCAGGTGGACGACGCCTTCCTTGCTCCGCTGCACCTCGCCTTCGACCAGCATCAGCCGCGACGCCATGACGGCACGCCGATAGCGTTCGAAATGCCGCGCCCACAGCAGCACGTTCACGATGCCGCCCTCGTCTTCGAGCGTGATGAAGACCGCATTGCCCTTGCCGGGGCGCTGGCGGATCAGCACGACGCCGGCGGTGCGGACGATCAGCCCGTTCTTCGTCGCCGCGGTTTCGCGGCAGCTCAGCACGCCTTCCTTCGCGAAGGCGCGCCGCAGGAACGCCATCGGATGGCCCTTCAGCGACAGCCGCGTCGTCTGGTAATCGGTCAGCACCTGCTCGGCGAGCGGCGTCGGCGGCAGCTTCGCATCCGCCTCCGCGCCCAGCTCGTCCGCGCCGGCGGCGCCGAACAGCGGCAGTACCCCCTGCCGCACCCGCCGCGCCTCCCACAGCGCCGGGCGCCGCTCGGCCCCCATCGACCGGCAGGCGTCGGCCTCGGCGAGCAGGCGCAGCGCGCGGCCAGGCAGCGCGGCGCGGCGGGCAAGCTCCTCGACGCTGGCGAAGGGGCGGGCGCGCGCATCGGCGATTTGCGTCGCCCATATCTCGCGGAATCCGTCGACCTGCCGGAACCCCAACCGCAACGCGAGAGTGCCGTCGTCGGTGCGTTCGAGGCTGTTGTCCCACCCGCTCGCATTCACATCGACGCCGCGCACCTCGACCTCATGCTCGCGCGCGTCACGGACGAGCTGCGCGGGGGCGTAGAAGCCCATCGGCTGCGAATTGAGGATTCCGCAGGCGAAGACGGCGGGGTGGTAATGCTTGATCCACGACGAAACATAAATGAGCCGCGCGAAGGACTGGGCATGGCTTTCGGGAAAGCCGTAGCTGCCGAACCCCTCGATCTGCTTGAAGCAGCGTTCGGCGAATTCCTGCTCATAGCCGCGCCGCACCATGCCGCCGATCATCTTGTCGCGGAAATTGTCGATGGTCCCGACATTGCGGAAGGTCGCCATCGCGCGGCGCAGGCCGTTGGCTTCCTCGGGCGTAAAGTCGGCCGCTACCATCGCCAGCTTCATCGCCTGTTCCTGGAACAGCGGGACGCCGAAGGTCTTGCCCAGCACGTCGTGCAACTCGTCGGCGGGGTGCGGCGGCGCGGGTCGGGGAAATTCGACCGGCTCTTCCTTGTTTCTCCTTCGTAGATAGGGATGAACCATATCGCCCTCGATCGGGCCGGGGCGGACGATCGCAACCTGCACGACCAGATCGTAGAATTTTTTAGGGCGCAGGCGCGGCAGCATGTTGATCTGCGCCCGGCTTTCGACCTGAAAAACGCCGATGCTGTCGCCTTTGCAGAGCATATCGTAAACGGCAGGGTCCTTGGCATCGATATCAAGTTCCAGCGTCCGGTCGCCCAGCCCATGCTCGCGCATCAGGTCGAAGCATTTGCGGATGCAGGTCAGCATGCCGAGCGCGAGCACATCGACCTTCATCAGGCCGAGCGCGTCGATATCGTCCTTGTCCCATTCGATGAAGGTGCGATCCTCCATCGCGGCATTGTGGATCGGCACCAGTTCGTCGAGCCGCCCTTCGGTCAGCACGAAGCCGCCGACATGCTGCGACAGGTGGCGCGGCGCCGTGAGCAGTTCGCCGACGAAGCGGTGCAGCCGCTCGATCTCGCCATTGTGCGGGTTAAGCCCGGCCTCGACGAGCCGCTCGACAGGAACCTCGTCGCCCCAGCTTCCCCAGCTCGTGTCGGCGAGCCGCGCGGTCACATCCTCGCTGAAGCCGAGCGCCTTGCCGACCTCGCGAATCGTGCTGCGCGGACGGTAGTGGATGACGGTCGCGGCGATCCCCGCGCGGTCGCGACCATAGCGGTCATAGATATGCTGGATCACCTCCTCGCGCCGCTCATGCTCGAAATCGACGTCGATGTCGGGCGGCTCGTCGCGCTCGGCCGACATGAAGCGCGAGAAGAGCAGTTCGTGCTTCATCGGGTCGACCGAGGTGACGCCGAGCAGGAAGCAGACGATCGAATTGGCGGCCGACCCGCGCCCCTGGCAGAGGATCGGCGGATTCTGCGCCCGCGCGAAGCGGACGAGATCGTAGACGGTCAGGAAATAATAGACATAGCTCCGGCGCCGGATCAGCCGCAGCTCGTTCCCGATCAGCGCGCGGACCTTGGGCGGCAGCGGCGTCCCATAGCGTTTCTCCGCCGCCGTCTTCACCAGATGGTGGAGATAATTGAACGGTTTCCAGCCCGGCGGCACCGGTTCGTGTGGATATTCATAGCGCAGGTCGTCGAGGCGGAAGCGGATTCGCGCCAGCAGCTTCGCGCTTTCCTCGACCGCTTTGGGATAGCCATCGAACAACCGCTTCATCTCCTCGGGGGATTTCAGATGCTGTTCGCCATTGGCGCGCAGCCGCCGCCCCGCCTTCTGGACCGTCGCCCCCTCGCGGATGCAGGTGATGACGTCGTGCAGCGGGCGCTGCGCGGCGGTGGCATAGAGCGCGTCGTTGGTCGCGAGCAGCGGGACGCCGGTCGCCGCCGACAGGCGCCGGCGTTCGGCCAGCCGCCGCGCGTCGCTTCCGGTCCGCGGCATGGTTGCCGCCAGCCACACCGATTTCGGCCGCACCCGCTTAAGCGTGTGGAGCAGCGCCGCGTCGCCGTCCATCGCGATCAGCAGGAGATCGTCCGAATGCGCGAGCAGATCGTCGAGGGTCAGGATGCAGTCGCCCTTCTGCGCGCGCCGATTGCCGGTCGAGAGCAGGCGCGTGAGACGCCCCCAGCCGTGGCGGCTGACCGGATAGGCGACGATGTCGGGGGTGCCGTCGGCGAAGGCGAGCCGTGCTCCGACCACCAGCCGGAAGCCCTCCACCAGCTCGGGCTTCTTGACCTGCAGGTCTTTTAGAAAGGTCCACGCCCGCACCACCCCCGCGACGCTGTTGCGGTCGGCGATGCCGATGCCGCCGAGGCCGAGCGCCAGCGCCTCCGCCACCATCGCGGCAGGGTGCGAGGCGCCGTGGAGGAAGCTGTAGTTGGTCGCGGCGACCAGCTCGGCGAAGGCGGGGGGCGGGGCGGGGGTCTCGCTCATGCGAAGAGCCCGTGGATATACCAGCGCGGATCGGGCTTTTCGTCGTAGAGCCCGTGGCGGAACAGCCAGTAGCGGCGGCCGCGATCGTCCTCGACGCGGTAATAGTCGCGCGTCAGCCCCCTGTTGTCGCGGCGCCGCCACCATTCGGCAGCGATGCGCTCGGGCCCCTCGTAGCGGCGGATCGCGTGCGTCGCGCGGCGCCAGCGAAAGCGGTGTGGCGGGCCGTCGGGCACCTCGGCGATCACCTCGATCGGCTGCGGCGGGTCGAAGAGCCAGAAGGGGCGCAGCGGCGGCTCGCCGGGCGCGGGCGCGGGCCAGGCTTGCGGCGGCGGCGCGTCGATCGCGGGGAGTTCGAGCTGCGCCTGTTCGGGGATATGCGTGTCGGCGGGGCGATATTTTCGCACCCGTCCGCGCCCGAGCCGGGTCGCGAGCCGGTCGGCGAGTTCGTCCATCGCCGGCGCCCGCGCCGCGCCGCCTTCGAGCCTCAGCTGGCTCGCGCCCAGCGCCTCGATCCGCGGCACGGCGAGGCGCATCATGTCGAAGCCGAAGCCGGGGTCGATCGGGTCGCGCAAGGCATCGATGCGCTCGGCGAACAGCCGCATCACCAGCGCGGCGTCGCGCGTCGGGGCGCCGGTCTCGACCGCGATCGTGCGCGCGAGCCCGTCGCTGCGGAAGAAGGTGGCGCGGAAATCGCGCCCGCCCTTGCCGCGCCCGGCAAGGGTTTCGATCGCTTCGCCCGCGAGTTCGGCGAGCACCCCCATCGCGTGCGGCGTGCTTGCGACGGGCTCGGCGAAGCGGCGCTCGGCGGCGACGGGCGGCGGTGTCAGGCGCGGTGCGAGCGGGCTCGGCGCGTCGCCGAGCAGGCGGCGCAGCGCCTCTGCGGCCTCGGCGCCGAAGCGCGCGGCGAGGCTCGCCATCGGCCGGCTCGCGAGGTCGCCGATCGTCCGGAGCCCCGCGCGCGCGAGCGCGCGCGTCGCCTCGGCATCGAGTTCGAGCGCCGCGACCGGCAGGCGGCGGATCGCCGCCGCCTCGTCGGGGGCGGGCGGTGCCGGATAGCGCGCGAGCGCGCGCGCCGCGTCGGCGGTGGGGCCGAGCGCCGAGCGCACGGTCATGCCCGTCCGCTCGAGCCGCGCCTCGACGTCGGCGGCCAGCGCCGCCTCGCCGCCGAACAGATGGGCGGCGCCGGCGATATCGAGGATCAGCCCGTCGGGCGGGTCGAGCGCGACGAGCGGCGTATAGCGCGCGCAGCCCTGCGCGAGCCGGTCGAGCCAGTCGCGGTCGAGCGCCGGATCGTGCGGCACGACGCGCAGGCCCAGCACCTGCGCGCGCGCGTCGGCGAGCGCCATGCCGGGGGCGAGGCCGAGCGTCGCGGCGCGCGCATCGACGGCCGCGAGACGCAGCGCGCCGCGCAGCTTTTCGGCAAAGACGAGCGGGGCGTCAGGCGGCCTCGACGCCGCGCGACTCCAGCGCTCGGCGGGGAGCCAGGGGAAGAACAGCGCCAGATAGCGCCGCGTCGCGGAAGGCTTGATCGTCACGGTTCCACTCCAGCCGCCAGCGCGCGCCCGCGGGGCCTGCGCGCCAGCGCAGCAATTCGAGATCGAAGGCGGGCGCGCCCGGCGCGTTCGCCTCCAGTTCGCGCGAGGGCGCCGCCGCGATGCGCCAGCGCGTCTCGGCGATGCTCGGCACGGGCTCGGCCCCCAGGCGCAGCAGCAGCAGCACCGTCCCGGCATCGCGCGCGCCGAGCGCGAGCCGCCGCCCCGCAGTCAGGTCGAGCGCGGGCAGGCGCCCCCGGCTTTCGACGACCACCGCCGTCGAGCCGGGGCAGCGCAGCGCGTCATTCGCGGCGGCGAGCAGCGCCCTGGTATCCCCCGTCTCGACGAGCAGCAGCCGGTCGGGATCGCCGCCGAGTTCGGCGATGCCCGGCGCATAAAGATGCCCGCCCTGCCGCGCAGCGTCGGCGGTGCGCAGCCACAGCAGCGGCGCCGTGCCCCCGCCGCGCAAGGCGAGCAGCGCGGCAAAGGCGGCGGCGCTCGCGGCGTCGAGCGAATCGGCGAATATCTCGTGCACCCGCCCCACCGCGAGCCCGCCGCCGAGCGCGGCGTCGAACCCTGCATGCCCGCTCGCCAGCCAGCCGTCGGCGCGCGCGCCGGGCGACCCGCCGGAAGCGGCGATCCGGGCGACGCGGCGGCGCAGCCCGGCGAGAGGGGAAGACGACTCGCGCATGATATGTTCTCTATATGTTCTATTAGCGCGCGAGTCCGGTCGCTTGTCAAGGCAGCAGGCGTGGGGGCTTGTTTGGGTTCACGCGAAGACGCGAAGGCGCGAAGAGGTTGCGCTTGCCGCGAAGCGGCTTTTTCCCGTCCGACATCGCGCCAAACGCATTGATGCAGGAAAAAGGGCCTTTCGGCCCGATCCAATTCCTTCGCGCCTTCGCGTCTTCGCGTGAAATATTCTAAGGCGCCGCTCCAGCCTCCGCCCCCGCCGCGCTGTCTCCCCCAAGCGCGCGGAACAGCGCGATTCGGGTTTGCGCGAGCAGCAGCTGGGTCGCGATCTCGCTGCGCCGCGCGCTATAAAGGCTGCGCTGCGCGTCGAGGCTGGCGAGGAAACTGTCGACGCCGCCCTTGTAGCGCGCGTCGGTCAGCGCCGCGGTGTCGGCCGCCGCCTCGCTGTTCGCCGCCGCGGCGCGTACCCTTTCGGCGATCGTACCCTGCACCGCGAGCGCGTCGGCGACTTCGCGAAAGGCGGTCTGGATCGCGCCTTCATAGCTCGAAAGCGCCGCGTCGCGCTGCGCTTTGCTGACGTCGACTCCGGCGCGGCGGCCGCCGAAGTCGAAGATCGACGCGCTCGCGTCGCCCCCCGCCGACCAGGCGAAGGCGCCGCCGTCGAACAGGCCCGAAAGCGCGTCGCTCGCGAAGCCGAGCAGCCCGGTCAGCGAGATGGAGGGGAACAGCCGCGCGCGCGCGACGCCGATGTCGGCATTGGCGGCGCGGAGCTGATATTCGGCCTCGATCACGTCGGGACGGCGCAGCAGGATTTCGGAGCTCACCCCCGCAGGCAGCGCGACGATCGCTGCCGTGGCTTCGGCCAGGCTCGCGGGCAGCAGCGTGGGGTCGACGTCGCCGCCGACGAGCAGGCGAATGAGATTCTCGTCCTGCGCGAGCGCGCTCGTCTGCGCCGCGATCGAATCCTCGGCGGTCGCGAGGATCTGCTCGGCCTGGCGGAGGTCGGTGCGCGGGGCGATGCCGCCGTCCAGCCGCGCCTTGGTGAGCCGCACATTCTCGCGCGCATTGGCCGCGGTGTCGCGCGCGATCGCCATCAGGTCGCGATCGGCGCCATAATTGGCCCAGGCGTCGGCGAGGTCGGCGATCAACGCGAGGCGCACCGTGCGCGCCGCCGCCTCGGTCGCGAGCGCGCGATTGCGCTCGGCCTCGGTCGCGTTGGCGAGGCGCCCGAACAGGTCGAGCTCGAAGCCGGTGACGCCGCCCTGCAGCGAGAAATCGGCGCTGCCCGCGCTGCCCTCGCGATCCGCATAGCCCGCTCCGGCCGTGACGCCGATCGCCGGCAATTGCGCCGACCGCGTCACCCGGACCTGCGCGCGCGCCGCGGCGACATTGGCAAAAGCGGTGCGCAGGTCGCGGTTGTTCGCGAGCGCCTGCTCGATCAGCGACTGCAATCGCGGGTCGGTGAAGACCTGCCCATAGGAAAGGACCGGCAGCGCCGCCTCGCTCTGCAGCAGATAGGCGTCGCCCACCGGCCAGCTTTGCGGCACCGGCGGCGCGGGCAGCACCGTCTTGGGCGCGAGCGAGCAGCCCGCGAGCAGCAGCGGCGCGGCGACCAGCGCGAGATGCGCGCGCGTCATGCCGGCATCTCCTGCGCGTCGCCGCGCTTGCCGAAGCGTTCTCGCAGCGCCGCGACCCCGTCGCGCACTCCGCGCCGCACGAGCACGAAGAAGAGCGGGATGAAGAAGATGGCAAGCAGCGTCGCGGTCAGCATCCCGCCGATCACCGAGGTGCCGATCGCGACGCGGCTGTTCGCGCCGGCGCCGGTCGCGATCGCGAGCGGCAGCACGCCGAAGATGAAGGCGAAGCTCGTCATCAGGATCGGGCGCAGGCGGATCTTCGCCGCGGCGATCGCCGCCTCGATCACCCGCTTGCCCTGCCGTTCCTGCTGCTCGGCGAACTCGATCATCAGAATCGCGTTCTTCGCCGCGAGCCCCATCGTCGTCAGAAGGCCGATCTGCAGATAGACGTCGTTCTCGAGCCCGCGCAGCGTGACCGCGAGCACCGCGCCGACCAGCCCCAGCGGGATGACGAGCAGCACCGCGACCGGGATCGACCAGCTTTCGTAAAGCGCCGCGAGGCAGAGGAAGACGACGAGCAGCGACAGCGCATAGAGCAAAGGCGCCTGCCCCGACGACAGCCGCTCCTGATAGGAGGAGCCCGCCCAGGCGACGCTGGTGCCGGGAATCTGCGCCGCCATCGCCTCCATCAGGTCCATCGCCTCGCCCGAGCTGGTGCCGGGGGCGGGCTGGCCCGAGATTTCATAGGCGGGAACGCCCTGGAAGCGCGAAGTGCTGCTCGGCGTCGTCGACCAGCCTATCCGCGAAAAGGCCGAGAAGGGTGACATGCCGCCGTCGGACGAGCGGACATACCATTGGCCGAGGTCCTCAGGCGCCGCGCGATAGGGCGCATCGCCCTGCACATAGACGCGCTTGACGCGCCCCTTGTCGATGAAGTCGTTGACGTAGCGGCCGCCCCACGCGGTCGACAGCGTGTTGTTCACGTCGCTGTTGCTGAGGCCATAGGCGGTCAGCCGCTGGGTATCGATGTCGACCTTCAGCGTCGCGACATCGGGCAGGTCGCTCAGCCGCACCGACTGCAGCTGCGGGTTGGCGTTCGCCATCGCGAGCAATTTGTCGCGCGCGGCGGCGAATTCCTCGCGGCTCAGCCCACCGCGGTTCTGCAATTCCATCGTGAAGCCCGACGTGTCGCCGAGCCCGCGCACCGCGCCGGGGACGAGCGCGAAGATCTGCGCGTCGCGCAGTCCCGACAGCGCCTTGCGCGCGCGCTGGGCGATCGCGTCGGCGGTGTTCTCGGGCCCTGGACGGTCGTCCCAGTCGACGAGGTTGACATAGCCCTGGCCGGTGTTCTGCCCCGACGCGCCGCCGCCCCCGCCGCCGGCGATCAGGAACAGCGCCTGGGTGTTCGCCTTTTCCTGGGTCAGCAGATATTTCTCGACCGCGTCGCGCACTTCCAGCGTGCGTTCCTGCGTCGCGCCCGCGGGCAGGCGGAACTGAATCGCGACGCGGCCCTGATCCTCGTTGGGCAGGAAACCGCCGGGCAGACGGAAGAAGAGCAGCACGAGCAGCGCGACGGCGAGCGCGTAGATCGCCAGGAACAGCCATTTGCGATCGACGACCTTGGCGACGCTGCCCGCATAGCTGGCGCTCGCGCGGTCGAAGCGCGTATTGAAGCCGTGCTTCGCGCGCTCGAACATCTCGTGAAGGCGCGGGAAGCGGCGGCGCTCGCCCTCCGCGCCATGCGCCTTGGGCTTGAGCAGGGTCGAGGTCAGCGCCGGGCTCAGCACCAGCGCGACGATCACCGACAGCGCCATCGCCGACACGATGGTGATCGAGAATTGGCGATAGATGACCCCGGTCGAGCCGCCGAAGAAGGCCATCGGCAGGAACACCGCCGACAGGACGAGGCCGATCGCGACGAGCGCGACCTGCAGCTCCTGCATCGACCGGATCGTCGCCTCGCGCGCCGACATGCCGGGATTTTCCTCCATCAGTCGCTCGACATTCTCGACCACGACGATCGCGTCGTCGACGAGCAGGCCGATCGCGAGGACGAGCCCGAACAGCGTCAGCGTGTTGATGCTGAACCCCGCGATATAGAAGATGGCGAAGGTTCCGAGCAGGACGACGGGCACCGCGATCGCGGGGATCAGCGTCGCGCGCCAGCTTTGCAGAAAGACGAACATGACCAGGACGACGAGCAGGATCGCCTCGAACAGCGCCTTCTGCACCTCGCTGACCGACAGCTTGATGAAGCTGGTCGAATCATTCGCATAGGCATAGGCGAGCCCTTCGGGCATGTCGGCGGCGAGCGCGTCCATCCGCGCCTTGACGAGGTCGGCGGTCTTGAGCGCGTCGGACCCCGGCGACAGCGAGATCGACATGCCCGCGCCCGGATGCCCGTTGACGCGGGTGATGGTGGTATAGCTTTCGGCGCCCAGTTCGACGCGCGCGACATCCTTGATCCGCACCGTCGACCCGTCGGACAGCGTCTTGAGCACGATATTCTCGAACTCTTCGGGCGTCTGCAGCCGCGACTGGGCAGTGACGGTCGCGTTGAGCATCTGGCCCTTGGGCGCCGGCAGCCCGCCGACGTCGCCCGCCGCGATCTCGGTATTCTGTGCGCTGATCGCGCTCACCACATCGCCGGGCATCAGCGAGACCGCGGCGAGCCGCTGCGGATTGAGCCAGATCCGCATCGCGTGCGGAGCGCCGAAGACGTTGACGTCGCCCACGCCGTCGACGCGCGACAGCGGGTCCTGGATGTTCGAGGTCAGATAGTCCGACACGTCCTGGTTCGACCGCGTGTCGGTGGTGTCGAACACGGCGACGAGCAGCAGCGTGTCCGAATTGGACTTGGTGACGCGCACCCCGCGGCTCTGCACCTGTTCGGGCAGGCGCGAGATCGCTGACGCGATCTGGTTCTGGACCTGGACCTGCGCGATGTCGGGGTCGGTGCCCTTGGCGAAGATCGCGGTGATGCTCGCCTGCCCGCGCGAGCTCGATTGCGAGCTGAAATAGAGGAGGCCGTCGATCCCGGTCAGCTGCTGTTCGAGCACCTGGGTGACGCTGTTCTCGATCGTTTCGGCCGACGCGCCGGGATAGGTCGCGCGGATATTGACCTGGGTCGGCGCGATGTCGGGATATTGCTCGATCGGCAGCGAGAAAAGCGCGCCGAGCCCGCCCAGCATCACGATGATCGCCAGCACCCAGGCGAAGATCGGGCGGTCGATGAAGATGCGCGACATGGCGGGCTATTTGTCCTTCGCCGTCCGCCCGGCAGCCGCGCCCGCCCGCTGCGCGCTGGCCGCCGCGACCGGGCGGATCGCCATCCCCGTCTTGAGATTGCCGACGCCCTGGGTGATCACCCGGTCGCCGGCCTTGAGCCCGGCCGACACGACCCAGTCGGTGCCCGATGTCCGTTCGGTGGTGATCTTGCGCCGCACGACCTTGTCGTCCTTGCCCGCCAGATAGACGAAGGCGCTGCCGTCGAAATCGCGCTGCACCGCGGGCTGCGGGACGAGGATCGCATTGGGCTGGACCGCCTGATCGAACAGGGCGGTGACGAACATGCCGGGCAGCAGCAGCCCCTTGGGATTGGGGAAGCGCGCGCGCAGCGTCACCGTGCCGGTCGCTTCGTTGACCGTCATCTCAGAAAACTCGACCGTGCCCGTGAAGCCGTAATCGCTCCCGTCCTCGAGCTTCAGGCGCACCGCGGTGCTGCCCGGCTGGGTGCCGCCGCTGGCGAGCGACCGGCGCAGCGCGGTGAGCTCGGAACTCGACTGCTGCATGTCGACATAGATGGGGTCGAGTCGCTGGATCAGCGCCAGCGGCTCGGCCTGGCTCGCGCTGACAAGCGCGCCGGGGGTGGCGAGGCTGCGGCCGATGCGCCCGCCGATCGGCGCGGTGATCGTCGCATAGCGCAGGTTGATGCGCGCGGTTTCGAGCGCCGCGGCGTTCTGCGCGACCACGGCGCGCGCGACCCGCGCCGCCGCCAGCGCGTCAGTATAATCCTGCTCGGCGATCGCCTGCATCTTGGCGAGCGGCTCGAAGCGCTTCGCTTTCTCCTCGGCCGCCTGCGCGTTGGCGCGCGCGCTCGCCAGATTGGCCTCGGCCTGGTCGACCGCGGCGCGATAGAGGCTCGCGTCGATCTGGTAGAGCGGCTGGCCGGCGCGCACCACGCCGCCCTCGGTGAACAGGCGGCGGCGGATCAGCCCGCTCACCTGCGGGCGCACTTCGCTGGTCTCGAAGGCGACGGTGCGGCCGCCGAGTTCGGTGGTGATCGGGACCGCCGATGTCGCGGCGACGACATAGCCGACTTCGGGGGTGCCGCGGTCGCGGCCATTCTGGTCGTCCTTGCTCGCGCAGGCGCTCAGCGACAGCATCGCCGCGCACAGGGCCCCGGTCAGGAGCAGCGGCCTCTTGTTGGGCATAGTCGATGTATCTCGTGTCGATCCGCGGGGAGGAACGGAGGATTGGGCTCCTATTCACCGTATCGGGCCGCTGCTGGCAAGCGGATTAGCCCTTTTGCGACAAATTACGACAAATTTCCGCGCCGATGGTCCGGTTCGACCCGAATCATTGACACCGGTTACCATTGACGGTAGCCAAGCATGAGTTCCATTCTCCACGACGAGGAAGCCCATCATGTTCGCGAAGACCTATCACGCCACCCATCCCGACATGATGGAGGACGTCTCGAACGACGATCTGCGCGCGCGCTATCTGGTCGCGGGCATGTTCGAGGATGGCCAAATCCACCTCAACTATTCGCACAACGAGCGCTTCGTGATCGGCGGCGCGGTGCCGAAGGGCGGGGCGCTGACGCTCCCCGCGCAGAGCGAGCCCGCGTCGGCGGCGGGGCATCCCTTTCTCGAACGGCGCGAGATGGCGGCGGTCAACATCGGCACCGACGGCGCGATCAGCGTCGACGGCCAGCGTTTCGAGATGAAGAACAAGGAATGCCTCTATATCCCGATGGGGTCGAAGGAGGTGACCTTCGAGGGCGACGGCGCGCGCTTCTATCTCGCCTCGCTTCCGGCGCATAAGATCTGCCCGATCAAGCATGTCACGCTCGATCAGGCCAACCCGCTCGCGCGCGGCGACCTCGCCAATTCGAACCAGCGGACGATCTATCAGCTCGTCATTCCGGGCGTGTGCGAAAGTGCGCAGCTGCTGCTCGGCCTGACCGTGCTCGAGGAAGGGAGCGTGTGGAACACCATGCCCCCGCACCTCCACGACCGGCGCAGCGAGATATATCTCTATTTCGACCTGCCCGAGGAAAACGACCGCATCTTCCATTATATGGGCGAGCCGGATTCGATGCGGCACATCGTGATCGCGAACGAGGAGGCGGTGATCAGCCCGCCTTGGTCGATCCACATGGGTTCGGGGACCAAGAAATATGCCTTCATCTGGGCGATGGGCGGCGAGAATCTCGACTATACCGACATGAACGTCCTCGACATCTGCCAATTGAAGTAAGGACTGTTCCTGTCTTCATCGTCACCCTGAAACAAGCTCAGCATGACATTGGATTAAGATAACGATGCGAATGTTCGACCTCACAGGAAAAGTCGCGCTCGTCACCGGCGCCAACACCGGCATCGGCCAGGGCATCGCGCTCGCGCTCGCCGAAGCGGGGGCGGATATCGCGGCCGCCGGCCGCTCGCCCGCCGACGAGACCGTCGAAAAGGTCCGCGCGCTCGGTCGTCGCGGCGAAAATTTCGCCGCCGACCTGTCGAGCGTCGCCGCGGTGCAGCCACTCGTCGACGCGGTGCTCGCCGCGTTCGGCCGCATCGACATCCTCGTCAACAACGCCGGCATCATCCGCCGCGCCGATGCCGTCGACTTCACCGAGGCCGATTGGGACGCGGTGATGGACACCAATTTGAAGACGCTCTTCTTCCTCTGCCAGGCGGTGGGCAAACACATGATCGCGCGTATCGAAAAGGAAGGGGGTTCGGGCAAGATCATCAACATCGCCTCGATGCTGACCTTCCAGGGCGGCATCCGCGTGCCGAGCTACACCGCGTCGAAATCGGGCGTCGGCGGGCTCACCAAGCTGCTCGCGAACGAATGGGCGGCGAAGGGGGTGCAGGTCAACGCGATCGCGCCCGGCTATATCGCCACGAACAACACCGCCGCGCTGCAATCGGACGCGACGCGCAACCGCCAGATCGTCGAGCGCATCCCGGCGGGGCGCTGGGGCGACCCCGCCGATATCGGCGGTGCCGCGGTCTTCCTCGCCTCATCGGCTGCGGATTATGTCCAGGGCCATATCCTTGCCGTCGACGGCGGCTGGCTGGCTAGATAAACGCCCATAGGCCGTTCGTGCTGAGCTTGTCGAAGCACCGTCCTTCTTGCGGCATCGAAAGAAAGAACGGCCCTTCGACAAGCTCAGGGCAAACGGGAGTTGGGATGGGCAAGCTGGTCTTCTTCGGCGAACTGCTGATCCGCCTGACCGCGCCGGGCAACGAGCTGCTCATGCAGTCGCCGTCGCTCGCGCTGCATGTCGGCGGGGCCGAGGCGAATGTCGCGATCGGGCTCGCGCATCTCGGTCACGATTGCGCGATGATGAGCCGGATCCCCGACAATGCGCTCGGCCGGGGCGCGGTGGCGGCGGTGCGCGGCGCGGGTGTCGATTGCGCCGCGGT
Organism: Sphingopyxis sp. GW247-27LB; assembly: GCF_002277025.1. GTDB lineage: Bacteria > Pseudomonadota > Alphaproteobacteria > Sphingomonadales > Sphingomonadaceae > Sphingopyxis. Next base: position 142,097 of record NZ_NIWD01000008.1, read on the forward strand.
CGCGACCGGGCCGGGGCGCATGGGCCTCTATTTCCTGAGCGTGGGAGCGGGCCTGCGCGCATCGGAAATCGTCTACGACCGCGCGGGGTCGAGCTTCGCGGCGAGCGGGCCCGAAGATTATGACTTCGACCGATTGCTGGAAGGCGCGTGCCTGCTCCACCTGTCGGGCATCACCCCCGCGCTCGGGCCGCGCTCGGCCGAAGCGGCGCTCGCCGCCGCCCGCGCCGCGAAGCGGCTTGGCGTCCCGGTCAGCTTCGACGGCAATTACCGCGCGATGCTGTGGGAGGCGTGGGACAGCGATCCGCGCGCCATCCTGTCCGAACTGATCGGCTTGTCCGACATCCTCTTCGGCAACCATCGCGACCTGTCGCTGGTGCTCGGCCGGCCGTTCAGCGGCGACGGTGCGGACCGGCGGCGCGAAGCCGCCGAAGCGGGCTTCGCCGCCTTCCCCGATCTCAAATTGATTGCCTCGACCGCGCGCCACACGCTCACCGCCGACCATCACCGCATCGCGGCGCGCGTCGACCTGCGGAACGGATCGTGCCAGACCGGCGAGGTCGACGTCACCGGCATCGTCGACCGCATCGGCGCCGGCGACGCCTTCGCCGCCGGCGTAATCCACGCGCATCTGACGGGCGGCGATGCGAAGACGATGGCCGAAACCGGCCTCGCGCTCACCTGCCTTAAGCATTCGCTGCCGGGCGACGCGAGCCGCTTCGGGCAAGCCGACATCGACGCCTTCCATGGCGGCGGGCTCGATGTCCGCCGCTGACGGCGTCAGCCGCCGCGCCATTCTGGCCGGCGCTGCGTCGGCGGCACTGTTGCCGCATCGCCTGTCGGCGACCACCATCGCCCTCCCCGAAGTCAGGGCGCTTTCGGGCCATTATATCGGGTCCTTCCAATATGATCCCGGCGACCAGGTTACGGTGCGATCGCTTCGTTTCGCGGGCATCCGCTATGGTCGCGCCGCGCGCTTTCAACCGCCGACGCCGGTGCAATCCACCAAGCCGATGGCGGAACAGGTCGCGGCCTTCGGCCCCGCATGCCCGCAGCGCGGGGACCGCTACCAGCCGCAATCCGAGGATTGCCTGTTCCTCAATATCTGGACCCCTCCCGAACCGGGGAAGTCCAAGCGCCCCGTCATGGTCTATTTCCACGGCGGCGCCTATTCGGCGGGCAGCGTCACCGACCCGGTCAACGACGGCGCGGCGCTTTCGGCGCGCGGCGATGTCGTTGTTGTGACCGTCAATCACCGGCTCAATGCGCTCGGCTATCTCTATCTCGCGCGCCTCGACCCGCGCTTCCCCGACAGCGGCAACGCGGGGCAGCTCGACCTGATCCTCGCGCTCGAATGGATCCGGCGCAACATTGCGGCCTTCGGCGCCGATCCTGGCAATGTCACCCTGTTCGGCCAGTCGGGCGGCGGCGCGAAGATCGCGACGCTGATGGCGATGCCCGAGGCCAGGGGGCTGTTCCACAAGGCGATCACGATGAGCGGGCAGCAGGTCACCGCTTCGGGCCCGCTCAACGCCACGCGGCGCGCCGAGGCGTTTCTCGCGGCGCTCGGCAAAGATGTCGACCCCGCGACCGCGCCGGTCGAGCAGCTGATCGCGGCGCTCTCCGCGACCGACCCGATCCTCGGCGGCGGCGTCTATATGGGGCCGGTGCTCGACATGAAGCATCTGGCGCGGCACCCTTTCTGGCCCGACGCCGCGCCGCAATCGCTCGGCATTCCGATGATGCTCGGCAATGCGGTGATGGAAACGCGCGCCTTCTATGCGCCGGGCGGCAAGCAGTTGCGCGGCCTTTCCTACGACAATCTCGCGGCGCGGATCGCGCCCGAGATGCGGATCGATATCGATCCTGAATGGACCGTGGCGCAGTTCCGCGCCCGCTATCCCGCCGCGCCGCCGCTCGAGCTGTTCCACCGCATCGTCACCGCGGCGCGCAGCTGGCGCGGGCAGGTCGAGGAGGCCGAGGCGCGCGCAAGGGCGGGGGCGCCCGCCTTCGTCTATCAGCTCGATTTCGAGGATGCGAAGCACACCGACGACATCGGCCTCAGCTTCGGTACCATCCCGAACCCCACGTCCGCCCAGCAGGCGATGAGCGATGTCGTGATGGATGCCTTCGTCCGCTTCGCGCGCACCGGCGATCCGGGCTGGCCGGCCTATGATCTCGCGAAGCGACAGACGATGATTTTCGATGCCGAGAGCCGCGTCGAGAATGATCCGCGCCGCTGGGAGCGCGAACTGTTCGCGCGGGTGCCCTATATCCAGCCGGGGACGTAGGTCCCGTCATTGCGAGGAGCCGCAGGCGACGAAGCAATCTCCAGCCATCGACTCTGCGCAAGGCCGATGGCTGGAGATTGCTTCGCTGCGCTCGCAATGACGGAAGGGAGATCAAACGACGTCGTGACTTCCCAGCCAGGCCCAAAGCAGTTCGGGCCAGATCGCGACCGGTAGTCCCGCCGTCTTCATCAGCCCGAAACCATGCCCGCCGCGCTCGAAGACATGGCTTTCGCACGAAGCGCCGATCGCGCGCGCCGCTTCGCGCAGGCGCAGGCTGTTCGCCGCCGGCACCCCCTTGTCGTCCTCGGCGTGGAGCAGCCATAAGGGCGGCTGGTCGGGGCGCATGTTGCGTTCGGGCGAATAGAGTGCCTCGCGCGCCGCATCGGGATTCGCGCCGAGCAGCTTCTCGCGGCTCCCCGGATGGGCGATTGCCGGATCCATCGACACCACCGGATAGATGCCGGCGAGCGCATCGGGCCGCGCCGACTGCGCGTCGGCCGCGTCGATTGCCTCATAGACGGGAGCGTCGAAGCGCGTGAGCAGGCTGGTCGCGACATGGCCGCCCGCCGAAAAGCCGCCGAACGCGACGCGCGCCGGGTCGATGCCGTCTTGCTTGGCGCGGCTGCGCACCAGCCGCACCGCGCGCTGCGCGTCGGCGAGCGGCACGTCGGCACCATTCGCCCAGCCATCGCCCGGCAGGCGGTAGAAGAGAATATAGGCGGTGACGCCGCGCGCCGCGAGCCAGCGCGCGAGTTCATAGCCCTCCTTGTCGATCACGACATAGCGGTAGCCGCCGCCGGGGGCGAGGATCACCGCCGCGCCGTTTGGTTTCGCCGGGCGGAAGATGTCGAGGCGCGGCCGGACGATATGCTCGACCATCCGGTCGCTGGCCTGCGGGTCTTCGCTGCGCTGGACGATGCGCTCGACGAGCCCCGCGGGCACGGCGAGATGGCCGTCGGGCCAGAGCGCGACGCTGTCGTCGGGCGCGAGGCCCGCGGGCCGCGTCCACGCCTCCTTTACCGCGGCCGCGGCGGCGGGCGCGAAGGGCAGCGCGAGGCCGGCGGCGAGCAGGCCGCGGCGGCCGAGCGTCATTGCCCGTCCTTGGGCGCATTGGGGTAGGCGACGATCAGCACCAGCGGCTCGCTGCCCGTCTGGCGGATGCCGACCTTCGCGCCCGTATAGAGCCACGCCGCCATGCCGGGCTTCAGTTCCTTCTCCTCGCCGTCCGAATGGACGACCCCGGTGCCCGAGACGACATAATAGATTTCGTCGTGCGCGATCGGGTGCACGCCGATCGCGGCGCCGACATGCAGCGCGCGCTTGCGGAATTCGAAGCTGCGCGGGGCGGGGGCGGCGTCGCTGATCCGCCACGCGGTCGACAGGCCGATGGCACCGTGCGGCGGCGCTTCCTCGCGCACCGTCGCCGCCTCGTCGATCACGACCATCGCCGGGGCGGGTGCGGGCGCCGCCGCGCTGCCCAGCAGCAGCGCGAGCAGCGCGCTCATTCCACGCCCCCGCGCGAATCGAGGTCGCGCGCCGACAGATGCTCCTGCGGCATCGGCGCGGTCTGCGCGGGATAGCGGCCCGATTTCGGCTCCATCGTCGCGAGGTTCCACTCGGCTTCGACGAAGGGTGCGCGCACCGGCGCCTCGACTTTCGGATAGGCGCTGACCTCCTTCTCGTCGTCGATGATGTCGCCGCGCCCCTCGGCGACGAAGAAGAGGATGCGGATTTCCTCGGCGTCGCGCGCCCACGGCCGCGCCCCCGCGGTCGCGAGCACCGAGGTCTCGACATCGCGCGTCGGCAGGATGTCATAGCCCGCGACCGGCGCGAGCGGCGCCTTGGCGCGGATCATCTCGGCGCGCGTTTCGCCATAGCGGCCGAATTCGGGGAGCGGATTGCCGTGGCGGTCGACCGCGATATTGTCCTTGCCATAATATTGCAGGTCGCCGTCGCCGCCGAGCATCAGGAAGGGCAGCCCCGCGTCGGTGTCGTTGCCGCCGCGCATGACGTTGCCGATCGCGGTGATCTGACCCGTGACATAGTCGTGCCCGACCCATTCGAGGTTCATCAGATTATAATGCACCGCGCGGTGCCCCGGATTGTAGATCAGATTGTTGATCATCAACACCTGCGCTCCGCCCTTCACCAGCGGCGCGCGCTCGACATTATGCGCCCAGATGTTGCGGTAGAAGACGATGCCGGTGGTGTTGTCGTGGACGAGCGAGCCCTTGCTGTGCTCGCCCTTCGGATGGCTCGCGTCGGCGAGCCCCTCGGCGGCGAGATTGTTCGAGAAGGTGATGTCGTGGCTGGTGCCCTGGCGCCACTCGGCGACGGTCTTGCCGTTGAAGCGCGGACCCGACGCCGACATATTCTCGTCGATCGCCCACAGGAAGGTGCAATGGTCGATCACGACATTATGCGCGGCGACGGTCGACAGCGCGTCGGCCTCCCACCCGCTGCGCTTCGGCTGGCCGTCGACCCCGGTGTAGACGCGCAGATGGCGCATGATCACGTCGTGGGTCTTGAGGTCGATGCCGGTGCGGATCAGCGTGATGCCCGGCCCCGGCGCGGTCTGGCCGGCGATGGTCAGATAGGGTTCGGTGATCGTCAGCGTCGTGCGTCCCATGTCGATCACGCCGCCGACTTCGAAGACGACGATGCGCGGCCCCTTCGCCTCGACCGCCGCCTTGAACGAGCCGGGACCGTCGGGGGCGAGCGTCGTCACGCGGATGATCCTGCCCCCGCGTCCGCCCGGAGTCGCCGCCGCGGGACCGACCGCCCCGGGGAAGGCCTTCGCCGCCGAATCGGCCGCGAAAGCCGGGCTTGCGGGCAGCGCCGGGGCCATCAGAAGCGCGGCGAACAACAGCTTTTTCAGCATCCATTCTCTCCCAAATCTCTCATCGCGATTGGGGTCTTGACATAGGCGGCGATATCCTTCAATCATTTTTGACACCGGTTACCTAAACCGGCGATAAAACAAGATCCATGGGGGAGAGGGCGCCCCGGGCTGGCCGCATTCGTGCGGGCGGCGCGATCCGCGAACTCTCTGAGCATTTTTGGGACGGCCATCGGTCGATGGGTTTCGTTCACGAAAGTAACCGGTGTCATTTCCTTGCCAAGCGGGGGAGTGCACTGCGAAAGGGAGGAATGACGATGACACTGATCGCAACGCGGGGCGTGCGCACCCTGACCCGACTGGCCTGCGGCGCTTCGCTCGCCGCCTTGGCGGTTTCGCCCGCCTTCGCGCAGGACGCCGCCGATACGCCAACCACCGATGCGGCGCCCGCCGACGAGATCGTCGTCACCGGCTTCCGCGCCTCGCTCGACAAGGCGCTCGACCAGAAGCGCAACGCGACCGGGGCGGTCGACGTGATCGTCGCCGAGGACATCGCCAAATTCCCCGACCAGAACCTCGCCGAATCGCTCCAGCGCATTCCCGGCATCTCGATCCAGCGCGACGCCGGCGAAGGCCGCGCGATCACCGTGCGCGGGCTCGGCGCGCAGTTCACCCGCGTCCGCCTCAACGGCATGGAGACGATCGCGACTTCGACCGACGGCGCCGCGGCGAACCGCGACCGCGCCTTCGACTTCAACGTCTTCGCGTCGGAGCTGTTCACCTCGCTCGTTGTCCACAAGACCGCCTCGGCCTCGCTCGATGAGGGGTCGCTGGGCGCGGTGGTCGACCTCAACACCGGCAATCCGCTCGGCGGCAAGGAAGGGCTGACGCTCGTCGCCTCGGCGCAGGCGCGCTACAACGACCTGTCGAAGGACGTCGACCCGCGCCTCGCCGGCCTCGTCGCCTGGACCAACGCCGACCGGACCTTCGGCGTGTCGGCATCGGTCGCCTGGTCCGACTACAAGACGCTTGAACTCGGCAACAACAGCGTGCGCTGGGCGCAGTCGCCCTTCCGCAGCGTCGACGGCGTCACCTGCATGGCCGGGTCGAACTTCGTCGCCAATCCGTCCGCCGAGTGCATCGAAGTCGCCGAGGCCTTCCACCCGCGCATCCCGCGCTACGGCCTCGTCAGCCACGACCGCGAGCGCCTCGGCGCGACGGCGTCGATCCAGTTCGAACCGAGCGAGAACACCAAGATCTCGATCGACGGCCTCTATTCGACCTTCAAGGAAACCCGCGACGAATATTGGGGCGAGGTTTTGCTGCGCAGCAACGAGCGCGGCATCGACGTCTCCAACTATGTGATCGACGAAAACAACAATCTCGTCTCGGCCGACCTCGACAATGTCTATGTCCGCACCGAACGCTATTCGCGCGAGAGCGAGACCAAATTCTACCAGCTCTCGGCGCGCCTCGAACAGCGGCTGACCGACAGCTTCAAGCTCAATCTGCTCGGCGGCTTTTCCAAATCGAAGGCCGATATCCCGATCGAAACGACGCTGGCGTTCGACGACACCGACGCGACCGGCTATCACTATGATTATACGAACACGCAATTCCCGCTCCTGAGCTTCGGGGCGGGGATCGACGATCCGGCCGCGTTCGAGCTCGCCGAATTCCGCGATCGCCCGTCCTTCCTGACCAACAAGTTCAAGACCTTCGCGGCCGATTTCGACTGGGATGTCGCCGACCGCTTCAAGCTGCTCGGCGGCGGCTTCTATCGCCAGTTCGACTTCGACACGGTCGGTTATCGCCGCGACAGCACCTATTGCGCGGCCTTCACCTGCGCGCCGGGCACTGGCGGCCTGCCGGTCACGCCCGACATCGCCGAGCTGTTCGAACTCGGCGACGCGGGCCAGCCCTCGGGCAACACCAACGCCTGGATCGTCCCCGATCTCGATGCGGGCACCGCGCTGATCGACCTCTACGGCCGTCCGGCGGTGCTGCAGCAGGGCGAGCAGCGCGCGGTCACCGAAAAAACCTATGGCGGCTGGTTCATGACCGAGTTCGAGACCGAACTTCTGGGCATGCGGCTCACCGGCAACGCCGGGGTGCGCTATGCGAAGACCGAGCAGAGCTCGTCGGGCTTCACCAGCGGCACCTTCGTCACGGTCGATCGGACCTATGACGACTGGCTGCCGTCGTTCAACCTCAACCTCCACCCGACCGACAACATCATCCTGCGCGGCGCGATCGCGAAGGTCATCACGCGCCCGACGCTCGGCAGCCTGACCCCGGGCGGCTCGGTCGACCAGTTCAACTTCCGCATCACCTCGGGCAACCCCTTCCTCGAACCCTATCGCGCGACGACCTTCGACCTCGCCGCCGAATGGTATTTCGCGCCGGGGGCGATCGCCTCGGTCGCGCTGTTCGCGAAGGATATCGAAAGCTTCCCGATCTCGACCTCGCTGCAGGGCACCTATGCGTCGAGCGGGCTGCCGAACTCGCTGCTGACGCCGGGGACTCCCGCCTATGACGCGGTGGTCGGCGGCAGCGACCCGAACCGCCAGTTCGAATTCCGCACCACCGGCAACGGACCGGGCGCGAATCTGAAGGGCGTCGAATTCTCGCTGCAGCTGCCCTTCTCGGTCTTCTCGGATTCGCTCCGCCACTTCGGCGTGCTCGGCAACGCGACCTTCGTGAAGAGTGACGTCGACTACAGCATCTCGGGCCCGCTGGTATACGACCCGGTGCAGAACAAGCTCGTCGCCCAGCCCAACGGCACATACACCCAGCCGCTGCTCGGCCTCGCCAAGCGGGCGTGGAACGCGACCGTCTATTATGACGACGGCAAGCTGTCGGTACGCACCTCGGCCGCGTGGCGCTCGGGCTACAACGACAGCACCAGCGGCAACAACAATATCTTCGAAGGCTATGGCAGCTCGTTCAACCTCGACGCCTCGATCCGCTACGCGCTGACCGAGCAGATCGAGCTGTCGATCGAGGGCACCAACCTGACCGACGATTATCGCTATCGCTTCAATGACATCTACGCGAACCGCAATTACGAGAATAATCACTATGGCCGCACCTTCCTGTTCGGGGCGCGGTTCAAGATCTGATTTTCCGGGAAACCATCCCCCCTCGTGGCCCGGTCTTGGAACCCAGGACCGGGCTATTTTTTAATGGAGGCAAAGGTGACGGGTCGCCGCGACATGATCAAACTGGCCGGGGCCGGCCTCCTCGGCTCGGCGCTCGCGCCGGGGTCCGCGCAGGCGGAGAGCAAGGCCGACTCCGCATCCTGCCCCGCGCCCGAGCCGCCGCCGCGCTGGGGCACCGGCCTCGATGGGCAGCGCAAGGCCGATCTCGGCGACGGGCGCTTCCTCAACCCGGTCATGGCCGGCGACCATCCCGACCCGTCGATCCTGAAGGACGGGCGCGATTATTACATGACCTTCTCGACCTTCGATTCCTACCCGGGGCTCGTCATCTGGCACTCGCGCGACCTGGTGAACTGGCGCCCGGTCGGGCCCGCGCTGACCCGCAACATCGGCTCGGTCTGGGCGCCCGAACTCTGCAAGCATGGCGGCCGCTATTATCTCTACATCCCGACCAAGGGCCCGAACACGAGCTGGGTGATCTGGGCCGACCGCATCGAGGGACCGTGGAGCGACCCCGTCGACCTTCACCTGCCGAACCACATCGATCCCGGCCATGCGGTTGGCGAGGACGGGTCGCGCTGGCTCTTCCTGTCGGGCGGCGACCGCGTGCGCCTGTCGGACGACGGGCTCCGCCGCATCGGCGAGCCCGAGCATGTCTACGACCCCTGGCACTATCCCGCCGACTGGGTGGTCGAGGGCTTCTCGCCCGAAGGACCGAAGATCCTGCGGCGCGGCGGCTGGTTCTACATGATCACCGCGGTCGGCGGCACCGCCGGGCCGCCGACCGGGCATATGGTCATCGCGGCGCGCGCGAAATCGATCCACGGTCCGTGGGAGAATTGCCCGCACAATCCGATCGTCCGCACCCGGTCGCACGATGAAAAATGGTGGTCGCGCGGCCATGCGACGCTTGTCGAGGGGCCCGCGGGCGACTGGTGGAGCGTCTATCACGGCTATGAGAATGGCTATTGGACGCTCGGGCGCCAGACCTTGCTCGATCCGGTCGAATGGACCGCCGACGGCTGGTTCCGCATGACCGGCGGCGACCTGTCGCGGCCGCTCGCCAAGCCCGCGGGCGGCGTCGCGGGGCCGCACGGCATGGCGCTTTCCGACGATTTCGCCGCGCTCGACCTCGGCGCCAAATGGAATTTCTTCCGCCCCGCCCCCGACGAGCGCGCCCGCGCCCGGGTCGAAGGCGGCGCGTTGATCCTGAAGGCGCGCGGCGCGGCGCCGGTCGACTCGTCGCCGCTGCTGCTGATCGCGGGCGACCAGGCCTATCGCTTCGAATGCGATATCGAGATCGCGCCCGGCGGCACCGCGGGGCTGATCCTCTTCTACGACGACCGCCTCTATTGCGGGCTCGGCTTCGACGCGGAGCGTTTCGTCACCCATCAATATGGCATCGAACGCGGCCGCCCCGCCAACCCCCACGGGCGGCGGATGCGGATGCGCGTCACCAACGACCGCCACATCGTCACCTACGACACCAGCGGCGACGGCGGAAAGACATGGGTGCGCTTCGACCGCGGCATGGAGGTGTCGGGCTACCACCACAATGTCCGCGGCGGCTTCCTGATGCTGCGCCCCGGCCTCTATTCGGCGGGCGAGGGCGAAGCGCGCTTTTCGAATTTCACCTTCCGCGCGCTTGGCTGACGGAGCGGCGTCGATCGCTCGCAACCGAGCCTGACATTACCCCTTGCCGTCCGGCGCGGCGACCGACTGGCGCTCGACGAAGGTCGAGGCGAGCACCGGGCTTTCGCCCTCGGGGATGCGCGCGCCCGAACCCAGGAAATCGGCGACCAGCGTGCGCGCCGCGCGCACCCCCATCTCGCGGATCGGCCAGCGCACCGTGCTCAGCGTCGGCCAGATATGCGTCGCGGTCGGCGAATCGTCGAAGCCGATCAGCGACAATTCGCCCGGCACCGCGATGCCCTTGCCGTGCGCGACGCTCATCACCCCCGCCGCCATCTCGTCGTTCGAACAGAAGATCGCGGTCGGCGGCTCGGCGAGCGACAGCAGTTTCTCGCCCGCCTCGATCCCCGCGGTATAGCGATAATTGCCCGGCGCATAATGGTCGTCGGCGAGGGTGAGTCCCGCTTCGGCCAGCGCCTCGCGAAAGCCCTTCTCGCGTTCGGCGGCCGAGCGGAAACCCACCGGGCCGCGCACGAAGCCGATGCGGCGGTGGCCGAGCGCGATCAACCGGCGCACCGCCTCGCCGACCACCTCGCGGTCGTTCGACGACACGCAATGCTTCGCATCGTCGAGCAGCGCTGACCCGACGCGGACGTAACGCACGCCGAGGTCCTCGCAGAGCCGGGCGAGCTCGTCATTCTCCGAAATCGGCGGCAGCAGCATGGCGCCGATCGGCCGCTGCTTTTCGAGAAAGGTGCGGACATCCTCGAGCATCTTGTCCGACCCGCGATCGACCGGCCGTACGAGCAGCGCGAGATCGCTGTCCTTGATCGCGTCGAGCACGCCCTGCTGGAAATTCAGCACCGTCTGCGCGTTCGGATTGTCGTGGAGCAGCGCGATCAGGAAATTGCGGCGAAAGGCGAGCGCGCGCGCCTGCGGATTGGGAACGAAGCCGAGCGTCTCGATCGCCTTCTGGACCGCGAGCCGGGTCTTCTCGCTGATGAATTCGGAGCGGTTGATGACGCGGCTGACGGTCTTTTTGGAAACCCCGGCGAGCGCCGCCACATCGTTGATCGTCGGTTGCTTGCCGCCCTGTCCACCCGTGCGCGCCGCCATATCGTCCGCTTTCTCTTCACCGAGCCGCCCAAACTCCCTGAAATTCCTGCCCGGTCAAAACCCTAGTGAGCGTTCGCGGGCGCAAAATCAACCGGGCCGGTGGCTATTTGCTTGCTTTTGACACCGGTGTCTTTTAGACGCTTTCCCCGAAGAGGGAAATGACAAAGATGCGGGCGACCGACGAACAGGAAAATGTGGCCAAGGCGTTCGTCGCCGCGCGCGCCGAAAAGACACCGCTTACCCTGTATCCGGGCGCGGTGCCCGAAACGATGGCCGATGCCTATGCGATCCAGGACGCGGCGATCGCGCTCGACGGGCGCCGCATCGGCGGCTGGAAGGTCGGACGGATCGCGGCCGATCTGGTCGCGCGTTTTGGCGACAACCGGCTGACGGGTCCGATCTTCACCGATGAGATCGTCGATGCGAGCGCAAGGGAATGCCCGGCGATGCCCGTCTATGGAGGGGGCTTCGCCGCCGCCGAGGCCGAAGTGCTGCTCTGCCTCGGCGAGGTCGGCGACCGCGTCTGGGACATCGAATCGGTCAAGGACATCGTCGTCGAGCTTCGCACCGGGATCGAGGTCGCGAGCTCGCCCTTTCCCGCGATCAACGACCACGGCCCCGCGGTCACCGCTTCGGACTATGGCAACAACAAGGGGCTGGTGCTCGGCCCGGCGATCGCCGACTGGCGCGGCCGCGACCTCCTGTCGATGCCGGTCGAATTCCGCATCGACGGGGAATGCGTCGGCGCGGCGACGATGGCGACGATGCTCGACGGTCCGTTCGGCGCCGCGCTGTTCCTGATCCGCACCCTGCGCGCGCGCGGCATCGCCATCCCCCCCGGCACTTGGGTGTCGACGGGCGCGATCACCGGCGTCCATGAAATCCGGCCCGGCCAGCGGGCCGATGCGCTGTTCGACGGAAAAATCCGCGTCGGCTGCACGATCGAAAGCCTATAAAACAAAGACGGGAGAGACATATGGCGCAGGCCTTCGCAGACGCAGCGGCTCCGCCGCCGGTGCCCCGGACGGGGCGCTATCGGTGGACGATCGTCGCGCTCCTGTTCGCCGCAACGACGGTCAACTATATCGACCGGACGATGCTCGGCCTGCTCGCGCCGACGCTGGGCGACGATCTCGGCTGGACCGAGAACGACTATGGCAACATCGTCATGGCCTTCCAGGCCGCCTATGCCTTGGGCTACCTGTTCATGGGCTGGCTGATCGACCGTTTCGGCCCGCGCATCGGCTATGGCATCGCGATCACCATCTGGACGATCGGCCATGTCGCGCACGGCTTTGCGAGCTCGGTCGTCTCTTTCATGGTCGCGCGCGCGATGCTCGGTGTCGGCGAGGCGGGGCATTTTCCGGCGGTCGTCCGCGCGTCGAGCGAATGGTTCCCGCAAAAGGAACGCGCCTATGCGATCGGCTGGGTCAACAGCGCGACGACGATCGGCGTCATCCTGACCGCGCCCGCCATCACGCTGCTGATGGTGGGACTGGGGTTCGACTGGCGCGAGACCTTCATCTATTCGGGGCTCGTCGGCGTCGTGCTGCTGGTCCTGTGGCTGTGGAAATACAGCAATCCGCGCGACACCGGCCGGGTGAGCGAAGGCGAACTCGCGTGGATCGAGCACGACCCGCCCGAACGGGTCGAGAAGCTCGGCTGGGGCCGCATCGTCACCAAGCGCGAGGCGTGGGCCTTCGCGATCGGCAAATTTCTGACCGACCCGGTCTGGTTCCTGATGCTCTTCTGGCTGCCCAAATATTTCGCCGATACCTATGACGTCGACCTGAAGGTCGTGCTGCTGCCGATGATCATCATGTATCTTTTGTCCGACGCCGGCAGCATCATCGGCGGCTGGGTGTCGTCGAAGCTGATTCACACCGGCCACAGCGTCAACTTCGCGCGCAAGGCGACGATGCTCGGCGCCGGCTGCTGCGTGCTGCCTTTGCTCTTCGTCACCGGGCTCAGCAATATGTGGCTCGCGGTGGTGCTGATCGGCATCGCGCTCGCGGGGCATCAGGCCTTTTCGTCGACCATCCTCTCGATCCCGCCCGACATGTTCCCGAAGCGCGCGGTGGGCTCGGTGATCGGGCTCGGCGGTTTCGCGGGCGGCATCGGCGGGATGATCATGGCGAAATCGACCGGCCTCGTCCTCGACGCGACGGGCGGCAACTACACGGTCATCTTCGCCGCCTGCACGGTGGTCTATTTCCTTGCGGTGGGGGCGATCCACCTGCTCAGCCCCAGGCTGGCGCAGGTAACGGTCGAAAGCGAACCGCCCGCGGCGTGACGGCGGGGGTCAGGACGGCACCAGCAGCGTCCGCCCCTCGCGCACCTCGGTATCGAGCCAGTCGATGAAGGCGCGGATGCGCGGCTGCGGCGCGACGTCGCGGTGGAGCGCGAGCCAGAAGCTGCGCCCGATCACCTGATCGGGACGCACGCGCACCAGCGCGGGATCGTCGGCGGCAAGGAAGCAGGGGAGCACCCCGACCCCGGCGCCGCTCGCGATCATCCGCCGCTGCGCGAGGATCGACGAGGAGCGCACGGTGGCGCGCAGCCCCGGCTCGATCTCACCCAGATAGTCGAGCTCGGGGGCATAGAGAATGTCGGGCATATAGCCGATCACCGCCATCCCCGCGCGCGACAGCGGCGCCCGCTCGACCGCCTCCCGCCAGTCGGGCCGGTCCGCGGGCGCGTAGAGGCCGAGGCTATAGTCGGCGAGCCTGCGCGTCAGCAGCGGACCCTTGCGCGGCCGCGCGAGCAGCACCGCCATGTCGGCCTCGCGCCGCGAGGGGTTGAGGAAGCCCGACGAGGCGACGAGGTCGATCTCGATTTCGGGATGCGCGGCGACGAAGCCCGCGAGCCGCGGCGCGATGAAGCTACTGCCGAAGCCTTCGGAGACGCTGATGCGAAGCTGCCCCGACAGGTCCGACCGCCCCTCGGCGCGGTGGATGCGCGCCGCCGCCGCCGCCATCGCCTCGGCGTGGGGCAGCAGCGCGCGGCCCGCCGCGGTCAGCGCGAAGCCCGCGGGCGCGCGCTCGAACAGCGTCTGCTGCAGATCGGCCTCGAGGCTGCCGACGCGCCGGCTCACCGTGGTCGGGTCGACATGCAGCGCCTGCGCCGCGCGCGCCAGCGTGCCGTGGCGCGCGACCGACAGGAAATATTGCAGCTTGTCCCAATCCATAAGCTGCAAATATGCAGCATTGTCCTGCAAGTCTATCCCTTGCAATCGCGCCGCTGTTGGTCTGAGAGGCAATCGAGCGGAAAAACTTCCGCATCCCCGAGCGAAGACGAGGGGCATTTTCGAGCGAAGCGAGAACCAGTAACGTTGGTGGCCTCGACTTCGCTCGGCTCGGCCCCTCGTCTTCGCTCGGGGATACGGGAGTAGGGAAGGAGAATCGACCCATGCGACAGATCGACCATCACATCGTCGGCGGTGCCGGCGGCAGCGCGCGCCAGAGCGACATCTTCGACCCCAACAACGGCGGCGTCCAGGCCGCGGTCGCGCTCGGCGACGCCGCGCTGCTCGATCGCGCGGTCGCCGCGGCGAAGGCGGCGCAGCCCGCCTGGGCGGCGGTCAATCCGCAGCGCCGCGCGCGCGTGATGTTCGACTACAAGCGCCTCGTCGAGGCGCATTTGGACGAACTCGCCGAACTGCTCGCGAGCGAGCATGGCAAGGTCGTCGCCGACGCGCGCGGCGACGTCCAGCGCGGGCTCGACGTCATCGAATTCTGCTGCGGCATCCCGCATGTGCTGAAAGGCGAATATACGCAGGGCGCGGGGCCCGGCATCGACGTCTATTCGATGCGTCAGCCGATCGGCATCGGCGCCGGAATCACGCCGTTCAATTTCCCGGCGATGATCCCGATGTGGATGTTCGGCCCGGCGATCGCGACCGGCAACGCCTTCATCCTCAAGCCCAGCGAGCGCGATCCGAGCGTGCCGGTGCGCCTCGGCGAACTGATGCTCGAGGCGGGGCTGCCCGAGGGCATTTTGCAGGTCGTCCACGGCGACAAGGAAATGGTCGACGCGATCCTCGACCATCCCGACATCGGCGCGGTCAGCTTCGTCGGCTCGTCGGACATCGCCCATTATGTCTACAATCGCGGCGTCGCGAACGGCAAGCGCGTGCAGGCGATGGGCGGCGCGAAGAACCACGGCATCGTCATGCCCGACGCCGACCTCGACCAGGTGGTGAACGACCTGACCGGCGCCGCCTTCGGCTCGGCCGGCGAGCGTTGCATGGCGCTGCCGGTCGTCGTGCCGGTCGGCGACGAGACCGCCGAACGGCTCAAGGCCAAGCTGATCCCCGCGATCGAGGCGCTGCGCGTCGGCGTATCGACCGATGCCGAGGCGCATTACGGCCCCGTCGTCTCCGCCGCGCACAAGCAAAAGGTCGAAGGCTGGATCCAGAAGTGCGCCGACGAGGGCGCCGAGCTCGTCATCGACGGCCGCGGCTTCACGCTCCAGGGGCATGAGGATGGCTTCTTCGTCGGCCCGACGCTCTTCGACCATGTCACTCCCGACATGGAAAGCTATAAGGAAGAGATTTTCGGCCCGGTCCTCCAGATCGTCCGCGCCCCCGATTTCGAGGCCGCACTCGAACTCCCCTCGAAGCATCAGTACGGCAACGGTGTCGCCATCTTCACGCGCAACGGCCACGCGGCGCGCGAATTCGCGCAGCGCGTCAATGTCGGCATGGTCGGCATCAATGTCCCGATCCCGGTGCCGGTCGCCTATCATACGTTCGGCGGCTGGAAGCGCTCGGCCTTCGGCGACACCAACCAGCACGGCATGGAAGGCGTCAAATTCTGGACCAAGGTCAAGACGGTCACCGCGCGCTGGCCCGACGGCGGCGGCGACGGATCGAACGCCTTCGTCATCCCGACGATGGGCTGACGGCTGGACCGGCGATGAAACCGCGCTGTCTCGTCACGCATTCTTCCCTGCGAAGGAGAATGACGATGATGCGTTGGATCTTCCCCGCCGCCGTGCTGATGCTCGCCGCTTGCAGCGGCGGCAAAGACGAGAAACAGCCGGCCGAGACCGCCGACAAGGCCGCTCCGGCGCCCGCCGCGCCGGAGGAGCCAGCGGAGCCGGCGCCTGTGACCGGCGACGCCGACCTCGCCTACACCCCCGACCCGTCGGTGACGCCGCCCGCCGCGCCCGAGCCGGGCATCGGCAGCGGTGACAAGGCGATCCCCGCCGCGGTCCAGGGACGCTGGGCGCTGAAGGCGGCCGATTGCGCGGCCAGACGGGGTGCCGACCTCACCGCGCTGGTCATCGACGCCAGCACGCTGCGCTTCTTCGAATCGGCGGGCGACCTCGCCCGCGTGCGCGATCGCGGCGCGAACCGCATCGTCGCCGACTACAAGTTCAGCGGGGAGGGCGAGGAATGGGACCGGCTGATGCTGCTCGCGGTAGAGGATGGCGGCAAGACGCTGGTGCGCCGCGATTATGGCGAGGGTGCCGCGGCCGAACCGATGCGCTATACGCGCTGTGCCGCCTGAGCGGCGAAGGATGAAAGGGAGTTGATGGGATGAACAACCGCTGGATCGCAATCGCCGCCGCCCTGCCGCTCGCCGCCTGCGCCGCGAGCGAGGCCCCCGCCGAATCGACGCCGCCGGCACCGCCCGCCGAAATGACCTGCAACGCCGACGCCGTGCAGAGCTATGTCGGCCAGACCGCGGCGCCCGAACTCGGCGGCGCCATCCTCAAGGCCGCGGGTGCGCGCACCCTGCGCTGGGGCCCGCCGCGCTCGGCGATGACGATGGATTATCGCCAGGACCGGGTGAACGTCATGTACGACGACGCCTACAAGATCACGCAGATCACCTGTGGCTGACAGCCCGCGCCGCACCCATAGCTCCGCCTCGCCCTTCGAACCCGTCTACGGCTACAGCCGGGCGGTTCGGGTGGGCGACCGGATCGACGTCGCCGGCTGCGCGCCGATCGAGCCCGATGGCTCGTCGACCGCCGGCGACGCCGGGGTGCAGGCGTCGCGCTGCCTGACGATCATCGGCGAGGCGCTCGCGGCGCTCGGCGGCGCGCCCGCCGACGTCGTGCGCACCCGCATGTTCATCACCGACCCCGCCGACGCCGACCTCGTGGGGCGCGCGCACGGGGCGGTGTTCGGCGCGATCCGGCCCGCCGCGACGATGGTCGTCGTGTCGGCGCTGCTGCGCCCCGAATGGAAAGTCGAAATCGAGGCCGAGGCCATCATCGAGAAAAGAGCATGACCGACCAGTTTCAACTCACCGACGACCAGCTCGCCATTCAGGACATGGCGCGCAAGTTCACCGCCGATCGCATCACGCCCTTCGCGGCGGAATGGGACGAGAAACATCATTATCCTGTCGACGTGTGGAAGGCCGCGGGCGAACTCGGCTTCGGCGCCATTTACGTGGCCGAGGAATCGGGCGGTATCGGGCTCGGCCGGCTGGAGGCGGCGCTGATCATGGAGGCGATGGCCTATGGCTGTCCCGCGACCAGCGCCTATGTCTCGATCCACAATATGGCGACGTGGATGATCGACCGCTTCGGCGGCGCGGAGATCAAGGCGCGCTTCCTGCCCGAGCTCGTGAGCATGGAGAAGATCGCGAGCTATTGCCTGACCGAGCCGGGTTCGGGGTCGGACGCCGCTGCTCTGAAAACGACGGCGAGGCGGGACGGCGACCATTATGTGCTCAACGGCACCAAGCAGTTCATCTCGGGCGCGGGCACCAACGACATCTATGTCTGCATGGTTCGCACCGGCGAGGAAAAGTCGAAGGGCATTTCCTGCCTTGTCGTCGAAAAGGACACGCCGGGATTGAGCTTCGGCGCGCCCGAGAAGAAGCTCGGCTGGAACGCATCCCCTACGGCTCAAGTTGTCTTCGAGGATTGCCGTGTGCCGGTCGAAAACCGGGTCGGCGCCGAAGGCGACGGCTTCCGCTTCGCGATGGCGGGGCTCGACGGCGGGCGGCTCAACATCGGCGCCTGCTCGCTCGGCGGCGCGCAGCGCTGCCTCGACGAAGCGATCGCCTATACCAAGGACCGCCAGCAGTTCGGGCAGCCGATTTCGGATTTCCAGAACACCCAGTTCATGCTCGCCGACATGGCGACCGACCTCGAAGCCGCGCGGGCGCTGCTCTATCTCGCCGCGGCGAAGGTCACCGCGAACGCCCCCGACAAGTCGCGCTTCTCGGCGATGGCGAAGCGGCTCGCGACCGACAGCGGCAGCAAGATCGTCAACGACGCGCTCCAGCTGTTCGGCGGCTACGGCTATCTGAAGGATTATCCGATCGAGCGTTTCTGGCGCGACCTGCGCGTCCATTCGATCCTCGAAGGCACCAATCAGGTGATGCGGATGATCGTGGGAAGGGACCTGCTGCGCCAATGACCGAAGATGTCTTGATCAGCGTCGAAGGCCGCATCGGCCGCCTGTCGCTCAACCGTCCCAAGGCGATCCACGCGCTCAACCTCGCCATGTGCGAGGCGATGATCGAGGCGCTGCTGGCGTGGCGCGATGATGCCGCTATCGAGGCGGTGATCATCGACCATAGCGAGGGCCGCGGCTTCTGCGCCGGCGGCGACATCCGCATGCTCGCGGAAAGCGGCGCGAAGGACGGTCAGGAGGCGCGCGCCTTCTTCCACACCGAATATCGCCTCAACCATCTGCTCTTCACCTATGCGAAGCCCGTCGTCGCCTTCATGGACGGCATCACCATGGGCGGCGGGGTCGGCATTTCGCAGCCGGCCGCCTATCGCGTCGCGACCGAGCATACGCGCTTCGCGATGCCCGAGACCGGCATCGGCCTCTTCCCCGACGTCGGCGGCGGCTGGTATCTGCCGCGGCTCGAAGGGCGCGTCGGCGTCTTCCTCGCGCTCACCGGGGCGCGGCTCGACGGGGCCGAATGCCTCGCGCTCGGCCTCGCGACCCATTACCTTCCGTCCGAGCGGCTGGCCGAGGCGAAGGAGCGGATCGCAGCGCACCCCGACCGCATCGGCGGCATCCTGGGTGAGCTGTCGGTCACCGCGCCGCCCGCCGCGATCACCGGCCAGATCGACAAGATCAACCGCCTGTTCGCCAGCGACCGTTACGAGGACATCCTCGCCGCGCTGGAAAGGGACGGCGGCGAATGGGCGGCGAAGGAACTGGACGCGCTCCACACCAAGTCGCCGCAGACGTGCAAGGTCGCGCTGCGCCAGCTTCGCGAGGGCGCGGCGATGCCCGACTTCGCCGCCGAAATGGCGCAGGAATATGCGATCGGCAGCCGCGTCGTCCAAATGCACGATTTCCTCGAAGGCGTCCGCGCGCTGATCGTCGACAAGGACAACAGCCCGAAATGGGACCCGCCGACCGCCGAGGCGGTCACCGATGCGTGGATCGACGCGATCTTCGCACCGCTGCCCGATAACGAGAAATGGACGCCGCTTACCTGACCTTGCCATTCATCTTCGTCACCCCGGACTTGATCCGGGGTCCCGCTTCTTAACCGTCGTAAAGCGGGATGCCGGATCAAGTCCGGCATGACGAGAATCCGGAGACACCGAATGACCTACGAAACCATCCTCGTCGAACAGCGCGGCGCCGTGACGCTGGTGACGCTCAACCGCCCGCAGGCGCTCAACGCGCTGAACTCGTCGGTCCTCGACGACCTCATCGCGGCCTTCGCGGCCTTCGAAGTCGATGACAGCCAGCGCTGCGCCGTCCTCACCGGTTCGGGCGACAAGGCGTTCGCCGCGGGCGCCGACATCAAGGAAATGGCCGACAAGCCCGCCGCCGATTTCTACCTTGAGGATTTCTTCGCGAAATGGACGAGCGACTTCGTGAAGAAGGTGAGGAAGCCGTGGATCGCAGCGGTGAACGGCTTCGCGCTTGGCGGCGGCTGCGAACTCGCGATGATGGCCGACTTCATCATCGCGTCGGACAAGGCGAAGTTCGGCCAGCCCGAAATCAAGCTCGGCGTCGCGCCGGGCATGGGCGGGTCGCAGCGGCTGACCCGCGCGGTCGGCAAGGCGAAGGCGATGGAAATGTGCCTGACCGGCCGGATGATGGACGCCGCGGAGGCCGAACGGTCGGGCCTCGTCGCGCGCGTCGTCGAGCATGCGGGCCTTGTCGATGAAGCGATGAAGACGGCCACCGCGATCGCCGCGATGCCGCCGATGGCCGCGATGGTGAACAAGGACATGGTCAATGCCGCCTTCGAAACGACGCTCGATCAGGGGCTGATCTACGAACGCCGCCTGTTCCAGATCCTCGCCGCGACCGAGGACAAGGCCGAAGGCATGGCCGCCTTTATCGAGAAGCGCGAAGGCGTGTGGAAGGGGCGGTGAGCGCGGGTCTTGTTTCGCTGATTATCGGCGTGGTCGCCCTGTCGGTCGGCTGGAACCACTGGCGATACAGGAAACAGGAAACGGTCAACGTTCTGGAGGCCGCGATTCTGCGGTCGACCGGTGAAGAGCCGTTGCCGCTGACGAAGCTCGATTGGTTTCTCAAAAATCTTCAAGCCATCCTCGGGTTCATTCTGGGCCCGTTCTTCATCCTTGTCGGGGTGGCTGTCATTCTGGGTGAATTGGAACTGTTATGAAAATTGCTTTCATCGGACTCGGCAATATGGGCGGCGGCATGGCCGCGAACCTCGCGAAGGCAGGGCATGAGGTCCGCGCCTTCGACCTCAGCGAGGAGGCGCTCGCGCGCGCCGTCGAAGCGGGCTGCGCCCGCGCCGCCTCGGCGGCCGAAGCGGTAACCGGCGCCGAGGCGGTGGTGACGATGCTCCCCGCGGGCAAGCATGTTGCGTCGGTCTACGAAGCCGACGTCTTCCCCAACGCCGCGCCGGGCACGCTGCTCCTCGACTGCTCGACGATCGACGTCGCGACCGCGCGCGCCAATATCGAGGCCGCGATCGCCAAGGGCCTCGTCGCGGTCGATGCGCCGGTCTCGGGCGGCATCGCCGCCGCCAATGCCGGCACGCTGACCTTCATGGTCGGCGGCACCGACGAAGGCTTCGCGCGGAGCCAGCCGATCCTCGCCAGGATGGGCAAGGCGGTGATCCACGCGGGCGATGCGGGTGCGGGGCAGGGCGCGAAGATCTGCAACAACATGCTGCTCGGCGCGTCGATGGTCGCGACCTGCGAGACCCTCGCGCTCGCGCAGAAGCTCGGCCTCGATCCGCAGAAATTCTTCGACATCGCCAGCGTCTCGTCGGGCCAGTGCTGGTCGCTGACCAGCTACGCCCCGCTCCCCGGCGTCGGCCCGGCCACCCCCGCCGACAATGGCTACAAGGGCGGCTTCGCGGCGGCGCTGATGCTCAAGGACCTGCGCCTCGCGATGGAGGCCGCGGCGAGCGTCGACGCCGACGTCCCGATGGGCAGCCGCGCGCGCGAGCTTTACGAGGCGTTCGTCGCGGCGGACGAGGGCGGCCACGATTTCTCGGCGATCATCCGGACGCTGCAGGGCTGAATGACCCGTCAAACTTCCTTATTCCGTCACCCCGGACTTGATCCGGGGTCCCGCTGATTTTGTCTCTGGCAATTGCCACGGCGAAGTTCGTCCGACGGTGAAAGCGGGACCCCGGGTCAAGCCCGGGGTGACGATGAAAACGAGGCGGTATAGTCCCCGGCCAAGCTCAATAAAAATCCGCCGTCTCGCCGCCATCGCGGCGCTCGGTGCGATGCACTTGCGTCGGCGCGTCCGTCCGGCCGGTCCGCACCTCGATCCGTCCGTTCACCCGCCGCATCTCGGCGGGGGCCACGATCCGGGCCCGCGCGATGCCGACCGCGGTCGGTTTCGGCGGCGGCGTGGCGGCCGGGGCGCTCGCGACGAGCAGCAGGGCGGCGGCGAGGGGCATGGCGTTCATGCTCTGCCCTAACGGCGCGGCTTGCCAGCGCTTTAACCCTGAATCGCAAGATTTCGGCAGGATCGATGGCGCTTCCCCGGCAAAAGAAAGGCCGCCTGCCCCGCATCGGGACAGACGGCCTCCTCCTTCTCTGTACGGGAGGGTCTAGAACCCCGCCTTCGCCGCGGCCTTTTCCTTCAGAAGCGGCGCGACTTCGAAGCCGTGCTGTTCCAGCGCCGCCGCGATCTTGTCGGTGCCTTCCAGCCCCGCCCAGAACATCGGGCCGCCGCGATAGACCGGCCAGCCATAGCCGTAGATCCACACGACATCGATGTCGCTCGCGCGCTGCGCCTTGCCCTCGGCGAGGATCAGCGCGCCTTCGTTGACCATCGGATAGAGGGTGCGCTCGACGATCTCGGACTCGCTGATCTCGCGCTTCTCGATCCCCGCCCGCTTGCGGAACTCGTCGATGATCTCGGCGACGCGCGCGCTTTCCGTCGGATTGCGCTTGTCGTCATAATCGTAGAAGCCCGCCTGCTTCTTCTGCCCCCAGCGGCCCTCGGCGCACAGCGCGTCGCGGATGCTCTCGATCCGGTTCGGGTCGCGGTGCCAGCCGATGTCGACGCCCGCGAGGTCGCTCATCTGGAACGGGCCCATCGGCATGCCGAAATCGGTGTGGACCTTGTCGACCTGCGCCGGGGTCGCGCCTTCGAGCAGCAGCTTCTGCGCCTCGATCTGGCGCGGCGCGAGCATGCGGTTGCCGATGAAGCCATGGCACACGCCCGCGACAACCGCGACCTTGCCGATCTTCTTGCCGATAGACATGGCTGTGGCGAGGACGTCGTCGGCGGTCTTGTCGCCGCGCACCACCTCGAGCAGCTTCATGACATTGGCGGGCGAGAAGAAGTGCATGCCGAGCACGTCGCCCGGCCGGCTGGTCGATGCCGCGATCTCGTTGACGTCGAGGTAGCTGGTGTTCGACGCGAGGATCGCACCAGGCTTGGCTACTTGATCGAGCTTGCCGAAAATCTCCTTCTTGACGTCCATATTCTCATAGACCGCCTCGATGATCAGGTCGCAGTCGGCGAGTGCCTCGAGCTCGAGCGAGGGGGTGATCAGCCCCATCATCTGATCGACCTGTTCGGGCTTGAAGCGGCCCTTGGCGGCCGATGCGTCGTAATTCTTGCGCACGACGCCCAGCCCGCGATCGAGCGCTTCCTGCTGCGTCTCGACGATCGTGCAGGCGAAACCCTTCTGCAGGAAATTCATCATGATGCCGCCGCCCATCGTGCCGGCGCCGATGATGCCGACCTTCTTGACGTCGCGCAGCTTGATGTCCTTTGGCAGGCCGTCGATCTTCGCGGCCTGGCGCTCGGCGAAGAAGATGTGGCGCTGCGCCGCCGACTGGCTGCCGAACATCAGCTTCGTGAACTGCTCGCGTTCGAAGGCGAGGCCCTCGTCGAAGGGCAGCCGGGTCGCCGCCTCGACGCAGGCGAGGTTGGCGTAAGGCGCCTCGAAGCCGCGCCAGCGCTTGGCGTTCTTCGTCTTGAGCTGCTCGATCACCGCGACGTCGCCGAACACCTCCCGATCCCGGGTAGGCCGCGGGCCGTCGGCGATCTTCGCGCGGGCAAAGGCGATGGCGTCGGCGGCCAGGCTGTCCTCGCCCGCCAGCGCGTCGACGAGGCCGAGCTCCTTCGCCTTGGCGGCGGGCAGCGGGTCGCCGAGCGAGGTCATCGTCGCCGCGGCCTCGACCCCGACGACGCGCGGCAGCCGCTGCGTGCCGCCCGCGCCGGGCAGCAGGCCGAGCTTGACCTCGGGCACGCCGAGCTTCGCCGAGGGCACGGCGACGCGATAGTGACACACGAGCGCGGTTTCGAGGCCGCCCCCGAGCGCGGTGCCGTGGATCGCCGCGACGACGGGCTTCGCTGCCGCTTCGATCATGTTGAGGACGGCGTTGAAATCGGGGCCGCGCGGGGCTTTGCCGAACTCGCTGATGTCGGCACCGGCGATGAAGGTGCCGCCGTCGCAGCGCAGCACGATCGCCTTGACGCCCTCGTCGGCGAGCGCCGCCTTGAAATTATCTTCGAGCCCCTGGCGGACGTGCCACGACAGCGCGTTGACGGGCGGGTTGTTGACGATGATGACGGCGACGTCGCCGTCCTTCTGCATCGTCACGCTGACGGGGGTGTCTTCGGACATGTCTGGCTCCTTGAAATTCTTTCCGTTCGCTTCGAGCGAAGTCGAGAAGCGTCTTGCGCTGGGCTCGGCGTGTCTCGACTTCGCTCGACACGAACGGAGGCTGGTTTAACGTATCAATCGTCGATCGCGGCGTGGACGAGCGTCTTGACCTCGCGCCGCACGGGATAGGTGGAAGAGGGCATCAGCTGGGTCATGAACACCATGCAGATCTCCTCGACCGGATCGACGAAGAAGCCGGTCGAGAACATGCCGCCCCAATAGAAATCGCCCGCCGAGCCGGGAATGCCCGCGGCCGCGGGATCGAGCGTCACCGCGAAACCGAGGCCGAAGCCGACCCCGGCATTCTCGTCCTCGGAAAAGATGCCGACGCTGTGCCGGGTCAGGTCGCCGCCGCCGACCAGATGGTTCGACGTCATCAGCGCGAGCGTCTTGCGGCTGATGATCCGCACATCGCCCAGCTTGCCGCCGCCGAGCAGCATCAGGCAGAAGCGATGATAGTCGTGCAGCGTCGAAGCGAGCCCGCCGCCGCCCGAATGGAAGCTGCGGTCCTTCGCCCAGCGACTGCGGTCGCCGGCGTCGAATTGCTGCATCTTGTCCTTCGGGTGAAAGGCATAGGCATCGGTCAGCCGGTGCTGTTGGTCGGCGGGCACCTTGAATCCGGTATCGACCATGCCGAGCGGGCCGAAGATGCGCTCCTGCAAGACTTGCGCGAACGGCTTCCCCTCGATCCGCTCGATCACCGCGCCGAGCACATCGGTCGCCATCGAATAATTCCAGTGCGCGCCGGGGTCGAATTGCAGCGGGATCTTCGCCAGCCCCTCGATGAAGCTGTCCATCGTGAAGGCGGCGTCGAAATCGTCGATCTTGGTCTTGCGATAGGCGGCGTCGACGGGCGTGCGCTCCTGAAAGCCATAGGTCAGGCCCGACGTGTGGCGGAGCAGGTCGACCATCAGGATCGGGCGCGCCGGCGGGCGGGTCAGGAAGGGGACGTTGCCGCCGCCCGCGACGAAGACGCCGGTGTCCTTGAACTCGGGGCAGACCTTCACCAGCGGATCGGACAGCGCGACCTTGCCCTCTTCGAGCAGCATCATGAAGGCGATGCTGGTGATCGGCTTGGTCATGCTGGCGATGCGGAAGATCGCGTCCTCCGTCAGCGCCGCGCCCGGCCGCGCCTCGCCGATGCACGACAGGTGCGCGATCTCGCCGCGCCGCGACACCAACGTCGCGGCATGCGGCAGCCGGCCGGTATCCACATATTTGGCGGCGAGGAACGCCGGGATGCGGTCGAGACGCGTCTTGTCCATCCCGTGACTCATGAAATGCGGACTCCTTCGAGGATGGCGGCGGCTTCGGCGAGCAGCGCGGGATCGATGGCGAGGTCGGCGGCCGCGGCGGTCTCCTTGAGCTGCTCGGGGCGGCTCGCGCCGACGATCGCGCTGGTGATCCCCGGCTGCGCGAGCACCCAGGCGATCGCGAGCTGCGCCATCGAGCACCCCGCCCTGTCGGCGATCGGCGCCAGCTTCCGCACCGCTTCGAGCACCGGATCGGCGAGGTAGCGGGTCATGAAACGCTGATCCTCGCTCGCGGCGCGGCTGTTCGCGGGCGGAGCCTCGCCGGGCTTGTACTTGCCGCTCAGCACTCCCATCGCGAGCGGCGACCAGACGATCTGGCCGATGCCGTTCGCGACCGACAGCGGGATCACCTTCGCCTCCGCGCGGCGATAGAGCAGGCTGTACTGCGGCTGGCTCGACACGAATTTGACGTGGGGCGGCGCGAGGTCGAGCGCGGCCTGGATCTGGTCGGGTGCCCATTCGGAAAAGCCGATCGCGCGCGCCTTGCCGCTGCGGACGACCTCGGACAGCGCCGCCATCGTCTCCTCGAGCGGCGTGTCGGGGTCGTAGCGGTGGCACTGGTAGAGGTCGACATAGTCGGTTTGCAGCCGCGACAGGCTCGCGTCGATCTGCTTCGCGACTTGGCGCCCCGACAACCCCTTGTCGGTCTCCGACATCGGAAAGAAGAGCTTGGTCGCGAGGACATAGCTATCGCGTGGCCGCCCCTTGAGCGCGCGGCCGAGGAACTCCTCCGCCGCGCCGGTGCCATAGACGTTCGCGGTGTCGATGAAGTCGATCCCGGCGTCGAACGCCGCATCGATGCACGCGCGCCCGGCGCTGTCGTCGACCCCGACTCCATAGGTCAGCCAGCTGCCGAGGCAGATCGCCGAAACGCGAATGCCGCTGTCGCCGAGGTCGCGATATTGCATGGACCTGTCCTTTCGTCAGTGCGACGTCTGGCCGAGCAGTTGCCGCGTCACCGGATGCGAGCTGGTGAGGCCGCCGTCGACCGCGATCGCCTGTCCGTTGACATAGCTCGCCTGGTCGCTCGCGAGGAAGAGGGCAACGTTCGCCAGCTCCTCGGGCTGGCCGGCGCGCTTCAGCGGATTGAGCTGGCCGATCTTGTGCGTCACGCCCTTTTCCTTCGCATAGTCGAAGGTCGGCCTGGTCATCCCCGTCTCGGTCAGCCCGGGGCAGATCGCGTTGACGCGGACATTGGCGCTCGTCATCTGCTGCGCCGCGGTCCGGGCGAGGTTGATGACCCCCGCCTTCGACGCCGAATAAGCGGCCGGGCCCGCGCCCGAATTGATCCCCGCGACGCTCGCGGTCAGCACGATCGCGCCGCCGCGCCCCTGGTCGACCATCGCCTTGCCGGCGTGCTTCACCATCAGCGCCGGGCCGATCAGGTTGACGCGCAGCGTCTCGGCCCAACCCTCGGGCGTGATGTCGAAGATGCCGCCCATGTCGCCGATGATCCCGGCGTTGGCGAAGGCGATGTCGAGCCCGCCATATGTCTCCTTCGCGGTGGCGACGAGCTTCGCGACGTCGGCCTCGACCCCGGCGTCGATCTCCAGCGCGACGACGTCGCCGCCCGCGTCCTTCACCGCCTGCGCGGTGTCGTGGACCGCCGCCGTCTTGTCGCCGATGACCAGCCTCGCGCCCTCGGCGGCGAAGCGCAGCGCGCTCGCGCGGCCGATTCCCGATCCCGCGCCGGTGATGATCGCGATCTTGCCGTCCAATGCGCCCATGTTCATCCTCCGCTCGAAGTGTTGCCGCCGTCGATGACGATCGTCTGGCCGGTGGTGAAGCCGCCCGCCGGGCTCGCGAGGAACACAGCGGCGCCCGCGATCTCGTGCGGCTCGCCGATGCGGCGCAGCGAGGAACGGCGCGTCGACACCTCCAGCGTGTCGGGATTCTCCCACAGCGCGCGCGCGAAATCGGTCTTGATCAGGCCGGGCGCGATGCAGTTCACGCGCACGCCCTGCGGGCCGAACTCGTCGGCGAGGTTGCGCGCCATCTGCATGTCGGCGGCCTTGGAGATCGCATAGGCGCCGAGGATCGACGATCCTTTCAGGCCGCCGATCGAGCTGATGATCGTGATCGACCCCTTGCCCGCCGCGAGCATCGCCGGCGCGCACATATGGATCAACCAGTGGTTGGCGACGATATTATTGTCGAGGATCTTGCGGAACTGCTCGTCGCTGATCCCCGCCGAGGGCCCGTAATAGGGGTTCGACGCCGCATTGCAGACGAGCGCGGTGACCGGGCCGAAAGCGGCGACGGTCTCGTCGACCAGATGCTGTAGATTCTCCTTCGACGAGATATTCGCCGCGACCGCGATCGCGGTTCCCGGCCCGTGTTTCGCGTTCAGTTCGGCCGCGACCGCGTCGCAGGCGTCCTGCTTGCGGCTCGATATCACGACCTTCGCGCCCTGCTCGGCCATCGCTTCCGCTATGGCTTTCCCGATGCCGCGCGACGATCCTGTGATCAGCGCGACCTGACCCGTCATGTCGAACAGGCTCATGCGCCGGCCTTCTTTGCAAAGTCCCAAGCCTTTTGGGCGAGCGGCAGGACGCGCTCGGACATCGCTTTCGCATGGGCGGAGGAGGCCGTGCCGTCGATGACGCGCTTCTTGATCCCCTGCATGATCCCGGCGAGGCGGAAGAAATTATAGGCGAAATACCAGTTCATGTCGGGCACGCCGTCGCGGCCGGTGGCGGCGCAATAACGCTCGACCACCTCGTCGAGCTCGGGAATGCCCAGCTCGGCGCGATCGAGGTCCATCACCCCCGATCGCCCGCCATTCTCGGTCACCCAGGCCATCGCGACATAGGTGAAATCGGCGAGCGGATCGCCCAGCGTCGACAGCTCCCAGTCGAGCACCGCAAGCACTTGCGCGCGGTCCCTGGCCCAGATCATATTGTCGATGCGATAGTCGCCGTGGACGACGCTGGTGCGCGTCTGTTCGGGCAGCGTCGCGGGCAGCCAGGCGATCAGCCGCTCCATTTCGTCCATCGTCTCGGTTTCGGACAGCTTGTACTGCTTGGTCCAGCGGTCGACCTGGCGGCCGAAATAATTGCCGGGCTTGCCATAGTCGGACAGCCCCGCCGCCTCGACGTCGACGCCATGCAGCGCGGCGAGCGTGTCGATCATCGCGAAATAGGTCGCGCGGCGGTTCGCGGGCGTCGACCCCGGCATCGCACCGTCCCAGATCGTCTGCCCGTCGACCATGCCCATGACGTAGAACCAGCTGCCGACCACGCTGTCGTCGGTGCAGAGGCCGTACTGGCGCGCGACGGGAAAGCCCGTCTTATGGAGCCCCGCCTGCACCTTATATTCGCGGTCGACCGCGTGCGCCGAGGGCAGCAGCGGGCCGAAGGGCTTGCGGCGGAGGACGTAATTCCCCGACGGCGCCGATATCTTGTAGGTCGGGTTCGACTGGCCGCCGGCGAACTTGCTCTGGGTCAGCGGGCCCTCGAAGCCCTCGACATTCGCCTCCATCCATGCGGTGAGCTTCGCCTCGTCGAGGATATCGGCGCCTTCGGGCGCGACGGTGCCGCTGAAGGCCTTTTGCGCGTCGAGCGTCATTGATCGAACACGATCACCGACCGCGCGGCGTCGCCCTTCTTCATCTTGTCGAACCCTTCGTTGATCTGTTCGAGCGTGATCGTCTCGGCGACGATGCTGTCGAGGTCGAGCAGCCCGCGCAGGTAGAAATCGACGAGCCGCGGGATATCGACCGGGAAGCGGTTGCCGCCCATGATCGCGCCCTGCAATTTCTTGCCCGAGAGCAGGTCCATGGCCGAAAGCCCGACCTTTTCGGCGAGCGGCATCATGCCGAGGATCGTCGCGGTGCCGCCGCGGCGGAGCGAGGCGACCGCGAGGCTGGCCGAGGCGGGGCGTCCGACCGCCTCGATCGCATGGTCGACGCCGCCCTTGGTCAGTTCGACGATCTGCTTCGCGGCATCGGCGTCCATCGCATCGACCACGTCGGTGGCGCCCAGCTTCTGCGCCAGCGCGCGCTTTTCGGGGACCGGGTCGGCGGCGATGATGCGCCCCGCGCCGGCGATCTTCGCGGCGTTGATCGTCGCGAGCCCGACGCCGCCGCAGCCGACGACCGCGACGGTCTCGCCCGGCGTCACCTTGCACGCGTTGAAGATCGTCCCCGCGCCCGTCGTCACCGCGCAGCCGATCACCGCGGCGCGGTCGAGCGGCATGTCGGGGTCGATCGCGACGCAGGCATGTTCGTGGACCAGCATCACCTCCGAAAAGGCGCTGAGGTTGAGCATCTGATTGACGATGCTGCCGTCAGGGCGCGTGATGCGCGGCGGCTGACCGGGCGCGCGGCGGGTGTCGCCACCCATGCACAGCGACATGCGTCCGGAAACGCAGAACTCGCAGTGGCCGCAAAAGGCGCTGAGGCAGGTGACGACCGCGTCGCCGACCTTCACCGTGCGCACCTCGCTGCCGACCGCCTCGACGATGCCCGCGGCTTCGTGGCCGGGGATCGCGGGCAGGGGGTGCGGATAGGCGCCTTCGATGAAATGCAGGTCCGAATGGCAGAGCCCGCAGGCGGCGGTGCGGATGCGCACCTCGTGCGGCCCGGGCTTGTCGACGACGACCGCCTCGACGACGAGCGGCTTGCCGGGTTCGATCAGGACGGCGGCTTTGGTCATCTAAAATCTCCGTTCGTCCCCCTCCCGCTTGCGGGAGGGGTTAGGGGAGGGGGTGCCGAACGCGAACCGGGACAGGCCCTCCCCCGGCCCCTCCCGCAAGCGGGAGGGGAGGCTAGCGCGAAACCCCGATGTCGCCCGACGAAAAGCCCGGATCGCTCGCCGGCGAATGCTTGGCGAGTTCGATCCGCGCGACCGCGCGCGCGTGCACTTCGTCGGGACCGTCGGCGAGCCGCAGGGTCCGCTGGTGGGCATAGGCGTTGGCGAGGCCGAAATCGTCGGAGACGCCGCCGCCGCCATGCGCCTGGATCGCGTCGTCGATGATCTGCAGCGCCATGTTCGGCGCCTGTACCTTGATCATCGCGATCTCGGCGGCCGCCGCCTTGTTGCCGATCTTGTCCATCATGTCGGCCGCCTTCAGGCACAGGAGGCGCGTCATCTCGATATCGATGCGCGCGCGCGCGATGCGCTGCTCCCAGATGCTGTGCTCGGCGATCGTCTTGCCGAAGGCGACGCGCGACTGGAGCCGCTTGCACATCTTCTCCAGCGCTTCTTCGGCGACCCCGATCGTGCGCATGCAGTGGTGGATGCGGCCCGGCCCGAGGCGGCCCTGCGCGATCTCGAAGCCGCGGCCTTCGCCCAGCAGCATCGCCTCCTCGGCATTGACGCGCACGTCCTTCAGCTCGACCTCCATATGGCCGTGCGGCGCGTCGTCATAGCCGAAGACCGGCAGGTGGCGCAGCACGACGATCCCCGGCGCGTCCATCGGCACCGCCAGCATCGACTGCTGCTGGTGGCGCTTGGCGCCGAAATCGGTCTTGCCCATCACGATCGCGACCTTGCAGCGCGGGTCGCCGACCCCCGACGACCACCATTTGCGGCCGTTGATCACATAATCGTCGCCGTCGCGCTCGATCCGCGTCTCGATATTGGTCGCGTCGGACGAGGCGACCGCGGGCTCGGTCATCAGAAAGGCCGAACGGATCTCGCCGTTCATGATCGGCTTCAGCCAGCGTTCCTTCTGCGCCGCGGTGCCGTAGCGGTGGAAGACCTCCATGTTTCCGGTGTCGGGCGCCGAGCAGTTGAACACCTCGCTCGCGAAACCGATGCGGCCCATCTCCTCGGCGCACAGCGCATATTCGAGGTTGGTGAGGCCCGGCCCCTCGAACTCGAAACTCTCGTCGACATGGTGGTGCGCGGCGCTGCGCGGCGGCATGAACAGGTTCCAGATGCCCGCGGCCTTCGCCTCGGCCTTCAGATCCTCGACGATCTGGATCACCTTCCAGCGATCGCCGGTGCGGTCCTGCTCCTTGTAGGTTGCCACGGCGGGGCGGATCTTGCGCTCGACGAATTCGCGTACGCGGCCCTGCCAATGCTTCTGCCGGTCGGTGAGGTCGAAATCCATCGCGTGCTTCCTTTCCCTTTACGTTCACGTAAGCCTTTGGACCGATTCGCCCCCCTTTGCCAAGTCCCGCCGCGCAGAAAATTGCCAGCCGAAGCGCGGCGGCGCAATCTTCCGTTACGGCCGCGGCTCCTCGCTATCGGCCGGACGCCGCGGGGTCGAGGCGAGGGCGGCCAGCCGTGCCTCGTGACTGGCCCGGTCGATCGCATAGCGGCGCAGCCCGGCGGTCGCCATGATCCCGATCAAAATCATCAGCCCGGCGAAAATCCACGCCATCGTCGCGGCGGTGCTCGCGGGCCAGTCCTCGGGGCGCACCCGGTCGCTGAGGCCGACATAGGCGACGAGCTGGCCGACGAGGAAGATGCCGAGCGCCTGCCCGAACTTCTGGACCATCAGATATCCGGCGAAGAAGACGCCCTCGATGCGCGTGCCGTGATCGACCTCGTGCGCCTCGACGATCTCGGCGACCATCGACGAGGTCGAGATGGTCGCGACGATCAGCCCGAACAGCGACGTCGTCTGGAACGAGAGGAGCAGCGCCATCGACGTCCAGCTGCCGAGTTCGGGCCACCAGCCGAGGTTGCGCGCCGCATAGGGCAGAAAGGCGATCGCGCCACTCGCCAGCGCCGCGCCGATCGCGGTGTCGCGCTTGCCGAAGCGGCGATGGGCATGGCCGACCGCGGCGAAGGCGCCGAACACGGCGATCGCGAGCCCGGCGGGATACCAGGCGAGCTGCGCGTCGCTCATCTGCCAGACGTAGAGCATCATGTAGTTGGTCGAGGCGATCGTCGTCGCATAGCCGGTGGTGACGAACAGCGCGCCGCTGGCCAGCGCGACGAAGGCGGGATTGCGAAAGGCGAGGACGATGTCGGCGAGCATCGCCTTGCTGTGGTGCGCGGCGGCGGGCGGCGGCGGCAGCGCGAGGATGCGGCGCTGCTGCCCGAACGCCGAACCGAGCGTCGACACGACGATCAGCGCCGCGCCGAACAGGCCGAAGGCGGCATAGCCCGACGGATCGAGCAGGCCGTTGGTCGCCGGATCGTCCGATTTCAGGAAATAGCCATAGGCGAGCGCGACCGCGAGCAGGCCGCCGAGCCAGCCGAACAGGAAGCGGAAGCGCATCAGCGCGGTGCGCTCGTCATAATCGCGCGTCAGCTCCGCGACGAGCGAGATCGACGGAATCTCGCACGCCGACACCAGCACGCGCACCGCGATGACGTTCAGGAACAGCCCCAGCGTCGAATGCGCGGCCACGTCGGGCGACATCCAGAGCAGCGCCCAGGCGACCGCCATCGGCAGCGCCGCGCCATAGAGCCACGGCAGCCGCCGGCCGAGCCGGGTGCGCGTCGCGTCGGACAACCGGCCGATCAGCGGGTCGACCATCGCATCGACGAACATCGCGCCGATCAGGATCAGCGACACCACGCGCGGATCGAACCCCAGCACCTGATTGTAATAGATCATGAAGAAGGTGGTGAGCCCCGACTCCTTGATCCCCAGCGTCACGCTGCCAAGGCCGTGCGCGGCCTTGATCCGCGTCGGCAGTTTGCTGGTAGGGGCGCCGCGGTTCATCGCGCGCCCTCTGCCTCCGCTGCGGCGAGCGCGGCGACCCGCGCCTCATGGTCTTCGCGGTTGATCGGATAATAGCGGAAGATCAGCGACGAGACGATCGCGAACAGGATCACCAGCACGCAGTAATAGAAGGAGAAATTGTCGACCACGCTTTCGGGCACCTTGGCCGGGTCGGCCTTTTCGGGAATCCCGGCGAGGTCGACGAGCAGCCCGGTGACGAAGATGCCGAGCCCGGTCGCGCATTTCTGCATGAAGAAATTGCCCGCGAAGAAAGTGCCCTCGCTGCGCCGCCCGGTCTGCACTTCCGATGCTTCGACGATATCGGCGATCATCGACCCGCCCGAGATCATCACCGAAACGCTGAACAGATTGGCGAGGAAGAAGAAGGCGAACAGGCCGGCGGTCGACGCGGCGCTCCCCTCGACCGGCCACAGGTGCAGGTGGCGCAGCACGAAGGGCGTGACCCAGAAGACCATGCCGATCAGCCCGCCGGCGATCGCGGTGGTCCGCTTGCCGAAGCGCCGGTGCGCGGGGCCGACGAGCAGGAAGGTGCCGACGACGCTCGCGAACAGCACCCAGGGATAGAGCATGAAGGCTTCGGGGGAGAAGCGCCAGATGAAGAGATAGAGATAGTTGGAGATGGAGAAGGTGATCCCCTGGCTGGTGTAGGCGATCGCGCCCGCGGCGAGCAGCACCAGGAAGGCGGGGTGGGTCAGCGATTCGCGAATCTCGCGAAAGGCGGTGCCGAGGCTGAAGGCCGAGGGCCTCCGGTCGGGCCAGCGCGCCGCCCAGCGATGCTGCCCCGCCGCCGAGATCAGCACCGTCGCCGCCATCAGCAGCCCGCCGAACAGCCCATATTGATAATAGCCCTCGACCGCGAGCAGCGACTTCGCAAGGAAGACGTCATAGGCGAGGAAGAGCATCAGCAGCCCGCCCGCCCAGCCGAACAGATAGCGATAGCGCATCAGGGTCGTGCGCTCGTCATAGTCGCGCGTCAGTTCGGGGAGCAGCGCGACCGACGGGACCTCGCAGCAGGAGACGAGGCTGCGCACGATGACCGCGACGATGACGAGGTGCCAGAAACCGGGGGTCGCGTCGCCGCCCGGCGTCCACAGCGCGAACCAGGCGAAGGCGAGCGGGATCGGCGCGAGATAGAGCCACGGCAGCCGGCGGCCCCAGCGCGTGTGCGTCTGGTCGGAGAGATAGCCGATCACCGGATCGACGAAGGCGTCGAGGACGAGCGCGAGCATCAGCGCGAAGCTGACCAGCTTCGCGTCCATCCCCAGCACCTGATTGTAGAAGAGCAGCAGAAAGGTCGAAAAGCCGTTGTCCTTGACCCCATAGGCGATGCTGCCGAGGCCGTGGAACATCTTGAGGCGCAGCGGCAGCCGCGCCGGCGCGGCGGCCTCGCTCACGCGCCCGCCCCGGCCTTGGCCGCATCCTCCATCGCGACCAGCGCGTCGAACAGCCCCGGCGCCTCGGGGTCCCACGCGTGGCGCTGGCCGATGGTCAGCCCACCGTCGACCAGCAGGTGGGTGCCGGTCATGAACGACGAGTCCTCGCTCGCCAGATAGGCGACCGCGTTGGCGATGTCCTCGGGCTGGCCGCCGCGCGCGACGGGCTGGGCGTGTGTGCTCATCCCCGCGATGATCGCCTTCGCCGCGTCCTTGCTTTCGTCGGGCACTTCGAGCGACGAGGTGAAGATATTGGTGTTGATGAAGCCCGGGCAGATCGCGTTCACCCGGATGCCGTACTGCGCGAGGTCGGTCGCCGCGACCTTGGTCAGGTGGAGCACCCCCGCCTTCGCCACCGCATAGGCGGTCGGCGAATAGCCCGCGCCGAGCGCCGCGACGCTCGCGGTGTTGACGATCGATGCGCCTTTCCGCCCCTTCATGTGCGGGCTCGCATAGCGGATGCCCATCGCCACCGATTTCAGCAGCAGGTCCATCGTCCGGTCCCAGCCCTCGGGGGTGATCTCGTCGATCGGGGCGCGGTCGCCGCCGGCGCCGGCGTTGTTGAAGACGATGTCGATCCCGCCCGCCTTCGCCGCGGCCGCGTTCATCAGCGCCTCGATGTCGGCGGGCCGGGTGACGTCGCAGCGGACGAAATCGATCTTGCCGTTCGACGCTTCGGCGAGCGCGCGTCCGCCCGCCTCGTCGATGTCGGCGGCGAAGACGTGCGCGCCCTCACCCGCGAGTTTCAGGACGGCCGCCTTGCCGATGCCCGATGCCGCGCCGGTGACGACGGCGACCTTGCCTGCGAATCGCATGACCCATTCTCCCGTTTTCTTTTGCCACTTAGCTTAGGGGCGAAGCGGGGCGCGTCAACGTCGCTGCGATGACGCTACGGCGCCGTAACGGCAGGTGGGAGGGGCCAAGTTGACGCTTGCGTAAACTGGCGAAGCGGACGTAGGTTTGGGCCGAGAAGAGGAGCCAAGAGGATGAGCGAACTGGACGCTTTCCGCACCGAGGTGCGCGAATGGCTGGAGGCGAATTGCCCCGCCGAAATGCGCGAGCCGATCCGTGACGAGGACGACATCTGCTGGGGCGGGCGCAATTTCAAATTCAAGAATGACGCCCAGAAACTATGGCTCGATGCGTGCGTCGCGAAGGGCTACACGGTCCCCGACTGGCCCAAACCCTATGGCGGCGCCGGGCTGACCCCCGAGCAGACCAAGATCTTCAAGCAGGAAATGAAGCGCATCCATGCGCGCTCGCCGCTCGACAGCTTCGGCATCTGGATGCTCGGCCCCGCGCTCCTCAAATTCGGGACCGAGGAGCAGAAGGTCCATTATCTGAACCCGATCGCGCGCGGCGAGATCCGCTGGTGCCAGGGCTATTCGGAGCCGGGTTCGGGCAGCGACCTCGTCAGCTTGCAGACCTTTGGCGAAGACAAGGGCGACCACTGGGTCGTCAACGGGTCGAAGATCTGGACCAGCTACGCCGACAAGGCCGACTGGATCTTCTGCCTCGTCCGCACCGACAAGGCGAACAAATATCAGGGCATCACCTTCATGCTCTTCGACATGGAGAGCAAGGGCGTCACGACCAAGCCGATCCTGCTGATTTCGGGCAACAGCCCTTTCTGCGAAACCTTCTTCGACGATGTCGAGGTGCCGAAGACGCAGTTCATCGGCGAGATCAACCGCGGCTGGGACGTCGCCAAATATCTGCTCGGCCACGAACGCGAGATGATTTCGGGCGGCGGCGCGGGCGGCGACATGGTCAGCATCGGCGGCGCGTTCGCGAAAGCCTTTGGCAAGAACGCCGCGGGCGAACTCGACGACCCGATCCTGCGCGCCGAAATGGCCGCGTTCGATGTCGACGTCTTCGCCTATCGCGCGATGGGCGAGCGCTTCATGGACATGTGGAAGACCGGTCGCGCGCACCCGGCCAGTTCGAACATGATGAAATATGTCGGCACCGAGCTCAACAAGCGGCGTCATGAGCTCGTCATGTCGGGCGGCGGCAGCGAAGCGCTCGAATGGGACAGCGAAGAGACGAAGGGCGGCGCCCGCGCGCGCGGCTGGCTGCGCACCAAGGCCAATTCGATCGAAGGCGGGACGAGCGAAGTCATGCTCAACGTCATCGCCAAGCGCATCCTCGATTTGCCGGGGGCTTAGAAACAACCAGCCCCTCCTCTTCAGAGGAGGGGCGGCGAGACTTGCGAGCTTGCTCGCTAGTCGCAGCGGGGTGGTGCTCCTGCACCGGCGTCCACCACCCCCAACCCCTCCTCTGAAGAGGAGGGGCTTAGGAGATCAGACATGCCGCTCTATCACAATGACGACCAGGCGATGCTCAAGGACAGCGTCGCCCCCTTCGTGGCCGAACAGGCTCCCGTCTCGCACCTCCGCCAACTTCGCGACAGCGCCGACGCGACGGGCTTCTCGCGCGACCTCTGGGCGCAGTTCACCGAAATGGGCCTGCCGGGCATGCTCGTTCCCGAGGCGCATGGCGGGCTCGGCATGGGGCATATGGAGGCGGGGATCGTGCTCGAGGAGATCGGCCGCAACCTGACCCCGTCGCCTTTCCTGTCGACCGGCGTCGGCGCGGTCGCCGCGCTCGCCCATGCCGGCGGCACGCAGGCCGGCCGCTGGCTCCCCGCCATCGCGTCGGGCGAGGCGATCGTCGCGCTCGCGATCGACGAAGGGCCGAAGCACCGCCCCGACCGCATCGCCACGACCGCGACGCGCGCCGGCAACGGCTTCCGCCTCGACGGCAAGAAGAGCTTCGTCCTCCACGGCCATGTCGCCGACATGAGCATCGTCGCCGCGAAGACCGACGGCGGCATCACGCTGTTCGCGGTGCCGAAGGATGCGAAGGGCGTCACCGCCGACCCGCGGCGCCTCGTCGATTCGAGCCTCGCGAGCCACGTCACGCTCGACGGCGTCGAGGTCGACGCCGACGCGGTGATCGGCGAGGTCGATGCGGGCGGCGAGATCCTCGACGCGCTTCTCGCCGCCACCCGCACCGGCGCCGCGGCCGAGATGGTCGGCGTCGGGCAGGGTGCGATGGACATGACGGTCAATTATCTCAAGGAACGCAAGCAGTTCGGCAAGCTGATCGGCGAGTTCCAGGGCCTCCAGCACCGCGCCGCGCATCTCTATGGCGAGATGGAGGTCGCGCGCGCGACGGTGATGAAGGCGCAGCAGCTTCTGGACGAGGGCAGCGAAGGCGCGAAGCTGATGGTCTCGGTCGCCAAGGCCAAGGCCGGCCGCGCCGCGAACCTCGCGGTGCGCGAAGGCGTCCAGATGCACGGCGGCATCGGCATGACCGACGAATATGACATCGGCCTCTACATGAAACGCGACCGCGCGCTGGCGGAATATATGGGCGACGTGCACTACCACATCGACCAGGTCGCGCGGATGAACGGCTATTGAGCGACTCAACCCCTCCCCTTCAGGGGAGGGGCAGCGAGACTTGGGCCGGCGGAGCCGGACCTTTAGTCGAGCGGGGTGGGGTGCATCGGCCTCGCACCGCCCCGACAAACCCCACCCCCACCCCTCCCTACGAAGGGGAGGGGCTTCAAGGAGCCCAGCTTATGAATCTCCAGCAAATGTTCGGCCTCGACGGCCGCGTCGCGCTCGTCACCGGCGGCTCGCGCGGCATCGGCAAGATGATCGTCGAGGGCTATCTCGCCGCAGGCTGCGCGCGCGTCTATATCTCGGCGCGCAAGGCGGCGCAGATCGAGGCGGCCGTCGCCGATTTCGAAACCCGCTATCCGGGCAAGGTGATCGGCCTTCCCGTCGACCTCTCGACCGTCGAGGGCTGCCGCGCGCTCGCCGCGGAGATCGGCGCGCGCGAGGATCGGCTCGACATCCTCGTCAACAATGCCGGCGCCGCGTGGGGCGAGCCGTTCGAGGGCTTCCCCGAAAGCGGCTGGGACAAGGTGATGGACATCAACGTCAAATCGCCCTTCTTCCTGACGCAGGCGCTCCACGCGCTGCTCAAGGCCGCGGGCACCGCCGATCGGCCCGCGAAGGTGATCAACATCGGCTCGATCGACGGGCTGCGCCTCAACCCATGGGAAACCTACAGCTACCACGCGTCGAAGGCGGCGATCCTCTACCTCACCAAGCGCCTCGCGGCGCGGCTGGTGCAGGACCATATCATCGTCACCGCGATCGCGCCCGGCGCCTTCCAGTCGGACATGAACAAGGCCGCGCGCGACCATGGCGACGCGGTCGCGAAGAGCATCCCGGTGAAGCGCATCGGCGTGCCCGAGGATATGGCCGGCACCGCGATCTTCCTCGCGTCGAAGGCGGGCGACTATGTCGTCGGCGACACGATCGCGGTCGACGGCGGCCTCGTCCACGGCCATGCCGGAACGAGCCTCGACGCCTAAGACTGTCTTTGGTTTTCCCGTCACCCTGAACTTGTTTCAGGGTCCATGGCCCGCCCTCGAATTTGGCGCGGCGCCGAAGGAGAGACCGGGCCATGGATGCTGAAACAAGTTCAGCATGACGAAGGGTGAAAAGTTTGACTTGGGTCGCCTCTCTGGTGTATTATCAGCATAACGCACCAAGGAGACCCGCCATGCGCCTCGCTTTCCTGATCCCCCCGATCCTCCTGCTCGCCGCCTGCGGGCAAAAGGACGAGAAGAAGACCGAAACCGAAATCTCGATCAATGCCGACGGCGAGGGCGGCGGGGTCCAGATCAAGGCCGGTCAGGACGGCGGCAAGCTCAAGATCGGGGGCGAGGACGGCACCGCGATCAACATCGACATCCCCGATTTCGTCGACCTCGACGTCGAGGGCGATTTCGACATCGACGGGGTCAAGCTCTATCCGGGCAGCAAGGTGACCAAGGTCGACGTCAACGCGAGCGATCGGGGCGGCGCCGACAAGGCGACGGTGAACCTCGGCTTCACCTCGCCCGCCGCGCCCGCCAAGGCCGCCGACTGGATGGCGGCCGAGTTCGGGAAGAAAGGCATCAAGGTCACGCGCGACGGCGACACGCTCGCGGGCACCGACGAGGACGGCGACGATTTCACCATCCGCTTCGGGCCCGACGGCGCCACGAGCAAGGGCGAGGTGCGAATCGTTTCGAAATAAGGCGTCGCCCCAGCGAAAGCTGGGGCCGTTGTCGGCGTGGCGCGAGGTCGCCAGCGGTCCCAGCCTTCGCTGGGACGACGATTCAGCCGCTGTTCCTGAGCGCGGTGGCGATCGCGTTGATCGTGAGCTGGATGCCCTCGGCGATGCGCGGGTCGGTCTCGCCGGCGCGGTGGCGCTTCATCAGCTCGATCTGGAGCAGGTTCAACGGCTCGATATAGGGCAGCCGCAACCGGATCGACGCCTCGAGCGCCGGATTCTTCTCGAGCAGCCGCGTCTGGCCGGTGATCGTCAGCAGCCCGTCGTGGGCGCGGTTCCAGCCGTCGCGGACGCGCGCGAAGATCGCTTCGTGCCCCTCGACATGGCTCGCGAGCTCGGCATAGCGCGCCGCGATCCCCATGTCGGACTTGGCGAGCACCATCTCCATATTGTCGAGCAATGCCGCGAAGAAGGGTGAGCTTTGCGCCATGTCGGCGAGCAGCGCCTGGTCGCCGAACGCCGCGAACGCCTCGCCCGTCCCGTACCAGCCGGGCAGCATCGCGCGCGACTGCGCCCAGCTGAACACCCAGGGAATCGCGCGCAGATCCTCGATCGCGCTCGACTTGGTGCGGCTCGACGGGCGCGAGCCGATCTTCAGCGTCGCGATCTCGGCGATCGGGGTCATCGCGCGAAAGAAATCCCTGAAACCGCTCGTGTCATAGACGAGCGCGCGATAGGCGGCGAGGGCGGTGTCCGACAGCGCGTCCATCGCGCCCGCGAAGCGCGCCGCGTCGGCGTCGCTCATCGGCTCGGGCTCGAGGCTCGCGAGCAGGCTTGCCGACACCATCGCCTCGAGGTTGGTTTCCGCGCTGTCGGCCGTGCCGAACTTCGCGGCGATGACCTCGCCCTGTTCGGTGATGCGGATGCGGCCCTGCACCGTGCCCGCGGGCTGCGCGCGGATCGCCGCGAAAGCGCTGCCGCCGCCGCGCCCGACCGCGCCGCCGCGGCCGTGGAACAGCTGCATCGCGCTGCCGGCCTTCTCGAACACCGGGGTCAGCGCCTGCGACGCCTTGTAGAGTCCCCAGGTCGAGGTCAGATAGCCGCCGTCCTTGTTCGAATCCGAATAGCCGATCATCACTTCCTGATGCCCGCGCACCCCGATCTGCGGGCCGATCTCGGGCATCGCGAAATAGCGCGTCATGATGTCGGGCGCGCGGCCGAGGTCGTCGATCGTCTCGAACAGCGGCACGACCATCAGGTTCGCCGCGCCGGCTTCGGCGCCGCTCCGCCACAGCCCGCCCTCGCGCGCGAGCACATGCACTTCGAGCAGGTCGGACAGGTCCTGCGCCATCGAGATGATCCACTGGCAGATCGTGTCGTTCCCCAGCCGCCGGCGCACGTCGGCCGCGGCATGGACGATCGCCAGCTCGCCCGCGGTCTCCTCGCTCCATTCGTGCCACGGCGCCGCGAGCGGGCGGTCGCTGGCGAGCTCGGCGGTGAGCAGCGCGACGCGCTCCGCCTCGCTCAGCGCCCGATAGTCGGCGCACACGCCCGAAACGCTGAGCAGCTCGGCGAGCACGCGCTCGTGCACCGCGCTGTTCTGCCGCATGTCGAGCGTCGCGAGGTGGAAGCCGAAGACCTCGACCGCGCGGATCAGCCGCCCGAGCGCGCCGATGCCGCCGAGCTGTCCCTCGCCGCTCGCCGACAGGCCGCCGGCGATGGTGACGAGGTCGCGGCGGAAATCGGCCGGCGTGGCGTAGGGTTCGCCCGCCAGCGCCGAGGGACGCGGCGGCGGCTTGCCGACGATTCCGGCATAGGTCGCGCACAGCCGCGCATAGAGGCCCGACAGCGCGCGGCGATAGGGTTCGTCGCGGCGGCTCGGCGCTTCGTCGCCGCTCGCTTCGGCGAGCGCGGCGACGGCCGGCGGGACGGGGGCGAGCGCCGCCGACACCGACAGCTCGGCGCCGAGCGCGTGCACCGCGTCGATATAATGGCCGAGCACCGCCGCGGCGTTGCGCCCAGTCGCCATGCGCAGCGTCTCGGCGGTGACGAAGGGATTGCCGTCGCGGTCGCCGCCGATCCAGCTCCCGACGCGCAGGAAGCTCGCGGGGCGCTGCCCCAGCTCCTTCTCCCAGCGCGCGTAGAGCTTGGGCACCACCGGCAGGAAGACGCCCTGCAAATAGGTCAGCGCATTGTCGATCTCGTCGGCGACGAACAGCTTTTCGGTGCGCAGCGGGCGCGTCTGCCACAGCAGCACGACCTGCCGCCGGATCGCCTCTTCGACGACGTCGCCCTCCGCCGTCTCCTCGGCTCCCGCGTCGCGCAGCCGCATCAGCTCGGCGATGCGGTTCTTGTGGTCGAGCATCGACTTGCGGCGTACCTCGGTCGGGTGCGCGGTCAGCACCGGGGCGATCAGCGCGGCGTCGAGCAGCTTCGCGACCGCCTCGCCGTCGATCCCGTCGGCGTCCAGCTTGGCGAGCGCCGCGGCGACCGTCGCCCCGGGCTCGGCGGCGACCCCCTGCCGGTCCTCGGCGAGGTTGGCGAGCATCGAAAACAGCATGAAGCCGCGGACGAAGGCGATGGTGTCGTCGAGGCTCAGCGCCTCGAGCCCCGGATCGATCGCCTCGGCGCCGGCGATGCCGCGGTGCCGGTCGACGCTCGCCGATCGGATATATTCGGTCTGGCGGAACAGCTTCTCGCCGCCATAGGCGCGGATGACGTCGCCCAGGATCCGCCCGAGATAGCGGATGTCGGGGTTTTGCGAAATCTGGATCGGCGGGCCCATGGCCCGAGTTGCTGCACCGCAGCAGACGTTACGTCAAGCGGCGCATAGCTATGCGCCGCCCGCGGAATCATCAGGCGAAGGTTTCGTAGGTGTCGTCCGAAAATCCCGTGCCGCGCCGCAGGGCGAGCGCGCCGCGCACGCCCCCGATCATCGCCGCGAGCAGGAGCGCGCCGATCACCCAGGCGAACAGATTGCCCCCCAGAAGAAGGTCGAAAAAATAGAGGATCGTCGCAATGATCGCCGGAATCGCCCCCCGCCCGCGCCGCAGCAAATAGGCGGCAAGCAGCATATTCGCGATCACCGCCACGGTGATGATCACCGCCGCATTCCCCTCGAGGATCGATCGCAGGATCAGCGTCGGCCCCCAAGCCAGAAGCAGCAGCACCAGCCGCAGGCCGCCGATGAAGAAAAGCACTGTGGAAGCGGTCTGGGTTCCGCTGAGCGCGCCCGCGCGCGTCGTCAGATCGGGCGACCAGAGATTCTTGAACGTGCCGCCGATTCCGCCTCGATAGGCCATGATATGCTCCCCCAGCCGGCCGCGGACGCCCCCCGCGTCGCGATTCCCCGGCGGAGTTGGCTATCAAACTCCGAAATGGCGATCCAGCCCTATGGCGATCAGCGCGTCCGCACCATCACCAGCGTTCCCATGTCGATCCGCGGCCGCCCGTCGAAGGTCACGCCATTGTGCGTGTCGGTGATGAACATCAGCTTCCCCGACGCGTCGGTGATCCGCGCCGAGACCGAATAGCGGCCGCGCGGGTCGAGCTTGCGCTGATCGACCGTCAGCGAAAAGGCGAAGGGCACCTGGCGACCGTCGGCGGTGAAGGATTGCCGCGCGATCGTGCGCGACGGCGCGTCCATCAGGCTGACGTCGGCGAGCTGGATCTCGACCTGTGCCGTCGGCGGCAGCGCCATGCGCTCGCGATAGGTGACGCTGCCGGTCACGCTCACCGGCTGTTCGGACGGCATCAGCGTCGCGCAGGCGGCGAGCGGCAGGGTGACTAGGCTGAGCGCGAGTGCGCGGATCATGATCTTCTCCTTCGACATCCATCTTCGTGACACTCGCGCCGCGGATGTGACGAGGAATCCAGCGATGGCGGATCTTTAAGACCGCCGAAGTGAACTTACGCTGTCCGTCCCGCTCGGTTCCCGTCGGCCTTCCGGCTCGATACGCCGGTCAGCCGGTCGAGGCGAAAGCGGCATCATTCGATACAGGCGCCGCGAACAGGATGCGCCCTTTCCTACACGGCCATATTGTGGTTCAAGCTGAACGATGCGGCACCGTCCCGAACGCCCTTTTCCTCCGTTCCTTCAAAGCCATCCATCGGTCACGGGTATCATTATACCCGAGGGGAGTGACAACTTTGACAACTTTGGAACGATTTTACGAAAAACAGGAATAAAGTTACGCGAATCGGCGCCCCTCAGCCCTCCAGCTCGACGTCCCAATAAAGCCAGTCGATCCAGCTTTCGTGCAGATAGTTCGGCGGAAAGGCGCGGCCATTGTCCTGGAGCTGCCAGCTCGTCGGGCGCCACGGCTGGCGGTGGATCGGCATATGCGCCTGGCTCGGCGTGCGGCCGCCCTTCTTCAGGTTGCACGGGGCGCAGGCGGTGGTGACATTTTCCCAGCTCGTCCGCCCGCCGAGCCGCCGCGGCACGACATGATCGAAGGTCAGATCCTTGCCCGACCCGCAATATTGGCAGGCGAAGCGGTCGCGCAGGAACAGGTTGAAGCGCGTGAAGGCCGGATGCTGCGACGGCTTCACATATTGGCGGAGCGCGATCACGCTCGGGATCGGCATCGTCCTCGTCGGCGAATGAATCTCGCGCTCGTAATTCTCGACGATCGTCACGCGGTCGAGGAAGACCGCCTTGACCGCCGTCTGCCACGGCCACAGGCTGAGCGGGTAATAGCTCAGCGGCGTATAATCGGCGTTGAGGACGAGCGCGGGACAATTATCGGGATGGCGGGCGAGATCGGGATGGAACA
Organism: Sphingopyxis sp. GW247-27LB; assembly: GCF_002277025.1. Taxonomy (GTDB): domain Bacteria; phylum Pseudomonadota; class Alphaproteobacteria; order Sphingomonadales; family Sphingomonadaceae; genus Sphingopyxis. The sequence goes on from NZ_NIWD01000008.1 coordinate 186,441, forward strand.
TGGCTTTACGACGCTGCCCCCTTTGCTGCGCGGGATGGCGCGCCACTGCCGTTCCCAAGTGACAGCGTCATTACATCACGCATATGATTCTGACGTCAAGGGGGCATCTGCCGCAACATATGGAAGGATTCGCCGGCGGCGGCCACAGCATCTGGATTCGGCCGCGCGCCCATGCTGACCCGTTTCGCGCCGAGCCCGACCGGCGAACTCCATCTCGGCCACGGCTGGAGCGCGCTGCTCGCGCACGATGCGGCGCGCGGCGCGGGCGGCGAATTCCATCTCCGCATCGACGACATCGACGGCAGCCGCTCGCGCGAGGCCTATGTCGATGCGGCGCTCGCCGACCTCGAATGGCTCGGTCTCGCCTGGGACGGCGCGCCCGTGCGCCAGTCGCAGCGTCTCGGCGATTATGACGCGGCGCTCGCCGATCTCCGCGCGCGCGGCCTCGTCTATCCCTGCTTCTGCACCCGCGCCGACATCGCCGCGAGCCTCGCCGCGCCGCACGGCCCCCCCAATCCGTCGGGTGCCGCCATCTATCCCGGCACCTGCCGTCCTCTCGGCGCCGCGACGCGCGAGCGGCGGCTCGCGGAGGAGCCGCATTGCTGGCGGCTCGACATGCGCCATGCGGCCGCGCTCGCGGGCGATCTCGCCTGGGAGGAGGAGGGGCGGGGGATGCGCGCCGCCGACCCCGCGGCGCACGGCGACATCGTTCTCGCGCGCAAGGACGCGCCCGCGAGCTATCATCTCGCGAGCACGCTCGACGACGCCGCGATGCGCGTCACGCACGTCGTGCGCGGTGCCGACCTGATCGCCTCGACCGACGTCCACCGCCTGCTCCAGGCGCTGCTCGGCCTCGCCACCCCCGTCTACCGCCATCACGCGCTCGTCTGCGGCGCCGACGGACAGCGGCTCGCGAAGCGCGACGCCGCGGCGTCGCTCGCCTCGCTGCGCGAAAGCGGCGTCGATGGCAAAATACTCGCGGACGATTTGCGCGCCGGGCGCCTTCCGGCTGGATATTCGCTGCGGATGCCCTAAATAGGGCGCATGACCATCCTGCTCGTCCTCGCCGTCATCGTGGCCGCCGGCCTCGTCCTGTTCGCGCTGGCGCGCGGCCTCTTCTATTTCGCGCAGGGCCACCGCGCCGCGATGGACGGCACGGCGCACGAGAATCAGGTGATGCAGAACAAGATGATGATGGCGCGCGTGAAGTGGCAGGCGATCACGATCATCCTGCTCGTGCTGATCGGCTTCCTCGCCGCCGGCAGCTAAAAGCCGCGCGCGGCCCGACCGATGGTCAAGCTCAACAAGATCTACACGCGCACCGGTGACGACGGCACCACGGGGCTCGTCGACGGCTCGCGTATCGCGAAGGCGGCGCCGCTGATGGCGGCGATCGGCGATGTCGACGAAGCGAACAGCGGGGTCGGCCTCGCCGGCGCCGCACTCGCCGCGGACAGCGCCGAAGCCGCGATGCTCGCGCGCATCCAGAACGAGCTGTTCGACCTCGGCGCCGACCTTGCGMCCCCCGCCGATGCCGAACACGGCTTTGGCCCGCACGACATGGCGCTGCGCATCGTGCCCGGCCAGATCGCGCGGCTGGAGGCCGAGATCGACGCGATGAACGCCGCGCTCGCACCGCTCACCAGCTTCATCCTGCCGGGCGGCACCGAGGCCGCGGCGCGCCTCCACATCGCGCGCGCGGTCACGCGCCGCGCCGAGCGCGCGGCCGTCGCCGCGACGGCGACGCGCGACCTCAATCCGCTCGCGCTCGCCTATCTCAATCGCCTGTCGGACCATCTCTTCGTGATGACGCGGCACATCAACGCCGCGGCGGGCGGCGATATCCTTTGGAAACCCGGCGCCACGCGCTGACGGAATAAACCTCCCGCTTCGGAGGCGATTTCGTCTTTTGCAAGCACGTGTCGGCTTTGGGATGGGGAGCGGATGATCCTCCCTGTCGCGTAGCGATGGGGAGGTGGCAGCGGCGTAGCCGCTGACGGAGGGGCCGAGCGCGAAGCGCTCGCTGCGCTAGCCGCCCCTCCACCATCCTTCGGATGGTCCCCCTCCCCACGGCTTCGCCGCAGGGAGGATCTTATGACCGCTACCGGCCGAAAGCTGCCAGCCCATTTCCTCTCTTACTCAATTGTTCCCTATATGTTCTGGACAATCGGTCCGGCCGTAACCATAATCGGACGGCACGCGAAACCGAATCGCACTCCGGGGAATTGTCTTCCTATGGCCAGCCGCACCGACGCTTCGCCCACGACCGACACCCTTCCGCACGCGGATCTGGCCCGGCGCTTCGCCGCGACGCGGCGCCTGTCGCTCGACCTCGCGGCGCCGCTCTCCGACGCCGACGCGAGCGCGCAGTCGATGGCGGACGCCTCGCCCGCCAAATGGCATCTCGCGCACACGACCTGGTTTTTCGAGACCTTCGTGCTGCGCGACCATGCGCCCGGCTATCACGTGTTCGACACCCGCTACCCCTATCTCTTCAACAGCTATTACGAGGCCGAGGGGCCGCGCCATACGCGGGCGCGGCGCGGGCTGCTGACGCGCCCCTCGCTCGACGAAGTCCGCGTCTGGCGCGCGCATGTCGACGCCGCGCTGCAGAGCGCGCTGCCCGACCTGCCGCGCGCGGCGCATATGCTTGTCGAACTCGGCATCCAGCACGAGCAGCAGCACCAGGAACTGCTCCTCACCGACATCAAGCATCTCTTCGCGCAAAACCCGCTCGGCCCCGCGGTCTGGGACGAAACCGCATTCGCGAGTGAAGTTGCGCAGTTTTCCGCGGTTTCAGGATCGGCATCCGAAGCGGCGGGCGCGATGCGATGGGTCAAGGGCGCGGAGGGCATCGTGCCAATCGGCCATGCTGCCGACGGTTTCGCATTCGACTGTGAACTTCCGCAGTTTTCGGCGCTTCTGACCCCGCACGCGCTCGCCAGCCGGCCGGTGACGAACGGTGAGTGGCAGGCGTTCATCGCCGACGGCGGCTATCATACGCCCTCGCTCTGGCTCAGCGATGGCTGGGCGTGGGTAGAGGCCGAGGGTATCGACGCCCCGCTCTATTGGCGCGAGGGGCGCCAGTTCACGCTGGCGGGCTGGCAGCCGATCGACCCCGCCGCGCCGGTCGCCCACATCAGCTTCTACGAAGCCGACGCCTTCGCGAGCTGGGCCGGCGCGCGCCTGCCGACCGAATTCGAATGGGAAGCGGCCGCCGCAGCGCTCGACCCGCTGGGCGGGCAGCAGCTCGACGTGGCCGGGCCGGCGCAGCCGGAGGCGGCGGGCGGCGACACCGGATTGCAACAGATGTTCGGCAGCGTGTGGGAATGGACCGGCAGCGCCTATCGTCCCTATCCGGGTTTCCGCCCCGCTCCCGGCGCGGTCGGCGAATATAATGGCAAGTTCATGAGCGGCCAGTTCGTCCTGCGCGGCGGCAGCTGCGCGACCCCGCGCGGCCATGTGCGCGCCAGCTACCGCAACTTCTTCTACCCGCACCAGCGCTGGCAGTTCACCGGCGTGCGGCTTGCCAAGGATCTTTGATATGGGCGTGGTCCGTCACTTGCGGCAGGTCGACGCCGACGACGCCGGCATCGACCTCGCCTTCCGCGCCGATGTTCACGCCGGGCTTTCGCAGCCGCAAAAGGCGGTTCCGGCGCGCTGGTTCTACGACGCGACCGGCTCGGCGCTGTTCGAGGATATCACCGCGCTTCCCGAATATTATCCGACGCGCAGCGAGACCGACCTGCTGAAGCGGCACGCCGCGGCGATGGCGGCGGCGATCGGCCCCGGCCGCGCGGTCGTCGAGCTGGGATCGGGCAGTTCGACCAAGACGCCGCTGCTCCTGGAGGCGATCGCGCCCGCCGCCTATGTCCCGGTCGATATTTCGGGGGATTTCCTGCGCGACAGCGCCAGGGCGCTCGCGGCGCGCTTTCCGGGCCTTGCCGTCTATCCGGTCGAGGCCGATTTCACGCACCAGGTCGAACTGCCGCGCGAAATCGGCCCGCTGCCGAAGCTCGGCTTCTTTCCGGGCTCGACGATCGGCAATATGGTCGCGCGCACCGCGATCGACCTCCTCCGAAGCTGGCGCGGATCGCTCGGCGACGGGTCGTTGCTCCTGATCGGGATCGACCGGATCAAGGATATCGGCGTGTTGACAAGCGCCTATGACGATCCCGCGGGGGTCACCGCGGCGTTCAACCTCAATTTGCTCGAACGCATCAACCGCGAGCTGGACGGGACCATCCCGGTCGAGAATTTCGCCCATCGCGCGGTCTGGAACGACGTTCACGCGCGGATCGAGATGCACCTCGTCGCCGCGTGCGACATGGAATTCCGCGTCGACGGCCGTGCCTATCATATGGCGAAGGGGGAGACGATCCACAGCGAGAACAGCCACAAATACGGGCTGCGCGACGCCAATCTGCTGCTCCGCGCCGGCGGCTGGACCCCGGTCGCGACCTGGGACGACGCCGACCCCGCCTTCGCGCTGATCCTCGCGCAGGCGACGGAATTCCGTTCGGCCCCTTGACGACGCGGCTTTTGCCCATAGAGGAACGCCGCATTCATACCCGTTCGTCCTGAGCTTGTCGAAGGACCGCTCTTCTCTTCGAGCGCCGTTCAAGGAAAGGACGGCCCTTCGACAAGCTCAGGGCAAACGGGGGAGTATCGCGGCGGAAGCCCGGAAACGCGATTAGGGAGCAGTATATGATCGTAGGCGTCATCGGGGCAGGGCAAATGGGCGCGGGCATCGCGCAGGTCTCGGCGGGCGCCGGCCACGATGTGCTGCTCTCCGACATCGACCTCGCGCGCGCCGAGGCGGGCAAGGCGGCGATCGCCAAGGCGCTCGGCCGGCTCGTCGCCAAGGAGAAGATGGGGCAGGAAGATGCCGATGCGCTCCTCGCGCGCATCACCCCGGTCGCCGACCACGCGGCCTTCGCCCCCGCCGAACTGGTGATCGAGGCGGCGACCGAGCGCGAGGAGATCAAGCGCGCGATCTTCGCCAGCGTCGGCGCGCATCTATCGGACAGTGCGATCCTCGCGTCGAACACCAGCTCGATCCCGATCACCCGCCTCGCGCAGGCGGCGCCCGACCCGGCGCGCTTCATAGGCGTCCATTTCTTCAATCCGGTGCCCGTGATGGGGCTGATCGAGTTGATCCGCGGCCTCGCCACCTCCGACGATACGCTCGCGGCGGTCGAGGCGTTCGGGCGCGGGCTCGGCAAGGAGATCGTCCATGCGAACGATGCGCCCGGCTTCATCGTCAACCGCGTGCTGATGCCGCTGATCAACGAGGCGGTGTTCGCGCTGGGCGAGGGCGTCGCGACGATGCAGGACATCGACACCGGATGCCGCCTCGGCCTCAACCATCCGATGGGGCCGATCACGCTCGCCGACTTCATCGGCCTCGACACCTGCCTCGAGATTATCCGCGTGCTCCACAGCGGCACCGGCGACCCCAAATTCCGCCCCGCGCCGCTGCTCGTCCAATATGTCGAGGCGGGCTGGGTCGGCAGGAAGGCCGGGCGCGGCTTCTACGACTGGACGGGGCCGGAGCCCGTGCCGACGCGGTGAGCGGCTACGATCCCTCGACCCTGCAATTCTACGCCGACGAAGCGCCGGTTTACACCGCGTCGGGTGCGGGCGGCGTCAGTCGGCATCTCCCCGCCTTCGCTGACCTCCTGCCGCCCGGCGCGCGCATCCTCGAACTCGGATGCGGCGGGGGGACCGACGCCGCCTATCTGGCCGCTCGCGGCTTTGCCGTCGATCCGACCGACGGTGTCGCGGCGATCGCGGCCAAGGCCTCCGAGCGGCTCGGCCGCGCTGTCCGCGTGATGCGGTTCGACGAACTCGACGCCGCCGCCGCCTATGACGCGATCGTCGCCTCGGCGTCGCTCCTGCACGTGCCCCGCCCGGCGCTGACCGCCATCCTGGCGCGTGTCCACCGCGCGCTGCGGCCCGGCGGCTGGCATCTCGCGACCTACAAGGGCGGCGGGTGCGAGGGGCGCGATCGGTTCGGGCGCTATTTCAACTATCTCGCAGCCGATGAAGCCGCCGACCATTACCGTGCCGCTGCGCTCTGGGCGCAGGTCGAGATCGAAGAGGGCATGGGCGGCGGTTATGACGGCGTCCAGGGGCCGTGGATCAAGGTAACCGCCCGGCGCTGACAAGGGGGCAAGGGCGGTGGCCGCCAACGCGGTCAGGGAAAGCAGGGGAAAAAGCGATGCACGTGACCAATATCCGCCCGTTCACCGTCGCTGTGCCGCAGGCGGCGCTCGACGATCTCAAGGACCGGCTCGCGCGGACGCGCTGGCCCGAGAAGGAGACGGTCGACGATTGGGACCAGGGCATGCCGCTCGCCTATGCGCAGGAGCTGGCGGCCTATTGGCGCGATCATCACGACTGGCGCCGTGTCGAGGCGCGGCTCGATGCGCTTCCCAATTTCCTCGCCACGGTCGACGGGCTCGACATTCATTTCCTTCATATCCGCTCGGCGAATCCGGATGCGCGGCCGCTGATCCTGACCCACGGCTGGCCGGGGTCGATGCTCGAATTTCTCGACGTGATCGAACCCCTGTCGACCGACTTCCACCTCGTGATCCCGTCGCTTCCCGGCTACGGCTTTTCGGGCAAGCCCGCGGTCGCCAAGTGGAGCGTCGAACATATCGCGGTGGCGTGGAACGCGCTGATGCTCGCGCTCGGCTACGACCGCTATTTCGCGCAGGGCGGCGACTGGGGCAGCGCGGTCACCTGCGCGATCGGGGTGGCGCACGGCGATCATTGCGCGGGCATCCACGTCAACATGGTCGTCGGCGCGCCGCCGTCCGAGCTGATGGGCGAGCTCAGCGACACCGAAAAAGCCTATCTCGCCCGCTTCGGCTGGTATCAGGCGAAGGACAGCGGCTATTCGACGCAGCAGGCGACGCGCCCGCAGACCATCGGATACGCGCTGACCGATTCGCCCGCCGGGCAGATGACGTGGATCGTGGAGAAATATCACGGCTGGACCGACTGCGGCCACCAGCCGGGCGGCCAGTCGATCGGCGGCCACCCCGAAAACTCGCTGTCCAAAGATGCGATGCTCGACACGGTCAGCCTCTATTGGCTGACCGCCAGCGCCGCCTCGTCGGCACGGCTCTATTGGCACAGCTTCCGCAGCTTCGTCGCCGGCGAGATTCACGTCCCGACCGCGTGCAGCCTGTTCCCGAACGAGATCATGCGCCTGTCGCGGCGCTGGGCCGACGGGCGTTACCGCAACATCGTCTATTGGAACGAACTCGACCGCGGCGGCCATTTCGCCGCCTGGGAACAGCCCGAGCTGTTCGCAGCCGAACTGCGAAGTGCCTTTGCGCTTATGACGCTCTAAATTGGAGGCGGCACCGGCCCGCTACTCCCTAAAGCGGCGTCATCACCACGCGGCAGGTTTCGGCTGCGGAGCGCGCCGCGGTGTTCCACGTCACCTGATTGCCGTTGCGGTGGAGACGAGCGCCGCTCTTGTTCTCATAGATCTGCCCGCGGTTGGCCGGAGTCGCGCGCAGGCTCAGCGTTCGCCCTCCGTTGACGCGAACCACCGCGCTGTTCGGCAGATAGTGAACATTGAGCCGCGTTCCGCGGTCGCATTCATAGCTGGTGCCCGCATTGCGCGGCACCGACGTGCAGCCCGCGATCGCAAGCATCGCGGCGGTCATGGCCATTACCCTGTTCATCGACCCTCTCCTCATCAATAGCCCGACCGGACGCACAGCACGTCGGCGAGGTAGATGCGTCCGTTCACCGTTTCCATATGTTCGCGCGCCGAGCCGTTCCAGCCGATCGAACGGCACCAGCTGTCGGCGGTGCGCGCGGCGCAGTTCGCGGTTCCCGATCCGCTGGCGCAGGCGAGCACCCGCGTGCGGCCCGACATCGGCTGGGTGTGGAATTCGGCGAAATTGCCGCGCACGCTCTGGTCGTTGGCGGGTGGATAGGGATCGCTGCCCCCGCCCGCGGGCCGCATCGACTGGACGGTGATGCCGCGCAGGATATTGCCGAGCATCGGCGTGTCGCGGTCGACGGTGCGGCACGTGCCGCGATAGCGCGTCTTCTCGCACAGCTCCCAGCGCCCCTGCGTCACCCGGATTGAATTGACCGGCCAGGCGAGGCCGAGGTTCGGCTTGGCCTCGCCGATGAAGACGGCTGGCCCCCGATAGGCTGCGTCGCGATAGATGGTCGCCTCGGCCGGGCGATACATCCGGTCATCGGGCGTTTGTGCCGACGATGTCGCAAGGCCGGCGCTTCCGGCAAAAACGAGAGCGGCCAGAAGCGGCCAGCGAAATGAGGTTCCAGTCACGGCAACATTCTCCCCTGTGCAAAGAATATCGCCCCACCCATCCTGAAATTATTCTATATTTCTCTCATTAGCAATCAAAGTAAGCGGGGTATACTTTTTGCGGCGCAAGGCGCATCGGCCGGTGCTGCCGGCCTGCGCGTCCCGCTTTCGACGGCAAGGCTCAAACGAGCCCCAGCATCAGCCCGGCGAGCGCCGCCGACATCAGGTTCGACAGGCTGCCCGCGAGCAGCGCCTTGAGGCCGAGCCGCGCGATCATCGGGCGCTGGTTGGGGGCAAGACCGCCGGTCACCGCCATCTGGATCGCGATCGAGCTGAAATTGGCGAAGCCGCAGAGCGCAAAGGTCGCGATCGCGACCGAGATCGCCGAGAAATCGCCCTGGATCTTGCCCAGATCGATGAAGGCGACGAATTCGTTGAGCACGACCTTGGTGCCGAACAGCCCGCCGACCGCGGCGCTTTCGTCCCACGGCACCCCCATCAGCCACATCACCGGGCGAAAGATCGTGCCGATGATCGCCTGGAACGACAGGTCGGGATAGCCGAACCAGCCGCCGATCCCGCCGAGCAGCCCATTGGCGAGCGCGACGAGCGCGACGAAGGCGAGAACCATCGCGCCGACCGCGACCGCCAGCCTGACGCCGGTCTGCGCGCCCTGCGCCGCCGCCATGATGATATTGGCGGGCTTTTCCTCGTCGTGGCTCGCCTCGGGCATGATCACGGGCTCGATGCCCAGATCCTTGGGGTCGTCGGGCATCATGATCTTCGCCATCAGGATGCCGCCCGGCGCCGACATGAAGCTCGCGGCAAGCAGATAGGGGAGCAGCTGTTCGCCGATCATGCTCGCATAGGCGCCGAGGATGGTGCCCGCGACCCCGGCCATGCCGACCGTCATCACGGTGAAGAGCTGCGACGGGGTCAGGCTGGCGAGATAGGGGCGGATGACGAGCGGCGATTCGGACTGGCCGACGAAGATGTTGGCAGCGGCGCCGAGGCTTTCGACCTTGGTGATGCCGGTCACCTTCTGGATCGCGCCGCCGACCCATTTGATCACGAGCTGCATGATGCCGAGATAATAGAGGATCGAGATCAGCGAGGCGAAGAAGATGATCACCGGCAGCGCCGCGATCGCGAAGCTGTTCGCACCCATTTCGGGCGAGGCGAGCGGGCCGAAGATGAAGTCGGTGCCCGCCTTCGCATAGCCGAGCAGGTTCGATACGCCGTTCGACATCGCCTGGATGACCGCGCGGCCCCACGGCGTTCCGATCACGAGCAGCGCGAAGCCGGCCTGGAGCAGGAAGGCGGGAACGACGACGCGCAGCCGGATCCAGCGGCGGTTCGACGAAAAAGCGAGGGCGATCGCCAGCAGTGCGACGATGCCGAGCAACCCGATAAATCGTTCCATAATTTGTCTGCGTCCCCCGCAAGTTTATTGCGTCTGTCTAGCGGGCTTTGGCGGCGGGGCAAGGGCGTCGCGCTCGGTTCGCCGCAGCCGTTCGCACGGGCTTGGCGAGCGGAATATTCCTTTCTACACATCCCTGGAGGTGGGGAGGGTCACATGGGGCGTTTGATTTTCTTGATGATTTTGCTTGCGCTGGCCCGGGTGGCGTGGGCGCAGAATCCGACGGACGGCGCGCCACCGGGGGCAGTGAAACCCGCGCCTGCGGCGGCATTCGTGCCCCTGGCCACCGCGGCTTTCGCACAATTGCCCTTCGTCGAAATGCCGAAACTGTCCCCCGACGGCAGCCACATCGCCGGCCTGTTCGCGATCCGCGGCGAGCAGCGCATCCTGATCATGCCGGTGCTCGCCGACCGCAGCAAGAGCGTGGTGGTGGCGGTGCCCGACCAGACCGAGGTCGCGTGGCTGCGCTGGGTGAACGACGACAATATCGTGGTCGGTTTGCACGCGCTGCGGCCGGTGGCGGGCGAGAACTGGTATATTTCGCGCATGCTGGCGATCAGCCGGACGACGGGCAAGATCACCAAATTATTGTGGGACCTCAATGGTCAGAACGGCGCCGACCTGCTTTGGACTCCCACCGATGGCGGCAACGAGATACTCGTCGCGGCGCAGAACAGCATCTATACCGGCGATGATTACTGGCCCGCGGTCTATCGGGTCGACGTGACCAGCGGGCGCAAGCGTCTGGTGCTCAGGGGGCGGTCGGGTGTGATGGACTGGGGTGCCGACCATCTCGGCCGTGTTCGCACCGGGATCGGCTATCGCGATTTCACCACCCAGGCGACCCTGCTCTACCGGACCGACGGCGACGGCACATTCCGCTCGATCGACCGCGCTTCGCTGCGCGACGAGGAGGAGTTGACGGTCCCGTTTCTCTTCGTTCCCGGCACCGACCACGGCTATGTAATCAAGACCGCCCCTGACGGCCGCTCGGTCGTTGCCGAGGTCGACCTGGCGAGCGGCCGCGACGTGCGCACCATCTATGCGGTCGAGGGCGCCGACGTCGACAGCGTGGCGCTCTCCTTCGACCGGTCGAGGCTGCTCGGCGTCACGACCACCGATCGCGCGGGGTCGGTGCGCTGGATCGATCCCGTGATGGCGGCGCTCCAGAAGACGCTCGACGCGATGTCGCCGGCGTCGCGGGTACGGATCGTGAGTTACAGTCGCAATCTGGACAAGCTGCTAGTGCGGATCAGCACCCCCGACAATCCGGGCCTTCTTTATTTCTATGACGCGACCGAGGGGACGATGGACCGCTTCGCCGCGATCAACGAGACGATCGGGGGCAAGCGGCTCTCGCGGTCGCGGTTCGTCCAGTACAAGGCGCGCGACGGGCTGGCCATCGAGGGGGTGCTCACCATGCCGCGCGGGCGGGCGGAGAAAAAGCTGCCCTTCATCGTCATGCCGCACGGCGGTCCCTGGGCGCACGATGAGCTGACCTACGATTATTGGGCGCAGTTCCTGGCCGAGCGCGGTTATGCCGTCCTCCAGCCCAATTTCCGCGGATCGACGGGCTATGGCGCCGCGTTCGAGAAAGCCGGGCAGGGGCAGCTCGGGTTCGCGATGCAGGACGATCTCAGCGACGGCCTCGCCTGGGCGGTGGCGCAAGGGATTGCCGATCCCAAGCGGGTCTGCATCGTCGGCGCCTCCTATGGCGGCTATGCCGCGATGTGGGGGATCGCGAAGGATCCCGATCAGTATCGCTGCGCGATCTCGATTGCCGGCGTGTCGAACCTGCGGCGCGAGGTCAATGATTTCGGCGGAACCTTCCGCGCCCGCCTCTATCGCGACCAGTGGCAGAAAATGACCCCCGATTTCGCCGCCGTGTCGCCGATCAAGGCGGTGGCGCGGATCAAGGCGCCGCTGCTCCTGATCCACGGACGGAAGGATGTGACGGTCGATCATGGCCAGTCGGCGCGCATGTACGATGCGATGCGGGATGCGGGCAAGCCGGTCGAGTTCGTTTCGATTCCGCTCGCCGATCATTATTTCACGCGCGAGGCCGACCGGCTGACGCTGCTGACCGCGATCGAAGCCTTCCTTCGCAAACATAATCCGCCCGATGGACCGCATCTTCCCACGCCGCTTAAAAGCGATTAAGCGGCGCCGATGGAAAGCTCGTCTCCGCGCACGCTCGCGCCCTCGCTGTTGCTCTTCGCGATCCTCTATGGCGGCATGGTTCCGCTCGGCGGCTTTCTCGGCGCCAAGCAGGTCGCGCTCGGCCCGCTCGCGGTCGAGGCGGGCATCTTTCCCTTTCTGACGCTGATCGCGATTTCGAGCGGCATCGCCGAACTGCACGGGCGCGCGGTCGCCGACCGGCTGGTGCGGCTCGGCTTCATCCCGCTGATCCTCGCGATCCTGCTCGCGCTGTTCGTGCTGCAACTGCCGACCGACGCGGGCATGTACGAACCCGCCAAGGAGGCGTTTCCGATCATCGTCGGGCAGGGCTGGCGGATGATGGCCGCGGGCATCCTCGCCTATGGCGTGTCGGTCAGCCTCAACGTCTGGCTCTTCTCGCGCATGACCGCGAACAACGGCCGCCTGCTGCCGCTGCGCGGCTTCGTCGCCGCGGCGCTCAGCCAGATCGTCGACACTTTGATCTTCATCACGGTCAGCTTCTATGGCGTGCGCCCGATCGGCGACCTGATGCTGGGGCAGATGATCGCCAAGGTCGTGCTGTCGGCGGTGATGGTGCCGCTGCTCGTCATGGCGGTGGTCGCGATCGGGCGGCGGCTCGACGGGACGACGGCGCCTGCGGTGGAGGCCGCGGCATGACCCCGACGGCGGACCCCGCGAAGATGCCCGACCTGCTCGCCAAGGCCGAAACGCTTGTCGAGGCGCTGCCCTATCTGCAGCGCTATGCCGGCGAGACCTTCGTGATCAAATATGGCGGCCATGCGATGGGCGACCCCGAGGCGCAGCGCGACTTCGCCGAGGATGTCGTGCTGCTCAAGGCCGTCGGCATCAACCCGGTGGTCGTCCACGGCGGCGGCCCCCAGATCGGCGCGATGCTGAAGCAGCTCGGCATCGAATCGACCTTCGTCGGCGGGCTGCGCGTCACCGACGCCGCGACCGCCGAGGTCGCCGAGATGGTCCTCGCGGGCAAGATCAACAAGGAGATCGTCGGCTGGATCGCCGGGCTCGGCGGGCGCGCGGTCGGCATTTCGGGCAAGGACGCCAATCTGGTGCTCGCCGAAAAGGTCCAGCGGAGCGAGCCCGACCCCAATTCGGGGATCGAGCGCCACGTCGACCTGGGCTTCGTCGGCGAACCGGTCGGCGTCGACCCGACGATCCTCGCCAATCTGACGAACGACCATTTCATCCCGGTCGTGGCGCCCGTCGCGCTCGGCGCCGACGGCGCGACCTATAATATCAACGCCGACACGATGGCGGGAGCGATCGCCGGCGCGCTCGGCGCCAAGCGCTTCTTCCTGCTTACTGATGTCGCGGGGGTGCTCGACAAGGCGGGGACGCTGCTCACCGACCTCGACCGCGCGGGGATCGATGCGCTCAAGGGCGACGGAACGATCACTGGCGGCATGATCCCCAAGGTCGACACTTGCTTGTCGGCGGTCGACGCCGGGGTCGAGGCGGCGGTCATCCTCGACGGGCGCATTCCGCACGCGATGCTGCTCGAAATTTTCACTGCACGGGGTGCGGGGACGCTCATTCATCGCTAGGGTGGGGCGACCCGACGACCCCGGCCGGAGACCTTAATGTACCTCATGCTTCTTCAGATCCTGTCGATCCTGCTCAACATCCTGTGGTGGATCATCATCGTCCAAGCGGTGATGTCGTGGCTGCTCGCCTTCAACGTCATCAACACTCACAATGAATTCGTGCGCCAGCTCTGGTATGTACTCGAACGGATCACCGAGCCGCTCTATCGCCCGTTCCGGCGCATTATGCCCGATTTCGGCGGCATCGACCTGACGCCGATGGTCGTCCTGATCCTGCTCATCATCCTGCGCGGGCCGGTGATGTCCTATCTTTACACGCTCGGCCTCAACGCCGGGTTGATCTGATGGCGGCCGAGGTCATCGACGGCAAGGCGTTCGCCGCGGCGCTGCGCCTGCGGATCGCCGACGCGGTTCCGGCGTTCGAGGCGGCGACGGGCCGCGTACCCGGCCTAGCGGTGGTGCTCGTCGGCGACGATCCGGCGAGCGCCGTCTATGTCGCCTCGAAGGGCAAGGCGACGCTCGCCGCCGGCATGGCGAGCTTCGAGCACCGGCTGCCCGCCGACGCGACGCAGGCCGAGATCGAGGAGCTCCTCCGTTCGCTCAACGCCGACGAAGCGGTCGACGGCATCCTGCTGCAATTGCCGCTACCCGGTCATCTCGACGAGCAGGCCGCGGTCGCGACGATCGACCCCGACAAGGATGTCGACGGGCTGACCCCGGTCAGCGCGGGGCGGCTCGCGCTCGGCATCGCCGGCATGGTGCCCTGCACCCCCTATGGCTGCCTGCTGCTGCTTCAGGACCGGTTCGGCGACCTGTCGGGCAAGGACGCGGTGGTGATTGGCCGCTCGATCCTCGTCGGCAAGCCGATGGCGGCTTTGCTGCTCGGCGCCAATTGCACCGTGACGATCGCGCACAGCCGGACGAAGGACCTCGCCGAACGCGTTCGCCGCGCCGATATCATCGTCGCCGCGGTCGGGCGGCCCGAAATGGTGAAGGGCGACTGGATCAAGCCCGGCGCGGTCGTCATCGACGTCGGCATCAACCGCCTGCCGCCCGCCGAGGGCGCGGCGAAAGGCCGGCTTGTCGGCGACGTCGCCTATGACGAGGCGGCGGCGGTCGCGGCCGCGATCACCCCGGTGCCCGGCGGGGTCGGGCCGATGACGATCGCCTGCCTGCTACGCAACACGCTCGTGGCCGCGCACCGCCGCGCGGGGCTCGCCGATCCGGAGGGTTTCTGATGCGTGGTCTTCCGCTGGCCGTTCTCGGCGTCGTCCTGCTCGCTGGCTGCGCGCCGCGCGGCGACATGTACAACCGCCCGCTCGGCGCCAATCCCAGCGCCTTCGTCGCCGCCGAAATCGCCTTCGCGCGGCTCGCGCAGGACAAGGGACAGTGGACCGCCTTCCGCGAGACGGCGGCGGCGGATGCGGTGATGTTCGTGCCGCAGCGGGTGAAGGCGCGCGACTGGCTCCGATCGCAGAAGGACCCCGCGACAGCGGTGAAGTGGCAGCCGCACGCGGTCTATATCAGCTGCGACGGCAATGCCGGCGCGACGACCGGCGCGTGGCAGAAGGGGCCGGCGCAGGGCTATTTCACCACGGTCTGGCGCCGCGACCCGATGAAGGGCGAAATCCGCTGGGTGCTCGACCATGGCGACGCGCTGGCGACGCCGCGCGAGGCGCCCGACTTCATCGCGTCGAAAAAGGCGGTGTGCGGATCGCGGCCCGCCGCGGCGCTGACCGCAGCCGAGGAAGGCGACGACATGGCGGTGGGCCTGTCGCCCGACCAGACGCTGAGCTGGACCTCGATCGTCCGCGCCGACGGATCGCGCCGCGTCACGGTGCGGATGTGGGACGGCAGCGCGATGACGCCGGTGATCGACGACCGGGTCGCGGCGCCGGCGAAGCCGTGATCGACCTCTTCATCTCGGCCTTCGTCACGCTGTTCGTGGTGATCGACCCGCCGGGCTGCGCACCGATCTACGCCAGCCTGACCACGGGCGCGAGCGCGGCGCAACGGCGGTCGATGGCGCTTCGCGCGACCCTGATCGCTGGCGCCATCCTCGTCTTCTTCGCGATGTTCGGCGAAGCGCTGCTGAGTTTCCTCCACATCGACCTCGACAGCTTCCGCATCGCGGGCGGGATCATGCTGTTCATCATCGCGATCGACATGGTGTTCGAAAAGCGCACCGAGCGGCGCGAGCAGCGGGCGGAGAAGCTGCGCTCGACCCCCGAGGTCGAGGACGTCTCGGTCTTTCCGATGGCGATGCCGATGCTGGCGGGGCCGGGCTCGATCGCTTCGGTCATGCTGCTCGTCGCGCAGAACAACGGGCTCGACCGCGCGCTGGTCATCTTCGCCGCGCTGCTGCTCGTGCTCGTGATCACGCTCGCGGCGTTGCTGACGGCGGGGCCGCTGATGCGGCTGATCGGCAACAAGGGCGAGGCGGTGATCACCCGGCTGCTCGGCGTGCTGCTCGCCGCGCTTGCGGCGCAGTTCGTGATCGACGGGCTGAAGGCGAGCTTTCCGAGCCTGGGGTGATAGGCTTTCCGCTGCGCGGAAAGCGCGGCACCGGCCCGCTCCCCCGCCCGGCCTCCCAACAGCGTATCCTGAAATGGGAGGCCGGGCGGGGGAGCGGGCCGGTGCCGCACCCGGCGACAGCCGGATATGTTACCGCGCCGCGTTGACGTCGCTCTGCGTCACCGGCGCGATGCGGATTTCGACGCGGCGGTTGCACTGGCGGTCGGCCTCGCTCGTCTCGGGCGTGCATTTGAGCTGCGATTCGCCATAGCCCATCGTCGCCATGCGCGCGCGCTGGACGCCACGGGTGCCGAGATAATCGGCGACCGATGCAGCGCGACGTTCGGACAGGCCCTGGTTGTAGCTGTCGCTGCCCGACGAATCGGTGTGGCCGTAGATGTCGATATAGGTGCTCGGATATTCGCTGAGCGTCGAGGCGACGCTGTCGAGCGCGCTGCGGAACTGGCTCTTCACCACCGCGCTGTTGAGGTCGAAGGTGACGTCGCCCGGCATGTTGAGCACGAGCTGGTCGCCCTGGCGTTCGACGTCGATGCCGGTGCCCGCGGTGCGTTCGCGCAGCTTCTTTTCCTGCTGGTCCATATAATAGCCCGCGCCCGCGCCGGCGACCGCACCGATGCCGGCGCCGACGATTTCCTCGGTACGGCTGTTCTTGCCGCCGATCAGGTCGCCGAGCAGATAGCCGCCGAGCGCGCCGCCGACACCGCCGATCGCGGCCTTCGAAATCTTCTTCTCGCCGGTGACGGGATCGGTGACGCAGCCGCTGAGGACGAGCGCGCCGATGCCGGCGAGGGTGGTGAGCTTGATCATCTTGGTCTTCATCGTGTCGCTCCCTTTTTTCCGGCGGCGCGCCATCCCGCTCGCCGCCATTCCATCCCGATAACAGATGGCCCGGCAAGTGGTTCCAAAATCTTGCTGAACCGCGCCTGACCTCCCGGGCCGCGGCGCCATTGTGCAACGCGGCGGCTTTGTCCTATAGGGACGCGATGACCGAAGATTGCCGGGGCCAGGCGCGATCGCGCCCGCTGCACATCCCATGACCCCCTTTCCCTGGAGCGACGTGGCGATCATCGCCGTGCTGATCCTCCTCAACGGCGTCTTCGCCCTGTCCGAACTCGCGATCGTCTCGGCGCGCGGCCCGCGGCTGCAGGCGGCCGAAAAGCGGGGCAGCCGCGGCGCCAAGATCGCGCGCCAGCTCGCCGCCGATCCGGGGCGCTTCCTGTCGACCGTCCAGGTCGGCATCACGCTGATCGGCATCCTCGCCGGCGCCTATTCGGGCGCGAGCCTCGGCCAGCCGGTCGCCGACCGGTTGCAGGCGGCGCTCGACCTCGACGCCGAAAGCGCGCGCAACGCGGGGTTCGCGGTCGTCATCGCCGTCACCACCTATTTCTCGCTGATCGCGGGCGAGCTGGTGCCCAAGCAGTTCGCGCTGCGCGCACCCGAAAACATCGCGATCGTCATGGCGGTGCCGATGCTGTGGCTGTCGCGCATCGCGGCGCCGCTCGTCTGGCTGCTCGACACCAGCTCGGGCCTCGTTTTCCGCATCCTCGGGCTCAAGCGCGAATCGGAGGACCGGGTGACCGCGGAGGAACTGCACCTGATCGTCGCCGAAGCGTCGAAATCGGGGGTGATCGAGGAAAGCGAGCGCGCGATCATCTCGGGCGTCGTGCGCCTCGCCGACCGCCCGGTGCGCGAGGTGATGACGCCGCGCATCGACGTCGACTGGATCGACATCGCGTCGGACGCCGACGCGGTGCGGGCGAAACTGCTCGAGACCCCGCACACCCGCCTGCCGGTCGCGCGCGGCTCGGTCGACGATATCGTCGGCATCGTCCAGGCGCGCGACATCGCGGGGGCGCTGTTTCGCGGAGAGGCGCTCGACCTCGAGACGCTGATCCGCCGCGCCGCGGTGATCCACGACCAGATCGATGCGATGGACGCGCTCGAAAGCCTGCGCGTCGCCGAGGTGCCGATGCTGCTCGTCCACGACGAATATGGCCATTTCGAAGGGCTGGTGACCCCCGCCGACCTGCTCTCCGCGATCGCGGGCGAGTTCGCGTCGGACCAGGACATCGGGAGCGAGCCCTTCGTCACCGAGCGCGACGACGGCAGCCTGCTGATCGCGGGATCGATGCCCGCCGACCAGATGGCCGAGCGGCTGGGGATCGAGCTGGGCGACGACCGCGACTATGCCACCGCGGCGGGCCATGCGCTCGCGATCCTCAAGCATCTGCCGACCGAAGGCGAGAGCTTCACCGACCATGGCTGGCGCTTCGAGATCGTCGACATGGACGGGCGCAAGATCGACAAGCTGCTGGTCAGCGCGATTCGCAGGCCGAAGGAAGGCGTGGCCGAAGGCTAGGCCCGGAGCGCGATTTTGATCCTAAGTTGTCAAACTTGCCACTCCCCTCGGGTATAATGATACCCGTCCGAGAATTTGCGGCACCGATGCGCCCCTGTGCGGCCCCGCGGATGTTCACGAAGCGAAAGAGCCGATGCGAGAGGCTGGCACGGCGCGATCATGTAGGAAAGCGGTTTTTCGGGGTAATGCCGGCTTTGGGGTGGGGAGCGGCCATCCATTCACCATCATCATCCCGGACTTGATCCGGGATCCCGCTTTTTAAGGCATCGACTGGTTTCGGCATCCAGCGGGACCCCGGATCAAGTCCGGGGTGACGATGGAAGAAGAATCGCGTTTCTATCGGCAATCCTCTCGTGGCCTCCGGCTTTCGCCGGGGATCACATCGGATAGGACCGAAATCGCCCGCTAGCAGCCCGCTATAGCTCCCCGCCGAGCGCGCCGTACTTCGCCTCGAAGCCGGCCTTGTCGCCGCGCGCGAGATAGCTGGCCTGGTCGACCCAATTGTCGCGGGTGATGCGGCCCGAGAAATTGCCGAGCTGGGGATCGATCGCGGCGATATCGGCGTCGGTCCAGGCGGCGATCTGGTCGAAGCGGGTGACGCCGAGGTCGTTCAGCAGCGCGACCAGCTTGGGGCCGACGCCCTTGAGCAATTGCAGATTGTCGGTTTTGCCCGCGGCGGGTGCGGGTGCGGGTGCGGGTGCGGGGGGTGGCGGTGCGGCGGGTTCGGGGGCGGGGGGCGGCGGAGCGGCCTCGACCGGTGCGGGCGGCGGGGTTGGCGCCGGGGCAGGGGCGGGCGTTGCGGCCTTCCTGAACGCGGGCTCGGCGGCGACGATGTCGGGCTTCGCCGGTTCGAGCGGCTTGGCGGGCTGCGCGGGTTCGATCGCCGGCGGCGCGATATCCTGCGGTCTCCGCCGCGCCGCGAGCCACCAGACAAGCGCGATGACGACGATCAGCACGACGAGCGCGACGATCCAGTTTTCCTGAAGCCAAGTCATGGGATTCTGCTCCTCATTTTCGTGCTCCCGCGAAGGCGGGAGTCCAGAGCGTCATGGCAGCTTGCGCTACTCTGGGTCCCCGCCTTCGCGGGGACACGTTGAAAGATCTAGATATCGAACAGGCTTGGCTCCGTCCAGCCTTGCTACTCGGCCTCGCGCGCGACCTCGCGCCAGCCCCTAGCGCGCCTCGCGGGCGACCTCGCGCCAGCCGATATCGCGGCGGCAGAAGCCGGTTCCGAAGTCGAGCCGGTCGACCGCGGCATAGGCGCGCGCCTGCGCCTCGGTGACGCTCTTGCCCGTCGCGGTGACGTTCAGCACGCGCCCGCCCGCGGCGACGATCGCCCCGTCCGCTCGCGCGGTGCCGGCGTGGAAGACGCGAACGCCGCCCGCCTCGGCATCGGCGATGCCGCGGATCGCGCCGCCCTTTTCGGGGGTGCCCGGATAGCCGTTCGCCGCCATCACCACGGTCAGCGCATAGTCGTGCGCGAAGGCGGGCGGGGTCGCATGTCCGAGATCGCCCGTCGCCGCGGCGTGGAGCAGCGCGGCGAAATCGCCGGCGAAGCGCATCATCAGCACCTGGCATTCGGGGTCGCCGAAGCGGCAATTATATTCGATCAGCTTCGGCCCCGCGTCGGTGAGCATCAGCCCGGCGAAGAGGACGCCCACATAGGGCGTACCCTCGGCGGCGAGCGCGCCGACCGTCGGGCGGATGATGCGGTCCATCACCGCGGCTTCGAGATCGGGAGTCAGGACGGGCGCGGGGCTGTAGGCGCCCATGCCGCCGGTGTTCGGCCCGGTGTCGCCGTCGCCGACGCGCTTGTGGTCCTGCGCGCTGCCGAACGCCATCACATCGGTGCCGTCGGAGAGCGCGAAGAAGCTCGCCTCCTCGCCGGTCATATATTCCTCGATCACCACCTCGGCGCCCGCGCCGCCGAAGGCGCCATCGAACATGTCGTCGATCGCCGCCGCGGCCTCTTCGCGCGTTTCGGCGATGATCACGCCCTTGCCCGCGGCGAGGCCGTCGGCCTTGATCACGACGGGGATCGCAAAGCCTTCGAGAACGGCGTGCGCTTCCTCGGCGGAGGTGCAGCGGACATAGGCGGCGGTCGGGATGCCGGCGCGCGCGCACAGATCCTTGGTGAAGCCCTTCGACCCCTCGAGCCGCGCCGCGGCGGCGGAGGGGCCGAAGGCCGGGATGCCGATGTCGCGCAGCCGGTCGGCGAGCCCGGCGACGAGCGGCGCTTCGGGACCGACGACGACGAAGTCGATGGCGTGCGCGCGGACGAAGGCGATCAGCCCGTCCAGATCGTCGGCGGCGACGCCCACGCATTCGGCAAAGGTTTCGATCCCCGGATTGCCCGGCGCGGCATAGAGCTTGCGGCAAGACGGCGATTGCGCCAACTGCCAGCTCAGCGCATGTTCGCGGCCCCCCGAGCCCACCAGCAGGATATTCATGTCCATTCCTTTTCCCGATCCGGCGTCCGACGAAGACCCCGCGGCGCGGCTGTTAGCCGAGGCGGCGTCGGGCGACAATGTTAGTCGGTCGCCGTCCGGCGACAATGCTCCCGCGCTTTCGGTCAGCCAGTTGTCGGCGGCGATCAAGCGCACGGTCGAGGACGGCTTCGCGCGCGTGCGGGTGCGCGGCGAGCTGTCGGGGACGAAGCGCGCGGCGTCGGGGCATTTCTATGCCGGGCTGAAAGACGATAATGCGCTGATCGACATGGTGATGTGGAAGGGGCAGGCGGCGCGACTCGCCTTTCGCCCCGAGGACGGGATCGAAGTGATCGCGACCGGCAAGCTCACCACCTATCCCGGCCGCTCCAAATATCAGCTCGTCGTCGAAAGCCTCAAGGTCGCGGGCGAGGGCGCGCTGATGCTGCTCTTCGAGAAATTGAAGGCGCGGCTCGGCGCCGAGGGGCTGTTCGACCGGGAGCGCAAGCAGCGGCTTCCCTATCTGCCGCGGACGATCGGCGTCGTCACCTCGCCCACGGGCGCGGTGATCCGCGACATCCTCCACCGCCTCGCCGACCGCTGCCCGACGCGGGTGATCGTCTGGCCGGTGCTGGTGCAGGGCGAGGGCGCGGCGGCGCAGGTCGCCCATGCGATCCGCGGCTTCGATGGCCTTGCGCCCGGCGGGCCGGTGCCGCGCCCCGACCTCGTCATCGTCGCGCGCGGCGGCGGCTCGATCGAGGACCTGTGGGCGTTCAACGAGGAGATCGTCGTGCGCGCGATCGCCGACTGCCGCATCCCGACGATCAGCGCGGTGGGGCACGAGACCGACGTGACGCTCGCTGACCATGCCGCCGACGTGCGCGCGCCGACGCCGACCGCCGCGGCCGAGATGGCGGTGCCGGTGCGCGCCGAGCTGATGGCGCAGCTCGCGACGTGGCGCGGGCGGATGATCGGTGCGGCGACCCGGGCGCAAGCGCTGGGCGGCGAGCGCCTTGCCGCGCTGGCCCGCCACCTGCCGCGGCGCGAGGCGCTCTATGCGCCGCAGCGCCAGCGGCTCGACGATGCCGAGGGCCGGCTCGACCGCAGCCAGCGGCACCGGCTGGCGGTGACCGCCGAGCGGCTCGCGAGCCGGTCCGCGGCGCTGCGCCCGGCGCTGCTCGCGCGGGCGTGGGACCGCGACCGCGCCCGGCTCGAGGGGCTGGCGCGGCTGCTCGCCTCGCTCGACCCGCGCGCGCTCCTGTCGCGCGGCTATGCGATGGTGCGCGATGCTGGCGGGGCAATCGTCACCCACGCCGCGGCGGCGCGCGCCGCGGGACATCTGCGGCTCCAGTTCGCCGACGGCGAGGTGCCGGTGGCGGTCGCGGACGGAGATGCGCCGCCGCCCTCTTCTCCGCCGAAGCCCGTGCGCAGGGCTCCGCCAGCGTTGCCAGGCAAGGGGCAGGGGGAATTGTTTTGAGGTAAGGTCGCTTTGGGGTGGATTTGAGCCATTCCCCTCCCTTTTAGGGAGGGGTTAGGGGTGGGTGCGCGAGCGGAGCGAGCCCACGAAAGAACGCCGCCTTCGGCGGCTACCCACCCCCAGCCCCTCCCTAAAAGGGAGGGGAGAGGTATGTCCGCAACCGGTCGCAAGCGGACACACCGCAAGCGGCATGATCCTCTAATTCGGCGGCGAGCGGGGGTGGCCGCGCGGCGCGATGCTGCTATAGTCGTCCGCCCGATACGTCTCTTCCCGATGGATATGCCCCCATGCTGATCGCCAGCCGCAACCGCCTCGCCCGCCTCCAGTACGGACCCAACGGGTTCCGCATCCTGTCGCCGGGCGACCATGTGCTGTGCGCGGTGACCGGCGCGCCGATCGGGCTCGACGAGCTGCGCTACTGGTCGGTGGCGCGGCAGGAGCCCTATGCCACCGCTGCCATCTCGGTGCAGGCCGCGCTCGACCATCAGGCATGAGGGTGCGGTTCGGGCCGCGCGCCGCCGCGGCATTGCCGCTCCTGCTGATCGCCGCAAGCTGCGTGCCGCCCGCCGCGCCTGTTTCCGCCGAGCCGGCAGCGGCTGCGGACGTTCCGGCGTCGGCTCCGCAGCCAGCGACCGAAGTGCCGATGACCTATGGGACCTTCCTGCTATTCGGGAAGCCCCAACAGGGCGGCATCCTCACCGGGCAGGCGCCTCGCGGTGCGCAGCAGGTGACGTTCAACGGTCTCGCGGTTCCGCTGGCAGCCGACGGCCAATTCCTCATCGCCTTCGACCGCGACGCGCCCGCGACCGCGCAACTCGTCGCGATCTTCGCCGATGGTCGTCGCATCGAGCATCCAATCGCCGTCGCCGCGGGCAGCTGGCGGATCGAGCATATCAACGCGCCCTGGCGCGGCGGCGCGGCGAGCGATGCCGAGTTCGCGCGCCGCCGCCCCGGCGAGCTCGCGCAGATCGTCGAGGCGCGCCGCGTCGATCACGACGTCGACGGCTGGCGCCAGTCCTTCCGCTGGCCCGCGACCGGGCGCCTGTCGGGCTTCTTCGGGTCGCAGCGCGTCTATCAGGGCAAGCCCGGCGCCTATCACAGCGGCACCGACATCGCGGTGCCGGCGGGCACGCCTTTCTACGCCCCCGCCGACGGGGTTGTCGTGCTCGCGGCGGCGACGCCCTTCACGCTCGAGGGCAATCTCCTGATGATCGATCACGGCATGGGGCTGAACAGCGCCTTTCTCCATTGCCAGCACCTCGAGGTGAAGGTCGGCGACCGGGTGGTGCAGGGGCAGCGGCTGGGGACCACCGGATCGACCGGACGTGCCACCGGCCCGCACCTCCACTGGGGACTCAAATGGCGCGACGCGCGGCTCGATCCGGGCACGCTCGCGGGGCCGATGCCGCGCTGAGGATTTTGCTGCACTGCAGCAAAACCGGTAACGACTGAAACAAAATGTCGCGAAACGGGCGGCGCCAGCACATTGTATTTCGCCGCTTCTCGCGGATGTTGCAAATACGTCACAATGGCCCGCGAAACCGCAAAAATGGCGGGGAATTTCCTTTACTCAAAATGAATGAGGGGTCATCCCGCAGCCTATCGGGGTGTCTCGCGCGCTGGGCAGGGAGTCTGCGCGCGCAATTCATTCAGGTATCATAGCCACCAGTAGCAAGGGACTGCACTGTGAAGAAAACTCACTTTTCGAAGCTGAAAATGAGCGCCGCGCCCATCGTCATGGGTATCGCGCTGGTTTCGGCTCCTGCGTTCGCGCAGGATGCGCCGGCCGACGAGGGCGCGGCCACCTCCGACGACACGATCGTCGTCACCGGCTCGATCCTCCGTCGCACGGACACGGAAACGCCGTCGCCGGTCACCGTGCTTAGCTCGGAAACGCTCCAGGAGCGCGGCATCAACACCGTCGCCGACGCCGTTCAGCGTCTGTCGGCCAACGGCGCGGGCACGATCACCCAGGGCTGGAACACCGGCTTCAACTTCGCGTCGGGCGCGAATGCTCCGGCGCTGCGCGGCCTGACCGTGCAGGCGACGCTGTCGATTTCCGACGGCCTGCGCATGGCTCCCTATCCGCTCGCGGATGACGGCCAGCGCAACTTCGTCGACCTCAACACCATTCCCAACGCCGTCGTCGACCGCATCGAAGTGCTGCGTGACGGTGCGTCGTCGACCTATGGCGCCGACGCGATCGCGGGCGTGGTCAACATCATCACCAAGAAGGAAATCCAGGGCCTCCATCTCGGCGGTTCGGTCGGCATTTCGCAGCGCGGCGATGCCGGCGAGCAGCGCGTCGACGTGACCTGGGGCTACGGCGACCTCGCCGACCAGGGCTTCAACTTCTACGTCAGCGGCGAATATCAGAAGCAGGACGCGCTCTATGCGCGCGACCGCGGCTATCCGTTCAACACCCAGGACTGGACCGGCGTTTGCGGCGCGAGCGGCAGCTGCCTGCCCAACCTGAACTGGAACGGCTACACCCCGGAAGACGGATCGTTCAACGGCCTGATCAGCATTCCCGGCGTGACGCTGGTCCGCCCCGGCTCGGCGACCAACCCGCTGACCGGCGCCGGCCGGTTCGAATTCCTGAACCCGGCTGCCGGCTGCCGCGGCTACAACATGCACCAGAACATCGGCACGTCGACGACCGCACCGCTTGCGGGCGTCTGCGAAGTCGATTTCCAGAACGACTATATCATGTTGCAGCCCGACATCGAGCGTAAGGGCCTGACCGCGCGCTTCACCGCCAATGTCGGCGACAATGCGCAGCTCTATGCGATCGCCAACTATTATCAGACGAAGAGCCACGCGTCGTTCACGCCGCTCGGCTTCAACGGCACGCCGACGCCGCCGAACAACGGCGCGCTGGCGTACAACGTCATGCTGCCGGTCTATGTCTGTAACACGGGCGTCGGCACCGCCGACGGGCTGAACACGGGCTGCGACGCGACCAACGGCGTGCTCAACCCGTACAACCCCTATGCCGCTGGCGGCCAGACGGCGCAGGCGTTCCTCCGTTCGACCCGCGGCCGCACGGTCGACACCAACTCGCGCGCGCTGCGCGGCGTGCTGGGCATCGACGGCAGCTTCGGCGACGACTGGCGCTATTCGGCCAACTTCACGGCGTCGGAAGTGCGCCTGAAGCGTTCGCAGGAAAACTACTACATCCCGCAGCGGATCATGGATGCCGTCGCGCGCGGCCAGATCAACTTCAACGATCTGGAAGCCACGCCCGACGACGTCTGGGACTTCATCGGCCCGCGCCAGCAGACGACTTCGGTGTCGCAGCTGTGGCAGGTCCAGGCGACCATCGCCAAGGATCTGTTCGAGCTTCCGGGCGGTCCGCTGCAGGCGGCGGTCGGCGTGTCGTATCGCGACGAATCGATCGACGCTCCCAGCGCCAACCCCGGCACGCTCGGCAACCAGTATGATCGCTACTACAGCATCAACTCGGTCGGCACCGCGGGCAGCCGCAACGTGAAGTCGGCGTTCTTCGAACTGAGCGCGCCGATCATCGACCAGCTCGAACTCGGCGCTTCGGGCCGCTACGACGATTATTCGACGGGTCAGTCGAACTTCTCGCCGAAGCTCAGCCTGAAGTTCACGCCGATCCCGCAGGTCGCCATCCGCGGCACCTTCTCGAAGGGCTTCCGCATCCCGAGCTTCAACGAGAGCTTCGGTCTGCCGACCACGGGTTATGTGACGCGCACGGTCAACTGCACCACCTTCGCGGCCTTCTGCGCGGCGCACGGCAACAACGCCTATGCGACGGGCAACTACTCGCTGGGTCTGACGCAGGTCGGCAACCCCGATCTGGATCCCGAAAAGTCGACGGCCTTCACCGCCGGCGTCATTTTCGAGCCGATCCGCAACGTCAGCCTGACGGTCGACTTCTGGCACATCAAGGTCAAGAACCTGATCACCGGCGTCACCGACACGAGCGCGGCCGAAGCGGCTTACTATGCCAACAACGGCGTGGTGAACATTCCGGGCATCACCGTTCTTCCGGGTCAGCCGGATCCGGCGTTCCCGAATGCGCTTCCGGTCATCGGCTTCATCCAGTCGTCGTTCACCAACCAGGACCAGCAGACGGTCAGCGGCATCGACTTCGGTGCCCGCGCCAGCCTGCCGATCGGCAGCTCGCTGACCTGGCGCACCGACTTCGACGCTTCGTACATGCTGAAGTACGAGCTGAAGACCGACGCCGGCGACGTGCTGCGCTACGACGGTACGCTCAGCCCCTGCAACATCACGTCCTGCTCGGGTTCGCCCAAGTGGCGCGCGACGTGGCAGAACACGCTGGAGTTCGGCGATACCGCGGTCAGCCTGACGGCCTATTACACCAAGGGCTATGACACGGCGTCGATCGACTTCGGCGGCATCAAGGGCGATTGCGCGTTCAACGCGGCCAATGGCACCTCGACGCACGCTTACCTCGACGGCACGCCGGTCAATTGTAAGACCAAGGACATCTGGAACCTCGACCTGACGGTTTCGCAGAAGATTGGCGACAAGTTCACGGTTTACGCGAACGTCCTCAACCTTCTCGACACCAAGCCGCCGTTCGATCCGGACTCGGCCTATGGTCTGTTCGGCTTCAACCCGGCTTGGGCTGGTCCGAACATCCTGGGTCGTTACTTCCGCATCGGCGCGAAGGTCGACTTCTAAGTCAAGGACTTGTAGGAAGGTGGGCGGTTCCCTCGGGAGCCGCCCATTTTCTTTGGCCCGGCGGCGCGGCTTTGCGGCGCTGGCCCGATGAAAGGAACGATCGGAGTGATTCGCATTCTCTCTCTCGCCGCCCTGTTGGCGGCCGCCCCGGCGGTGTCCTATGCCGCGGCGCCTGAAAAGGCCTCGGCCGACAAGCCCGACGCCGAAAAGAAAATCTGCAAGCGCGAAGTCGCCACCGGCTCGATCATGTCGCGCCGCGTCTGCCACACCAAGGCCGAATGGGACCAGCTCGCCGCGCAGGGCAAGGCCGACCTCGATCGCACGCGCGACATGGAACGCTCGCGCTCGCTCGTCGAAGGCAACCGCTAAGCGGTATCGAACGTCCCGGCCCAAGGGCCGGGACATTCTCTTTTTCGGATGATCAGCCCGGCGTCAGCACGAGCGCTCCGTCGCCCTCGTCGACCCCGACGGTCGACCCGTCCTTCACCTCGCCCTTCAGGATCAGGTCGGCGAGCGGGTCCTGCAAATATTTCTGCACCGCGCGCTTCAGCGGCCGTGCGCCGTAGACCGGATCATAGCCGACCCGGCCGAGCCACGCACGCGCGGCGTCGGTGAGGTCGAGCGTCACCTTGCGGTCGGCGAGCAGCTTCTGCACCCGCGCGACCTGGATATCGACGATCCCGCCCATATGCTGCTGCCCCAGGCGGTGGAACAGCACGATCTCGTCGAGCCGGTTCAGGAACTCGGGCCGGAAATGCGCGCGCACCACCTCCATCACCGCGGGCTCTGCCTGCTCTACCGGCGCGTCGTCGGGAAGCGCGGCGATCGCCTGGCTGCCGAGGTTCGAGGTCAGGATGATCAGCGTATTGGTGAAGTCGACCGTGCGCCCCTGCCCATCGGTCAGCCGTCCGTCGTCGAGCACCTGCAGGAGGATGTTGAACACGTCGCCATGCGCCTTTTCGACCTCGTCGAAGAGGACGACCTGATAAGGGCGCCGCCGCACCGCTTCGGTGAGCGTGCCGCCCTCCTCATAGCCGACATAGCCCGGGGGCGCGCCGACGAGCCGAGCGACGCTGTGCTTTTCCATGAACTCGCTCATGTCGATGCGGACCATCGCATTGTCGTCGTCGAACAGGAAACGCGCGAGCGCCTTGGTGAGTTCGGTCTTGCCGACGCCCGTCGGGCCGAGGAAGAGGAACGAGCCAAGCGGCCGGTTCGGGTCCTGTAGTCCGGCGCGCGCACGGCGCACCGCGGTCGAGACCGCGCGGACGGCCTCGTCCTGGCCGATCACCCGCTGGCCGAGCGTATCCTCCATGCCGAGCAGCTTTTCGCGCTCGCCCTCCATCATCCGGTCGACCGGGATGCCGGTCCATTTGCTGACCACCGCGGCGATATCGTCGGCGGTGACCTCTTCGCGCAGCATCGCGTTGCCCGCCGCGGCTTCGGCGTCGGCGAGCTGTTTTTCGAGACCCGGGATCGTGCCGTAGCTGAGCTCGCCTGCCTTCGCGAGGTCGCCGATGCGTTGGGCCTGATCGAGCGCGCTACGCGCGGCGTCGAGCTGCTCCTTGATCTTCGCCTCGGCGTGGATCTTGTCCTTCTCGGCCTGCCATTTCTGGGTGAGTTCGGCCGACTGCTGTTCGAGGTTGGCGAGGTCGGCCTGGAGCGAGGCCAGCCGGTCCTTCGACGCCGCGTCGCTTTCCTTGCCGAGCGCCGATTCCTCGATCTTCATCTGAATGATGCGGCGGTCGAGGCTCTCGATCTCCTCGGGCTTCGATTCGACCTCCATGCGGATGCGGCTCGCCGCCTCGTCCATCAGGTCGATCGCCTTGTCGGGCAGGAAACGGTCGGAGATATAGCGGTTCGACAGCGTCGCCGCGGCGACGATCGCGCCGTCGGTGATCCGCACGCCGTGGTGCAGCTCGTACTTCTCCTTGAGCCCGCGCAGGATCGAGATCGAATCCTCGACCGTCGGCTCGCCGACGAACACCGGCTGGAAGCGCCGCTGGAGCGCGGGGTCCTTCTCGACATATTTGCGATATTCGTCGAGCGTCGTCGCGCCGATGCAGTGAAGCTCGCCGCGCGCGAGCGCGGGCTTCAAAAGGTTCGAGGCGTCCATCGCGCCCTCGCCCTTGCCCGCGCCGACGAGCGTGTGCATCTCGTCGATGAACAGGATGATCTCGCCCTCGGCGGCCTTGACGTCGTCGAGCACGCCCTTCAGCCGCTCCTCGAACTCGCCGCGATATTTGGCGCCCGCGATCAGCGCGCCCATGTCGAGCGCGAGCAGGCGGCGGTCCTTCAGGCTGTCGGGGACGTCGCCGTTGGCGATGCGCAGCGCGAGGCCCTCGGCGATCGCGGTCTTGCCGACGCCGGGCTCGCCGATCAGCACCGGGTTGTTCTTGGTCCGGCGCGCGAGAATCTGCACGGTGCGGCGGATTTCCTCGTCGCGGCCGATGACCGGATCGAGCTTGCCCGCGCGCGCGACTTCGGTGAGGTCGCGGGCGAATTTCTTGAGCGCTTCGTAGCGATCCTCGGCCGACGCAGTGTCGGCGGTGCGGCCGCCGCGCAGATCGTTGATCGCGCCGTTGAGCGCGTCGGCCTTGACCCCGGCGTCGGCGAAGACCTTGCCGACCGGTGTGGCGGTCGAAAGCACCATCGCGAGCAGCAGCCGCTCGACGGTGACATAGCCGTCGCCGGCTTTCGTGGCGACCTGCTCGGCCTGGTCGAGCAGGCGCACCGCGTCATTATCGAGTCCCGGGGTCGCCTGCGCGCCCGAGCCCGACACCGCGGGCACTTTCGCGAGCAGCGCGTCGATGCCCTGCACGGCGCGCGCGGCATCGCCGCCGCTCTTCGCGATCAGCCCCGCGGCCATGCCTTCATTATCTTCGAGCAGCGCCTTGGCGATATGCTCGGGGCTGATCCGCTGGTGATTCATGCGGATCGCGATCGTCTGCGCCGCCTGCAGGAAGCCCTTGGCGCGATCGGTGAATTTTTCGAGGTTCATGAAGTAAGCCCCTTTCTCGCAACCAGAGATAGTGTTGCCATTTTGCAACACAAGAGCATGGCTTTCCGTGCCGCAAATTTTCCGCCATGAGGCCTGTCGCAAGGCATAATGCAGGAAGTGGGAAAGCGGATGCGCAAATTTTTCGTCGGACTGCTCTTGCTGGTCGCCGCCGCGCTGGTCGGGCTCGCGGTCTGGGAGCCGCTGACCGCGAAGGCGCCCGCCGCGCCAGCCTTTCAGCCGACCGACGTGCGGATCGCGCGCGACGGGTTCGGGGTGCCGCATATCTTCGGCAAGACCGATGCCGATGTCGCCTATGGCGTCGCCTATGCCCATGCCGAGGATGATTTCGCGACGCTGCAGGAGGTGCTCGCGATGACGCGCGGGCGCACCGGCGCGCTGCTCGGCACCGATGGCGCGAAGGTCGATTATGTCGCGGCGCTGCTCGGCGTGCGCGAGACGACCGCGCGCGACTGGCCGCGATTGCCGGGCGACGTGAAGGCGCTGTTCACCGCCTATGCCGCGGGGCTCAACCATTATGCCGACAAGCATCCGGACGAGGTGCGGCTGTCGGGGCTGTTCCCGGTGACCGGCGAGGATGTCGTCGCGGGCTTCGTGCTGCGCTCGCCCTTCTTCTTCGGGCTCGATTCGGTGCTCGGCGAATTGACCGAGGGGCAGCCGCTGGGGCGCGAGGGCGGCCCGGCGATCGACGTCACCGGCAAGGTCGTTCCGCGCTCCGACACGCCGCTGGGGCGCGATCCGGGGTCGAACGGCTCGAATGGGTTTGCTGTCGCGCCGTCGCGCTCGACCGACGGCGCGACCCGGCTCGTCTCCAACTCGCACCAGCCGTGGACCGGCGGGGTCGCCTGGTACGAACTGGTCGTGCATAGCCAGGAGGGATGGGATTTCGCCGGCGCGAACTTCCCCGGCTCGCCTTACCCCTTCCTCGGGCACAATAAATATCTCGGCTGGACCAACACGGTGAACCGGCCCGACCTGATCGACGTCTACCGGCTGACCCTCGACGAGAGCGGTGAGAAATACCGGTTCGACGGCGCGTGGCGGCCGCTCGAAAAGAAGCGGATCTGGCTCAAGGTGAAGTTCGGGCCGTTCGTGCTGCCGGTGCCGCGCACCATCTGGCGATCGGTGCAGGGGCCGGTGATCAAGAACGACAAGGGCGCCTTCGCGATCCGCTATGCGGGGCAGGACCAGGCGAACATGGTCACCCAATATTACCGGCTCAACAAGGCGAAGACTTTCGCCGAGTGGCGCGCCGCGATGGCCGGGCAGGGGGTGCCCGCGACGAACTTCGTCTACGCCGACGCCAAGGGGAATATCGGCCTTTTCTACAATGCGATGTTCCCCGACCGCCAGCCGGGGTTCGACTGGCGCGGGATCGTTCCGGGCGACACCTCGGCCGATCTGTGGACCAAGACGCTGCCCTTCGACCGCGTCCCCGCGCTGGTCAATCCGGCATCGGGCTACGTCATCAACGCGAACAACACGCCGTGGGTCGCGGCGGGGCCGGGCGACGAGCTCGACGCCGCCGCCTTCTCGCCGCTGCTCGGCATCGAGGACGACATGACCAATCGCGCGACGCGGCTGATCGCGCTGTTCGAGGCATCGGGGCAGATCGACGAGGCGCGGCTGAAGGCGATCAAATACGACACCACCTATGCGAGGACGGGCTATGCGAAGGCGTGGATCGACAAGCTGCTCGCGCTCGACACGAAGGGCGATCCGGCGCTTGCCGAGGCGCAGGCGCTGCTGCGCAAATGGGACTGGAACCTCGACGGCAAGGGGCATGGCGACGCGCTCGCGCTGATGGTGCTGCGTCCCGCGGGCGGCGCCCACTATCAGCGCCGCGCCGCGCCCGACCCGCGCACCGTGCTGAAAGAGGTCGTCGCGCATCTGCAGGAGCATTTCGCGGGGCTCGACCCCAAGCTCGGCACGGTGCTGCGGCTGCGCCACGGCGAGGGACCGCATCGCGTCGACCTGCCGCTCGACGGCGGCAACGACACGGTGCGCGCCTCGACCCTGTGGGACGTCGAGCCCGACGGGCGGCTGAAGGTGCGCCACGGCGACAGCTTCATCCTGTTCGTGACCTGGGACAAGGCAGGGCGCGTGCATTCGGAATCGATCCAGCCCTTCGGCGCCGCGACGACGCGCCCGGCGAGCCCGCATTACAACGACCAGGCACCGCTGTTCGTGGCGCATCGGCTGAAGCCGGTGCTGTTCGATCCGGCGGCGCTGAAGGCGAGCGGCGCGCGCTTCTATCGGCCTTGAAAGCCGCAAATCGCTGTCCTAAACCTCTCATACAGTGCCGTCCGGCATCCGCGCCATCCTGCGCGCCTTTTCAAGAGGATCGTCCATGTTCCGTTCCCACCGCTTCGCCCTTGCCCTCGCCGCCTCGACCGCGCTCGTCGCGGCGGGACCCGCGCTCGCCAAGGCGAAGGCCGCCGACCCCGCGCCGATCGCCGAGCTGGTGAAGGCGGTCGACATTCCGTACGAGAGCTTCACCCTCGACAACGGCCTGCGCGTCATCGTGCACGAGGATCACAAGGCCCCCGTCGTCGCGGTGTCGGTCTGGTACCGCGTCGGGTCGAAGAACGAGCCCGCGGGCAAGACGGGCTTCGCGCACCTGTTCGAGCATCTGATGTTCAACGGGTCGGAAAATGCGCCGGGCGATTTCTTCGAGCCGCTGCAGCAGGTCGGCGCGACCGACAGCAACGGCACGACCAACATGGACCGCACCAATTATTTCGAGACGGTGCCGACCGGGGCGCTCGACCGCGCGCTGTTCCTCGAAAGCGACCGCATGGGGCATCTGCTCGGCGCGGTGACGCAAGAAAAGCTCGATAACCAGCGCGGCGTCGTCCAGAACGAAAAGCGCCAGGGCGACAACAATCCCTATGGGCTGCTGCGCTACGAGATTTTCGAGAATCTCTTTCCCTCGGGCCATCCCTATCACCACAGCACCATCGGCTCGATGGCCGACCTCAACACGGCGAGCCTCGCCGACGTGAAGAAATGGTTCACCGACAATTACGGGCCGAACAATGCGGTGCTGGTGCTCGCGGGCGACATCGACGCCGCGACGGCCAAGGCGAAGGTCGGCGAGTGGTTCGGCGACATTCCGCGCGGCCCCGCGGTCGAGATGCCCAAGGTCACGGTGCCGACGCTGCCCGCGCCGCTGGCGAAGGAGGTCAAGGACCTGATCCCGACGACGCGCATCTACCGCATGTGGGCGATCCCGGGGCTCAACGATCCCGAAGCGGTGCCGCTGCAGATGGCGATGGGCGTCCTCGGCGGCCTGTCGAGCTCGCGCCTCGACAATGCGATGGTGCGCAAGGACCCGGTCGCGGTCAGCGTCGCCGCCTATGCGCAGCCGTTCGAGGATGCCGGCATCCTGATCGTCCAGGCCGACGTCAAGGACGGGGTCGATCCCGCGCTGGTCGGCAAGCGGCTCGACGAGGAGATCGCGAAATTCCTGGCGACCGGCCCGACCGCCGACGAACTGCAACGCACCGCCGCGAGCACCCTCGGCGGCACGATTTCGGGGCTCGAATCGGTCGGGGGCTTCGGCGGCAAGGCGGTGACGCTCGCCGAGGGCGCGCTCTATTCGAACGATCCCGCCTATTACAAGACCGAGCTCGACCGGATGGCGCAGGCAACCCCCGAACAGGTGAAGGCGGTCGCGAACAAATGGCTGTCGCGCCCGGCCTTTTCGCTGACCTACACGCCCGGTGAGCGCACCGAGGGCGGCGAGGCGCGCGGCGGCGCGGTCACCGCGGGCAAGATCGCGGAAGCGGTCCAGCCCGACCGCTATTGGAACCCGGCGCTCGGCGACGTCGGCCCCGACACGGGTGTCGGCGCGGCGAGCTCGATCGCCGACCGGTCGCAGATGCCCGCGGTCGCCGACTTGAAGGCGCTCGATTTCCCGGCGATCGAGCGCACGACGCTCAAGAACGGGATCGAGGTCGTGTTCGCGCGGCGCGACACGGTGCCGACGGTCCAGGTCGCGGTCAGCTTCGACGCCGGCTATGCCGCCGATCCGCACAAGGCGCTCGGCACCCAGTCGCTGATGCTCAGCCTGATGGACGAAGGCACGACGAGCCTCGATTCGATCGCCTTCGCCGAGGCCAAGGAGCGGCTCGGCGCGCAGATCGACGGGTCGGCGAACGCCGACGAGACGATCTTCAGCCTGTTCGCGCTGAAACCCAACCTCCGCGCGTCGCTCGGGCTGCTCGCCGACTATATCCGCAACCCCGCCTTCGACGCGAAGGAGCTCGAGCGCGTGCGTGCGCAGCAGCTCAACCGGCTGAAGGCCGAGCTCAACAACCCGAGCGCGATCGCGGCGCGGGTGCTGCGCCCGGTGCTCTATGGCGCCGACCACCCCTACGGCATTCCGCCTTCGGGCCTCGGCAACGCCGACGCGGTCAAGGCGGCGACGCGCGATCAGCTTGCGGCGTTCCACGCGACGTGGATTCGCCCCGACAATGCGCGCGTCTTCGTCGTCGGCGACACGACCCTGGCCGAGGTGAAGAAGGAGCTCGACGCGACGCTGGGCGCGTGGAAGGCCCCGTCGACGCCGAAGCCCGCGAAGCATTTCGAGGTCGCGATTCCCGCGCCCAAGCCGCGCATCCTGCTCGTCGACCGGCCGAAATCGCCGCAATCGGTCATCATGGCGGGCAAGGTGCTCGACGCCAAGGGCAGCGATCATCTCGAGATCCTGCGTTCGGCGAACGACATCTTCGGCGGCAATTTCCTGTCGCGCTTCAACATGAACCTGCGCGAGACCAAGGGCTGGTCCTATGGCGTGCGCTCGCAGGTGTCGGCCGACAAGCAGCGGCTGACCTGGGTTGCGATCGCGCCGGTGCAGGCCGACCGCACCGGCGATTCGATCAAGGAATTCCGCAGCGACCTGACCGCCTATCTCGGCGACAAGGGCACCACCGCGGAGGAACTGCAGCGCACCATCAACGGCAGCGTGCGCGAACTTCCCGGCAGCTTCGAGACGTCGGGCGATGTGCTCGGCGGCTTGCGCTCGATCGTCAAGTTCGACCGTCCCGACGATTATTACGAGAAGCTGCCCGCGACCTACGAGGCGATGACCGCGCCCGAGATCGACGCCGCGGCGCGGAAGGCGCTGAGCGTCGACGATCTCGTCTATGTCGTCGTCGGCGACGCGGCGACGGTGAAACCGCAGCTTGACGGATTGGGTTTGCCGGTGGAAATAGCGACACCAGCTAATTAACATCAGTTTCAGTAGGAGGGATTCGATGGCCCAAGTCGACGGCAGCTACGAGTGCATCACCAAATCGCCAATGGGCGACCAGAAGTCGGTCTTCACCGTGAAGAGCGACGGCGACAGCTTCACCGGCCAGAACGCGGGGGCGATGGGGTCGCTCGACGTCGAGAATGGCAAGGTCGACGGCAACTCGCTCACCTGGACGATGAACATGAAGGTGCCGATGCCGATGACGCTCGAATGCGAAGCGACGATCGACGGCGACGCGCTGACCGGCACGATCAAGGCCGGACCCTTCGGTTCGATGGCGATGACGGGAACGCGCCAGGGCTGATCGCCCGGCAGGTTCAGGGATCGGGGCCGTCCGTTGCGAAAGCGACGGGCGGCCTCTTTTCATTGGGTGGTCGCGTTGCCCATCGAATGTTCGCTTTGGAGTGATTTGAGCCATTCCCCTCCCTTTTAGGGAGGGGTTAGGGGTGGGTGCGCGAGCGGAGCGAGCCCACGAAAGAACGCCGCCTTCGGCGGCTACCCACCCCCAGCCCCTCCCTAGAAGGGAGGGGAGAAGGTATGGCCGCTACCGGCCGCCTTTCGCCATTCCCGTCGCTCGTCGAAAAGCATTTGGCGTCCGTCGCCGGACGTTCGATAGTCGGCGCCGAACTATAGCGTTCGGAAAAACGGGGAAAATCATGCAGAAATCCAAGCTGTCGGCCTCGCTGGCCGTGCTCGCGCTGGTCCTGGCGGGCGTGCCGCTGTCGGCCGCTGCCGCGGACGAGCCCGCCGCCGCTTCGTCCAAGGCCGCGGCGATCGCCGACACGGTCGCGGCGATCGACATTCCCTATGAGCAGTTCACGCTCGATAACGGGCTGACCGTGCTCGTCCACACCGACCGCAAGGCGCCGATCGTCGGGGTCACCACCTATTATCGCGTCGGATCGAAGAACGAGCCCAAGGGCAAGACGGGCTTCGCGCATCTGTTCGAGCATTTGATGTTCGGCGGCAGCGAGAATGTGCCCAATTTCGACGAGCCGCTCGAGGCCGCGGGGTCGACCCCGACCAACGGATCGACCTGGCTCGACCGCACCAACTATGTCGAGACGGTGCCGACCGGCGCGCTCGACCTCGCGCTGTTCATGGAAAGCGACCGCATGGGGCATCTGCTCGGCGCGGTGACGCAGGAGAAGCTCGACCAGCAGCGCGGCGTCGTCCAGAACGAGAAGCGGCAGGGCGACAACCAGCCATATGCGATCGTCGAATATGAAGCGCAGGACGCGCTCTTCCCGGTCGGGCACCCTTATCGCCACTCGACGATCGGCTCGATGGCCGATCTCAACTCCGCCAGCCTGGCCGACGTCAAGAAATGGTTCACCGACAATTACGGGCCGAACAACGCGGTGCTGGTGCTCGCGGGCGACATCGACGCCGCGACCGCGAAGCCCAAGGTCGAGCGCTGGTTCGGCGACATTCCGGCGGGGCCGCCGATCGCGGCGGTCGAGGCGCCGGTGCCGACGCTGAGCGCGCCGTTCGCGAAGACGATCACCGATCAGGTCGCGACGACGCGGCTCTATCGCAACTGGGCGGTGCCGGGGCTCAACGACCCGAGCTACCCGGCGCTCGCGACCGGCATGTATATCCTCGGCGGGCTCGCGAGTTCGCGGCTCGACAATCTGCTGGTGCGCAAGGAGCAGCTCGCGGTCGCCGTTACCGCCTATCTGATGCCCTTCCAGCACGCGTCGATGGTGCAAAGCTATATCGACGTGAAGCCGGGGGTAGACGTCGCCAAGGCCGAAGCGCGCTATGACGCGATCCTCGCCGATTTCATCGCCAAGGGACCGACGCAGGCCGAACTCGACCGCGCGGTCGCGAGCCTCGTGTCGGCGCAGGTCGGGCAGCTCGAGCAGGTCGGCGGCTTCGGCGGCAAGGGCGCGACGCTCGCCGAAGGCCTCGTCTTTTCGGGCAATCCCGAGAAATACAAGCAGGACCTCGCGGCGTTGACCGCGCTGACTCCCGCCGCGGTGCAGGGCGCGATGCAGAAATGGCTGACCCGGCCCGTCGCCGCGATCCGCGTCGACCCGGGCGAGCGCACCGAGGGCGGCGAGAACCGCGGCGGCTGGGAAAAGGCGGGCAGCCCGCGCATCGGCTATTATCGCGGCGCCGATGCGGATGAAGCGACGCCGGCGGCCGCGCCCGCGACGCCGGCGGCGGCCGCGAAGCGCAGCTTTCCCCCGGTCGAACCCGTCGGCAGCTTCGATTTTCCCGCGATCGAGCGCGCG
Source organism: Sphingopyxis sp. GW247-27LB (assembly GCF_002277025.1). Taxonomy (GTDB): domain Bacteria; phylum Pseudomonadota; class Alphaproteobacteria; order Sphingomonadales; family Sphingomonadaceae; genus Sphingopyxis. The sequence continues at coordinate 223,902 of NZ_NIWD01000008.1, forward strand.
ACGCTCGCCAACGGCATCCCGGTCTATTTCGCGAAGCGCAGCGCGGTGCCCAAGGTGACGGTGTCGCTCAGCTTCGACGCGGGCTTCGCCGCCGACGCGCCCGATGCGCGCGGCACGCAGAGCTTCATGGCGGCGATGCTCGAGGAGGGTACGAAGAGCCGCGACGCGATCGCCATCGCCGAGGAGCAGGAACGGCTCGGCGCGAGCATCAACGTCAGCGCGGGGCTCGATTCGACGACCGTGTCGCTCGACACGCTGACGAGCAATCTGGCGCCGTCGCTGGCGCTGATGGCCGATATCGTGCGCGCGCCCGCCTTCGCCCCGGCCGAGGTCGAGCGCGTGCGCGGCCAGCGGCTGGCGGGAATCGCGCAGGAAGAGAATAGCCCGATGGTGCTCGCGATGCGCACGCTGCCGCCCCTGCTCTATGGCCCCGGCCATCCCTATGGCGCGCCGCTGACCGGCACCGGCAGCCGCGACGTCGTCGCGCGGCTGACCCCCGCCGACCTCGCGGCGGCGCACGCCGCCTCCTTCCGTCCGGACAAGGCGCGGATCATCGTCGTCGGCGACGTCGACGAGGCGGCGGCCGTCGCGGCACTCGACGGCGCGTTCGGCCAATGGGTTCCGCCGGCGACGCCCGCGGCGCAAAAGGACCTGAGCGTCGCGATCCCCGCGGCGCGCCAGCGCATCGTGCTGATCGACCGGCCCGGCGCGCCGCAGTCGGTGATCGCGGCGGGACAGGTGCTGCCCGAGACGGGCAAGGACAGGAACGAGGTGCTCCAGGCGTCGAACGAGATCCTCGGCAACGGCTTTCTGTCGCGGCTCAACATGAACCTGCGCGAGACCAAGGGCTGGTCCTATGGCGTGCGCAGCACGATCCAGGAAACCGAAGGGCCGATGCCGCATATCGTCCGCGCGCCCGTCCAGAGCGACCGCACCGGCGACGCGATCGCCGAGATGCTGCGCGAGATGCGCGACTATCCGGCGACGCGCGGCGCGACGCCGGTCGAGGTCAACCGGATCAAGGAAGGCAATATCCGCGGCCTGCCCAACCGGTTCGAGACGCGCGGGCAGATCGCGGGCGGGATCGACGAGATCGTCCGCTTTGGCCGGCCCGACGATTATTACGAGACGCTGCCGGCGATCTATGGCGCGCTGACCGCGGCGACGCTGAACGCCGCGGCGGCGAAGGAGCTGCAGCCCGGCCATCTCGTCATCGTCGTCGTCGGCGATGCCAAGACGGTGAAGCCGCAACTCGCCAAGCTGGGGCTGCCGGTCGAGGAGATGGCGGCGCCGAAGGAGTAGGTCGCGCCCAGGCGCGCATAGCTATGCCCGGCTGACCGACGGAGCCGGCACTGGTCAAAGCGGCCGGCTCCGTCCATAGGGATGCTGCAATGCACAATCCCGCGATTCCTTCCGACGACCAGCGCGCCCGCCTGCCCGGCGCTCGCGAGATGGTGTTCATGATGGCGATGGTGATGGCGCTCAACGCGCTCGCCATCGATTCGATGCTGCCCGCGCTGCCGGCGATCGGCGACGCGCTGGGGGTCACGGTCGCGAACGACCGGCAATATGTGATCTCGACCTATCTGCTCGGCATCGGCGTGGGTTCGCTCTTCTATGGGCCGCTGTCCGACCGTTTCGGGCGCAAGGGGGTGCTGGTGCCGGCGCTCTTCGCCTATGTCGCCTTCTCGATCGGCTGCGGGCTCGCGAACAGCTTTCCGCTGCTCCTCGCGCTGCGCTTCGGGCACGGGATGATCAGCGCGGCGCTCGGCGTGATCGTCGTCGCGGTGATCCGCGACCTCTTCTCGGGCGATGCGATGGCGAAGCGGCTGTCGATGATCTTCCTCGTCTTCATGATCGTGCCGGCGATCGCGCCGACGATGGGGGCGGGGGTCACCGCCCTTGCCAACTGGCGCGCGATCTTCATCGTGCTCGCGGTGATGGGAGTGGTCATGCTGCTGTGGCTGCGGCGGCTGCCCGAGACGCTCGACCCCGCCGACGTGCGACCGCTCGATGCGCGGACGATGATCGCGGGCTGGGCGACGGTGACGCGGCATCGCCGCGCCGCGGGCTATATGTTCGCGTCGGCGATGATGCAGGCCGCGCTCTACGGCTATCTCAACAGCAGCGAACAGATCATCGCCGAGGTGTTCGGGGCGCAAAGCTGGTTCCCGCTCGTCTTCGCCTGCGTCGCGGCGGGGATCGCGATCGCCAATTTCTCGAACGCCGCGATCGTCGAGCGCTTCGGCGCGCGGCGCGTGTCGCAGAGCGCGACCTTCGCCTTCATGGCGACCTCGATCGTGCAGATCGCCGTCGCGCTGAGCGGCGCCGAGACCTTGTGGATGTTCACCGCGCTGATGATGGTCAACGTCGGGCTGATTGGCTTCATCGGCAGCAACTTCGGGTCGATCGCGATGGAGGATTTCGGCCATATGGCCGGCGTCGCCTCCTCCTATCAAAGCTTTGCCAAGACGCTGCTCGCCGCGGCGATCGGCGCGCTGATCGGCCAGCAATATGACGGCTCGACGCTGCCGCTCGCCTATGCCTTCCTGATTTCGGGGGGCGTCGGGCTGGCGCTCGTCTTCTGGGCCGAGCGCGGCAAGCTCTTCACCCGGCCGGGCACGGCACCGAAAAGCCCCTATTGACGGACAAAGAAAAGGGGGCCGGAGCCCCCTTTTCCTATTCGGCGATCGGCGGCACCGGCTGCGGCGGCGCATCGGGATCGTCCTCGTGCACCTCGATGATGCCGCGCCCGACATGGCTGCGGCGGTAGCCGTAGAGGAAGTAGATGACCAGGCCGACGACGCCCCAGATCGGGAGCACCAGCTTGGCGTCGATCGGCAGGTTCCAGAACAGAAACACGCAGCCGAAGGCCGCCACGGGCGCGACCACCCAGACGAGCGGCGTGCGGAACGGGCGATGCCGTTTCGGATCCTTGATGCGCAGCGCCAATACCGCGATCGACACCATCAGGAAGGCGAACAGCGTTCCCGAGTTCGAGATGTCGGCGAGCTGGCCGACGGGCAGCAGCGCGGCGGCGATCGCGACGAAGATACCGGTGATCAGCGTGACGATGTGCGGCGTCTTCCATTTCGGATGAACCGTGGCGAGCTTTTCGGGGAGCAAGCCATCGCGCGCCATGACGAAGAAGATGCGCGTCTGGCCGAACAACATCATCAGGATGACCGATGGAAGCGCCAGATTGGCGGCAAGGCCGATGAGGTCGCCGGCACGGGTATAGTTGATCGACCGCAACACATGCGCGAGCGCCTCGTTCGAGCAGACCAGTGGCTCGCTGCCCTTGGCGGCGAGCGCCGCGCATTCGCGCGCGAATTCGGCGGTTCCCGGCTGCACCCCGAGCGCGGTGGGCTGCGCGCCCATCGCGCCGATCGCCGCCGCTGCAACGAGCAGATAGAAGACGGTGCAGATGGCGAGACTGCCGATCAGCCCGATCGGCACGTTGCGCTGTGGATTCTTGGTCTCCTCCGCGGCGGTCGAAACCGCGTCGAAGCCGACATAGGCGAAGAAGATCGATGCGGCTGCACCGACGATGCCGAGACCCGAGGTTCCCGCCGGGCCGAACCAGCCGTTCGGCGCGAAGGGCGCGAAATGCTCGCGGTCGAGGACCGGCAGCGCGAGAATGATAAACATGGTGAGCGCGGCGACCTTGATCGCCACCAGAAAGGCGTTGACGGTCGCGCTTTCCTTGGTTCCGATCATCAGTAGCCAGGTCACCGCGAGCGCGACGAAGATCGCCGGCACGTTGATGAAGCCGGTGCTGAAATCGGCAACGGGGATGAAGCCGTTCAGCGACCAGGTCGGCCCAGCTTGTAACATCGTTGGTAACTCGAATCCTGTCAGACTCTTGACCAGCCCCATGAAATAGCCGGACCAGCCGACGGATACGGCGCTCGCCGCCACCGCATATTCGAGGATCAGTGCCCAGCCGACCATCCAGGCGAGCAATTCGCCGACGACCGAATAGGTGTAAGTGTAGGCCGATCCCGATACGGGCACCATCGAAGCGAGTTCGGAATAGCAGAGCGCCGCGACCGCGCACACCGCACCCGCGATGACGAAGCTCCACATCATGCCCGGCCCGGCCTTTTGCGCCGCTGCGGCGGTGAGGACGAAAATCCCGGTGCCGATGATGGCGCCGACCCCGAGCAGAGTCAGCTGGACTGCACCGAGCGACCGGTGCAGCGATTTCTTCTCGGCCGTGGCCAAGATGGCGTCGAGTGATTTGACGCGACCAAATATCATAGAAACATCCCCTTGTCGGGCGGCCTTGCGCGGGCGCCCTCTCCTGGCGGCGCAGACTAGCCGCTCCTTCGGTCAGCGCAACTTAATTTCGTGACGAAAGCCATAACCGCCGCGCCGCGCGAACCGCGCTTACCGTACCGTAAAGCGCACCCGGTCGATCGTCCGCCCGCCCGGGTCGACGAGTGCGAGGACGTGGCTGCCCGGCTGCGGCACGATCTGCAGGCCGGCGTCGGCGTCGCCGGCGAGCCGCTTGTCGAGGATCAGCCGGTGCCCCGCGACGGCGCCGCTGACCGTCACCGCGAGCCGCTGGCGATCCCCCGGAATGTCGGGGTCGATCGCATAGACGCTGCCGCTGACCGGGCTGGTGATGCGCGGGCGGCGGGCGGCGGCGGGGGCGGCCGCCATCTCGGTTTGCGCGGTGCCGCGCACGAAATATTCGCGCCGCGGCGGCTCGCGGGTGCCGGGAAGCGCGATCCGCCGCGCCTCGACGCCGCCCGGCATCGCGGGCGGCTTGCCCGGATGGCCGGCGTGGAGCGCCATCATGACGTCACGCCATACCGGCGCGGCGCCCGATGTGCCCGAGACGGCGCGCATCGAATCGCCCTCGAGATTGCCGACCCAGACAGCGACGGTGTAGCGGTCGGACCAGCCGATGCACCAATTGTCGCGCATGCCTTTCGACGTCCCGGTCTTCGCCGCGGCCCAGAAGGGCAGGCGCAGCGCGCTGTCGGCGCCGAAGGCGTCGGCGCGGGCGGTGGCGTCGGCGAGGATGTCGCCGACGATGAAGGCGGCGGCGGGGCTCACGATCTGGCGCGTCTCGTCCGCATCCTCGCCGATCAGGAAATGGACGGGCGACCAGCGGCCCTGATTGGCGAAGGTGCGAAAGGCATTGGCCTGTTCGACCAGGCTGACCTCGGCCGAGCCGAGCGCGAGGCTGAAGCCGTAATAATCGCCGTCCTCGACAAGGCCGTGATAGCCGAGCGCCCAGAGGCGGTCGCGGAATTCCTGGACGTCGTCGATGACGAGCGTGCGCACCGCGGGGACGTTCAAGGAACTGGCGAGCGCCTGGCGCACGCTGACGGGACCCTTGAAGCTGTGGTCGTAATTCTTGGGCACATAGAGGCCCGAGGCGGTGTCGAGCTGAACCGGGCTGTCGTCGAGGATCGATGCCGCGGTGAGCCAGCCGCGCTCGATCACCTGTGCGTAGAGGTGCGGTTTGAGCGTCGAGCCAGCCTGGCGCATCGCATTGGCGCCGTCGACCGCCGCGGCGGTCGATTTGAGCCCGACGCCGCCGACATAGGCGAGCACCTCGCCGCTCGCATTGTCGAGCACGACGACCGCGCCGTCGCGCACCCGGCCGGCGCCGAGCCCGGCGAGCTGGCGGCGCATCGCCTGGATCGCGAGGATCTGGATGCGGCGGTCGATCGTCGTCGTGACGCGCTTGCCGGGCTTATCGAGGAGGCGGGTCGCGAGGTGCGGCGCGAGCGCGGGGTCGAGCCGCGCGGCGCGCTCGCCCGAGACGAGCGTCGCGGCGGCGGCGCGGATGGCGCCGCAATCCTTCGCGTGGGCGATGCGGCACGCGCGGTCGCCGAGCGCCTTCGCGCCCGCCGCCGGGTTGGGGAGGAGCCCGGCGAACAGCGCGGCATCGGTGCGGCTCATCTCGGCGGGGCGCTTGCCGAACAGGCTGTTCGCGCCGGCTCCGATCCCCTGCGCCTCGCCGCGCAGCGGCACGAGGTTGAAATAGGCCTCGAGCATCTGTTCGTGGGTCCAGTGCGCCGCGAGCGCCTGCCCCGCGCGCATCTGCCGCAGCTTGGCGAGCCAGCCGCGCTGGCCGGGCTGCGCGAGCTCGGGCGCGAGGAAGGCGGCGAGCTGCATGGGCAGCGTCGAGGCGCCGCGCGAGCGGCCGCCGGTCCCCCCCATCGTCAGGCGCGCGCGCACCGCCGCCGCGATCGCGAGCCAGTCGACCCCGCCGTGCGCCCAGAAGCGGCGGTCCTCGGCGCGCACCACCGCGCTGCGCACCGCGGGGCTGATGTCCTTCAGCGGCACCCAGGCGAGGCGGCGGCGTTCGAAATCGATGCGCTCGGTATCAAGCAGCCGTCCGTCGCGGTCGTAGAGCCACGCCTCGCTGGGCTTCCACGCTGCGCGCACGTCGGCGTAGGCGGACATCGCCGGTGGTTTCGTGACGAGATGCGCGGCGGTGGCCATGATCAGCGCCGCGAGCGCGACCCAGGCGACGGCGTCGAAGAGGCGGAATCGGCGCTGCTGCTGGACCATCTGATAGAGCGATAATTCCGTTGCGGATGTCACAATAAGCCCCTCCCCTTCAGGGGAGGGGTCGGGGGTGGGGTCCATCGGCCTTGCGCAAGGCCGATGGACCCCACCCGCTGCAACTAGGCAGCGAGCTGCCAAGTTTCGCTGCCCTCCCCTGAAGGGGAGGGGCTTGGGTTTTTTGCCAAACCACCGGGATCATCACTCCGCCGATCCCGCCACGGTCATCGGGCCGTTCGGCCATTGGCCGCGGATCGCGGGCGAGTACATCGCCTCGACGCGTGTCGGGGGCAGGGTGAAGCGGCCCGAGCCATTGAGGCGCACGACATATTCGACCGCGTGGGTGCCCGCGGGCATCCAGCCGAAATAGCCGCGCCAGCTGTCCTTGCGGCGCTCGACATAGCTCGGCTGCCAGCCCGATCCGTCGGCCTGATCGGCGAGCATCTCGGACTGGCCGCCGAGATTGCCGACGATCGTCGCGCCGGGCGGGATCGGGTCGTTGACGATCACCCAGGTGCGGCCAGCGGCGGCGATCACCTCGATCCGCACCTTGATCACGTCGCCGCGGGCCAGCCGCTTGGGGTTCGCCGCCTTGACGATGCTCACCTGGCGCTTGACCCGATAGCCGGCGTTCAGCGGTTCGGTGAGCGGCACCGCCGCCTTGACGCTGACCGTCGCCCAGGGCGAGCCGCCGCCCTGGTGGCGGAGGCTCATCGTGCCCGCGGCGAGCGGGACGCTGAGCGGCTGGGCGTCGGCGGGACGCGGCCAGCTCGCCGCCGCGCTGCCGCCCGCGAGCGCCACGTGCGTGGTGCCGGTGATCGCGCTGGCCGGATAAAGCTCGGCGAAGCGGCGAACGACGGTCGCGCCCCACGCATTGGCGGGCGTCGTGTCCCAATGGCCGCGGCGCTGGCGCTGGGCGATGCCGACCATCAGCTTGCCGGCGTCATCCTCCCACCCCTTGCGGCCGAGCACGGCGTCGAGTGTCTTGATCGCCATTTCGTCGCCGCTGGTCATCATCCACCACGGCGCGCGCGCGTCGTCGACAAGGTCGAGGCGCGTGCCTTCGTAGACGATCCGCTTTCTGAGCTCCGCCTCGGCGGCGGCGCGCAGCCCGGCGGCGCCCCGCACCCCCGGCGTCCGCTCGATCGCGACGAGCCAGTCGGCGAGCGTCCCCGTCGCCATGTCGGCGGGCGCGAGGTCGATCGCCGCGACGAGGCCGGGGCTCGACGCCTTGTTGCGCGCGAGCGCCGCGAGCGCGGCGATCCGCACCGGGCGGATATCGTAGGGGCCGTAGCCCTTGCGGTCGAGGCGGCCCTCGACCACCGCCTGCAGCGCCGCGATCATCTTCGCCTTCGCGGCTTCGGGGATCGCGAAGCCGTTGGCGGCGGTCACCGCGAGGACATAGGCGGTGAGTTCGGGCGAACCCTGCATCCGCTCGCTGGGCCAGTAGCGCAGCAGGCCGTCGTCATCGAGATAGACGGGCATCGCGCCGGCGAGCGCCTGCCAGCGGCCGAAATCGCCGAGCGCGACCGCGCGCGACGTCTGCTGTTCGAAGCAGTCATAGGGATAGAGCGCCATATAGTCGCGCACCCCGGCGAGCGGCGGCGCGAGCGTATCCGACAGCGCGACGTCGACATAGCCGCCGGGAAGCGCGCCCGCGGGCGCCGCGACGGGCAGGCTGGTGTCGGGGCCGACGCGCATCAGGCTGGCGGCCCAGGTCTCGATCGGTACCGCGGGCTCGACCATCTGGTCGAAGACCAGCCGGTCGCGCTGCTTGCCGTTCTTCGACACCGCCTCGACCGTCCATTGCAGCTTGCCGACCGTTTCGGGCGCGGTCATCGTCCAGCTGATCGGCACCGCACCGCCCCCGGGGATGGTGACGGTGAGCGGCTTGCCGGTCGCGACCGCGGGGGTCAGCGACGGGGTCGCGGTGACCGTCATCGGCTGATCGGTGCCGTTCCGCAGCGTGAAGCGCGCGTCATAGCTGTCGCCGGTGCGGACGAGCTCGGGGAGCCCGGCGAAGACGCCGAGATCCTGCACGGTGCGCACGCTCGTCTCGCCGGTGCCGAAGCTCTGCGATCCGTCGGTCGCGATCGCGACGAGGCGGAAAGCCGAGAGGTTGTCGGAGAGCGGCACGTCGACCGTGGCGCGTCCCTTCGCGTCGAGCGCGACATGGCCCTGCCACAGCAGCACCGGCCGGAAATCCTCGCGCGTCAGCCCCGACAGGTCGCCGCCGCCCCCGCCGCCGGGTTCGAGCGCCTTGCGGCCGTAGTGGCGTTTCCCCACCACCTGCATCTGCGCGGTCGAGGTGAGCACGTCGAGGGTGCGGTCGCCCATCATCGCGTCGAGCAGTTTCCAGCTCTCGTTGGGCGCGAGCTGGAGCAGTGCCTCGTCGACCGCGACGAAGGCGACGTCGGCGCCCGCGGCGGGCTTGCCGTTCGGGGTCCGGACCTCGATGCTCGCCTTCGCGGTGTCGCGCACCGCATAGCTTTCCTTGTCGGCCTTGACCTTGACGCCGAGCTGGTGGCCTTCCCAGCCGACCTTGATCTTCGCGATGCCGAGGCGGTAGCTCGGCTTGGCGAGATCGACCAATGCCGTGGGGGGAGCGCCCTCGCTCTTCTCGATCTCGAAGCCGACCGCGCGCTTCATCTTGCGAAACCAGCTTTCGCCGCCGGTGACGCGCCCGCGCACCGCCATCACCGAGACATAGACGTCGGGGGCGTAGGTCGCGGGCAGCTTGACCTTCACCACCGGGTCGGTGCCCTTCAGGGGGGTGACGAAGCTCGACAGCACGCCCTCGCGCTCGACCGTGACGAGCGCGGTCGCCTCGCGGAAGGGCATGCGGACCTGGAAGGTCGCGGTGTCGCCCGCGTCGTAGCGCGGCTGTTCGGCGATCACGTCCATGCGGTCGCCATTGTCGCCGCCGAACCACCAGTCGTCGTCGCCCGCGAGCCAGACCGAGCGCACCGCGCGCGCCTCGTTGCCGTCGTCGTCGGCCGTCGTCGCGACCACGGTGACCTCGCCCGAGACGCCGGGCGCCATCGCGCAGCTCGCGCGGCCGAGCTTGTCGGTCGTCGCGCTGCAACGCGCGTCGAGCCGCGTCGTGCGCATCTGGTTGTCATAGGCGTAGAAGCCGCCGATCAGCCGGCGCCGCGCGGTGATGATCTCGCGGTTGTAGAGCGCGACCTCGATGCGCTGGCCGCGGATCGGCTTGCCGTCCAGATCGAGCGCGATGAATTTCAGCCGCAGATCCTCGTCGCGCATCAGCCAGCCGTCGGTCTTGAGCCCGAGCCGGACGGCGGAAGGGTAGAGGGTGATGCGGCGGCTGGAGGTCAGCGTCTCGCCATTGGCGTCGGCATAGTCCATCTCGACCGCCATCATCGTCGGCTCGGTGATCGGCTGGTCGACGGCGACGCTGGTCGCCGCGGTGCCGTTCGCGTCGAGGGTCAGCGGCACCGAGCGTGCGAGCGGCATGTCGGCCTGCGGCTCCTCGCCATCGTCGTCGAGCTGGACGACGCCCTCCTTGACCGGCTGGCCGTCGAAATCCCAGTCGCGATAACCCTCCGGCGGCGACCAGCTCGGGCGGAAGTTGGTGCGCAGCTCGACCGACAGGTTCGGCGCGGGGCCGCCCGAAAGATAGCCGACGAACAGCGACAGCGGCACTGCGGTCGGCCGCACCGGCGGGGTCTTCGGCCCCGTCACCTCGGCCTTCATCGTCGGCAGGCGATATTCGTCGACGCGGATCGACTGGTCGGTCCAGATCGTCTTGTCCTCGCCCTTTTCATCCTTGGTGACGAAGACGAGGTCGTAATCGCCCATCGGCGCCGATTTGGGGACGTTCCAGACCGTCTCGCCGCTGCCGCTCGCTTGAATCGCGAAGGGCATCTCGAACTCGGTGTCCGAGCCGCGGTGGACGAGGCGGAGCTTGCCCGCCATCGGCTCGGGAATCCGGAAGCCGGTGCCGACGGGATGGCGGAGGATGTGCTTCATGTTCACCGTCTCGCCCGCCTTGACGAGCGCGCGGTCGAAGACGGTGTGGAGAATGTCGCCGCGTTCGGACCAGCCATAGGGCAGGTCGAAATCATAGGGGCGGATGCCGCTGCCCCAGTCGGTGAGGGTGAAGCTGAAATCGCCCGCGGCGCGCGCGGTGACCATCAGCGCATGGCCTTCGCTGTTCGCAGGATCGGGCGTGTCCTCGCAACTCGAATAGGTCTGCGGCTCGGGAAGCCCGGTCGGGAAGGCGAGGCGGCCCGCCTTGTCGGCGGTGCCGCGCGCGAGCAGGCGGCCGGTGCAGCTGTCGGTGACGCGGATCTCGGCGCCTGCGACGGGCTTGCCGCTGTCGAGCGCGGTCACCCAGGCGAGCGAGCTTTCGCGGCCCCATTTGAAATGCACCGCCATGTTGGTGACCAGCGCGGCGGTCGCGACATAGCGCGTCGCCCGGCGCCCGAGCAGCGCGGCGCCGAGTTCGGGGCTCGCGATCTCGACGACGTGGAAGCCCTTTTCGGTCAGGGGAATGCCGACGACCTCGAATTCCTTGCCGCCGCCGGGCGGGGACAGCGTGAGCTCGCGGCGGGTGCCGTCGTCGGGGGCGTCATCGAACACCGACTTGGTGCCGGTGTAGTTGACGGTGACCTCCTTGCCGGTCGCGTCGCGCTCCTGGCGATAATCGACGTCGTCGGCGTCGTCGACGCGCTTCAGCCAGCGCGCGATCGCGGCATCGTCGTCGCCGACCTTGAGCGCGGTCGCGGGCATCTGGAGGTTTTTCTGAACCAGCGACGCCTCGACCCCGCGCACGGTGACGGGCAGCACGCCGCCCTCGCTCGCCTCCAATATGCCGAAGGGGGCGGCGAACTTGACCAGTGGCGGGGCGCGGTCGATGTGGAATTTCAGCGGGAAGTTCGACTGGTTCTGCAAGCTTCGGCCGCTCTGGTCGGTGACGCCGTCGGGCAGCGTCAGCGTCGCGTCGACATTTTGCGGCAGCGGACCGGCGAAATGCACCTCGGTCAGCCAGGGGTCGTTCTTGTCGTCGTCGGAAGCCTTGGCGGCGAGGCGTTTGCCGTCGGCGGTCGCGAGCGTCGCGGCGAGCGCGGTGGCGCGCGCGACGGGCGAGGCGAATTTGAGCGTGATGTCCTTGATCGGGTTGCAGCCCGCCTGCGGATTGACGCGGCTGCACGCCATTTTCGCGGTGAAGGCGGGGCGCACGTCATAGTCGAAACGCTGGTCGCGACCGGCGGTGCGCGCGGGGACGCCCGCCTGGCCGATGCGCGCGTCCCAGACGAGCGCCATCTCGCGCCCCGGCGGCAGCGGACGGCGGCACTTGACCGGCACGATGCGGTCGAGCGCGGCGTCGCGGTCGGCGCCCGCGGCGGGAAGCCGCTCGGGCAGTCCGGCGTCATAAGCGAAGGAGCGGGCTTTCCAGTCGTTGGTGCCGAGACCAGTGAGGATTTCGGTCGCGGTTTCGCGCGGCAGCACATCGACCGGGATCTTCTCGCCGATGCCGTCGACCGCGCAGTAGGCGAAGCGGCCGACCGAGGCGCGGTCGGCGGCGACGTTGGTCGCGACGAGGAAGATCTGGTCCTCCTCGATCCCGTCATAGGTGCCGCCGGCGAGCACCGCGCGCGCCGAGGGACCGCCGGTGTCGAGCGCGAAGCGGTCGTTGCCGACGACCGACACGCCGCGCGCGGTGACGAGGTCGGGGCGGAGCTCGACATAGCAGCGCTTGCCGCCGGGCAGCGGGGCGTCGAATTCGAGCACCCAGGTGCGCGTGTCGACCCAGCGGCCGGTCGCGGGAAGCTTGCAATCATCGGTCGCGGGCGCCTTCGCGCGCGGATCGCCGAGCGCGACCATGTCCTCCGAAAAGCGCAGCGTGAAGCGGGTGATGGTGCCGTCGCCGGTGCCCGAACTGCCCGGCGTCGCGAGCGTGACCTGCGGCACGGTGTCGCCGCCCGCGGCGGCGGCGAGCGCCGCGAGGGGGAGGATCAGCGCGAGTCGCATCCTGCCGGCCAGCCGATTCGCGAACCCGCGCCATCCCTGCATCATTCCGCCGCCCTTCCCTGTCTGGCATGCGCCGCTATCCTGCTGGAAACAGGGGCGAGAGTCCACCCGTCACCGCGCGCGTGAGGGATAGCCGGTCGGCGCGAAAAGGGTGTGACCGCGGTCACAGACGCAGGCGCGCGACCTCAGCGCGCGAGCATCGGTCCGAGCGGCTGGCCGGCGAAGATGTGGACGTGGAGGTGCGGGATTTCCTGGTGGCTGTCGAAGCCGACGTTGGCGAGCAGGCGATAGCCCGGCGCGACGAGGCCCTGGTCGCGCGCGATCTGGCCGACGGCACGGACGAAGCCCGCGATCTCTTCGGCGCTGCCGCGCTCCGAAAAATCGTCCCAGCTCACATAGGCGCCCTTGGGGATGACGAGGATGTGCAGCGGCGCCTGCGGATTGATGTCGTGGAAGGCGAGGGCATGCTCGTCCTCATAGACCTTCCGGCACGGCAGTTCGCCGCGCAGGATGCGCGCGAAGATATTGGTCTCGTCATAGGGCAGGGTGGCGTCGATCGGCATGAAGGGCTCCTATGCGTCTTGTCTATTTCGGGCGGGCGGCTTTTTCGGCGTGGCCCGAGGTGCCGTGACGGCGCGCAAGCTCGGCCGCGACGGCGTCCCAGCCGAGACCGCGTTCGGCGAGCAGCACGGTCAGGTGGAAGATCAGGTCGGCGGCCTCGCCGGTCAGGGCGGCGTCGTCCTCGGTGAGCGCGGCGATGATCGTTTCGGTCGCCTCCTCGCCGAGCTTCTGCGCGATCTTGCCGCGGCCCTTCGCCGCGAGGCTCGCGACATAGGAGGCGCCGGCATCGCCCGAGGCGAGCCGGTCCTTCACCACCGCCTCGAGCTGCGTCAATGCGTCGCCGATCGCCATGTCGAAATCCTTTGGCTGCTAAATATCCCGTTCGCCCTGAGCTTGTCGAAGGGCCGTCCTTTCTTTTCGGGCGCTGGAAAGAAAGAACGGTGCTTCGACAAGCTCAGCACGAACGGATGAAAGGTTGCCCGATGGCCTAGCGGCGGATAACCCACTGGACAAGGCCGCGCGGCTCTGGTCGAAGGGCGCGCATGGCCGAGGTCAAGCTTCATCCCGACTGGCTCGCGCGGATCGGCGGCGAGTTCGAACAACCCTATATGGCGGCGCTCAAGCAGTTCCTCGCGGGCGAGCGCGCGAAGGGCAAGGCGATCTATCCGCGCCCGCGCGACTGGTTCGCGGCGCTCGATGCGACGCCGCCGCAGGACGTCCGCGTCGTGATCCTGGGGCAGGACCCCTATCACGGGCCGGGACAGGCGCACGGGCTCTGCTTTTCGGTGCAGCCGGGTGTGCGCGTACCGCCAAGCCTCGTCAACATCTACAAGGAGATGCAGGCCGACATCGGCCTCCCGCCGGCGCGCCACGGCTATCTGAAGCATTGGGCCGAACAGGGCGTGCTGCTGCTCAACAATTGCCTGACGGTGGAAGCCGGAATGGCGGCGTCGCACCAGGGCAAGGGATGGGAGCGCTTCACCGATGCCGCGGTCGCCGCGGTCGCGGCCGACCCGGCGCCCAAGGTGTTCATCCTCTGGGGCAGCCACGCGCAGCGCAAGGCGGCGAACGTCCCGGGGCTTGGGCCGGGCAGCCCGCACCTGATCCTGCGCGCGCCGCACCCGTCGCCGCTGTCGGCGCACAACGGCTTCTTCGGCTCGAAGCCGTTCAGCCAGGCCAATGCGTTCCTCGAGGCGCATGGGCGCGGCGCGATCGACTGGCGGCTGCCCGAAACGGCGGACATCGACGCGGCATGAATCTGCTGGCCGATCCGGCGACGCTCGCGATGCTGGTTATCGCGGTGATCCTGCTCGGCATGGCGAAGGGCGGGCTGGCCGGGGCGGGCGCGCTCGCGACGCCGCTCGTCGCGCTCGTGCTGCCGCCGGCCACCGCCGCGGCGCTGCTGCTCCCCATCCTGATCGTGCAGGACGTCGTCAGCGTGTGGGCATTCCGCAAGACGTGGGACGGCTGGATCATCGGCTGGATGCTCCCCGGCGCCGCGCTCGGCATCGCGGCGGGTTGGTTCTACGCCGACCGGGTGAACGAAGCGCAGCTGATGGCGGCGCTCGGCGCGATCACGCTCGCCTTCGGCCTCTATCGCCTGTGGGTCGAACGCGGCGGGCGCATCGTGGCGGCGTCGCAATCGCCGGGCTGGGTCGGCACCCTGTTCGGCGGCCTGATGGGGCTGACGAGCCAGATCGCGCACGCGGGCGGTCCGCCGTTCCAGATGTGGGTGACGCCGCGCAAGCTGCCGCACCTGACCTTCATCGGGACCAGCGCGATCCTGTTCGCGATCGTCAACTGGATGAAGGTCCCCGCCTATCTCGCGCTCGGCGCCTTTCCGCACGAGGTGATCGTCGCGGCGCTGCTCCTGATGCCGCTCGCGATCATCTCGACCCTGCTCACCGTGCGCTGGTTGAAGCGGATCGACGGCGCGCGCTTCTATGGCCTGATCTATGTCCTGATGGTGCTGCTCGGCGCCAAGCTGCTCTGGGACGGGGTCGCGGGGTGAGCGTGTCCGAAATTGCCTCTCCCTTCATATTGGTCGATGCCGACGCCTGCCCGGTGAAGGACGAGGTCTACCGCGTCGCGTGGCGGCATGGCGTCGCGGTGAAGATCGTCAGCAACAGCCGGCTGCGCGTTCCTGAGCATCCGCTGGTCGAGCGGGTGGTGGTCTCCGACGGCTTCGACGCCGCCGACGACTGGATCGCCGACGCCGCGACGCCGCGCAGCGTCGTGATCACCGCTGATATCCTGCTCGCCGACCGGGCGCTTAAGGCGGGGGCGGTGGCGCTCGCGCCGACGGGCAAGCCCTTCACCGCCGCGTCGATCGGCCCGGCGATCGCGACGCGCGCGATCATGGCCGATCTGCGTGCGGGCATGGGGAATGGCATCGGCGGTCCGCCGCCCTTCTCCAAGGCCGACCGCTCGCGATTCCTGCAGGAACTCGATGCCGTGCTGGTGCGGCTGAAACGCCAAGCGTAAGTTTCTTTCCTTCCCGTTCAAAGGTTTGTGCGAATTTTTCACGCCAGTGACCGCGATCACCACGGCGCGGGTCGCGGTGCGGCATAAGCGGGGCATCGGGACGCTCCCGAGACAGTTTTCGAAACCGACGACCCCCCGTTTGAAAGGATATGACGATGACCAGGAAGATGCTTGTTGCCCCCGTGATGGCGCTGACGATCGCGCTGACCGCGACCCCCGCGATGGCCCAGTCGGCGCAGCCGGCGCAGAGCGGGATGACGATTACTTCCAATCCGGTACAGATTCTGATCGGCCTGCTGCTCCCCGCGGTGCAGAAGATACGCGAAGCCGCGCGCTGACGTCTTTCACGCCCTGTTCGGGGGCCGGGATGGCGGCCCTCCGGAGCCCTCCCGCCGCGGTGACCCGGCGGGAGGGCTTTTGCTTGGGAAGAGGGTTTGCGGCCATATTCTCCCTTCCCGCCTGCGGAAGGGGCGGTCCTCGGGCGCAGCTTCCTCCCAACACCCTTGACCCGGCTCCCCCGCCGCCGCATCCTCGCAGCATGGCGCGGACCTATACGAGCTTCGCCGATTTCTGGCCCTTCTACCTGCGCGAGCACAGCAAGCCCTCGACGCGGGCGCTGCACTATGTCGGGACGAGCCTGGTCGTGCTGATCGCGGTCGCCGCGATCGTCGCGGCGCGTTGGTGGTGGCTCGCGGCGCTGCCCGTGGCGGGCTATTTCTTTGCCTGGGTCGCGCATTTCGGGGTCGAGAAGAACCGGCCCGCGACCTTTACCTATCCGCTGTGGAGCCTCGCCGCCGATTTCCGAATGTGGGCGCTGTGGCTGACCGGGCGGCTGAGCCCTGAACTCGACCGGGCGGGGGTGGCGCGGGTTTCGCGCTGACCGCCGCCGAACCCAAGGAGACGATGATGACCGTGAACAGCGCAACCGCCCGCTACGAGGGTTTCGGCAAGGACGGCAAGGGGCATATCTGGACGAAGCGCGGCGCGCTCGACGGCGAGCCCTATGGCTTCGCCTCGCGCTTCGAGGACGGGCCCGGCACCAACCCCGAGGAACTGATCGCCGCCGCGCATGCGGCCTGTTTCACCATGGCGCTGTCCTTCGGGCTGGCGCGTGCGGGCCATTCGGACGGGCAGCTCGACACGCGCGCCGAAGTGACGCTGGACCGCGACGGCGAGGGTTTCAAGGTGACGAAATCGGCGTTGACGCTGACCGCGAAAGTCCCGGGAATCGCGGCCGACGATTTCGCCCGGCTCGCCGCGGACGCCGAAGCGAACTGCCCGATCTCGAAGCTGCTCAATTGCGAGATCACCCTCGCGCACAATCTCGAAAATTAGGCGGCTCGAAGAGTCGGCGGCGGGGGTGACCCGTCTTCGGTCATGAAAGCAAAAGCCGACTGCGCCGGAGGGAGCAGCGGCCAGCGATGGAGCACGATGTGTTCGCGTCCCCGGGCGTCGACCCTCGGGCGGCTTTCGATCAACAGCAACGCATCGGGTGTCCAGTGATGGATGACATCGAACGCATCGAAGGTCGAACGATCGTAGCCCAGCGTGATATGCGGACGCAGTCCCGAGCGACGATGCAGCGGTGCGATGCCGTAGCCCGCGAGCATTTTCGCGATGGCATCGAAGAAACCCCTGATCTCCGTCGATCTGCCGCGCGTGACGAGTTCGGCGCCCATCGCCCGGCCATGAACGCGGCCAAAGCGGATCGGCGCCGCGGGCGGCAGACTGGTTCCCAAGGCGGCAACGACGCGGCTTTTCAGGAACAAGTCGCGCTGCAGGGTTTCGCCGACGACGCATAGCGTGAGATGAAGCATGTCAGGCTCGACGGCTCGGCCGGCTTGACCGGCCCGTCGCTGCCACTCGGCGAACGATGAACGCAGAACCAAGGGCAATTGGAAACCGAGAAAGGTGCGAATGATCGGACTGGACACGGCATTTCTCCGACTCGGGAATGTTCCCATTATGTTCTCATCGGGAACAAGAGTCGAATCGGGCGGAAGTTGGACTCCCGATCAGGTCTGGCATAAAGTGACATCGGTTACCGCTGACACGGGAGATCGACGATGCGCAGGCGAATGGCAGCGATGCTGGTGATCCTACTGACGGCGGCGTGCGGCGCGCCGTCCGACCAGCCCAAGGCGGACGATGGGGCGGCGAAGGCGGTGTTGCCCGCGGGGCCTGCGGCGAAAGTCGACACGGTCGCGGCGGTGGATCTGCCCGCGGGGGTGCGCGAGGCGGCGCTGGCGCGCGTACCCGGCCTGACGATCGCCGGCGCCGAGCGCAAGCAGCGCGACGGAATGACCTTCTACGATGTCGAGGGCACGCGCCCCGATGGCAGCGAGGTCGAGCTCGACATGCTCGAAGATAAGGGACGCTTCACCGTCGTCGAGGTGCAGCGCGACATCGCCTGGGCCGATGCGCCGCCGGCGGTAATCGCCGCTGCCAAGGCCGCGCCCGATGCGTTCGAGCCGGCGCGCGTGATCGAAAGCACGCAGGAGGACGGCACGGTGATCTATGAACTGTTCGCGGCGGGCAAGCCCGGCGAGCCCGCCGCCGAGATCGACTGGAAGGACGGCAAGGCGGCGCTGCGGCGCGAGCGCGCGATCTATTGATCGCCGGCCGCGGGGTCGGTCAGATCGTCGGTGACCTCGAGCAGCAGCAGCGGCGCGTCGCCCGCATCGGCGATCGCATCGACGAAGGCGGCGCGCGTTGCGGGCTCGTCATAGACCATCTTCGCGTCGAACGCCGCCTGCCAGGTCGCGCGGTCGGGCCATTCGGCGATGCCGATGAAGCGCGCCGCGCCGGCGGGGCCGTCCTCGCGGTGGAGGCGCGAGCCGAGCGAGCCGTATTTCGCGCGGATCAACTCGGTCCCGCGGCGCCAGGCGGCGCGGAACTGCTCTTCCTTGCCCGGGTGCACCTTCCACCAATAGGCGGCGACGAACATCGTCCGGCCTTCAATCCTGCCCGAGCTGGCAATTGCCGTCGCGCCATTCCTCGGTCCCCGCGGCAAGGAACCAGTGCGAGCGGTCGCGGTCGACCGCTTCGTCATAATAGCAGACGTCGGTCGCGCCCGTCGCGGGGTCGACGAGGACCGACCATTGGTGCGGGCCGCAATTATGCGCCTCGCACGCCCAGGCCGCGACCTTGCCCTCATAGGTCTCGATCGGCGCCGCGGGACCGGCGAGCGTTTCGATCGTCCGGCGCACGTCGGCGTCCTTGACGGTCCGGGCGATGCCCACCTTCACCGCGGGATGATCGTTCCACGCAACCCCGTTTACCGTGTCGAACGGATAGTGGCCGACATAGGCGGCGAGGCCGGTATCGGCCTTCGGCGCGGGCGCGGCGGCGGTCGCGGGCTGGGCGCCGGGCGTTTCGGACGCATCGGCGGTCTTCGCGCTCGGGCCGCAGCCGGCGAGCGTCAGCGCGGCAAGCGCGGCGAGGGTGGACAGGCGGCGGTCGGTCATGGCGGTCTCCCTTCGGAAAAGGCTTATGCCATGGCCGGCCGGCCGCCGGAAGCCTCAGCGGCAGCGGACGTCGTCGTCGCCGCCCCGGTCGATCGCGCGTCCCGCGACCGCGCCGCCGATCGCGCCGAGCACGGTGCCCAGCGTCTTCGAATCGCCCGGGGCGATGACGTTGCCGAGGGCTCCGCCGGCGATGCCGCCGACGATGAGCCCGGTCGTGCCGTCGGAGCGGCGGCAGTAATATTTGCCGTTGCGCCCGCGATAGACGCGGTCGTCGCGGTTCAGCCGGCGCTCGCGGTAGCGTCGGTCGCCCCGGTAGTAATTGTCGGCATAATAGCCGCCGTAGCGCGGGTCGGGATTGTTGTAGTCGTAGCGGCCATAACGGTCGTGGTAGGCGCTGTCGTAATAGCCGTAGCCGCCGTCGTCATAGCCGTAGCCGCCGGTCGAGGCGCAGCCGCCGGCGAGCGCGGTCGCGGCCGCGAGCGGGAGGAGGGGGAGGATTTTCATCGAAGGTCTCCTGACTTGGCCGGCGTAGGCGACGCTCGGGCGGGGCAAGCCGGCAATGGACCCGATGAATAGACCCCTCAGGCGGCCGGGAGTTCCGCGCCGCGGACTCAGTCGGTCGCGGCGCCTTGCGGGATCGGGATGCGGGTGACCTGGATATGCACGGCCTGCCAGCCGCCGGCACGGCGGTGGAAGACATCGGTGTAGCGCAGGCGGACGCGGAAGGGCTGACCGGCCGAGCGGCCCGACAATATCGCCTCCGCGCTGGCGAGTCCGGCGTCGCTCCCGAGCGGGGTGATCACGCGATCGGAGAGCCGGACGGGGTCGTAGCTGTCGTCCGCGCCGGTCCAGCCGGCGATGAAGTCCCGCTTGCCCTGCCGCTTGCCGCTGCCGTCGATATAGACGAGATCGTCGGCGACCATCGTGTCGAGCTTCGCGCCGTCCTTGGCGATCTGCGCCGCGTCGAAGGCATCGGCGAAGGCGGTAAGATCGGCGACGCTCGCCGCCCCCGCCAGATCGCGCGGCGCGGCGCCGCACGCCGAAAGCGCCAGCGCCATCGCGCCCAGCGTTCCCGCCGCGGACCCGCGTGTCCAGAGCCTGACCATATGCGTATCCTCCCGCTGTGGCCCCCGCCGCCCCCGGGTCATAGCAGGACCGCGGCGCCCCGCAATCGGCCCTCGCGGTCCGGCGCTTGACCTCAACCCCCGTTGAGCTTTCATAAGCGCGGGCAGTGATTCGCGAGACGGAGCTTCGCCCATGCTGTACCGCCCCCTGCCGACCGAGTGCGACGCCATTCCGACGCCCGATCCCGATCCCTTCCTGCGGCGCTATCTGGCGCGGATCGGCTATGCGGGCCCCGTGGAGCCGACGCTCGAGGTGCTGCGCGCGCTGCAGGCGGCGCATATCGCGGCGATCCCGTTCGAGGCGTTCGACGCGCTCGTCGAGGGCGGGGTCGACATCGATCCCGCGGCGATCGAGGCGAAGCTGGTCGATGCCGGGCGCGGCGGATATTGCTTCGAACAGAACGGCCTGTTCCTGCGCGCGCTGCGCGCGGTCGGCTTCGACGCCGAGGGGCTGCTCGGCCGGGTGCGCTGGATGCGGCCGCCCGGCGCGCCGCCGACGCCGCGCAGTCATATGGTGCTGCGGGTGCGGATCGACGGGCGGCCGTGGCTCGCCGACGTCGGTTTCGGGTCGGCGGTGCCGCCCGCGCCGCTCGCGATGGACAGCGAAGCGCCCCAGCCGACCGCGCACGAGACCTATCGCGTCGTGCGGCGCGGCGACCGGTGGAGCGTGCGGATCGCGATCGAGGGCGAGTGGCTGCCCGTCTACACGATCGACGACGCGGTGCCCCCCGCGATCGATTACACCGTCGCCAACTGGTACACGTCGACCCATCCCGATTCGCATTTCCGCCATCAGCTGATCGCGGCGCGGACGACCCCTGCGGCGCGCTATGCGCTGCGCGACAACCGGCTGACGATCCGCCATGCGGACGGCTCCACCGAGCGCCGCTATCTGACCGCCGCAGCGATCGAGGCGGCGCTCGCCGAACTGTTCGGCCTGCCGGTGCGCCCGCACTGGCGCGCCGCGATCGAGCGCGCGGCGACGGCGGAGGTCGAGGGGTAGGAACCTTCGCGGCCGCGCCGGGGTTGTTCGGGATATCCAGCGGGAGACGAGAGGATGACGAACAGGCTTTGGCTCGGCATCGCGGCGGTGGTCGCGGCCGGCGTCGCGGTGCCCGCCGCAGCGCAATATACGGTCGACACCGCGCTGTCGGATTCGGTGCTGGGCGAGACGCGCAAGATCGGCGAAAAGCCCGCCAAATCGACCCGCATGACCGACGAGCAGCTCGCCTTCTGGCGCGACTATTGCGGCAAATGGCCGAAGGGCGGCGCGTGCGACAGCTATCGCGCCGAGGTCGCCGAGCGCGCCCGCGCGGCAAAGCCGAAGCCGAAGGCGAAACCGCGCTGAACTTGACTCGGCGCGCGGCGGCGCCCCTAATGCCTTCGATACGAGAAGGAGAGGGACGCCATGACGATTGCCCCTTCGCAGGAGGCTTTCACCCGGCTGCAGGTCGCGCCGCTGACCCCGGCGATCGGTGCCGAGATCGCGGGGGTCGACCTGCGCGAGGAGCAGGATGACGCGGTGATCGCCGAGATCCGCGCCGCCCTGCTGGCGCACAAGGTGATCTTCTTTCGCGACCAGTTCCTCACCCCCGCGCAGCACATCGCGTTCGCGCGCCGCTTCGGCGAACTGGAGATCCACCCGGCGACGCCGAAGGGCCAGCCCGATCCCGAGGTGCTCCACATCGCGCACGGTCCCGATTCCAGGGGGCAGGAGAATGCCTGGCATTCGGACGTGACCTGGCGGCCCGAGCCCTCGCTGGGGTCGATCCTGCGCGCGGTCGAGGTGCCGCCGGTCGGCGGCGACACGCTGTTCGCCGACATGGGCGCGGCGTTCCGCGGCCTGTCGCCGGCGATGCAGCAATGGTGCCGCGGCCTGACCGCGGTGCACGACATCGCGCGCGTCTTCGCCCGGCGGCTCGGCAAGGATGCGAAGGAGCTCCACGAGCGCTATCCGCCGCAGACCCACCCGGTGGTGCGCACCCACCCCGAAACCGGCGAGCAGGCGCTCTATGTCAACACCGCCTTCACCAGCCATGTCGAGGGGCTGTCCGAGAAGGAGAGCGCCGCGCTGCTCGCGCATCTCTACGCCCAGGCCGCGGTGCCCGAAATCCAGTGCCGCTTCCGCTGGGCGGCGGGCTCGATCGCCTTCTGGGACAATCGCGCCGCGCAGCATTATGCGGCATCGGACTATTTCCCCGCGGTGCGCCGGATGGAGCGCGTGACGATCGCGGGCGACCGGCCCTTCTACAAGGACGAGCGCGGCTAGGGTCAGAATCCTAGTCGCAGCCGCTCCCCTCCCGCCGCGCCGCCCAGCCGATCGCGCCGTCGACCAGCTTCAGATGCGCGGGGTCGCTCCACGCCGCCGCCTGGTGGCCGAGCGCCGAGAAGAAGATGCGCGCGCGGCCTTCGCAGCGCCACCAGATCAGCGCGTGATCCGCGCCCATCCGCAGCCTGGGCTCGAGGCGCATGCCGCTCTCGTCGAGCCGGGCGAGGATATGCGCGTCGGCGGCGGGCGGGGCGTCCCAGCTGTAATATTCGTCGGTCCAGCGCCAGCGCGCGGGAAGGCCGCGCGTCGCGGGATGGTCGCGGTCGGCGACGAGGATGTCGGCGCTCTGGAACTGGTCGGCGCCGCCCGGATGGCCGACGAAGTTGCCGTTTCCGCGCAGCGTCACGAACCAGCCGGGATGGCTGCCGTCGCCCGCGCTGTGCAGCCCGACGAAGCCGCCGCCCTTCGCGATCCACGCCCGAAAGGCGGCGCGCTGATCGGGGGTGTAGATGTCGCCGCTCGCATTGGCGAAGACGATGACGTCGAACTTCGCGAGTTGTTCGGGGTTGAACACCGCGGCATTCTCGGTCGCGAAGCTGCTCCAGCCGCGCTCCGCCACGAGGCGCTCGATCGCGGGCACCGCCTCGGCGATGCTGTCGTGGCGATACCCATTGGTCTTGCTGACGATCAGCACCGCGGGATGCGCGAGCGCGGGCAGCGCGGGCGGCACCGTGTCGAGCGTCGGCGCCGGGCGGCGCGGGTCGGGGGCGGCGGGCGCGGCCTGCAGCGCGAGCAGCAGGGCGGCGGCGAGTTTGGCGGCGATCATGGCATCCTCCTCGGTTGCTCCTTACCCCGGCGCGCCGGGAGGATGGAAGCGGTCAGTCGATGATGTCCGCCTTCCCCTCGGCCCGCAACCGGGTGAGGTTCGCCTTCATCGCCGCGAGCACCTCGGGTGCGTGCGGGGTCCAGCGTTCGACCTCGCCGACGATGCGCAGGGGCGACCGGCTGCGGTAGCTGCGGGTCGGGTTGCCGGGGAGTTTCTTGTCGGTCAGGTTCGGGTCGTCGAACCAGTCGCCGGTGGGCTCGACGATATAGATGCGCTCGCGGCGGTCTCCGGCGGCGAGTTCGCAGCCCCACACCGCCGATTCGAGCGCGGCGGAAAAATAGATCCACGACAGCGGCGTGCCGTCGGCGAAATTGCTCGTCCGTCCCGCGGTGAGCAGGTCGCCGACGGCAAGGTCGGCGCGGGTGCCGTGATAGAAGGTCGCGCCGGCATCGGGGCCGGTGGGGGCGGCAGAGTCGATCATGCGGGGTTCGCTTTCACTGGGCGGGGGCCCTCTGGCGGAAGCTGCATCAACTGTCGTCCCCGGTTTCGGTTCCGGGCATTTCAAGCCCCAAGTTGTCAAACTTGTCACTCCCCTCCGGTATAATGATACCCGCGCGTGCCAGGTGGCGAAGCGGCGTGGTCGCGATGCCGGCTTCGGCTTCGGCCGAGACGACGGGCCCGTCCGGGTCGAAGCTGTCGTCGGTCTCGCCCTCCTCCTCCTCCTCATCATCATCATCATCGCGCGGACCGATGCCGTAACGCTCCGGGTCGAGCCCCAGCGCGGCGACGAAGCGGCGCGGGTCGGGCAGCGCGGCGACGGCGCCCGCCTCCTCGCCCTCGAACGCCGCCTCCTCGGCCAGGTCGATCAGCTCCGACAGGAGCAGCGCCGGGCCATCGACATGCTGGTCGGGCTCGCGCGCGTCGCGCCATTTGCCGAAGCGCACCGGGTCGCGCAGGCGCAGGATGAACTGGGTCAGCCGCTCGTCATAATAGCGCCGCTCGCCGATCTGCTGGCCCTGATAGAAGACCGGCCGCGCGACGCCGTGCACTGCGCGCGACAGCGCCGCGTCGGCGAGCCGCCGCACCCCGAAGTCGAGCGCCGCGTCCCACGCGAGCCGGAACGCCTGCGCCTCGGGCCGGCGGCGGAGATTATAGGCGGCGGTCGCCGAGAGCCCGGCCGCCTCGGCGGCTCGGGTGACGCAGGCACTCTCCGCCAGCGCCTCGATGAAGGCGACCTGCCGCTCGGGCGTCCAGCCATTGTGGCGGGCGTGGAGGGCTACCGGGATAAAATCGGAAGCCGCGGCACGCGCATCGGCACGCGGGGCGGCACGGGGGGCGGCAGGGCGAGGAGGGATGTTGCTGTGCTTCATCGGACAGGATGAACCACAAATGACGAATGTAGGAAAGGGGTTTTGCCTATCTGGTTAGTTTATCGTGGCCGGGCCGTCGCGGCGGTCATTCCGCATCGTCGGAGGGATCGAGCCGCACCACCCACATCGGCCGGCCCTCGGGCGACAGCGCGATGTCGGGCGAGGGGACCGGATCGGCCCCGGTCTCGATCCAGCCGCGCCCGTCGCATTTGGGGCAGGGCACGCGGATCGAGCGCTGGCTGACGAAGTCGATCTGGCTGTTCCACTGGCCGTACCCCGCGCAGACCGGACAGATGACGTCGAGGTCGCCGGTGCGCGGGCGCGGCGAAATGCCGTCGAGCGCGTGCGGATCGTGCGGGCCGGAACAATGGACGATGTTCGAGGCGTGCGACATGCGGGGGAGGATAGGCGGCGGGGGTGGGGGTTGGCAATGCGGGGCGGAAGGCGCGGCGCGCTGTTGTGCCTTTCCGTCACCCCGGACCCTTCGACAAGCCCAGGACAGGCTTGATCCGGGGCCTGCCTGTCTTCGGGCGTGGCAAGGAAGGCGGGTCCCGGGTCGAGCCCGGGATGACGCGATCGGTCAGGCGACGCTGCCGCGGAGCCGCCAGCGGCCGTGCTCGACATGGGTGGTCTTGCCGACGATGCTTTCGGTCAGGATGATCTCGTCGACCGTCCAGCCGATCGGGGGCATCTTCTGGGCGTTCAGCCGGTCGCCGCGATAGTTGATCGTGATGTGCGGTTCGGGGGTGGTGCCGTCCATGATCGGCGCCTTCGCCGCGAGCAGATGGTTCACCAGCGCCTTCTGGAACGCCCGCGCCTCGGCCAGCGGCTCGCGCGTGCGCAAAGTCACCGCCTTGCGGTTCTCGATCCGGTCGAAACGGAGCGGAAAGGGCGCCGCGGCGAAGCTGTCGAGCGCGGCGATGGTCGCGGGCAGCCACTCGGGCGGCACATGGTGCAGGTCGTAGAGCGAGATGAGCGTGACATGGAGGAGGTCGGGGCCGCGCCCGGGGTCGTTGCGCGGCAGCGCGGCGATTTGCGCCTGCACCTCCGGCGGCGGCTTGGCCATGACGTAGAGGGGGTTCCGGGCGCGCATGGGTGGGAGTGTAGCATGGTGTGGGGGGTGCCGAATGGCGGCCGATCTATGCGGTTCCCTATTTTTTCTGCGATATTTCTTCGAAATTCCAGTAATTACTTAGCTCTCGAATGATTGCCTTCCGTGGATTTTCTTTCATCCCGGTTACGTACAATCGGTCTTTTTCATTCTGTGCTGAAAGTCTTTTTGAATGTTTCTCTGGAGTTTCTTTAGACATTTTCGAGATCCTTGATGTCTTCTATCCTACCAAGGCTTTCCATTTGCGACGCGACAATGGCCTCAACAGAAAGATGTGCTGTAGAAAGAGAAACAAGTTTCGGTAGGGCCTGATCTTTTGTCCATTCGACAATGTACCCTTCTGATGTTTTTCTTTTTGTAGAACTAAAAATGTCTCTAAAACGCCTCGGAGATACGCCTTCAAACGGGCGAAATACCACTTTTTTCGATTTATCTTCGGGCGCAGATTCCTCATCTATAGAGACATCTTCCGGGTAGAGTTCCTTTGTCATGCTCTTAGGGTAGGGTTCAATATAAACCACGTTCTCTATTCCTGACGAGATGATATGCCTTGCACACATGTGGCACGGGAAAGTGGTTGAGTAAATCGTCCCTCCGCCGACTGCCAAGCCCCGCCGCGCCGCTTCAGATAATGCATGCATCTCTGCATGAACAACTCGCCCAAATTCAATCAAATTTGAAACTCTCAAATCCTTGAAACGGCTTTTGAGATTTCCAAAAATGAGATCTGTTACGAAGGCGTCAATCTGATCACTTGGTAGGTTGAGGACGTCAACATCCTTCTCGGCAAGGAACTTGATGAGTTCTTCGATAATGTCAATTTTCTTGACGGCGTTAAAATCTCGTCCGGTCGTGAAATCACGATTATCCCTTTTTCCTTCATCGTCGATCCAAAACGAACCCCCGCCCGGAAGGGGAACCTCATTGCAGCCTTGCGCAACGACATCTCCTTGAGCGTTCGCTATCACGGCGCCAATTTGCCGCGAAAGATCGGCAGATTTAAGAGCGATTGAACTGGCTTGGAACATATGCATTTCGCAACGGGTCGGCGTCGCATATGGATAGCTGAAGATGTTTTGGAAAAAGTCATCTAGCATAGACTGGAAATCTCCGTCCATAGATAGAAAGAAATCTGCCAAATGAAATGTCTCAGATAGATTCTGCCCTATTTTTGCACCAGGTCTTTTTCGATCAAGACTAATTAAATTATCAGCAGATTTAGAAAATTTGGCATCATTTGTAGTTTTATAAGATTTTGCAATTTGTCTTGTGAGATGTTTTTTCCGGTCATTCTCATGTGTGAACGCTGATATCATTATGAACTTATCGCCGTATATGTGTCGAAGTAGGTCGACCTCATCGGGATGCTTAAGGCTGTTCAGTATATAGCAATGATTGTATAGTTCCAAATCTTCATAGTCTAAATCGCATCCTTCCTTTAGAAGGAATCCCTGTCTAAGACTTCTAATTTCTGTAGCTATTAAGGGTACAGTGGCGGCTCCAGAGTTTACTTTCCTTCTTAGGAGGTCTGCAGCCGCCATGAGAAGCTCAACACGACGATCAAACTTTGATTTCGTTATCTCATCCGAAACGGTCTTTGAACAAACCGCTTGAATGAGTGAGCTCACCCTTATCTGGAATGACCGATAGCCATATGGTC
The DNA here is from genome assembly GCF_002277025.1 of Sphingopyxis sp. GW247-27LB. Taxonomy (GTDB): domain Bacteria; phylum Pseudomonadota; class Alphaproteobacteria; order Sphingomonadales; family Sphingomonadaceae; genus Sphingopyxis. Next base: position 251,299 of record NZ_NIWD01000008.1, read on the forward strand.
TAATGGCATCCGCTACCTCAGATGCCAGAGATTGCAGGTCTGTGCCGGCGGGTCCCGCGAGTCCAATAACAATCTCGGGCTTAGGGAAAAGTGGATCGTAGTGCTTCATGGATATGAGTTGTACTAAAAGCTGCTTTCTCGCAAGATGCTGACTTCTCAATCATGCTCGCCACCATCAGCGCCCATATACAATTCCAGTCCGGTTTCCTCATAATCCTCAACTACGGTGACAGGTGCAATAATCCCCAATCAACAAGCGGATTACCTCGCCTCAGGACGCCAGCTATCGGTTGCCCGTGCATCCGCGAGTGCGCTGCGCAACGCAGCGCCGTGGGCCGCGTCGTTCTTGTCCGCTTCCCATGCGCGGCAGGCCTGGTCTGCGGCCTTGTAGCCGGCTTCCTGATGCTCGCGGATCGCGCGGCGGCGGTCGCGGGCGGTTTTTTCGGCGGGGGTCTCGCCTTCGTAGCAGCTGACGAATTCGCCGCTGCCGGGGTCGCCGCAGTTGGCGTCGCCCTCTATCATCGCGGCGAGCATCAGGCGGGGATAGACCTGATAGACGCGTTCGCATTCGGCCGCGAGCGCGGCATCCTTCGCGTCGGCCGCGATCGGGGCGGCGAGCGCCGCGGCGACGATGGTCAGCGACACGGTCCGTTTCACAGGCGCTCCTCCCCCTTGCGGGGGGCGCCGGTGCGCCGCCCTGCCGCTTAATGCCCCATTGCGCCGCCGGGCTCAATCATGCTCCCGCCCGCCCGCGCCCATATACAGCTCGCGCCCCGTATCCTCATAGACCTGGCTCATTTCCGCCATGCCCTTCTCGGCCTCTTCGGCGGCGATGAAGCCGGCGCTGTCCTGATTTTGCAGCTTCGCGAACTCGCGGACTTCCTGGCTGATCTTCATCGAGCAGAATTTGGGGCCGCACATGCTGCAGAAATGGGCGGTCTTGGCGCCCTCCGCCGGGAGAGTCTGGTCGTGGTATTGCTCGGCGGTGTCGGGGTCGAGGCTGAGGTTGAACTGGTCGCGCCAGCGGAATTCGAAGCGGGCTTTCGATAGCGCGTCGTCGCGGACCTTGGCGGCGGGGTGGCCCTTGGCGAGGTCGGCGGCGTGGGCGGCGAGCTTGTAGGTGACGACGCCGACCTTCACATCGTCGCGGTCGGGGAGGCCGAGATGCTCCTTGGGGGTGACGTAACAGAGCATCGCGGTGCCGTACCAGCCGATCATCGCGGCGCCGATGCCGCTGGTGATATGGTCATAGCCGGGCGCGATGTCGGTGGTCAGCGGCCCGAGCGTGTAGAAGGGCGCCTCGCCGCACGCCGCGAGCTGCTTGTCCATATTCTCCTTGATCTTGTGCATCGGGACGTGGCCCGGGCCCTCGATCATCACCTGCACATCCTGTTCCCACGCGCGCTTGGTGAGCTCGCCGAGCGTGTAGAGCTCGGCGAACTGCGCCTCGTCGTTCGCGTCGGCGATGCTGCCGGGGCGGAGGCCGTCGCCCAGCGAATAGGCGATGTCATAGGCCTTCATGATTTCGGTGATCTCGTCGAAGCGTTCGTAGAGGAAGCTCTCCCTGTGATGCGCGAGGCACCATTTCGCCATGATGCTGCCGCCGCGGCTGACGATGCCGGTGACGCGCTTCGCGGCGAGGGGCACGTAAGGAAGACGGACCCCCGCATGGATGGTGAAATAGTCGACGCCCTGCTCGGCCTGCTCGATCAGCGTGTCGCGGAAGATCTCCCACGAGAGTTCCTCGGCGATGCCGCCGACTTTCTCGAGCGCCTGATAGATGGGGACGGTGCCGATCGGCACGGGCGAGTTGCGGATGATCCATTCGCGCGTGTCGTGGATGTTGCGCCCGGTCGATAGGTCCATGACGGTGTCGGCGCCCCAGCGGATCGACCAGACCATCTTGTCGACCTCGGACGCGACGTCGGACGCGACCGCGCTGTTGCCGATATTGGCGTTGATCTTGACCAGGAAGTTGCGGCCGATCGCCATCGGCTCGCTTTCGGGGTGGTTGATGTTGCTGGGGATGATCGCGCGGCCGCGCGCGACTTCCTCGCGGACGAATTCGGGGGTGACATAGTCGGGGATGCTCGCGCCCCAGTCCTGCCCGTCGCGGATGTACTCGGCGAGGCGTTCGCGGCCGAGATTTTCGCGGGTCGCGACATATTCCATCTCGGGGGTGATGATGCCGCGGCGGGCGTAGTGCATCTGGCTGACGTTCTGGCCGGGCTTGGCGCGCAGCACCGTCTTGCGGACGTTGGGGAAGGCGGGGACGCCGCCCGAGCGGTCGGGGCCGAGCTGGCCGTTGTCCTCGGGGCGGACTTCGCGCTGGGTCACCTCCTCGACGTCGCCGCGGGCGCGAATCCACGCGGCGCGGAGTTCGGGGAGGCCCTGGCCGATGTCGATGCGGGCGTTCGGGTCGGTGTAGGGGCCCGACGTGTCGTAGACGCGGACCGACGGCTCATTGCTGTGCGGGTCGAGGTCGATCTCGCGCATCGCGACGCGGATGCCGCTGCCGGTGGGGCTCGCGACATGGACCTTGCGGCTGCCGCGGATCGGCCCGGTGGTGACGCCGATCCTGTCGGCAGCTTCTATGCGGGAATCGATGTCGGCCATGTCAGTCGCTCCAAGGGTTTCGGAGCGAGTTGGGGATTCCGGGCTAGGAATACCGACCCTCCCTCCGCCGGTATTACCCGGATCAGGTTCGACGGGTCGCGGGCTGTTCCGCTCTCAACCTGTTTCTGCACACAGGCTCCCCGGGGATGGAGGGGGTTATAGAGGGGCTTGGGCCGAAGGGGAAGGGGGCTCAGCCCGTCCGCCGCGCGAGCCAGACGCCGGCGATCATCAGCGCGATGCCGGCGGTGCGCCGGGCATCGATGGGAAAGCGCAGCGAGCCGAAGAGGCCGAAATGGTCGATCGCGGCGGCGCTGACGAGCTGGCCGACGAGGACGAAGAAGATCGCGTTGCCGACCCCGAAGCGCGGCGCGATGAAGGTCACCGCGATAACATAGAAGGCGACGAACAGCCCGCCGAAGTAGAATTGCGGCGGCACCGCGGACGACAGCCGCACGTCGCCGAGCGATCCCGTCGCGGCGGCGCCCGCGAGCGCGATGAGGAGCGCGAGGCCGAAGAGGATCACCGAGGCCGCCATCGGGCTGCCGAGCCGCGCGCCGAGCCCGCCGTTCAATGCGGCGAGGATCGGGATGCCGACCCCGGTCAGGAACATGATGAGGGCGAAGGTCGGGGCGTTGTGGGCGGTCACGGCGGCTCTCCTGCGGGAACGCCGCCGCTTGTCCCCGCTTGGGTCGCGCGCGGCAAGGGGGTATTGTTTGGGGCCGCGCCCAATTCTCCGCTCGCCCTGAGCTTGTCGAAGGGGCCCGTTCTTCTCTGCAGCGTCAGAAGGAAGGACGGTGCTTCGACAGGCTCAGCACGAACGGATTTGGGAAAAGCCGTGTCGATCGAATGCGCCCTAGAATTGATAGGCGACCCCGGCGCCGCCGATCCACTGGTCGGCGTCGCCGGCGATGCGGACGATCGGCGAGGCGGCGAAGCGGCTGGTCATGCGGCCGTACTGGACGCCGCCGATGAGCACGAAGCCCTTGCGCAGGTCGCCCGACAGGGCATAGGCGCCGGCGACGCCGATCGTATATTTGCCCGCGGTCGCCTTGCGCCCGGCGCCGTCGTAGACCGGGAGCCCGCTCGCGGCGCTGCCCGCCGGGTCGATGTCGTAATAATAGTCGCCGAACCCCTTGCCATAGATGTTCACCGACGCCGACAGGCCGACATAGGCGCGCTTCGAGATCGGGGTGCCATATTCGATCGTCGGCGAGGCGACCCAGCTGCCGTGGCGGCCCGAAATATCCTTGAGCACGACGATGCGGGCGCCGAGCTGGTCATATTTGCTGGTGATCAGTCCCGAATAGGTGACCCCCGCCGAAATCCCCGCCTCGACCGCCATCTTGCGTTCGCCGAGCGCCTCGACCTGCGGGTCCTTGATGCGCCCGGTACGGTCGCTGCGGAGATTGATCAGCGGGCCGAATTTCCAGTCGATGCGCTGGCCGCGCCGCTGGCGGATCAGGTCGACCTGCAAATTGGTGCCCCGGGTCGAGAAGGAAAAGCCCGACAGCCGGCCGCGCAGATAGAAGCCGGGAAGCACGACGCGCTCGTCCGAGCCGTTGTAGCTCGGCGCGGTGACGACCCCCGCGGCGATGGCGAGATAATCGCGCGACCATTTGCGGTCGGGATCGTCGTCCTGCGGCCGCGCGGGGGGCAGCAAAATATCCTGGTCGACCTCGCTGTCCTGGAAATGGCTCGCCGGCGCCGGCGCGGCGGGCGGCAGGCCGGGGGCGACGTCGGCGTCGCCCAGGGCGGTCAGGTCATAATCGAGCGTCTCGTCGGCGGCCTGCGCCGGAGCGGCGGCCAGCAGGCTCGCGGCGGCGGCGAGGGCGGCGGGACGGAGGTGGCGGGCATGGCGGGAGGCGAGGGTGTCCATCGGCGATTGCGGTCCTAATGTTATTGCCCCTCTGAACAGGGGTGTAAGTGATCGCCCGGCCGATGCAAAGGCCGCGTCTTGCGGGCGCATGCTTTTCGCGCCATCGTGGCTTTCGTGCATCAATACAGACTCTTCGCCTTTCTATGCCGCCACGCGGCATTCGGTTCCGCATGAGCCGCGCCCCGCGCCTCGCCGGCTATGCGCTGATGGCCGCGGCGGCGCTGATCGCGGTCGCGATGCGGCGCGGCGCGATCGAGGCGGTCGGGCCCTTTCCCGCGATCGCGGCGGCGCTGTTCCTGGGGATGGTCGGGGCGATGCTGGTGTTCACCGACCTGATGGTGCGCGGGCTCTATGCGCAGGTCGACGCGGCGAAGCGGGGGGAGGAGGAGAAGGATTAAGCCCCTCCTCTTCAGAGGAGGGGTTGGGGGTGGTGGCGCGCGACAGCGCGCAAGGCGGCAGGCACCACCCCGCTGCGACTAGGTCCGGCTGCGCCGAACCAAGTCTCGCTGCCCCTCCTCTGAAGAGGAGGGGAATCTGGCTTTTTGTTCGACACTATCTGCCGTTGCCAGTATGACGCTGCGGATGACCGACGTTCCGCATACGCCGCTGCTCGACACGGTGGATGTCCCCGCAGACCTCCGCAAGCTGAAACCCGAACAGCTCCGCGCCTTCGCCGACGAGCTGCGCGCCGAGATGATCAGCGCGGTCGGGACGACGGGCGGGCATCTGGGGTCGGGGCTGGGCGTCGTCGAGCTGACCGTCGCGATCCATTATGTGTTCGACACGCCGCGCGACAAGCTGGTGTGGGACGTCGGGCACCAATGCTATCCGCACAAGATCATCACCGGGCGCCGCGACCGCATCCGTACCTTGCGGACGGGCGGCGGCATCAGCGGCTTCACCAAGCGCAGCGAGAGCGAGTACGACCCGTTCGGCGCGGCGCATTCGTCGACCTCGATCAGCGCCGCGCTGGGCTTCGCGGTCGCGAACAAGCTCAGGCAAGAACCCGGCCGCGCGATCGCGGTGATCGGCGACGGATCAATGTCGGCGGGCATGGCCTATGAGGCGATGAACAACGCGCAGCAGGCGGGCAACCGGCTGGTCGTCATCCTGAACGACAACGACATGTCGATCGCGCCGCCGGTGGGCGGCCTGTCGGCCTATCTCGCGCGGCTGGTGTCGTCGCGGCCCTTCCTCGAGCTGCGCGAGATCGCGCGGCGCTTCGCCCGGAAACTGCCCGAGCCGCTGCACAAGGCGGCGCGCAAGACCGACGAGTTCGCGCGCGGCATGGCGATGGGCGGCACGCTGTTCGAGGAACTCGGCTTTTATTATGTCGGGCCGATCGACGGGCATAATCTCGACCATCTGATCCCGGTGCTCGAAAATGTCCGCGACAGCGACCATGGCCCGGTGCTGATCCATGCGGTGACGACGAAGGGCAAGGGCTATGCGCCCGCCGAGGCCGCGGCCGACAAATATCATGGCGTCCAGAAATTCGACGTGATCACCGGCGAGCAGGCGAAGGCGCCGCCGGGACCGCCCGCGTACCAGAATGTGTTCGGCGAGACGCTCGCGAAGCTCGCCGAGACCGACAAGCGCATCGTCGCGATCACCGCCGCGATGCCGTCGGGCACCGGGGTCGACAAATTCGCAAAGGCGCATCCGACAAGGACCTTCGACGTCGGGATCGCCGAGCAGCATGCGGTGACCTTCGCCGCGGGGCTCGCGGCGCAGGGGATGCGGCCGTTCGCGGCGATCTATTCGACCTTCCTCCAGCGCGCCTACGACCAGGTCGTGCACGACGTCGCGATCCAGAATCTGCCGGTGCGCTTCGCGATCGACCGCGCGGGGCTGGTCGGCGCCGACGGCTCGACGCACGCGGGCTCGTTCGACGTCACCTATCTTGCGACGCTGCCGAACATGGTGGTGATGGCCGCGGCCGACGAGGCCGAGCTGGTCCACATGACCTATACCGCCGCCGAGCATGACGACGGGCCGATCGCCTTCCGCTACCCGCGCGGCAACGGCACCGGCGTGGCGCTGCCCGCGGTTCCCGAGAAGCTCGAAATCGGCAAGGGCCGCGTGGTGCGGCAGGGCAAGACGGTCGCGATCCTGTCGCTCGGCACCCGGCTCGCCGAGGCGCTGAAGGCGGCCGACACGTTGGAAGCGAGGGGCCTGTCGACGAGCGTGATCGACCTGCGCTTCGCCAAGCCGCTCGACGAGGAATTGATCCGCAGGACGCTCGCGGGCCATGAGGTGTGCGTGACGATCGAGGAGGGCAGCATCGGCGGCCTCGGCGCGCATGTGCTGACGCTGGCGAGCGACGAGGGGCTGATCGACGCGGGGCTGAAGCTGCGCACGATGCGGCTGCCCGACGTCTTCCAGGACCAGGACAAGCCCGAAGCGCAATATGAGGCCGCGGGCCTCAACGCGCCGCAGATCGTCGAGACGGTGCTGAAGGCGCTGCGGCACAACAGCGCGGGGGTCGAGGAGGCGGGCGCGCGGGCGTGAGCCCCTGGTGGTTCGCCGCCGGTTGCTCCCGGTCCGGCGATTCCCCTGTTCCGTCACCCTGAACTGGTTTGGCGATCATAGCCGCACCGTCCGTAGCCCCTTATGTGTCATTGCGAGGAGCGTAGCGACGAAGCAATCTCCAGCCATCGGCATGGCGGGGCGATGGCTGGAGATTGCTTCCCCCCGGCTTCCGCCGGGGTCGCAATGACGAGGCAACGGATACGGCCGGAACGCCGGTCCATGAAAAAGGGCGGCCGAAGCCGCCCTTTCCCGCATCTCCGCGCGAAAATCTGCCGGGCGCTCAGGTCCCCGGGATCGCCGCCGAGGCGTCGCGGCCGTCGCCTTCGGGGGCGGCGATGATGTCGCGGGTGGCGAGGCCCTTGTCGACGACCTGGGTGTCGGGGCTGCCGACCTCGCTGCGGATGCCGGGGTCGGCGCGGGCGCCGTCGGCGGCACCGATGATCGACGTCTCGGTCGCGCTGCGCGGCGAGGCGCCGCCGAAGAGCGCGCGCAGCGTCTGCTCGGCGGTCGAGTCACCACCGGGGCGCGCCGCGCCGGGCGCGGGCGGGACGAGCGAGAAATCGGGCGGCACGACGAGCGGTGCCTGGCGCGACACCGCGAACTCGTCGGGACGATCGCGGCTGAACAGGCTGTTCGACCCGCAGGCCGACAGCGTCGTCGCGGCGAGGGCGGTAGCAAGGATAGCGGTGGTCCGGTTCACGTAAAAACTCTCCTGATGCGCCCCGTTAGTCGGTGGCGGCCGCATCGCTGGACGAAGCGGGCGCCGCTGGCGCCTTTTCGCGCAAGAGCAGCGCCCGCGCAACCAGCAAAAGCACGCCGATCGTGATGCACGCATCGGCGACGTTGAAAATGAGGAAGGGACGGAAGGTGCCGAAATGAAGGTCGGCGAAGTCGACCACGAAGCCGTGGCGGATGCGGTCGAGGATGTTGCCGAGCGCGCCGCCGAGGATCAGCGCGAGCGCGAACACGTCGCCGCGCGCCTTCTCGCGCGTCATCCACACCGCGACCGCGATCGCGACGAGCGCGGTGACCGCGACGAGAATCCAGCGCTGATTGTCGTCGCAGCGTGCGAACATCGACAGCGAGATGCCGCAATTCTCCGCCCAGGTCAGGTTGAAGAAGGGCAATATCTCCATCACGCGCTTGGGTTCGAGCGACAGCGGGACGATGACCACCCATTTGCTGATCTGGTCGGCGAGGAAGGCGAGCGCGGCCACGATCAGGCCGAAGCGCAGGTGCGGGGAACGTTTGCCGGTCATCGTCCGTCCAATACCGTCTCGCAGCGATTGCACAAGGCGCCGTCCTCGGTCACTTCGGGAAGGTGGCGCCAGCAGCGGCCGCATTTGTGGTTTTCGGTGCGCTTCACGTCCCAGTCGTCGCGGTGGACGGTCGAGGTGATGAAAATCTCTTCGAAATCGACGTCGTCGGGATCGTCCGGCAGCCAGACCTCGGCTTCGAGGCTGGAGCGGATGATCTTTTCGCGGCGCAGCGGCTCGATGCGCTCGGTGACGAGGGCGCGGGTGGCGCGGATCTGCGCCCACTTCTCCCGCAATTCGCGGGTGGGACCCGCGAGCGCGGGAAGCTCGGGCCACTCCAGCAGATGGACGCTGCCCGCGCCCGGATAGCGCGTGCTCCACACCTCTTCGCTGGTGAATACCAGCACCGGCGCCGCGTAGCGGACGAGGGCGTGGAAGAGGGTGTCGAGGACGGTGCGATAGGCGGCACGCTCGGCGGTCTGATGGCCGGTCTCCGGGTTGACGTCGCAGTAGAGCCGGTCCTTGCGGATGTCGAAATAGAAGGCCGACAGGTCCTCGTTGCAGAAATCGGCGAGGAGGCGGGTGTAGGCGTTGAAGTCGAAATCGTCGACCGCCGCCGCCAGCTTGGCGTCGAGGTCGGCGAGGAGCGACAGCATATAGCGTTCGAGTTCGGGCATCGCGGCGACGTCGGTGACGCGCTCGGCCTCGGTGAAGCCGTCGAGCGCGCCGAGCAGGTAGCGGAAGCTGTTGCGCAGCTTGCGATACTGGTCGGCGACCCCGGCGAGGATTTCCTTGCCGATGCGGTGGTCCTCGGTGAAGTCGACCGACAGCGCCCACAGGCGCAGGATGTCGGCGCCATAGTCGCGCATCAGGTCGATCGGGCTGATCGTGTTGCCGAGCGACTTGGACATCTTCATGCCCTTGGCGTCCATGGTGAAGCCATGCGTGAGGACGGCCTTATAGGGCGCGCGGCCGCGGGTGCCGCAGGACTCCAGCAGCGACGACTGGAACCAGCCGCGATGCTGGTCCGAGCCTTCGAGATAGAGGTCGGCGGGGTGGGTCGAGCCGTCGCGGCGGACGAGCTGCGGCCATTTGCCGCTTTCGAGCACGAAGGCGTGGGTCGAGCCCGAATCGAACCAGACGTCGAGGATGTCGGCGACGCGCTCGTAATCGGCGGCGTCATAGGCGTCGCCCAGATAGTCCTGCGCGCGCGCGTCGCTCCACGCGTCGACCCCGCCCGCGCGGATCGCGGCGACGATGCGGTCGTTGACCTGCGCGTCGTTCAGATAGTGGCCGGTCTTGCGGTTCACGAACAGCGTGATCGGCACGCCCCACGCGCGCTGGCGGCTGAGCACCCAGTCGGGGCGCGTTTCGACCATCGATCCGATGCGGTTGCGGCCCTTGGCGGGCACGAAGCGCGTCTCGTCGATCGCGCGCATCGCGGTCTCGCGCAGCGTCTCGCCGTCGCCCTGATGCGCGCGGATCTCGGCCTCGGCGGCGCAGCGCGGGGTGTCATGGTCGACGACCTTGTCCATCGGCACGAACCACTGCGGGGTGCAGCGATAGATGACCTTCGCCTTCGAGCGCCAGCTATGCGGATAGCTGTGCTTGTAATCGGCCGAGGCGGCGAGCAGCGCGCCGGCATCGCGCAGGTCCGAGCAGATCGGGCCGTCGGGGGCGTTGAACTTGGGGTTGATGACGCTGCCCTGCCCGCCGAGCCACGCCCAGTCGGCGCGATATTTGCCGTCGCCCTCGACCGCGAAGACGGGGTCGATGCCGTTCGCCTTGCACAGGTCGAAATCATCCTCGCCATGGTCGGGCGACATATGGACGAGGCCGGTGCCGCTGTCGGTGGTGACGAAATCGCCCGCGAGGAAGGGGCGCGGGCGGGCGAAAAAGCCGCCGAGCGCGTGCATCGGGTGGCGGGCGATGGTGCCGGCGAGGTCGGAGCCTTTGCCGTTCCAAATAACGTCATAGCCGTAGCCGCCGACGCGCTTCCAGAATGACTCGAGCAATTCGGTTGCTACGAGGATTTTCTGCGGGAACGGTCGTTCTGCCTCGGTCGCGCGCAGTACGGATGATACGCGCAAGCAGGAATACCCAACCTCCGGCCCATAGGCCAAAGCCTGGTTGACCGGGATCGTCCACGGAGTCGTCGTCCAGATCACCGCATGCGCGCCGACCAGTTCGGGGATCGGGCTCTCGACGATCTCGAACGCGACGTCGATCTGGGTCGAGACGATATCCTCATATTCGACCTCGGCCTCGGCGAGCGCGGTCTTTTCGACCGGGGACCACATCACCGGCTTGGCGCCGCGGTAGAGCTGGCCGCTTTCGGCGAATTTGAGCAGTTCGCGGACGATCGTCGCCTCGGCGTCGAAATCCATCGTGAGATAGGGGTGGTCCCAGTCGCCGCCGATGCCGAGGCGCTTCAGCTGCTCGCGCTGGACGTCGACCCAATGCTGGGCATAGGCGCGGCATTCGGCGCGGAATTCCTCGACCGGAACCTCGTCCTTGTTCAGCTTTTTCTTGCGATACTGTTCCTCGACCTTCCACTCGATGGGCAGGCCGTGGCAGTCCCAGCCGGGCACATAAGGAGCGTCCTTGCCCTTCAGCGTCTGGGTGCGGACGACCATGTCCTTGAGGATATGGTTGAGCGCATGGCCGATGTGCATGTCGCCATTGGCATAGGGCGGGCCGTCGTGGAGGATGAACTGCGCGCGGTCCTTGCGGCTCTCGCGAATCTGCCCCTCGAGATCGCTCTCGAGCCATTTGGCGAGAATCGCCGGCTCCTTCTGCGGCAGGCCGGCCTTCATCGGGAAGTCGGTCTTGGGCAGGAAGACGGTGTCGCGATAGTCGCGCTCTTCTTTGGCGGGCACAGTGTCGGTCATGGTGCGCGCGCTTAGCGTAAATGGGGTGGGATAGTCACGTTGAAGTTGAAGTCTCGCCAGCATGGGGATTGTGCGGCGTCATCGACCACGGTTTTCGCCGGGGATCACGGTAGAGCTTGGTGAGCCCCGGCGAAAGCCGGGGTCCAGATGCCTAGCGCAAAAGGTCGAAATAGAGATCGCGCCAATCGGGGTTCATCGTCTCGATTAACTCGATCTTCCACGCGCGCTTCCACCCCTTCATCTGCCCCTCGCGGCGGCGGGCGTCGTGGAGATTCTCGAAGTAGCCGTACCAGACGAGCCGTTTGAGGCCGTATCTTTTCGTAAAGCCCTCGATCGTCCCTTCGCGATGTTGCCAGATGCGCTGGGCGATGTTGCTGGTGACGCCGATGTAGAGCGTGCCGTTGCGCCCGTTGGTGAGGATGTAGACCCAGCCTTGCTTCATCGCCGCGCGGTTATAATGGACCCCGGCTTTCGCCGGGGAGCACTTCATCGATATGGACGCGATCATTTCTGCCGCGGGCGGAGGGCGGGGCCGAGGTTGTAGATGTCGTCGATCCAGACATAGCCCTTGAAGCTCGCGGGGATGCGGGTGAGCTGCTGGACCTGCGACAGGCCCATGCCGGCATGGTCGTCGCCGCGCGGGCCGATGAGGAGGAGGCGGGTGCCGTGTTCGGCGGCGCGGGCCTGGAGGCGGTCGGGCCAGCCCCAATAGGCCCATTGGCGGTCGAGCGGCACGACGATGGTGCCGCCGGTGCAGCTTTGCGGGAACCAGCCCGACCAGCCGAACTTGAGATAGTCGGTGGTGCAGCGCTTCGCCCCCGCGGGGTCCATCGCCCACGCCCTGGGTGCTTTCGCGCGGATGGGCGCGAGCGCGCGCGCGTCGCCGAAGAAGGCGAAGCGCGGCTGGTTCGGGTCGATGCCGGCGCGCGCGAAGGCGGCGAGCGCGAGCTCGGCCTCGCCGGGGTCGCGCGACTTGAAGTTGATCACTATCGGCAGGTGGCCGAGATCGGCGAGCACCTCGTCGAGGCTCGGCATCAGGCCGACGCCCGTGCCGCGCAGCGGGAAGGTCCTGCCGCCGTCGGCGGTGTAGCCATAGCCGATGTCGAGCGCCTTCAGCTCGGCCATGGTGCGGTCGCGGATCGGCCCCTTGCCGTCGGTGCGGCAATCGAGCGTCCAGTCGTGGAAGACCGCGAGCCGGCCGTCCTTCGTCGCGGCGACGTCGAACTTGATCATCCCCGCGTCGCGCCCGACCGCGGCGCGCAGCGAGCGCAGGCTGTTCTCGATATAGGGATGCTCGGGCGGGTAGATGCGCGCCGCGGTGCAGGTCGTGTCGGTGACGCCCGCATGGTCGAAGAGCTGCGACACGCCGCGATGCGCGATGAGGATGCGCTTGCCCGCGGGATCGGGAGCGAGCCAGCTCGCGTTCGAGAGCGTCAGCCAGGCGACGAGGAGGCCGAAGAGCCAGAGCAGGATCTTCGCGCGGCGCGTCAGCGGCTTTTTCTTCGGGCCTTCGAGGCCGGCGGCCCAGTCGTCGGTCGTCGTGTCGGTCATGTCATCCCCCCGGATTTCGTCATGCCGGACTCGATCCGGCATCCATTCGGCGCAGCGTTCAATGGACCCCGGATCAAGTCCGGGGTGACGAAGAAATCATAGATCGGCCAATAATTGCTTTGCCGCGTCGCAATCCGCCGCGATCTGCGCGGTCAGTGCGTCCATGCTGTCGAATTTCGCCTCGCCGCGGATGAAGGCGTGGAAGGCGACGTCGATCTCCTGCCCGTAAAGATCGCCCGCGAAGTCGAAGAAATGCGGTTCGAGCAACTCCTTGGGCGGATCGAAGCTGGGGCGGATGCCGAGATTCGCCGCGCCTTTCAGCACCCGGCCATCGGGCAGGCGGCCGGTCACCGCGTAGATGCCGTAGCGCGGGCGGAGATAGGCGCCCATGTCGATGTTCGCGGTCGGGAAGCCCAGAAGGCGGCCGTTCTTGTCGCCGTGCTGGACGGTCCCGCGCACGGTGAAGGGGCGGGTGAGGAGGCGCGTCGCGGTCGCGCAGTCGCCGGCCTGGAGCGCCTCGCGGATGCGGCTCGACGAGATGGTCTCGCCGCCCTCGTCGACCGGGGCGACCATTTCGGTGAAGAAGCCGAGGCGGCGCGCGTGGTCGGCGAGGGTCACGACATCGCCGCCGCGGCCCTTGCCGAAGACGAAGTCGGCGCCGGTGACGACCCCCGCGGCGCCGTAGCGGGCGAGGAGGATGTCGGTGATGAAATCCTCGGCGGTCGTGCCCGCCATGGCGGCGTCGAAGGGGAGGACGAGCATCGCGTCGGCGCCCGCGGCGCCGAACAGCTCCTGCCTTTGGTCGAGCGTGGTCAGGCGGAAGGGCGGCGCGCCGGGCTTGAAGAAGCGCACCGGATGCGGGTCGAAGGTCGCGACGATGCACGGGCGCGCATCGTCCTGCGCGTGGTGGACCGCGCGGCCGACGACCGCCTGATGCCCGGCGTGGAAGCCGTCAAAGTTGCCGAGCGCGATGACGCCGCCGCGCAGGGGCTCGGCGATGCGGTCGTGGCCGTCGAGGCGGATCATCTCGCCACCCTCTCTCCGTTCGTGCTGAGCTTGTCGAAGCACCGTTCTTCCCCTTGCGGATTCAAAAGAAAGAACGGCCCTTCGACAAGCTCAGGGCAAGCGGATTTGGGAAGGATGAGGGTCATTTACTCGCGTCCGCCCGCATCGGCACGATCCCCGCGCGCAGGACGCGGATCGCGTTGCCGCCCATCGCGGCGCGGATTTCGTCGTCGGTGAAGCCCGCGTCGATCAGCGCCTGCGTCACCTGCACCAGCTTCGACGTGTCGAAGCGGACGGTGGTGGCGCCGTCATAGTCGCTGCCGAGCGCGACATGGTCGATGCCGACGAGGTCGCGGACATGCTTCATCGCCCTCGCGATTCCCGCGGGCGAGGTGTCGCACACCGCGGCGTCCCAATAGCCGATGCCGACAAGGCCGCCGGTCGCGGCGACCCCGCGGATCTCGGCGTCGGTGAGGTTGCGGTTGACCCGGCACGTCGCCTGCACCCCGCCGTGGCTGGAGACCACCGGGCGGCGCGCCATCTTCAGCACCTCGGCGACCCCGGCGTGGCTGAGGTGGGCGAGATCGACGATCATCCCCTTTTCCTCCATCGCGCGCACGACGCGGCGGCCGAGCGGCGTGAGCCCGCCCTTCTTGAGCCCGTGCATCGAGCCCGCGAGGCCATTGTCGAAGAAATGGGTGAGCCCCGCCATGCGGAAGCCCGCGGCGTGGAGTTTGTCGAGGTTGGCGATGTCGCCTTCGAGGTCCTGCAGCCCCTCGATGCTGAGCATCGCGCCGACCGGCACCGCCTTGCCGCCGCGGCGCGCCGCGAGCAGCGCGCCCAAATCGACCGGGTTCGCGATCGCGCGGAGCTGGCCGTCCGAATCCCGGGCGGCGCGGTGCAGCTTTTCGGCGTGCCACAGCGAGCGTTCGAGCAGCGAATTCCACGTCCGCACCGGCTGGAGCTGCGCGATCACGAGCCCGGTGATATTGTCGCCGTCGGCGCTGTTGGCGTCGTAATTCTGATTCTTCGGCGTCTTGGTGACGCTCGAGAAGATCTGAAGCGCGACGTTGCCGTCCTCGAGCCGCGGCAGGTCGACATGGCCCTGGCCCGAGCGGGTCAGGAGACCGCGTTTCCACATCAGGGTGTCGCTGTGCAGGTCGACGATCGTCAGGCCGCGGTGGAGCGCGCGGGCGCGCTCGCTGACCTGCGGCAGCGCGCCGCCCTCGACCTTGTTCATGCTGCGCTCGACCATGGCGGGGGCGAACAGGAAGAAGGCGGCGGCCGCGACGAGCAGCAGCGCGAGGAGGCCGAATATCCAGCGGCGCATCTTTTTCTCCCCCCCTAGAGCACGGCTTCGGATTGAACAGCATCGTCATTGCGAGCGGCGAAGCCGCGCGGCAATCCAGAGTTGGCGTAAACCGCTCTGGATTGCTTCGCTTCGCTCGCAATGACGAGGTGGATGACGGTCATTCCGGTCTAACCCATCCGGCGCGTAAAGGTGACGAAGGCGTAGGCGGGGCGCCCGGCCTCGTCCGCCGGATGATCCTCGCGCGCGACCTCGCGCCACTCGGCGGGATCGGGGGCGGCGATGACCGCGTCGCCCCTGGGTTCGAGCGCGACTTCGGTGAGTTCGATGCGGTCGGCGAGCCCCAGGAAGAGGCGGTAGATTTCGGCGCCGCCGATCACCATCACCTGCGGCGCGTTGGCGAGGCGCAGCGCTTCGGGAGCGCTGTGCGCGACCTCGGCATGCTCGTCGTGCCATTCGGCGTCGCGGGTGAGGACGATGTGGCGGCGGCCTTCGAGCACCGCGGGCAGGCTGTCGAAGGTCTTGCGCCCCATGATCATCGGGCGGCCCATGGTGAGCTGCTTGAAGCGGCGGAGATCGGCGGGGAGGTGCCACGGCATCCTGCCATCGGCGCCGATCACGCCATTGGCGGCGCGCGCGAGGATCAGCGTGATCTCGGGACGGTTCATAAGGGCCCTTCGGGAGCGGTTCCGACCCAGGTGGCGTGGCCGAGCTTGCGGCCCTCGCGCACCTCGGTCTTGCCATAATGGTGGACGCGGGCGGCGCCGTCGGCGAGCAGCGCGGGAACGCCCTCGATGGCGCGGCCGATCAGGTTGCGCATCGTGACCGGCAGCGCGAGCGTGCCGGTGTCGCCGAGCGGCAGGCCGGCGACGGCACGGATGTGGTTCGCGAACTGGCTCGCCGCCGCGCCCTCGATCGTCCAGTGGCCGCTGTTGTGGACGCGCGGCGCCATCTCGTTGAAGACCGGCCCGTCGTCGGTCGCGAAGAATTCGCCGGTGAGGACGCCGACATAGTCGAGGGCGTCGGCGATGCCGGTCATCAGCGCGCGCGCCGCGTCCTGCTGGGCGAGGATCATGCGCGGCGGCGGCAGGCTCGAGGTCGCGAGGATGCCGCCTTCGTGGACGTTGACCGGCGAATCCCAGAAGCGGGTCTCGCCGTCGATGCCGCGCGCGAGAATCACCGAAAATTCGTGCGCGAAGGTCACGAAGCCTTCGAGGATCGCGGGGTGGCGGCCGATCGCCTCCCACGCCGCATCGGCGTCGGCGGGGGCCGCGAGGCGCGCCTGGCCCTTGCCGTCATAGCCCATGCGGACGGTCTTGAGGATCGCGGGGGCGCCGATGTCCGCCAGCGCGGCATCGAGCGCGGCGCGGTCGGGCACCGCGGCGAAGGGCGCGGTGCGGCCGCCGAGCCCGGCGACGAAGCGCTTTTCGGCGAGGCGGTCCTGCGCGATTTCGAGCGCCGCCGCGCCCGGGCGCACCGCGACATGGCCCGACAGGAAGCGCACCGTGTCGACGGGGACGTTCTCGAACTCGATGGTCACCGCGTCGCAGGCGGCGGCGAAGGCGGCGAGGCGCGGCTCGTCGTCCCACGCCGCCTGCGTGTGGTGCGCGGCGACCTCGGCCGCGACGCTTTCGCGGTCGGGGGCGTAGACATGCACCTTGTAGCCGAGCGGCGCCGCGGCGAGCGCGAGCATGCGGCCGAGCTGGCCGCCGCCCAATATGCCGATGGTCGAACCGGGTGGCAGCACCTGCGTTCAGCCCTCGCGAACGGGGATCGGGGCGACGCCCTCGGTCTGCGCGGCGCGCCAGGCGTCGAGCCTTTGCGCGAGGTCGGGGTCGGCATTGGCGAGCAGCGCGGCGGCGAAAAGGCCGGCGTTGGTCGCGCCCGCCTTGCCGATCGCGAAGGTCGCCACCGGAACGCCGCCGGGCATCTGGACGATCGAGAGGAGGCTGTCCATGCCGCTCAAGGCGGCCGACTGGACGGGAATGCCGAGCACCGGCACGCGGGTCATCGCCGCGACCATGCCGGGCAGGTGCGCGGCGCCGCCGGCGCCGGCGATGATCGCCTGGAGCCCGCGGCCCGCGGCCGCCTTCGCATAATCGACCAGCCGGTCGGGGGTGCGGTGGGCGGAGACGATCCGGACCTCGTGCGCGATGCCGAACTGGTCGAGGATCTGGACCGCATGCGCCATGGTCGGCCAGTCCGACTGGCTGCCCATGATCACGCCGACGCGTGGCGCCGTGTCGTCCATTCGAAACCCTCCTGCCCCGGCGATTCCGTCGCCGCCCCACCCCCTAGCGGGTCGGAAACCGTCGGGCAACGCCATCCGATTATTGCCGCGTTTACCGATTGGTATGGAGTCGCGGCTATCGTCATGGGCCACACGAGATCGTCGGCATCCGGCCGACGGCGCTTTGGGTACGCATCGGGGACGTCGAATGGACAGCATGGGGGGAGCGCGGATCGCGGTCGACCAGATCGGCTTCGCACCCGTCGACTCCGTCGAGGACCAGCTGCGCGAGATGCGCCGCGAACGCGACGCGCTGCGCCGCGAGAACCGCATCCTGAAGATCGCCGTCGCCGAGCTCGAACGCGTGTCCGAACGCGACACGCTGACCCCGCTGTTCAACCGCCGCTATTTCCTGACCGCGATCCACCAGCGCATCGCGCGCTTCGAACGCCGCGCCGAGACCGCGGCGATCGTCTTCGCCGATGTCAACCAGCTGAAGTTCATCAACGACAGCTTCGGCCACGCCGCGGGCGACTTCGCGCTGCTCGAGATCGCGAACCGGCTGCTCGGCGCGATCCGTTCGGTCGATGTCGCGGCGCGCATCGGCGGCGACGAATTCGGGCTGATCCTCGACCAGTCGAGCGAGTCCGGCGCGCGCACGCAGGTGGCGCGGCTGTCCGCGCTGCTGAGCGCGACCCCGGCCGTCTACGACGGGCGCGAGATTTCGCTGTCGGCCTGTTTCGGCGTCGCGATGCTGCAGTCGGACATGAACGAATCGGATATCCTCGCCGCCGCCGACCGCGACATGTATCTGTGCAAGCTGGGGCAGGACGGCCCCGCCGGCCACCGCTAGGGTCAGGCCCTAGGGTCGAGGCGAACCCCCGCGGACCCGGCGAGGCCGGAGCGCGGGATGGAGGCACCCGATGGACGCGATCATGGTGACGCTGGTGGCGGTGCTGCTCGCCAATGCCGACGGGCGCAGCGGCCGTTTCCTGTCGCGCCTGCTCGACGCGCGCACCGACCGGCGCACGGTGACGGGCATCGCGGTCGGCAGCTTCATCGTCAACGCGCTGGTCGCGGCGTTCGCCGGGTCGATCGCCAACCGGATGATCGGGCAGGGGATCGTCGCGCTGCTCGTCGCCTTCGCGCTGCTCACCGCGGCGGCGGCGTTGCTGTGGCGCGGGCGGCTGACGCTGGCCGACGAGCAGGCCATGGGCGCGCCGGCGCCGGTGCTTGCCGCGCGGCTGCTGCTCGTCCAGCTCGGCGACCGCAGCCATTTCCTGATCGGCGCGCTCGCCGCGACGAGCGGGGCGGGGCTGTGGGCGGCGGCGGGCGGGCTCGCCGGCTGGATCTTCGCGGCGCTGCCCTTTCTCGCCTTCGGCCCCGCGCTCGCCGAGCGGCCCGCGGCGCGGATCGTCCGCTGGGCGAGCGCCGCGGTGCTCGGCGTCTGGGGGCTGCGCATGGCGATGACGGCGTTCGGCTTGTAGGAAAGACGTCAACTGATCGATTTTGTCGATCAGCGCGACCGAGAGCCCTCATGGGCGTTGGGACGGGGGAAAGCCTATATCGAGAGCAACGAAAGGAGCTTCCCCATGTCCAAGGCCATGCCCGATAAGAAGAATCAGCCCGCCGTCGCCGATGCGCTCAACGCGCTGCTCGCCGACAGCTTCGCGCTCTATCTCAAGACCAAGAATTACCACTGGCACGTCGAGGGCCCGCGCTTTCGCGAACTGCACCTGCTGTTCGACGAGCAGGCGGCGCAGATATTGGCGACGACCGACCTGATCGCCGAACGCGTGCGCAAGAACGGCGCGCCGACGCTGCGCTCGATCGGCGAGATCGGTCGCCGCCAGTCGATCAAGGACGACGACAAGGCCGGGGTCGCCGCCGACGCGATGATCGCCCAGCTCGCCGCCGACAACGAGGCGCTGCTCGCGCAGATCCGCGAGACCAAGGCGGCCGCCGAGGCCGATGGCGACATCGCGACGAGCGGACTCGTCGACGGCTGGGCCGACGAGGCGCAGCAGCGGATCTGGTTTTTGAAGGCGACGCTGGGCGGTTGAGGCGCGCGCGTTGGGGTGGGGAGCGGATGTTGCATAGCCCGTCGCTCCCGCGAAGGCGGGGGCCGCCGCCGTTTTACGCAGCGGCGCAGGAATAAGCCTCCAGCGGCCCCCGCCTTCGCGGGGGCGACGGTTGTTATCGGCTGAAAGCAGCCACGCTACGCCACGCGCCAACGAAAAAGGGCGGCCCGCAAAGGCCGCCCTCTTCCTCTATCGCTGTGCCGCCGCTTATTCGCTCGCGGGCTGAAGGTTCACCGCCGCGAACTTGCCGCGGTCGTCGACCTCGATGTCGAAGGCGACGCGGTCGCCCTCTTCGAGGCCCGCCATGCCGGCGCGCTGCACCGCGCTGATGTGGACGAAGGCGTCGGCCTGTCCGTCGTCGCGCGCGATGAAGCCGAAGCCCTTCGTCGTGTTGAAGAATTTGACCGTGCCCGAGGTGCGTTCACCGGTCAGCTGGCGCCGGCCGCGCGCGCCGCCCGGACGGTCGCCGCCGCCGCGGTCGTCGCGACGCGGAGCGAATTCCTCGATCGGCATCGGCTCGCCCTCGATCTTGAGGTCGATCGCCGACACCTTGCCGTTGCGCTCGACGAGGGTGAAGCCGAGCGGCTGACCCGAGGCGAGGCCCTGGAGCCCGGCCTGTTCGACCGCGCTGATGTGGACGAACACGTCTTCGCCGCCGTCGTCGCGCGCGACGAAGCCGAAGCCCTTCGACGGGTTGAAGAATTTCACCGTGCCCTGACCCTCGCCGACGACCTGCGCCGGCATGCCGCCGCCGCGTCCGCCGCCGAAACCGCCGCCCCGGTCGCCGCCGCCGAAGCCGCCGCGATCACCGCCGCCGAAGCCGCCACGATCGCGATCGCCGAAGCCGCCGCGCGGCGGGCCGCCGAAGCTGTCGCCGCCGTAGGGCGCCGGTTCGAAGCTGTCGAAATTGCCGAAATCATCGCGCTTGCCGCGCCCGCGATGGCCACGGCGATCCTTGTTGAAACTCATTGCTTAGTAGTCGCTTTCGGTTCGTCCACGCCCTATTGAACCGGCTCCTTGCGCCGGACGGGGACGCAGTTCACCATGGGCACAGACTCGCCCCGTGCCACCAAGGGCGCAATATATAACCTATATGAACGGCTTCTGCGAACAGAAAATTCAAGGATACTGTGGCGTCTTTGCCACGCTTTGGCGCGGTGCGGGCCCCATGCGCTTCGCCCGTGCAAACCAGTCATTGAGCGGCGGGGCAACAGGCTCTAAGGCGAGGCGATGAGCGTATATTTTCACGAAGAAGACCTGCCCGAAGGCGTGCTGGGCCCGGGCGCGGTCGCGATCGACACCGAGACGATGGGGCTCAACCCGCTGCGCGACCGGCTCTGCCTCGTCCAGATCAGCGACGGGTCGGGCGACGAGCATCTCGTCCGCTTCGCGCCTGGCAGCGCCTATGACGCGCCGGTGCTGAAGGCGATATTGACCGACCCCGGCCGCCTGAAGCTGTTTCATTTCGCGCGCTTCGACATCGCGGCGCTGCAGCATGCGCTGGGGGTCGTCACCGCGCCCGTCTATTGCACCAAGATCGCCTCGAAGCTGGTGCGCACCTACACCGACCGCCACGGGCTGAAGGAGCTGGTGCGCGAACTGCTCGGCCAGGAAGTGTCGAAGCAGCAGCAGTCGAGCGACTGGGGCGCCGCGGTGCTGAGCGACGCGCAGCGCGACTATGCCGCGAGCGACGTGCGCTTCCTCCACGCGATGAAGGAGGTGCTCGACGTGCGGCTGGCGCGCGAGGGACGCACCCATCTGGCGCAGGCCTGCTTCGATTTCCTGCCGACGCGCGCCGCGCTCGACCTCGCGGGCTGGCCCGAGGTCGATATCTTCGCGCACAGCTAGGAGCGGAGCGGAAGCGACGATGTCCGAACGCGCCGAACTCGACCGGACGATGCGGCAATTGTGGGCGGCCAAGGGGTCGAGCCACGACCGGGTCGTGCGTATCCTGCGCACCGGGCTGCCGCTGGTCATCGGCGTCATCGCCGCGGTGCTCGTCTTTTCGCCCTTCACCCAGCGCAGCGAAGTGAGCTTCCTGCTCGCCAAGGACAAGGTCGAGGTCGCGAAGGAGCGGATGCGCGTGACGCGCGCCGAATATCGCGGCCAGGACGGCAAGGGCCAGCCCTTCGCGCTGATCGCGGGAAGCGCGGTGCAGAAATCGAGCGCCGAGCCGATCGTGCGGATGACCGACCTGTCGGGCGCGATCCGGCTGAAGGACGGCCCGGCGACGATCGCCGCCCAGCAGAGCTTCTATAACATGGACACCGAAAAGGTCGTGGTGCCCGGCGAAGTGCTGGTGAAGAGCGCCGACGGCTATCGCATCGCCGCCGACGGGGTCGCGTTCGACCTCAAGAATCGCAGCCTCGCCGGGGGCAGCGGCGTCGAAGGCACGTTGAACATCGGCCAGTTTTCGGCCAACCAGCTGTACGCCGACCTCGATACGCGGATCGTGCGCCTGTCGGGCAATGCGCGGCTGCGGATCAATCAGGGAGTGATCAAATGAACCGCCCGTCAACGCCGCGCGCCTTCGGCTGGAAAAGCCTGGCGCTCGCCGGCGCCAGCTTCGCGGCGACCAGCTTCGCGATCCTCGCCACCGGCGGCGGCGCGGCGGCGCACGCGCAGGCGCTCGCCAACCACAACAGCAACGCGCCGGTCAATATGGCGGCGGATGTCATCGAGGTGCAGGACCGCGCCGATCGCGTCGTCGTGACGGGCGACGTCCGCGTGACGCAGGCGGGGATGACGCTGACCGCGCAGCGCATGACCATCGCCTATACCCGCGCCGGCGGCACCGACATCAACCGGCTCGACGCCTCGGGCGGGGTCACGGTGACCAAGGGCGACGAGACCGCGAAGGGCAATGTCGCCATCTATGACCTCAACCGGCGGCTGATCACGATGGTCGGCAATGTCGAGCTGCGCCAGGGCGCGAACCGCCTGTCGGGCGGGCGGATGGTGATCGACCTCAATTCGGGCCGCGCCACCGTCGACGGACGCGGCGCGGCGCGCGGGCCCGACGGCAACCCCGTGCAAGGGGGCACCGGCGGCCGCGTGACGGGCACCTTCACCGTGCCGCAGCGCAAGACGCAATGAAGCCAACAAAGCGGTAACCAGACCGCTTTACCGCCCCGAAACCACGCGCCGCGAGGATCGCGGCAGGGACCGGATCATCCGCGGCGGCCGGGGGGCGACGCCGCCCAGCGAGGTGTGCCCCCCATGCGCCTGTTCGCCCCCGTCTTCCCGCCCCGCCGCCCGAGCTTCGGCCGCCGCCAGGACCATGCCCCCGAGCCGCCCGCCGTCGCCGGGCCCGACGCCGAGGCGCGCCGGCTGATCGAGCGCATCCTGCGGCATGCGGGCCAGCGCGACGGGCGGTAAGCGGCAGAGCCGGGTCGTTAAATTCAGCGTCATTGCGAGCGAAGCGAAGCAATCCAGAGTGGGCGTGAACCGCTCTGGATTGCTTCGCTTCGCTCGCAATGACGAACAGGATTGAGGTCCACCCTCCGCCGATCGCGGCTTGGCGTTCGGCGCGCGCGTCCCTACATGGCGTCTCCATGCCGCCCGACACCGCCACCTCCGCCGATGCGGCCCGCGAACCGCCCGTTCTGGCGACGCTGAAGCGCTTCCTGCCCTATCTGTGGCCGGCGGGGCACACCGAGCACAAGGTCCGCATCGTCCTCGCCGCGCTGATCGTCCTCGCGTCGAAGGGGGTGCAGCTGTCGATGGGCTTCCTCTACGGCGCCGCGATCGACCGCATGGCGCCGGGGATGGAAGAAGGCGTGGCGCTCGCGATCGGGCTGGTGCTCGCCTATGCCGGCGCGCGCTTCGCCGGGGTCTTGTTCGACAATCTGCGCAACGTCGTGTTCGAGCGTGTCGGGCAGGATGCGACGCGCGAGCTCGCGATCGCGACCTTCACCCACCTCCACGCGCTGAGCCTGCGCTTCCACCTCGCGCGGCGGACGGGCGAGGTGACCAAGGTGATCGAGCGCGGAACCAAGAGCATCGACACGATGCTCTATTTCCTGCTGTTCAACATCGCGCCGACGATCATCGAGCTCGCCGCGGTGCTGGTGATCTTCTGGAGCAAGTTCAGCCTGGGATTGGCGGGCGCGACGGCGCTGATGGTCGTCGTCTATATCGCCTTCACGCGCAAGGTGACCGACTGGCGCAACGCGCTGCGCACGCGGATGAACGACCTCGACACGCTGACGGTGGGGCGCAGCGTCGACAGCCTGCTCAACTACGAAACGGTCAAATATTTCGGCGCCGAAGAGCGCGAGGCGGCGCGCTATCGCGACGTCGCCGACCAATATGCGCGCGCCGCGGTGAAGAGCGAGAACAGCCTCGCCTGGCTCAACATCGGGCAGAGCCTGATCACCAACGCCGCGATGGCGGGGGCGATGGCCTATACGGTGTGGGGCTGGTCGAAGGGGCAGTTCGCGGTCGGCGACGTCGTGCTGGTGAACACGCTGCTCGCGCAGCTTTTCCGCCCGCTCGACATGCTCGGCATGGTGTACCGGATCATCCGCCAGGGGCTGATCGACATGGAGGCGATGTTCCGCCTGATCGACACCCCGCCCGAGATAAAGGATGCCGAGGGCGCCTGGCCGCTGGTGGTGAACGGCGGCGCGGTGGCGTTCGAGGACGTCGTCTTCGGCTATGAAAGCGACCGGACGATCCTGAACGGCGTGAGCTTCGCGGTGGGCGCGGGCGAGACGCTGGCGATCGTCGGGCCGTCGGGGGCGGGCAAGTCGACGATCGCGCGGCTGCTCTTCCGCTTCTACGACCCGCAGCGCGGGCGCGTGCTGGTCGACGGTCAGGACATCAAGGCGGTGACGCAAGCGAGCCTGCGCGCCGAGATCGGCATCGTCCCGCAGGACACGGTGCTGTTCAACGACACGATCGGCTATAACATCGCCTATGGCCGCGCCGATGCGGGCGCCGACGAGATCGCGGCGGCGGCGAAGGGCGCGGCGATCGACAGCTTCGTCGCGCTGCTGCCGCAGGGGTATGAGACCGAGGTCGGCGAGCGCGGGCTGAAGCTGTCGGGCGGCGAGAAGCAGCGCGTCGCGATCGCGCGCACCTTGCTCAAGAACCCGCCGATCCTGATCCTCGACGAAGCGACGAGCGCGCTCGACAGCCGCACCGAGGCGGCGATCCAGGCGACGCTCGAGCGCATCGCGCAGCGGCGGACGACGCTGGTCATCGCGCACCGGCTGTCGACGGTGGTCAACGCCGACCGCATCATCGTGCTGGAAAAGGGCCGCGTCGCCGAGACGGGGACGCACGAGCAGCTGCTCGCGATGCGCGGGCTCTACGCCGACATGTGGGCGCGGCAGCAGGCGGAGAAGGAAGAGGGGACGGTTTAGGGAGAAGTGGTCGATTGCGACCGAGAGCGGGCATGCCTTCTCCCCTCCCTTCTAGGGAGGGGTTGGGGGTGGGTAGTCGCCGAAGGCGGCGTTCTTTGTAGGCTCGCTCCGCTCGCGCACCCACCCCTAACCCCTCCCTAAAAGGGAGGGGAATGGCTCAAATCCACCCCAAAGCCTTCGTCATCAGTTTCGATTCGCACCGTCACCCAACGCCTGCAGAATATCCCTCAGCGGCACCAGTTTGAAATTCTGCGGTGCCCTCTCCTCCTTGCCGTCCGCGCCGACGTCGCGGTTCTTGCCATCCTGTGCCGCGAACAACCCGCCGGGCCACGCCTCGCCGAAATCGCGGGCGTCGAGCGCGATGCCGTCGGTGCCCTCGGTGCCGTCGATCGCGCCGCCCCGGATGCGGAAGCCGCCGGCATAGGCGCCGCCCGGCAGATGGAAGACCGCGAAGCTGTCGTCGTCCTGGCTCGCGGCGAAGAGGAGGCCGCCGTCCTTCCCGCGCGGCAGGACCGCGAGGCCCTCGACATCGTCGTGGAGGCGGACGCCGTCGACCGCGGCGAAGCGCCGCGGCGCCATCGCGCGCCCGGGGTCGGTGTCGATGCGCCAGATCGCGACCTTGTCCTCGGCCACGTAGAGGATGCCGGTGCGGTCGTCGGCGACGCAGCCCTCGGCGCGGCTGCCGAGGTCGTGGCGGCGCACGATCCGGCCGGCGGGCGCGGCGCCCGACAGGTCGAGCGCGATCTGCTCGACCACCCCTTCCTCATAGATCATGAAGGCGTCGATGCCGCCGGCGCGGCGGTGGAGGCAGAGGCCGTAGGCCTCGCCCGCGGGCGGGTCGACGCTGCCGATCTCGACGAGGCGCGGGGCTTGCGCGTCGAGGCGGAAGAGGCGAAGGCGCGGGCGTTCATGGTCGCTGCGATCCGACGCGGCGACGAGCGTCGCCTTTTCGCCCGCGATCGTCACCCCGGTGCGCAGATCGACATTGTTGAGATCGCCGAGCGGCTGGAAGGCGAGCAGGCGGCCCGCGAGGTCGTGGATCGCGATCCCGGCCTTCTTGTCGGTCGAGAGGATCAGGCTCTTTGCCGGGTCTTGCGGATCGCGCCAGATCGCGGGGTCGTCGGCGCGGTCGCCCTTGCTGGTGGTCGCGGGCGCGGTCTCGGCGCGCGCCGGGACTTCGGGAAGCGGCGGCGGCCCGGCGGCGGCGAGCAGCGCGGCGAGAAGCAGGGGGTGCGGCATGGGGGCAGCCTCCGTTACTGCGAGGATAACGGGCGGCGGCGGTGCCGGGTTCCTGATTCGGACAATCGCAACAAAATCACTTGAGTTGCTTGACCGCGCGCCCCCGCGCCTTTTACGCTGCCCTATGCCGCATGACACCAGCCTGATCGGAACCGTGGTCGCGGGCCTCGGCGTCGCCTTTCTGATGGGGGCGCTCGCGCACCGGCTGCGGATTTCGCCGATCGCGGGCTATCTGCTCGCGGGGGTGCTTGTCGGGCCGTTCACGCCGGGGATCGTCGCCGACACCGGGCTCGCGCTCCAGCTCGCCGAGATCGGGGTGATCCTGCTGATGTTCGGGGTCGGGCTGCATTTTTCGCTGAAGGACCTGCTCGCGGTGCGGAATATCGCGGTGCCGGGGGCGATCGCGCAGATCGCGGTGGCGAGCGGGCTCGGCATCGCGCTCGGCCTGTCGCTCGGCTGGCCGCTCGCGGGGAGCGCGATCTTCGGCCTCGCGCTGTCGGTCGCGAGCACGGTGGTGCTGCTCCGCGCGCTGCAGGCGCGCGACATGGTCGAGACCGAAAAGGGGCGGATCGCGGTCGGCTGGTTGATTGTCGAGGATCTGGCGATGGTGCTCGCGCTCGTCCTGCTGCCCGCGATGTTCGGCGGGCGCGGCGACGAAAGCGGCGGCGCCGGGCTGTTGCAATCGGCGGGAATCGTCGCGCTGAAGGTGGTCGGCTTCGTCGCCTTCATGCTGATCGTCGCGCGGCGGATATTGCCCGCGGTGCTGCACTGGGTCGCGCATACCGGGTCGCGCGAGCTGTTCCGGCTCGCGGTGCTCGCGATCGCGCTCGGGGTCGCTTTCGGGGCGGCGGTGGTGTTCGACGTGAGCTTCGCGCTGGGCGCCTTCTTCGCCGGGATGATCCTCGGCGAGACGCAACTCAGCCGCCGCGCGGCCGAGGAGACGCTGCCGCTGCGCGACGCCTTCGCGGTGCTCTTCTTCGTGTCGGTGGGCATGCTCTTCGACCCCAAGGTGCTCGCCGAGCATCCCGGGCCACTGGTCGCGACGGTGGCGATCATCGTCGTCGGCAAGGCGGTCGCCGCCTATGCGATCGTGCGCGCCTTCGGGCACGGGTCGCAGACCGCGATGACGATCGCGGCGAGCCTCGCGCAGATCGGCGAATTCTCCTTCATCCTCGCCGGGCTCGGCGTCGGATTGAAGGTGATGCCCGAGGAGGCGCGCGACCTGATCCTCGCGGGGTCGATCCTGTCGATCCTCTTCAACCCGCTGTTCTTCACGCTCGCGGTGCGGCGGATGCGCGCCGACGCGCCGGCCGAGGTCGAGGCGGCGGTCGAGGCGCTGCCCGAGGCGGCGCCGTCGCGCACGGTGCTGATCGGCTATGGCCGCGTCGGCAGCCATATCGGCGAGCTTCTGTGCGGCAAGGGCGAGGCGCTGACCGTGATCGAGGACCAGAAGGACCGCGCCGCCGCCGCCGGCGAGGCGGGGGCGGCGGTGATCGTCGGCAACGCCGCGAGCGAAACCGTGCTGCGCCAGGCGGGGCTCGACAGCGCCTCGACCCTGCTGATCGCGATCCCCGAGGGGGTCGAGGCGGGGGCGATCGTGCGGCGCGCGCGGGCGATCAACCCGAAGCTGGTGATCGTCGCGCGCGCGCATTCGGACGAGGAAGTGACCGACATCGTCCGCCACGGCGCCGACCATGTCGTGATGGCGGAGCGCGAGACCGCGGCGCGGATGGCCGAGCGGGCGCTGCTGGCGCGGGCTTGAACCTAGTCATTGCGAGGAGCGTAGCGACGAAGCAATCTCCAGCCCTCGACCTTGGGGAAGGCAGATGGCTGGAGATTGCTTCGCTTCGCTCGCAATGACGCCAAATAGGAAGTGCCGGGGCTTCCCTCTCCTCATCATCCGCCCTATCGCCCACCCACAATGACCGCCGACGCTCTCCTCCCGCTGCTCAAATCGACCTTCGGCTTCGACGCCTTTCGCGGAAAGCAGGCTGAGGTCGTCGCGCGGGTGATGGCGGGCGAGCATACGCTCGCGGTGATGCCGACCGGGGCGGGCAAGTCGCTGACCTATCAGCTTCCCGCGGTCGCGGTCGCCGGCTGCGTCGTCGTGGTGTCGCCGCTGATCGCGCTGATGCACGACCAGCTTCGCGGTGCGCGCGCGGCGGGGATCAGGGCGGCCAGCCTGACGAGCGTCGATGCCGATTTCGCCGACACGCGCCAGGCGTATCGCGACGGCCAGCTCGACCTCCTCTACATCGCGCCCGAGCGGGCGACGGGCGAGGGGTTTCGCGCGCTGATGGAGGCGCGCGCGCCCGCGCTGTTCGCGATCGACGAGGCGCATTGCGTGTCCGAATGGGGGCATGATTTCCGGCCCGACTACCGCCTGCTCCGGCCGCTGCTCGACGCCTTTCCGGACGTGCCGCGGCTCGCGTTGACCGCGACGGCGGACAAGCACACGCGCGAGGACATCCTCGTCCAGCTCGGCATAGCGGCCGAGGGACTGGTGCTCGCGGGGTTCGACCGGCCGAACATCCGCTATCGGGTGAGTCCGCGCATCGGCGCGGCGAAGCAGCTTGCCGAATTCATCGCCGCCAATCCGGGGCCGGGGATCGTCTATTGCCCGACGCGCGACGGCACCGAGCGGATGGCCGAGAAGCTCGCCGCCGCGACGGGGCGGCCGGTCGCCGCCTATCACGCCGGGCTCGACGCCGAGCGGCGCGCGCAGGTGCAGCATGATTTCGTCGCGTCGGAGGACGGCATCGTCACCGCGACGGTCGCTTTCGGCATGGGGATCGACAAGCCCGACGTGCGCTTCGTCGCGCACGCGGGGCTGCCGAAGTCGATCGAGAGCTATTATCAGGAAACGGGGCGCGCGGGGCGCGACGGCGACCCCGCCGAGGCGCTGATGCTGTGGGGCGCCGAGGATTTCGCGCGGGCGCGGATGCGGCTGGGCGAGCTGCCCGAGGCGCGCGTCGCGGGCGAGCGGGCGCGGCTCAACGCGCTGGGCGCGCTGGTCGAGACGGTCGAGTGCCGCCGCGCGCTGCTGCTGCGCCATTTCGGCGAGACCCCGCCCGAGCGCTGCGGCAATTGCGACAATTGCCTCGAGCCGCCGAGCCAGATCGACGCGACGGTGCTCGCGCAGAAACTGCTCTCGGCGGTCTATCGCACCGGGCAGAGCTATGGCGCCGGGCATGTCGAGGCGGTGCTGACGGGGCGCAGCGACGAGCGGATCGTCAGCCGCGGGCACGACAAGCTGTCGGTCTTCGGCCTCGTCGAGGGCGAGGAGGCGCGGCTGATCAAGCCGCTGGTGCGCACGCTGATGGCGCGCGAGGCGCTTTCGACCACCGAACATGGCGGGCTGATGTTCGGTCCCGCGGGCCGCGCGGTGATGAAGGGCGAGGTGCCCGTGCTGATGGCCGAGCCGCCGGCGCGGCGGACGAAGCGCGCGTCGCGCGGCGAAGGCGCGGCGGCGAATCCGGTCGGCGATCCGCTGTTCGAGGCGTTGCGCGCGACCCGGCGCGAGCTGGCGGCGGAGGCGGGGGTGCCGCCCTATGTGGTCTTCCACGACGCGGCGCTGCGCGCGATGGCGAGCGAGCGGCCCGCGACATTGGCGGAACTGGCACAGATCCCAGGGGTCGGCGCGCGCAAGCTGGAGGCGTGGGGCGACGCGTTTCTGGCGGTGATCCGTCAGTTTTGATGGTCCTGTTTCGGCCGGTAGCGGACGTTAGCGACCATACCCTCTCCCCTCCCTTTTAGGGAGGGGCTGGGGGTGGGTAGCCGCCGAAGGCGGCGTTCTTTTGCGGGCTCGCTCCGCTCGCGCACCCACCCCTAACCCCTCCCTAAAAGGGAGGGGAATGGCTCAAACCCACCCCAGAGCGGACATACTTTCGGGACGTTGATACCTTCCCGCTTGTCAGCAAACACGGCTGTCCTATACATCGCGGCCATGAGCGATTTTCGTCCCCTGAGCCCCGGCTATAGCGTCGCCCCGCAGATCGCCCTCGAGGATGTCGCGGAGGCGAAGGCCGCGGGGTTCGCGATGATCATCAACAACCGCCCCGACGGCGAGGAGCCGACGGCGCCGCAGGGGGGCGACATCGCATCGGCCGCCGCCGCCGAGGGGCTGGCCTATGCGGCGATTCCGGTCGGCCATGCGGGGTTCAGCCATGCGCAGCTCGACGCGCTCGACACGCTGCTCGCCGACGCGACGGGGCCGGTGCTCGCCTATTGCCGCTCGGGGACGCGCTCGACGCATCTCTGGGCGCTCGCCCGCGCGCGCGCCGGGGACGATGTCGAAGCGCTGTGCGAAGCCGCCGCGAAGGCGGGCTATGACCTTTCGGGGCTGCGGCCGATGATGGACGCGCTGGCGGGCGAGCGGTGACGGCGGCGGTCTGGATTCAGCTCGGCGCATCGCTCGTCGCGGTGCTGTTCATCGCCTGGCTGGTCAGGGCGATGGGGCTGGGCGCCGATCCGCGCATCGAGGATGCCGCGCATGCGATCCGCCTCGCCGACGAGGCCGAGGCGGGGTTCGGGGGCGTCGAGGTGGCGCGCGACCGCGCGGGCTTTGCCGCGATCGTGCGTAATGCCGAGGGGCGGATGCTGCTGATCCGCGCGCACGGCAATCATTTCGCGGCGCGCCCCGTCGACGCCGGCACGGTCGGACGGCTCGACAAGGATTTCCTGACGCTGACCAGCCCCGAGCGGACCTTCGGCGCGGTGACGCTGCAATTGGGGAAGGACGCGGGGGTGTGGGCGTCGCGGATGCGGGAGGTGGTGCATGGATAGTCTGCCCGATCCGGTCGTCTACGCGGTCCCCGCCTTCATCCTGCTGCTGATCGCCGAGATGCTGATCGCGCTCCGCCGCGACCGGAGCCGCTACGAGGCGCGCGACACGCTGACGTCGCTGATGCTCGGGACGGTCAGCCAGGTCGCGGGCGCGCTCGTCGGCGCCGCCGTGATCGGCATGTCGGTGTGGGTCTATCAATTCCACCTGTTCGACATCGGGATCGCGTTCCGGAACTGGTGGTGGGCGTGGATTCTCTGCTTCTTTCTGGACGATCTCGCTTATTATGCCTTTCACCGCGCCGCGCACCGGGTGCGCTGGTTCTGGGCGAGCCATGTCATCCACCATTCGAGCCAGCATTATAATCTGTCGACCGCGCTGCGGCAGACGTGGACGGGTTTTTTCAGCCTGACCTTCCTGTTCCGGATGCCGCTGTTCCTGATCGGCTTTCCGCCGGCGATGGTCTTCTTCTGCGCGGGGCTGAACCTGATCTACCAGTTCTGGATCCATACCGAGGCGATCGGGCGGATGCCGAAATGGTTCGAGGCGGTGATGAACACCCCGTCGCACCACCGCGTCCATCACGGGGTGAACCCGCGCTATCTCGACGCCAATTATGCCGGGGTCTTCATCATCTGGGACCGGATGTTCGGCAGCTTCGTCCCCGAACGCGACGACGAGCCGGTGCGCTATGGCATCGTCAAGCAATTGGGCAGCTTCAACATACTCTGGGCCGCGGTCCACGAATGGGTCGGTATCGCGAAGGATGTGTGGAGCGCGCCGTGGCGGCACAAATTCTCCTATATGTGGCGCGAGCCGGGCTGGAGCCACGACGGCAGCCGGATGACCAGCGACATGATCAAGGAACGCTGGCGCGCGGGACGGGCGGTCGAGGATGCGGCGGAATAGTTCGCTTAAGAAGGGGTCACGCGGAGACGCGAAGACGCGGAGGGATTACCAACTCCGTTGGTGCTGAGCTTGTCGAAGCACAGTTCTTCTTCTTGACCTTTTAAGAAGGAAGAACAGCCCTTCGACAAGCTCAGGGCGAACGGATTTAGGAGGCCCGATTTCCTCCGCGCCTCCGCGCCTCCGCGTCTCCGCGTGAACCCCTTCTCGTCGCCCCCGCGAAGGCGGGGGCGACGTGTATGGACTTGCCTCGCCACCTAATGACATTCATGTAAGCCGCACGACCACCGACCGGGTGGCGAGGGGAGCGGAACATGGATCAGTTCGACATCATCGTCATCGGCGGCGGCAGCGCGGGGAGCGCGGCGGCGGGACGGCTCGCCGAGGACGGGATGCAGCGGGTGTGCCTGGTCGAGGCGGGCGGGTCGAACGACAGCGTGCGGGTGAAGACGCCGGGTTTCATGCCCTTCATCCCCGATGCGTCCAACTATCGCTACGAGACGGTGCCGCAGGCGGGGCTGAACGGCCGCATCGGCTATCAGCCGCGCGGGCGCGGGCTGGGCGGGTCGAGCGCGATCAACGCGATGGTCTATATCCGCGGTAACGCCTTCGATTACGATCAATGGGCCGAACTCGGCGCGACCGGCTGGAGCTATGCCGACGTGCTGCCTTACTTCAAGCGCAGCGAGGGCAATGAGCGCGGGGGCGACGATTTTCACGGCGCGAGCGGGCCGCTCAACGTCATGGACCAGCGCTGGCCCAATGTGACGAGCCGGCGCTTCGTCGAAAGCGCCGCGGCGCTGCAACTGCCGCGCACCCGCGATTTCAACGGCGCGAACCAGGAGGGTTTCGGCCTCTATCAGGTGACGCAGAAGGCGGGCGAGCGCTGGTCGGCGGCGCGCGCCTATGTCGAGCCGCTGCGCGGGCGCGCCAATTTCGCGATCCGCACCGGCGCGCTGGTCGAGAAGATCCTGGTCGAGGACGGGCGCGCGACGGGGGTGGTGATCCGGCGCGGCAAGGGGCGCGAGACGCTGCGCGCGGCGGGGGGCGTGATCCTGTCGGCGGGCGCGTTCAACAGCCCGCAGATACTGATGCTGTCGGGGATCGGGCCGGCGGCGCATCTCGCCGAACACGGCATCGGGGTGGTCGCCGACCGCGCCGGGGTCGGTGCCAACCTGCAGGACCATATCGACTATGTGTCGAGCTGGGAGACGCGTTCGACCGAGCCCTTCGGCGACAGCCTGGGCGGGACCTGGCGAATGGTGAAGGCGATCGTCGAGCATCGCCTGGGGCGCACCGGGATCATGACGACCTGCTTTGCCGAGGCGGGCGGCTTCTGGACATCGCGGCCCGACCTCCCCGCGCCCGACATCCAATATCATTTCGTCCCCGCGATGCTCGAGGATCATGGCCGGGCCAAGGTCAAGGGCCACGGCTTTTCGTGCCACGCCTGCGTGCTGCGGCCCGAGAGCCGCGGCAGCGTGACATTGGCGTCGGGCGATGCCGCCGCGGCGCCGCGGATCGACCCCGGCTTCCTGACCGACGATCGCGACATGGCGACCCTGAGGGCGGGCGTGCGGATGATGCACCGGATCGTCGGCGCGCCGCCGCTGTCGGACTATGGCGGCGTCGACCGGCATCCGGTCGACCTCGCCGACGACGCCGCGCTCGATGCGCTGATCCGCAGCCGCGCCGACACCGTCTATCACCCGGTCGGGACGTGCCGGATGGGCAGCGACGCCGACGCGGTGGTCGACCCGGCGCTCAAGCTCAATGGCGTCGAGGGGCTGTGGGTCGCCGACGCAAGCGTCATGCCGCGGCTGGTCAGCGGCAACACCAATGCGCCGAGCATCATGATCGGCGAGCGCGCGGCGGATTTCGTGAAGGCGGCGCTGGGGTGATTTTCCAAACCCTCCTCTTCAGATGAGGGGCTCAAAGGAAGCACGCCTCCGCCAGCAGTTCTCCCTGTCCCGTGAGCCCGTAGCGGCTGACCGGCGGACGCCCGTCGACCACATCGCGCGTCACCAGCCCGTGCCGGCCGAGCGCCGTCAGTCCCTGCGACAGCGCGCGCGGGCTGGCGGGAGCGAGGAGGCGCGCGAGGGCGTTGAAGCGGTCGTGCCCCGTCCCGATCCCCGCGACGATCGGCAGGCCCCAGCGCGTCGCGGCGCCCGGCGGCAGGCCGAGCGCGGCCTGTGCCCCGGCGATCGTCGCGGCGCGTGCGGCGGCTGCGGCGCCCGCCTCGGTCACTATATATTCGGGGCGCAGCGGGTGGCCGTGGCCGGGGTTGCGCCGCACCCAGCCGAGCGCCGCCGCGGCCTCGATCGTGCGCGCCAGGCTGTCGCGCGACAGGCCGAGGCGGTGAATCAGCTCGACGAAGCGCGCGCCCTTGTGGCCCGCGAGATCGGCGAGCAGCGGCACCAGCCAGCGATGGCCGGAAAGCTGGACGAGCAGCGGATCGGGTGCGCTTGACCGCATTTGCAACTAACTATACAAACCAGACTATAAGAGCAAGAGCGCCGGGTGTTTCCCGATTCTCCGATGTCGTCATGGCGAGGGAAGCGGGGCCGAAGGAAGCCTTGGGTCAACCATCCGGGACGGGTCCGGGCGCTCCCGATGGCCGCCTCGCCAAGACGATCATCTTATTTGCAAAGGGAGACATGATATGGCGCTTCAGATCGGATCCGAACTGACCTGCTCGATGGGAGTCACCGACATGACCGCGTCGATCGCCTGGTACGAACGGGTGATGCAGTGCACGCTGCTCTACCGCGTCGACGAAATCGGCTGGTGCGAACTCGCGACGCCGATGGCGGGGGTGAATATCGGGCTGAGCCAGCTCGAATCGGTGGTGCAGGGCGGCGGCGCGACCAATGTGTTCGAGGTCGCCGACATCGACGCCGCGAAGGCGCATCTCGACGCCGAGGGGGTGCGGCAGGACGGCGACATCCAGCATGTGCCGGGACTGGTGCGGCTGATCACCTTCTACGATCCCGACGGCAATGCCTTCATGTTTTCGCAGTCGGAAAAGGCGGGCTGAGGGTAGCGGACGCGGGCCGGAAAGAGCGTAAGCCCCGTCGCATTTCTGCGGCGGGGCTTCCCTAGGTTGCGTCCGAAGACGCGAACCAAATTCTACCTTTTCTTTCGATCCAGTAGGTTCATGAAACGCGCCGGAAGAGACAATGGTTCCCCGGCGGACGGAAAATTTCCGCGTCGCCGGAAGGGGCGATTCGATTCGGCGGCGCGGCGATTCGGCGGTGCGTCATCCTCGAGGGAGGGCACGGATTTCCGGGGTTTCCGTCCGCACACCCCATCGCGGACAAAAAAAGAGGGCCGGGACTTGCGTCCCGGCCCAGCCTTTCAGGCTCTCCCCTCCTGAAACTGTTGACCCAATGAATGCCACATTAATGTCACCTTGGAAAGGCCTAAATTGGGGGCAGCGCTGCCCGGTTTTTGTGCAGGCGGCGGCGTGCACAAAATGCGCAAAAAGAGGCCGGGACTGGTCGGTCCCGGCCTTCAGTGGTTCGCAGGAGGAACCCCGGTGGACCCCGCCGCCCTTGAAAGAGGAGAGAGCCGGCGGCGGGTGTCCTGTCTCGTCAGTAATTATAGGCGCGCTCGCCATGCTCGCCGAGGTCGAGGCCTTCGCGTTCGACCTCTGCCGAGACGCGCAGTCCGGTGAGCGCCTTGGCGGCGTAGATGGCGATGGCGGTGCCGATGGCGGCCCAGACGATCGTCGCGGCGACCGCCGAGACCTGGGTCACGAGCTGCGGTCCGATGGCGAAATCCTCGCCGCCGGGGCCGCCGAGGCTCGGCGCATAGACGATGCCGGTGCCGATCGCGCCGACGATGCCGCCGATGCCGTGGATGCCGAAGGCGTCGAGCGAGTCGTCATAGCCGAGCTTCGGCTTGAGCACGGTGACCATGTAGAAGCAGACGACCGAGGCGACCGCGCCGAGCAGGATGGCGCCGAACGGCCCCGAATTGCCCGCCGCGGGGGTGACGGCGACCAGCCCCGCGATGATGCCCGAGCAAAAGCCGAGCGCCGAGGGCTTGTGGCCGCCGACCTTTTCGGCGAGCATCCAGGCGAGGCCCGCCGAAGCGGTGGCGACGAAGGTGTTGATCATCGCGAGCGCCGCCGAGCCGTTGGCCTCGAGCGCCGAGCCGGCGTTGAAGCCGAACCAGCCCACCCACAGGAGTCCGGTGCCGACCATCGTCAGCGTCAGCGCGTGCGGCGCCATGATTTCCTTCTGATAGCCGATGCGCTTGCCGAGGATGATCGCGGCGACGAGCGCCGAGACGCCCGCGTTGATGTGCACCACGGTGCCGCCCGCGAAATCGAGCGCGCCCATTTCGAAGAAGAGGCCGCCCGTCGCCCACACCATGTGCGCGATCGGGAAATAGACGATCGTCAGCCAGACGAGGCCGAAGACCATCACCGCGGCGAACTTCATGCGCTCGACCGTCGCGCCGAGGACCAGCGCGAGGGTGATCGCGGCGAAGGTCATCTGGAAGCTGATGAACACATATTCGGGCAGCTTGAAACCGTCGCTGAACGTGTCGGCGAGGCTGTCGGGCGTGACGCCCGCGAGGAAGAACTTGCCCCAGGCGAAGAAGGCATTGCCCTC
Organism: Sphingopyxis sp. GW247-27LB; assembly: GCF_002277025.1. Taxonomy (GTDB): domain Bacteria; phylum Pseudomonadota; class Alphaproteobacteria; order Sphingomonadales; family Sphingomonadaceae; genus Sphingopyxis. The sequence goes on from NZ_NIWD01000008.1 coordinate 287,565, forward strand.
GGGCCCGAAGGCGAGGCCATAGCCGTAACAGACCCAGACGATCATCGCGAGGCAGGCCGCGGCGCCGATCTGCGTCATCGTCGAGAGCATGTTCTTGGTGCGGGTAAGGCCGCCGTAGAAAAGCGCGAGGCCGGGCAGGATCATCGCGAGGACGAGCACGGTCGCGGTCATCATCCAGGCGGTGTCGCCCTTGTCGACCACCGGCGCGGCTTCGGCGGCGGCTTCCTGCGCCCAGGCGGGCAGCGCGGCGAACAGCGCGAGCCCGGCGGCCCCGGCGCTCGCCGCCATCTTGTTTGCGAACGTCATAGTTTCCCCCTTCATTAGAGAGCCGCCTCGCCGGTCTCGCCGGTGCGGATGCGTACGGCCTGACCCACGTCGAGAACGAAGATCTTGCCGTCGCCGATCGACCCGGTCCCGGCGCTTTGCTGGAGTGTTTCGACGACCCGCGGCGTGAGCGCGTCGTCGCAGACGAGTTCGATCTTCACCTTCGGCACCATGTTGGTCGCATATTCGGCGCCGCGGTAGATTTCGGTCTGTCCCTTTTGCCGGCCGAAGCCCTTGACCTCGGTCACGGTCATGCCGGCGATGCCCAGCCCGGTCAGTGCTTCGCGCACCTCGTCGAGCTTGAACGGTTTGATGATAGCCAGGATCAGCTTCATGATGCCCCCTTTTGCTAATGGCACCATGTTGCGGTGCAACAGCCGTGCCAGATTGCGCGAGGGCGGGAAAAGGCGATATTTTCTGAGGGTATTGCGGGCTGCGATGTTCGAAACATTCGCAGAATGGGCAGGAGCGGCGGGGTTTTGCCTAAATTTTAGGCAATGCTAAAGCAGCTTCGTCACCCCGGACTTGATCCGGGGTCCCGCTAGTCGAGGTCGCTGAGCGGGACCCCGGATCAAGTCCGGGGTGACGCGTGAGTAACGAACGATGCTCCTCGACTTCCGTCTTAGCCCACGCTCTCGAACCGCGCCCAGATCGGCAGATGGTCCGACGCCCGCGCCGCGAGCGCGCTCTGGTGCACGCCGGCTTCGACCGCCTGAAGGTCGGGCGAGGCGAAGATGCGGTCGAGCTTCGCGACCGGACGGCGGCTGTGGAAGCTGTGGCCGGTGTCGACGAGCCGGTGATGCTCGCCGAAATCGGCGAGGCAGCCGCCGCGATTGCGCCATTCGTTGCAGTCGCCCATCAGGATCGTCGGCAGCGCCTCGCCCCCGGAGACGTGGTTCAGGATGGCGCGCGCCTGCTGGCGGCGGCGCAGCCCCGAAATATCGAGGTGCATGCCGACGACGCGCAGCCGCGCCTCGCCGACGCGGAGCGTCGCCGCGACCGCGCCGCGCGGTTCGAGCGTCGGCAGGTGCAGCGCGTGGCTTTCCTCGACGTCGATCCCCTTTCGGACGAGCAGCGCGTTGCCGTGCCAGCCGATCGCATAGGGGCGGCCGCCCAGCAGGTCGACGGGAACATAGTCGCTATGCTCCTCGAACATGTGCGGCGGGATCGCGCTCGCGCGCGTGCCGAAGCGGCGGTCGGCCTCCTGCAGGGCGACGACGTCGGCGTCGAGCTCGCGCAGGACCGACAGCACCCGTGCGGGATCGCGGCGGCGGTCGAGCCCGATGCCCTTGCGCATATTGTAGGAGGCGACCTTGATCATGGGGAGAAAGGGCTGTCCTTCGGCTATTCCAGTGTAAAGGACGAGCGGGAGGGATTTGGGTTGCCTCACATGCCCGTCATTGCGAGCGGAACCGAAGCAATCCAGAGCGGTTTACGCAAGCCTGGATTGCTTCGTCGCTCCGCTCCTCGCAATGACGAGGGATATTCAACCCACGCCGAACTCTTCCATCAACGCCTGCGCTTCGGCGAGATCCTCGTCGAGCACCATGACGCGCACCGGGATCATCAGCCCGACGCTGTCGGCGATGTTCATGCCCGCGTCGAAACAGACCGCGGGAACCCCCGCCGATTCGAGCCGCCCGCGCAGCAGTTCGGCCTCGACGCCGCTGGGCAGCCGGACGAGCTCGACCAGCGGCATCAGGCGTCGCCCGCGATATAGCGGTCGGTGGCGCGCGTCGGCAGGCCGTCGATGCTTTTGGTGCGATTCTCGAATTTCTCCAGCCACTCGGCGGGGTCGGCCTGGCGATGATATTTCTGCAGCGTGTCGCGCTCGCGCTGCAATTCCATCATCGGCACGCCCCAGCCGCAGCTCGTCTGGACGCTCTCGACGTCGATGACGAAGATCTGGCGCGTGCCGGACAGCAGAGTGAAGGGCGCCGCGACGGCACCCCAGTCGGCGTCCTGCGGCAGCACCGGGCGCCCGCGACCGTAGATGCGCAAAATCCACGCCGGGCGGTCGAAGGCGCAGAACATCAGCGTGATGCGGCCGTCAGCGGCAAGATGCGCGTGAGTCTCGTTGCCCGATCCGCCGAGGTCGAGCCAGGCGACCCGCGATTCGGACAGGATGCGGAAGCTGCCGGCATAGCCCTTGGGCGACAGGTTGATCCGCCCGTCCGCCGCCGCGGTCGCGACGAAGAACATCGGCTGGCGCTCGATGAAGGCGACATGTTTGTCGGTCAGCGTGTCGGTGAATTCGGCCATGGAGCGATTTAGCGGGCCGCGGGCGGGCTTGTCACGCGCCGAAACGGACCGAGGGGCCGAGGATCAGCGCGAAGGCGAGCGTGGCGATGAGGCCCGCGACGAACAGCGGCCAGCTTCGCCCGACCGCGAAACCGGTCTCGGCCGTGCCCCTGGGCACCGCGAAGCCGATCGAGATGAAGCCCGCGAGCCCGCCGAAGGAAGAGGCGGCCGCCGACATCAGCGTGATGAAGAGGCCGACCGGATTGAGCAGCCCGGTGAGCACCGCGGCGACGCCGGCGACGAGATAATAGCCGTGCGCGAGAGTCCGGCGGGTCGGCCCGGTCGCCGGCGAATCGCCCAGCATCGCGGTAAGGCCGCGGATCGCGGCGCGGACGAGCCAGATATAGGCGCAGAGGCCGAAGAGGAATTCGCCGATCCGCCACAGCCCGGGATGGGCGAGCGGCCCGATGCCGCCGTCGACGCCGGGGCCGAGATCGCCGACCCCGCTCGCGCCCGAGAAGAGGAAATAGCCCGCCGCGACGAAGCCTTCGCTGACCCAAATGAGCCAGAGCAGCAGCCGCGAGACATCGCCGCGCGCGCGGCGCCACAGCGCATGGGCGGCGAGCGCGAGCAGCGTGTTCACCCCAACCCCGGCGAGCGCGACGATCCGGCGCGGCAGGCCGGCGAGCCCGTCGCAATCGGCATAGAAGGCGCCGATCTCGGTCACTTGGCCGCCCTGCAGCGCGCAGGCGGCGGCGTGGCCGCCGATCTCGTGCCACATCGTCAGCAGCGGCATCAGCAGCAGCCCGAGCCCGGCGACGGTGACGATATCGACCCGGCTCGCCCTCACCACCGGCTGCCCTCGGCGATCGCGGCTTCCTCTTCGGGCCGCGTCGCGCGGCCGAGCGCGGCGTTTCGATGCGGGAAGCGGCCGAAGCGGTCGATCATGTCGAAATGCTTCTGCGCATAATCGTGAAAGGCGGGGTCGGCGAGCTGGTGGAACAGGCGCAGCGATTCGCGCTGGTCGTCCCTGTCCTCGCTGTGCTGGAGGGGAAGATAGGCGAACTGGCGGCGTTCGTCGGGCCAGTCCCGGTCCCAGCCCTTTTCGACGATGCCGCGCGCGATCGCGCGGGCGAGGCTGTCGGTCGCGAAGGCCTCGGCGCTGCCGCGATATATGTTGCGCGGCACCTGGTCGAAGAGGATCGCCGCGGCGAGCGCGGTGTCGGGATCGGTCAGGAAGGCTTCGGGGGGCAGCGAGCGCAGCGCTTCGCGCCAGTCGGCGGCGAGGTCGCGCACCGCGGCGTCGAAATCGGGGCCGCCGCCATACCAGTCCTCCATGCCGCGGCCGTCGAACCAGAAGGCGAGGAGGCGCGCCGCCCAGTCGGCGGGCGGCGCGGCCGCTTCGGTCTGCTCCCCGGTCACGGACTATTTCGCGGCCGTGTCGATCTTGCGATAGGGGACGAATTCGCCGAGCGAGACGAAGCCCGCATACATATGGCTGTTGCGGTCGTGGAGTTCGATCGTGTCGATCGAGCACAGCCGCGTGCCGGTCAATTTGGTGACGAGGATATTGTCGTCGCCGTCGAGCGATTCGGCGCCGCCCCGCGGGCGGTTGACCCAGAGGGTGCTGCCGATGCGATAGACGATCGCGGTGTCGTCGACGACCTGCGAGCTGGTCGCGGACGACAGGGTGATGCAATCCTGCGGTTCGCCGGCGACGCGGCCTTCGAGAATCTTGGCGAGCTTTTCCTCGCCGGTCGGCTTGTCCTTGGCGGCAGCGGGCGCAGCCGCGAGGATCGCGGCGGAGAGGATGGTGGCAATCAGCGGACGCATGGTTCGACTCCAGTTCATTCAGGTCTCACCCTGAAACCACTCATAGCAGGAAGCGGGTGAACGGTCGCTGACTGATTTCGTAGAGAGGAACCGCACGTTAGGCGCCGGTTTTTAAGGGCGATGATATATTTGCAAAAACCGCTTGCGCCGGCTCTCGCCGGGATGACGAAGCGGGAGAGGTCCGCTTTCGGCCGGTATCGGCCAATCAAATCCTCCCCGCTTTGCGGGGAGGGGGACCGCCGAAGGCGGTGGAGGGGGCGGGCGGCCTGAAACGGCGTCGCGTAAGGACGCGAACCCCCTCCGTCAGCCCCTGCGGGGCTGCCACCTCCCCACAAGTGGGGAGGATCTGAACGCCCGCTCCCCCCCAAAGCCGACGTCCTCGCCTGCGTCTGCAACCGATATAGTCGCTCTGAAGAGGAGCGGTGCAACCGTTCAGGCGAAGGGCATGAACCCCCTCAGCACGCCGCGTCGGGAAGCGGGATGCCGAGCGGGCCCTTGCACTTCTTTTTCTTGGGCTTTTCGGCCGGTGCGCTGCCCGCATCGCTGCCGCCCGCCGCGCCCATGCCGCCGAAATCGGCACCGACCATCAGCATCGTGTGCGAGCGGAAGCGCACCTTCGCGGTCCAGTCGATATTCCACGCGACCTTGCCCGCGGGCTTGGGCGGGTAGGCGAAGTTCGCCTCCGGCCCGAAGGCGTTGAGATTGCCGATCATCATCTCGCCCGAGGCCTTCTTGACCTCGGCGGGAATCTGGCAGCTCGTCTGGCTCGGCGGCATCACGATCTTCTGCGGGATCAGCTTCGCGACGGTCGCGGGCGGCAGCCAGTCCCAGAGGCCGCCGCCGAACTCGCGCGACGCGCTGCTCGTCCACCACACCATGTCGCCGCTGCCGCCGCGGTCCATGCCGCCGATCGTCCAGGCGACATAGCCGGTCGCGTTCTGGACCGGGTTCCAGCGGATCATCACCGAGCCGTCGCCTTGCGCCGCGGTCGAGGCCTGGAGCGGGTCCATATAATCCTGCGCGAGGGTGAAGTTGATGTCGGAGCCGACATTGCTCGCGACGCGATGCGCGCCGAGCAGCGAACTGTCTTTCGACGGCGGCTTGCCCCCCTTGCCGTTCGGCCAGTCCATGTAGGAGCGGCTGTTCGCGGCCGACACCTCGCGGACCACCGGCACGGCGGTCGAGAAGAGGCCGGGCGGCACCTGCCCCGCCGCGACCTTGGCGAAGTCGATCACGACCGGCTGCCCCGGCCCCGCCTTCGCGCCGCAGCCCCAATAGAGGAGCAGGCGGCCCTTCGGGCGCTCGAATTCGGTGGTGGTGCTGCCCTCGCGGCGCTCGGGGCTGATCAGCGGCACCGACTTGCCGAGCTTCGCCTGCGGCTCGAAATAATGGTCGCCCCTGGGCGGCGGCGCGCCGGGCGCCTGGTCGGAGCCGAGACGGAGCAGGAGCTGGTGGGCGACCGCCTTGTCGGGGCCGCCCCCGAACATCATGCTCATCGCCCCGCCCATGCCGCCCTTGCCGCCGCCCATCGCGGCGAAGCCCGACATGGTCGCGACGTCCATCTCATAGCGTTCCTTGGGGCCGGTCGTTTTTTGTGCCGAGCCGGGAACGGCGGCGAGTATCGTGGCGACGGCGGCCACGGGAACAAAACGCAGAGTCGAACGCATGCTATCCTCCCTGTGCAGGGGATTCCCCCACGGATAATGCGACCGAATCTTTTTCTGTTTGCCCATCCTATATGCGCGGTGGGGAGGAACGCCAAGTGAGCGCGATCACTCCCGCAAATATCGTCATCCCGGACTCGATCGGCGTTTATACCCTCAAGACAGGTATGCGGGTGATCCCCGGCGAAAGCCGGGGTCCACGCCATGCGCGCGCCATCTGGACCCCGGCTTTCGCCGGGGATCACTCACCTGTCTGAAAGGGACAATCGTCTACTTGATCCGGGGTCCATTCAACGATCGTAGCCATGGGTGCCGGATCAAGTCCGGCATGACGAGAGAGGGGCTGTTTACGCCGTGCCGCCCACGGTCAGCCCGCTGACCAGCAGGGTCGGCTGGCCGACGCCGGCGGGGACGCTCTGGCCGCCCTTGCCGCAGACGCCGATGCCCTCGTCGAGCGCCATGTCGTCCCCGATGCCGGTGACCTTGGTGAGCACGCTCGGGCCGTCGCCGATCAGCGTCGCGCCCTTGATCGGTGTGCCGAGCTTGCCGTTCTCGATCTTGTAGGCCTCGGTGCAGGAGAAGACGAACTTGCCCGAGACGATGTCGACCTGCCCGCCGCCGAAGCTCTTGGCGAAGATGCCGTTCCGGACGCGGCCAAGCAGTTCGGCGGGATCGTCGCTGCCGCCGCGCATGAAGGTGTTGGTCATCCGCGGCATCGGCGCGTGGGCGAAGCTCTCGCGGCGGCCGTTGCCGGTCGGCGCGACGCCCATCAGCCGGGCGTTGAGCCGGTCCTGCATATAGCCCTTGAGGATGCCGTCCTCGATCAGGATATTCTCCTGCGTCGGGGTGCCCTCGTCGTCGATGCTGAGCGAGCCGCGGCGCCCGCCGCCCACCGGGCTGGCGATGCTGCCGTCGTCGATCACGGTGACGCCCGGCGCCGCGACGCGTTCGCCGATTCGCCCCGAAAAGGCACTGGTGCCCTTGCGGTTGAAATCGCCTTCGAGCCCGTGGCCGACCGCTTCGTGGAGCAATACGCCGGGCCAGCCGGGACCGAGCAGCACGGTGAACTCGCCCGCGGGGGCGTCGACCGCGCGCAAATTGACGAGCGCCTGCGCCAGCGCCTCGTCGATCGCGCGGTTCCACTGGTCGGGCTCGAACAGATGGTCGTACATATAGCGGCCGCCGAGGCCGAAATAGCCGCTCTCGCGCCGCCCATTCTCCTCGACCACGATCGAGACGTTGAGGCGGACGAGCGGGCGCACGTCGGTCGCGAGGAAACCGTCGGCGCGGACGATCTCGACCACCGACCAGCTTCCCGCCAGCGTCACCGACACCTGCGCGACGCGCGGGTCGCGCGCGCGGGCGGCGGCGTCGACCTGCTGACAGAGCGCGACCTTCTTCGCGAAGGGGATGAGGTCGAGCGGGTTCGCCTCGGCGTAAAGGTGGCGGTTGGTGCGCGGCGGAGGGGCGGCGGGCGCCTGCTTCGCGGGATCGAGCAGCGCCAGCGTCTCGGCGGCGCGGCGGATCGCGCCGGCGCTGATGTCGCTCGCATGCGCGAAGCCCGTCATCTCGCCCGACACGGCGCGCAGGCCGAAACCGGCATCGGTCGAATAGTCGGCGGTCTTGAGCCGCCCGTCGTCGAAGCCGAAGCTCTCGGTCGCGCGATACTGCAGATAGAGCTCGCCGTCGTCGGCCCTGGCGAGCGCCTCGCGCGCAAGGCTCTGCGCGAGATCGGGGTCGAGCGCATCGGCGCGGTAGAGGAAACGGCGGGGATCGGTGGGGCTTGTCATGTGCTGGATATAGGCATGCGGGGCGGCCCGCGCAAAGGGGCATCGCTGCGGCGGGCGATGGGCGGATAATGCCGGGGAGGGCTTGAGGTGGGAGCGGACACTGCCCCACTAGGATAGAAAGGGTGCGTTCCGGTGGATGGCAGCGCTTGGCGATCTCCGGCGAAAGCCGGGGCCCAGAGCGTTGGAGAGCCGGCGCTGCATGGTGACGCTCTGGACCCCGGCTTTCGCCGGGGATCACGTCGGATATGATGGCGGCGAAAATCGCCCCTACAGATAGTTGACCGTCAGCGTGAAGCTGCCGCTGTAATCGCCCGCGGGTTGGTTCGGCGGTACGGTGAGCGTCCCACCGATATAATAGGTCTGCACGCCGCTCGGGAACAAGGTCGCGCTTGGGCCGAGCAAGGTGATGCCGCCGCCGCTCGTTGATACGGCGCGGGTCAGCGTTGCGGTCATCGACGGGCCGCCGCCGGCGCGGGTCAGCGTCACCGAATTGCTGCCGCTGACGATCAGCAGCAGCCAGCCGCCGGTCCCCTGGAATATCGCGCGCTGCGCGCCGCCGCCGACGGGGGTGACGCCGCCGCTGGTCGCGCGCGCGCCGGTGACCGGGTCGATCGTCACCGTACCGGCGGCGCCGCTGATCAGCGTGCCGAAGTCGAGATCGTCGGTTTTGACGAGCGTGTTCGGACGGACGACCGCCGCGGTCGCGGTGCCGCTCTGCTCGGCCCCTTGCGCGGGCGCGGCGAGCGCGCCGGCGGCGACGCCCGCGATGATGGCAAGGCGGCGCAGGCAAGCGCCGCGGTTGCTGGTCCTTCGAATCCCCACGATTCTGCTCCTGTCCGGCACAGACCTATGCCAGCCGGACGTGAGCCGATGATGCAGGGACGTGGTAAAGAGCGGCTTTACCTTTGGGCGGGCGATCCCCCCCCCGACTCTCAACCTTTGTCGGCGATCCCGCCGGGTCTCAGCTTTTGTCGGCGATCCCGCCGCCGTTCAATTCTTGTCGGCGATCCCGCCGACGAGGATGAAGCGCCGGTCGCAATAGCCGCAGTCGACGAAGCCGTCCTCGGGGTCGATCTCGAGCCAGACGCGCGGATGGCCGAGCGCGGCGTTGGCGAGGCCGTCACCGGTGCCGTCGCAGGCGATGCGGGTCTTGGGCGTGCGGATCGTTTCGGGTGCGGGCTGGGTCATCGACCGCGCCCATAGCAAGCGTCTCGCGGCTCGGCAATCGGCTGCGAACGCAGGCCGGACGGCGGCATGACGGCACCGGGCCCGCGCCTCCCCCAAGGCGCGACTGGTCCCCCGGTGCCGTCCCCCCACGCAGCGGCGGTCAAAGATAGTTCAGGGTGATGGTGAAGCTGCCGCTGTAATCGCCCGGCGCCTGGTTCGCATTGACCTCGAGCGTGGCGCCGACGGGGAAGTTGTAGTTGCCGAGCGGCGAGCTGATGCGGAAGCGCGTCGGCGAGGTCGAGAGGATCGCGGTCGGGGTGCTGCCGATCTCGAAATCGCGGACGCGCATCCGCTGCCCCGGCCCGGTGATCCAGATCCGGTTCGCGCCGAGCGAGATATTGACCTGGCGGTTATAGCTGCCGAGCCCCGCGAAGCGCGCGGGCTCGCCCCCCGATCCGGCGAGCGTCACGCCGCCGGTGCGGCTGCGCGACCCGTCGGGGGCGAGGGTGACGGTGCCCGCCGACCCCGACGCGATGATGGCGCCGAAATCGAGGTCGTTCACCTTGAAGAAGGAAAGCGGCCGCAGCACGATGGCCTCGGTCTCCGCCTGCGCGGCGTCCTGCGCGAAGGCCGGTGCGGCCGCGGCGGGAGCCGCGATCAGCGTGCAGGCGGCGATGCCGCGCAGCAGCGGCTGCGGGAAAAGGGCGTGACTGGTCCTCACGGGGCACCGCTTTAGCGGCGAGGCACCAAGATATGCTTAACGCCGGAAGTAAGCATAACGGCGGCGGCAATCCTCTTTCGCCCCCGGCGCGGCCTCGCTATGGAAGCCGCCATGACCGAAGCCGCCATCCGCATCGACGCCGTTTCCAAAATCTACGCCGGCGGCAAGCAGGCGCTCGACGAGGTCAGCTTCGACGTGCCGCGCGGGGAGATTTTCGGGCTCCTGGGACCGAACGGCGCGGGCAAGTCGACGCTGATCAACATCCTCGCGGGACTCGTCAACAAGACGAGCGGATCGGCGAGCATCTGGGGCTTCGACATCGACGCCGACCCCCGCAACGCCAAATATTCGATCGGCATCGTGCCGCAGGAGATCGTCTTCGATCCCTTCTTCACCCCCTATGAGACGCTCGAGAATCAGGCGGGGCTCTATGGCGTGCCCAAGGGGAAGCGCATTTCGGACGAGCTGCTCGCCGCGGTGCACCTGTCGGACAAGCGCGACGCCTATGCGCGCACGCTGTCGGGGGGCATGAAGCGCCGTCTGCTCGTCGCCAAGGCGATGGTGCACTCGCCGCCGATCATCGTCCTCGACGAGCCGACCGCGGGGGTCGACATCGAGCTGCGCCAGCAGCTCTGGTCCTATGTGCAGAGCCTCAACGACCGCGGCGTCACCGTGGTGCTGACGACGCATTATCTGGAGGAAGCCGAGGAGCTGTGCGACCGTATCGCGATCATCAACCATGGCAAGCTGATCGCGAACAAGCCGACGCGCGAGCTGGTCGACATGGCGCGCGAGAAGATCGTCGTCGTGACGCTCGACCAGGACGTCACCGTGCTGCCGACGCACCCCGCCTTCGACAAGGTCGAGCGCGAGGGCGAGCGGGGCCTCGCGATCAGCTACAACAAGGACCGGATGAACGCGGGCGAAGTGCTCGCGGCGGTGAACGCGATGGGGCACGGCATCGTCGACGTCTCGACCCGCGAGGCCGATCTGGAGGATGTGTTCCTGAATTTGACGCGGGCGGCGAATGGGTGAGGACGAGCGCCCTTCTCCCCTCCCGCMKGCGGGAGGGGCCGGGGGTGGGCCTGTCCGCAAATTCCGCCCGCGCGAAACGCTGAAGGCGCAAAGGCTGCGCCGCGAAGCGCCGCCGCCTGAACGCAGGCTCTGGCAAGCGATTTCCAAACGTCAGCTCGAAGGCTGGAAATTCAGCCGTCAGATGCCGATTGGTCCTTATGTGGCCGATTTCCTGTGCCGCGAAGCAAAGCTTGTCGTTGAACTTGACGGCATCTCGCACGATGTGCGGCAGGACGAAGATCGTCGCAGGGATGGCTATATGCGCGCGCAAGGTTATCAGACGCTGCGCGTCGCCAATGCCGATGTCATGTCGAATCTGGAAGGTGTGTTGATGACAATTCTTGCGGCATTGAATTCAGGCCCACCCCCGGCCCCTCCCGCMKGCGGGAGGGGAGAGGCATGACCGATACCGCCCCCCATGACGTCATCATCGTCGGCTCCGGCGCGGCCGGGCTCACAGCCGCCATCGCGCTTGCCGATCATTGCCGCGTGCTCGTGCTCGCGAAGGGCGAGCTGACCGGAGGGTCGACCGCCTGGGCGCAGGGCGGGATCGCGGCGGTGCTCGATGCCGGCGACACGTTCGAGAATCATATCGAGGACACGATGGTCGCGGGGGCGGGGCTCAACCGGCGCGAGACGGTCGAGTTCGTGGTCGAGAACGCTCCGCACGCGATCGAGCGGCTGATCGAGATGGGGGTCGCCTTCAACAAGGAGGAAGGCGCGCTCCACCTGACGCGCGAGGGCGGGCATTCGCACCGCCGCATCGTCCATGTCGACGACGCGACGGGCTGGGCGGTGCAGGCGGCGCTGCTCCAGACCGCCGAGGCGCATCCGAACATCACCCTGCTGCCGGGGCAGGCGTGCATCGACCTGATCACCGGGCGGCACGAGGAACGCTATTCGGGGTCGGGGCGCGTCTGGGGCGTCTATGCGCTCGACGAGGCGACGGGGAAGGTCCACGCGCATGTCGGGCGCGCGACGATCCTCGCGAGCGGCGGGGCGGGGCGCGTCTATCAATTCTCGACCGCCCCCAGGGGCGCGACCGGCGATGGCATCGCGATGGCATGGCGCGCGGGCTGCCGCGTCTCGAACATGGAGATGATGCAGTTTCACCCGACCTGCCTCTATAATCTGGAGGTCAAGAATTTCCTGATCACCGAGGCGGTACGCGGCGAGGGCGGCATCTTGAAGCATCCGGTCACCGGGCATCGCTACATGCCCGATTACGACCCGCGCGCCGAGCTGGCGCCGCGCGACATCGTCGCGCGCGCCAACGACGACCAGATCAAGCGCTTCGGGCTCGATTACGTCCATCTCGACATCAGCGACAAGGACCCCGATTTCGTCGCGGGGCACTTCCCCAATATCTACGAGAAGCTGCTGACGCTCGGCATCGACATGACGAAGCAGCCGATCCCGGTGGTGCCGGCGCAGCATTATACCTGCGGCGGGGTGCTGATCGACCTCGAGGGGCGCACCGACCTTCCCGGGCTCTACGCTGCGGGCGAGGTGACCGAAAGCGGGCTGCACGGCGCGAATCGCCTCGCGTCCAACTCGCTGCTCGAATGCTTCGTCTTCGGCGAGGCGGCGGCGAAGCATATCATCACGCACTGGGACGAGCTGGGCGCCCCGCCCGCGATCCGGCCGTGGGACGAAAGCCGCGTCACCGATTCGGACGAAGAGGTCGTCATCAAGCAGAACTGGACCGAAATCCGACGCTTCATGTGGAACTATGTCGGCATCGTCCGCACGACCAAGAGGCTCGAGCGCGCGCAGCACCGCATCAACATGCTGTCGGGCGAGGTCGGCGAATATTACGGCCATTTCCGCGTCACGACCGACCTGATCGAACTCAGGAACCTGCTCCAATGCGCCGAGCTGATCGTCAAGAGCGCGCTCCACCGCAAGGAAAGCCGCGGGCTCCACTATACGCTCGACTATCCCGAACTGGCGGCGGAGGCGGTCGATACGGTGCTGGTGCCTTGAGGCTGGTGTAGGGTCTACGCAAACCCCTCGTTCAAAAACCGCTCAGCCAGCGCCGCATGCAGCGCAGCGCCGCGCGCCATGACTTTTTCGTCGAGGACCATGCGGTTCGAGTGGAGGCCGCAGCATTGGCGCCAGTCGCTGCCCTGCTCGCTTGCGCCGAGCCAGAACATCGCGCCGGGGACTTTTTCGAGGACGTAGGAGAAATCCTCGGCGCCCATCACGGGGTTGTCCATCGTCAGCCAGGCCGCTTCACCGAAGGTCTCTTCGACGACCGACTGGCCGAAGGCGACGGCGCGGCTGTCGCAGATGGTGACGGGGAAGCCTTCCTCGATCGTCACCTCGGCGGTGCAGCCGTGCGCCTCGGCGATCGCCGGGGCGAGGCGCTTCAATTCCTCGGCGACCATCGCGCGGCGGTGCGGCGACAGGGTGCGGATCGTGCCGAGCATCTCGGCGGTCTCGGGAATGATGTTGTTCGTCGTTCCCGCCGCGATCTTGGCGATGGTGATGACGGCGGGATCGAAGACCGAGATGCGGCGCGTCACCATCGTCTGGATCGCCGAGACGATGGCGCAGGCGACGGGGATCGGGTCGATCGCATCCTGCGGCATCGAGGCATGGCCGCCCGCGCCCTTGACGCTGATCGACAGCACGTCGGACGAAGCGAGCAGCGGTCCCGCGCGCCCCGCGAAGACGCCGTGCGGCGCATTGGGCATGATGTGGAGCGCGAAGGCGGCATCGGGGAGCGGGTCGATCAACCCGTCCTGAAGCATGAAGCGCGCGCCGTGATGCCCCTCCTCGCCCGGCTGGAACATGAACATGACCGTGCCCGCGAGCCGGTCGCGCGCGGCCGAAAGCAGCTTCGCCGCGCCGACGAGCATCGCGACATGCGTGTCATGCCCGCACGCGTGCATCGCGCCGCTGGTTTCGGAGGTGAAGTCGAGCCCGGTATCCTCGACCAGCGGCAGCGCGTCCATGTCGCCACGCAGCAGCACCGTGCGCCCGTTCGCCGGCCCGCGCAGAATCGCGATCAGCCCGGTGGTCGACGGCCCTTCGCGAAATTCGAGCGGCAGCCCGGCGAGCGCCTCCTTGATCTTCGCGAGCGTCTTGGGGTTCTGGAGCCCGAGTTCGGGTTCGCGGTGAATGGCGCGGCGAAGGTCGACGAGATCGTCGAGGAGGGTTTCGGCCTCAGTGGGCCAGCTTAGGGCGATTTCGCTCATTTCCTTCCTCCTCCAAACAATTGCCGTCCCGCGAGGTCGAGCATGATTTCCTCGCTGCCGCCGCCGATCGCGTTGACGCGGACCTCGCGGTAGATGCGCTCGACCTTGCTGCCCGTGATATAGGACGCGCCGCCGAGGATTTGCGCAGCTTCGCGGGCCACCGATTCGAGCATACGGGTCGCCTGCACCTTCAGCATCGCGAAATCGGCGGGGCGGGCTTTGTCTTCTTTCACCTGCCAGGCGGCGAGGTCGACCCACGCCTGGGTCGCCTCGATCTGGCGCTCCATGTCGGCGAGCTTGATGCGGATCGACTGGTGGCCGACGAGCGGCTTGCCGAAGGTCTCGCGGTTCTGCGCCCACTCGGCCGCCTCGGCCATCGCGACGCGGGCGTAGGCGCAGCAGCCCATCGCCATGCCGAGCCGTTCGCTGTTGAAATTGCGCATGATGCCGATGAAGCCGCCATTTTCGGGGCCGATGAGGTTGGTGGCGGGGACGCGGACGTCGTCGAAGTGGATCGCGGCGGTGTCGCTGCAGCGCCAGCCCATCTTGTCGAGCCGCGTCCGCTCGACGCCGGGCGATGCCATGTCGATGAGCAGCAGCGAGATGCCCGCGGCGCCCGCCCCGCCGGTACGCACCGCGCAGGTCAGCCAGTCGGCGCGCATGCCTGACGTAATGAACATCTTGCCGCCGTTGACGACATAATGGTCGCCGTCCTTCACCGCGATCGTCTTGAGGTTGGCGACGTCGCTGCCGCCGCCCGCCTCGGTGATGCCGAGCGCGATGATCCTTTCGCCCGCCAGCACCGGCGGCGCGACGCGCTGCTTCAATTCCTCGGAGCCCAATGCGAGGATCGGGGGCAGGCCGATGCCGTGCGTCATCAGCGACGCGCCGAGGCCTCCCGCGCCGACCGCCGCGAGCTCCTCGGTGACGACGAGGCTGTGGAAATTGTCGAAGCCCTCGCTGTGCCCGCCATATTGCTCGGGGTAGCGCAGGCCGAGGATGCCGGCTTCGGCCGCTTTCTTGTGCAGCTCGCGCGGCAGTTCGCCCTCGGCCTCCCAGCGGTCGATATGCGGCGCGATTTCGCGCGCGACGAAGCGGCGGACGCTCTGCGCGAGCGCTTCGTGGGTTTCGTCATAATAGGGCGAACGGGCGCGCCAGTCGTCGAAGGCTGTCATGCGGCGATGCTGGGCCGGGTTTACGTCAACGTCAAGTTGGACTGCGGCGAAGGCGTTCCATAGTCTCACACAAAGACACAAAGAGGACGGTGCAGAAACATGCCGCCCTCTTTGTGTCTTTGTGTGAGATGATAAAGCGCGACCTTGCGGCCGCGCGGATGGTCGAAATTTCGGCTCGATTTCCGCGTCCCGTCCCTTAAGGTCGCGCCCTATGACAAAGCCCTTTCTGCTCACCGGCCTCGCCGCTCTCGCCCTTGTCTCCACCCCCGCCGCCGCGCAGCAGTCGCCCGAGGCGGTTGCCGAAGCCGCGCTCAAGCGCGCGCCGGTGTTCGACGGGCACAACGACGTGCCCTGGGCGCTGCGCGGGCGGCTCGGCAATGTCATCAACGGCTTCGACTTCGTCGACACGACCGACACCGCCGAGCCCGACCGCGATCCGCCGCGGATCGCGATGCACACCGACCTCGCCCGGCTGCGCAAGGGGCATGTCGGGGCGCAATTCTGGTCGGTCTATGTCCCTTCGAACGACGACGAGGACGAGGCGGTGCGGCAGACGATCGAGCAGATCGACGTCGCGAAGCGGCTGATCGCGCGCTATCCGCAGGACTTGACGCTCGCGGCCAATGCGGCCGAGCTCGAAAAGGCGATGAAGGCGGGCAAGGTCGCCGGGATGCTGGGGATGGAAGGCGGGCAGTCGATCGGCTCGTCGCTCGCCGTGCTGCGCCAGATGTACGCCCTCGGCGCGCGCTACATGACGCTGACGCACGGGCAGAACACGCCGTGGGGCGACAGCGCGACCGACGCGCCCGAGCATGACGGGCTCACCGATTTCGGCCGTCAGGTGGTCGCCGAGATGAACCGCATCGGGATGATCGTCGATTTGAGCCACACGAGCCCGGCGACGATGAAGGACGCGCTCGCGGCGTCGAAGGCGCCGGTGATGTTCAGCCATTCGGGCGCGCGCGGGGTCAACGACCATCCGCGCAACGTCCCCGACGATGTGCTGCCGCTGGTCAAGGCGAACGGCGGCATCGTGATGATCGTCTTCCTGCCCGGCTTCCTCGACCCCGCGGTGCGCGCGCGCGGGCTCGACCGCGCCGCCGAAAAGGCGCGGCTCGACGGGCAGTATCTCGGCAATCCCGAGGGCGCCGCCGCGGCGCTGAAGGCGTGGGACGATGCGCATCCGGTACCCAGGACGCAGATCGCGAAGGTCGCCGACCATATCGACCATATCAAGGCCGCGATCGGCGTCGATCATATCGGGCTCGGCGGCGATTACGACGGGATGGATTCGGCGCCGGTGGGGATGGAGGATGTCGCGGGCTATCCGGCGCTGTTCACCGAACTCGCGCGGCGCGGCTATACGCAGGCCGAGCTCGAAAAGATCGCGAGCGGCAACATGCTGCGCGTGCTGAAGGGGGTCGAAGCCTATGCCGCGAGCCAGAAGGGCCAGCCGCCGGTGGAAACGCCGGTGGCGCAGCGCGGCGACGACTAAGCCCCGCGCGCCTTCGCGCCGAACGGCCAGTCGACCGCACCGCTCGCCCAGAGCGCCCACCAGATGATCAGCGGCTGCGCGATGAGCCGCGGGGCGTGATAGCCCCAGCCGAGCGCCGTGCCGCCGATCGCGACATGCGCGAAGGCATGGTGGAAATTGGCCGGCCAGACGCACAGCGCATAGAGCGCGAGCGACCAGCCCGCGGCCTTGCGCGTCGCCGGGATCAGCAGCCCGACCGCGCCGGCGATCTCGGCGATGCCGGTCGCGGCGACGACGAAGGCGGGCTCGGGCACCCACGGCGGGGTGATCGCGAGGAAGGGCGCGGGGGTCGCGAGATGGCGATAGCCCGCATAGGCATAAGCGAGCGCGAGCAGCCAGCGCAGCGCGGCGCGGGCCCTCAGCGTCAACGGCCGATCGCGGCGAGCATCGCTTCGACGCTGGTGAATTTCTCGCGCGGGGCGCCCGCGATCGCCGCCTGGACCTCGGCCTCTTCGATGCGGCGCCAGTCGCGGAAGGTCACCGGGGTGAGGTCGCGGCTCGCGAGCAGCGCGTCGAGCCCGGCGCGCCCGGGCTTGCCCGCGCCGCGCCCGATATCCTCCAGCAGCATTTCGGCGATGCGCGCGCCGTCGGGCTTGTTGGTGCCGATCGTCCCCGACGGCCCGCGGCGCGCCCAGCCGACGGCATAGAGACCGGGAAGAATCCGGCCCTCGTCGCTCGCGAAGCGGCCGCGGCCATGCTCGTAGGGAACGCCGGGGATCGGCGGGGTCTGATAGCCGATGCAGCTCACCACCAGCCCCGCCTCGACCGCATAGGTCTCGCCGGTGCCGTGGCTGCGCAGCTCGGCGTCGAGCTCGGTCTTTTCGACGATGACGCGCTGGACGCGGCCATTCCCCTCGATCGCCACCGGCATGGCGAAGAAGTCGAAATCGATCGTCACCGGCTTGGCGACCGGGTTGGCGGCGAAGCTCCTGAGGTGCGTCACCGACTTGCGCATGCCGGGTTCGAGCATCGCGTCGTCGCCCTCGGGCGGCAGGTCGGCGGGGTCGACGCGCGGGCTCGCGCGCTCGAGGTGGCCCAGCTCGCCGAGCTCCTTCGGCGTCATCGCGATCTGGTGCGGGCCGCGGCGGCCGAGGATGTGGATGTGGCGCACCCCGCTCTGTGCCAGCGCGTCGCGCGCGTGGGCGACGATGTCGCTGCCCGCGAACTCGCCCGGCGTCTTGGCGAGGATGCGCGCGACGTCGAGCGCGACATTGCCGTTGCCGATCACCGCGACGCCGGGGGCATCGAGCGGCGGATCCAGGTCGGCGAAATCGGGATGGCCGTTGTACCAGCCGACGAAGGCTGCGCTGCCGATCACCCCCGGCAGATCGGCGCCGGGAATGTCGAGCGGCCGGTCGTTCGGGGCGCCGGTCGCGAGCACGACCGCGTCGTAGAGCTGGGTCAGTTCGTCGATCGTCACGTCGCTGCCGACCGAGACATGGCCGACGAAGCGGACATTGTCGGTGAGCGCGACGCCCTCGTAGCGGCGCGACACCGCCTTGATCGACTGGTGGTCGGGGGCGACGCCGGTGCGGATCAGGCCATAGGGGACGGGCAGCCGGTCGATGACGTCGATCGCGATGTCGTCGGCCTTCTGCAGGGTTTCGGCGGTATAATAGCCCGCCGGGCCCGACCCGACGACCGCGACATGACGCATCAGCCCACTCCTTCGGGGTGTCCGGCGCGAACTGCCGTCCCCCTCTTCGTTGCCGCCGATGCTAGCGGCGAAATGCGCGAGGGCAAGCGGGCTTGTGCACGAAGCCGCAGCGGCCTTGACAGGCGCGCCGCGCAATCATATTGCGCCCGCCTCATTGCCCCGTCGTCTAATGGTAAGACTACGGATTCTGATTCCGTCTATCGAGGTTCGAATCCTCGCGGGGCATCCATCTTTCATCCCCCCTCCGCTGTGCGCAGCGCTACGCGTTCGAGACGAAGTCTTCGAAGCGATCCTTCCAATCCGCGTGCCAGCGCGACAGCGCGGGGCGGTTCTGCGCGAGATCCTCGGCGCTCCAGCGGATGCGCGCGGCGTCGAGAGCGGGGGAGACCGCATTGTCGGGGCAGAGGATGTAGAAGTCGCCCGCGATGACGCGTTCGATCATCAGGTCGACGACCTGCTCGGCGCTCCACGCGCCTTCGGGCTTTTCCGTCGCCGCGCCCGCCGTCATGCCGGTGAAGGTCCAGCCCGGAACGAGCAGGTGCGCGCTGACCTGCGATCCGGGCTCTTCCCGAAGGGCATGCGCGAGCTGCTCGGTAAGGGTACGGACGCCGGCTTTCGCGACGGCGTAGGCCGGGTGGCCCGGTGGATTGGTGATTCCCTGCTTGGAACCCGTGTTGATAACGGCCGCGGGGCGCGCCTGCGCGAGCATGCGGGGCACAAAGGCGTGAACGCCGTTGATGACGCCCCACAGGTTGATGTCGATGATGCGCCGCCAGTCGTCGGTTCCCCGCCAGCTCTCATCGCCCCGTCCGCCGATCGCGGCATTGTTCATCAGCAGGTCGACCCGGCCGAAGGCGTCGAACGCCGCGTCGCGCAATCGCTCGACGTCGGCCATGCTGGCGACGTCGCCGGCCAGCGTCCGCACATCGCCATCCAGCGAATCGGCCAGGGCGCGAAGCCCGTCCGCGTCGCGGTCGAAGAGCATGAGCTTCATGCCGGCGGCCGCGAACCTGCGCGCCGCCGCGGCTCCGATTCCGCTCGCGCCGCCGGTAATGACGGCGACCGCATCCGTGCCGAAGACGTGGGTCACTGCTGATTTCTCCTTGGGAATCGGGGGCCGGGAATCACTGGCTCGCCTCCATGCGCGGGCGGCTGCCCGATGGCAACTCCGGGGTGGCGCCAGGGGTCCCGACCCTAGGGTCCTGACCCTAGGGTTCGGTGCCGCCGCCCAGCGCCTGATAGAGCGCGACATAGGCCGTCAGCCGGTCGGCGCGGAGCTGGATCAGCGCGAGGTCGACCGACAACAAAGCGCGCTGCGCGTCGATCTGTTCGAGATAGGGCGAATAGCCCGCGCGATAGCGGTTGGTCGCGTGGCGCAGCGCGTCGGCGACCGCGGTGCGCTGGGCGAGCAGCGCCTGTTCCTGCGCGCCGAGCCGGTCGATCACCGCGAGCTGGTCCTCGACCTCGCGGAAGGCGGTGAGCACCGTCTTGCGATAGGCGAAGGCCGCCTGGTCGCGCTGCGCGGTCGCGGCGTCGAACTGGCCGTGCAGCCGCCCGCCCTGAAACAAGGGTGCGAGGATGCTGCCGCCGATCGACCAGATGCCGACCGGGTCGGACAGCGCCGAGGAGATGACCGCCCCCGCCGACGCCGACAGCCGGATCTGTGGCAGGAATTGCGCGCGCGCGGCGCGCAGATTGGCGTCGGTCGCGGCGAGCGCATATTCGGCCTGCGCGATGTCGGGGCGCCGCCGGACGAGGTCGGAGGGCAGGACGGCGGGCACCGCGGGGGTCGCCAGCGCGTCGAAGCCCGCGCCGCGCTCCACGGCCCGCGGCGTGTCGCCGGCGAGCACCGACAGCGTATTCTCCTGCCGCGCGATCGCCGCCTCGATCGCCGGGATCTGCTGCTCGGTGGCGCGATATTCGGCCTCGGCCTGGCGCAATTCGAGTTCGGACGTATAGCCCGCCTCGGCGCGGTCGCGCGCGATGCGCAGCGCCTCGCCGCGCGATGCCAGCGTCTGTTCGAGCAGATCGCGCCGCGCGTCGAGCGCGAGGAGGGTGATATAGCCGCTCGCGGTCGCGGCGCTCACCGAAAGCGCCGCCGCCTCGCGCGCCGCCGCGACCGCCGCGGCATTGGCGCGCGCGGCATCGGCCTGCGCGGCGTTGCGGCCGAAGAGGTCGAGTTCGTAGGAGGCCTGGAAGGCGGGCTGCGCGACGCTGCTCGTCGTCGCGGTGCCGAAGGCGTTGAGCGCGCGCTGCTCGGCCGCCGGTCCGCCGACGCTGAGCGACGGGAGCAGCAGCGAACGCGCCACCCGCTCCTGCGCGCGCGCCTCGGCGACGCGCGCCGCGGCGATCGCGAGGTCGGCGTTGTTCGCGCGCGCCTGTTCGACCAGCGCGGCGAGCCGGGCATCCCCGAAGCGCGTCCACCATGTCCGGTCGATCTCGCCGTTCGCGGGCAGGGCGGTGCGCCAGTCGGCG
Source organism: Sphingopyxis sp. GW247-27LB (assembly GCF_002277025.1). Classification (GTDB taxonomy): domain Bacteria; phylum Pseudomonadota; class Alphaproteobacteria; order Sphingomonadales; family Sphingomonadaceae; genus Sphingopyxis. Next base: position 308,423 of record NZ_NIWD01000008.1, read on the forward strand.
GGCGGCGCGACGGCGCTCGCCGCGGGGCGCGGCGTGATCGGCGGCGCGCAGGCGGCGAGCAGGAGCGGCAGCGCGAGCGCTGCGGAGGCCAGGGCGCGCGCCATCACTCGGCCCCGGTGCGCACGGTCGCGACCACCGACATGCCCGGGCCAAGCCGCTCGGCGAGCTTTTGCCCGGCATCGATGCGGATGCGCACCGCGATGCGCTGCGGCACCTTCACGAAATTGCCCGATCCGGTGTCGGGCTTGATCACGCTGAACTCGCTGCCTGCTGCCGGTGCGACGCTTTCGACATGCCCCTTGAGCTTCGCGCCGCCGAGCGCGTCGACGCGCAGGGTCGCGGGTTGGCCGATGCGGATGTTCGCGGTCTGCGCTTCCTTGAAATTGGCGACCACCCAGTGGCGCTGAGGGACGAGATACATGAGCTGGGTCCCGGGGCTGACGAGCTGGCCGACGCGCACCGTCACCTCGCTCAGCCGCCCGTCGCGCGGCGCGCGGATGACGGTGTTTTCGAGGTCGATGTCGGCGAGCCCGCGCTGCGCCTTCGCATTGGCGACCCCCGCCTCGAGCCCGCTGCGCCCGACCCCGACCGAGCGGACCTGCTGCGCCGCGATCGCGCGCTGCGCCTCGGCCTGGCGCACCGCCGCCTCGGCCTGGCGGAGCGCGGCGAGCGTCTGGTCGCGCTCGCGCAGCGACACCGATCCGGCGTCGACCAGCTCATTGACGCGCCGCATGTCGGCCTGCGCCCGCGCGAGCTGCGCCTTCGCGCTGACGATCGCGGCGTCCTGGAGTTGCACCTGCGCCTCGGCCGAGCGCAGGCTCTGCGCGCTGTTGTCGAGGCTCGCCGCCTGTGCGGCGATCGACGCGGTCCCCTGCGCGACGCGCTGGCGATAGATGCGGTCGTCGATGCGGGCGAGCAACTGCCCCGCCTTCACCCGCTCGAAATCCTGCACCAGCACCTCGGTCACATAGCCGCCGACCTGCGGCGCGATGATCGTCGTCTGGCCGCGCACATAGGCGTTGTCGGTCGTCTGGCTTGCGGGCCGGAAGGGCGGCAGGCCCCAGGCGTAGAGGATCGCGAGCGCGCCGATCAGGATCAGGCTGCCGAACAGGACGATGCGCCCGCGCGACCGCGGCGGCTTCCACCCCTCCTCGGCGTCGGCGGGCGGCTCGGCGGCGGGCGACGGCGGGGTTTCGGCGACCGCCGCCTCTTCTGGCGCTTGCGTCTCGTTTTTCGGGGTGTCGCTCATGTGTTTCCGGCTCTCATCTTCTGCAATGCTTCCAGTTCGGCCGCCAGCGGATTGTGTCCGCGCCGGCGGTCGTAGAGCCAGCGCGCGAGCATGACGGCGAAGGCGAGCGCCGCGAGCGATCCGATGACGAAGAACACGTCGTTATAGGCGAGGATCGCCGCCTCGCGCGCCGCCTCGCGCACGACCTGCGCCCCGGCCGTCGCGCTGCGCAGCGCGGGGTCGGCGATCGTCCCCGCCTGCGCCGCGGCGAGCCGCGACAGGCCCTGCGCGACATCGGGGTCGGCGGCCGAGATGCTGCCGCCGAGCGTCATCAGATGCGATTTGGCGCGCAGCGTGTGAAAGGCGGACAGCGCCGCGACCCCCGCGAGCCCGCCGAGCGTCTGCGACAGGCTGAACACGCCGACGAAGCTGACCAGATAGGACGGCCCCTTGGTCATCGCGCGCAGCAGCCCCTCCATCAGCATCGGGCCCATGAAATAGACCGCGGCGAAGGCGATCGCGGCTTGTGAGAAATAGAGGTTCATCGGCCCGGTGCGCAGCCCCGAATGAGTGTCGAGGAAGGCGCCGAAGGCGATGACGCCGAGCGACACGAGCGTCTGGCGGCGGAGGTCGGTCGGGTCGAGCGTCACGATCGAAAGCAGCGCGCCGAACAGCGTCGCACCGGTCAGCACCGCATAATAAGGAACGAGCTGGTCGTTCACCAGGCCGATCGACGCGAGCAGGCCGGTCGCGCCGAAATTCTGCTCCGACGTCAGCACGCGGACGAGCGCGCCGGTGAGCGCGAATTTGACGAGATCGCGGCTGCCCATCCAGCGCGTCTGGAGCATCGGATTGGCGCGATTGTGCTCGATCAGGAAGGCGGCGCCGATCAGCACCACCGATGCCGCGAGCGCGCCGCCGAGCCACGGCGTCGACCACCATTGGATGCGCCCCTGGACCAGGAAGGCGCAGAGCAGCCCGACTCCGCTCGCGAGCAGCGGAAAGGTCACGAGGTCGAGCTTTTCGAACGAACGGATCGTATCGCCGGGGGGCAGATGGAGGATGTTGACGAGCCCGACCGCGACGAGCGAGAGCGCGAACTGCAGCACGAACAGATTGGTGATATCGCCGTCGGCGAGCAGCAGCGGCGAGATCGCGCGCGCGAGCGGCACCGCGACCTGGGTCAGCCCGATCGCGAGCAGGAAGCCCGCGATGCGCTTTTCCTGCGGCAGCCCCTGCATCATGTAGAAGGCCGCGAGGGTCGAGAGCCCGCTCGCCGCGATCCCCGACACGCCGCGCGCGACCAGCTCCATCCGGTAGCCGGCGTCGAACAATTGCAGGAAATTGGCGAGCAGCAGCGCGAGCATCATCGCGCGCACGAAGCGCTGGATGCCGAACTGCTGGCGCGACTTGTAGAGCAGGATGCTCATGCACGCGTTGGTCATGTTGTAGGCGACGGTGACCCAGCCCGCGTCGACCGGCGTCAGGTCGAGATGCCCCTGCATCGCGGTGAGATTGGCGATCAGCAGGCCGTTCTGGAACCCCCCGACGATCGCGAGATAGAGGCCGATCAGGAAATAGAAGAATTTGCGCCGCACCGGATGGTCGGGCGAGGCGGGCGACCCCGGCATGAAGGGCCGTTCGTGCGGCTTGAACACATAGCCGCCGGCTCGGCTCGGGGCGGCGGGATCAGCCATGGCGGAAATGCGGTTCGACGAGGGTGGCGCGGAGCGCGGCGCGGAACGCGGCTTCGTCCGCGAGCTCGGGTGCGAGGCGCGCGAGGGTCGCGCGGCGGATGACGTGGCCCGCGAGCCCATAGGCGAAGTTGAGAAAGAACAGCGCGGGAATCGGCGCGGTCACCGCGCCGCCGGCGGTCGCCCGCTCGATCAGCGGCAGGAACTCGTCGAGCACGGGGCGCGAGACATGGTCGAACACCCACGCGGCGCGTTCGGGATCGTGGCTCGCGTCGCGGAGCAGCACGCGCGGGATCGCGTCGTCGTCGCAATTGATGTCGATGAAGGCGTTCATCGCGGCGGCCAGGGCCGATCCGGCATCCGTCGTCTCCGTTCGCGAAACGCCCCGCAGCCGCTCGACCATTGTCGCTCCGACGCGCGCGACGATAGCCTTCCACAGGTCGAGTTTCGACCCGAATCTGTAGGAGACGAGCGCGACGTCGACCCCCGCCTCGGCCGCGATGTCGCGCAGGCTCGCGCCGTCGAACCCCGCATCGGCGAAGCGGCGCAGCGCGGCTTCGCCGATGCTCCTTTCCGTCGCATTGTTGTTCGCCCGGCGGCGCCCGCGGCGTTGTCGTTCGGCCATGAATCGTCTCCGTCGGGGCCGGACCCCGTTGCGGATATATTGCACTGCACAAATATTTCAACGACTGATGAATAAATAACGCCGACCTCCGAGCGGCGCGTCAGAACAGGCCCGGCAGTTCGCGCTGGGCGGTGGTCGGCTTCGCGGGCACGAGCATTTCGGGGCCCGGCGCCGGGCTGCCCGTCATGCGGCTCGCCGAGGCCGACCGGGTATCGGCGATGCGCGTCGTGCAGGCCTGGCCCGACAGGAAGTCGATCGCGGCGCGCACCGAGGCTTCGCGCGGGTCGCCGAGCGGGAAGCCGAGGTCGTCGTCGGCGGCGCAGCTGTTCGGGATCTTGGACGCGAGGCCGCTGTAATAATCGCCCTGGCCGTCGGCGTTGGCGAGCGCGAAGGCGATCACGCGCATCCGGTCGTCGCACTCGCTCTTGTCGAGCGCGATCTGGCCGACCGGCTTGCCATAGGTGTTGTCGCCGACCAGCGTCATGTTGGTGCCGAGCCAGGGCAGCATGCCGTTGATCACCAGCTCGCTCGCCGACGCGGTCGACCCGGTGCCGATAAAGGCGAGCCGCGTCGGCGCGATCGATTCGGGCTGCGCGGTGAAGAAATGCTGGCCGTTCTCCGACGATTTCTCGGGCCGGAACCGGACCTGGTCGAACAGGTCGCTCGCATTGCGTCCCCCGCCGAGCAGGTCGCCGAACAGCTCGGCCACCGAAACGAGCCCGCCGCCGTTGTAGCGCAGGTCGACGATGACGTCGGTCACCCCCTGGTCGCGGAAGTTCTGGAAGGCGGCGCGAAGCTGCGGATTCGCCGAGGTGATGAAGGTGCGCAGATTGACATAGCCGTAGCGGTGCCCGCCCTCGGTGATGATCTTCGCGCCATAGCGGTCCGATACCGGATCGATGTCATATTCGGCCTTGGTCACCGTGACGTCGCGCGTTCCCGCCGCATTGGTGATCCGCAGCACCCGGGTCACGCCCGCCTGGTCGGGGCCGAGCGCATTGATCAGCCCCGCGGTGCCCTCGGCCGCGACGATGCTCGACGTGCTGCGCAGATTGCTGCTGGTCGTCCCGATCGCCGAGATCTCGGTGCCGCGGTCGATTCCCGCCGCCAGCGCCGGTGCGCCCTCATAGGCTTCGGCGATGACGATGCGCTGGGTGAAGGGGTTGTAGGCGAGGCGGACGCCGAAGCCGGCGCTCGACCCGCTCGCATAATAGGCATCCTCCTCTGCGATCGAGGTGATGTAGGTGAAATAGCGGTCCTTGCCCTGCGCGCGCGCTGGGGCGAGCAGCGCGTCGATATAGGTCTGGACGTCGCCATAGCTGGCCGGGTTGACGTTGGTGGCGACGTCGCTGGGGAACAGATACCATTCGTCGATCACCGACTTGGCGAAGGACTGGCGCGACGACAGGCTGCAACCGGCGGTCGGCGTCGGGGTGGGGGTCGGCGAGGGCGTCGGGGTCACGGTGACCGGCGGCGCGCTGCCGCCCCCGCCGCCTCCGCCGCCGCACGATGTCAGCATCAGCGCCGCGATCGTCACGGCCGCTACCGATCTTCCGGACCCGATCATCCTCTCTCTCCCCATGCCGGTCCCCGATGCCCCTCCTCGGGCAGCGCGGACCCTATTCCTGCGCGTCAGCCTCCTCCGCTGCGTCGCCGCGCCCCTTGAACCCTTGCGCGATGACATAGAGTTCGGGCGATCCCTTGCGGCTCGCGGGCGGCTTGGCGTGCTTGACCGTCGCGAAATGGCGCTTGAGCAATGTCAGCAGCTCGCGGTCGGCGCCGCCCGCGAACACCTTGGCGACGAATGCACCGCCCGGCAGCAGCGTCTGCACCGCGAAATCGGCGGCGGTCTCGGCAAGCCCGATCGTGCGCAGATGGTCGGTCTGCGGATGGCCGACGGTGTTCGCCGCCATGTCCGAAATCACGAGGTCGGGCGCGCTGCCGAGCGCGTCGATCAGCGCGTCGGGCGCCGCATCGTCCATGAAATCCATCTCGAGGATCGCCACCCCCTCGATCGGCTCGCAGGCGAGGAGGTCGATCCCGGCGACGCGGGCGCGCGGGTTCGCCTTGCGCACCACCTGCGACCAGCCGCCGGGGGTGATGCCGAGGTCGACCACCGCGCGCGCTTTCTTGAGGAAACCGAATTTCTCGTCGAGCTCGATCAGCTTGTAGGCGGCGCGCGAGCGATAGCCCTCGGCCTGCGCGCGGCGGACATAGGGGTCGTTCAACTGCCGCTGCAGCCAGCGCGTCGAGGATGCGGTGCGCCGCCGCGCGGTCTTGACCCGCTCGTGCAGGCCGCCGCGCCCGCTTCCGCCCCCGCTGCCCCCCTTGCGGCTCATTTGCGATACTCGCGGCGCGTCACCGGCACGGTGCGGCCCTGCACCGCCAGGGTGCGCAATATTCCCTCGCGGATGCCGCGGTCGGCGACGCCGACGCGCGCCGCGGGCCACAGGTCGATGATGCTTTCGAGGATCGCGCAGCCCGCGACGACCAGGTCGGCGCGCTCGCGGCCGATACAGCCGATCTCGGCGCGGTCGACGATGCTCGCTTCGGCAAGGCGGCGGCTGATCGCGCGCATGTCGTCGGCGGGGACGACCAGCCCGTCGACCGCGCGCCGGTCGTAGCGCGGCAGGTCGAGGAAGACGCTGGCGAGCGTGGTCACCGTGCCGCTGGTGCCGAGCAGGCGCAGCGGCTGGCCGGCGAAGCGCGTCGCGCGCTCGGCAAAGGCGGCGAAGGCGTCACGCGTCACCGCGCGCATATGCGAATAGCCCGCCTGCCGGGCCTCGAGGCTGTCCTCGGCGGGCGGGACATGCTCGGTCAGCGACACGACGCCCCACGGGACGCTGATCCAGTCGCGGATCTCGATGTCCTGGCCGTCGGATTCGACGTGCATCAATTCGGTCGACCCGCCGCCGATGTCGAAGATCAGCGCGGGACCGTCGCCGGGCTCCATCAGATTGTGACAGCCGAGCGCCGCGAGTCGCGCCTCCTCGGCCGCCGAGATCACGTCGAGCACGATGCCGGTCTCGCGCCGCACCCGGTCGGCGAGTTCGTCGCAATTGTCGGCGCGGCGGCACGCCTCGGTCGCGACGGCACGCGACAGCGCGACGTGGCGGCGGCGCAGCTTGTCGGCGCAGATGGCGAGCGCGCCCACCGCGCGGTCGATCGCGGCTTCGCTGATCCGCCCGCTGCCGTGCAGCCCCTCGCCGAGCCGGACGATGCGCGAAAAGGCGTCGATGACGACGAGCTCACCATCCTGCGGCCGCGCGATCAGCAGGCGGCAATTATTGGTGCCGAGATCGATCGCGGCATAGCTTTTGGGTCGCGTGAATGCGGCGGGGCGGAGCCCGGGGGCACCCGTCTTTCCGTCCTTCGCCACCGCTGCCTGGGGCCGCGGCGGTCGCCCTGTTGGCGCTGCCATTTGCCGCATGGCTATTCTGACCTGTCTGCTCACGCGCCCGCATGGTCGCGGGCGTGCACTTGGGGGCAAGACTAGGCGGGGCCGGCGGTGATGGCAAGCCGCATCGCTGGTAGGCTGGGCGCGCAAAGAAAACCCCCCGCCGCGCAAAAGCGGGCGGAGGGCAGGGACGGAGTAATTTCTTGGGGGTCGGGTCAGGCCTTAGCGGCAGCCGTCATTCCCCTTGTCGATGGCGCGGCCGGCGAGGGCGCCGATCGCGCCGCCGATGATCGTGCCGACGGTGCGGTCGCCGCGGCCGGCGATTTCGTGGCCGGCGAGGCCGCCCGCCACCGCGCCGATGATCGTGCCGCCGGTGCCGTTGTCGCACTGGCGATAATTGCGGCGATCGTAGCGGTTGTTGTAATAGCGACGGTCGCTGCGGCGGTCGTAACGACGGTCATAGCGGTCGCTGCGACGGTCATAACGGCGGTCGTTGCGGTCGTAGCCGGCATAATAGTTCGAATAGCCGTCGCGGTCGTAATAGCCGTTCTGGGCGGCGGCCGGAGTCGCGATGCCCAGCGTCGCGGTCGACATCAGGGCGGCGATGGAGAGGGTCATCATCTTTTTCATTGTCTGTCTCCTTCTTTCGTCGATGGGCCCGTGCTGGGGGCGGTGGATCGATGAGGCTGTTCTGCCCGATTCGCTTTGAGCCAAGGCTGAACATCGCTGTCGGCGTTCGTTCAGCTTCGGTTGCCTGACGTTCAGTTTCGGAGGGCGCCTGTCCGCCCTTCCCTTTCGCGGCCGGCCCCTCTACGCCCGCGCCGATGCGCCGCCTGCTCCCCGCCGCCCTGATCTTCCTGACCCTCGGTCCGGTGCCGGGCACCGCGATGCGCTTTCCGGTCAACGACTACAGGCAGGAGGTCACCGCGCGCCCGGTCGCCTTCGCGCCGCAGGCGTCGGGGATGCTTCGCTTCGTGCGCGGCTGGCATCTCACCAGCCCGCACAGCCGCTTCGGCGGGCTCTCGGCGGTCGCGGTGATGGCGCCCGGCCGGTTCCAGTTCGTCGGCGACAACGGCTATGCGACGCGGCTGACGCTGCGTCCCGGCGGCGGGGTCGCGGCCTTCCACATCGGCGCCCTGTCGACCCCCGACGGGCGACTGCGCAAGAAGTCGATGATCGATGCAGAGGCGATGGCCTATGACCCCGCGAGCGGGAAAAGCTGGGTGGCGTTCGAGGGCACGAACCAGATCTGGCGCTTCGATCCGGGCCTGACGCGGATCGAGGCGCGAAGCGCTCCGGCGGCGATGCGGCGCTGGTCGGCTTACTCGGGCCCCGAATCGATGGTCCGCCTCGCCGATGGCCGGACGATCCTGTTCTGCGAGGCGCCCGGCGACGATCCGCGCGGGTCGGAGGCGCTCGTCTTCGCGGGCGATCCGGCGCTGCCGGGCCCGCCGCCGCTCCGTTTCTTCTACGACTCGGAAGACAAAGGGTCGGTCAGCGACGCCGCGGCGCTTCCCGATGGCCGCATCCTGCTCGTCCACCGGCGGCTCGGCTTCGATCCCGTGTTCACGACGATCCTCGGCCTTCTCGACCCGGCGGACATCGGCCGGGAAAAGGTGGTGCGCTCGCGCGCGATCGGGCGCGTGCCAAAGCCGCTCGCCGACAATTTCGAGGGCGCCGCGATCGAAGCCCGCGACGGGCGCATCTGGCTGTGGCTGGTGTCGGACGACAATTTCAACAGCTGGCAGCGCAGCCTGCTTCTGCAATTCGAACTCGGCCTGCCGCCGCGCGCGCCGGGCAGCAAAAAGGCCGCGCGGTAATCCGGCGGCCTGATTGCGTCGGCGATTCGAAGAGCGCTCAGGCGGCCTTTTCGGCCAGCTTCTTCGCGACTTCCTTCTTCACCTTGCGGGCGTTCGCCGAAAGCTGCTCGTCGCCGGCCTTCAGCAGCCAGTTGTCGAGGCCGCCGTTATGCTCGACCGAGCGCAGGCCGTGGGTCGACACGCGCAGCTTCACGCCGCGGCCGAGCGCGTCCGAAAGCAGCGTCACATTCTGCAGGTTGGGCAGGAAGGTGCGCTTGGTCTTGTTGTTGGCGTGGCTGACATTGTGGCCAATCTGGCGGCCCTTGCCGGTCAGTTCGCAAATGCGCGACATGATGCTCTTCCTCGTCAAAAAATTTCGGGTCGGCGTCCGGGCGCTTCCCGAAAAACGGGGAAGGGCAGGACCGGATGGGCCGGGAAAGGCGCGCGCTTATCGGCTTGCCGGGGATTCGTCAAGGGATTAGCGGTGGAGAATGTCCCGTTTTCCCTTGCCCGAACCGATGCGCCGCGCGCTCGATCTCGCGCGGATCGCCGCCGAATGGGGCGAAGTGCCCGTCGGCGCGGTGGTCGTCAAGGACGGCGCGATCGTCGCCGAAGGCCACAACCGCCCGCGCGAATCGCACGACCCGACCGCCCACGCCGAGATCGTCGCGATTCGCACCGCGGCGGCGAAGCTCGGCAACGAACGCCTCGACGGCTGTGACCTCTATGTGACGCTCGAACCCTGCGCGATGTGCGCGGGCGCGATCGCCCACGCCCGCATCGCGCGGCTCTACTATGCCGCCGATGACCCGAAGGGCGGCGCGGTCGTCCACGGCCCGCGCATCTTCGCGCAGCCGACGATCCACCATCGGCCCGAAATATACGACGGCATCGGCGCGAACGAGGCGGCGGTCCTGCTCAGGGACTTTTTCGCGGCGCGGCGCTGAAAGGGGCGCCGCGGCCTCCGACCGCGCAGTCATGGGGACGGCCCCTGGATCGACCGGATGTTTCCCCGGATGCGATCGAATCGCGCGGCGACGTGGCGCGCATAGGGCAGGCCGCAATCGCGGATGACGAGTGCGCCGTCGTCCCATGCGATGATGCCCCGTCGCTCGAAATCGGACAGGGCGTTCCGAGCCGGCGCGATCTCATCCAAACCCAGATGCGCGCACCCGTTGCATAGCAGGTCGCGAATATGCCCCGCGCGTCGCTGTTCCTCCGCATCGACCCGGATGCCTCTCGCTACGGCGAGTCGTCCGGCTTCGACGAGATCGCGATAGGGACCGGACCGTTTTTCATTCTGGACGATCAGGTCGGGAAACTTGCTGATCGCGCTGGCGCCGAAGCCGAGCAGGACCGGCGTATCGTCCTCGGTAAAGCCCTGAAAATTGCGGTTCACCCGGCCTTCGCGCGCCGCGACGGCCAGCGCGTCGTCGGCGCGCGCGAAATGGTCGAACCCGACGGGGATATAACCGGCGGCCGTCAGGCGCCGATGGCCGAGCCGGGCCTGATCGAAGCGCAATCGCGCGTCGGGCAAATTCGCGGCGACGATCCGCCGCTGGCGCGGGATCATATCGGGAAGATGAGCATAGCCGAACAGCGCGATCCGGCTCGGCATGAGGCGGACGGTCTCGTCGAGCGTCGCGTCGAGATCGGCGAGCGTCTGCTCCGGCAGCCCGTACATCAGGTCGAAGTTGATCGCGTCGATGCCGCGCAGGCGCAGCGCGGCGACGACGCGCTCGATGTGCGAGAGCGGCTGGATGCGCCCGATCGCCTGCTGGACGTGCGGCGCGAAGGTCTGGACCCCCAGGCTGACTCGCGTGACCTGCGCCGCCGCGAGCACCAGCGCCCATTCGGGGGAGAAGCCGCGCGGGTCGAGCTCGATCGAGACGTCGGGCCGATGCGCGTCGAAGACGGTGAGCAGCAGATCGAGCAGGCGCACCAGTTCGACCGGTGCGATCGCATTCGGGCTGCCGCCGCCAAAGGCGATGCGGCGCACGCGGCCGCGTCCTCCCAGCCGCTTCGCGACCAGCGCGATCTCCGTCCTGAGCGCCGTCAGATAATCGTCGAGCCGCTGCTTGCGCCCCGCGGCGCCGGTGTTGCAGCCGCAATACCAGCAGATGCTTTCGCAAAAGGGGATGTGGACATAGAGCGAGATCGGCGTCGCGGGCTCGACGGCGTCGAGCGCCTGCGCATAATCGTCGGTGCCGACGTCTTCGGCGAATTCCATCGCCGTCGGATAGCTGGTGTAGCGCGGCACCGGCTTTGCGAGCAGATCGGGGTGATAGGACCACATGCCCGCACCCTATGCCCGATCGGGCGCTGCGACATTGACCGGGATCAACGGCGGCGGATTTTCAACAACAACGCTTCGACCCTACCGATTTGCCGCGACGCTCGGTGACCGCGTGACACGCCTTGGCGCAGTCGCGCCGCTCCGCGGGGTCGGCAGGGTCGCCCGGCAGCAGCATCCGATGCGCCGCGCCGCCGCATGCCCGGAGCGTCAGCACGCGCGCCTCGACCGCGACGGGCGGCTGCATCAGCGCTGCCGCGCCCAGCATCAGGACGACATGGCGCGCGGTCATCGCGCGTCCTCTTCCTCATCCTCGACGAAGATGCGCAGCGCCGCACCGTCGAGATCGTCGAACTGCCCGCCGCGCAGCGACCAGAAGAAGGCGGCGAGCCCGATGAGGCCGAGCCCGAGCGCGACCGGGATCAGGACGAGCAGGCCGTTCATCGCGCCGCGCCCTTCAGCCGCAGCGCGTTGCCGACGACGATCAGCGACGATCCCGACATGGCGATGGCGGCGACCAGCGGTGTCACATATCCCATGAAGGCGAGCGGCACCGCGATGATGTTATAGCCGATGGCGAGCGCGAAATTCTGCCGCACGATCGCTTGCGTCCGCCGCGCGACGCGGATCGCCTGCACCACCGGCATCAGCCGGTCGCCGAGGAAGATGCAGTCGGCGGCATTCTTGCCCGCGTCGCTCGCCGATCCCGGCGCGATCGAGGCATGGCCGGCGGCGAGCGCAGGGCCGTCGTTGAGCCCGTCGCCGATCATCAGCACCCTGTGCCCCGCCGCCGTCTGGCGCGCGATGGCGGCAAGCTTGTCCTGCGGGCTCATGCCGGTCTGGGCGGTCAGGCCGAGCGAGCGCGCCACCGGCGCGACGGCTGCGGCGCGGTCGCCCGACAGGATGCTCGGCGCGACGTCCGCCTGGCGCAGCGCGGCGATCGTGTCGGCGGCATCGGGGCGCAGCGCATCGGCGAAGCGGACGGTGAGCGCCGGCGCGCCATCGATCGCGAGCTGGGTCGCGAGCGCGCTGTCGGTTGTGGGCTGGGCTGGGCGGCCCAGCGTCACCCTGCGGCCTTCCCATTCGGCCTCGACGCCGAAGCCGGGGGTTTCGCGGATTGCTTCCACCGCGAGCGGCGTCACCCCCGCCGCGGTCAGGTCGCGGGTCAGCGCCTCGCTGAGCGGATGGCGACTGGCGCGCGCGAGCGCGAGCAGCAGCGCGCGGACGGTCGCGTCCGCCTCGTCCAGATTGGTCGCGACCGGGCGGCCCAGCGTTAGCGTTCCCGTCTTGTCGATCATCGCGCGGTCGACGTCTGCCAGCCGTTCGAGCGCCGACCCGTCCTTCACCAGCACCCCGACCCGCATCAGCGTCCCCGCCGCGACGATCTGCGCCGCCGGCACCGCGAGGCCGAGCGCGCACGGACAGGTGATGATCAGCACCGCGACCGCGATCAGCAGGCTATGGTGCCAGCCCGCCCCCGCGACCATCCATCCGGCAAAGGCGAGCAGCGCCAGCGTGTGCACCGCGGGCGCATAATAGCGCGCCGCACGGTCGGCGATGCGGACATAGCGCGACTTGCCCTGCGCCGCCTCGCCCATCAGCCGCGCGATGTCGGCGATCGCGGTGTCGGCGCCCGCCGCGGTTACCCGGACGCGGATCGGCGCCTCGATATTCAGCGTCCCGGCGTGGACCGGATCGCCGAGACGCGCCTCTCGCGGCGCGCTCTCGCCAGTCAGCAGCGACAGGTCGATCCGGCTGGCGCCGCCCGCGACGACGCCGTCCGCCGCGAGCCGCTCGCCCGCCGCGACCAGCATGACCATGCCCGGTTCAAGCGCGGTGGCGTCGACCCAGCGGCTCGTCTCGTCGGCGCCGACGACCATCGCCCCGGTGCCCATGTTGCGCAGTAGCGCGGTCACCCCGCCGCGCGCGCGGTCGCGCATCACGCTGTCGAGCCAGCGGCCGCAGAGCAGGAAGAAGAGCAGCATCACGACGCCGTCGAAATAGGCGTGGGGACCGTGCGTCGCGGTTTCGTAAAGGCTGAGCGCGGTCGCGATCAGCACCCCGATGCTGATCGGCACGTCCATATTGGTCCGGCCGTGCCGCACCGCGCGCCATGCCGAGCGGAAGAAGCTGCGCCCGGCATAGGCGACGGTCGGCAGAGCGATCGCCGCCGACAGCCAGTGGAAGAGGTCGCGCGTCGCGCCGCTCGCGCCCGACCACACCGACACCGACAGCAGCATGATGTTCATCATCGCGAAGCCCGCGACCGCGACCGCGCGCAGCAGCGCCCGGCTGTCGGACGCACCGCCGTCGACCTCCGCCGGGCCATCGCCGATCGGATGCGCCTCGAATCCCAGCAGCGAGAAAGCGCCGATCAGTTCGGGCGTTTCCGCATCGAGGGTGCACGAGATATGCACGCGCTTTTCGGTGAAGTTGACCCGCGCCGCCGCGATCCGCCGGTCGCGCACCAGCCCCTGCTCCAGCTTGGCGATGCAGCCCGCGCAGCGGATGTCGGGTACCGCGAAATCGCGCTCGACGAGCAGGGCGGCGGCTTCGGTCATTGCAGATCGACCCGGTAGCGCGCCTCGTCGGCGCCGCGATGCACCGACAGGTCGAGCTGCCAGCGCCCGGCGGGCAGCGCATCGAGCGAGCGAAGCGCGCCGTCGGCGGCGGGCGCGAAGCGCATCGCGCGGGCGGGCGTCTGGCCGAGCGGGTGGCGGAGCGTCGCGACGATGCGCAGGCCCTTCACCGGCGCGCCGTCCTTACGGACGGTCAGCCGGACGTGGCGGCCCTCGTCGACCGTGACGCTCTCGTCCCAGCCGAGCCGGTCCTGCGCCTCGGCGCGCGCGAGCCATTCGTTGTAATGCTGGCTCGCGACATAGCTGTTGTCGACGACGGTGCCGCCGAAGGTCGACAGCGCAAAGCTCGCCATCACCATGTTGACGCCGATGACGACGCCGAAAAAGGCGACGAGGATCATCGCCGCATGGCGTCCGGTGAAGGGCCCCGGCTCGCGCTTTTCGGTCATGGCTCGGTTCCCGGCCGGTCGAACTGGATGATCTCGCGGTCGCCGCGCGGATCGTCGTCGAGCGCGCGCACCGCGATGGCGAAATCCTGCCGCGCCGGCCCGTCGCCGGGGGCGACGACGAACAGCCGCGCGCTCGTCACGCTGTCGGGCGCCAGCGGCATGTGCAGGCTCTGCCGCGCCGTTTCGCGCGATCCGCCGTCGATCCACAATCGCGCCTCGGGCAGGCCTCTGACGCTGATTTCGACCCGGCGCGGGCGAAGCTCCATATTGCGCAGCTTCAGCGTGTAATTGTTGCGGATCGCGCCGTCGGAAAGCTGGACGTAGAGCGGGCTGCGCTCGTGCTGGACGGCAAGGTCGAGCCGGGTGCGCTGGCCGAGGGTGAAGAGCATCGCCAGCCCGATCGCGCCCCACAGGCCGAAATAGACGAGAGTGCGCGGGCGGAACAGCGTCTTGCGGATCGGCGGCGCGACCCCGCCCGCCTTTTCGGTCGCGGCATCGTCGAGCGTGCAATAGTCGATCAATCCGCGCGGCCGGCCGACCTGCGCCATCACGCTGTCGCAGGCGTCGATGCACAGCGCGCAGGTGATGCAGCCGATCTGCGGTCCCTCGCGGATGTCGATGCCGGTCGGGCAGACCGCGACGCACTGGTTGCAATCGACGCAGTCGCCAAAGGCGCCGGGGTTCTTCTCGGCCTTCTTGACGCTGCCGCGCGGCTCGCCGCGCCAGTCCTTGTAGGTCACGAGCAGCGACTTCTCGTCCATCATCGCGGTCTGGATGCGCGGCCAGGGGCACATATAGATGCACACCTGCTCGCGCAGGAAGCCGCCGAGGACGAAGGTCGTCGCGGTGAGCACCGCGACGGTGACATAGGCGACCGGCTCCGCCTGCCCGGTCCAGAAATCGTGCGTCAGCGTCGGCGCGTCGGCGAAATACATGATCCACGCGCCGCCGGTCCAGAAGGCGACGGTCAGGTAGATCGCATATTTGACCGTCCGCTTGGCGATCTTTTCGGCCGTCCACGGCCCGTTCGCGAGGCGGATCTGCGCGTTGCGGTCGCCGTCGATCAGCCGGTCGACATGCTGGAACAGGTCGGTCCACACCGTTTGCGGACAGGCATAGCCGCACCAGGCGCGCCCGACCGCGCTGGTGACGAGGAACAACCCGATCCCCGCCATGATGAGCAGGCCCGCGACATAATAGAATTCATGCGGCCAGATCTCGATCTGGAACATGTAGAAGCGCCGGTTCGCGAGGTCGACGAGCACCGCCTGGTCGGGCGCGTGCGGCCCGCGATCCCAGCGGATCCACGGCGTTCCGTAATAGATCGCCAGCGTGACCGCCATGATCGCCCATTTGAAGCGCCGGAACGGGCCGTCCACCTTCTTGGGGTAGACGCCTTTCCGCGCCGCATAGAGCGACCCATGCTCGCCGGTCAGGTCGTCAGGGCTGGCCATCGGCTCCCCGTCCTTCGGGCGCGGCGGCCGCAAGGGCCGGCGCCGGCGCCTTTTCGCCGCCGCCGAGCGAATAGACATAGGCGGCGAGCATCTTGATCGTCACCGGGTCGAGCCGGCTGTTCCAGCGCGGCATCACGCCGTTGCGCGGCTGGGTCACCGTCGCGGCGATGCTGGCACGGTCGCCGCCATAGAGCCAGATGGCGTCGGTCAGCTTCGGCGCGCCGACCTCGCGCCCGCCCTCGCCGGCGGGACCATGACAGACGGCGCAGTTCGCCTCGAACAGCGCGGCACCGCGCGCCGACGACGCGCTCGGCTTTTCCTGACGGCTGATGACACGGACATGGCTGACGACGTCGGCGATCTGCCCCGCGTCGAGGATGCCGTCGCGCCCGAAGGCGGGCATCAGGCTGGTGCGCGTCGCCTTGTGATCGGGATTTCGGATACCGTGCGTGATCGTATAGTCGATCGTCGCCAGGTCGCCACCCCACAGCCAGTCGTCGTCGGTCAGGCTGGGATAGAGTGTCTTCACCCCCGCGCCGCCCGCGCCGTGGCACTGAACGCAATGAACGCGGAAGGCCGCGGCTCCGCCCTGCACCGCCGCCTGCATCAGTTCGGGCTTCGCGGGCAGGTCGGCGATCGCGGTCGCGGCGATCGCGTTCATCACCGGCGCCCGCCGCGCCGCGTCGGCCTGCATCTCCGCCTCGAGCTGGCCGCGGCTGCTCCAGCCGAGCACACCCTCGGTCGCGCCATGGATCATCGGCCAGGCGGGATAGAGGATGACATAGACGATGCCCCAGACGATCGTCGCATAGAGCGACCACAGCCACCAGCGCGGCATCGGCGTGTCGAGTTCCTCGATGCCGTCCCATTCGTGACCGGACGTGACCGTCCCCGTCACTTCGTCGATGCGCTTATGATCGGCCATTGTCGTCTTCCTTGAAGATCATGTTTGCGGCTTCGTCATGGTGACGGCGGGCGCCCTTGCGGAACGGCCAGGCAATGAAGAGGAGGAACATCGCCACCATGACGATCAGGCCCCAGCTATCGGCGAAATGCCGCACCTCGTCATAGCTCATCGCGCTGCTCCCGCAGCGGCGGCGGGCGCGTGCGTCTGCTCCTGCGGCGCCGCCTTCTCGACATCGACCAGCGTGCCGAGCATCTGGAGATAGGCGATCAGCGCGTCCATCTCGGTCACGCGGGCGGGATCGCCGTCGAAATCGCGCACCTGCGCCTTGGGGTAGCGCTTGACGAGATCACCCGCGCCCGCATTCGGGTCGGCCTGCGCGCGGATGTCGTCGTTCGCCTTGGCGATGTCGTCCTTCGTATAGGGAACGCCGACGCGGTAGAGCGCGGTCAGGTCGCGCGCCATGTCGCTGGCCTCGAGATCGCGATCGGCGAGGAAGGCATAGCCGGGCATGATCGATTCGGGGACGACGCTGCGCGGGTCGATCAGGTGCGCCTTGTGCCATTCGTCCGAATAGCGCCCGCCGACGCGCGCGAGGTCCGGTCCGGTGCGCTTCGACCCCCATTGGAACGGGTGGTCGTACATGCTCTCCGCCGCCAGGCTGTAGTGGCCATAGCGTTCGACCTCGTCGCGGAACGGGCGGATCATCTGGCTGTGGCAGGTATAGCAGCCCTCGCGGATATAGATGTTGCGCCCCGCGAGTTCGAGCGGCGTATAGGGCCGCATCCCGTCGACCTTCTCGATCGTGTTGTCGATCCAGAACAAGGGCGCGATCTCGACGATGCCGCCGATCGCGACGGCGATCAGCGAGAAGAAGCCGAGCAGGCTGACATTGCGTTCGAGCTTCTTGTGGCTGAAGCGCTTTTCGGCAGGTTGGGAAGCCATGTGCCTGAAGCTCCTTATTCGGCGGGAACGGGCGCCAGCGGGCGGTCCGCAGCGGCGTTGTAGGGGGTCTCGGTCATCGGCTTTTCCTCGCGGACCCGGCCCGCGAGCGTCGCCCAGACGTTGAAGACGAGCAGCAGGAAGCCGGCGAGATACATCGCCCCGCCTGCGGCGCGGATCAGATACATCGGGTGCATGGCGGCGACGGTCTCGGCAAAGCTGTAGACGAGGTAGCCGTCGGCGCCGTACTCGCGCCACATCAGCCCCTGCATGATCCCCGCGACCCACATCGAGGCGGCGTAGAAGACGATCCCCAGCGTCGCGAGCCAGAAGTGCCAGTTGACCATGCGCAGCGAATAGAGCCGCGGCCGTCCCCACAGGCGCGGGACGAGATAATAGACCGCGGCGAAGGTGATCATGCCGTTCCAGCCGAGCGCCCCGGCGTGAACGTGCGCGATCGTCCATTCGGTATAGTGGCTGAGGCTGTTGAACGCCTTCACCGACAGCATCGGCCCCTCGAAGGTCGCCATGCCGTAGAAGGCGAGCGCGACGACCATCATGCGGATGATCGGGTCGGTGCGGATCTTGTCCCACGCGCCGTTCAGCGTCATCAGCCCGTTGATCATGCCGCCCCAGCTCGGCATCCACAGCACGACCGAAAAGACCATGCCCAGCGTCTGCGCCCAGTCGGGCAGTGCGGTATAATGGAGATGGTGCGGCCCGGCCCAGATATAGAGGAAGATCAGCGACCAGAAATGAAGGATCGACAGGCGATAGCTGTAGATCGGCCGTTCCGCCTGCTTGGGCACGAAATAATACATCATCGCGAGGAACGGCACGGTCAGGAAGAAGGCGACCGCATTGTGCCCGTACCACCATTGCGTCAGCGCATCCTGCACCCCGGCGAAGGCCGAATAGCTCTTCGACCCGAAGATCGTCGCCGGCACCGACAGGTTGTTGACGATGTGGAGCATCGCGATGGTGACGATGAAGCTGAGATAGAACCAGTTGGCGACATAGATGTGCGGCTCGCGGCGTTTGACGATCGTCCCGACGAAGACGACGAAATAGACGACCCAGACGATCGTCAGCCACAGGTCGACATACCATTCGGGCTCGGCATATTCGCGCGCCTCGGTGACCCCCATCAGATAGCCGGTGGCCGCGAGAACGAGGAAGAGCTGATAGCCCCAGAAGACGAAGCGGGCGGCGGCCGGAAAGGCGAGCCTGGCGCGGCAGGTGCGCTGGACGACATAAAAGCTGGTCGCGATCAGCGCATTGCCGCCGAAGGCGAAAACCACGGCCGACGTGTGCAGCGGGCGCAGCCGCCCGAAGCTCGTATATTCAAGTCCCAGGTTGAGCGCCGGGAAGGCGAGCTGCAACGCGATATAGAGCCCGACCGCGAGCCCCGCGACGCCCCAGAAGATGGTGGCGATGACGCCCCAGCGCACCGGGTCGTCGTCATAGACGCCCTGGTCGGGCGGCATCTTCAGGAGGCCGCGCGCCATGGCCCCGTAATCGGCGCGCGAGACACGGCTCCACAGCATGATCAGGCAGGTGGCCGCAACGATGACCATATGCACGGCAAAGGGCGTGTCGACCGCCAGCGCCGCAAAGACCAGCGCCAGCAAGGCGAGCCCCAGCCAGCCGCCCGCCTTGAAAACCAGATCGTCCATCATCGCGAATCCCCGTTCGGCGCGGCTCCATCGGCCGCGTCCATCAAAGCCCATGGCCGCACCCGCGGCCCGGAACATTGACCTGGATCAACGAAAAATGCTGCAGCGCATCAATAGGACGATTTGTCCCAGTCGGGGGATAAGCGCGGCCCGAAGGCGGTCAGCCGGCGATCGCCTCCATCGCCGCGCGGTCGTTGATCACGATCTCGCGGCGCGAGGGCAGATCGAGCAGCCCCTCGGCGCGCATCCGGGTGAGCTGGCGGCTCGTCGTCTCGATCGTCAGCCCCAATATGTCGGCGATCTGCTGGCGGCCGAAGGGTAGCTCGAACCCGCTCTGCGCACCGGAGTTGCATCCCTGCCCCGACAGGCGCTCGGACATTTCGAGCAGGAAGGACGCGACTTTCTCCTCCGCCGATTTGCGGCCGAGCAGCATCATCCAGTGCCGCGCCCGGTCGAGCTCGTCGAGCGTGCGGCGCAGCAGCTTGTGCTGCAGGTCGGGATGCGCGCTCGCGAAATCGTCGAAGCTCTTGCGATTGAAGATGCAGACCTCCGCATCGGTCATCGCGGTGACGCTGTACGGACTTTCCTTGCCGAACGGCCGGCCGATGAAATCGGACGGAAAGACGACGCCGACGATCTGCTCGCGCCCGTCGGCGGCCGCGACGACCAGTTTCAGCACGCCTTCGAGAACATTGGCGACGACCGGCGCGTCGTCGCCTTCCCACAGCAGGGTCTGCCCGGCCTTGACGCGATGATTCCGTCCGAGTTTGCCGAGCAGCGCCAGTTCTGCGGCATCGAGGCTTGCGCAGATCGCCCGATTGCGGACGACGCAGGAGGCACAGTCGGTCACCCCTCCGCCATAGTCGACTGCGGACCCGGTGGGAAGGGACGATGGGTCGAAGAAGGCTTCGGTCATGCCGCATCCGCGCCGGGAGCCGGCCGCACCGCCATCGGGACATAGATGAGCAGGAACAGCAGGAAAGCCGCGGCCCACAGCCCGCCCGCCACCGCGATGACCGTCATATAGTCGAACGGCAGCAGTGGCGCGATCACGCGCAGCAGCGCCCCCGAGTGAACGAGGATATAGATGAGGACGGTCGCGCGGTCGGCCTCGAGCGGCCGCCCGGTGTGGCCGCGCGTCGCGCGCGTCATCACCGCCAGCGTCATCGCCCCCATCGCGCCGGCACCGAGCGCATGCACCGCGCTCGAAACCGGCAGCAGCGGATGCAGCGTCGCGCAGCCGAGCAGGATCAGCCCCGCCGGAAGCCAGGCGTAAGAGAGGTGGAGCACGAAGACGAGCGGATCGCCGAACGCCTTCAGACCCGCCCAGCGCGCGAGGCGAACGAGCTGGAGGCCGCCCGCGGCGATCAGCAGCCCGGCCGCGACGGGGCTGGCGGGCCCCGCGACCCACGCCGTGAGCGCTAGCGCCGTCATCCCGATCACCGCCATGTCGAACCGGTTCGGCAAGGTCGGCAGCCCCTCGCTTGTCCCCTGCCGCATCAGCCAGTTGCGGGTGAAGGCGGGGGTGATGCGACCGCCGATCAGCGAGATCAGCAGCAGGATCAGCGCAAAGCCCATATGCACCCCGAGCGCCGGATCGGCGAGCGCGCCCATCATCGCGGCATGATCGAGCGCGCAGGCGGTCGCGAACAGGAAGAGGATGACCAGGATCGGCTTGTTGCGGTTGCCCGAGGCGAAAATCTCGCGCGCCGCATAGGCGAGCAGGATCAAAAAATAGACGACGTCGAGCGCCGCGCCGACCAGCGGCGGCACCGTCGCCGAGAAGAGGATCGCCAGCCGCGCCGCCAGCCACAGGCCGCCGACCGCCGCGACGCGCCAGCCCGTCACCGTCGGCCGCCCGGTCCAGTTGGGCATGGCGGCGCTGACGAAACCGCCGATGATCGCGCCGAGATAGCCGAACAGCATTTCGTGCTGGTGCCAGGCGAGCGGGTCCATCGCGATCGGCAGCGTCCAGCGCCCGCCGAGCGCGCCGACCCACAGGGTCACGACGATCGCCGCCCAGGCCGCGCCGCACCCGAAGAGCAGGCGATAGCCGCCGCGCAGCCACAGCGGCGAGCGCGCATCGGCGCCCGGCGCGCCGGCGGCCATCATCGCCATGCTCATGCCCGCGCGCCCTTCCGCCACAGGCCGAGTATCACGACCTGCCACGCGACCGCGACCGCGCCGAGGATGAACACCACGTCGCCGAAGGTGCGGACCCAGCGCAGCGTTTCGAGGAAGTCCTGCTGCAGGAATTCATCGCTGCGCGCATACCACATGCCGGTGGTCACGCTCGCCTCGAACTGGAACAGGCCGACCGGCAGCAGGCTGGTAAAGATCATCAGCACCAGCCCCGCGTTGAGCCCCCAGAAGCCGAGGCGCATCAGCCGCTCGTTGAACGCGATCTCCGGCCGGATGTAGCGCAGCACCAGCAGCGTGAAGCCGAGAGCGAGGAAGCCATAGACCCCGAACAGCGCCGCATGGGCGTGGACCGCGGTGGTGTTGAGCCCCTGGAGGTAGAAGAGCGCGACCGGGGTGTTGATCATGAAGCCGAAGACCCCGGCGCCGAGCATGTTCCAGAAGGCGACCGCGACGAAGCACATCAAGGGCCAGCGCAGCGCGCGCATCCACGGCGCGCGGTCGCGCAGGCTCCAATGCTCCCACGCCTCGTAACCAAGCACGATCAGCGGCACGACCTCGAGCGCGCTGAACGCCGCGCCGACCGCCATCACCGGGGTGGTCGTCCCCGAGAAATAGAGGTGGTGGAAGGTGCCCGGCACCCCGCCGACCATGAACAGCGAGGCCGAGGCGAGGCTGGCCGCGGTCGCGATCCGCTTCGACACCAGCCCCATCGACGCGAAGATGAAGGCGATGGCGGCGGTCGCGAACACCTCGAAAATGCCCTCGACCCACAGGTGGACGACCCACCAGCGCCAATATTCCATGATCGTGATGTGGGTGCGCTCGCCATAGAAGAGGCCCGAGCCGTAGAAGAGCCCGATCGCGACGGTCGAGACAGTGAGCAGCAGCAAGAGGCTCCGGTCGCCCTCCTTCTCGCGCCGCAACGCCGGCATCATGCAGCGCAGCATCAGCACCAGCCAGAAGAGCAGGCCCGCGAACAGCGCAAGCTGCCAGACGCGGCCGAGGTCGAGGAACTCATAGCCCTGATGCCCGAGCCAGAAGCCGAGCCCGTCGGGCATTTCCTGCGCGATGGCGAAATAATTGCCCGCAAACGACCCGACGACGACCAGGATCAGCGCCCAGAAGAGCAGGTCGACCCCCAGCTTCTGGTGCTTCGGGTCGCCGCCGTGGATCACCGGCGCCAGGAACAGCCCGGCGGCGAGGAAGGCGGTGGCGATCCACAGCACCGCGCTCTGGACGTGCCAGGTCCGGGTCAGCGCGTAAGGAAAATATTGCGACACATCGATGCCGTAGAAGCTCTGCCCCTCGATCGTGTAGTGCGCGGTGAAGCCGCCGATGAACACCTGAAAGATGAAGAGCGCCAGCACCACGAACAGATATTTGCCGAGCGCGCGCTGCGACGGGGTCAACGCCGCGAGCGTCAGCGGATCCTTGTCGGCGGCGACGAGCGGCGTGTCGTCATGGCGGCGCAGAAAGGCCCAGCCCCAGATCAGCGAGCCCACGCCCGCGATCAGGATGACGACGCAGGCGAGCGACCAGAGGATGTTCTCGGGCGTCGGCTGGTTGCCGATCAGCGGCTCGGGCGGCCAGTTGTTGGTGTAGGTCGCAACCGTCCCCGGCCGCTCGGTCGACGCCGCCCAAGCGGTCCAGAAGAAGAAGTCGGTCAGCGCCGCGCGCTTCGCGGCGTCGGGCAGCGTCCCCTCCTTCATCGCATAATTGTCGCGCATCTCGCGCAGCGCCGGGTCGGTGCCGTAAAGTCCCTCATAATGCGCAGCGACATGTGCGATCGCACGGGCGCGGCGGTCCGAGACGGTGACGGCGCCCGTCGCCGGATCGAGGCTGTTGTGCCGATATTCCTGCTTGAGCCGATGGGTCAGCGCTGCCTTCTGCTCGATGTCGAGAGTGTCGAACGGCTTGCCATAGCTCTCCTCGGCCGCGATGCTCAGCCACGCGGTCAACTCGCGATGCAGCCAGTCGGCCGACCAGTCGGGCGCCTGATAGGCGCCGTGCCCCCACACCGAGCCGAGCTGCATCCCACCCGTGCTCTGCCACGCCGCCTGACCCGCCATGATGTCCTCGCGGGTCATCAGCACCTCGCCCGAGGCGGCGACGACCTGGGCCGGGATCGGCGGCGCCTTGCGATAGACCTCGACCCCCGAAATGCCGAGAATGGCGAAGGTCACCGTCAGGACCGCGATCAACGTCCACCAGAGCTTGCGATATTCGCCCACTTGAACCCCCTGTCGTCTCGAAAAATCCGTTTCAGCCCGACGCGCGTTCGTCGAACAGGATCGTCAGCAGCAGTGACGTGTCCGCGACCGCCTCGACCGTGTGCGGCGTTCCCGGTTCCAGGAACAGCCAGTCGCCGGCCCGCAGCTCGGCGGGCGCATCGCCGCCCAGTCGCGCATGCCCGGCGATGCAGTAAAGCGTCAGCGACCCCGCGACCCGGTGCGACGCGATCGAATCGCCGGCGCGCACCACCAGATGGATCGCCTCGAAGGACGGCGTCCGGGCCAGCGCCGCCGTCGCGGTCGCCGGATCGTCGAGCGATCCCGGGCGCGCCACCTCGCCGGAGCGGCAATGATGCAGCGCCACGCTCAGCCCTCCCGGGGCCGGACGCGGCGGACGAGGGCGCGGAGCCATCGGCCGACGGCCTTCGCGAGGCCGTCGCCGCTGTCGTGGCGCGCGCGCCGCACGTCGAGCGGCCCCGACCCGATCACTTCGCCGCATTCCGGGCAGAACATCGTCCATTCTCCATGAGCCAGCCTTGACCCTGTGTCCGCAGGATAGCAGAGCCGGCGGCGATGAATTTGCGCTGGATCAAACTTCTCCCCCTTCGGCCCAACCTTTCCTAGAAGGCCGGGCATGACCGCCTTGATTCCCGTCGATGCGAACGCACTCGCCGACATCGCCCTGTTCGCGGCGCTGCCGCCCGCCGTGCTGGATGAGGCGGCCGCGATGGCCCGTGCGCGGCCGCTGCCGCGTGGTCTGCGGGTTTTCGACCAGGGCGAAACCGCCGGCCGCGCTCACGCTCTGCTGTCGGGCTGGGTGCGAATCACGCAGGCGGGCAGCGACGGAGAGGAAATCCTCGTCCGCTTCATCGGCCCGGGCGAAATCTTCGGCTGCGTGCCGGTCCTGACCGACGGCCTCTACCCCGCCGACGCGACCGCTATCGTCGATGCGGTCGAGCTGAGCTGGGATCCGTCCGATCTGCTCGCGCTGATGCAGCGCCATTCGCAGGTCGCGATCACCATGGTCGCCATCGTGGGCCGGCGGCTGGGCGAGGCGCAGGAACGGCTGCGCGAACTGGCGACGCAAAGTGCCGACCGCCGCGTCGCGCGGACGCTGCTGCGGCTGCTCGACCAGGCGGGGCGCCCGGGCGGCGAGGGCATTCGGATCGCATTTCCGCTGCGGCGCAAGGACGTCGCCGATATCGCCGGAACCACGCTCCACACCGCCAGCCGCATTCTCGCCGAATGGGAACGCCGTGGTCTGCTGGTCAGCCGGAACCGGCATCTGATCATCGCCTCCCCCGAAGAGCTGCGCCGAATCTCCGAGGGTTGAGCCGGCTGAACGGCACTGCGCCTCGCGCCGCATCGCGGCCAACGATGCGCCATGGCCGAGGCCGAACCAGATTATCGTGTTTGCGTCTTCTGGATCGCAGCGGCGACGCTTATTCTCGCAGCATCTCCATGACCCACGCCGGCACCAGCGCGGTCGCGGGCCCGTGCCGCGCCTCGTCGAACCAATAGCTTCCTTGGCTCGGCTCCATGTTGAGTTCCAATGTCCGCGCCCCGCTCGCGCGCGCTTCGCGCACGAAGCCCGCGGCGGGATAGACCGCGCCCGAGGTGCCGATCGACACGAACAGGTCGGCGCGATTGATCGCGTGATAAATATCGTCCATCCGGTACGGCATCTCGCCGAACCAGACGACGTCGGGGCGGAGGTAGCCCGCCGTGCCGCACGCCGGGCAGCCGGGGCGATCGATCAGCGGGCCGGTCCACGCGCTCCGCCGGTCGCAGGCGGTGCACCAGGCATTGAGGTGCTCGCCGTGCATGTGGATCAGCCGCTTCGCCCCCGCGCGCTCGTGCAGGTCGTCGATATTCTGGGTGACGATCAGCAGCTCGCCCGGCCATGCCGCGTCGAGCCGCGCGAGCGCTTCGTGCGCGGCGTTCGGCGCCTTTTCCTGGATCGCGGCGCGGCGCGCGTCGTAGAAGCGATGGACGAGGTCGGGGTCGCGCACGAACGCCTCGGGAGTCGCGACATCCTCGACGCGGTGCTGTTCCCACAATCCGCCCGCGTCGCGAAAGGTGTCGATGCCGCTTTCGGCCGACACGCCGGCGCCGGTGAGGATGACGATGTTCCGAATTTCGCGCAAAAGGTTTAAACTCCGCTTGTCCTGAACTTCAAAGGACCGTCCTTCCCTTTTGGGTGGTGATGGCGCAAGGACGGCCCTTCGACAAGCTCAGGGCAAACGGGGATCGGAGTCATGACCAGCATCGGCATCATCGGCAGCGAGGGCCGCATGGGCGTCGCGCTCGCCGCCGCCATATCGGAGGCGGGGCAGCGGAGCTGCGGCGTCGACAAGGGCGGCAATGTCGCGAAGCTCGCGGCGGCGGCCGACGTCCTCGTCGATTTCTCGTCGCCCAAGGCGATCGAGGCGACGCTCGACGCCTGCGTGGCGGCGAAAAAGCCGATCGTCATCGGCACGACCGGGCTCGAGGAGCGCCACCATTATCTGATCGACGATGCCGCGAAGGACATCGCGGTGCTCCAGACCGGCAACACCTCGCTCGGTGTCACCCTGCTCGCGCATCTGGTGCGCGAGGCGGCGTCGCGGCTCGACCCCGAATGGGATATCGAGATCCTCGAAATGCACCACCGAAACAAGGTCGACGCGCCGAGCGGCACCGCGCTGCTTCTGGGCGAGGCGGCGGCCGAGGGGCGCCGCATCGACCTCGCCAAATGTTCCGAACGCGGCCGCGACGGCCTCACCGGCGCGCGCGGCCATGGCAAGATCGGCTTTGCGAGCCTGCGCGGCGGCACCGTCGCGGGCGACCATGACGTGATCTTCGCCGGACCCGAGGAGATGATCACCCTGTCGCACCGCGCCGAGAACCGCATGATCTTCGCGCGCGGCGCGGTGAAGGCGGCGCTGTGGCTGATCCATCAGAAGCGGGGCCGCTACACCATGCCGCAGGTGCTGGGGCTGTCGTGAAGGCGATGACCAAGGCGGAGATCTTCGAATTCTTCCGCCGCCTCGCCGAGCTCGACCCCGATCCGCAGACCGAACTCGAATATGGCAACACCTACCAACTGCTCGTCGCGGTGGTGCTCTCGGCACAGGCGACCGACGTCGGGGTCAACAAGGCAACGCGCAAACTCTTCGAAGCGGTGAAGACGCCGCAGCAGATGGTCGACCTCGGCGAGGCGGGGCTCAAGAGCCACATCAAGACGATCGGGCTGTTCAATGCGAAGGCAAAGAATGTCATCGCCCTCTCTGAAATTCTGATCCGCGATTATGACGGACAGGTCCCCGCCGACCGTGACGCGCTCGTCGAACTGCCCGGCGTCGGGCGCAAGACCGCGAATGTCGTGATGAACTCGGCCTTCGGGGCGGAGACCTTCGCGGTCGACACCCACATCTTCCGCGTCGGCAACCGCACCGGCCTCGCGCCGGGCAAGACGCCCCTCGCGGTCGAGAAGCAGCTCGAAAAGAAGGTGCCCGGCCCGTTCCGCATCGGCGCGCACCACTGGCTGATCCTCCACGGCCGCTACATCTGCAAGGCCCGCACCCCCGAATGCTGGCGCTGTCCGGTCGCCGACCTCTGCCGCTACAAGCCCAAGACCCCGGCGCCGAAGGCGAAGAAGGCGGCGTGACGGTCCAAAGCTCAGGTGAGAGACGGCCGCATTGGGGTGGATTTGAGCCATTCCCCTCCCTTTTAGGGAGGGGTTAGGGGTGGGTGCGCGAGCGGAGCGAGCCTACAAAGAGCGCCGCCTTCGGCGGCTACCCACCCCAGCCCCTCCCTAGAAGGGAGGGGAGAAGGTATGGCCGCAATCGGTCGAAAATCGCCGTAAAGTGGCCCAATTGCCGCTTGCCGCCGATCGAAGATGCCGCTTAACTCGCGTCCCATGCGCACCGTCACCGCCCCGCTCGCCCTCGCCGCCGCGCTGATCGCCGCGGCGCCCGCTCACGCCAGGCCCGCCGATCCGGTGGTGGCGAAGAAGATTCTGATCGACAGCGTCGCGATCCCGACCGTCGAGGGGCGCGGCAAGGTGCCCGAACTCGCGGCCTATTATGCCGGGGTGCTCAAGGCCGCGGGCTTCACCGACGCCGATATCGAGATCACGCCGATCGGCGAGACCGCGACCCTGGCCGCGACGCTCAAGGGCAGCAGCACCGAAAAGCCGATCCTGCTCCTCGGTCATATGGACGTGGTCGAGGCCGACGCGAAGGACTGGACGCGCGATCCCTTCGTGCCGGTCGAGGAGAATGGCTATATCTTCGGCCGCGGGTCGGAGGACAACAAGTTCGATGTCGCGATGATGGTGGCGACCCTCGCGCAATTGAAGAAGGACGGCTTCAAGCCCAAACGCTCGATCATCCTCTTGCTCTCGGGCGACGAGGAAACCGCGATGGTGACGACGCGCGCGCTCGCCGCCAAATATAAAGGCGCCGAATTCGCGCTCAACGGCGACGGCGGCGGCGGGCTGATCGGCGAGGACGGCAAGCCCAAATATTACGGGCTGCAGGCGGGCGAGAAGACCTATGCCGACTTCACCCTCGAAGTGACCAACCCCGGCGGGCACAGCTCGCGTCCCTCGGACACCAATGCGATCGTCCAGCTCGCGAATGCGCTCGCGAAGGTCGGCGCCTATCGCTTCCAGCCGCAGCAGAATGAGCTCACCAAAGTCGGCATGCCGATCGTCGCCGATCAGGTCGGCGGCGAGATCGGCGCCGCGCTCAAGGCTTTCGCGGCCGACCCGGCCGACGCCAAGGCCATCGCGGCGATTCGCGCCGATCCCGAATATGTCGGCCAGATCGGCACCACCTGCGTGCCGACTTTGGTCAAGGGCGGCCACGCCGAAAATGCGCTTCCTCAAAGGGCGACAGCCAACATCAACTGCCGCATCTTCCCGGGCGTCGCGATCGAAGCGGTGCGCGCCGAGCTCGAGAAGGTGATCGCCGACCCCGCGGTTGCGGTGAAGACCGATCCCGACGCGACCGCCAGCGACGCTTCGCCGCTGCGCCCCGACGTGATGGCGGCGGTGACCAAGGCGGTGCATGCGCGCGCGCCGGGGCTGCCGATCATTCCGTCGATGAGCGCCGGGGCGACCGACAGCCTGCATTTCCGTGCGGTGGGCGTGCCGAGTTATGGCGTCGCGGGCCTGTTCAGCAAGGCGAGCGACAGCTTCGCGCACGGCCTCAACGAGCGCGTGCCGGTCGATGCGATCGCCCCGGCGCTCGCGCATTGGGACAGTTTGCTGCGCGATCTGTCCAAATAGGGGTTATAGCAGGGCCGTCACGGCCCGTTCGATCATCGCTACCGCCGCCTCGGCGCCGAAGCTCGCCGGGTCGAGCGACAGCTCGAGCCACAGCCCGTCGACCATCGCGGTCAGCATGATCGCGAGCCGCCCGGCGTCGGGCGCGCCGCACGCCTCCAGCAGCTCGCAAAGCCGTTCGCGGTAGCCCGCGTAACTTTCGGCGTGAATCCGCGCCATCCGCGCATCGCTGCGCGCCAGCGCCCAGAAGGCGGTCCACGCGCCGAGCAGTTCGGGATCGGTCACCGGCGGGCGGAAGCTGGCGGTGAGGTAAGCCGAGAGCCGCGCGCGCGGATCGTTGCCGGCCGCTTCGACCGCTTCGGCGAAAATCGCCTCCATCCGGTCGCTCGTCGCCCGATAGGTCGCGGCGATCAGTTCGTCGATCCCCGCGAAATAATGGCGCAGCAGCCCCGGCGACACCCCCGCTTTGGCGCAGATGGCGCGAACATTCGTCCCCGCGAGGCCCTGTTCGGCAAGGCATGCCGCGGTCGCCTCGATCAGCGCGGCGCGGCGGGCGTCGGCGCTTTCGCGCGTAAAGGCTTGGCGGGCGGCTCGCATATTGTTATACATATGTATAACAAGGATCGATTCATGGCAACGCTGCGCGACACTTTCGACAACATCGACCCTCTCGACGGCTGGTCGCTTCCCGCGTGGACCTACAGCGACCCCGATTTCCACGCGGCCGAGGTCGAACGCATTTTCCGCCCGAGCTGGCAGGTCGTCTGTCACGACAGCGACATCCCGAACCCCGGCGACTGGCACAGCATCGACTATGCCGGCGAAAGCGTGATCCTCGTCCGCGGCACCGACCGCGTCGTGCGCGCCTTCACCAACGTCTGCCGCCACCGCGGCTCGCGCCTCGTCGACGGCGCGGCGGGCTGCGCGAAAAAGCTCGTCTGCCCCTATCACGCCTGGACCTATGAACTCGACGGCCGGCTGACCGGCGTTCCCGATTCGGCGAGCTATCCGACGCTCGACAAGGCGCGCGCGGGGCTGGCGCCCGTCGAGGCCGAGCGGTGGCGCGGCTTCTGGTTCGCCCGGCTCGCCGACGACGGCGGCCCGTCGGTCGCGCGCATGATGGCGCCCTATGAGGCGATGATCGAGCCTTATCGCTTCGAGGAACTCGGCGCGCTCGGCCGCGTCACGCTCCGCCCGCGCGACGTCAACTGGAAGAATGTCGGCGACAATTATTCGGACGGGCTCCACATCCCCGTCGCGCACCCCGGCCTCACCCGGCTGTTCGGCAAAAGCTACGGCGTCGAGGCCGAGGAACGCGTCGACCGCATGTGGGGCGACCTCGCCGACCGGCCGTCGGCGAACTGGTCGGAGCGCTTGTACCAGCGCCTGCTGCCGCCGGTTCCGCATCTCCCCGAGGACAAGCAGCGCCACTGGCTCTATTTCAAGCTCTGGCCCAATGTCGCCTTCGACATCTATCCCGACCAGGTCGATTTCATGCAATGGCTGCCGACCGGCCCGACGAGCTGCCTGATCCGCGAAATTTCCTATGTCCTCCCCGATGCGCGCCGCGAGATGAAGGCCGCGCGCTATTTGAACTGGCGCATCAACCGGCAGGTCAATGCCGAGGACACCGCGCTCATCACCCGCGTCCAGCAGGGCATGCAGTCGCAGAGCTTCAGCATGGGGCCGCTCAGCGACAAGGAGGTGTGTCTCAAGCATTTCTGCTCGCGGATGCGCGAGATCATCCCCGAAGCGCGGCTGGAGCGGGCGCCGGCCGCGGGGTGGAGCCGCCGGTGAGTGCCGCCGCGCCCGTCGTCATCGTCGGCGGCGGTCCCGCCGGCATGGTCGCGGGGCTGCTCCTCGCGCGCGCCGGGGTGCGCGTCACGGTGCTCGAAAAGCACAAGGATTTTCTCCGCGATTTCCGCGGCGACACGGTGCATCCCTCGACGCTCGAGCTGTTCCACGAGATCGGCCTGCTCGGCGAACTGCTCGAGGAACCGCACGCGAAGCTCGATACGATGACGCTCAACCTGCTCGGCGGCCGCTATACGATCGCGACGATGAAGCATCTGCCGGTCGCCGCGCCCTTCGTCGCGATGATGCCGCAATGGGATCTCCTCGATTTCATCGCGGGGCAGGGGCGGCGCTATCCGACCTTCGACCTGCGCATGTCGACCGAGGCGACCGGGCTCACCTATGACGCCGGCGGCCGCGTCAGCGGGGTAACGCTCGCGAGCGGGGAGGCGCTGCCCGCGCGGCTCGTCATCGCCGCCGACGGGCGCCGCTCGGTGCTCCGCGCCGCCGCCGAGCTCCCGCTCGACGACCTCGGCGCCCCGATGGACGTGCTGTGGTTTCGCGTCCCCGTTCCCGCGGGCACGGACATGTCGGAGGTCGCGCTCGGGACGGTCGACCGGAGCGGCATGGTCGTCGCCATCCCGCGCGGCGATTATTGGCAATGCGCGCAAGTGATCGAGAAGGGCGGTTTCCCGGCGATCGAAGCGCGGGGCATCGCGGCCTTCCGCGCCAATGTCGCGGCGCTCGTTCCGGGGCTCGCCGCGGGCATCGACGCCGTCCGGAGCTTCGACGACGTCAAGCTGCTCGCGGTCGCGCTCGACCGGCTGACGCGCTGGTCGCGCCCCGGCCTGCTCGCGATCGGCGACGCCGCGCACGCGATGTCGCCGATCGGCGGGGTCGGCATCAATCTCGCGGTGCAGGACGCGGTGGCGGCCGCGAACATCCTCGCCGCGCCGCTCGCCGCCGGAGCCGATCCCGACCCGCTGCTCGCGCGCGTCCAGGCGCGACGCTGGAAGCCAACGGTGCGGATGCAGGCCCTCCAGCGCTTCGCGCACCAGCGCGTCATCGAACCGATGCTGCGCGGCGAGATCACCCGCGTTCCGCTCGCCGTCCGCCTGCTCGACCGCATTCCCTTGCTGCGCCGCATTCCCGGCCGCGTTCTCGGTCTCGGCTTCGGCCGCCAGCATGTCGAATCCCCGCTTGCGAAAGATTTCTCATGACCAAAGCCTATGACGCCCTCATCATCGGCGCCGGCCATAACGGCCTCGTCTGCGCCTTCTATCTCGCGAAAGCGGGGCTGAAGGTGCGGATCGTCGAGGCGCGCGACGTCGTCGGCGGCGCCGCGGTGACCGAAGAATTCGCGCCGGGCTTCAAAAATTCGGTCGCGAGCTACACGGTCAGCCTGCTCCAGCCGAAGGTGATCGCCGACATGAAGCTCGCCGATCATGGCTATCGCGTGATCGAGCGGCCGATCAGCAATTTCCTGCCGCAGGAGGATGGAAGCTATCTGAAACTCGGCGGCGGGCTCGACCGCACGCAGGCCGAGTTCCGCAAATTCTCGAACCGCGATGCCGAGGTGCTGCCCGCCTATTACGACGCGCTCGAACATGTCGCCGAACTGCTCCGCGATCTCGCGCTGCGCGTGCCGCCGAACGTCGGGGAGGGGCTGCGCACGCTGATCGATGGCGCGCGGCAGGGACGGCGCTTCGCCACCCTCAGCCTCGAACAGCAGCGCGACGTGCTCGACCTGTTCACCAAGTCGGCGCGCACGATGCTCGACAGCTGGTTCGAGAGCGAGGCAGTCAAGGCCGCCTTCGGCTTCGACGCGGTGGTCGGCAATTATGCGAGCCCCGACACGCCCGGCAGCGCCTATGTCCTCCTCCACCATGTCTTCGGCGAGGTGAACGGCAAGAAGGGCGCGTGGGGCCACAGCGTCGGCGGCATGGGCCGGATCACCGAGATCATGGCCAAAGTCTGCCGCGACATGGGCGTCGAGATCAGCCTCGAAAGCCCGGTCGCGAAGGTGCTTGTCGACGGCGGCAAGGCGGTCGGCGTCGAACTCGCGAGCGGCGAGGAAATCGCCGCGGCGCGCGTGATCGCCAATGTCGGGCCGAAGCTGCTCTACGAACGGATGATGGACGCGGCCGACCTGCCGCAGGACTTCCAGCGCCGGATCAAGGGCTTCAAGGCGGGCAGCGGTACCTTCCGCATGAACGTCGCGCTCAGCGAGCTGCCGAAATTCACCTGCCTCCCCGAACCGGGCGAGCATCACCAGTCGGGGATCATCCTCGCGCCGACGCTCGACTATATGGACCGCGCCTTCCTGGACGCGAAGCAGTTCGGCTGGTCGAAGGCGCCGATCGTCGAGATGCTGATCCCCTCGACCGTCGACGACAGCCTCGCGCCTCCGGGGCAGCATGTCGCGAGCCTCTTCTGCCAGCAATTCGCGCCCGAACTGCCGGACGGAAGGGACTGGGATGACGAAGAGGAAGCCGCCGCCGACTGCATCATCGACACCGTCGAAAAGCACGCCCCCGGCTTCCGCGCCAGCATCGTCGGCCAGACGCGGCTCAGCCCCAAGGGCCTCGAACGCAAGTTCGGGCTCGTCGGCGGCGACATCATGCACGGCAATATGAGCCTCGACCAGCTCTGGGCCGCGCGCCCGGTGCTCGGCAACGGCGGCTACCGCGGGCCGGTCAAGGGGCTCTACATGTGCGGGGCGGGGACGCACCCCGGCGGCGGCGTCACCGGCGCGCCGGGGCACAATGCGGCTGAGGTCGTCCTGCGCGACCGCGGCCTATTCGCCCCGCGCTGGCGCTGAGGCGCGGCCGAAGCCGATCGGCTGCGGGGTTGCAGGACGCGCCGCGCGTTCGCACCGCAGCCGTTCGAGCAGCGCCGCGTCGCCGAGCGAACCCGCGAAGCGCGCCTGCCGCGCGACGACCGCGAAGTCGCCGAGCGTCAGATCGCCGACGCGGTCGAGATCGGCCGGCGCTTCGCGCCCGAAAAAATGCGCGAAGGCGCGCCGCGCCCGCGCCGCATCGAGCGGCCGCATCTCGACCTTGAAGACGAAACGGCGCGCCGATGCGGGGTCGAGCTTCGCGGCATGGTTGGTCGCGGCGGCGAAGGGCAGGGGATGCTCCTCCATCCAGATCAGCAGTTCGTTGACCTGACTGACCTCCCAGCTTTGCGCCGCATGCTGCCGGTCGGCGAGCAGCGAATCGACCTCGTCGAAAAAGAGCATCGCGCCTTCGCGCCGCGCGTCGGCAAAGGCCGCCGCGATCAGCCGCTCGGTCTGACCGACCCATTTCGACATCAGGTCCGACGCGCGCTTGACGACGAGCGGCCGCCCGAGCCGGCGCGCCAGCGCCTGCACCGCTTCGGTCTTGCCCGTTCCCGGCGGCCCGGTGAGCAGCAGCGAAAAATCCGCCGGCGCGCCGTCCCGCGCGAGTTGCGCGAACAGCGCGGCAAGGTCGGTGTCGGCGCACAGCAAGGCCTCGTCGAAGGCGCGCGGGGCGCGCGGCTCGACCGTCGGGCCGCGCATCGCGCCGAGCACCGATCCGGCAAACCGTCCCGCGCTTTCGGCATCGCCCGCGAGCGCGGCTGCGCGCGCCGCGACGCGGAACAGCGATGCGGCCTCGGGCGCCCGCGCAGCGAGCGCCGCCAGCGCCGGATCGACCGCGACCTTCTCTTCGGCGCTCACCCGCTCGAGCATCGCCGGGCTGTGCGCCGCGCCGGGGAAATCCATCCGGATCGACAGGCTGAAACGGCGCAGGATCGCGGGGTCGGCGTCGGCGATGCAGTTCGAGGTCCAGATCACCGGCACGACATTGTCCTCGAGCAGCCGGTTGACGAACAGCTTCGATCCCGCTCGGCCGCGCACGCGGCCGCCCTGTTCGATCCGCGTGTCGCCCAGCAGATCCTCCATCTCGTCGAACAGCAACAGCGCGCGGCCGCGCTTTTCGAGCGTGCGCAACGCGAGGCGCAGCGCCGCGACGCGCTCGTGGCGCGCCGGTTCGTCGCCGTCGCGATCGGCCTCGCCCACCGCATGCAGCGGCTCGCCGGCGGCGGCGGCCAGCGTGCGCGCGAGTTCGGTCTTGCCGGTGCCCGGCGGCCCGTGGATCAGGATGTTGATCCCGCGCGCGCCCTGCTCGATCGCCCCGCGCAGCAGCGCGACCGCCAGGTCGGCCTCGCGCTGCTGCGCGGGGAAATCAGCGAGCGTATGGCGCGCCGCCTGCCGTTCGCCGAGTAGCCCGTCGAGCAGGCTCGCATGCCGCCCCGGCGGCGCGTCGAGCAGCCGCTCGAACGACCAGCAGAGGCCAAGCTGAACATGGCCGTCCTTGCCCGACCAGCGTCCGACGAGGTCGAGCCGCACCACTTCGGCGCGGCGGATCGCATGCGGGGCGACCCCGGTCAGCGCACTCGCAAGCGCCTCGATGTCGAGACCTTCGGTCTCGATCAGCTGCACGAGGCTGCGGGTCAGCGGGGCGCGGTCCAACGCCGTCGCGAGCAGCAGCAGCGCGCGTTCGTCGTCGGCGAGTTCGAGCGCGTCGGCCAGCCGGTTCGCCTGCACCAGATTTTCGTCCTCGCGCCCAGCCGCTGCCATGTCTTCAGCGAGCAGCGCGGCGCGGTTCATATCCTTTCCCGCGAGCCCGAGCGCGGCCGCGCGCGGGCGCGCCCAGCCGAGCAGCGCGCGACCGGTCTTGCTTCTGCCCGGATGATCGAGCGCAATCGCCCGCGCGAGACCGCGGGCCCAATGACTGTCGTACAACATGAATCCCTGCTTCTAACCGGCGCGCGCAGACGCGCTGCGGGTCGCCGGACCAGCGTGATGTTCAGAACGATGGGGTCGCGGCGCCGTCCAATGGCGCACCGCGTCAGGAAGAACGCGCTACGACAGCGGGCGGACGCCGCAGGGTTTCGAACCCTGTATGCGATGGCGGTCCAACACGACGCGTCTCCAAAAAGCCCGAATCCGGGCGGGAAGGTCGGCGCCGATAGGCGATTTTGGCCGCTCGCGCAAGGGCGGGGTCAGCGGATCGCGGGCGAAGCCGCCGATCTTTGCGTCCACCAATAGAGGGGCAGGCCCGCCGCCATCAGGATCAGACTCATCGCGCTGACGCCGATCCCGGCGCCCCACAGGGTCCAGACGGCGTAGATGAGCCCGAGCGCGGCGACGGGCATCGCGACGCCAAGGCGCAGCGCCGCGCCCGCGCAGGCGAGATAGAGCCACAGCGTCACCGAGGTCGAGAGCACCGCCATGAAATTGAACATCTCGGCGGTCGACTTGTTGTCGTTGAGGATGACACAGACGGTCGCGATCGCGCTCGACAGGATCAGCGCGTTCGCCGGGGTGCCGTGGCTGTTCGTCCGCGCGAACCAGCCGGGGAGCAGGCCCTGCCGCGCCAGCGTCGCGGGCAGCTCGGCCTGGATCAGCGTCCAGCCGTTGAGCGTCCCGAGCGCGCTCACCGCGGCGAAGGCGGCGATCAGCAACGCGGGTTCGTGCGACCAATAGGTTTCGACGAACAGCGAGAAGGGCGAGCCCGAGGCCGCGACCGCCTTCGCCGGCAGCATCAGGATGATCGCCGAGCAGACGATCAGGTAGAGGAGACCGGTCGCGAGCGTGCCGATCATCGTCGCGCGCGGGATGGTCACCGCAGGCCGGTCGACCTTGTCGGCGGCGACGCTCGCCGATTCGAAGCCGAGCAGCGCCCACAGGGTGAAGATCGCCGAGGCGCTGACCGTGGTCAGCGACAGCCCCTCGGCGGGGAAGGGCGTCAGCGCCACCGGCGCCGCGCCGCCGAAGGCGACCGGGATCAGCACGATCACCACCGCCAGCGGCACCAGCTTGATCAGCAGCGTGACGATCTGGAAGCGTCCCGCCGCGCGCGCGCCGCGCCAGTTGATCGCGGTGACGATCCAGATCAGCGCGATCGTCGCCGCGGCCATATGCTCGGCCAGCGCGGGGACGAAGATGCCGAGGAAGCTGACCGCGGCTACCGCCAGCGTCACATTGGCGGTCCACACCGATATCCAATAGGCCCAGCCGATCATGAAGCTGGGGATGCGGCCGAAGGCGCGTTCGACGAAGCCGGTCGGCCCGCCCGCTTCGGGAAAGGCGACGGTCAGCCGCGCGAGCACCGCCGCGAGCGCGAGCGCGCCGGCGATGGTGAGCGCCCAGCCCGCGACCGCGTTCCAGCCGAAGGGAGCGAGGCTCGCCGGGAGCAGGAATACCCCCGACCCGATCATGTTTCCCATGACCAGCGCGACGCACATCGCGAGGCCGAGCCGCTGGCCCGGCCCGGAGCCCTCTGTCAGCGGAGCATGCGGCCGATCAGAAATCCTTGCTGACCTTCAACCCGATCAAGCGCGGCCGGATGACATTGTCGTAGAAGACCCCGCCGGTCGAACTGATGCCGTCGGGATCGCCGCAGATCGATTCGCCGCACTGGACCGCGCTGTTCACGATGCCGCGGCTGTCGAACAAGTTGGTCGCGAACAGCTCGGCGCTCCAGTCGTCGGCCTTGACGCCGATGCTGACGTCGGCGGTCGTATAGGCCTTGAAATCGCCGACGATCGCATTCTCGAAGGTGCGCAGGTCCGACCGGCGCTTGCCGATATGGTTGACCGCGAACTGGACATGGCCGTCGAGGCCCGCGACCGGGAAGTCGTAGCGCGCCACCGCATTGCCCTTGAACTTGGCGGTGACGGGCAGCCGCGTGCCCGCGGGCGCGAGCAGCGCGTTGGTCTGCCCCGGCGGGTCGATCGTGCAGTCGAACTGGTCGTTGGCGATCGCGCAGAAATCGCGGCGGATCGTCGCGTCGTTGTAGCTGCCGCCGACATTGAGCGACAGTCCGCCCGAGCGATAGCCGAGGTCGAATTCGAAGCCGCGGATGCGCGCGATGCCGGCGCTGCGAATCTCGGTCAGGCCGTTGGCGCCGAGGAAGGAGAGCTGGATGTCGTCCCAATCCTCCTGATAGACGGCGCCGTTGAAGCGAAGCGGGCCGAAGCTCGATTTCCAGCCGAACTCGTAATTGTCGAGCGTGTCGGGGCCATAGGGCGGCAGCGTGCCGCGGCGGTTGATGCCGCCGGGCCGGAAGCCGCGCGACCAGGTGCCATAGACGAGGACGTCGTCGGTGATCTTGTAGGTCAGGTTGAGCTTGTGGATGAAGCCCGTGTCCTTGGTCCGCTTGTCGAGGTTGGTGCACGGCGATCCCGCGACGACCGGCCCGGCGAAGCAGCCCGCGACCCCGGTGCTGCCGCTATAGCCATCCGAATAGCCGAAGAAGCCGACGAGGCTGTTGTCGAACTTGTAGATGCGGCCGCCGCCGGTCAGCGTCAGCTTGTCGGTGATGTCGAAGCTGATCTCGCCGAACGCGGCATAGTCGCGGTCGACGCGAAACTGCTTGGTCAGCCAGATGTCGCTGTCGGTGCCGGGCACGGTGATCGCATCGGCGATATTGTCGACGATGTAATTCTGCTCGATATTGTGCGACTGGCGCTGCCAGAAGACGCCGCCGATGAAGCGGATACGCGCGTCGGCGGGTGAGGCGATGCGCGCCTCGAAGAAGCTCTTCTTATAGCGGTCGATGCCCTGAATATACTGGTTCGGGCTGACGAGATCGCCGTTGTTGTCATAGAAATAGGCGCCATAGCCATAGAGCGCGTCGTAGAAATAGGCATAGTCCGAATAGTCGCTGTCGACCACGGTCTTGCGCCGCAGATGGCCGCCGGTGACGGTGAGATCCCAATTGCCGAGCTTGCCCTCGATCGTCAGCGCGGCCTGCAGCCATCTGTCCTTCGACAGCTCGCGATTATATTGCACCGTCTGCAGGTCGCCGGTCACCGCGCTCGAGCGTTCCTGCGCGAAATTGCCGTTGGCGTTCTGCACCTGGCCCATCACCGTCGGGCGCAGCGTCCAGTCGTCGTCGAGCTCGATGCCGAGCGCGAGGCGCGCGCCATAGGTGTCGACGTCGTTATAGTTCTTCTCGACCAGCGCGGCATTGTCCTGCGTCGCCGCGGCGGTTCCCTGCTCGGCCTCGAGCGAGGGATAGACGCGGCTGCCGTGGATATTGTCGATATAGCCGCCGTCGTGGCGATACCAGCCGACGAGGCGCAGCGCGGCGCGATCGCTCAGCTTCGCGTTGATGAAGCCTTCGGCGACGCCGCCGATGTCGCCGTGCGCGACGCTGTTGAGTTCGAGGCCCACCGAGCCATAGGTGCCGCTGGTGTCGGGCGGATTGGTGACCAGCTTGATCGTGCCGGCCATCGAACTCGCGCCGTAGAGCGTGCCCTGGGGTCCCGCGAGCGCCTCGACGCGCGCGAGGTCATAGGCGTGGATGTCGAGTGCGCCCTGGATCGTCGTGATCGGCATTTCGTCGAGATAGGTGCCGACCGTCGGCAGCGACGCCGAATGGTTGGCATTCTCGCCGCTCGCAACGCCGCGGAAATAGACCTGGCTGAAGCCGGGCCCGAGCGACTGGATCGTCACCGAGGGCAGGAATTTGACGACGTCCTGAAATTCCTTGACCTGCAGCTCGTTCAGTTTCTCGGTGCCGATCGCCGTGATAGCGAGCGGAACGTCCTGCAGATTCTGTTCGCGTTTCGACGCGGTGACTACGATGTCGTCGTCGTTTTTCGTGTTCGATTGCTGCGC
The DNA here is from genome assembly GCF_002277025.1 of Sphingopyxis sp. GW247-27LB. Taxonomy (GTDB): domain Bacteria; phylum Pseudomonadota; class Alphaproteobacteria; order Sphingomonadales; family Sphingomonadaceae; genus Sphingopyxis. The sequence continues at coordinate 347,555 of NZ_NIWD01000008.1, forward strand.
GAACGCCGCGCCCGACGTGCAGAGCATCGTGCTGCCCAGCAGAACCGCCCCGCTCTTTGCTACCACCGCCCTCAAATACCGCATGAGAACCCCCCTCGAATGACAGCTATGTGACGCGAGCATGACGCGGCGCGGCGCAAGCGCAAGCATTGTTGTCGGAGCGGCGGGGCGCTTTGTCGAAAATGTCGGACCCTGTTGCCCAAACGCAACGAATTTGCGCGAGCGCGCTTCAGCCGAATGCGGCAGGAATCCGCGGATAAGCGCCCAGAACCGGGCCCAGCGCCTCGCGCAGCGGGTCGAGCCACGCGTCATAGGCCTGCCACTGGCCGACGCCGTCGCGGTTGATCGGGCGGCGCACCTGCTCGCTCGACGCGGTGCGCACGGCGCGGGCGTTGGCGTGAAAGGCCATGCAGTCCGCCTCGAACGGCTGGCCGAGGAAGGCGAGCATCGCGCGCACTTCGGCCTCGGGATCGTCGAGCAGCGCTTCGTGGATCACGCGGTGGACGGCGCCCGGCTGCACCGCATCGACATGCGCCATCAGCCGCACATAGTCACGGTAATAGGCGCCCATCTCGGCAAGGCCATAGCTGAACGCCTGGCCCTTCGCATAATGCTGGCGAAAGTTGGACCAGCAGCAATCGAGCGGATGCCGCCGCGCGTCGACGATCTTCGCGTTGGGCAGGATCAGCCGGATCAGCGGGACATAGAGCCAGTTGTTCGGCAGCTTGTCGATATAGAAGGGCTTGCCGGTCTTGCGCTGGACCCGGGTGCGGCGGAGGAAGGCGGCGCCCATCTCGGCCAGCTTTTCGGGCGATGCGTCCGCGATCGCCTCGACCCAGCGCGACCCCTCGCCCAGCGTCTCGCGTCCGAAGCCGAGCGCGAGCGCGGGAATGTCGGGCAATTCCATCGTCCCCTCGATCGCCGAATGGCTCGCGAGGATCTGCTCGACCAGCGTCGATCCGGCGCGCGGCATGCCGAGGATGAAGATGGGGTCGGGGGCGGGGTCGCCGCTACCCGTACGGTCGGCGAAGAAGTCGGCGGTGAAGGCCCCGATGGCGGCGTCGACGATGGCCGTGGTCTCGGCCGCCGCATAGCCGAGCTGGCCGGCGCGGATCGCATTGCCCGCGGCATAATGGCGGAAGGCGGCCTCGGCCTCGCCGGCGTCGTCATGGGCCTTGCCGAGTGCGAAATGGAGGTGCAGCCGGTCGTCGTCGCGACCCCGATCGGTCGTATCCGCGCCGTCCAGCGCCGCCTCCATCGCCGCGCGGTCGCCGGCGTCGAAGCGGATCGTCTTGAGGTTCGCAAGGCTCCACCACAGTTCGCCGAGCCCGGGATCGGCGGCGAGCGCGTGGCGATAGGCGGCGATGCTCTCCTCCTGCCGCCCCACGGTCTTCAGCATATGGCCATAGCTCATCCACAGCTTGGCGTGGTCGGGGAAGCGGCGGGTCAGTTCCTCGTAGAGCGCGATCGCCTCGTCATAGCCGCCGATGCGGCCGAGCGCCGCCGCCTTGAGGTTCGCGTGCGCCGGATTGTCCGGATCCTCGCCCAGCACCGCGTCGAGCGTCTCGACCGCCTCGGCATAGCGGTTCTGCTTGTAATAGACGGTCGCGAGATTGGCGCGCGCCGCGCCGAACCCCGGCGCCAGTTCGAGTGCGCGGCTCAGCAGCTTTTCGGCGTCGCCATAGCGCCCGATCCGCCCCGCGACCTCGGCGAGCATGCGGATCGCCGCGACGTCGGTCGCGTCCGCCTTCAGCCGCGCGCGCAGCGCGCCCTCGGCGTCGGGCAGGCGGTTCTCGGCGAGCGCCAGCGCCGCCTCGATCATCGCGGGGTCGTGGATCGCGGCGCCGACCGCGGCGAGCGAGGCGTCCTGTGCCTCGCCCTCGCGTCCGAGCGCGCGCAGGGCGTGCGCGGCGATGCGGTGCGCCTCCGCCGCGGTCGGCAGTGCTTCGACGACCGCGCGCGCCTGCGCGAGCGCCGCGCCGGGTTCGCCCCGCAACAGCCGGCGGGCATGGGCGAGCGCTTCGTCGACGGAAACGGTCGCCATGCCCGGGGCCGTCACGCCTTCGACCGCGCCTTGGCGATCGCCTGGCGCAGCGCGTCATAGCCGACCTGCCCCTGGAAGAGCTGATCGCCGACCACCCAGGTCGGGGTCGCGTTGAGCTGGAGCTGGCTCGCGATCGCGAGATTGCTGTCGAGCTCGCGCTGGAACAGCGCTTCGTTGGCGGTCGCGTCGGCGCTGCCGTCGGTGATCACTCCGGCCTTTTGGGCCGCCGCCGCGATCGCCGACCGGTCGAGCGAGCTCGCCGCGAACATCGCGTGGTGGAAGGCGTCATATTTACCCTGCCGCGCCGCGGCGAGCGCCATCAGCGCGGCGTCGCGGCTCTGGGCGGAAATGATCGGCAGCTCGCGGAACACGACCTTCAGCCTTTTGTCCTCGCGGATCAGCCGGTCGACGTCGGGAACGCTCGCGCGGCAGAAGCCACAGGCATAGTCGGTGAAGACGACCAAGGTCACGTCGCCGTCGGCGTTCCCCGCCCAGGCGCCGGCATAGGGCTTTTCGAGCGCGGGGCGGATCGCGCCGATCGCCTTGGCGATCTCGCGCCCGCGCTGCGCCTCGAGCGCTTCGGGGATGATCTGCGGATTCGCGCGGATATAGTCGGCGACGATGGTTTCGACCTCGGCCTTGCTCATCCCGCCGCCGAAGCGGCCGCCGAGCCAGAAAGCGGCGCCGACGAGCAGGATCGCGCCGAGCGCGAGAAGCCAGCCGCGCGCCCTGAAATCATCCATGGAGGTCCCCTGCACGCGCGCCGGCGGCGTCGCGGTCATTGCTTTGGTGCGCTGCGGCGCCTTCGCGGGGCTTGCAGGCGCGATATGCGGCGTCCGGTCGTCGTCCTCGGCCAGGGCAGGCGGTGCCGACGGTGTTCCGGCGGCGGCCGGCGGCGCGTCGGCGAACAGCGGCAGGTCGGCCGCCGCGGGCTTCGCCTTGCGCGCTTCGGCTTCCTCGCGCGCGAGCAATTGCTCGAGCCCCGAGGGCGGCGGCGCGGGTTCCTCGCGCGGCGCGGGGCGCAGCTTGGTCGCCGCCTCGCCGAGGCCGTCCTTGCCCGCCTTCGCGACCTGGCCCAGCCCCGCCTTCGTCTTGTCGGCGACCTCGCCGAGCCCGCGCCCGGCCTCGCTCGATAGCTTTCGGGCCTTGTCGCCGAGCGCCATCTTGTCCCACGCCTTGCCGCTCGTCGCGGCGGCGGCGCGTCCGGCCTTGGCCGAGCCGCGACCGACCGCGCGCGCGCCGCGCGCGACCGCGCTGGCCGTGGCGGCGGCGGCCTCGCGCGAACGGCGCGGAATCTCCATCGCCTCGACGCGCGCGGGAATGTCGGCGCGTTCGCCGGCGCGGATCGTCCAGTCGGCGAAGGCGCCGGCGCCGTTTCGCACCGCGCTCCAGAAGCCCGCGGCGCCCGCGCGAATCCGCTCGGGCTTGATCAGCGGGTCGCGCGGCGTCTCCGCGCGCGCCTCATAGCGCGTCAGATCGATGCCCACCGGCGGGCCGTCCTTCGGCTTGGCCAGGCCTTCTTCGGCCTTGGGCGCGGGCGCGGCCCCTTGCGTCGGCGTCGGGTCGCGCAGCCAAGGCTGGTAATATTCTTCTTTTTTATCTGTCACTTATTGCCCTCGCGCATCGTCGGATTGCGATGCGTTCCGTCTGGTTCGCGCGAATCTAGCGCCGTTTGCGCGTCCGTTCCACCTCGGCGCGCGCGACGAGCGAAATATCCTGTGCGCGAATCCAGTCGGGGGAGCCTTGCGGAAGGCCTTGCATCGCCATCTCGGCATTACGCAGCGCGAGCCCCGGCTGTCCACCCTCGAGGCTGTAGCGCTCCGCCGAGGCGAGCGCCGCCCGCGCCTGATCGCCCCGCGCGGCATAGACGATGCCGAGCTGATACCAGGCGAAAGGGTTTTCATTGTCGAGCGCGACCGCGGTCTTCAGCACCTCCTCGGCCTCGGGATAGTTGGCGGGGTCCTCGGTCGCGATCAGCGCATGTCCCAGCGTCCCGGCGATCAGCGGCGCCGAATGCGAGTTGGCGACCGCCTTGCGCAGCGGCGCGATCGCTTCCTTGGGATGCCCCGATTCGAGCAGCACCTGGCCTTCGAGCTCGAGGAAATAGGGGTCTTCGGGGTCGGTCTTGAGAAGCGCCTCGGTCTCGGCGAGCGCCTTGTCGGGATAGGCGCCCTTGTGCCACGCATAGGCGCGGGCGTAATGCGCGGGGACGCTGTTGTCGCTTTCGGGATAGAGGCGCAGCGTCTTTTCGGGTTCGGCGATATAGCCGACGAGCTTCGCCTTCACGCGCTTGAAGCGCTTTTCAATGCCGGGGTCGCTCGGCTTGTTCCACGACGGGTCGACGACATAGACCTCGCGCAGCGCCTGGATGCGGTCGCCCGACAGCGGGTGGGTGCGGCCATAGGCCTGGTCGTCGTCCTGCTTCACCGCATAGCGGAATTCGATGTTCTGCAGCTTCTTGAAGAAATCGAGGCTGCCCTTGCCGCTGATCCCGGCCTTCGACAGATATTGCGCGCCCGCGGCGTCGGCGGTCGCTTCCTGGACGCGCGTGAAGGCGAGGAATTTGCCGAGCGCGGCCTGCTGGCCCGCCATCATGATGCCCATGCCCGCATCGCCGCCGCCCGCCGCCATCGCCGCGGCGCCGAGCAGCAGGCTGAGGATCGAGATGCCGGTCGCAACCTTGGCGCCTTCGCCGACGCGGATCGCGTGGCCGCCCATGATATGGCCGAGCTCGTGCGCGAGCACGCCCTGCACCTCATTGGCGCTGTCGGCCGCCTCGATCAGCCCGCTGTGGACATAGATGTCCTGGCTGCCCGCGACGAAGGCGTTGATGCTGCGGTCGCTGAGCAGATGGACGCGCACCTGGCCGGGGCGCAGCCCCGCCGCGACGGTGATCGGGTCCATCATGTCCTGCAGCAGCGCCTCGGTCTCGGCGTCGCGCAGGATCGACTGGGCCATCGCCGGCCGCACCGCGACCGCGAGCAGGACCAGAAACGTCAACAGGATACGGAAAAGGGCGCGCGAGTCCCGCCCGCCGAACGCGGCCTGCTGGAGCGAAGCGGTCATCGCCGCCTGTCTTGCGCCGGGCGCCTGAACCTCGAATGAAGCCATGACGGGATTATCGGGGGCGACGCCCGTCAAGGCAAGCCGCGCGATGGTGTTTTTGCGGTCGGCCGCCCGAAAGGAAAAGCCGTGCGTTCCCGTCTTCGCGGGGACACACGGCTTCTCATCGAAATGCGGCGATCGCGCTCAGTTCCCGAACGTGCGCTGCCACCAGCCGCGACGCGGTTCGCCATCGGGCCCTTCTTCGTCCACCGGCGCCTCGTCGGCCGCGACCGCGGCGACGGCTTCGAGCGTGTCGGCCTCGGGCGCCGCTTCGGCGGCCGCGGCCTTCTTGGCACGGCTCGCGCGCTTGCGAACCGGCTTGGCCGCCGGCTCGGCCTCGACGGCCTCGACGGCCTCGGCAGCCGGCGCTTCCGCGGCCGGCGCGTCGGCTTCGGGGGCTGCTGCTGCAGCCTCGACGGCCGGCTCCGCTTCGACCGTCTTGGCCTTGCGCGGCGCGCGCTTGCGCTTCGGCTTCTCTTCAGCGACCGGGGCTTCCTCGGTCGCCGCTTCGACGGCTGCCGTTTCGGCCGGCGCTTCGGCTGCGATCTCGGTCACTGCCTCGGCCTCGGTCTCCTCGGTCTTGCGCCCGCGTCCGCCGCGGCGGCGCTTCGGCTTCGCCTCGGCCTCCTCGGCTTCGGCGACGGCCGGAGCCTCGACCTCGGCGGGAGCCTCCTCGTCGGTGGCGTCGGCTTCGGTCGCTTCGCCATCGCTCTCGACGGTCTCGCCTTCACCGGCTTCGCCGCCCTCCTCGTCGCGGCGGCCGCGGCGGCCCCGGCGGCGGCGGCGGCGGCGCTTGCGGCCTTCGCCGTCCGCTTCGCTCTCATCGCGCTCGTCGCGCTCGCGGCGGGCGGGGCGCTCGTTTTCCTCGGCGTCCTCGTCTTCCTCCTCGTCGACGATCTCCTCGTCTTCGTCATCCTCGATCGGTTCGATCGGGGCGAAGCTGCGGCGCTGGAGCGGCGGCGGGCCGCCGACCTCGATCGCCATGCGCGCACCCTCGGTCTCGCCGTCGGGCAGGATCTCGACGCTGACGCCGTACAGCTCCTCGATCTCGCGCAGCTCGCGGCGCTTTTCGTTGAGCAGGTAGAAGGTCGCTTCCTGGCTCGCGCGCAGGGTGATCTTGCTGCCCTTGCCGCGCGCCGCTTCCTCTTCGATCAGGCGCAGCGCGCTGAGGCCCGCCGACGAGGCGGTGCGGACGAGGCCGGTGCCCTCGCAATGCGGGCAGGGGCGGGTCGAGGCCTCGAGCACGCCGGTGCGCAGCCGCTGGCGGCTCATCTCCATCAGCCCGAAGCCCGAGATGCGGCCGATCTGGATACGCGCACGGTCGTTCTTCAGCGCTTCCTTCATCGCGCGCTCGACCTTGCGGACGTTCGAGCCATGATCCATGTCGATGAAGTCGATCACGATCAGCCCGGCCATGTCGCGGAGACGCAGCTGGCGCGCGATCTCGTGCGCGGCTTCGAGGTTGGTGCTGAGCGCGGTCTGCTCGATGTTGTGCTCGCGCGTCGAGCGGCCCGAGTTGATGTCGATCGACACCAGGGCTTCGGTCGGGTTGATGACCAGATAGCCGCCGGACTTGAGCTGGACGACCGGATTGAGCATGCCCGCGAGCTGGTCCTCGACGCCGTAGCGCTGATAGAGCGAGACCGGGTCGGCATATTGCTTCACGCGCCGCGCGTGGCTCGGCATCAGCAGCTTCATGAACTGCTTCGCGGCCTTGTAGCCCTCGTCGCCCTCGACGAGCACTTCCTCGATGTCTTTATGATAGATGTCGCGGATCGCGCGTTTGACGAGGTCGCTGTCCGAATGGATCAGCGCCGGCGCGCTCGACCCCAGCGTATTCTCGCGGATCTCGTCCCACAGGCGCGCGAGATAGTCGAAGTCGCGCTTGATCTCGACCTTGGTGCGGCTCATCCCCGCGGTGCGGACGATGCAGCCCATCGTCGGCGGCAGCGCGAGCTCGTCGATCATCGCCTTCAATTTGCGGCGGTCGGCGCCGTTCGAAATCTTCCGGCTGATCCCGCCGCCGTGCATCGTGTTCGGCATCAGCACGCAATAGCGGCCGGCGAGCGACAGATAGGTGGTGAGCGCGGCGCCCTTGTTGCCGCGCTCTTCCTTGACGACCTGGACCAGCATCACCTGCCGGCGGCGGATGACGTCCTGGATCTTGTAGCGGCGGCGCAGCGACATGCGGCTTTCGCCGTCCTCGTCGTCGCCCCGGCGGCCACGCCCGCGGCCCCGGCCGCCCTTGCGGCCATCGCGCCCGCGGCGCCGGCGGTCGCCGCGGCCGTCCTTGCCCTCCTCGGCGCCCGGCTCGCCGTCACCGGTCTCGGTTTCGCTACCTTCGTCGTCGCCTTCGCCTTCGGCCTCTTCGCCAATGGTTTCGGGAGCGGGGGCGTCGCCATTCTCGTCGTCATGCTCCTCGACATCGGCGACATCGCCTTCGAGCTCGTCGAGATCCTCCTCGGCGCGCATCGCCGCCTCGGCGGCATGCTCGGCCTCTTCGCGAAGCAGCGCTTCGCGGTCTTCCTTGGGAATCTGGTAATAGTCGGGGTGGATTTCGCTGAAGGCCAGAAAGCCGTGGCGGTTGCCGCCATATTCGACGAACGCCGCCTGCAGCGACGGTTCGACGCGGGTGACCTTGGCCAGATAGATATTGCCCTTGAGCTGCTTGTGCTCGGCGGACTCGAAATCAAACTCCTCGATGCGGTTTCCCTTGGTGACGGCGACCCGGGTTTCTTCCCGGTGCCGCGCGTCGATCAACATGCGCGTGGTCATTATATACACTCCAAGCGCGCCGCGGCGCGCCAACAAAAAATCCCGCAAACCTCCCGGATGGACGGTCGCGGCGGATAAGGGTGAAACGGAAAAAGACGTTATTGCCGCGGGGGGCCTGCGTCCGGTCCTGGACGCGCATGCGGTCTTCGAATCCGGCGACGATCGGGGCGAAAGCGCCCGCGTCGGGATCAGAAGAGGGCATGGCAAGCCTCATGCGGCATCAACCTGTTACGGGATGAGCGGGCAGGGGGGCATCGAAGGATCGCTCCGCTGTCCGGTCAACCGGGTGGACTGACGGCAGGTCGCCATTTCCCGCATGTCCGGCACCAGGGCTGCGGCGGTCCCGCGGATTCGCGGGATCGGCGCCTTTCCCCTCAAAAGGCCGGACGGGCCGGAAAGGGCACCGTCAATGGGGGCGTTGCTAGCATCGGCATGGACCGACGGCAACCTCCGCCTCCGCACAAAGATGGGATCGCGTGCGGAGTGTTGCAAGAATGCCCGCCGGCGCACGCCCGTGCCGCACAGGGCGAATCGGCGGTTAACCGCGCCGATTCACCTTCGAATGCGGCCATGATCCTGCCGTTTTCGAATAAGCACTGGACCATCGCGCCCGCGGCGGCATAGTCGCCTGCATGGGCCTCTTGTTCCTGTTGAGCGCGACGCTGCTGACGCCGCCGGTGCCGGCCGGGGAGATCGCGCGCGCGGCGCATGCGCCGCGGCTCGACCTGCGGCGGGTCGCGGGCTTTCGCGCGAAGCCGCCCGGGAAACGCTATTCGGTCACCGTGCCGATCGGAAAGCCCAGGCCCGCGCTGCCGCTGCCGCGGATCGAGGGGCCGAAGGACGCGCGCCTACCGCTCGTCGTCATCGATCCAGGTCACGGCGGCCACGATCCGGGCGCGATCTCGCCGTATGGCGGCCGCCGCGAAAAGGACGTCACGCTCGCGCTCGCGCGCGCGATCCGCGACCAGCTGGTCGCCACCGGCCGCGTCCGCGTCGCGCTCACCCGCGCCGACGACCGCTATCTGGTGCTCGAGGAGCGCTACGGCATCGCGCGGCGGCTGAAGGCCGATCTCTTCCTCTCGATCCACGCTGATTCGGCCGAGAGCGACGAGGCGCACGGCGCGTCGGTCTTCACCCTTTCCGAAGTCGCGTCCGACCGCGAGGCGGCGAAGCTCGCGGCGCGCGAGAACAAGGCGAACATCATCAATGGCGTCGACCTCGGCGCGCACAGCGGTGCGGTGTCGTCGATCCTGCTCGACCTGACCCAGCGCGAGACGATGAGCGTCGCATCGGATTTCGCGCGCTTGCTCCAGCGCGAGGCGGCCGACGAGGTGCCGTTCCGCAGCGACGCGCACCGCTTCGCCTCTTTCGTGGTGCTGAAGGCCCCCGACACGCCGTCGGTACTCTTCGAAACCGGCTTCCTCTCGAACAAGGAGGACGCCGACTTTCTCACGTCCAAGGCGGGCCAGCAAAAGGTCGCGCGCGGGGTGCGCGAAGCGGTGCAAATCCACTTCGCTCGCCGGATCGCAGCGGAGGGGCGCTGATTTCCGAATTTTGTGGCGGTGTGGATGTCCGCTTTGGGGTGGATTTGAGCCATTCCCCTCCCTTTTAGGGAGGGGTTAGGGGTGGGTGCGCGAGCGGAGCGAGCCCACGAAAGAACGCCGCCTTCGGCGGCTACCCACCCCCAGCCCCTCCCTAGAAGGGAGGGGAGAAGCTATGTCCCCTTCCGGCCGAAAGCGGCTCTCATTAAAATATAGTCTTGACTAACTTTTGTTGACCCCGCAGCATTCGCACCACCGCAGCGGAGGGACGATCATGGGCTGGAGCAACTGGTCGGGAAGCGTGACCGCCGCCGCCAGGGTCGCGCGGCCGCGCGACGAGGGCGAGCTCGCCGCGCTGGTCCGCGGTGCCCGCAAGGTCCGCGCGGTCGGCGCGGGGCACAGTTTCATGCCGCTGTGCGAAACGGACGATCTGATCGTCGCGCTCGACGCGATGGCGGGCGACATGGTGATCGCCGCCGATCGCCGGACGGCGCGCATCCCCGCGGGCTGGAGTATCAAGCGGGTCACTGCCGCGCTATGGGCCGAGGGGCTGGCGCTCGCCAACCAGGGCGATGTCGATCCGCAGTCGCTCGCCGGGGCGATGGCGACGGGCACCCACGGGACCGGCACCGATCTCGGCAGCCTCGCGACCTTCGCGCGCGGCTTCCGGCTGATCGGCGCCGACGGCGAAGCGCGCTGGTGCGACGCCGCGACCAACCTCGACCTGTATCAGGCGCAGCGCCTGTCGCTCGGCCTGTTCGGCATCGCGACCGCGATCGAGACCGCGGTGGTGCCCGCCTTTCACCTCGCCGAACGGATCGAAAAGCGGCGCTGGGCCGAAGTGCGCGAAAGCTATGACGAGCTCGCGGGGCAGCATCGCCACATCGAGTTCTGGTTCTTTCCGCACGCCGACACGGTGATTCTGAAGACGCTGACCCCCTGCGATCCCTGCGATCCCCCCGCCTCGACCACCGACATGGAGGAAACCGCGTTCCGCCGCGTCCTCGATATCGCCGCCAGGCTTCCCTTTCTGACTCCCTTTCTCCAGCGCGCGATGATGCGGACGCGCTTCGACGGCGGGCGCCGCGGCCCCGCGCACGCGATCTTCCCCTCGGATCGCACGATCCGCTTCGAGGAGATGGAATATGAGCTGCCGCGCGCCGCGGGGCTCGCGGCGCTCGACGAGGTGGTCGGCTGGATTCGCAGGAAGCGGCTTCCGGTCACCTTTCCCTTCGAATATCGCACCGTCGCCGCGGACGATATCTGGATGAGCCCGATGAACGCGGGGCCGGTCGCCGCGATCTCGATGCACCAATATGCGAAGATGGCGTGGGCCGGCCATTTCGCCGCCGCCGAGGCGATCTTTCGCGCTCACGGCGGGCGGCCGCACTGGGCGAAGCGCCACAGGCTGACCCGTGCCGACGTCGATACGCTTTATCCGATGGCCGGGCGCTATCGCGCGGTACGCCGCGCCGCCGATCCGGCGGGCAAATTCCTGAACCCCCATCTGGAGGCGCTGTTTTCATGACCGACGACCGGAGCCTGCACGCGCATCTGATCGGCCGCCAGGGCTCGCGCGCCGATCTCAACACCCCGGTGCTCGTCCTCGACCTCGAAGCGCTCGACCGCAATATCGCGGCGATGGCGGCGCTGGTCGCCACGAAGGGCGTTGGCCTCCGCCCCCACGCCAAGACGCACAAGAGCGTCGACATCGCGAAGCGCCAGCTCGCGGGGGGCGCGCTGGGCGTTTGCTGCGCGAAGATCGGCGAGGCCGAGGTGCTCGCGGCGGGCGGGGTATCAGGCATTCTGATCACTTCGCCGGTCGCCGCGCCGCGCGCGATCGAGCGCCTCGCCGCGCTCGCGGCGTGCACCGAAGGATTGATGGCGGTGGTCGATCATCCGGCGGTCGCGGCGCGGCTCGACGCCGCGCTCGCCGCGGCCGGCGCGACGCTCGACGTCGTCATCGACATCGATCCCGGCATCGCGCGCACCGGCGTCGCCTCGGCCGAAAAGGCGGTCGAACTCGCGCGGGCGATCGCCGGGCTGCCGGCGCTCCGCTATCGCGGCGTCCAATATTATTGCGGCTCGCAGCAGCATATCGAGGATTATGCCGAACGCCGCGCCGCGATCGTCGAGCGCACCGGCTATCTGGCATCGGTGATCGCCGCGCTGTCCGATGCGGGCTTCGCGCCCGGCATCGTCACCGGATCGGGCACCGGCACCCACCGCATCGACCTCGATCTCGGCGTGTTCACCGAGCTGCAGGCGGGATCCTATGTCTTCATGGACAAGCAATATGGCGACTGCGACCTGACCGGCGACGGCAGCGCGCCGTTCGAGACCGCGCTCGGCGTCGACGCCCGCGTGGTCAGCGCGAATCATTCGGGGCTCGTCACCATCGACGCGGGTTTCAAGTCGCTGTCGACCGACGGCGGTGTCGCGGTGGTGCGGCGCGGCGCGCCCGAAACCGCCTTCTTCGCCTTCATGGGTGACGAGCATGCGGCGCTTGTTTCGCCCGGCATCGGCGAACAGCTCGCGCCCGGCGATCCGGTGACGCTTACGGTCCCGCACTGCGACCCGACGGTGAACCTCTACGACCATTATCATATCGTCGCGGGCGACACGTTGGTCGACATCTGGCCGGTGAGCGCGCGCGGCCGCGCGCGATGAAGCCGGCGCCGAAGCAGGCACGCGCCGCGGCGACGCGCGAGCGGCTGCTCGATGTCGCGGGCGAATTGCTCGCCGAGGTCGGGATCGAGCGCATTTCGACGAACCTCATCGCGGCGCGCGCCGGGCTCAGCCCGCCCGCGCTCTATCGCTATTTCGCCGACAAATATGCGGTGCTCGAAGCGCTCGGGCGGCGGTTGATGGCGCGTCAGAACGCGGTGCTCGACGCCTGGGTGCTGCGCCATGCCGGGGGCGGGATCGCGGCGATGGCGGATCATATCGGCGACCTGCTCGCCGAAACCGCCGCCGTCACCCGTGCCGAGCCGGGCGCGGTATGGATATTGCGCGCGCTTCACGCGACCCCGGCGCTCGCGCATGTCCGCCTCGAATCGCACCGCGGTGTCACCGATCGCCTCGTCGACGCCTGCGCACCCTTTCTGCCCGGCGTCGCCCCCGAGTCCCTGTGGCGCCGGCTGCGGCTCGCGGTGGAAATCGGCTTCGCCGCCGACGAGATGCTCTATGAGGAAAGGCGTATCGCCCCCGACGCCGCGCTTGCCGACGTCGCGGCGATGCTGCGCGCCGCGCTCATTGATCTCGCCGCGCCGCGCTGAGCCGCCCACCGCAACCATGCTTCCCTTTCGGCCATGCAGGCTTTAGAGGCGGAACTCTATGGTCGCCGACACCTCTTCCCATTTCCGCTACCGTCTGCGCCGCGACAGCAATGCCGCGATGGCCTGGCTGCGCGACATGTGGACGCGCCGCTGGTTCCGCTGGCTTGGCTGGCTGGCGCTCGCGGGGCTGCTCGCGATCATCCTGATCTGGGTCATTTTCGCGCGCAACCTACCCTCGGTCGACCAGCTTCGCGACTATGAACCGCCGCTGCCGACGATGGTCCGCGACGGCGAGGGCAAACCGGTGCACAGCTATGCGCGCGAGCGCCGCGTCCAGCTGGACTATAGCGAATATCCCCAGTTGCTCGTCCGCGCCTTCCTTGCCGCCGAGGATCGCACCTTCTTCGAGCATGGCGGGATCGATTATCCGGGCATCGCGACCGCGATCCTGACCAATCTCAAGAACGACGGCCGTCCGGTCGGCGCTTCGACGATCACCCAGCAGGTGGCGAAGAATCTGCTGCTGACGGGCGAGGTCAGCTACACCCGCAAGATCCGCGAGGCGATCCTCGCCAAGCGCATCGAGGCGGCGCTGACCAAGGAACAGATTCTCGAACTCTATCTCAACGAGATTCCGCTCGGGCGACGCAGCTTCGGCGTCCAGGCGGCGAGCCGCGCCTATTTCGACAAGGACGTCGACCAGCTCGCGCTGCACGAAATGGCTTTCCTGGCCATCCTGCCCAAGGCGCCCGAAACCTATGGCCGCGCGCGCAACGCCGAAAAGGCGCTGGCGCGGCGCAACTTCGTGCTCGGTGAAATGGCGCGCAACGGCTGGATCACCACCGCGCAGCGCGACGCCGCGCAGGCGATGCCGCTCGGCCTGACCGAGACCGGTAACCGCGCGGTCGCGCAGGTCGGCGGCTATTATATGGAAGAGGTGCGGCGCCAGTTGATCGACCAGTTCGGCGAAACCGCCGAGGATGGGCCGCACAGCGTCTATGCCGGCGGCCTGTGGGTGCGCACCGCCTATGACGACAAGATGCAGCAGGCGACGGCGAAGGCGCTGCGCGCCGGGCTGATCCGCTACGACGCGGGGAAGGGCTGGTCGGGGCCGATCGCGACGATCGAGGCCGACGACCAATGGCAGAGCCGTCTCGCCTCGAGCTTCATCGGGATCAGCTACGACAATTGGCGCGTCGGCGCGGTGCTCTCGAAGACGGGCAGCGAGGCGCGCATCGGCTTTTCGGACGGAACGACCGGGCGGCTGCCCGCGAGCGCCGCCCAGATGGGCTATCGCAAGCGCGGGACGAGCGCCTTCGTCGCGATGAAGCCCGGCGACCTGATCGCGGTCAAGGCGACATCGCCCGGCGTCTACGCGCTGCGCAACATTCCCGAAGTATCGGGCGGCATGGTCGTCGAAAGCCCGCATTCGGGGCGCGTCTATGCGATGCAGGGCGGCTTCGACGTCCGCCTCTCGTCGTTCAACCGCGCGACCCAGGCCGAACGCCAGCCGGGGTCGACGATCAAGCCCTTCGTCTATGCGACCGCGCTCGACAACGGCATGACCCCCGCGACGATGATCGTCGACGGGCCTTTCTGCGTCTACCAGGGCGCGAACCTCGGCAACAAATGCTTCCGCAACTATGGCGGCGCGGGCGGGTCGGGCCAGCACACGATGCGCTGGGGCCTCGAACAGTCGCGCAACCTGATGACCGTCCGCACCGCGAGCCAGGTCGGGATGGAACCGATCGTCGAGACGATCAAGACGATGGGGATCGGCACCCACGAACCCTATCTGTCGACCGCGCTCGGCGCCGGCACGACGACGGTCGAAAAGCTGGTCAACGCCTATGCGATGCTCGCCAATCACGGCCGCGCGCTGAAGCCGCGGCTGATCGACTATGTCCAGGACCGCCGCGGCAAGGTGATCTTCCCGCGGAACTGGCGCCCGTGCGAGGGCTGCAACCAGAAGGATTGGGACGGCCGGCCGATGCCGCGCTTCGCGCCGTCGGGCAAACAGCTCATGGACCCGATGACCGCCTATCAGGTCGTCCACATGCTCGAAGGCGTCGTCCAGCGCGGCACCGCGCAGCGGCTGCGCGATCTCGGCGTGCCGCTGTTCGGCAAGACGGGGACGACGACGGGGCCGAAGGACGTCTGGTTCATGGGCGGCACCCCCGACGTCGTCGCGGGCCTCTATCTCGGCTTCGACCAGCCGCGCAACATGGGCGGCTATGCGCAGGGCGGCAGCCTCGCGGCGCCGGTGTTCAAGCAATTCTTCCTCGACGCGCTCGCCGATCGCCAGCCGGTGCCCTTTGTCGCGCCGAAGGGCATCCGCATGGTCCGCATCGACCGCCAGTCGGGCCGCCGCGTCTATGGCAGCTGGCCGGGCAGCGACCCCAAGGCGGCGATCATCTGGGAAGCGTTCAAGCCCGAAAGCGAACCCCGGCGGACGATCCGCGAGGAGGAGATCAAGCCGTCGAAACCCGCCCAGCGGCAGGACGCGCCGGTCGAACAGAGCGGCGGGCGGCGCAGCGACAGCGACTTCCTCGACGATCGCGGCGGCATCATCTGACGGCTTGTCACGGGCGCCCGAGCCTCTATGGCCGGTGCCCACCGAATTCAGGAGCAAGGACATGCGCGCCGAAGCGCAGGATCATATCGACACGATCAACGCCGCGCTGGCGCTGCTGCGCCGTTTCCTCGACTGGGACCGCGCGGTGCGCCGGCTCGACGAGCTCAATGCGAAGGTCGAGGACCCGACGCTGTGGGACAGCCCCAAGGCGGCGCAGGAGGTCATGCGCGAACGCCGCCGCCTCGACGAGGCGATCACCGCGACGCGCGCGATCGAGACGGAACGCGACGATACGGTCGAGCTGATCGAGCTCGCCGAGATGGAAGGCGACGAGGCGCTGGTCGACGATGCCGTCGCCAGCCTCGCGGCGCTCGCGCAGCGCGCCGAGCAGGACAAGGTCAAGGCGTTGCTCGCGGGTGAGGCCGACGGCAACGACGCCTATATCGAAATCCACGCCGGTGCGGGCGGCACCGAAAGCCAGGACTGGGCCGAGATGCTCCAGCGCATGTACATGCGCTGGGCCGAAAAGCGCGGGATGAAGGTCGAGCTCGTCGAATATCAGGCGGGCGAGCAGGCGGGCATCAAGTCGGCGACGATGCTGGTGAAGGGCGAAAGCGCCTATGGCTATGCCAAGACCGAGAGCGGCGTGCATCGCCTCGTCCGCATCTCGCCCTACGACAGCTCGGCGCGGCGCCACACCAGCTTCTCGTCGGTCTGGGTCTATCCGGTGATCGATGACGATATCCAGATCGACATCAACGAGGGCGACCTCAAGATCGACACCTATCGCGCGTCGGGTGCCGGCGGCCAGCACGTCAACACGACCGATTCGGCGGTGCGCATCACGCATATCCCGACCGGCATCGTCGTCGCGAGCCAGAACGACCGTTCGCAGCACAAGAACCGCGCGACCGCGATGGGGATGCTGAAGGCGCGGATGTACGAGGCCGAGCTCCAGAAGCGCGAGGCCGAGGCGAGCGGCGAATATCAGGCGAAGACCGAGATCGGCTGGGGCCACCAGATCCGTTCCTATGTCCTCCAGCCCTATCAGCTCGTCAAGGACCTGCGCACCGGCGTCACCTCGACCGCGCCCGGCGACGTTCTCGACGGTGCGCTCGATCCGTTCATGGCGGCCGCGTTGTCGCAGAAGGTGACCGGCGAAAAGGTCGAGGTGGAGGACATCGACTGATGAGGTGCCGCGCGGCCCTGCTCGCCGCACTGGCGCTGCTGCCGCTGCTCGGCGGTTGCGATGCCCCGTGGAAGGATAATGACGACCGCGTCGAGACCGCGCGCGACTTCCCGCCCGCCGACCGTCCCGTCGCGCCGATCACCTCGACGAGATGGTCGTCCGAGGAAGCGCGCGACCGCGTCAACGAGGCCGACGACGTCATGGACTCGGCCGACGTCCGCCCCGGCATGACCGTCGCCGACATCGGTGCGGGCGACGGCTATTATACCGTGCGCCTCGCGGGCCGGGTCGGTGCCGGCGGCCGCGTGCTCGCGCAGGACATCCAGCCCGAGGTGATCGAGCGGCTCGCCGACCGCGTCGCGCGCGAACGGCTCGACAATGTCTCGCTGAAGCTCGGCGCGGTCGACGATCCGCGGCTTCCCGCGAACAGCTTCGACCGCGTCTTCATGGTCCATATGTATCACGAGATCGGCGAGCCCTACGCCTTCCTCTGGCGGCTGCGCCCCGCGCTGCGCCCGGGTGGGCAGGTGATCGTGGTCGATGGAGATCGTCCGATCGCGCAGCACGGCACGCCCTTCCGCCTGCTCGTCTGCGAATTCCAGGCGGTGGGCTACAAATTGCTGTCCTACGACGACAAACAGACCGCGGGCGGCTATCTCGCGCGCTTCGTGCCGATCGGCAAGCGCCCCGATCCTTCGGCAATCAGCGTCTGCAAGAATCCCTAATAGACGATCAGCCGGTCGTCCGCCCCGACTCCTGCCAGAAAGCCGACGAGCCCGCCGGCGCGCACCTGCGGTCCCGTCTCTTCGGCCGTCATCCCAGCGAGCGCCATGCCCGACTGGCAGGCGATGATCGTGACGTCCATCGCTGCCGCTTCGGCGATCATCTGCGCGAGGTCGGGCTGCCCCGCCGCGACGCGCGCAGCGTCGCCGGCGAAGCCGACCGGCGCGCGCAGCAAGGCGACCGCCTCGCCCTGCAGGAAGAGCCGCGCCGGCTGCCCGAGCGCCGCCGCCGCCATCGCGGTTTCGAGTGCCGCGTAAAGTCGCGATCCGTCCGCGCCCGCGACGATCAGGTTCAGCCCCGGCATATCGGACATTCCGGGTCCGCGGGCACGCCCACTTCACGCCAGCGCCGCTCGAGCATGTCGATGATCGCGAGCCGACCGGCCAGCGACCGTCCCCAGCCGCTGAGCGCGCGCACCGCTTCCAGCGCGGCCGTGGTGCCGATCATCCCCGGGAGCGCCCCCATCACACCGGTCTCGGCGCAGTTGATCCCTTCGCGGTTCGGGTCGTCGCCGACCAGGCAGGCGTAGCAGGGGCTGCCCGCGCGCCATCCCTCGTAAAGCGCGACCTGCCCCTCGAACGCCCCGATCGCGGCCGAGAGCAGCGGGATCTCGAGCGCGACCGCGGCGCGATTCACGGCCAGCCGGGTCGCGAAATTGTCGCAGCCGTCGAGGATCAGGTCCGCGCCCGCCAACAGGGCTTCGGCATTGGCTTCGTCGAGCCGCTCCACCCGCGCCTCCGCCTCGACATGGGGGTTGATCCGCCGCGCCACCTTCGCCGCGACCTCGGCCTTCGACGCGCCGATATCGTCGTCGGCGAACAGCGGCTGGCGGTGGAGGTTCGACAGCTCGACGACGTCATCGTCGATGATCGTCAGCCGGCCCACCCCCGCTGCCGCCAGATAGGCGATGGCCGGACAGCCGATTCCGCCCGCGCCGATCAGCGCGACATGCGCGGCCTTCAGCTTCGCCTGCCCGGCGCCGCCGAACTGCGGCAGGATGATCTGGCGCGCATAGCGGTCGAGCTCGGCGTCCGACAGCAAGGCTCAGGGCCGCCGCATCTTCATCGCCGCCAGCGATCCGACGCCCTCGTGGGCGGCGTCCTCGGCCTCCGCCGCCTCGCTCGCGACCCCGGTCGATCCGAAGCCGCCCGCGCCGCGCGCGGTGTCGTCGAGTGCCGCTACCTCGGTGAAGGCGGCGCGCTGCACCGGTGCGGGGACGAGCTGCGCGATGCGGTCGCCGCGTTTGATCTCGAAATTATCGTCCGACAGATTGGCGAGGATCACCTTCACCTCGCCGCGATAGTCGCTGTCGATCGTTCCCGGCGTGTTGAGGCAGGTGATGCCATGTTTGAGCGCCAAGCCCGAACGCGGGCGCACCTGCACCTCATACCCCGGCGGGATCGCCATCGCGAAACCGGTCGCGACCGCGTGGCGCGTGCCGGGGCGCAGCGTCAGCGTCTCGGCCGCGACGACGTCCATCCCCGCCGCGCCATCCGACGCATAGGCGGGCAGCGGCAGGCCGCCGCCGTTGGGCAGGCGCTGGATCCGGATCTCAATCGGAATCAGGGGGTGAACGGAGGTCGAGCTCATCGGCGATCTTTTCCATCAGTTTGCGGGCGACCGCCTGTTTGGGCAGCCGGTCCCAACTGTCCACCCCGTCCTGGCTGACGATGTGAACGCGGTTGGTTTCGCCGCCCATCGGGTCGGCGGAGACATCGTTGGCGACGATCCAGTCGCAGCCCTTCCGCGCGAGCTTCGCGCGCGCATGGTCGATCACGTCGTTGGTCTCGGCGGCGAAACCGATCAGCAGCGGCGGGCGCTCGGCGCTTTTCGCGAGCCCCGCGAGGATATCGGGATTTTCGGCGAGCGCGAGCGGCGGAACCGCGCCGCTGCCGTCCTTCTTGATCTTCTGCCTATGGGTGTCGGCGGCGCGCCAGTCGGCGACCGCGGCGACCATGATCGCGGCATCGACGGGAAGCCCCGCCTGCACCTCCGCCGCCATCTCGAGCGCGGTCTCGACGTCGACGCGGACCACGCCGGGCGGCGTGGGCAGCGGCACCGGTCCCGCGACCAGCAGCACCTCGGCGCCGGCGGCGGCGGCGGCGGCGGCGATGGCAAAGCCCTGCTTTCCGCTCGACCGGTTGGCGATGTAGCGCACCGGGTCGATCGGCTCGTGCGTCGGGCCCGCGGTGACGAGAATGCGGCGGCCGTAAAGCGGGCGATGGTTCGCGGGCGCGAAATCGGGCTGGCCGCTAAAGTCCCCCTCCTGCGGGAGGGGAGAAGAGAGCGCTTCGTCGATCGCCCGCTTGATCGCCTCGGGCTCGGGAAGGCGGCCCGGGCCATATTCGCCGCACGCCATCTCGCCCTCGTCGGGCTCCATCACCGTCACCCCGTCGCCGCGCAGCGCCCTGACATTGCGCCGCGTCGCGGCATGCAGCCACATCCGCACGTTCATCGCGGGCGCCGCGAGCACCGGCTTGTCGGTCGCGAGCAGCAGCGTCGTCGCGAGATCGTCGGCGATACCCCCCGCCATCTTCGCGAGCAGGTCGGCGGTCGCGGGCGCGACGACGACCAGGTCGGCCTCGCGGGAGAGCTGGATATGCCCCATCTCGACCTCGTCCTTGAGGTCGAAGAGGCTGGTGTAGACCCTGTTCTCGCTCAAGGCCGCGAGGGTCAGCGGGGTCACGAACTGCTCGCCCGCGCGCGTCAGCACGCAGCGCACCGTCATGCCCGCCTTGCGGAGCAGCCGGACGAGCTCGATCGCCTTATAGGCGGCGATGCCGCCGCCGATGATGAGCAGGATGCGTTTCGCCGCCATCGTCAAACCCCCGTCAGTAGCATGTCGACTGCGTTCAATATGTCATAGCGCCGCTCGGCCAGCGACGCGACGCGGGTGCCCAATTCCCGCATGTCGACCGCCGACGCCAATTGCGTCGCCATGATGCGGTGCTCGCCTTCGATCTCGAAAAGCGGATGCAGGCGCGACAATTTCTGTGCGGTTTGCGCCGGGACCAACGGCACGACGAGACGTGTATCGAAATGGCCGAGCAGGTCGCTCTGGCAATCGAGCAACAATTCGTTCCCGTCGCGACTTTTGTAAACGTCGAACTGCGGCATCAAAACAGCCGATATTTGGCGAGTGGCAGTCCATGCTCGCGCGTGTAGTCGTTCCAGCTTTCGATCGCGGCGCGATTCTCTTCCTTCCATGCCGTCTCGCGCGCCTTCTTCACCTCGGCGGCAAGCCCGGTCTGGCACGCTTCGCTGACGTTGATGCCGAGCTTCCTGGCTTCTTCGACCAGTTCGGCGCTCAACGACACATTGGTCGCCTTCTTGGGTCCTTCGAATCGCGCCGGACGGTTCATCGCCATTCTCCTTGCGCATAAGATATGCGCATTTCAGCCGCGCTTCAACCCAGCCAGTGCAGCAGCCCCGCGCCTGCCGCGGCGCCCACCAGCACGGTCAGCGCATAGCGCCACCAGACGCGCTTCTCGCCCGGCTCCCACATCAGCGGAATGTCGGGCAGCGGCGGGGCGGGGGGCGCGGCGCCTTTCCTGGGCAATTGCGCGTCGAGGCGGCGGATGATGTCGGGGATCAGCGCCAGCGTCTTGCCCTGCTCGCGGATGCCGTCGGCGAGCGCGGCCTCGGGGCCGAGTTCGTCTCGGATCCATGCGCTGACGAAGGGGCCGGAGACGTCCCACATGTTGATCTTCGGGTCGAGCATCGTCGCGACGCCCTCGACCATCACCATCGTCTTCTGGAGCAGCAGCAGGTGCGGCTGGGTCTGCATGTCGAAATCGCGCGTGATCGCGAACAGCCCGTCGAGCATCTGCCCGACACTGAGCTCGCTCACCGGCTTGCCGCGCATCGGCTCGCCGACCGCGCGCAGCGCCGTCGCGAACTCCTCGACGCTGTGATAGTCGGGGACATATTGCGCCTCGAAATGAATCTCGGCGACGCGGCGGTAATTGCCCGTGGTCAGCCCATAGAGAATCTCGGCGAGCCAGTAGCGCGCCTGCCGGTTGATCCGCCCCATGATCCCGAAATCGACCGCGGCGATCGTCCCGTCGGCCTTCACGAACAAATTGCCCTGGTGCATGTCGGCGTGGAAGAACCCTTCCGCTATCGCCTGGCGCAGGAAGGCGTGGACGAGGTTCGCCGCGAGCGTCTTCATGTCGTGCCCGGCGGCAATCAGCTGGTCGCGGTGCGAGATCTTGATGCCGTCGATCCAACCCAGCGTCATCACGCGGCTTGCGGTGCGATCCCAGTCGATGGCGGGCACTTCATAGGTCGGCACGCCGGTCATCGCGTCGGCAAGCTCGGACGCCGACGCGGCTTCGCGCCGAAGGTCGAGTTCGCGCAAGGTCCAGCGGCGGAAGTTGGCGATCACCTGGCGCGGGCGGAGGCGCGAGGCTTCGCCCCCCAGCGCCTCGAGATGCGCCGCGGCCCATTCATAGGTGTCGATGTCGCGCGCGAACTGCTTGTCGATGCCGGGACGGCGCACCTTCACCGCGACCTTGCGGCCTTCGGTCGTAACCGCGCGATGGACCTGCGCGATCGACGCCGACCCCACCGGTTCGGGGTCGAATTCGGCGTAGAGGCTTTCGAGCGGCGCCTCGAAGGTCGCCTCGATCTCTTGCCGGATGCGATCGAAGGCGACGGGGGGCAGTGCGTCCTGCAAGGTCAGGAGGTTGCGCGCGGCTTCCTCGCCGACAAGGTCGGGGCGCGTCGCGAGCGTCTGCCCCAGCTTGACCGCGGCGGGGCCGATCGCCTGGAAGGCGGCGGCATAGTCGGGCACCTTCGGCTGGATCGTCCCCAGCCGCGCGATCCGGCACAGTCGCTTGACCCCCGGCGGAGTCTGGGGAGCCGTCTCGATCCCGCGCAACGCGCCGTGGCGTGCGAGAATGCGGCCCCAGCGCAGCAGGCGGACAATATGGGTGACGGGACGGGTCAAGCCTTCCACCCGCTGTGAATCGCCACCAGCCCGCCCAGGATCGGCTCGACCTTCACCGCGCTGAATCCCGCATCGCGGATCATCTGCGCGAATTGGGGCATCGGCGGGAAGCGGCGGATCGATTCGATCAGATAGCGATAGCTGTCCTCGTCCTGCGCGATCAGCTTGCCGAGCTTGGGCACCAGATGATGCGAATAGGCGTCATAGGCCTGGCTGAAGCCCGGCCATTCGTTGGTCGAGAATTCGAGGCAGAAGAAGCGCCCGCCGTAGCGGAGCACGTGATGCGCTTCGGCGAGCGCCGCCGGGATGTCGGTGACGTTGCGGATGCCGAAGGCGATCGTATAGGCGTCGAAGAACTGGTCCGGAAAGCCGAGCTTCTCGGCATTCTGCTCGGACCAGACGAGGCTGGCGATGCCGCGCTCGGCCGCGCGCTCCATGCCGACGCCGAGCATGTCGGGGTTGATGTCGGCGACGGTGATGCTCGCGCCCGACGGCTCCATGCGAAAGGCGATGTCGCCGGTGCCCCCCGCCATGTCGAGGATCGCCTCGCCAGCGCGCGGCTTCACGCGCCGCACGAAGCGGTCCTTCCACAGCCGGTGCATCCCGCCCGACATCGCGTCGTTCATGATGTCATATTTGCGCGCGACGCGGCTGAACACCTCGCCGACCATCGCGGTCTTCTCGGTCGTCGGAACTTGCTCGTAACCGAAGCTGACGGTGTCGGGGGTAGCCATTTATGCGCGCCTTTGCGGGGAGTGCGGAAGTGCGTTCAGGCCTTTAGCCGGGCCTTGCCGCCCGCGCAAATGGCGCGTAGCGCCACAGACCTGATGCCCGAACTCCCCGAAGTCGAAACCACCGTCCGCGGCCTCGCGCCCTTCCTCGAAGGGCAGCGGCTCGTCGCCGTCACCACCTTCCGTCCCGACCTGCGCCGGCCCTTTCCCGCCGATCTCGCACAGCGGTTGACCGGCGCGACGGTGACGACGCTGTCGCGCCGCGCCAAATATGGCATCGTTTCGACCGACCGCGACGACCATATGATCTTTCACCTCGGCATGTCGGGGCGCTGGCGCACCGAAGGGGGCGAAGCCGGAAAGCACGACCATCTGCTCCTCGAAACCGCGGGCGGCCGTCGGCTCTTCCTCCACGACCCGCGCCGCTTCGGCTCGGTCGATCTTGTCGCGGGCGACCCGCTGGCGCGCTTCCCCGCCTTCGTGACGCTCGGCCCCGAACCGCTCGCGGACGATTTCGGCGCCGCTTATCTGGCGCGCGCGCTCGGCGGGCGCCGCGCGCCGATCAAGGCGATGCTGCTCGACCAGACGATCGTCGCGGGGCTTGGCAACATCTATGTCTGCGAGGCGCTCAACATGGCGCGAATCTCGCCGCTCAAACCCGCGACCGACGTTCCCCGGGCCAGGCTCGCCGCGCTCGTCCCCGCGATCAAGGATGTGCTGACGGCCGCGATCGCCGCGGGCGGTTCGACCCTGCGCGATTTCCTCAGCCCCGAAGGCGACCTCGGCTATTTCGCGAAGGACTGGCGCGTCTACGGCCGCGAGGGCGAGCGCTGCCAATGCGGCGGCACGATCGCGCGCGTCGTGCAGAGCGGGCGCTCGACCTTCTATTGCCCCAAATGCCAGCGCTGATGTGGGCCATTGCCCGCAATAGGCATTGACCCAATCGCCCTTCACCGCTATGCGCGCACCCTTCGAGCAGGGTCCGGTCATCCGGAACCGGCCGCATCCGGACATTGATTCGCCGCCCGCGCGCGATTCGGCTGCTCCGCTTTCGGCTGTGCTCCGACCGTTGAACCGATTGGATTTTTGAGGAACTTATGGCCAATAC
Source organism: Sphingopyxis sp. GW247-27LB (assembly GCF_002277025.1). Classification (GTDB taxonomy): domain Bacteria; phylum Pseudomonadota; class Alphaproteobacteria; order Sphingomonadales; family Sphingomonadaceae; genus Sphingopyxis. Next base: position 371,635 of record NZ_NIWD01000008.1, read on the forward strand.
GCCGCAGGCAAAGAAGCGCATCCGCCGCAACACGGCGCGCACGATCGTCAACAAGAACCGCGTGTCGCGCATCCGCACGCTGGTGAAGAAGGTCGAAGCCGCCGTCGCCGCCGGCGACAAGGACGCCGCCGCTGCGGCGCTGAAGGCGGCTCAGCCCGAAATGGCGCGCGGCGTCGCCAAGGGCGTGCTCCACAAGAACACTGTTGCGCGCAAATATTCGCGCCTGACCAAGAGCGTCAACGCGATCGCCTGATTCGGCTTTCGCCGCGTACCGATTTCAAAGACCCGCCGGTTCGCCCGGCGGGTCTTTTTTATGACTGCCAAAAGTCATTGCTGTTGCAGCGCGGTAAGTGGCGGATTCATCGCGATTCGTTCGGGCGTGGGAATGGGGTCAGCTATAAATAGCTGAAAAATATGGAATAATTGCCCCATAGTCGCATTTCCGAGGGGTGGGGCGAGTCAAGAATTTTATTTCAGATTTTTTACGCGCCCCGGCCTTGATCCCATCTCTCTCTCCTGCCTAGACAGGGGGGTCGTTGGCCTTCGCCGACGGCCGTTACATGGACATGATTCGCACTCCTTCGGGCTGGTCCCGGGTGGGACGCTTGCGCTTGCCGCGGGCGGAGGATCGGCGCGTGGAGCGGCCGCAGGCGCGTTTCGGCGGTGACAGGGGGACCGGAGGGGCGACGCAAGGTGATGGAGAGCGGGAGCAGTCATGGCAGCGATGCGGGAGAGAGGGCGATGAGCGGCGACGCCGCGACGCTCTGGCCGCGCGTCGCCGAAGGGCTGCGCCGCGACCTCGGCGTCCGCACCTTCGACCATTGGCTGAAGCCCGTGCGCTTTGCCGACTATTGCTCGCTGTCGGGGGTGGTGACCCTCGAAACCGCGAGCCGCTTTTCGGCCAACTGGATCAACGAGCGATTCGGCGACCGGCTCGAGCTCGCATGGCGGCATCATCTGCCCGCGGTGCGCACGGTGCTCGTCCGTGCGGGCGTCGCGGCCGCCGAGCGCGGCGCTGCGACCCTGGCTGCGCCGCTGCCGAGTTTCGACCCGCCCGCCGCGCTCGCGCCGGCAACTCCATCGCCTTTCGACGCCCGCCTCAGCTTCGACCGCTTCGTCGTCGCGCGCTCGAACATTCTCGCCGCCAACGCCGCGCGCCGCATGGCGATGGCGGAAGTGCCGCAGTTCAATCCCCTCTATCTCTGCTCGGGCACCGGGCAGGGCAAGACGCACCTGCTCCATGCGATCGCGCAAAGCTATGCCGCGATCGAGCCGACCGCGACCATCATCCTGATGTCGGCCGAGAAGTTCATGCTCGAATTCGTCGGCGCGATGCGCGGCGGCGACATGATGGCGTTCAAGGCGCGGCTGCGCGCCGCCGACCTGCTGTTGCTCGACGATCTGCAATTCGTGATCGGCAAGAATTCGACGCAGGAGGAATTGCTCCACACGATCGACGATCTGATGACCGCGGGGAAGCGTCTCGTCGTCACCGCCGACCGGCCGCCGGCGATGCTCGACGGGGTCGAGGCGCGGCTGCTGTCGCGGCTGTCGGGCGGGCTCGTCGCCGATATCGAGGCGCCCGAGGACGATCTGCGCGAACGCATCATCCGCCAGCGGCTCGCCGCGATGCCGATGGTCGAGGTTCCGGACGACGTCGTCGCCTATCTGGTCAAGCATTTCACCCGCAACATCCGCGAGCTCGAGGGCGCGCTCAACAAGCTGCTCGCCTATGCCGCGCTCACCGGTGCGCGCATCGACCTGACGCTTGCCGAGGACCGGCTCGCCGATAATGTGCGCAGCGCCCGCCCGCGGATCACGATCGACGAGATCCAGCGCGCCGTCTGCGCCCACTACCGGCTCGACAAGTCCGAAATGGCGTCGAAGCGCCGCGTCCGCGCGGTCGCCCGCCCGCGCCAGGTCGCCATGTATCTGGCGAAGGAACTGACCCCGCGCTCCTATCCCGAGATCGGCCGCCGCTTCGGCGGGCGCGATCATTCGACGGTGATCCACGCGGTGCGCACGGTCGAGGCGCTGCGCGTCAACGACAGCGAACTCGACGCCGAAATTGCCGCGATCCGCCGGAGCTTGAATAGCTGATTGGGGTGGTGAGCGGGCGTTGAACCTGACGATCCTCCCTGTCGCGCAGCGATGGGGAGGTGGCAGCGGCGTAGCCGCTGACGGAGGGGCCGAGCGCGAAGCGCTCGCTGGCGCTCGCGGCCCCTCCACCATCCTTCGGATGGTCCCCCTCCCCACGGCTCCGCCGCAGGGAGGATCCACGCGCATATCCACCCATAAAAAAAGCCCGCCTTCCGTATGGAGGGCGGGCTTTTTCAATTCGATATGCGGCGATCAGCCCTTTTCGGGCGGCGCCACCGTGATGCGGACCTTTTCGCCCGAATTGCCGGGGAAGCCGGTGAACATCGCCTGGATCAGGTTGGGGACGATGTCGACGAGGTCGTTGTCGCGCGACTGCGCCTCGGCGCGGCCCTCGAACAGGCGGTATCCGTCGGCGGCGCGGTCGATGCGCAGGCTGAGGTCGCTCGTGTAGACGGTATAGCTCGACACGTCGCTGCCGCCCCAGCCGGGCCCGAAGCCGCCCCACATGAAGGGATCGTAATAGCCGGCGACATAGCGGCGCCCGTGGCGCCCGCGCACGATGACGGGGCGATAGAAGCCGCGGCCGTACCAGCCGCCGTACCAGGGGTCGCCGAAACTCGGCGTGCTCACCACGCGCTCGCGGCCCTTGTCGATGCCATAGTCCATATGGACGACGAGGTCGGCCTTCTCGCCCGGCGCGGCGGGGCGATAGCCGTAGCGGGTCAGCTCGCCCGCGACGAGATTGGCGTACTGGCCGAACTCGATCCCGCCTTCGAGCGCGGGATTGCCCGCCTCGACCGCGAAGCTCTGGCCCTGCGGCGCCGGAAGCTGCGTCTGGAAGCGCGCAACGTCGGCCTTGAACGGGGTTGCGCAGCCCGCGAGCGCCAATGCGGCGCCGGTCATCGCGGCGAGGCCGAGGCGCCTGAAGTTGATCTTGCTCATTGTCATGCTCCGTGATTCGGTGCGCAGTATGACCCGCGCTTTATACCATGACTACGCCAAAGCGACTTAACCTTGGTTGAACCCGGTTCGTCGCGGCTTTGTTCCCCGCCGGTTCCGGTTCCGCGCCGCGTCAGCGGCACAGGCCCAACACATCATAAGTGGCATCGAGTGTCGGTTTTGCAAGGGCTCTTGCCTTCGCCGCGCCCTTGTCGAGGATCGCGTCGAGCGCTGCATGATCGTCCTTGAGCGCCACGAAGCGCGCATTGATCGGCGCGAGCCTCTCGACCAGCAGCTCGCCGAGCGCCGGCTTGAACGCGCCGAAGCCCTGGCCTGCATAGTCGGCGAGCACCGCGTCGACGCTGATGTCGGCGAGCGTCGCATAGATGCCGACGAGGTTGCGCGCCTCGGCCCGCCCCTCGAGCCCTGCCGCCTCCGACGGCAGCACCTCGGGGTCGGTTCGCGCCTTCTTCACCTTCTGCATCATCGTGTCGGCATCGTCGGTCAGGTTGATCCGGCTCATGTCGGAGGGGTCGGACTTCGACATCTTCGCCGACCCGTCGCGCAGGCTCATGATCCGCGCCGCGCCCGCCGGGATGATCGGCTCGGGCAGGGTGAAGACCGGCGCTTCGGGGGTCGCATAGTCGTTGTTGAACTTCTGCGCGATGTCGCGCGCGAGTTCCAGATGCTGCTTCTGGTCCTCGCCCACCGGCACGTGCGTCGCCTGATACAGCAGCACGTCGGCGGCCTGGAGCACCGGATAGGTATAGAGCGCCGCCGACGCGCTTTCGCGGTTCTTGCCCGACTTGTCCTTGAACTGCGTCATCCGGTTGAGCCAGCCGAGCCGCGCGGTGCCGTTCAGGAGCCATTGCATCTCGGCATGCGCGGGGACGCGCGCCTGGTTGAACAGGGTCGATCGGTCGGGATCGATGCCGCAGGCGACGAGCGCCGCGGTCATCGCGCGCGTATTGGCGGTCAGGTCGGCCGGCACATGCGGCATCGAGATGGCGTGAAGGTCGGCGAGGAAGAAGAGGCAGTCGCCGCCCTGGGCCGCCGCATCGTCCTGCATCCGCACCCAGTTGCGGATCGCGCCCAGATAATTGCCGAGGTGCAAATTTCCGGTGGGCTGGATGCCCGATACGATCCGCATGGTCTACTCCTGTGAAGGCGCCGCTCCGTTGCGCGCGCGCCGCCGCGTCAGCATGGCGAGCAGATCCTTGTCAAGCGCGCCGACGAGGAAAGCGGCTGCAAAGAAGGCCGTGCCGCCCGCCGCGACCAGCGCGGCGAGCGACCAAGCGCGCTCGAACGCCGAGCCGGCATAATGGTCCGCGAGCAGCGGCATCATCCACCACAGCAGCGCCGCCATCGCCGCCACCGCGACCAGCTGGCGCGCGATGCGGCCCGCGAGCCGCGCGGTGAAGTGGAACCAGCCGCGGCGGTGGAGGATGGCATAGAGCAGGAGGCAGTTGATGCTCGCCGACGCCGCGGTCGCCCCGGCGAGCCCGACGATGCCATAATGTTCGACGACATAGAGGTTGATCGCGATGTTGATGATCAGCGACGCGAGCGCGGTCCACACCGGCGTCCGCGTATCCTCACGCGCGAAGAAGCCGGGATTCAATATCTTGACGATCACATAAGCGGGCAGCCCCGCGACGAGCGCGACGACGATCTGCGCCATGATCGCGCCGTCGGCGGCGGTGAACTTGCCACCGACGAAGAAGGCGGCGGTGAAGGCGGGGGCGCAGATCGCGAGCGCGGCGGCGGCGGGCAGCGTCAGCAGCGTCGCCATCTCGAAGGCATTGCCCTGCAATCGCTGCGCCTCGGCGGCGTCGCCCGAATGAATGTGGCGCGACAGCATCGGCAGGATCGCGGTGCCGAGCGCGATGCCGACGATGCCGAGCGGCATCTGGTTGAGCCGGTCGGCGAGCTTGAGCAGGGTCAGCGACCCCTGCGGCAGCGAGGTCGCGAAGAAGGTGTCGACGAACTGGCTGACCTGATAGATGCCGGCGCCGAAGGTCGCGGGCAGGATCAGCATCCCCAGCTTGCGCACCTCGGGGGTGAAGCGCGGCAGCCGCCAGTGGAGCCGGAGCCCGGCGCGGCGCACCGCCCAGAGCAGATAGGCGAGCTGCGCGACCCCCGCGAGGCTGACCGATACCGCGAGCGCGATCGCGACGATGCGGTCGTCATGGCTGTCGCCGCGCAGCCACCAGCCGGCGATGATCCCCGAAATCAGCAGGATGTTGAGCAGCACCGGGGCGAAGGCGCCGGGTGCGAAGCGCGAGCGCGCGTTGAGCAGTCCCGACAGCATCGCGACGAGGCTGATCAGCCCCAGATAGGGAAAGGTCACCCGGCTCAGGAAGACCGCGAGGTCGAATTTGCCCGGCACGTCCTGGAAATCGCGCGCGAGCAGCCAGACGATCCCCGGCATGACGATCATCATCACCGCCGAAAAGCCCAGCAGCACCCACAGGAAGACCGCGAGCACGTCGTCGGCGAAGCGCGCCGCCGCGTCCTCGCCGCGCTTCTCGTCTTCCGCACCATGCAGCGCGCGGCTGTACATCGGCACGAAGGCGACCGAGAAGGCGCCCTCGGCGAACAGCCGGCGAAAGGTGTTGGGCAGGGTGAAGGCGAGCTGGAAGGCGTCGGCCGCGAGCCCCGCGCCGAGCACGCGCGCGAGCAGCATGTCGCGCACGAAGCCGAAGATGCGGCTGACCAGCGTCAGCCCGCCGATCGTCCCGACGCTTTTGACCAGGCTGGTCACGACGCAACGCGTCCGAAGCGTGGGGGGAAGGGTTCAGAGAAATTCGTCATTGCGAGCGAAGCGAAGCAATCCAGGGCGGCCTTGAACTGCTCTGGATTGCCGCGGGCCTTCGGCCCTCGCAATGACGATGTGGGCAAAAAGCCTCAGGCCTCGCCGACCGGCGCGGGGATCTCGCCCTGGCCTTCGCCCTGCGCCTGCAGCTGCTGCATGAACAGGCCGTGGAAATCGATCGGTTCGAGCAGCAGCGGCGGGAAACCGCCGTCGCGCACGGCGTCGGCGACGACGCGGCGCGCGAAGGGAAAGAGGATGCGCGGCGCTTCGGCGAGGAAGAAAGGCTGGAGCTGGTCGTCGGGCACGTTGCGGACCCCGAACAGGCCGGCATATTTGAGATCGATGACGAAGAGGGTGCCCTCGTCGGCCTTCGAGGTCACGTCGATCTTCAGCGCGACCTCATAAAGATTCTCGCCGACGCCTTCGGCGCTGATGTTGAACTGGACGTCCATCTGCGGCGCCGACTGCCACTGATAGGCGGCGGGCGCGTTCGGATTCTCGAACGACAGATCCTTCACATATTGCGAGATCAGGCCGATCGCCGGGCTGTTGTCCTCACCGTTGGTCAGGGTTTCGGGCGTGAATTCGGGGGTGGTTTCGTCGGCCATGATTGCACTTTCGCTGGAAACTCGAAGGACGGGAACCCGCACCGACCGGGCGGCGCGCGTCGCTCGCGGGCGCGCTTAGCAGCGGTGCGCGGCCAGCACAATGGGGCTGCCCGTCGCGGCCGTGGCACGGATCGCCGCAACCGCCGGGGGTGCCAGGCGTTGACCTGTCGCGGAGCCGGGGCCAAGGGAGATTTGAAACATGGCGGTGCATCGCCTATGTTGACGCAGAAACCTATCCTCGCCGCATTGGACGTTTGCCCGTGACCGCTTTTTCGATTGTCCTGCTCGCCATGATCGCCGCCTTTCTCGGCATGCGACTCTATTCGGTGCTCGGCAAGCGCACCGGGCACGAGCAGGAGCCCGTGCTGCCGCGCCGCGACGAGCGCGGTGCGCCCGCGCCGGTGCGCCTCGACGACGCCGATGCGCTGCCCGCGCCGCAGGGATCGGCGGTCGATCCGTCGAAGCTCGTCTACGAACCCGCCGCCGAAGCCGGGCTGCGCACCTTGCTCGCGAGCGACCGCCATTTCGACGCCGGCCGCTTCATGGAAGGCGCCGAGGCGGCCTACCGCATGATCCTCGAAGCCTATTGGTCGGGCGACCGCGACACGCTGCGCGACCTGTGCGACGACGACAGCTATCAGGCCTTCGCCGATGCGATCGACGCGCGCGAGGCGCGCGGCGAGCGGCTCGACAACCGCCTCGTCGGCATCGATTCGGCGAAGATCACCGCGGTCGCGGTCCATCGCGGCGAGGCGCGCATCACCGTCCGCTATCTGGCCGACATCAGCGCGGTAACGCGCGATGCCGAAGGCCGGATGATCGCGGGATCGATGAGCGACGCGACGCAGACCGACGATCTGTGGACCTTCCGCCGTGCGATCGGCAGCAACGACCCCAATTGGGTGCTCGACGAAGCCGAATCGGCCTGACGTCCGTGCCGGCCACCGCGAGGGGCGCGGCACGGCGCACGCCCGCTTTCCGTTTCGCCCTTTTCGCCGCGCTGCCTTTGCTCTCGGCCTGCGCATCGGTGATTCCCGATGCCGCCGCCCCCGCGTCGCCATCGACCAGCGCGCCCGGCCCCGCGCCGACACCCGCCGGGACGCCGCGACCCTATACGCCGCGTCCCTCGACCGCGTCGGATGCTGCGGCGCCGCCGATCCCGGCGACACCCAACCCGCCGGTCGCCGCGCCTCCGCCACCTGCCGACGCGACCACCGCCGCCGAGGCTGGGGTCGTCCTCGGCCCCGAATATAATGAACTCGGCATCAAGCCCGAGCAGGCGACCGCCGCGCTCAAGGCCTTCCGCCTCAGTTGCCCGTCGGTCCAGCGCCGTGCCGACGCGAGCGGCCTCACCCAGCCCGCCGAATGGGCCGAAAGCTGCGCTGCGGCGGGTGCCTGGCCCGATCGCGACGCGGGCAATTTCTTCAGCCGCTATTTCGGCACGGTGCAGGTCGGCGCCGGCGCCGCCTTCGTCACCGGCTATTTCGAACCCGAGATCGCGGCCTCGCGGACGAAGCGGCCCGGCTATGACGTCCCCATCTATCGCCGTCCCGCCGACCTCGTCGACGTCGACCTCGGTCTGTTTTCGGACGCGCTTCAGGGCAAGAAGATCCGCGGCCGCGTCGAGGGCACCAATTTCGTCCCCTATTACGATCGCATGGCGATCGAGCGCGGCGCGCTCGAAGGGCGCGGACTCGAAATCGCGTGGGCGGCCGACGCCGCCGAATTCTTCTTCCTCCAGGTGCAGGGTTCGGGGCGGCTCCGCCTCCCCGACGGCAGCATCCTGCGCATCGGCTACGACAGCCAGAACGGCCGCGACTATGTCGGCATCGGCAAGCTGCTGCGCGATCGCGGCGAGCTCCAGCCGGGGCAGGCGTCGATGCAGGGCATCCTCGATTATCTGCGCGCCGACCCGGTGCGCGGCGCCGCGGTGATGAACGAGAATCCGAGCTGGGTCTTCTTCCGCGAGCTCACCGGCCCCGGGCCGCTCGGCGCGCTGGGCGTGCCGGTGACCGGGCATGTCAGCCTCGCCGCCGATCCCAGATATGTGCCGCTCGGCGCCCCCGTCTTCCTCTCGCTCGACCGCGCCGAACCGGGCGGTTTGTGGATCGCGCAGGACACCGGCGGCGCGATCAAGGGCGCGAACCGTTTCGACAGCTTCTGGGGCGCGGGCGACCGCGCGCGCGCACTCGCCGGCGGCATGTCGGCGCGCGGTTCGGCGCTTCTCCTGCTGCCGCGCGCCAGCGTTGCGCGGCTGGCGCCGCAAGGCGTCTGACGATGCCGCGGCGGCTCGACCCCGACGAAGCGGCGCTCTGGAAGAAGGTCGCGGCGACGGTGCGCCCCCTCCCCAAAGGGCCGGCCACGATCCCACCGGTGTCGCCGCCGACCGTGCGCCCACCCAAGCCCGCACCGCGCGGCATCGCCGCACCCGCCACCCCGGTGCGCGCATCTCCGCTGCCGCCGCCGCGCCGGACGCACAGCCATGCGACTCTCGATAGTCATTGGGACCGGCGGCTCCGCAAGGGTCATGTCCGCCCCGACATGAGCATCGACCTCCACGGCCACACGCTCGCCTCGGCGCAGGCGCTGCTCGACGAGGCGATCTCCCGCGCGCTGGTCCGCGGCGCGCGCGTGCTGCTCGTCGTCGCGGGGCGGTTGCGCCCGGGCGCCGACCGCTTGCCGCAGATGCACGGGGAGCCGCGCCCGCGCGGCGCGATCCGTGCCTCGCTCGCCGACTGGCTCGCCGCTTCGTCCCACGCCGACCGGATCGTCGCGCTGCGTCCCGCGCACATCAGCCATGGCGGCGCCGGCGCGGTCTATGTGATCCTGCGGCGCGGGCGCGAGGATTAGGGGTTTAGAGGAAGGCCCGCATCAGCACACCGCGATAGATGGCGGCCAGCGTGCGCAAATCCTCGACCGCCACCGCCTCGTCGAGCTTGTGCATCGTCGCGTTGGTCAGCCCGAACTCGACCACCGGGCACAGCGCGTGGAGGAAGCGCGCATCCGATGTGCCACCCGTCGTCGACATCTCGGGCATCACATCGGTCTCGGCGTGGATTGCCTCGGCGACCAGCGCCGACAGCTCGCCCGGCGGGGTCAGGAAGGCTTCGCCCGAAATCTTGCCCACGACCTTCGCGGCCGGCTCGACGTCGCGCGCGATGCGCTCGATCATCTGGACGAGCTCGGCGCCCTTCTGCTGGTCGTTGAAGCGGATCGACAGCCGCGCCCGCGCCGAGGCGGGGATGACGTTGGTCGCGCCGTTGCCGACCTCGATATCGGTGAATTCGATGTTCGACGGCTGGAACCACTCGGTCCCCTCATCGAGCGTCACCGTGTCGATCGCGGCGAGGATTCGAACCAGCTTGGGGATCGGATTGTCGGCAAGGTGGGGGTAGGCGACATGGCCCTGCGTGCCGGGCACGTCGATCCAGATATTGACCGAACCGCGCCGCCCGATCTTCACCATGTCGCCGAGCCGCTGCACCGAGGTCGGCTCGCCGACGAGGATCATGTCGGGGCGGATGCCGCGCGCGTCCATATGTTCCATCAGCGCGCGGGTGCCGAACACCGCAGGGCCTTCCTCGTCGCCGGTGACGATCAGGCTGATCGTTCCCGCCTCGGCCGGAGTCGCGGCCGCCGCGGCGACGAAAGCGGCGATCGCGCCCTTCATGTCGACCGCGCCCCGCCCGTAGAGCAACTCGCCGCGCACTTGCGGATCGAAGGCGTCGCCCGTCCAGCCGACGCCCGGCGGCACGACGTCGAGATGCCCGGCAAAGCCGAAATGCACCGGCCCCTTACCCGTCCGAACCGCGAGCAGATTCTCGACCGGCCCATCGGGTTCGATCCCGTCGATGAAGCGCTCGACGGTGAAGCCGAGCGGCGCCAGCGCCGCCTCGAGCACATCGAACACCGCGCCGGTCGCGGGGGTGACGCTGGGCGCGGCGATCAGCGCCTTTGCAAGGTCGAGCGGGTCGATGCCATGGGTCATGCCGCTCCCTTACCCCTTTGCGCCGCGTCAAGTCGAGGCTTTGCATCGCGCCGCTTTTGTGCGAAACAAAGGAGGAACAAAGAAAGCGACTGCCATGCCCAAACTCGACCTCGACGCCATCCCGCAGACCAACGCGACCGGCTATCCCGAGCCCTTCGACCAGGCCGTCGCGGGCCGCTGGTACCGCCGCCTCGCGCCCCCCACCGGCCTTTCGGATTTCGCCGCGAGCCATGTCGTGCTCAAACCCGGCGCCTGGTCGTCGCAGCGCCATTGGCACGACGGCGAGGACGAGATGCTGGTGATGATCGCGGGCGAGGCGGTGCTGATCGAGGACGACGGCCGAACACCGATGCGCCCCGGTGACATCGCGGTCTGGCCCAAGGGCAGCACCAACGGCCATCATCTGGTCAACGAATCGGCGGCCGACTGCGTGTTCGTCGCGCTCGGCGGCGGCAAGAAATACGACACCGGCGGCGGCTACTCGGACATCGACATGCTGTTCACGCCCGATCATTATACGCACAAGGACGGCACGCCCTATCCGGTGAAGCGGGTACCTTAAGGAAATCCTCCCTGCCGCGAAGCGGTGGGGAGGGGGACCGCCGAAGGCGGTGGAGGGGCCGCGAGCGCCAGCGAGCGCTTCGCGCGCGGCCCTCCGTCAGCGGCTACGCCGCTGCCACCTCCCCATCGCTGCGTGACAGGGAGGATCCTGGATTACCCCTCCACCGGGCCCTCGAACGCCTCGATCACCCAATCCTCGGCCTGCGCGCCGCCGATCCATTCCTGCATGTGCGGGTGGCTGATCACCGCCTGGCAATAGGGCAGGGCGAAGCGTGCCAGGGGGATCGAGTAGGTGATGAAGCGGGTGACGACGGGCGCGAACATCATGTCGGCCGCCGACCAGTCGCCGAACAGATAGTCGCCCTCGCCGCCGAAGCGCGCCCGCGCCTCGGCCCAGATCTGCATGATGCGCACGACGTCGGCCTGCACGTCGGGCGCGAGCTCGGCGGCGGGATAGATGCGGCGGATGTTCATGCTGTGGCTGCGGCGCAGCGCCGCGAAGCTCGAATGCATCTCGGCCGCCATCGACCGCGCCATCGCGCGCGCCGCCATGTCTTCGGGCCAATATCCGCGCGTGCCGCCGGTCTTTTCGTTGAGATAGTCGATGATCGCCAGGCTGTCCCAGACGACGATGTCGTCGCCGTCCCACAGGATCGGCACCTTGCCGCCCGACGGCGCGAACTCGTCGCCCTCGCGGCGGTTCGACCAGTCCTCGTCATAGAGCGGGACGGTGACCTCCTCGAACGGCAGTCCGCTGTGCCGGGCGGCGAGCCAGCCACGCAGGCTCCAGCTCGAATAAGCCTTGTTGCCGAGGAAGAGTTTCATGGGGTCTCCTTAACCCCTCTCCCCTTGGGGGAGAGGGTTGTGCAGGCTTGGCAGCTTGCTGCCTAGCCGAAGCTGGGTGAGGGGTGTCAACCTTCGCTCCCATACCCTCACCAAGTTCCGGTAGCGAACACGTTCGCAACCTTCACTATCCTCTCCCCCAAGGGGAGAGGATTTTGCTCAACTCTCCACCGCCTCCAGCACCGCGGTCCGGAGCTCGGCGATCCCCAGGCCCTTTTCGCTGCTGGTTGCGATGACCTCGGGATGCGCGGCGGGATGTTTGCGTGCCTCGGCCTCGGTCGCGGCGTGCACCGCGGCGAGGTCGCTCGCCTTGATCTTGTCGGCCTTGGTCAGGACGAGGCGATAGCTGACCGCCGCGACGTCGAGCATCTCGAGCACCTCGCGGTCGACATCCTTGATCCCGTGGCGGCTGTCGATCAGCACTAAAGTGCGTTTCAGCACCTGCCGCCCGCGCAGATAGTCGTTGACCAGGAAGCGCCATTTCCTGACGACATCCTTCGGCGCCTTGGCGAAGCCGTAGCCGGGCATATCGACCAGCCGGAACACCAGCGGCGATCCGACGTCGAAATAGTTGAGCTCCTGCGTCCGCCCCGGGGTCACCGAGGTGCGCGCGAGCCCGTTGCGGTTCGTCAGCGCATTGAGCAGCGACGATTTGCCGACGTTCGAGCGCCCGGCAAAGGCGATCTCGGGCACCGAAGGCGCGGGCAGATGCTGGAGCGCGGGCGCCGATTTCAGGAAGGCGATCGGCCCCGAAAACAGCTTGCGCGCGCGCTCGGGACGGTCGGCGGCCGCACTGTCATCCATCATTGTCATCCCCGCGGACGCGGGGATCCAGCGCGCTGCCGCCGAAGCCCGCGCTTTCGCGCCCTGGGTTCCCGCTTGCGCGGGAATGACAAGGGAGGGAAGAGGTCGTCACTTCACCGGCGCCGCTTTGAGCTGCGGGAACTTCCTGTACATCCACTGCTGCTGTGCGATCGACAGGCAGTTGTTGGTGATCCAGTAGAGCAGCAGTCCCGCCGCGAACGGCGCCATGATGAACATGAACAGCCACGGCATGATCTTGAACACCTGCTGCTGCACCGGGTCGGTGGCCTGCGGGTTCAGGCGGAACTGCAGGAACATGGTGATGCCCAGGATCAGCGCCAGCACCCCGATGCCGAGGAAGGAGGGCGGCGTGAAGGGCAGCGTCCCGAACAGGTTCAGGATATGCGCGGGGTCGGGCGCCGAGAGGTCCTTGATCCACAGGATGAACGGCTGGTGCCGCATCTCGATCGTCAACATCAGCACCTTGTAGAGCGCATAGAAGATCGGAATCTGAAGAACGATCGGCAGGCAGCCCGCGAGCGGATTGATCTTCTCGTCCTTATAGAGCTTCATCAACTCCTGCTGCTGCTTGGGCTTGTCGTCCTTGTAGCGTTCCTGCAGCGCCTTCATCTTCGGCTGGACGAGGCGCATCTGCGCCATCGAGTGGAACTGCCGCTGCGCGATCGGGAACATCGCCGCGCGGATGATCACCGTCAGCAGCATGATCGCGACCCCGAAATTGCCGACCTGCTTGAACAGCCAGTCGAGCAGCTTGAAGATCGGGATTTCGAAGAAATCGAACCAGCCCCAGTCGATCGCGTGCGACAGGCGAGTGATGCCCTGATCGTTGGTATAGGTTTCGAGGACGCTGACTTCCTTCGCGCCCGCGAAGATGCGGCTCGTCGTCGTCAGCTGGCGACCCGGCGCGACCGCCGCATATTTGCGCGCGAAGAGCGCCTGGTAATTGTCGGCGCTCGGCGCGCTCAGCGAGGCGTCGACGCGCTCGCCACGGGCGGGAACGATCGCGGCGAGCCAATATTTGTCGGTGAAGCCGAGCCAGGCCGCACTGTCATATTTGACCGCGCCGCTCTCATCGAGGTCCTTGTAGTTGACGTCGAGGATCGACTTGCCGCCGAGAAAGCCGGTCGGGCCGATATGGATCGTCCAGCTGCTCTGCTCGTGCGGGTCGGTCGGTTTGCCGTGGCGGTCGATCAGCGCATAGCTGCTCGCGGTCACCGGCGCGGTGCCGGTGTTGGCGATCGTCTGCTTCGCGGTGATCATATAATGGTCGTCGATGCTATATTCGATGCGGAAGGTCTGGCCGGTGCCGTTCGCCCAGCTCAAGGTCACCGGCGTCGCCGGGGTCAGCTTCGCGCCGGTCGCGGTCCACACCGTGGTCGCGCCCGGCACCCCGATACCCTGCGCCGACCAGCCGAGGCTCGCGAAATAGGCGGCCTTGGTCCCGCCCGGCGCGAACAGCCGCACCGGCGGGGCGTTCTTCTCGATCGTCTGGCGATATTTGGTCAGCGTGATGTCGTCGATGCGCGCGCCGACGAGGTTGATCGAGCCCGACAGGGCGGGCGTCTCGATCGGGATGCGCTGGCCTTCGGCGAGCACCGCTTCGACCGTCCGGATCGCCTGCGGCGCCGGGGCGGCGGGCGCCGCGGCGCCGGGTGCCGGCAGGCCGCTCGGCTGTCCCTGCGTCGGCGGGGTCGCCGCGGGCGCCGTGCCGTCGGTCCCCGCGACCGTCGTGGTCACGTCGGGCTTGGCGGGCGTCGGAAAGAAGCGGTCGGCGACGAAATTCCAACCCAGCAGGATGGCCACCGACAACAGGATTGCCGCGATCAGGTTACGCTTGTCGTCCACGCTTTTCGGTCTCTCTTCGTCTCAAAAATGTCGGGATTGCCGGCCGTCACGGAACCGGGTCATAGCCATGCCCGCCCCAGGGATGGCAGCGCAATAGCCGCTTTGTCGCCAGCCAGCCACCCTTGATCGCACCATGGCGCTGCAAGGCGGTGATCGCATATTCGCTGCACGACGGCGCATAGCGGCATGTCGGCGGCAATATCCGCGACGGGCCGAGCTGCCAGCCGCGCGCGATCAGGATGAGAAGGCGGGCGATCATCGGGAAAGCCCTGAAAACTGCCGAACTTCACACGCGATTCGGGTTTTCGCGCAGTGACGACAACTGGAAACGCTCACGCCACTCATTTCGCCAGCTTCTTCGCCGCGCGTTTCAGCGCCGAATCGAGTTGTTCGCCGAGCTCGGCGAAGACGATGTCGTTGCCGCCGGGCCGGCCGATCAGCACATGGTCGGCGCCCGCGATCCCCGATTCGGGCAGCGCCGCGCGCGCGAGTTCGCGCAGCCGGCGCTTCATCCGGTTGCGGGTGACGGCGTTGCCGACCTTCTTGCTGACGGTATAGCCGATGCCGACGCCCTCATCCGCGTCGCCGCGCGGGCGGACGAGCAGGACGAAGCCGGGCATGGGAAAGCGAAGGCCGCGATTCGCGGCCAGAAATTCGCTGCGTTTGGATAGCGTTCGCATCAGCCCCAACTCTGTCTGAGCTGGCGGCGAAGCGTCGGCGATCAGGCCGACAGCTTCTTGCGGCCCTGCGCGCGGCGGTTGGCGAGGACCTTGCGGCCGCCGACGGTGGCCTTGCGGGCGCGGAAGCCGTGACGGCGCTTGCGCACGAGGCGGCTCGGTTGATAGGTGCGCTTCATCGCGGTATCCCCAAAATCTCTTCAATCGATCGAACGAAAAAGGGCCGCCAAACGAAGGCGGCCACCGATGGGGGCGCGGATAAGCGAGAGTCGGCGCAAAGTCAATCGCCATCGGACGGCTTTTCCAGCGCTTCGCGCGCGCGCCGCCGCGCCGCGCTCGCGCGCCGCATGATGCGGTCGGTCCATCCGGCATAGCGCGGGTGGCGCCGCTTGAACCGCACATAGACGCGCTTCGCCCAGGGGCTGTTCTGCAGGCTGAGCATCAATCCGGCGGGAAACAGGATGATGAAGCCGGGCCCCGGCAGCGGGCCGAGGATCGGCGCCGCGATCATCAGCAGCACGCCGAGCACGAACAGCGCGAGGCGCACCTGCGCGTTCGACCGCAATCGCTGATAGAGGCTGCGCTTCGCCATGCGGAGCGATGTGGGAAGGCGAGGGGCGTGTTACAAGGCTAAGGCAGCGCGCTCGGCCGATCCTCCCTGCCGCGAAGCGGTGGGGAGGGGGACCATCCGAAGGATGGTGGAGGGGCCGCGAGCGCAAGCGAGCGCTTCGCGCTCGGCCCCTCCGTCAGCGGCTGCGCCGCTGCCACCTCCCCATCGCTGCGCGACAGGGAGGATCGAAGATCGAATCAATCCAGCGCTACGAACCGCGCCATATCGCCGCGCGTCAGATAGCGCACGTCGTCGAAGGGCGTGCTGTTGGTCAGCGCGTAGAAGGCGCGCGCCTTCGCGTCGTCCATTCCCATCTCGCGGTAATAGGACAGATATTCGGCATGGACCGGATCGTTCGCGGGATAGTCGTTCGCTTGCCGTCCGTCCTCGTCCATCCAGCTATGCACCCCGAATTCGGCATCGGGCGCGGCGCGGCGCCGGACGCCCGCGAGCCACAGTTCGACCGCGCCCGATCGCACCGACCCGCCGGCGGGCACCATCGTCTCCAGCCCCGCGCGGCGGATCGCGCGGGCGAGGATCAGGTTCGCCTCCTCGTCGAGGCTGCCGGGGCAATCGACCATCTCGATCCGCTTGAGCCCCGGAAAGGCGGCGAGCATCGCGGCAAACTGGCGCGGCGTCGCCGCAGTGACGTCGCCCGCCATTCGCACCGTCTGCGCGTCGATCACCGCGAAGGGGCCGAAGCGGGCCTTCGCATGGCCGATCGTCGCAAGGCTTGCCGAGGGCGCATAGCGCCGCGTCGCACCGAGATCGGCCTCAGCCGCGAGCGCCTCGTCGCCCGGCAGCGCGGCCGCTTCGTCGAGGGCGGCCGCGTCGTCGCCGGCCTCCTCATAGGCCTCGTCCTCATAGGTCCAGGTCACCGTCGTCGTGGTGATCGTTACGACCCGCTGCGCCTGCGCCGGCGCGAAGGCGAGCAGCGCCGCGAGCGCGGCGACGATCAGCGTGCGAAGGATGGCGGCCGGCGAAACCATGCAGCCGCCTTCGCGCGCGCGCGGCTATCAAAGGGAAAACAGGCGCGGTCAGCGCCGCGTTAACCGCGTTGCGGGACGCTCCGCGATCAATCGCGGTCGGGCGCTCCCAGCGGGAAATAGCCGCGATAGGGCCGCGCGTCGTCGACGCAGCGCTTCACCGACGGCCGCGCGAGCAGGCGGCTGCGATAGGCGCGCAGATTGGCGTAGCGCGGCGCGATCTCGTGCACCCAGTCGGCGTAGAAGAGCGACGGCGCAGCGGCGCAGTCGGCGAGGGTGAAGCCGTGCGGGGTCGCCCAGCCCTCGCCCGCCAGTTGCTCGTCGAGCCAGCCGTAGACGGTCTCCAGCGCCGCCTTCGCCTTGTCGACGATCATCGGCATATGGTTTTCGGGTCCGCGTATCGCGTCGAACACCACCTCCTGCGCCGGGCCCATCACATGATTGTCGAAGACGCGGTCGAACTGCCGCACCGTCAGCGCCGCGTCGGGATCGGCGGGAATCAGCGGCGGTTCGGGCGCGAGCCGATCGAGATATTCGATGATGATCGTCGCCTCGAACAGCGCCCGCCCCTCATCGACGAGCAGCGGGAACTTGCCGATCGGCCAGTGCGCGCGCAGCTCCGCCATATGCTGCGGCCGGTCGGGCTCGATGACGCGATAGTCGAACGCGAGATCCTTCTCGTAGAGCGCGATCAGCGCCTTCCAGGTGTAGGAAGAGAAGGGATGGCCATAGAAGGTCAGCATCAGCGGGTTTCCTTGTTGCGGGCGAACCAGGCGATCGGCCAGCCGACGAAAATGATATGGGGAACGAGCAGCGCCGCCGCCTTGGCGAGATCGTCGGGCGGGAAGGGCGACCCGAAGCGCAGCGGCAGGACGATCGCGTTCATCACCAGATAGAGGAACAGGCCATAGAGCGTGCCCGTGATCCACCACGGCCACGCGCCGAGCGGGGGCCAGCGGCGCACCGCGGCGAACCACGCCGCGACCATCGCGGCCATGATCGCATAATGGACGCCGAGGCCGGCGATCGCGCCGCCCGCGCCCCAACCGCTCGCGCCGGGAAACGGCCCGCTGGCGACGCCGCGCAGCATGCCGCCGATACTGCCGCCGGTGGCGACGCTCAGCACCGCCGCATAGGCGATGTCGAGCGTCCCAGCGATCAGCCAGGCGCGGAGCGCCGCGCTCCGCCGCGCCGTCGTCATGCGGCCTTCACCGCGGCTTCGATCGCCGCGATGTCGATCTTCTTCATCGTCATCATCGCCTCGAAGGCGCGTTTCGCCGCGGCCTTGTCGGGCCCGGTCGTCGCGTCGAGCAGCGCGCGCGGGGTGATCTGCCAGTTCACCCCCCATTTGTCCTTGCACCAGCCGCACATGCTTTCCTGCCCGCCGTTCCCGACGATGGCGTTCCAGTAGCGGTCGGTTTCCCCCTGGCTGTCGGTATGGACCTGGAAGGAAAAGGCCTCGCTATGCTGGAAGGCGGGGCCGCCGTTGAGCCCGACGCACGGCACGCCGAGCACGGTGAACTCGACCGTCAGCACCGCGCCTTCCTTGCTGCTCGGATTGTCGAGCGGCGCGCGGTGGACCGCGCCGACGGCGCTGTCCGGAAAGGTCGCGGCATAGAAGGCGGCGGCTTCCTCGGCCTCCTTGTCGTACCAGAGGCACAGGGTCACGGGGTTCCGGCTCATCATCCTTCTCCCTTCAAAGGCGTGCCGATCGACCAGAGGTGACCGAACGGATCCTTGACCTGCGCGTAGCGGTCGCCCCAGAACATGTCCTCGGGCGCCATCACCGATGTCGCGCCGGCCTCGATCGCGCGGCCGTACCAGCGGTCGGTGTCGTCGACCTGCAAATGGAGCACCGCGCCCGCGGGTTCGGGCGCCGGACCGCCCGAATATTCGGGGAAATCGTCGTGCATCATCAGCGACGCGCCGTTGATGTGGACATGCGCGTGCATCAGCCGCTCGCCGTCGTCGGCGGGCATACGGGCGATCTCGGTCGCGCCGAACGCCTTGCCATAGAAGTCGATCGCATCCTTGGCGCGCTTGTCGCGAATCGTGAGATGCGGGGTCAGGCCGCCGGTCGGCGCCTGGTTCGCGGGGTTCGTCATCGTTTCTCTCCTCTTCCAATTCCCCTCCTCTTCGCAAGGAGGGGCAGCGAGACTTGCGAGCTTGCTCGCTAGTCGCAGCGGGGTGGTGTGTCCGCACTGGTGTCCACCACCCCAACCCCTCCTCTGAAGAGGAGGGGCTTTACATGCCTCAACGCCGCGGCCCGACGAGGCCGAACGCCGCGCCCTGCGGGTCGACCCCGTTCATCGCGAACTCGCCGCCGGGGATTTCCATCGGTTCGTTGGTGATCGTGCCGCCGTTCGCGGTGATCGCCGCCGCGGCGCGGTCGATGTCGTCGACCCCGATATAATAGGACCACATCGCCGCCGGCACGCCGGGCATCAGCCCCATGACGGCGCCGATCCCGACCTCGCCCAGTTGCAGGAAGCGATAGGCGCCCATGTCGCCCATGTCGAACGCGCCCTCCTGCCCCCAGCCGAAGTGCTTGCGGTAAAAGGCGATCGCGGCGTCGGGGTCGCTGGTCATCAGCTCGTTCCAGCGCACATGCTGCGCTTCGGTCACCGAAAAGACGTCGCTGTCCATATCCTCCATCCCGGCGGGCGGGATCGGGTTCATGACATAGAAGACCGCGCCTTGCGGGTCCGACAGCATCGCGATGCGCCCGACCGGCAGGTCGGTCGCGGGCATGTGCACCGCGCCGCCGTCGGCCGTGATCGCCGCGATCGTGCCGTCGACGTCGGGGGTGTAGAGATAGCCCATCCACGCCGGCCGCGCGCCGCCCGCCAGCATGTCGGCACCCAAGGCGAGCACGCCGCCGGCATTGCCGCCGTCCGCGCGGGCGATCATGCGATAGTCGACGCCGCTCGCCGCGGGGTCCGAATGCGCCGCGATCGTCCAGCCGACGACCGCGCCGTAAAAGCGCGCCGCCCCGTCGGGGTCGCTCGTCATCAGCTCGTACCAGATGAAACTGCCCTTGGGATTGGTCATCGTCTTTCTCCTTCATAGCTCAGGCTCGGGAAGAAATTGCCCCGCCCCTCGGGCGTCATGTCGAGCAGCCCCCACAGCGGATCGACGAGATCGCCGGAGCGATGGTGCTGGCCGGGATCCTCGGGCGCATAGGCCATTTCGCTCGCCCAATGATGGCGGATGGCATCGCCGTCCTTGCAGAAGACGTTGAAGATCGTCTCGTCCCAATCCTCGCCTTCGCCCATGCCGCGCTCGGCGCGCTTCGCCGCGCCCAGCCGCCGCGTGTCGCCGAAATAATCGGCCGAATAGCGACCCTCGACGTCGGACAGGAAATGAAGGTGCGGCCAGCGCCGTTCCTTCGCCCAGGCTTCGAGCCGGGCGATCGGCGACTTGGCGACGATATAGAGCGGCGCGCGCTGTCCGATATGGCGGGCGCTGCCGTCGATCGCGTCGAGCATGTGCGTGCAGCCGGGGCAGGGCGTGTCGCGCTCGGCCCCGAACATGAAGCTTTGCAGAATGACGCTCGGGTGATCGCCGAACAGTTCGGACAGCTTCACCGTTTCGGGGCGCTGATACGCGCCGATGCGCTCGAAGGCATAATCCTCGGGCACCGCGCCGCCGGGCGGCAGCGCGCGCCGCTGCGCCGCGACCGCCTCGATCTGCCGCCTCAGCGCGATCTCGGCATCGAGGAGCGCGATGCGCGCCTCGCGATAGTCGGGGCTTTCATTGGGGAAGGCCAGATGTTGCATCGTCTCTGCCTTTCTAAAGCCCCTCCCCTTCAGGGGAGGGGTTGGGGTGGGGTCCATCGGCCTTGCGCAAGGTCGATGGACCCCACCCCGCTGCGACTAGCGGGCAAGCCCGCAAGTCTCGCTGCCCCTCCCCTGAAGGGGAGGGGTGAAAAGGCGTCACGCATCCAGTATCGGCGTGAAACCGCCGTAGATCATCCGCTTGCCGTCGAAGGTCTGGTCGTTCGGATCATGCTTCATCCGTTCGTCGGTCATGACCTTCTCCCAGCCCGCGACGCGCGCTTCCTTGCTCGGCCATTCGATCCAGCTGAACACCGGGGTCTCGCCCGCCTCGGTATGGACCGCGCGCTTGTAATCGGTGACCTTGCCGTCATAGACGTCGTCGCCCCAGCATTCGAGCACGCGCGTCGCGCCATGATCGAGGAAGACGACCGCCGCCTTGTCGGCCATCGCGCGATAGGCGTCCTTGTTGGCGTCGGGCACCGCGAGCAGGAAGCCGTCGGTATAGCCCATCGCTCCGCCGAGCCCTTCCTCGACGAGCGAGTCGAAACCGGACACGATCATCCGCTGTCCGTCGAAGGGCATCGATTCGCCCATTTTCTCCATCCGGGGATCGCTCATCATCTTCTCGTTCGCGGCGTCGCGGGCCGTGCGGTCGGGATATTCGAACCAGCTGAAGACGATCTCCTCGCCTTCCTTCGCCTGCACCGCGGTGCGGAAATCGTTGAGCTTGCCCGCGGGGACGTCGTCGCCCCACGTCTCGACGTGGCGGCGCACGCCGAATTCCTTGAACAACGCCACCGCCTCGGCGGCATGCTTGCGATATTCCTCTTTCCGGGCGCTCGGCACCGCGAGGACAAATCCTTCCACATAGGTCATCGTCTCTCTCCTTTGTTCTTCTTCTCCCCTCCTCTGGAGAGGAGGGGCTATTCTCATTGCCCCACCGGCCCCGCTTCCTCGCGGAACGCCGCGAGCTGCGCCTTCAGCGCGCGGTCGAAGGCCGGGCGGTCGAGGCAGCGCGCCAGATAGGCCTCGAGCTTCGGATGCTCGGCGACCGCGCCGCTTTCGATGCCTTCGCGCAGCACCGTCGCCATCGCGATGTCGGCGACGCTGAAGTCGCCGGCCAGCCAGGGTCGGTCGCCCAGCGCCTCGGCGAGCTTGCCGAAGCGCTGATGGATGAACTCCATCAGCCCCGGGCGGCGCAGCTTCGCCCATTCCTCGCCGGCGGCGAACAGGTCGACGTTCGACAGCTCGAACATCAAGGGCTCGACGCTGTTATAGGCGGCGAACAGCCAGCTGGTGACGGTCGCGCGGCCCTGCGGATCGCGCGGCAGCAACGCCGCGTCCCGTTCGGCGAGGTGGAGCAGGATCGCGCCGCTTTCGAACAGGCGGACCTCGCCGTCGCGCAGCACGGGCACCTGGCCCCATGGCTGGTCGCGATAATGCTCGGCCGGGCGGTTGACCGCGCTGATCAGATGTTCGGCATAGTCGATCCCCATTTCCTCGCACGCCCAGCGCGGACGCAGGTCGCGGACGAAGCCGCGCGCGAAGTCGGGAACCCAGTCGAAGGCGGTGATTTCGATGGTGGCATTCGGATTGACGGGCATGGATCCTCTCCTTGGATCATGGGGTTTGCCGCTGGGTTTTCAGAAGAACTCCGCAGGCAGCGGCGGCGTTGCGTCGTCGAGAAAGGGGGTGACCATCGCGGCGATCGTCGCCGCCTCGGCCATCACGCCGATGTGCGAGGTGGCGGGCAGGATCGCGAGCCGCGCCCGGGGCGCCTCGGTCATGAAACCCTGGGTGACGGGTTTCATGCCGCCGCCGCCGCGCAGTTTGAACAGCTTGATCGCATGATCGAAGGTCACGCCGTCGGCATCGCCGAGGATGATCATAGTCTTGCCCGGAATCGCGCGGAGCTGCTCGTCGCTGAAGGCGAAGGGCGTCGAATCGAGATGCTTGATCGCCGCGACGAGCTTCGGAAAGGCGTCGGGGGTCGGCGACATGTCGCGATAGGCCTTTTCCATCGGCGATCCGGCCAGCGCCTCGGGGGTCATTTCGGCGATGCCCGAGAGCACTTCGGGATACCAGCCGTCGAGGCTCGCGGTGCCCGACAATATGACCTGCTTGCCGATGCGATCCGGATGGCGAACCGCGAGCGCGACCGCGGTGCTGCCGCCCATCGAATAGCCGAGCACGTCGGCGCGCGCGACGCCCAGGTCGGCGAGCAGCGCCGCGGCATCGTCGGCCATCGCCTCATAGCTCGTCGTGCCGCCGACCTCGCCGGTGCGACCGTGACCGCGCGCGTCGACCGTGATGACGGGGCGCGCCGCGGCGAAGCGATCGACCAGCGGCTTCATCGCCTCGCCCGACATGAAGGCGCCGTGAAGCACCAGCAGCGGCGTCTTCCCCGAGGCGAGGTCGCCGTGAACCGCATAGTGAAGCTTGATGCCGTTGACCTCGGCGGTGCCGGGCTTCGCCGCGACGGCGGTCGCCGTGGGTGCGCTGGCCGGGGCGGGCTGGGCGTGGGCGGGCGCGGCGGCCGCCAGCAGGAGCGCCGGGATCAGCGCCGTGGCAAGGCGCGGCATCGAAAGCTGGGGAGGATGAAAGGACATGGGAATTTCCTTCTCGGGAGGTGACGGAGCCGCGGGCGGCTTTCCTTGGCCGGGATCAGCCCTGCGGAGCCTGCAGCGGGACGAGCCGGCGCAGCGCCGGGCTGCGCAGCCACAGCCCGCCCCACAGCATCAGGCCCAGATAGACGCCGAACAGGGTGTGGCTCAGCAGCGGGCTGTCGATGCGCAGGTGGGTGGCGATCGCGCCGCCGAGATAGCCGGTGATCAGGATCGCCCCGAGCACGGCGGTGCGCGGCCAGATATACAGCAGCGTCGGGATCAGCAGCAGCACGCCCAGCGTCCGCATCGTCGCGACGTCGAGCCGCCAGCCAAGGCCGGGCGGGCTGTACTGGATGGCGAATTGCGGCGCGATCAGCTTGGTTCCGCAGTCGAGCAGCAGAAAGACGATGACGAGACCGCTCAGGATGCGGCCGGCGATCAGCGCCGTGCGATTCGATGGGGCCGCCGTCATGGTGGTTGTCGCAGTCATCGTCTCTCTCCTCCCTGGGTCGATGTTCAGCCCGCGACTTCGGGCAGTTCGGCCTCGCCGCTCGCCACCGCGGGATCCATCCAGAAGGGGCCCCAGACATGGCCGTCGGGGTCCAGAAGGTCGCGGCCGTACATGAAGCCGTGATCCTGCACCGGATTGACGTCGGCGGTGCCGCCATTCTGGGCCGCGGCCGCGATCATCGCGTCGACCGCCTCGCGGCTGCCGAGCGCGAGCGCCAGCGACACCTCGCTCGACGTCGCGGGCGGGATCGGCCGGTCGGTGAAGCTCTTCCACTTGTCGTGGGTGAGGATCATCACGAAGATGCTGTCCGACCAGACCATCGCGGCGGCGGTGTCGTCGGTGAAGCGCGGCTCGTTGGTGAAGCCGAGCGCGGTATAGAAGGCCTTCGACTTTTCGAGGTCGGCGACCGGCAGGTTCACGAAAATCATTTTGGGGGTATCGGACATGGGGAATTCCTCTCTTCGCTTCGCTTTTGGGGGATGGATCAGCCTCTGCCGAACAGCATGAGGATGTAACGCTTCAGGTGGGTGACGCTGTCGCGGGCGATCGCAGGGTCGTCCGTGGTCTTCGCCATGATGAAGGCGCCCTGCAGCACCGCCTGGATATGCCGCGCGAGGCTCATCGCGCCGACGCCGTGCGAAATGCCGTGGCGCGCGATCGCGGCCTCGATGTCGGGGGCCAGCGCCTCGCAATAGGCGGTGATGCTCGCCTCGCATGCAGTGCGGATCGCCGGGCTCGTCGCATAGGCTTCCTGCACCATCGTGCCGACGAAGCAGGTGAAATCCTCGACCGGGCCTTCGAGCATCGCGAGGCGGAAATCGATATGGCCGAGCAGGCGGTCCAGCGGATCTTCCAGCTTCGTGTGCGGCGGCAGCTCGAACATCGGCCGCGCGCGCTCGGTCCAGCCTTCGGCGGCAGCGACCGCCAGCGCGTCCTTCGACGCGAAATGGTGGAAGAAGGCACCTTTGGTGACTCCCGCCACCGTGCAAATCTCGTCGACCGTCGTCGCGGCATAGCCTTTGCGCCGCACCGTCTGATGCGCCGCGGCGATCAGCTTGTCGCGCGCGCTCCCCCGCGCCGCCCGCCCGCCTGCGGGGGCGCCGCCGCCCGCCGAGGGGACAGTGCGGGCGGCGGCAGCGGAACCGCGCGGGGCGCGGCGGGAGGGGGTCGAGGGGCGGTGATTCGTCGTCATGCGAATCTACATACCGACTGGTTGGTATGTTGTCAACTCGTGGACCTCGCGCTCCGCGGCCCCTTCGCCAACTTCGGGAAACAACTTCGGGAAACTGGGGGAAAAAGACTCGACCCTCCCGCCGCTTGCCCTATGAAGGGTTTGGGGAACAAAGCGGGCACAAGGCCCGCGAGGGGGAATGTCCATGGTCGCGATCGTCGCCACCACCGCCTATCTCGGGCTCGAAGCGCGCGGGGTCGAGGTGCAGTGCCAGATCACCCCCGGCGTCCCGCGCTTCATCGTCGTCGGGCTTCCCGACAAGGCGGTCGGCGAAAGCCGCGAGCGCGTTCGCGCCGCGATCGCCGCGATCGGCCTGTCGCTCCCGCCCAAGGTCATCACGGTCAACCTGTCGCCCGCCGACCTGCCCAAGGAGGGCTCGCACTACGACCTGCCGATCGCGCTCGCGCTGCTCGGCGCGATGGGGGTGGTCGATCCCGAAACGCTGGCGAGCTACGTCGTCGTCGGCGAGCTCGGGCTCGACGGGCGGGTCGCGGCGTCGCCCGGCGTGCTGCTCGCGGCACTCCACGCGGGCAGCGTCGAACGCGGACTCGTCTGCCCGGCCGCGCAGGGCCCCGAGGCGGCCTGGGCCGGCAATGTCGAGGTGCTCGCGGCGCCCGACCTTCTGTCGCTGCTCAATCATTTCAAGGGCAGCGCGCCGCTCGCCGCGCCGCGGCCGGGGGAGGTCGAGCCGCCCGTCCGCACCGCCGATCTCGCGCAGGTCAAGGGACAGGAGACCGCGAAGCGCGCGCTCGAGATCGCCGCGGCGGGCGGCCATAATCTGCTAATATACAGGTCGTCAAGACCCGCTTGGCTATATTAGCCGAAGACCATATATTGTTAGCAATAGCGCTGGGGAGAGGGGAATATCATGCAAGATGCGGGGGCTATTCTAGATCAAATTTCCGGCGCGTTGGATGCTGCTGCGACGTTCCTAATCAATAACATCGGAGATGAGCGGCCCTTAAATGAGATTTGGGGTTGGAACCTGCCCGCGATTAACCGGACAGAATTTGCGGAAATCATAAGAAGCCCGATACAGCTTATCCAAAGCTTCGATGGCCGAAACGTTTCGGATACGGATTTCGAGACCCTTTCGCAGTTTCCTGGCCGCATATCCTTCCTTCAACAAAGCGTGCTCCCGAACGTGAGCGGGGGCAACGCTTGGCAAGTGTATCTGACAACCCTTTCGCTGATTGACCGCATTAATGGTCTGTTGGAGCCCTACGTGCCCAACGAAAATGATTGGGAGAAGATTGAGGATGCAAAGCTGATCCCTGCAAGTCAGTTGCGCCGACTTCGAACCCTTCGAGGCACCGTGGAAAAGATCGCGGGCGACAGCGAGGGGCTCGCTCAGAAGATCAGCGAGATAAATGAGGCGCGCGCGACAGCGGAGGCTTTGCCGGCTGATCTTCAGAGCTTGGCCGAAGCGCGCGAGGCATATGCTGCGGCGATGAAGGTCATTGATGATAATAAGGGAGCGATGGCAGGCGCGCTAAAAGCCGCCGCATCCGACCAAGCTGCAATCGCCAGTATGAAAGACCAAGCGCAGCAGTTGGTTGCTAGCACTGAGGCAGCCCAAGCAGCGGCTACTACGCAGGGGTTGGGGGCTGCTTTCGATCAGAAGGCGAGAGCGTTGGGCACGTCCACTGGTATTTTAGGGTTGGTGCTTGTGGGGACTCTCGCGACAGCCGCGGTAGTCTCCGCATTACGCATAAGGGCTATTCATGACTTGATAGAAAAGCCCGACGTTTCGCTTCAACTTCTTTGGGTTCATGTGATGCTCACCGCGATTAGCGTGGCTGGGCCAGTGTGGTTGGCGTGGATTCTCACCAAGCAGATTGGGCAGCGGTTTCGGCTGGCGGAGGATTACGCCTTCAAAGCCTCAGTGGCGAAGGCATATGAGGGCTATAGACGCGAGGCGGTAAGAATTGACCCTCAATTTGAAAAACGCCTCTTCGGCTCTGTTCTTGATCGCCTAGATGAGGCGCCGTTACGTCATGTCGAAACTGAAAACCACGGCAGCCCTTGGGCGGAGTTGATCGTTGGAAAGATTACAAAGAGCAGGGAGCCGGCGCCCATTGAAAACTCGTC
Organism: Sphingopyxis sp. GW247-27LB; assembly: GCF_002277025.1. Classification (GTDB taxonomy): domain Bacteria; phylum Pseudomonadota; class Alphaproteobacteria; order Sphingomonadales; family Sphingomonadaceae; genus Sphingopyxis. Next base: position 398,650 of record NZ_NIWD01000008.1, read on the forward strand.
TAAACTGAAACAGACCAACAGGCCTGAGCCTTGAGTTTTGCTATTCGCACCCAACCCCATCTCCGTCTCGATCTAGTCGAGGCGCATATCCGGGATCGCTTGCATAGACCGGCGCCGCCCCCGCCGCTCGCGCTTCGGAGCAATTAGCGAAAGCTCTGCCTCCATGTGCGCGACTTGGTTCGTGGGAAACGAGGGGCACAGGTGCGACCTTCGGCTCCGGCACGGCTTCCGCCGAGGGCGGGACGAGTTCGAAGCCTTCGGGGATCGCCGCGCCGGGAGTTTCCATCGGTGCCTCAAAGAGTGTCTGCGGTTCTTCGTTGGCGCGCGGCGGGGCTTCCGTGTCTCCTGCGGTGCATCTGCCCAGGACGAACGCGGCAATCGCGACGCCCACTAGCAGTCCTTGGCTATTCTCCCCCTTCGCCATGTCGGGACGCTGCCACGAAATGGTAAACAAGTCGATCCACACGAAGTAGGCGATGTTCCCGAGCGGCGGCGGCGGGGGCGGCGGGTGTGCTCACGCCTGCAAGGGGTAGAGTTTCAAAGTAAGTTGCACATGGGGAGCTTGCGGTGCGCTCCCTACAAGTGAGGCGCCATTGCCGTCAGCCTGTCCAGAGAGCTGGAGGGTAGCGGAGTTCACGCCCAAGGTGCTCTCCATTCCCGGCTGGTTAGTGTGAGTAAAGACGTTAACCTCTGTCGTGAGCTGATCCCCATTCACGGCATAGGTTCCGGCGTAGGCCATCATGCTATCGCCCCCATAAATCTTTCCGTCGGTCAGATAGGCTACGCCCGAACCTTCGCCGAGGGGCGTGCCAAACTGCACCTTATAAAAGCCATCCTTAAACGCCATTTTGGTATCCTCTTGTTATGTGGGCGCTCGGATTGGCGCCGCCGAACACATGGGGAACGCCCTGGGGCATTCAAGGGGTAGGGTTCGGCGCCAAGTCCCAAAGAGGGACGCATCGCTTCCTGGGTGAAAATGCTCTAGCAGCGAAGAGCACGACGGATAGGGGAAGTGTTTTTGTCTCACGATTTATTCAACGATTTGGCGCGACTGGACCCTTATCAGCGTGCCATTGAGTTACAGAATGTTCTCGTCGCGGCTTGTGAAGGAAAACGGGATGGCGCGTCTGACGCCAAGTATAAGCAGTTGCGCGCTTGGGCGCGAGACCATCCTGCATTAGCGCATACGGTGCCTAACATCGTTCAGACCAACCACGACCTTGGGGCCTTCTGGTCCTACATAAAGTCATACAGCGATCAATGGGAGCCTCGCCGGCAGCACGTTCGCGAGTTGCTGCGCGACTTCATCGCCTTGGCGGAGAAAGTCCCCGGCGAATGGGAGCCGATAAGCGCCAGCGCTTGGACAGGCAAACGGAGCGCGCGGGAAGAGGCTGCGGCGGCAAAGGCCCTTCTGCCTGTCGCCCAAGCATCAATCGAAGCATTGATTGACCACTTGGAGCGCGGGAGGGGAAACGGTGGTCCGCCGCTGGACGAACATCAGGAAGCCATTGCCGCCCTTAAGGGTCTGCACGACGCGCTTGGAAGCCTGATTGCCGCATACGATAAGGAGGCGGCGCCTTCTCTGGCAGTTAAAAAGGAAGCAGTCGAATATCTCGGTCGAGCCGCCAAGGCTTTGAAAGATGATCCTATGCCCTTTGCAGTATCGGCACTTTGCATGGCCGTCTGTGCTGGTGCGGGCCTGCCGAACGTGGCGGCGTGGCTAGGTGCGGCGACAATGGTTATTCGGAAACAGGATCGAACCTAAATTTCTGCCGCCATCATCTGGTGGGCGGGCAATGGGAATATGGCGCCATCCTAAAAAAGACCGATGACGAAAAGGGCCCAACCGGCAACGACAGTTATCAGCACTAAGGCAAACTCGATCTGAATTGCCGTAGGGCGCCGCATAGGGTCCTTATACTGGCCAACCGCCGCGCGGCATAGGAATAACTGGCGCCACATATGCCCTTAAATTGCCCTCTCGTGCCCATGCAGCGGCATTCGGGAGCCGACCGGTATCTCGACATAGGGCACCCGAATTTGTTACAGATAATTCTACCTACAGCCCGCTTTGTTTGCGGCGCCATTTAACGAGAACCGCGAGGGGACTTATTCCGCGCAATGTGGCACCCTGTAGGTTGCTCGGAGAGGGGGATATGCGGCGCATTATTAGTCAGTGGTGGCGTGGTAGGTTAGCGTTGTTCCTTATGCCGATACCTGCCGCATTCATTGCGATTATCTAGGCGCCGCCTAATTTTGCTCGGGAGGATTACGCATGACGCCCAAGCTAAGCGGACGTTCTGAAGCGATCCGAAGCGGTGCGACGCCTTTTGAACAAGGCGCTTCAAGCCTAATCGGATCATTAGGGTGGTGACACGCCTCGAAGAGGAGACCCGGATCGGCAAGGGCGGGACCCTGGCGGCGCAGCTGTCGCGGCTCGACCTGATCGTGCTCGACGAGCTCGGTTATCTGCCGTTCGCCCGCTCCGGAGGGCAGTTGCTGTTCCACCTCATCAGCAAGCTTTATGAGCGCACCAGCGTCATCATCACCACCAACCTCGCCTTCGGCGAGTGGCCTACCGTCTTCGGTGATCCCAAGATGACTACGGCGCTGCTCGACCGCGTCACCCACCACTGCGATATCATCGAGACCGGCAACGATAGCTGGCGCTTCAAAAACCGCAGCTGACCGCCACCTTCGGCCCCTTCAAAAATCTATCTTGCGCTGCGCGCGCCTCCGGTCGGGCTACGCCCGCCCTCCGCCGCACGCAGCGCAAGGCGACCCTCAACTAACCGGCATCATATCCGAAAAGGGGGTCCCTCTTCGACGCCGATAGGGGGTCCCTTTTGAACGCCGTTTGACANTATCTTGCGCTGCGCGCGCCTCCGGTCGGGCTACGCCCGCCCTCCGCCGCACGCAGCGCAAGGCGACCCTCAACTAACCGGCATCATATCCGAAAAGGGGGTCCCTCTTCGACGCCGATAGGGGGTCCCTTTTGAACGCCGTTTGACACTCTGCTTGTTCCGGCGTGCTAAACCGCGTGTAGGAATAGAGCTTGGGCATGGGGTAAAGGTGGCGCATCGTTGAAGCTCCTTCAAGGGGTCTCCAAGTGCGATACATGCTGATGGCGGGGCCGCCGGGGGCGGGCAAGTCGCTGATGGCGGCCTGCCTGCCCGGCATCCTGCCCGATCTGACGCCCGCCGAGGCGCTCGAAGTGTCGATGATCGCCTCGGTCGCGGGGACGCTCGAAGGCGGGCGGCTCGTTCGCGCGCGGCCGTTCCGCAGCCCCCACCATTCGGCCTCGATGCCCGCGCTCGTCGGCGGAGGGCTGCGGGTGCGGCCGGGCGAGGTCAGCCTCGCGCATCTCGGCGTGCTGTTCCTCGACGAGCTCCCGGAGTTTCAGCGCGGGGTGCTCGACAGCCTGCGCCAGCCGCTCGAGACCGGCGAGGTCAGCGTCGCGCGCGCCAATGCCCACGTCACCTTTCCGGCGCGGGTGCAACTCGTCGCGGCGATGAATCCGTGCCGCTGCGGGCATCTGGGCGATCCGGCGCTCGCGTGCAGCCGCGCGCCGCGCTGCGCCGCCGATTATCAGGCCAAGCTGTCGGGGCCGCTGCTCGACCGCATCGACCTGCATGTCGAGGTGCAGGCGGTGAGCGCCGCCGACCTCGTCCTGCCGCCGCCCGCCGAGGGCAGCGCCGAGGTCGCGGCGCGCGTCGCAGCGGCGCGCGGCGTTCAGACCCGGCGCTACGCCGGGCACAAGGCGCGGACCAACGCCGAGATCGACGGCGAATTGCTCGCAGCGGTCGCGACCCCTGACGAGGCGGGGCGCGCCTTATTGGCGCAAGCGGCCGAGGCGATGCGGCTCTCAGCGCGCGGCTATACGCGGATGCTGCGCGTCGCGCGGACGATCGCCGACCTCGCGGGGGTCGACACCATCGGCCGCATCCATATCGCCGAAGCGCTCAGCTACCGGCGGCAGGCGCCGCGCAATTGAGGATGAAGCATTGCGGCCCATCCGCGACTCTTTATCCTGGCCCGCAGAGGAGCGTACATTGTCAGAACCAATCAGGGGATCGTGCCTTTGCGGGGCGGTGTCGTTCGCGATCGACGGGAAGATCGGCCCGGCCGGCCAGTGCCATTGCTCGAAATGCCGGAAGGTTTCGGGGACCGACGGCAATGCCGTCTTCTACACATCGGTCCGCAGCTTTCGCTGGCTGGGCGGCGAGGCGAATATCGCGAGCTTCGCGGTCCCCGGCGGCGCGGGCTGGACATCCACCTTCTGCCGGACGTGCGGAAGCCCGACGCCGCATCCCGATGCCGAGGGGAAGATCTATTTCGTGCCGGCGGGGCTGCTCGACGACGACCCGGGGTTTCGGGGCTATGCGGCGCATATCTTCGTAGGGTCGAAGGCGCCGTGGGTGTGCATCACCGACGGCGCCCCGCAATATGCCGAGGGCTTCGGGTCGCCCGTCATGCAGGGCTGACGGCCTGGCGGGGAACGGCCAGGCGTCCGCCGCGTTTCGGCGGGGAGGAGAAAGCCATGCTCGAGATGATCGACAGCGCGGATGACGTGATCGCGCTCATCGTTTCGGACCGGATCGGCGGCGATGAACTCGATGCGGTCATGGACCGGCTCGACGGCGCGATGGCGCGGCACGACAAGGTGCATGTCTTCGTCGAGACGCGCTCGATCGACGGGGTCGAGATCGCGGGGCTCGGTGCCTATATGAAGCGCGCTCTGCCGCTACTCGGCAAGCTCGATCGTTTCGGCCGCGTCGCCGTGGTTGCCGACCAGGCCTGGATACGCGCCCTGACCAAGATCGAAAGCGCGGTCCTGCCGCATATCGGCTATCGCGTCTTCGAACCCGACGCGCGCAAAGAGGCCTTGGACTGGGTTACCGGCGCCGCGTGACGCGCCGCCGGGTCAGAGACCGACCGACTTGTTCTCGACGACTTCGAGCGGCGGCGGGGCCTTGACCGCGGCCGGCGCGGCGCCGTGGCGGCGGTGCGACAGCTTGCCGTCGACCTTGCCGCCATTCTCGATCGTGATCGTTTCGTAGACGACGTCGCCGGTGATCCGCGCGCTCGCGTGGATGATCAGCGTCTTGGCCTCGATCGACCCGTCGACCAGCCCCGCGATCTTCGCGGTCTCGGCGACGATCGCGCCCTTGACCTCGCTCGCCTCGCCCTGGACGAGGTTCGCGCATTTGAGGTCGCCCTCGATCTTGCCGTCGACGTGGAGGTCGACGCTCGCGGCGACGTTGCCGGTGATGACGACGTCCGACCCGATGATCGAGAAGGTCGTATGGCGGGCGCCGGTCGCCATCTTAGCGGGCTGCGACTGCGCTGCCGGCATGGGCGCGGGCGAGGGCACCGACTCGCTGTCGGGCATCGGCTTTGACTTCGAGAACATCGGCTTTGGCCTCCAGGAAGCGGCGCGGATTGACCGCGACGCCGTTCAAACGGACTTCGAAATGCAGGTGGCTGCCGGTCGAGCGGCCGGTCGAGCCCATCTTGGCGATCTGCTGCCCCGCGGCGACGCGCGCGCCGACCGAGGTGTTGAAGCCGGACAGGTGGGCGTAGCGGGTCATGATGCCCTGACCATGATCGACCTCGACGACATTGCCATAGCCCGAACGGCGACCGACGAAGGCGACCTTGCCCGGGGCGGCGGCGAGGATCGGGGTGCCGAGCGGGCCGGGGAAATCGAGCCCCGCGTGCATCGCGCTCGCGCCGGTGAAGGGGTCGTGGCGATAGCCGTAGCTCGACGAGAGCATCAGCACATGCGCGGGCTGCCCCGAGGGGATGGCGACGAGAGTGCGTTCGAGCACCTCCATGCGGAACAGCGCGCCTTCGAGCGCGGCGAAGCTCTTGCCCAGCGCGCCCGCGCGGCCGATGCGGCCGCGCCAGGGGATGAAGGGACCGCCCTGTCCGGTGCTCGCCTTGCGGACCAGCGATTTGGGGTCGAGCCCGAGCTTGGCGACCGCGCCTTCGGCCTTGCCCGCGCGCGCGTTGACCGCCGCGAGCAGGCGCGCCGAAAAGGCCTCCTGCCGCGCTTCGAGCCGCGCGAGCACCTGCGCCTCGGGGGGCAGGCGCGGATCGGCCGCGCTGGTTTCGAGCGGCTTGGCCGCCGCGTCCGCCGCACCGGCCTTGGCGTCGGCGGGGAGCGGCTCGGCGCCGAAATAGGTTTTCTGCCAATCCTCGAGCTGCGCCTGGCGTTCGTCGAGGTCGGCGGCGATCTCGCCGATGCGGTCGCGATATTTGGCGATGCGCGCTTCGGCGGCGGCCGCGGCGGCTTCCTTCTGCGCGACCTCGGCGCGTTCGCCGGCGGTCAGGAGCTGATTGACGAAGATCGTGAGCGTGGCGCCGGCCCAGACGAGCAGCACCGCGCCTGCGATCAGCGCGACGCGCTTTTGCCAGACGGCGCTCACGCGCAGGAAGCGGACGTGTCCGTGCGTGCGTACGAAGATTTCATGGTCCTGAAACAGCGCGTTGAAGCGCTGGCGCCAACGGCGCAGACCGGTCGATTGCGAAGACAAGTAACGACCCCGTCTTTTGTTCTGATGGAGCCCTCCGCCCCGACGTGAAGCGCGCTTTACCAGCGGTGTCAGCCCAGCGCGAATCTTTGCGCCCCGACTCGGGCTGAATCGAAAGGGGGATGCGATGAGTCGTGAAAAACTGCCAAAATGGTGACTTTTCCGCCGAAAATCGCAGCGCGAATCGCGAACGTACAGGCGTCGAGTAGAGGGTGTCCGCCGCCATCGTTGACGGCTTGCTTACCATTTCGGGCTAGGCGGAGCGGGTGACGCACATGCCCAACCTTTCCGCAGCGATCGACGCGGCGGACGCCGGCCCCGCCGCCCGCGAGACGCGGCCGCGTTCGGCGGTCAGCGCAGGCGTCGGCATCGTCGGGCTGATCGGCCTCTTCTCCTATCTGCTGATCGCGCGTTATGCGCCCGAGATCGCGGCGTTTCTGGGCATCGACTGGGGCGGCCGGGGGCGGATGGACGGCCCCGTATCGGCGATCGCGAGCGTGCTCGCCTGCGGCGTTCCGATGGTGCTCTGGTCGCTGTTCGTCGACAAGGTGCACCGCAATCCGTCGACCGGGATCGACTGGTCGCTGCGCCGGCCTTGGCGCGAGACGCTCGACATCAGCCTGACCAAGCTCGCGGGCCTCTGGGCGACCTGGGGGCTGATCGCGCTCGGTTATGCGACGATGCGCTATTACTGGTCGGGGCAATATGAATTTTCGATGGAGCTGCTCGCGCGCGTCGCGCCGTGGCTGCTGCTCGTCTCGGTCCCCTATATGCTGTGGCTCGACCGCCGCCTGGTCGATCCGCGCGACGGCTGCTACGCCTTCGGCCGCTGGCTCATTGCGCCCGGTGCGCCGGTCGATGGCCGCGCGATCGGCCATCATTTCCGCGCCTGGGCGGTGAAGGGTTTCTTCACCGCTTTCATGCTGTCGATCGTGCCGGGCAATTTCTCGTCGCTGGTCAGCGTGTCGATGAGCGAGGTGCTGGCGAACCCCTATATGACCGGGCTGTGGACGATCAATCTTCTCTATCTGGTCGACGTCCATATCGCGACCGTCGGCTATATTTTGACGTTGAAGCCGCTCGACGCGCACATCCGCACCGCCAATCCCTACGGCATGGCATGGGTCGCGGCGCTGATCTGCTATCCGCCCTTCATCCTGATGAACGGCGGCCCGCTCGACTATCAGGTCGGCGGGGCGGACTGGGGCTATTGGCTCGCGGGTCACGACACGCTGATGGCGGTCTGGGGCGCGCTGCTCGTCGGCCTGATCGCCGTCTACGCCTGGGCGACGATGGCGTTCGGCATCCGCTTTTCGAACCTGACGCACCGCGGCGTGATCACCCACGGCCCTTATGCCTTGACGCGTCACCCCGCCTATATCTCGAAGAATCTGAGCTGGTGGGTCGGCTCGCTGCCCTTCCTCGTCACCAGCGGCGGCTGGGTCGAGGGCGCGCGCAACACGGCGCTCCTCGCATTGGTCAGCAGCGTCTATTACTGGCGCGCGAAGACCGAGGAAAAGCATCTGCTCGCCGATCCCGCCTATCAGGCCTATTGGAGCTGGGCGCAGAAAAACGCGCTGGTGCCGCGGCTTTTCGCAAAGCTGACGGGACGGAGCGCGCCGCTGATCCGGCTCGAACCCGATTCGCGCGTGGGGCCGGTCGCCTAGCCGCACGGCCGCCGAACGGACGGCACACTCCGGAAATTGCGGGAATGGCGGTCTTGCGCGGTCGGATTTGCGCCGTTACGGGACTCCTCGTCTTCGAAACTAGCGGGCTGTTGCCCGCCAAGTCGAAGGCCAAAGGAGAGAAAAGTCGATGAAATCCCCTCTTGCGGCGTCGTTCGGCGCCCTGTTGCTGCTCGCCGGCTGTTCGGGCCAACCCCAGTCCGAAGCCAAAACCCCCGAAACCAAGACCGCGGTCGACGAAAAGAAGCTGCCCGACACCGGCGGCGGCGAACCGATCGAATTGAGCGCGATCGAAAAGGGCGAACTGCTGCGCCTCGACGGCGACCATGAATGCAGCTTCACCATCAAGGGCCAGTCGGGTCCGGCGCTCGTCGCCAAGGCCAGCATCGGCGACGACGAGCTCGCCTCGGGCGCCTACAAGATCGGCGGCAAGGTGCTGCGCGTCGCGGGCTCGGGCGGCTTCAAGGCGCTCGAAAAGGGCATGGAGCTCTCGGGTCCCGGCATGAAGCTGGCGGTCAAGCCGGCCGAAGGGTCCGAGGTCGCGACGCTCACCGCGCAGCGCACCTATGGCGGCGAACGCAGCTATGAGGGCGCGTGGGCCTGCAAGGCCTGAGCCTGAACCCTATCGATCGACGCCGGGCTCGCGGACGCGGATGAGGCCGGTCGAGCGCATCGTCATCACCGGCTCGTCATGCTGGTTGAAGACGGTGAGCTTCGACTGGAACAATCCCATCTCGGGCCGGCTTTTCGATCGCCTCTTGTCGAGCACTTCGGTCTCGCAGCGCAGCGTGTCGCCGGGATAGACGGGCTTCAGCCAACGAAGTTCGTCGATCCCCGGCGAGCCGAGGCTCGCCTGCTCGCGCGCTTTCATATTGTCGGCGAGCATCCGCATCGTCATCGACCCGGTGTGCCAGCCGCTCGCCGACAGCCGCCCGAAATGCGTCGCGGCCGCTGCCGCATCGTCGAGGTGGAAAGGCTGCGGGTCGAACTGGCTCGCGAAGTCGATCACCTCCTCGCGCGTGACGCGCTTGCTTCCGAAGCGCTCGGTCGCGCCGACCTCGATATCTTCATAATAGAGCATGGCGATCCTATGGCGCGCCGGGGCCGGCGAAGGCAAGCGGCCTAATGCGCGATCCGCTTCGCGAGGGCGCCCGTCGCGTCGCTCGGCAGCGGCGCGACGCCGATCAGCGTCATCAGCAGCGGATAGACCTCGATATTGTCGACGATGCCGATATCGCCCTTGAGGCCGGTGTTGGCGGCGACGAACAGCGCCAGCATGTCGGGGTCCTGATTGTCATAGCCGTGCGCGCCGCCCGCGATCGGCCATTCGGGCTCGCCCGCGATGATCGACCAGCCGGGCTCGGCGATGCAGATGATCGCGGCGACGCGCGGGTTGCGGCCGTAGTGGAGGCGCGCGGGCAGATCCTCGCGGCGGCGGCAATCCATATGGTCGTGCGGCTTCAGCAGCGCCGCGAACACGCGGTCGTCGGTCGCCGCCGCGGGCTCGATCGCGGCATAGGGGCCGGTCTCGACCGCGATGATGCTGGGAAGGTCGATCAGGTCGGCGAGCTGGATCACGCGCGCCGCGTCGACCGCGCGCATTCCATGGTCGGCGACGACCAGCAGGCGCACGGGCTGGCCCAGCGCGTCGAGCCCCGCGACAAGCTCGCCGAGGCGGCTGTCGACCTCGGCGATCGCGGCGTTCACCTCGGCGCTGTCGGGGCCGAAGCGATGGCCGGCGGTATCGACGATGTCGAAATAGAGGGTGACGAAGGCGGGGCGGATCGCCGCCGGCCGGCGCATCCAGTCGAGCACGGTGTTGACGCGCTGGGCGCCCGAGACATGCTGGTCGAAACGCAGCCAGTCGGGCGGCCGGGCGCCGTGGATGTCGACCTCGCTGCCCGGCCAGAACATCGTCGCGCTGCGCACCCCGGCCTTTTCGGCGGTGACCCAAGCCGGCTCGGCTTCGTCCCACCAGAAGCGGTCGAGCGACTGCTTCGCATCGCCGAGGCTGAAGATCTGGTCGGGGCGGCGCGGGTCGATCATCCGGTTGCCGACGATGCCGTTGGTGTCGGGCCGCTTGCCGGTGACGATCGCGTAATGATTGGGGAAGGTCTTGGTCGGAAAGGAGGGGCGCAGCTTGCCGTGCGCGCCCTCGGCGGCGAGCCGCGACAGGTTCGGCGTGAGGCCGCGGTCCAGATAATCGGCGCGGAACCCGTCGATCGAGATGAGGATGGTGACGGGCTGGCGGTCACCGTCTTCCCCGGCCCGCAGCGGCGCGGCGGCGAGGAAGACAAGGGTGAGGATCAGCGAGACGATTCGGGTCATGGTCATGCCGCTAGGATGGGCGGATGACAGCGCGGCGACAAGTCGTGCGTCGCCGCGCGCGCGCCGTCGGTCGGAAATTTCCTTGCATTTCTTGGGGCTGGATGGTGCACCGGTTCCCATCGCAAAAAGGGGAAGCCAGAAATGAAAAAGACTTTGGTCGCCATGATGATGGCGGGGGCGGCGCTCGTCGCAGCGCCGGCGGGGGCGCAGAAGGCCGACGACGCCAACGGCATCATCGATCAGGGGATGAACCACAGCCAGGTGATGGTGATCGCGCAGGAAATGACCGACGGGCTCGGTCCGCGCCTCACCAACTCGCCGGGGATGCGCCGCGCCGAGCAATGGGCGCTCGACAAGTTCAACGGCTGGGGTCTCTCCAACGTCCGCCGCGACGGCTTCGAATTCGGCCGCGGGTGGGAAATCGTCTCGGTCAGCGCGCGCATGACGAGCCCGCGCCCGCTTGCGCTCACCGCGATTCCCGTCGCCTGGACGCCGCCGACGAACGGCGCGATCTCGGCGCCGATCATCGTCGCGCCGATGTCGAAGGAAGAGAATTTCGCCGAATGGCGCGGCAAGCTGGCGGGCAAGATCGTGCTCGTCTCGCTTCCCGCCGACGGCAGCGAACCCGACAAGCCCGCGTTCCGGCGCCTCGATGGCGACGATTTCGAGAAGCTCGAGGCGTTCCGCCAGCCCAAATACGACCCCGAGGCGCTCAACCGCCGCCTCGATCGCGTCACCTTTCCCGAAAAGCTCGACGCCTTTCTGAAGGCCGAGGGCGCGGTCGCCTGGGTGCGCCAATCGTATCGCGACGGCAAGCTGGTGCATGGCGAGGGTTATAATTACCGCGCCGGGCACACGCTCACCCTGCCGGGGATCGAGCTGGCGGCCGAGGATTATCGCCGCCTGGCGCGCCTCGCCAAGTCGGGTTCGGCGCCCCAGCTCGAGATCGACAGCAACGTCCGCTTCGACGACAGCGACACCAGGGCGTACAACATCATCGCCGAAATCCCCGGCACCGACCCCAAGGCGGGCTATGTGATGGCGGGCGCGCATTTCGACAGCTGGGTCGCCGCCGACGGCGCGACCGACAATGCCGCGGGCAGCGCGGTGGTGATGGAGGCGGCGCGGATCATCAAGGCGCTCGGCGTCCGGCCGAAGCGCACGATCCGCTTCGTGCTGTGGAGCGGCGAGGAGCAGGGGCTGCTCGGCAGCCTCGCCTATGTCGACAAATATCTCGCCTCGCGCCCCGGCCCGGCGGAGGGCGAGGACGGCAACCTCCTCTATTACGGCTGGCCGAACCGCTATCCGATCACGCCCAAGCCCGGCTATTACGACCTCAAGGCCTATTTCAACATGGACAATGGCTCGGGCAAGCTGCGCGGCATCTATGCCGAGGGCAATGTCGCCGCGGTGCCGCTGCTCAAGGAATGGCTCGCGCCTTACGCCAGCCTCGGCGCGGGCCGCGTCGTCGCCGCGACCACGGGCGGCACCGACCATGTCTTCATGCAGTCGGTCGGGGTTCCCGGCTATCAGTTCATCCAGGACCCGCTCGATTACGGATCGCGCACCCACCACAGCAGCGCCGACACCTACGACCATCTGAAGGCCGAGGATTTGCGCCAGGCGTCGGTGGTGATGGCGGGCATGCTGCTCGCCTCGGCGAACAGCGACAAGACGCTGCCGCGCTTCCCGGTGCCGAGCCAGCCCTCGGCCTATGATCCGTTCAAATACAAGGATCCTAATGAGTGAGACCTGATAAGCCCCTCCCCTTCAGGGGAGGGGTTGGGGTGGGGTCTCGAACCCTTGCGCAAAGGCCGATGGACCCCACCCGCTGCGACTAAGCCAGCAAGCTGGCAAGTCTCGCTGCCCTCCCCTGAAGGGGAGGGGCTTAATTCTTGCTACGACATCTTGATCCCCGCGACGCCATTTTCGACCACCCCCGTCGCGCGCTTCGACAGATTGTTCACCGGCGTCGTCACCTTGTCGACGACCATGAAATGCGTCTGCCACGCCTCGCGCCCCACGTCGCAGACGAGATAGCCGCGCTGGTCGTTGGCGAATTTGAGTTCGGGGTTGAGCGCCAGCCACTCGTCGGTGCCCTTGCGCTTGTCGCTGCCGTCGCCGCCGCTCGAAATCGAGGTGCCGACGAATTCGCCGGCGACGACCTTGTCCTTTAGAACCAGATCGCCGCAGAAATTCTGATGCTCGTCGCCGGTCAGCACGACCGCGTTCTTCACCCCGCCGAGGCGCGCGAGCATTCGCTCGCGCGGCGCCTCGTAACCCGCCCAGCTGTCGAGGTTGAGGATCTTCTTGGGCTCGTCGGGAAAGCGCCGCCGGTCGAGCGACATCATCGTCACCTGCTGCGCGATCGCGTTCCACGTCGCGCCGCCTTCGCCCAGATTGTGCGCGAGCCAATCCTCCTGCGCCTTGCCGAGCACCTGCGCCTGCTTGTCGAAGACTTGCGCGCAGGCGGGCTTGAAGCCGTCGCCGCACGGCTGGTCGCTGCGGTACTGCCGCGTGTCGAGCAATTGCATCGACATCAGATCGCCAAAGCGCAGTTCGCGGTTGAGCGCGACCATGCCGCCGCGCGGCAGCAGCGCGCGGCGCACCGGCATATGCTCGTACCACGCCTGCATCGCCGCCTGCTTCTTGAGCATGAACACCTCGGGCGGCGGCGCGTCGGGGTCTTCGGCATCGAGACCGAGTTTCCAGTTGTCGCGGTCCGACACCCAGTCGTTGCGGATCTCGTGATCGTCGAAGCTCGACAGAAAGGCGTGGCTGCAGCGCGCCGCCTGCAGGTCGATGTCGCCGAGCTGCTGGCTGTAGGCGGTGCGGAAGTCGGAAAGGTCGATCAGGTTGCGGAACGCGTTCTGGCGCACCGGCCGGCTCGGCAGCCCGTCGGTGAACAGATAGTCCTGGCTATATTCATAGATGAAGTCGCCATAATGATAGACGAAGGCAAGGTCTTCGCGCGCCAGATGGCGGTAGGCGCCGAAGAAGCCCGATTCGAAATGCTGGCAGCCGCAGACCCCGAATTTCAGCGCATCGACGCGCGCGCCGACGGCCGGAAGCGTCCGCGCGCGGCCGCGCAGGCTGCGCTCGCCGGCGGCGGTGAAGCGATAATAATAGGGCCGGTCGGGCTGCAGTCCCGCGACCTCGACATGGACGCTGTGCGCCAGTTCGGGATGCGCGAGTTCGGTGCCCTTGGCCACGATGTCACGAAAGCCCCCATCGCTCGCGACCTCCCAGTCGACGGGCACTGGCGCGAGCGGCATGCCGCCGTGCGGCGCCATCGGTTCGGGGGCGAGGCGGGTCCAGATGACGAAGCCGTCGCTCGACGGGTCCCCCGCCGCGACGCCGAGGCTGAACGGGAAGTCGCGGAACAGCCCGCCCTCGGCGCGCAGGATCGCGGGCGCCGACAGGCCGGCGAGAGTGGCGGTGGCGAGAAACAAGCGGCGGCTGACCATGGCGGCTCCTGCGGGCTGGCACCGAGACTTCGACTCGGCGCGGAGCGGCATAGCCCAGCGTGGCGGTGATGCCCATTGCCCGCGGCGCCCGCCTGATTTTGCGGCTTGCCATCGCGACGTGCGTCTGGAAGACTTTCGCGATCAACCGGGGGGAAATCGATGAAAAGACCGTTCGATAGGACCAGTGCGCTCGCCTTGGCCGCGGCGCTTGCGATCACCGCCCTGCCCGCGACCATGCTTCACGCGGCCGCGCCCGCCGCGAGCGCCGGCGCGGCGGAGCAGGCTGCCCTCGCGCAGCAGCAGGCCACCGCCGAAAAGCTGCTCGCCTCGCTGAAGCGCCAGACGGGGACGATCCCGATCGACGAGGCGAAGGCCGACCTCGTCCTCGGCGACCAATATTATTTCGTCGGCCCCGACCAGTCGCGCTCGATCCTCGTCGATATCTGGCGCAATCCGCCCGACGCCGCCGACAATGTGCTCGGCATGGTCTTTCCGAAGGGCAAGAGCTTCGTCGACGACACCTGGTCGGCGGTGATCACCTTCGAACAATCGGGCTATGTCTCGGACGACGATGCGAAGACGATCGACTATGACGCGCTGCTCGCCGACATGAAGAAGAGCGACGAGGAACAGGCCGACGACGTTCGCGCGCAGGGCTATCCCGCCGGCATCGTCCAGAGCTGGGCGCAGGCGCCGACCTATGACGCCGCGAAACATTCGCTCGTCTGGGCGCGCGATATCAAGTTCGACGGGACGTCGCAGGATACGCTCAACTACGACATCCGGCTGCTCGGCCGCTCGGGGGTGCTCAGCATGAACATCATCGCGGGGATGGGTCAGCTCGGCGAGGTGCACGAGGCCGCGAAGACCTTCGCGCAGGTCGGCAGCTTCCGCTCGGGCGCGCGCTACGCCGACTTCGACCCTTCGATGGACAAGAAGGCCGAATATGGCCTCGCCGGGCTGGTCGCCGCGGGCGCGGGCGCGGTGGCGCTGAAAAAGGTCGGCCTGCTCGCGATCTTCGCCAAATTCGGCAAGATCATCATCATCGCGATCATCGCCGCCTTCGCCGCGCTGCGCAACCGCATCGGCCGCCTGTTCGGGCGCAAGCCGGCGCTCGAGGTGTCGGAATGGGAAGCGCCCGAGGCGCGGGCCGACGAGCCGGACGACGAAACCAAGGGCTGATGGCTTTCGCCCCGTCCCTCGCGAACGGCGAGGGACGGGGCGGGGGGTTGCGAGGCCAGGGGGGCTGGCGAACGCCCGCACCGTCACACCAGCGTCGGCAGCATCCAGAGCGCCATCGCGATCATCATCAGATTCTCGGTCAGCGAGACGAAGCCCAGCGGCACCTTGCTGCTGCCGCCGACGCAGGCGCATTTGATGTCGCGCCTGTCGACATAGACCGCCTTGAACACCGACACCGCGCCGATCCCGCCGATGAAGAGGGCGACCGGAATCGACAGCCAGGGCAGGGCGTGCGCGGTCATCAGCACGCCCGCAAGGCCCTCGGCAAAGGGATAGATGCTCGCATAGGGCACCCAGCGGCGCGCGAGCAGGTCGTAGTTCAGGAACATCGTCGCGAACTTGTCGACGTCCTGCAGCTTCAGCAGCGCGAGCACGATCATGCTGAACGAGATGAACCATTCGGCGGCCCGGATGGTGAAGGCATCGCCTTCGACCGCGAAGCTGGCGGCGAGCGCCATCAGCGCGGTCATGGCGAACAGCGCGATGACGGGCGTGTAGCTCGTCGCGTCGGGATCGGCGACCTTCAGCCCGAAATGGCGGCGCAGATCGTCGTAGCCGCCGATGCGCACCCCGTCGATGAAGGTCTGCGGCGTCGTCTTGACGCCATGCTCGGCCTTGAAGGCGTCGGTTTCGGCGCGCGTCGTCAGCCATCGGTCGTCGACCGCGAAGCCGCGGCTTGTCAGCAGATGCTTGGCCTTCAGGCCATAGGGACAGATATGGTCGGGCATGACCATGCGATGGAGGATTGCCTGTTTCGTCATGCTTTCCCTATAGCATCCGTACCATGGTACGGAGTCAAGCGATGCAGTTCACCATCGGCAAACTGGCGGCCGCGGGCGGGGTCGGGGTCGAAACGATCCGCTATTACCAGCGCCGCGGCTTGCTCGGCACGCCGGTGCGAAGCGGCGGCGACGGCTGGCGCGGCGGCATCCGCCGCTATGACGACAACGACCTCAGGCGTCTGAAGTTCATTCGCGCCGCCCAGGCGGCAGGCTTCACGCTCGACGAGATTTCGGAACTGCTCGCGCTCGAGGAAAGCGACGACCGCGTTCGCGTACGGTTCCTCGCGCGGCAGCGTATCGCGGCGCTCGATGAAAAGATCGCGCAGATGGCAGAAGCCCGCGCCGCGCTCGCGCGCCTGGCTGATCAATGCGCGGCAAGCGACAAGGGACCGTGCCCGATTCTGGCGGCGTTTGAGCCGTAGGCTTTCGAGGCGTTCCGAGGGGCGGCTTTCGGCCGCGTTGCGGCCATAAGATCCTCCCTGCGGCGAAGCCGTGGGGAGGGGGACCATCTGAAGGATGGTGGAGGGGCCGCGAGCGCAGCGAGCGCTGCGCGCTCGGCCCCTCCGTCAGCGGCTACGCCGCTGCCACCTCCCCATCGCTGCGCGACAGGGAGGATCGTCAGCTTCCGGCCGGTTTCGGCCATAGCTTCTCCCCTCCCTTTTAGGGAGGGGCTGGGGGTGGGTAGCCGCCGAAGGCGGCGTTCTTTTGCGGGCTCGCTCCGCTCGCGCACCCACCCCTAACCCCTCCCTAAAAGGGAATGGCTCAAATCCACCCCAAAGCCGCCACCGGCCTCAAAAAGCCCGATCAGCTGTGCAGGAAGTGCATCACATCCCCGTCCTGCACCACATAGCCCTTGCCCTCGGCGCGCAGCTTGCCCGCCTCGCGCGCCTTGGCTTCGCCGCCCAGTCCGACATAATCGTCGAAGGCGATCGTTTCGGCGCGGATGAAGCCCTTCTGAAAATCGCTGTGGATCTCGCCCGCCGCTTCGGGCGCGCTCGCGCCCTTGTGGACGGTCCAGGCGCGCGCCTCCTTCGGGCCGACGGTGAAGAAGGTCAAAAGGTGGAGCAACTCGTACCCCGCGCGGATCACGCGCGCGAGCCCGGTTTCATGCAGCCCCATTTCCTCGAGGAACAGCATCCGCTCGTCGGCCTCCATGCCGACCAGCTCGCTCTCGATCGCCGCCGAGACGATCACCGCCTGCGCGCCCTCGGCCCTGGCGCGCGCGAAGACGGCTTCGCTGTGCGCGTTGCCGGTCGCGGCCTTGGCTTCCTCGACGTTGCAGACATAGAGGACGGGCTTGGTGGTGAGGAGCTGCGCCTGTTTCAGGATGCGCTCTTCCTCGATATCCTTGGGCTCGGTCAGCCGCGCGGGCTTGCCGGCGCGCAAGAGGTCGAGCGCCTGGCCGAGCACCGAGGCCGCGGCCTTGGCTTCCTTGTCGCCGCCGGTCGCCTTCTTCGCGAAGGCCGGAACGCGCTTCTCGAGGCTTTCGAGGTCGGACAGCAGCAATTCGGTCTCGACCGTCTCGGCGTCGGCGACGGGATCGACCTTATTCTCGACATGCTGGATATCGTCGTCCTCGAAACAGCGCAGGACGTGGACGATCGCGTCGACCTCGCGGATGTTGCCGAGGAACTGGTTGCCGAGCCCCTCGCCCTTCGACGCGCCGCGCACCAGCCCGGCGATATCGACGAAGGCGAGCTGGGTCGGGATGATCTTCTGGCTGCCCGCGATCGCGGCGAGCTTGTCGAGCCGGTCGTCGGGGACCGCGACATTGCCGATATTCGGCTCGATCGTGCAGAAGGGATAGTTGGCCGCCTGCGCCGCCTGCGTCTCGGTCAGCGCGTTGAACAGGGTGGACTTGCCCACGTTGGGCAGCCCGACGATCCCGCATTTGAAACCCATGAAATCATCCGATCGAACTGGAAACAGGCCCGCCCCTTAGCGACAGGGACGGGCCTTTTCCAGTGCGTCGGATCACTTGCCGACGGGCGCGCTGTCCGTTCGCCGGACCACGATGGTCGAGGACCGCGGCGCCTCGCCCGCCACCGGCCAGTCGCCGGTCGGATGCTGGATGTTCACGAAGAAGGTCGTGAGGTCGGGCGTGTAGGCGAGCCCGGTGATCTCGCACCCCTTGGGCCCGACCAGGAAGCGCTTCGATTCCTTGGTCGCCTGGTCGAGATAGAACATCGCATTATGGCCGAAGGCCGCGTCGATCGAGGTGCCGGCGACGCCCGAATTGCCGGGGACGCTATGGTCGGTCTGGACCCAGAGGCGCCCCTGCGGGTCGATCCGCAGGCCATCGGGGCTCGAGAAAGTGTCGCCGTTGATGTTGCCGACCAGGTTGCTGCCGCCGGCCGCCAGCGAGGGATCGCCGCCGAGCAGGAAGATTTCCCAGCTGAACTTGGTCGCCAGCGGCGAATCGCTGTCCTCGCGGAACTTGATGATATGGCCGTGCAGGTTGGCGACGCGCGGGTTCATCGCGTCGGTGACCTTGCGGCCGCTGTTGTTGGTCAGCGTGACGAACACCGCCTTGTTGTCGGGCGCGACCGTGATCCATTCCGGGCGGTCCATCACGGTGCCGCCCGCGACCCGCGCGGCCGACTGGCACTCGATCAGCACGTCGGCCTGGGTGTTGAAATCGACGCTGGCCGGCGTCGGCGGGGTCGTGCTCTGGCTGACGTTGCCGGGGTCGGACGCGCCCGCGACAAGGCCGTTCTGCCCGACCGTCAGCGCCCGCCATTCGCCCGTGCCGTCGCCGTTGAAGCGCGCGACATAGAGCGTGCCATAATCGAGCAATTCGGTGTTGGCCGCGCGGTTCGAAGGGCTGAACGCCCGGTCGGGGACGAATTTATAGATGCACCCCGGCGTCGAATCGTCGCCCATGTAAAAGGCGACGCGATTGTCGCCGCTGGCCATGAAGGCGACATTCTCATGGTTGAAGCGGCCCATCGCGGTGCGCTTGGTGGGTGCCGCGAGTTCGCGCAGCGGGTCGATCTCGACCACCCAGCCATAATCGCGTTCGGGCCGGGTCGGATCGAGATAATTGTCGGTCGTTTCCTCGCAGGTCAGATAGGTGCCCCACGGAGTTCGGCCGCTCGAGCAATTGTTGAGCATGCCCTTGATCGTCCCCGACAGCAGCCCGGCGGCGGGACCGCCCGCGCGATAGCTGCTGTTGCCGGTGTAGCGCTTGTTATAGGTCGACCCCTGGCGGACGCCCCATATGCCGTCGCCGCCCTTGACGACCTCGACGACCCCGACCCCGACCGCGGACAGCGCGATCGCCTTCTGCTCGGCCGACGCGCTCGCCGCGTCATAGGATCCCGCCATCAGGATGTTGAAGTCGGGAAGTTCGAAATTCATCGCGAGCAGGCCGTTGGTGTTCGCATCGATGCCCGGCAGCGCGAAATATTCCATGCCGTCGTGGTTGCCCCCGGCCCATTTCTCGGCGACCGCGGCGCTCGGATAGTTGCCCGAATAGGGCGCGCCGGCCTCGATCGAATCGCCGGCCTTCAGCAGCACCTCGACCGAATAGCCCGCGGGAACGGTGACCTTGTCGTCCTGGTTCGCCGCCACCGAGGCGAAGGTGACCGCATAGCTGGCGGGCGTCGGAGTCGGGGTCGGCGTCGGCGAGGGCGTGGGGGTCGGCGGAACGGTGACCGTGGGGCCGCTCTCGTCTCCGCACGCCGCGAGCGCCGCCGCGGGCAGCACCGACAGGCCGAACAGGCCGTTTCGCAGGATCGAGCGGCGCGAGGGATTTTCCCCGACGATGGCTTCCAGGCTGTCCGGCCCGTTCAAATCGTCGGTCGCGCGGCGGTACGGCGCGCGCGCCTCGTCGGTCAGATATGACATGCAGTCCCCTTTTCTGGTTGCGCTGGACAGGGCGAAGGAAGGACTCCCTTCGCGTCCACCCGACGCGCCTTGCCGGGCGCGCATTGCAGGGGCGTTGCCCGACCGCGTCAGTTGGGCGGATCATCGATGACGAAATTGTTGCGCCGGCCATGGAAACCGGGCGTTGCGGTGGGTTCATCCTCGGCGGCATAGGGCGGACAAATGCGCCCGCTCATCAACAAGGCCCTATCGCGGCCGCTTGCTGCACTGCTCATCCTGCTCGTCGCGACCGGCGGCGCGTCGTCGTTCGAGGCGGCGGTGCTCGACGAGCTCAACGCGATGCACGCCGATCCGGGGGATTATAGCGAATCGCTCCTCGACTATCGCGACCGGTTCGACGGGCTGATCGTCTATGGCGAGGACGGCGAGTCCGATTTCCAGACCCGCGAAGGCGTGCGCCCCGTCGATGAGGCGGTCGCGGCCCTGCGCCGTGCCGATCCGCTGCCGCGCCTCCGCGAGGGGCGGCTGCTCGCGCTGGCGGCGGCTGACCATGTCGCGGCACAGTCGCGCTCGGGAGAGGTGGGGCATTATTCGCGGGGCCGCGATCCCGCCGCGCGGCTCGTCGCGCGGGGTGGCGGCCGCTATGTCAGCGAGGTCATCACCTATGGCCATAGCGACCCCGAATCGGTGATCCGCCAATTGCTCGTCGACGACGGCGTTCCCGGGCGCGGTCATCGCTTCGAGCTGCTTTCGGCGCGCTATCGCTATGCGGGGGTCGCCTGCGGCCCGCATCCGAGATGGCGGAGCATGTGCGTCATCGAGCTGTCCGAAACCCCCGACGGCAGCGCGCCGCCGCCACCCAGGCGCGACCGCGCGGCGCCCTAGCGGCGGGGCGGTGCCCCGCTAAGCCAGCCACCGCGCGAAGACCTTCACCGGCTGCAATTCCCAATCGAGGTGCGCGTAGAATCCCGCCGCGGGATTGCCGTCGCGCAGCATCAGCTCGACCTTGGGACAGCCGCGTTCGCGCAGCCAGTCGCACGCCGCGTCGAGCAGGCGCCGCGCGATCCCGGAGCCCTGATGATCGGGCAGCACGCCCAGATAATAGATCCAGCCGCGATGGCCGTCGAAGCCCGCCATGACCGTGCCGATAATCTTCGCCTCGCGTTCGGCGACCAGGATCGTCGCGGCGTCATGGTCCAGCGCGCGCGCGAAATCGGCGCGCGGCTCGTTCCACGGGCGCGTCAGCCCGCACGCCTGCCAGACCCCGATCGCCGCTTCGGCGTCGCCCGCCGTGGCGGGGCGCACCCCGGTCACGGCTGGAGCCTCAGCGCCAGATCGTTCTGGAACCGCACATCGTCGCCCTCGGCGAGCCACGGCGCCTCGGCGGCGATCGCGCCCAGGAGGTCGGTCAGCGGCTCGACCTCGCTCTTGTGGTAATTGCCGAGCACGTGGCCGGTCACCCGGTCCTTGTGCCCCGGATGGCCGATGCCGATCCGCACGCGGCGGAAATCGTCGCCGATATGCGCGATCATGCTGCGGATGCCATTGTGCCCCGCCGCGCCGCCGCCGCGCTTCACCTTCACCTTCATCGGGGTGAGGTCGAGCTCGTCGTAAAAGGCGGTGACGTCCCGCGGCGTCAGCTTGTAGAAATCCATCGCCGCGCGCACGCTGCGGCCGCTTTCGTTCATGAAGGTCGCGGGTTTGAGGATCAGCACGCGCTCGCGGCCGATGCGGCCGTCCTGCAGCCAGCCCTGGAACTTCTTCGCAGGGGCGCCGAAGCCGTGCATGTCGGCGATGACGTCGACCGCCATGAAGCCGACATTGTGGCGGTGCATCGCATATTGAGGCCCGGGATTGCCGAGGCCGACCCAGAGCTGCATATGAAAAACCCCTCCGCTTCAGGGGAGGGGCGGCGAGCCCCGGATCAAGTCCGGGGTGCAGCGGGGTGGGTATTCGACCCCTGCGCGGCCCCGCGAAACCCCACCCCAACCCCTCCCCTGAAGGGGAGGGGCTAGAGCTTGGTGATCAGGCTTCTTCGCCGCCTTCGGCAGCTTCGCCTTCACCCTCGTCCTTCGTCGTGTCGCCGTCGCTCGACTTGAGCGCCGACGGGGCGACGATGGTGGCGATGGTGAAATCGCGATCGGTGATCGCGCTTTCGGCACCCTTGGGCAGCGTGACATTGCTGATGTGGATCGAATCGCCGACATCGAAGCCGGTGACGTCGATCGCGATCTCGTCGGGGATCTTGTCCGCTTCGCAGACGAGTTCCAGCTCGTGACGGACGATGTTCAGCACGCCGCCGCGCTTCAGGCCCGGCGAGGCTTCCTCATTCTGGAAGATCACCGGAACCGCGACCTGGACCTTGGCATCCTTGGCGATGCGCAGGAAGTCGGCGTGGATCGGGCGGTCCTTCACCGGGTGGAAGGCGACGTCCTTGGGCAGCGTGCGGATCTGCTTGCCGCCGACGTCGATCATCACGACCGAGTTCATGAAGTGACCCGTCATCAGCTGCTTCATCAGCAGCTTTTCCTCGACGTGGATCATCAGGGGTTCTTCTTTGCCGCCATAGACAACGGCGGGGACGCGGCCCTCACGACGCAGTTCACGCGAGGCTCCCTTGCCTCCGCGTTCGCGCGTCTCGGCCGACAGCACCAGCTGGTCGCTCATCATTTTTCTCCGAAACAGATTACACGGTCCGCCACGCCTCCAGGGATGACCATGGCGGAAGCGCGGGCGCATAGCGGGCGCCGCGCGAAAATGCAAGGGCATGGGCGGAATGGGGCCGGCGGCTCTCCCCTCCCGCAGGCGGGAGGGGCCGGGGGTGGGCCCGCGGCGTTGCGATCGCCCACCCCGCTGCGACTAGCGAGCAAGCTCGCAAGTCTCGCTGCCCCTCCCGCTTGCGGGAGGGGCCGGGGAAAGCCTTCAGAAGCTGAGCTCGTCGTAGAGGTGCGACAGGTCGTGCGCCCAGGGTCCCTCGTAGCGGTCGAGGAGGTCGTGCGCGGGGGACTTGCCGCTCTTGGCGATGCGGCGCAGCGGCTCGAGGAAGCCGACCTCGTTGTCGCCCATCGAATTGACCTCGCCGCGCGCCGCGAGGCCCGCCGCGGCGATGTCGAGCACCTTGTGCGCGAGGTCGCCGACGGTGCCGCCGCCGGGCGCGGGGGCGCAGAGGCCGTCCCGCGGCACCGCGTCGCGCAGCGCCTGCTGTTCCTCGATGCTCCAGCCCTTGACCAGATCCCAGGCGGCGTCGAGCGCACCCTGGTCGTAGAGCAGGCCGACCCACAAGGCCGGGAGCGCGCAGATGCGGTTCCACGGGCCGCCGTCGGCGCCGCGCATTTCGAGGAAGCTCTTGAGCCGCACCTCGGGAAAGGCGGTCGAGAGATGGTCGGTCCAGTCGGAGAGGCGCGGCAACTCGCCGGGGAGCGCGGGAAGCTCGCCCTTCAGGAAGGAGCGGAAGCTTTGCCCCGCGGCGTCGATATATTTCCCGTCGCGAAAGACGAAATACATCGGCACGTCGAGCATATAGTCGACATAGCGATCATAGCCGAACCCGTCCTCGAACACGAAGGGGAGCATGCCGGTGCGCGCTGGGTCGGTGTCGGTCCAGATATGGCTGCGGTACGACATATAGCCGTTGGGCTTGCCGTCGGTGAAGGGCGAGGCGGCGAACAGCGCGGTCGCGAGCGGCTGGAGCGCCAGGGAAACGCGGAATTTCTGCACCATGTCAGCCTCACTCGCATAGTCGAGGTTGGTCTGGATCGTGCAGGTGCGCAGCATCATGTCGAGCCCCATCGTGCCGACGCGCGGCATATGCTCGAGCATGATCTTGTAGCGCCCCTTGGGCATGCGCGGCAGGTCGTCGCGGCTCTTGTCGGGCCACATGCCGAGGCCGAGGAAGCCGAGCCCGAGCTCGGCGCCGATTTCCTTCACCTGCTTCAGATGGCGGCCGGTCTCGGCGCAGGTCTGGTGGAGATTTTCGAGCGGGGCGCCCGACAGTTCGAGCTGCCCCGCGGGTTCGAGGCTGATCGCGCCGTCGCTGCCCGAAAGCGCGATGACGTTCCCGCCTTCATAAACCGGTTCCCAGCCATAGCGGGTGAGCGCCATCAGGAGGTCGCGAATGCCGCCGGGCTCGTCGTAGGAGGGGGCGCGGTGGTCGCCGGTGCGATAGACGAATTTCTCGTGCTCGGTGCCGATCCGCCACGCTTCGCGCGGCTTTTCGCCCTTGGCCATGGGGGCCGCGAGCTGGTCGCGGCTTTCGATGATGGGATCGTTTTGATCTGAAACCGTCCGCGTGCTCATGCGCGAGCATTTAGGGTGCGGCGAGGCGTCTGACCAGTGGTCAGTTGACGAGGACGTCGAAGATAATCGCCATGCTCGCCGACGGGGCGAGCGTCGCGGTGGAGGCGGCGATGTTCGCGCCGCTGCGCGAGGCGCCGAAGGGGTCGCTCTCGTCGCCGCCGCTGGCGTTGTCGTCCTCGACCGTCGTCGCGCCCGCGCAGCTCGTTCCGCTGCGCAGCGAGCCGGGGACGAAAGCGAGCGTCGCGGGAAGCGCGTCGGCGACGCTGACCGCGCTCGCGCTCGCGCCGCCGCTATTGGTGACGAGCAGGCAATAGCGCATCGTCGCGCCGGGAATCGCCTTGGGGTTCGCGGTGCCGTTGACCGGATCGCTGACGACGCTGCTCGTCTTGGCGATCGTCAGGGTCGTCGTCGGGCGGCAGAAGCTGATGTCGTGGATCGCCATGCCCTGCTGGCCCGGGTTCGCGGGGGCGAGACCGTGGCTGCCGTAATCGATGGTGATCGTGTCGACCGGGGAGGCGAAGGTGACGACGACATTGCCCGCCGCCTCGTTGTCGGCCGACAGGGTGTCGCCATAGGCGCTGTTGCCGATGACGTAATTGGCGGCGCCGTTGGTGAGTATGGGATAGACGGTGACGCCGCCGTAGCTGCCGGTGACGGTGACGCGGTCGGCGAACTGGCCGGCGGCATAATCGATGTCGAACAGCCGGAACTGCGCGCCGGGGACCGCGACGGGAAGGGTGATCGTCGAGGTGACGCTGCCCGTCTGGCTGGTGAAATCGACGATCTCGAACAGCGAATATTGCGCGGGGGCCAGCCCGCCGGTCACGACATTCTGGCGCGTTGGGGACTGGCCGCCATAGGTGGC
Source organism: Sphingopyxis sp. GW247-27LB (assembly GCF_002277025.1). GTDB lineage: Bacteria > Pseudomonadota > Alphaproteobacteria > Sphingomonadales > Sphingomonadaceae > Sphingopyxis. The sequence continues at coordinate 423,679 of NZ_NIWD01000008.1, forward strand.
GTTGCTCAGGAAGCTGCCCCCGCTGATGCCGATCGACAGGCTCGCGGTGCCGATGCCGGCGAGCGCGGTGCTGCCGCTCGTCGTGCCCGCGCTCCAGGCGATGCCGTCCCAGTCGAAAATCGTGCTGCCCGCGGGGCAGGTGAGCGCGGGCGGCGTACCGGCCGTGCGGCTGCCCGAGACGGTGAAGCTCGCGCTTGCCTGGTCGTCCTCGCCCGCGCCGCCGTTGCCCGGTGTCGAATCGCTGTCGGGAGCGGAGGAGGCCGATATTTCGGCGCTGTTGACGACCGTCGCGCCCGCGCTCGCATTGACGCTGCCGCTGATCGTCAGCGTGCGGGTAGCGCCCGGCGGAACGCTGCCGACGCTCCACACGCCGGTCGCGGCGTCATAGCTGCCGAAGCCCGATGCGCCCATGAAGGTGAAGCCCGCGGGAAGCGGGTCGAGCACCGAAACCCCGGTCGCGGTGGCCGGCGAGGCGGCGGCGTTGGTGACGCTCAGGACATAGCTGATGCTCGCGCCCGCGGTCGGCGAGGCGGTGCTGACGCTCTTGGCGAGCGACAGGTCGGCATTGTTGGCGGGCAGGCTGGTCAGCGTGAGGTCGGCGCGCACGAAATTGCCGTTGTCGGCCGAGGGGAACTGGTCGCAGATCTCGAGCCGCCACGTCCCCGCGCCATTCTCGCCGTTGAACGCCGACAGCGGCGCGTTGGGGCGGAAGACATTCTGATAGGGCGGCGCCGAGGTCGAATGATTGGCGTTGTTGCCGTCGGTGTTGACCGTCTGCGCCGCGTCATCGTCGAGCCGGACGTTGAAATTATTGCCCTGGAGATTTCCGGTGTCGCCGTCGACGAGCTGGACGCGCGTGCCCGCAGGCGACTGCAGGGTGATCCGGATATCGCCGCGCCAGCTGTGCGTCGCGAGCACGCCGAGATCGACGTCGGCGACCGTCACGCCGCCGCCGACGCTGAAATTGCGGATGAGCGGCGACGAGCAGGGGGTCGAGGCGTTGATCGCGCCGCCCGTGCTGTTGCTGTAGGTCGAAATGGTCTGCGCGGCCGCGGGCGCGGGGACGAGCATCATCGCCAGCCAGGCGAGCGCCGTCGCGGCCCGCATGATCTGTCCCCGCCAGCCCCCACGCCGGCGATATCGGCTCTGGTCCCGCCGCATCATTACGCCGCCATAGCCGCGGCATGGCTAACGGCGGGTTAAGGACGATCGTCCCGCCAGTCGCCGTGCGCCGCCATCCAGATGCCGACTGCGGCGATCGCGGCGGTTTCGGCGCGAAGGATGCGCGGGCCGAGCGCGATGCGGCGCACCGCGGGCGCGGCGAGCAGCGCCTCGCGCTCACGCATCGTGAAGCCGCCTTCGGGCCCGGTCAGGATCGCGGCGGGGGCGGGCGCGTCGGCCGCGGCGAGCGGCGCGCCGCCGGCCTCGTCGGCGAAGAGCAGCGCGCGATCCCGCGGCCAGCTCGTCAGGAGCTGCGGCAGCTTCACCGGTTCGGCAAGCTCGGGGAGCGCGGTGCGGCCGCATTGCTCGCACGCCTCGACGATCTGCGCCTCGAGCCGCTCGCGCTTGACCCGCTCGACGATGGTGCGTTCGGTGATCACCGGCTGAAGGCGGGCGATGCCGAGCTCGGTCGCCTTTTCGATGATCCAGTCGAGCCGCGCCTTCTTGACCGGCGCGAAGCAGAGCCAGAGGTCGGGCACGCGTTCGAGCGGGCGCGTCTGCCGCTCGATACGGACGGTCAGCGACCGCTTGCCCGCCTCGGCGACGCTGGCGAGCCATTCGCCGCTGCGATTGTCGAAGAGGAGCAGCGGGTCGCCGATCTTCGCGCGCATGACGTTGAGCAGATAATGCGCCGCAGGCCCGTCGATCACGGGCGTGCTTTCGGAGCCGAGCGGCCGATCGATGAACAGGCGGGGCGTGCTGGCGGGCGGCCAGGCGGGTGTCGCGGGCATGGCGAGCGGGATAGCCGACGCGCGGCGCTTTGCCCAGCGGGGCGGGGCGCATCGCGCTTCTGTCCCGATTCGGGTCGGATTTGCCCGCCGACACCCCCTCGGCGCTCCCCTGCGATTAGCGTTTTGGTAAGCAGTTCGGGCTTAGGTGCAGGGTGCCAGCCACGCATCTGAGTGGGCCGCGTGCCTGGCCCCAGGGGGGTGTGAGAGACCATGCGAGGGACCATCATCCGTCGTTTCCGGCAGGGCGCGAGGAAGCTGCTTCGCGATCAGCGCGGCAACGCCATGTTCCTGACCGCCGCGGCGGTCGTGCCGCTGATCGGCTTCGTCGGTTCGGCGGTCGATATCGGCCGCGCCTATATGGCCGAGCTGCGCCTGCAGCAGGCGTGCGACGCCGGCGTGCTCGCCGGGCGCCGCGCGATGGCGGGCGGCACCTATGATTCGGTCGCCCAGGCCGAAGCCGACAAGATGTTCAATTTCAACTATCCGACCGACAGCTACGGCAGCCACGACGTCGGCTTCACCTCGGAAGCGTCGGGCGCGTCGGACGTCACCGGCACCGCCAGCGCGATCCTGCCGACGGCCTTGATGTACATATTCGGCAAGAGCGAGTTCGACCTTTCGGTGAACTGCACCGCCAAGCTGGAGATTTCCAACGTCGACGTGATGCTGGTGCTCGACGTGACCGGGTCGATGTCGCGCGCCAACGGCGACGATACGGTGACCAAGATCGAGGGGCTGCGCACCGCGGCGATCGACTTTTTCGGAACGCTGACCGATGCCGACATCGGCGACGGCCGCCTGCGGTTCGGGGTCGTTCCCTACAGCTCGTCGGTCAATGTCGGCGGTATCCTGATGGCGAAGAATCCCGACTGGTTGTCGGACAAGGACAAGCTGCCGTCGCGCAAGGCGGTGTTCCGCAAGGAATATGCCGATCCGACGACCGATGTCTCCGACGAATATACGGACGGGCCCATCACCACCGATCGCGACTGGACGACCGAAAAGGGCAGCGTGTCGGGCATCCGGAACTCGTCGGAGTGCGAAGCCCTGGTTCCCGATGCGGACAGCCCGCGCCCGAGCGGATCGCCCGACTATAACCGCACCGGCGTCTATGAAAGCGGCGACACGCGCGTCACGACCTATCGCACCGAACAGGATTATATCTACCGGGGCCAGCAGGAATATATCTGGTCGAACAAGAAGTGCAGGCTGCGGTACAAGAACTCCTATTTCACGCGGACCTATACCACCACGGTGACCGAAACGAAGAAGGACGTCTTCGACAATAAATATCAATATATCGATTTCACGTTTGACGTCAGCCGGGCGAAACTCGGCGAGGCCCTGAAGTCGGACACCGGCGATGGCGGCACCGACATTTCGACCTATTGGCAAGGCTGTATCATCGAGCGCTATACCACGCCGTTCGGCCCCACCGAAACCGCGCCCGCCGAAGCCTATGACATGGACATCGACATGGAGCCGACCAATGTCGGCGACGACTCCGATGACACCAAATGGAAATTGTTCCTGCCCGCCGTCACCTTCGATCGCGGTCAGAAGGGCGAGTTCACCTCGTCGAGCGATTACAAGAATTTCGTCGAAAAGGGCGGGGATTATGCCGCGTGCCCGGTGCCGGCGATGAACCTGACCGTGATGACCAAAGCCGATGCGGGCACCTTCGCGAACTATATCAACTCGCTGCAGCCCAAGGGCTATACCTATCACGACGCCGGCATGGCGTGGGGCGCGCGGCTGATGTCGCCGACCGGTCTGTTCAAGAGCGAGAATGCGACCGCCGACAACGGCCGACCGATCAGCCGTCACATCATCTTCATGACCGACGGCGACATGATGACGCCGCGATCCAACCTGTCGCATCAAGGCAATGAATCGACGATGCAGCGCATCGGGGCGACCAGCGACGACAATGCCATCGCGCGCCACAACAATCGCTTCGTGCAGCTGTGCAAGGCCGCGCGCGACCGCGGCATCACCATCTGGGTCGTCTCCTTCGGCGTCGGCAGCAACAGCAACCTCAACAAATGCGCTTCCTCGGGGCAGGCCTATGAAGCCGACGACTCGGAGGAACTGAACGAGAATTTCCAGGCGATCGCGCGCCAGATCTCGAAGCTGAGGCTGTCGCAGTGACGCGCCTGGCTGCTCTCCTGCGGCGCCTTCGCTGCGATGAGCGCGCCATCGCGATGGTCGAGTTCGCGCTGACGGCGCCGATCTTCCTGCTCGTCCTGATGGGCATATTCGACTATTCGTGGCAGATGTACGCGCAGCAGGTGCTGCAGGGCGCGGTCAGCGAGGCCGCGCGCGATTCGACGCTCGAAACCTATGCGGACAGTCAAACCGCCCTCGATACGCGCGTCAGCGACCAGGTGCGCCGCGTGTTCCGGAACGCCGACGTCCGCTTCAGCCGCAAATCATACGACCGGTTCGAGCAGGTCGGCATCGAAGAACGCTATACCGACGCCAACGGCAACGGCAGCTATGACGCCGGCGAATGCTATGACGACAGCAACGGCAACGGCCGATGGGACCCCGACCGCGGCCGCGACGGCAACGGCGGCGCCGACGACGTCACCCTCTACACCGTCTCGATGAGCTTCGACCGCGTCCTGCCGGTGTGGCGGATGCTCGGCCAGCCGCAATCGACGACGCTGTCCTATTCGACGGTGCTGCGCAACCAGCCGTTCGCCACCGGATCCGACGCCAATCCGGACAGCTGCCCATGACCGCGCACGCGCTCCTCGGGCGGCGGGTCCGCGCCGTGATCGTGCGTTTCGCGCGGAACATCCGCGCCGCCGTGATCATCGAAATGGCGTTCGTCATCCCCTTTCTGGTGTTGGTCGGGTTCGGCGGCCTCGAAATCGCCAACCTGACGCTCACCACCACGCGCATCAGCCAGCTTGGCCTCAACACCGCCGACAATGCCTCGCGCATCGCCACGGGCAGCAATCTCGCCCAGCCGCAGGTACGCGAAGCCGACATCAATGACGTCTTCGCGGGGGTCGAGAAGCAGGCCGGCAATCTCGATTTCCAGCAGCACGGCCGGATCATCCTGTCGAGCCTCGAGCGCAACAGCGACGGCGGGCAGTGGATTCACTGGCAGCGTTGCTTCGGCGAGCTGAACGCCGATTCGAGCTATGGCGAAGAGGGCGACGGCCAGGATGGGACGGACTTCCCCGGCATGGGCGCCCGCGGCCGCGAAGTCACCGCGGCGGCGGGTACGGCGGTGATGTTCGTCGAAATCGTCTATGAATATCAGCCGCTTCTCTACGGCAAGTGGCTGGGCGCCAAGACGATCCGGTCGACCGCCGCGTTCAACATCCGCGAAGCGCGCGATTTGGCGCAGGTCTATAACCCCTCGCCCGCGGCGACCGCGGCCACCTGTTCCTGAGGCCGGTCGTCCGGCCTCAATCAGGCATTTATCGCGAGCGCCGCGGCTGCTATCGCCCGGATCGATGACCGCGGCGCATCCTCCCGACAGCCAGCACCAGGGCTTCCTGGCCCTGCTTCCCGCCGCGATGCGGCCCTATGCGCTGCTCGCGCGCTTCGACCGGCCGATCGGCTGGTGGCTGCTCTATTGGCCCTGCGCGTGGGGGCTCGCGCTCGGCGGCGGCGCGCGCAGTCACTGGACGCTCTTCTTCTGGATGCTGCTCGGCGCGATCGTCATGCGCGGCGCGGGCTGCGTCTATAACGACATCGTCGATCGCGATCTCGACGCAAAGGTCGCGCGCACCGCCTCACGCCCCGTCGCGAGCGGGGCGGTGTCGGTGCGGGGTGCGCTTTTATGGGTGCTGCTGCTGTCGCTCGTCGGGCTGGTCGTGTTGCTCCAACTGCCGCTGCCCGCGCAGGTCGTCGCGCTCGCGAGCCTCGCGCTCGTCGCCGCCTATCCCTTCATGAAACGGATCACCTGGTGGCCGCAGGCATGGCTCGGCCTCGTGTTCAGCTGGGGTGCGCTCGTCGGCTGGATCGCGGTCGGCGGCGGAGACGGGCTGGCGCTGCCATTGCTTTACGCGGGCTCGATCGCCTGGGTGATCGGATATGACACCATCTATGCGCTGCAGGATATCGAGGACGACGCGCTCGTCGGGGTGAAATCGAGCGCGCGCGCGATGGGGACGCAGGTGCGCGCCGGGGTGGCGCTCTGTTACGCAACCGCGCTGCTGCTGTGGGCGGGGGCGCTGTGGACCGTGCGGCCCGATCCGCTGGTGTTCGTCGCGCTGCTGCCCGCGGCGCTGCACCTGACCGGACAGGTGGCGACGCTCGAGCCGGCGAACGGTAGCGACGCGCTGGCGAAATTCCGCAGCAACCGCTTCGCGGGGCTGCTGGTGTTCGCGGCGATGCTGGTGGTGGGAAGCGCGGGGTAGCTATTCCGCCGCAAGCAGTTCCTCGGCGCCGCCGAGGTCGACCGAGACGAGGCGACTGACGCCCCTTTCGATCATCGTCACCCCGAACAGCCGGTGCATGCGCGCCATCGTCACCGCATTGTGGGTGACGATGAGGTAGCGGGTGTTGGTCTCGCGCGTCATGCGGTCGAGGAGGTCGCAGAAGCGCTCGATATTGGCGTCGTCGAGCGGCGCGTCGACCTCGTCGAGGACGCAGATCGGCGCGGGATTGGTGAGGAAGAGGCCGAAGATCAGCGCCACGGCGGTCAGCGCCTGCTCGCCGCCCGAAAGCAGGGTCAGCGTGCCGAGGCGCTTGCCCGGCGGCTGCGCCATGATCTCGAGTCCGGCCTCCAAGGGATCGTCCGAATCGACGAGTTCGAGATGCGCCTGGCCGCCGTTGAACAGCGTGGTGAAGAGGCGCTGGAAATGGGTGTTCACTGCCTCGAAGGCCGCGAGGAGTCGGACGCGGCCCTCGCGGTTCAGATTGCCGATCGAGCCGCGCAGACGGTTCACCGCCTGCTGCAGCTCCTCGATTTCGGCGGCGTTCCTCTCGCGCTCGGTATCGAGCTCGGCGAGTTCGTCGGCGGCGACGAGATTGACCGGGCCCAGCCGCTCGCGGTCGGCGATCAGCCGGTCGTGCTGCGCCGATTCGGCGCCCGCGTCGCCGACGCCATCGCTTTCGAAGCCCGCCTTCTGCGGCAGGAGCGGCGGCGGGCATTCGAAGCGCTCGCCCGACAGGCGGCCCATTTCGATGCGGCGCAGCTCGGCATTTTCGGAGCGTGCGACCGCGCCGGCGCGGGTTTCGCGCGCCGCGGCGACGCGCTCGCGCACCGTGGTGAGCGCCGCCTCGGCTTCGCGCAGCGCCGCCTCAGCCTCGCGTTCGCGCGTCTCGGCCTCGGCGACCTGCTCGCGCAAGGCCGCCTGCCGCGTCTCGGCGGCGGCGCGGTCGGCGGCGAGCCTGTCGGGCAGATCGGCGAGCTTCGCGGCCTCGGCGGCGAGCGCGTCGGCGCGCTTGTCCATGTCGGCGACGCGGCGCGCCGCCTCGCCGGCGCGCGCCTTCCAGCTCTTGATCTCGGCGCTGACGACCGCCTGGCGTTCGCTGAGCGCCGCAAGCGCGCGGTCGTGGTCGGCGAGCGCGCCCTGCGCGGCGCCGGCATCGGTGCGCGCGCGGTCGGTGTCGGCCTCGGCGCCATCGAGCGCGACGCGGGCGATCGCCTCGTCGGGAAGCGCGGCGAGCGCCGCCTCGTGCGCCGCGAGTTGTTCGCCCGCTTCCTTGGCCGCGGCGGCGATTTCGGCGAGGCGGCCCGCGAACAGCGCGGCGGCGCTCTGATGACGATCGAGCGCGGCCTGCGCCTGATCGGCGGCGCGCAGCGCGCCGCGCCGAGTCTCATCGGCGTCGGCGAGCGCCTTGCGCGCGGCGGCGGCGGCCTCGGTGCGCGCGGTGAGGGCGAGGGCAGCCTTTTCGCGCCGGTCGCGCAGTTCCTGGACCCCCAGTTCGACCCCGGGGCGCTGCGCCGCGAGCGCGTCGAGGCGGTTCTGGCGCTGCAATCTCTCGCTCGCCGTCGCGCCGTCGCCGCGGGTCACGAAGCCGTCCCAGCGGCGCATCACCCCGTCGAGCGTCACGAGGCGCTGGCCGACAGCGAGCGGCTGGCCGGCGTCGTTTTCGGCGATTGCGACCTGCGCCAGACGGCGCGTGAGCGCGCGCGGCGCCTCGGCGACCTCGGTGAGCGCGCGCGTGCCGGCGGGCAGTGCGGGGTCGTTCCTGGGCGTTTCGGCGCCGCGCCAGCTTCGCGCCGCGTCGGCACCGGTGCCCGCGTCGAGATCGTCGCCGAGCGCCGCGGCGAGCGCGGCCTCATAGCCCGGCTTCACCTTGATCCGGTCGAGGACCCGGTCGGCGTCGCTGCGCGCGGCGGCGAGCGCGCGTTCGAGCGTCGTCGCCTCGCCTTCGAGCGCGGCGAGCGCGGCGCGCGCTTCGGCGAGCGCGGCATCGAGCGCGGCGAGGTCGGCGGTGGCGGCCCCGCGGTCGGCGTCGGCGGCGGTGAGCGCGGCCTCGGCGTCGGCGATCGCGGCTTCGGCGCGCTCGGCGTCGCGCGCGCTTTCCTGGACGGTCGCAGCGAGCGCGTCGCTGTCGCCGAGTGCGGCGACCTCGGCCTCGACCCGCGCGCCTTCGCTCGCGATCCGCCGCACCGCCGCCTCGGCGCCGTCGCGGGCGCCGAGCGCGACGCGCCGGTCCGCCGCTTCGCTCGCGGCCTTCGCGCGCGCCTGCGCCAGCGCGACCTCGGCATCGCGCAGCCGCGCCTGCGCCGCCTGATGCGCCTCGACCAGCGCGGCCTTGCCGGCGTCGTGCGCGGCGATGCTCTGCGCAAGGGCTTTGCCCTCGCTATCGAGCGCGGTCAGCGCGCCATGCGCGTCGCGCGCGAGTTCGCCCTCGCGCTCCCGGTCGTCGGCGAGCCGCGCCTGTTGCGCCATAAGGTCGTCGATCCGCTGGCGCGCCGCGCGTTCCTCGCCGGTCAGGCGGACCTGCGTCGCGGTCGCCTCGGCGAGCGCATCGCGCTGCGCCTGCGCGTCGGCGCGCGCCGAGGCGACGCGGGTCGCGACCTCGGTCTGCGCGCGCGACAGGAGTTCCAGCTCGTCCTGCGCCGCCTTGACTGCCGCCTCGGCGGCATCGGCGTCGCGGCGCGCCTGGTCGGCGGCCGCGGCCGCGTCGCGCCAGCGCGCGTAGATCAGCCGCGCCTCGGCGACGCGGATCTCGTCGCTGAGCTTCTTATAGCGCTCGGCGGCGCGCGCCTGGCGACGGAGCGCGTTCGCGCGCACCTCCATGTCGGCGACGATTTCCGACAGGCGCGCGAGGTTGGTCTCGGTCGCGCGCAGCTTCTGCTCGGCGTCCTTGCGGCGGACGTGGAGGCCCGCGATGCCCGCCGCCTCTTCCAGCATCGCGCGCCGGTCGGTCGGCTTCGCGGCGATGACGTTGGCGATCTTGCCCTGGCTGACGAGCGCGGGGCTGTGCGCGCCGGTCGCGGCGTCGGCAAAGATCAGCGCGACGTCCTTCGCACGCACGTCGCGCCCGTTGGCGCGATAGGCGCTGCCCGCGCCGCGCTCGATACGGCGGATGATCTCGAGCTCGCGGGAACCCTCGTTGGCGTCGGAAAGGCCCGCGACGAGCGCCCCCTCGGTGTCGCAGTGGATCGCGACCTCGGCGAAATCGCGCGCCGGGCGCGACGAGGTGCCGGCGAAGATCACATCCTCCATCCCGCCGCCGCGCATCGACTTGGGGCTGGATTCGCCCATGACCCAGCGGATCGCTTCCAGAAGGTTCGACTTGCCGCAGCCGTTGGGGCCGACGACGCCCGTCAGCCCGGGCTCGATGCGCAGCTCGGTGGGTTCGACGAAGCTCTTGAAACCGGTCAGGCGCAGCCGCTTTATCTGCACGAGGCCACCTCGCGCAGATCGTCGAATCGCAGGCGTTGCAACCGTTCCGTCACATATCCCCCTAAAGCGCCGTCATGCCGCGCGGGGGAGGGAGTCGCAAGGGGGTTGAGACGGAAAGCCCCTCCCCTTCCGGGGAGGGGTGAGCATAGGATCAGCGCGCGCCCATCGTGCGCAGGCGGTCGCGCATCAGGGGCCAGGTGGCGATGCCCTCGGCGACCTGGCCGTTGATGACGAAGGTCGGCGTGCCCTGGACATTATATTGCTGCTGGGCGTTGTTCGTGCCGTCCTCGAGCTTCTTGATGCCGTCGAGGTTGGCGAGGCAGGCGTTGACCTGTTCGCCGGTCATGCCGCGCGATTGGAAGAACTGGTCGAGCTTCATCGCCTTGGCGAGCTGCTGGAAGCGGACGCCGGGGGCCGACTTCATCGCCGCTTCATAGCCTTGCGGATTGGCCTGCGCCGCCGCGAAGATCTCGGCCTGCGACGCGAAGGTGCTCTGCGTCAGCGGGAAATAGCGCTCGGGCGGGGCGCAATGGGTGATCGCGGCGGCGGTGAGGTCGATGCCGTCGCGGATGAAGTTCCGAAGTTCGAGGCTGACGCGGCCGGTGTCGATGAAGTCGCGTTTCAGTTCGTCATGGCTCTCGGTCGCGAAATCGGCGCAGTGCGGACAAGTCAGCGACGCGAATTCGATGATCTTGACCGGTGCGTCGGGGTTGCCCATCACATGGCCGCCTTCGGGCGTCACGGCGACGACGTCGGACCAGCTCTTGCCGGCGGGGGCGGCGACCTTCGCGATCACCTCCTGCTGCTTGGCGGGGTCGGTCTTGCTGTCGCCGCAGGCGGCTAGGGCGAAAGCGCCGAGCGAGGCGAGGAGCGCGATGCGCAGCGTGGGCAAGGTCTTGGACACGGTCTTCTCCGTCTGGTCGTGATGGGGAGCGTCTTTACTTCTGCTTGAGCGCCGCGTCGAGAACCGGTTTGAGGTCGGCCCAATGGCCGACTTCGGTCTTGCGGCCGTTGACGAAGAAGGTCGGGGTGCCCGCGACCTTGTCGGCGTTCATGCCGATGCTGGTCATCCCCATCAGCTCGGCCTCGGCGACGCCGCTGGAAAGGCAGGCGTCGAGCTGCGCCGCCGTATAGCCGCGCGCGCGCATCAGCGCGTCGAGCCCGGTGTCGGCGGCCATCCGCCGCGTCCGGTCGCCGAGCGAGCCCTGATACCAGGGCGCCTGCTGCGCCTGCGTCATCTTCGCGGCCTTGCCGAGCCAGGCCGGCTGCGCGGCGAAGATCGCCTGGTGATTGGCGAGGAAGGCCTTGGGGCCGCCGCAGCGCGCAAGCATCGCCGCGGCCATGTCGAGCGGGTCGCGGATCAGGTTGCGATATTCGAACAGGACGAGGCCGCGGTCGACATATTGGGTCTTGAGCGCGGTGCCCGATTCCTTCGCGAACTCGGCGCAATGCGAGCAGGTGTAGCTGAAATATTCGACCAGCTTCACTTTCGCCTGCGGGTTGCCGACGCTGTAGGCGCCGATCGCGCTTTCGGCGACGGTCGCCGACCAGCGCGGGCCGGCGGGCTTGGCGGGCGCTGCGGCGACGAGCAATGCGAGCGCGGCGGCGGACAGCGCCGCGACGGCCGAGCGGCGCGGCAGCGATGCGATGGCGATAGGGAACATGGTCGGGCCGGGTCTTTCCATCAACTGATCCGGGGGAGCTTCGGCGGCGCGGCGAGCCCGGCCGCCATGCGTTCGAGCACGGTCCTGAGTTCGGGATCGCCGATATCGCGGAGACTGTCCCCCAGCTCGGCGGGTACGGGTTTCAGCATTGCCGGCGGCTGAACGGGTTCGCGCGGCGCGATCTGGCCGTGGGTCATGCGGACGGTGGCGATCGCGGCATAGCCGAAGAAGCGGTTGACCGCGGCGATGATGTCGGGCGCGACATGCTGGAGCATCGGGGCATGCGCGCCGCTGATCGTCAGGTGGAGCGTGCCCCCCGCCTTTTGTCCGGCGGGAAAGCGGATCATCGCGGGCTGGGTGACGTCGGCCAGTTTCGCGCCGACGATCTCGCGCCAGCGGCTGACCACCGACGACTGGATGAAGCCGAACTTGCGAAAGGCGGTGCGGCCGATCTCGGGAACGAGATCGGAGATCGCGCGCGCCTCGCCGCCGCGCGGGCGCTCATAGGCGCGGGGGGCGGCCTTTTTCGCCGCGCCTTTCGCCTTCGCCTTTTTGGCGGGCGGCCCGTCTCCCGTGTCTTTCGTCATAGGGAGCGCCATGCCACAGCCGGGGGGTGAGCGTCCAGATGGAGGGCAGAGATGGAAGGCAAGGCGAATGCGCCCTGCATCGGGCAAGGCCCCGACACCGGCGAGGGGGCCGCCGCGCCGCGCCCGAGAAATCTCTTTCCTACATGATCGCGGCGTGCCAGCCTTCGTGTCATGGGTCCGTCGCTTCCCCCGGTTTCGCCTTCGCCTTCCCTGCCGCCACAGCCCCCAAAATTCGCAACGGGTATCATTATACCGGAGGGGAGTGACAAGTTTGACAACTTAGGACGGAAATCACGCAACCGGGATGGCGTTCGTCCCGGCCGGACCGATTCGCACGCCCTCTCGATCGACGCGCCCTTCGGGGCACGCGGGAACCACCGGCCATGACCGCCCGATCCGGGACAGCGGCGGACGATTTCGCGCCGCGCCTGCTCGGCTGGTACGACCGGGCGGCGCGGGTGCTGCCGTGGCGGGTGCCCCCCGGCAGCGCCGCGACGCCCGACCCCTATCGCGTCTGGATGGCGGAGGTCATGCTCCAGCAGACGACGGTCGCGGCGGTGGCGGGCTATTTCGAGCGCTTCACCGCGCGCTGGCCGACCGTCGCCGACCTCGCGGCGGCGGCGGATGCCGACGTCATGGCGGCGTGGGCGGGGCTCGGCTATTATGCCCGTGCGCGCAATCTGCTCGCCTGCGCGCGCGCGATCGTCGCGGAGCATGGCGGTCATTTTCCCGATAGCGAGACCGGCCTTCGCGCGCTGCCGGGGGTGGGCGACTATACCGCGGCGGCGGTCGCGGCGATCGCCTTCGGTCGGCCGGCGGTGGTCGTCGACGCCAATATCGAGCGGGTGATCGCGCGCCACCGGCTGATCGAAACCCCGCTCCCCGCGGCGAAGCGCGAGATCAAGGCGGCGCTGGCGCCGCTCGTCCCCACGGATCGCCCTGGCGACTTCGCGCAGGCGCTGATGGACCTCGGCGCGACAATCTGCACCCCGCGATCGCCCGCCTGCGCGATCTGCCCGCTGATGGCCGACTGCCGCGCGCGCGGGCGCGCCGACATCGAGCGGCTGCCGGTGAAGCCGCCGAAGAAGGCCAAGCCGCAGCGTTACGGCATCGCGCACTGGATCGAGCGCGAGGGGCGGGTGTGGCTCGTGCGGCGTCCCGGCAAGGGGATGCTCGGCGGGATGCGCGCGCTGCCCGGCGGCGAGTGGACGGGCGCGCCACCTGTCGAGTCGGGGGTCGCGCGGGTCGACCATGGCTTCACCCATTTCGACCTCCGGCTGACGCTGGTGCGCGGCGAAATGCCCGTCCAAGGCCCCGATGCCGCAGCGGAAGGCGAATGGTGGCCGCTGTCGGCGCTTGACGCGGCGGGGCTGCCGACGCTCTATCGCAAGCTGATCGACAGGCTGCGGGAGACGGATGGATGAACATGATGGTGACGCGCCGGGCGCTGCTCGGCGGGATGGCGCTGGGCGGCGCCGCGGCCTTCCTGCCGGGGAGGGCGCTGGCTTTCCGCGCCGATGGGGCGACGCTCTATCCCGCGACCAACGCGTTCATCAAAGGCTTCGTCGACCGCCGCGAACTCGCGAGCACGCTCGTTTGCATCGGCAAGGGGCAGGAGGACGCGCTGAGCTTCGGCTATGGGACGCAGGCGATGGATTCGCGCGTGCCCGTCGGTCCCGACACGCTGTGGCGGCTCTATTCGATGACCAAGCCGATCACCGCGATGGCGGCGATGCTGCTGATCGAGGACGGCAAGATGGGGCTCGACCAGCCGATCGCCGACTTCCTGCCCGCCTTCAAGGCAATGAAGGTGCAGAATGTTCCCGACGGATCGATCACCGAGGTGCATCCGGCGAAGACGCAGATCACCGTGCGCCACCTGCTCACCCACACCGCGGGGCTTGGCTACAACATCATCCAGAAGGGGCCGATCAAGGCGGCCTATGACGCCGCGGGCATCGTCGGCGGGCAGGTGAGCCGCCTGCCGATCCCCGGCCTGGCGCCGGTCACCGCGGCGCCGAGCCTCGCCGCCTTCGCCGACCGGCTCGCCGAGCTGCCGCTCGTCTACGAGCCCGGCACGCGGTGGAGCTATTCGGTCAGCCTCGACCTTACCGGCCGACTGATCGAGGTCGTGTCGGGCCAGCCGTTCGACGCGTTTCTGAAAGCGCGCATCTTCGATCCGCTCGGCATGAAAAGCACATGGTTCCAAGTGCCCGCGAGCGAGGCGCACCGGCTGACGACCAACTATGCGCCCATGGGCGGCGTGCTGATCCCGATCGACCCCGCGACCAGCTCGATCTACCTCGACAAGCCGCCCTATCCGTTCGGCGGCGGCGGGCTCGTGTCGAGCGCGCGCGATTACGACCGCTTCCTCGCGATGCTGCTCGGCGAAGGCGAGACGGGCGGGGTGCGGATCATGAAGGCCGAGACCGCGCGGCTCGCGATGTCGAACCTGATCGACGATGCCGTCGACCGCAAGGGGACTTTCATCGACGGCGAGGGCTTCGGCGCCGGCGGGCGCGTGTCGCTGCCGACCTCGCCGACCGGCGAGGGGCTCTACGGCTGGGCGGGGGCGGCGGGCACCGTCGGCTTCGTCGACCGCGCGCGCGGCTATCGCGTCGGCGGCTATACCCAATATATGCCGTCCGACGCCGTTCCCTTCCAGGCCGATTTCGGCAAGGCTTTCTATAAGGATGTGATGCGCTGATGGCCTTGCCGCTTGGGTTTACGGGCGCGCGGCTCGACCGCGCCGATCAACTGCGCACCGACGAGGGCCGGCTCGCGGAGGCGGTCGCCGATCCGCGCGCCCGTTGCCTCGCGATCGACGGGATCGACTTCGTGCCGGGCGAGGGCGGCGGGCTCTGCTGGGAGCCGCTCGACCCCACCGACGATCGGGCATTGCTGCTGCTCGGGCTCGATGCGGCGGGAGTTCCGCATTTCGTGCGCGAGGCGGCGGCAGGGGCGCGCGTCGATGCGCGGTCGCGCACCGTCATGCGGCTGCTGCCGCTCCTCGCGCCCGAGGAGGCGGCGCTCTACGGCGGCGCGCGCAGCCTGGTCGACTGGCACGCGCGGCATCGTTTCTGCGCGGTGTGCGGCGCACCGACGGCGCTGTTCCGCGCCGGCTGGGGGCGCCGCTGCGGGGCGTGCAATGCCGAGCATTTCCCGCGCGTCGACCCCGTGGTGATCATGCTCGCCGAATATGAGGGCCGCGTGCTCGTGGGGCGCCAGGGGGGCTTTCCGCCCGGCTTCTTCTCGGCGCTCGCGGGCTTTGTCGAGCCCGGGGAATCGCTCGAGGAAGCGGTCGCGCGCGAATTGTTCGAGGAGGCGGGGATTCGCGTCGCCGACGTCGCCTATGTGGCGAGCCAGCCCTGGCCCTTCCCCTCGTCGCTGATGATCGGATGCCGCGCGCGGGCGCTCGATCCCGCGCTGACGCTCGATACGACCGAGATCGAGGCGGCGATCTGGGTCGACCGCGCCGAAGTCCGCGCGGCGCTCGCGGGCGACATGGGCGCGCCCTTCATGGCGCCGCCCTCGCTGGCGATCGCGCGGCATCTGCTGGAGGATTGGGCGGGGTAGGATCGACCGCCGGAAATCCGCTTTCCCGAGCGAAGACGAGGGACGCGGCCGAGCGAAGTCGAGGCCAGCAGCGCCGGAGGTTCTCGCTCCGCTCGAACGGGCCCCTCGTCTTCGCTCGGGGATGCGGATTCAGGAGGCGCGGCTTAATGCCGCTCTAAAGCCGCCGCCCGGTGATCCTGCTGATCTCCTTGGCGACCATCGCCTCGACCATGCCCGGCAGATTGGTGTTGAGCCATTGCTTGAGCATCGGGCGGAGCGTCTCCATCACCACCTCTTCCATCGTGCGGCCGCCCGCGGCGATCGCGGCCGGCGGGGTGGCGGGCGCCGGAGAGGTGACCGCGGCGCTCAGCGCGTCGAGCGACTGGCGCGCGGCATCGGCGCTTTCGGAAGAGACGAGCTCGTCGGCAGTGGAGGTCCCGGCGTCGTCCTCATCGGCCTCTTCCTCGGCGAGGTCGAGAACATCGTCGGCGGCGTTCGGCGCGCGGGCGGTGCCGGGCGCTTCGTCGCGCGCGATCACGCGCCGGATCGACGACAAAATATCCTCCATCGACGGTTCTCGCGACAGGTCGCCCATATATGCCCCTTCCGGCGCGCCCGTGGCGGGCGGTTAACCATCTCTTACCGGGCGGGGGCGAGCCTTGCCAAGCCCTATTGTTCGCGCGCGGGATCAACCGGGCCGATCAAGGGATTGGCGCCCGCGGGGACGCTGGCGTCGGCGGCGGCGACGCCGCGCGTGTCGGTCGCCTGCTGCTGCGGCGCCGGATCGTCGGCCCAGTCCCAGATCTGGCCCTTCACCCGCTCGTAATTGGCGGCGGGGTCATAGAGCGGGCCGCCCTCGATGCCGAGGTCGCGCGCTTCGGCCTTGCCCATCGCGGCGAGGACCGAGAAGGCGGCGACATAGCTGTTGCGCTTGGCCGAGACGAGCTGGACCTGGGTGTTCAGATATTCCTGCTCGGCGTTCAATATGTCGAGGATCGAACGGGTGCCGACGCTGTTTTCGGCGCGCACGCCCTCGAGCGACAGCGCGTTGGCGCTGACCGCCTGCTGGGTCGCCGAGATGATCCGCTCGTTCGCCTGCCACGCGGCATAGGCGCCGCGCGTCTGGGCGATGACGTCGCGTTCGGTCGCGACATAGGTTTCGATCGCCTGGCTCGACCGCGACTGCGCCTGGCGTACCTGCGCCGAGGGACGCCCGCCCTGGAAGACGGGGATGGTCAGCGACACGCCCGCGGCGGCGCTCGATGTTTCCTGCGACACGCCGAGGCCGGGAACCCCGCTCGACAGCGAGCCGAGGAAATTATTGTAGCCGCCGCCGAGCGTCGCCGACAATTTGGGCGCGCGGCCCGCCTTCGCGGTGCCGATGTCGGCGCGCGACGCGCTGACGAGCTGGTTCGCCGCCTCGATGTCGGGGTTGCTGGTCAGCGCCACCGACACCGCATCCTCCGCGGTCGCCGGCAGATTGGGCAGCGGCGGCGGGGGCTGGAGGTCGACCGGCGCTTCGCCGACCAGCCGGATATAGGCCTCGCGGCTGGCGATCAGGCTCGCTTCGGCGGTGCGCAAATCGCCTTCGGCGAGCGCGAGCCGCGCCTCCGACTGCGCGACGTCGGTGCGCGTCAGGTCGCCGATCTCGAACCGGTCGCTCGTCGCCTGGAGGTTGGTCTTCAGCACCGAGACATTGTTCTGGTTGAGCTGGACGATCGCCATGTCGCGCAACACGTCCATATAGGCGCCGACGACCTGCGCGAAGACGCTCGCCTCGGTCGCGCGGAGGTCGGCCTGGCCGGCCTCGACGCGATATTTGGCCGCGCGCACCGCGTTGCGCACCGCGCCGCCCTGATAGATGGGGACCGAGAGCTGCGCCCCGGCGCTGATCGAACGCGCGGGCGAGGAGAAGCTGTTGCCGGGGATGATGATATTCTCGGTATAATCGGTCGTGGTGCCGACGCTCGGCAGGCCGAAGCTCTTCTCGATCGGGACGTTTTCGTCGTTCGCACGCTGCCCTGCGCGCGCCGCGGTCAACGTCGGGTTGTTCTCATAGGCCTTGGCGAGCGCGCCCTGCAGCGTCTCGGCTTGGGCCTGCGATGCGATCATCAGCGCGCCGACCGCCAGGCCCGCGAGCCAGGGGCTGCGGCGGCGGGGCGATTTGGGGTCGGGATCGTGCATGATCGGTTCAGCCTGAAGCGAGAGAGAGGAGGGCTTTAGAAGCGGAAACCCGTCGGGACGGCAAAGCCGGGCAGGGGCGCGACGTCCATGTCCGCAAAGGGGCGAAGCGCGACGATCCCGCCGGCCTTGACGCCCTGAACGAGGCGGGTGACCGCACCCTCCCGGCGTGCCGCGACCAGCCGACCGCCCTCGGCAAGCTGATCGGCGATCGCGTCGGGCAGAACCTCGATCGCGCCCTCGATGATGATGCGGTCGAACGGTGCGCCGCCGGGCGCTCCGGCGGAGAGTGGGCCTTCGATCCAGTGGATGGTGCTGGCGGCGGCCGCCTGGCGTCCGGCGGCGATCAGCGCGGGATCCTCCTCGATCGCATGAACCTCGGCACCGAGCCGGGCGAGCAGCGCCGCGCCATAGCCCGTCGCGGCGCCGATGAGCAGGACGCGGGCGCCGGGACGGATCGCCGCTTCGACGAGCATCCGTCCGGTGACGAGCGGCGCGTTGAGCCAGCGTCCGCCGCCAAGATCGATCGCGCGGTCCATATAGGCGACGCTCGCCAGCGCCGCGGGCACATGCGCCTCGCGCGGCACCGCCGCCATCGCGGCGATCACCGCGGGATCGATGACGTCGTTGGTCCGAAGCTGGCTGTCGATCATCGCCGACCGCATATCGGCAGCGCTGATATCGCTCAATTTGGTTGCCATGGGTGCAATCCGATTCCTGGAGTTTCAACCTTGCGGCGCAGCTCTAGCCGAAGCGATGCTGTATTGCAACAATAATACAGCCCCGCTGCCGCACTGCCGCCGCGCATAGCGGGGCGAAAGAACGCCGCCAACCCCGCATCGCACGATAATCGCGGCGGGTCAGGCGAATCCTTGACAAGGCGGCGAAAGCCCCTCACTAGCGCAACCCGTCCAACACCCGGCCGTCCGCTCCTGTGGCAACGGCAGTTCGGCGCGAGGCCCGATGGCGGAGTGGTGACGCAGCGGACTGCAAATCCGTATACGCCGGTTCGATTCCGGCTCGGGCCTCCAATCATATTCATCGAACCCGAGAATAGTTTCGTTAGTGAGCCCCGATTGAAGGCGTAGCGCATCGCGCCGAGCGGCATCGGCGCGCACTTGAAAGACAGTCCCGCGTCCCATCGTGACGAACGCGCGAAGCCGGGGTTAATGCGCCAGCATGGGGCCGCGATCGAGGCCGCGTGCGTGATCGAACGCTACCGCTTTTCCAGCCCCAGCGCGTCGGCGATGCGGTCCCATGGCACGAATTTGAAATTCTGATGCTCGGGCGGCGAGACGTTGCGGCCGTCCTGCGCGACCATCAGCCCGTGCGCGAAGCCGGGTCCGGCGGAGAGGCTGGCGACGTCGAGGCCGTCGGTTTCGGAGATGCCGTCGATCCCCGCCGCGGCATCGGCGCCGACGCGGAACGAGCCGACATAGGCGTTGCCGCCCTCGCGGCGGAACACCGCATAGCTGTCGTTGCCCTGGCTCGACACGATCAGATAGCCGCGCGCCGCGTCGAGCTTGTAGAGGCTCATTCCCTCCATATCGTCCTTGAGCGCGGCATTATCGGTGATCTTCGCCAGCATCGCGCGCGCGGGGCCGCCGCGCGGCTCGGCGCCCTCGCGCCAGATGCCGACATCCTCCTCGCCGGTATAGAGCATCCCGGTTTCATCGTCGGCGACGCAGCCTTCGACCTGGCTGGCGAAGGGCAGGTCGCGCACCAGCTTCGCGCGCACCTTGCCCGCGGGGGTCGCGGCGAGCTCCCACTGGCGCATCTTGCCGTCGGTCTGGTTGACCAAGACATAGGTCTTTTTCGTCTTCGCGCTCTGGTACATGCACAGGCCATAGGGATCGTCGAAGCCCGTATCCTGAAGCCCGTCGGCGACGTCGGTCAGCTGGCGCGTCGCGGGATCGAGGGCGTAGATCGAAATGCCCTTGGTCGTGCGGTTGCTCGCGGTGACGAGCGTGACGTCGCGCCCGCCGAGCCGGAATCCATTGCGCAGATCGACATTGTTCATGCGTCCGTCGGGCAGGAACTGCAGCACCTTGCCGTCCATGCCATAGACATAGAGGCCTGACTGTTTCTGCGTCCCGATCACCACGCTTTGCGCGGGGTCGGCGGGGTTGATCCAGATCGCCGGATCGTCGGCGGCGTCGCCCCCCGTTTCGACGGGCACGGTCTCGACGCTCGCGCGGGCGAGCGGCATCGTCTTCGGCGGCGGCGGCGGCACGATTTCGGGCAGCTTCGCCGCAGCGAGCAGCGCGGCCCAGCTCGCGATCTTGAAATTGGGAAGCTCGGGCGCATTATCGTCGTCGGCGACGACGATCGCCCCGCCGGCGACGGTCACGCTGCCGCCATCCTCGACGACGTCGGCGCCCGCCGCGAGCGCGACCGAACCGAGATAGGCATAATCGTTCGCGGGATCGTAGAGGTTGAGCCGGTTCGCCTTCGCGTCGGACACGACGAGCCGGCCGTCGGGCGCGACCGCGACCCCCTTCGCCTCGTCGGTGATATGGCCGAGGCGGACGATGTCGACGATCTCGGGCTTGATCTCGGCCTCGGGCTCGGCGGCGAAGCGCCACACCCCGACCGCTTCCTGCGAGATATAGACCGATCCGCGATCGTCGGCGGCGCAATAGCCGACCTCCGACCCCAACGACCAGCGCCGCGCGATGCGCCCCGCCATGCCGCCCGACGCGTCGGCGAACAGCGACCATTGTTCGACCCCGCCTTCATCGCCGAGCAGGAAGAGATAGAGGGTGCCGTCGCGGTGGCTGCGCGCGAAGCAGAGGCCGGCGACGGTCATCGCGGGCTCGATTCCCGCGAGCGCGACCGGCGCGGGAACGCCGCCCGCGCCGACGCGGAACAGCTTGGGCGCATTCGCCGGGCCGTCGAGCGCGGCGAGCAGCGCGCCGCCGCCGGGCGCCGCGCCCTCGCGCAGGTCGAGCGCGCGGATATTGCCGGCCTTATGGGCGGCGATGCGCTGGCCTGCGGCGTCGAACACGTCGATCCCAGCCGATTCGGCGCCAGCGAGGATCAGCGTCCTGGCGGGGTCGGCCGGGTCGGCAACGACCACGGCGCCGTCGGCGCCCGATCCCAGCGTCGCCTGCGTTTCCGCCGAAGCCGCGACCGTCGGCTCCTCTGCCATGCCGGAGGCGGGGGCGAGCATCGCGGCCGCCGCCATCGTTATCCAACCCGTTTTCATCGTCACTCCCCTCGATTCAGTCCGGAAAGGTCGAAGCGGTGGTCCGTGACAAGTTTATGACTGGCTGCGCGATTTCGGGTTCTGTCGTCGACCGAAATCAGCGCGCGACATCGCTCGCCGCTGCGGTGGCGCCAGCGAGCGCGGTGGGAGAAAAGGGCGCGAAATCGCCGTGCAGGCCGTGCTTGAGCGTTGCGAGGGCGAGGCCCTTTTGCGCCGCACCCTCGATATCCGTGTCCGTGAACAGGCCATGCAACACACCCGCTGCAAAAGCGTCGCCGGTGCCGATGCGGTCAACGATCGGCGCGATCACGCGCGCTTCGGTCTGGCAGCTCGCGTCGCGCCGGTCGATGCGCGCGGCGATCTCATGCCGGTCGGGGGCCACGATGTGGCGCGCGGTCGAGGCGACGAGGTCGAGGGCCGGGAAGGCGCCCAGCAGCGCGAGCGCGGCCTCGCGCCGTCGCTCGCCGCCGTCGCCCGAAAAATCGCGGCCGAGGAGCAGCGCGGCGTCGCGGTGGTTGCCGAACAGCAGGCTCGCCTCGCCGATGATCGCGCGCAGGATCGTGGCCGGATCGGCGTCCCAGCGCTCCCAAAGACGCCCTCGCCAATTGCCGTCGAAGGAGAGGCCGACGCCGGCGGCGCGCGCCGTCCGCGCGGCGTCGAGCGCGGCGTCGGCGCTCCGCTGGCCGAGCGCGGGGGTCACCCCCGACAGATGCAGCCAGCCCGCATCGGCGAGCAGCGCGTCCCAGTCCCACTCGCCGGGCTCGGCGGCCGCGAAGGCGGAGTCGGCGCGGTCGTAGACCACCTCGCTGGCGCGCGCCGGGCCGCCGGGCAGGTGATAATAAAGGCCGACGCGCCCCGGGCGGCGAAGGATGGAGCGCGTGTCGACGCCGTAACGCGCGAGCTCGCCGATTGCGGCGTCGCCGATCGGGCCCTCGGGGACCGCGCTGATCATCCGCACCGGGTGGCCGAGCGCAGCGAGCGCGACCGCGACATTGGCCTCGGCGCCGCCGACATGGACGGCGAAGCGCGGCGATTGCAGCGGCAGCTCGCCCGCCGGGATGGCGAGGCGCAGGACGATTTCGCCGAAGCAGGCGATGATCTTGTTCGAGTCGATCATCGGGCAAATCCGGGATCGGGGATGGCGGTGCAGGCGATGTGAACCGCACTGCCGAAGCGCGCGGTCGCGGTCTGGCCGGCGGCGATCGGATGGACGCCGGTGATCGCGCCCGCCGAAATCCATTGCCCCGCCTCGAGCCTGATCACGCCGTCCAGGTGGAGGCCGACGAGGAAGCGGAGCGAGCCGAGCGGGCCGTCGAGGACGTCGCAAGGACGGCCGGCGCCGACCGTGACGCCGTCGATTTCGGTGACGACCTCGATCCCGGCGAAGCCGCCCGCGTTGAGGTGCGGGCCGAGCAGCACGCCGTTGTTGATCCCGATGTCGGCGATGATGCCATAGGGGGCGTGGTCGTGGACGTCGGGCGCGGGCGAACTGGCGACCTCGAAGCCCGCGCGGATGGCGTCGACGAAGGCCATCGCCTCGGCATCGGTCGCGAGGCGGTGGCCGGGGACGGCGGATAGGCGGAGCATCACCTCGGCCTCGATCGCGCCCGCGCCGCCCGCGAAGACCCGCGCGTCGCCGGGGGCTTCGCCATCGAGCTCCGTGACGCCAAGGATCGGCCCGGCGAGGCGTTCGGCGCCGAGCGTATCGACGAGCGCCGGCGGGATACGCCCGACCTTCCATCCGAGCACGGGCGCGCCGAGCGCGGCGCAGAGCTCGCGCTGGACGGCATAGGCGTCGGCGAGGGTCGCGGGAACCGGCGCGGGAAAGGCCGCGAGCGGCTGGCCCGAGCGGCGGGCGTCAAGCAGCGCGGCGACCGCGCCCGATGCGGCGCTCATGCGAGGCGTCCGCTGGGCATCAGGCGAGCTTGGCGCTCAACAGATAGCGTTCGCGGCTCTCGGCGGCGCGCTGGCGCAGCTCGACCATCGCGCGTTCCTCGGTCTCGTCGAGCATCGATTCGAGCAGGCGGTTGAAATGGCGCCGCATCGCGAGCCGCGCGCCGCCGGCGTCCCGGTTGCGCAGCGCCTCGACGACGCCGGCATGCTCGGCCTGGCGCGCGGTGCCGTCCTTGCGGCAGATCATCGAGTGGCTGTGCTTCACCTCGGGTAGTTCGAGGCGCATCCGCCACAGGCTTTCGATGACATGGATGATCGCCTTGTTGTTCGACGCGGCGGCGATCGTCATGTGGAATTCGCGGTCGACCGCGCTGATCTCGTCCTCGCTGGCGTTTTCGTTCGCCATCGCGTCGAGCAGGCCTTCGAGCTTTTCGAGCGTTTCGGCCGAGATGGTCGGCGCGGCGAGCGCCGCTGCCTCGGCCTCGAACAGCGAGCGCGCCTCGGTCAGCTCGAAGGCGCTGACCTGCGGCAATATGCCGCCGTCGCCGGGGAGTTTCGCCTGGACATAGGCGCCGGCGCCGGTGCGGATGTGAATCCACCCCGTCGCCTGCAGCGCGATTTCGGCCTCGCGGATCGTGACGCGGCTGACCTCGAAGCGTTCGGACAGCTCGCGCTCGCCCGGCAGGCGCGTTCCCGGCGGATAGGTTCCGTCGAGGATCAGCCGGCGAAGCGCGTCGGCGATATCTTCGAAAAGGCGGCGTTCGGCCATGTCTCAATCGTCTCCCCACACAGGCGTCAGCCCCTGCATACAATCAGGTATGACAATTTTGAAGCCATGACCGAACGGCGATCCGCTTTTCCTGTCGCGTCCCTAGATCCGCGCCCGGATGCCGATGAAATATTTCGAGCCGTAATAATGATATTGGCGGCTGCTGCCATAGACTGGCATATAGGTCGACTTGGGCTCGTTGAAGATGTTGAGCGCCTCGAAGCGCAGCGACACGCCCTTCATCAAGGCCAGTGAGGCGCGGAAATCAACGGTTTCGCTGGGGCCGACGAAGCGGAGCTGACTGTTGCCGCCGACGAAATCCTGATAATATTTCGACCGGTAGTTGTAGATCGCCTGCAGCGACACTGGGCCGATCTCGTAATAGGCCTGCGCCGACAGCACATGCTTCGAATAGCCCGACAGGCCGGCGGCGGGGATCAGGCCCGGCGAGATGGTGTCGGTTTCGGGATCGTAGATATCGCCCAACCGGACGTCCTGGTTGGTGAAGTTCGAATCGGCGTAATTGTAGCTGACCTTCGCCCCCAGTCCGTCGAGCGGTTTCGGCAGGAAGCTGAAGCGTGTCGCCGCGGTCAGTTCGAGACCGTAGATGCGCGACTTGTCGGGGCTGTTGCGCGTCTGGGTGACGGGAACGGTGACTTGCTGCCCGTCGATCGTGAAGGTCTCGTCATAGACGACCGGCTGGAAGCCGCCGGTGAACTGCTTGTAATAGAGGGTCGCGGCGAGAAGGGTGTCCTTGTTCGGATACCATTCGAGCGCGGCGTCGGCGTTCCACGACATCAGCGGTTTCAGGCGCGGGCTGCCGTTGGCGCGGACATTGTCGATCGCATCCTCGATCGAGGTGAAGCTGCCGCCGTCCTCGAGCGTGATCGTGCGCCCGGCGCCCAGCGCGCTGGGATTCGGCCGTGACATGGCGCGATAGCCCGCGACGCGCAGCAGCGTGTTCGGCGCGACCTCGAAGATCGCGTTGATGCTCGGCAGGATGCGGGTGTTGCTGCTCTTGATGGTCTCGGTCTCGAAATCGCCGGTCTCGTCGAGATCGAAGGTGCCGTCGCCATTGTCGACGAGAACGAGGTCGCTGCGCAGCCCCTTCGAGGTGACCTCGGTCTTGACGACGCGGACGCCGAAATTGCCGCGCACCGGCATCGACCCGATCTCGCTGTCGTAATCGGCCATCAGATAGCCGGCGTAGGTGCGCTCGGTGACGTCGCGGTTGGCGACCGACCGGATGTCGTCGGGCAGGCCCGGATCCTCGGTGCCCAGATATTCACGGAACAGGCAGTCGACGTCGAAGGTCGCCCAGCTGTGAATGCTGTTGCCCGGCGCGTCGCTCAGATAGTCGGTCTGCGGAAAGGCCTGGCGGCAGATATTGTTGATCCGCCGGTCTTCCTCGATCGCGGGGTTCTCGTTGAAGTCGCCGTTGCGCACGTCATAGTCGCTGAACTTGAGCTGCGAAACACGGACGCCCGCCGACAGCGCGCTCAGGAAGCCGTCGAGTTCATATTTGGCGTCGAAACGCCCGGCTACGATCTTGTTGTAGCGGCGGCTCTCGTCGCGGCGGAAGCGCGCGTCGTCCCAGAAGAGGTCGTGATTGTTGAGGTCGAAGCGCGGGTCGATCGTGATCGTCGGGATGAAGCTGCCCGGTGCGATGTCGTAGATATAGGGAATGCGCTGGTTATCGATGTCGGTCCGAACGCCGTTGACGTCCATCCGGTCGGTGCGGAGGCGGAAATTGCGCTCGGTCTCGGTGCGAATTGTGCGCGAATAGGAGGCGTCGGCGGTCAGCGTCAGCCGATCCGAGGGCGTCCATTCGACCGACAGGCCGCCGCCCAGATATTCCTCCGACCGCGTCAGCGTCGAGCCGTTCGATTCGAGCGAACTCGCGCCTTCGAGATGGCGGATGATGCCGTTCTCGTCATATTCGACGTTGGTCAGGCTGCGCCGCGCTTCCGAAATCGTCAGGTCGCGGCGGTTCTCGACGAAGGTGCGATCCGAATATTGGACGTCGAGGTTGATGTTGAACTGGTCCGACGGGCGCCACTGGATCGCGCCGAACACCGCGTCGCGCTGGTCGGTCTCGCTGATCTGGCGGAAGATATAGCTGTTCGGCACCAGATAATAGGGCGTGCCGTCGCCATAATCGTCGCGGTCGAGTTCGGTGCAATTATTGTTGATGACCGTGACGTCGGCGCGGCACGCGGTCCAGGTCGTGCTCGCGGCGTAGGTTTCCTCAGGGTTGTTGGTGTCGTTGCGCTGGAAGCCGATCGAGATGCCGATCGTGTCGTTCGCGAACTGGTCGACATAGCTGACCGTCCCGCGCCAGCCGACCCCGCCCGCGCTGCCGGTGATGCGGTCGCCATAGGGGTTGTACTGCGCCTTGAGCTCGCCCTGAAGACGGGTCTTGCCATAGTCGAGCGGGCGCAGCGTCCCGATCTCGATCGTGCCGGCGACGCCGCCTTCGACGAGGTTCGCCTGCTGCGTCTTGTAGATCTTGATCTCGTTGACCAGCTCGGACGGGAACTGGTTGAAGTTGACCGAGCGATCGCCGCTGCCGTTGGTCGCGTCGCGGCCGTTGAAGGTCGCGTTCGACAGGAAGGGGCCAAGCCCGCGCAGCGCGATTTCGGAGGCATCGCCCTTTTCGCGGTGCGTCGTCGCGCCGGTGATCGTCTGGATCGCCTGGCCGACCGAGATGGCGGGAATGTCGCCGATGTCGTCGGCCTCCAGCGTGTCGACGATCGCGGTCTCGCGACGCTTCGCCTCGATCGAGCTCTGGATCGTTTCGCGAATGCCGGAGACGACGATCGCATCGGCATCGTCCTGCGTGGCGGCGCTGTCCTGCGCCGCGGCGGGCATGGCGAGCAGCAGCACGGGGCCGGTGCCGGCGAGAAGGGCGGCGCGGAGCGCGCGCGCGCGGATCGGATTGCGAGAATTCACTGTGTCTCTCCCCTTGGGCATGTCGAGTCTGTTCTGACCGGCTAAGTCGAACATGCAGACCAAATTGTCAACCATTGTGTCTATCAGATTGGACTAACCAGTAAGCAGGTCCAATCGCGGCTCTAGCGGACGAGCTGGCTCCGAAGATCGGGAACCGCCTGTGCCAGCGCCTGCGTAACGAGCTTTGCCACCACCTCCGCCCCGACGTCGCCGAGGTGGGTGTAATCGAACTTGCGCGTCACCTGGCCGCGCGCGCCCTGACCCTCGATCGGGGGCGGGGGCGGGGGGGCGGGGCGCGCCTTCAGCGTCGTCCCGGCCTTGGCGGCGGCGAGCTCCTCTGCCGTTGGCGGCTCCTGCGCGAGCTGGGTCGCGGTTTCGGCGCCCATCTTCTGCGTCTGCGCGGCGCTCAGCGCGTTGAGATCGACGAGCGCCACGCCCTCGGCCTTGGCGACCGCGCGCACCTGATCCGACCAGCTGGCGAGCGTGTTGTGGAGCTTGCCGTCCCGGAACTCGCGGCGGGTCAGCGGCGTGACGAGCACCGGAGTCGCGCCCGCGGCGCGCACCTCGGCGACGAAGCGCTTGAGGTTCGCCGGGAACTCGGTGGTCTCCTCGGTCCAGCGTTCGGACTTACTCGACTGGTCGTTGTGCCCGAACTGGATCAGCACCCAGGTGCCGCGATAGCCGGGGACCTTCGCCTCGGCGAGCGCGATGGCCCACGACCCTTCCTGGCGAAAGCTGCGCGTGCTGCGCCCGCCGCGCCCGGTGTTGAGGCAGGCGACCGACGATTTGACGTGCTTCGCGCAAAAGGCGCCGCC
Source organism: Sphingopyxis sp. GW247-27LB (assembly GCF_002277025.1). Taxonomy (GTDB): domain Bacteria; phylum Pseudomonadota; class Alphaproteobacteria; order Sphingomonadales; family Sphingomonadaceae; genus Sphingopyxis. The sequence continues at coordinate 451,084 of NZ_NIWD01000008.1, forward strand.
CCAGCCGCTGTGCGGCGCCATCGTCGAATCGCCGACAAGGATGATCTTGTAAGGCAGCAGCGGCGGCGCGTCGGTCCGCTCGCGGTCGGCCGCCTGCGCCCCGCCCGCGAGGGCGGTAGCGGCGATGAGAGTGGTGATCAGCCGGCGCATGTCGGTCTCCCGGTTACGAAAAGGCGAGGCCGCCGTTGATGTCGAGGCACACGCCGGTGAGGAAGCTCGCGGCGGGCGAGGCGAGATAGGCGATGGTGTCGGCAACCTCGTCGGGATGACCCTCGCGGCGGAGCGGGGTATTGCCAGCAGTCGCGGCGCGCCCCTCGGGCTTCGAGAAAATGTCGTGAAAGCTGGTGCCGATCAGGCCCGGGCAGACCGCGTTGACGCGGATGCCCTGCGGCCCGAGTTCCTTCGCCATCGACCGTGTCCACGTCATCATCGCGCCCTTCGCGGTCGCATAGACCGACGCGCCGGGCCCGCCGCCGTCGCGTCCCGCGAGGCTCGACACGTTCACCACCGCCGAACCTTCGCCGAGGAAGGGCAGTGCCCCGTGGAGGACGAGGAAGGCCGATTTGAGGTTGAGCGTCATCACATGGTCGAAGAAGGCCTCGTCCATCTCGCCGAGCGTCTTGCGCGCGACCATGCCGCCCGCGAGGTTGACGAGGATGTCGAGCCGCCCGCTGAACGCGATCCCGACCTCGTCGAGCATCGCCGCGACGGCGCCGCTGTCGGTGACGTCGGCCTGGATCAGGAAGGCTTCGCCGCCGGCGGCCTCGATGGCGGCGAGCGTGTCTTCGGCGGCTTCGCGGCCGCTGTTGTAATTGATCGCGACGCGCGCGCCGGCGCGGGCGAGAGCGATCGAGACCGATCGGCCGATGTCGCGGCCGCCGCCGGTGACGAGCGCGGTTTTGCCCTGGAGAGTCATGGGATTCTATTCCTTATTCTTGGGTGGATTGGGGTTGGGTGGCGACCGGTTCGACGCGGCCGCCGACCAGCCGGAAGGCCAGAAAGGAGAGCGGCACGATCGCCGCCGAAAGCGCGAAGATCGGCGCGTAGCTGGTCTTGGTCAGCACCGGCACGAGCCAGGTGGTGATCAGCGTGCCCGCGACCGCGGCGGTGCCGCTGATCCCGGCGAGGCTGCCGACCGCGCCGCCGCCGAACCAGTCGCTGGGCAGCGTCTGGATGTTGCCGATCGCCATCTGGAAGCCGAAGAGGATGCACGCGATCAGCAGCACTGCGGTCAGCGGATCGGCGGCGCGGATCGTGAAGAGCAAGGCGGGGAGCATGATCGCGCAGCCGATGCCGATCGCCAGCGTGCGCGCCTTGTGGACGCTGCCGCCGCGATCGATGATCCGCCCGGCGAACCAGCCGCCGAACAGGCTGCCGAGCATCGCGCCGACATAGGGCACCCAGGCGAAGAGGCCGATCTGCTTGACGTCGAAGCCGAAGGTTTCGGCGAGATAGATCGGCAGCCACGACACGAACAGCCACCAGACGGGGTCGAGGAAGAAGCGCGACAGGATGACCGCCCAGCTCTGGCGGTAGCGCAGCAGCTCGCCGAGCGGCATGCGGCGGTCGTCGCTCGCCCCCGTCTCGCTGCGCCCGGAGAGGATATAGGCGCGCTCTTCGGCGCCGAGGCGCGGGTTGGTTTCGGGATCGGCCTTGTAGAACCAGAGCCACGGAACGAGCCAGATGAAGCCCAAAATGCCGACGAAGAGGAAGGTGCCGCGCCAGCCGAACTGGATGAAGAGCAGCGCGACGAGCGGCGCCGAGACGATGCCGCCGAGTGACGCGCCGGCGTTGAAGATGCCCTGTGCCAGCGCGCGCTCGCGCGAGGGGAACCACAGCGCGTTGGCCTTGGCGGCGCCGGGCCAGTTGCCCGCCTCGCTGACGCCGAGGGTGGCGCGCAGGAAGCCGAGCAGCGGCATCGAGCGGACCAGCGCATGCGCGGCGATCGACAGCGACCAGAAGAAGATCGAGACGGTGAAGCCCATTCGCGTCCCGATCGCGTCGAACACACGCCCGAACAGCGACTGGCCGAAGGCGTAGGCGATCATGAAGATCGTCACCAGCAGCGCATAATCTTCCTTGGTCGCGCCGATATCCTTCGACACTTCGGGCCACATCACCGCGAGCGCGTTGCGGTCGATATAGTTGATCACGGTGGCGAGGCCGATCAGGCCGATCACGCACCAGCGCAAATGCCCTTTCATTGAGCGTCTCCCTTGGCGAGGTCGAGGCGGCCGACGGGGCCGGTCCAGGTGAAGCTGCGGCCGGCGACGGTCGCGCGATGGGTGGCGCCCGCGGCGGTGTCGCCCGCGACCGCGACCGCGAGGCGGCGGCCGTCGACGAAGGTCACCAGCACGATATCGGCATCGCCGTCACGCCGATGCTCGAGCGAGGCGATGCGCGAGCTGCTCGCGACGACGGCCTCGGATGAGGCGTCGTAGCGGCCGTGCGGTTCGAGCAGGCTGACGAAGGTCGCCGCACTCGCGCCGTCGACGCGCTGGATCAGCGCAGGTTCGCGGCGGAGGTTGAACTCGGGATCGTTCGCGCCGCTTTCGGCGAGGATGAAGCGCGCGCCCGCGGACGGCGCCATATGATAGGAATAGAAGCGGCTGCCCTGCATGAAGGTGAAGCGCGCCGGGCCGCTCCTGGTCCCTTCGCCGTCGACCCAAAGATGCTGGTAGCCGTTCGCCGTCCCCAGCACCGGCCGTTCGGCGAGATGCTGGTCGAACGCGATGTCGCTGTCGATGACATGTCCCGAAAAATGCAGCGGCAGGTCATAGCGATGCCTGCCGCTGCCAGTCCCGTGGAGGATGTCGAGGATCAGCGGATTCGAAAGGCCGTCGACGTCGAGCATGACGAGCGCGCGGCGGATGGAAACGTTCGGATAGGCGCCGTCGACTTCGGCGATCGACCAGCGGGTCGGGGCGTCGAGCCCGGCCGAAAGCTGGCGCGTCGGGATTTTCTCGCCGGCTTTCCAGTCGCCGCCGAACTGGCTTTGCTCGTCGACGACCAGCGTGTTGTGCGCGATGGTCGCGCTCGCCCAGCTGTCGTTTTCGGGAAGGTAACGCCCGCCGTGCTTCGCCTCGACGTTGAGGAAGCGCGCGGCGCCATAGTCGGTGACGACCGCGCCGGTCTCGTCATAATAGAGCCAGTTCAGCCGGTCGAAATGGCCGTGGCCCATGCCCTGCACTGTGTTCTTGGCGACGAGCAGCGGGCCGTCGGGATCGCTTCCTTCGCGGAGCAGGACGAGCGCGCCCTGCTTGCCGTCGGGGCCGTCGCCGAGCAGGCGCGATTCGAAGGGCCAGGGCTTCGCCTTGCCCGCGGCGACATCGGCGGCGAGCGCCTGTCCCGCCGGGGTCAGCACCGTATGGCCTTGCCACTTCGCGATCGACAGGAAGGCGGGATCGTGCGTCGCGCCATAGGCGATCGCGACCGCGTGATAGAGTTCCTCGGTGCGCAGACTCTTGTCGGGCATCGCATCGTTGATCGGGATGAAATATCCCGAATGGGTGACGTCGATCGCGGTGCGGATCGCCTTGAGCACGATGCCGCCCCGATAGTCGAAGATTTTGCGCTGCGGCTCGTGGGCGTCGATCGCGGCGGCGAAGACGACGAAGGGCTGGAGCGCGTAGCGCTGATAATAGGGCCCCTCGGCATAATAGCCGTCGGGCGAGAAGAGCAGGTCGAGCTGGCGCAGGAAGCCTGACTTGCCGCTCTTGTCGAGCCCCATCAGCGCCTTGTCGACCAGGTCGCGGTCGCCGAGCAGATAGCCCGCGAGCCCGACCCCGGCGCACGCCCAGGTCGCGTGATTGTGGATGCGATTGATCACCTGCGGCGAGCCGTCCGACAGGAAATGCGCCATCGGGCGGATCACGTCATCGTCGATGCGGCGGCGATCGGCGGCGGAGAGAGCATCGCGGATCTCGGCGTAGCCCTGCACCGCGTTGACGAGGAAGACGCTGTCGTTGAGGCTTTGCCAGAACAATCGGCCCGGAACCTGGTTCGCGGCGGCGGGGTGGGGGCCAAGCTTCGGATAGAGGTCGGCATAGGCGAGCAGCATGTCGCGGACATGATCGAGATAGCGGCGGTCGCCGGTGAGCCGGTAGAGCTGGCCGCCCTCGAAGATGATCCGGTAATTGCGCTTATGCTGCTCGTGGGTGAAGCCGCCACCCGGATCCTTGGGCACCGGCACGTTGATTCCGGCACGGATCGAGGCGTCGAGGTCGCGCTTCGCTTGCGTGACCTCGGCGGCGAAGAGCGGCGCATAGGCCGGCTCGGTCGACGCGGGCTGGGCGAGGGCGGGGACGACGGAAAGGGGCAGGGCGCTCGCTGCGAGGAGCAGCGCGAGGGTGCGGGTCATGGACGGCCTTCCGTGAAATTGCCCGCGAGCTTTGCGCGCGGCGGCCCCTTGTAGCTCAGTTCCTCGACGCGCGGCGCCGGGGTGGCGCGGAAGGCGTTGCCGACGATCCGCGTCTCGGGCTTGCCGACCGAATGGATGACGACGAGCGGCGCCGAATTTTCGAAGCTGTTGCCGAAAATCTCGCTGTGCTGGGCGCCCGAGAGGCGGAGCGAGGCGTCGCCCGCGCCGCTGTCCGACACGCTCGACCCGGTCATCGAGACATAGGGGCCGAAGGTGCTTTCGTCGGTGCCCTTGCGCAGGAGGTCGGCGACGAGGCCGACGCGGATGAAGCTGCTCCCCGCGATCTCGAGCCGTTCGACCGGATACCAGCCCTTGGGCTGCTGTTCGCCGGTGCCGAGGACGACCGCGCCGCTCATGTCGGCGAAGCTGCTGCCGAGCAGTTCGATCGCGTTCGCGAAGGTGCCGGGCGCCATGACGACGCCGTCGAGCCGCGCCGCCTGGCCGGGGCCGCGCACCGACACGCCCTTCATCTCGATCTCGTAATTGGGCGCGGCGCCCGCGCCGACCGCGATCAGCGCCGCGTCGGCGGCGGCCTTGCGCGCGTCGAGCGTCAGGTCGGCGAGGCGCAGTCCGCCGCCCGCCTCGATCCGCGCGAAGGCGCCGCTCGCGACATGGACGACCGGCGCGGCGCCCGCCTGCGCGGCGATCGTCAGCCGGTGGTGGATCGCGACCGGCGCCGCGACCTCGTAGGCGCCGGCAGCGAGCGCGATGGTGTCGCCGGCGCGCGAGGCACCGACCGCGTCGGCGAGCGACGCGCCCGCCGCGAGTTCGACGGTGCGCCCGGCGCCGAACGCCGCTTCGGCGGCGTCGGGGCGATACCAGGGCGCGCCGACCTCTTCACGCTTCACGGGGACGAGGTCGCGCGGCGCGCCGACTTCGGCGAGCGCGGGATCGGTGGGGTAGAGGAGGCCGTTGGCGGCGCGTTCGAGCTGGAGATCGCGCTGTGCGACGCCGTTCGTCAGCAGCGGTTGTTCGACCGCCGCCTCGACATTGCCCGCGAAGGCGATGCCGCCGATATCGTCCTCGGCGCGGAAGGGATCGGTGCCCTTGGCGCCGCTGACGAGGTTGCCCGTGAATTTGCTGGCGACCGGCGGCGCCGAGCGTTCGGCGTCGGCGCCCGCGGCGAGGGTGATGCGCGCGCTGTCCAGGATCGAGTTGCGCTCGATCACCGCGTTCGACACCTGATGATAGCGGTTGATCACCGAATTGGGCACGCCGTTCATCACGGTGATCGCGCTCTTGAAATCCTTGCCCGCGAGCCCTTCCATATAGTTGAAGCGCACGATCTGGTCGCGGTTGATGATGCGGACGCCGCCGCTGTCGGGCACATGGTTGCCGAGGAAGATGTTGCGCTCGACCAGATTGCCGTTGCCGTGGCGCAGCACGAAGGCGCCCTGCGACGACAGCACCAGATTCTCGCGGACGATATTGCCCCCCGACTTGACCGAGACGATCTCGACCTCGCCGCTGGTGCGGTCGAAGATGTTGCGCTCGACGACCGTGTGGCTGTCGGAGAGCGATTCCTCGCTGGTGCCGATGCGGATCGTCTCGCCGCCGTTCGAGCCCAAGGGCGGACGCGGGCCGAAATAATTATGGTCGATGCGGTGGCGGTTATCGAGCGGATCGCCCGCCTTGCGAATCACCGCGAGCGTGACGCCGGCGTTGGTCTTGCCCTCGAAATGCGAATGGTCGACGCGGTTGTTCGTGCCGTAGAGCGCGACCCAGATGTCCTCGGCACGGCGGTCGGGCTTGCTGAAGCCGTCGATGACGATTTCGGTGACGCGGGTGTCGCTCGCGAGCGTCTTCGAATCGCGGCGGAAGCTGATGACCTCGCGCGTCGGGCTGGCGCCGCGCTTGAAGACGAGCCCCGAGACCACGAGGTGGCTGCCGCCGAGGCGGAGGTTCGAGGCGCCGGTGAGCAGCACCTTGCCTTTGGTCTGGGCGGTGAGGGTGATCGGCGCGTCGGCGGTGCCGGCGCCGGTGAAAACGAGCTGGGCGTCGCGCCATTCGCCGTCGCGAAGGACGATCGAGTCGCCGGGCTTCGCGGCCTTGACCGCCGCCTTATATTCGACCTGGTCGGCGACCAATATATCGCGGGCCTGCGCGGCCTGCGCCGCCGAAACCCCGATCGCCCCCATCAAAACAGCCCGCAGCAGCATCGCGCCCTCTCTCCCGGTTCGTCTCTTGTGCGGATATTGGACTATACAACTGGTATGACGATTTCAACCCTCTTTGGCTGTCAATCTGTCAAACCACCTGATCGCGCCAGAAAGCGCCATGTTTCGAGCATGGATAAAGATATTCACGCTCGTGATAGTGAATATTGACTCGCGAGCGAATTCGACTCATACAAGGGGCGAAGGCGGCGCCGGAGAGCGACCGCCCGGGAGGGAGAGTCATATGAAGGTTCAGCTTCTCGCGTCCGCGTCGGCGGCCGCCCTGTTCGCGCTACCCGTTTCCGCCCTCGCGCAGACGAGCGAGGCCGATGCACCGGCCGGCACCGCCGCGCAGGATGCGCCCCGCGACAGCCACGACATCATCGTCACCGCGACGCGCCGCACCGCGCGGCTGCAGGACGTGCCGCTCAGCGTCACCGCCTTCGGGCAGGAGCAGCTCGATGACCTCGGCATCGTCGGCTATGAGGGCATCGCCCAGAACACGCCGGGCATCGTCGTCAACCGGCCGACGCAGAATTTCAACAATTTCACGGCGCGCGGCATCAACACCAACGGCTATAGCGCGGGGCTGCAGAGCGCGGTCGCCATCTATGTCGACGAGCTGCCGATCTCGGCGAACGGCAATTCGACGATCCTCGACCCCAATCTCTACGATGTCGAGCGCGTCGAATTCCTGCGCGGACCGCAGGGGACCCTGTTCGGGTCGAACTCGCTCGCCGGCGCGATGCGGATCATCACGAAAAGCCCCGACCTCGACGAGTTCGAGGCGTCGGCGAGCGCCGATCTCGGCCTCACCGGCTCGCATGCGCTGCGCCAGCGCTACAATGCGATGGTCAACGTGCCGATCATGACCGACGAACTGGGGCTGCGCGTCACCGGCTATTACCGCAACGAGGACGGCTGGGTCGACAATATCGGCACCGGCATCAAGGATTCGAACAGCATGGAGGCCTATGGCGGCCGCGCGATCCTGCTGATGCGGCCGAGCGACCGGATGACGGTGAAGCTGCTCGCCTCCTACGAGAACAGCAAGCCCGCCGATTCGGCGCTGACCAACCCCGCGCTCGGCAAATTCGTGCGCAATTCGGACCGCCCCGACCTGTTCCAGGGCAAGCTCACCAATTACAACGTCACGGTCAATTACGAGTTCGACTTCGCCGAGCTGATCAGCTCGACGACGCTGTCGGACTATGACGCCTCCTTCTACGTCGACCTCGCGGGGACCTTCGCGCAGGCCATTCCCTTCGCGCTCGACGCCTATGGCTATGACGATCTGTTCGTCCAGGAGACGCGGCTCGTCTCGCGCACCTCGGGGCCGATCGACTGGGTCGCGGGCTTCTTCTACTACGACAAGCGGCGCACGGTCGATTTCGCCTATCGCTCGACGCAGGAATTCCTCGACGCGCGCGGGCTGACCGGGCTGCCCGACGAATATTATCAGCGTTTCAACAGCTATACCGACCAGAAGGAAATCGCGGGCTTCGGCGAGGTGACCGCGCATCTCAGCGACAGCTTCTGGGTCACCGGCGGGCTGCGCTACGGCAGCACCGAGGTGCAGAGCTTCACGCGCGGCGGCGGCTACAATAGCAATTATCTGACCTTCGCGCTCTTCGGCGTGCAGAACGCCCCGCTGACGGTGACCGAGATACCCTATGCCGCGGGGCTGAAGGTCAAGGACGACCGGCTGTCGTGGAAGGCCAGCGTGTCGTGGAAGCCGGTGCCCGAGCTCACCACCTATGCGACGGTGTCGACGGGGTTCCGCACCCCGGTGGTCAACGCGCGCGCCGGGCTGGTCAGCGCGATCGATCCCAACGACCTCGTCATCCCCGACGGCGCGCGGTCGGACAGCGTGACCAACTACGAGGTCGGGCTGAAGGGGCGCTGGCTCGACGGGGACCTCACCGCCAATGTCGCGGCCTATTACATCGACTGGAAGAATATCCAGGTGCAGGCGAACCGCGTCTCGGATTCGATCCAGTTCGCGACCAACATCGGCGCGGCGGAGAGCTATGGCCTCGAATTCGAGTTCGTCGCGCGGCCGGTCGATGGGCTGAGCCTCGCGCTCAACGGGTCGTTCAATCGCGCCAAGGTGACCGACCTCACCGACAGCGAGGCGGCGATCTCGGGCGCCGAGCTCGGCACCCGGCTTGCTTCGCCGCATTTCCAGGGGTCGGGGACGCTGCGTTACGATTTCCCGATCGGCGACGGCAAGACCGCCTTCGCCTCGGTCAACGTGTCGCACGCCGGTTCCTTCCCGAACCAGTTCCCCAACGTGCCCGGCAACCCCAATGCGGTGAGCCCGACCTACGACTATACGCAGGCCTGGACCAACACGAACCTCTACGCCGGGACGAAGCTCGGGGCGCTGAACCTCACCGCCTATGTCGAGAATCTCTTCGATTCGAGCAAGATCACCTACGTCCATCCCGAAGCCTTCCTCGACGGCCGCTATGCGCGGATGCGGCCGCGGACGATCGGCCTGCGCGCCGATTATCGCTTCTGATCGGAAAGCCTGCCCGATGACCGCACGCTCCCCGCTCTTCGCCCTGATTCTGGCGGCGCTGCTTCCAGCGCCGACCGCCGCCGCACCGGGACCGGTGGTCGCGGCGCCGGCGGGCGAGGTGCGCGGCGAGGCGGCGGACGGCATCCGCGCCTTCAAGGGCATTCCCTATGCCGCGCCGCCGGTCGGCGCGGCGCGCTGGACCCCGCCGCGGCCGGCGCCCGAATGGCAGGGAGTGCGCGACGCGCGCGATTTCGGCCCCGCGTGCATGCAGCCGAAGCCGCGCGCCGCGAGCATCTACAGCTGGGACCTGCCGGCGATGAGCGAAGATTGCCTGTCGCTCAACGTCTGGGCACCCGAGGGGGCGAAGGATCTGCCGGTGTTCGTCTGGATCCACGGCGGCTCGCTGGTGAGCGGATCGGGGGGCGATCCGCTCTACGATGGCAGCGCGCTCGCGAAGCGCGGGATGATCGTCGTGTCGATCAACTACCGGCTCGGCATGTTCGGCTGGTTCGCGCATCCGGCACTCAGCGCCGAATCGCCCGACCGTCTGTCGGGCAATTACGGGCTGCTCGACCAGATCGCGGCGCTCGGGTGGGTGAAGCGCAATATCGGCGCCTTCGGCGGCAACGCGAAGAATGTGACGATCGCGGGCGAATCGGCGGGCGCGCTCAGCGTGATGTATCTGATGGCGGCGCCGCAGGCGCGCGGGCTGTTCGCCAAGGCGATCGCCGAGAGCGCCTATATGGTCTCCGCCCCCGGCCTTCGCGAACCGCTGAACGGCATGGTGCCCGCCGAGCAGCAGGGGGTGGCGCTCGCCGAAAAGCTCGGCGCGACCGACCTCGCGGCGCTGCGCGCGATGCCCGCCGAGGCGATCGCGGACAAGCCGCCGGTGGCCGGCTATTTCCCCTTCCCGGCGATCGACGGCAAGATCGTGCCGCGGCAGCTTGTCGAGACGTTCGACCGCGGCGAGCAGGCGCCCGTGCCGATCCTTGCGGGCTTCAACAGCGGCGAAATCCGGTCGCTCCGCTTCCTGCTGCCCAAGCCGCCCGCCGACGCGGCCGCCTATGAGGCGACGATCCGCGCCCAATATGGCGAGTTCGCCGACGCCTTCCTCGCGCGCTATCCGGCGAAGACGATAGAAGATTCGATGCTCGCGGCGACGCGCGACGCGATGTACGGCTGGACCGCCGAGCGGCTGGCGTCGGACCAGGCGGCGCTCGGCCAGCCCGCCTATTTCTATATCTTCGATCACGGCTATCCGGCGATGGAACAATGGAAGCTCCATGCCTTCCATGCGTCCGAGCTTCCCTATGTGTTCGGCACCGCGGGCAAGACCCCGGCGCTATGGCCGAAGATCCCCGACACGCTGACCGAGCGCAAGCTGGCGCAGGCGATGGGCGATTATTGGGCGAGCTTTGCGCGCAGTGCGAAACCGAAGGCGACGGGCGCGCCCGACTGGCCCGACTATGCCGACGACCACGGCTTCGTCCATTTCGCGGACGAGCCGCGCGCCGCGCACAATCTCTTCCCCGGCACCGCCGCGCTGCACGAAGCGGTGGTGTGCCGCCGACGCGCCGCGGGCGACATTCCCTGGAACTGGAACGTCGGCCTCGCCTCGCCGCCGCTGCCGCCCAAGGCCGAGGGATGCCAATGATCGACGGATCGATGCAATCCTACGGACTGACGCTCGACAAATTCCTCTCCCACGCCGCCAAATGGCACCCCGACGCCGAAGTCGTGTCGGGCGCGGCGGACGGAAGCATCCAGCGCATCTCCTATGCCGCGCTCGAGCGCCGGGCGCGCGGCGTGTCGGGCGCGCTGGCCGCGCTCGGCATCGGGCCGGGCGATCGCGTCGCGACGCTCGCGTGGAACACGCAGGGGCATGTGGAGGCGTGGTACGGCATCATGGGGATGGGCGCGGTGTGCCACACGCTGAACCCGCGCCTGACCGCGGCGCAGCTCGGGTCGATGCTCGCCCAGTCGGAGGCGCGGCTGCTGCTCGCGAGCCCCGACCTGTTGCCGCTGGCGCGCGCGGCGAGCGCGAACCTGCCCGCGCTGCGGCGCATCCTGCTGCTCGACACGCCGGACGGCGAGGAGGGCGCCGACCCGCTCGCGGCCGCGGCGCCGCAGGGCGGCGCCTGGGGCGATTTCGACGAGACCGCGCCGTCGGGCCTCTGCTTCACCTCGGGGAGCACCGGGGCGCCGAAGGGCGTGAGCTATACGCATCGCGGCTGCTATCTCCACACGATGCGTCAGCTTCAGGCCGACGTGCTCGGGCCGACCGCGCGCGACGCGATCCTCGCGGTGGTGCCGATGTTCCACGCCAACGCCTGGGGGCTGCCTTTCGCGGCGCCCGCGGTCGGCGCGAAGCTGGTGCTGCCCGGACGCCACAGCGACGGCGCGCATCTCGCGCGGCTGATCCGCTCGGAGGGCGTGACCGCGGCGGCGGGGGTGCCGACCGTCTGGCTCGGGCTTGTCGAGCATCTCGAGGTCGAAGGCGGCGAGGTGCCGACGCTGAAGCGCATCCTCGTCGGCGGGGCGTCGATGCCCCCCGCGCTGATGGAACGGATCGAGACGCGGCTGGGCGTCGAGGTGCAGACGAGCTGGGGGATGACCGAATTGTCGCCGCTCGGCACTGCGGCGGTGCCGGGCGATCCCGCGCGCCGCGCGTCGCTGTCGGGCAAGCCCGCGATCGGCATCGACCTGCTGATCACCGATGCCGAGGGGCGGCCGCTGCCCGATCAGCGCGACGCCGAGGGGCATTTGCGCGTGCGCGGCGGCACCGTGGTCGAGCGCTATTTCGGGCAGGGCGAACCCGCGACCGACGCCGACGGCTGGTTCGATACCGGCGACCTCGCGCGGATCGACGCCGACGGCAATCTGACGATCACCGGGCGCGCCAAGGACTTGATCAAGTCGGGCGGCGAATGGATCAACCCCGCCGAGATCGAGGCACTCGTCGGCGCGCTGCCGCAGGTGTCGCTGGCGGCGGTGATCGGGCGCGCCGACGCGAAATGGGGCGAGCGCCCGGTGCTGCTGGTCGAGGCGTGCGACCCGTCGGTCAGCGACGCCGATCTGCTCGAACCGCTCGCCGGACGCGTCGCGCCCTGGTGGATCCCCGACGCCGTGATCCGCCTCGACGCGATGCCGCTCGCACCCACGGGGAAGATCGACAAAATGCAATTGCGGGCGGAATATGGAGAGGTGTAGGCCCGAAGCGGCCGCGCGGCGTATCGAAGGGTCCGGAAGGGAAAAGATTTTGGTGTCCAAGGCGAAGACCGCGACAAAAAGGCTGACGAAAGCGGAACAGCGCGCCGAAACGATGGAACAGATACTCGACACCGCCGAGCATCTGTTTTCGAAGCACGGATTCTACGGCGTGACGCTGAAGGACGTCGCCAAGCAGGTCGGCGTCCACCACACGCTGCTCAACTATTATTTCGACGACAAGAAGACCCTGTTCGATGCGGTGTTCGCGCGGCGCGCGGTCGTCACGATCGAAAAGCGGATGAAGGCGCTCGACGACTATGATCGCTCCGCGAAGGGAAAGCCCACGGTCGAAGGCGCGCTCCACGCCTTCCTCGATACCGACCTCGATCTCTATATCCAGGGCGGCGAGGGCTGGAAGAATTACGGCGCGTTCGGCGCGCAGGCGTCGAACAGCCCCGAGGGCGCCGAATTCATGGACAAATATTTCGACCCCGTCGTGCTGCGGCTGATCGAGATATTGAAGAAGGCGCTGCCCGACGCCGACGAGGCCGACATCTTCTGGGGCTATCATTTCGTCACCGGCGCGCTGATGCTGACGCTGGCGCGCACCGGGCGCATCGACAAATTGTCGCACGGCCTCTGCCGGTCGGACGATTATGCCGCGGTCAAGGTGCGGATGGCGCGCTTCATGGCGGCGGGTTTCCGCGACATCTGCGAACAGCGACGGAGCGAAGGGCAGGGCTGAGGCTCGCGGCGGGCCGGAGCTCCGATGCCGGCCCTTTCGTCGCGAGAATATTATTCACTCACAAGTGAGTTATTGTTATGTTGAGCGAGGGAGAGACGGGAATGGATTTGGCGGGACGGGTCGCGATCGTCACCGGGGCCGGCGGAGGGCTCGGCCGCGCGCACGCGCTGATGCTCGCGCGCCACGGCGCGCGCGTCGTGGTCAACGATCAGCGGAGCGAGGCGGCCGAACGCGTCGCCGCCGAGATCGGCGCGGCGGGCGGCGAAGCGCTTGCGGCGCCCGCCTCGGTCACCGACGAGGCCGAGGTCGCGGCGATGGTTCATGCCGCGACCATGGCGTGGGGCGGGGTCGACATTCTCGTGAACAACGCCGGCATTCTGCGCGACCGGAGCTTCGCGAAAATGGACCTCGCGGACTTCCGCCTCGTCGTCGAGGTGCATCTGATGGGCGCCGTCCTCTGTTCGAAGGCGGTGTGGGACCAGATGCGCGCGCGGCGCTACGGCCGCATCGTGATGACGACCTCCTCGTCGGGGCTCTACGGCAATTTCGGGCAGGCCAATTACGGCGCGGCGAAGATGGCGCTCGTCGGGCTGATGCAGACGCTCGCGCTCGAGGGCGAGAAATATGGCGTCCGGGTCAATTGCCTCGCGCCCACCGCGGCGACCGCGATGACCGACGGCGTGCTCGCCCCCGACGCGCTGGCCCGGCTGGCGCCCGAGGCGGTAAGCCCCGGCCTGCTCGCGCTGGTCGGCGAGGATGCGCCGACGCGCGCGATCCTCTGCGCCGGCGCCGGGCATTTCGCGGCGGCGAACATCACCTTGACCGAAGGCGCCTATGTCGGGCGCGCCGCCGACGCCGGCGCGCGCGTCGCGGCCGAGTGGGAGCGGGTGACCGACCGCCGCGGCGAGATCGTCCCCGCCTATGGCTTTACGCAGGCCGAACGCGAACTGGCTAGCGCGGGCTTCACCGCGCCGACGATGGCGACCGCACGCTGAGATTCCCCGGGAGCGGGACGGACGGGCCGGTGAAGAGCCCGCCGCCGCCGGGACAAAAGGGAGAAGGATATGGCAACCGACAGCGAAGCCGCGCCCGCCGAAGGCAAGCGCCAGAACGAGACGCTCGTCATCACCGCCTCGTCGCTGGGGACGGTGTTCGAATGGTATGATTTCTACCTCTACGGGCTGCTCGCCAGCGCCCTGTCGCATCATTTCTTCTCGGGCGTGAACGAGACGACAGGGTTCATCCTCGCGCTGATGGCCTTTGCCGCGGGCTTCGCCGTGAGGCCGTTCGGCGCGCTCGTCTTCGGGCGCGTTGGCGACATCGTCGGGCGCAAGAACACCTTCCTCGTCACCATGGCGATCATGGGGCTTTCGACCTTCGCGGTCGGTTTCCTGCCCGGCTACGACACGATCGGGGTCGCGGCGCCGATCATCCTGATGCTGCTGCGGCTGCTCCAGGGGCTCGCCATCGGCGGCGAATACGGCGGCGCGGCGGTCTATATCGCCGAACATGCTCCACCCGGAAAGCGCGGCTTCTATACCAGCTTCATCCAGACGACCGCGATGATCGGGCTGATCCTCGCCTCGACCTTCGTCGTGTCGCTGCGCCTGTTCATGGACGAAGCGACGTTCAACGACTGGGGCTGGCGGCTTCCCTTCATCTTCTCGATCGTCCTGCTCTCGGTCGCGCTGTGGATCCGCCTCCAACTCGAGGAAAGTCCGGTCTTCCAGCGGATGAAGGCTGCGGGCGCCACGTCGAAGGCGCCGCTCAAGGAAGCCTTCGGCGAGTGGAAGAATCTGAAGATCGTGCTCCTAGCGCTGTTCGGGGCGGTCGCGGGGCAGGCGGTGATCGGTTTCGCCGCGCACCTCTATCCGCTCTTCTATCTCGAGCGGATCGCGCGGGTCGACGGAGCGACCGCGAACTTCCTCGTCGCCGCGGCGCTGACGATCATCATCCCGAGCTTCGTCTTCTTCGGCTGGCTCAGCGACCGGATCGGCCGCAAGCCGATCATGATGACCGCCTGCGTGATCGCGGTCTTCGTCTATTTCCCGCTCTACAAGGCGCTCGTCGTCGCGGCGAACCCGGCGATGGCGGCGGCGGTCGAACGCGCGCCGGTGACCGTCGTCGCGCACGCCGGCGAATGTTCGTTCCAGTTCGACCCCGTCGGCCGGAACAGCTTCGACACGACGCGCTGCGATATCGCCAAATCCTATCTCGCGAAGAACGGGATCAACTACGCCAATGTCGAGGCGCCCGCCGGTGCGGCGGCGTCGGTGCGCGTCGGCGAACGGGTGATCGCGGTTCCCGATCCGGCGGGGCTGGGCAAGGAGGCGCGCGCCGCGGCCGTCTCCTCGTTCGGGGCCGAGGCCAAGGCCGCGCTCGATGCCGCAGGCTATCCCGACAAGGCCGACCCGGCGCAGGTGAACAAGGGCAGGGTGATCCTGATCCTCTGCACCTTCGGCCTATTGGCGACGATGGTCTACGGCCCCCTCGCGGCGCTGCTCGTCGAGCTGTTTCCCGCGCGCATCCGCTACAGCTCGCTGTCGCTGCCCTATCATATCGGCAACGGCTGGATCGGGGGCTTCATGCCGACCATCGGCTTCGCGATGGTCGCGGCGACGGGGAATATCTATCAGGGGCTCTGGTATGCGGTGGTGATCGCCGCGGTCACCGCGGTGGTCGGCATCCTGTTCCTGCCCGAAACCTACAAGCGCGACATCGAGGCATGAGCGAGGGCAAATGATCGTCTAGGCGGAGGCCACCGCCGTCAGGAGCCGGCGGAAGGCGGCGATCGCCGCCGCGACCGGCTCGGGCGGGACGCAGCGCGCGTCGTCGCCTTCGACATGGTGGAAGCGGTGGACGCCGAACAGTCCCGCCACCGACGGATAGCCCGCCTTGATGATCGCCGTGAGTTCGCCCGCCGAAATGCGGTCGCTCGGATAGGGCGCCTCGAAGCCGACGAGTCCCGCGAACAGGCGCCGCGCGGCCGGAAGCAGGGGCGGGCTGACGACGAGGTAGCGCTGCGAATCGGTGCCGGGCAGGGGGGCGAGGCCGAACAGCCCCTCGTGCCAGTCGCGCGCCGCGAAATTGGCGCCGAGGTGGAGCCAGAAATGCGTCTCGGCGGGTTTCGGCGCGACGGCCTTGAGCGATTCCTCGGCGCCCAGATTTTCATATTCATGGCCGCTGTTGCAAAGGAAGGCGAGGTCGTGATCGGGGAGCGCTCCGGGCGCCCAGCGCGCGAGATCGAGCCAGGCGGCGATCCCGCCGCCACGCTCGCCGCCGCACGACGTCCAGCCCGAACGCGGCGTGGAGACGGTGATCCAGCGGCCCTTGCCGCGATCGAGGCGGCCGATGACGTTGAAGGCGGGACGGCGCCCGCCTTGCCCGCCGAGCGTGACGGTCGCCGGCGCGTGCGCCATCGCCGCAGCGAGGAAGGGCGTGGCGTCGGCGGGGGCGAGCAGCCCGACCGGCCCCGCGAACATCGGTTCGCGCCCGTCGGCGTTGAGCGCGATGACCCGTCCCGTCGGGCCGTTGGTCACCACCACCGCAGCCCGCGCGCCTGCCGAAAAGGCCGCGTCGATGGGGCCGCGGATCGGCTTGGCGAGCGCCGACGACCAGCGGCCGTAGGGAAGGTCGACGAGCGCGATCGCGCCCTCGAGCGGCGCGTCGGCCCGCCCCGCGCCATCGACGCGCACGAGCGGGCCGGAGACGCCGCCGGCGGGGGTCGGCACGACGATCGGCTGCGGCCACAGCGCGGCGCGCGCGTCGCCCGCGGCGATCGCGCAGTCGCCGGGCGCGAACCACGGCACCGAAATGGCCGGCTTGTCGACCGCGAATCCCGCGCGTTCGAGTTCGCTGGCGAGCCAGCGGCCGCAGGCGGTGTCGCCGTCACCGCCCGACTGCTTGTTGCCGAAGCCCAGATAGCGGTCGAGATCGCGGGCCACCGCGGCGGCTGTTTCGGCGCCTTCCGCATGTGCCGCGGCCGCAAGCGGCAGCGCCGCGCTCCCCGCCAGAAAGCCGCGCCGCGTCGGTTCGCTCGTGCCCAAGTTCCGCCTCCCGCTCATCTTGCTTGATATTCACTAGCGCGTGAGTTTAGGTCTTGCCGATGGCGCTGACAACCGCGCCGCGGCGGGAGAGACGATATGATGCGCATCGGCGCCTGGCTATGGGTCATGCTGATCGCTCTCGCGGCCGCGCCGCCGGCTGCTGCTGCGGATCGGCCGCAAGCGCGCGTCGCTGAGGGCCGGCTCGCGGGCGAATGGCAGGACGGCCTTCGCGTCTTTCGCGGCATCCCCTATGCGGCGCCCCCGGTCGGCGGGCGCCGCTGGCGCCCGCCCGCGGCGCCCGCGGCGTGGCGGGGCATGCGCGAGGCGGCGACCTTCGGCGCGGCGTGCGTCCAGCCCGCCTATCCTGCTGACAGCGTCTATTTCGAACCGCCGATGCCGATGAGCGAGGATTGCCTGACGCTCAACATCTGGGCACCGGCAAAGGCGAGGAAGGCGCCGGTGATCGTCTGGATCCACGGCGGCGCGCTGCTCCGGGGCTCGAGCGCGGGCCCGCTCTACGACGGCGGCGAATATGCGAAGCGCGGCATCGTCTTCGTCTCGATCAACTACCGGCTCGGCGTCCTCGGCTGGCTCGCGTATCCGGCGCTCAGCGCCGAATCGCCCGAGGGAGTGTCGGGTAATTACGGACTGCTAGACCAGGTCGCGGCGCTCGGATGGGTGAAGCGCAACATCGCGGCGTTCGGCGGCGACGCCACCAATGTCACGATCATGGGCGAATCGGCGGGCGCGCTCAGCGTCGCCTATTTGCTCGGTGTTCCGAGGGCGCGCGGGCTGTTCGCGAAGGCGATCGCCGAAAGCCCCAATATGCGCGCGGTGCCGCGGCTGCGCGAAGCGGCCTTTGGGCTTCCCGCCGCCGAGGCGACCGGATCGGCGCTCGCCGGCGCGGTCGGCGCGAAGGACCTGGCGGCGCTTCGCGCGGTCGATGCGGAGCGGCTCGTTCAGGCGGCGCTCGCCGCGCGCTTCGCGCCGCAGCCGACGGTCGACGGCGCGGTGCTGCCCGCCCAGCTCGTCGACATCCTCGACCGCGGCGAACAGGCGCGGGTGCCGCTGCTCGCGGGCTTCAACAGCGGCGAGGTGCGATCGCAGCGCGCGCTGGTGCCGAAGGCGCCCGCCGACGCCGCGACCTATGAAGCGGGGATCAGGCAGCGCTACGGCGACCTCGCGCCGGCCTGGCTGCGCCTCTATCCTGCGACCGATGGGGACGAGAGCCTCATCGCGGCGACGCGCGACGCCGTCTATGGATGGGCGAGCGAGCGGCTGGTGCGCGCGCAGGCGGCGACGGGATTGCCCGCCTATCTCTATCTGTTCGACCATTGCTATGCGGCGGCGCAGGCGCGCGATCTTTGCGCCTTCCATGCGAGCGAACTGCCCTTCGTCTTCGGCCGTGCCGACGCCGGTTTGCCGCCGAACTGGCCCGTGCCGGCGGACGCGACCGACCGGGCGCTCGCGGGGGCGATGATCGATTATTGGGCGGGCTTCGCGCGGAGCGGAGCGCCGGCCGCGGCCGGATCGCCGAACTGGCCCGCCTATGGGGGCGCCGAGGCCTATATGCGCTTTGGCGCGCGGCCCGTCGCCGGCCGCGACCCGCTGCCCGGCATGTTCGAGCTGCAGGAAGCGGTGATGCGGCGGCGCCGTGCCGCCGGCGAGCAATGGTTCCTCAATCTCGGCCCCGCGGCGCCGCCGCTCGCTCCGCCCGCGACCGGAGCCCGGCCCTAGACAAACGGCGCGCCTGCACATATATACCGGACGTTATGGAAGTCGAAGCTCCTCCTGCTCCCAAGGGCCGCCCGCGCGAATTCTGCGTCGACGCCGCGCTCGCGGCGGCGCTGCGCGTCTTCTGGAGCAAGGGTTATGAGGGCGCCTCGATGGCCGACCTCACCGAGGCGATGGGGATCACCAAGCCGAGCCTCTACGCTGCCTTCGGCAACAAGGAGGCGCTCTTCAGCAAGGCGCTCGACCTCTACGAACGCGAAAAGCTCGACTATATGCGCGAGGCGCTCGAAGCGCCGACCGCGCGCGGGGTCGCCGAGCGGCTGATGCGCGGCGCGCTCGAAATGCAGACCTGCCCCGACAATCCGCACGGCTGCCTCGGCGTCATCAGTTCGGTCGCGTGCGGGTCGGAGGCCGAGGGCATCCGCGAAGCGGTGCTCGAACGCAGCGCCGCGGCGAAGCGCGCGATGCTCGACCGTTTCGCGCGTGCGAAGGAGGAGGGCGATCTGCCGGGCGACGTCGACCCCGAAGGCCTCGCCGCGCTGCTGACCGCGATCAACCAGGGGCTCGCCGTCCAGGCGGGCGCGGGCGCGACGCGCGCCGAGCTCGAACGGCTGGTCGAGACCAGTCTAAAGCTGTGGCCGGGGCGCTGACAGAAAATTTTTACCGCCCGGTATAGAATGGTCTTGACGCGGCGCATATATACTTATATACCGCTTAGTACATAAGACATTCCCCTCTCTCCCCGATCGGCGTCCGCTTTGCGTTTGCCGAAGGAGTGCCGCCATGCCCAAACGACACAGATATCTCCCCCCGGCCGGCCGCCGCATGTCCCCTCTGCGGCGGCCGCGCCCCTGACCGCGCCGCTCCGGCGTTTTCGATAACAGACCAATAACAGACCAGATACCCGCGCCGCGCGCGCGGGCGCTCCCAGGGAGGGCGGCTCCGGCCGCTCTCTGACGACCCTTTCGTGACTCCCTAGGGCCGGCGGCCATGCTTCCGGCGCCGGCCCCCTTTTGCGCTCCGCGCGCAGCGACCGACCAGAGAAAAGGCCCAGCCATGACCGTCCACACTCCGATCGAGAAAATCGACCCCGCCGATGCCAAGGTCCGGCGCGAACTCGCCGACCTCCTCCACCCCCACCGGCGCCGGCGCGCCCTGTGGATCGCCGCGTTGCTGGTGATCGTGACCGGAGCCTGGTGGGTGCTGCGCGACGGCGCGCCGCAGGCCGCCGCCGCGCCGCCGCCGGTGCTGACCGTCGCGCCACCGCTGTCGCGCGAGGTGACCTTGTGGGATGAATATATCGGCCGCTTCGAGGCGAGCAGGTCGGTCGAGGTGCGCCCGCGCGTCTCGGGCGCGATCACCGCCGTGCATTTCACCGACGGCCAGATCGTCCGCAAGGGCCAGCCGCTTTTCACCATCGATCCGCGCCCCTATCGCGCCGCGCTCGCCGAGGCGCGCGCCGCCGCGGCAAGCGCGCGCAGCGACCTTGCGCTGGCGAGGCTCGAACTCGAGCGCGCCGGCCGGCTCGTCGACGTCGAGGCGGTGTCGGAGAGCGAGATCGACCGGCTGCGCGCCCGCGTCCGCGCGGCGTCGGCGGCGCTCGCCGGAGCCGAGGCGCGCATCGCGGCGCGCGCGCTCGACGTCGAATTCACCACCGTGCGCGCGCCGCAGAGCGGGCGCATCTCCGACCGGATGATCGATCCCGGCAATCTCGTGTCGGCGGGCGATGCCGGCGGCACCTTGCTCACCACGATCAACGCGATGGATCCGATCTACTTCACCTTCCAGGGCTCCGAAGCGCTGTTCCTCAAGACCAAGCGCGACGGTACCGGCAAGGGCGCGGCGGTCGAGGTGCGGCTGCAGGACGAAGGCGATTATCGCTGGAAGGGTCAGCTCGACTTCACCGATAATGGGCTCGACCCGCGCTCGGGAACGATCCGCGCCCGCGCCCGCTTCGCCAACCCGGAGATGTTCCTGACCCCAGGCATGTTCGGCAACATGCGGCTCGCGACCGGCGAGACGACCCGCGCGCTGCTCGTCCCCGCCGCCGCGGTGCAGACCGATCAGGCGCGCAAGATCGTCTATGTCGTCGGCCGGGACGGCACCGTCGCCGCGAAGCCGGTCGAGATCGGACCCGAGGTCGACGGGCTGCGCGTGATCCGCGCGGGGCTGGCCGCGGCCGACCGCGTCGTCATCACCGGATATCAGTTCGCACGGCCGGGCGAGAAGGCCTTCACCAAGGCGGGCCGCATCGCCGCGGAGCCCGAGAAGGCGACCGCGTCGGCAAGCGAGCCGCTGTCGGCGCAGGCGACTTTTGTGAAATAGCCTTTGTCTCCCCTCCCGCTTGCGGGAGGGGTCGGGGGTGGGCCGGCGACTGTTCGGCTGCCCACCCCGCTGCGACTAGGGAGCAAGCTCCCAAGTCTCACTGCCCCTCCCGCGGGCGGGAGGGGAGATTTCGGATCTCATAGAACAGGGGTTCTCCCATGCGCCTATCGCGTTTCTTCATCGACCGGCCGATCTTCGCGGCGGTCCTCGCGGTGATCATCACCATCGTCGGGGCGGTGGCCTATGTCGGCCTGCCTGTCTCGCAATATCCCGATATCGTCCCGCCGACGGTCACCGTCACGGCGAGCTATCCCGGCGCCTCGGCCGAAACCGTCGCCGACACGGTGGCGGCGCCGATCGAGCAGGAGATCAACGGGGTCGAGAATATGCTCTATATGAGCAGCCAGTCGACCGGCGACGGCGTCGTCACGATCACCGTGACCTTCGCGATCGGCACCGACCTCGATGCCGCGCAGGTGCTGGTGCAGAACCGCGTCGCGATCGCGACCCCGCGGCTACCCGAGACGGTGCAGCGGCTCGGCGTCGTGACGCGCAAGACCTCACCCGATTTTCTATTGATCGTGAACCTCGTATCGCCCGACAAATCGCTCGATCGCGCCTATATTTCCAACTATGCGCTGACCCAGCTGCGCGATCGCCTCAGCCGCATCGACGGCGTCGGCGACGTACGGCTGTTCGGCAACCGCGACTATGCGATGCGCGTGTGGATCGACCCTGGCCGCGCCGCCGCGCTCGACCTGACCGCGGGCGAGATCGTCGCCGCGCTGCGGCGCGAGAATGTGCAGGTTGCCGCCGGTTCGCTCGGCCAGCCGCCCTATGCCAATGGCAGCGATTTCCAGCTCAACGTCGAAACGCAGGGCCGGCTGACCGATCCCAAGGATTTCGCCAATATCGTCATCCGTAGCGATGCCGACGGGCGGCAGGTCCGTGTCGCCGACGTCGCGCGCGTCGAGCTGGGCGCGTCGGATTATAATTCGAATACCTATCTGTCGGGCGATCCGACGGTGATCCTTGCGACCTTTCAGCGCCCCGGATCGAACGCGCTCGCCGCCGCGCAGGCGGTCGAGGCCGAGATGCAGGCGGCGTCGAAGAGCTTTCCCAAGGGGCTCGAATATCGCGTCATCTACAACCCCACCGAATTTATCGCCCAGTCGATCGACGCGGTGATGGACACCTTGTTCGAAGCGGTGGTGCTCGTCGTGATCGTCATTCTGGTCTTCCTCCAGAAGTGGCGCGCGGCGATCATCCCGGTGCTCGCGATCCCCGTGTCGCTGGTCGGCACCTTCGCGGTGCTCGCCGCGCTCGGCTACAGCCTCAACAACCTCTCGCTGTTCGGCATGGTGCTCGCGATCGGGATCGTCGTCGACGACGCGATCGTCGTCGTCGAGAATGTCGAGCGCAATCTCGAAAAGGGGATGAGCGCGTTGGAGGCCGCGCGGACGTCGATGGACGAGGTGTCGGCGGCGCTGGTGGCAATCGTGCTCGTGCTCTGCGCGGTGTTCGTGCCGACGCTGTTCCTCACCGGGTTGTCGGGCGCCTTCTACCAGCAGTTCGCGGTGACGATCTCGACCGCGACGATCATCTCGCTGGTCCTTTCGCTCACCTTGTCGCCCGCGCTCGCGGCGATCCTGCTGCGGCCGCACGCGGCGCCCGCCGACGAAGGACGCGGCATGCGGATGGTTCGCCGCGCCGGCGACGCGTTCAACCGCGGCTTCGAACGGATGGGCGACGCCTATGCGGCGCTCACCGCGCGGCTGGTGCGCGCGCCGAAGAAAGTGATGGCGACCTATGCCGGGTTGATCGCGGCGACCGTCGCGCTGTTCTGGGCGACGCCGACGGGGTTCATCCCGGCGCAGGATCAGGGTTATTTCCTCGTCGTCGCCAAGCTGCCCTCGGGCGCCTCGGTCGAGCGTACCGACGCGGTGCTGCAGAAGGTCGCGGCGCGCGTGCTGCCGGTCGACGGCGTGCTCGGGTCGGTGATGCTCGCGGGCTTCGACGGTCCGTCGCAGACACTCGCGCCCAATTCGGCCGCCGCCTATTTCCCGCTTAAATCGTTCGAGGAGCGCAAGAAGCTGGGCGTCACGCTGCAGGACATCATGGGTGAGGCGCAGAAGCGCACCGCCGACATCACCGAGGCGCAGATCGTGATCATTCCGCCGCCGCTGATCCAGGGGATCGGTTCGGCGGGCGGCTACCGGATGATCGTGCAGGATCGGGGCGGGCACGGCTATGCCGAGCTGGCGAAGGAAGTGAACGGCCTGATCGGCAAGGCGAACCAGACGCAGGGCCTTGCCAACGTCTTCACCTTCTTCGATCCCACCAACCCGCGCGTCTTCGCCGACATCGACCGCGCCAAGGCGAACGCGCTCGGCGTCCCGCCCGACCGCGTGTTCGAAGCGCTGCAGGTCTATCTCGGCTCGGCCTTCGTCAACGACTTCAACCTGCTGGGGCGCACCTACCGCGTCACCGCGCAGGCCGACGCGCCCTATCGCCAGACGGTCGCCGACATCGCGAATCTTCGCACCCGGTCCAACTCGGGGGCGATGGTGCCGATCGGGTCGGTCGCCAATTTCGAGGACCGCACGGGGCCGTACCGCGTCACGCGCTACAACCTCTTCCCCGCGGTCGAGGTCGATGGCGACACCGCGCCGGGATCGTCATCGGGCGCTTCGCTGACGACGATGGAGAAGCTGGCGAGCACGGCGCTGCCCGCGGGCTATGGCACCGAATGGACGGGCATCGCCTTCCAGCAGAAGGCGGCGGCGAACACCGCGGGCATCGTCTTCGCGCTCGCGGTGGTCTTCGTCTTCCTGGTGCTCGCGGCGCAATATGAGAGCCTGACCTTGCCGCTCGCGATCATCCTGATCGTGCCGATGTGCCTGCTGGCGGCGATGATCGGGGTCAATCTGCGCGGCATGGACAATAATGTCCTGACGCAGATCGGGCTCGTCGTCCTGATCGCGCTCGCGGCGAAGAACGCGATCCTGATCGTCGAATTCGCCCGCCAGGCCGAGGAGCAGGACGGGCTGCCCCCCATCGAGGCGGCGGTGCGCGCCGCGCGCGACCGCCTGCGCCCGATCCTGATGACGAGTTTCGCCTTCATCCTCGGCGCGGTGCCGCTGCTGGTCGCGAGCGGGGCGGGGGCGGAGCTCCGCCAGGCGCTCGGCACGGCGGTGTTCTTCGGGATGCTCGGCGTGACCGCGTTCGGCCTCGTCTTCACCCCGACCTTCTACGTCGTCTGCCGCGCGCTCGGCGAGCGGCTGGCGCAGCGCCGCCAGCGCGGGGCGGGCGATCATGGCGCGCTCGCGCCGGTCCCGGCGGAATAAGGAGAAAGATCATGATGCTCCGCACTATCCTCACCGCCGCATCGGCGCTCGCGCTCGCCGCCTGCGCGGTCGGCCCCGACTACAAGGCGCCGCAATCGGCGTCCGCCCCCGCCGCGACCGGCGCGTTCGTGGCGGCGGACAGCAGCGCCGTCAGCCTCGATCCGGTCGCGGCCGACTGGTGGCGCCTCTATGACGACCCGGTGCTCGACGGGCTGGTCGGCGACGCGCTGAAGGCCAATAGCGACGTCCGCGTCGCGGTGGCCAACATCGCCAAGGCGCGCGCCGCGCTGCGCGGCGCGCGCGGCGACCGGCTGCCGCAGACCGGGATCGCCGCCGGCGCCGACTATGGCCGCAGCCCGGAAGGGCAGCGCCTGCCGGGCGGATCCCGCGAAGACTGGTCGGTCGATGCCGGGCTGAACATCGCCTATGAGGTCGACCTGTTCGGCCGCGTCGCGCGCTCGGTCGAGGCGGCGCGCGGCGACGTAGCGGCGGCCGAAGCCGATGCCGAGGCGGTGCGCGTGATCGTCGTGTCCGACACGACGCTCGCCTATGCCGATGCCGCCTCGGGCGCCGCGCGACTCGACGTCGCGCGGCATATCGTCGAGCTGCTCGATCGGCAGGTGATGCTGACCGGGCGGCGCAAGGAGGCGGGACTCGCGACCGGGCTCGACCTCGCGCGGATCACGACGCTGCGCGACCAGCGCGCCGCCGACATTCCGGCGCTCGAGGCCGAGCGGCAGGCGGCGCTGTTCCGCCTCGCGACGCTGACCGGCCGCGCGCCCGCGGCGCTGCCCGCCATTGCGACCGATCGCAATATCAGCCTCGAGATCACCGATCCCATCCCGGTCGGTGACGGGGCGGCGCTTTTGAAGCGTCGCCCCGACGTCCGCGCCGCCGAGCGCCGTCTCGCCGCCGACACCGCGCGGATCGGGGTCGCGACCGCCGACCTCTATCCGCGCATCACGCTCGGCGGGTCGGTCGGGTCGACGGGCACCGGCTTCGGCGACATCTTCGGCGGCGGGCCGCTGCGCTGGCTGCTGGGGCCGCTGATCAACTGGGCCTTCCCCAATCAGGAGCCGGCGCGGGCGCGCATCGCGGCGGCCGAGGCCGAGACGCAGGCATCGCTCGCGCGCTTCGACGGCACGATGCTGCGCGCGCTAGAGGAAACCGAAACCGCGCTCTCCGGCTATGCGCGCGCGCTCGAACAGCGGCAGGCGCTCCGCGCGGCGCGCGAGCAGTCGGCGAAGGCGGCGCGGATCGTGCGCGCCCAGCGCGAGGAAGGCGCCGCGGACTCGCTCGCCTGGCTCGACGCCGAACGCACCGCCGCCGAGGCCGAAGCGGCGCTCGCGGCGCAGGACGCGGCGATCTCGCGCCGCCAGATCGCGCTGTTCCGCGCGCTGGCGGGCGGCTGGTCCTAGGAAGCCGGCTTGCTGGCCGGAGCCAGCGGCACGACGCGCGCCATCGCGGCGGCGGCGAGGATTAGCGTCGCCGCCGCGAAGGCCATCGTCCAGATCGGCTCACCGGGGAAAAAGGCCTGCATCACCTGTCCCATCACCGTCGCGACGAGCAATTGCGGCACGACGATGAAGATGTTGAACAGCCCCATGTAGATGCCGAGCTTCGCCTGCGGCAGGCTGGAGGCGAGAATCGCATAGGGCATGGCGAGCACCGAGGCCCAGAAGATGCCGATGAAGACCTCGCTGAGGATGAGCTGGGTCGGATCGCGCAGCACGAAGACGCTCGCATAGCCGATCGCGCCGCACAGCAGCCCGACGATATGGGTGCGCGCCGCGCCGATCCGCGCCGCGAGCCACGGCAGCAGCGTCAGCGCCGCGATCGCCGCGACGCCGTTGTAGATCGCGAACAGTTCGCCGACCCAGTTGGCGCCGTCCTGGTAGGCCGCCGAAGCGGGGTCGGTGGAATGGAAATGATATTGGGTGACGATCGGCGTCGTGTTGATCCACATGATGAACAGCGCCGACCAGCTGAAGAACTGGACGAGCGCGAGCCGCTTCATCAGCGCGGGCATGCCTGCGAAATCACCGACGATGCTCGACAGCATATTCGCCGTGTTGCCGCGGCGCGCGAGCGCGATCGCGAGCATCGAGGCGAGGCCGTAGCCCGCGAGCAGCGCGCCGAGCAGCAAGATCTCGCGCAGCAGCGCGAAGCGCATCTGGACGAAGGCGACGATGAGGCCGCCCGCGATCCAGGCGAGGCTGGCGCCATATCCGCGCGAGGCGAGCGCGCGCTGCGCGGGCGCCGCTTCCTCGGTGCGCGCGGCCTCGAACGCCGCCATCTGTTCGGGGCTGTATTCGCCCGTGGTGACGACGGTCCACAGCACCGCGAGGAAGAGCGCGACCCCGCCGAACCAGAAGGCATAACGCACCGTGTCGGGAATCTGCCCCGGCGGCGCGACATTGGCGACCCCCATCGCCTCCATCAGCGCGGGAAACAGCGAACCGACGACCGCGCCCGCGCCGATGAAGGCGGTCTGCACCGCATAGCCTGCGCTGTGCTGGTCCTTGCGCAGCATGTCGCCGACGAAGGCGCGGAACGGCTCCATCGAGATGTTGAGCGAGGCGTCGAGGATCCACAGCATCACCGCCGCGAACCAGACCGCGGGGCTTTCGGGCATGACGAACAGCGCGATCGCGGCAAGGATCGCGCCGGCGAGAAAATAGGGACGCCGGCGGCCGAGACGGCCGAGCCAGGTGCGGTCGCTCATATGGCCGATCACCGGCTGGACGAGCAGCCCGGTCAGCGGCGCCGCGACCCACAGGCCGGGCAGTTTCTCGATATCCTCGCCGAGCGACTGGAAGATGCGGCTCATATTGGCGTTCTGCAGCGCGAAGCCGATCTGGATGCCGAAAAAGCCGAAGCTGATGTTCCACAGGCCGGCGAGGCCCTGCCGCGGCTTCTCCATCGCGTCTCTCCCCTTCTGGCCGCTTGCCGGCTCTCGTCGGGTGAGGGTGTCGCAGCGTGGAGGGGAGAGAGCAAGCGCGGCGGGTTACGTATACGAATACGTGGGAGGTCGGCTTCCGGCCGAAATCGACGCTTGGCATATCACTAACGCGTCATTCCCGCGAAAGCGGGAACCCAGTGTGGAATCAGCCGACGCACGCTCTGGGTTCCCGCTTTCGCGGGAATGACGAAGGTGGGGTATGGCGGCAACTCACCCCAAAGCGGGTGCGGGATTTTCCTAAACCGCCGTGCTCTGCCGCTTGATCAGCCGGGCGGGCAGCATGGTACGGTCGGCCGCCTCGCCGTCGATGCGGCGGAGCAGCGCGTCGACGAGCAGTTCGCCCGCGCCCTTCATGTCCTGCATCACCGTGGTCAGCGTCGGCGAGGTCTGGCTGGCGGCGGGGATATCGTCGAAGCCGATCAGCGCGACGTCCTGCGGGCAGCGGAGCTTCGCTTCGGCGAGGGCGCGCATCGCGCCGATCGCGATCAGGTCGCTGCCCGCGAAGATCGCGTCGAACGCCTGTCCGCGCGCGAGGAGCGCCTTCGCGGCGGCATAGCCCGATTCCTCGGAGGAGACGGCGTCCTGCTGAAGCACCGGATCGGCGGTCAGTCCCGCCGCCGTCATCGCGCGGCAGAGCCCGGTGTAGCGGTCCTGGAATTCGGGCGCATGATCCGACGCATCGCCGAGGAAGGCGATGCGCCGCCGCCCGATCTCGATCAGATGCGCGCCCGCCGCTTCGCCCGCGCCGACATTGTCCGATCCGACGGTCAGCCCGATGCTGTCGTCCGACACCGATCCCCAGCGCACGAATTTGGTCCCCATCTCGACCAGATGCTCGAGCTTCGCGCGGTAGAGCTGATAGTCGCCATAGCCCAGGAGGATGATGCCGTCCGAGCGGTGGCTGTCCTGATAGGCGACGTGCCAGTCGTTGTGCATCTGCTGGAAACTGATGAGCAGGTCATAGCCCCTCAGCGCGCATTGCCGCGTGATCGACCCCAGCATCGACAGGAAGAAGGGGTTGATCATCGATTCGTCGGGGGTCGGATCCTCGAAGAAGAGCAGGGCGAGCGTGTGGGTGCGCTGCGAGCGCAGGCTCGAGGCGTTCTTGTCGACCGTATAGTTGAGCTCGCGCGCGATGCGCTCGATGTTGGCGCGGGTCGCGGCGCTGACCGATTTGCTGCCGCGCAGCGCGCGCGACACCGTCGGCTGCGACACGCCCGCCAGATAGGCGATGTCGAACGACGTCGGCTTGGACGAGGGCTGCCGCCCCATGTTCCTCTCCTGCCCCCGCGGCCGCCTGCTCTGGTGCGGCTGATCGCGAAGATTAACGGCTGGGCGAAGCCGTGCAAGGATTTGCATCGCCGCCGGCCCATCCGCTTCTTCGCTGTGGCCTTTTAGCGACAGCCGCCGCTGCTGCATAATATGCGTATACGTATACCCTATGGTCGCCGCCGCCGATTGGCTTCAATTGCGGGGCGAAGACGGGAACACCCGCGTGTCGGAGAGGAGCCTGGCGGACGCAACGCCGTCCCCGGACCGATGCGCGGCAAGACCGCCCGTCCGAGCCAGGGGAGCCTTTTCATGACCATGCCGACCACATTCCGCCGCGGTGCCAGCGCCATCGCGCTCGGCCTTGCCTTGACCGTCATCCTGCCGGGCGCCGCGATGGCGCAGGACGCGGGCACCGCGCCCGTCGACGACGCCGCGGCCGTCGAGGGCGAGATCGTCGTCACCGGCATTCGTGGCGCCATCAACAATTCGGTCCAGGCGAAGAAGGAAAACACCTCGATCGTCGAGGTCGTCTCGGCCGAGGATATCGGCAAGCTGCCCGACCTGTCGATCGCCGAATCGCTGTCGCGCCTTCCCGGTCTCGCGACGCAGCGCCTCGACGGCCGCGCCAATGTCGTGTCGATCCGCGGCCTCGCGCCCGATTTCACCACGACCCTGCTCAACGGTCGCGAGCAGGTGTCGGCTAGCAACAACCGCGGCGTCGAGCTTGACCAATATCCGTCCGAGCTTTTGAATGGCGCGATTGTCTACAAGACCCCCGACGCCTCGCTGATCGGGCAGGCGCTCGGCGGCACGATCGACATGCGGACGGTGCGCCCGCTCGCCTATGGCAAGCGCGCCATCGCCGTCGGCGCCCGCTTCGAAATGAACGACCTCGGCAAGCTCAACCCCGATATTTCGGACAAGGGCTATCGCGCCAACATCTCCTATATCGACCAGAATGCCGACGGCACGCTCGGCTGGGCGATCGGCTATGCGCGCATGCAGTCGCCGACCGCCGAGGAGCGGTTCAACGCCTGGGGCTATCCCGAGCTGGCCGACGGCACGAACACCGCCTTCCTGATCGGCGGCGCCAAGCCCTATGTGAAATCGAACGAATTGAAGCGCGACGGCGTGATGGCCGTCGTCGAATGGGAGCCCAGCGACAGGTTCCACACGACGATCGACGGCTATTGGTCGAAGTTCAAGGACGTCCAGCGCCTGCGCGGTATCGAGCTTCCCCTGGCGTGGGGCAATTCGACGCTGCTGCCCGGCTTCACCATCGAAAACGGGCTGGTGACGAAGGGCACCTGGTCGGGAACCGAGGCGGTGATGCGCAACGACGTCGTCCATCGCGATTCGACGATCATCGCCGGCGGGTGGAACAGCCAGTTCAAGCCCAACGAAAAGCTGACGCTCGAACTCGACCTTGGCTATTCGCGGCTCAAGAAGACCGAGGAAAACCTGGAGATCTACCTCGGCACCGGACGCGGCGCGGGCGTCGGCGCGCGCGAAACCGCGCTGGGGTTCGAACTGCGCCCGAACGGCGGCATCATCCTCGACCCCTCGCTCGACTATGCCGATCCCAATCTGTTCGTGATCACCGATCCGCAGGGCTGGAACAGCTGCGGCGGCGCGGTGCCCAACTGCCAGGACGGTTTCGTCAACACCCCGAAGATCAAGGATGAACTGAAATCGCTGCGCCTGCAGGCGACGCAGGAACTCGACGGCGCGTTCAGCAGCCTGCGCGTCGGCGCCAATTATTCGGATCGCAAGAAGAGCCTCGACGACCGCGGCTTCGTGCTGACCAGCAACGATTATCCGGCCAATACCGCGGTGCCCTCCGACTATCTCTTCGACCCGGTCTCGCTCGATTTCATCGGCATTCCCGGCATGGTCGCGTTCGACAGCTGGCGTTATTACAACGACGGCAACTATGCGCTGACCGACGAAGCCGGCTGGACCCCGGGGCGCATCTTCAACGACTATACGGTTCGTGAAAAGGTGCTGACCGGCTTCGTCCAGGCCAATTTCGACGCCGATGCCGGCGGCACGCCGGTTCGCGGCAATGTCGGCGTCCAGATCGTCCACACCGACCAGTCGGCGTCGAGCTTCTATGCGCAGGTCGTCGGCGGGCAGACCCAGTCGACGCCGGTGACCGACGGCGTAAAATATACCGAAATCCTGCCCAGCCTGAACCTGACGGTCGAATTCGCCGACAACAGCTTCCTGCGCTTCGGCGCGGCGCGCATGCTGGCGCGGGCGCGGATGGACCAATTGAAGCCGGGTGGCGGCGTCAATTTCGATTCATCGAAGCGCAACAACACCGACATCGACGCCTCGCCCTGGTCGCTCGACCTCGGCAATGCCAAGCTGCGGCCGCTGATGGCGGACTCGGTCGATGTCGCGGTCGAGAAATATTTCGGCCAGGGCGCCTATGTGTCGCTGGGCGGCTTCTACAAATATCTCGAAAACTACATCTATCGCCAGAACGACGCGTTCGACTTCACCGGCTTCGAGATTCCCGACGGCGGAACGGTCGCGACCTATCAGGGCATCGCCAAGCAATGGCGGAACGGGAACGGCGGCCATCTCTATGGTGCCGAAGCCTCGCTTTCGCTGCCCTTCGCGACCTTCTCCAACTCGCTCGACGGGTTCGGCGTGCTGGCCAGCGGTTCCTATACCAAGAGCCGCGTCCGCGAAGGCGCCGCCGACCCGATCGCCATGCCCGGCCTGTCGCGCTGGGTCGTGAACGGGACCGCCTATTTCGAAAAGGCGGGTTTCCAGGCGCGCGTGTCAGGCCGCTATCGCTCCAAGTTCCTCGCCGAGGTTTCGGGGCTCAGCCTCGTCCGCGACAAGGTGATGGCGAAGAGTGAATTCGTGGTCGACGCGCAGATCGGCTATACTTTCCAGAGCGGTACGCTCGAAGGGCTGGGCATCCTGCTCCAGGCGTCGAACCTGACGAACGAGCCGTTCGTGACCTATTACAACAACGATCCGCGCCAGATTCGCGACTATCAGAATTATGGCCGCAACTTCATGGCGGGCATCACCTACAAGTTCTGACATGACAGGCGGGCCGGGCGACAAGTCCGGCCCGCTTGTTACGGAACAGACCGTCCTCTGGCGGCGCTGCACGAGAGGAAATGGATAGAGTGGGCGACAGTCGCATCACGAAGGTGGTGATCGTCGGGGGTGGCACCGCGGGCTGGATGGCGGCCGCGGCGCTGTCCCGCACGATGGGCGGCCTGTCGATCCGGCTCGTCGAAAGCGAGGAAATCGGCACGGTCGGGGTCGGCGAGGCGACCATCCCGTCGATCCGGCTGTTCAATGCGCTGATCGGTATCGACGAGGATGATTTCGTCTGCGAGACGCGGGGATCGTTCAAGCTGGGGGTCCAGTTCCACGACTGGGGCCGGATCGGCGACGTCTATATGCACGCCTTCGGGCAGATCGGGCGTAGCCTCGGCATGCTGCCGTTCCAGCAATATTGGCTTCGCGGGCGGGCGGAGGGTGTCGCGGGCCGCGTCGGCGACTATTCGCTGAACGAGACCGCGGCGCACCAGAACCGCTTCGGGCGGCTGCCTCATATCCCGAACACCAGCCTCGACGGCATCGCCTATGCCTTTCATTTCGACGCTGCGCTTTACGCGGCCTATCTCCGCCGGATCGCCGAGGCCGCCGGCGTCGAACGCAGCGAGGGCAAGATCGCCGAGGTCAGGCGGAACGGCGAGACCGGCCATGTCGAGGCGCTCGTGCTGGAAAATGGCACCGCGATCGACGGCGAACTCTTCATCGACTGCTCGGGCTTCCGCGCGCTGCTGATCGAGGAGGCGCTCGGAACGGGCTTCGAGGATTGGACGCACTGGCTCCCCTGCGACCGCGCGATCGCGGTGCCGAGCGAGAATGCCGGCCCGGCGCGGCCTTATACGCAGGCGATCGCGCATCAGAGCGGCTGGCAATGGCGCATCCCGCTCCAGCACCGCACGGGCAACGGGCATGTCTTTTGCAGCGACTTCATCAGCGAGGACGAAGCGGCGGCGGTGCTGCTCGCCAACATCGAAGGCCGGCCGCTCGCCGAGCCGCGGACGCTGCGCTTCAGGACGGGGATGCGGCAGCGGGCGTGGAGCGGCAATGTCGTCGCGCTGGGCCTCGCCTCGGGTTTCCTCGAACCGATCGAATCGACCAGCATCCACCTGATCCAGAACGGCATCGCCCGGCTGCTGGCGCATTTTCCGGGCCGCGATTTCGATGCCGCCAATATCGACGCCTATAACCGCCGGATCCGCTTCGATCACGAACGCATCCGCGACTTCATCATCCTCCACTATCACGCCAATCAGCGAACCGATTCGCCCTTCTGGACGCGGTGCCGCGAGATGGCGATCCCGGAGACGCTGGCGCAGAAGATCGCGCTGTTCCGAAGCCAGGGCCAGCTTGTCCGCGAGGGCGACGAGCTGTTCGTCGAAATCGGCTGGTTCCAGGTGCTGACGGGGCAGAATATCGTGCCGCGCGGTTATCACCCGATGGCCGACCAGCTGAGCCGCGAGGAGCTGTCGGGCTTTTTCGGCGACATCGAAACGATCGTCGCGGGCGCCGCGTCGCGCCTCCCCACCCATGACGATTTCATCGCGCAGCATTGCGCGGCAGGAGTGCCCGCATGAGCCTTTTCGCATCCATCGCCGCGCTGAGCATGGCGGGCGCCGCGCCCGCCGCCGTTCCCGCCGACGACTATCGCCAGCGGCGGCCCGAGGATGAGATCGTCTATTTCCTGTTGCCCGACCGGTTCGAGAATGGCGATCCCGGAAACGACAAGGGCGGGCTCGAAGGCGACCGGCTCGCGACCGGCTATGACCCGGCCGCCAAGGGCTTTTTCCACGGCGGCGATCTCAAAGGCGTGATCCGGCGGCTCGATTATATCCAGTCGCTCGGCGCGACGGCGATCTGGCTGTCGCCGGTGTTCAAGAACAAGGTCGTGCAGGGGCCGAAGGGGCAGGAGAGCGCGGGCTATCACGGCTATTGGGTGACCGATTTCACGCAGGTCGACCCGCATCTTGGCACCAATGCGGATTTCAAGGCGCTGGTCGATGCCGCGCATGCGCGCGGGATGAAGGTCTATATGGACATCCTCATCAACCATACCGCCGACGTTATCGAGATGGCCGAATGCGACGGCTATGACTGCCCCTATCGCAGCCGCGCCGACTATCCCTATTCGCGCCGCGCCGCCGACGGGGCGCCGATCAACGACGGTTTTGCCGGCGACGCCTCCTCCTCGGCGGAGAATTTCGCCCGGCTGACCGATCCGAACTATGCCTATACGGTCAAGGTCGCGCCGCAGGAAAAGGACATCAAGGTCCCGGCGTGGCTCAACGACCCGATCTATTACCACAATCGCGGCAATTCGACCTTCACCGGCGAAAGCGCGACGATGGGCGATTTCGTCGGGCTCGACGATCTGATGACCGAAAATCCGCGCGTCGTTCAGGGGTTCATCGACATCTATGGCGACTGGATCGACCGCTACAAGGTCGACGGATTCCGCATCGACACGGCCAAGCATGTGAACCCCGAATTCTGGCGGGTCTTCGCGCCCGCGATGCTCGACCGCGCGGCGAAGAACGGCATCCCCCATTTCCATATCTTCGGCGAATATGCGACGGGCGACATGGACCCGGTGATCACCGCGCAGGGCACGCGGGTCGCGGGGCTGCCCGCGAGCCTCGATTTCCCCTTCTTCGCGGCGATCCGCGACGTCGTTGGCGGGCCCAAGGCGCCCGACTGGCTGGAAAAGCTGTTCTCGGCCGACCCGCTCTACGGCGACGACGGGGTCGCGCTCCAGCTTCCGACTTTCACCGGCAACCATGATTTCGGCCGCTTCGCGCATTATGCGCGCAAGGCATTCCCGGGCGCCAGCGACGAAGAGATGCTGCGCCGCGTCGAACTCGCGCATGCGATGCTGTTGGGGCTGCGCGGCGTGCCGGTCCTCTATTCGGGCGACGAACAGGGGTTCACCGGCGACGGCGGCGACCAGGATGCGCGCGAGGACATGTTCGCGTCGAAGGTCGCGATCTACAACGACAACGACCTGATCGGCACCGACGCGACGACCGCCGAGAGCAATTTCGACCCGAACCATCCGCTCTATCGCGCCTTCGCGCGGCTCGCGAAGCTGCGGCAGGATCATGTCGCGCTCCGCCGCGGCCGGCAGCTCATCCGCAGCTATGCCGAAAAGCCGGGGCTGTTCGCCGTGTCGCGCATCGATGCGGCGTCGGGGGAGGAAATTGTCCTGGCGTTCAACACCTCGAACGCGCCGCTGAGCGTCAACGTCGCCGTCGATCCCGCCAAGAACCGCTACACGTCGCTCCATGGCGACTGCCCGGCCGCGACCGCCGCGCCGGGGCAACTCGCCATCAACCTGCCACCGCTCGGATATATGATCTGCGAAGCCCGATGAACGAACTCTCTCCCCTGCCATCGTCCGCCCGCCAGTCGCCGCATCCCTGGTGGAAGGGCGCGGCGATCTACCAGATCTATCCGCGCAGCTTCGCCGATTCGAACGGCGACGGCATCGGCGACCTCGCGGGCATCACCGCGCGGCTCGACCATGTCGCGTCGCTGGGCGTCGACGCGATCTGGCTGTCGCCTTTCTATCCGTCGCCGATGGACGATTTCGGCTACGACATCGCCGATTATGAGGGCGTCGACCCGATTTTCGGCACGCTGGCCGATTTCGACGCGCTCGTGGCGCGCGCGCATGCGCTGGGGCTGAAGGTCACGACCGATCTCGTCTTCGCGCACACCTCCGACCGGCACGCCTGGTTCGCGGAAAGCCGCGCGAGCAAGGACAATCCCAGGGCCGACTGGTATGTCTGGGCCGATGCCAAGCCCGACGGATCGCCGCCGACCAACTGGCAATCGGTGTTCGGCGGCCCCGCCTGGACGTGGGACGCGCGGCGCGGCCAATATTATCTCCATAATTTCCTCGGCTCGCAGCCGCAGCTCAACGTCCACAACCGCGACGTGCAGGACGCGCTGCTGGGTGTCGTGCGCTTCTGGCTCGACCGCGGGGTCGACGGATTCCGCATCGACGCGATCAACTTCTCGATGCACGACCCTGAGCTTCGCGACAATCCGCCGGCGCCGCCGTCGAACAAGCCGCGCACCCGGCCGTTCGATTTCCAGCAGAAGATCTACAACCAGTCGCACCCCGACATCCCGCTGTTCCTCGAACGCATCCGTGCGCTGACCGACCAATATGACGGCCGTTTTACCGTCGCCGAGGTCGGCGGCGACGACGCGGCGCGCGAGATGAAGCTGTTCACCGCGGGCGAACGGCGGCTGGACAGCGCCTATGGCTTCGATTTCCTCTACGCCGATCGCCTGACGCCGCAGCTCGTGCGCGAGGCGGCCGAGGGCTGGCCCGACGCGCCGGGGGTCGGCTGGCCGAGCTGGGCGTTCGAGAATCACGACGCGCCGCGCGCGCTGTCGCGCTGGACCCCCGAGGACGTCGACCCCGCGGCTTATGCGCGGATGAAGATGGCGCTGCTCTGCGCGCTGCGCGGCAACATCATCCTCTATAATGGCGAGGAGCTTGGGCTCGACCAGGTGGAGATCCCCTTCGAACTGGTCAAGGATCCCGAAGCGCGCAAGAACTGGCCGCTGACCCTGTCGCGCGACGGCGCACGCACGCCCTTGCCGTGGGCGGCGGAGGCGATGCACGCCGGTTTTTCCGACGCCGATCCCTGGCTGCCGCTGGGCGCGGACCATGCCGCGCTCGCGGTCGACCGGCAGGAAGCCGATCCCGCGTCGATGCTCGCACTGACCCGCCGCCTCGTCGCGCTGCGCGCCGCGCATCCGGCGCTGCGTCGCGGCCGCAACGCGCATTGGATCGCCGAGGGCGACCTGCTCGCGTTCGACCGGATCGCGGATGGGGAGACGATCCGCTGTCTCTTCAACCTCGGCGGCGCTACGATCGACCTGGCCGCGCGCGGCGCGGACGGCACCCCGCTTGTGGCGCTGAACGGCGCCGATCCCACCCTGCTGCCGCCCTGCGGCGCGCTCTGGCTCCCGATGGAAGGATGATTTCGATGTTCCGCCCCGCTCTCCCCGTGCTTCTGGCCCCCTTCGCGCTTCTCGCCGCGACGCCCGCGCTCGCGCAGGAGGCGCGCCCGCAGCAGACGCTCGCCTCGCCCGACGGCAGCATCGTGCTGACCGTATCGACCGACAATGACGCGCGCCCGACCTGGTCGCTGTCGCGCAAGGGCAAGCTGCTGATCGCGCCGTCGAAGCTCGGCTTCCTGCTGACCGACGGCGTCGGGCTCCAGCGCGGTTTTGCGATCGAAGGCGCCGAGCGCGCGAGCGGCGACGACACGTGGGAGCAGCCGTGGGGCGAGCGCCGCTACGTCCGCGACCATTATAACGAGCTGCTCATCCGCTTCCGCCAGGACGAAAGCTGGGGCGGCCACGCGATGAACCTGCGCTTCCGTCTGTTCGATAACGGCATCGGCTTCCGCTACGAACTGCCCGAGCAGGCGGGGTTCAAGACCGCGAAGATCGCCGACGAGATCACCGAATTCGACATCGCGCCCGAGGGCAGCGCCTGGTGGATCACCGGCGGCGAGTGGAACCGTTACGAGCAGATCTATCAAAAGACGCCGATCGATGCGGTCGCGACCGCGCACACGCCGATCACGATGCGCCTCGACGACGGCACGCATCTGGCGTTCCACGAGGCCGCGCTCGTCGACTATTCGGGCATGTGGCTGAAGCGCGTCGAGGGGCGCAAGTTCCGCGCGACGCTGGCGCCCTCGTCGCGTGGGCCGCGGGTGGTGCGTGATCTGCCCTTCCATACGCCGTGGCGGACGATCCGCATCGCCGACGATGCCGCGGGGCTGGTCGAGAACGACCTCGAACTCAACCTCAACGAACCCAACAAGCTCGGCGACGTCAGCTGGTTCAAGCCGATGAAATATATCGGCATCTGGTGGGGGATGATCCGGGGGCCGTGGAGCTGGGCCGAAGGGCCTAACCACGGCGCGACGACCGAGCGGACCAAACAATATATCGACTTCGCGGCGAAGAACGGCTTCGGCGGCGTGCTCGTCGAAGGGTGGAACAAGGGCTGGAACGGCAATTGGTTCGGCCATGGCGACGAGTTCAGCTTCACGGAGGCAACCCCCGATTTCGACCTGAAGGCGGTCACCGACTATGCGCGGAAGAAAGGCGTGACGCTGATCGGTCATCACGAGACCGGCGGCAATATCGCGCACTACGAAGCGCAGCTCGAGGACGCGATGGCGCTCTACGGCAAGCTCGGCGTCAAGGCGGTGAAGACCGGCTATGTCGCCGACGCGGGCGGCATCATCGCGCCGGGCGCGACACCGGGGACGACCGCGATGGAATGGCACGACGGCCAGCGGCAGGTCGAACACCATCTGAAGGTCGTCGAGACCGCCGCCAGATATCATATAGCGGTCAACGCGCACGAACCGGTCAAGGACACGGGGCTGCGCCGCACCTATCCCAACTGGGTCGCGCGCGAGGGCGCGCGGGGGATGGAATATAACGCCTGGGGCGCCTTCGCGAACGGGCCCGACCATGTGCCGACGCTGGTCTATACGCGGATGCTGTCGGGGCCGATGGACTATACGCCCGGCGTGCTGAGCCTGAAGGGCGCGCAGGACGTGCCGCTCGCCTCGACGCTGGCCAAGCAGCTCGGTCTCTATCTCGCCATCTATTCGCCGATCCAGATGGCGGCCGACTTCATCGAGAATCTGGAAGCGCACCCGCGCGAGCTCGAATTCATCAAGG
Organism: Sphingopyxis sp. GW247-27LB; assembly: GCF_002277025.1. Lineage (GTDB taxonomy): Bacteria > Pseudomonadota > Alphaproteobacteria > Sphingomonadales > Sphingomonadaceae > Sphingopyxis. Next base: position 489,635 of record NZ_NIWD01000008.1, read on the forward strand.
CGGTGCCCGCCGACTGGGCGGAGAGTCATCTGATCGCGGGCGAGGTCGGCGACTATGCGATCTTCGCGCGCAAGGACCGCAATAGCGCCGACTGGTATGTCGGCGGGGTCAACGATGCGACCGAGCGCACGCTGACGCTCGATTTCGATTTCCTCGATCCGGGCAAGAGCTACACCGCGACGATCTGGAAGGACGGCGAGGGCGCGACCTATCTGACCGAGGCGCGGCACAAGATCGCCTATGAGACGATCAAGGTGAAGAAGGGCGACACCTACAAGCTGTGGCTCGCCCCCGGCGGCGGCGCGGCCATCCGCCTCACCCCGGGGAAATAGGCGGAGGCGTCAGGACGTCAGCCGCGCTTCGAGCGCCTTGATCCGGTCCTGGACGAAGCGATCCTGCGTGTCCTTGAGGTCGGGACCGGCCTTGGCGAACAGGCGCCGCGCCTCGGCGGGGTTTCGCTCGCCCAGCGCGATCTCGGCGAACGCCAGGTCGACCAGCGCGTCATAATGGGGGTCGCCAACGAGTTGCGCGACCTTCGCGGGGTCGACCGTCCGCAGCAGCGCCTTGGCCTCGGCATAGCGATGCGCCTGGATCAGGCAGTCGGCGAGCGCGGCGTCGATCGCCTGGGCGAGCGCTTCGCCGCGAGTCATCGCGGCGCGCGCGGCGCGGATATTCGCGATGCCCTGATCGAGCTTGCCCGCGCGGCATTGCGAAATGCCTATGTCGGTGCGCCCCGCGACCGCGGCGAAGGAGGAGGGGCCGTCCTTGGCCGCCGCGGCGCGCCAGACGCGCTCGCCATCGGCCGCCGCATCGGCATAGCGGCCGACGCCGCCCAATGACTGCTGGCGCGCCGCGAGCAGCAGCAGCGTATAGCGATGGTTCGGACCCAGCCGCCTTTCCATGACCGGCAGCAGCGCGTCGAAGACCGCGATCGCCTCGGGAAAACGCTGCTGCACCATCAGCGCCTGCCCGACGTTGAGCCGCAGGAACAGCGTGTCGGGATGGTCGCGGCCGACGAGCTTCGTCATCTCGGCGACGAGCGGCCGGAACGCCTTTTCGGCCGCCGCGCCTTCGCCGAGGCGGATCAGCGCGAAGGCGTGGCGCTGGCCGAAATTGACGATCTGACGCGGTGAGAACAGCTCGGGCTGCGTCCGCGCGGCCTGCCACGCGCGGCCGAAATGATCGCGCGAGCCAGGGACGTCCTCGCCTGCGAGCGCGGCCATGCCGCGCGCCGATTCGAGCCAGACGGTCGTTTCGGGACTGTCGATGCCTTTCGCGGCGATCGTCCTGGCGGCGGCGGCGATCATGCCGCGCGCGGCGTCGAGGCTGCCCGGCTGGGTCGACAGCGCGAGCGCCGACGCATGCTGCAGCCGCACGTTCACGCCTTCGGCCGCTCCGGCCGACCCGGCGCGGTCGTAGCTGCGCTCGGCCGCCTCATAATAGCGGAAGGCGTCGGCATAGTCGGAGCGGAGATCGAAAGCGCGCGCGAGCGTCGCGTAGAGATAGCCCGCGATGCGCGGCTGATCCTCGAAGCGCTGCCCGATCGTGCCGCCCGCCCGGTTGACCGCGGCGACCAGCGTTTCCCCGGCGGCGTCGGCATGGGCGGGGTCGACGCTGGCGAGCACATCCTCGGCGAGGAAGCGATAGCTCGCTTCGGAGATCTGCTGCGCGGCGCGCGCTTCGTTGCGCTGCTTCACCGCATAGGCGGCGAAAGCCGAGGTGCCGACGAGCCCGACGATCAGGCTGGCGGCGGCGGCGCGCACCCAAGGGCGGCGGGCGACGCGGCGCTCCTCCTGCCGCTTCTGCTCGGCGAGGAAGGCGGTCTGCTCGGCCGCGCGCGCGGCGATGGTGCGGCGCTCGTCCAGACGGCCCAGCCGGTCGGCGAGTTCGCTCGCGCTGCCGAGCCGCGCGTCGGGCGCGCCCGCGGCGGCGCGGCCGATATCGTCCTCGATCAGCGGATCGGCGACCTTGCCTTCCCACCCCGGTGCGAGCGCGGCCGAGAAATCGCCGGCGACGAGTTGATAGAGGATCAGCCCGAGCGCATAGATGTCGCTCTTCACCGTCGGCACCGCGTCGCCGACCAGTTCGGGCGCGCGATAGGCGAGGGTGCCCGACCGCGGCTCGTCCTTGCCGAGATCGGCGTCGAGCGAGCCGGGGTCGGTGATGTCGAAGCTCGCGAGCAGCGCCTCGTCGAGCAGCCGGCCGCTGCCGAAATCGACGAGACGGACGACGCGGCTGCCGTCGACTTCGTCGATCAGGATATTGGCGGGCTTCAGATCCTTGTGGAGGATGCCGACGCCGTGGATGCCCGCGACCGCGCGCGCGATCATCGCGGCGACCGCGAGCCGGTCCTCAAGCGGGATCGCGGCGAGGCCGCCGGATTCCTCCGCCCATGCAAGGAGGTCGCGCCCGCCCCACGCATATTCGAGGAAGAAGGGCGGCGCGTCGAAATTCCATTCGTGAAGCGTCGGCAGCGGCGCCGCCTTGCCGAGCGCGGCGAAGACGAGCCGCGACAGCGCCGCCTCGCGCTTCAGCGCGCGCAGCCGGTCGGGCGCGTCGGCGAATTTGAAGATGCGGGCCTCTCCGGTCTTGGTCTGGCGCGCGAGCCAGACGTCCTCGCTGCCGCTGTCGCCGAGCGGGCGTTCGAGCTGCCACGCCTTGCGCGCCGGAACGGCGTCACCCGAGGCAAAGGCGAAGCGCGGCGCGAGCGGGGTGTCGATGCTCGTCACCTCGACCGGCGCGACGAAGCGATAGCCGACGCGCGAGACGGTGGCGATGACGCTCTGGCTGTCGGTGGCGCCGAGCGCCTTGCGCAGTTTCGAGATGGCGGTGGCGAGCGAGCCTTCGACGACGGTGACCCCCGGCCAGACCGCATCGAGAATCTCGTCCTTGGTCACGACCTCGCCCGCGCGCAGCAGCAGTTCGTGCAGCACTTCGAGCGGCTTGCCCTCGACCGCGGCCGGCGCGCCGCCGACGCGCAGCACCCAGCTCGCCTCGTCGAACTCCGCGCTCGCAAAGCGCCAAAGGCGCCGTCGCCGCCGCGACGAATGGGTACTCGACATGCCCTGCAACCCCCCGGTGAAATGCGACTTTAGAAATTCTTGAGAATCCTATCAAGACTTTGAGGATGGGCTCGAATTAGCTTTCCCCTGTTCAGCCGGCGGTGGCCGGATTTGGGGAGGTTCGACGATGAAACGGCACCACATTCTCTTTTCGCTGCTGCTCGCGGGAGGCGCGGGCGTGGCGCTGGCCGGATGCGGCCAGTCCGATTTCGCGAAGATGGTCGAGGCCGAATGCGCGCAGGATGGCGACCCGGGCAAGGATTGCTCGTGCATCGCCTCGCAGCTCGACGACGGGCTCCCCGACCGGGTCAAGGTCGCCTTCCCGGCGCTGCGCTGGCCGATGAAGCCCGCGCCGCAGGACCGCGAGGCGGTGAACAACCAGCTCTTGCGCGCGGCCGGGGTCGATCCTGCCGATCGGCAGGCGGTCGAGTCGATCCGCCAGGAATATGAGGACAGCTATTACCCGCTGCGCAACGCGGTGCGCGCGGCGTGCGGCGGTTCGGTCTGAGGGAGGGCGGAACGATGAAAGGCAAGATCCTGGGATATAGCGAAGCCGACGGCAGCGGGGCGATCTCCGCCGAGGACGGCTCGCGCCACCGCTTCACTCGCGCCGATTGGCGCGGCGACAAGCCGCCCGCGACCGGGATGGTCGTCGATTTCGAAAGCGAGGGCGGCGCCGCGAAGGAGATTTATCCGGTCGGCGGTGCGGCGCTCGCCGCGCTCGGCAACATCAATGTCGATCTGTCGGGCCTGTCGGGCTCCGCGGGCGGGGCGCGGGCGACCGAGCTGTTCACCAAATCGCTCGCGGTACCGTTCGCGCTCGTCATATTGCTCGCCTGCTTTTTGAACGCGCTGGGCTCGCCGATGAAGAGCGTCAGCCTGATCGGCCTCGGTGATGCGGTGGCCGAACTCGAAGGTGCCGCGCGGATGGCGAGCATGATGGGCGGCGGCGGCGATTCGGGGCTCGGCGGATTGAGCGCGCTGCTCATCCTGCGCTTCGCCGCGCCGCTCACCGCACTGTGGCTCTGCTGGGCGGCGTGGGCGGGCAAGCCCGAGCGGCTGCCGATGCTGGTCACGGGGGCCGCGGCCATCGTCGCGGCGCTGCTCGTCTTCCTCGTCAAGTCGGCGATCCTGTCAGCGGTGCCCGAGATGGCGCGCGACATGATGGCGAGCCAGATCCACATCGGCCTCGGCGTCTGGCTGCTGCTGCTCGCCGGAGCGGGGCTGATCGCCGCCGGGCTCGGCTTCATCCGCAATCCGCTCGCCAAGAGCTGAGCGCCCCTCGGACAATGGGAGGCACGAGATGAGCGACGACACCCCACCTATCCGCAGCATCGAGGAGGTGCATGGCTGCTATCGCACGGGCACCGTCTGCGGCGTCGGCAACTGGTCCGAGACGCGCGTCCACGCGTCGAGCAGCGGCGGCGGCGGCTATCTCCACAATGGCAGCGGCCATGTCTCCGCGCCGACGGTCAGCGTCTCCTCGACGAGCACCGAGGTGCTGCGCTTCTTCATGGAATATGACGACGACGACGAGGAGGAGGTGACGATCAAGGGGGGCGGCTTCGCGGTGCGCGAGGGGCAGCGCGTCTCGGTGATCCGCGTCAGTTCGCGGCCGAACTGGGGCTATAATATCGCCTATCACAACCACAAGACGGGCACGACCTACGCGCCCGACTATCGGCTCGAATGGCCGCTCGACAAGAAACCGTCGCGCAAGCCGGCGCTGTTCGCCGCGATCCTGATCGCGACGCTCGGCAGCTTCGTGCTGTTCTTCCTCGCGCCGGTTATCGCCTTGGGCGTCTTCATCTGGGGGCTCTATTCCTATGGCCAGAAGATGCGCGGGCACCGCGAGCTGACGGCCGCGGTGCGCCGCAAGGCCGACGAAATGATCGCCGAAGCGAAAGCCGGGCATGCGCGCTCGCGCGACGGCGCGGCGATCGAAGGAGCTTCCGTGGGGGGCGAGGGGCCTGCGATCGCAGCGCCCGTCGTCGCGGCCGCGGCCGGATCCGGGGCCGCGACCCCCTCGGGTCCGGCCGCGGCCAATCATTCGGGGAGATCATAGCCATGCGCAGCCTGTTCGCTTTTCTGTCGCTCGCCGCCTGGTCGGTTCAGGCGGCCGCCGCGCCCGCCGCGGCCCCGGCGAAAGCCTGGCCGCGCGAGGTGCAGGCGGCCTATGACGACCTGAAGGCCGAATGCCGCGCGAGCGGCGGCAAGTTCATCACCGACCGCGCCGCCTTCGCCATCGAGACCGAGCTCACCAATGACGGCAAATCCGACTGGGTGCTCGAATTTGCCGCGACGCGCTGCTCGAACGCCGGCTATTCGGCGTGGTGCGGCACCGCGGGCTGCATGATCTCGATCCTCGGGTCGGGCCCCAACGGGCTGCGCGAGATTTTCGGCGACAATGTGCGCGGATGGAGCGCGACCGATCTCGGGCGCGGGCGCAAGGGGCTGGAAATACCCATCCACGGAACCGCCTGCGGCGGTGCGGGTGCCGAAGCCTGCGTCGAGACGCTCGCCTGGAACGGGCGCAAATGGGATCTCGTCAAGCGCTACCGCTGGACCGACGCCGACTATGCGGCCGAGCAGCGTCGGCAGGCCGCGGCGGGCAGTCCGGACATGCCGCCACAGCACGAGGCGCGCTGGCAGTTCGGGGGGAGCGGCGCCGGTGCGGTCGCGGCGACGACCGGCCATCCCGAATTCGCGGCGCTCGGGCTGCGCTGCCAGCCGGGCGGCGGAGTCTACATGACGCTCGTGCCCAAGCCGGGGCTGTCGCTGCCGCCCGCCGGCCGGCCGCTGCTCGTCAACTTCACCGGCAGCGAGGGGGGCTATGACGCGACGCAGACGCTGATGCAGGAACCGGGAAAGAGCGATTTCAGCGGCACGATTGATCCCGGCGTCGAAGGGCTGCTGATCGGCGCCGACACCGGGCTCGACCTGATCGCGAGCGCCGGCGGCGGCGACGAGTGGCAGGAGCTGAGCTATCTATCGCTCGCCGGATCGACCGCGGCGATCCGTTCGCTCCGCCAGCAATGCGACGGCGCCGCGGGGGCGGAGTCGAGCGCGCAGGCGGCGGGCCGGAAACCGCTCGCCCCGCTTGGCATCCTTCCCGGCTATTATGTGTCCGAAAGCGAGCCCTGCGCGCAGCCGAGCTTCGAGGCGCTCTTCTATGACGGCAAGCGGCTGGGGCTGGTCCGCGGCGGCGGCGCGCCGGGCAGCGACGAGGAAAATTTCATCGGCCCGCTCGGCAAGGTCGAACGGTCGGGCAAGGCCCTTCTTCTTCCGGAATGGGGAATGGAGATGAGCATCCTGTCGCCGACGCGCATCCAGCTCACGATTCAGGACACAGAGGCGCCGCGGCGCTGGTGCCCGGCGGAGCAGATGCCGGCGAAATGGCGGGTGCGCTGAGGCTCGGGTCGATGCGATGCGCTTTAAGCCCCTCCTCTTCAGAGGAGGGGTTGGGGTGGTGGCGCGCGCCAGCGCGCAAGGGCCAGGCACCACCCCGCTGCGACTAACGCGCAAGCGCGTAAGTCTCGCTGCCCCTCCTTTGAAGAGGAGGGGGCATACCGGCTCCGCATTTGGCCGAAACCACATCGTTTACGCCGCCTTTACCACTCCTGGGGCATGACATCGTCCGATGTTTGCCACTGGGGATGATTGATGGACAGCATGCGCGGACTGCTTTCGGGCAGCCACGGCCAGGATGACGGCGGCATCGACGCACCCGTGGCGGTGGGCGTCGACGAACGGCGGATGCAGGTCCGGGCCTATAATTATTGGGCCTCGCTGCTCGCCGACCGCGCCTATCCCTCGGTCGAGGATCTCGACCTCGACCGCGCCGGCGACTTCGGCCCGCATTCGGTGCTGCTCGATTTCACCGCGGGGATCGAAAACCCCGCGATCGCCTTTCTCGGCGATCGGCTGCGCGCCGAATCGCAGATCGACGAAGATGTCCATTATATCAGCCAGATTCCGGGCCGCTCGCTGCTGTCGCGGCTGACCGACCATTATCTTCAGATCATCGCCAACCGCGCGCCGATCGGTTTCGAGGCCGAGTTCGTCAACGACCGCGGCGTGACGATCATGTATCGCGGCATCTTGCTGCCCTTTTCGTCAGACGACGACACGATCGATTTCATCCTGGGCGTCATCAACTGGAAGGAGGCGGCTCCCGCCGACGAGGAAGCGGAGCTGCAACTGTCGGTCGACCAGGCGCTGCGCAGCGCCGCGCCGCTGACAGCGCCGATGCCGCTGTGGGCCGACGGCCCCGATTCGAGGCATATCGATGCCGACGCGGCGCCGGGCTTCGCGTCGCTCGAAGCGCCGCTCGACGATCTCGAAACCGAAAGCGTCGCCGCGCTGTCGTCCGAGGAACCGGACGAAGAGGCCGAACTCGCCGACTGGCTCGCCGCCGCACGCGAAACCGCCGAACGCGCGATCGCCGCCGACAGCCGCAGCCGCAGCGCGCTCTATCAGGCGGTCGGCAAGGCCTGGGATTTCGCGCTGGTCGCCGAGGCACAGCCCGAGGCGTTCGCGGCGCTGCTCGAAGACGCGGGGCTGAGCGCGCAGGAGCGCGCGCCGATGACGCCGGTGGTCAAGCTGGTCTTCGGCGCGAATTACGACAAGACGCGGCTCGCCGAATATGCGTGCGTGCTCGGCCATGCGCGCGCGGAAGGGGTGGGGCGCGGCCAGCTCGCCGCCTATCTCGACGGCTATCCCGGCGGCCTCAAGGGGCTGGTCAAGGACGCGCGCGCGCGCCGCAAGCCCGCCGCCGAGGAAGATGCCGCCGGTACCACGCTCGACGCGTTGCGCAGCGCGCATCCGGCGGTGATCCTGGAGCATGACGCGGGCGACGCCGAGTTCGTCGTGCTGATCGCGCGCGCGATGCCCGGCGGGCATATCGGTATCGTCGCCAAGGCGGCCGACGACGCGGCGCTCGTCGCGCGGCTGGCGAAGAAGGCGATTTCGATCAGCCCGGGCGGCTGAAGCGCTTTCGCTGCAACGCAACAGAAAATCCGAAATTTGAAATATTTTTACGCGGAACGGCGTGCGAGGTCTTGAGCCGCGCGCGCCGCGGGCGCATAGGGGCGGGAGCGAACGGCCCGCCGATCGTCGGTGACAGGCCCGCTTTTTTGGACCGGGATGCTGCACCCTATGCCTACTCGATCGGACTCGGACGCTCCTGCCGCCTCCGTCCCCGCCGTTCCCAAGAAAATCCAGACCGCTTATCTCGCCGCGCTGCGCGGCAGCGCCCTGCCCGGCGAAGGCGACGACATGGACGAAGCCGCGCTCGCCGACGCGAGCCGGTTCATCGCCGCCGCGGCGCTCGACCGCCCGCCGGGCACGCCGGTGCTCGCGCTCGAACCGATGGCCGCCGACGGCACCGACCGGCGGATGCGCCTCGCGATCGTCAACGACGACATGCCCTTCCTTGTCGACTCGACCTCGCAGGTCGCGGCGGCGCAGGGGCTGGTGGTCCATCGCATTCTCCATCCCGTGGTCGCGGCGACCCGGGACGCCAAGGGGCATCTGACCGAGGCGGGCGCGCCGCAAAAGGGCGGCAAGGACCGCGAATCGGTCATCTATATGGAGCTCGAACGCGGCGACGCGCGCGCGCGCCGCCGCCTGCTCGACGCGATCGAAGCGGCGCTCGCCGACGTGCGCGCCGCGGTGACCGACTGGAAGGCGATGCGCGCCGCGATGCTCGCCGACGCCGCGATGCGCACCGACGACGAGGGCGCCGAACTGCTGCGCTGGTTCGAGGGTGGTGCGATGACCCAGCTCGGCCACGAATGGCGTGGCCGGAACGGCAAGGCGAGCGACGCGCTCGGCATCTGCGCCGCGAGTTCGAACCCGCTGCTGTCGCCCGCGGCCCTCGACGCGGCCTTCGCCTGGTTCGACAGGAATGAAGGGCGCGGGCCGTTGCTGATCAAATCGAACCGGCTGTCGGCGGTCCATCGCCGCGTGCTGCTCGACCTCGTCATCGTTCCCGAGCTGAAGGGCAAGACCGTCGAACGGCTGTCGATCCACGCCGGCCTGTGGACAAGCGCCGCGCTGTCGGCGCGTCCCGGCCAGGTGCCGGTGCTGCGCGCGCAGCTCGCGGCGCTGATGGACAAATTCGGCTTCGATCCGGCGGGTCACGCCGGCAAGGCGCTCGCGCACGCGCTGACCGCGTTGCCGCACGACCTGTTGATTTCGTTCGACGCCGACTCGCTCGAACGGCTGGCGCTGACCTCGATGTCGATCACCGACCGGCCGCGGCCGAAGCTGGTGATGATCGAAGGCGCGCTGGGGCGGCATTTGTTCGCCTTCGTCTGGCTGCCGCGCGACGAGGTGTCGACCGGCCGCCGGCTGGCGATCGAGGGCATGCTGGCACGCGAGGCGCGCGCTGGCGTGATCGGCTGGACGATGGTGCTCGAGGACGGCGGCGCGGCGCTGCTTCGCTACACGCTCGACCTTAGGAGCGGCGGGGTGATTCCCGATGCCGAGGCGCTGGGCACCATGCTCGAACAGATGGTGCGCGGCTGGCAGCCCGAGGTCGAGGCGGCGCTGGCGAAGCGCGGCGACGCGGGCCGCGCGGCGGCGCTCGCCTCGCGCTTCGCGCCGCTCTTCCCGCCCAATTACCGCAACCTTTATGACCCCGAAGAGGCGGCGCGCGACATCTTGCGGCTGCGCGACCTCGACGCCGACCATCCGCGCGGCGTACGGCTTGCGCTCAAGAGCCTCGACGGCGACGACCGGCTGCGGCTCAAGGTCTACAGTGCGGCCGGAGCGCTCGCGCTGTCCGACGTTGTCCCGGCGCTCGAACATTTCGGCTTCGAGGTGCTCGAAGAGATTCCGACTGCCTTGAGCTATGGCCGGCCGGCCACGGGAGACGACGAACAGCCCGCCTTCATCCACGATTTCACGCTGCGCGTGCCGCCTGCGGTCGACGAGACCGCGCTGCTGCCGCACGCGCCGGTGATCGAGGCCGCGATCACCGCGGTGCTCGAAGGCTCGGCGGAGAACGACGCGTTCAACGAGCTGGTGCTGGTGACTCAGACCGATCCGCAGGCGATCGTCTGGCTGCGCGCCTGGTTCCGCTATCTGCGCCAGGGCGGGTCGAGCTATGGCATGGACACCGTCGTCGCGGCGCTGCGCCACGCGCCCGCGCTGACCGCGGCGATGGTCGAGCGTTTCCGCGCGCTCCACGACCCGGCCGCGCGCGACGCGAAGCGCGCCGCGGCGCTCGAAGCCGAAATCCTGGCGGGCTTCGCCGGTATCAAGTCGATCGACGACGACCGTATCCTGCGCCTGTTCAACGCGGTGATCGGCGCGACGCTGCGCACCAACGCCTTCGCGCCCGCCGCCGAGGAGGCGCTGGCGTTCAAGATCGACAGCAGCAAGGTGCCGGGGCTGCCCAAGCCGCTGCCGTGGCGCGAGGTGTGGGTCTATTCGCCGCGCGTCGAGGGCATCCACCTGCGCGCCGGCCCGGTCGCGCGCGGCGGGCTGCGCTGGTCCGACCGGCGCGACGACTTCCGCACCGAAATCCTCGGGCTGATGAAGGCGCAGCGCGTCAAGAACGCCGTGATCGTGCCGACCGGCGCGAAGGGCGGCTTCTATCCCAAGGCGCTCCCCGACGCGTCGCTCGACCGCGACGCCTGGTTCGCGGAAGGGACCGAATGCTATCGCATCTTCATCCGCTCGCTGCTGTCGATCACCGACAATATCGTTGCGGGCAAGGTCGTGCATCCGAAGGGCGTGGTGATCCACGACGGCGAGGACCCCTATTTCGTCGTTGCGGCGGACAAGGGCACCGCGACCTTCTCCGACGTCGCCAATGGCCTCGCGATGGAGCGCGACTTCTGGCTCGGCGACGCGTTCGCGAGCGGCGGGTCGCACGGCTATGACCACAAGGCGATGGGCATCACCGCCAAGGGCGCGTGGGTTTCGGTCCAGCGCCACTTCGCCGAAATGGGCGTCGACGTGCAGACCGACACGATCCGCGTCGCGGGCTGCGGTGACATGTCGGGCGACGTGTTCGGCAACGGCATGCTGCTTTCGAAGGCGATTCAGCTCGTCGCGGCGTTCGACCATCGCCACATCTTCCTCGATCCGCACCCCGATCCGGCGAAAAGCTGGAAGGAACGCGAACGGCTGTTCCATCTGCCGCGGTCGAGCTGGGACGATTATGACAAGAAGCTGATCTCGAAAGGCGGCGGGGTGTTCCCGCGCAGCCAGAAGAGCATCCCGCTCACCGCCGAGATCAAGGCGATGCTCGACCTCAATGTCGACGAGATCGACCCCGCGGGGCTGATCTCGGCGATCCTCAAGGCGCCGGTCGACCTCCTCTGGTTCGGCGGCATCGGCACCTATCTGAAGGCAGCGAGCCAGAACAACGCCGAGGTCGGCGACCCCGCCAACGACGCGCTGCGCGTCGATGCCGAGGATCTGCGCGTCAAGGTGGTGGGCGAGGGCGCGAACCTCGGCGTCACCCAAGCGGCGCGCATCGCCTTCTCGCAGGGCGGCGGGCGGATCAACGCCGACTTCATCGACAACAGCGCGGGCGTCGATTGTTCGGATAATGAGGTCAACATCAAGATCGCGCTCAATCGCGAGATGATCGAGGGCCGGCTGGCGCAAGACGATCGCGACGCGCTGCTCGTCCGCATGACCGACGATGTCGCGGCGCTGGTGCTCGAGGACAACCGCCTCCAGGCGCTCGCGCTGTCGATCGCCGAAAAGGGCGGCGCGGGTGCGGTGCCGTCGCTGGTGCGGCTGATGGAGACGTTCGAGGGCAGCGGCCGGCTCGACCGCAAGGTCGAGGGGCTCGCGGTCAACGACGAGCTGCTGCGCCGCGCGCAGGAAGGGCGCGGGCTCGCGCGGCCCGAGCTCGCGGTGCTGCTGTCGACCGCGAAGCTCGCGCTGCAGGACGCGATCGAGGCGAGCGACCTGCCCGACGATCCGATGCTCGGCGGCGACCTTGCCGCGGCCTTCCCGGCCGAGATGCAGAAGGATTATGCGAAGGCGATCGCCGAGCATCAGCTGCGCCGCGAGATCATCGCGACGAAGCTCGCCAACCGCATCATAAACCGCATGGGCGTGGTCCATCCCTTCGAACTCGTCGAAGAGGAGGGCTGCGCGCTCGCCGACGTCGCCGCGGCGTTCGTCGCGGTCGAAAAACTGCTCGAGATGCGCGCGATATGGGACGCGCTCGACACCGCGAAGATCGACGAGGCGATCCGCCTGTCGCTGTTCAGCCAGGCGGCGTCGGCGATGGCCTCGCAAATGGCCGACCTGCTCCGCGTCGCGCCGACCCAGGCGCAGCCAGGGCCGCTCGTCGCGCGGCTCGAACCCGGTGTCGACCGGCTGACCGCGCGCGTCGACAGCCTGCTCAGCGATTCGGTGCGGCGCCAGTGGGACATGCTGAGCCAGCAATTGCTCGACGCCGGCGCGCCCGAGGCGCTGGCCGCGGCGGTGGTGCGCCTGTTCAAGCTCGATGGCGCGATCGGCATCGTCGACCTCGCCGAACGGCGCGGCGACGACGAGGTCGCGGTGACCCACGCCTTCACCCATCTCGGCGAGGCGCTGGGGCTCGACTGGGCGCAGACGCTCGCCGCGCACATGAGCCCGACCGACCCGTGGGAGCGGCTGCTGGTCAACAGCCTCGCGCGCGATTTCCAGCAGATGCGGCTGGGCTTCCTTGCCGGACTGAAGGGTGAGAATCTCGACAAGGCGGTGACCGCATGGCTCGGCGAACAGGCGCCGCGCGTCGCGCAGTTCCGTACCACCGTCGACCGCGCGCGGACGATTCCGACCCCCAATGGCGCGATGCTGTCGCACCTTGCGGGACAGGCCCGCGGGCTGCTGGGACGCTGACGGCCCGGCCCTCTCCCCTTCGGGGAGGGGGTGGGGGCGTCCGCCGCCGATTAACCTCTTGCCAGTCCCTTTCTGGCATTCTCCGCCCGTTTCGTGACGAAAGGGGGCGGACATGGGCGGATTGACGAGCGCGATTCCGCTGGCGCTGATCGCGGGCTGGCTGGCGCTGCAGATTGCCGCGCTGATCCGTTTCCGGGGTGGCTGGCAGGTCGCGGCGCGGGTGCCCGCCTTCGCGATGGGTGCGGCGATCGCCGTCGCGCTGCTGGGCGTCGCCGCCGGATCCAACCTCGCGCCGATCTGGGTGTTCCTGGCCTTTCCGCTCTGTCTCGGCTGGCTGTTGCTGCTCTGGGCTGCGCGCGGTCTCGCCCTTGTCGCGACGCGTTGAGCGGAGTATCGGCGCTCCGATTTCCCCCCTTCGCCGAAAGCTTCCGTCATGCCCTATCAGCCGCGCGTCGCGATCCTCGTTCCGGCGCCGGGCTATCACGAGACATGGCAGCCCGCCTTCGCGCGCAAGGCGGCGGCGCTGGCGGGCGCCGGGCTCGCGGTCGAGCAGCGGGCGTGGATCGATCCCGGCGACCTGACCGGCTTCGACCTGATCCTGCCGCTGTTCGCCTGGGGCTATCAGCGCGATCCGGCGCGCTGGTATGCGCTGCTCGACCGGCTGGAGGCCGAAGCGCTGCCCGTGGTCAACCCGGTGCCGGTGCTGCGCTGGAACAGCGACAAGGCCTATCTCGCCGAACTGGGCGCCGGCGGCGTCGCGGTCGTGCCGACGATTGAGGTCGCGGCGCTCGACGACGCGAGCCTCGCAGAGGCGCGCGGGAAACTCGGCGTCGAAGAGGTGGTGATCAAGCCCGCCATCTCGGGCGGCGCCGACGGCACGCACCGCATCGCGCCGGATGCGCCGGTTCCCGCCGATGCGGTCGGCCGGCGCCGGCTAGTCCAGCCGCTGATGCCGGGCATATTGACCGAAGGCGAAGTCTCGCTCTTCTTCTTCGCCGACCGCTTCAGCCACGCCATCGTCAAGCGCCCCGCCGCGGGCGATTTCCGCGTCCAGACGCAATTCGGCGGGCGCGAAGCGGCATGGGAGGCGAGCGGCGAGGCGCAGGCGCTCGCCGCCGCCGCGCTGGCGGCCGCGCCCGCGCCGCCCGTCTATGCGCGCGTCGACATGGTCGGCGACGCGGCGGGTCGCCTGCACATCATGGAACTCGAACTGATCGAGCCCTCGCTCTTCCTGAACTTCGCGCCCGACGGCGGTGCGGCGTTCGGGTGGGCGATCATGAGCGCATTGCCTCGTTAATCTGCGGATTCGATCTGCAGGATAGTCGCGTGCCAGATGAAGGCGATGAACGCGAGGAAGGCCAGCCATCCCGCGACATTTGTCAGCAGATTATCGGTGGCTCCCGATGCTATTTGCGATCCGATGTCTACAGTCATTCCGATCGTCGCGCCGCCTGCGACGATGGGTGCAAGGATTCGCGTGCTTCTTAAGACAAGCTTTTGCATCGGTTCTGCCACAACCACTGCCGGATCGCCGAGGTCAGGTTCGGCGGATCGTCGGCGTCCATCCGCTCGACGTCGATGCGCGCGACGAGGGCGTTGACCGGAAGATCCAGCCGCGCCGCCTCGGCCTCGAGCGCATCCCAAAAGACGGGCTCGAGGCTGATCGAGGTCGGGTGGCCGGCGATGGTCACCGAGCGTTTTACCGGGGGATCATAAGGGGCGGTCATCGCGGCAGCATAGCTCCTCTGCCGCCAATCGAGGTACGAATTATTTGGGGGTGACCGCGATTCGGGCGGCGCCTAGATTGTTTGCGTGGAGCGAGGTGCGGACGGCGTGACGACAATGGGAATCCAGGCGCTCACCGAAAAGGAGAAGGAGACGCTACGCTTGCTGGTCAGCGGCTATGACGCCAAGTCGATGGCGCGGCACCTGGGACTGTCGGTGCATACGGTCAACGAGCGGCTGCGCGATGCGCGGCGCAAGATGGCAGTGTCGAGCAGTCGCGAGGCGGCGCGGCAGCTACGCGAGAGCGAACGCCGGACCCCCGAAACCCTTGGGGACGAGCTTTTGGGGGGAGCCGGGGTGGCCCCGGGCGTGGAAGAGATGACGGCACCCGCCGGGACGCGCCGCATAGGGCGGCCGTCCGGCTGGATTGCAGGAGCTATCTTGATGTCGCTTGGTCTTGCCTTGCTCGCTTTCGCTTCGATGACTGGAAGCGCTGATACACCCGCCGCGGCGCCCTCGACCGCACCCGCCGAAAGCGCCGCGGTTGCGGCGGCGCGCGGCTGGCTGGCTTTGGTCGACCGCGGTGACTGGAACGCGAGCTGGGGGGCGACGGGGCAGGCGTTCAAGGCGCTCAACACGCCGGAGACCTGGGCCAGGGTGGCGCAGCAGGTGCAGGGACCGCTGGGCGCTGTGAAGTCGCGGGTGCTGGTCAGTGAGGAGACGGTGCCCGCGCCGCCCTATGGCTACCAGATGGTCAAGTTCCGCACCGATTATGCGAACAAGACGGGAGCGATCGAAACGCTGTCGCTGGTGCGCGAGGGCGGGGCTTGGCGCGTCGTGGGCGTGACGATCGAATAAACCCGTCGTCATTCTCGCCTTCGCGGGGACGACGATGCAAGGGCAATGGCGAGGGAGGCGTGGCGCCTCCCTTGCTTAATACATATGCTGCCCGCCGTTGATCGACATCGTCGACCCGGTCACGAACCCGGCATTCTCGCTGCACAGGAAGGCGACCCCGCGCGCGATTTCGTCGGCCTGGCCCAGCCGTCCTACCGGGATTTTGGCGACGATCTTTTCGAGCACCGGCGCGGGGACCGCGGCGACCATGTCAGTGTCGATATAGCCCGGCGCGATCGCGTTCACGGTGACGCCCTTCTTGGCGCCTTCCTGCGCCAGCGCCTTGGTGAAGCCGTGGATGCCCGATTTGGCGGCGGCGTAATTGACCTGGCCGTACTGCCCTGCCTGCCCGTTGATCGACCCGATGTTGACGATGCGGCCCCAGCCGCGCTCGACCATGCCGGGGAAGCAGGCTTTCGCC
Organism: Sphingopyxis sp. GW247-27LB; assembly: GCF_002277025.1. Classification (GTDB taxonomy): domain Bacteria; phylum Pseudomonadota; class Alphaproteobacteria; order Sphingomonadales; family Sphingomonadaceae; genus Sphingopyxis. The sequence goes on from NZ_NIWD01000008.1 coordinate 505,601, forward strand.
ATGTTGAAGCAGCCGCCGAGGTTGATGCGCATCACGTCGTGCCAGTCGTCGTAGGTCATCCGCGCGAGCGTGCCGTCGCGGGTGATGCCGGCGTTGTTGACGACGATGTCGACCGGGCCGATCTCCGCGGCGACGCGCGCGCAGCCGTCGAGGCACGCCTGATGGTCGCCGACGTCCCATTTATACGCCGGGATGCCGGTGCGATCGGTGAAGGCCTTCGCTTTTTCGTCGTTGCCGGCATAGTTGGCGACGACGGTGACGCCGTCCGCCTGAAGCCTCAGCGAGATCGCTTCCCCGATGCCGCGGCTGCCGCCGGTGACGATTGCGATGCGTGCCATGTCTGCTGCTCTCCCACACGAGTCTATTGGCTCATGATTAGGATGCGCCGCATGGCCCCGCAAGTTGACCGTTACGTCAATCGCAAAGCTATTCAGGACCCTATCGCGCGTCAGCTCATCCGCTGCGCGCGGAGGCGCGAAAAGTCGCCGGCGGCGAGGTCGGCCTTGCGGATGATCAGCGCGACGCTGCCCGCGTCGCCCGCCCGGCGGCTCATCAGTCCGCTGGTCGGCAGCTCGATCAGCACCGCGTCGCGCTCGTCGTCGAAATCGGCGAGATAGCGCGAGGGGATATGCCCCATCATCGCGGCCTCGCGCGCGGCGAGCGTTCGCCACAGCGGCTCGAACCAGGCGCGCGCGGGGGCCGACAGCCGGTCGGGGTCGGCGCACCATGCATGCTTCGCATGATCGAACAGCAGTGCGCGATAATCCTCGACCCACAATGGCGCGCCGGGATGGTGGCGGGTCAGCGGCAGTTCGAGCGTCTCGACATGGTCCTCGCCGGTTTCGGGATCGGGGTCGCATCCGACATGGACCCAGCGGATCGCGTGGAGCGCCGCCATCACCGCGGTCGCATCGCTGGCGGTGAAGGGGTGCGCGTTCGCGCTTTCGCGGATGATGCCGATGATCTCGGCGGCGCCCGCCGCCGCCTCGCGATTGGCTTCGACGGCGTCGGCGAGCGCGAGCGCCAGTTCGTCGCTGGCGTCGGCGGGCGCGCCTGCATCGGTCGCGAGCTGCGCCACGCGGCGTTCGAGGACCGCTGCCATCGCGATCATCGTGTCCCAGTCGAACGGGTGGAAAGCCGGGTCGGCGATGTCGTAATCGCGATCCGCAAGCGGGTCTGCGGCCGCATCCAGCCCCGCTTCGTCCGCGGGGACGAGGTCGACCGGCCATTCGGGAAAGGCGCGCACTGCGAGCGCTCCGAGATCGCCGAAGCGCAGCATTCCATAGGGAGCGAACCAGGCGTCGCCCGGCGCGTGCGGCGGCTCGCGCGGCGGACCCGCCTCGGGCAGGTGCAGCGCGGTCGCGGCGCCGGTGTCGGGATGGCCGAAGACGGCGAGCCAGCCGTCGCGCGGACCGAGACCGTCCCACAGGCCGGCGGGCAGGTCGGCGCAGGATATCTGGGCCAGGAAGTCGGCGCGCGCGCCGTCGATACGCGGCCAGTCGGCCGCCTCGGGAAGCCGCGGCCGGCCGCCGAGCCAGCTTCGGGTATGGATCGCGTCGCGCGGCGGGATGTGCGGGATGAGCCGCACGCCGCGAGCGACGTCGGGCGCGGAGGCTTGTCGCTCGACCGCCGTCGCTGCGGCTTCGAGGCTGGCTTCGAGCGAGGGCGCGGGCGAAGCCTCGATCGGCGGCGGCGCGATGGAGGCGACGGGTGCTGGTGCGTCCGGCTCGGCGGGCTGCGGCGCAGGCTCTCCGGGCGGGTCGAGCACCGGCCGGGCGCTGATCCGCGCGAGGCGCGACGGGGCGATTTCGACCGGCGGTTCGGGATCGCGGGCCTTGCGCGCCAGCTTGGGGAGCCTGCTTTCGCGGGGTAGTCTGGGGGCCTTGGGCATGCGCGGCACGGGCTCGGCGCGCGGGCGGCGCAGCCACCAGATCGCGAAAACCGCGAGCAGGAACAGGGCCGTGACGCCGGCCAGCGTCAGCGCTGCCGATTGGACCTGGCTCATGGGCGACCTCCCGAACTGGCGCCCGGCGGCTGCCGGGACTCGCGCGGGCCCAAGTCTAGGCGAAGGAGTTAAACAGGAGGTAAGCGTTGTCCCTATATCCAGCCGCCGAGTTCGCGCCGCACCAGCGCTTCGATGAGCGCCATCCCCGGCGCGCCGGCGTTGAGGCAGGGCAGATAGGCGAAGTCGCGCCCGCCCGCCGCCGCGAACTGCGCCTTGCCGCGGATCGCCAGTTCCTCGAGCGTTTCGAGGCAGTCGGCGGCGAAGCCGGGGGCGAAGACGGCGACGCTCTGTCCCGCCGTGCCCAGCGCCGCGAGCGTCGCGTCGGTCGCGGGTTCGAGCCATTTCGCGCGGCCGAAGCGCGACTGGAAGGCTACCTTGACCGGGCGGGCGAGCGCATCGGACAGGCGACGCGCGGTGTCGCGGCACTGGTCGTGATAGGGATCGCCGAGCCGCCGTGTCCGCTCGGGCATGCCGTGGAAGCTCGTGAGCAGCACGTCGGGTGCGAAATCGAGCGCGGCCAGGCCGCTTTCGACCGACGCCTGCAGCGCGGCGATATAGGCGGGGTCGCCCGCATAGGGCGGCAGGAAGCGCAGCGCCGGCTGACGGCGCAATCGCTTCAGATGGCCGCCGACCGCATCGACCGCGGTCGCGGTCGTCGCGGCGCAATATTGCGGATAGAGCGGCGCGACGAGGATGCGCCCGCACCCTTCGGCGACCAGCGCGTCGATCGCGGGGCCGATCGCAGGAGCGCCGTAGCGCATCGCATGGGCGACGCGGACGCCGTCGCCGAGCGCCGCCTGCAGCGCCTCCGCCTGAGCCCGCGTGATCGCGGCGAGCGGTGACCCCGCATCGGTCCACACCTCGGCATAAGCGCGCGCCGATTTCCTTGGCCGAGTGGTGAGGATCGCTCCGCGCAGGATCGGCTGCCAGAGAAGCGGCGGGATTTCGACGACGCGGCGGTCGGACAGGAATTCGGCGAGATAGCGGCGCACCGCCCCGGGCTCGGGCGCGTCGGGGGTGCCGAGGTTGACGAGCAGCACGCCGACATCGGGCGCGGCGGTCATGCCGGATGCCCCGACAGGGGAAGGCGGCGGATGCGGCGGCCGGTCGCGGCGAACATCGCGTTGGCGATCGCCGGGGCGACGACGGGCACGCCGATCTCACCCAGCCCGCCGGGTTCGCGGTCGCTGTCGAGAAATTCGATCAATATCTGCGGCGTCTGGGACAATTTGGGGAGCCCGAGCTGATGCAGCTTGCGCGCGGTCGCGACCCCGCCTTCATAGTCGGTCGTCGCGCCGACGGTGGCGGCGAGGCCGAAGATCAGACCGCCCTCGACTTGTTGGCGCGCGATCGCCGGATTGACGAGGCGCCCGGCGTCGACGACGGCGACGAGCTGCTCGACCTGCAGCCCCTTGTCGCTCTGACGCGCGGTCGCCATCAGCGCGATGTAGCTGCCGCGCATCGCGTGGCAGGCGAGTCCCTGCGCGCTGCCCGCGATGCCGCCTTCCCAGCCGCCGAGCGTCGTCGCGGTGAGCAGGCAACGCGCGAGCAGCGGCGCGTCGCCGAGCATCGCCATGCGATAGGACAGCGCGTCCGATCCCGCGCGCGCCGCCATCTCGTCGACGAAACATTCGGTGAAGAAGGCGGTGTAGCTGTCGGCGTTGCCGCGCCAGCGCGCGGTCGGCAGGCCGATGTCGGCGGGGCAATGGTCGACTGCAAAATGCGGGATCGCATAAAGCGGAGCGGCGCCCTCGACCGCGGCGGCGTCGGGCGATCCCGCGGCCTCGCGCTGCGCGACGTCGGCGGGGAGGTTGTGGAACAGCCGGACGCGGAACTCGTGATTGGTCGGCGGCACCGCGATGCGGCTGACAAGCGCGTCGATGCCGCCCGCCGCGTTCAGCGTCGCGACCATCTTCGCCCGCGCCGGCGCGCGCGGCGGTACGCGCATGATCTCCTCGGCGCGCGACCAGGTGAGCTGCACCGGGCGCTTCACCTGCCGCGCGATGATCGCCGCCTGCACCGCGACACTGTGGTCGAGGCAGGCGTCGAACGAGCCCCCCGCCATCATCGGGAACAGCGTCACCGCGCTCGGCGCGAGCCCGGTCGCGCGGGCGATCGCGTCGCGGCACTGGGCGGGCGCCTGCGTCGCGACCCAGACGCGCAGCCGCTCGCCGTCGACCGCGGCGGTCGCGGTGCGGGTCTCGATCCCCGCGTGGAGCGCGGGCGCGACCAGATATTCGGCGGAAATCTTCGTGCGGCCTTCCATCGCCTCGGCGACGTCGCCCTTTTTCGCGATCCGATAGCCGTCGGCGGCCAGCGCGGATTCGAGCGCGCGGTCGATGCCCTCGCTCGACACCGGGGCTCCCCGCGTCTCGAACACCGGCGCGAAGCGGTCGAGCGCGCGGTTCGCCGCCCACCAGTTGCGCGCGACCGCGGCGACCCAGCGGTCATGCTCGACGACGGACAATATGCCGGGCGAGGCGAGCCCCGCCTTCCTGTCGATGCTCTTGAGCCGCGTCGCGCCGACCGGTCCCTGGCGGATCGCGGCATAAACCATGTCGGGCAGGCGGATGTCGCCCGCGAAATTCGCGGATCCGTCGACCTTGGCGGGCAGGTCGAGCCGCGTCAGCTCCTTGCCGTAGAGCGGGTCTGCGCTCGACGCGCGATAGACGGGGGTCGCGGGCGGTTCGAGCTTCGCCGCGCCCGCCGCCAGCTCGCCGAAGCGCAGCCGCTTCTGCCCGAGGAGGACGAAGCCGTCCTGCGTGTCGCAATCCTCCCAGTTCGCGTCCCAGCGCCGCGCCGCCTCCATCATCAGCAGCGCGCGCGCCTGCGCCGCGGCGTCGCGGCACGGCTCCTCGAACATCCGCACCGACGACGAGTTGGCGGTCAGCATCACCGCGTGGCGCACCGCCCATTCGCGCCGCGCCCAGCTTCGCACGTCCTGCACGAAATCGGGGATGCCGGCGCGCGGCATGAAGGTGGCGCTATCCTCGTCCACCAGCAGCGTGTTGGCATAGAGCGGGCTGATCGGCGCGGTCTCGACCGCGATCGTCCGCCAGTCGGCGCCGAGCTCGTCGGCCATGATCTGCGGCAGCAGCGTGGTGACGCCCTGGCCCATCTCGCACTGCGGGACGACCGCGCTGATATGGCCGTCGTCGCCGATTTTCAGAAAGGCGTTGAAGATATGCTCGTCGGGGGCGGCGGTCAGGTTCGGCCGGTAATCGCGCGGCCACACCGACCAGGCAAGCGCGAGCCCGCCGGCGGCGGTCGCACCGATCAGCAGCGAGCGGCGCGTGACCAGCGGCGCCCGCCCCGATTTTCTCCCCACCGTGTCGCGAATGCCGCCCATGCCCGCTGCTGATAGTCGGCGCGCGAAGGGGAGGCAAAGGCTTTTGGCGGAGCCGGCCCCTCCACCACCGCTTCGCGGCGGTCCCCCTCCCCACGGCTTCGCCGCGGGGAGGAACCGGTTAGCGCAGCAGCCCCAGCCGCGGAATCTCGACCATGGGGCAGCGGTCCATCACGACGATCAGTCCGGCGTCGGCTGCGCGCTTCGCCGCGGCTTCGTCGATCACGCCGATCTGCATCCACACCGCCTTCGCGCCGTGGACGATCGCGTCGTCGACCGCCCGGCCCGCCTCGGCGCTGTTGCGGAAGATGTCGACAATCTCGGCGGGCGGCTCGACGTCGGCGAGGGTCGCGACCACGGGGGCGCCGTGGATCGTCTTGCCCGCGTGCCCCGGGTTGACCGCGATCACATCATGCCCCTGGCGGACGAGAAAGCCGAGCACCTCGTTCGAGGCGCGCGCCGGGTTCGGCGAGGCGCCGACCACCGCGATGCGGCGCGGCCGGCCCAGCAGTTCGCGGATGTCGCCTTCGTCGTTGATCGCCATTCAGCGTCCCTTTCGTGCGTCGAGCCAGTCGGCGACCTTCGCCGCCACGGCGTGGAACGGCTCGCCCGCGGGATCGGTTCCCGCCGCGGGCGGTACGCCGCCGTCGCTCGCGAGGCGGATGCCCATCGCCAGCGGGACGCGGCCGAGGAAATCGAGGTCCATCGCCTTCGCCGCCGCCTCGGCACCGCCGCTGCCGAACGGGTCGCTGACCTCGCCGCAGTGCGGGCAGGCATAGCCCGCCATATTCTCGACAAGCCCGACGATCGGCACATCGGCCTGCTCGAACAGGCTGATCGCGCGCGCGGCGTCGATCAGCGCTAGGTCCTGCGGGGTCGACACGATCACCGCGCCCGCGGGCTTGTGGCGCTGGATCATGGTGAGCTGGACGTCGCCGGTGCCGGGGGGCAGGTCGACGACCAGCGTGTCGATGTCGCCCCAGCTCGCGTCGACGAGCTGCTCCAATGCCTTGCCCGCCATGGGGCCGCGCCACGCGATCGCCTGGCCGGGTGCCGCGATCTGCCCGGTCGACAGCATCGGCACGCCATAGGCGTTGGGGACGGGGACCAGCTTGGACCCGCGCGCTTCGGGCTTGACGCCTTCGCTGTCGAGCAGCTTGGGGAGCGAGGGGCCATAGATGTCGGCGTCGACCAGCCCGACCTTCACCCCGCGCCGCTGGAGCGCGACCGCGAGGTTGGCGGCGAGGGTCGATTTGCCGACACCGCCCTTGCCGCTGCCGACCGCGATGATCGTCAGCGCCTTCTTCTCCGCCGTCATCGCGATGCGGACCTCGGCGGCGCCCGCGTCGAGCAGGCCGGCGCGCAGCCGATCCTCGAGTGGCTGGCGCGCCTCGGCAGCGAGCCCGGTGACGTCGAGCACGACCGCGAGCGTTCCCGCCTCGTCGAGCAGGCGCAGGCCCGAGGCGCGCCCTTCGCTGATCTCGGCGGCGGCGGCGGTCAGGCGGGCGAGGTCGGGAACTGTGTCGGTCATGTCCCGGCGAAATAGGCATGGCGCGCGCGATTGCCAGCCATTTTCGCGCGACCCCCCTGTTAATCGCGCCCGCCGCCCCTATAACTGCACCATGAGCAACGACAATGACGGTACGATGGGGCGCCGCACTCCGGGGGGATTGCGGCGAATTTTCGATTCGATCAGCCAGATGGCGAACAGCCCGTGGGGCGGCGGCCCCAAGGACGGCGACGACGGAAAGGGCGGCGGCAAGAAGCCCGGCCCGCGCAACCCGTGGGTCACCCCCGATCCCGCCGACACCGCGCGCGGGCGCAAGCCGCGCGGCCCCTCCGCGCTCGACGAACTGCTGCGCAAGGGGCGCGGCAGCTTCGGCGGCGGGGGCGGATCGGGCGGCGGCGGGGACGGGTTCGACCTGTCGGCGTCGGCGCGGTGGTGGAAATGGGCGATCATCGCGATCGTCGCCATCGTCCTCCTCTTTTCGACCGTCCATGTCGTGCCGCCCGAGAAGGAAGGCGTCGTCACGCGCCTCGGCAGCTATTCGCGCACCGTCGGCCCGGGCGTCAAATTCACCCTGCCGCCGCCGTTCGAGCGCATCCGGCTGGAGGACGTCCGCGCGATTCGCACGATGGCGATCGGCTCGCCCAACGCGACCGACGAGAATTTCGTGCTGACCCGCGACCAGAGCATCGTCGACCTCGCCTATGAAGTGCGCTGGTCGATCCGCGATCCGGAGCTTTTCATCTTCCAGCTCGCGGAGCCCGAGGACACGATCCGCGAAGTCGCCGAAAGCTCGATGCGCGCGACGGTCGCCAATTTCGACCTCGTCCAGGCGATCGGCCCCGGCCGCGTCGAGATCGAATCGCAGGTTCAGCAGCGCATGCAGGATCTGCTCGACCAATATCGCGCCGGCGTGCTGATCCAGGGCATCGCGATCCGCCAGGCCGACCCGCCGAAGCAGGTCGACGAGGCGTTCAAGGAGGTGACCGCGGCGCGGCAGGAGCGCGAATCGGCGATCAACCTGGCGCGGGCTTATGAGCAGCAGGTGCTCGAGGGCGCGCGCGGCCAGACCGCGGCGTTCGACAAGATATACGAGCAGTACAAGCTGTCTCCCGGCGTCACGCGCCGCCGGCTCTATTACGAGACGATGGAGGCGGTGCTGTCGAAGGCCGACAAGACGATCGTCGAACCGCGGGGCGTGACCCCATATCTGCCGCTTCCCGAAGTGCAGCGGCGCGCCGCCGCCGCCGATCCGGCTGCGAAGGGAGGCCAATGATGTTCGAGACTCTGCTCCGCCGGCCCATGCGGCTGCTGATCACCGTCCTCGCCCTGCTCGTCCTCGTCTCGATGACCGTTTCGGTCGTGCCCGAGGACAAGCAGGCCCTCATCCTGCGCTTCGGCGAGATCGAGGCGACGGTGAACAAATATAAGAAGGGCGAGGATTTCGGCCGCTCGGGCGCGGGGCTCGTGCTCCGTATCCCCTTCTTCGACAATATCCAGTTCATCGACAAGCGCATCCTGGGCATCAACATGGAGCGCCAGCAGGTGCTCTCGACCGACCAGCAGCGGCTGCAGGTCGATGCCTTCGCCCGCTTCCGCATCACCGATCCGGTGCGGATGTACACCGCGATCCGCACCGAGGACCGGCTGCAGCAGCAGCTCGCGACGATCCTCGGCTCTTCGCTGCGCAACGAGCTGGGCAAGCGCACCTTCGCGACCCTGCTGTCGCCCGAACGCGGCGCGGTGATGGACAATATCCAGGTCGCGCTCAACCGCGAGGCACGCAAATATGGCGCCGAGATCATCGACGTCCGGATCAAGCGCGCCGACCTTCCCGAAGGCGCGACGCTTGATGCCGCCTACAACCGGATGCGCACCGCGCGCGAGCAGGAGGCGACCGCGATCCGCGCCGAGGGCCAGAAGGAAGCCCAGATCATCCGCGGCAACGCGGATGGCGAGGCGGCGCGCATCTATGCCGCAAGCTATGGCAAGGATCCCGAATTCTATGATTTCTATCGTGCCATGCAGAGCTATCGCCAGACTTTCCTGGGTGAGAACAGCAGCGGTGCGACCTCGATCATCCTGTCGCCCGACAATGAATATCTGAAGCAGTTCCACGGCGACTGACGGCCGCGCGACCGCTGAATGAACGGCTTGTGCAACCGCCGTTCATGTTCAAACGTCGTTCAGCCGCCCGGGAGCAGACAGCCGCCGCCGGGAAACGCTGGGACCCTAGACGAAGAGGAATTGCAATCGTGCGTTATGTATATGGCATCACTTCGGCGCTGCTCGTGGGCGGGACGGCGCTGGCGCTCGTCACCCAATCGCCTGTCGGGGCGCAGGTGGCGCAGAACGAGAAGAGCGAGATCGCCAAGGTCGTGCCCCGTTCGGGCGCACCCGAAAGCTTCGCCGACCTCGTCGAACAGCTCCAGCCCGCAGTGGTCAATATCTCGACCAAGCAGGAGGTCACGCTGGGCGTGCGGCTCAATCCCTTCGCCGGAACGCGCGAGCCGATCACCCAGGAACAGCAGGGCGGCGGGTCGGGCTTCCTGATCTCGGCCGACGGCTATATCGTCACCAACAATCATGTCGTCACCGGCGGCCCGCGCGGCGAGCAGGTGAACGAGGTCACGGTGACGATGACCAACCAGAAGGAATATCGCGCGAAGATCGTCGGCCGCGACGCGACGTCGGACCTCGCGCTTTTGAAGATCGACGCGACGGGCCTGCCCTTCGTGCGCTTCGGCGACAGCAACAAGGCGCGCGTCGGCGACTGGGTGGTCGCGATCGGCAACCCGCTCGGCCTCGGCTCGACCGTCACCGCGGGCATCATCTCGGCGGTGCAGCGCAATATCGGCAGCGGCGGCGCCTATGACCGCTATATCCAGACCGATACCGCGATCAACCGCGGCAACTCCGGTGGGCCGCTGTTCGACCTGCAGGGCAATGTCGTCGGCATCAACAATATGCTGATCTCGCCCGTCGGCGCGAATATCGGCGTCAACTTCGCGATTCCCGCCGACGCCGCGGCGCCGGTGATCGCCGCGCTCAAGGCGGGCGAAACGCCGCAGCGCGGCTATCTGGGTATCGGCATCGCGCCGGTGGGCGAGGATTTCGCCGCCGCGCTCGGCCTGCCCAAGGATCGCGGCGAGATCATCCAGCGCGTCGAGGACGGCGGACCCGCCGCGAAGGCGGGGTTGAAGCGCGGCGACGTGGTGACCAAGGTCGACGGCAAGGATGTGACGCCGCAGCAGACGCTGTCCTACCTGATCGCCAATGTGAAGCCCGGGACGCGGATCCCGCTCGAGGTCATCCGCGACGGCAAGACGATGACGATCAACGCCGCGGTCGGCACGCGGCCGCCCGAGGAGGAACTGGCGGGCGGCAGCTTCGACCCCGAGGAAGAGCAGACGATGCCCGAGGATCCGAAGGGCACCGCCGACCAGGCGATCCAGGATCAGCTCGGCATGGCGGTGCAGCCGCTGACCCCGGCGATCGCGGGCGATATCGGCGTCGAGCGGACGACCAAGGGCCTCGTCATCGCCGCGGTCGGCAGCAGCGCCGACGCCGGCCGCAAGGGTCTGCGCCGCGGCGACGTGATCCTCAGCGTAAACCGCGCCCAGGTGACGACCAGCGAGGGCCTGTCGAAGGCGCTCGCCGACGCGAAGAAGGCGGGCCGCAACGCGGTGCTGCTCGAAATCCTGCGCCGCGGCCAGCCGCCGGCGTTCATCCCGATCCGCATCGACGGGAAATAAGCCGCCCGCTCCGGGCTTTGGACAAGGGCGCCCGCGATCTTCGGATCGGGCGCCCTTTTTCTTTGCGCGCGGCAGGCAATGTTCCTATTATGTTCCAACAAGCACGAGTCGGGAGAAGAGCGATGATCGGTTATGTGACGCTGGGAACCAACGACCTCGCCAGGGCGGCGGTCTTTTACGATGCGATCGCGGCGGAACTGGGCGTGCCGCGGATGATGGAATTCGACGGCTTCATCGCCTGGGGCAAGGAAGGCGGTGGCGCCGGGATCGGCCTGACCAAGCCCTATGACGGCAACGCCGCGAGCGTCGGCAACGGCGTGATGGTCGCACTGGAGGCGAAGGACGAGGCGCAGGTCCAGCGCCTCTACGACATCGCGCTCGCCAATGGCGGCACCGACGAAGGTGCGCCGGGGCCGCGCGGCGAAGGCTTCTATGCGGGTTATTTCCGCGACCCCGACGGGAACAAGCTCAACGCCTTCATCATGGGGTGAGCGAGCCGGGGCTGGTGTCGGCTTTGGGGTGGGTTTGAGCCATTCCCCTCCCTTTTAGGGAGGGGTTAGGGGTGGGTGCGCGAGCGGAGCGAGCCAGCAAAAGAACGCCGCCTTCGGCGGCTACCCACCCCCAGCCCCTCCCTAAAAGGGAGGGGAGAGGGTATGGTCGCTAACGTCCGCTACCGGCCGAAAGTTCCCCTACGCCGCCTCGAACCGGATCGGCAGCCGCTTCAATCCGCCCACGAACACCGATTCGACCCGCGCCGGCTCGCCCGCCAGTTCGAGCGATTTCAATCGCGGCAGCAATTCCTCCATCAAAATCCGCATCTCCATCCGCGCGAGATGCTGCCCCAGGCAGACATGCGCGCCGAAGCCGAAGGCGATCTGCTGGTTTTTCGCGCGGTCGGGGTCGAAGGCGAAGGGGTCGGCGAACATCGCCTCGTCGCGGTTCGCCGAGACATAGTTGAGCATCAGCCAGTCGCCCTCGTGGATCGTCTGCCCGCCCACCTCGACGTCCTCTTTCGCGCTGCGCATGAAATGCTGCACCGGGGTCGACCAGCGGATCGCCTCCTCGATCAGCCCCGCCTTGTCGGTCGCCGCATCGCGGAAGCGCGCGAACAGCGCCGGGTTCTTCGCCAGCTCCATCATCGCCCCGGCGGTCGAAGCACTCGTCGTGTCATGGCCCGCCGTCGCGACGATCATATAATAGCCCGCGAGTTCGCGGTCGGGGATCTGCCCGCCGTCGATCGTCGCATTGGCGATCACCGTCGCGATGTCCTCGCGCGGGTTCGCGCGGCGGTCGGCGGTGAGCTCGCGGAAGTAATTTTCGAAATCGGCGATCACATAATGGAGCATCGCGATCGCCTGCTCGGTGCTCTTGATCGCCTCGCGCCCGCGGTTGAGTTCGGGATCGGTCGAGCCGAAGAGCTGCTGGGTCAGCATCAGCATCCGCGGCTCGTCCTCGGCCGGCACCCCCAAAATGTCCATGATCACGCGCAGCGGATAATGCGCCGCGACGTCGCGCGCGAAATCGCATGTCCCGCCCAGCGACAGCATATGGTCGACCGTCTCGCGCGCAAGGCTGCGGATGCGGTCTTCGACGATCCGCAGATTCTTGGGCATGAACCAGCCCTGGGTCAGCAGCCGGTATTTCATATGATCGGGCGCGTCCATCTGCACCAGCGAGCGGATCAGATGCCCGTCGCCTCCCGGGGTCGCGGCGCGCGCGAGCGCCTCGCCGTTGCGGTCGGTGAGCACCGTCGGGCGGATGCCGTTCGCGAAACGCTGCGGATCGCGGCTGATCGCCATGATGTCGGCGTGGCGCGTGACGAGCCAGAAGGGATCGTGGGTCGGATTCTCTGCGACCGCCAGCGGCGCGTTGGCACGCGCCCAGGCGAGCTGTTCGTGAAGCGGCTCCCACGCGGCATAGGCGGTGGGATCGATGACCGCGGCGGCAACCTCTCCGGGCAATATAGGTTTTGTCATGCAACGAAACTGCCGCAAGAAAGGCCGTCTGTCGAGGCTGAACGGACGCCCGTCGAATAGGGGCCGTGACGCCCCGGTTCGCAGGGCCTAGGCCCTGCAACATTATTACTCGAGTCTGAAATAACGGGGAAGATGCCATGAAATTTGCCACGCGCCACTTGCTGCTCGCGACGCTGTCGTCGCTGAGCCTCGCCGCCGCCGGCCCCGCTCTCGGGCAGGACGCCGCCCCCGTCGCGACCCCTGCGGCGACCGCCGCCCCCGCGCCGCTCGCCGACAGCGTGCCGAGCCAGCTCCCGCGCATCGCGCGCCCGTCGCATTACGACATCGCGGTCACCCCCGACGCCAAGGCGTTGACCTTCACCGGCCGCGCCGCGATCGACCTCGACCTGTTCGAAAGCTCGAGAGTCATCACGATGAACGCGCTCGACCTGACCTTCGCCAGCGCGGGCCTCGCGAAGGCCGACGGGTCGGGCAAGATCCCGCTGACCGCGACGGTCGACGCGGCGGCGCAGACCGTCACCTTCACCGCGCCCGCCGCGCTGACACCCGGAAAATACAAGCTGACGACCGATTACAAGGGCGTGATCAACACCCAGGCGAACGGCCTCTTCGCGCTCGACTATCCCGACAAGGCGACCGGCGAGCCGCGCCGCGGCCTGTTCACCCAGTTCGAGGCCCCCGACGCGCGGCGCTTCGTGCCGAGCTTCGACGAGCCGAGTTACAAGGCGACCTTCACCCTGACCGCGACCGTCCCCGCGGACCAGCTCGCGGTGAGCAACATGCCGGTCGAGCATGAGATGCCGGCCGCGAACGGCATGAAGATGGTGCATTTCGGCACCTCGCCCAAAATGTCTTCCTACCTCCTCTTCTTCGGCGTCGGCGATTTCGAGCGGATGGCGAAGAAGAGCGAGAGCGGCGCCGAGGTCGGCATCGTATCGCCCAAGGGGTCGGGCGAGCAGGCGCGCTTCGCGCTCGACAGCCTCGGCCCGCTGCTCACTTATTATGGCGACTATTTCGGCCAGCCCTATCCGCTGCCCAAGCTCGACAATATCGCCGGACCCGGCCAGTCGCAGTTCTTCGGCGCGATGGAGAATTGGGGCGCGATCTTCACCTTCGAGCGCATCCTGCTCGACGACCCCGCGATCACCAGCGAGGCGACGCGGCAGGGCATCTACGGCGTCCAGGCGCACGAGACCGCGCATCAGTGGTTCGGCGACCTGGTGACGATGGCGTGGTGGGACGACCTCTGGCTCAACGAAGGCTTCGCGAGCTGGATGGCGACCAAGGTCACCGACCATTATCACCCCGAATGGCAGCCGCTCCTGACCCGCGTCGACGGGCGCGAGCGCGCGATGGGGCTCGACGCCTACAAGACCACCCACCCGATCCTGCAGACGATCCGCACCGTCGAGGACGCCAACCAGGCGTTCGACGCGATCACCTATCAGAAGGGCGAGGCGGTCATCTCGATGCTCGAGGCCTATGCCGGCGAGGATGTGTGGAAGGGCGGGCTCCGCCGCTACATGGCCGCGCACAAATATGCCAACAGCCGCACCGACGACCTGTGGAACGCGGTCGAGGCGGCGGGCGCCAAAGGGCTGACGGGAATCGCGCACGACTTCACCGGCCAGCCGGGCATCCCGCTGATCCGCATGACGGGCAGCCGGTGCGAGGGCGGCGCCAATGTCATCAGCGTGACCCAGGGCGAATTTTCGCGCGACCGGCGCGATACGATCGACGCCGAAGGGCACCGCTGGCAGGTGCCGATGCTCGTCCGCGCCGCGGGCGGCCAGGAACAGCGCGTCGTCGTCGAGGGCGGCAAGGCGGACATCCGCGTGCCGGGAAGCTGCGGCGCGACCGTCCTCAACGGCGGCCAGCTCGGCTATTTCCGCACCCTCTACACGCCCGAGGCGCTCGATGCGCTGCGCGGTGGTTTCGCCAGCCTCGAGCCGATCGACCAGCTCGGCCTGATCAGCGACAATTTCGCGCTCTCGATCGCGGGCTATCAGCCGATGGGCGCGGCGCTCGGCCTGCTCGCAGCGGCCCCGACCGACGCCAATCCCTATGTGTTGACCGAGGCGGCCGGCCGCTATGCGCAGCTTCATGCGACCTTCGACGGCGATGCGGCGACGCAGGCGGCGATCGCGGCGCGCGGTGCTGCGGCGCTGCGCCCGGCGCTGACCCGCCTCGGCTTCGATCCGAAACAGGGCGAGCCCGCGCTCGACGCGGTGCTGCGCGCCGACGTGATCCGCGCGCTCGGCGCGATGGGCGACGCGGCCGTGCTCGCCGAGGCGCGCCGCCGCTTCGCGCTGCTCGACAGCGATCCGAAGGCGCTCGACGGCCCCGCAAAGGGGCTTTGGCTCGACATCGTCGCGACCAATGCGAGCGCCGCCGACTGGGACAAGCTCCACGCCCTCGCGCAGGCGAGCAAGTCGACGGTCGAGCGCAGCACGCTCTATACCCTGCTCGGTGCCGCGAAGGACGACGCGCTCGCGCAGCGCGCGCTCGACCTGTCGCTGACCGCCGAGCCCGGCAAGACGACGAGCGCCGCGATCATCGGCCGCGCCGCCCGTCATCACGCCGACACGACGGTCGCCTTCGTCGACGCGCACCAGGCCGAGGTCGACAAGCTGATCGACGCCTCGGCGCGCGTCCGCTTCCTCGCCAGCCTCGCGATGAACTCGGACGACCCGGCGATGATCGCGGCGCTCGAAAAGAAGGCGGCCGGTCTGCCCGCCGACGTCCGCAAGCCCTATGAGCGCACGATCGCGGTGCTCAAGGAGCAGGCCGAGAGCAAGCCGCGCATCCAGGCCGAAACCAAGGCATGGCTCGCCGCGAAATAAGGTGCGCGCCGCCTTCGCTCAGGCGGGGGCGGCGGCCGCGCCGCCGGGCATCGCGCTCCGCCATTCGGCGAGCGCGCGGCGGATCATCGCCTTGAGCGCCTCGCCCTGCCGCCGCCAGGCGGCAGCATGCGCAACGGTCCATGCCGTCCCGGCGGCACGGCC
Source organism: Sphingopyxis sp. GW247-27LB (assembly GCF_002277025.1). Taxonomy (GTDB): domain Bacteria; phylum Pseudomonadota; class Alphaproteobacteria; order Sphingomonadales; family Sphingomonadaceae; genus Sphingopyxis. Next base: position 521,195 of record NZ_NIWD01000008.1, read on the forward strand.
GAGCTCGTCGATCGTCAGGTCGACGAAGGCATCATATTCGTCGGCGGGCAGCGCGCCGTAATTGCGGTGCGTCACGACCAGCTCCGCGACGAGCGGCCAGACCCAGCCTTCGCCGGCCGCGAGCCCGAACAATATCTGCAGCGTCTCGTCGGTCATCCGCCGCGACGCGGCGTCGAGGTTCAGAAAGGCCGGGCGCCGTTCGGGGTAAGCGGCGAGGAAGCGCTCGAACAATAGGTGGCGGATGTCGATGCCGGCGTCGGCGACAGCCATAAGGCTCGCCTCCATCAGCGCGGCATCGCCATCATCGCTCATTTGAACAGGCTGCCCAATATCCCGCGCATCAGCTGGCCGCCGAGCTTGCCCGCCATCTGGCGCCCGATGCTCGTCGCGGCCGAGCGCGCCGCCGACTGGACCATCTTTTCGGCCATGCTCGGCTTCGCGGCCTCGCGCGCCGCGGCGCGTTCCTGCTGGAGCCGGACGCGCTCCTCGGCCGCCTTGCGTTTCGCCTCTTCCTTGGCGGCGATCGCGGCCTGCTTGTCGGCTTCCTCTTTCGCCTTCGCCTCGACCGCCGCGGCCTGCGCCTGTTCGGCCTTGGCGGCGAGCAGTTCCTCGGCGCTCTCGCGGTCGACCACCGTGTCGTATTTGCCCGCGACCGGCGAGATCGACTGGATGATCGCGCGCTCCTTCGGATCGAGCGGGCCGCAGCGCGAACAGGGCGGCTTGATCAGCGTGCGCTCGACCGGCGACGGCGCGCCGTCGGCCATCAGCAGCGACACCAGCGCCTCGCCGACCTTCAATTCGGTGATCTCGCGCGCGACATCGATCTTCGGATTCGGGCGGAAGGTTTCGGCGGCGGCCTTCACGGCCTTCTGGTCGCGCGGGGTGAAGGCGCGCAGCGCGTGCTGAACGCGGTTGCCGAGCTGGCCCGCGACCGCCTCGGGCACGTCGATCGGGTTTTGCGTCACGAAATAGACGCCGACGCCCTTCGAGCGGATCAGGCGGACGACCTGTTCGATCTTGTCGGTCAGCGCGGGCGGCGCGTCGTCGAACAGCAGATGCGCCTCGTCGAAGAAGAAGACGAGCTTCGGCTTGTCGGGGTCGCCGACCTCGGGAAGCGTCTCGAACATCTCGGAGAGCAGCCAGAGCAGGAAGGTCGCATAGAGCTTCGGGCTCGCCATCAGCTTGTCGGCGGCGAGGACGTTCACATAACCGCGGCCCTGATCGTCGCAGCGGATCATGTCCATGATGTCGAGCGCGGGCTCGCCGAAGAAATGGTCGCCGCCCTGGCTTTCGAGGCTGAGGAGCTGGCGCTGGATCGTGCCCACCGTCGCCTTCGACACATTGCCGTATTTCGTGGTCAATTCGTCAGCATTTTCGGCGCACCAGGCGAGCATCGCCTGCAGGTCGCCCATGTCGAGGAGCAGCATATTCTGTTCGTCGGCGACCCTGAACGCGATCGCGAGCACGCCCTCCTGCACTTCGTTCAACCCCATCAGCCGCGCGAGCAGCAGCGGTCCCATTTCGGAGATGGTGGTGCGGATCGGATGGCCCTGCTCGCCGAACAGGTCCCAGAAGATCGCCGGATTGTCGCGATAGGCCCAACCGGTATCGCCGATCTCGGCGGCGCGCTTGGCAAAGGCTTCGTGCGTCTTCGCGGTCGGGCTGCCCGCCATCGCGATGCCCGACAGGTCGCCCTTCACGTCGGCGACGAACACCGGCACGCCGACCGCCGAGAAGCCTTCGGCGAGACCCTGCAGCGTCACGGTCTTGCCGGTGCCGGTCGCCCCCGCGATCAGCCCGTGCCGGTTCGCGCGCTTGAGCACCAGCGACTGGCGGGGCCCGTCGGCCGCACCGCCGCCGCCAAGGCCGAGATAGATTTCAGTCGCTTCGCTGCCTTCGCTCACTGTCCATTCTCCACTCTGAAAACCTGCCGCAAGGTCTAGAGCGGGGGGACATGGGAGGCAATCGGCAAACCCGGCCGCATGAGGGCTAACGACCGGAAATCGACCGATTGCGGCCTATTCGACGTGTGCCCCGGCGAAAGCCGGGGTCCAGGGCGGTAGAAAGCCGGCGCCGCGTGGTTACGCTCTGGACCCCGGCTTTCGCCGGGGTACACGAGAGGCTGATCGATAGAAACGCAACGCTTCCTTCATCGTCATCCCCGACTTGATCCGGGATCCATTGGCTCAAACACTGCGTGAATGAATCCCGGATCAAGTCCGGGATGACGAAAGAGGGGAAACGTCCACTTCCCACCCCAAACCCGCCATACCCCCTTTATCCCCGCGCGCTCCGCATCTACGGTCGCCCCGATGCGGCGGGGTTCGACAATCCGATCGGCGAGCGTAGGCATGACGGCCCTGTTGCTGTCGGCCTGCGCCGGGGGCAATTTCCGGCCGGTCAGCGATGCGCCGGTGCGGATCGGCAAGCCCTATTCGGTGCGCGGGACCACCTATGTGCCCGCCGCCGCGCCGGCCTATGACGCGCTCGGCTATGCGAGCTGGTACGGGAATGAATCGGGCAACCGGACCGCGAACGGCGAGAAATTCCGCCCCGGCTGGATCACCGCCGCGCACATGACTTTGCCGCTGCCGACCTATGTCGAGGTGACCGCGCTCGACACCGGGCGGCGGATCATCGTGCGGGTCAACGACCGCGGGCCATTCTCGCGCGGGCGAATCATCGACCTGTCGCGGGGCGCGGCGGAGGAACTCGGTATCAAGGCGCAGGGGCACGCGCCGGTGCGCGTGCGGCGGGTCGAGCCTTCGGAAAAGGACCGCAAGCGGCTTCGCGACGGCAAGCCCGCGGCCTCGCTCGGCCGCGTGCCCGAACGCGAGTTGCAGCAGCTTCGGATGCGGCTTTCCGCCGAGGGCCGCTGACGGCCGCGACGCTAGACTTTTTCGTTCGGGAAGAAGCGCGCGACCACCTCGCTTGCGAGGCGCGCCGGGCGCAGCGTTTCGGCGTCGATGCAGCACCAGCTCGACTTGACCTCGGCGAGCACCTCCTCGCCGCGCTTGATCACCGTTTCGTAGAAGGCGCGCGCGCCCTGCACCTTTTCGAGGATCACCGTCGCGATCACGCGATCGTCGAGGAAGGCGGGGCGGCGATAGGTGATCTCGTGCTTCAGCGCGACCCACAGATGCTGCGCCACCGCCTCGGGCGGCGCGATCTTGCGCCAGTGGGCGAGCACCGCCTCCTGCACCCAGCTCAGATAATGGGCGTTGTTGACATGCCCCATGAAGTCGATCTGGTCGGCTCCGACGGTGATGTCGTGGTCGTGCGGGGTCGCGGCGGCGGTCATGACGTTGACACTAGTGTCAACAGAGTGTGACGGAAAGATGAAAGTTGCGAAAAGCCAGTATTTCTCTCGTCGCCCGCTTTCGCAGAGGTGACGCTCAGCCTCGTCCGCGATAGGCGGCGACGCCCTGGTCGGGGAGCCACAGGTCGGCGGGCGGCGGGCCCGACTGCCAGAAGACGTCGATCGGGATGCCGCCGCGCGGGTACCAATAGCCGCCGATGCGCAGCCACCGGGGCTGCATCTCATCGAACAGGCGCCGGCCGATGCCGACGGTGCAATCCTCGTGGAAGCCCGCATGGTTGCGGAAACTCGACAGGAAGAGCTTGAGGCTCTTCGATTCGACGATCGTCTCGCCCGGCGCATAGTCGATGACGAGGTGCGCGAAATCGGGCTGGCCGGTCACCGGGCAGAGCGAGGTGAACTCGGGCGCGGCGAAGCGCACCAGATACAGTTCGCCGCCGCGCGGATTCGGCACATAGTCGAGCACCGCGGCTTCGGGTGAGGCAGGAAGTTCGCTCGATTGGCCGAGATGTTTGGGCGCGAGCGGGGGATGGCTGGAATCACTCATGGAAACCGTCTAGTGCGGCGCGCGGCCCATGTCATCCGTCGATGACCGGCCGGGTTCAGCGCCCGTTCAAGGCGCGGACGGGATGGAACGATCGGGCCCTGGGCAAGGAATGACGAAGACGAAATTCGGTCGGACAGGCAAAGCGGCGCGCTTGCCGCTGATCGCGCTCGCGCTCGCGCTCGCCGCGGGCGGGATAGCGCCCGCGCGTGCGCAGCAGACGGAGACGCCGGCGCCCGCCCCGACTCCCGCGCCGGGCGGCCTGAGCGATTTCCGCCTGCGCCCTGCCGACGACGGCCGTCAGTCGGGGGTGCAGGGTCCCGCCGACAACGGCCTGGCGCCGCTCGCGCCGGGCGAACGGCGCGGCGTGCCGACTCCCGCGCCACAGCCGGCCGCGCCGCGCATCGTGCCGACCCAGCCGACGCGCGCGACCCCGACTCCCGCGCCCGCGCCATCGCGCCGCGAGCCGGCCGCGCCGGCGCCAACGCGTGCCACGCCCGACAGCGCGCCGGTCGCAGCGGCCCCCACGACCATGGGCACGGCGCCGACGGGCGCGGTATCTGCGCCGTCCTCGTCGGCCGATCTGTCGCCACCGGTCGCCGGCAGCAGCCCGGCGCCTTCGACCGTCGACGATGTCGCCGCGGTGCCGGCGACGGGGTCCGATGGTGGCACCCCTGTCTGGGCCTGGCTGCTCGCCGTACTGGCGGCCGCGGCGGCCGGCGTCTGGTACTGGCGGCGACGCCCCCAACTCGCAGGCGGCGTGTCCGACGAGCCCATCGAGCCGCATACGCCATCGCCCCCCGTGCCGCGCGCCGCCACGCCGCCCGTCCGCCCCGCCGCACCGCCGCCGCGTCCCGCCGAGGCTCCGCGCCCCGTCGAGACTCCGGCCGCCCCGCCGCCGCTCGTCACGCGCGCCGCCGCCGAGCAGCGCGCCGAGGTCGCGATGACGCTCGACGTGCGGGCGATTCGCATGACGCCGGAGAATCTCGTCGTCGGCTTCGTGCTCGACCTCGCGAATCGCGGGTCGGTCGCGGCGACCGGATTGATGGTGCGCATCGCGCTCAACCAGGGGTCGGCGATGCAGGAAGGGGTGGTGATGCGCTTCTTCGACGGCGCGGGAGGCAGCGTGCTGCGCGATGACATCTCGCTCGCCCCCGGGGCGAGCGAGGCGCTGACGACCGAGGTGATGCTGCCGCGCGCCAGCGTCGAGCCGCTGATGATCGGCGGCAAGCCGATGCTGGTGCCGGTGCTCGTCTTCGACGTCACCTATCACTGGGAAGGGGACGCCGACGCCTTCGGGCAGGTCGCCGGCACCTTCGTCCTCGGCCGGGGACCGGCGCCGGGGACCGGCGACAAGCTGGCGCCGCTGCCGCTCGACCGGCCCTCCTACGCCGTCGATCGTCCCGCCGCGCGCGCGACCGCGATGCGGCGCGCACTCTAGCCGTTTCAGGCTTTTCGACCCTTTTCTGTTGCAGCGCAGCATCGGCTGGGGCACAGCAGCCGTGCGCTTGAAAAAGCGCCGGTGGAGGCATAGGCTGATCGTCTTCCCCGGGAAAGCAAAGCCGCAGCAGGATGGCCGACGGAGGGACAGGATAACAAGGTTCCCCGCGGGTCGTAACAGGAGCATGACATGGACGCCTTGGTGTCAACGGAATGGCTGGAACGCGAACTGGGGGCATCGGACCTGCGGGTGGTCGATGCGACGAAATTCATGCCCGATGCCGGCCGCGACGCGCGCGCCGAATATGAGGCGGGCCATATTCCGGGCGCGGTGTTCATGGACCTCGCCGAGCTCGCCGACGCGAACAGCGACATCGACAATATGGCGCCGCCGGCCGAGAAATTCGCGAGCCGCATGCAGTCGCTGGGGCTCGGCGACGGCAGCCGCATCGTGATCTACGACGACAGCCCGCTGAAGAGCGCGGCGCGCGCCTGGTGGCTCCTCAAATTGTTCGGCGCGCACGACGTCGCATTGCTCGACGGCGGCCTCGCCAAATGGAAGGCCGAGGGGCGCCCGCTCGAAATGGGCAAGCAGACGCTGCGCCACCGCCACTTCACCGTGTGGCGCGACGCGAAGGCGGTACGCACCAAGGAGCAGATGCTCGAGAATCTGGCGAACACAGCCGAGCAGGTCGTCGACGCGCGCCCGGCGGCGCGCTTCACCGGCGAGGAGCGCGACCCGCGTCCGGGCGTCGCACCCGGCCATATCCCCGGCTCGGTCAGCCTGCCGCACAGCGCGCTGTTCAACGCCGACGGCACCTGGAAGCAGGGCGACGCGCTGAAGGCCGCGTTCGACGCCGCGGGGGTCGACCTCGACAAGCCGCTGGTCACGACCTGCGGCACCGGCATGACCGCGACCGTGGTCGCGTTCGGCGCGCATCTGCTCGGCAAGGACGATGTGGCGGTCTATGACGGAAGCTGGACCGAATGGGGTGCCGATCCGGCGACGCCCAAGGCGACCGGCACGGCCTGAGCCAGTGACGCGAAGCGCGGGAGGTGTTTGACCATTCGCGCGCAGCGCTATTTTTGACTCACACAAAGACACAAAGAGGGCAGTTCATGCGCGCTGGGTTCGCGCACGAGCTGCCCTCTTTGTGTCTTTGTGTGAAATATGAAGGCCCGCTGCGCGGGCCGGGAGGCGCCGGCCACTGGATTTTGCGCCGCGCTCCGCTAACAAGGCGGGCATGAGCAAGAGCGATGATCAAGGCCTCCGCCCCGCGACGAAACTGGTGCAGGGCGGGCGGCGGCCCGAGTGGACGGGGGACCCGCGGCTCGGCGGCGGGGTCGTCAATCCGCCGGTGTGGCGCGCCTCGACCGTCCTCTATGATTCGATCGCCGACCTGAAGGCGCGCGGACGCGCCACCCACGACAAGCTCTATTACGGCCGGCGCGGGACGCCGACAGTGTGGGCGCTCGCCGACGCGCTGACCGAGATGGAGCCGGGCGCGGAGGGGACCTTGCTCTATCCCTCGGGCGTCGCGGCGATTTCGGCGGGACTGCTCGCGCTGCTCGCGCCGGGCGATCATTTGCTGATGGTCGACAGCGCTTATGAGCCGACGCGGCTGTTCTGCGACGGGATGCTGAAACGCTACGGCGTGACCACCACCTATTACGACCCGCTCGTCGGCGCCGGGATCGCCGGGCTGATTCGGCCCGAAACGAAGCTGATTTTCCTCGAATCGCCGGGCAGCCTGACCTTCGAGGTGCAGGATATCCCCGCGATCGCCGCGATCGCGCGCGATCGCGGCGTGCTGACGATGCTCGACAATACCTGGGCCACGCCGCTGCTCTTTCCCGCGCTCGCGCACGGCGTCGACGTGACGATGATGAGCCTCACCAAATATGTCGGCGGTCATTCGGACGCGATGATGGGCTCGCTCACCGCGACCGGGGCGGTGTGGTCGCGGCTGCGGCAGGCGGCGTATCAACTCGGCCAGGCGGTGTCGCCCGACGATTGCGCGCTGATGCTGCGCGGCCTCAGGACGCTCGACGTGCGGATGCGGCGGCACGGCGAGAATGCGCTCGCCGTCGCGACCTGGCTCGCCGACCGGCCCGAGGTCGGGCGCGTGCTCTATCCCGCGCTGCTGGACGACGCGGGCCACGCGATCTGGTCGCGCGATTTTTCGGGCGCGAGCGGGCTGTTCGGCTTCACGCTGAAGGGCGCGGACGACGCCGCGCGCGCGCGCTTCATCGACGCGCTGGCGCATTTCGGCATCGGCTTCAGCTGGGGCGGCTACGAAAGCCTGGTCGTGCCGAGCGATCCGGGAACGATTCGCACCGCGACCGTCTGGAGCGACCCCGATGCGCTCGTCCGGCTGTCGATCGGGCTCGAGGATCCCGCCGACCTGATCGCCGATATCGGGCGCGGCTTCGGGGCGATGGCGGGATGAGCGTCGAAAGCGGCCTGCGCAGCGGGATCGCGGAGGTGATCGCGACGATGAAGGCGATCGGGCTCGACGTCGGCGATTATCGGCTGTCGCTCTATTCGCTGTTCGCGACGCTCGTCGTCGCGGTGCTGCTCTACGCCGGCGTCCGGCTGGTGCTGCGCGCGATCAAATGGCTGCTGCGGCGTAACAAGCAGATCGACGACACGCAGCGGATCCTGACCGAAAAGCTGATCGCGATCGCGCTGTTCATCCTCGCGATGCTGTTCGGCGTCGACCTGCTCGGCATCGACCTGACCGCGCTCACCGTCTTTTCGGGCGCCGCGGGCCTCGCGATCGGGTTCGGGCTGCAGAAGACGGTGGGTAATCTGATCGCGGGGATCATCCTGCTGATGGACCGCTCGATCAAGCCCGGCGACGTGATCGTCGTTGGCGACGCCGCCTCGATGGGGGTGGCGACGCTGGGCGGGGTGCCCAATGTCGGGCGCGTCGCGAAGATCGGCGTGCGCGCGGTCAGCGTCGTCACCCGCGACGGCAAGAAGCATCTGATCCCGAACGAGCTCCTCATGACGCAGGCGGTCGAGAACTGGAGTTATTCGAGCCGCGAGGTGCGGGTGCGGATGCGCGTCCCGGTCGCCTATGACAGCGACATCAGGCTGGCGCAGCGCATCATGCTCGACACCGCGAAGGCCAATCCGCGCATTCTCGATCACCCCGAACCCGCGGTGTGGATCACCGCCTTCAGCGAACGCGCGGTCGAGCATGAGCTGCGCTACTGGATATCGGACCCCGAATCGGGGCTCGGCAATATCCAGGGCGAGGTGTTTCTGGGGATATGGGACGCGTTCCAGGCCGCGGGCATCCGCGTGCCTTATCCGCGGCAGGATGTGCGGCTGGTGGAGGCGGGGGAGCGGGACGAACTGACCAACCCCTGAGTTGCGTCATTGCGAGCGGAGCGAAGCAATCTCCAGCTATCGTCATATCAGAACGGTGGCAGGAGATTGCTTCGCTCCGCTCGCAATGACACGGGAAGGGTCGCCTAGACCCCCTTCGTCTTCGCGCGCTCGATACATTCTACGATGATCCGCCGCGCATCGTCGACGTCGCCCCAGCCGTTGAGCTTGGCCCATTTGCCGGGTTCGAGATCCTTATAGTGGGTAAAGAAATGCTCGATCTGCTGCAGCACGATCTCGGGCATGTCCTTGTAGGTTTTGACCTTGTCATAATAAGGGAAGGTCGCGTTGACGGGGACGCAGAGCAGTTTTTCGTCGCCGCCCTTGTCATCCTCCATCATCAGCACGCCGATCGGACGGCATTTGACCACCGCGCCCGCGATCACCGGTGAGCGCGCGACGACGAGCGCGTCCAAGGGATCGCCATCGTCGCCGAGGGTGTGCGGGATGAAGCCGTAGTTGGCGGGATAGCGCATCGGGGTGTGGAGAAAACGATCGACGAACAGCGCGCCCGACGCCTTGTCGAATTCATATTTCACCGGCTCGCCGCCGATCGGCACTTCGATCAGCACGTTGAGGCTGTCGGGCGGATTATCGCCGGCCGGGATCAGGTCGATGCGCATGGGAGATGTCCTTTGGTGTGTTTTGAAAATCGCGCGCGCCTTAGCCCCATGCGGTGCACAAAGTCGAGGGGGAGCGGCAATAAAGCCCCTCCTCTTCAGAGGAGGGGTTCGGGGTGGTGGCGCGCTGTAGCGCGCAAGACCTCCAGCACCACCCCGCTGCGACTAACGAGCAAAGCTCGCAAGTCTCGCTGCCCCTCCTCAGAAGAGGAGGGGTGACCTCAAAGCGCCCGTTTCGCCGCGAACAGGCGGTCGAACCAGTCGGGGCCGGTGCCGGTCCGTTCGAGCCACGGCCAGCGCAGCCCGCCATGATAGTCGATCGCGACGTCGCGATAGCGCCCGCCGCGCTCGACGAGCAGGCGCACCGGGGTCTTGCCGTCGGCCGCCGCCTTGATCGCGGCTTCGAGCCGGTCCTTGCTGTAGGCGACGCCGTCGACCGCGACGATCTTCGTCCCGTTGACGATGTCGGCGCGGAAGGCGGGGCCGTCCCAGAGGATGCCGCCCGCGACGCCGTCCTTGTCGATCGTCATCCCCAGCGAGTGGGTGAGGTCATAGCCCTTCGACATCGCCATGCGCGCCTTGTCATAGGCGTTGGGCGTGTCGCGCCAGACGAGCCGATAGCCCGCGCGCTCGATGCCGCCGACCGGCGCCGGCTGTCCCGGCGTCTGCAGCCGCTGGCGGAGGAAGGTCGCCCAGTCGTAGGGGTGGACCGCGTTCAGCGCCCGGACGACGTCGTCGAACTCATAGGTCACCTCGCCCCAGTCGCCCTCGCGTCCGCCGAAGAAGCTTCTCGCGAAATCGTCGAGGCTCTTCTTGTTGTTCGTCGCGGTGCGGATCAGCATGTCGGCGTCGAGCCAGACGAGCGAGCCTTCGCTGTAATAATCCTCGTTCCGCGACCAGCTCGGGAAGGGCTTGGGCTTGCGCGCGGCGATCACCGGGTCGAGCGTCGTATCCTCGACCGAGCGCCAGCTCCGCCCCGGCATCGCGGCATAGCCCGCGGCGCTCGTCGCCCATTGCGCGAGCGCCATGTCTTTCGACTGCATCCCCGACCGTGCGGCGAGGACTATGTCCCAGAAGCTCGTCTGCCCTTCATAGACCCACAGGAGATTGCCCTGCATCGGGGTGCGGTAATCGGGGGTCCAGAGCTTCGCCGGGCGGCGGTATTTGCCGTTCCAGCTGTGGGTGAATTCGTGCGGCAGCAGCCCGCGCAGCACCTCGCCGTCGCCCCATTTGGTGAAATAGTCGATCTTGCTGCTGTTCTCGCTGCTGCGATGATGTTCGAGCCCGATGCCGCCGAGCTCGTCGGTCAGCGCGAGCAGGAATTCGTAGCGGTCGAAATGACGGGTGCCGAACAGCGAGACCGCCTCGCCGACCAGCGCGGCGTGGGTCGCGATCTGGTCGGGCTTCGCCTCCAGATATTGCGCCTCGTCGGCGACCACGTTCAGCGTGACATTGTGACCGAGGTCCCATTTGCGGAAATAGCGCCCCGCGAACATCGGGCTGTCGACCAATGTTTCATAGGTGGTGGGCGCATAGCTGTATCGGTTGCCGCTGACCTTCAGCCCGTCGAGCGCGGCGGCGCCCGTCCACCCCTCGGGCAGCGTCACGTCGAGCTGCACGGGAATGTCGCGGGTGAAATATCCCGCGGGATAGAGGCTGACCTGTTCCCACTGCAGGTTCATCATCGCCGGGGTGACGACGACGCGGCCCTCGCTCGTGCGCGTCGGCGACAGGAAGTCGAAAGCGACGTCGATGCTCTTCACGCCCTCGGGCACGTCGACGTCGAAGGCGTAGACGTCGGTCGGCTGGCGCGTCCAGACGAGCGGCTTGCCGCCGGCGCTCGGGCGGAAGCCCGCGAGCTCGGCGATCGCGCCGCGCGGCGCATGCTTGCCGGGCAGCCATTTGGGGTAAAGGAGGGTGAGCTTGCCGCCCTTCGCGACCGAAATCGTCTGGCGGACGTGAAATATGCCGCGCGCGACGTCGGTCGCGTCGACCTTCAGCGCCATCGTGCCCGGATAGGGCTTGTCGGCGGGCAGCGGGACGCTGTGCGGCGGCACGACCGGCTGCGGCCGGCTGTTGGCATCCTGCGCGTAAGTGGCGGAAACGAGGGCGAGGGGGGCGGCCAGCAGGGCCGCTGCGACGAACGGTGCTTTTTTCATGGCCGGTGTTACTGCCGCGAAAAGGGCGGCAGGTCCAGCGCGGGCTCTGCGAGGGCCCTTTGCGTTTCGACGAAAAGCCAGTAGACGCCGCCGCCATGAGCAAGGACAAAAGCGCGAAAATCCCGACGCCGCAGCCGGTGCGCGGCACCCAGGACATGCTCGGCGATTTCGCCGACCGCTTCGCGCATGTCGTCGAGACCTTCGAGCGGGTGCGCCGCCTTTATGGCTACAAGCGCGTCGAGGTGCCGGTGATCGAGCCGACCGCGGTGTTCGCGCGCAGTCTGGGCGAGACGACCGATGTCGTGTCGAAGGAAATGTATTCGTTCGAGGATCGCGGCGGCGAATCGATCACGCTGCGCCCCGAATTCACCGCTGGGATCGCGCGCGCCTATATCACCAATGGCTGGCAGCAGTTCGCGCCGCTGAAGGTCGCGACGCACGGCCCGCTGTTCCGCTACGAGCGGCCGCAGAAGGGGCGCTATCGCCAGTTCCACCAATTGGACGCGGAAGTGCTGGGGAGCGACAGCCCGCTCGCCGATGCCGAACTGCTCGTCTTCGCCGACCAGCTGCTGAAGGATCTCGGCATATCCGAAGGCGTGACGCTGACGCTCAACACCCTCGGCGACGCGGACAGCCGCGAGGCGTGGCGCGCGGCGCTGGTCGAGCATTTCATGAGCCATCGCGGCGACCTGTCCGAAGACAGCCTCGCGCGGCTCGACAAGAACCCGCTGCGCATCCTCGACAGCAAGGACCCGCGCGACCGCCCGGTGGCCGACAGCGCGCCCGACATTGACGCCTATCTGACCGGTGAAGCGCAGGATTTCTTCGGTGCGGTCACCTCGGGTCTCGACGCTGCCGGGGTCGCGTGGCAGCGCAACGCGCGGCTGGTGCGCGGGCTCGACTATTATCGCCACACCGCCTTCGAATTCGTCACCGACCGGCTCGGCGCGCAGGGCACGGTGCTCGGCGGCGGGCGCTACGACGGGCTGATCGAGGCGCTCGGCGGGCCGCCGACGCCGGCGGTCGGCTGGGCGGCGGGGATCGAGCGGCTGGGGATGTTGCTCGAATCTACGCCCCAGGATTTTCTGGAGTTTGTCTTGGTCCCTGTTGGTGGTGAGGCCGAAATGCTCTGTCTCGAGCTACAGGCAACGCTGCGGCGCAAAGGCCTTTCCTGCGACATGGGCTTTAGGGGGAATCTCAAGAAGCGGATGCAGCGCGCCGATGCGTCGGGTGCCGTTGCCGCCATCATCATCGGCGAGGACGAGATGCGCGAAGGAGAAATCACCGTTCGTCACCTTGCTTCCGGCCAACAGGCTCGGCGTAATCTCGCCGAGATTCGCGACGCGCGGGCTGGAGCAACATATACGCGGAAGCTTCTGCTCGAAGGGATTGACGGTAACAACTGGTCGGCGGAATGACCTCCGTTTCCGAACGACAGATCGACGCCATCATCGAGCGCCACGCCGCCTTGCAGGCCCGGATGGCGACGGGGGACATGGCGCCCGCCGATTTCGTCGCGGCGTCGAAGGAATTCGCCGAGCTCGAACCCGTCGCGAAGGCGGCGGCCGAGGTCGTGCACTTGCGCGGCGAGCTCGCGGCGCTGACCGAGATGCTCGCCGATCCCGAAATGAAGGCGATGGCCGAGGAGGAGATTGCGGCGGTCGAGGAGGCGCTGCCCGCGGCCGAGCATGACCTTGCGATCAAGCTGCTGCCGAAGGACGTCGCCGACGAGCGCGCCGCGATGCTCGAAATCCGCGCCGGGACCGGCGGCGACGAGGCGGCGCTGTTCGCGGGCGACCTGCTGCGCATGTACAGCCGCTACGCCGACGTGCAGGGGTGGAAGGTCGAGATCATCTCGGCGAACGAGGCCGAGGTCGGCGGCTACAAGGAGGTCGTCGCGTCGGTCAGCGGACAGGGCGTCTTCGCGAAGCTGAAGTTCGAGAGCGGCGTGCACCGCGTCCAGCGCGTGCCCGTCACCGAAAGCGGCGGGCGCATCCACACCAGCGCCGCGACCGTCGCGGTGCTGCCCGAGGCCGAGGAGGTCGACGTCGCGATCAATGATGCCGACCTCAAGATCGACATCTACCGCGCGAGCGGCGCGGGCGGGCAGCATGTCAACACGACCGACAGCGCGATCCGCATCACGCATATTCCGACCGGGCTCGTCGTGATCCAGCAGGACCAGCGCAGCCAGCACAAGAACCGGGCGAAGGCGATGCAGGTGCTGCGCGCGCGGCTCTATGATCTGGAGCGCGAGAAGATCCACAGCGCCGAGGCGTCGGCGCGCAAGTCGATGGTCGGATCGGGCGACCGCTCGGAGCGCATCCGCACCTATAATTTCCCGCAGGGGCGCGTGACCGACCACCGCATCAACCTGACGCTCCACCGCCTGCCCGAGATATTGGAAGGCGCGATGGACGAACTGATCGACGCGCTGATCGCCGAGGATCAGGCGCAAAGGCTGGCGGGGCTGGGTGAACAATAATTCCCCTCCCGCGCGCGGGAGGGGTTAGGGGAGGGCATGTCCGCATCCGACGATTCCGGCCGCGCCTATCCCTCGGAGGTCAGCGCCGCCCTCCGCGACGCGGCCGCGCGGCTCGCCGCCACCTCCGACACCCCGCGCCTCGATGCCGAGCTGTTGATGGCGCATGCCTTGGGGGTCGAGCGCGCGGCGCTGCTGCTCGATCCCTCGCGCTTCGCGGTGCCGGCGGGATTCGCGGCGCTGGTCGAGCGGCGCCTCGCGCACGAACCCGTCGCCTATATCGTCGGCAGCCGCGATTTCTGGACGATCCGGCTCAGCGTCGGTCCCGGCGCGCTGATCCCGCGCCCCGACAGCGAAACGCTGATCGAGGCTGCGGTCGATCATTTCGGAACGGAGGGGCCGAAGCGCGTCCTCGACCTCGGTACCGGGCCGGGAACGCTGCTGCTTGCGGCGCTCGCCGAATGGCCGGACGCGAGCGGGGTCGGGATCGACGCGAGCGAGGAGGCGCTCGGCTATGCGCGCGGCAATGCGGCGGCGCTGGGTTTCGCCGAACGGGTCGAATTCCGGCGCGGCGACTGGGGGGAGGGGGTCGCGGAGACCTTCGACCTCATTCTCTGCAACCCCCCCTATATTACCGCCTCCGAAGCGCTGATGCCCGACGTCGCCGATCATGAGCCCGCGGCGGCGTTGTTCGCGGGCGACGACGGGCTCGCCGACTATCGGCGGATCATCCCCGGCTTGCCGCCTCTGCTCGCGCCCGGCGGGGTCGCGGTCCTTGAAATCGGGGCTACGCAACATAAGTTGGTAGGGTCGCTGGCCGAAGCGGCGGGTTTTGCGGCCCAATGCCGCCAGGACCTCGCGGGCCGCGACCGGGCCCTGCTGCTCACCCCGGCGGCATAACGGCCCGCCAAGAAATCGCTTGGTTTTGCGTTCAAAGCGCGTTAGGGGCGGCTCACAGACCTGATCGGGGTCCCTTTGGCGATGCTGGTGCATCGATACTGGTCCGGCGGGTTTGCTTCCCATTTACGGCGCTTGTGCGGGATCTGCGGTCCCGCGCAAGCGGTAGAGGGCAAGGGCCGCGCACGAAGCGCGGGCGCGACGCACGAATGTTGCGGTCGGCCAAAAGGGGTTTGGCATAGCTTTTCGACAGGATGCTTCAGTTGAACATGAACAACCGGCAGAGCGGTCGCCGTCGCGGCCGCAACAACAACAGCAACAATAACCGGTCGCAGTCGGGTGGGCGCGGTGGCGTCGACCAGGCGAACCGGATCGACAGCCGGGCGCGCGGCAACGCCGTCCAGATGATCGAGAAATACAAGAATCTCGCGCGCGACGCGCAGCTTTCCGGCGACCGGGTTCAGACCGAATATTATCTGCAGTTCGCCGACCATTATTTCCGCGTCCACAGCGATTTCCGCGCCCGCCAGGAAGAAAAGGCGGCGCAGAACGGCCAGGAACGCAGCCACGACCGTAGCCGCGAAGTGCGCGGGGTCGAGGATTTCGATGGTCACGACGACAGCGATCTCGACACCGACAGCGAAACCGAGCGCAGCGACGAGCGCGATAGCCGCCAGCAGGGCGGACGCGACCGCCGCGACGAGGACGACAATCGCGGCAATCGCCAGCAGCAGGGCCGCGGCCGCCGCGACCGCGACCAGGAGCGCGACGAGCCGCGCGACACCGAAGCCGGCGACGCCGAAGAGGCCGCGGAAGCGGCGCCCGCGCCGCGCGCGAACCGTCGCGGCCCGCGCCGCGCCCGTCCGCAGGACGAGGGCGAAGGCGATGCCGGGATCGACACCGCGGTGCTGCCGCCGGCGATCGGCCGCAGCGCCGAAGCCGCCGAGCCCGAAGGCGGCGACGCGGCGCCGGCCCCCAAGGCCCGCCGCCCGCGCCGCACGCTCGCCGCGCGCGGCGCCGGGGTCGAAGCCGCCGAATAAGCCCGTCATTTCGCGCTGGTTTTTGGCGTGGACATGACATAGCCTTCCCGCACGGACATCGGCGGGGRGGGKGATGATGCGCGCAGGAACACGGGTCTGGACCGGGCTTTGCGCCCTTGCGGCGCTGGGCGGGGCTTTCCCTCTCGCCGCGCAGGAAGCAGGCGGCGGCGCGCAGGGCGACGTCGCGGTCACCATCTACAACAACGGCCAGTCGCTGGTGCAGGACGACCGTCAGCTCGCCGTCGATGCTGGACGCAACCGCATCGAATTCCCCGACGTGTCGGCGCGCATCCGGCCCGAGACGGTGACGCTGTCGGGGCCGGGGCTTTCGATCGTCGAGCAGAATTTCGATTTCGATCTGCTAACCCCCGACAAGCTGATGGATAAGGCGGTCGGGCAGACGATCACTCTCGTCCGCACCAACCCCGCGACCGGCGCCGAGAGGACCGAGCGCGCGAAGGTGCTCGCCGCCAATGGCGGCATCGTGCTCCAGATCGGCGACCGGATCGAGGTGCTGCGCGACGACGGCCTGCCGGTGCGCGCGGTGTTCGACCGGCTGCCCCCCAATCTGCGCGCGCGCCCGACGCTGTCGGTGACCGTCGACGCGGCGAGCGCCGGCACCGTCCCGGCGCGCCTGTCCTACCTGACTCCCAATCTCGGCTGGACCGCCGACTATGTCGCGCTGTTCGACGCCGCGAAGGGCGCGATGGACATCCAGGGGTGGGTGACGCTGACCAATTCGACCGGCACGACCTACACCAACGCGCGCACCTTGCTCGTCGCGGGCAATCCCGGCGGCGGAGGCGGCTTTCGCCAGCTCAGCGGGTCGATGGATAGCGCCGGGACCGAATCGAACGACCGCGAGCGGCTTGGCGATTATTATCTCTATCCGCTGGCCGCGCGCACGACGATCGCCAATGCGCAGCAGAAGCAGGTGAGCTTCCTCGACGTGAAGGGCGCGCCCGCGCGTTCGACCTATGAATATGTCAACCGCTGGCTCGGCAGCAGCACCGATCCCGTGAGCACCGCGAGCGTGCTGCGCTTCTCGACCTCGAAGCAGGGCGGGCTCGGCGACCAGCTCCCCGCGGGCACGATCCGCGTCTATATGCGCGACGCGCGTGGCGATCCGCAGTTCATCGGCGAGAATCGCATCGACCACACGCCGATGGGCTCGGCGATGTCGCTGCGCACCGGCGATGCCTTCGACGTCAAGGTGCAGCCAACAGTGGTGTCGCGCACGCGCAAGGGCGATTCGCGCTGGGTGACCAGGATGCGCTACACGGTCAGCAACGCGCGGCCCGAGCCGGTGACGGTGCTGCTCGCGCAGGACGGCCTCTATGGCGATGTGCGGATCGGCGACGAAAACCTGAAGAGCGAACGCGTGTCGGCCGACCGCGTCGAATGGCAGGTGCCGGTGCCCGCGAACGGCAAGGTCGACGTCACCGCCACCTTCGACACGCGTTACTGAGGGCGGCGCGTTGCGGGCCCTCCCGCTGCTGCTGGGCATCGCGGCGCTGCTGGCGCCGCTGCCCGCGCTGGCGCAGCAGGCGCCGGCGGTCGTCGTCTCGTCGCGAATCGACGATGTCGCGGTCACCGTCTATCGCGCGCCGTCGCGCGGCGCGGGGCCGATCAACCCCAATTGGCCGCAGGGCTTCGCCTTCATCACCGAGACGCGCACCGTGACGCTGCCCGCCGGGACCTCGGTGCTGCGTTTCGAGGGCGTCGCCGAGGGGTTGCTTCCCGAAACTGCGGTCGTGAACGGCCTGCCCGATGGGGTGGTCGAGAAGAATCGCGACGCGCGGCTGCTGTCGCCCGCAGGGCTGGTCGACGCCTATCTGAAGCGCAGCGTCACGCTGCGGCGTACCAGCCTCAAGACCGGCAAGGTGGTCGAGCAGGAAGCGGTGATCCAGGCCGGGCCGAACGGCGGCGTGATCCTCGAGACCGCGAACGGCTTCGAGGCGCTCGGCTGCTCGGGGTTGCCCGAGCGCATGACCTATGCCCGCGTGCCCAAGGATCTGTCGGCGAAGCCGACGCTGTCGGTGCTCGTCGACAGCCGGGCGGCGCGGACGGTGACGGTGCGGCTTCTGTATCTGGCCGAAGGATTCGACTGGGCCGCCAACTATGTCGCTGACCGCGCGGCCGACGGCCGGACGGTCGGGCTGACCGGCTGGGTCACCGTCGCCAACGGCGGGGTCACGAGCTTTCCGAACGCGCAGCTCAATGTGATCGCGGGCCGGCTCAACAAGGTCTACAGCCCGCCGCTGCCGCGCAGCACGCCGGGGCCGCTCGTCCTCAAATGCTGGCCGATGGATAACACGAGCACCCATCCCTATTGGGACCTGCCGCCGATCATCGAATTTGATGATGCGGCGGCCGACGCGGTGCAGGAGATCGCCGTGACGGCGCAGCGCCGCGTCGGATATGCGATGGCGCCGCCACCACCCCCTCCGCCCCCACCTCCGCCGCCCGCACCGCCGCCGCCGCCCGAAGATCTCGGCGATCTCAAATTCTATCGCATCCCCTTCCGCGTCGACGTGTCGGCGAAAGGGCAGAAGCAGGTCGCGCTGCTGGCGAAGGACGGGGTTCCGGTCGAGCAGCTCTATGCCGCGACGCTCTATCAATCCGGCGACGGCCATCCGCTGCCGCTGACCCTGCGGTTGCGGGCGCGGAACGAGGAGGCCGACGGGCTGGGCGTGGCGCTGCCGGCGGGCATGGCGAGCGTCTTCGAATCGGTCGGCGACCGCCGGCTGCTCGTCGGCGAGGCGAAGATCGGCGACAAGGCGAAGGGCGAGCGCGTCGACTATGACATCGCTGCGAGCCCTGCGGTGCAGTACCGCGTCCGCGTCCTGCCCGATTCGGATCCCAAGAATTATCGGCGGTGGGRGGTGACGCTGACCAACGCGCGGCCCTTTGACGCCGAGGTCGAAATGCTGATTCCCTTCGCGCTCGACCCGACGCCCGAAGGCTGGGAACGGCGCGGCAGCGCGTGGGTGTGGCGCACGCGCGTGCCGGCGAACGACAGCCTCGTCCAGACCTTTCGGCAGAGGCTGAAGGGCGATTGATTCGCGAGGTGCTGCCGCTCAGGCTGGCGGCAGCGGGCGCGGCCGGTGATTCTCGTCGAGCGCGACGAAGGTGAACAGGCCCTCGGTCACCTTGACCTCGGTCTCGCCGCGGTCGCGCGTCGCGATCACCTCGATGCGGATGCCCATCGACGTGCGGCCGCGCTTTTCGAGATGGGCGTAGACCGAGATGATGTCGCGCAGCAGGATCGGCGCGATGAACTCCATCGCCTCGATCGCGACCGTCGCGGTCGCACCCTGCGCGACCCGCGCCGCGACGATGCCGCCCGCGATGTCCATCTGGCTGAGAACCCAGCCGCCGAAGATATGGCCGTTGCTGTTGATGTCCGCGGGTGCCGGGACGACGCGCAATATCGGGTCGGAGCGCTGCGGCAGATTGTGGACGCCGTCGGTCATGGCTGCAGGTCCGGATCGTCCTTGAACGGATCGTCGATCGCCTCGTCATGGCCGCTGCCGCTCGACAGGAAGACGAGGCCCATCAGCGCGGCGCCGAGCATCACCGACAGGCCGACCCCCGCCGCGGTGGCGATGATCATGTGGATGGTCAGCGCGTCGCCCATCGACCAGCGCAAATAGCCGAGCGCGCCGACAACCGCGAGCAGCGAGACGATCGCCATGCCGCGCATCAACCGGCGATAGCGGGCCCAGGCGATTTTCGACGCGCCGTCGTCGTCGAGGGGGGAGCGTTTGACCATGATGCCGCTTCCATGAACCATGCGGAGGCGAAGGCCAAGGACGAATGCCGCCGCGCCGTTTCGGCTTCGCCGCGAATCATGGTAGGATGCCCGCGATATCGAAGCGACAGAGGGAGCGGCAGCATATGACGATCGGAGCGATCTTGCACGGGCGGACGGGGCCGGTGATTTCGGCGCGGCCCGCCGATTCGGTGCGGGCGGTGGTCGACCTGCTCGCGCAATATCGCATCGGTGCGGTGCCGGTGGTCGAGGGTGATGCGATCGTCGGCATCTTTTCCGAACGCGACCTCGTCCGGCTGATGTCCTCCTATGGCCCCGACGCGCTCGACCGCAGCCTCGACGAGGTGATGACCAAATCGCCGGTGACCTGCGATTCGGGCATGGCGGTGATCGGGGCGCTGTCGCAGATGACGCAGAAACGCATCCGCCATCTGCCGGTGGTCGACGGCGACAGGCTCGTCGGCTTCGTGTCGATCGGCGACCTCGTCAAATATCGCATCGACATGATCGAGGCCGAGGCGGCGGCGATGCGCGACTATATCGCGTCGTAGAGCTCATCAATCTGATGCGGGCGATTGACCCTCTATAGGAGGCTCTAGGCCACGACATTATCGGCGGGTTCGCCCGAAGCGCGCCGCCGCAACACGAGCCGCATCACCTCGGCGAGCGCCTCGCGCTCGAGCAGCCACAAGAGCATGCCATAAAGGAAGGCGCCGAGCGCGACGAGCAGCGCGAGGCGAATCGGGGCGGCGAGGCCGATCTGTGCGATCGCCTGGCCGGCGAAGCCGACCGCGATCGCCATCACCAGCGCGGGCACGAGGCCGGGCAGCATCGCGCGCCCGATATCGGCCAGCGACACGCCGTTCAGCGGCGCCGACAGGCGGGCGGTGACGAGCAGCAGCAGCGGTGCGGCGACGAGCCACGCCCACGCCATGCCGATCAGCCCCCATTGCGCCCCGATCAGGAAAGCGGCGGGAAAGAGGATCGCGCCGCAAAGCGCCGCACGCATCGACACCGACGGCCGCCCCAGCGCGCTGTTCACCGGCGCGAAGAGAATCTGCACCGTCATGAAGATCAGCGCGAGCGCGATGAGCTGGATATAGGGGACCATGCCGATCCACTTCATCCCGAACAGCGTCTCGACGATCGGCGCGGCGGTCACCGCGAGTCCGCAATAAAAAGGCGCGGCGATCAGCATCAGCAGGCGAATCGTCTTGATCAGCCCCCAGCGCACCGCCGCGGGATCGTCCTTGATTCGCGAATAGGCGGGGAAGGCGACCTCGTTGAGCGGCGGCACGAACTTCGCCATGAAGATCTGCGCGAGGAACAGCGCCTCGGCATAGAGGCCGAGCGCATGGGGTTCGAATCGGCGGCCCGCGATGAAGACGTCGGACTGGCTCTGCACCAGCCAGAAGAGCTGGCTGAAGAGAATCGCCGAACCGAAACCGATGATCTGACCGCAGCCCTTGAAGTTGAAGCTCGGCCAGACGAGCAGCCGCGCGACGAGGGTGAGGCCGATCGCGCGCGTCCAGAACAGCGCGATCGGTGCATAGACGAGGGTCCAGACGCCGAATCCTGCGAGCGCGCAGCCGAGCGCGGTGCCCGCGCCCGCGAGCGCCGCGGCGAGATTGAC
>NZ_NIWD01000008.1:547500-1009855 GCF_002277025.1 Sphingopyxis sp. GW247-27LB
CCAGGAGATGCTCAGCGAAATTGAATTCTCCGTGAAGATGCGGAGTACCCGCGGTTAGACGGAAAGACCCCGTGCACCTTTACTGCAGCTTCAGAGTGGCATTAGGAAAGAACTGTGTAGCATAGGTGGGAGGCTTTGAAGCACTGGCGCCAGCCGGTGTGGAGCCATAGGTGAAATACCACCCTGTTGTTTTCTGATGTCTAACCTCGATCCATGAAACTGGATCAGGGACCCTCTGTGGCGGGTAGTTTGACTGGGGCGGTCGCCTCCTAAAGAGTAACGGAGGCGCGCGATGGTAGGCTCAGGACGGTTGGAAACCGTCTGTTAGAGTGCAATGGCATAAGCCTGCCTGACTGCGAGACTGACGAGTCGAGCAGAGACGAAAGTCGGTCATAGTGATCCGGTGGTCCCGAGTGGAAGGGCCATCGCTCAACGGATAAAAGGTACGCCGGGGATAACAGGCTGATGATTCCCAAGAGCTCATATCGACGGAATCGTTTGGCACCTCGATGTCGGCTCATCACATCCTGGGGCTGGAGCAGGTCCCAAGGGTTTGGCTGTTCGCCAATTAAAGTGGTACGTGAGCTGGGTTCAGAACGTCGTGAGACAGTTTGGTCCCTATCTGCCGTGGGCGTCGAAATTTGAGAGGAGTTGACCCTAGTACGAGAGGACCGGGTTGAACATACCTCTGGTGTACCTGTCGTGGCGCCAGCCGCGCAGCAGGGTAGCTATGTATGGACGGGATAACCGCTGAAAGCATCTAAGCGGGAAGCCTCCCTCAAGATAAGATTTCACAGAGCCGTGGAAGACCACCACGTTGATAGATCGGATGTAGAAGCGCGGTAACGCGTGGAGCTAACCGATACTAATTGCTCTATTCGCACTTTAGAGTCCCGCCATCAACGACAAGCCTGACCGGTTTGTCTGCGACAAGCGGATGATTGATCAGACAGTATGCACGGACATCGATTGAAACCCTTTTGACCTACGCCGGCTTCATTGCTTGGTGACCATGGCGTCAGTGACCCACCCGATCCCATCTCGAACTCGGCCGTGAAACCTGACAGCGCCGATGGTACTATGGCTCAAGCCCTGGAAGAGTAGGACGTCGCCAGGCATTGCAGCCGACGTAAGGTCAAAACGGAAAACCCATTCACAAAGTCGGGGCGGCGTTGGCCGCCCTTTGCTGTTTCTGCGCCGCCGCTCCGGTCGGCCGCAGCTGGTTGACGCGGGATGGAGCAGCCCGGTAGCTCGTCAGGCTCATAACCTGAAGGTCGCAGGTTCAAATCCTGCTCCCGCAACCAACAAAAACCCGCCTTCCCCTGGGGACGGCGGGTTTTTTGCGTCCGGCGGGCGCGGCGATGTATCCGCTATGGAACCAGTCCGGCTCTCGCGCATTCCTCAGCCTCGGCGAGTTTGATATTCGCGCGAAAGGGTGAAATCGGTGCCGCGACCAGCGAGGCGCGCGATCCGGGTGGGGGGTATATGGCCGAAGCCGCAGGCAAAGGGATGGACGATGCCGTTCGCGGCATTCGCGACCGGCTGATGATCGAACTCGAGCGGCTCGATGCGCTCGGCGAATTCGTCGCGGCGGTCGAACTCGACACCGCGATCCGTATCCTCAACCGGCGGCTCGGCGACGAGCCGGGCCCCGAGGCTTCACTTTTTCCCGGCTGACGAACGATAGGCGCGGCCCGGCGCATCGGTGTCCCACGCGAGGAACAGCAAGTCGTCGAGGACCGCGCGGCGCGTACCCCCGATCCGCAGCAGCGGGCGCAGCGGCAGGGCGGCCGCATCGGCGCCGCGATCGATGTCGAAACGGATATATTGCCAGCCACCGCCCGCGACCTGCCGGGTCCCCGCAGGCCGGAGCGGTGCGCTTTCGAGCGCTTTGGTACGGCTGGCGCCCTTCGGCTGCTCCTGAAGCAGCAGTTCGAGCGTCGCGGGCCCCTCGGTCCTGATCCACCCGCCGAGCGTCAGCCGCCGTTCGGCGACCGGACGGAAGAAGGTCTTGGGCGCGATCGTCATCGGTGCGTCGCCCGCCGCCAGGGCGGCCATCGCCGTCGAGCCGCGGTGGGCATCGCCCACGAAATCGAGGGTCCCACCGTCGATTCCCCAACTCCGGTCGCGTGCCTCGCCATAGCGAGCCGCCTCGAAATCGCCGCGCATCAACAGATCGCGCGAGGTCGGCGCGTCGACGGCACAGGCGGCAGCGGGGCGGTGGAGATCATAGCCGAAGGCGATCAGGCCTTCCTCCGCGGGCCCGGCGCAGAATTGCGGCACTGGAATCGCCGCCGACGGCTGGATGACGCCGTGGCCGCCGGCAAGGCCGATGCGCGTGCCGCGCTCGGCCGACAGTTCGACGATCCGGCGCAGCGCCGCCTGACGCATGCCGGCGACGGCGGGGACGGGGCGATAGTCGAGGAGCTGGATCGGGATCATCTCGGCACGGAACAGCCGGTCGCCGTCCATCCAGACTTTCAGCGCATAGGTCGCCTGGGTTTCGGGGAAATATTGGTCGAACAGGAAGTTGCCGAGCGAATAGGCGATCAGGCGTCCCTTGTAGAGTTCGAGCCCGTGCGAAACGTGCGGGTGGTGCGACACGACGAGCGCGGCGCCGTTGTCGATCGCGAGCTTCATGCGCCGCTCGCTGATCTCGGTCGGGCGGTGGCTATATTCGCTGCTGCCATGATATTGGACGATCGGCGACCGGCCGGCCTTGACCTCGCGCCGCACCGCCGCCTCGATCGCTTCGTCGCTGCCGAAAGCCGCGCCGCCCTTGCCGCCTTCGGCGACCTGGTTCGGCTCGACCTTGCCCTTCCAGCCGACGAAGCCGAGCATCGACCAGGCGCGGCCGCCGGCGTCGAGCCGGGCCGCCTTCGCCGCCTCGGCCTCGTTCCGCCCCGCGCCCGACCAGGGCAGCTTCGCGGCGTCGAGCGCCGCGAGGGTCGAAGCGAGGCCGGGCTCGACATAATCATAGACATGATTGTTGCCGAGGGTGACGAAATCGATCCCCGCGTCGGCGAGCACCTTCGCCGCGTCGCTGTGGGTATAGAAGACGACCGACTTGTCGGGCGCGTCGCCGAGATCGCGGGTCGCGAGCACGGTTTCGAGATTGACCGAGGCGAGGTCGGCGCCCGCGAAATAGGGCTTCATCGGCTCGAGCAGGCGCGCCATGTCGGCGGTGCGGCTTTCGGGGTGAATCAGCACCCGTTCGTTCCAGATCGGATCCTCGAAGCGGCGCCCCATCATCACGTCGCCGCCGAAGAAGAGCTCGACGCGGCCCGGCGCGCGCGCGACCGCCTCGACCGCGGGCAGCGTCCAGCGGCCGTCGGCGCCGGCAAGCTCGCTGGGCGAAAAGGTGAAGACGGCGTCGAAGATGCCGGGGCCGCGGATCGTCAGCTGGACATGGTCGGCGTCGGTCGCGATCCCCGTGATGCGGCCATCGGGGGCGATCCGCGCCGGCGCGCCGTTGATCCGCACCTCGAGCGCCGCGAGATCCGCGCTCCCGCCGACGATGCCGAGTTGACCAGTGATCTCGTGCGAGGCCGGAGCCACCGCCGCCACGGCGTGCGGCGCCGCAAGCGGCGCGCATTCGCCGACGCCGAAAGCCAGCACGAGCGCGAGCGCCGTCGATGCCATGAGCCGCATATGATGATGTCCTATTTCGCGAAGAGCTGATCGAGGTCGGCGAAGGCCTTGAATTCGAGCGCATTGCCCGACGGGTCGTGGAAGAACATCGTCGACTGCTCGCCCGGCTCGCCGGGAAAGCGCGTATGCGGCTCGATCACGAAGCCGACCGACGCCGCGCGCAGCCGGTCGGCGAGCGCCTGCCAGTCGGCGGGCGGCAGCACGACGCCGAAATGCGGCACCGGCACCTCATGGCCGTCGACCGGATTATGCCCCGCGACCGCGTCGCGCGCGCCGACGCGGTGCGCGACGATCTGGTGCCCATAAAGGTTGAAGTCGATCCAGTCGCGGTCGCTGCGCCCCTCGCGGCAGCCGAGGACGGTGCCGTAGAAATGGCGCGCGGCGTCGAGGTCGTGCACGGGAAAGGCGAAGTGGAACGGGGCAAGCGCGGGCATGGCGGGCTCCTATTCGGCGGGTTTCAGCGTCGCGGCGAGAAAGGCGAGGATGTCGGTCTCGGTCGCGGCCTTGGCTTCGGCATTGGCCTTGACCGACTGGCGGCTCCTGGTCGGCGTGTCGTAACTGTGCGTCGCGCCCTTGAAGGTCGTGAGCGTGATGTCGCCACCCTTTTCGCGGGCACGGGCGACGAGCTTTTCGCAGAGCGTCGGCGACACCTCCTCATCGGCGGTGCCGATGAAGACGCGCACCGGGTTGTAGGGGCGGTAGCCGTCCTTCGCGAAGCGCTTCTTGAGGCCGCAGCCCGGATAGAGCGCGACGCCGACGCGAAAGCCGATCCTGCGCATGTCGCCCGGCTTGTCGTCGGCCATCGCGGCGAGCGTCGCGCTGCCGCCGTTCGACCAGCCGAGCAGGGCGACGTGCGTTCCGTCGACGTCGGGGCGCTGCTGGAGATAGCGGAGCGCGCCATAGGCGTGCAGCGGGCGATAGGCGACCTCGTCGACCACGGCGGGTCGGTCCTTGTAGGTGCCCGCCTTGAAGCCCCCCGGATAGCCGACGGGTCCGAAATCGTCGACCATCAGCGCGATATAGCCGCGGCGCGCGAGCAGCCGGCCCCACGCCTTGTGCCGCGCCGAGAGCGTGGCGGCGTCATATTCGCCCTTGGCGAGGCTCGAATAGGCGCCCGAGCGGCCGTGCATCATCACCACAGCGGGCGCGGTCGCGGGCGCATCCTCGGCCTTGAAGACATAGCCCTTCACCTCGGTTTTGCCGTCGCGGCTCGGGAATTCGACCGCCTCGACCTGGACTTTCTGGGCCACCGCGGGCGCGGCGATCGCGGTGAGGGCGAGCGACAGCGACAGGACGCGCAGCATCAGCGTTTCTCCGGCAGGATGATCGTCTTCGCGACACCGTCGCGGCGCGCGTCAGCGGCGCCGTCGAAGCGGCCGCCCTGAATCAGGACACCGTGAAGCCCCGAATCCTCGCCCGATCCCGCGCGCACCGCGACGCCGCGCCGCGCCATTTCGGCGCGAAGCGTCGGCGCGAAGCGGCTTTCCTCGCCCGCGAAGCTGTCGCCGCGCGCGACGAGGTTGGGCAGCGCGAAGGCGTCCTTCAACGGCATGTGCCAGTCGATCGCGCCGATCAGCGCCTTCGACACATAGCCGAGGATCGCATTGCCGCCCGGCGAACCGATTGCGCCCGCGAGGCTGCGGTCGCGGTTCAGGATGATCGTCGGGGTCATCGACGAGCGCGGCCGCTTGCCTGGCGCGATGGCATTGGGGCCCTTCGGCACGAAGGAGAAGTCGGTCATCTGGTTGTTGAGGAAGAATCCGTCGACCATGCGGCCCGAGCCGAAATAGCTTTCGACCGTCGTCGTCATCGACACCGCATTGCCGTCGCCGTCGATGATCACGAAATGCGAGGTGCCGGGAACTTCGGCGGTCGCGTCGATGCGCGCGGTGATCGCGCCGGGCGGCGTTCCTGCTTCGGGCGCCGGGCCGGCCGTCTCGCCGATCAGCGCTGCGCGCGAGGCGACATAGGCGGGATCGAGCAGGCCTTTGACAGGCACGTTCGGAACATCGCCGACATAGGCGTCGCGATCGGCGTACATCAGCCGGCTCGCCTCGGCATATTCGACCCAGGCGATCGGGTCGTTGGGGCCGCGCGCGGCGATGTCGGTGCGCTCGACCATCGCCATCAACTGGAGCAGTCCGACCCCGCTCGACGGCGGCGGCGGGACGCAGAGGATATAGACGCGGTAATCGCCGCACAGCGCCTGCCGCACGACGGGTTTGTAGGCCGCGAGGTCGGCCTCGGTCATGCTGCCCGCGAGATCGCCCTCGTGCAGCCGCGCGACGATGCGCTTCGCGGTTTCGCCGCGATAGAGCGCGTCGGGCCCCTCGGTCGCGAGGCGATGGACGAAGGCGGCGTAGGCGGGGTTTTTCAGCGTATCGCCGGCGTGGACCTTGCCGCCATGACCGTCGCTGAAATAGCGCACGACGTCGGGCGCGTTCGACTGCGGATAGGGGCCTTGGACGAAATGCTCCATCCGCTTGGTGACGGTGAAGCCGTCTTGCGCGACGCGGATCGCGTCGCCGAACAGGGCGTTCCACGCCAGCTTGCCATGCTGTTTCTGCGCGAGCGCGAGCATCGCGACCGCGCCGGGAACGCCGGTCGCGCGGCCGCTCAATACGGCGGTGCGGAAAGGCAGCGGCTGACCGCCGTCATCGAGGAACATATCGGCAGTCGCCCCCGCGGGCGCCACCTCGCGCCCGTCGTAGACCGTGACCGCTTTCGTCGCCGCGTCATAATGCACCATGAACGCACCGCCGCCGAGCCCCGAGCTTTGCGGCTCGACGAGCCCGAGCATCGCCTGGACCGCGACGGCTGCGTCGACGGCGTTGCCGCCGCGACGCAGCACGTCGAGGCCAGCCTCGACCGCCAGTGGATGGGCAGCGGCGAGGAAAGCCTGGCGTTGAGCCGGTTCGACCGCGGCCGGCGCGGCCGATTGCGGCGGCGGCGCGTCGGGCGTGCAGGCGGCGAGCAACGTCGCCGCGGCGAGGATCAGCGGCCGCATCATGGTTCGACCGCCAGCGCGCCGGGGCGGCGCGGGTCGGCGGCGCCGAGGAACAGCCCCTTGTCGATCATGATCGATTGCTCGCTTCCCATCGTCTCGTCGCTGGTGATCGGATGCCCCATCGCCTTCAGCGCCGCGACCGTGTCGGGATTGAAATTGGGCTCGACGCGCAGCGTATCGACCGCGCCCTGATAGATGCGCGGCTGGTGCGTCGCCTCGGCGATGTTCATGCCATGATCGATGACGTTGACAATGACTTGAACCACGGACGTGATGATCGTGCTGCCGCCCGGCGTCCCGGTGACGAGCCACGGCTTGCCATCCTTCATCACGATCGTCGGCATCTGCGTTGACAACATGCGCTTGCCCGGGGCCATCGCGTTGAGCGGCGGCGGCGCGCCGGTTCGCTGCGCCTCCCATGCCTGTTCGTGGCTGAAATTGTTCATCTCGTTGTTGAGGAGGATGCCCGTCCCCTCGATCATCACGCCGGAGCCGAAATCGGAGCCGAGCGTGAAGGTCGTCGACACGACATTGCCGTCCTTGTCGGCGACCGAGAAATGGGTCGTCGACGGGCTTTCATATTTCAGCGGGTCGCCCGGCAGCATTTCGGCCATCGGCCTGGCCTTCGCGGGATCGATCAGCTTCGCGCGTTCGGCGGCATAGGCCTTGGAGACGAAGCCGCCCACCGGCGCGGTGACGAAGCCGGGGTCGCCGAGCGCGCGGTAGCGGTCGACATAGCCGAGCTTCATCGCCTCGGCCATGACATGCAGCGACCGCGCCGATCCCGCACCCATCGCCTTCAGGTCGAAATGCTCGAGCTGGTTCAATATGTTGAGCAGTGTCGCGCCGCCCGCGCTCGACGGCGGCGCGGTGTAGATGGTGTAGCCGCGATAGCTGCCGACGAGCGGCGCGCGCTCCTCGGGCCGATAGGCGGCAAGGTCCTCCATCGTGATCAGCCCGCCGTGCGCCTTCATGTCGGCGGCGATGCGGCGCGCGACCTCGCCCTTGTAGAAGCCGTCGGCGCCGTGCTTCGCGATCTCGCCCAGCGTCCAGGCGAGCGCGGGGCGCTTCATCACCTCGTCCTTCGCATAGAGCGAGCCGTCCGCCTTATAGAAGGCGGTCTTGCCCGCTTCGCTCTTCGACAGCCGCTCCTTGCCCCAGCTGAAGACGAAGGCTTCGTCCGCGCTCAGCTTGACCCCGTTCGCCGCCAGCGCAATCGCCGGCGCGACGAGCTTGTCCCAGGAGAGCTTGCCCCATTTCCTGTGCGCATAATCGAAGCCCGCGACAGTGCCGGGCACCGCGGGGGCCATATAGCCGTAGCTCGCGACGCGGCGTTCCTTGCCCTGATTGTCGACGAACATCGCGGGGGTCGCGGCGCGCGGCGCGACCGAACGGAAATCGATGACGCGGACTTCGCCCGACGCGGCGTCATAGACGTTCATATAGCCGTCGCCGCCGATATTGCCCGCGCGCGGCAAGGTCACCGACAGCGCGAAGCCGATCGCGATCGCAGCATCGACCGCATTGCCGCCGTCGCGCAAGATCTGCGCCCCGACCTCGCTCGCGATCGCATTCTGGCTGACCACCATGCCGCGCGTTCCGACGACCGGCGAATGGACCGACGGATATTCCAGCAGGTGGCGGCTCTGCGCCGCGAGCGGTGCGGGCAGCGCCAGCGCCAGCGCGAGCGCGGCGGTGATCGAGCGGCGGAAGAGCATGGCGGACCTCATTCGTCGTTGGGTGAGAGATATTCGGCGACGTCCATTTCCTTTTCCCACCGGGCGACGGCGGTCGCGATAGAGAGGTCGGATGTGACGTTGGGGATGGTGCGGATCATGTCGAGGATGCGGTCGAAGGGGAGGACGAAGCCGACGACGATCGCGGTCTGCGCGGGCGTGATGCCGATCGCGTGGAGCACCGCGGCGAGAACGAAGAGCGAGCCCGACGGGACCGGCGCGACCCCCATCGCGACGATGGTGGTCGTCCCGGCGATGACGAAATAGTCGGCGAGGCTCAGATCGACGCCGAACGCCTGCGCGGCGAACAGCGTCAGCATCGCGACATACATGGCGGCGCCGTCCATGCCGATGGTGGCGCCGAGCGGCAGCACGGTCGAGGCGACCGGCGGCGAGACGCCGAGGTTGCGCTCGGCGACGCGGATCGCGACGGGCAGGGTCGCGCTCGACGAAGAGGTCGAGAAGCCGACCATGATCGCATCGGCGATGCCGCGGAAGAAGGGCAGGGGCGGCAGCCAGGCGAGCAGCCGCACGACGATGCCGCCGTGGATGACGAGGGTGACGATCGCCGAGCCGACGACGACACACAGCGCGAGCTTGAGCACCGCGAGGAAGCTCGATACGCCCGTGGTGCCCATGACCACCGCGATCAGCGCGAAGACCCCGAAGGGCGCGGTCTCCATCACGAAGCCGACGATGCGCAGCATCACCTCCGACCCGCCCGTGAGCAGCCGGCGCACCGGTTCGGCTTCCTTGCCCGCGGCGATGACCCCGGCGCCGACGAGCACCGCGAAGAAGATGACCGACAGCGTCGACCCGTTCGCCATCGCGCCGATCGGGTTGTCGGGCACGATCTCCATGAACATGCGCGCGGTGTCCTGCGGCTCGGCGACGACGCGCGGCACCGCGCCGGCGAAGCTCGCCCCCGCTCCCGGCGCGATCAGCGTCGCGACGATCAGCCCCGTGGTCACCGCGAGCGCGGTGGTGAACACATACATGCCGAGCGTCTTCACCCCGATGCTGCCGAGGCGCCTGGGATCGGCGAGCGCGGCGACCCCTGACGCGATGGTGAGGAAGACGAGCGGGATGACGAGCATGCGGATCAGCCGCACGAACAGCTCGCCGATCCACGCGATCGACGTCGCATCCTCGCCCCACATCACCCCGACGATCGCGCCGAGCACCAGCGCCCCCAATATCCGCTTCCACAGCGCCACCGCGAACCAGCCGCCTAGCAGGCGGCGCAGAAGGCCGGGGCGGCCCGCGCCGCTCCCCTTGCCCTCGTCGGGCTGGTCAATCGTCGTGTCGGTCATTCAGGCGCGTCCCCATATCGTCCGCTCTCCGGCGGCTTCCATCTCATTCATTCGGGCCGGTTCGGCGCCCGCCGCTCCAACCCCCTATAGGGAGGAAACGACGGGCGCGCACCGCGACCCAGTGCGGCGTGGCGCGATCAGAAGCGCTTGCTGATCGACGCGTAGATCTGGCGGCCCCGGTTGCTGTAGAGGTCGCCGATATAGCCATAGGTCCCGTCGGCCAGCGGCGCGAGCTTGTTGAAGATGTTGCGCGCGCCGATGCGGAAACGCGTGTCCTTCAACAGGCCCTTTTCGGGTTCGTACTGAACATAGAAGCTGTGCGTCATATGGTCGCCGACCCGGAAGCGTGTGCCGTCGTCGAGTGCCGCCGAGGTGTCGGTGACCGCGCCGACATAGCTGCTGTACCAGCCGGCACCCCAACCGTTCAGACGCCAGGTCAGGCTCGCCGAACCGCGCCATTTCGGACGCCCATTCTCCTCGATCAGGCTTTCGGCGCCGACGATGTTGACGAAGGGATTGAGCACGCCTGCGTCCTGCGCCTCGATCAGAGCCTGCGCGAGCGGTCCGGGCGCCTGATAAAATTCGAGCAGACGTGCCGCGTTCACGCGCAAGCTGAAGTCGCCGATTCCGGTATCTTTGACCTGATAATAGAGGCCAAGGTCGAAGCCACGCACTTTGCGGGGGCTGAGGTTGGTGTAGTTGTCGACCACCTGAATAATCTCGCCGACCGGCTCGATGCCACTGCCCGCAAAATCGTCGATATCATCCTGAGTCGGAGCAGCGCGCTCGACGTTGGGGTTGGATGAGCCTTGCAACCGCAGGAGATAATCGAGAATTAGCGCGTTGCTGTCTCCGAACAGCCCTATCACGTTCTTTTGGCGGATTTCCCAATAGTCCGCAGTAAAAGTGAGGCGGCCGGCGTCACCCATATTGACCTGGAAGGTGCCGCCAACCGAGAGATTCTCCGATTCCTCCGGCCTCAGGTCCTGGCTGCCCGAACGATTGCTAACCACGCCCTGGCTGCGACCCGAAAGGTCAGTGCAGTCGGCGAAGGTAGTGATGCGCCCCAAGCGGAAATCGGCCTCGCAGCGGACCCAGTCGGTGCGGGTATTGGAGCGTTGGATGCCGCTCTCGAAGAGTTGCGGCAGATTCGGTGCTCGGAAACCCTGCGACCAGGAACCGCGAAGTTGAAGGTTGCGGACGGGATACCAAGAGAGCGCGACTTTGGGTTTGGCGACGGTGCTGAAGCCCTGATAGGATTCCATGCGTCCCGCGAGCTGGAGGTCGAGCGAGTGGACCAGCGGCACGTCCATTTCGGGCGACACCAAAGGCACCGCGAATTCGAGATAGGCCGAGATGGTATTGCGCGCGCCCGAACTGTCGGGCGTGGGGCTCGCGCCCATCACGTCGCTGCCGTTGCCCGATCCGTCGAGCGCGACGAAAGCGATAGTTCCGTCGAGCCGGTCGTCGCGGTCGTCGGCGAAGGTCTCGCGCCGGAACTCGACCCCCGTCGCCATGCCGACCCGGCCGGCGGGCAGAGTGAACAAGTCGTTTTTGCTGAGTTTCAGGTCCGCCATCATCAGCTCGGTGGTGCTGATGCGCGACACCCCGACAATGAAACTGTCGATCACGCTCTGCGGATTGGCGGAGCTGTCGTAGCGCGAAGGGTTGAGCGGATCGCCGCCGTTGAACGGGTTGTAGGCTGTGGCGTCGGTACGCGAGAGCGCTTCCTGGAATAGCGTCAGGCTGGGTTGGTACATCGTGTCGTTGGTGCGCGCCTTTGAATAGAGGAGTGCCGAATCGAAATCCAGGCCGAGCAGTTCGCCGCGCAGTCCGCCGACGAAGCGAATCGTGTCGTTGCGGACGTTGACACGCAGCGGCCCGGCATCGACGACGCGATAATCGTCCAACTCAAGCGCCACGCCGTCAGCCGGAACTCCGGAGAGGCCGGGGATGCGGTTGGGGCTACCCACGGGACCGAGGGGGTTCCAATAGCCGGTTGTGGGAATGATCAGTCGCTGGCTGGCGAGCGCGGTTTCCTGCTCGCGGAACGATTCATAGTCGGAGTGATACCAGCCCGCCTCTGCGAACAGTTCGATGCCGGTGCCGAAATCATGGTTGAGGAAGCCGAACAGGTTGATGCGATTATTGCGGCCCTGGAGCGTGCGGTCGGTGTTGATGTCGTAGCGCAGGTTGCGGTCGGCGCCGGTCGTCGCGAGCGTGCTGTTATCGAAGCAGGTTCCCGGCGCTCCGGGCGCGATACAGCCATCGTTGGTGTCCGGCTGAATATGGAACGAGCCGCCGGTGCCGGTCGCCAGGGTGACGCCGTCCACACGTGTCGTGGGAACTGCATTGCTTGAGGTCGGACGTGAATAATCGGGATGCAGGCGATAGAATTCGCCCCACATCGTAGTCGTCGACGTGTTGTCGAAATCGGCATTGTCCTCCCACGGCGTCCCCACGAACAGCGGCCGCATGTCCGACGACGCCGAATTGCGGCGCTCTCGCGCATAGAGCGGATCGCGGTGATTGAACGACCCGAAGAGCGAGATGTTGGTGCGGCCGTCGTTGAAGGTGTGGCCGGCCTCGAAGGAGACTTCATATTCCCGCTGGTCGCTATCGTCGGTCAGGCTGTATTCGCCGTTCACGCGCAGCCCGTCGAAATTATCCTTGAGCACCGTGTTGATCACGCCCGCGACCGCGTCGGAGCCATAGACAGCGGCGGCGCCGTCGAGCAACACCTCGACCCGGCGCACCCCCATCACCGGGATCGCGTTGGTATTGACGCTCTGCACCGGAACCAGATTTTCGGACTGGGTGCCGGGGTGGAGGACCATGCGGCGACCGTTCAACAGCACTAGCGTGTTGCCGGTGCCGAGCGCGCGCAGGTTGATCGAGGCGACGTCGCCGCGCGCGTCGTTGATCCCGCCCGCGTCGCGGCTTTCGTTGAAGGCGACGTCGCCCGCCTGCGGGATGGCGCGGAACAGGTCGTCGCCGCTCGTCGCCGCGATCGCGTCGATATCCTGTTCGTTGAACAGGGTGACAGGCAAATTGCCCGCGACGTCGGCGCCCTTGATCTGCGAGCCGATGACGACGATTTCGTCGCCGTTGCTGCTCTGATCGTCCTGCACGTCGCTCGCGATCGGCGGCGATTCCTGCTGCTCGCTATTGTCCTGCGCCATCGCGGCGCTGGCGCTGGCGATGAGCGAGATGCCGCCCATCAGGCTGAAAATACGAAGACCCCTGTTCATCATTCTGCCCCTTCCCTGGGTTAACCGAATATCCTGCTCAATCCTCTCCATCGACGATCGCGGCGACGCGCTCCGCCGATCCGGCCGCATAGGTCCATCCCAATGCGCCATGTCCCGTGTTGGCGATGACCCCCGGCGCGATCGGCCGGGTGATCGGCAGCGAATCGGGCGTCATCGGCCGCAGGCCCGCCCAGCTCGTCTCGATCGCCTGATAGTCCGCCGCCTCGGGCAGCGCGGCGCGCGCGCTGCCGATCAGCGCCGCGAGCCGGCGTTCGTCGATCCGCGTATCGCTGCGGCCGAGTTCGGCGAGGCCCGCGATCCGCATCCGATCGCCCAGCCGCGCAAAGACGACGCGGTTCGCGGCGTCGGTCACGCTGACCGCCGGCGCGGCGGCGCCGGGCGGCGCGGTGATCGAATAGCCCTTCATCGGCACGATCGGCAAGCGGATGCCGAGCCGCCGCGCGAGCGCGGCCGACTGGAGCCCCGCGCACAGGATGATGCGGTCGGCCTCGATCCGCCGGCCCATATGGGTGACGGCGGCGGGCCGGGCGCCGGTGGTGTCGATCCGCGCGACGCCGGTGCGAAGGACCATCTCGCCGCGCCCCGTCGCCGCGAGCGCGGCCGCGGCCCCGGCGCAGAATCGATAAGGGTCGCCGACCTCTTCGCTGTCGGTATAGACGGCGCCGGCGATCGCCGAGCGGATCGAGGCGAGCATCGGTTCGATCGCGATCGCCTTGTCGGCGTCGAACAGGCGCTGGCGCGCGCCGTGCGCGGCCTTGATCGCGGCGAGGCGCTCGGCGGCGGCGAAGCTCTTGGCCGAGCGATAGACGATCATCTTGCCCGGCGCCGCATGGCCGAAATCGAGCGCGTGGCGCTTCGCGAGGCCGTGCAGCGCGCGGTGCGATTCAAAGGCGAGCGCCATGCCGTCCAGCGTGTTGCGGCGAAAGCGCGCCGCGGTGGTGTTGCGCAGAAAGGCGAGTCCCCAGCGCAGGAAATCGGGATCGAGGCTGGGGTGGAGCCGAAAGGCGGGGTCGAGCGCGAGGAGCAGCCGCGGCATCTGCATCAGCGTCGCGGGGCTGGCGAGCGCATCGGTATAGGCATAGCTCAGCTGCGCGCCATTGGCGAAGGAGGTGCCGCGCCCCGGGCCCTCGGCCGCATCGACGACGGTCACGCGGTGCCCGCGTTCGGCGAGCGTCAGCGCGGTCGCCATCCCGACGACCCCGGCGCCGATAACGAGCAGCTCCTCGGGCCGCCGCGCCATCGGCGGTTCGTCCAGACGAAATTCGGCCCGCATGCGTCAACCCGATCCCCTTTCGGCCGGGCTATCCGAATGGTCTCGTCGCCCGCCTTGAGGGGTCAGAATATCGCGCGGTGGCTCGCGGCCAATGCGCAATATTTGTGACGCCCATAGCCGCGGGTTATGGTCTAGGCGTTGCGGCTGTTTTCGAGGGTTTCCTCGAGGGTGCGGAGGAATTGCCGCGCGACCTTCGACGGCGGGCGATCCTCGAGCGTGACATAGGAGATGGTGAAGCCGAGCGGCGGATCGGTCGGCAGCCAGCCGAACCCCGGCGACTGCCACGCGCGCGCGGTGAACTCGTCGATCACCGTCACCCCGCCTTCGAGCTGGGCGAGGCGGGCGGCGATGAAGAAGGTCTGCACCGACACCGATTCGCGATAGGCGATCCCGCGCCCGCGCGCCGCGCGCGTCAGCACGTCGCCGATCGGGCCGGTCGCGGCGACGCCGATGACGTCGCGGTCGGCAAGCTCGCTCAGCGGCAGGCGCGCGCCGACCTTGCCGAAAGCGCCCGTGGGAAAGAAGACGACGAGCTCGCCCTCGGCGAGCAGCGAGCGCGTCAGCCGCGGATGCGGGGGCGGCGTGTAGGCGACCGCGATATCGGTCTCGCGCTCGATCAGCGACTGGACGAGGTCGTCATGGTGATGGGTGTGGACCTCGAAGGTGACGCGCGGCCATTGGCGGCGGAATTGCGCCATCGCCTGCGGCACGATGTCGAGCGCGAGGCTGGGGACGATGCCGAGCCGGATATGCCCGCCGCCCGCCTGCGACAGGTTGCGCGCGGTGTGCTGGAGCGAGGTCAGCCGGTCGAAGATGTCGCCCGCCTCGCGCATCAGCGCATGCGCCTCGTCGGTGGGGACGAGGCGGCCGCGCGCGAGCTGGAACAGCGGAAAGCCCAGGCTGTCCTCGGCATGATGCAGCGTCTTCGACACCGACGGCTGCGACACGCCGAGCGCGCGCGCCGCGGCACTGATCGACCCGTGGGTGTAGACGGCGTGAAAGACTTCGATCTGGCGGAACCGCATGCCCCCGCTGTAGGCGCGCAGCAGGCGGGGGCCAACAGTCTTTGCGGTCATCGGCGCAGCGCGATCGCCTCGACCTCGATCAGCGCGCCGGGCGCGAGCAGCGCCGACACCACGGTCGAGCGCGCCGGCCAGGGTTCGCCGAACAGCCGGCGATAGGCGGCGTTGAACGCGGCGCCGTCAGCGGGGTCGGTCAGCCAGGCGGTGACTTTCACGACATCGGCGGGGGTGCAGCCTTCGCCTTCGAGCGCCGCGGCGAGATTGGCGAGCGCGCGCTCGGCCTGCGCCTCAATCCCGCCCGCGACGATCGCTCCGTCGTCGCCGCGCGCGAGCTGGCCCGAGGTGAAGACGAGCGCACCCGCGGAGCGGGCGGGCGACAGCGGCGGCGTGGTCATGGCGTTCCCCTTTGGATTTGCGATGGCGCGGCGACGCTATGCGCGCGCCGACCGCGGGAACATGGCAAATGGGGTGGTTGCCCATAGGCGGAGGTTATGGGCTGGGAGCGATATCAGCTCCGGCTCGAAGGACCCTCGCGATAGTCCCTGGGATTGATCCCGTGGCGGCCGAGCTTGTCGTAGAGCGTCTTGCGCGGCACGCCGAGAATCGTCATCGCCCGCGCGATGTCGCCGCCGCACGCGGTCATCGCGTCGCGGATCACCGCGCTCTCGAAGCGCGCGACGCGCTCGGCGAGCGTCATCTCGCCCTGGAGCGGCGCCCGCCCGGCGTCGGAGGGGAGGTCGAGGACGACGCTATAGGCGAAATTCTTGAGCTCGCGGACATTGCCCGGCCAGTCGTGCTCGACCAGATAGCGGCGGGTGCGGTCGTCGATGCGGAACCCCGGCAGCCCCATCTTTCCTGCCGCCTCGTCGAGGAAATAGGCGAAGGTCTGCGGAATGTCCGAACGCCGCTCGCGCAGCGGCGGGATGCGCAGCTTGACGACGTGGAGCCGGTAATAAAGATCCTCGCGGAAGGTCCCCGCGCGCACCGCGTCCATCAGGTCGATCTTGGTCGCGGCGACGACGCGCAGGTCGACCGGCTCGGGCGCCGCGGCGCCGATCGGCTGCACCTCGCGCTCCTCGATGACGCGGAGCAGTTTCGCCTGGACGGCGGGGTGCATCGTGTCGATCTCGTCCAGAAACAGCGTCCCGCGATGCGCGCTGCGGATGCGGCCGGCGTGGCCGAGCTTGCCGGTGGCGCGGTCGATAAGGTCGCTGCCGAACAGCTCGGCCTCGGCGAGTTCCTGGGGCAGCGCGGCGCAATTGACCGCGACCAGCGCGCCGCCGCTGCGGCGGCTCTGCCGGTGGATCATGTGCGCGACCAGTTCCTTGCCGGTTCCGGTCTCGCCCTCCACCAGCACGTCGATGTCGGCCTGCGCGAGCTGCGCGATCGTCTCGCGCAGCCGCGTCATGCCCGCGCTTTCGCCGATCAGCGGGCTGTCGATGTCGGCGACCGCGGCGACGAGGCGGCGGTTGTCGAGGATCAGCGCGCGATGCGCGAGCGCGCGGCGCGCGGCGCTCGCCAGATGGTCGGCGGCGAACGGCTTGGCGAGAAAGTCGAAGGCGCCGTCCTGCAGCGCGCGCACCGCCATCGGCACGTCGGCGTGGCCGGTGATCAGGATGACGGGGATGTCGGGATCGACGCCGTGGATCGCCGCGCGCAGTTCGAGCCCGTCCATGCCGGGCATGCGGATGTCGGTGACGACGATGCCCGGAAAATCGCGCGCGATGCGCGGCAGCACGCTCGCCGCGTCGGCGAAGGCCTCGACCGCGAGGCCGGCGAGGTCGAGCGACTGGAGATTGGCCTCGCGCAGCTGCGGATCGTCGTCGACGAAGAGGATCGTCTGCTGGCCGGTGAAGAAGCTCATGCGCGCCGTAGCTCCAGCCGGAAGCCGGCGCCGCCGAGCGGCGAGGCGATCAGCGACAGTCTGCCGCCGAAATCGGCCATGATCTGGCTCGCGATCGCGAGCCCCAGGCCCAGCCCGTCGGCGCGCCCGGTGACGAAGGGGGTGAAGAGCTGCGGCACCAGCTCGGCGGGCACGCCGGGGCCGTTGTCGCACACGTCGATGCGGACGGGGTCCGCGCCGTGGGCGCGGATCGAAAGGCGGGGATCCGGGGTCTCGTGCAGCGCCTCGGCGGCGTTCTGCAGCAGGTTGACGAGAATCTGCTCGAGCCGGACGCGGTCGGCGTGGACTCGCGCGCCGGGATCGCCCAGCGCGACGTCGAGCGCGATGCCCTGGCCGCGCAGGCGGTCGCCGATCAGCAGCATCGTCCCGTCGAGCGCGGCCTGCACCGCGACCGGGCCGAGCGGCATCGGCTTTTTCCGCGCGAAGTTGCGCAGCTCGCCGGTGATCGCGCCGACGCGCGCGGTGAGGTCGACGATGGTGCCCAGGTTGCCGCGCGCCTTGTCCGCGTCGCCGCGGTCGAGATAGCGCAGGCTGTTTTCGGCGAAGGTGCGGATCGCCGCGACGGGCTGGTTGATCTCGTGCGCGACGCCGGCGGTGATCTGGCCG
This sequence comes from Sphingopyxis sp. GW247-27LB, assembly GCF_002277025.1. Taxonomy (GTDB): domain Bacteria; phylum Pseudomonadota; class Alphaproteobacteria; order Sphingomonadales; family Sphingomonadaceae; genus Sphingopyxis. The sequence continues at coordinate 565,284 of NZ_NIWD01000008.1, forward strand.
ATCGAGCCGAGCCGGCTCGCCTGCGCCAGCTCCTCGCGCGCGGCGCGGTAGCGGCGGTCGGTCTCGCTCTGGAGTTCGGAAGCCTGCTGGAGCTCGGCGTTGGCGGTGCGCAGATCCTGCGTCCGCGCCGCGACCTCGCGTTCGAGCGCCTGGTGCGCGGCGTGGCGCATCGCCTGGCGCTCGACGAGGCGGAGCAGGGTGACGATCGCCGCGCCAACGAGGATCAGCAGGATGAGGAAGATCACGCGCGCGGTGGCGTTGGCGGCGTCGCGGCGCGGCGCAAGCGGCTGGAGCTGGTGCAAGGTGGTGCCGGGGAGCGAGATGCGCTCCGACGCCTGGCGATAGAGCGCCGCGCCGCCATCCCCGGCGATGCGCAGGTCGCCGCCGCGAGGCTGGAGCCCCAGTGGCGCGAGCGCGCGCTCGCCATAGCGCCGCGAGGCGCGCAGCCGGTCGCGCGCCGCCGCCGACAGCCGATCGAGCGAGCGGAACTGCCACGCGGGTTCGCTCGCCATGATGATGATGCCGCTGCTGTCGGTGACGAGCGTGGCGCCGCTCGAATCGGCCCATTTGCGTTCGAGCCGGTCGAACTCGACCTTGACCACGATCACCCCCAGCGTCCTGCCTTCGGGCGCGACCTTGCGCGCGAGATAGAGGCCGGGGCGGCCGCTGACGGTGCCGAGCGCGAACAGCTCGGCCTCGCCCTGATCCATCGCGCCGCGATAATAGGGGCGGAAACGGTAATTCTGTCCGACGAAGCTGGTGGGCGCGCGCCAGTTGCTCGCCGCGATCGTCGTGCCGTTACGGTCGAGCACATAGATGACCGCCGCATCGGTGCGCGTCGCAAGCTGTTCGAGTTCGGTGTCGAGACGCCGCGAAGCGGCGGCGCTGTTGTCGGCGAGCGCGAGGCGGACGTCGGGAAATTCGGTGAGCACGCGCGGCAGCAGGCGGAATTTCTGCAGCTCGCTTTCGAGCAGGCTGGCATGCGCGCGGGCGCTCTGGCGCGCCTCGGCGTCGGTCTCCGACCGCGCATGGCCGAGCGCCCATTGGTTGAGCCCCACCGCCGCGATCAGGAGCACCAGCGCGCCGGCCAGCGTCGCCAGCACCAGCCGGCGCCGGTCGAGCCAGGGGCGGGCAGCAAGGGGCGAATCGTCGGCGGGCATTTGTGCGGAATATCGCACAAACATCGATTGTTCCATGCGGAAAATTGCACAAATCAAGCCGGCCTGAGCGGAGCGATCAAATATTATTGTTGTAAATCAATTATATAATACTGGCCTTCTCGCCCTTTGACCGGGACTCTCCACCTTTCTAGCTTTCCCCAAAATCCGGGCGAACGGCCGGAGCCGCGCCGCGAGCGCGACGAACAAAGGGAGAGGCTGGTGGCAGCCACGATCGATCTGATGCCGCAGGAAGCGGCCCGGCCCCGCCCCTGGTGGTCGCACCTCTATGTCCAGGTGCTGACCGCCATCTTCGCGGGCGTGCTGCTCGGCCATTATTTCCCCGAGATCGGCATCGCCTTCAAACCGCTCGGCGACGGCTTCATCAAGCTGGTCAAGATGATCATCGCGCCGGTGATCTTCCTGACCGTCGCGACCGGCATCGCCTCGGTCGGCGAGGCGAAGACGCTCGGCCGGCTGACGATCAAGACCTTCGCCTATTTCCTCTTCTTCTCGACGCTCGCGCTGATCGTCGGGCTGATCATCGCCAACGTGGTGCAGCCGGGCGCCGGGATGAACATCGACCCCGCGACGCTCGACGCCGGGGCCGTCGCGCAATATCAGCAGAAGGCGCATGAGGCGACGCTGACCGGCTTCCTCCTGTCGATCATCCCGGAAACCTTCGTGTCGGCGTTGACCTCGGGCTCGATCCTCCAGGCGCTGTTCGTCGCGATCCTCTTCGGCCTCGCGCTGTCGCACACCGGCGCGGCGGGGGCGCAGGTGCTGGGGATCCTCGAGAAGGTCTCAGTCGTCTTCTTCCGCATCGTCGCGATGCTGATGCGCTTCGCGCCGGTCGGCGCGTTCGGCGCGATGGCGTTCACGATCGGCAAATATGGCGTCGACTCGCTCGCCAACCTCGGTGCGCTGATCGCGACCTTTTACCTCACCTCGCTCTTCTTCGTGATCGTCGTGCTCGGCACGATGGCGCGGCTTTGCGGCTTCTCGATCTTTCGCCTGATCGCCTATCTCAAGGCCGAACTGCTGCTCGTGCTCGGCACCTCCTCGTCGGAGGCAGCGCTGCCGAGCCTGATCGAGAAGCTCGAACGGGCGGGCTGCGCGAAGCCGGTGGTCGGCATGGTCGTGCCGACCGGCTACAGCTTCAACCTCGACGGCACCAACATCTACATGACGCTCGCCGCGCTGTTCGTCGCGCAGGCAACGGGCATCCACCTGAGCCTCGGCGAGCAGCTCGCGCTGCTGCTCGTCGCGATGGTGAGCTCGAAGGGCGCGGCGGGGGTCACCGGCGCGGGCTTCATCACGCTCGCGGCGACGCTGTCGGTGGTGCCCTCGGTGCCCGTCGCGGGGCTCGCGCTGATCCTCGGCATCGACCGCTTCATGAGCGAATGCCGCGCGCTCACCAATTTCATCGGCAACGCGCTGGCGGCGATCGTCGTCGCGATGTGGGAAAAATCGCTCGACCGCGATGCGCTCGATCGCGCGCTTCACGGCGAGCCCGCGCCGGGGCTCGCCGCGCGTCCGGTCGAGACCGACACGGATTGAGGTCCGCCCGGGCCAGCAAGGAACAACGACAATGGGGAGTGAGACAATGATTTCGACCAAGGCCCGCTGGGCCCGCCGCAGCAGCTACACCGCTTTGATCCTTTGCGCCGCGCTCGCGCAGCCGCTCGCCGCGCAGGAGACGCCGGCCGACGCCGCTAGCGCCGACGCGCCCGCCGGCGAGATCATCGTCACCGGCAGCCGCATCGCGCGCGACACCTATGACACCGCCGCGCCGACGATCGGGGTGACGAGCGAGGATCTGCTCGAATCGGGCGACAGCGAACTCAGCGAGACGCTCGCCGACCTGCCGCAGCTCGAATCGTCGACCAACGATTCCACGGTCACCGGCAGCACGCAGAATTCGGGGCTCAGTTCGATCGAGCTCCGCCATCTGGGTCCGAACCGCACGCTGGTGCTGGTCGACGGGCGCCGCACGGTGTCGAACAGCGGCATCACCAACCTCGTCAGCCTGTCGACGATCCCGAGCGACTTCGTCGACCGGGTGGAGATCATCACCGGCGGCACCTCGTCGGTCTATGGCTCGGACGCGGTGGCGGGCGTCGTCAACATCATCACCAAGAAGAACGAACGCGGGCTCACCCTGCGCGCGCGCACCGGGATCACCGATCAGGGCGACGGACAGGAACTGACGCTGGGCGCGACATGGGGCGCGCGCTTCGCCGACGGGCGCGGCTATCTTCTCGTCAGCGGCACCTATGACCGCGACTGGGGCATTCGCGCCGTCGACCGCGAATGGGCGATCCGCCCGGTGTCCTACGACTATGATTTCGATACCGGCCTCAACATGTTCGAGGGTGTCTATCTGAACGGCAGCGGCGCGCCGACCAGCGGATCGCGCCCGGCCTCCGAATTCCCGCCGCTCGTGATGAGCGACCTCAGCTCCTTCATCCCGGGGGGCGTCTTCTCGGGCGGCAATTCGTCGCGCGACCGCTTCTACCGCAATGGCGAGCTGGTTCCGCTCGGCCCCGACGTCCAGACCGGCCAGCCGATCGACATCGGCACGACCGATAACGGCAACACCGGCTATTTCCTCCCCAACCGCGACGGCTACAACCAGCGCACCGGCCGTTCGCTGATCCTCGCGCGCAAGCGTTACCTCGGCGCCGCGAAGCTCGATTTCGAATTCTCCGACACGCTCGAAGCGTTCGCGCAGGTCCAATATTCGCGCATCGAATCGGGCGAGACGCGCGAATCCTATGGTCTCGGCTGGGATTCGACCTTTCCGCTCACCGACCCCGTCACCGGGATCACGACCGAGATCGAATATGGCAAGATCCCGTGTCGCCGCGCCCCCGGCGCGTGCAATCCGTTCGTGCCGCCCGAACTGCGCGGGTCCGAAACGCCCTCGACCGGGGTCGGCATCGCGTGGGACCGCCGTTTCGACGAGGTTGGCGGCCAGATCACCGAAAATACTCGCCAGACGATCCGCAGCTGGGCCGGGCTGCGCGGCAAGATTTCGGATAGCTGGAACTGGGAAGCGAGCGCCGGTTTCGGCCAGTATAAGCAGGATCAGTGGCGCCGGAACGAGATCAACGGCCTGAACCTCATCCAGGCGCTCAACGCCGAGATGGGGCCCGACGGCCCGCGCTGCGTCGACGCCGACGCGCGCGCGGCGGGCTGCGTCGCGATCGACCTGTTCGGCGAAGGATCGATCACTCCCGAAATGGCGAACTGGATCCGCGCCGACCTGCACCAGGATCTGACGATCCGCCAATATACCGCGCAGGCGTTCGTCACCGGCGACCTGTTCCAGCTCCCCGCCGGCCCCGTCGGCGCCGCGTTCGGCGTCGATTTCCGCAAGGACAGCCAGCAGCTGCGCGGCGACCTTCTCGCCCAGACGGGGGGCACCACGGGCAACGCGATCCCCAATTTCGGCGGGTCGATCAGCGCCTGGGAAGGCTATGGCGAGGTCAGCGTGCCGCTGCTCAAGGACGCGCCGGGCGCCCATCTGCTGAGCATCGACGCTTCGGCGCGCGCCGCGCATTACAGCATCGACAATGTCGGCACGGTGCTGAGCTATCGCGCCGGCATCCAATATGCGCCGATTCCCGATATCCGCTTCCGCGCCCAGTTCGCCCGCGCCCAGCGCGCGCCCGACATCGCCGAGCTGTATTCGCCGCCGCGCGGCAATTTCGAGAGCGCCGACGACGAATGCGACGGCGTGACCCCGACCACCGCCGGCCGCCTCGCCGCGAATTGCCGGCTCGACCCGGGAATCCAGGCGCTCTTCGCGCGGCAGGCGGCCGACGGCGTCGATCAGGAATATCAGCAGGCGGGCAATAACATCTACAGCCCCAACGGCGGCAGCCTCGACCTCAAGGAGGAGACCGCCGACACGCTGACCTTCGGGACGGTGATCGCGCCGCGCTTCCTTCCCGGGCTGACGCTCGCGGTCGATTATTACGACATCCGCATCAAGGACGCGATCGACGCCTATTCGAACCGCGATATCCAGCTGCAATGCTATGACACCGACGTGCCGCAGGCGGAGAACCCCTTCTGCGCCGACATCACCCGCAACCCGATCAACGGCCAGATCGTCTCGCTGGTGCAGCGCCAGGCCAACCTCGCGAGCTTCGACACGACGGGGATCGACGTCGCGTTCAACTATCGCTTCCGCCTCGACGATCTGGTCGGCATCCCCGGCCGGTTCGACCTGCGCTATGACGGCACGCACGTGCTGAAGCAAAAGGTCAGCTTCGAGGGCGTCGACGGCACCGTCACCAACGACCTCGCGGGCAGCCTCGCCGACGGCAGCTTCAAATATCGGGCGCGCGGTTCGCTGAGCTGGAAGCTCGATAATTTCCGCATCCGCTGGACGACGACCTATTATGGCAAGATCAACGACAGCAACCAGCTGCGCGACGATTATCGCGCGCTGCTCGCTACCAACCCCGATGCCGAGGTGCCGATCTTCCTCAACATCGGCGACGTGTGGGAGCACGACCTGTTCCTGTCGTTCGACGTCGACAGCGGCGGCAAGGAGTTCCGCCTCTATGGCGGGGTGAACAATCTGTTCAACTCGATCAGCCCCTTCCTGCCCACCGGCACCGAAGCGGGGCGGCTCACCAACCAGGAGGGCGTCTACGACATCGCGGGCCGCCGCTTCTACGTCGGGGCGACGGTGAAATTCTGATGCGCGGCATCGGTCTTCGAGCTTCGCGGGCCTTGTCCACTGGGTCCGTGAAGGCCATCGCGGCGGCGGCGCTGCTGGCACTGGTAGGGTGCGCGCCCGGCCAGGCGCTCGCCAGCGCCGCCCCGCATGGCGAGACGGCCTTGCAGAAAAAGCTGTTCGCGGCGGGGGCGAAGCGCTTCACCTTCGACGGCTGGGCGGGACCCGCCTTTCCGGTCTGGACCTATCGCTCGGCGGACACCCCCGCCGACGCGCCGGTGCTGTTCGTGTTCCACGGGGTCAAGCGCGACGCCGACAAATATCTCGGCGAGTGGATCGGCCTGGCGCGGAAATATCGGATCGCGCTGATCGTCCCCGAATATAGCCGCGAGGCGTTTCCGGGCGTGCGCTCCTACAGCCACGGCTGGTTCACCGAAAAGGATGGCACGCCGCGCCCCGCGGACAAATGGTCGTTCGCCGCGATCGAGCCGGTCTTCGCCGCGGTGAAGGCGCGCGAGGGGCTGACCGCCGAAACCTACGCGCTCTACGGCCATTCGGGCGGGGCGCAGTTCGTCCACCGCTATATCCTCGCGGGCGGCGGGCCGCATATGGGACGCGCGGTGTCTGCCAACGCGGGCTCCTATGCGATGCCCGATCCCGCGGTCGCCTGGCCCTTCGGGCTCGGCGGGCTGCCCGCGGGCCTGTGGAATCCCGCGAAGGCGCTCGCGCTGCCGGTGACGGTGCTGCTCGGCACCGAGGACACCGACCCCAATCATCCGAGCCTGCCGCGCCAGCCCGAGGCGATGGCGCAGGGGCCGTACCGGCTCGCGCGCGGCGAGGCCTTCTACGCGAGGGCGCGCGCGCTCGCGGCGGCGGAGCATGTCGGCTTCGGGTGGAGCTGCGCGCTCGTGCCCGGCGTCGGTCACGACAATGGCGGCATGGCGCCGGTCGCGGTGCGCATATTGTTCGGCGACGCGAAACCGGTCGCGGGGGGCGACTGCAAGCCGCTGTCCCAATAGCCTCGTATCTGCGTTACGGATGCGCCGGTCACCAAGGAGTCGGATATGAAATATGGCATCGGCCTTTTGATCGCCTCTGCCGCGCTCGCCATCGTCCCGGCGGCCGCGGCGCAGGAAACCGCGCCCGCGCCGGCGGCCGAAAAGGCCGTGGCGCCGCGCACGATCCTGTTCATCGGCAACAGCTTCACGCAGGGCGCGCATTCGGCGGCGCGCAACTGGCACGCCGGCACGGTCACCGACCTCAATGGTGCGGGCTATGGCGGGGTGCCGGCGCTGTTCAAGTTGTTCTGCGAACAGGCGGGGCTCGACTATGAAGTCAGCCTCGAGACGCAGGGCGGGAAGACGCTCGGCTTTCATTACGACGAGCGCCGCGGGCTGTTCGACCGGGCCTGGGACGTCGTCGTGCTGCAGGAACTCAGCGTCCTCAATCGCGCGAAGCCGGGCGACACCGCCAACTATCTGCGCGACGTCGCGCGGCTGACCTCGCTGTTCAAGGCGCGTAACCCCGCGGTCGATATCCGGCTGGTGGCGACCTGGACGCGCGCCGACCAGACCTACCGGCCCGAGGGGCATTGGTACGGCCAGCCGGTCGCCGCGATGGCCGGCGAGTTGCGCGCCGCCGCCGACCGCGCCCGCGCCGCGACGCCGGGCGTCACCGGGGTGCTTCCCGTCGGCCAGGCGTGGAACCGGGCGATGGCGGAGGGCGTCGCCGACCCGAACCCCTATGACGGCATCGCTTACGACCAGCTCGATCTGTGGGCCTATGACCATTATCACGCGAGCGTCGCGGGCTATTATCTGTCGGCGCTGGTGACCTTCGGCGCGGTGACGGGCATCGACCCCACCACGCTGGGGGCCAAGGAAAAGGGCGCCGACGAGCTCGGCCTTTCGGACGCGCAGGCCGCGGCGCTGCAGCGCGTGGCGCGCGACACGCTGGCGGCGCAGGGGCGCAGCTGATCGGAGGCTGATGGGACTTGGGCTTCGCGCCGCCCCGTGCTAGGCGGCGCGCCCATGCTGACGATCAACGGCCTCACCGTGCGCCTTGGCGGGCGCACCATCCTCGACCGCGCGAGCGCGAGCCTGCCGGCGAAGAGCCGGACGGGGCTGATCGGCCGCAACGGCGCGGGCAAGTCGACGCTGATGAAGGCGATGATCGGCAGCCTCGAGGCCGACGAGGGCGGCATCGAGATGCCGCGCAAGACGCGCATCGGCTATATCGCGCAGGAAGCGCCGAGCGGAACCGCGACCCCGTTCGAGACCGTGCTCGCCGCCGACACCGAGCGCGCCGACCTGCTCGCCCAGTCCGAAACGGTCACCGACCCCGACCGGCTCGGCGACATCCACGAGCGGCTGATCGCGATCGACGCCTATACCGCGCCGGCGCGCGCGGCGCGCATCCTGATCGGGCTCGGCTTCGACGAAGCGATGCAGGGCCAGCCGCTCGACAGCTTCTCGGGCGGGTGGAAGATGCGCGTCGCGCTCGCCGCGCTGCTTTTCTCGAACCCTGATTTGCTGCTGCTCGACGAGCCGTCGAACCACCTCGACCTCGAAGCGACGATGTGGCTCGAAATCTTCCTGCGCGGCTATCCGGGGCAGCTCGTCGTGATCAGCCACGAGCGCGACCTCCTGAACAATGTCGTCGACCATATCCTGCACCTCGAAGGCGGCAAGGTGACGCTCTATCCGGGCGGCTACGACGCGTTCGAGCGCCAGCGCGCCGAACGCGCGGCGCAGCTCGCCGCGGCGAAGGCGGCGCAGGACGCGCAGCGCGCCAAGCTGCAGGACTATATCGCGCGCAACAGCGCGCGCGCCTCGACCGCGAAGCAGGCGCAGTCGCGCGCCAAGCAGCTCGCGCGGATGCAGCCGATCGCCGCGCTCACCGAGGATCCGAGCCTGGTGTTCGACTTCCCGAGCCCCGCCGACGAGCTGAAGCCGCCGCTGATCACGCTCGACCTCGCGAGCGTCGGCTATGCGCCGGGCGAGCCGGTGCTGAGCCGCCTCAACCTGCGCATCGACCCCGACGACCGCATCGCGCTCCTCGGCCGCAACGGCAATGGCAAGACGACGCTCGCGCGGCTGCTCGCGGCGCAATTGAAGCCCGAGGACGGCGGCATGGCCGCGTCGGGCAAGATGCGCGTCGGCTATTTCACCCAATATCAGGTCGAGGAGCTCGATGGCGCCGACACGCCGCTCGGTCACATGACCCGCGTGATGGCGGGGAAGACGCCGGGCGCGGTGCGCGCGCAATTGGGGCGCTTCGGCTTTTCGGGGACCAGGGCGACGACCGAGGTCGGCAAGCTGTCGGGCGGCGAGCGCGCGCGGCTCGCGCTCGCGCTGATCACGCGCGAGGCGCCGCATCTGCTGATCCTCGACGAGCCGACCAACCACCTCGACGTCGACGCGCGCGAGGCGCTGGTGCAGGCGCTCAATGGCTTCGACGGCGCGGTGCTGATCGTCAGCCACGACCGCCACATGCTCGAACTCAGCGCCGACCGTCTGGTGCTCGTCGACGGCGGGACGGCGCGCGATTTCGACGGCAGCATGGACGATTATGTCGCCTTCATCCTCGGGAAGTCGGCGGCGAACGACGATGCCCGGACGGCACCCGCGAAGCCGAAGGACGCGAAACTCGCGCGGCAGGAAGCCGCGAGGGCGCGCGAGGCGCAGGCGGCACTGCGCAAGTCGGCGAAGGAGCTCGAAGCGCAGGCGGCGAAGCTCGCGGCGCGGATTTCGGCGGTCGACCGCGCGATGTTCGACCCCGCGAACGCCGAGCCCGCGCTCGCCAAGCTGACGATGGGCGACCTGTCGCAGCGCCGCGGCAAGCTGGCGGCCGAGCTGGAGGGCGTCGAGGCGGCGTGGATGAACGCGCTCGAGGCGATCGAAGAGGCGGCGGCCTAGGCGACGATTGCGGCCAACGACCGACACGGGGAGAGAGGTGACATCCCCAACCTTCGCCATTCCCGCGAAAGCGGGAATCCAGGGCGAGCGTCGGCTGACCCCACACTGGGTTCCCGCTTTCGCGGGAATGACGACGTTATGGGGCAGGGAATGTCGCGAAGCGGTCGGTTTTAGATATTCCTCATCCCCAATCTTTCGACCGGGTCCGCGATGCCGGGCGCGCCGAAAATTTCGCTGTCCTACATTATCCGGCTGTGCCAGCCTCACCCCATGGCGTTTTTCCCCGGACAAACCCGCCCGTCGCGCATCGGCGGCGCCCCCGCGTGGTGGCTGCGCCAGCCGCGCGGGGAAGGCGAAAGGAGGGGGACGTAGTGTGACTTTCGTGAACTTTGGAATAATGTTGCGCGCCATCGCGGCGCCCGCGCCCGCGACCCGGACCCTCCCGAATCGGACCGGCACGATGCGCGGGGCGGCCGGTCGCTCGCGCATTGACTCGCCTTTCGCCTTTCGTCATAATAGTTTCAATTGAAACCATATGAGGGACTGACCATGGCCGACCTGTTCGACAATCCGCTGGGGCTCGACGGCTTCGAATTCGTCGAATTCTCGGCGCCCGAAAAGGGGCAGCTCGAGCCGGTGTTCGAACGCATGGGCTTCACCCGCATCGCGCGCCACCGTTCGAAGCAGGTCGAACTCTGGCGCCAGGGCGACATCAACCTGATCGCCAATTACGAGCCGAAGTCGCCCGCCGCCTATTTCGCCGCCGAGCATGGTCCGTCGGCGTGCGGCATGGGCTGGCGCTGCCGCGACGCCGCGAAGGCCTATGCCGAGGCGATCGCGCGCGGCGCCGAACCGGTCGAGGTGCGCACCGGCCCGATGGAATTGCGCCTGCCCGCGATCCGCGGCATCGGCGGGTCGATCATCTATCTGATCGATCGTTATGGCGACGACCTCAGCATCTACGACATCGATTTCGTCTATGAAGAGGGGGTCGACCGCCACCCGGTCGGCGCGGGGCTGAAGCTGATCGATCACCTGACGCACAATGTCTACGGCGGCCGCATGGCGCATTGGGCCGCCTTCTACGAGCGGATCGCGGGCTTCCGCGAGATCCGCTATTTCGACATCAAGGGCGAATATACCGGCCTGACCTCGAAGGCGATGACCGCCCCCGACGGCAAGATCCGCATCCCGCTGAACGAGGAAGGCGCGGGCGGCGGCGGCCAGATCGAGGAATATCTGCGTGCGTATAATGGCGAAGGCATCCAGCATATCGCCTTCGCCTGCGACGACCTCTACGCGTCGTGGGACAAGCTCAAGGCGCTCGGCAATCCCTTCGCGCCGTCGCCGCCCGAAACCTATTATGAGCTGCTCGCCGAGCGCCTGCCCGGGCATGGCGAGCCGGTCGAGGAACTGAAGTCGCGCGGCATCCTGCTCGACGGCTCGACCACCGAGGGCGACCCGCGCCTCCTGCTCCAGATCTTCGGCCAGACGGTGATCGGCCCGGTCTTCTTCGAATTCATCCAGCGCAAGAAGGACGAAGGCTTCGGCGAGGGCAATTTCACCGCGCTCTTCAAGTCGATGGAACTCGACCAGATCCGCCGCGGCGCGCTGGAGGTCGAAAAGGAACCCGCCGAATGACGAGCCCCACCAAAAGCCCGGTCAAATTGGGCGGCGTCCACCACGCCGCCTATCGCTGCAAGGACGCGAAGGCGACGGTCGAGTGGTACGAGCGAATGCTCGGCATGACCTACACCACCGCCTTCGCTGAGGATCATGTGCCCTCGACCGGCGAATATGACCCATACATGCACGTCTTCCTCGACGCGGGCGGCGGCAATATCCTCGCCTTTTTCGAGCTGCCGAACCAGCCCGACATGGGCCGCGACCAGAATACGCCGCAGTGGGTCCAGCATCTCGCCTTCAAGGTCGGCAGCTATGACGAGTTGGTCGCGGCGAAGGCGCATCTCGAGGCGAACGGCGTCGACGTGCTCGGCCCGACGCACCACGGCATCTTCAAGTCGATCTATTTCTTCGACCCCAACGGCCACCGCGTCGAACTCGCCTGCGACATCGGTACCGACGAGCAATATGCCGAACTGCGCCGCGTCGCGCCGCTGATGCTCGACGAATGGAGCCGGACCAAGAAGGCGCCGCGCCACGCCGACTGGCTGCATGCGGCGGCGAACGAGTGACCTTTTTCCCCTCCCGCAAGCGGGAGGGGCAGCGAGACTTACGAGCTTGCTCGTTAGTCGCAGCGGGGTGGGCCATAGCAACGGCGCTGCCCACCCCCGACCCCTCCCGCTTGCGGGAGGGGAGATCAGGCCGCTACCGCTGAGCCTACTTCCGGTCCAGCCCGATGCTCTCCAGCGTCGCGCCGCTGCATTTGTCGGCGGTCTTCTCGCCCCCGCCCGACAGCGCGCCGATGATCAGGAATCCGGCCACCACCGCGACGAGAAACCCGCCCGCGACCCAGGCGAGATATTTGTCGATGAATGCCTTGATCGGCGCTCCGAACAGCCGGAACAGGATGCCGACGAGCATGAAGGAGAAGGCCCTGCTGGCAAGGCTCGCCCACAGGAAGGTCCAGAAATTCATGTGGATGAAGCCGGCGGTGATCGTCAGCAGCTTGAACGGGATCGGCGTCGCGCCCTTCACCAGGATGATCTCGGCCCCATAGTCGCGGAGATAACAGGCTGCGGACGGAAAGGCGTCGGTCAGCCCGAGCACGCCGAGCAGCCACAGCCCGACGCTCTCGTAAAGGAAATAGCCGATCGAATAGCCGAGCATTCCCCCCGCGACCGACGCGAGCGTGCAGATGAGGGCATAGCGCACCGCCTTCTTCGGATTGGCGAGGCACATCAGCCCGAGCATCGGGTGCGGCGGGATCGGGAAGAAGCTCGCCTCGACGAAAGAGACGAGCGCGAGCCAAAACTCGGCGTGCGGATGCGCCGATTTCTCCATGGTCCAGTTATAGAGCCGCTGGATCATGGACTTGTTGCGGGCGGTGGCGGTCATGCTGGTCCTTGGTTGGGGGTCAGGATGACCACGGCTTTCCTATGCCGTTCGTATGGGGCGAAGTCGATAATAAAGCCCCTCCTCTGAAGAGGAGGGAATGAAAGGCATCAATGCCGGAAATGCCGCATCCCGGTGAACACCATCGCCAGCCCCGCTTCGTTCGCTGCCGCGATCACCTCGTCGTCGCGGATCGAGCCGCCGGGCTGGATCACGCAGGTCGCGCCCGCTTCGGCGGCGGCGAGCAGGCCGTCGGCGAAGGGGAAGAAGGCGTCGCTCGCCACCGCGCTGCCGACGGTGCGCGGCTGCGCCCAGCCCGCGGCCTCGGCCGCCTCGCGCGCGCGGACGGCGGCGATGCGCGACGAATCGCGGCGATTCATCTGCCCCGCACCGATGCCCGCGGTCGCGCCGCCTTTGGCATAGACGATCGCGTTCGACTTCACATGCTTGGCGACGGTCCAGGCGAAGAGCGCGTCGGCGAGTTCTTCATCGCTCGGCGCGCGCGTGGTGACGACCTTGAGGTCGTCCCTGGTGATCCGGCCATTGTCGCGGTTCTGCGCGAGCCAGCCGCCGGTGATCGTCTTCATGACCAGCCCGCCGCGAACCGGATCGGGCAGTTCGCCGGTGAGCAGCAGGCGAAGATTCTTCTTCTTCGCGAAGACCGCGCGCGCGTCGGCGTCGGCGTCGGGGGCGACGACGACCTCGGTAAAGATGCTCGCGATCGCCTCGGCGGTCGCGCCGTCGAGCGGCCGGTTGAGCGCGACGATGCCGCCGAAGGCCGACACGCTGTCGCAGGCGAGCGCTTCGTTCCAAGCCTCGGTCAGGCTCGCGGCGGTCGCGACGCCGCACGGATTGGCGTGCTTGACGATCACGCAGGTCGGATCGGCCTCGCGGAATTCGGCGACGAGTTCGAGCGCGGCGTCGGCGTCGTTGATATTATTGTAGCTGAGCTCCTTGCCCTGAACCTGCTCGGCCTGGGCGATGCCGCGCGCCGCGGGGCCGGCGGGAAGGTAGAGTGCCGCCTTCTGGTGCGGATTCTCGCCATAGCGCAGCTCGGCCGACAGTTTCGCGGTCAGCGGCAGCGTGTCGGGGAAGAGCTTGCCCTGGTCGGCGAAGGCGAACCAGCTTGCGATCATCCCGTCATAGGTCGCGGTGTGCGCGAAGGCGGTCGCGGCGAGGCGCTTGCGCAGCGCGAAGCTGGTCGCCCCGCTGTTGGCGTCCATCTCTTCGATCAGTGCGGCGTAGTCTTCCGGCTCGGTGACGATGCCGACGAACGCGTGGTTCTTCGCCGCCGAACGCACCATCGCGGGGCCGCCGATGTCGATATTCTCGATGATGTCGTCGCGCGGCGCGCCCTTGGCGACGGTCGCGGCGAAGGGGTAGAGGTTGACGACGACGAGGTCGATCGCGCCGATGCCGTGCGCGTCCATCGCCGCGACATGCGCGGTGTCGTCGCGCACCGCGAGAATGCCGCCATGGACCGTCGGGTGAAGCGTCTTGACGCGGCCGTCCATCATCTCGGGAAAGCCGGTGAGGTCGGCGACGTCGAGCACCGTATGGCCCGCTTCGCGCAGCGCCTTCGCGGTGCCGCCGGTCGACACGAGCTCCACCCCGTGGCGAACGAGCGCGGCGGCGAGGTCGGCGAGGCCCGCCTTGTCGCTGACGGACAGGAGCGCACGGCGGACGGGAACGAGATCGGTCATGGGGAGGAAGCCTCGGCTGGCGGTGAAAGGAGTCGCCGCCGCCCTAGGCCGGTGATCGCCGTTGGGCAAGGTTTTGGAAGGGTCGCCGGGGCGCGCGGAGCAGGAAATTCGCGCAGGGACGCAGAGAGGAAAAGCAAGGTTCATGCGATGGCGTTTCATTCCATCGTCACCCTGAACTTGTTTCAGGGTCCATGGTCTGCCCGCGAATATGGCGCCCCGCTTTACGAGAGCGCGGGCCATGGATGCTGAAACAAGTTCAGCATGACGAGGAAAGAGAGAGGACGGCGATTCGCTCGAACGTGTCAGCCGATATGCTTGAAGATCCAGCCGATGCTGGCGCCGCCCGCCGGCGCGATGCTGGTGACGACGAGCTGTTCGGTCGGGTGCGGTCGGCCCTCACCGTCGACCCACAGGCTTTCCTCGACCGCGAGCCGGCCTTCGGAGGTGCGGAACTGCCACAGCGGCCCGCCCGCGATGCGCAGCAGCCCGCCCAATCCGTCGGCGGTCAGGCTCGCCGAAATATGGGGTCCGAGGTGAAAGCGCAGCGCGAAGCCCTTGTCGCCCTTGCGGCGGGTGCGCGGGGCGGGGAGCAGCATGTCCTCGCCGCGCAGTTCGCGCCCGTTGGGCGACAGGATGAGGAGGCGGCGGTGGATCAGCCCGTGGCGGCGCGCATAGCCGTCGTGACTCATCTCGAGCCTGCTGCCCTGCGTCGTCTCGCGCCGGTCGAGCTCGACCTCGGTCACGCCCTTGCCGAGCGAGCCGTTGGCGAGGATCGCGGTCGAATTGCTGTCGGCGACGATCAGGGTCGAGTGGGCGGCGGTGGTGCGCAGCCCGCGCGCGAGGTCGGCGGGGATCGTCGCGCCGGTCAGCGCGGCGCCGCCGC
Organism: Sphingopyxis sp. GW247-27LB; assembly: GCF_002277025.1. Lineage (GTDB taxonomy): Bacteria > Pseudomonadota > Alphaproteobacteria > Sphingomonadales > Sphingomonadaceae > Sphingopyxis. The sequence continues at coordinate 580,652 of NZ_NIWD01000008.1, forward strand.
AATTGACGACGATACGCTCGTCGCCGTCCGACAACTCGAAGGCGAGGGTGGAGGCGCAGCCGGCCTCGGTCACGCGGGCGATCGGCGGCGGGGCGGCGTCGGCGAGGACGACGACCTTGTTCCCGACAAGGCGCTGATAGCCCCAGTCGCGCGCCTGCTTGAGCGGGCGGGTGCGTACGCCGCTCGCCTGCACGATTGCCTGGATCTGCGCGGCGGGGGTCGCGCCGCTGCCCTGCCAGCTTCCCATGCCGCCGTCGCTGTGGGTGAGGCCGAGCAGCGCGGGGACGGCGCGCGCGAGCACCTCCTGCACGAAGGGAGGCACCGCGATCCGGCGCATGTCGTAGATGCGCGCGAGCATCGACAGCGCCATGATCGCGTCCTGCTGCGCCTGCGGCGATCGCGAGATGGTGCCGCCGTCGGCGTAGAAGCTGGTTTCGAGCACCTTGCGCAGCCCCGCCTCGCCGAAGATCTGCCGCGGCTCGCCGCCGGGCATGAGGAGCGAGGCGGCGACGATGCCGACCCAGGCGACGAGTTGGCCGACGCCGGGGCGCGTCTTGTCGGCGATGCGATCGAGGTGGCGCGCGGTGCGCGCGAGATGGTTGAGTACCGCCGAGCGATAGATGAGGTCGCTCGACGAGAGGATCAGCGGTGCATGGCTCGCCCAGAACAGGATGCGCCAGCCGCTGTTCTCGGCGCTCCACGCGGGTTCGCTGACCGTCTCGCCGTGCGCGGCGAGCCACTGGCGGACGAGCGGCTCGGCGATCGGCGCGGTCTCGGCGCGAGTGCCGGCGGCGGCGAGATCGCGCAGCCAGGCGAAGCTGTGGAGATAGTCGGCGAAGGCCGGCGCGACGGCGAGCGCCGCGAAATCGAGTTCGGCGAGCGGTTGCTTGAGGCCGCGGTGGAGGAAATGGCCGGCGCGGATCGCGGTCCCCGCGCGCGCGTCGCCGGGCACCGGGTCCTCGGGCACGCCGAGCAGCTTGAGCGGAAAGCGGCCCTTGAGGCGGAAGGCGTGCAGCGGCGTGCGCCAGGTCAGCCGGGTGATATGGTTGGCGATACGGTCGCCGAGCGAGAGGCCCTTGTCGGCGGGCAGGCGGATCAACCGCTTGCCCGGCTCGATCGTGTCGTCGAGCGTCGCGGGGGTGTCGTCGGGTTCGTCGGTGGCGCCGGTCAACGCTTTCCCTCCACCCGTCAGGCGCCGCGCAGCCGCCGGATATTATCCGCGTAGGCCTCCGCGCCGCCCTTGAAGGTCGCAGTGCCGGCGACGAGGACGTCGGCGCCCGCCGCGATCGCCTGCGGCGCGGTGGCGGCGTCGATGCCGCCGTCGACCTCCAGCCTGATGTCGCGGCCCGACTTGTCGATCATCTTGCGCACGGCCTCGATCTTGCGGAGCTGGCTCGTAATGAAGCTCTGGCCCCCGAAGCCGGGATTGACGCTCATCACGAGGACGAGGTCGATGTCGTCGATCAGATAGTCGAGCATCTTCGCGGGCGTCCCGGGGTTGAGCGACACCCCCGCCTGCTTGCCGAGCGACTTGATGTGCTGGACGGTGCGGTGGATGTGCGGCCCCGCCTCGGGATGGACGGTGATGATGTCGGCGCCCGCCGCGGTGAAGGCGTCGAGGAAATGGTCGACCGGCGAGATCATCAGATGGACGTCGAAGGGCAGTTTCGAGTGCGGACGCAGCGCCTTCACCACCATCGGGCCGATCGTCAGATTGGGGACATAATGGCCGTCCATGACGTCGATATGGACCCAGTCGGCGCCCGCTTCCTCTATGGCGCGCACCTCTTCGCCCAGCCGCGCGAAATCGGCGCTGAGGATCGAGGGGGCAATGCGGACGGGGACGGGGCTATCGGCGGTCATGAGGACCGGCCTTAACCATCAAGCGAGGGGTGGGCAAGGTGTCGCCCGCGCGGGCGCGCCGGGTATCCCGAATATTCCGTCCACTGACGGCGGGCGGTTATTTCCGTCGCCCGTTTCGCGGCCGCTTTTCTTCGGCGCGGCCGCCCGAGCGCCAGTGCCAGCCGCCTTCGGTTCGGGCGCGGTAGAGCGGCATCGGCGCGATCGCCGCGAGGATGACGAGGGTCACCGTCACCACCGGATGGCCGCGCAGCAGCGCGGTCACGCCCGCGATCAGCGCGAGATGCGCCGCGAGCATCGCCCAGCCCTGCCAGGCGATCGGCAGGCCGGCGCCATAGCCGTGGTTCTTGGCCCGGAACCACGGGCGATCGTCGAGGAAGAGGTGCAGCATCACGCATTCTCCTTGTTGGGTGGCCGTCCGCGTTTCGGCGGTGCCGGGGGTTTCACCGTCACCCCGCGCCGCGCCAGCGCCTCGCGCAGCAGCACCTCGATCTGGGCATTGGCGCTGCGCAGGTCGGCCGCCGCCGCGCGCTCGATCGCCGCATAGAGCGCGGGATCGAGGCGGAGGGCGAAGGCTTTCCTGGATGGTACGGACATGGTTCGGCCTTGCGGGCGCTCAGTAGAGCGAGCCCGTGTTCACCACCGGTTGCGTGTCGCGCTCGCCGCACAGCACGACCATCAGGTTCGACACCATCGCCGCCTTGCGCTCGTCGTCCAGCTCGACAACGTTCTTCTCCGACAGATGGGTCAGCGCCATCTCGACCATTGTCACCGCGCCCTCGACCAGCTTCTTGCGCGCCGCGATCACCGCCTCGGCCTGCTGGCGACGGAGCATCGCGCCGGCGATCTCCTGCGCATAGGCGAGGTGGGTGAGGCCGCATTCGTCGACGGTGATCCCGGCGACCGCGAGCCGCTCGATCAACGCCTTGCGCAATTCCCCGCCGACCTCGTCATGATTGCCGCGCAGCGTGATTTCCTGATGCTCGATATCGTCATAGGGATAGCGCGAGCCGATCGAGCGCACCGCGGCCTCGATCTGCGCGAGGACGAATTCCTTGTAATCGTCGACGTCGAACAGCGCCTGCGCGGTGTCGGTGACGCGCCACACGACCTGCGCCGCCATCTCGATCGGGTTGCCGCGCAGGTCGTTGACCTTGATCTTGTCCGAAATGATGTTGTTCGCGCGCACCGCGATCTTCTTGCGGCTGAGCCACGGCAGCACCCAGCGCAGCCCGGTCTCGCGGTCGGTGCCCTTGTAGCTGCCGAAGAGCTGGATCGCCGCCGCCTCGTTGGGGTTGATGAGGTAGAAGCCGCAGAGGATCAGCGTGCCGACGACCGCGGAGATAACCACGACCACCCACTTCCACGCGACCTGGACTTCCGCGGTGCCGTTGCTGATGCCCGCCCATAGCGCGAGCGCGAGCAGGACGAGCCAGACGAACAGCATGAGATAGCCGCTCGCGGTCGCCGCGCGCACCTCGCGCGTCGGGTTCAGCGCGGCCGTTGCAATCGAATCATTCATGACGCCCTCCGATATAAATATGATATCATCTTTATATCGAATGCGACGGCGGTCAAGCCCCTATTCATCCGCGGGCAAGGTTGGCGCCTCCACAATCGGCGCATGATCCGTCCGCTGATCCTCGCGCTTTCCTTGTCGCTCACCGCAACCGGTTCCGCGCTGGCGACCGAACCCGCGTCCGCCCCGGCCGAGGGGCGGGCGGTCGTGCATCGGCTGACGCCCGAGCAGATGGAGGCCGAGGCCGAAGCCGCTGCACGCGCCAACGGGCGGCACGAAGATCGCGCCTCGGGGCTGGAAACCGACAGCCGTCCCCGCATCACCCAGCATGGGACGATTGGCGCGTGGGTCGATTCGAACGGCGGCAACGGCATCGGCGGGACGAGCGTCACCCAGTTCGGCGACAATGCGACGCTGGTGATATCGGGCGCGCGCGAAGATTATGGTCACGTCAAACGCCGCTGGCGGCGCTAGCACCGCCTGACTTGCCCCGCTCGGCGGCGGCGCCCGAAATGGTCGCCGCCACCCTTTATTTCCCTATTCGCTGGTCGGGAAGCCGCGGCGTTCGAGCAGCGCCTTCACGTCGGGGTCGCGGCCGCGGAAGGCGCGATAGGCTTCGGCGCGGTCGGTTTCGTTCCCGGTCATCAGCAATATGGTGCGGAAGCGGTCGGCGACCTTGCGGTCCCACGGCCCGCCGGCCTCGGTGAAGGCGGCCCAGGTGTCGGCGTCCATCGTTTCGGACCAAAGATAGCTATAATAGCCCGCCGAATAGGCGTCCGAGCTGAACAAATGGCCGAATTGCGGCAGGCGGTGCCGCATCACGATTTCCTTCGGCATTCCGATTTCCTTGAGCGTGTCGCGCTCGAAGGCATCGATGTCGGTGACGGGCGTGGTGCGGTCGTGGAGCTTCATGTCGACGATCGCGCTCGCCAGATATTCGACCGTCTCGAATCCCTGGTTGAACTTCTGGCTCGCGAGAATCTTATCGACCAGCGCCTGCGGCATCGGCTCGCCGGTCTTGTAGTGCGTCGCATATTTCGACAGGATTTCCGGCGTCATCAGCCAATTCTCGTTCACCTGGCTCGGATATTCGACGAAGTCGCGCGGCACGCCCGCGAGCCACGGATATGTCACCTGCTGGAGCAGATAATGGATGCCGTGGCCGAACTCGTGGAACAGGGTAGAGGCGTCGTCGAGGCTGACGAGCGTCGGAACGCCCTTCGCGCCCTCGGTGAAATTATTGTTGTTCGACGCGAGCACGTTGCGTTCGCCGCCGAGCGTCTGCTGGCTGCGATAGGTGGTCATCCACGCGCCCGAACGCTTCCCGTCGCGCGCGAAATTGTCGAGATAGAGGAGCCCGACATTCTCGTTCGTCTTGAGGTTATAGACCTCGAACGTTCGCACCTTGGGGTCGAAGACGGGGACCGTGCCGGTGTTTTCCCTGAAGCCGAGATCGTAGAGCTGGCCCGCCGACCAGAACATCGCGTCGACCAGCTTGTCGAGCTGGAGATAGGGCTTTACCTCGCTTTCATCGAGGTCGTATTTCGCCTTGCGGACCTTCTCGGCATAATAGCGATAGTCCCACGGCTCGATGGTGATCTGCGGTCCCCCGCCTGCCTTTGGGCCGGCCTTCGCGTCGGCATCGGCGATCGCCTGCATGTCCGCCACCTCCTCATGGACGCGCGCGACCGCGGCGGGCCAGACCTTCATCATCAGATCCATCGCGTTGGCGGGCGTCTTCGCCATCGTGTCGGCCATGCGATAGTCGGCGTGGGTCTTGAAGCCGAGCAGTTCGGCACGCGCCTGGCGCAGCTTCAGGATCGCGGCGATCGTCGTATTGGTGTCGTTCGCGTCGCCATTGTCGCCGCGGCCCACGAAGGCGCGCCAGACCTTTTCGCGAAGCGCGCGGCTGGTCGCATTCTGCAGCACCGGCTGGGCAGACGAGCGGGTGTTCTTGATCGCCCACTGGCCAGGCTTGCCCTGTGCCGCAGCGGCATCGGCGAGCGAGGCGACGAAGGCGGGCTCGAGCCCGGCGAGTTCGGCTTCGTCGGTGACGAAGGTGTAGAGCTTTTCATCGGCGAGCAGCTTCGACGAAAAGGCCGAGAACAGGCCCTCGAGCTCGGAATTCATCGCGACGAGCTTCGCCTTGTCGGGCGCCGACAGATTGGCGCCGTCGCGCACCATCTCGTCATAGCTGCGCTCGACGATGCGGATCTGCTGGGCGTCGAGACCGCTGTCATGGCGCTTGTCGTAGACCGCCTTGTAGCGCGCGAAGAGACCCGGATCGAGGAAGAGTTCGGTATAGAAGCTCGACAGTTTCGGGCTCCATTCGGCGTCGATCGCCTCGACCCGCGCGGTCGACTTGTTCGAGGTCTGGACGCCCCACACCGCGTAGAGGCGGTCCATCGTGTCGCCCGCGAGCATCATCGGGACGAAGGTGTTGTCGAAGGTCGCGGCTTCGGGATTGTCGATCACCGCCTGCACCTCGGCCTTCACCTCCGCCATCGCCTTGGTGAAGGCGTCGGGGAACAGCTCGGGGTCCATCTTGTCCCACGGCGGCACCCCTTCGAAGGGGCCGGTCCATTTGGCGAGCAGCGGATTGTCGCCCGCGGGTGCGGTGGCGGCCGGAGCGGCGGAGGGCTCGGCGGCGGAGGCGGTCTGGATGTCCATGCCGCTATAACCCGCAAACAGGGCAGTGGATGCAAGCAGCATCGACAGCTTGCGGCGAGGGGGCGCGTTGCGCGGCATCATGAAGTCTCCCGGAGAAACAGGTTTCGGACGAAACCGGATTCGCCTGTCCTAGCCGGATAAGACGGCGCCGCGCAAGCTCAGCCGCCGAACATCGGCTGCGCGAGGCCCGGCACATCGACGCGGAAGGTGAAGAGGCCGCCCGCGTGCGGCTGCGCCTTGCGCTCCGCGTCGGTCAGATTCTTGCCCGCGCTGGTGACGAAGGCAGTCATGAGGTCGGCGCCGCCGAAGGCGATCATCGTCGGGCGCTGCACCGGAAGCTCGACCGTCTGGAGGAGTTCGCCTGCGGGCGACAGGCGCACGACGCGCCAGCCGTCCCACAGCGCCGACCAGTAGCAGCCCTCGGCGTCGACCGCGGCGCCGTCGGGGCGGCCGGCGCTGAGTTCGAACTGGTGGAAGATGCGCCCGTCGCTCAGCGTTCCGGCGGCGGCGTCGACGTCATAGGCGCGCACCGCATGGGTCGGGGTGTCGGCGTGGTAGAAGATGCGACCGTCGGGACTGAAGGCGGCTCCGTTGCTCGTCGTCACGCCGCCGAAGATTTCGGTCAGCGATCCGTCGGGATCGAGGCGATAGAGCGCCGCCCGCGGGTTCGCCTTGTCGCTCGTCAGGCTGCCGACCCAGAGCCGACCAAGGGCGTCGACGCAGCCGTCGTTGAAGCGCTGCTCGGGCTTGTCCGCCAGCGCAGCCTGGCCGAACGGGCGCGGCACGTCGCCCCAGGCGTCGATCAGCGCGCAGCCGTCCTCGAGCGCGGCGATGAGTCCGCCACTCGCGCGCGGCGCGATGCAGCCGACCTGTTGATCGAGGATCATCACCGCGTCGGCGCCCGTTGTCGGATCGGTGCGGTGGATTTCGCGGCCTTCGATATCGACCCAATAGAGGCACTGTTCCTGGGCGCTCCAGCGCGGCGATTCGCCGAGCAAGGCGCCGGCATCGAGAAGAAGGTCGACCATGTGCGGGGGTTTAGCGCGGGTGGTCGTCGCTGCCCAGCGCTCGACCACGGCTGCAATCCTATTCGTCGCCCCAGCCAAGATGAGATCATGTTGTTTGCAGATGTGCCGGTTGCCGACCCGCCCCTCTGTCTCGTCACCCCTGAACTTGTTTCAGGGTCCATGGCCTGCCGTTTTCTTCAACGCAGCGCGGAACGAGAGGTCCGGCCATGGATGCTGAAACAAGTTCAGCATGACGAAGTTGGAAATGGGCGGGCCTGCGCGGGGATGAAGCGATACACCGACTACGGCTTTTGCCTTCGCGGCGGCGACGCGAAAGAAGTTTCCCGCCGTAGCGTCATTTCTACTTGACGTGCACGTAAACGTAAGGTCTCTTGGCCACCGAAGATTGCGGCCGACTCTCCGCTCGCGTTCGGCTGCCTCCAAGGAAAGGAAGATGATGTCGCTCGATAACCTCTCGCGCACCGCCTACAACGAGGATCATGAGGCGTTCCGCGCGACGGTGCGCCAGTTCCTCGAAAAGGAAGTCGCGCCGAACGCCGCGCAATGGGCGGAGGACAAGATCGTCCCCAAGTCGATCTGGCCCAAGGCCGGCGAGATCGGCATGCTGTGCCCGACGGTTCCCGAAGCCTATGGCGGGCTCGGGCTCGACTTCGGCTATAATGCGATCGTCGACGAGGAAAGCGCCTATTACGGCCGCGCGACGACGGGCTTCTCGCTCCAGTCGGACATCGTCACCAGCTACATCGTCAAATATGGCAGCGAAGAGCAGAAGAAGCACTGGCTGCCCAAGATGGTCTCGGGCGAGGTGATCACCGCGATCGCGATGACCGAGCCAGGCACCGGCTCCGACCTTCAGGGGATGCGGACGACCGCGAAGAAGGATGGCAATCACTATGTCATCAACGGGTCGAAGACCTTCATCACCAACGGGCAGAACGCCGACCTGATCCTCGTCTGCGTCAAGACCGACACCGAGGTGCAGCCGGCGTGGAAGGGCGTGTCGATCGTCCTCGTCGAGGCCGATCGCGAGGGTTTCCAGCGCGGCCGCAACCTCGACAAGATCGGGCAGGACGAGGCCGACACGTCGGAGCTGTTCTTCAACGACGTCCGCGTGCCGATCACCAACTGCCTCGGCGAAGAGGGGCAGGGCTTCATCTATCTGATGAGCGAACTGCCCCAGGAACGCCTGTCGATCGCAGTTTCTGCGCAGGCCTCGGCGCAGCGCGCCTTCGACGACACGGTTGAATATACCCGCGACCGCAAGGCGTTCGGCAAGCCGATCCTCGATTTCCAGAACAGCCGCTTCGTCCTCGCGGACCTCAAGGCAAAGTTGCAGGTCGGCTGGGCGCACCTCGACTGGGCGCTCGCGCGCCACATGAAGAAGGAGCTCACCCCCGAAGAGGGTGCCGCGGCGAAGCTGTGGCACACCGACCTCCAGTGGGAGGTGATGGACAAGTGCCTCCAGCTGTTCGGCGGATCGGGTTACATGAACGAATATCCGATCGCCCGCGCCTGGCGCGCGGCGCGCGTGACGCGCATCTTCGGCGGCACGAACGAGATCATGAAGGAACTGATCGGGCGGAAATTGTAACCCCGCCCGCTTGCGGGAGGGGCAGCGAGCTTGCTCGCTAGTCGCAGCGGGGTGGGCGATCTCACCCCCGGATGCTCGCTCCGCTCGCGCCCACCCCTAACCCCTCCCGCCTGCGGGAGGGGAACAGATGTGAAAGGAATTCCCCATGGCTACAGCCTATATCGTCGACGCCGTTCGCACCGCCGGCGGCCGTCGCGGCGGCCGGCTCGCCGGCACGCACCCCGTCGACCTCGGCGCCGCGGTGTTCGACGCGATCGCCGACCGCAATGATTTCGATACCTCGAAGATCGACGACGTCATCACCGGCTGCGTGTCGCAGGGCGGCCAGCAGACGATGGACCTCGGCCGCAACGCGGTGCTTGCGTCGAAGCTGCCCGACTCGATTCCCGCGGTCACCATCGACCGCCAGTGCGGATCGTCGCAGCAGGCGGTGCAGTTCGCGGCGCAGGGCGTGATGTCGGGGACGCAGGACATGGTGCTCGCCAGCGGCATCGAAAGCATGACGCGGGTGCCGATGGGCAGCGTCGCGACGCTGTTCATGAAGGAGGGGCTCGGCAATTATAAATCGCCGCGGCTCGAGGAAAAATATCCCGGCATCATGTTCAGCCAGTTCATGGGCGCCGAAATGATCGTCAAGAAGCATGGCTTCACCAAGGACGATCTCGACGCCTTCGCGCTCGAAAGCCACCGCCGCGCCATCGCGGCGACCGAGGCCGGCCTGTTCGATCGCGAGATCGTGCCGGTCGAGATCGAGACGGCCGAGGGCAAGCAATGGCACAAGGTCGACGAGGGCATCCGCTTCGACGCGACGCTGGAGAGCATCGCGGGGGTGAAGCTGCTCCAGGAAGGCGGCACGATCACCGCCGCGACCTCGAGCCAGATCTGCGACGGATCGTCGGCGGTGCTCGTCTGTTCCGAACAGGCGCTGAAGGACCACGGCCTGACCCCGCGCGCGCGCATCCATCATGTGTCGGTCACCGCGGGCGACCCGGTGATCATGCTCGAGGAGCCGCTGTTCGCGACCGAGCGCGCGCTCAAGAAGGCGGGGCTCAAGATCGACGATATCGACGTCTATGAAGTCAACGAGGCGTTCGCCCCGGTGCCGCTCGCGTGGCTCAAATATCTGGGCGCCGATCACGCGCGGCTCAACGTCCACGGCGGCGCGATCGCGCTCGGCCACCCGCTCGGTGCCTCGGGCGCCAAGCTGATGGCGACGCTGCTGAACGCGCTCGAAGCGCGCGGCGGCAAATACGGGCTGCAGACGATGTGCGAGGGCGGCGGCCAGGCCAACGTCACGATCATCGAGCGATTGTAACGATCTACGCCCTCCCCTTCAGGGGAGGGCAGCGAGACTTGGCAGCTTGCTGCCTAGTCGCAGCGGGTGGGGTCCATCGGCCTTGCTCTGCGCCGCGAAACCCCACCCCAACCCCTCCCCTGAAGGGGAGGGGCTTTAGTTAGGAGAAACCCATGAAACTCGATTCCACCATATCCGCCGTCGTCACCGGCGGCGCCTCGGGCCTCGGCGCCGCCACCGCCCGCGCGCTCGCCGCCAAGGGCGTCAAGGTCGCGATCTTCGACCTGCAGGAAGAAAAGGGCAAGGCGATCGCCGAGGAACTCGGCGGCGTCTTCTGCGAATGCAACGTCACCGACGACGCGTCGGTCGACGCGGCCTTTGAAAAGGCACGCGCCGCGCACGGCCAGGAGCGCATCCTCGTCAACTGCGCGGGCACCGGCAATGCGATCAAGACCGCGAGCCGCTCGAAGGAAGACGGCAGCATCAAGCATTTCCCGCTCGACGCTTTCAACTGGATCATCCAGATCAACCTCGTCGGCACCTTCCGCTGCATCGCGAAATCGGCGGCGGGCATGCTGACGCTCGACCCGATGGCGGACGGCGAGCGCGGCGCGATCGTCAACACCGCGAGCGTCGCGGCCGAGGACGGGCAGATCGGCCAGGCGGCCTATTCGGCGTCGAAGGGCGGCGTCGTCGGCATGACGCTCCCCATCGCGCGCGACCTCAATAACGAGAATATCCGCGTCAACACCATCTTGCCGGGCATCTTCGACACCCCGCTGCTCGCCGGCGCGCCGCAGAATGTCCGCGATGCGCTCGGTGCCTCGGTGCTCAACCCGAAGCGCCTCGGCAACCCCGACGAATATGCGAACCTCGCGCTCTGCATGATCGAGAACGGCTATTTCAACGGTGAGGACGTCCGCCTCGACGGCGGCATCCGCATGGCGCCGCGCTGATATGGCGAAACCGGAAAGCTGGCGGCTCGACGCCGCCAGCTACCCCGTCTGCGAAGAATTCCAGACGCGCTTTCAGGACATGGACATCAACGGCCACCTCAACAATGTGGCCTTCGCGGCGTTGTTCGAAAGCAGCCGCGTGTTGCTGAACCGCCGGGTGCGTCCGCTCGGCGAGCGGGCGACGAACGAGCGGACGATGGTCGCCGCGGTCGAGATCAACTATCTCGCCGAGGGGAATTTCCCCGACCCGGTCCGGATCGCGACCGGCATTGGCCGCATCGGCACGTCGAGCTGGACGATCGTCCAGGCGATGTTTCAGAACGGCGGCGCGATCGCGACCTGCGACACGGTGGTCGTGTGCCGCACCGACAATCAGGCGAGGCCGCTGCGCGCGGAGATTGTCGCCGAACTGAACGCGAATCTTGCCCGTCCGGGCTAGATTTCATCGGATGTCGAACGGGATGGCGAGCGCTCGAGTCTCCAGCCCGAAATAGCCCAGAGCAGCAGGCCGGCGAACAGTGCGCCGAAGATGAAGATCGAGACCCAGAATTTGCCGGGATTTTCGGCGAGGCTCGTCACATGACCCCGAAATGCAAATCGGCCGTCGATCACGTCGATGGCTAGGCCGGCCACCCCGATGAAACCTATCGCCCCAAGCAAAAATCGGCCAGCTCGAGGGCGAAGTTTCATTGCTCGCTCTACAGCTTCTTGTCCGCGTCGGGCACCGAGCGGATCAGGTCGCGCGCGAAGCCGATCAGCCCGATCTGGCGGCGGCGCTTCAGCCGCTCGGCGCGCAGGATCGCGCGCACCTCGTCGAAACAGCCATCGACATCGTCGTTGATCAGGACATAGTCGTAGCCGTCCCAGTGGCTGATCTCGTTCGCGGCGCGCTCCATGCGCGCGGCGATCACCTCATCGCTGTCGGTACCCCGCGACCGCAGCCGGCGTTCCAGCTCCTCCATCGTCGGCGGCAATACGAAGACGCGCACGACGTCGGGGCCGGCTTCCTGATAAAGCTGCTGCGCGCCCTGCCAGTCGATGTCGAAGAGCACGTCCTTGCCCGCGGCGAGCAGCGCCTCGACCGGCGCGCGCGGCGTGCCGTAACGGTGGCCGAAGACATGCGCCCATTCGAGAAACTCACCGTCGGCCGCCATCTTCTTGAAGGTTTCGGTGTCGACGAAGTGATAGTGGACCCCGTCGACCTCGCCCGGACGCGGCGGGCGCGTCGTCGCCGAGATCGACAGCGCGATGTCGCTGTCGGCGTCGAGCATCATGCGCGAGATGGTGGTCTTGCCCGCGCCCGAGGGTGAGGAGAGGACGAACAGGACGCCGCGGCGGTTCAGGTGGACGCTTTCGGTCATGCGCGCTATTCGCGCGGGGAAGGGCGGCGGTCAAGCGGGAAGGGGCGGCGATGACGCGAAACGGGTGGCTGGTCGCGGGCGCGCTGCTGGCGCTGCTTGCCATCATTCTGGTCGCGATGGGCCGCCCGCCGATCTGCCCGTGCGGGACGGTCAGCCTGTGGCACGGCGTCGTCCAGTCGAACCAGAACAGCCAGCAGATCGCCGACTGGTACAGCTTCAGCCATATCATCCACGGCTTCATCTTCTTGGGGCTTTCGCGCTGGCTGATGCCGCGCGCGCCGCTGTGGGCCGCGCTCGCGGTCGCGATCGGTATCGAGGGTGCGTGGGAAATCCTCGAAAATTCGCCCGTCATCATCGACCGCTATCGCGAGGTGACGATGGCCTATGGCTATTCGGGCGATTCGGTTCTCAACTCGGTGAGCGACGCCGCCTTCATGGTGCTGGGCTTCCTCGCCGCGAGCCGGATGCGCTGGTGGATGACGGTGGGGATCGCGATCTTCTTCGAACTATTCACGCTGTTCGCGATCCGCGACAATCTGACGCTCAACGTGCTGATGCTGGTTTCACCGATCGAAGCGGTGAAGGAATGGCAGGCCGGGTAAAATATATCGTCATTGCGAGTGAAGCGAAGCAATCCAGGGCGGTTTTCTCCACTCTGGATTGCTTCGCTTCGCTCGCAATGACGGAAGTGAGGTGGGGCCTCAGTGAACCGACGGACGCTTGCCGTTCGCCTCGACCGGAATCGCCGGAGGCAGCGCGTCGCCGATGCTCTGGCCGTCGGTTGGCGCGGTGCCGGCATAGCTGTCGACCACGCCCTCGCGGGCGAGCGTGGGGTCGGCGACATGCGCCGCTTCGGCTTCCTTGCGCATCTCGGCGCGTTCGGCCCATTTCTTGGTCAGATAGGCGGCGGCCGCGGTCGCCGCGAGCACCGCGTAGCGCTGCGGAAACAGGCGCCGCGCCGCGAACAGGGTGCCCGCGCCGATCACCGCGCCCGCGATGGGATGATTGCCCTTGCCGCGCCCGATCGCGCTGCCGAGCACGCCGCCGATGATCCGTCCCATCATCCTATCTCTCCTTCGCCCTTATCAATTCCCCGCGGAGCCATCGGGTTCCGGCCCGAGCATCGACCGCGGGTCGACGAGCCGGTCGAAGGTCGCGGCGTCGACAGCGCCGAGGTCGAGCGCCGCCTCGCGCAGCGTCGTGCCGCGCTCGTGCGCCTGCTTCGCGATCTTCGCCGCCTTGTCATAGCCGATTTCGGGGGCGAGCGCGGTGACCAGCATCAGCGAGCGGTCGACGAGTTCGGCAATGCGCGCGCGATTGGGCTCGATGCCATCGACGCAGCGGTCTGCGAAACCCTCCATGCCGGTCGCGAGCAGGTCGATCGAACGCAGGACGTTCGCGCCGATCAGCGGCTTGAACACGTTGAGTTCGAGGTGACCCTGCATCCCGCCGACAGTCACCGCCTGGTGGTTGCCGATCACTTGGCATCCGACCATCGTCAGCATCTCGCACTGGGTCGGGTTGACCTTGCCCGGCATGATCGAACTGCCCGGCTCGTTCGCGGGCAGGTCGAGCTCGCCGAGTCCGGCGCGCGGACCCGATCCCAGCAGGCGGATGTCGTTCGCGATCTTGGTCAGCGCGACCGCCAGCGTGTTGAGCGTCCCCGATAGATGGACGAGCGGATCGTTCGATGCGAGCGCCTCGAACATATTCTCGGCGGGCACGAAGGGGTGGTCGGTGATGCCTCGCAGCGCCGTGCAGAATTCGCCGGCGAAGCCCGCCGGCGAATTGAGCCCGGTGCCGACGGCGGTGCCGCCCTGCGCCAGGCGGTTGGTGCCATGGGCGATCGCCGGCTCGATCCGCTGTCCGGCGCGATAGAGCTGGTTCGCATAGCCCGAAAATTCCTGCCCCAGCGTCAGCGGGGTCGCATCCTGCAGATGGGTGCGGCCGATCTTGACGATATCGGCCCATTCGGCCGCCTTGGCGTCGAGCGCGCCGCGCAACCGGGCGAGCGCGGGGAACAGGCGGCGCGTCGCCGCGAGCGAGGCGGCGATGTGCATCGCGGTCGGGAAACTGTCGTTCGACGACTGGCCGCGGTTGACGTCGTCATTGGGGTGGACCGGCGATTTTCCGCCGCGCGTGCCCGTCAATATCTCGTTGGCGCGGCCCGCAATCACCTCATTGGCGTTCATGTTGCTCTGGGTGCCGCTGCCCGTCTGCCAGATGACGAGCGGGAACTGGTCGTCGAGCTGGCCCGCGACGACCTCTGCCGCCGCCCGTTCGATCGCATCGGCCTTGTCGGCGGGAAGTCCGTGGCGGCGGTTGACCCGCGCCGCGGCCTGCTTGACCAGCGCGAGCGCGTGGACGATCTCGATCGGCATCCGCTCGCGCGCGCCGAAGGGGAAATTCTCGATCGAACGCTGCGTTTGCGCCCCCCAATAGGCGTGTGCCGGCACCGCGATCTCGCCGATGCTGTCGCTCTCGATCCGCGTATCGCTCATCCGGCCAGCATCCTCGTCACCAACACCGCGCCCGCCCAGATCATCGCGATCAGGCCGAGCAATTGCCAATAGCCGCCTTCGCCCACCCGTCGCCGCAGCCACGCCGCGGCGAGCCAGACGAGCACGAGCGCCGGGGTCAGGATCAGCAGCGTGAAGCGCAGCAGCCCTTCGGCGATCTGGCCGTGCCGGCGGGTTTCGAAGATGGCATAGCCCTCGACACCCCACCAGAAGGCCGCGGTCAGCACCACCATCCCGGCGAGCGCCCAATATTGCCAGAAACGGCTGGGGGGCCAGGGAGGGCCCGTCATGCTATTTCCGCTTGCCGAAATCCACGGTCACGACGTTGGAGCCGTCCTCGGCCGAAACGTCGGGGCGGTCGTTGTCGGCCTCGTCGTGCGGTTCGGGGTCCTCGCTGTCGTCGCTGACCTGGAACTGCAGCCCGAAATCGACCGACGGATCGACGAAGGCGGTGATCGCCGCATAGGGAATGGTGAGCATCGACGGCGTCTGGTTGAACGACAGGCCGACGCTGAAATGATCGTCCTCGACCGTCAGGTCCCAGAAGCGGTTTTGGAGCACGATCGTCATCTCGTCGGGGAATTTGGCGATCAGATGCCCGGGAATCGCGACTCCGGGCGCCTGCGTCTTGAAGGTGATATAGAAATGATGTTCGCCGGGCAGGCTGTCGCTGCCCTCGATCTGCCGCAGCACGCGGCCGACCACGGCGCGCAGGGCATCCTGCACGATTTCATCATAGGGAATCAGGCTGTCGCGGACATCGTCACTCATGGCCGTGGGGGATGAACGCGGCGCGCGCGGCGGTCAAGTGGGGAGAGTCGCCTTGCAACGCGAAAAGTCGCTGCTATGGGGCGTCTCATGCGAACCGCCACTGTCCAGCGCACGACCAAGGAAACGGATATCGCGATCACCGTCAATCTCGACGGCAGCGGCGACTATTCGGTGTCCACCGGTATCGGTTTCCTCGACCATATGGTCGAGCAATTGTCGCGCCACTCGCTGATCGACATCGCGATGACGGTGAAGGGCGACCTCCATATCGACCAGCACCACACGGTCGAGGATTCGGCGCTCGCGCTCGGCGAGGCGGTGGCGAAGGCGCTCGGCGACAAGCGCGGCATCGCGCGCTACGGCGAAGCGCATTCGCCGATGGACGAAACGCTGACCCGCTGCGTCCTCGACATTTCGGGGCGCCCGCACTGCGTCTGGAAATCGGGCTTCTCGCAGCCGCGCCTCGGCGAGATGGATACCGAGCTGTTCCCGCACTGGTTCGCGAGCTTCGCGCAGACCGCGGGGATCACGCTGCACATCGAAACCCTCTATGGCGAGAACAACCACCATATCGCCGAGAGCATGTACAAGGCGCTGGCGCGCGCGCTGCGCGCCGCGGTGGAGATCGACCCGCGCAAGGGCGATGCGATTCCGAGCACCAAGGGGGTGCTATGATTCTCCCCTCCCGCTTGCGGGAGGGGTTGGGCGAGGGCCTGTTTCAGGCCGCCGCCACTAATCGGACATGCCCTCCCGTAACCCCTCCCGCAAGCGGGAGGGGAATTTGACCATCGCCCTGATCGACTATGGCGCGGGCAATCTTCGCTCGGTGCACAATGCGCTTGTTGCCGCGGGCGCCGAAGATGTCGCCGTGACCGCCGACCCCGATGCGGTGGCGAAGGCCGACCGGATCGTGCTTCCGGGGGTCGGGGCCTTCGCGGCGTGCATGAACGGCCTTTCGGCGATTCCCGGTCTCGTCGAGGCGATGGAGCGGCGCGTGCGCGGCGAGGGCGCGCCCTTTCTCGGCATCTGCGTCGGCATGCAGCTGCTCGCCGATGCGGGCGAGGAGCATGGGCGGCATGCGGGGCTCGGCTGGATCGGCGGCACGGTGCGGCCCTTCGCCCCGGCGCCGGGCCTGCGCATCCCGCACATGGGGTGGAACGACGTCGTCCCGACCTTCGCGCATCCGGTGATCGCGCGCGGTGAGGCCTATTATCTCCACGGCTATCATTTCGCCGAGGCCGCGCATGTCGCGGCGACGAGCGAGCATGGTGGGCCGTTTACGGCGGCGGTCGCCCGCGACACGATCGTCGGCGTCCAGTTCCACCCCGAAAAAAGCCAGGCCTATGGCCTCGCGACGCTCGAAAGGTTTTTGTCTTGGCGACCCTGACCATCTTCCCCGCGATCGACCTCAAGGGCGGGCAGGTGGTGCGGCTTGCCGAAGGCGATATGGCGCGCGCGACCGTCTATGGCGACGATCCGGCGGCGCAGGCGCGGCTGTTTGCTGGCGCGGGTGCGAGCCACCTGCATGTCGTCGATCTCGACGGCGCCTTCGCGGGCGAGAGCGTCAACGGGTCGGCGGTCGAAAGTATCGTCGCGGCCTTTCCGGGCAAGGTGCAGGTCGGTGGCGGCATCCGCGATCGTGCGGGGGTCGACCGCTGGCTCGCGCTCGGGGTCGAGCGGGTGATCATCGGCACCGCCGCGCTCAAGGACCCGGAGTTCGTCAAATCGGCCGCGCGCGACCTCCCCGGACGCATCGTCGTCGGCGTGGATGCGCGCGACGGGATGGTCGCGACCGAGGGCTGGGCCGATGTCTCCGACGTGCGTGTCGAGGATCTGGCGCGGCGGTTCGAGGATGCCGGGGTCGCGGCCCTGCTCTTCACCGATGTCGGGCGCGACGGGTTGCTCAGGGGCTGCAATGTCGAGGCGACGGTGGCGCTGGCGCGCGCGGTCGCCATTCCGGTGATCGCGAGCGGTGGGGTCGCGGGGATCGACGATATCCACATGCTGCGGCCGCATGTTGCCGACGGCATCGAGGGCGTGATCACCGGGCGGGCGCTCTACGACGGCCGGCTCGATCTGGCCGAGGCGATCGCGGCGGGAAATTCCCCTCCCGCTGGCGGGAGGGGCTAGGGGAGGGCATGTCGAAAATGCTTCTCTCCCGAAACAGGCCCTCCCCCAACCCCTCCCATAAATGGGAGGGGGGTATATGACCGTCCGCGTCCGCGTCATCCCCTGCCTCGACGTCGCCGATGGGCGCGTGGTCAAGGGGGTCAATTTCGTCGACCTGCGCGACGCGGGCGATCCGGTCGAGGCGGCGCGCGCCTATGACGCCGCGGGCGCCGACGAGCTTTGCTTTCTCGACATTTCGGCGAGCCACCAGGGGCGCGGCACGCTGCTCGACATGGTCAGCCGCACCGCCGAGGTCTGCTTCATGCCGCTGACCGTCGGCGGCGGGGTGCGCAGCGCCGAGGATGCGCGCGCGCTGCTGCTGGCGGGCGCCGACAAGGTGGCGGTGAACAGCGCCGCGGTCGCGCGACCCGAACTCGTCGCCGATATCGCCGACCGCTTCGGCAGCCAATGCGCGGTCGGCAGTATCGACGCGCGCCGCGTCGAAGAGGGCCGCTGGGAAATCTTCACCCACGGCGGACGCAAGCCCACGGGGATCGACGCGGTCGAGCATGCGATGCGGCTCGCGGCGCTCGGCGCCGGGGAACTGCTGGTGACCAGCATGGACCGCGACGGCACCAAGGACGGCTACGACCTCGCGCTCACCCGCGCGATCGCCGATGCGGTGAGTGTGCCGGTGATTGCGAGCGGCGGCGTCGGCAACCTCGACCATCTGGTCGCGGGCGTGATCGAGGGCGGCGCGAGCGCGGTGCTCGCCGCGAGCATCTTCCACTTCGGCGAGGCGACGATCGCCGAGGCGCATGCGCGGCTCGCCGCTGCGGGATTGCCGGTGCGATCGCATTAACTTTCTACCAAAAAATGCCGCCCCGCGGGTAGCCATCGGGAAATGCGGCTGCAATAAAGCCGCATGAAGAGCAAAATCCGCCGCATCGCACCCGACGTCTTCCCGGTTCTTGGTTTCCTCGTCGCGTTGGCGAGCCTTGGCATGGCGCTCAATCCGCTCCTCGTCGGACTGGTTCTCGGTGCGTCGGTGGTGACCGCGGTCCACCATGCCGAGGTCGTCGCGCACCGCGTCGGCGAGCCCTTCGGCACGCTGATCCTCGCGCTCGCGGTGACCGTGATCGAGGTCGGACTGGTCCTGACGCTGATGCAGGCCGAACCCGACAAGGCGCAGACGCTGGCGCGCGACACGGTGTTCGCGGCGGTGATGGTGATCCTCAACCTGTTGATGGGGCTCTGCCTCTTGAGCGGGGCGATCCGCCATCACGAGCAGCGTTTCCAGCGCACCGGCATCGGCGCCGCGCTCGCGACGCTGACGGTGCTCACCACGGTGACGCTGGTCCTGCCCAATTTCACCTCGAGCGTGCCCGGACCCTTCTATTCAGGGACGCAGCTCGGCTTCGTCGCGGCGGTGTCGCTGATCCTCTATGCGACCTTCGCGCTTGTGCAGACGGTGCGGCATCGCGACTATTTCCTGCCCGAAGGCGAGGCGCAGGACGAGCCCGACGCGCACGCCGAACCGCCTAGCGCGCAGCGGATGTGGATCTCGCTCGGCCTGCTCGTCGCCTGCCTGTTCGGCGTCGTGCTGCTGGCGAAGGCGCTGTCGCCCACCATCGGCGCGCTGCTTGCCGATTGGGGCGCGCCGCCGGCGGTGCTCGGCGTCCTGATCGCGGCGCTGATTCTCGCACCCGAAGGGCTCGCGGCGGTGCGGGCGGCGAAGTCCGATCGCCTGCAGACCAGCCTCAACCTCGCGCTGGGCTCGGCGCTCGCGACGATCGGGCTGACGATTCCGGCGGTCGCGATCCTGTCGATCGTCGTCGACCTGCCGATCAGCCTCGGCCTCGATGCCAAGTCGTCGGTGCTGCTGTTCCTGTCGCTGATCGTCGCGTCACAGACGCTGGCGAACGGGCGCACCACCGTGCTGCAAGGCGCGATCCACCTGATGCTGTTCGCGGTCTATCTGTTCACGACGTTTGTGCCCTGACGCTCACGTCTTCCGCACGAACACCGTCCCCGCGCTATAACCCGCGCCGAACGAGCAGATGAGGCCGGTGTCGCCCGCGGCCATATCTTCGTGGTTCAGGTGAAAGGCGATGATCGATCCCGCGCTCGACGTGTTGCCATAGGTGTCGAGCACCGTCGGGCTCTCGTCGGCGCTTGCCTCGTGCCCGAGCACGCGCTGCGCGATCAGGCGGTTCATGTTGGTGTTCGCCTGGTGGAGCCACAGCCGGCGCATGTCGGCGCCTTCGAGCCCGAGCTTCTCCATCTCCTCGACGATCATCGCCGCGACCATCGGCACGACTTCCTTGAACACCTTGCGGCCCTCTTGGACGAAGAGCTTGTCGGTCTTGGGTCCCGACTGGTCGATGCCGCCGTGGGTGCGGTTCAGGAAACCGAAATTGTTGCGGATATTGTTCGAAAAGACGGTCTTGAGCCGGGTGCCGAGGATGTCCCAATGGCCGGCGGGCGCGATATCCTTGGCCTCGACGAGGATCGCGGTCGCGACGTCGCCGAAGATGAAATGGCTGTCGCGGTCGCGCCAGTTGAGGTGGCCCGAACAGATTTCGGGGTTCACGACGAGCACGCTCTTCGCATGGCCGGCACGGATATAGTCGGCGGCGGTCTGGATGCCGAAGGTCGCCGACGAGCAGGCGACGTTCATATCGAAGCCGAAGCCGTCGATGCCGAGCGCGTCCTGGATTTCGACCGCCATCGCCGGATAGGCGCGCTGCATGTTCGAGGCCGCGCACAGCACCGCGTCGACGTCGCCCGCATCGCGGCCGGCGCGCGTGAGCGCATCCTTCGCCGCCGCGACGCCGATCTCGGCGAGGATCGACAACTCGTCGTTGCCGCGCTCGGGCAGGCGCGGCGCCATGTGCGCGGGGTCGAGAATGCCCGTCTTGTCGACGACGTGGCGCGAGCCGATGCCGCTCGCCTTCTCGATGAACTCGACGCTCGATTCGGTGAGTTTGGCGACCTCTCCCGTGGCGATCGCTTCGGCATGCTCGCTGTTATGCAGCGCGACATAGGCGTTGAAGCTGGCGACCAGTTCTTCGTTGGAAATGACTTCGGCGGGGGTGAAGAGGCCGGTGGCGGACAGGACCGGCTGCGGTGTGTGCGACATGAGAGTCCCTGCGTCTTTTGTTCTGCAAGTCATGCTGATTAGGCTTCGCCGCGACACCGCGCAACGTTCCTGCGATCCGGCTGAACATATCCCGACATCATGGTTAACTCACCGCTAACCCTTTTCGTGGCAGATTGTCCGATGCAAGCCTCCGGGGGATGGCTCCCCGGGTGCGATGCGGGAGCATGACGATGGCGACGCGTTCAGGACCGGCTACAGGCGACCTGTCGATTTCGGAGATCAAGGAATTCGCGGGCTTTCCCGCCGCGACGCAGCGCTATATCCGCCGCTCGCTCGACATCGGGCTGGAGCGCGACGATGCGATCGCGCGCTGGTCGCGCGACATGGTCGAGGAAACCGCGATTCGCGTCCAGGCCCGCGTCTATCAGCGACTCATCGAGATTCGCGCCCATATTCCCGACGACAGCGGCCTCGATGCGCTCGAAGGCTTTATGGCACCGCTGGTCGCGGTGTCGGCCTTCGACCTCGGACAGGACCGGCTGCCCGGCTTCGCACCCTATCGCTTCCTCTACGAGCGGCTGCTCGGCGCGCATGCGCGGCCGTGGCTGCCGGGCGCCTTCTGCGCCGCGGCGTCGCTGCCGCACCTCCACCCCGACAAGCGGCGAGCCTTGCTCCAGTCGATCAGCGAAGCCGCGGCGACCGCGCCCGGCTGGTCGGCGCGCGAACCGAGCTTCTATCCCGAGTGGGTCGACAAGATCGACGAGACGCGCCCGGCGCAATGACGAGAAGGGGTGACCCCGTCCTTACACCAGCACCTTGTACAGCCCGAACGCGCTCGTCGCGGTCAGCACCGCACCCACCAGCACCAGCATAAGCTTGGGCGAGAAGCGCTTCGCCATCACCGCGCCAAGCGGCGCCGCGAGCACGCCGCCGATGAGGAGGCCGAGCGTGGCGCCCGCGATGTCGGCGAGGCCGAGATGCCAGATGAAGGTCGCCGACACCGCGAGGGTCAGAAAGAATTCGACGCTGTTGACGGTGCCGACGACCTTGCGCGGCTCGGCGCCCTGGACGAGCAGGTTCGACGTCACCACCGGCCCCCAGCCGCCGCCGCCCGCGGCGTCGAGGAAGCCGCCGATCAGGCCGAGCGGCGCGATTACCTTCGGCTTGCGAATCTTGGGCGGATAAAGGAGTCCGCGGACGAGAAGCCAGACGCCGACCGCGACCAGATAGGCAAGGACGAACGGCTTGACGAGATCGCTGTGGAGCGAACTCAGCAGATAGGCGCCCGACACGCCGCCGATCAGCCCGGGAATCAGCAGCTTCAGGAACAGCCCCCACTCGATGTTGCGGTGGAGGAGGTGGCTGATCCCCGACACGCCCGTCGTGAACACCTCGACGACATGGATACGCGCCGACGCCGCCGCGGGCGGCACGCCCATCACCGCGACGAGCAAGGTGTTGCAGATGACGCCGAACGCCATCCCCAGCGCGCCGTCGACGAGCTGCGCCGCGAAGCCGATGAGGATGAAGGGCAGGAGCGCCGTGGGGTCCAGGGCGGCCAGATCGATCATGATTTCATCCCAACTGTTTTAGTTGACAACTAGGCTGCCGCGTTTCGGGCGGAATCGCCAGCGCAATTTTTCTGCGCACGGCGAAGGGATTTGTTTCTGCGGCGCATCGAATCCCGATCAGCCGGTCACATCGTCGGGCAGATAGTCGCGGACATAGTCGATGAAGGCGCGCAGCTTCGGCATCACCTGCTTGCGGCTCGGGTAATAGAGGAAGAGGCCCGAGGTCGAAGGCGCATAGTCGCCGAGCAGCACCTCGAGCTCGCCCGCCGCGACCATCGCCTTGGCGGTCGGCTCGGCGATCGTGCCGATCGCGACCCCGCTGCGCATCGCGACGGTCATCGCATGGAAATCATTGACGATCACCGGGCCGGTCACCGCGACGTCGAACTCGCGATTGCCGCGCTCGAAAGTCCACGGCATCATCGCGCCGGTGCCGAGGCGCAGCCGCACGCAGCGGTGGTCGCGCAAATCCTCGGGGGTTTGGGGCCGCCCGTAGCGGGCGATATAGGCGGGCGCCGCGGCGGCGACGAAGCGGAAGGGACCGGTCAGACGCACCGCGATCACGTCGGCGTCGAGCGATTCGCCCATCCGCACCCCGGCGTCGAAGCCGCCCGCGCTCAAATCGGCGAGCGCGTCGTCGGCGAAGATTTCGAGCTCGATCTCGGGATAGGTGTCGCAAAAACCCGCGAGGATCGGTTCGAACAAGGGCTGCACCGCGCCGCGCATCAGATTGATCCGCAGGCGCCCTGCGGGCCGGTTGCCAAGGTTGCGCGCCGCCTCATAGGCGTCGGCGAGCCCCGAATAGGCCGGCGCCGCGCGTTCGAGGAACATTTCGCCCGCCTGGGTTAGCCCGACGCTGCGCGTGGTGCGCATGAACAGCGGCGCGCCGACGCGCGCTTCCAGGGCTTTCACGGTCTGGCTGATCGCCGAGGGCGAGACGCCGAGGTCGGCGGCCGCGGCGGAAAAGCTCCGCCTCTCCGCGACGCGCAGGAAAGCTTCGATCCCGTCGAGCGCCCCATGGGGGATTGTTAAATCCTGCTTCAAGGCACTTGCAGATTATAGAGGATTATCTATTGGCGCAAGCGCGGCTAAAAAGGTTGCACAACGAAACGAAAGGAACCTCTCCCATGGCCTATCAGCTCTCCACTTTCCGACGCTTCCCCTCTGCCTTCGCGATCGTCGCGGCTTCGGCGCTCGCTTTCACCGGCCTGATCGCCTCGACCTCGCCGGCCTATGCCCAGGCGAAGGGCAGCGACTATCGCTGCACCGGCCTCGCCGACCAGGCGCGCACCGCCGCCGACGACATGCAGGGCAGCAAGCAGTCGAGCGCCAAGCGCTTCGTGTCGACCGGCAACAAGCTGTGCGAAGCGGGCAACGAACGCGCCGCTGCCAAGCAGTATCGCGCCGCGCTGAAGATCGCCGGCATCGCCGAAACCGAATCCGACAGCCAGATGGCCGCTCGCTGAGCCATCGGCACCAATCTCCGGCCTGCCACTATCTCCCTCTCCCCGGCAGGCTCCACAACTGGGGCGGCTCCTAACCGGGCCGCCCCATTTGTTTTGCGCGGTCGCGCAGACCCAGCGCGTCGCGCAGCATCCACAGCGGCAGATGCGGGCGCGCGAGCGCCTTGTCGATCGCATAGGGCCACCAATCGGGGCCGAAGGGAATATAGACGCGCACCGGCACCCCGCGTTGCCGCGCCGCCGTCATGGTCCGCCGGCGCGGCAGCCCGCGCAGCTGCTCGAGCTCGCACGGCGTCCCCGCCGCAATCAATATGTCGAGCGCACGCTCGGCGAGCGCCGGCTTGTGCGTCGCGACGGCGACCGGCGCCGCGCGGCCGGCAAGCCGCGACACTAGCGCCAGAAAGGCCGCGTCGATATCCTCGGGGTCGGCGTCGAGGTCGCGCCACTCGCCCTTCACCACGCGGATCGGGGCGGACGTGTCGCGCCATTGATCGGCATCCGAAAGGCTGCGCCGCCAGCGTGCCGGCAGGACGCAGCCGGTGCCGGAAAAGTCGGGAAGCAGCGCCTCGACGGCGGCGAGCGTCGCATCGGCGTCGGCGGGTGCGTGGGCATCGAACATCAGCCGCATGTCCGCCGCGGCGGCGGTTTCGGCGAGGGTGCGGAGGCGCGCGGCGCAAAAGCCGAGCGGCGGCGCCTTGACCGACAGGCGCGCGGGGGCGGCGCCTGGTCCCATCCGCTGCATCACCGCGCGGCACGCCGCGACGATCGCGTCGGGGCTATCGCTTTCGGCCTGAAAATAGCTGACTGTCGCCGCGAGCCCGCGGCGGTCGAGGTGCGTGCGCAGCGCGGCGGCGTCGCCGGGTCCGGGCGCGGGCAGCCACGCCCCCGCGCGGCGCGGCAGCGCATAGCGCTGGTCGCGCAGCCAGCGCCAGGCCGCCGAACCGCTCACCGGCGCGGCGCGGGCAGGCGCCGGCGCAGCCAGACGAGCGCGTCGGCGGCGAGCGCGATCAGCCCGGGCAGGGTGTAGGGATAGGTGCGCAGATGGACACAGCCGCGCTGCTCCTCGGTCCAGAAGCGCGTGATCCACGGCTCGGCCTCGCCGAGCAGTTCGAAGCTCTCGAGACCCTGTTCGGCCGCCCAGCCGAGCATATGGAGCATCAGAAGGGTTCCCGGCGAGCATTTGCCGAAACGCTCGTCATGGCCGATCTTGAACAGCCAATAGCGGCCCGACCACAGCAGCGCCATTTGCATCGCCACCGCCTCGCCGTCGATGCGCAGGAACGACAGGCGGAAATTGCCGTCGGTTGCGGCCGAGCGAAAGAAGCGGCGGAAAAATGTCTCGCGCCGGGCATCGACGGCGATTGCGCTGCCCGCGTCGCGTTTCCAGCTGTTGAGTTCGACCGCGATCGCCTCGTCGAACAGCGCATCGAACGCGTGCGCGGCCGGCGCCAGCGTCTCATAGGTCACCCGCCCCATCGCCTCCGCGCGCCGCGCGGCGCGGCGAAAATCGGAGCGGCGGCGCGCGCTGAACCGGCTTTCGGGGTCGCGCCAGCCGCTGTCGAGCGCAATCATGGGACAGGGCATCGCCGGACGGACCGACAGCCAACCGCGCTGCCCGATCGCCCGGCGGAGCGCGGGAACGAGCGGGGAGTCGGCCGAAATCCGGTCGAGCGACACCGGGTGGCGCAGCGCCGCGATCGCAGCGGCGACGGGGCCGGCGTCATCGGCTCGCGCGCACAGCAGGTCGCTCGGTTCGAACAATTCGCTCGATCCGGCGAGCCGCCAGCGCGCGAGAAACCGGTCTTCGCGGCACAGCGGCAGGATCGCCGTGACCGCCCGGTTCCGGCGCACGCCCAGCACGTGCCGATGCGCGCCCGCCAACAGCGGTTCGAGCGCCGCGGCAAAGGCATGGCTCTGCGTCGGCCACGCGCCGTGCACTTCGAGCCGTCGCCATTCGGCGGCCAGCCGCTCCGGCGTTTCCGACGCGGCAAGATCGACGGCGCGCGCGGGCGCGGCCGGCGCCGATGGCGCGTCAGCGTCTGCGTCGATGTCGAACCGCGCGTGATACAAGCGAATACCCCCTTATCCTGCGCGAATAGCCCCGAAATGCTAATAAATGTCTGCGGGCACGTGCCGGCCCCCCAAGTTTATTCGGGTTGCGAGGCCTCCCTCGGTTGAGGCATGGCAGGGGTTTGCGGGGTGGGGAACGCTGCGATGAGTGCGCATCACAATATCCTGATCGTCGACGATCACCCGATCACGCAGAGCGGGTTGCGGCTGCTGTTCGCGGGGCACGAGCGTTTCACCGTCGTCGGCGCGCTCGATCGCGGCGCGACGGTCGGCGCCTTCGTCCAGTCGCAGCCGGTCGATCTGGTGATCCTCGACCTCAACATGCCCGACGTGCGCGGCATCAACATCCTCGCCGAGATCGTCGGCTCGCGCGACATGACGGTGATCATCCTGACCGGCGAAAGCCAGTATGGCGAGGTCGATTATGCGCTGAAGCTCGGCGCGCGGGCGGTGGTGAGCAAGGCCGACCCGCCCGAAGAGGTCATCGCGGCGTGCGAGGCGGCGCTCGCCGGCGACATCTATATCTCGCCGCACATGCGCGATGCGCTCGGCAAACATCGTCAGCCGCCGGTCACCCTGTCGTCGCGGCAGATGGCGATCCTCCACTATCTGGCGCAGGGTGAGAGCAACAAGGAAATCGCCTACCGGCTGTCGATCGCGCAACCGACGGTGTCGTTCCATATCGCCGAACTGAGGCGCAAGCTCGACGTCTCGCATAACCGCAAGATCGTCGAGCGCGCGCACGAGCTAAACCTCCTCTGATCGTCCTTCCAGCCGCGGGTGCTCCGTCATTTCGCGGCACAGCGGCTTGATCAGCGCCATCCCCGCCAAGTCGGCAAGGCGGCCGCGCGTGACGCTCGTGTCGTCATAGGTGAGCGCGACGATCCGGTCTTTCGGGACCGGGGACGAGGCAAGCGCCGCCTCGAACGCCGCACGCTGATCGAAGTCGAGAATGCGGAAATCCGGGAGTGCGTCGGCGATCTCCGCGCCCAGGCAGGGCGTTGTGGCCCGAAAGGCGCAGGGCAGGACGATGCGGATCTCGGTTCCCGCGGGGCTCGACGCGGTGATGCGCAGCGATCCCGACAGCGCCTGGATCAGCCGCTTTGCCGACTGGAAACCCGATCCACTGCCTTGGGCGCTCTCGTCGGCGCGCAACCGGGTGACGGCATCGTCGTTGAGGCGCGCCATGACCTCGGCGGGCATGCCCTTGCCGCTGTCGGTGATGGTGAGGACTGCCCGGCCATCCGCCATCGCGACGCGAATTTGCGCGCCGCCGGCCTCGGTGTAGTGATAGCTGTTGCTGAGCAGGTTCGCGAGCGCGCGCATCAGCAATGGTTTGTCCGAGACGATCATGATCTCGCCCTCGACCTCGGCGTCGAGCGTCAGCCGTTTCTCCGCGAAGCTGGTCTTGAACATCATCAGCAGCGGCTCGGTGAGGGCCTGCGCGCGAAAGCTGCCGAGCGCGAGAAAGTCCGCGTCGCTGCCGGCGATGTTGGCGCCCGAGATGGTGGTCGAGACGATCTCGCTGAGATAGGCCGCCGAACTTTGCAACATCTCCGTGAGCTCACGGTGCGTGCCCGCGGCATCGCCGCGCTTCAACACGTCGACCGCGCTGTTGAGCGCGAGGATCACCTGCTTGCTGTCGTGGCCCGAGGCGTGGAGCAGCGCGTTCTGGCTGTTGACCGTCGCGAGCGCGAAGGCCTTTTCCTCGGCGAGCCGCGCGGCGCGTTCGCTGATCCGCACCCGTTCGGCGAGCGAGCGGGCGTAGTTGGTGTCGGCGGTGAGCTTGTCGGCCTGGATCTTCTTGAGGTTGAGGCCGAGCGCGAGCGTCACCATGATCGATTCGAACAGCCCGACGGGCCCCGCGAGGTGCCAGTTGATCGGTAGCCAGGCGAAAAATCCCATCGAGGCGATCGCGGCATAGACGATGAACAGCGCGAGGCTGGCCCAGCCGACGAACAGCGGCCAGAGCTGGCGTCCGAGCTGCCGCATCGCGGCGAAGCCGACAAAGGGCAGGAACAGGGCGACCGCCACCGCGACCAGCCAGGTGGCGCCGTGCAGCGCGCCGCGCAGGCCTTGCGGATAGAGCGAGAGTCCAGGTTGCAGCAGCATGATCGCCAGCGCCGCGAAGATCAGGCCCTTGAGCACGAGGTCGCGTTTCGGGAAATGCGTGGCGGTGCCCACGAAGCTGCGGCAGAACTGCGTCATCGCGGCGGCGAATCCGCATTTGATCGCATCCTCGACCGCGACGCCGGTCAGCGGCTTGTCGGCGAGAAAGAAGATCGTGAAATAGCCCTCCGAATGGATGGTGTTGAGCGCGAAGAAGGCCTCGGCGATCGCCAGCCAGATGAATTCGCGATGTCCGGTGATCGAGAAGAAGAGGAAATTCAGGAGGAAGAGCACCCCCGCGCCGAGCACGACCCCCGCCACCATCGCGATGTTCGCGCGCCGTTCCTTGAAAAAGGTCCCGTAGGTCGCGATCTTGAGCGGCAGATAGGTCGAGTTTTCGGACAGGAAATCGATCAGGATCAGCTTTTCCTGCCCGGTGTCGAGCACGATTTCGGTGCTGAACGCCTGATAGGTGCCCAGATTGTCGCTCGCGGCGCGGGCGTCGGTGCCGTCGACGAGCAGGTCCAGCCCATCCCCCGACACATCGTAGAGACGGAAATATTTGAGCGAACCGCGCCCCGTGGTGAGAATCCAGCTCCCCTGGCTGCCGCTCGCATTGCGGAGTTTCAGCAGGACCGCGGTGCGGTGGCCGGGCGGCCCGAAATGGATCGTCGGCCCGGTGACCCGCGCGAGCGGAGCGGTGAGCAGGGCGTCCACCGTCGCGCGGTCGATCGTTCCGGCGTCCTTCGCATAGCGAACGAAGGGGGCGAGCGGCGGCGCGTCGCTGCCGGGTCGCAGATCGAGCACCGGAAGCGGCACCCCCCCTCCGCGTTGATGCGCGGCGCAGTCGCGCGGATCATTGCAGGATTTTTCACGCAATCCGGACGCTTGGTTCACGCTCGCCCGATGGTCCGGCCCTAGCGCGGGGGGCAACGACCGGAGGGAAGGCGATGAATTGTCGGAGGAAGTTGGGCGATCGGCGAGGGCCGGCGCGGCGCGCGCGAAAGGCAGCATCGCCAGCATCGCGAGCGCGAACAGCAGAATCCGGCATTTTCCCCCCATGGCCGGCGATGTTGCTGCGCGCCGGGCCGAAGTCAATTTTCTTTTGGGTTGAGGCGTTTGGCGCTCCCGGCGGCAAGCAGAACCGCGGAATGGCGCGCAAAGCCGCCGTTCGCCCGTCCACAGCGACGAAGGGGCGGGAACGACCCCAAAAAACATTGGGTAGACGCCGGCCGCATCCGACACTTAGTCCACCCGCAGAACGTCGAAGGTCAGGCACCGACCTGATCGGCGCGGGGGCGCAACAGACAGGTCGAACGGATGGGCGAGGCGCATCGGCGCCGCGCCAATCCTTTCGCCTACCCGTTTTTCACCGAGGGGAGTGATTGCTCGATGTCCGCCATTTCCAAGTCCCGCCTGCTCGCCACCAGCGCCATCGCCGGCCTGTCGGCTCTTTATCTCGCCGCGCCGGCGCAGGCGCAGGACAGCTTCGGCATTCACAACGACCAGCCCGAGACGCTGGAAGTCACGATAGCGGAGACCGACGAAGACGTCGTCGGCAGCGATATCGGCATCTATGCCGACAATGGCGCGGTGGTCCTCACCAACGATGGCGAAATCCGGGGCAACGGCAACAACGTCGGCACCCCCCAGAGCCGGCCGAGCGGCGGCGTGGTGATCGCGCAGCCCAATTCGATCATCGTCAACAGCGGCGAGATCAGCGGCGCCGCCAACGGCGTCGTGACCTCCTATTTCTTCAGCGAAGACGCGAATGACGACGAACTGCCCCCCGAGGCGCGGGCCGCGAACACCAGCGTCACCAACACCGGCTCCATCCAGGCCGAATCGGGCACCGGCGTCGGGCTGACCGGCGGCGGCAGCGTCGTCAACGGCGGTTTCATCCAGGGTTTGACCGGCAGCAACGGCGCGCTGGGGGTGGGCGTCGCAATTTCCGAATTCCCCGACGCGATCGACCCCGACGCGACCGGCGTCGGCTCGATCACCAACAGCGAAACCGGCCTGATCGAAGGGCAGACGTTCGGCGCGGTGCTGGCGGGCGGCGGCACGATCGACAATGCGGGGACCATCCGCAGCACCGGCCAATTCAACCCGGCGACCCCGGGCGTCACGCCGTTCGGCGTCATCCTGACCGCGACCCCCGAGCAGGAAGGGCGCAGCGCGACGGTCAACAACGAAGGGACGATCTCGGGCTTCCTCGGCCTCCTCGCCGGCGGATCGCTCGACGCCGCGACGATCGACAACGACGGCACGATCAGCGGCCTCGGCCTCGGCATCGTCGGCCAGTCGACCGGCACGCTGACCATCCACAATGGCGAGGACGGGTTGATCCTCGCGAGCGGCCACGCGATCACCTCGAACGCGGGGGCGCTCGCGGTCGATAACGCCGGGCTGATCAACAGCGGCGCCAACGCCGGCGTCAACATCACCACCGCCGACGCGGTGATCGGCAACAGCGGGACGATCCAGGGTGCGACCTTCGGCATCACCACCAACGCGTTCCAGCCGACCCCGCAGACCGCCGAGCATCGTGCCACCAATGTCGCGCTGACCAACAGCGGCCTGATTTCGGGCGCCAATGCCGACGGCGTGCGCCTGCAGAACGGCGGCAGCGTCGACAACAGCGGCGAGATCGCGGGCAATGCGCGCGGCGTCGCGATCCTGAACGAGATCGGCGCCGAGGGCGTCACGGGAACCGTCACCAACAGCGGCTCGATCAGCGGGCTGACCGGCGACGGCATCTATACCAATCTTGGTGCCGACGGCACGGCGACGATCGTCAATGCCGAGGGCGGCATCATTGGTGGGGGGGAGTCGGGCGTCCACGCTGACCACGGGGCGCTCGACCTCACCAACGCCGGCACGATCCGCGGCGACGGCGCCAATCCCGGCTTCGACGCCCCGCCGGACGCGGGCGTCACCATTTCGGGCGGCGTCAGCAGCGTGACCAACAGCGGCACGATCTCGGGCACGCGCTTCGGGATCACCACCGCCAATCACTTCAATCCCGCAACCGGCCAGCTCGAGGGGCTCGCCACCGGCACCACGGTCGTCAACAGCGGCACGATCATCGGCGAAGGCGACGACGGCGTCCGCCTGATCGGCGGCGGCAGCGTGACCAACAGCGGCACGATCTACGGCCAGATCGACGCCGGCGCCGACGGCATCTCGATGTTCGCCTACACCGACCAGGCGAACGCGGACTATGGCGCGCTCGTCACCAACGAGGAAAGCGGCGAGATCGCGGCGCAGCGCTTCGGCGTCATCCTGTCGGGCGGCG
The DNA here is from genome assembly GCF_002277025.1 of Sphingopyxis sp. GW247-27LB. Taxonomy (GTDB): domain Bacteria; phylum Pseudomonadota; class Alphaproteobacteria; order Sphingomonadales; family Sphingomonadaceae; genus Sphingopyxis. Next base: position 611,944 of record NZ_NIWD01000008.1, read on the forward strand.
GCGACGTTGCCAACGCGGGCTCGATCATCGGCGGGAACGGCGGCGTCTATGTCCAGGGCACCGCGCTCAACAGCGACCCGGACGAGGACCGCAGCGGCCTGACCGCGAGCGTCGTCAACAGCGGCAGCATTCGCGGCGTCGGCGATTTCGGCGGCAGCAACGGCGACGGCTATGGCGTCGGCTTCGGCAGCGACATGTCGACCGCGACCCTCGACAACAGCGGGTCGATCACCAGCGGCTTCGGCGTCGGCGTCCTCCACGGCTCGCTCGCCGACGTGACGGTGACCAATGCCGAAGGCGGCACGATCACCGGCGCGACGTCGGGCATCTATTCGAACGCGAACGGGACGCTCGCCGTCGTCAACGCGGGTACGATCCGCGGCGAGGGCGCTTACGATGGCTTCGATGCGCCGCCCGACGCGGGCATCACCATCGGCACCGCATCGTCGAGCGTGACCAACAGCGGCACCATCTCGGGCGCCGGCGCGGGGATCACGACGGCGTATCTTTTCGACGAGGAGATCGGCGAACTGGTCGGCCTGGCGGTCGGCACCACGGTGACCAACAGCGGCACGATCAGCGGCGAAAGCAACGACGGCGTTCGCCTAATCGGCGGCGGCAGCGTCACCAACAGCGGCACGATCGCCGGCACCGGCGCGGCGGGCGCGGACGGGGTCTCGATGTTCGCCTATGAGGGGCAGGATATCTCGGACGTGTCGGCGCTCGGTACCCTCACCAACAGCGCGGACGGCACGATCAGCGGCGATCGCTATGGCGCGATCCTCTCGGGCGGGGCGGTGGTCGAAAATGCCGGCCTGATGACCGGCGGCGCGGGCGGTCTCTATGTCCAGACCAACACCACCGAGGAAACCGGCAAAACCGCGTCGGTGACGAACAGCGGGACGATCGCGGGCGGCACCGGCATCATCTTCGGCAGCAATCTCGAATCATCGACGCTCGTCAACAGCGGCATGATCGAGGGCAGCACCGGCTTCGGGGTCGCCAACGGGTCCTATGGCCGTCTCGCGATCACCAATGCCGAGGGCGGCACGATTACCGGCGCGACGATGGGCGTCTATGACGACGAAGGCGGCATCGACCTCGTCAATGCGGGCACGATCCGCGGCGAGGGCAGCTACGACGGTTTCGACGCGTCCCCCGAAGGCGGGGTCACCATCGTCGGCGCGCCCTCGACGATCGTCAACAGCGGCACCATCTCGGGCGCCGGCGCGGGCATCACCACCGCCTATTATTTCAATGTCGAAACGAACGCGATCGAGGGTCGCGCGGTCGGCGTCACCGTCGACAACAGCGGGACGATCTCGGGCGAGTTCAACGACGGCGTCCGCCTGATCGGCGGGGGCAGCGTGACCAACAGCGGCACGATCGCCGGCACCGGCCGCGCCGATGCCGACGGCATCTCGATGTATGCCTATGACGACCAGGCGAGCGAGGATTATGGTGCCTTCGTCGGCAACGCCGCGGGCGGCACGATCGAGGGCGATCGCTTCGGCATCATCCTGTCGGGCGGCGGCGACGTCGAGAATGCGGGCAGCATTGCCGGCAGCGACGGCGGCCTCTTCATCCAGGGCACCGCGCTCGACAGCGGCGAGCGCAGCGGGCTGACCGCCAGCGTCATCAATTCGGGCAGCATCACGGGCAGCCGCGCCGACGGTCTCAACGGCTATGGCGTCGGCTTCGGCAGCGACCTTGCAACCGCGACGCTCGACAACAGCGGCACGATCAGCAGCGCCGCGGGCGCGGGCGTGTTCCACGGGACGCTCGGCGACGTGACGATCAGCAACGCTGCGGGCGGGACGATCGAGGGCGGTACCCACGGGGTCTTTGCCGGCGGCGACGGCAGCCTCGCGCTTTCCAACGCCGGGACGATCCGCAGCAACGGAACCTACGAGGGCAGCGACGCCCCGGCCGACGCGGGCGTGATGATCCAGTCCGCGGATGCGGTGGTCGAGAACAGCGGCACCATTTCGGGCGCCGGCTACGGCATCGTCACCCAGCTCTATTTCAACGATGAGACGGGTCAGCTCGAAGCGCGGGCAACGGGCGCCGAGATCTCGAACAGCGGTACCATTCGCGGCGACGCCAACGACGCGATCCGCCTGTTCGGCGGCGGCTCGGTCGTCAACAGCGGCACGATCGAAGGCGTCGCGGGCGACCTGACCGACGGCATCACCATCCAGGCCTTCGCCGGCCAGGATACGAGCGGCCAAGCGATGCTCGGCAGCGTCGTCAACGAAGCCGGCGGCACGATCGCCGGGGTGCGCTACGGTGTTCTCGCGGTGAGCGGCGCCTCGGTCACCAACGCGGGAACGATCTCGGGCGGAGAGACCGGCATCGTCATCGGCCGCCAGAACAGCGACGGCAAGACGGGCGAACTCGTCAACAGCGGTACGATCGACGGCGGCGTCCTGCTCGATGTCGACAGCGCGGCAGCGACGAACAGCGGCACTATCGCGAGCGGGACGGGCGTTGCTTTCACCTCGCTCGGCGCGGTGACGCTGACGAACAGCGGCTCGATCATCGGCGGGAACGGCGTCGCGGTCCAGCTCGGCGCCTTCGACGACAGCGTGACGCTCCATAGCGGCAGCGCGATCACCGGTGCGGTCGATGCGGGCGCGGGGGTCGACAGCCTGACGCTCGACGGCGACGTCCTCGAACTTACCGAGGCGCAGCAGCTCGGAACCTCGACGGGCTTCGAAACGCTCGAAGTGGCGGCGGGTTATTGGACGACCGCTGGCGTCGTCGGCGAATTCGACAATGTCACGATCGCCGAGGGCGGCGCGCTTCAGGTCAACGAGGTCGATCTCGGCGACGGCGAGGGACTTTCCTCGCCGATCCTGACCCCGGCGGTGACGACCAACGGCCGGCTGGTGCTCAATTTCAGCGAGAATGACGTGGTGTCGCAGCTCGACGAGCTGTCGATCACCGGCACCGGTACGGTCGAACTGATCGGCGAGGCGGTCTTCACCGTCGACACCGCCACGGTCGCGCACACCGGCGGCACGCTGATTTCGAACGGCGGGCTGGTCCTCACCGGAACCCTGCTCGGCGACGTGACCACGTCGGGCGACGGCAGCTTCCAGCTCGGCGCGGGCGGAACCGAGGGCAGTTTCACGGGCGATATCGTCAACGACGGGCGTTTCATCTTCAACCGCTCGGACGATTACGACTTCCTCGGCGCCTTCTCGGGCAGCGGCATCCTCGACAAGCTCGGCGAGGGCATCCTGACCTTCAGCGGCGACTACAGCTTCGACGGCATCACCAACATCCTCGCCGGATCGGTCCGCATCGGCGGGCTGATCGACCCAGAGACCGAATTCAGCCTCGGCGGCGGCTCACTCGACATTTCGGGCAACGACCAGACGATCGGCGGCCTGTCGGGCGAGGAGGGTGCGAACGTCCAGATCGGTGCCAACACGCTGACCGTCGATCAGGACGACAACAGCGAGTTCGCGGGGACGATCTCGGGCACCGGCGGCTTCACCAAGGAAGGCGACGGCAAGCTCAACCTGACGGGCACCAGCGACTATACCGGCCCGACCACGGTCAACGGCGGTACGCTCGCGGTCAACGGCTCGATCGCCTCGTCGCCGGTGACGGTCGGCGACGGCGGCACGCTCGGCGGCAACGGCACGGTCGGCACGACCACCGTCGCAGGCGGCGGCACGATCGCCCCCGGCAATTCGATCGGCCGCCTGACGGTCGCGGGGGACCTCGATTTCGCGGCGGGTTCGATCTATGCGGTTGAGGTCAATGCGGCGGGCGAGGGCGACCGGATCGACGCGACCGGCGCGGTCACCATCGCCAGCACCGCGAGCGTCGCGGTGCTCGCCGAAGACGGCGACTATAACCCGCGCACCGACTATATCATCCTGACCGGCGCGGGCGGTGTCACCGGGACCTTCGGGTCGGTGACGAGCGATCTCGCCTTCCTCGATCCGCTGCTGCGCTACGGCCCCAATGCCGTGACGCTGTCGCTCTATCGCAACGACATCGACTTCGCCGACGTCGCGGTGGGCGCCAACCAGGCGGGGGTCGCGGCGGCGATCCAGGCGCGCGGCGTCGACGATCCGCTGTTCGAGGCGCTGCTGGTCCAGAATGCGGCGGGCGCGCAGGCGGCCTATGGCGACCTGTCGGGCGAGATCCTCGCCGACACGCTGAGCGGGCTCACCGACGACAGCCGTCACCTGCGCAACGCGCTGCTGGGCATGGACGCGCCCGAGGAAAGCGGCGCCTTCGTCTGGGGCTCGGCGTTCGGCGGCTGGGGCGACTTCGATGCGCAGCCCGGCGGGCTCGACATGGATACCGACCATAAGGGGCTCGTCGCCGGTTTCGGCTATGGCGGCAATGGCTTCGCGGCGGCGCTCTCGGCCGGGATCGGCAACTCGGATTTCCGCCTCGACGGCCGGGGCGACCGGGCCAAGGCCGACAGCAAATATCTGGCGGCGCACCTGATCTATGGCACCGGCGAGGGTTTCCGCGGCGCCTTCGGGCTCGCCTACGGCTGGCACGACGTCGACACGACCCGCTCGGTGGCCTTCGCACCGCTCGCGCAGACGCTGACCTCGAACCGCGACGCGAACACGCTGCAGATCTTTGGCGAGGCCGGCTATGACCTCGCGATGGGCAAGGCGGCGGTGACCCCCTTCGCCCGGCTGGCGCATGTCCGCACCAAGAGCGACGCCTTCGTCGAAACCGGCGGCAACGCGGCGCTCGCGGTCGCCGGGGCGAAGCAGGAAACCACCTTCCTCAGCCTCGGTGCGCGGGCGCGCTTCAATGCCGGCGAGCCGGGCTTCCAGCCCTATGTCTCGGCGGCGTGGAACCGGGCCTTCGGTGACCGCGCCGCGGTGAGCAGCTCGGCCTTCGCCAGCGGCGGCGGGACGCCCTTTGCGATCACCGGCCTACTGATCCCGCGCAATTCGGCCGAGGTCGAAGCGGGCTTCGATTACAGCACCGGCGCCTTCAGCATCGGCGCGGCCTATTCGGGCACATTGGCATCGGATCGCAGCACCCATGGTGCGCGCGTGACTGCAAGGATTTCCTTCTGACCCAGGCGACCCGGTTACGGGGGGTCTTGCAGTCGGCCGGGGCGGCACCCACCGCCCCGGCCATCTTTTTTTAGAGCGCGATCGCCAGCACTCCCGCGGTTCCCGCGGCGAGCGCGACGAGCAGCGCGGCGCGCGGTGCATAGGTGCGGATCGCTCCGAATCGCTCGGAATCCTCCAGCGGCGCGTCGTCGATATCGGGCTCCGCGACCGCCGATAGCGGCTCGTCGGGCCCCCGGCGCAGGAAGGCCGGGGCCGAGGCGAGATCGGGTCCGCTAACCCCGCTTGCCAGTGCGAGCTTTTCGAAGGCGAGCGCCATCTTCTCTTCCAATATCTGACGGGCGATCGCCTTCAGCTTCGGGTCCTCGGCGGACGGCATGTCTTCGACGAGACGCTCGATCCTGGCATCGATCGCATGAAGCCGGTCGATCGCCTCGATCGCCGCGGTTCGGTCGCCGCGTTCGAAGGCGAGCTGCAGCCGCAACAGCGACAGCGCGCTCGCGCGGCAAAGCTGAAGGCCGAGGGCCATGTCGGCGGACGTCCCGCCGGGCTCGACGCGGTGCACATCGTTGGCGACGTTGCCGTCGTCGTCTCGCGTCGAAAGGGCGTTCATGTCCTTGCTCCCGTCTTGCCGTCGCCCCCCGCGACCGGGCCTAGTGCCAATGTTGCGGCGCAAGGAGTCCCCATCGGGCCTGCCGTGCCCCGGATACGCCGGATTGCAGCGACCAACCCGCGATGGCGGGAGCGATTCGAGCGCGCTACAAGGGCGGGATGAAGCAGAACGGCTATCGGCAAATCGGGATCGTCGGCGCGGGCCGGGTGGCGCAGGCGCTCGCGCTCGGCCTTGGCGGCCATTCGGCGGCGCCTCCGATGCTATGGACCCGCTCCTCCGGTAATCTCGGCACCGCGGCTCGGCGGGTCGGCCGGGCGGTCGCCGCCGAACGGCTCGAAACGCTGGTCGAGGCCAGCGACCTGATCGTCATCGCGGTGACCGACGATGCAGTCGCTTCGGTCGCCGCCGACATGATTCCGGCGGTCCCGGCGGGCCACGCGCCCTTCATCTTCCACGTCAGCGGGCGGAGCGGCGCGGCCCTACTTGATCCGCTGCGCGGCGCTGGCGCGCTGACCGCGGCGATCCATCCGGTGATGACCTTCACCGGCGACGCGCAAGAGGAGGTGCGGCGCATGGCCGGCGCGCGCTTCGCGATCACCGGCTCGAGCGCGGAGGCGACGGCGGCTGCCGGGGAGGTCGTGCACCGGCTCGGCGGGGTCGGCGTCGAAATCGCCGAGGCGCATCGCTCGCTCTATCACGCCGCGCTGTGCCATGCCGCGAACCACCTCGTCACCCTGCTCGACGGGTCCTTTGGGGCGCTGCGCAGCGCGGGCGTGGACGACCCCGCCGCACTGCTCGCGCCGCTCGTTCGCGCGGCGCTGGAAAACAGCCTGGCGCACGGCTTTGCCGCGCTCTCCGGCCCGCTACTGCGCGGCGACGGCGAAACGATCGCGGGCCATCTGGCCGCGATCGCCGGACATTCGTCCGAACTGCTGCCCGCCTATCGCGCGATGGCGCTCGCGACGCTCGACCAAATGGAGCGCTCGGGCGCCACGGTTTCGCCGGCGCTGCGCGCCCGGCTCGCCTGAGTCAGCGCCGCCGGTAGCGGAAATACCAGACCTCGTGCCCCTGCGCGCGGGCCTTGGCCTCGTAGCGCGTTTCGGGCCAGCCGCCGGGTCGGACGAGAAAGTCCTTCGCATCCTTTGCCAGCCATTCGAACTGGTGGCGGTGGCGCCGCATCACCATCAACGCGTGGGCGAGATAGACGGGGTGGTCGGTGCCGAAGCGGAATTCGCCCCCTGGTTTCAGCTTCGCGGCGATCAGGTCGACCGGGCCGTCGTTCATCATCCGCCGCTTCGCATGGCGCGCCTTGGGCCAGGGATCGGGGTGGAGCAGATAGGCGAAGGAGAGGGCGCCGTCGGGGACACGGCGCAGCACCTCGAGCGCGTCGCCATGATGGATGCGGACATTGCCGAGGGGCGGGTGCGCGCCATGGTCGCCGCTGATGTGGACCAGCGCCTGCGCAACGCCGTTGACGAAAGGTTCGGCGCCGATGAAGCCGTGATCGGGCAGCATGTCGGCGCGCCCCGCCATATGCTCGCCGCCGCCGAAACCGATTTCAAAATGCAATGGACGGTCGTCGCCGAACAGATGCTCCGCGGAAACTTCGCCAACTTCCGGCACCGCGATCTGCGGCAGCAGATTGGCGACCAGATCCTGCTGGCCCGCGCGCAGGGGCTTGCCCTTGGCGCGGCCATAGAGACGGTTGAGCGTGGTCGGGTCGCCGGACTTGTAAGCGGTCATGGCGCGCGCGTTAGCGGTACGGGGCCGGGGCGGCAAGCCGCCCCGGATACCAATCAGGCAAAGGCCGCCTTCAGCTTGTCGGTCAGGTCGGTGCGCTCCCACGGGAAGGCGTCGCCGTTCGCCTGGCGGCCGAAATGGCCATAGGCGGCGGTCTGCCGATAGATCGGCTTGTTGAGGCCGAGGTGGGTGCGGATGCCCTTGGGGGTCAGGCGGACGAGCTGCGGGATCAGCTGTTCGAGCGCCGCTTCGGTCACGCCCTCGGCCGCGGTGCCGTGAAGATCGACATAGACCGACAGCGGCTCGGCGACGCCGATCGCATAGGCAAGCTGGATCGTGCAGCGTCGCGAGAGGCCCGCGGCGACGATATTCTTGGCGAGATAGCGGGTGACATAGGCCGCCGAACGGTCGACCTTGGTCGGGTCCTTGCCGCTGAACGCGCCGCCGCCGTGCGGGCTCGCGCCGCCATAGGTGTCGACGATGATCTTGCGGCCGGTCAGCCCGGCATCGCCGTCGGGTCCGCCGATCTCGAAGCGGCCGGTCGGGTTGATGTGATAGACGGTGTTCGCGGTCAACAGCTCGGCGGGCAGCACGTCGGCGACCACGCCCTTCACATAGTCGCGCAGCTCGGCATATTTCGCCTCGTCGCCCTCACCATTGTGGAAGAAATAGCCGGGGGCGTGCTGGGTCGACACGACGATCGCGGTCGCCTCGACGGGGCGCTCGTTGGCGTAGCGCAGCGTGACCTGGCTCTTGGCGTCGGGTTCGAGGAAGGGCGCCGTGCCTGCCTTGCGGTCGGCGGCCATGCGCTCGAGAATCTTGTGGCTGTAATCGAGCGTCGCGGGCATCAGGTCGGGCGTCTCGTCCGACGCATAGCCGAACATGATCCCCTGGTCGCCGGCGCCTTCGTCCTTGTCGCCGCTTTCGTCGACGCCCTGCGCGATATGCGCCGACTGGCCGTGGAGGTTGTTCTCGAAGCGCAGCGTCTCCCAATGGAAGCCGTCCTGCTCATAGCCGATGTCCTTCACCGTCTTGCGGACGGTCGCTTCGATCTCGTCGAGCGCGCCGGGCGCCCAGGCGCCGTTCTCATAGACGCCCTTGCAACGGATCTCGCCCGCCAGCACGACGAGCTGGGTGGTGGTCAGCGTCTCGCACGCCACGCGCGCTTCGGGGTCCTTCGACAGGAACAGGTCGACGATCGAATCCGAAATCTGGTCCGACACCTTGTCGGGATGTCCTTCGGACACGCTTTCGGAGGTGAAGAGGAAGCTGTTGCGCATGGAGAGACCTTCTGAATCGAATATAAAGGAACCTTTATGTGCCCGTGCTGTTAGCGTCCACGGCGCCGGAAGGCAATGGCGAGCGCGAGGAGCAGCAGCGCAAAACCGACCGAAAGCGCATTGCCATATCGCGCGAAGGGCGTCGCGGCGTGCGGACGCGGCATCAGGGTGTCGATCCGCCCCGCCTGGTGCATCGGGATCGATTCGAGGATGCGGCCGTCGGCGTCGATCACCGCGCTGATCCCCGTCGGCGTCGCGCGGACGACGGGGAGCCCTTCCTCGATCGCGCGCAACCGCGCCTGCGCCAGATGCTGTGGTGGGCCCCAGGCGCCGAACCAGGCGTCGTTCGACGGGTTGAAGATGAAGTCGGGGCGGTGGGCGCGGTCGACGACCTGGCCCGAGAAGATGATCTCGTAGCAGATCTGCAACCCCGCCTGGCCGAAGCGTCCGAGGTCGAGCGTGCGCGCCCCCGGACCCGGCCAGAAGTCGATATCGCCCGGCGCGAGCCGCGACAGGCCGATCGCCGACAGCAACGGTCGCATCGGCAGATATTCGCCATAGGGGACGAGGTGCGCCTTGTCGTAGCGCGGGCCGAGACGGCCGTCGGCATGCACCGTCATCACCGCGTTGCGCGCGCCCACCGCCTCGCCGGTGCCGTCGAGTTCGAGCTTGAGCGCACCGAGCAGCATCAGGTCGTGCGCGTTCATCAGGCTGGTCAGCCGCCCGCGTGCCTCGGCGGGCGAGCGGTCGTAATAGAAGGGTGGATAGCCGGTTTCGAGATAGTCGGGGATCGCCGCCTCGGGCCACAGGATCAGGCGCGGCGCGCCGTCCTTCGGCACCGTCAGCCGCGCGAGCTTGGCGAAATTGGCGTCGGCCTTGCCGCCCTCCCATTTGTCTTCCTGCCCGATATTGGGCTGGACGACGGTGATGGGGATGGTGCCGAGCTCGGCCAGAGGATGATCCGGCTGACGAACCCACGGAGCCACAGCGAATAGGACGAGAAGAACGACGATTGTTGTCGTGTATAGCTTTACGTTAGGCGCCGCCTTCGATCGGCGAAGCTGCGCGAACGTTATGAGTTCTCCTGCAAGATAGATTGCAAAACCCGAAAGCCCGTAAGTGCCGATCCATTTCGATAGTAGAGGCAGAACCTCCGTCGGTGCGAGGATGACTCCCAGCGGATTCCACGCAAAGCCTGTGAACATCCAACTCCGCAGCCACTCGGTCAGCGTCCAGAGTGCGGCGAAAGCGAGGATGAAGGAGAGCGTCGCCCCCGCGAAGGCGGGGGCCGCAATCGGGCTTTGCCCATCGGCGCCGGACAAACCGCTAGCGGCCCCCGCCTTCGCGGGGGCGACGAACTTTTGGACGGCCCAAGCCCCCCACGCCGCAAGCGCCGGATACACCGCGAGATAGAGTGACAGCAGCAGCACCGCGGCCCAGCCGAGCCACGCCGGCATCGCCGCCTGATAGGTGAAGGCGGTAGCGATCCAGTTGAGGCCGAGCGCGAAATGCCCGACCCCGAACGCCCAGCCGATCCCGAAGGCGCGCCAGCCCCCGCCGCTGCGCGCGATCAGCGCCATCCAGCCCGCGAGCGCGAGCAGAGTGAGCGGCCAGAGGTTGAGCGGCGCGAAGCCCGTCGCGGAGACGAGACCGAGGAGCAGCGCGGACAGCTTGGCCCGGCGGTCGGCGAGAGCGGTGATGCGAGGAAGAAATGCGGTCACGGCCGCTGCCTTAGACGATCCTTGGGCGCGTTTGTATCGCCAATCGGCTTTCGGCGTCACATCCGCCGATGGCTGCGCATCGCGAAGCTCGAGGTGATGCGCGAGACGCCGGGCAGGCGCGAGAGGATATCGCGGTGGAAGGCGCCATAATCGTCGATCCCGGCGATCTGGACGCGCAGGATATAATCGCCGTCGCCGGTCATCAGATACCATTCCTGAATCTCGGGATGGCGGCGCAGCGCGGCCTCGAAGCGGACGAGATATTCCTCGGTCTGCCGCTCGAGCTCGATCTGGACGATCGCGATCGTTCCCTCGTCGGGCGCCGCGCCCGAGACGATCGCGGTGTAGCCGCGGATCACGCCCGATTGCTCAAGCAGGCGCACGCGTCGCAGGCAGGCCGAGGGCGAGAGACCGACTTCGGCGGCGAGCGCGCTGTTGGTGATCCGCGCGTCGAGGCGGAGGCGGGTCAGGATTCGCCGGTCGGCGTCGTCGAGCGCGTGCATGTGGAAAATTCCAATCGTTCGCAGATTATGCCGAAAATATCGCGAAAACTAGGCAATTTATATAGCAGATCGGCGAAATATTAGGGATAATATTCGCTATCTCTCGCCCAGGAAAGAGAGATGGAACCGCCCCTTCACGCCGAAGCCTGTTCGAGCCGCCTCGACATCGACCTCGATGCCCTGCGCGCCAACTACCGGATGCTCGCCGAGCGTGTCGCGCCCGCGCGCTGCGGCGCCGTGGTCAAGGCGAACGCCTATGGCCTGGGCGTGGCGCGCGTCGGCGCCGCGCTCCACCGCGAAGGGTGCCGCACCTTCTTCGTCGCCCAGCTTTGCGAGGCGGGTCCGCTGGCAGGTGTGGTCGGCCCCGATGCGACGATCTTCATCCTCAACGGGCTCGACCCGGGAAGCGAGGCGGCGTGCGCCGCCGCCGGCGCCGTCCCGGTGCTGAATTCACTGTCGCAGGTCGCGCGCTGGCGCGCCCACGCCCGCGCGCTCGGTCGCACGCTTCCTGCCGCGTTGCAGGTCGACAGCGGCATGTCGCGCCTCGGGCTGCCGGCGGAGGATGCCATCGCGCTCGCCGCCGACCCCGCGCTGGCGCGCGAGCTCGACCTGCGGCTGCTGATGACCCATCTCGCCTGCGCCGACGAACCCGGCCGCGCTGCGAACGCTAACCAGCTTGCGGCATTTCGCGCGCTCGCCGCGCATTTTCCGACCGTGCCCGCTTCGATCGCCAACAGCGGCGGTGTCTTCCTGCCGGCGGATTTCCACGGCGATCTCGCGCGTCCCGGCGTCGCGCTGTTCGGGGTCGATCCGGGGCCGGACGCACGAGGGTTGCGCCCCGTCGTCCGGCTCGACGCCCGCGTGCTCCAGATCCGCACCGTCGCGGCGGGGGCGGGGGTCGGCTATGGCCTCGATCATGTCGCTTCCGCGCCGCAGCGGCTCGCAACGATTGCGCTCGGCTATGCCGACGGTTGGCCGCGCTGCCTCGGCGGTATGGGCGGCGCCTGGCACCGCGGCGCGCGGCTGCCGATCGTCGGGCGCGTGTCGATGGACAGCCTGACCGTCGACATCGGTGCGCTGGCCGAAGGCGACCTCGCCGAGGGCGATTTCGTCGAATTTCTTGGGCCCTCGCAATCGCTCGCCGATGTCGCGCGCAATGCGGGCACCATCGCTTATGAGATACTGACGCGGCTTGGTGCGCGTCACGCGCGCATCTTTGTCGAGGACGGCAACGCCGAGGTCGTCCTGCCGGGAGAAAATCCATGAAGGTCATCGTTCTGGGCGCCGGTGTCGTCGGCGTCGCCTCCGCCTGGTATCTCGCCGAGGCGGGGCATGAGGTCGTGCTGGTCGACCGCCAGCCGGGGCCGGCACTCGAAACCAGCTTCGCCAACGCGGGCGAGATTTCGCCGGGCTATGCGTCGCCCTGGGCCGCACCGGGCATCCCGACGAAGGCGCTGCGCTGGCTGTTCATGAAGCATGCGCCGCTGATCATCGAGCCGCGGCCCGACATGGCGATGCTGCGCTGGACCTTCGCGATGCTCCGCAACTGCACCGCGGCGCGCTACGCGCTCAACAAGAGCCGTATGGTGCGGCTCGCCGAGTATAGCCGCGACGAACTCGTCGCGCTGCGCGGCCGGCTCGGTCTCGACTATGACCAGCGTTCGCTGGGCACGCTCCAGCTCTTCCGCACGCAAAAGCAGCTCGACGCGAGCGCCGGCGACATCGCGGTGCTGCAGAATTATGGCGTGCCATACGAACTGCTCGACCGCGACGGCTGCATCGGCGCCGAGCCCGGCCTTGCCGCCACGCGCGACCGCTTCCTCGGCGGGCTGCGCCTGCCGCACGACGAGACCGGCGACTGCCATATCTTCACGAACAGGCTCGCCGCGCTTCTGCCCGCCAAGGGCGTCGAGCTGCGCTACGACACGTGGATCGAGGGGCTCGAGACGGAGGGCGACCGCATCACCGCGGTCCACACCGACGCGGGAACGCTGCGCGGCGACGCTTATCTGGTCGCGCTCGCCAGCTATTCTCCCGCGCTGCTGCGGCCGCTGGGGCTGCGCCTCCCCATCTATCCGGTGAAGGGTTATTCGATCACGCTGCCGGTCGCCGATCCCGAACGCGCGCCGGTCTCGACGCTGCTCGACGAAAGCTACAAGATCGCGATCACCCGGCTCGGCAACCGGATCCGTGTTGGCGGCATGGCCGAACTGTCGGGCTTCAACCGCGCACTCCCGCCGCGCCGCGAGGGCACGCTGCGCCATTCGCTGAACGACCTGTTCCCGGGCGCCGCCGACAATGAAGCGTCGTCGAATTTCTGGAGCGGGCTGCGTCCGATGACCCCCGACAGCACGCCGATCGTCGGGGCGACGCCGATTTCGAACCTGTTTCTCAACGCGGGGCATGGCACTTTGGGCTGGACGATGGCATGCGGCTCGGGCCGCCTGATCGCCAGCCTCATCGGCGGAGAGGCGCCGCCGATCGACCCCGAGGGCCTGGGGCTCGACCGCTATTCACACTGAACCCAAGGAGATTGTCATGAGTATCGAGCGCCTTCATTCGGGCCCACGCATGAGCCAGGCCGTGATCCACGGCGGCATCGTCCACCTCGCGGGCCAGGTCGGCGCGCCGGGCGAGGATGCGGCCGCGCAGACGCGCGCTGTGCTCGCGCAGGTCGACAGCCTGCTCGCCGAGGCCGGAACCGACAAGTCGCGCCTGCTGACCGCGACGATCTGGCTTGCCGACATGGCCGATTTCGGCGCGATGAACCTGGTGTGGGAAGAGTGGATCGGCGGCGCCAACGCCCCGACCCGCGCAACCGGCGAGGTCCGCCTCGCGACCCCCGACTATAAGGTCGAGGTGATCGTCACCGCCGCTCTGGCCTGAGCCAGGGACGAGCGCGGCGGGCGATCACAGCATATATTTCATGCGGATCGCCTGCCGCGCCTCGCCGTCGATTGCGAAGCTCGCGGCCTTGAAGCTCGGCGGGCCGGCGATGATCGCGGGATTGCGCGAGAAGCCGAAGCCTTCCTTCGGCAGGAACAGCGCCTTGTCCATCCGGTTGTTGCTATTTTCGTCATGGACGACGGCAATCGCGTAAACGCCCTTGGCGGGTGCGGGAACAACAAAGTCCGCGGCGGCCGCGGTCTTCACCGCCATCCGCACCGCGTTCTCATCCTTGCTGCAGTCGGGAAACGCCTTGCGGTTGGTGGTCAGGCAGACGAGCAACTGCCCCTTCGTGCTGCGCAGCCCGGTGATGCTGACCTCAACGCTCGGCGGCGGGGCGCTCGCGGCGATCAGCAGCGGCAAAAGAACCAAGCCCGATATCCGTGCCGCATGCCTTGTCCCAGAAGCGGAAATAGAGCCCATAATTCCCCCGATAGGCGGCGTGGTGCGCCTCGTGATGCGTCGCGGTTATCAGCCAGCGCCCGGCGGGTCCATGCACCAGCGCGCGCGGTGCCATTTCCCACCCCATATGATTCGCGACGCCCATCAGCGTCATGATCGCGAGGACGAGGCCGAGCATGGCGACATGGATGGGGATGACGAAGACCAGTGCCGGGATGACGACCGCGCCGGTCAGCGCTTCGACGGGGTGAAAGCTCATCGCCGCCCACGCCGTCGGCGGGCGGCTCGCGTGATGCACCGCATGCGCGCGGCGGAACAGCCAGGGGCGGTGCATCGCCCGGTGCGTCCAATAGAACCAGCCGTCGTGGATCAGCAGATAGGCGAGCAGGCTGGCGGGCAGATACCAGAGCGGATAGTCGCCGACGTCGATGTAGACGCGCGTCCAGCCGCGCGCCTGCCAGCCCCAGGCGACGATGCCGGCGGGAATGCCGTAGATGGCGGCGCTCGCGAGGCTCCAGCCGATCTCGCGCCGGATCTGCGGCCCCAGCCCGCGATAGAGGCGGGGGTGCCGAAGCCGCGTCGCAAGCGCGAAAGCGCCGCTCGACACCAGATAGCGCCCGCCGACGATCAGCGTCATCGCGAGCGCCGAGAGCGCGATGGCCGCTGCAGCGCTCATTCGGGCGGGCTCGCCGTGCCGTCGCCGAGCGCGCGCTGCATATAAACGGTGTCGAGCCAGCGCCCATGCTTCCAGCCCATCCCGGCGAGGCGCCCGGCGTGTGCGAAACCGCAAGCGGCGTGGAGCGCGACCGATGCGGGCTCGCCGCCGCCGATGACCGCGACCATCGTGCGGAACCCCGCCGCCTCGGCCGCGGGCAGCAGCGCGTCGAGCAGCGCGCGGCCGACGCCGCGGCCCTGCTGCGCCGGGGCGATGTAGATGCTGTCCTCGCACGCCCAGGCATAGGCGGCGCGCGGGCGGAACTGGCTGGCATAGGCATAGCCGGCGACCCCGCCGTCCGCCGCGCGCGCGACGAGAAAGGGCCAACCCCTGGCGCGATACTCCGAAATCAGCGCCGCCGTCGCCGCGACGCTGCGCGGCTCGATGTCGTAGCTCGCGGTGCCGCGCGCGACATGGTGCGCGTAGATCGACGCGATCGCCCGGGCATCGTCGGGCGTCGCGGATTCGATGAGGGGCGCGGTGTGGGGCACTGGAAGATTCTGCCGGAACAACGCGCTCCTGTCACCAAACTCCGTTCGTGCTGAGCTTGTCGAAGCACCGTCCTTTCTCTGTCGTGTAAAAAGAACGGCCCTTCGACAAGCTCAGGGCGAACGGGTGTGGAGTCTTCCCCGCCGCTTCTCCCTCGGCTACGCCCGTCGCATGACCAGCACCCCGTCCTCGCGCTGCGACATTGCCATCGTCGGGGGCGGACTCGCGGGCGGGCTCGCCGCGCTTGCGCTCGCGGCGAAACGGCCCGACCTCGACGTGCGGCTGGTCGAGGCGGGGCCGGTCGGCGGCAATCACATCTGGTCCTTCTTCGACAGCGACATCGCCAAGCGCGACCGCTGGCTCGTCACACCGCTCGTCCGCCATCACTGGCCGGCCTATCATGTCCGCTTCCCCGGGCATCACCGGACGTTGCGCATGGGGTACAAGAGTATCACCAGCGAGGCGCTGGCGGAGGCGGTCGCGGCGGCGCTGCCCGACCGCCTGATCGCCGACCGTGCGCTCCACGTCGCGCCCGACCATGTGCTGCTCGCCGCCGGCGGGCGGCTCGACGCGCGGCATGTGATAGACGCGCGCGGCGCGGGGAACGGGTCGGCGCTGACCTGCGGCTGGCAGAAATTTGTCGGGCAGGCGCTGCGCGTGAAGGGCGGGCACGGATTGGCCCAGCCGGTGGTGATGGACGCCGCCGTCGAGCAGCTCGGCGGCTATCGCTTCGTCTATCTGCTCCCGCTCGATGCGGAGACGATCTTCGTCGAGGACACCTGCTACAGCGATGCGCCGGACCTCGACCTCGCGGCGATCCGGGAACGCATCCAGGCCTATGCCGCGGCGCAGGGGTGGAAGGTCGCGAAGAAGGCCGTGCGCGAGGAGAGCGGTGCGCTGCCGGTGGTGATCGCGGGCGACTTCGATCGCTACTGGCCGCCGTCCGATCGCACCGCGCGCATCGGCGTGCGTGCCGGCGCCTTTCACGCCACGACGGGTTATTCGCTTCCCGAGGCGATCCGCACCGCCGTCGCGCTCCCCGACCTGATCGGCCCCGACCTTCCCGCCTTGCTGCGCGAACGCGCCGCTGCCGGATGGCGGCGCCAGCGCTTCTACCGGATGCTCGGCGCGATGCTCTTCCGCGCCGCCGCACCCGACGAGCGCTATCGCATCTTCGAGCGCTTCTACCGCCTCCCGCCTGGCCTGATCGCGCGCTTCTATGCGGGGCGCTCGCGGGCCGGCGACAAGCTGCGCCTGCTCGCCGGCAAGCCGCCGGTGCCGGTCGGCCGCGCGATCGCGGCGCTCAAAGACCTCGACTGGAGATGACGCGCAGCGCGATCGTCGTCGGCGCGGGCTTCGGCGGCCTCGCGCTCGCGATCCGGCTCCAGTCCGCGGGCGTCGCGACCACCATCGTCGAGGCGCGCGACCAGCCCGGCGGGCGCGCCTATCACTGGCGGCGCGATGGCTTCATCTTCGATGCGGGGCCGACCGTCATCACCGATCCGCCGTGCCTTGAGGAACTGTGGGCGCTCAGCGGGCAGGATATGGCGGCCGATGTCGAACTGGTGCCCGTCGCCCCCTTTTACCGCCTCGACTGGCCCGACGGCTCGACCTTCGATTATTCGAACGACGAGCCCGCGCTGCGCGCCGAAATCGCGAAGCTCGATCCCGCCGACGTCGACGGCTACGAGCGTTTCCTCGAATATGCGAATGGGGTGCATCGCGAGGGCTATGTGAAGCTCGGCTCGGCCGCCTTCCTCGACTTCGCCTCGATGCTCCGCGCCGCGCCCGCGCTGATGCAATATCGGGCGTGGCGCAGCGTCTATTCGATCGTCTCGTCCTACGTTCGCGACGTGCGGCTGCGGCAGGCGCTGTCGTTCCACACCCTGCTCGTCGGCGGCAATCCGATGACGACGAGCGCGATCTACGCGCTGATCCACACGATCGAGAAGCAGGGCGGCGTCTGGTGGGCGCGCGGCGGCACCAACGCGCTGGTCGCGGGGCTGGTGCGATTGTTCGAGCGATTGGGCGGGACGTTGCGTCTCGGCGATCCGGTGACGAAAATCGAAACGCGGGGCGCCCGCGCGACCGGGGTGACGACACGAAGCGGCTGGCGGACGGACGCCGACATGGTCGCGTGCAACGGCGACCTGATGCACAGCTATCGCGACCTGCTCGATCACAAGCGCGGCGTCAGGGTCGCCAAGGGGCTCGCGCGCAAACGCTGGTCGCCCTCGCTGTTCGTCGTCCATTTCGGGATCAGGGGCGATTATCCCGACATCGCGCATCACAGCATTCTTTTCGGCCCGCGCTACAAGGGGCTGCTCGACGACATCTACCGGCGCGGCGCCGTGCCGGGCGATGTCTCGCTCTACCTCCATCATCCGAGCGCCACGGACCCCGGCATGGCGCCGCCGGGCCACGCCGCCTTCTACGCGCTCGCGCCGGTCGCGCATCTCGGAAAGGCGCCCGCCGACTGGGACGGCGCGTTCGGGGAGCGCTTCGCCGACGCGATTCTCGCCGAGGTCGAACGGCGCGTGCTGCCCGGCCTCAGCGCCAATCTCGTCACCCGTTTCCACTACACGCCTCGCGATTTCGGCCGCGACCTGTCGGCGCATCTCGGCAGCGCCTTCAGCCTCGAACCGCTGCTGCGCCAGAGCGCGTATTTTCGCGCCCATAACCGCGACGACAGGATTTCGAACCTTTACTTCGTCGGCGCGGGGACGCATCCGGGCGCCGGTATCCCCGGGGTCGTCGGCAGCGCCAAGGCAACGGCTGCGTTGATGCTTGAACCTCAAACCCGTTCGCCCTGAGCTTGTCGAAGGGCCGTTCTTCCTGCAAAGCTTGAAGAAGGACGGGGCTTCGACAGGCTCAGCCCAAACGGAATTTTTGAAAGCCCTCCATGATGAAACGCCTCGCCGTCTATTGCGGGTCCGCGACCCCCGCCGATCCTGTCTATATCGAAACCGCGCGCCATGTCGGCCGCACCTTGGCGAACCGCGGCATCGGCGTCGTCTATGGCGGCGGCCGTCTGGGGCTGATGGGCGCTGTCGCCGATTCGGCGCTAGAGGCAGGCGGCGAGGTGATCGGCGTGATCCCCGACGCGCTGGTCGGCACCGAGGTCGCGCATCGCGGCGTCACCGAGCTTCACGTCGTTTCGGGGATGCACGAGCGCAAGCGGATGTTCACCGACCTCTCCGACGGCTTCCTCACCATCCCCGGCGGCGTTGGTACGATGGACGAGCTGTGGGAAGCGATCAGCTGGGCGCAGCTCGGCTATCACGCCAAGCCCGTCGGGCTGCTCAATGCGGCGGGCTTCTACAACGACCTGATCGCCTTCAACCGCAAGATGATCGACGTGGGCTTCATCCGCCCCGCGCACGCGGGAATCATGATCGTCGATGCGGGAATCGATGAACTGCTCGACAAGATGGCGGCCTATCGGCCGCACGAGCCGATCTTCGCCATGAAGGCCGACGATTTGTGAAGAAACTCCCCCTCCCGCAGGCGGGAGGGGGCCGGGGGGTGGGCCAGTCGGGCTCGCTACGCTCGCGCCCACCCCCAGCCCCTCCCGCCTGCGGGAGGGGAGCATGAACTATGACGCACAGGCCCTGCACGGCTTCGCGCATGACAGCATCGCGCAAGGGTCGAAGAGCTTCGCGCTCGCGAGCCGGCTGTTCGACCGCATCACGCGCGAGCGGGTGTGGCTGCTTTACGCCTGGTGCCGCGCCGCCGACGATCTCGTCGACGGGCAGGATCACGGTGGGGCGATGGCCGGAGGCCACGACGCGAAGGCGGCGCTGGCGCGGATCCGCGCGCTGACCGACCGCGCGTTCGCGGGCGAGCCGACCGGCGAGCCCGCCTTCGACGCGCTCGGCCTGCTGCTCACCGAAATCGCCATCCCGCGCGGCGTCATCGACGATATCATCGCCGGCTTCGAACTCGACGCCGACGACTGGCGGCCGCGCAGCGAGGCGGATCTTCTCCGCTATGCCTATCATGTCGCGGGCGCGGTCGGGGTGGCGATGGCACTGGTGATGGGGATCGACGCCGGCGACGAGACGACGCTCGACCGCGCATCGGACCTCGGCATCGCCTTCCAGCTCGCCAATGTCGCGCGCGACGTTGCCGAGGATGCCGCCGCCGACCGTTGTTATCTGCCCGACGAATGGCTGGTCGAACTCGACATCCCGCCCGGCCAGCACATGCACCCCGCCTTCCGTTCGCGGCTTGCCGTGATGGCGAAATGGCTCGCTGAAATGGCCGAGGAATATGAGGCATCGGCACGCTGGGGGGCGCGCAAGCTCGGCCCGCGCAGCCGCTGGGCGGTGCTCGCCGCGACCGGCATCTATGGCGACATCGCTCGCGAGGTCCGCCGCCGCGGCGACCATGCCTGGGATCACCGCGCATCGAGTTCGCTTGGCACGAAGCTCGGCTGGGTCGCGCGCGCCGGCTGGTCGGTGCTGCGCCGCCCGCCGCAGCGCCGGATCAGCCGCGAGGGGCTGTGGACACGGCCGCGGACGGGGAAGGGCGAATGAGCCAGCTCGAGTGGCTGGCGGCGGCGCTGGTGCTGATCAACGTCGCGCTCGTCGCGCGGCGCAACGTATGGAACTATCCCTTCGCGCTCGTCGCGGTGACGCTCTACGCCTTCGTCTTTTATGAAGCGAAGCTCTACAGCGACATGCTGCTCCAGGGCTTCTTCTTCGCGCTCAACCTCTACGGATGGGCGAACTGGCTGCGCGCAAAGGACGACAGCGGCGTGCCGGTCGGCTGGATGACGCCGCGCGAGCGGAGTCTTTGGGCGCTCGCGACGATCATCGCCTGGGTCGCGTGGAGCGCGGCGATGCACCGCTTCACCGACGCGGCGGCGCCCTGGGCCGACGGCGGCATCGCGATGACGAGCATCGCCGCGCAAGGCCTGCTCGCGCGGCGGCGGGTCGAAAGCTGGTTCCTCTGGATTCTCGTCGATCTGATCGCGGTCCCGCTGTTCGCGTGGCGGGGCCTTTATGCGACGAGCGCGGTCTATGTCGTGCTGCTCGGCATTTCGATCGCCGGCCTGATCGAATGGCGGCGCGCCGCCGCGGCTGGAGCGACCCCGGCGTGACGCGGCACATCTGCCTCCACGGCGCCGAAAGCACCGGCAAGTCGACGCTGGCGCCGCGCCTCGCGGCCCGGCTCGGCGCGCCGGTCGTCCCCGAATACGGCCGTACTTATGCCGAGGCGAACGGCACCGAGTTCGACGAGGCCGACCTGCTCGCAATCTTCGATGGCCATGTGGCCGCGACGGAGGCGGCGCTGGCGCAGCGGCCCGACTGGCTGGTTTCGGACACCGACCCGCTGATGACGCAGGCGTGGGCGATCATGCTGCTCGGCCGCCGCCTGCCCGCGATCGACCGGTGGCAGGGCACCGCCGACCTCTATCTCGTCCCCGCGATGGACCTGCCATGGCAGGAGGATGGCACGCGTCTCTTCGGCAGCGAGGCGGCGCGGCGACGCTTCATGGACGTGGCGATCGGCGAACTCGACCGCAGAAGGCTGCGTTGGGCGTGGGTCGAGGGCACAGGCGACGCGCGGCTGGACAGCGCGCTGGCGGTCATTCAGGCGGCGGGGCTGGCGTAAATTAAGAGCACGGCTGGATGTCGGCTTGGGGGGTGGGGAGCGGGCGTCGCTTTGTGCCCCGTCCGGCAGATAGCGAATCGGTCCGCGCCCGAGAAGCGGGTCCCCCCCGACCAGTCGGGGGTGACGGGGAAGGAAGCGCGCCGCGGCGCGTAATTTTATTTCTAAGTTGTCAAACTTGTCACTCCCCTCGGGTATAATAATACCCGTGAGGAATTTTTGGGGCGCCGACGCGCCTTGATGCGGCGCAGTGGTATCCACGAAGTGAAAGAGCCGATGGGAGAAGAGGCTGGCACGGCGCGATAATGTAGGAAAGCGTTTTTTGGGCGGCCGCTTTGGGGTGGATTTGAGCCATTCCCCTCCCTTTCAGGGAGGGGTTAGGGGTGGGTGCGCGAGCGGAGCGAGCCACGAAAGAACGCCGCCTTCGGCGGCTACCCACCCCCAGCCCCTCCCTAGAAGGGAGGGGAGAAGGTATGGCCGCTATCGGTCGCTATCGGCCGTTCGCCCCCGCATAGGCATCGCGCAACTCGCGCTTCAGCACCTTGCCGATCGGGCTGCGCGGTAGTTCCTCCACGACCTTGATCGCGCTCAGCCGCTGGGTCTTGCCGACCTTGGCGTTGCACTCGGCGCGCACCGCTTCGGGGTCGGCGCCCGCCTTCAGCACCGCGAACGCCACCGGCGTTTCGCCCCATTCGTCGCTCGGCATGCCGACGACGGCGGCTTCGACGACGCGGTCGTCAGCGGCCAATATCGCCTCGAGATCGCTCGGGAAGATGTTGAAGCCGCCCGAGATGATCATGTCCTTCGCCCGGTCCATCAAGGTCAGAAAGCCGTCCTCGTCGATCCGGCCGATGTCGCCGTGGCGGTAGAAGAGGTTTCCGTCGGCGTCGTGCCAGTGCATCGCTTTGGTCGCATCGGGGCGGTTGTTGTAGCCGGTCATCATCGCGGGGCTGCGACCGACCACCTCGCCGACCTCGCCCTGCGGCAGTTCGTTGCCCTCCTCGTCAATCACCTTGGCGATATGGCCCGGCGCGGGCTTGCCGACGGTGTGGAGCTTGTCGGGGAATTGATGCGCTTCGAGGATGAAGGCCGCGCCGCCCTCGGTCATGCCGTATATTTCGACGAGCCCGCCCGGCCAGCGCGCCAGCACGTCGGCCTTGAGCGCGGCGGGGAAGGGCGCCGAGGTGCAATATTTCATGATGAAGCTCGACAGGTCGAAACGGCCGAAATCCTCGAGCGCCATGATGCGGCGATATTGCACGGGCACGAGCATCGTGTTGGTCGCGCGCTCGCGCGTCGCGAGTTCGAGGAAGCCGCGCGCGTCGAACTTCTTCATCAGCACGGTCTGCCCGCCCGATCCGATCGTCGGCAGAAAGCTCGCCATCGTCGTGTTCGAATAGAGCGGGGTCGACAGGATCGTCACCGCCGCCGGGCCATAGGCGGGGACGCCGCGCTGGATATGCTGCCAGCGCATCGCATGGCTGTGGACGATACCCTTCGGCGTGCCGGTGGTGCCCGACGAATAGATGATGTTGAAGCCGTCGAGCGGATCGATCGCGACGACGACCGGGGTGGCGCCTTCGGGGGCCATCCAGTCGCCCAGCGCCACGCCGACGTCGCTGCCATCCATCGCGATCCGGTCGCTGGCGGTGACGGCCTGTCCTTCGAGGCTCACCGAGGCGGCGCTGTCGAGGAAGAGGTGGCGTGCGCCGGTGTCGGCGATCATCGCCGCCATCTGCTCGCCCGTCGCGCTGTTGGTGATCAGCCCCGCGACGCCGCCGGCGCGCAGCGTGCCGAGGATGACCGCGATCTGCTCGACGCTGTTGAGCCCGGCGATGGCGGTGCGGTCGCCCTTCGCCAAGCCATCCTGCTGAAGCCGCGTGGCGATTCGGTCGATCATCTGGTCCAGTTCGGACCAGCTCAGGCGCCGAAACGGATCGGCAGCCGCTACGGCATCGGGACGTTCCTGCGCGTGGGCGCGAACCAGATCGGGCAGGGTGGCGAAGTCGGAGGCGAGCAGGTCGGCACTGGTCATAGCGATTCGTTAGCACAGCAGCGCTAGCGTGCAACGGCATGGGGGAGGGACCGGGCGGAGGCGGGGCGGCCGCGGGGAGGGGCGATGGACGAACGCGACGGCTGTGCGCCGATCGACCTTCCGCCGCTCGTCGCCATCCATCACCCGCGCGAAGCCCGCGCATGGGCGCTCGCGAACGCCGTGTCCGCCGCCGGCTTCCGCGTCGCGCTCCTGCCGCCGCTCGCGGGCGGTGCCGCCCGGTGGCGCGATGGTTGTTTCGATGCGCTGGCGATCGACCCCTTCGACGACCCCGCCGCCGCGGAGACCATTCTTCTCGCGCGCGGCATCGCGGCGCGTAGGCCGCTGCTCATCCTATCCGACCGCGAATCGCGTGCCGAGCGGATGGCGGCGCTGAGCGCGGGTGCCGACGACGCGGTCGGCTGGGCCGACGATCCCGCGGAGGTGGTCGCGCGCGTCGCGAGCCTGCTGCGCCGCAGCCGGATGGCGGCGGGGCAACTCGGCACCGATGAGCTGCGCATCGACCTGATCGACCGCCGGGTCGAGCGCGCCGGGCGGCTGATCCGGCTGCCGCTGCGCGAATTCGACCTGCTCGCGAATCTCGCGCGCGTGCCCGACCGGCCGGTTTCGCGCGAGGCGTTGCTGCGCGCGGTGTGGCGGATCGACTTCGATCCCGGCACCAACCGCGTCGAGGTGCATATGTCGCGGCTGCGCGCCAGGGTCGACCGCGGTTTCGCCTGGCCGATGCTGCACACGGTCAAGGGCTGCGGCTATGCGCTGCGCTCGCGGCGCGGCGAGCTTGCTTGACCAAAAGTTTCAACCCGCTACTCATCTCGGGAATAAAGAAACCAGACAGCCCCGGAGACGATCGCCGATGCACCCCTCAGTCCACGCCCGCGCCAACCCCGACAAGCCCGCGGTCATCGTCGCCGAAACCGGCGAGACGATCAGCTATGCCGAGCTCGACGCGGCGTCGAATCGCGCCGCGCAGATGTTCCGGGCGCACGGGCTGGGGCATGAGGATGTCGTCGCCTTCATGCTCGACAACACGCCGCATTATTACGGCCTGACCTGGGGCGCGCAGCGCGCGGGGCTGCGCTATGTCTGCATCTCGTCGCGGCTGACGCAGGACGAGACCGACTATATCCTGGAAAATTCGGGCGCGAAGATGCTCGTCGTCGCGGCGAGCCTCGCCCCCGCGGCGCTGCAGCTTCGGACGCAGATCGAGCGATTCTCGATGGGTGGCGACATCGCCGGCTGGCCTACGATCGAGAACGAGTTGGCGAAGATGCCCGCCGAGCCCGTCGCTGACGAGCGCGCCGGGGTCGACATGCTCTATTCGTCGGGGACGACGGGGCGGCCCAAGGGGGTGCGCGTGCCGTTGCCCGAGGAGCCCGCGATCGACGCCCCGAACAGCCTCGTCATGCTCGCCGCCGCGGCCTTCGGCATCGGGCCCGACAGCGTCTATCTCTCGCCCGCGCCGCTCTATCACGCCGCGCCGCTGCGCTGGTCGATGACGATCCACCGGCTCGGCGGCACGGTGGTGCTGATGAAGAAGTTCGATCCCGAGGGCGCGCTCGCGGCGATCCAGCATTATCGCTGCAACGCGGCGCAGTTCGTGCCGACGCATTTCGTCCGCATGCTCAAGCTGCCCGACGCGGTGCGCGCGCAATATGACGTGTCGACGATGAAGAGCGCGATCCACGCCGCCGCGCCCTGCCCGGTCCCCGTCAAGCAGGCGATGATCGATTGGTGGGGGCCGGTGCTGCTCGAATATTATGCGGGGTCGGAGGGCAATGGCATGACCTTCGCGACCAGCCAGGACTGGCTCGCGCATCCGGGCACGGTCGGCCGCGCGATCCACGGCGCGGTGCATATCGTGGGCGAGGATAACGAGACCGAACTGCCGGCGGGCGAAGAGGGCGCGGTCTTCTTCGAGAGCGAAAATGTCTTCGAATATCACGACGATCCCGAAAAGACCGCTTCGAGCCGCAATGCGAAGGGCTGGTCGACCCTGGGCGACGTCGGCAAGCTCGACGCGGACGGCTTCCTTTACCTCACCGACCGCAAGAGCTTCATGATCATCTCGGGCGGGGTGAACATCTATCCGCAGGAGATCGAGAATCATCTCGTCACCCATCCGAAGGTCGCCGATGTCGCGGTCGTCGGCGGGCCGCACGAGGAAATGGGCGAAGAGGTGATCGCGGTGGTCCAGCCCGCCGACATGGCCGACGCGACCGACGCCTTCCGTGAGGAACTGGGCGCCTATGCGCGCGAGAAACTGTCGGGCGTGAAGATCCCGCGGCGGATCGACTTCATGGAAGCGCTTCCCCGCCACGATACGGGCAAGCTCTACAAACGGCTGCTGCGCGACCGCTATTGGGAGCAGGCGAAGGAAAAGGCGTGATGGGAACCCGCGTCGAATTCTTCTTCGATCTGTCGAGCCCGTGGACCTGCCTCGCCTTTCATAATCTCCCCGCGGTGCTCGCGCGCACCGGCGCGAGCGCGCGCTACCGCCCAATCCTGGTCGGCGGCGTGTTCAACGCGGTGAACCCGGCGGTCTATGCGGCGCGCGAGCAGGCCGACAACCGGCGGATGCAGCATGGCTGGAAGGTGCTGAAGGACTGGGCGCGGCTCGCCGACGTGCCGATGAATTTCCCTTCGCGATGGCACCCGGCCAAGAGCGTGGCCGCGATGCGCTTCGCCGCGGCGCTCGAGGACGACCAGCCGGCGCTGGTCCGTTTCGCGCGCGCCGCCTTCGCGAGCTATTTCGACCGGCAGGAGAATCTCGACGATCCCGACGTGCTCGAAACCGTCGCTGCCGCCGAGGGGCTCGATGGACCTGCGATCCGGGCGGCCGCGGGCAGCGATGCGGTCAAGGCGCGGCTGCGCGCGAATACCGAGGAAGTGGTCGCGCGCGGCGGCTATGGCTCGCCGACCATCTTCGTCGACGGCGAGGACATGTATTTCGGTAACGACCAACTGCCGCTCGTCGAAGCGGCCCTGAAACGTTGACGCAACGCTGACCGCGAAGGACTCTCCCATGAAGGATCGCATTTCCATCACCATGCTGGGCGGCGGGATCGCCGACGTCCGGCTGATCCGCGCCGACAAGATGAACGCACTCGACGCCGCAATGTGGTCGGCGCTCACCGAGGCGATCGACGACCTCAAGGCCCGGCAGGGTCTGCGCGTCGTGGTGCTGTCGGGCGAGGGACGCGCCTTTTGCGCCGGGCTCGACCTGTCGAGCCTCAGCGCCGAGCGCGATCCGGGGGCGAGCAGCGCGGGGGGCACGCTCTCCGACCGCACGCGGGGGATATCGAACAATGCCCAATATGCCGCCTGGGGCTGGCGCGAGCTACCGGTGCCGGTGATCGCGGCGGTGCACGGCGTCGCCTTTGGCGCGGGCAGCCAGATCATGGCGGCGGCCGACATCCGGATCGTCCACCCCGACACGCGGATCGCGATCATGGAGATGCGCTGGGGCCTCGTCCCCGACGTCGCGGGCATGGCGCTGTGGCGGACGCAGGTCGCCGACGATGTGCTGCGCGAGATGATCTATACCAATCGCGAATTCAACGGGTCGGAGGCGAAGGCGCTGGGCTTCGCGACGCATGTCTCCGACGATCCGCTGGCGAAGGCGATGGAACTGGCCGAAGTGATTGCGAACAAGAATCCGCACGCGATCCGCGGCGCGAAGCGCTTGTGCAACATGCTCGCCGACGCGAGCGATGCGGACATTCTTCAGGCCGAAAGCGACGAGCAGGTGAAGGTCATCCGCACCCCCAATCAGATGGAGGCAGTGATGGCTGGGATGGAGAAAAGGAAACCGAATTTCGTCGATTGAAGATCCTCCCTGCGGCGAAGCCGTGGGGAGGGGGACCGTCGCCGCAGGCGATGGTGGAGGGGCAGCGACGGCGCGTCATGGCCCCTCCGTCAGCCCTGCGGGCTGCCACCTCCCCACGGCTTCGCCGCAGGGAGGATCGTCAGAGAAGGCTCAAAAACCGTGCCGCATTGTGCCAGTCGGCCTCGCGCCGCGCGCGCGCCTTTTGCGCTTCGCTGTCGGCGCCCCAGCGGCGTTCCTGATAGAGTTCGTCGAGGCTGACCGCCTCCCACAGCGCCGCGGCGCCGAACGCGCCCTCGATCAGCGCGAGCCCCGCGACCAGCGAGCCGCCGATCGTGACGAGCGGCGTGAGCGCGGCGAGGCGGAAGGGGTGGAGATCCAGCACCGCGCCACGCAGCGCCGCGATGGTCGCCGCAGGCTGGTCGACCGGGATGACGCCCTGCGCAAGGGTGAACTCGATGCCGTGGCGTCCCTCCGCCCAGGCGAGCAGCGGATTCCACGCCGTCGCCTGCTCGGCTTGCAGCGCGGCATCGCGCGCGTCGCGGTAACAGAGAAGGTCGCTCTCCGCATAGGCGGCGACCGGCGCCGCGAAGGCGGCGGGGTCGGGGCTCGCGAGGTCGATCGCGGCGTTGGCGAGGCCGGTCAGCGGCATCGACGCGGGGTCGAGGGTCTCGCCCTGCGCGGCCCATTCGGCGGCGATCGCTTCGGCGAGCGCCGGGCTCGCGACGACGAGCGGCGCGCGCGCCGGGGTGTGCACGGGACGTCCATCGAGCGCGATGCCCCAGCCGCCATCCTGCGGGGCGGCCTCGGCCTTCTTCCAGAAACGCTTCATCGCGGCCCAGGCGACTTCCAGCGGCGCGCGAGGATCTTCGGCATCACCGCGAAGTCGAACAGGCCGATCAGCACCACCGCGACCCCGATCCAGCGATCGGCAGGCGGCCCGGCAAGCGTCCAGCCGCCGCGGATCAGGACGAACCCCGCGAGCACGAAGATCGCGCCCGTGATGCGAATGGCGTTGAGCGCGATGAAGCGCTTCTTGGCGAGGGCGTCTGCTGCGGCGGTCATGCCGGCTTCCTATCGCCGCCAAGGTGCCGCATCAACTGCGCGAGTGCGCCGTGCCCGGTCGCGTCGAGCCCGGCGGCGACGCGTTCGCGCTCTTCGGCGGGCTTGTTCTGCGACAATTTGATGGTGGGTCGCCACGCGACGATCCGCATCTCGAAGCCGATGATCGCGCCGGTCATGCGTCCGAAGATCGCGGGATCCATCTTGTCGCGCGTCCATGGAGCGGCTGGGGCAATGCGCGCCTCGTGCTGCGCCGAAAGCGTATCGAGCTGCGCGACGAGCTCGGCGTCATCCAGCCGGCGCGCGGCGCCCTCCATCTCGACCGCGATATAATTCCACGTCGGAACCTGATCGGCGGCGGCATACCAGCCGGGGCTGACATAGGCGTCGGGGCCCTGCACCACCGCAAGCACCAGCGTCCCGTCCAGATGTTTCGTCAGTGCGTTGCCGCGGGCGAGGTGAAATTGCAGCGTCGTAGCGTCATTGCTCAGCACCACCGGCGCGTGGGCGACGCGCGGGCCGTCGGGGGTGGTGGCAAAGAGGGCGGCGAAACCGATCTCGCGCACCAGCAGCGCGGCGAGGTCGTCCTCCTTCGGCCGGAAGGCAGGGCTGGGGTGCATCAGCGCGGCTTGCGCGGCGCCGGCTTGCGCCCGCTCCCCGGCTTGGCGGGGCCGCGCTTCGCGGACGGCTTGCCGCCCGGCTTGGCCGGGGCGTCGCCGCGACCGCGCCTTTCGCCGCGGCGTGCCTTGCGCACCTGCTTGGCGTGGGCCTTGGCCTTCGCCTTCTGCACGGTCTTGGCCGAAGGCTTCGGCGTTTCTTCGGCGAGCACGTCACCCAGCATCGGATCGAAGCCGAGCGCGTCGAGGCTGGCGGCGAAATGCTCGGGAACCGGCGCCGAAATGTCGATCGCGCCGCCGTCGGGATGGTCGATGCGCAGCCGGCGGCTGTGCAGGTGGAGCTTGCGGCTGATCGTGCCGGTCAGGAAGGCGCTCTTGCCGCCATATTTGCCGTCGCCGACGATCGGGTGACCGATCGCCGCCATATGGACGCGAAGCTGGTGGGTGCGCCCGGTCAGCGGCTGGAGCTCGACCCACGCCGCGCTGTTCCCGGCGCGCTCGATGATCCGGTACCGCGTCTTGGACGCCAGCCCCTTGTCGTCGACGTGCATCTTCTCGCCGCCCGATCCGGGTTGCTTGGCGAGCGGCAGGTCGATCTCTCCCTGCGCTATGTCGGGAACGCCGACGACGATCGCCCAATAGGTCTTGCGCGCGCTGCGGTTCGAAAAGGCTTTGGCGAACCAGGCCGCGGCGCGCGGGGTGCGCGCGACGAGCAGCGCGCCCGACGTATCCTTGTCGAGCCGGTGGACGAGCTTCGGCCGCACCGGCGCGTCGAACTGAAGCGCATCGAGCAGGCCATCGACATGGCTGTCGGTCTTGGTGCCGCCCTGCGTCGCGAGGCCGGGCGGCTTGTCGAGCACCAGCGCGCTCGCGTCGCGGTGGATCACCATCGACGTGGCGAGCGCGACGTCGGCATCGGTCAGCGGGCGCCCCTTGCGCGCCGGGCGCGCCGCCGGGGCTGCGGGGGGAACGGGCATGGCGATGCGTTGCCCTGCCTCGATACGGTCGGACACATCGGCCTTGCGGCCGTCGAGGGTCAGCTCGCCCGACCGTGCCCAGCGCGCGATCAGCGCGTGCGGCGTGCCTGGCCGATGGCGCTTGAACCAGCGGTCGAGACGGATGCCGTCATCCTCTTCGGCGACGACTGCGCCGTCGCGATCGGCTTTGGGCGCGCTCATGCCGGAAGCTGCCGCATAAGCAGCATGCCGAGGCCGCAGGCGGCGATGCCGACGATGACCGACGACAGCACATAGGCGGCCGCCTGCGCGATCGCGCCGCGTTCGAACAGCAGCCAGAATTCGAGGCTGAAGGAGGAAAAGGTCGTGAAGCCGCCGAGAATGCCGACGCCGAGGAAAAGGCGCGTCGTGTCGCTGCCGCCGCTCCGCGCGAGCCAGCCGACGAGCAGGCCCATCAGCAGGCTGCCCGCGATGTTGATCGACAGCGTCCACCAGGGAAAGCCGGGGCCGAGCCGCGCCAGCATCACCTGGCCGACGAGGTGGCGGCCGCCGGCGCCGATCGCGCCGCCGACCATGACAGGGAAAAGGCCGTTCATGGGCTCCGCCCTAGCCGCAAAAGCGGCTCAGGCAAAGCGGCCGCATTGCTATGTATCGGGGGCTGTCATCGCGGGCGCCGGACGCTCGTGCGCCGCGCGCCAGTCGGCGGGGCGCGTGAAGGCGCCCTGCCAGATTCCACGCCGCCTCGCCTGCGCTTCGGCTTCCTCGACCGCATAGCCGTCTTCGGTTGCGACGGCCCATCCCGCGCGGATCATTTCGGCGGTAAGGTCGACGCCGTCGGGGAAGGGCGCGGTACGGCACGAGGCGAGCGTGCGATGATAGACGTCGCGCGCCGCGAGCTCGCAATGCAGCGGACCGCGCCCCGCGATCCGTTCGAGCGCGGTTCGCGCTTCATGCCCGCACGGCCAGCGGCTTCCGTCTGCGCGCGCGCAATCCTGGCGGTATTCGACCGCGTCGAGCCCGGTCAGGCGGATCGTCAGCGCCGCGTCCGCCTGCCGGACGGTCAGGCTGTCGCCGTCGATGACGTGGACGAGGGGCAGCGTCGTAGTGGAGGCCGGAAGCCAGACCCATAGCGCGGCCGCCATGCCGGCGAGCAGCAACAGCGCGACCAAGGATCGGAGTCGCCGCTTCCAGCGCAGAACGGTCAGCGAAGAGGGCGCGAAGGGCATGGCGCGGCCCTGCGCGCGGCCGCAGCGCTTGGCAAGTGCGGGGAGATGCGCGGAGGGGATTGACGACGAGAACAAAACATGTCCAAAATGGACCAATCCCGATCCAAAGGACAGGCGCCGACTCATGCAGCGACGATGCTGGGTCCGGATTGGCGGCAAAAGAGAGCGAACAAAAGGTGAATATCACCGTAGTGGCGACATAAGGACACCAGGACGGACAGGCGGGGAAGGAAGGGCGGCACAATGGAACATGTGATGCGGAGCGTGGCGATGCTGGCCGATCAGGAACGCCCGGTGTGGCAGGGGGCGTCCTCGCCGGAACGGCCGATGTCGGTGCTGCTCGTGGCCGACGGCTGCGATGCGACGCCCGAACCGGCGGTGGCGGCACGGCTCCGCGTGACGGGGCCGGTGGCGCCTGCGCGCAGTGCCGGCCATGTCCGTGACACGATATCGCCCGACATTGTCTGGCTCCGCGGCGCCGAGAGGCTCGACGACGCGGTGCTGGCCGAACTGGGCGAGGCGCTGGCCGCGCGTGGCGGCCGCCTGATGTGCGAAACCTCGCTCGCGGCGCTCGATCGCGTGGCTGCGGCGATTCCTCCTTCTGTGCGGACCGAATGGCTCGTCGAAGCCGATAGCGCCGACCGGCTGATGGCGGTTGCCGCGCTCCAGTCGCCGCGTTTGATGGCCGTCAACGACATGGCGCGCGACGACACGATGGAGCGGATCGACCGGCTGCAGGAAGAGGTTGCGCGGATCGCGCGCCTGCTCGGCGATCTCACGGCTCCGCGCGGCCTGCCGGGAACGCCGAAGCCCTATGCTGCGCACGGCGAGGCGGCTGGTGATTATCCGGGGCAGCTACGCTCGCCGCCGCGCGACTATGCCGCGACGCCGCGCAGCTTCCTGCCCGAGGAACGATCGATCGACCGGCAACGCGCCAAGGGGGTGCGGCGGATGCTGCGTCAGCGACGGATGCGCGAGCAATATTTTCCCGCCGACCTGTTCGCCGACCCGGCGTGGGATATGCTGCTCGACCTCTACGCCGCGCGGCTCGAACGCCAGCCGGTGTCGGTGTCGAGCCTGTGCATCGCCGCCGCGGTCCCCGCGACGACCGCGCTGCGCTGGATCAAGACGATGACCGATGCGGGGCTGTTCCTGCGCGAAGCCGACCCCGACGACGGCCGCCGCATCTTCATCGCGCTCGCCGAGGGCGCGTTCGACGCGATGGCGCGCTATTTCGAGGCGCTCGAGGAATAGGGCCCGCTTGCCAGCGAGCGCGCTCTGTGGCAGGGCGCGCCCTTCCCGCAATGGGGGCGATTAGCTCAGTTGGTAGAGCGCCTCGTTTACACCGAGGATGTCGGCAGTTCGAGCCTGTCATCGCCCACCATATCCTCATGCCTGCCGCCGGATATGAAAACGCCCGCCCCACACGGGGACGGGCGTTTTGGCATTCTTTCATCGGCCGCGATCAGGCCGCGAGCTTCCTCAGCACATAGTGGAGGATGCCGCCGTTCATATAATATTCGACCTCGTTCGCCGTATCGATGCGGCAGAGCGTGTCGAAGGCGAAGGTCGAGCCATCGGGGCGCGTCACGTTCACCGTCACCGTCTGGCGCGGCTTGAGGTCGGCGACGCCGGTGATGGTGAAGACGTCGTCGCCGGTCAGGCCCAGCGTCTCGCGCGTCTGGCCGTCCTGGAACTGCAGCGGCAGCACGCCCATGCCGACGAGGTTCGAGCGGTGGATGCGCTCGAAGCTCTCGACGATCACCGCGCGGACGCCGAGGAGGTTGGTGCCCTTCGCCGCCCAGTCGCGCGACGAGCCGGTGCCATATTCCTTGCCGGCGATGACGACGAGCGGGGTGCCGTCGGCTTTGTGGCGCATCGCGGCGTCGTAGATCGGCATGACCTCGGTGCCGTAGCGCGACATGCCGCCTTCGATGCCGGGGACCATTTCATTCTTGATGCGGATGTTGGCGAAGGTGCCGCGCATCATGACTTCGTGGTGGCCGCGGCGGGCGCCGTAGCTGTTGAAGTCGGACTTGCTAACCTGATGTTCCATAAGCCATTTTCCGGCCGGGCTGTCCGCCTTGATGCTGCCCGCGGGGCTGATGTGGTCGGTGGTGATGCTGTCGCCCAGGATCGCGAGCGGCTTCGCGCCGACGATGTCCGACACGGGCGCGGGGGTCATCTCCATGCCCTCGAAATAGGGCGGGTTCGCCACGTAAGTGGAGCCCGCGCGCCACTGATAGGTGTCGCTGCCCTCGACCTCGATCTTCTGCCAGTGCGCGTCGCCCTGATAGACGTGCGCGTAGCGCGCCTCGAACATGTCGCGGTCGACCGCGCCCGCGATCGCGTCGGCGACCTCCTGGTTGGTCGGCCAGATGTCGGCGAGGAAGACGTCCCGGCCGTCCTGGTCCTGCCCGATCGGGGTGGAGGTGAAATCCTCGGTCACCGTGCCCTTCAGCGCATAGGCGACGACGAGCGGCGGCGAGGCGAGGAAGTTGGCGCGCACGTCGGGCGACACGCGGCCTTCGAAGTTGCGGTTGCCCGAGAGGACCGAGGCGGCAACGATGTCGTTGCCGTTGATCGCGGCCGAAATGGGTTCGGCGAGCGGTCCCGAATTGCCGATGCAGGTCGTGCAGCCATAGCCGACGAGATTGTAGCCCACCGCGTCGAGATGCGTCTGCAGCCCCGCCTTGGCGAGATAGTCGGTGACCACCTGCGACCCCGGCGCGAGGCTGGTCTTGACCCACGGCTTGGGCTTCAGCCCCTTCTCGTTCGCCTTCTTCGCGACGAGGCCCGCGGCGACCATCACGCCGGGGTTCGAGGTGTTGGTGCAGCTGGTGATCGCGGCGATCACGACGTCGCCGTCGCCGATGTCGTGGGTCTTGCCCTCGACCGCGACGCGCTTCGGCCCGCTCTTGCCGTAGAGCGTCTTGAGGTCCGCGTTGAACACGTCATCGACCTCGGTCAGCACGACCTTGTCCTGCGGGCGCTTCGGTCCCGCGAGGCTGGGCACCACCGTCCCCATGTCGAGCTCGAGCGTATCGGTGAAGACGGGGTCGGGCATGTCGGCTGCCAGCCACAGGCCCTGTTTCCTGGCATAGGCCTCGACCAGCGCGATATTCTCTTCGCTGCGGCCGGTGAGGCGCATGTAATCGAGCGTCTTGTCGTCGATGCCGAAGAAGCCGCAGGTCGCGCCATATTCGGGCGCCATATTGGCGAGCGTCGCGCGGTCGGCGAGGCTGAGCGAGGCGAGGCCCGGCCCGAAATATTCGACGAAGCGCCCGACGACGCCCTTGGCGCGCAGCATCTGCGTCGCGGTGAGCACGAGGTCGGTCGCGGTCACCCCTTCCTTCAGCTTGCCGGTCAGCTTGAAGCCGACCACCTCGGGGATCAGCATCGAGACG
This sequence comes from Sphingopyxis sp. GW247-27LB, assembly GCF_002277025.1. GTDB lineage: Bacteria > Pseudomonadota > Alphaproteobacteria > Sphingomonadales > Sphingomonadaceae > Sphingopyxis. The sequence continues at coordinate 646,179 of NZ_NIWD01000008.1, forward strand.
GGCTGGCCGAGCATCGCGGCCTCGGCCTCGATCCCGCCGACGCCCCAGCCGAGCACGCCGAGGCCGTTGATCATCGTCGTGTGGCTGTCGGTGCCGACGCAGGTGTCGGGATAGGCGACCGTCTGGCCGTCCGCATCCTCGCTCGACCACACCGCCTGCGCGATATGTTCGAGGTTGACCTGGTGGCAGATGCCGGTGCCCGGGGGCACCGCCTTGAAGTTCGACAGGCTCTTCGACCCCCATTTCAGGAAGTCGTAGCGCTCGCCGTTGCGATAATATTCGATCTCGACATTCTGCTCGAACGCCTTGGGGTGGCCGAATTCGTCGACCATCACCGAGTGGTCGATGACGAGGTGGACGGGGACGAGCGGGTTGATCTTCGACGTGTCGCCGCCGAGTGTCGCGATCGCGTCGCGCATCGCGGCGAGGTCGACGACGCAGGGAACGCCTGTGAAATCCTGGAGCAGCACGCGCGCCGGGCGATACTGGATCTCGCGGGTCGACACCGGATTCGACTGCCAGTCGACGATCGCCTGGACGTCGTCGGTCGAAACGGTGAAGCCGCCGTCCTCGAAGCGCAGCAGATTTTCGAGCAGCACCTTCATGCTGAACGGCAGCCGCGACACGTCGCCCAGCTTCGCCGCGGCCTTGTCGAGCGAATAATAGGCGTAGGTCTTGCCCCCGACGTCGAGCGTCGAGCGAGTTCCGAGCGTGTCGTGGCCGGTGGTGGTCATGTGCAGTTCCCTCTTGGGGCGCGGCGGGGAATGACGGCCCGAGGCCCGGTCAGGAGAGCGGAGCCGCGGGGAGTCGCGCGCGCGGGTTTATGTCGGCGCCTCCCTACGCCGGAGGGCGGGAAATGCAAGGGGGGTGGGGCGTGCGCATTCGGCGCACGCCCCGATTTCGGCCGTCGGATTCAATCCTCCAGCGCCCTGACGGCGCGCGGCCGCCTGTCGGGCCCGACCGCGACGAAAATGAAGACCGCCTGCGTGACCTTGTGAGCGTCCTCCGCATGCCGCTCGCGCGCCCAGGTCTCGACCTCGACATGCATCGAGGTGCGGCCGACCTTGATGAGGCGGCCGAAGACCGAAACCTCGTCGCCGACGAAGACGGGGCGGTGGAAGGTCATGCCCTCCACCGAGATCGTCACCGCGCGGCCGCGCGCGTGGAGCGACGCGACCGACGAAGCGGCAAGGTCCATCTGCGCCATCAGCCAGCCCCCGAAAATATCGCCATAAACATTGGCGTTGGCAGGCATGGCGGTGACGCGCACCGCCGGTTGGGCGCCGGGCATCCGGTCGGGCGGCACGATCTTATCTTGCAAGATAGGCCTCCTTCACCAGCGTGCGGGCGCGCATCGATTTCGCGGCGGCGACCATCGCGATCAGCGCGGGGCGCACCTCGTCCCACTTGCGCGTCTTAAGCCCGCAGTCGGGGTTCACCCAGACCTGCTCGGGCGAGATATGCTTGCAGGCGAGGGCGAGGAGGTCGGTCATCTCGCGCTCCGCGGGGATGCGGGGGCTGTGGATGTCATAGACGCCGGGTCCGACCGCGTTCGGATAGGCATAGGAGGCGAAGGCGTCGAGCAGCTCCATCTGCGACCGTGCGGTCTCGATCGAGATGACGTCGGCGTCCATGTCGCCGATCGCGCGGATGATGTCGTTGAATTCCGAATAGCACATATGCGTGTGAATCTGCGTGTCGTCGCGAACGGCGGAGGAGGCGATGCGGAAGCATTCGACAGCCCAGTTCAAGTAATGCTGCCATTCGGAGCGGCGCAGGGGCAGTCCCTCGCGCAGCGCCGCCTCGTCGATCTGGACGATCGCGGCGCCGGCGGTTTCCAGATCCTGTACCTCGTCGCGGATGGCCAGCGCGATCTGGCGGCAGCTCGCCTCGCGCGGCTGGTCGTCCCGCACGAAGGACCAGTTGAGGATGGTGACGGGGCCGGTGAGCATGCCCTTCATCGGGCGATCGGTTTGATCCTGGGCATAGCGCCACCAGTCGACCGTCATCGTTTTCGGGCGCGAGACATCGCCATAGAGGACCGGCGGGCGGACGCAGCGCGAGCCATAGCTTTGCACCCAGCCGGCGCGGGTGAAGGCGAAACCGGCGAGCTGTTCGCCGAAATATTGCACCATGTCGTTGCGCTCGAACTCGCCGTGGACGAGGACGTCGAGACCGATCTCTTCCTGCCATTTCACCGCGGCGCGCGTTTCGGCGCGGAGATAGCGGGCGTAGGCCTCGTCGTCGATCTCGCCCCGGACGTGCGCGGCGCGCGCCTTGCGGATATCCGGGGTCTGCGGGAAGCTGCCGATGGTGGTGGTGGGGTAGGCGGGGAGGCCGAGCCGCTTTTGCTGCGCTTCGCGGCGCGCGGCGAACGAGGCGGCGCGGCGGGCGCCGCCGGTGTCGAGCGCGGCGATGCGGGCGGCCACGGCCGGGTCGTGGATCTTCGGCGAGGTCCGACGCGCGACTGCGGCGATGCGCGAGGCGGCGAAGGCGGCGAAGCTCGCATCCTCGCCTTCGTTCAGGGCTTTCGCCAGCGCGGCGAGCTCCTCGACCTTCTGGGCGGCGAAGCTGAGCCACTGCGCGACCTCGGGGTCGAGCGAGGTTTCGAGCGCAAGGTCGACGGGGACGTGGATCAGCGAACAGGAAGGCGCGAGGACGACGTCGCGCTTCGCCGCCAGTTCCTTCAGCCGCCAGTAGAGGTCGGGGAGATTGGCGCGCCAGATGTTGCGGCCGTCGATCACGCCGAGCGAGAGGAGCACGTGCGGCTGGAGTCTGGCGAGCGCGGGCTCGAGCTGGTCGGGCGCGCGGACGAGGTCGAGGTGGAGGCCGTGGACGGGGAGTTCGGCGACAAGGTTGAGATTGTCGCCGAGGCCGCCGAAATAGGTGGTGAGCATCAGTTTCGGGCCGCGCGTCGCGAGGCTGGCATAGGTGCGCTCGAAGGCGGTGCGCTGGTCATCGGTCAGGTCGAGGACGAGGCAGGGCTCGTCGATCTGCACCCAGTCGGCGCCGAGCGCCGCGAGCCGCGCGAGGATTTCGGAATAGGTCTCGAGCAGCGCGGGCAGCAGCGCGAGCGGCTCGACCGCCTTGCCCTTCGCCAGCATCAGCCAGGAAACCGGACCGAGGAGGACGGGGCGCGTCGGGTAGCCCAGCGCCTTGGCCTCGGAAAACTCGTCGAAAATCTTGGTCGAGGCGATGCGGAAGCTTTGGCCGGCCGTGAGTTCGGGGACGAGGAAATGATAGTTGGTGTCGAACCATTTGGTCATTTCCATCGCGGTCGTATCATGGGCGTGGCCGCAGCCGGCCCGGGCCGTGTCATGCTGCGCGCCGCGCGCCATCGCGAAATAGAGATCGGGATCGACGCTTTCCCCCGCCCAATCATAGCGCGGCGGGATCGCGCCGATCAGCGCCGAGGTGTCGAGGACGTGGTCGTAGAGCGAGAAGTCGTTCGAGGGCAGGATGTCGGCGCCGAGCGCCTTTTGCCGCCCCCAGTTCAGCGCGCGCAGCCCCGCGGCGGCGGACAGCAGTTCGGCGAGCGACGATTTGCCCGCCCAATAGCTTTCAAGAGCGAATTTGAGCTCGCGGCGAAGGCCGATACGGGGAAAGCCCAGAGTGGCGACACTGACAGTCATGATACAAGCACCTTGCAAGGAGCAAGGCGCCGGGCAGACGCGAACGCACGGGGTCGACGCCCGCAAGGCAAGGTCGGGCGCAGCCATGCATGCGGCCTGACCGGACACCCCGCCGGAGGACGTTATCTGACGAGGCAGGTCTCCTGGCTCGCGGGTCCATGCGGCGGTCGGGCCTTCCCGGTTCCTTGCCGAACCAGTGACACGTGATGACCGCCGCTCGCCGCTTACAGTTGCGGGGGCAGCGCCGGCCTTGCCCCTTTCGAGGCGCACCGGCTTCCCGTCTTAGCTTCCCGCCGCCGGAACGACGCGAAGAACCTCGACGGCTTTCAAGATAGGGTCCGCGGTCCGCTTGTCAATGATCATATAAAGAAATCTTTATATGTGTGTGCCAAGCTGCCTTTATCCCTATCATCATGATCTGGAAGACGCGGATGGCCGGGCGTGCTGGTAGACTGGCGGCCGGCGCGCGGGCCGGTCAGGCAATCGCGCGCGGGACGGGCGCGGGGCTGAAGGCGCGGACGCGGTCGCGGCCGGCGCGCTTCGCCTGGTAGAGCGCCTGGTCGGCCTGGCGCATCAGCCGCGAGAGGCCCTCGCCGGGCACGCCGGCGGCCAGGCCGATGCTGACCGTCGGGGTGAGCGCCGCGGGGATGCGGCCCTCGCAGGCGGGGGCGAGGCCGGTGCGGATAGCCTCGGCGAGCCGGCGCGCCGCCTCTATCCCCGCGCCGGGGAGGAGGAGCGCGAATTCCTCGCCGCCGATGCGCCCCGCGACCATGCCGGCGGGGCCGATCTGCCCGACGTGCGCGCCGAAGGCGGCGATGATCGCGTCGCCGACCGCGTGGCCGTGGGTGTCGTTGATCGCCTTGAACTGATCGAGGTCGGCGACCAGCAGCGCGGCGGGCCGCCGCTCGTCGTGGGCGCGGCGCAGTGCGGCTCCCGCCGCCGCCTCGAACCCGCGGCGGTTGAGGAGGCCCGACAGCGGGTCGCCCTCTGCCTGCACGCGCAGTTCGGCGAGAAGGTCGATCGCGACCGCGACCATCAGCGCGATCGCCGCGAGCACCGACACCATCGCCTGGCTGAACTGCACCGTCGTCCAATAGACCGACTGCTGGAAGCCGTTGTAATTGTCGAAGCCGCCGCCGAGCGACAGGATGACGAGCGGGCGGATGATCAGATTGACCGCCGACAGCGCCGCGACCCAGAAGAGGACGCGGTCGATCAGGTGGGGCTTTGCGATCGGCCACAGCGCGCGCACGACCATCAGCGCGATGACCCCGGCGCCGAGGCTGATCGCATAGATGCGCGCGGCGATGCTCGGATGGCCGAGGAGGAACCAGAGGAAGGCCGCCATCGACAGCGCGGCGGTCGCCGCCATCGCGCGCCACGGCACCGGGAGGCCATAGCGCCGGACGATCGCCGCGGCGAAGAAGGCGCCGGTGGCGAGAAAGCCGAGGTTCGAGGGGATGCGCTGCAACTCGAAGGGCAGCACCGGGCCGACGTCCTGGATCAGGAAGGCGAGCGCCGACGCGAGATAGGCGATCGCGGCATAGGCGACATAGATCTGGTCGCGGCGGTTCAGCCACAGGAGGAAGAAGGCGGCGGCGAACAGGAGGCCGATGCCCGGATTGAGCAGCGAGATGAAGAATTGTCCGGTCAAGGCGGCGTCCTGCGTAACCCGGTCTTCCCTTAAGGGCCTTAGGGATAACGCTTTATTACTTTTCCGGCTACCGCGGCGCTCAGGCGGTGCCGCGGAGCGCGAGGCGGACGGGAATGCGCGTGCCGCTGCGGCTGTGCCCCGTGTCCTCGAGCGCCATCGCGACGAGCGCCTCGCCCGCGGCGTCGAGGTCGGGTTCGATCGTCGAGAGCGCGGGGTCGACGAGGGTGCCGGCGCGGATGCCGTCGAAGCCGATCAGCGCGATGTCGTCGGGCACGCGCCGGCCCGCGTCCTTGAGCCCTTGCAGCACGCCGAGCGCGAGCATGTCGCTCGCCGCGAAGATCGCGTCGACGTCGGGGTGCGCGGCGAGGAGATCGGCGGCGGCGGCGACGCCCTGCGCGTGGCGGTCGGGCGCCGGCGGCGGAGCGATGACGACGGGCGCGATGCCGCGCGCCGCGAGCGCCGCGGTGAAGCCGTCGCGGCGCTCGTCGAACTGGCGCTGCGGCGACTGCTGCGGGCCGACGAAGGCGATGCGGCGGCGGCCGCTGGCGAGGAGATGCTCGGCGGCGAGCTGGCCGCCGACCTCGTTGTCGCTGCGCATCCAGTGGAAGGGGTCGCCGGGGCTGCCCCAGCAGGTGAAGTCGAGCCCCGACGCCTGCGCCTCGGCGAAATATTGCCAGGCGGGGCGGTTGCTGGTCGTGCCGATGACGATCATCGCGTCGGCGAGACCCGAGGCGACGAAATCGGCGCGGAAATTTCCGGGGCTTTCCTGGAAGCTGACGAGCAGGTTGAAGCCGCGCGCCGAGGTCGCGGCGGCGATGCTGCCCAGAAGCGCGAAATAGAAGGGGTTGATCGCGCTCCGGTCCTCGCCGGGACGGCAGATGGTGACGAGCGCGATCGTCTCGCTGCTCTTGAGCCGCAGCGACGAGGCGTGGCGGTCGACGACATAGCCGAGTTCGCGCGCGGCGGCGGACACGCGCGCGCGGGTTTCCGCATTGACGCCGGGGCTGCCGCGCAAGGCGCGCGACACGGTCGACTGCGAAACGCCCGCGCGCTCGGCGACGTCGAAGGATGTCGGACGCAGCATCTTCACTCCCCTCGGATCGTTCCGCTGGCGCGGAACCTCCACCGGCCCGCTTCTCTCGCCGCGCGCCGGGGGCTTGTCAATCGGGTGCGGGGGCGGGCCAGCGGATGGTCACCGCAAGGCTGTGGTCGGCCGCCCGGCGGTCCCAGCTGCCTTTGAGCTGGCGTTCGATCAGCGAGCGGATGAACTGGGTGCCGAAGCTTTCGGTGTCGACGTGCGGCGTTTCGGGAAGGCCGCTTTCGGTCCAGTCGAGCGTGACCTCTTCGCCGTCGCGGCGCCAGCCGACCGCAAGTTCGCCCCGCCCGGCGAGCGCGCCATATTTGATGCTGTTGGTCACGAGTTCGTGGATCGCGAGCGCGAGCGCCTGCGCGGCCTCGTCGCCCAGGCGCACGTCGGGGCCGGCGAGCGCGGCGAGGCGATCCGCCGGCCAGCCGGCGAGGCCGAGCTCGCGGCGGATGATCGCGCCGAGATCGACGGTCTCGACCGCGCCGGTGACGAGCATCTGCTTCGCGTCGGACAGCGCGCGCAGCCGGCCATCGAAGCGGGTTTCGAAATCCCGAAGATCCTTTGATTCGCGCGCCGTGATGCGCGCGAGCGCGCCGATGCGCGCGAAGGCGTTCTTCATCCGGTGCGCCATCTCGCCGATCATCAGCTCGCGATCCTCGGCATGGCGTTCCTTCTCCTCGGCGAGCGCCTGAAAGGCGCCGAGGCGCCGGTGCTGCATCTGGTGGAGCCGGATGGCGAGAAAGGCGATCGCGACCCCGAACAGCAGGATGGCGAGCGGCCGCCCCAGCCGATCGATGAAGCGGCCATAGGATATGCGCATCGTCCATTGCCGGTCGGCGACCTGCAGCCGCTGTTCGTGTGCGTCCCAGCCGATCTTGCCATGGACGAAGACGCGCGGCGCCGACGGGCCTTCGCCCGCGGTCACTTCTATCCCGTCGATGCCGTCGATCTGTCTGCCGAGAACCGAGGTCATCAGGTCGTGGATGCGGAAAGGCGCATAGACGAACGCCTCGACCGGACGCGCGCCGCGTGCGGTGGCGACGGTCGGCGGGGTCGCGGCCTCGTCGGGAGGCGGCGCGGCGCCGGCGTCGAGAAGCGGCTGTTCGGCATAGACGGGAATATAGATCAGGAAACCGGGTTGTTTGCTGCCGGCGTGTCGCTCCTGAACCAGCTGAACGATGCCGCTCGCCGCCGGCTGCCCGGTCAGCCAGGCGCGGCGCATCGCCTCGCGCCGGATCGGCTCGCTGTACATGTCGTAGCCGAGCGCGTCGGCGTTGAGCGGATCGTCGGGCTCGATGAGGACGATGGGAAAGCCGACGGGCTGGTCGGTGGCGGGCCAGACCGCGATGTCGCGGCCGTAATTTTCGCGCAGCCGCGCCTCGACCGCGGCGGGCGTGCTGCGCGCCATCGCGATCGCGACGCCGACGCCCTGCATCCCCGGCGCGCGCGCCTGCGGCTGGAGCGCGGCGAGATAGGCGCGGACGCTGGCGCCGCCGGTCGTCTTGTCCGACTGATAGAGCGCGCGCACCCCTTCGAGGATCGAGAGCTGGTCGCTGAGCCGCGCATTGACCTGCATCCCGATCCGCGCCGCCTGGTCGGATTCCTGGGCCTTGTTGTAGAAGAAGCTGGCGATGGCGGCGGCGAGCGCGGCGAGCATGATCACCAGCCCGATCACGCGGACCGAAAGGGCCATCAGCCGATCTGCCCAGAGCGATGGACGCATGGTGGGTATCCTGCTGACAGAGACCGGCATAGCGCCCTCAACCACCCGTTTGTTTCACGCCGGGCGACCGAGGGCAAGGGCATTCTGGTCCACGCGAAATTGGCCGTTTGACTTTTGGCGGGCGCCGTGCGCTAGCATCGCGACGGGAGGACCACCCACCTTGCGACACCAATATCCCCTGCCGCTCCACCATAGCTGGCCGCTGTTCGAGCGCGCGCGTCATTTCGACCTCGGCTGGGTCGACCGGCAAGATATTCGGCCCCCCGCGGACATGACGGTCGGGGTCGTGGGCGAGAGCGAAGCGATGACCCAGGCGGGGGTCGGCGTGTGGCACTGCGATCTGGCGGGCGACAGCCTGAGCTGGTCGCCGACCGTCTATGACCTGTTCGGCATCGCGCGCGGCGCGGCGGTGTCGCGCGAGGATGCGGTCGCGCTCTATTGCGAGGGGTCGCGCGCGGCGATGGAGCGGCTGCGCGCGCATGCGATCGCGCACCGCCGCGGCTTCACCCTCGACGTCGAAATCGGGCCCGCGCGCGCGCAGACCCGCTGGGTGCGGCTGATCGCCGCGCCGCTGTGCGAGGGCGAGACCGTGGTCGGGCTGCACGGCTATAAATGCCTGCTGGGGCCGGCGCTGGGCTGACGCTGGCTTTCTCGCGGCTTGATCCGGGATCCATTCACGCAGCGCTTGGCCAATGGATCCCGGATCAAGTCCGGGATGACGAATGTATAAAACGACTGGAAGCAGACATATCCCATATGTACCCCGGCGAAAGCCGGGGCCCAGGGCGTAGTCACGCGACGTCGGCTTTCTACCGCCCTGGGCCCCGGCTTTCGCCGGGGTGCACAATGGAGCGGAAACGCTCGCTTTCCACCCCAATGCCAGCGCGCCAGCGCGCCGGCGCCGGGCCCGTTCGCCGCAAAGAGGCGGTTGCCACGGGGCGCCCGCGCCGACAGAGAGGGGCGATGGATAGCGAAGGGAGCGAAGCGGCAGGCGCGCGGGGCGGAGTGGGCGCGCTGTGGTCGCGCGCCTATGTGCTGCTCACGCTGACCACGCTGTTCTGGGCGGGCAATTCGATCGTCGGGCGCGCCGCGCGCGAACTGGTGCCGCCCGCGGCGCTCGCCTTCTGGCGCTGGACGATCGCGCTCGCGCTGCTGCTGCCGCTCGCCTGGCCGCACCTGAAGCGCGACCTCCCGGCACTCCATGCGCGCTGGCCGGTGGTGCTGACGCTCGGACTCCTGGGGATCGGCTCGTTCAACGTCCTGCTTTATACGGGGCTGCAGACCACGACCGCGCTCAATTCGATGCTGATCCAGTCGGCCCAACCCGCGCTGATCCTGATCGTCGGCGCGCTGGTGATGCGCGACCGGACGAGCCCGCGGCAGATTGCCGGGGTGGTGGTGTCGCTCGCGGGCGTGCTGGCGATCATCGGGCGCGGCGACCCCGCCGTGCTGCTCGCGCTGCAATTGAACCAGGGGGACGCGATCATCGGCGTCGCGGTGATGCTGTGGGCGCTCTATTCGGTGCTGCTCCGGCGGCGGCCGCCGGTGCACCCGCTGAGCCTGCTCGCCGCCTCGATCATCGTCGGCATCCTGTTCATCGCGCCCGTCTATATGGTCGAACTGGCGGGCGGCCGGCGGATCGTGCCCGCGGCCGAAAGCGCGCTGGCGATCGCCTATGTCTCGGTCTTTCCGTCCTTCCTCGCCTATCTCTTCTTCAATCGCGGGGTCGAGCTGATCGGATCGGCGGCGACCGGCCAGTTCATGAACGTGATGCCGCTGATGGGCGCGGGGCTGGCGATGCTCTTCCTGGGCGAGGCGCTGCACCCTTTCCATGTCGCGGGGCTGGTGCTGATCGTCGCGGGCATATGGGTGGCGGGAAAGCCCGCCGAGGGCGGTCAGGCGAGCGCCGCCTCCACCTGATCGAGCCGATCCTTGCCGAAGAACATGGCATCGCCGACGAAGAAGGTCGGGATACCGAACACGCCGCGCGCGACCGCGGCCTCGGTGTTGGCGGCAAGCCTTGCCTTGATTCCGGGTTCATGCGTGCGGGCAAGCAGCGCGGGGCCGTCGAAACCGTTCGCCGAAAGGAAGGCGGCGGCGACCTCCGGGTCGTCCATCTTCAGCCCCTCCTCCCACATCGCGCGGTTCGCGGTGTCGATATAATCGTCGAGATGCCCCTCATCCTCGGCGACGATCGCGCCGCGCATGAGGAGGAGGGTGTTGACCGGAAAATGCGGGTTCAGCCGGAATTTGGTCAGGCCGTGCCTGTCGATGAAGCGCCGCATCTCGAGATTCTCATAGGCGAGCTTCGCGGGGACGTCCGCATATTGGAGCATCGGCGCCTTGTTGCCCGTCGCCTTGAAGATGCCGCCGAGCAGGCAGGGCGTGATGACGAGGTCGGCGCCGGTGCGCTCCAGCAGTTCGGGGAGCACCTTCAGCGTCAGATAGGCGTTGGGGCTACCGAAATCGAAGATGAGTTCGAGGGTCTTGCTCACCATTTTTCTCCCCAGGGGCGAAGGTCGAGTTCGTGCGTCCAGGCGCTTTTCGGCTGGCGGTGGAGCATGACGTAATTGGCGGCGATCGCGTCGGGATTGAGGATCAGATCCTGCGCCTTTGCGCGGTCGAAATCGGGATGGCGGCCCTTGATGAATTCGGTGTCGATCGCGCCGTCGATGACGATATGCGCGACGTGGATGCCCTGCGGTCCCAGTTCGCGCGCCATCGACTGGGCGAGCATCCGCAGCGCCGCCTTGGCGCCCGAGAAGGCGGCGAAGCCCGATCCGCCGCGCAGGCTTGCCGTCGCGCCGGTGAAGAGGATGGTGCCGCGGCCGCGAGAACTCATACGCTTGGCAGCCTCGCGCCCCGTCAGGAAGCCCGCGAGGCACGCCATTTCCCAGACCTTGGTGAAGACGCGCACCGTCGTCTCGCTGATCGGGAAATTCACATTGGCGCCGATGTTGAACACCGCGACCTCGACCGGGCCGACCTCGGCTTCGACCTGATCGAACAGCGCGATCATCGCGTCCTCGTCGCGGGCATCGGCGGGGAAGGCGCGCGCCGACAGGCCGTCGTCACGGATCGACTGCGCGAGCGCTTCGAGCGCGTCGGCGTTCCGCTCGCGGCGGTTGACGCAGGCGGTGAGCCCTTCGGCGGCGAAGGCGCGCGCGATCGCACCGCCCGTGGCGTCGCCGGCGCCGATGATGACGGCTGCGGACATAAGCGAATCTCCTCTTGCGACCGATAGTAACTATGATAATCATAGTGACAAGTGATTTTCTTTTGAGGATCGAGCGATTAAGGCCGTACCGATGACACAAACTTCGTCATTGCGAGCGCAGCGAAGCAATCCAGGGTGGCGTATACCGCTCTGGATTGCTTCGCTGCGCTCGCAATGACGCGGGCGGGTGAGGGCTCATGCCCAAGCGCGCCGATCTGTCCGACACCTTTTGCCCCGTCGGGCGCTCGGCGGAACTTCTGGGCGACCGCGCGGTGCTGCTGATCCTGCGCGAGCTGTTCTTCGGGCGGGGGCGGTTCGAGGCGATTGTCGCGAATGCGGGTCTCGGCCCGCAGCTCGTTTCGGCGCGGCTCAAGCGGCTGGTGGCGGAGGGCGTGGCCGAACGCCAGGCCTATCAGGACCATCCGCCGCGATACGAATATCGGTTGACCGCGAAGGGCAGGGATCTGTTCGATGTCCTCTACGCGATGCGCGGCTGGGCCGAGCGCTGGGCGTATGAAGCGGGCGAGACCGGCGGCGGGCCCGCGATGCGTTATATCCACCGCACCTGCGGCACCGACGTCGGCACGGCGACCGTCTGCCCCGGCTGCGGCGAGGTGCTGCGCTATGGCGCGCTGAAGGGAGAGCCGTCGCCGGCGCTCAGGGCCGAGCAGGCAGCGAAGGCGAGCGCGGGACACCCCTCCCGCAGGCGGGAGGGGCAGTGAGACTTGCGCGTGCGTAGCAGGCGCTTAGTCGCAGCGGGGCGGGCATTTTCGCTGCCGCCGGCTGCCCATCCCGCTGCGAGTAGCGAGCAAGCTCGCAACTCTCGCTGCCCCTCCCGCMKGCGGGAGGGGATAAAGGGTCAGGCCTTTTCCAGCGTGCACTGGAGCGGGTGCTGGTTCTGCCGCGCGGCGTCCATCACCTGGTTCACCTTGGTTTCTGCGACCTCGTAGCTGAACACGCCGCACACGCCGACGCCCTGCTGGTGGACGTGGAGCATCACCTGCGTCGCCTGTTCGATGTCCATGTTGAAGAAGCGCTGCAGCACCATCACGACGAATTCCATCGGGGTATAGTCGTCATTGAGCAGCAGCACCTTGTACATCGACGGCTTCTTGGGCTTCGCGCGCGTGCGCGTCGCGATGCCGACGCCGGGGGTGCCGGGCGCGTCGTCGTCCTTGTCCGCCATGGCGCGGACCGGACCGGAAGGCGGAACGTAGAACATCATCACCCGGAATATCGCACGCGGCGGCGGAATCGCAAGAGGGCGGGGAAGCATTAACCCCCTTTTCGCGGCACCTTGCGGAAAGCGGACCCAGCGAAAGCAAGAACCGCCCGCATCCGCGAGGGATGCGAGCGGTCCTGGGGTCGTCGGCGCAGGCGGGGAGGAGGGGAGAGAGGCCCGCGCCAACGGGAAGAGGAAGGCCCTTAGGCTGCCTTCATCTTCGAGCTGATGACCGACACGCGGTTCGAGATCGGCGCGAAGCTGTCGTTCGCCATCTTGACGACCAGCTCGCTGGTCTTCGAGGTCTGCGCGACGGCGGCGTCGAACGCCTTCTTGCTGTTCTCGGCATAGAGCTTGAAGAATTCGGCCGGCGACTTGACGGCGGTGTAGCCCTTCAGCGCGGCCGACGTGTCCTCGAAGCTCTTGCGGGCGAAGGCAACGCCTTCCTGGCCGAGCGTTTCGAAGTTCTTGGCGGCGATCTTGCCGGCTTCGACCAGCGCTTCGACATTGGCCTTGTTGAACTCGACGGCTTCCTCGGCGAGCTTGCTCGACTTGGCGAGCGCTTCCTTGGCGCGCTCGTTGAAATCGGCGGTCAGGGCTTCGGTGCGGGCCTTGGCGTCTTCGGCGAACTTCTTGACGGTGTCGTTCATGGTCTTGAATCCTTTGGTGGCGGCGGCGACCGGCTTCGGCGCGACCTTGATCTTGGGAGCAATCGTCTTGGCAGCCGCCTTCTTGGGAGCGGCCTTGGTGGCCGGCTTTGCGGCCTTCTTTTGGACCGGCTTGGCCTTGGCCTTCACGGTCTTGGTCTTGGGCGCCTCGACCTTCGCGGGGGTCGGGGCGGCGGCTTCGGCGACAGCCGGGGCCGCGGGAGTCGCCGGCTTGGCGGCGGTTTCCAGCGTCGCGGCTTCGAAAGCCTTTTCAGCACTGTCCATCTTGGTAGCCATGGGACAACTCCTTTATGTTGCAGTGCACAATATAGGAGCGGCGCGGCGATTTCAAGAGAATTTTTGTGCACCGCACAAAAATAATCGTGAAGCCGCCGCGATGGCAGGATAATAGCGGGATATTACCGTTGCTTGACGTAGCGGCCGGGGGCGTCCTCAATCGCCTTCTTCTTGCCCTTGCCGGGGATGCGCGCACCCTTGGCGGGAGTCTTCGCGCCGTCCTGCGCCGCGATCCAGCCGATCCAGTTCGGCCACCAGCTTCCCTTGGTTTCCTTTGCCGAGGCGGTGAAGTCGTCGAGGCTCGCGGCGTCATTGTCGCCGGTCCAATATTGATATTTGCCCGCTGCGGGCGGGTTGACGACCCCGGCGATATGCCCCGATCCGGCGAGCAGGAAGGTCCTGGGACCGGAGAGATGGTCCATCAGCCGCCACACGCTGGCGAGCGGCGCGATATGATCCTCGCGCCCCGCCTGGATATAGGCGGGGGTCTTGATCTTCCGGAGGTCGAGCGGGGTGCCGCACACCGACAGGCTGTTCGGGACGACCAGCCGGTTGTCGCGATAGAGGTCGACCAGATATTGGCGGTGCCACTTCGCGGGCAGGTTGGTGACGTCGCCGTTCCAGTAGAGCAGGTCGAAGGGCGGATAGTCGTTGCCGAGCAGATAATTGCTGACGACATAATTCCAGATCAGGTCGCGCCCGCGCAGCGCGTTGAAGGTCGCGGCCATGTAGCGGCCGTCGAGATAGCCCTGCGCCGAAAGCTGCTGGAGCAGCGCCAGATAGGATTCGTCGACGAACATCTTGAGGTCGCCCGCAAGCTCGAAGTCGACCTGCGCGGTGAAGAAGGTCGCCGACCTGACCTTGTCGGCCTCACCCTTCGCCGCGAGCATCGCGAGCGTCGCGGCGAGGGTGGTGCCCGCGACGCAATAGCCGATCGCGTGGACGTGCGGCACCGCGAGCAGGTCGCGGATCGTGTCGATCGCGTCGACCTGCGCCGCGACATAATCGTCCCACACCAGTTCCTTCATCGACGCGTCGGCCGATTTCCACGACACCATGAAGACCGAGAGCCCTTGTTCGACCGCCCAGGCGACGAAGCTCTTCGCGGGGTTGAGGTCGAGGATGTAGAAACGGTTGATCCACGGCGGGAAGATGACGAGCGGGACGGTGAACACCTCCTTCGTCGCCGGCGCATAATGGATGAGCTGGTAGAGGTCGGTCTCGTGGATCACCTTGCCCGGCGTCGTCGCGATATTGACCCCGACCTCGAAGGCGTCGGGATCGACATGGCTCAATTGCCCGCGTGACAGGTCGGCGAGCATGTGGCGGAGCCCCTTGAGCAGGCTTTCGCCGCGCGTCTCGACCGCGCGCTTGATGACCTCGGGATTGGTGATCGCGAGGTTGGTCGGCGACAGCGCCTCGGTCATCGATTTCGCCGCGAATTCCATCTTCGCGCGCGCCGCCTCGTCGAGCCCCTGCATCTGCCGCGCGGTCGCGAGCAATTGATCGGACAGCAGGCCATAGGTCTGGCGGATCAGCGCGAACGCCGGATTCGCGGTCCAGTCGGGATCGGCGAAGCGCCGGTCCCTCGGGGCATCGGCGGGCGGATCGGGGGTGAAGCCCGGGGTCAGCGCCGCGAGCGAGGTCCAGAAGGCGGCGCCCTGCTCCCACATCTTCGCACTCTGCTCGGCCCACATCTGCGCGCCGTCGCTGCCCAGCCATCTGGTCGGATCGAACAGCGGCGCGGCGGTCTGGCCCGCCTCGGCCTGGCCCAGCGCAAAGTCGAGCATCATCTGCTGCGCGCGCGCCATGACGCTCGACCAATGCTGCATGTCTTCGGGCGACGGCATGAAAGGGTTCAGCGTGTCGACCGTGTCTTCCCCACCCTTGTCGGTGCCCGCATCGCTCATGTTCGTTCCCGCTGGTCAGTGCCGTCAATATGCCTATAACAAGCCGCGATGCGGCTGGCGAGATTGCCGCTCGCGTCAATTCAAACGCACACGAAAAGGAGTTGTTCTAGTTCCCCATGTCCGAAGATGAATTCTATCGCATCAAGCGCTTGCCGCCCTATGTCATCGCCGAAGTCAACGCGATGCGAGCGGCAGCACGCGCGGCGGGCGAGGACATCATCGACCTGGGGATGGGCAACCCCGACCTGCCGCCGCCGCAGCACGTCATCGACAAGCTGTGCGAGGTCGCGCAGAAGCCCGACGCGCACGGCTATTCGCAGTCGAAGGGGATTCCGGGCCTCCGCCGCGCCCAGGCCAATTATTACGCGCGCCGCTTCAACGTTGAGCTCGACCCCGAAAGCGAGGTCGTGGTGACGATGGGGTCGAAGGAGGGGCTCGCCAGCCTCGCGACCGCGATCACCGGCCCCGGCGACGTCGTGCTCGCGCCGAACCCCAGCTATCCGATCCACACCTTCGGCTTCATCATCGCCGGGGCGACGATCCGCAGCGTGCCGACGACGCCCGACGAGAATTACTGGCGCGCGCTCGACCGCGCGATGGCCTTCACCGTGCCGCGCCCGTCGATCCTGGTCGTCAATTACCCGTCGAACCCGACCGCCGAGGCGGTCGATCTCGCCTTCTACGAACGGCTCGTCGCCTGGGCGAAGGAGAACAAGGTCTGGGTGCTCAGCGACCTTGCCTATTCGGAGCTTTATTACGACGGCAATCCCACGCCTTCGATCCTGCAGGTGCCCGGCGCGAAGGACGTCGCGATCGAATTCACCTCGATGTCGAAAACCTATTCGATGGCGGGCTGGCGCATGGGCTTCGCGGTCGGCAACAAGCGGCTGATCGCGGCGATGACGCGGGTCAAATCCTACCTCGACTATGGCGCCTTCACCCCGATCCAGGCCGCGGCCTGCGCGGCGCTCAATGGCCCGCAGGATATCGTCGCGCGGAACCGCGAGCTGTATCAGAAGCGCCGCGACGTGATGGTCGAGAGCTTCGGCCGCGCCGGCTGGGAAATCCCCAGCCCGCCCGCGTCGATGTTCGCCTGGGCGCCGCTGCCGCCCGCGCTCAGGGAGATGGGCAGCCTCGAATTTTCGAAGCAGCTCTTGACCCACGCCAAGGTCGCGGTCGCGCCGGGGGTCGGCTATGGCGAGGACGGCGAAGGCTTCGTCCGCATCGCGATGGTCGAGAACGAGCAGCGCATCCGCCAGGCGGCGCGCAACATCCGCAAATTCCTGTCGATGCACGGCGTCAACACGCCGTCGGTCGCCGCAGGCGGGAACTGATTCCCGAGTGCCGACCTTGGACGCGAGCGCGATAGCCCAGACGATCCAGCTGTCGGTCACGCCGGTGTTCCTGCTGGTGGCGACCGGCAGCTTGCTTAACGTGCTCGCGGGGCGGCTGTCGCGCGTCGTCGACCGCTCGCGGGTGCTGATGGCGCGCTGGCCCGAGACCGAGGGCGAGGAGCATGGGCGGGTGGTCGCCGAACTGCGCGCCGCCGACCGGCGGATGCGGGTGATCAACAATTCGATTCTCGCCGCGGTCGCCTGCGGCATCGTCGTCTGCCTGCTCGTCGCGCTGCTGTTCACCCAGGCCTTCACCGGGCTCAACCTCGGTGTCGCGGCGTCGTGGGCGTTCGCGCTCGCGATGTTGCTGCTGCTCGTGTCGCTGCTGCTCTTCCTCCTCGAGGTCCGCCTCGCCATCCGCGCGATCCAGGTACCGATGGACCTGCTCGAGGGCGAGGAACTGGGCTGGCTGCGGCGGCAGCGGGGATAGCGCCTGATCCTCCCTGCGGCGGAGCCGTGGGGAGGGGGACCATCCGCAGGATGGTGGAGGGGCCGCGAGCGCCAGCGAGCGCTTCGCGCTCGGCCCCTCCGTCAGCGCTTCGCGCTGCCACCTCCCCACGCCTCCGGCGCAGGGAGGATCAATCGGTTATGCTCGCCCTATACGTCGGCGCGACCCGCTTGCGGCTTGCCTGCTCATAGGCATAGCCCGCCGCGAGCACCGCGCTGTCGGACCATTTCGGGCCGATGAAAGAGAGGCCAACCGGAAGTCCTTCGACCGCGCCCATTGGCACGGTGAGGTGCGGATAGCCTGCGACCGCGGGCAGATCGCTGACGCTCGGGCCCGTATAATGGTCGCCGTTGACGAGGTCGGTGGTCCAGGCGGGGCCGTTGGTCACGCCGACGAGCAGGTCGACGCCATGCGCCTTCAGCAGCCGGTCGATCCCCTCGGGGCCCGCGAGCCGCGCCGCCTTCGCCTTCGCTTCGCGATAGGCGGGGCTATCGAGCCCGCCCTTGGTCTCGGCCAGCTCGAACAGCGACTGGTCGAACCAGCGCAGTTCCTCGGGATGTGCCTTGTTGAAGGCGATCAGGTCGGCGAGCGTCTTCGGGCCGTCCTTCGCGGGCAGGCTCGCCAGATAGGCGGCCATATCGGCCTTGAGTTCGGTCATCATGATCTCGAACTCGGCATCGCCAAGCCCATCGAGGCCGGCCTGGCTGTCTTCAATCTCGACGATCGTCGCGCCGAGACCGGCCATCTGCTTCAGCGCCGCGTCGAACAGCGCGGCGATGTCGGCGCGCTTGCCGATGCGGTCGCGCAGCACCCCGATGCGCTTGCCCTTGAGCGCGCCCGGCGACAGCGCGGCGGCGAAATCGGCCTTGTGCGCGTCGGCCTCGGCGGTCGCGGGGTCGGCGGGATCGCTGCCCGCGATGACGCCCAGCATCGCGGCGGCGTCGCGCACGCTCAGCGTCATCGGCCCCGCCGTGTCCTGGCTGTGGCTGATCGGCACGATGAAGGTGCGGCTGACGAGCCCGACCGTGGGCTTGAAACCGACGATGCCGCTCAGCCCCGAAGGGCAGGTGATCGAGCCGTCGGTTTCGGTCCCGACCGTCAGCGCCGCGAGACTCGCCGCCATCGCCGCCCCGCTTCCCGCCGACGATCCGCAGGTGTTGCGGTCGAGCGCGTAGGGGTTCTTCGTCAGCCCGCCGACCGCGCTCCAGCCGCTCGTCGAGCTGTTCGAGCGTATGTTCGCCCATTCCGAAAGATTGGTCTTGCCGAGGATCACCGCGCCCGCCTCGCGCAGCCGCGCGACGAGCGGAGCATCGCGGTTCGTCACATTGTCCTTGAGCGCGAGCGAGCCCGCCGTGGTCGGCACCGGCCCGGCGGCCTCGATATTGTCCTTGAGCAGCACCGGGATGCCGTGGAGCGGGCCGCGGATCTTTCCGGCGCGGCGCTCGGCGTCGAGCCGCCGGGCCTCGGCGAGCGCGTCGGGGAAGGTCGCGATCACCGCGCCGAGCTTCGGCCCATTGTCGTCGAGCTTCAGGATGCGGTCGAGATAGATGCTGGTGATGAGCTGGCTGTCGATCGTCCCCGCGGTCATTTCGGCCTGGAGTGTCGCCGCGTCCTTGCCCTCGATATCGGGGAGCGGCGGCGGCATCGCGGCGGCGGGGACGAGCGGCAGCAGGACGGCGGCGACCGCCAGCGCGGCGAGCGGGCGAAATTTTTTCATGATGCGCAGGCTTGGCAGCCGTAACGGCAATTGCAAGCGGCGATTTCGGCCGGGCGCAACGGCGTTGACAGGCCGGTCCCGGCTCTGCTCCGATGGCGGCGGGAGAGAAAAATGAGCGAAAATCCTGCCCTTGCCGCAGGGCGCGGGTCGCGCGCCGCCGGTACCACCGCCGCGCAGACGCGGACGATGCTGTGGATCCTGCTGACCGTCTATATCTTCAATTTCCTCGACCGGCAGATCGTCAACATCCTCGCCGAGCCGATCAAGGCCGATCTCGGCCTTTCCGATACCGAACTGGGGCTGCTCGCGGGGCCGGCCTTCGCGGTCTTCTACGCGCTGCTCGGCATCCCGATCGCGCGCCATGCCGACAAGGAGGGAACGAACCGGGTGCGGCTGATCGCGCTCGCGCTCGCCATCTGGTCGGCGATGACCGCGGTGTGCGGTCTCGCGCAGAATTTCGTGCAATTGCTCTTCGCGCGCATCGGCGTCGGGGTGGGTGAGGCGGGCTGTACGCCCGCCGCGCATTCGCTAATCACCGACAGCGTTCCGGCCGAGAAGCGCTCGTCGGCGATCGCCTTCTACGGGCTCGGCATCCCGATCGGATCGCTGTTCGGGCTGATCCTCGGCGGAGTGGTCAACGATCTCTACAACTGGCGCGTCGCGCTGATGCTCGTCGGCGCGCCGGGGCTGCTCCTCGCGCTGATCGTTCTCTTCTTCATGCGCGAGCCGCGACACCATCGCGTCGCCGAGGTGGCGAAGACGGCGCCCGTGCCGCTTCCCGCCGGTGCGGCGCTGCGCGAGATCTTCGGCTCGCGCGCTTTCGTCTATATCCTGATCGCGGCGTCGGTCACCGCCTTCCTCGGCTATGGCAAGGCGCTGTGGACGATCAGCTTCTTCATCCGCAGCCACGGCCTGTCGACGACCGAGGCGGGGCTGTCGATGGCGGTCGTGCTCGGGCTCGCGGGCATCTTCGGCACATGGCTCGGCGGCAAGGTCGCCGACCGGTTCGGCACGGCGGACAAGAAGCATATCCTGACGCTGCCCGCCTATGGGATGGCCGCCGCCGCGCCGGTGCTTTTCCTCGGCTATCATATGCAGGACTGGCGCGTCGCGGTCGCGCTTCTCGTCGTACCGACGATCCTCAACGCCGCTTATTACGGCCCCGCCTATGCCTGCGTGCAAGGGCTGGTGCGGCCGCAGGCGCGCGCGGTCGCGGCATCGATCATGCTGTTCGGGCAGAATCTGATCGGGCTCGGCTTTGGGCCCTTCCTGTTCGGCGTGCTGTCCGATGCGCTGGCGCCGGCCTATGGCGAGGAGAGCGTGCGCTATGTCCTCTATGGCGCCGCGTGGCTCGGGCTGATCCCCGCCTTCTTCTTCTGGCGCGCCAGCCTGCGCCTCGGGCGCGAGCTGAAGTCGGGCTGATCGCGGCGTTCCGACGGGCGATCAGTTTCCGGCCAATATGATCTCGTCGCCCGTCGTCGATACCCGCCTCGCGATATCGTTGAGTTCGAGCGCCTTCACGAACCCGTCGATGTCGCCGGCCGAAAATACGCCGACGATCTGCTTGTCGGGGATCGCGCCGTTCTGGAACCTCAGCTTTCGCGTCGAGTAGCGATTGACCTCGGCGACGGCCTTCGAGAGCGGATCGTGCATGAAGATGAGGCGCCCCTCGGTCCAGCTCGTCTCCTTGTTCACGTCGACGCTGCTGAGCGTCCAGTTGCGATCGGCGCCGATGACGAGCTGGCGTCCGGGGACCATGACGGTGCTGTTGCCGCCGCCCGTTTCATCGACCTGGACCTTCCCCTCCGCCAGGACGACGGCCATCTCCCCCTGATCGAGGCTGACTTCGAACGCCGTCCCGACGGCGCGCACCCTTTTCCCCCCGGCATTGACGATGAAGGGCCGCGCGTGATTGCTGGCGACGCGGAAGAAGGCGCGGCCGCGAAGCAGGTCGACCTCGCGCAGCTTCGATGTCTCCGCGAACCGCATCTCGGTTTCGGAATCGAGCGTGACGACGGACCCGTCGGGGAGGGTCACGGTGGTCCGCTGCCCGGTTTCGGTGTGGAAGGCCTGCGCCGATCGCTCGCCGGTGCCGGACCACAGGCCGGGAAGCGTCGCCCAGCCGAAACCGATCATGAGCAGAATGGCCGCGGCGATCGCGAATCCCGGCCAGCGGCGTGCCGGGCGGTAACCCGCAAGCCGCTCCTGGGCCGGATTATTGGATAGCGCGGGGTCGTTCTTCGCGGTTCCGGCGATGGTCCAGGCCTTGTCGATCGCGCGATAGGCGTCGCGATTTGCGTCGGACCGATCGAGCCATTCGCGAAAACGATATTCGTCTTCCAGCGTGACGTCGCCCGCGAGCCGAAGATTATACCAATGCGCCGCCTCCGAGCGCAGCGCGGCGCGATTCATGGATTGTTCGCCGCTCATCGGTCGGCCTCCATCTCTTCGGCGAGCCGGACGAGCGCGCGGTGCATGAGTTCCTTCACCGAATCCCTCGCAATGCCCATTCGCTGCGCGATCGCCTGATAGGTCAGGTTTTCGAAGCGATGCAGTTCGAACGCCTCACGGGCCCGCGGCGGCAGGTTGCGGATCGCCGCGACGACGCGCCGATACTCCTCCTGGCCGATGGCGATCCGTTCGGGGGAAAGCGGGTCGGCGACGTCGCGGCCTTCCACCCATTCGTCATGCAGGAAGGCGGCTCGCGCCGTCTGCCTGCGATACCGGCTGATCAGCACATTGTGGGCGATCGCGAACAGATAGCCTTCGACATTCCTGATCGGGGCCGTCACCTGCGCCGACTGGAGCCGCACGAAAACATCCTGGATCAGGTCATCGACGTCGGCCTCGGGAACCCGGCGCCGGAAATATCGGCGGAGGCCCGGTCCATAGGCGGTCATCCATGTGCCGAAATCCCGGTCCTGAGAGGGCAGCGGCATCGTCAGGAAAGGTCCCGACGGGGCTCGCATCGACGATGGCAACCAAATTCCTGCATCATTCCAACACTATCCAAAGACAGGCCGCGGATTTTTTTCCGGCGCTTGCCTGACTAGACGCGGGAGCGGGCAAAGAGGGGGGAGGGGTTTGCGGTTTCCTGCCGATTTTTTCGCCGCGAGCTCGGGTCGCGATGGATTTTTGCAAAATTTTTCAAAAGACATTCCCCCCGACCCGGCCGTGTTGACGTCTATGTAAGTGATAGCGGCTCAGCGCGTCACAAAACAGGGGCAAAGCCTCAAGATATAAAATCCAGGGGGAGAGGGGACATCATGCATTTTCGTGCCTTTGCATTGCAGCGGTTTCTGTTCGGCAGCGTCGCGGTAGGGGGGCTGATCATGACCGCGGCCCCTGCGATCGCGCGCGATAGTTTCGTGAAATATAATATTCCGCCGCAATCGCTCGGCCGCGCGCTCCGGGACTTCGGCCTGCAGAACGGCATGACGGTGATGGCCGACGCGATGGTCGTGCAGGGCAAGAGGACAGCCGGCTTTCGCGACCGCGCCGACCCCGAAACGGCGCTGCGCGTCCTGTTGAAGGGCACCGGCCTCGCCTATCGCCGCGACGGCAATATCTTCGTGGTGACACAGGAGGGAAACGCAAACCCGCCCGCCGCCACCGACGCGAGCGCCGAGAATGAAATCGTCGTCACGGCGCAGAAAAAGGTCGAATCGATTCAGGACGTGCCGATTTCGGTGTCGGCCTTTTCAGCGAAGTCACTCGACGAGCAGAAGATCGAGGGCGGGTCGGAACTGGTGCGCGCGGTGCCGAACGTGTCCTTCTCCAAGACCAATTTCGCGAGCTATAATTTCTCGATCCGCGGCATCGGCACCAAGGCGCTGTCGGTATCGTCCGATCCCGCAGTGGCGATCAGCTTCAACAACACCCCCCTGATCCGCAATCGCCTGTTCGAACAGGAATATTTCGACGTCGAGCGCGTCGAAGTGCTGCGCGGGCCGCAAGGCACCCTCTATGGCCGCAACGCGACCGGCGGCGTCGTTAACATGCTTCCAAACATCGCAAAGCCCGGCGATTTCGATGGCTGGGTGAAGGGTGAAGTCGGCAATTACGAGACGCGGCGCGCGAGCGGAATGATCAATATTCCTCTAGGCGACACGCTTGCCATCCGTGCGGCGGGCGCGCTGACCAAGCGCGGCGGCTATGATTTCAACACGGTGACGAACCGGCACGTCAATGGCCGCGACCTGTGGTCGACGCGCATCAGCGCTGCATGGGAGCCGAGCGACCGCTTCCGCGTCAACGCGATCTGGGAGCACTTCAACGAGAACGACAATCGTTCGCGGACTGGCAAGCAGCTTTGCCATACCGACCCGGGGCCGGCGAGCGTGGGGGCCGTGGACATCAGCAACATGCCGGGCACAAGAGCGTCTCTTAGCCAAACCTGCTTGCCAAAATCATTGTACGCCGACGGCGCCTACGGCGTTCCAAATGGCCTCTCCTTGCCGCACATCGCAATAGCACGTTATCTTAGCCTCGGTAGGTTCGGCGGAAGAAGGGGGCCCGAAGTCAACCTCATAAATCCCGACCTAGACCCCTACTCTGGCGCGGTTCAATCTCACGATCTTCGTGAAATATCGACCAGCTTTGATCCCGTCTTTCGCGCCAAAAACGATGTTTTCCAGGCAAATTTGGAATGGGATATCGTTGATGATATCTCGTTTTTCTCGCAAACCCTGTATACCAGGGATAACTATTACTCGTCACAAGACTATAATAGATTCCAGTCCGTCGACGTATTCAACGATTCAATCGGTCTTTGGGGCTTGGTGAGGCCTAACCCGACGGATGGAATAACGCCGAACGGCATATTCTCTGATCCGCAACTTGGCGATTCAAAGAAAATTCTGGGTGTTGATCTCGTAAGGGCAAAAAGTAGCCAATGGTTTCAAGAATTTAGATTGCAATCTAACTTCCAGAAAGATTTTGATTTCAGTGTTGGGGCTAATTATTTAAAATTTAAAATCGACGAAGATTATTTCGTATTCAATAATCTATTTACTGCCATAGGACATTTGCAAATATCTCCATGGGGAACCGGGGGGGTGATCGGCGAGTGTACGAATGATCCTCTAAACCAGCCCTGCGCATATGTAGACCCCAATCCCCTTGAGAATATCAACGGGGAAGGTCACAACTATTTTCGTAGCAGAAATGTTTCAGAAACGGAATCATACGCTGTATTCGGTGAAGCATACTGGAACTTGACTGACGATTTTAAAATAACCGCTGGACTTCGATATACGGATGATAAGAAAGTTGCTACACCCTATAAATCCCAGCTTCTGTTAGGAATGGGGCCGCTGGGCGGCGGCAATATCTCTCGGGGTTATCCGAGGTCACCCGATATAAGGCAACGGTGGGGTCGAATAACGGGAAGGATTGTAGCGGATTGGAAACCGAAGCTCAGCTTCACTGATGATAGTCTGATCTACGTATCTTATGCCAGGGGGTATAAAGGAGGCGGAGCAAATCCACCAAGTATAGATGTTGGTCCGATGCTCCAGATTTTTTCTCATCCGGAAACCTTCAAGCCGGAGAGTGTCGATGCTTTCGAAATTGGCACAAAAAATATTCTAGCCAACGGGAAATTGACGCTTAACGCCAGCGCATTCTATTATGACTATAAAGATTATCAGGTTTCACAGATCGTCGACCGCCTGGCGCTTAATGAAAATTATGACGCGGAAATCTGGGGTGCCGAACTGGAGATGGCTTGGAAGCCAACGCCGAGAATTCGATTCAATGCCAACCTCGGCTATCTGGATACCCGCATCGGAAAGGGCATGCAGTCGATCGACGTGATGAACCGCACCCAAGGAAATGAAGACTGGATGGTGGTGAAGCCTTGGGTACAGCTACCGTCAAGCTGTGTCGCTCCCACGGCGGTAGTCGAAACGATCATAAGCAGCCCGGCATATCAGGATGACAACGCGGTCGCTGTCTTAAGCAGTCTGTGTGGAGGTTCTGCATTCGGCAATTTTAGATCTGGATTCTATCCACTTATTTATGGCGTTACGTATGACCCTTTAACAGATGGCCCAAATCAAGGGCGCGGTTTCTTTGCCGATCTTGGTGGTAATGAGCTGCCTAATTCACCGCACTGGACCGTTAATCTTGGGGCGCAGTACATCATTCCGATGAATGATTGGGACTTGACGCTGCGCGGAGACTATTATCGCCAAGGGAAGAGCTGGGCACGTGTTTACAATACGGCGAATGATCGTTTGAAATCGTGGGATAACACCAATTTATCGGTGACGCTCGCGAGGCCGGAAAGCGGCTTCGCCATGCAGCTCTATGTCAAAAATATATTCAATAGAACCCCAATAACTGACGCCTTTATCAATAGTGATGATAGCGGACTAACGACCAACGTTTTCACACTTGATCCAAGAATTATTGGATTTAGTGTTTCAAAATCGTTCTGACTTTTTTTAAGGTATTTTCAACTGCAAATGAAAGGGGGTATTCAATATTTGAGTGATGATAAATATTTTTAATGCATTTCCTTTAGCAATTGGAGATATGTCATGAAAACGTCAATTTTCGCTATCGCGTCCCTTGGCCTCTTGGTTGCGACCCCGGCGCAAGCCGCTGATCCGCATCTCACGCCTGCCAACTCGTCGAAAACCCTGTCGGGGCCTGCGAGTTTGGGGTCGCTCCAATGCTATTTGGACCTTGATGTCACAACCGGGAGCAGTTCCGGTACCGGTGCGGTGGATGGAACGATTGATGGCGGCACCAATGATCCTGGGCAGAGCGATCCTGGCTGTGCGGGTGTTAGGGTGGATTCGGGGACGTTTGACCTCGATCCCGGCAGTTACAATGCAAGTGGCGGGGACTATGGCCTCGGCTCCGGCACCGGGATGGTTAATAATCTGCAAATCAGCGTTTATAACCCCACCACGATGACATGGACCCCCTGCCCGACCGCTAATTTGCCGATAGATGTCCAGAAAGTCGACAATACGCCGTCGGTGGAAGTCCTGCTTGGAGGCACTATTCCTGGATGCGGTGTTGCATCAGCGGCTTTGATCGGTGGATATGATTTGGTGCCTTAATGGTGCGTCTCAGTAAGCAATATGCTGTGGATACCTCGATCCATCGACGATAGATCGAAGTATCCACCTCTCTACCGGATATTACTGGCCGCACCGTGGTAGCGGTGCGGCCCTTTCCGGGCCAGCAGCGGAGACCCGTTACTGGCGCAATCTCGATAAAACGGTCAGGCGGGCATCGCAATGTGTTTGCGCTGAGAAAAGTTTCGACCCCGCTCTTGCTGGGTATGGCTGCTTATGCGGCCGCCGCCCATGCCGAACCGGATAAGGGGGACGTCGCGGCGGGGACGGTTCTGCAAGGGACCGCCCCGCCGGGCGTTATCGTGTCGCCCGGCGAGCCCGACGAGATCGTCGTCACCGCCGATCGCTATGGCGAGGCGAAGGTGGCGGCGGAAAGCGAGTTCGACGAGGCGGAAATCGCCAGCCACGGTGCGGACGACATCCAGGACCTACTCGCAGAGCTCACCCCCTTTATCGGCAACGGCGACGAAGAGCTCGTTATCCTGATCAACGGCAAGCCCGCCGGCTTCGATCGCTCGGTCCTGTCCTATCCCACCGAGGCGCTCCAACGGCTCGCCGTGCTGAAGCCCGAGGCGGCGGCGCAATATGGCGAGCCCGCGGGCAAACGTGTCGTCAATCTGGTGCTCAAGAAGCATTTTTCGATGCTCAACGCCGATGCG
Source organism: Sphingopyxis sp. GW247-27LB (assembly GCF_002277025.1). Lineage (GTDB taxonomy): Bacteria > Pseudomonadota > Alphaproteobacteria > Sphingomonadales > Sphingomonadaceae > Sphingopyxis. Next base: position 672,880 of record NZ_NIWD01000008.1, read on the forward strand.
GGCATCGATTTCGCGACCGCCGGCGGCCAATATGGCGGCACCCTGGCCGCCACCCGAACGGCGATCAGCGGCGACACGCGCTGGAACGCCCAGGCCCGGCTCGGCGCCGACAGCGCCTTTCGCAAGACCGCACGCGACATCCCGCCGCGCGACGGGGTGTTCGACAGCGTCGGCTTCATCTCCGGCCTCGAGGGCGGAGAGATCGACCCGGCGCTCAGTCTCGCCGCCGGGGAACCGGTCAGCGTCGCGGCCATCCCTGCGGGAGCGCTGTCGGTCCCGCCCAGCCTCGGCGATTTCGCCGCGACCGCGAACACCGTTCACGCCGTCGACCCCAATCGTTTCGAAACGCTGCAATCGTCGCGGCGCAACGCATCGCTCAGCATCGGCGTCACGCGTCCGCTGGGCGACTTTTCCGCTTCGTTGAACTTCAACGCGAGCCGGTCCAGCAGCGATGGCCTGCGCGGTCTGCCCATGGCGTCGCTCGTCATCCCGGTGGGAAGCCCCTGGTCGCCCTTTGCCGATGATATCCTGCTGACGCGCCCCTTCGCGGGCGAGCGCGCGCTGCGCACCGCCAACGACGCCAGTTCGCTCCGCGCGTCACTGACGATCAACGGCAATATCGGGAGCTGGCAGACTAATCTGGGCATGACCTATTCGCGCAACTGGTCCAGCAACCTCCTCGAAAACGGCATCGACATCGCGCGGGTCCAACAGTTGATCGACGCGGGCGATCCGCGCTTCAACCCTTATGGTCCGTGGGACGACGGCCTGCTGCTCGCCGCCCGCCGCCGGACGCAGGGCGAGAATCTCGGCGCTCGGTTCAACGTCCGCAAGACGATCATCGACCTTCCGGCCGGACCCCTCGTGTGGAATGTCACCGTCAATACCAGCCGCAATCGCTCGACAAGCCGGAACGGGGACAGTTCCGGCGACTATGCCGACGCAGTCAGCGTCGCCCGGCAGCAGACGAACGGCCAGATGTCGCTCAGCCTGCCCATATCCCGCCGCGATGAAACCGGGCAGGGGTGGCTGGGCGATCTGTCCCTAGACCTCAACGCCAGCGCCCAGACGATGACGAACAGCCGGCCGCAGGAACGCTTCGGGGGTAATGTCAACTGGTCGCCATGGCCGGTCGTCCAGCTTCGCGGATCGATCGACTATGCCGAGGCCGCGCCCTCTTTCGACCAGCTCGACGCGCCGATCGTCACCACGGTGAACCGGATCTTCGATTATACGCGGCAGGAGGTCGCCGAGCCGGTGTGGATCACCGGCGGCAATCCCGACCTGCGCCGCGGCAGCCGCCAGAGCCTTTCGCTCGCCGCGACGGTGCGGCCGCTCGACGGCCAGATGCTGACGCTCAACCTCGCCTATCGCCAGTCGGTCGCGAAGGGCGGTGTGGCGGGCTTTCCCGAACTGACGCCCGCGATCGAAGCGGCCTTCCCAGAGCGCGTGACGCGCGATGCCGACGGGAGGCTCGTCGCCATCGATGCGCGCCCCATCAACATCGCCCGCGATACTGATGCCGAGCTGTCGAGCGGCCTGACCCTGCGCCTCGGACAGGGGCGGCGAGGGGGAGGCGGCAAGCCAGCTGCCGAGCCCCTGCAATTCAGCCTTTCGGTCAATCACCGCTGGCGGCTGAAGAGCGAGCTCCTGACCCGGTCCGGCGTGCCCGCGATCGACCAGTTGAGCGGTGGCGGCCAGTCGCGCCACACCCTTACGCTGCAGGCTTCCGCGGGAAAGCGCGGTATCGGTGCCACGCTGAACGGGCATTGGAGCAGTCCGGGCCATCTGGTGGGTGGGGGCGCCAACGGCGATGACGCCTTCCGTTTCAAACCTCCGATCGTGCTGAATGTGTCGGCGTTCGTCGAACCCGATCATCTGTTCGCAGGATCGAAAGGGAAGAGCCTGTTGAGCGACGTCAAAATATCGGTCGACATCCAGAATATCTTCAACGGATATCGCCGGGTGACGCTGGGGGACGGACGCGTGCCGGCCGGATACAGCCGGGACGAAATCGACCCGCTTGGCCGCACGATGCGATTGACCGTGCGGAAGCGATTCTGACCTGCTTTGTCGGAGGGGCAGCTTTAGAAGGGCGGGACTTCGGTGGCGCGCTGCGCCCGCGCCGCGTTGATCCACCAGCCAAGGTCGTCCGCAAAACGCGGGAAGGCCTTGGCGATCCGCGATCCGTCCTCACCCGCCGGCTGGCCCCGCTCGTCGAACGCGCCGCCGATGCGCGCGAGGCTGAGCGGGGTCGACGTCACGACCATTCCCATCGCGCCCAGCGTTGTGCGCCACGCGGTCGCGGCGCGGATGCCGGCGAAGGGGCCCGCCGAATAGGAGGCGATCGCCGCCGGGCGCCACGCGAATTGCGGCAGATAATGATCGACGAGATTCTTGAGGCCCGGCTGGAGCCCGCCATTATATTCGCCGGTGACGAAGACGAAGCCGTCGGCGGCGGCGATCGTTTCGGCGAGCGCGTCCATCGCCGCGGGCGCCTCGCCCGCGCCATAGTCGCTGTGGCGCCGGTCGAGCATCGGCAGGTCGACGGCTTTCGCGTCGATCAGCTCGGCGCGATCCCCGCGCGCGGCGAGGGCTTCGACGATCCAGCGCGCGAGCTTGATGCCCTGCCGGTCGCGGCGATAGCTTCCGTAGAAGACGAGGATGGTGCGGCTCATGCGGCTCTGGTGCCACGGCGCCCGCGAAAACGGAAGCGCTTGCGCGAGCGGGTCTGGTCCCTAAGCTGGCGGCGACCAAAGTGGGGGAGATCATCATGCGCGTCTATCGTACGCCGGACGAGCGCTTCGCGGCGTTGCCGGACTGGCCCTATGCGCCGCACTACCGCGACCTGGCGGATGGGCTCCGCGTCCATTATGTCGACGAGGGCGCGCGCGAGGCGCAGCCGGTGCTGATGCTGCACGGCGAGCCGACTTGGGGCTATCTCTACCGGCGCATGATCGGGCCGGTGGTGAAGGCGGGCTTTCGCGCCGTGGTGCCCGACCTCATCGGCTTCGGCCGCTCCGACAAGCCGCTCGATCGCGCCGCCTACAGCTATGCCGCCGAGGTCGCGTGGATGCGGCAATGGATCGAAGCGCTCGACCTCCAGGACATCATCCTCGCCTGTCAGGACTGGGGGTCGTTGATTGGCCTCCGGCTCGTCGCCGAAATGCCCGAGCGCTTCGCCGGGGTCGCGCTGTCGAACGGCGGTCTGCCCGAGGGTCAGCCCGCGCCGCGCGCCTTCGCGATCTGGCGCGCCTTTTCGCGCTACAGCCCCGTCTTCCCGATCGGGCGGATCGTCAACGCGGGGGCGAAGAAGCGGCTGACCGCGGAGGAGATCGCCGCTTATGACGCGCCCTTTCCGACGCGCGCGTCGAAGGTTGCGGCGCGCATCTTTCCCTCCTTCGTGCCCCTGGGCGACAATGTCGCCTTGCCCGACCAGAAGCGGGCGTGGGCGGCGCTCGAGGCCTTCGACAAGCCCTTCCTCTGCTGCTTCACCGACGGTGATCCGATCACGCGCGGCGGCGACGCGCTGTTCACCGGGCGCGTGCCGGGTGCGCGCGGCATGGCGCACCGCACATTGAAGGGCGGGCATTTCGTGCAGGAGAACGATCCCGCAGGCTTCGTCGCGGCGATTTGCGACGTGGCGGCCGCGCGCCTCAGTCGCTGAAAGGATCGCGGATCAGGATCGTGTCCTCGCGCTCGGGACTGGTCGAGACGAGCGCGATCGGCGTCTCGATCAGTTCCTGCACGCGCTGGATATATTTGATCGCCTGCGCCGGCAGGTCGGCATAGCTGCGCGCGCCCGCGGTCGATTCGCTCCAGCCGTCCATTTCCTCGTAGATCGGCTCGACCTCCGCCTGATCGGCGGCGTGGGCGGGGAAGTAGTCGAGGATCTTGCCGCGCAGCCGATATCCGGTGCAGATGCGGATCGTATCGAAGCCGTCGAGCACGTCGAGCTTGGTCAGCGCGATGCCGGTGACGCCCGACACCGCGCAGCTTTGCCGCACCAGCACCGCGTCGAACCAGCCGCAGCGGCGCTTGCGCCCGGTGACGGTGCCGAATTCGTGGCCGCGCTCGCCGAGTTGCTGGCCGGTCTCGTCCTCGAGCTCGGTGGGGAAGGGGCCGCTGCCGACGCGCGTCGTATAAGCCTTGGCGATGCCAAGCACGAAGCCGACCGCCGAGGGGCCGAGCCCCGACCCCGCCGCGGCGGTGCCGCTGACCGTGTTCGAGCTGGTCACGAAGGGATAGGTGCCGTGATCGACGTCGAGCAGCACGCCCTGCGCGCCCTCGAACAGGATGCGCGCGCCGGCCTTGCGCACCTTCTTGAGGCGCTTCCACACCGGCTGCGCATATTCGAGCACATAGTCGGCGATCTCGGCGAGGTCGGCGAGCAGGCGCTCGCGATCGATCGGCGGCTCGCCGAAGCCGGCGCGCAGCGCGTCGTGGTGCGCGGTCAGGCGGTCGATCTGCGGCTCGAGATGGTCGAGGTGCGCGAGGTCGCAGACGCGGATCGCGCGGCGGCCGACCTTGTCTTCATAGGCGGGGCCGATGCCGCGCCCGGTGGTGCCGATCTTGCCCGCGCCCGCCGCGGTCTCGCGCAGCGCGTCGAGGTCGCGGTGAAAGGGCAGGATCAGCGCGCAATTGTCGGCGATGGCGAAATTGTCGGGGTTGATCTCGACCCCTTGGCCGCGGAGCTTTGCGATCTCGTCCTTGAGCGCCCACGGGTCGAGCACGACGCCGTTGCCGATGATCGACAGCGTGCCGGTGACGATGCCCGAAGGAAGCAGCGACAGCTTGTAGACTTGTTCGCCGACGACGAGCGTATGGCCGGCGTTGTGGCCGCCCTGGAAGCGGACGACCGCGTCGGCGCGGCTCGCGAGCCAGTCGACGATCTTGCCCTTGCCCTCGTCGCCCCATTGCGACCCGATGACGGTAACATTTGCCATGATGCTGTCCTGCTGAGCCGGGCCCCAAACATGTCGTGCGAGCCCGGCGCGGCCTTAGCGGATTCCGCCGCAGAGGCAAGGGTCGGGCCGATAGCTTTTGTGCGGAATGGGAAAGGAAAGCCACCGGATGGCTCTCCGGGAATGTCGCGGTTGCCGATGCGGCGTTATGCCTCGATCGGCCCTTCGGAGCCCAGCACCCATCCACAGCCCAGCCGCGCCGCATCCTCGGCGTCGGTCAGCGCCGCGACGGTCTGCCAGCCGTCGGCGCGCAGGCTCGCGGCGATGGCGGGATCGTGGCCGATGGGCAGGAAGATGCGGCGCTCGGCGATATCCTCGCCGCCTAGCCCCGCGTCGATCAGCGGGTCGGGATAGAGCGAAAAGCCGACCGCGGGTTCTTCGCGATCCTCGCCGACCGGGATCGCATAGGCGCCGCCGCGGCCGATCGCGTCGCCCTGGCCGGGAACGAAGATCTGAAAGCCGAACCAGCTTTGATAGGCGAAGCCGTGACGCTCGGTCGGGTCGAGGGTCAGGTCGGCGCGGCCGCGCACCGGTGCGGCAATGGCTTCGAGCGCCTCGATCCGGCTCGTCAGCACGCCCGCGACGTCGAAGGCGCGAAGGTCGGCGATCGCCCGGTCGAACGGCCCCGTCGCGCGCAGCAGCGGCAGATAGGTCTCGGCGCCGAGCCGCACGAGGGCACCGGCATCCTTGGCGTCGAGTTCGTCGCGCAGTTGCTGGATGTCGGCATCGACGGGCAGGGGTCCGCCCGCGAGCAGATCGACGACGTCGGGCAGGGTGAAGTCGATGGTGACCGGGCCGATCCCGGCCGCCTCGAGCGCGTCGATCGCGACCGTCACGATCTCGCGCGCCGCGGCGACGCTGTCGCTGCCGATCAGCTCGGCGCCGACCTGCAGCATTTCGCGCGCGGGACGAAGCTGGCTCGCGCGCAGCTTGACGACCTGGCCCGCGTAGCAGAGGCGCAGCGGTCGCGGCGCGTGGGCGAGCAGCGAGGTCGCGATGCGCCCGACCTGCCGCGTGATGTCGGGGCGCAGCGCGAGGGTGCGCTGCGACACGGGATCGGTGAAGCGGAGAAGGTCGCGTGCCGATCGCTCGTCATCGCCGCCCAGCGTCTCGCGAAACTCCGCGAGCGGCGGCGCGACGCGGCCATAGCCGTGCGAGCGCATCGCATCGACCAGCGCGCGGGTGACGCGCGACGCCGCCTCCGCCTGCTGGGGCAGGCGGTCGCGGAGGCCTTCGGGCAGCAGGGCGGGGGCCTTGGTCATCGGTGGCTCTCCTAGCCCGTGGTATGGGCTTGTGAAAGCCCCTCCCCTTCAGGGGAGGGGTTGGGGTGGGGTGCATCGGCCTTGCGCAAGGCCGATGCACCCCACCCGCTGCGACTAGCGAACAAGTTCGCAAGTCTCGCTGCCCTCCCCTGAAGGGGAGGGCGTGTCGTGGTTCAGAACGTCAGCCCCTTCACCGTCTTCACGCCGGGGAGCTGGCAGATCTGCCACAGCATCGGTTCGGGCAGCGGCGAGTCGAGCGACAACAGCAGCACCGCTTCGCCCCCCGCCGCGCGGCGGCCGAGGTGGAAGGTGCCGATGTTGAGCCCCGCTTCGCCGAGCGCGGTGCCGATGCGGCCGATGAAGCCCGGCGCGTCCTCGTTGACGATATAGAGCATATGACCGTCGAGATCGGCCTCGACCTTGATCCCGAACATCTCGACCAGGCGCGGCTCGTTGTTGCCGAACAGCGTGCCCGCGACCGAGCGGTCACCCTGGCTCGTCGCGACGGTGACGCGGACGAGGGTGTGGTAGTCGCCCTCGCGATCATGGCGCACCTCGCGGACGTCGAGTCCCCGTTCGCGCGCGAGATGCGGCGCGTTGACCATGTTCACGCTGTCCGAATAGCGGCGCATCAGCCCAGTGAGCACCGCGGCGGTGATCGGCTTGAGATTGAGCTCGGCCGCCGCGCCCTCGACCTCGATCGAGATGGTCGTGAGGTTGTCGTGCGCGAGCTGGCCGACGAGGCTGCCGAGCTTTTCGGCAAGGCTCATATAGGGGCGCAGCTTCGGCGCTTCCTCGGCCGACAGGCTGGGGACGTTGAGCGCGTTGGTGATGCCGCCGGTGAGCAGATAATCGCTGATCTGCTCGGCCACCTGAATGGCGACATTGACCTGCGCCTCGTCGGTCGAGGCGCCGAGGTGCGGCGTGCAGATGAAGTTCGGGGTGCTGAGCAGCGGATGGTCGGCCGCCGGCGGCTCCTGCGCGAAGACGTCGAGCGCCGCGCCCGCGACATGGCCGCTGTCGAGCGCCTCCTTGAGCGCCGCCTCGTCGATCAGCCCGCCGCGCGCGCAGTTGATGATGCGCACGCCCTTCTTGGTCTTGGCGAGATTTTCCTTCGACAGGATATTCCGCGTCTGGTCGGTCAGCGGCGTGTGCAGCGTGATGAAGTCCGCCTTGGCGAGCAACGTGTCGAGGTCGGCCTTTTCGACGCCGAGCTCGATCGCGCGCTCGGGGGTCAGGAAGGGGTCGAAGGCGACGACCTTCATCCGGAGGCCCAGCGCGCGCTCGGCGACGATGCTGCCGATGTTGCCGCAGCCGATCAGGCCGAGCGTCTTTTGCGTCAGCTCGACCCCCATGAAATCGTTCTTCGGCCATTTGCCCGCCTGCGTCAGCGCATTGGCTTCGGGAATCTGGCGTGCGAGCGCGAACATCATCGCGATCGCATGCTCGGCGGTGGTGATCGAGTTGCCGAAGGGGGTGTTCATCACGACGACGCCCTTCTTCGACGCCTCCGGAATGTCGACATTGTCGACGCCGATGCCGGCGCGGCCGACGACCTTCAGATTGGTCGCGGCGGCGAGGACGTCGGCGGTGACCTTGGTGGCCGAGCGGATGGCGAGGCCGTCATAGTCGCCGATCATGGCGATCAGCTCGTCCTTGGTCTTGCCGGTGATGACGTCGACCTGGATGCCGCGCTCCTCGAAGATCGCGGCGGCCTTGGGGTCCATCTTGTCGCTGATGAGGACTTTGGGTGTGGTCATTTCGGTGATCCTTTAACTTCGTCATTCCCGCGAAAGCGGGAACCCAGTGTGGGGCAGCCCATGGGCGCTCTGGGTCCCCGCTTTCGCGGGGATGACGGAAAAATGTTACGCGGAGAGGGTTTCGTAGGCCCAGTCGAGCCACGGGCCGAGCGCTTCGACATCGGCGGTGTCGACGGTCGCGCCGCACCAGATGCGCAGGCCCGGCGGGGCATCGCGGTAGCCCGCGATGTCATAGGCCGCACCTTCGGCTTCGAGCAGCCCTGCGAACTTCTTGATGAAGTCGGCGTCGGCGCCCGCGACCGACAGGCAGACCGAAGTCTTCGACCGGCTCGCGGGATCGGCGGCGAGGTGGCTCAGCCAGTCGCGCTCTGCGACGATCGCGTCGAGCGCCGCGGCATTCGCGTCGCTGCGTGCCTTGAGGCCGTCGAGGCCGCCCAGCGATTTCGCCCATTCGAGCGCGAAGATCGCGTCCTCGACCGCGAGCATCGACGGGGTGTTGATCGTCTCGCCCTTGAACACGCCCTCGGCGAGCGCGCCCTTCGAGACGAGGCGGAACACCTTCGGCAGCGGCCAGGCGGGGGTGTGGGTTTCGAGCCGCTCGACCGCGCGGGGGCCGAGGATCAGCACGCCGTGGCCGCCTTCGCCGCCGAGCACCTTCTGCCAGCTGAAGGTCGCGACGTCGATCTTGTCCCACGGCAGGTCGTAGGCGAACACCGCGCTGGTCGCGTCGGCGAAGCAGAGGCCCTCGCGATCCGCCGGGATCCAGTCGCCGTTCGGGACACGCACGCCGCTGGTGGTTCCGTTCCAGGTGAAGAGGACGTCGTTCGACCAGTCGACCTGACCGAGGTTGGGAAGCTGTCCGTAATCGGCGCGAAGGATGGTGGGATCGAGCTTGAGCTGCTTCGCCGCATCGGTGACCCAGCCTTCGCCGAAGCTTTCCCATGCCAGCGTCGTGACGGGACGCGCGCCGAGCATCGTCCACATCGCCATTTCGAAGGCGCCGGTGTCCGATCCGGGCACGATGCCGATGCGGTGGGTGTCGGGAAGCTGGAGCATCTCGCGCATCAGGTCGATGCAATATTGGAGGCGCGTCTTGCCGATCTTGGCGCGGTGCGACCGGCCCAGCGATTCGGTGTTCAGTTTTTCGGGGGACCAGACCGGCGGCTTGGCGCAGGGACCGGAAGAAAAATAGGGGCGCGTCGGGCGCACCTGTGGCGTCGGCACTTCACTCATCATAGTCTCTCCTTGCAGAGAGCGCGCGCGGCGTTGGGACCGCGTGGCCCGGCGCCGCGTTTAGGGTGGGCTGCGAAACTGTCAAACAAAATGCGCAGGCCGCGCGAAATTATCGGTGAGCCGAGCAAATGGTTAAGAGCTTCTTTACCAATTTGTCGGTAATTTGACGCTATGGCGATCCCGACGCTCCTGAAGCCCCGGATGCTCATGGCGATGGCCGCGGCGCTGGCGCTGTCCGCCTGTTTCGGCGCTCCCGACGCGATGAAGCAATATGGCGGCAAGCGGCCGGGCGCGTCGAAGCCCGATCGCCCGCAGGCGGTGGGCACGCCCTCCTTCACCAGCGCCGAGGCGAAGCAATGCGCGTTCGACCTTCAGCGGGCGGGCGTGCGCTTCACCCCGCTTCCCAACGAGGATCACGGCGGCGGCTGCACCTCGATCGATTCGGTGAAGCTGCTCGATATCGGCACTCCGGTCACCAACCTCGGCGCGATGACCTGTCCGCTCGCGCGCAACTTCGCCGCCTGGGCGCAATATGCGGTGCGCCCCGCCGCGCGTGCCTATTTCGGCACCGAGGTGGTGAAGATCGAGACCTTCGGAACCTATAGCTGCCGCAACATCTATGGCGGCCGCTCCGGGCGACTGTCGCAGCATGCCTCCTCGAACGCGGTCGATGTCGCGGGCTTCGTGCTCGCCGACGGCCGGCGGATCATGCTCGACGGCGGCTGGCACGGCGACAAGGCGTCGCAGGATTTCCTGCGCGCGCTGCACAAATCGGCGTGCCGGCGCTTCGGAACGGTGCTCAGCCCCGATTACAACGCGGCGCACTATAATCATTTCCATCTCGACATGAGCGGCAACGGATATTGCCGCTGACTTGGCAAAGCGCGGGGAAGTCGCTAGCCGCTCCCTAATGACAAAAGAGAAACAACCCCATCGTTCGCGGTTCCACAAGGCCAAGGACGACGCCGAATTCGCCCAGCAGGCGACCTCCACCCCCCAGACCGCCAGCGCCGCCTACCGGCTCGCCTTTCAGGACACCGACTTCCTGCTGCGCGAGGATCTGCGCCCGGTTCGCTTCCAGCTCGAGCTGCTCAAGCCTGAGTTGCTGCTCGACGAGGCGAAGATCGAATCGACGCTCGTCATCTATGGTTCGGCGCGGATTCCCGAGCCCGGTGAGGCCGATGCGCTCGAGACCGCGGCGACCGACGATGCGTCGCGCAACATCGCGCGGCGGCTGAAGGCCAAGGCGAAATATTATGAGGAAGCGCGGGGGCTCGCGCGCCTGGCAAGCCAGGTGCCGGTCGACGCCAATGGCGACCGCCACTTCGTCGTCTGCTCGGGCGGTGGCCCGTCGATCATGGAGGCCGCGAACCGCGGCGCCGCCGACGAAGGGCGCGAATCGATCGGGCTCAACATCGTGCTGCCGCACGAACAGGCGCCGAACCGCTATGTGACCCCCGAACTGAGCTTTCAGTTCCACTATTTCGCGCTCCGCAAGATGCACTTCCTGCTCCGTGCGCGCGCGGTCGCGGTCTTTCCGGGCGGCTTCGGCACCTTCGACGAGATGTTCGAACTGCTGACGCTGATCCAGACCGGCAAGATCAAGCCGATCCCGATCGTGCTGTTCGGCAAATCCTTCTGGAATCGCGTCGTCAATTTCGAGGCGCTGGTCGAGGAAGGCGTGGTCAGCGCCCGCGACCTCGACCTGTTCTCCTTCGTCGAGACGGCGGAGGAAGCGTGGACGATCATCCAGGACTTCTACGCGAACGCCGCGCATCATTGACGGCTGTTAAACCCCTCCTCTTTCCGAGGAGGGGGATTATTCCGACTGCGCTTTCAGATAGAGGATCAACGCCTTGCGGTCGGCCGCGTCGATGACGCCGGCGAAGGCCATCCGCGTGCCGGGCACTGTCTTCATCGGATCGGCCAGATATGCGTCGAGCGCGGCCTCGTCCCAGCTTCCGCTCTTCGCCTTCATCGCGCCCGAATAGGAAAAGCCGGGGTGCGCGGCGACCGCGCGGCCGACAATACCGTGGAGGCCCGGGCCGATGCCGTTGGCGCCGCCCTTGTCGATCGTGTGGCAGGCGACGCAGCGCTTGAAGACCTGCTCGCCCATCGCGGCGGTCGGTTCGATCGCGGCAGCCGGCGTGGCGGGCGCGTCAGCGCTCGCGGCGTCCGGGGGCGGCGCGTCCTGCGGCTTGCCGCAGCCGGCGAGCGCCAGGGCGCCCGCCAGCAGGGCGGGCGCGCAGCGCATTATTTCTTGGCTTCGGCGGGAGCCGGTGCAGCCGGGGCTTCGGCGGGAGCCGCACCCTTCGCGGCGTCCGCGGGCGCAGCCGCGGCGGTGTCTGCGGGAGCCGCGCCTTCGGCGGGCGCCGCCGCCGCGTCGGCGGCCGGCGCGGCCTCGGGGGCGGGCAGCGGCAGGTTCGAGCCCTGCGCGTTCAGATAGACGATCAGGTTGGCGCGATCCTCGGCGTTCGACAGGCCCGCGAAGGACATTTTGGTGCCCGGCGCGAACTTGCGCGGGCTGGTCAGCCACTTGTCCATCTTTTCGAAGTCCCAGCTGCCACCCATCCCCGCGAGCGCCGAGGAGAAGGCGAAGCCGTGTTTGCCGTGGCCGATTTCCTCGCCCAGCGTGCCGAAAAGATTGGGGCCGATACCGTTGGCGCCGCCCGAGTTGACCGTGTGGCACGCCGCGCACTTGGCGAAGACGGTTTCGCCCTTCGCGGGGTCAGCCGCGGCGAGCAGGTTGGCGAGCGGCACGGCCGATTCGCCGCCGCCGGCACCGGCTTCGGCGTCTTCGATCGGGAAGCCCGGCTTTTCGGGATTATGGCTCGCATTCAACATGCCCGAACCGATCGACAGTCCGAGTGCGCAAATGCCCGCGAACAGCACCCATCCGGCAATAGTATTGTTGCGATTGTCCATGCTTGCAGCCCCGTTCGCTGGCGCCCGCGGTCGGGGCGCATGATATGATTGGCCGCTCCCTTACTGGCGCGCGCGCGGCGGCGCAAGGGGATGAAGGCGGCTCGGCGCAGTTGCGCGGTGCGGGTCGTCCGGCTATGCGCCGCCGCGCACTCCAGGGAAGGCAGATATGGGCAGCTATTCGGCTTCGGCACAGCGGTTGGTCGACGAGATGAAGGCGGCGGCGCTCGCCGATCCGGCGCGCGGCCTCGCCTTTCAGGGCGCGCCGGGCGCCAACAGCGACCTCGCCGCGCGCGAATATGATCCGGCCGCGCTGCCGTTGCCCTGCTATGCGTTCGAGGACGCGATCGAGGCGGTGCGCGAGGGGCGCGTCGACCGCGCGATCATCCCGATCGAAAACAGCCTGCACGGCCGCGTCGCCGACATCCATTTCCTGCTGCCCGAATCCGGCCTGTCGATCGTCGGCGAGCATTTCCTGCCGATCCGCTATGGCCTGATGAGCCGCGACCTCGGCCCGGTGACGCGCGCGATGAGCCACGAGCAGGCGCTCGGCCAGTGCCGCCAGTGGCTGCGTGCCAACGGAATCGCGCCCGTCGCGCACAGCGACACCGCGGGTGCCGCCGCCTGGGTCGCCGACAGCGACGAGGTCGGGCTCGCCGCGCTCGCGCCGCCGCACGCCGCCGATCTTTATGGGCTGACGCTGCACGGCACCGGCATGGAGGATGCCGACCATAATATGACGCGCTTCGTCGTGCTCGCGCGCGAACCGCTCGCCGCGCCGCCGCAGGGCGTGCCGTTGATGACGACCTTCATCTTCGAGGTGAAGAATGTGCCCGCCGCGCTCTACAAGGCGCTCGGCGGCTTCGCGACCAATGGCGTCAACATGACCAAGCTCGAAAGCTACCAGGTCGGCGGCAGCTTCGCCGCGACGACCTTCTACGCCGATATCGTCGGCGCGCCGGGCGAGGAGACGATCGACCGCGCGCTCGAGGAGCTCGATTTCCAGACCAAGTCGCTGCGCCTGCTCGGCACCTATCCGATGGCGCGGGTGCGGGGGTAGTTTCCGGCGCGAGTCCGCACGGCCGAACTCAAGAGATGCTCAGCCGCCGCGCTTGCGGAGCAGCCGCGCGGTCGCGAGGCTCTGGATGACGAACAGCGTCACCAAGATGCTCGCGACGCCCAGGCCGAAAAGGTCGAAGGCCGAGAAGCTGGTGCCGAGCACCGAGGCGCCGCCGACCAGCGGCATGATCATCGTCATCGCCATGAGCATCAGCCGGAGTTCGGTAGGCCCGCCCGCCATGTAGGAGAGGCGGAACTCGCCGAGCACCTTCGCCGAGAGAAAGGTGTGAATCGCGAGCAGCAGATAGCCGATCGCGCCCAGCAGCGCGACGTCGAGGCGGAAATAGGGGCTGGCGCCGATGCCGCCGACGATCAGCACGATCGCGAGCCCATCGACGCTGTGATCGACGAAATAACCGTAGGAGGGACGCTCGATGTGGCGCCAGCGCGCCAGGCTGCCGTCGAGCGAGTCGCCGAACCAGTTGACGATATAGCCCGCGAGCGACAGCCCCAGCCATTCGTCGTCGATCCAGCTCAGCATATAGCCCGCCGCGACGAGCACCGCGCCCGCGAAGCCCAGCGCGGTCAGCTGGTCGGGAGTCACCCAGCCGGGAAGGCGCGCGCACAGCCAGTTCAAGACCCGCCGCTCGCCGCGCGCGAGAATATTCTGCTGGATGCGCGTCGGTGCCTGGATTGTCGTCGTAGCGGTACTGGGCAGATTATTGTGCATGCCGGTCTTTCGTCGATGGCCGTCACATCTGTGTCAGCCAGACGTCACGCTGCGGTCATAGGCGCGAATGCCGGGCAAGGGAAGGGCGGGCGCCGCCTGGGGGCTCGGGCCATCCGGCCAGCGTGGCGGCTCGGCGATTATCCGTCGCGGGGTGAGGCTGGGGTCCTGACCCTAGTCCCGCCAGGGCCCGATTTCGCCGACCTCGCCCACGGTGCGATAGCGAACCGCGCCGTCGAGCCACGCGATTTCCCACATCGGCGCCGGGCGCGTCCATTCGCCGATCACGAACAAGGGCAGCCGGTTTGCCGCGACGAAGGCAAGGTCGTCGTCGGTCGGCCCCGGCATCACGACGCTGGGCTTCTGGTGCAGCCGCACGACCGCCAGCGTTCCGGCCGGCGGCGGGGGCAGCGATTCGCGCGCCGGAAAGCCGAAGCTCGCCGCGACATCCGGATAGCCCTTGTCGTCGCGCGCGATGATCAGCACCTTGTCGGCAGTGCCGAAAGGACCTCCTACCGGCTTGCCGACCGCCTTGCGCCCGACGATCGCCGCATATTCGCGGATATCGCTATCGGCGACCGATGCAGGCGGCAAAGGCGCCGGCGCTTCGGCCGCGGGCGGCGGGGTCGGCACGGGCGCCGGGTCGGCGGCGAGCAGCAGCAGGGCGGCGATCAATGCGCGTCGCCCCAGCTCTTGCCGGTGCCGATCTCGACCTCCAGCGGCACCGAGAGCGTCAGCGCGGGCTCGGCGGCGCCCATCATGACGCGGCGGATGATCTCGCCCGCCGCGTCGGCCTGACCCTCGGGGGCTTCGAACACGAGTTCGTCGTGGACCTGGAGCAGCATCTTCACGTCGGGCAATCCGGCGTCGGCGAGCGCTGCGGGCATGCGCGCCATCGCGCGCTTGATCAGGTCGGCGCTGGTGCCCTGGATCGGCGCGTTGATCGCGGCGCGCTCGCTGCCCGCGCGCTCGTGCTGGCTCGCCGCCTTGATGCGCGGGAACCAGGTCTTCCGGCCGAACAGCGTCTCGGTATAGCCCTTCGCGCGCGCGCCTTCGAGCGTGTCGGTGATATAGTCCGAAATGCCGGGGAAGCGCTCGAAATAACGGGCGATCAGCGCCTGCGCCTCGTCGGGGGTGATCTCGAGCCGCCCGGCGAGGCCCCAGCGCGAAATACCATAGAGGATCGAGAAATTGACCGTCTTCGCCTTGCCGCGCGTGTCGCGGTTGACCTCGCCGAACAGTTCGATCGCGGTCGCGGCGTGGATGTCGTCCCCGCGCGCGAACGCCTCCTTGAGCTCGGGCACGTCGGCCATGTGCGCGGCGAGGCGCAGTTCGATCTGGCTATAGTCCGCCGCCATCAGCACATGACCCGGCGCGGCGATGAAGGCGTCGCGGATCTGACGCCCGGTCTCGGTGCGGATGGGGATGTTCTGGAGATTGGGGTCGGTCGACGACAGCCGCCCGGTCTGCGCGCCGACGAGGCTGTAGCTCGTATGCACGCGCCCGGTCACCGCGTTGATCTGTTCCTGCAGCGCGTCGGTGTAGGTCGACTTGAGCTTGGCGAGCTGGCGCCATTCCAATATTTTGCGCGCGATCGGCACGCCGTCGCGTTCGAGCCGTTCGAGCTCGGTCTGGTCGGTCGACCACACCCCCGACTTGCCCTTGCGCCCGCCCTTGAGCCCCAGCTTGTCGAACAGGATCTCGCCGAGCTGCTTCGGGCTGCCGATCGCGAAGGGCTGGCCGGCGAGGCCGTGGATTTCGCCCTCCATGCGCAGCATGTCGTTCGCGAACTCGCCCGACAGCCGCGCGAGATAGTCGCGGTTCACCATGATGCCCGCGCGCTCCATCCCTTCGACGATCGCGGCGAGCGGGCGGTCGACCATTTCGTAGATGCGGGTGCCGCCCTCGATCGGCAGGCGGAGCTTGAACAGTTTCCACAGCCGCCACGCGACTTCGGCGTCCTCGGCAGCATAGGCGGTCGCGCGGTCGAGCGGCACCTCGGCGAAGCTGATCTGCGCCTTGCCGGTCCCGCACATCTCCTTGAAGGTCAGGCAGACATGGTCGAGGTGGAGCTTTGCCAGCTCGTCGAGCCCGTGCTGATGCTTGCCCGCGTCGAGCGCGAAGCTCATCACCAGCGTGTCGTCATAGGGCGCGATGCTCACCCCGTGCTGCGCGAGCACGCCGATGTCATATTTGAGATTGTGCCCGACCTTCAGCACCGCCTCGTCGGTGAACAGCGCGTGGAGGCGGCCGAGCGCGTCGGCCATGGGAATCTGGTCGGGTTTTTCGGCGAACATGTCGGTGCCGCCGTGGCCGAGCGGGATGTAGCAGGCCTTGCCCGGCCCGGTCGACAGGCTGACCCCGACGAGGTCGCCGGTGACGCTGTCGAGGCTCGCGGTCTCGGTGTCGACCGCGACGACATGCGCGGTGCGCGCCGCCTCGATCCAGCGGTCGAGCGCCTCGATCGTCGTCACCGTCTCGTACAGCGAACGGTCGATCGCCGGCATCGGGGGCAGGGTCGGAGTCGAGGGTGCGGCCGGGACGGCGGCGGGCGCGGCGCCCGTGCGCGGCAAGGTCGGCGGCCCGCTCGGGGCGACGCCATTGTCGAGCTTGGCCGACAGCGAGCGGAAGCCATGTTCGTCGAGGAACAGCTTGAGCGGCCCCGGCGGGATCGCGCCGAGCTTCAGCGCGTCGAGCGGATCGGGCAGCGGGCAGTCGCGCTTCAGGTCGACGAGGACGCGCGACAGTTCGGCCATCGCGCGATGTTCGATCAGATTTTCGCGCAGCTTCGACGGTTTCATGCCCTCGGCGCCGTCGAGCGCGGCGGTCAGATTGCCATATTCCTGGATCAGCTTGGTCGCGGTCTTGGGCCCGACGCCGCGCACGCCCGGCACATTGTCGACGCTGTCGCCCATCAATGCGAGCACGTCGCCGACGAGGTCGGGGGTGACCCCGAACTTCTCGTTCACCGCTTCCAGCCCGATATGGGCGTTCTTCATCGTGTCGAGCATGTCGACGCGCGGCCCTTCGGCGGGTTCGCGCACGAGCTGCATCAAGTCCTTGTCCGACGACACGATGGTGACGTCCCAGCCCTCGCGTACCGCGGCCTCGGCATAGCTTGCGATCAGGTCGTCGGCCTCGAAGCCCTCCATCTCGATGCACGGCAGCGAGAAGGCGCGCGTCGCGTCGCGGATCAGCGGAAATTGCGGGACCAGATCCTCGGGCGGCGGCGGCCGGTTGGCCTTGTACTGATCGTAGATATCGTTGCGGAACGACCGGCTCGAATGGTCGAGGATGACGGCAAGGTGCGTCGGCTCCTCGGCATCGTTCAGGTCCTTCGCCAGTTTCCACAGCATCGTGGTGTAGCCATAGACCGCGCCGACCGGCACCCCGTTCGGGTTCGTCAGCGGCGGCAGGCGGTGATAGGCGCGGAAGATGTAGCTGGAGCCATCGACCAGATAGAGATGATTCTTCTCGGACATGGCGGGCGGTGTAGCAGGGGCGGGGCAGGGGGCCTAGCGCGATGTTCCCGGTTTCTTCCCGGCGCCCGAGGGCCAGCTATCGGTGTCGTGGTCGGGGTGCTGGTGGTTGCTCGCCCGGATCGCGGCTGCTTCTTCGGTCATCAGTTCTTCGGTGCTGCCGTCGGCCTGCAGCGCGGGAATGATGTCGATCCACGGCAGGCGTGCCTCGACGCCGAACTGCCGCTTCGGCGGAAAGCGCGCCGGTTCGTCGAGTGAACCCGTCGTGACGCTCAGATGCGCGGCATCCCGATAGTCGTAATAGAGCGGCGTTCCGCAGTCGCGGCAAAAGCCGCGTTCGACGGGGTCGGAACTCTTGAAGGTCGCGGGCGTGCCCCGCGTCCAGGTCAGCGCATCGCGCGGGACCCCGACGAGCGCGGCAAAATAATTGCCTGCCGCCTTCTGGCACATGCGACAATGGCAGACGTGCGAGGTATCGAGCATCGCCGACGCATGATAGCGGACGCCGCCGCACTGGCACCCGCCGGATGCTTCGATTTCGATGCGCTTCATCGCGCCGACTCGCGTGTCGCTTTCACCATCGGGACAGGATAGGAAGCGGCGGTTCTTTCGTCGAGGCACTCGGCGACCCGGAGGTGGACGATGGAAGAAGATGCGGGACCGGCGGAGGTCGCCACGCGCTTTGCGGAAGCATGGAATCGGCACGACATGGTCGCATTCGGCGAGTTGTTCCACGCCGACGCCAGTTTCGTGAATCGCTTCGGGACCTATTGGCGCGGGGTCGAGCAGATCGTCGCGGGCCATGTGCCTATCCATCAGACGATCTACAGCGATTCGACGCTGATCAACGAGGTCGCCGATGTCGATCCGATTTCGGGCGATGCCGCGATCCTGCATATCTGGTCGCGGCTGAGCGCGGGCGCGGCGCACCCGGCGGGGCCGCATCAGGTCGATACGATGATTCTCGCGGTGGTGACGCGCCGTGACGGCGCGTGGCGGATTCGGGCGCTCGAAAATGTGACGCTGGTCAACCCGCGAACGGGCGAGCCGGCGCTTCGGGACTGAGCCGCCGCGCACTCTTGCTCGATTGCTTCGAAATGGCCGAGGTCTTGCCCGCGTGGTTTGAGCCCCCCGATGACAAGCGGCGAGTTGTATCGCGAACCTCAGAGGCCGTGCAAGCATAGGAGGATCGGGTGCCAAGCGCGACGCCGCCGAGGCCGGGAATGACAGATAGGAACTGATGCACAAAGCCACCTCTGGAAACGCGCAGAGAAAAATCATGGGTGTGACCCGCGTCACACCGCCGTCGCCGCGCGCATCCTATCCCTTCGATTGCGACCCGGAACAGTTCCCGATCAGGAACTGATCCCACTTTCCCGGCCGGGCCGCTCGCGGTTCGGCCGGGAACCTTTTGCGCTCCGCTGGCATTGTGCAGACATCGGCAAAGCGATGTTCGGACACGACAAGGCGTGACGAAAACGTCCCTCGTGCTGTCCATCGCTCCGGTCCATCATGGGAGCAAATATATGGGTATCATCATCACGCTCATCGTCGGCGGCATCATCGGCTGGCTGGCGAGCATCGTCATGCGCACCGATGCGCAGCAGGGCATTTTCCTCAACGTCGTCGTCGGTGTCGTCGGCGCCTTCCTGGGCAATATTCTCGGCGGCATGTTCGGCAGCGGCGCGTCGCTCAGCACCTTCAGCCCCGTCGGCCTGCTGTGGGCGTTCATCGGCGCGGTCGTGTTGCTCGCGATCATCAATCTGGTGCGCCGCGGCAGCGTGCGCTGATGGGCCGGCAGCGGCGTCATGCCGCTGCCATTCCATTAGGAGAATTGAAAAATTTGCGTTACCATCACGGCGCCTGCCACGGCGGGCGGCAACGAAGATCGTAAGGGGGTCATCTTATGACTTGGATTATCGCAATCATCATGGGCGGCATCATCGGCTGGCTGGCGAGCATCGTCATGCGCACCGATGCGCAGCAGGGCATTTTCCTCAACATCGTCGTCGGTTGCCTGGGGTCGATCCTCGGCCGCTTCCTGTTCGGCAGCTTTCTGGGCGGCGGACATCTGCGTGGCGACGCCTTCGACCCGATGACGTTGCTGACGGCGTTCATCGGCGCGGTGATCCTGCTCGCCATCGTCAATCTGGTGCGCCGCGGCAGCGTGCGCTGAGCCGGCGAGCCGCGGCCTCTTTGGGGCCGGGTTGAAAAAAGGGGCGGTCGATCCGGGATCGACCGCCCCTTTTTCATGCGCGGAACCTTTGGGTCCGCCCATATTGTCTCTGGACCCGGGAGCCGTGAAGCGCCTATGAAACCCGCCCTTCGCGGGATCGGACGGGTTCAAGTTTCGCGCTTGCCAGCGGTGATTTAATACGGTAATACACCTGCGAAATTATCTGGATCCTGCCGTGCGGATCGGAGGGGCGGTCGCCAAGGGTGGCTGCGGGTCCGGTCATCGTCGACGGCAGAGGGGAATTCGGCGTGAACTACGAGCGGAAAGTGGATTCGATGGACAGCTTGGCGGGCTCGACGCAGGGCTTTTACGAAGAGGCGGACAATCGCCGCAAGCGCATGCGCCTGATCATTGCGCTGGGGCTCATCGCGCTGGTGCTGGCGATCGCCTGGTATGCCTTTTCCGCGAGCAAGGGCGGCGGTGCGGCGGCCGGGGACGGCGCTGCGGGCACCGCCGCGAGCGCCCCGACCGTCACCGTCATGGTGCCCGGCATGCAGTCGGTGCAGGTGGCGATTTCGGTCAACGGCACGATCGCGGCGCGGCGTGAAATGCCGGTCGGCGTAGCCGGCGAGGGCGGCCAGGTGGTGAGCGTCCTCGTCGAACCCGGCCAATGGGTCGGCGCGGGCCAGACGCTGGCGGTGATCGACCGTTCGGTCCAGGCGCAGCAGGCGGCGAGCCTTGCGGCGTCGATCCGCGTCGCGCAGGCCGATGCCGATCTGGCCGAGGCCGAACTCAAGCGCGCCGAGGCGCTGGTTTCGCGGGGCTTCATTTCAAAGGCCGACATGGACCGCAAGCGCGCGACGCGCGATGCGGCGCAGGCGCGCGTCCGCGTCGCGCAGGCGCAATATCGCGAAGCCGTGGCGCGCAACGGCCGGCTCAATATCGTCGCGCCCGCGGCGGGCCTCGTGCTGACGCGCCAGGTCGAGCCGGGCCAGATCGTCGGCGCGGGCAGCGGCGTCCTGTTCCGCATGGCCAAGGGCGGCGAGATGGAAATGCTCGCCCAGATGGCCGAGGCCGATCTGCAGCGCGTGTCGGTCGGTACGCGCGCGACGGTGACGCCGGTCGGCACCGACCTGCAGATCGCGGGTCAGGTGTGGCAGGAATCGCCCGTCATCAACCCCGATACGCGGCAAGGCACGGTGCGCATCGCACTGCCCTACAGCGCGGCGCTGCGTCCCGGCGGCTTTGCCGACGCGCGCCTCGTCGCGGGCACCGGCCAGGCGCCTCTGCTTCCCGAAAGCGCGGTGCAGAGCGGTCCCGAGGGCAATTTCGTGCTGATCGTCGACAAGAGCAACCAGGTCCAGCGCCGCGCGGTGAAGGTCGGCACCGTCACCGACGGCGGGGTGTCGATCGCGTCGGGGCTGACCGGCAACGAGCGCGTGGTCGTGCTCGCGGGCGCCTTCCTCAACCCCGGCGACAAGGTGAAGCCGGTCGTCCAGAAATCGCCGCAGTAACCGACCGCACCGCATCATCGCATACAGGGCGCCTGACTCATGAGCTTTCGCAACATCTCCGCCTGGTGCATCCGCAATCCGGTGCCGCCGATCGTCCTGTTCGTGCTGCTGCTGCTCGCGGGGTTGATCAGCTTCAACCGGATGGACGTCAACGACAATCCGGACGTCGAATTCCCGGCGGTCCAGGTCATCGTGGTGCAGCCCGGCGCGGCGCCGACCGAACTCGAAACGCAGGTCACCCAGCGCGTCGAAGCGGCGGTGCGCGGGGTCAGCGGCGTCGACGAAATGTCCTCCTATGTCGGCGAGGGGAACAGCACCACCTTTGTCCAGTTCGCGATCGGTACCCCGATCGACCGCGCCTACAACGACGTCAATCAGGCGGTTTCGCAGATCCGCAGCGAATTGCCCGACGGCATTCTCGAGCCGCAGATCATGCGCGTCGATATCGCGGGCGGGCCGATCACCTATTTCTCGGTCGAAGCGGCCGACATGACGCTCGAACAGCTCAGCTGGTTCGTCGACAATACGGTGGCGAAGGAATTGCTGTCGATTCCGGGCATGGCGAAGGTCAGCCGCTCGGGCGGCGTCGACCGCGAGATCCGCGTCATCCTCGATCCGGCGCGGATGCAGAGCTATGGCCTGACCGCCAGCCAGGTGAACCAGCAATTGCGGCAGGTGAACCTGAACGCCGCGGGCGGCCGCGCCGAGATCGCGGGGTCGGAACAGGCGGTGCGCGTGCTCGGCAACGCCGCCAGCGCCTATGAACTGGGCCAGACGCGCATCGCGATCGGCAACGGCCGGACAATCCGCCTGTCGGACGTCGCGAAGGTCAGCGACGGCTATGCCGAACAACGCAACCTCGCCAAGATCGGCGGGCGGCAGGTGCTCTCCTTCTCGATCGAGAAGGCGAAGGGTGCCTCCGACGTCACCGTCCACGACGAGGCGATGAAGAAGCTCGAGGAGATCAAGAAGAACAATCCCAAGGTCAACTTCAAGATCCTCTTCACCCGCACCGAATATACCAAGGAGCAGTATCGCAGCTCGATGGCCGCGATGATCGAGGGCGCGGTGCTCGCGGTCGTCGTCGTCTTCCTGTTCCTGCGCGACTGGCGCGCGACCTTGATCAGCGCGCTTGCGATCCCGCTCTCGGCGATCCCGACCTTCTGGTTCATGGAGCTGATGGGCTTTTCGCTGAACGGCCTGTCGCTGCTCGCGCTGAGCCTTGTCGCCGGGGTGCTCGTCGACGACGCGATCGTCGAGATCGAGAATATCGTCAGGCATATGCGCATGGGCAAAACCGCCTATCAGGCGGCGATCGACGCGGCGGATGAAATCGGCCTCGCGGTCGTCGCGACGACGAGCTCGATCGTCGCGGTGTTCCTGCCCGTCGCATTGATGCCCGGCGTGTCGGGGCAATTCTTCATCCAGTTCGGCATGACCGTCGTCTTCGCGGTCCTCGTCAGCCTGGCGGTGGCGCGCATGATCACGCCGATGATCGCCGCCTATTTCCTCGCCGCGCAGGGCGAACAGGCGCACGCCGAAGGGCCGTGGGTCGACCGCTACGAACGGCTGCTCGGCTGGACGCTGAACAGCGAGAAGCATCGGGCGGTGAAGGCGCGGTACGAGGCGTTCCCGACGAAGATCCAGTATCTTGCGGTCGCGCTGGCGGCTCCCGCGCTTTTCGCGCTGTTCCGGACCTTCGCCTATTTCCAGCCCGTGCCAGCGGGGCAGGATGAACCCAATCCGGCGATGTACTTCCTCCTGAACCTTCCCTTCTCGTCGCTGGGCCTTTTCCTGCTGGTCGCGCTGCTGACCATCCTGATCGGCGCGCTTGCGTGGCTGCTCGGCATGCGCCAGTTCGGCTTCACCAACTGGTCCAAATATATGGCGCAGCGCGCTTATGCGCGCCTGTTCGACCATCGCGTGTGGATCGTCGGCGTCGGCGTCCTTGCCTTTGCGATGAGTCTCATCTTGTTCGCGGTCATCCCGAAGCAGTTCCAGCCGACGATCAACAGCGACTACAGCCAGGTCAAATACGAGCTGCCGCCGGGCTCGACGCTCGAGCAGAGCGAGACGATCGCGCGGCAGATTTCGGCGATCCTCGACGGCAGCCCGGTGGTCGACACCGCCTTCTATGACGTCAATGTCGGTGGCGGGAACGCCTTCCTGACGCTCAAGAAGCACCGCGAGGTCACCAGCGTCGAATGGGAACGCAGCCTGCAGCCCAAGCTCGCGGCGATCCCCGACGCGCGGGTGACCTTCCAGAGCCAGTCGGGCGGCTTTTCGGGCCGCGACATCACTTTCGTCATCGGCGGCGACGATCCGGTCGCGCTCGAAAAGCACGCGCTCAAGATCGTCGACGAGATGAAGGGGCTGAAGGAAATCCGGTCTCCGCGCATCGAGGGCGATATTCCGCGACCCGAGATCATCATCACGCCGCGGCTCGACCTCGCCGCCGACCTCGGCGTGACGACCGCTGCGCTCAGCCAGACGATCCGCATCGCGACGCTGGGCGACATCGACCAGAATGCCGCGAAATTCTCGCTGTCCGACCGTCAGATCCCGATCCGGGTGCTGCTCTCCGAAGATTCGCGGCGCAGCCTCGCGACGCTGGAAAATCTGCCGGTGCCGACTGCCAACGGTTCGACGGTGCCGCTGAAATCGGTCGCCGAGATCGGCTTCGGCGCGGGGCCGACAGAGCTTCGCCGCTACAATCAAACGCGGCGCATCGTGATCGGCGCCGACCTCGCGCCGGGGCTGGTCACGGGCAATGCGCAGGAAAAGATCGACGCGCTGCCCGCGGTCAAGAACATGCCGCAGGGTATCCGCAAGGTCATCCAGGGTGACGCCAAGTGGCAGGCCGAGATGATGACGAACTTCTTCATCGCGCTCGTCGCGGGGCTGATGCTCGTCTTCTCGACGCTGGTGCTGCTCTATCGCCGCTTCCTGTCGCCGCTGGTCAACATGTCGTCGCTGCTGCTCGCCCCGCTCGGCGGTCTGCTTGGACTGCTGATCACAGGCATGGAAATCTCCATGCCTGTGTTCATCGGCCTGCTCATGCTGCTCGGCATCGTCGCGAAGAACTCGATCCTGCTCGTCGATTTCGCGATCGAGGAGATGGACAAGGGAATCGACAAGGCCGAAGCGCTGAAGGATGCGGGACGCAAGCGCGCGCAGCCGATCGTGATGACGACGGTCGCGATGGTCGCCGGCATGGTGCCGACCGCGCTGTCGCTGTCGGGCGACGGGGCGTGGCGCGCGCCGATGGGGGTGGTGGTGATTGGGGGGTTGATCCTATCGACCCTCCTGACCCTGCTGATCGTTCCCGCGGGTTTCAGCCTTGCCGACAGCATCGAGAAACGGCTCGGCCGCTTCTTCTCGCGCAACCTGCTGACCTATCGGCCGGGCGACGACACCAAGCCGCACGCCGACCCGGTTCCGCACCCGGCGGAGTGAGGCGCACCCGGCGCGGCGACCGGCCGCGCTGGTTGCAACCTTTGCGCTATGCCGCCATTTGATGGACATGACGGAAAGCGTTTCTTCCGAAACCGATAGCGGACGCGCCCACCCCCATATGAACCGGAGGGTGGGCGTTGCCGTTCCGACGGGCGGGTTCAATATCCGCATCGTCGCGACCGGGCTGCTCGTCGTCATGGCGGCCGTCTTCGTCACCGCGAAATATTTCCAGGACGCGCATCCCGCCGTCGGTTTCGTGCGCGCCTTCGCCGAGGCGGCGATGGTCGGCGGACTGGCCGACTGGTTCGCGGTCACCGCGCTGTTCCGCCATCCGATGGGGCTGCCGATCCCGCACACCGCCATCGTGCCGCGCAACAAGAACCGCATCGGCGATACGCTCGCGCGCTTTCTGCTCAACAATTTCCTGCTGCCGCGCCTGATCGCGCGCAAGATGCAGACGGTCGACGTCGCGGGCGCGGTCGGTCATTTCCTGTCGCAGCCCGCGGCGGGCGGCGGGCGGCTCAAGCTGGGGGCATCGCGGATCATTGCCGACGCGCTCGGCGCGCTCGACCAGAAGCGGCTGGGCGGCATGGTCAAATCGGCGATCGCCGACCGCCTGCGCGAACTCGATATCGCGCCGCTGCTCGGCCAGGCGTTGCAGGCGGCGCTCGCCGAGGGGCGGCACCAGCCGCTGCTCGACGCGATGGTCAAATGGGGGTCGAAGACGCTCGACCTCAACGCGCACCTGATCCACCAGATGGTGCACGACAATTCGAACGCGATCGTCCGCTTCACCGGGCTCGACGAAAGCATCGCCAACCGCATCGTCGCAGGGCTCGGCAAGCTGCTCACCGACATGGCGGCCGAGCCCGACCATCCGATCCGGCTGCGCGTCGAGGAAGGGCTCGCCAAGATGGCGCTCGACCTTCAGGAAGATCCCGAGGTTCAGGCGAAGGTCGCCAAGGTGCGCGACGAACTGCTCGACAATGCCGCGGTCAAGCGCTGGCTCGATGGCCTGTGGGAACAGGGGCGCAGCGCGCTGCTCAAAGCGGCGCGCGACCCCGAAACGATGCTGGCGGGGCGGATCGGCGAGCTCGTCACCCAGTTCGGCACGATGCTGGGCGAGGACGCGGCGATCAAGCGCACGCTCAACCGCTATGCACGGCGCGCGGTGGTCGGCGCGGTCGACAGCTATGGCGAGACCGCGCTGCGCCTCGTGTCCGACACGATCCGCGGCTGGGACGCGAAGACGATCACCGACCGGCTGGAAAATGCGGTCGGCGACGACCTGCAATATATCCGCATCAACGGCACGCTGGTCGGCGGGCTGGTCGGGGTGCTGATCCACGCGGTGGATATCTGGATCTGACCGTCGCCCGCGCAGGCGGGGGCCGCTATGGGCGTGGCGCAAGGGTGCCAACGGCCCCCGCCTTCGCGGGGGCGACGGTTATGGGAGGCTCGCCAGCCCCTCGCGAAAGCTCGGATAGCGCGGTGTCCAGCCCAATAGCCGCTTCGCCTTGCCGTTCGCGACGCGGCGGTTTTCGGCGTAGAAGGCGCGTGCGGCGGGCGAGAGGCCCGCGTCCTCCAGCGATTGCAGCGGCGGCAGCGGCGCGCCGAGCCGCGCGCAGCCCCATTCGACGAGGCGGTTCTGATGGCAGGGCTCGTCGTCGGCGAGGTTATAGACGCCCGGCGGGCCGGTGAAGGACGCGATGACGCCGCCCGCGATGTCGTCGACATGGATGCGGCTGAAGACCTGTTCCGGCAGGTCGATGCGATGCGCGCGCCCTTCGCCGATGCGATCGAGGATCGAGCGGCCGGGACCGTAGATGCCGGGCAGGCGGAGCACGCTTGCGTCGCCGCGCAGCATGGCCCAGGCCGCGTCGGCGACATTGCGGTCGGGACGGCGGCCCTTGACGGGCGCGCTTTCGTCGACCCACGCGCCGCGTGCGTCGCCGTAGACGCCGGTCGAGGAGAGGTAGCCGACCCAGCGGGCGGGCGCGATCGCGATCGCCTCGCCATAGCGGGCGAGCACGGGATCGGCGCCCTCGGCGGGCGGCACCGACGACAGGATATGCGTCGCGCCGCGCAGGGCGGCGATCACCGACGGCGCATCGTCGAAGGCGAGCGTGCCGCCGCGGCCGTCGCGCGTCGTCCCCGTCACCGCCCACCCGCGCGCGAGCAGGCGATCGGCGAGGTGGCTCGCCGCATAGCCCATTCCGAAAATCAGCATATGGCTCATCGGCCGCCTTATTGCGCGGAGGGCGCCGCAAGCCTAGGATAATAAGTGACCATTTTTCCCGTTCGTGCTGAGCTTGTCGAAGCACCGTTCTTTGTCTTCGAGGGAAGAGAAGAACGGCCCTTCGACAAGCTCAGGGCGAACGGATAGTGAGGACCCGATATCCGGCATGACCGACGCTTCTTCCTCTCCCGCCATCCCCGCCACCATCCACCGCGGCGACTATCGCCCGCCCGAATGGCAGATTCCCGACATCGCGCTCGATTTCGCGCTGGGGATCGCGGAGACGCGCGTCACCGCGGCGCTTTCGGTCGTGCGCGGGGCCGCGGCGCCCGCGCCGCTGCTGCTGCGCGGCGACGGGCTGACCGCCGCCGAGGTGCGCGTCGAGGGGGCGGTGTGGAACGACTGGCGCATGGAGGGCGGCGACCTGATCGTCGACCTCGGCGACCGTGACGCGGCGACGGTCGAGATCGATACGGTCATCGACCCGGCGGCCAACACCCAGCTTTCGGGCCTCTACGCCTCGAACGACATGCTGTGCACCCAGTGCGAGGCCGAGGGATTCCGCCGCATCACCTTCCACCCCGACCGGCCCGACGTGCTCAGCCGCTATCGGGTGCGGATGGCGGGCGACAAGGCGGCCTTCCCGATCCTGCTCTCGAACGGCAACAGGGTCGAAACCGGCGAGGGCGCGGACGGCACGCACTGGGCGCTGTGGGAGGATCCGTGGCCCAAGCCCTCCTATCTCTTCGCGCTCGTCGCGGGCGACCTCGTCGTCAATCGAGACAGCTTCACGACGATGTCGGGGCGTCAGGTCGAGCTCGGCATCTGGGTGCGCGACGGCGACCTCGACCGCACCCATCATGCGATGGCGGCGCTCAAGCACAGCATGAAGTGGGACGAGGCGGTCTATGG
This sequence comes from Sphingopyxis sp. GW247-27LB, assembly GCF_002277025.1. GTDB lineage: Bacteria > Pseudomonadota > Alphaproteobacteria > Sphingomonadales > Sphingomonadaceae > Sphingopyxis. The sequence continues at coordinate 700,583 of NZ_NIWD01000008.1, forward strand.
CCGCGAATATGATCTCGACCTGTTCAACATCGTCGCGGTCAGCGACTTCAACATGGGGGCGATGGAGAACAAGGGGCTCAATATCTTCAACACCCGCTATATCCTCGCCGACCCCGACACCGCGACCGACGCCGATTACGACGGGGTCGAGGGCGTCGTCGCGCACGAATATTTCCACAACTGGTCGGGCAACCGCGTCACCTGCCGCGACTGGTTCCAGCTCAGCCTGAAAGAGGGCTTCACCGTCTATCGCGACCAGAGCTTCTCGGCCGCCATGGGCTCGCCGCCGGTCAAGCGGATCGAGGACGTCCGCCTGCTCCGCGCTGCGCAATTCCCCGAGGATGCGGGGCCGCTCGCGCACCCGATCCGGCCCGACAGCTATCAGGAGATTTCGAACTTCTACACCGCGACCGTCTACAACAAGGGCGCCGAGGTGATCCGGATGATGGCGACCTTGCTGGGGCCGGAGCGGTTTCGGGCGGGCACCGATCTCTATTTCGAGCGTCACGACGGCGAGGCCGCGACCTGCGAGGATTTCGTCCGCGCGATGGAGGAGGGCGGCGGCATCGACCTGTCGCAGTTCCGCCGCTGGTACGAGCAGGCGGGGACGCCGAAGCTGCATCTCGCGCTCGCGCAGGAGGGCGAGGAGTGGTTCCTCGACGTGACGCAGGCGGTGCCGCCGACACCGGGGCAGGGCGACAAGGCGCCGATGATGATGCCGCTGCGCCTCGCCGCCTTCGCGATGGACGGCAGCGGCGCGGCGCTGCCCGACACGCTGGCGACGCTGACCGGCGCGGTGCAGCGCATCCCGCTCGGCCGCTTCGCGGCGCGGCCGGCGCTGTCGGTCAACCGCGGCTTTTCGGCGCCGGTCATCGTCGATTTCGAGCGTGCGCCGGGCGAACTCGCGTGGCTCGCGGCGCACGACGACGATCCCTTCGCGCGCTACGAGGCGCTCCAGCAACTGATGCTCGACTCATTGGTCGCGGCGGTGTCGGGCGAGGCGGGCGACCGCGAGGCGGTGATCGCCGCGGTCGGGCAGACGCTCGCGGGCGCGGCCGACGACCCGGCCTTCGTCGCCGAGGCGGTGCTGCTTCCCAGCGAAGCCTTTATCGGCGACCAGATGGTGACTGTCGACCCCGACGCGATCCGCCGCGAGCGGCTGGCGCTGCAGGCGGCGATCGGCGCGGCGCTCGAGCGCGAATGGCGGGCAATTCTGGCGCAGGCCGCGCCGCCCGCGACCGACCTCACCCCCGCTGCCAAGGGACGCCGCCGTCTGCGCGGCGTCGCGCTCGCCTATCTCGCGGCGAGCGGGCAAGGCGATGTGCCCGGCTTTGCCTTCGCGATCTTCTCGAACGCCGACGGGATGACCGAGCGGCAGGCGGCGCTCGCGACGCTGGCGCACGGCGACAGCGACGAGCGCGCGCACGCGCTCGACATCTTCTATCAGCGCTATCGCGACAATCCGCTGGTGCTCGACAAATGGTTCCAGGTCCAGGCCTGGTCGCAACGCGCCGATACGGTGGCGGCGGTCGCCGAGCTGGCGCGGCACCCCGATTTCACCCTCGCCAACCCCAACCGCGTGCGCGCGCTCTATGGTGCCTTCGCGGGCAATCAGGCGGCGTTTCATCAGGCCGACGGCGCGGGATATCGCCTGCTCGCGGACCTCGTCATCGCGCTCGACCCGAAGAATCCCCAGACCGCGGCGCGCATGATCCCGCCGCTCGGCCGTTGGAAGCGCTTCGACGACACGCGCGCCGCGATGATGAGAGCCGAGCTCGAGCGGATATTGGCGCAACCCGGCCTGTCGCGCGACGTGACCGAGCAGGCGAGCAAGAGTTTGATGGGATAGGGCGCCGTAAAAAGCCCTCTCCCCTTCAGGGGAGAGGGTTGGGAGAGGGGGGCACGCACGCTGGCCCCTCTCAACTCCGGCCAGCGAGCGAGCTCGCAAGCCTCCGTATCTCTCCCCTGAAGGGGAGAGAGCCATTATCCAGACTCCGCCACCGCTCGAAATCGCGGCCGCGCCGATCAACTCGCCGCGAACAATTTCGTCCCCACGACCCCGACGACGATCAGCGCCATGAAGCCGATCTGCACCGCGCTCACTTTCTCGCCGAAGAAGACGATCCCGCCGATGATCACGCCGACCGCGCCGAGCCCGGTCCAGATCGCATAGGCGGTGCCCGCCGAAATCTCGCGCATCGCGAAAGCGAGCAGCGCCATGTTGACGAAGCTCAGCGTCACCGGCACCGCGGAGGCCTGCCACGTCCCGAGCGTCGCCGCCCATTTGAGGCTGAGCGCCCAGCTGATTTCGGTGAAAACGGCGATGGCGAGGATGATCCATCCCACGAGCGAGTCCTTTCGGTCGGCGGGCTCGTCGGGAAGGTGCAGGGCCGGAAACCCGGAAAGAGGCGCTGCACGGCGATCGGTGTCGCGCGGGAGCCCCTAGAGGCGGCGGGGTGAAATGGCAAGCCAGCGCAAGATCAGGAATGATGCCGTTTGGCCGTGAAAGGTTCCACTCCCTTCTCGTCACCCCGGATCAAGTCCGGGGTGACGAAGCCGGAAAATACAAATCACGCCGTCCTTCAAACGGCGTCATCAGCCCGCCAGCCACCCCGCAACCTCGCCCGCGACCTTGTTCGCCGCGGCGGTCAGCGCTTCGCCGACCGGCTTCGCCTCGACCTTGCCGGCGATCGGCTCGCGCGCCTCGAAGCGGCGCTGGGTGACGCTCTTGCCGCCGCTGTTCACCAGCATCGCCTGATAGACGACGACCGCTTCGTTCGTCGCTTCATCGACGCCGAATTCCATGAGCTGCCCCGCGAGCTGTTCGCCCGGCGCGGTCAGATATTGCCCCTCGTCGAGCACGACGCGGCTGGAGCGCGCGGCGACGGTCTCGGACAGCAGGCGCTGGAACAGGCGCTGCGGCGCCTCGACCCATTGCGCGTCCTTCACATAGGCGATGCTGGCGTCGTCCTGCTGCACCGGGATGCGCTGGGTGCGCAGCTTCTGCGGCGCGGTGGGGATCAGGATGGTCAGCGCCTGCGCCTCGTTCGCGGTGCGCGCTTCGCCGGCCGCGGGCGCGGCGTCGGCGGTGAGGGTCAGCAGGAAGGGCGGCGGCTTGGCGCCGAAGCTGACGCAGGCGGACAGCGTCGCCGCGCCGAGGGCGGCGAGCATCGGGATGCGGAGGCTGCGGAGCATGGTCGGATACCTCATGGCTTGTAGTCGGGAAGCTTGCTGCCGCCGATCACCGCGCCGGCGCCCTGCTGGTCGAGCTTGTCGGTCAGGCTCGACAGCGAGGAGGAGGTGCGGCGAAGGTCGCGGATCAGTGCATTGGCTTCGGGGATCGTCGTTTCGCTGAAGGTCTTGAGGCCCGGGCGCGCGTCGGCGATCGCGCTTTCGAGCGTCTTCATCGATTCGTTGGCGGAGGCGAGCGTGTTGCGCAGATTCTGCATCGCCGGGTCGACGTTGCGGTCGATCGTGCCCTGCGCCGAGGCGGCGAGATTGCCGATCTGCTCGGCGGCGTTGCCCGTCTGCTGGATCGCGATCCGCGTGTCGGCGAGCGCCTTTTCGATGGCCGGCCCGTTACGCGCGAGGATCGCGGTCGATTGCTCGACATTCTTGAGGATCGCGGCGAAGCTCGCCTGATTCTTGTCGTCGGCGAGTTCGGCGAGGCGCTCGGTCAGCGTCGACAGGCGCTGGAGCAATTGCGGCGCGGTGTTGAGGATCTCGCCGAGCCCGCCGACGCGGTTCGGGATCACCGGCTTGCCCGCGGGCCCCTTGTCGGTGATCGGCGGCGCGCCCTTGACCGCGCCGTCGAGCGCGATCTGCGAGACGCCGGTGAAGCCGACGCCCTCGAGCGCGGCGGTGGTGCCCTGCAGGATCGGGACGCTTTCGTCGACCTCGATGCGGACGCGCACGAATTGCGGGTCGTCGCGCCACAGCTCGATCTGGCGCACCTGGCCGACCGGAACGCCCGAGAATTGCACCTGCGACCCCTTGTTCAGCCCGTCGACCGACTGCTTGAAGAAGATGTCGTACTCGCGCTTGGCGCCGCCGCTGTCGTTCGCCATCCAGACGACGAAGATCGCGATCGCAAGGGTGAAGAAGAGCACGAAGGCGCCCACCAGCACATTGTTCGAGCGAGTTTCCATCAGCTTGTCCTGTCGTGCGCGGCCCGGCCATGCGACGTCGTCGCGGCGCGGCCGCGCGGCCCGTTGAAATAATCCTGTATCCACGGATGCTCGGTGGCAAGCAGTTCCGCTATGGTGCCGACCGCGATCACCTTCTTCTCGGCGAGCACCGCGACGCGGTCGCAGGTCGCGTAGAGCGAGTCGAGGTCGTGGGTGATCAGGAAAACGGTGAGCCCCATCGTGTCGGCGAGTTCGCGAATCAGTTCGTCGAACTTGGCGGCGCCGATCGGGTCGAGCCCGGCGGTCGGTTCGTCGAGGAACAGGAGCGCGGGGTCGAGCGCGAGCGCGCGGGCGAGCCCGGCGCGCTTGACCATGCCGCCCGACAGTTCGGCGGGAAATTTGGGACCGGCGTCGGGCGGCAGGCCGACCATCGCGACCTTGTAGGCCGCGATCTCGTCGAGCAAAGCCTGGTCGAGACGCGGATAATATTCGCGCAAGGGCACCTGGATATTCTCGGCGACGCTCAGCGTCGAAAAGAGCGCGCCGCCCTGGAACATCACCCCCCAGCGGCGGCGAAGGTCGCGCGACTCCTCTTCATTGGCGATGGTGTCGAGCGACTTGCCATAGACCTCGATCTCGCCCGCGGTCGGCGTCTGCAGGCCGACGATCGAGCGCATCAGCACCGATTTTCCGGTGCCCGACCCGCCGACCACGCCCAATATCTCGCCCGAGCGCACGTCGAGGTCGAGATGGTCGTGGATCACCGCGTCGCCGAACTGGTTGACGAGGCCGCGCACGCGGATCGCGATGTCGAACTTCTCCGGCCGCACCGCGTCGGCGGCCGCGAGTTCCTGACGGATTTCCTTCTGTTCCTCTTCGTCCGCCATCAGTTCCATCCGATCGACGAGAAGAAGACCGCGAAGAAGGCGTCGAGGACGATGACGAGGAAGATGGCGGCGACGACTGCGGAGGTGGTGCGGCGCCCGACCTCTTCGGCGTTCTGGCGCACCTGCATCCCCGAATAGCAGCCGGTGACGCCGACGAGGATGCCGAATACCGGCGCCTTGATCAGCATCGCCCAGAAATCGGTCATCGGGATGATCTCGCGCAGCCGCTGGATATAGGTGATCGGCGGGATATCAAGCCCGATCCACGAGAAGACTCCGCCGCCAACAATCGCGCAGAGGCTGGCGTAGAAGCCGAGCAGCGGCATGATGATCGTCGAGGCGGCGACGCGCGGCAGCACGATCGCCTCCATCGGCGACACGCCGATCGTGCGCATCGCGTCGACCTCCTCGGTCAGCTTCATCGTGCCGATCTGCGCCGCGAAGGCCGATCCCGACCGGCCCGCGACCATGATCGCGGTCATCAAGAGGCCAAGCTCGCGGATCGAGGCGCGGCCGACAAGGTTGATCGTGAACACCTCGAGCCCGAACTGGCGGAGCTGCACCGCGCCCTGCTGCGCGATGACGATACCGATCAGGAAGCTCATCAGCCCGATGATCGGCAGCGCATCGACGCCGACGGTCTGGAAGCGCGTCACGATCGCGTGCCAGCGAATGCGGCGGCGCGCGCGCAATTGGGTGATGAAGGCGACGATCATCGCGCCGAAGAAGCCGACGATGCCGATGAACTCGTTCCACACGCCGACGCTCGCGGTGCCGAGCTCTTCGAGCATGCGCGCCCACATCGGGCGGCGGTCGCGGTGGACGCGATAGTCGCTCTTGTCGTCGGCGAGCGCCTTCAGCAGGCGCTGCGCGTCCTCGCTCGCGCCGGTGACTTCGGCGTCATGCGCGCGCGCGGTGCGGGTGATGATCCAGGCGCCGACGGTGTCGATCCGCTCGACGTCCGACAGGTCGAGCGTCCGGATCGGGCCGAGCGCGTCGAGCCGCGCCGGCAGGTCGCCCAGGCGCGCGAGGGTCAGGCGCCCGGTGAAGCGCACACCGACACCATCGGCTCCTTCGTCCGTTTCGAAATCCGCGCTGGCCGCCATTGCGCGGGCGACCTTGGATGATTTGCCCAATAACGGCAAGCAAATCCGTGACATCCCCGCTGGACTTGGCCGGCCGGCGCGGGGGCGCTATGGCGCCGCATATGGAAGCACCCGCCCTCCGTCCCGTCGCGCACCGCGTCGCCATGTACGACATGGACCGGACGATCACGCGCGCGGGCACCTACAGCGGCTTCCTGATGCACGTCGCGCGGCGGCGGCAGCCGTGGCGGCTGCTGCTCCTGCCCCTCGTGGGCCTTGCGGGACTCGCCTATTCGCTGCGGTTGATCGACCGAGCGCGGCTCAAGGCGATCAATCTTCGCCTGCTGGTCGGCCGGCGCTTCAGCCGCACCGAGATCGCTCCGCTCGCCGAAAGCTATGCCGACAAGGTCGTGGCGCGCGGGCTGCATCCGGCGGCGCTCGACCAGATCGCGGCCGACCGGGCAGCGGGATACCGGCTCCTGCTCGCGACCGCTTCCTTCCACCTCTATGTCGACGCGATCGCGCGGCGGCTGGGCATGGACGACGTCCTCGCGACGCGGCTCGACGAGCCCGACGGCGGCGACCATATCCACGCGCGGCTCAGCGGCGACAATTGCTATGGCGACGCGAAGTTCGCGCGCATTACCGGCTGGCTCGCCGACAATGCGATCACCCGCGAGGACGCGCATATCCGCGCCTATTCGGACCATGTCTCCGACCACCCGATGCTCCGCTTCGCCGACGAGGCGGTCGCGACGACGCCGTCGCGGAAGCTGCGACGGCTCGCGCCGCGGATGGGGTGGCAGGTGGTCGATTGGCGGGGGCGGAGATAGGCGTCAGGCGGCGACTACGGCCCTCTCCCCTTCAGGGGAGAGAGCCAAATCCGGCGCAATCCATCGACCGGCAAACGTCACACCGCCGCCAGCGCCTGATCGAAATCGGCAATCAGGTCATCCGCATCCTCGATGCCGATCGACACGCGCACCAGATTGTCGGTGATGCCCAGCGCCGCCTTGCGTTCGTCGGGGACCGACAGATGGGTCATGGCCGCGGGGTGGCTCGCGAGCGTCTCTGTGCCGCCGAGGCTGACCGCGAGCTTCGCGATGCGGAGCGCGTCGAGGAAGCGGAAGCTCTCGGTCTCGCCGCCCTTGATGAACAGCGAGAAGGTCGAGCCGGCGCCGGTGCAGTGGCGCTCGAAAATATCCTTCTGCGGCCCGTCCTGGAGGAAGCCGAGATAGCCGAGCCCCTCGACCTTCGGATGCTGCTTCAGGAAGGCGCAGACCTTTTCGGCGTTCTCGCCGGCGCGGCTCATCCGGAGTTCGACGGTTTCGAGGCTGCGCAGCAGCATCCAGGCGGTGTGCGGGTCGCAGATCGTCCCGATGGTGTTGCGCATCATGCGGATGGGGCCGAGCCACTGTTTCGCGCCGAGTACGCCGCCCGCGACGAGATCGCTGTGGCCGCCGGCATATTTGGTCAGGCTGTAAAGGACGATGTCGGCGCCATGCGCGAGCGGCTTCGACCAGAGCGGGCCGAGGAAAGTGTTGTCGATCGCGATCGGCGGCCGCGCGTCGGCGGCGAAGGCGTCGTCGACCGCGGCGCGCATCGCCTGAACGTCGACGAGCGCGTTGGTCGGGTTCGCGGGGCTTTCGAGATAGACCATCGCGACCTTGCCCCCTTGCTTCGTCGCCATCTCCTGCGCCCGCGCGAGGATCGCGTCCATCTCCTCGCGCGAGGCTTCGGCGGGGAAGTCGACGTAGCTGGCACCGAAGCGCGACAGGATGCGCGCGATCAGCGTCTCGGTCGCGGCATAGAGCGGCCCCGAATGGACGATCACGTCGTTCATGTTGACATGCGCGAGCAGCAGGGTCGCGATCGCCGACATGCCCGAGGAGAAGACGAGCGCGTCCTCGGCCTTTTCCCAGACGCCGAGCCGCGCCTCGAGAATCTCCTGGTTCGGGCCGTTGAAACGCGAATAGACGAGGCCCTCGGCGCCGCCGGGGCGTTTGCCGGTGATGCCCTCGAAATGGCGCTTGCCCGCCGCGGCGCTTTCGAAGGCGAAGGTCGAGGTGAGGAAGATCGGCGGCTTCAGCGAGCCTTCGGACAGCATCGGGTCATAGCCATAGCCCATCATCAGCGTCGAGGGCGACAGCGCGTGGCCGCCGAGTTCGGTGACGTCGGCCTTGGGCTTGCGGCGCGTCGTGCCGGTGAGGTCGTTATTGTCGATGGCGGGCATGGTCGGACTCCGATGGATTTGGTTTCACCTGCAACTAGCGCGCTTTTGATCGCCGGTCACCCTGCGATAACTCAGTCCTCGACGATAAGGCTCCGCTCGCGGGTTTCGGGCAGCAGCAAGGTCGCGACGCCCGCCAGCCCGATGACCAGCGCGACATAGAAATAGAACATCCATTCGACGCCCTGGCCCTTCAGCCAGAGCGCGACCATCTCGACCGTGCCGCCGAAGATCGCGTTGCCGATCGCATAGGGCAGCGCGACGCCGAGGCCGCGGATATGCGCGGGGAACAACTCGGCCTTCACCAGCGCATTGTTCGCGGTGTAGCCGCTTTGCAGCGTCAGGGGCACGAGGATCAGCAGCGTCGCCGCGATGGGCGAGCTCACCCGTTCGAGCGCGAAGAAGGTCGGCGCCGCGACGATCGCGCCACCGATGCCGAACAGCAGCAGCATCGGCCTCCGTCCGAAGCGGTCGGCGAGCGCGCCGAAGACGGGCTGCATCGCCGCGAACCACAGCAGCGCCGCGGCGATGATCCAGGTCGCGGTTTCCTTGTCGAAACCGACGCTGTTGAACAGGAATTTCTGCATATAGGTGATGTAGGTATAGGCGCCGATCCCGCCGCCCGCCGACAGGAGGCCGACGAGGATGCTTTCGCGCCGATGCTCGCGCCACAGCCGCTTCGCGGTCGACGCCGGCCGGTCGGCCGCCTGATTCTCGAACGAGGGGGTTTCGGCGAGATTGCGGCGCAGCACATAGACGCCGAGCGCGAGCAGCGCGCCGATCACGAAGGGGATGCGCCAGCCCCAGGCGGTCAGCTCGGCCTCGGTCAGGAAGGCCTGCAGGATGATCGCCACGAAGATCGCGCAGAGCTGGCCGCCGATCAGCGTCAGATACTGAAAACTGGCCCAGAAGCCCCGATGCGCGCGCGGCGCCATTTCGGAGAGATAGGTCGCGCTGGCGCCATATTCGCCGCCGAGCGACAGGCCCTGCAGGACGCGCGCGGCGATCAGCACCGCGGGGCCGGCGAGGCCGGCCTGCGCATAGGTGGGCGCGACCGCGATCAGCAGCGAGCCGCCGAACATCAGCGCCACCGACAGCGTCAGCCCCGCCTTGCGCCCGCGCGCGTCGGCGAAGCGGCCCATCATCCACGCGCCGATCGGCCGCATGACGAAACCGACGGCGAAGATCGTGGCGGTGCTCAGAAGCTGCGCGGTCGGATCAGCCTTGGGGAAGAAGACCGGCGCGAAATAGATGGCGAAGGCGGCATAGGCGAACCAGTCGTACCATTCGACGAGATTGCCCGCCGATCCGCCGATGATCGAGACCAGCCGTTTGCGCGGTATCGCCATGGCTTTCATTCGCTGATCCTCCCTTCCCATCTTTTCGTCATGCAGGATCAAGTCCGGGGTGACGGATATCAGGTCGGCTGTTTCACGCCGATCACGGACAATTGCCGGCCATAACCGTTCTCGCCGCGCAGGCAGGCGCGGCGGTAGCTGAAATAATCGGCCTCTTCGGCGCAGGTATCCTGCCCGCCGATCGCGACCGTGCCGACCCCCGCCGCCGCGAGGCGCGCGGCGACATAGGCGGCGATGTCGAACATCGCATGGCCGGGACGGCCGGCGGCGAAGAAATGCTCGTTGGCGGGATCGTCGGCAAGGAAGCGGCCGACGAAGGCCTCGTCGACCTCGTAGGAGGCGCGGCCGATGCACGGGCCGATCGCGGCGGCGATCGCTTCGCGGCGCGCGCCGAGGCTCTCCATCGCGTCGAGGGTCGCTTCGCCGACCCCGGCGATGGCGCCCTTCCACCCCGCGTGCGCCGCGCCGACCACCCCGGCTTCGCGGTCGGCGAAGAGGATCGGCACGCAGTCGGCGGTGAGGATGCCGAGCAGGATGCCGGGGGTGCGGGTCGCCAGCGCATCGGCCTCGGGACGTGCGGCGAGGTCGGTTGCGGCGTCGACGGTGACGCAGCGACGCCCGTGCACCTGATAGACGCCCGCGAGCGCCGCGCCGGGCAGCACGGCGCCGGCGACGCGGTGGCGGTTCTCGGCGATCCGCGCCGGGTCGTCGCCCGAGCCGAGGCCGCAGTTCAGAGAGGCGAGTTCGCCCGTCGACACGCCGCCGCGCCGCCCGAAAAAGCCGTGCGGGACGTCGGCGAGCGGCGCGGCGGTGGTGAAGGGCGCGCTCACAGGTCGAGCCTCCAGATACGGTCCTCGTCGACATGATTGCCGACGCGAAAGGCGTTGCGGCCGACGTCGACGAAACCATAGCGGCGATAGAAGGCCTGCGCGCGGTCGTTTTCGGTAAAGACCGAGAGATAAAGGATCGACGCGCGCTCGCGCGCCCAGGCGATGCCCCATTCGATCAGTGCCGCGGCGACCCCGCTGCCCTTGGCGGCCTCGCCGACATAAAGCTGGTGGAGTTCGGTCGCGCCGGCGGCGGGCTGGCCTTCGGGCAGGTCGAAGTCGATCGGGCCGAGTTTGATGAAACCGAGGATCGCGCCGTCGCCGCCGCGTACCAGCGCGATCGTCCAGTCGGGATCGGCGATCTGCGCGCGGATGCGATCGGGCGGGTTCCATCCCGCCAGAAAGGCCGCGAGATCGGCGGGGTCGTAGATGTGGCCGAAGGTGTGCCGGAACGAGCCCTCGGCAAAGGCGGAGAGCGCCTCGGCGTCCGAGACGTCCGCCGGAATGATCGCGGTCATGCGGCACCTCCCAGATCCGGAAACCCTTCGGGCAAGGGCCAGCCCGACGCGTGGATCGCCATCGCCCGGAACAGCTCGCCCATCGCCTGCGGCTGGACCAGCCGGTCGCGCTGGCCGGCGAGTTCCTCGGCCCGGCCCGGCGATGCCCCGGTGAGCGCCTCCATCCGCGCGTCGATGCCGAGCCGCCGCAGCCATTCGCCCTGGCCGACCGGCCCGGCGACCAGCGCCCCCGCTCCGCGCGCCGCGAAGGCGAGCGCCGCGAAATCGACGTGCGCGGTCAGATCGACCTCGCCCGGCCGCGCGAACGGGTCGGCGAAGCGGTGATCCTTGACCGCCTGCAGCGTGTCGCCCGCGGCGGGGCCGCTATAGCCATAGTCGATGGTCAGCATCGCGCCGCCGCGGTGCGCGAGGCGGAAGGCGCAGCTCTGCATGATCGCGGCGGCGGCGGGCGCCGTCTCGACGATCGTGCCTTCGCCATGGTGGCGCAGCGCCGGGGGTACCGCCTCGTCGGCGGGAACGCTGCCCGCCCTCGGCACCAGTGCGCCATGGTCGCGCACGACGACGCGTTCGCGCCAGCCGTCGGCGGTGCAGACATATTGGTGGATCGGCAGCGCGTCGAAAAATTCGTTGGCGACGATGATCGCGGCGACATCGTCGGGCAGGCTGGTGATGTCGTCATGATGCACCGCGGCGGGCAGCCGCGCCGTCTGCGCCACGCGTAATGCCGGGCTGGTCTCGACCAGATGGACGCCCTGCGGCGCACAGCCGAAGCGCGCCATCGCGCGCAGCGCATCGGCGGCGAGCGTGCCGCGGCCGGGGCCGAGCTCGACATAGCGGAAGGCGGGCTTGCCGGCGCGCAGCCAGAGGTCGGCGATCCAGATGCCGACCATCTCGCCGAACATCTGGCTGATTTCGGGCGCGGTGGTGAAGTCGCCCGCAGCGCCGAGCGGATCGCGCGTCGCATAATAATGCGCGTTGGCGGCGGCCATATAGTCGGCAACCGTCATGGCGCGCGCGCTGGCGATCTGAAGCATGAGATGAGCGGGCGTCGGTGGGCCGTCAGGCAATGCTGTCGGTCCCCGCAATCGGTTCGATGCGCTGGCGGCGCCCCTTGGCGGTGGCGACGAGCCACACGCCCGCGGCGAGCATCGGCACGGTCAGCGTCTGGCCCATCGTCAGCCCCCACGACAGCGTGCCGAGCTGAATGTCGGGCTCGCGCACGAATTCGAGGCCGAAGCGGCTGAGGCCATAGAGGATCGCCGCCATGCCGAACAGGAAACCGGGCTTGTAGCGCGCGTCGGTGCGCCAGAAGAGGAAGGCGAGGACCAGGAACATCACAATGCCCTCCAGCCCCGCCTCGTAGAGCTGGCTCGGGTGGCGCGGGTCCATCGTGCCGCTGTCGGGGAAGATGATCGCCCAGGGCACAGTGGTCGGTCGGCCCCACAGTTCGCCGTTCACGAAATTGGCGAGGCGGCCGAAGAAGAGGCCGAAGGGAACGACGCAGGCGATATAGTCGCAGAAGCGCAGAAAGCTGAGCTTTTCCTTGCGCGTCACATACCAGATGGCGATCAGCACCCCCGCGACGCCGCCGTGGAGCGACATGCCGCCGTCCCACAGCTTGAAGATCTCGATCGGGTGCCGCAGATAATTGCCGAGGTTGTAGAAGAGGACATAGCCGATGCGCCCGCCGACGATGATGCCGAGCATGGCGTAGAAGATCATGTCGTCGGCGTGGCGGCGCGCCATCGGGGCGCCCGGTTGCGCGATCAGCTTGAGCAGATACCAATAGCCGACGAAGATACCGGCGAGATAGGCGAGCGCGTACCAGCGAATGGGCAGGCCAAAGACGCTGAAGGCGATTTCGCTGTTATCGCCCATCAAATCGTGAAAGTTCACATATTGCGTTGCTTCCGCTAGGAGCGCAGAAAATGTCATAAAAGTCTCGGCCCTTCCCCAGGAGAGGCCTTCCCCATAAGGGGTAAGTGCTGCGAGACCAAGAGGAGAGATATCCGATGCCATCCGCGCTCGATTTGCGCCTGGAAGCCGCCTATAATCTGATCACCGGTCTTGGGGGACCGATCCAGGTCGGGACCATCGAACGCCATGGCCGCGAACTGCCCTTCATCACCAACGCGCCGTCGAACATCGTCGATTATGTCGCCTATTTTTGTGCGCAGCACGGCGATGCGACCTTCCTCGTCGAAGGCAATGAGCGCCTGAGTTTTGCCGAGGTCTATGCCGCGGCGCGCAAGGTCGCGGCGGGGCTGGTCGAGGGCCATGGGGTGAAGCGCGGCGACCGCGTCGGCATCGCGATGCGCAACGCCAACGCCTGGTGCGTCGCCTATCTGGGCGCGCTGATGGCGGGGGGCTGCGCGACCCTGCTCAACGGCTGGTGGCAGGGCGCCGAACTGGCCGCGGGGATCGAGGACAGCGAAACGAAGCTCGTCATCGCCGACCCGCAACGCGCCGAGCGGCTCGCCTGCGCCGAACATGGCGCGAAGGTGATCGCGCTCGACATCACGCGCCCGATCGACGAGGCGATCGCGCCGATCACCGCGGCGGGCGGCAGCGCGGCGACCGAACTGCCGCAGCTCGGCCCCGACGATCTCGCCACCATCCTCTTCACCTCGGGCTCGACCGGCCAGTCGAAGGGCGCTTATTCGCGCCATCAGGCGGTGGTGCAGGGGATTTTCAACTATATCGCGCAGACCGCGAGCATCGTCCATCTGCTGACCGAGGACGGGCAGATGTCGGACATCCAGCCCGCGACGCTGATCTGCACCCCGCTCTTCCACGTCACCGCCGAGATTCCGGTGTTCCTGCAGAGCTTCGCGCTGGGGCGCAAACTCGTGCTCATGCCCAAATGGAACGCCGAGGAAGCGATGCGGCTGATCCAGGACGAGCAGGTCAATTATTTCGTCGGCGTGCCGCTGATGAGCTACGAGATTCTCGTCCACCCCAACCGGTCGAAATACGACCTGTCGACGTGCAAAAGCTATGCGGGCGGCGGCGCGCCGCGCCCGCCCGAGCATGTGAAGCGCCTCGCCACCGAAATGGGTGAGGGCAAGCCGCTGCTCGGCTATGGCCTGACCGAGACCAACGCCGTCGGCTGCGGCAACCTCAACGAGAATTATCTCGAAAAACCGCTGTCGACGGGCCCGGCATCGAAGCCGCTCGTCGATCTCGCGATCCTCGACGACAACGGCAATGCGCTGCCGCAGGGCCAGGTCGGCGAGGCGTGCATCCGTTCGATCGCCAATTTCGAAGGCTATTGGAACAATCCCGAAGCGACGAAGGCGGCCTTTTTCGACAATGGCTATTTCCGCACCGGCGACCTCGGCTATCTCGACGAGGACGGCTATCTGTTCATCGTCGACCGAAAGAAGGACATCATCATCCGCGGCGGCGAGAATATCAGCTGCCAGGAGGTCGAGGCGGCGATCTACGAGCATCCCGATGCCCAGGAATGCGCGGTTTTCGGCCTGCCTGACGAGCGGCTGGGCGAGGTCGTCGGCGCGGTCGTGTGGATGGCGCCGGGCAGCAAGGCCGACGCCGCGATGCTCGCCGAATATCTGGCCGAGCGGCTCGCGCCCTACAAGGTGCCGAGCAAGATCTGGCTGAGCGCCGGCGCACTGCCCAAGCTCGGCACCGAAAAGATCGACAAGGTGACGCTGCGCAAGCAGTATCGCGAGGAATATGCCGCGGAGCTCGCGGCGTAACCGGACGGCGCCGGGCACCGAACCCCTTTCGCCCCTCCCCTTCAGGGGAGGGGTTGGGGTGGGGTCTATCGGCCTTGCGCAAGGCCGATAGACCCCACCCCACTCCGACTAGGCAGCAAGCTGCCAAGTCTGCGTTGCCCCTCCCCTGAAGGAGAGGGGCTTAAAAGGTGCACTGGAAACGATGACCGATCTTCCTCCCGCGATGCCGCCGGTGCGCGTCTATCGCCACCGGCTCCCGACGCGCCTCTGGCACTGGCTGAACGCGCTGACGCTGCTCGTCCTGCTGATGAGCGGGCTGATGATCTTCAACGCGCACCCGCGCCTTTATTGGGGGCAATATGGCGCGAACCACGACCGTGCCTGGCTCGAGATCGGGTCGACGCGCGACGCCGGCTATCTGCGCGTCGGGTCGTGGAAGGTCGACACGACGGGCGTGCTCGGGCGCTGGACCGACGGCGAAGGGGCCACGCAGCGCTGGGCCTTCCCCAGCTGGGCGACGATCCCCACCCGCTACAGCCTCGCCGACGGGCGGCGCTGGCACCTGAGCTTCGCCTGGCTGCTCGCGATCGCGCTGACACTCTATATGCTGTGGACCGCGTTCGGCGGGCATCTGGCGAAGGATCTGCACGTCCGGCGCGGCGAATGGGCGCCGCGCCATATCTGGCGCGACATCAAGGACCATGCGCGGCTGCGATTCCCGGCGGGCGAAGCGGCGGCGCGCTACAATATCCTGCAGAAGCTCTCCTATATCGGGGTGATCTTCGTGGTTCTGCCGCTGATGATCTTCACCGGCCTCGCCATGTCGCCGGGGTTCAACGCGACGGCGCCGTGGCTGATCGACCTGTTCGGCGGGCGGCAGTCGGCGCGCTCGATCCACTTCATCGCCGCCTGGGCGCTGGTCGCCTTCTTCCTCGTCCATATCGCGATGGTGCTGCTCGCGGGGCCGGTCAACGAAGTGCGCTCGATGATCACCGGCTGGTTCCGCCTGCCGCCCGCGAAGGGAGAGCGGGCATGAGCGGGATCGTCCTGCCGCGGCGGCAGCTGATCGCGCGCGCGGGCGGCCTCGTCGCCGCGGCGGGCGCGCTGCCGCTCCTGTCGGGCTGCGACGCGATCAACGAGGCGCCCGCGGTGCGCAAGATATTGTCGATGGGCGAGGAGATGCACCGCGCGAGCCAGCGCGCGCTGACCGATCGCGACGCGCTCGCGCGCGAATTCACCCGCGCCGACCTGTCGCCCGTCTTTCGCCCCAACGGCACGCGGCTGCCCGAAGGCGAAGCCTATGCCGCGCATGCCGCACGCGGTTTCGCCGACTGGCGCGTCGCGGTGACGGGGCTCGTCGCGCGGCCCCTGTCGCTGTCGATGGCCGATATTCGCGCGATGCCGCAGCGCAGCCAGATCACCCGTCACGACTGCGTCGAGGGGTGGAGCGCGATCGGCGAATGGACGGGGGTGCAACTGAGCCGCGTGCTCGCCGCGGCGGGGCTGAAGGACAGCGCGCGCTATATCGTCTTCCGCTGCGCCGACCGGATCGGCGACGCTGATTATTACGAAAGCTGCGATCTCGTCGACGCGCTGCATCCGCAGACGATCCTCGCCTGGGCGCTCAACCGGCAGCTGCTGCCGATCGCCAACGGCGCGCCGCTGCGCCTCCGGATCGAGCGGCAGCTGGGCTACAAGCACGCCAAATATCTGAGTGCGATCGAGGCGGTCGCGAGCCTCGACGGCATCGGTGCGGGAAAGGGGGGTTACTGGGAGGATCGCGTGGACTATGAATGGTATGCGGGGATCTGAATAAGAATAAGGAGGTCGCTCCCCATGTCCATTCTCCGCCCTTTTCTCTCGCGCATCGTTCGCCAGGGCCGGCTCACCGTCATCGATCCCGACGGCGGCGAGGAGCATTTCGGTACCCCTACGCCCGCTTTCCCCGAGGTGACGATCCGCTTCACCAGCCGCAAGGGCATGCGCCGGATCATCCTCGACCCGCGGCTCGGGGCGGCCGAAGCCTTCATGGACGGCGAGATGCGGATCGAGCGCGGCGACATCATGGAACTGATCACGCTGATCCGCGCCAACACGCCGTGGGACCGCGGCGCGAAGCTCAAGGACAAGACGGCGGCGGGCGAGACGGTCGACTGGCTGAAGACGCGGATCAATTCGATCAACCGGCGGAGCCGCTCGCGCGCCAATGTCGCGCATCACTACGATATCGGCAACGACCTCTACCGCCTCTTTCTCGACAGCGACATGCAATATAGCTGCGCCTATTGGCCGCGCGCGGACATGACGCTCGAGGAGGCGCAGGCGGCGAAGAAGGCGCATATCGCGGCGAAGCTCGCGCTCGCGCCGGGGCAGCGCATCCTCGACATCGGCTGCGGCTGGGGCGGCATGGCGATCACGCTGGCGAAGCTCGCCGAGGTCGAGGTGCTGGGAATCACGCTGTCGGAGGAACAGCTCGCGCTCGCGAAGGAACGCGCCGCCGCGGCGGGGGTCGCCGATCGGGTGACCTTCGAGCTGATCGACTATCGCGACCTCGCGGCGCGCGACGCGGGGCGCTTCGACCGCATCGTGTCGGTGGGCATGTTCGAACATGTCGGCGCGCGCAATTTCGAGACCTTCTTCCGCGCCGCCGCCAATCTGATGACCGCGGACGGCGTGATGCTGCTCCACACCATCGGCCGCTTCGGCAAGCCGGGGGCGACCGACGCCTTCACCCGCAAATATATCTTCCCCGGCGGCTATATCCCGGCGCTCAGCGAAACGCTGGCGGCGAGCGAGAAGAGCCGGCTGATCGTCACCGATGTCGAGACGCTGCGCCTCCATTATGCGCTGACCCTGCGCCAATGGTACGCCCGCACCCTCGCGCACGAGGCCGAGATCGTCCAGATGATGGGGATGCGCTTCTTCCGCATGTGGACCTTCTACCTCGCCGGGGCGACCTCGGCGTTCGAAAGCGGCGGGATGGGCAATTACCAGATCCAGTTCGCGCGCAGCCGCCACGCGCTGCCGCTGACGCGCGACTATATCGGCGAGGCCGAGCGCGACTATCGCGAGAGGGTCTGAAACAGGGCGGCATTACGGCGCGAAACGCGCGGTTGGAATCTTCGCGGGCAAAGGGCTATGCGCCTGCGGGGGGCAGTGCCGTCCCTGTCCGTTGATATCGCGGGATTGCATCATGACCCATTCGCCCCTGTCGCAGGGTATCGCACCGTTCCGGGCCATCGAGATCAGCCACCTCGCGCGCAAATTGCGCGCCGAGGGCCGGTCGGTGATCCATATGGAGTTCGGCCAGCCATCGGACGGGGCGCCGGCCGGCGCCGTCGCGGCGGCGCGGGTCGCGCTGGGTGAGCCCGACATGGGCTACTGGGAAAGCGTGCCGCTGCGCCAGCGCATCGCGCGCCATTATGCCGACGATTACGGCGTCGACCTCGATCCGCAGCGGATTTTGCTGACCTGCGGCGCCTCGCCCGCGCTCGTCCTGGCGCTGCTGACCGGCTTCGCGGCGGGTAGCCGCGTGATGACCGCGCGGCCCGGCTATGTCGCCTATCGCAATTCGCTGCGCGCGTTGCAGATGATCCCGGTGGAGGTCGAATGCGGAGCGACCGACCGTTTTCAGATTCACGCGCGCCATATCCGGGAGGCCGA
Source organism: Sphingopyxis sp. GW247-27LB (assembly GCF_002277025.1). GTDB lineage: Bacteria > Pseudomonadota > Alphaproteobacteria > Sphingomonadales > Sphingomonadaceae > Sphingopyxis. The sequence continues at coordinate 718,976 of NZ_NIWD01000008.1, forward strand.
TCCCGCGCCCGACGGCCTGATCGTCGCCAGCCCCGCCAATCCCACCGGAACGATCATCCCGCCCGCCGAACTCGCGGACCTCGCCGATGCCTGCCGCGAGCGCGGCGTCCGCATCGTCTCCGACGAAATCTATCACCGGCTGAGCTATGGCGCCGAGACCCACAGCATGCTGCAATATGACCCCGATGCCTTCGTCATCAACAGCTTCTCCAAATATTACGGCATGCCGGGCTGGCGGTTGGGCTGGATCGTCTGTCCGCCCGATCTGGTCGCCGAAGCCCGCGCGCGGCTCGGCAATCTGTTCCTGTCACCGCCCGTGCTCAGTCAGGAGGCGGCGCTGGCCGCCTTCGATTGCGAGGACGAACTCGACGCGCGTGTCGCCATGTATCGCCGCAACCGCGAACTGCTGATCGAATGTCTCGGCAGGCTTGGCATCACCGACATCGCTCCGTCGGATGGCGCTTTCTATATCTATGCGTCGATCGCCCATCTGACCGACGACAGCCTGGACCTGTGCAAGCGGCTGCTCGAGGACACCGGCGTCGCCACTGCGCCGGGGCTCGATTTCGATCCCGAGCGCGGCGCGCGCTTCATCCGCTTCAGCTATGCGGTGAGCACCGACATGGCGCAGGAGGCCTGCGCGCGGCTGGAAGCCTGGTTTGCGGGCGCTTCGCTTGCGGGGTCGGGCAGGGTGTGATGTCCGCCTTGCGGGGCGAGAATCCGGCGCGGCACATGGTGTCCGGCGATGAAATCGGCGACCGGACCCGGTCGCCCGGGTCTTGTCTGGGCTTTGGCCACAAACGCTCCCTCGCGCCCACCATAGCCCGTTTCGGCGATTTTCAGTAGGCCTTCGACGCCAGCACCGTGTCGTTCAGCGCGTCGGTGATGGTCACCTGTTTGTAATTGGCCCGGATCGCCGACTGGTCGCTGAGTTTCAGAAAACTCGACCCCGCCGGGACAAAGGTCACGGCAACCTCGACCTCGCGCTGGCTGTTGCGCTGGGAAAAGGCGGCGGCGGCTTCGCGCGACATGGTGATGGGGGGTAAAAGCGCCGGTGCCTTAAAGTCGACCAGTCCGGCAACGCCGGTATCGACATCGCCGAAATAGACCCACCATTGCGACATTTTTTCGAATTTATAGATGCGCGACTTGTCCCTGTTCGGACATTGCGGTGCGACCAACGACGCCTGAAAATAGGTGATCGCATTCTCTCCGGTCGACGAGGTTCGCAATTGGACCGTGGCGCCATCGTGAAAGTCATCGATCGCCTTGATCGCCTTGGGCTTGAAGGACGTGGCTCGTCCCGGCTGCTGCAACGGAAAGGCGCCGGTGCTTTCGTTCCACTGGCCCAGTCGCGCGGTGAAATAGAGCGTCAGTTCGCGCGGCTGGCTGGCGGCCCAGGTCTTGAGTTCGGTGCGGGCCTGGGTGAGCGCGGCCTTGCCGCGTTCGCGGTCGCCGAACTCGCCGGCCAGATCGTCGCTCATCTGGATGCCGCGATCGCACGACCGGATCGCGGTGTACCACACCCAGATCGGTTCAAACGCCTCGGTCACCAGCGTGTCGTTGGCCACCGCCCACAGGGTGAAGGGGACCGTCGCCAGCATCTGCTGACGCGCGCTGCGTTTGTTCTTGCTGTCGTCCGAACCCGGTTCGCCGGCGCCGTAGGTCACGTTGCGGTCCCAGTCGGATGGCATCCACGACGGCGGCATCAGCAGCGCGTCTTCGAGCGGCGCCGCGGGCTTCGAAGCCGCTGCGGCGGTATCGGTGCTCGCCCCCGCGCCATCGCTCGCCTGGCTGTTACCGCCGCCGCAACCGGCCAAAATCAACGCCAGCGAAGCCGCGCCGGCCTGCGTCCATCCTAATGCCATGATCAAACCCTTCCCGTCCCGATGCCGTCGTTGGTCGGGATTTGCCATCGCGGTGCCGCCCGCGTCTTGATGGAGTTTTGAAGGATTCCTAAAGCCTGCGTTGCGCGGCGCGAGCGAGCCTGATAGGCGCGCCCGCGTCGTTTCCAGCCAAGGGTGCCCCCATGTCCGAGTCCATCAAGCGCGTCGTTCTCGCCTATTCGGGGGGGCTCGACACCAGCGTGATCCTGAAATGGCTGCAGGTGACCTATGGCTGCGAGGTGGTGACCTTCACCGCCGACCTCGGGCAGGGCGAGGAGCTGGAGCCCGCGCGCGCCAAGGCCGAGCTGATGGGGATCGCACCGAATCACATCTATATCGACGATCTGCGCGAGGAGTTCGTGCGCGACTTCGTCTTTCCGATGATGCGCGCCAATGCGCGATACGAAGGCGATTATCTGCTCGGCACGTCGATCGCCCGCCCGCTGATCTCGAAGCGGCTGGTCGAGATCGCGAAGGAAACCGGCGCCGATGCGGTCGCGCACGGCGCGACGGGCAAGGGCAACGACCAGGTCCGCTTCGAGCTGTCCTGCTATGCGCTGAACCCCGACATCAAGGTCATCGCACCGTGGCGCGAATGGGATCTGACCAGCCGCACCGCGCTGATCGACTTCGCCGAGAAGAACCAGATTCCGGTGCCCAAGGACAAGCGCGGCGAAAGCCCGTTCAGCACCGACGCCAACCTCCTCCACACCTCGTCGGAGGGCAAGGTGCTCGAGGACCCGTGGGAAGAGACCCCCGATTACGTCTATTCGCGCACGGTGAACCCCGAGGACGCGCCCGACGCGCCCGAATATATCACCATCGATTTCGAGCGCGGCGACGGCGTCGCGCTCAATGGCCAGGCGATGTCGCCCGCGACCTTGCTCGCGGCGCTCAACGACCTCGGCCGCAAGCACGGCATCGGCCGTCTCGACCTCGTCGAAAACCGGTTCGTCGGCATGAAGTCGCGCGGCATGTACGAGACCCCGGGCGGCGAAATCTATGCGCGCGCCCATCGCGGCATCGAGAGCATCACGCTCGACCGCGGCGCGGCGCACCTGAAAGACGAGCTGATGCCGAAATATGCCGAGCTCATCTACAACGGCTTCTGGTTCGCGCCCGAGCGCGAGATGCTGCAGGCGGCGATCGATCACAGCCAGGAAAAGGTCAGCGGCACGGTGCGTTTGAAGCTCTACAAGGGCAATGCCGGCGTCGTCGGCCGCAAGTCGCCGCACAGCCTGTACAGCGAACGCCACGTCACCTTCGAGGACGACGCCGGCGCCTATGACCAGAAGGACGCGGCGGGCTTCATCAAGCTCAACGCCTTGCGCCTCAAGCTGCTCGCCAAACGCGACCGCTGAGAATTCGCGGGGCGTATTTCGCTCCGCTTTCTTTCGATCCGGCGACGAAGGGACGCCCCTTGCGGGTGTCGCTTCGTCGCGTCCTGCGAGCCGGATCGCGCCGAAGCGGGGCCGGCTTGCGATACGATCATGTGCAAAAAGCTGCCAGAATGGTAATATCGGGAGGAATTAAAGAATTCGAATCGCCAGAATTCGGAAACAAAATGTTCACGTCTGAGAGGGGCTGCCTGGAAATTGCTGTGAGGTTCCTATGACGATTCAAGCTTCTGGAGACCCTACCGCCTATGAATGGCAGCCCTGCGCCATCATGTTTCCCCGCATCGGCACCATGCTGAGCCGGCATGGCGCGCGAACGCGCGTGATCCTGCCCGGTCATTATATGGTCCGGCGTTCACGAACGCTCGGCGGCCGGATTTACCGGCGCCTGTCGGGCACCGACGACGGCCTCGACTGACGCGCGCTTTACGCGACCCCGCCGCCTGCGAAGATTGGGGTAGCGCCGCTGCCGCGAAGGCGGCAAGACAAGGCTGCCCGGCCACCGGGAGGTGATAGACCTCCGAGCCCGACGCCCGGGCTGGGAAGGTGGTCGCGGCGGTGCGTCTCTTCGATTTCTCCTCGTGGCACAGCATCGGTGCGACGCTGCTAAGCCTCGCGCTGTTCACGCTGATCGGCGTCGGCATCCGGCTGATGGTCATGCAGACCATCCAGCAGCGCCGCGAGCGGATGAACCGCCAGATCAACGAGCGGCTGCGGACGCTGATCGCCGCCTACAAGACGCTGGGCGGGTCGTTCACCGGCGACCTGATGGTCGATCCGCGGCATTTGCGCGACCTGCGCCGCGCCGCGCAGGCGGAAACCCCCGACGCGGAACCGGTGCTCGACCTGCCGCGTGGCGGCGGCGAGGAATCCGACCGGGCACGGCGCATCCGCGACGCGGTCGAAGCGGCGCTGTCCGACATCATCCTGCTCGGCACCGAGGAGCAGGTGCGTCTCGCGAGCCGCGCGGCGCAGGAATTGGTCGAGGGGCGGCCGGTGCACACCCATGCGCTCGTCGTGGCGCTGCGCGATTTCATCCGCAAGGCGCTCGATCTCGACCCGGTGCCCGCCGACGCCGCGATCCCGCTTCAGGGGCCGACGCGCCCGGCAAGCTCGGGCGGCAAGGGCGGCGGGGCGAAGGGCGGCGAGGGCGGCAGCGGCGGTGGCCGGGGCGGCGGCGGAGGCGGCGGAATGGGCATGGCCGGCGGCATGGGGCTCGCGGGCGGCGTGGGGCTGGCGCATGGCACGGCCTCGGGGGCCACCGAAACCGATGCCTCCGACAGCCCGCCTCCATGAAGCATTAGCATGGGGCCGCGACCTGCGCTAAGGCGCGCGGCATGACCGCGACCCGCTTCTTTTCCGACAACGCCGCCGCCGTCCACCCCGCGGTGATGGAGGCGATCGCCGCCGCGAACCATGTCGACACCGCCTATGACGGCGACGCGCTCAGCCAGTCGCTCGACGCCGCCTTTTCGGAGCTGTTCGAGACGAGTTGCGAGGTCGTGTGGATTCCGACGGGGACGGCCGCGAACAGCATCATCCTCGCCCATTTCGTGCGCCCGTGGCAGGGCATCCTCTGTCACGAGGAAGCGCATATCGAGGTCGACGAATGCGGCGCTCCGACCTTCTATTCGGGCGGTGCCAAGCCGATGCTTCTGCCGGGGCGCGGCGCGAAGGTCGACGCGGATGCGCTCCGCCGGCGGATCGCGGGCATCCGCAAGGACGTGCACCAGGTCCAGCCGGCGGCGATCAGCATCACCAACGCGACCGAATATGGTCTCGCGTGGCGCCCCGACGAGATCGGTGCGATCGGCGAGATCGCCCGCGCCGAGGGGATGAAGCTCCACATGGACGGGGCGCGGTTCGCGAACGCCGTCGCCTTCCTCGGCTGCGCGCCCGCCGATGTGACGTGGCGCGCCGGGGTCGATGCGCTGTCGTTCGGGTTTACGAAGAATGGCGCGATGATGGCGGAGGCGCTGGTCTTCTTCGGCGGCCGCGGCGGCGCGGGGGTGCGCGAGCTCAAGAAGCGCGGCGGCCACCTGCTCAGCAAGGGGCGCTTCGTCGCGGCGCAGATCCGCGCGATGCTGACGAACGATCTCTGGCTCGCCAATGCGCGCGCGGCCAACGCCGGCGCGGCGGCGCTCGCCGCAGCGTGCGGCGACCGGCTTCTCTATCCGGTCGAGGCGAACGAGCTGTTCGTCCGCCTGACCGCCGACGAGGCGGCGCGGCTGCGCGGCGCGGGCTATGATTTCTACGATTGGGGCGAGGGCGCGGCGCGCCTCGTCGTCAGCTGGGACCAGGATGCTGCCGCGGTGGCGCCGCTCGCCGCGGCGATCGCGGCGCTATGAGCGGGGCACAGCCGACGCTGCTCACCCCGCGCGTCCTCATCCCCTTCGCGCTCGTGACCTTGATCTGGGGTTCGACCTGGATCGTGATCACCGGGCAGCTCGGCGTGGTGCCGCCGAGCTGGTCGGTGACCTATCGCTTCACGGTCGCAGCGCTGGCGATGTTCGCCTTCGCCGCGCTGCGCCGTGAGCGGATCTGGCTCGATCCGCGCGCGATGGCCTTCGCGGCGCTGCTCGGCATCGCGCAATTCACTTTCAACTTCAATTTCGTCTATCGCGCCGAACAGCATATCACCTCGGGCCTCGTCGCGGTGCTGTTCGCGCTGCTGATCGTGCCCAACACGCTGCTCGGCCGCGCCTTTCTGAAGACACCGCTCGAGGGGCGCTTCCTCCTCGGCGCCGGAATCGCGATCGCCGGGGTCGCGATGATGATCGTTCACGAATATCGCGCCGCGGCGCTCGGCCCGGCGGCGGTGATCGCGGGCACCGCCTTTACGCTTTCGGGCGTGCTCAGCGCCTCGACCGCCAACGTCATGCAGGGGACGGCCCTCGCCCGCGCGCAGTCGATGACGGTGATGATTGCCTGGGCGATGCTGTTCGGCGCGCTCGCCGACGGCATCTTCGCGTGGATCACCACCGGGCCGCCGGTGATCGAGACGAGCTTCGTTTATGTGGGCGGCGTGTTCTATCTCGGCGTCATCGCGAGCGCGGTGACCTTTCCGCTCTATTTCAACATCATCCGCGCGGTGGGGCCGGGGCAGGCGGCATGGTCGAGCGTGCTGATCCCGATCATCGCGATGGGATTTTCGACCGTCTTCGAAGGTTATCGCTGGTCGCTGCTGTCGATCGCGGGCGGCGCGGTCGCGATCGTTGGGCTGGTGATCGCTGTCGCGAAGCGGCCGGCGCGGCCCTCGGTCAGCGGCAATATGGTATCGGTGCCCTGTGAGGAGCCCGTCGAGGATTAGCCCGCGCTGATCCGCTCGATGTCGGCGCCGACCGCCTGCAGCTTTTCCTCCAGCCGCTCATAGCCGCGGTCGAGGTGATAGACGCGGTTGACCTCGGTCTGCCCTTCGGCGGCGAGGCCGGCGATGATCAGGCTCATCGAGGCGCGCAGGTCGGTCGCCATCACCGGGGCGCCGACCAGCCGGTCGACGCCGCGCACCACCGCGCTGCGGCCGCGCACGTCGATGTCGCAGCCCATGCGCGCGAGTTCGGGGACGTGCATGTAACGGTTCTCGAAGATCGTCTCGGTGAACAGCGACGCGCCGGAGCCGAGCGTCGCCATCGCCATGAACTGCGCCTGCATGTCGGTCGCGAAGCCGGGGTAGGGCGCGGTCGACAGCGTGACCGGCTGGGCGCGGCCCGCCATGGCGACGCGGATGCCGGCCTTGGTCTCCTCGACCGTCGCGCCCGCCTCGCGCAGCGCGGCGAGCGTCGCTTCCATTTCGGCCGCCTTCGCGCCGACCAGCTCGACGTCGCCTTCGGTGATCACCGCGGCGCAGGCGTAGCTGCCCGCCTCGATGCGGTCGGCCATCACGCGATAGGTCGCGCCATGCAGCCGGTCGACGCCCTCGATCGTCAGCGTCTCGGTGCCGATGCCGTCGATCTGCGCGCCCATCGCGACGAGGCAGTTGCAGAGGTCGACGATCTCGGGCTCGCGCGCCGCATTCTCGAGCACGCAGGTCCCCTTGGCGAGCACCGCGGCCATCAGCGCATTCTCGGTCGCGCCGACCGACACGACGGGAAAGGTGAACTTGCCGCCGGGCAGGCGACCGCCACCCGGCGCGCTGGCCTTCACATAGCCCGAGGCGAGCTCGATCTCTGCGCCGAAGGCTTCCAATGCCTTCAGGTGAAGGTCGATCGGACGGTTGCCGATCGCGCAGCCGCCGGGGAGACTGACCGTCGCTTCGCCCGCGCGCGCGAGCAGCGGGCCGAGGACGAGGATCGAGGCGCGCATCTTGCGCACGATGTCATAGGGCGCGACGGTCGAGGTCAGCGTCGTCGTCCGCGCGGTCATCACCCGCCCGAAATCCTCGGGCCGCGATCCCTCGATCGTCGTCGAGCAGCCGAGCTGGTTCAGAAGGTGGCCGAAACCGTCGACATCGGCGAGCCTCGGCAGGTTGCGCAAGGTCAGCGGCTCGTCGGTGAGCAGCGCGCAGGGCAGCAGGGTGAGCGCGGCATTCTTGGCGCCGGAAATGGGGATACGGCCCTTGAGTCGCTGGCCGCCGCGAATGACGATCTGATCCATCGGGTGTCTTTAGCGGATGCACGGGGCCGCGCAAGCGGCGCCGTGGCGCACCCGCCGGGCATCAGCCGAGTTCCACCGTCCGCGTGACGCCGATCGCCTCCAGAAACGCTCCATCGTGGCTGACGACGAGCAGCGCGCCGTCATAGGCCGCGAGCCCGGCCTCGACCGCGGATAGCGAGTCGAGGTCGAGATGGTTGGTCGGCTCGTCGAGGATCAGCAATTGCGGCGGCGCCGGCGCGCCGAGCGTGCAGGCGAGCCCCGCGCGCAGCATCTGGCCGCCGCTCAGCGTGCCGGCGACGCGGTCGGCGGCCTCGGCGCGAAAGCCGAAGCGCGCGAGCGCGGCGCGGCACTGGTTGTTCGTCGTCCCCGGATTGAGCCGCGCGAAATTCTCCGCGATCGAACCGGCGGGGTCGAGCAGCGAGACGCGCTGGTCGAAGAAGGCGAAGCGAACCGGCGTCCGGATGCTGCCTTCCCACGGTTCGAGCGTCCCCGCGACGAGCGCGAGCAGGGTCGACTTGCCCGAACCGTTGGGGCCGGCGAGTGCGATGCGTTCGGGGCCGGTGATCGTCAGCGACAGGTCGCGAATGACCGGCCGGCCGCGAACATGCCCCGCGGTGACGCCGACGAATTCGAGCACGGTGCGCGACGCGGGCAGGCTGCTCGACGGCAGCGCGACCGCGAGCGGGTCGACGATCTCGACGCGGCGGCGCGCCTCCGCGAGCTGCGTCTCGGCGGCTTCCCGCTGGCGATCGGCGAGGCGACTGCCGGCGGCGCGGCTTTCCTCCGCGCGGCGCTTGCGGGCGCCGATCAGGATGTTCGGCAGGTCGCCGCGCGCCGCCTTCCGCCGCCCGCCCGCGTCGCGCCGGTCCTGCCGCTCGCTCGCCGCCTGTGCCTGGCGCCGCGCCTGGTCGACGCCCTTTTCGGCGCTCGCGAGCCGGGCTTCGACCGCCGCCTGTTCGGCCTCCTTGCGCGCGCGATACGCACTCCAGCCGCCGCCGGTGCGCGCGGCGCCGAGCGTCGTCAGCTCGACGATCGCGTCCATGTCCTCGAGCAGCTCGCGGTCGTGACTGACGACGAGCGCGCCGCCGCGCCATCCGGCGAGCAGGTCGCGCACCGCGGCGCGGCCATCGCGATCGAGATTGTTGGTCGGCTCGTCGAGCAGCAGGAAATCGGGTGCCGCGAAGATCGCCCCGGTGAGCGCGGCGCGCGTGCGCTGGCCGCCCGACAAGGCGGCCAGCGGCGTGTCGGGCGAAAGCGGCAAGCGGGTCTTCGCGAGCGCCTCCTCGATGCGCGCGTCGAGCGTCCAGTCGGCCTCGGCGATCTCGTCGGCCGTGGCGTCGCCCGCTTCGGCCTTGCGGAGGAGCGCGCGCGCCGCGCGCGCGCCGAACAGGTCGGCGATCGTCTCGTCTTCGCCGACCTGCACCGTCTGGCGCAGCATCGCGACGTTGCCCTCGATGGCGATACCGCCCGCGGCGGGGGAAATCTCGCCCGCGATCAGGCGCAGCAGTGTTGATTTGCCGACGCCGTTGCGCCCGACGATGCCGATGCGTTCGCGCTGGAACTGGAGGTCGAGGTCGGTGAAGACGGCGCGGCCGTCAGGGGTGGACCAGCGAAGATGGGTGATGGTGATCGAGGGCATGGACAAGGGCTTTCCTGGCGGCAAGGCGGGTGGGCGTTGCGGTCAGCCTGTTGTCCATGGCGGGGTCACTCCGGTTCGATCGAGCCCTTAATCTAGGGATTGCGGCGGAGCGACGCAACCGGGGGGCGGGTTCCTATAGCCAGCCGATGCTCTTGAAGCGCCAGTAGAGGAGGCCGCAAATGCCGCCCATCAGCGCGAGCGCGAAGGGGTAGCCGAAGGTCCAGCCGAGCTCGGGCATATGTTCGAAATTCATTCCGTAGATGCCGGCAATCGCGGTCGGGACGGCGAGGATCGCGGCCCAGGCGGCGAGCTGGCGGGTGATGACACCCTGGCGCTGCTGTTCGAGAAGACCATTGGTCTCGATCACGCTCGCGGCGATGTCGCGCAGTCCCGTCAGGCGGAATTCGGCGCGCTGGACATGGTCCCATACGTCGCGGAAGAAGGGGCGGACCGGATCGTCGATGCACGGCAGCGGTGTCGTCGCGAGCTTCCACGTCACATCCTTCATCAGCCCGGCGAGCCGCTGGAAGCGGATGATCTCGTGCCGCTGGGCATAGAGGTGGCGGATTTCGTCGGCATCGAGCGGCGTATCCATCACGCTTTCCTCGAGGAGGAGCATCCGGTCCTCGATCGCGTCGATCACCGGGAAATAGCCGTCGACGATGAAGTCGAGCACCGCGTGGAGGACGTAATCGGGGCCGTGGCCGAGCAGCGTCGGCGAGGCTTCGAGCCGCGCGCGCACCTCGGCATGGCCGCGCGCCGAGCCGTGGCGGACGCTGACGATGAAATGGCGGCCGAGGAAGAAGGCGGTCTCTCCGGGCTGGATCGTGTCGGCGTCGAGATTGGCGGTGCGCGCGATGACGAAGAGCTGGTCGCCATAGACGTCGGCCTTGGGGAGCTGGTTCGCTTTCAGCGCGTCCTCGACCGCGAGCGGGTGCAGGCCGAAGCGCGCCGCGATGCCCTGCAGTTCGGCCTCGGTGGGCTCGTAGAGGCCGAGCCAGAAGAAATCACCCTCGGCGCACTGGTCGGGGATCGCCTCTTCGGGGCCGATGTCGCGCACCAGCTTGCCTTGGTTGTAGAGTCGGGCGGCCATGATCGGCATCGGCGGGCATCCTGCTGGGTCGGCGCGAGCATAGTCGCGGACGGGGCCGCCGCAAGGCCGGTCAGAGCATGATGCGATAGACGAGGAAGCCCGAGCGCTCGGCGATCGCGTCGTAGAGGCGGCGCGCGGTGTGGTTGGTCTCGTGCGTCTGCCAATAGACGCGTGCCGCGCCCACCTCGCGCGCTTCCTCTGCGACGCGCAGGATCAGCGCCGAGGCGATGCCGCGCCCGCGCGCCGCTTCGGCGGTGAACAGGTCCTGCAGGTAGCAGATGTCGGCGATCGAGGTGGTGCTGCGGTGATAGAGATAATGGACGAGGCCGAGAAGCTCGCCCTCCGCCTCGGCGACGAGCGCGTGGACCGGCTGGTCGGGGTCGAAGAAGCGCACCCAGGTCGCCGATGTGACGTCGGAAGGGAGCGCGGTGGTGCCGCTGCGGCCATAGAATTCATTATAGCCCTGCCACAGCGGCAGCCAGCGGTCGAAATCGCCCTGCACGGGCGCGCGGATCAGGAGGTCGGTGGGCATTTCAGCGGGCCGGGCGCCGCGTGTCGACGGCGATCCAATTATCCTCCCACGTCGCGCCGCCGTCGGCCGAATAGGCCTGTTCGAAGCGCGCCTCGTCGGCCGAGACGCGTGTGATGACGAAGCGGACGAGGATGACGCGGCCATCGAGCCGGTCCTGCCCGTAGAACAGGCCGCGGCCCGCCGCGTCGAACCCGCCATAGACGGGCGCGGTGAGCTCGCCGCCGCCCGCGCTCGCATAATTGAGGCTCCACTGGCCGGTCTTGGGGTTGAAGAGCCGCAGCGAGCCGCCCTCGATGGTTCCCGCGTCGCCCGACACCGCGAGATCGACGAAATTGGCGCGGCCGTCCATCAATGGGCGCACGACGCTGGTGCCGCGATATTCGGCCCAGTCGGGCGCGGTTCCGGAGAGCGGATTGCGGCGCACCTTCACCACCGTCGTCCATGTCCCGATCTCCCAGTCGAACGCGGAGGCGCCGGCTGGCGCGGTGGCGCCGCTCCGGGCCGGCTCGGCGACAACCGGCGCGGCGGAGAGCGCGAGCACGGCGCTCAGGAACAGGGTGCGGACGATCATGGGTCTTCCTTTGCCGGACGGGCTTCGTGCGTCTCATAGTGGCGCAGCGCGGACAGGCTGTCCAATCGGGAAATGCGCGGGATGGTCATGGCGACCGATGCTTTCGCGCGCCTCTTGCTCCGTTCGCCAATCCGGTATAGAGCGACCGTCAATGTCCGGCCGCCCCGCGAGGGGCGGCCCTTATTATTTCCGCTTGGAGAAACCCAGCCATGGCCAACGCCAATCCGACCCCGCTGATGCCGCACGCGACCGCCGCCTGGCTGGTCGACAACACCGGCCTGACCTTCCCCCAGATCGCCGAATTCTGCGGCATCCACATCCTCGAGGTGCAGGCGATCGCCGACGAGACAGCAGCGACCAAATATACCGGCCGCGATCCGGTGCGCGCGCACGAACTGTCGATGGAAGAGATCGAGAAGGGCCAGAAGGACCCCGACTACAAGCTCAAGATGAGCGTGCAGGGGCAGGACACGATCCGTCGCACCCGCGGCCCGCGCTATACCCCGGTCAGCAAGCGCCAGGACAAGCCCGACGGCATCGCCTGGATCCTGAAGAACCACCCCGAGGTGTCGGACGGCGCGATCGGCAAGCTGATCGGCACGACGCGCAACACGATCGGCGCGATCCGCGACCGCAGCCATTGGAACAGCGCCAACATCGTGCCCAAGGATCCGGTAACGCTCGGCCTTTGCTCGCAGCGCGAACTCGACGCGCTCGTCGCCAAGGCGGCGAAGAAGGCCGGGATCAAGGCGCCCGAAGACAGCCGCTTCGAGGGCGACCGCGAGGCGCTGATCGAAGAACTGCGCGCCGAACGCACCGCCGCCGCCGAAGCGCGCGCCGCCGAGGAAGCCGAAGCCGGCAACGAAGCCTGAGGCGTGGCGAGCGCCGGTGAAGACGACGGCATTCCGGCGGCCAGCGGCTCGCCGGACGCCTCGCTGACGCAGGACGACAGCTTCACCGCGACGAGCCACGCGGGGCTCACCTATCCGTGGGGCGAGGCCGCGCCGGGGGCGGGCGAGACGATTCGCATCGCGAACGGGATCCGCTGGGCACGCATCCCGATGCCGGGCTCGCTTGGGCATATCAACAGCTGGCTGCTCGATGATGCGGACGGAATCGCGGTCGTCGATACCGGCATCTGCCTGACTTTATGCTCGGATGCCTGGAAGGCGCTCTATGCGGGGGCGCTCAAGGATGCGCGGATCACGCGCGTCATCGGCACCCACCTCCACCCCGACCATATCGGACTCGCGGGCTGGATCGCGAAAAAACATGGCGTGAAGCTGTGGATGACGCGCGGTGAGATGCTGACCGCGCGCGCGATCGTCGCCGATTCGAGCGACAGCGCGCCCGACGAGGTCATCGCCCAGTCGCGCGCCGCCGGCTGGGACGAGGCGGCGCTCGATGCGCAAAAGGCGCGCGGCTGGAACATGTTCCAGCGCATGATCTTTCCGCTGCCGCGCAGCTATGTGCGAATGCAGGACGGTGACCGCCTCGACATGGGCGCGCACCAATGGCGCGTCGTCACCGGTTCGGGCCACAGCCCCGAACATGCGTGCCTGTGGAACGAGCACGAGGGCGTGCTGGTGTCGGGCGACCAGGTGCTGCCACGGATCAGCTCGAACGTGTCGGTCAACATCACCGAACCCGACGCCGATCCGCTGGGCGAATGGCTCGCGTCGATCGACAAGCTGCTCGGCGTCATTCCCCCCGACGTGATCACCTGCCCCGCGCACGGCGAGCCGTTCAAGGGGCTGCACGTCCGCTTGACGGCGCTACGCGACGAGCACCGCATGCGGCTTTACAAGCTCGCCGAAGCGATCGCCGAGACGCCGATGCGCGCGGTCGACTGTTTCCCGCTGCTCTTCAACCGCCCGATCGGCGAGCACAATCAGGGCCTCGCGACCGGCGAGGCGCTCGCGCATCTGAAGCGGCTCGAGATCGAAGGGCGGGTGCGCAAGGAAGATCGCGACGGCGTGTGGTGGTACCACGGCGTGGCGTGACCATATCAGCCGTCGATTCTCCCCCTCAATCCCCCCGGTGCGTCACCCAGCTGAACGCCAGCGCGTTGAAGATCGTGTAGAGGCCGTAGAGCAGCAGCCCGGTGAACCAGTTGCGCGTCGCGATCGCCATCGCGCCGACGAGCAGCAGGAATTCGAAGACATAGGTGATATGCGGTCCGACCCGCTCGGCGAGCGGCTTCACCATCTGCTGCACCAGCGGGTCGTCGCTCTCCATGAAAGCGCGGTGCATCGCGAAATTGCCGACGCCGGCGCAGAAGATGGCGAGGATCGCGATCAGCATAGGATTGCAAATGGGGCCTTATCACTGGAAATGCCAGCGCGTTTGCGGTTATGGGGGGATGAAGGGAGGCGAAGCCCTTTATCCCGATCGAAAATCCTGCCCTCTTTTCCCCCGGAGAAGGACCCGTTCGATGAGACAATCCGCGCGCCTTGCGGCCGCCACGCTCCTGATTGCCGCCGGCGTCCAGCCGGCATGCGCCGCCGTGCCCGAACTGGCGCTTCCCTCGATTATCGTCCCGATGGCGGTATCGACGGTGGAGTCCCAACCGATCCCGCTACCCGACCCGGTGCGCGCGATGATCGAGGCGGCGATCGCAAGCGGCGAGCGCAAGGATGTCGAAACCGTGATCGCCCTGGCAAAGGCGACGAACCCGCGCTCGCTGGCCGATATCGACGCGATCCTCGCCGCCTGGCAGGCGCAGGGCAAGGGTGAGCCGGAGCCCGACCCGATCCGCCAGATGCTCGCCGCGGCGATGGCGAGCAAGAAGGATGGCGACGTCGAGGCGGTGGGCGCGCTCGCGAAGAAAACCAGTCCCGACCGGGTCGCCGACATCGATGCGCTGCTGACCGACTATCGCGCGAAGCGAGCCGCCGAAAAGAGGGCGGCGGCCGATGCCGCGCGCGCCAAGCTCGCGGCCTCGAAATTCTGGGAGAACTGGAAGGGCGAGGGGCAGATCGGCGCATCGCACAGCAGCGGCAACACCGATTCGGTCGGGCTCAGCCTGGGCATCGCGCTCAACCGCAAGGGCATCGACTGGAGTCACCGGTTGCGCGCGCAGGGCGATTATCAGCGCACCAACGGCCGCACGACGGTCGAGAAATTCCTCGCCGAATATGAACCGCAGGCTCGCATCGGCGACCGCGCCTTCGCCTTCGGGCTCGGGCGGTGGGAGCGCGACCGGATGGCGGGCTATGACGCGCGCTGGAACGTTTCGGGCGGGCTCGGATACAAGGTCATCGCGAAGAAGGACCTGACCCTCAACCTGAAGGCCGGGCCGGCATGGCGCCAGACCGATCTCGTCTATGGCGACACCGAAAGCGAACTCACCGGGCTCGCGGCGCTCGATCTCGGCTGGAAATTGTCGCCGACGCTCAGCCTGTCGCAGGTCGCCTCGACGATCGTCGGCGAACGGACGACGACGACCAGCTCGCTGACCGCGCTCAACGCCAAATTGTCGGGCGCGCTGTCGGCGCGCGTCTCCTATTCGGCCGAACTCGACAGTCATCCGCCCGCCGGGGTCGAGAATCTCGACACGCTGACGCGCTTCACGCTGGTTTACGGCTTCTAGTCCAGCGCCTGGGTGCCGCCGATTTCCTGCCCCTCGGCGAGCAGGCCGGCGCCGGGGACGTGGTTGAATTCGATCCGGATGCCGTCGGGGTCCTCGAACAGGATCGAATAATAGCCGGGCGCCCAGGGTTCTTCCTGCGGGCCGTGGACGAAGACGATGTCGCCCCGGTCCTTCAGAAAGGCATGAATGCGGTCGACCGCGGCGCGGTCGCGCAGGCGGAAGCAGGCGTGGTGGAGCCCCGGCGCGCCCTGATCGAAGCGCTTGCCGGCATTTTCCGGACTCCCGGTGCGGATGCCGATCGCGGTGCGGCCGCCGACGCCATAGAGCATCGCGTCATTGTCGAGCACGACCTTGAGGTCGAGATAGCGGATGACGTCGCGCCAAAAGGCGGTCGAGCGCGCGAAATCCCCTGCGGTCAGGATGACGTGCGCGACGCCGTTGAGGTCGGACATGGTTCAGGCCTTCTCCAGCAGCCCCTCGTCCCGGATCCGCTTCTGCCAGACGATCGGCGCGTTGACGTGGACGTTTTGACCTTCGCTGTCGACCGCGACGGTGACGGGGAAATCCTTGACCTCGAATTCGTAGATCGCCTCCATGCCGAGGTCGGCGAAGCCGACGACCTGGCTTCCTTTAATGGCGCGCGCGACCAGATAGGCGGCGCCGCCCACCGCCATCAGATAGGCGCTCTTGTGCTTGGCGATCGCCTGCGTCGCGGCGGGGCCGCGCTCGGCCTTTCCGACGCAGGCGAGCAGGCCCTGTTCGAGCATCATGTCCATGAACTTGTCCATGCGCGTCGCGGTCGTCGGGCCCGCGGGGCCGACGATCTCCTCGCCGACCGGATCGACGGGGCCGACATAATAAATGACGCGGCCCTTGAACGCGACGGGCAGCTCCTCGCCCTTCGCCAGCATGTCGGCGATGCGCTTGTGCGCGGCGTCGCGGCCGGTGAGCATCTTGCCATTGAGGAGGATGCGGTCGCCCTGCTTCCAGCTCGCGACGACCTCGGGCGTCAGCGTGTCGAGATCGACGCGGATCGCCGCCTTGTCGGGCGCCCAGTCGATCTGCGGATAGTCGGCGAGCACCGGCGGTTCGAGGAAGGCGGGGCCGCTGCCGTCGAGCGTGACGTGGGCGTGGCGCGTCGCGGCGCAGTTCGGGATCATCGCGACCGGCTTCGACGCCGCATGGGTCGGCCAGTCCCTGATCTTGATGTCGAGCACGGTCGCGAGGCCGCCGAGCCCCTGCGCGCCGATGCCGAGCGCGTTGACCTTTTCATACAGCTCGATGCGCAGTTCCTCGATCGGCGAAGCCGGTCCGCGCGCGAGCAGTTCGGTCATGTCGATCGGGTCCATCAGCGATTGCTTGGCGAGCAGCATCGCCTTTTCCGCGGTGCCGCCGATGCCGATGCCGAGCATCCCCGGCGGACACCAGCCGGCGCCCATCTGCGGCACCATTTCGAGCACCCAGTCGACGATCGAGTCGCTGGGATTGAGCATCTTGAACTTCGACTTGTTCTCGCTGCCGCCGCCCTTCGCGGCGACGTCGATATGGACCTTGGCGCCCGGCACCATCTCGACGTTGAGGACCGAGGGCGTGTTGTCCTTCGTATTGACGCGGCTGAACGCCGGATCGGCGAGGATCGAGGCGCGCAGCTTGTTGTCGGGGTGGAGATAGGCGCGGCGCACGCCCTCGTCGACGACCTGCTGCAGGCTGCGGGGGCTGTCGAGGCGGCAGTCCATGCCCCATTGGATGAAGACGGTGACGATGCCGGTGTCCTGGCAGATCGGGCGATGCCCCTCGGCGCACATCCGGCTGTTCGAGAGGATCTGCGCCATCGCGTCCTTCGCGGCGGGCGACACTTCGCGCTCATAGGCCGCGCCTAGCGCGCGGATATAGTCCATCGGGTGGAAATAGCTGATGTACTGGAGCGCGTCGGCGATGGTTTCGACGAGGTCATCCTCGCGGATGATGACGGTGTTCATATGCAGCCCTCTTGCCCGTGTTTCGGAGTCGGGGCTTCCCCTAGACCCGGGGCGGGGCGACGAAAAGGGGGCTTGCGGGAGTAGGCGTCGCGATCAGCGCGGCGCTATTGGCACTCGGCGCATTTGCCGCGCACTTCGATCACCGGGCGTTCGGCAGCGAAGCCGGTCGCGTCGGCGGCGGCGCGGACACCGTCGGACAATTTGTCATTGTCGATATGAACCGCCGTCCCGCAGCTGTCGCAGATCAGGAAGATGCAGTCGTGCAGGCAGCCGGGGTGGCTGTTCGCGACGAAGGCGTTGGCGCTTTCGACGCGGCGGACGAGGTTGTTGGCGACGAACAGGTCGAGGATGCGATAGACGCTGTTGGGCGCCACCCGCTTGCCGCGCTTCTGCGAGACGATGTCGGCGATCTCATAGGCGCTCGCGGGCTTGCCGATTTCGGCGACCGCGTCGAAAATCTGCGCGCGCATGTCGGTCCACGCCTCGCCGGCCTGTTCGAGCGCCGACTGCGCCTCCTTGGCGAGCGAGGCGCCGCTGGCCTCGACGTGCGGATGATCATGCTTGCCCATTGGCTGGTTCCTCTGCGCGCGGTGCGGGTCGATCCGGCGCATCCCCAATGTAGGCCTTTAGAGGGGCGCCCGCAAGCCGCGGGCGCGGCGCGTCAGTGCGTCGCGCGCCGGTTGAGGTCGTGGCCGAGCGCAACCACCGCGACGCCGATCATCGTCGCCAGCACCTCGCTGCCGTCGTGCGGCCGCGACAGCGCGCCCGCCATCATGCCGAGCCCGAAGCTGCCGACCGCGAAGGGCATCATATAGCCGTGGCTGAGCACCCCGGCGACGAGCGTCACCAGCGCGAAGCCGATCGCGATGACCAGCCCGACCTCGTGGAACAGGTGATTTTCCAGCACCCCGCTGACCGAGGCGATCGAGGCGAAGAAGATAGTGGTGGCGAGGCAATGGACGAGGCACAGCCCCGACAGGCCCACCGCGAGCTGATCGCCCGAAAGCGAGGTCAGCGGCCGCGAGTCGCGCGCAGCCCGAACGATCGCGCCGAGGCGCGTGCGGACAGGGGCAAGGCTGGCGACGTCGGTCACCCGATTCTCCGTTGGGGCAATTGCGATGCCTGATATGGCATAACATGACAAAGGTTACAATATCACATTATAATCGCATCGCACCCCTATCGAGGCGAGCGGGTCGGGGCGTTCCGGGTCAAAGTTGTCAAACTTGTCACTCCCCTCCGGTATAATAATACCCGTCGCAGCGTGAGCCGTATCGCGGGGCGTGCGTTCCGCATGGTGGGGAAGGGGCGTCGCAAGGGCGGTCATCCGCCGGCTTAAAGCATGGCAATGCTTTGTAGGACAGCGTTTTTTGGCGCGCTACCGGGGGTTGAGAGCGGGATACCGCCTTCCGTCGAACGCCTTCCCCCCCCCTTCTTGGGGTCAATCGATGTCGAACAACCCCGCGAGCTGTTCGACCATCGTGCCGCCCAGTTGCTCGGCGTCCATGATCGTCACCGCGCGGCTGTAGTAGCGCGTGACGTCGTGGCCGATGCCGATCGCGCAAAGCTCGACCGGCGAGCGATTCTCGATCCATTCGATCACCTGCCGCAGATGCTGGTCGAGATAGGCGCCGTGGTTGACCGACAGCGTGCTGTCGTCGACCGGCGCGCCGTCCGAAATCACCATCAGGATGCGGCGTTCCTCGGGGCGGTTCACGATGCGGCTGTGCGCCCACATCAGCGCCTCGCCGTCGATATTCTCCTTGAGCAGCCCCTCGCGCATCATCAGCCCCAGCGAGCGGCGGGCGCGGCGATAGGGCTCGTCGGCGGGCTTGTAGATGATGTGGCGCAGGTCGTTGAGGCGGCCGGGGTGCGGCGGGCGTCCCGCGGCGAGCCAGTCCTCGCGGCTCTGCCCGCCCTTCCACGTCCGGGTGGTGAAGCCCAGAATCTCGGTCTTCACCCCGCAGCGTTCGAGCGTGCGCGCGAGGATGTCGGCGCTGATCGCGGCGATGCTGATCGGCCGCCCGCGCATCGATCCCGAATTGTCGATCAGCAGCGTGACGACGGTGTCGCGAAAATCGGTGTCGCGCTCGATCTTGTAGCTCAGCGAATGCCCCGGCGAGACGACGACGCGCGCGAGGCGGGCGGCGTCGAGCTGGCCTTCCTCCTGGTCGAAATCCCACGCGCGGTTCTGCTGCGCCATCAACCGGCGCTGGAGGCGGTTCGCGAGCTTGGTCACCGCGCCCTGCAGATGCGTCATCTGCTGGTCGAGATAGGCGCGCAGCCGCGTCAGTTCGTCGGCGTCGCACAGCTCGGTCGCGGCGACGATCTCGTCATGCTTTTCGGTGAAGCGGATATAGTTGAAATCGGGAACGTCGGTCGGCAGGCGGTTCGGGCGCACGGGCAGCATGCCCTCGTCGCCTTCGCCGCCCATCTCGGGCTCGCCGTCGGCTTCCATTTCCTCCGCGTTCGGATCGGTGTCGCCGTCTTCGGCCTGATCACCCGCCATCTCGGCGCGCGCGTCGACCTGGCTTTCGCCGCTGCCGCCGTCCTCGCTCTCCTGTTCCTCCTGGCTCTCCTCGGCCTCGGTCTCATTCTCCTCGCCGCCGTCCTCGGCGCCTTCCTCCATCGGCTCGTCGCCATAGATGAGGTCGAGGTGGCGGAGCGCGAGCTTCGCGGTCTCGGCGAACGCCGCCTGATCGTCGAGCAGCATCGACAGCGCGGTCAGGTCGCCGCCCGCTTCCTTGGCGATCCATTCGCGCACCAGCGACAGGCCGGTCTCGGTGCCCTGCGGCGCCTGGTCGCCGGTCAGCGCCTCGCGCAGCATCAGTTCGAGCGCGCTCGAAATCGGAACATCTTCCCGGGTCTGCGCGCGGCTGATCGGGTCCGACCGCATCCGCATCGCGAGGCTCGCCGCCAGATTGCCCCGCATCCCCGCCATGTGGCGCGCGCCGAGCGCCTCGACCCGCGCGCGCTCCATCGCGTCGAAGGCGGCGGCGGCGAGCGGCTCGGCGGGGCGCGCCGCGGCGTGCAGCTTCTCGCTGTGATGCTTCATGCGCAGCGCATAGGCGTCGGCGAAGCCGCGCGCCTCGGCGACCTGGTCGGCGGGCAGGGTGCGCGACGGCGTCGGCACCTTGATAGCCTTGCCGATCTGCGCCGGCGCGTCGGCGGTGAAGCCGACCTCGACCTCGGGATCGCGCGTCACCGCGCGCGCGACGCTCGACAGCGCGGTCTTCAGATCGTCGAGGGGGGAGGGGTTGGTCATGGCGTCGCGGCGTCGGGGGTTCGGTTGCAGAGGATGTCGTCGCGTTCCTTGGGCGCTGCCGGGTCGGGAAGCAAGCGGAAGACGTGACCGAGATGCGTCGGCGCGCGTTCGGGCCGCGTCCGCTTGCCCGCGACGACCTCGACGAAATCGCGGCAGACGACCGCGCTGCGCAGGAAATTGCTATGCCCGGTCGACCCGCGCGAGACGTCGGTGGTGTCGATCACGGTCAGGCCGGGAATCGCGGCGGGATAGCAGCGCTCGGGGAGGCCCTTCGCCTTCAGGTCGGCCGCCTCGAACGGATCGAAGCAATAGGGCGAGCCGAGCCGCGGATAGCCGTGCAGCGCGCGCGAGGCGGCGAGCGCCTTGTCCTTGAGCGAGGCGTAGACGGTGATGTGCCGGCTTCGCGCGACCTTCGCCGGGGTCAGCACCCCGTCGGCGACGTCGCGCTCGAAACTCTCGCGGTCGATATCGGGCGAGGCGAGGATGATGTTGGAGATGTTGCGGCTGTCGGCGCTCGGCGCGGCGCGGTCGACATAGGCGATCGCGGGGACGACGAGCCGCGCGCCGAGCGAGTGCGAGACGATCACCACCTCCCTGACCCACGGCTGCTCGGCGAGCGCTTTCAGGAACTCGCGGAAATTGCGGACGTCGTGGTACATGTTGGTCTCGTCGACCGCATAGCCGAGGACGCGGTGCTGCGACGGCCAGCTATAGGCGATCACCGGCCCGTCGAAGCCGGTCATCCGCGCGATCTGCGCGCTGTCCTTGGTGGTCGTCTCGAAACTCTCGCGATAGCCATGGACATAAAGGAGGACGCGGCCCTGCCGCCGGTCGGTCTCGGCCTGCAGCGCGCGCCACCAGTCGCCGGGCTCCTGCAGCGCGAGCGGTGTATGGAATCGCGTGTTTCCGCCCACCTCCTCGTCGCGCGGCGCCGCGAAGCGCCCATAGCGCACCCGGTCGCCGCGATGGCCGAGCAGCGCGATGTCCGCCGTCCGGCAATCGGGAAGCCGGCTGGTGACGAAGAAGAGCGGCATCGCCGCACCATCGACTACCGCGCCCGCGCGCGGCGTGCAGCGCGGGTCGGCGACATAGTCGGCATGGCGGACGTCGCCGTAATCGACCGGCGTGATGCAGCCCGTGAGGGTGAGGGCGGCGACGATCGCCATCCATATCGAATGCCGCTTCATGCCGCGCCGTCACCCTCTCCGCTGCGACTAACGCGCAAGCGCGTAAGTCTCGCTGCCTCCCCCATCGAGGGGGAGGGGGAGAGGGCGCGCCGGCCTCACTTGCCGATGACGCCTTCGGGCAGATCCTCGCCGAACACGCGCTGATAATATTCGGCGACGATCATCCGTTCGGCCTCGTCGCATTTGTTGAGGAACGACAGGCGGAAGGCGAAGCCGAGGTTGTTGAAGATCGCGGCGTTCTGCGCCCAGCTGATTACGGTGCGGGGCGACATCACGGTCGAGATGTCGCCATTGATGAAGCCCTGGCGGGTCAGATCCGCGACCTTGACCATATTGGCGACCGTCGCGTCGTCGGTGCCGGGCACCTTGGCGAGGATGATCGCGCTCTCGGTCGCCGCGGGCAGATAGTTCAGCGTGACGACGATGTTCCAGCGGTCCATCTGGCCCTGATTGATCTGCTGCGTGCCGTGATAGAGGCCGCTCGTGTCGCCGAGCCCGACGGTGTTCGCGGTCGAGAAGAGGCGAAAATGCGGGTTCGGGCGGATCACGCGGTTCTGGTCGAGCAGCGTCAGCTTGCCCTCGGCCTCCAGCACGCGCTGGATCACGAACATCACATCGGGGCGCCCCGCGTCATATTCGTCGAAGACCAATGCGGTAGGGGTCTGCAGCGCCCAGGGGAGCAGGCCTTCGCGGAATTCGGTGACCTGCTGGCCGTCGCGCAGCACGATCGCGTCGCGGCCGACAAGGTCGATGCGGCTGATGTGCGCGTCGAGGTTGACGCGGATGCACGGCCATTTGAGCCGTGCCGCGACCTGCTCGATGTGCGTCGACTTGCCGGTGCCGTGATAGCCCTGCACCATCACGCGGCGGTTGAACTTGAAGCCCGCGAGGATGGCGAGCGTCGTGTCGCCGTCGAAGACATAGGCGGGGTCGAGGTCGGGAACGCGCTCGTCGGCCTCGCTGAATGCGGGAACCTTCATGTCGATATCGACCCCGAATATTTCGCGCGCATCGACCTCGGTATCGGGCGCGGCGAGGAGCGTCGAGCCGTGATGGTCGGGGAGGCTGTTCGGGATATCGGTCATCGTTGGCGTCCATTCATTTTCGTCATGCTGAACTTGTTTCAGCATCCATGGCCTTCACTCTCGTTTGGCGCCGCGACGGCGGATAAGGTCGGGCCATGGACCCTGAAACAAGTTCAGGGTGACGGGAAGAGGAGTCGGCGCGTTTCCGCCGACCGTCCGAGCGCGGTATCGTCATGGGTTGCGGCTTGCAACGCCTTATTCAGAAGATGCCGAGCGCCTTCATCACCGCCGCCTGGTCGTAATAGGGGCGCTCGCAGACGATCTTGTCGCTGCCGGAAGCGAATTCGAAGCTTGCCGCCATGCGGATGCGGAACGCCTTGCCGGTCGGCTCGATCGTGCGCAGGCCGAGCCGGAGCGGCCCGAGGTGCGTGCCGGTCAGCCAGAATTCGACGAGGACCGTATCGGTCGCGGCATCGGCGGCGATCGCGATCACCTCGTTCGCCTGGTCGGGAAAGGGCTCGCGCGACGAGGCGAAATAGGACCGCACCGCCGCCTCTCCGTCGAAGACGGTGCCGGGGCCGAGCAGTTCGTAGCGTGGGTGCTCGAAGGTCGCGAGGACGCCGTCCCAATCGTGCGTGATCTCGAGCGCCATGTGGCGGCGGACGGTTTCGATACGCCTTTCGTCGAGATCGTTCATTGTCCCTCTCCCTATGCGAAAACCCGGCTCTTCCTCAAAAGCTGATAGGCCGCAACCACTTCGCCGAGCCGCGTTTCGTGGCTGCGGTCGCCGCCGTTGCGGTCGGGGTGATATTTGCGGACGAGCTCGCTGTAGCGGCGGCGGAGCGCGGCGCGGTCGGCGTCGGGGGCGAGCGCCATCAATTGCAGCGCGCGATGCTCCTCGCGGGTAAAGCGCGGATCGGCCGCCTCGCGGCGCGCCTCGTCCATCCGCTGGCGGAACCGGGCGCCGAGCGCATCCATCGGATCCTTGAAATCGGCCCAGCGCGGCGGCAGGTCGGCGCTGCCCGCGGCGCGAAAGGCGCGGCTTTCGGTTTCCCAGCCCGCGGTCGGCGACTGCGCGGCCATGATCTGGTCGGCATTCATGCCCTCGAAGAAATTATAGCCGCTGTTGAACTCGCGGACATGGTCGAGGCAAAGCCAGCGGTAAGGCGGCGGGCCGTCGGGCGAGCGGTGCGACGATAGGGGCGCGCGAAACTCGCCGGGCTCGCGGCAACCCGGAACGGCGCAAGCGGCTTCGCGCGGAACGCGGCCGTGGAAACGATTGGATCGGGGGCTTGTCATGCTGTTCTTTCCTCCCCAACATGGGGGCATGAGCGAAAAAGGTCCAGTGCAACGCGAGATGGAAGGGCTGCTTTCCGCCGCTTTTCCCGATGCGGATTTCACCCTCAGCAACGACAGCGCGAAGCATCACGGCCATGCCGGCGACGACGGCAGCGGCGAATCGCACTTCAGCCTGTCGATCCTGTGGGCGGGCTTCGCCGGGCAGTCGCGTGTCGCGCGCCAGCGCGCGGTGAACAAGGCGCTCGGCGATCTGCCGGGCCAGCGCGTCCACGCGCTCGCGATTCGGGCGATCGCGCCGGGCGAATAGGAGGATCGGCCATGGCCGGCGACAGGGTCTATCGATATAGTTTCGCGAGCGTCTATCCGCACTATGTCGCCAAGGCGGAGCGCAAGGGGCGCACCCGGGCCGAGGTCGACGAAATCATCCGCTGGCTGACCGGATATAGCCAGAAACAGCTCGAGGATCAGATCGCGGCCAAGACCGATCTCGAAGGCTTCTATGGCGCCGCGCCCGCGATGAACGGCGCGCGCAGCCTGATCAAGGGCGTTGTCTGCGGCATCCGCGTCGAGGATATCGAGGAGCCGCTGATGCGCGAAATCCGCTATCTCGACAAACTGATCGACGAACTCGCCAAGGGAAAGACGATGGAGAAGATCCTGCGGCGCCCCGAATAGCTCCCGACCCGAAAGGAACGGCCGAATGTATACCGTCATCACCCCCTCGACCCACGACATCGGCGCCTTCGACGTGCGGCGGACCCTGCCCAACAAGGACCGCACGATGGTCGGCCCCTTCATCTTCGTCGACCAGTTCGGCCCGGCCCATTTCGACATCGGCAAGGGAATGGACGTGCGCCCGCATCCGCATATCAACCTCGCGACGGTGACCTATCTGTTCGAGGGCGCGATCGACCATCGCGACACGCTCGGCACCTATGCGACGATCCGGCCCGGCGCGTGCAATCTGATGACCGCGGGCCGCGGTATCGCGCACTCGGAGCGCACCCCCGCCGCCGAGCGGAGCGCGGGGTCGGCGATCTCGGGGATGCAGACCTGGCTCGCGCTGCCCGACGGCAAGGAAGAGATCGCGCCCGCGTTCGAGCATGTCGCCAAGGAGGATCTGCCGCTGGTCGAGGATGCGGGCGTGTCGGCGCGCGTCATCATGGGCAGCCTGTGGGGCGCGACCTCGCCGATCACCCAGCATAGCGCGACCATCTACGCCGACATATTGATGAACGCGGGCGCGTCGATCCCGATCGAGGCCGAGGCCGACGAGCGCGCGGTGCTCGTGGCGCTCGGCGACGCGACCCTCGATGGCGAGACGCTCGACCGCTACAGCCTCTATATCCTGAAACCGGGCCAGGCGATGACCCTGCGCGCGACCACCGACGCGCGCGTGATGCTGCTCGGCGGGGAGGCCTTCACGACCCCGCGCCATGTGTGGTGGAACTTCGTGAGCTCGTCGCGCGAGCGGATCAACCAGGCGAAGCACGACTGGAAGGAGGGCGCGTTCGGCCTGATCCCGGGCGACAGCGACGAATATATACCGCTCCCCGAAGTGCCCAAGACGGTGAGCTATCCCTGATCGCAACTGACACTCTTGTCAGCTCTGGCCTTTCCCGTCATTCTGGTTTCGAATTGAAACCAAAGGAGCGCGGAAAATGACGGGCGATTTCGAGCAGCGGCGGGTGGCGCTTTCCACGGGGGTCGAGCTCGACGTCGTCGACATGGGGCCGAAGGACGCGCCGGCGCTGATCTTTCTCCATGGCTTTCCCGAATCGCACCGCACCTGGCGCCACCAGCTTCCCCATTTCGCGACCCGTTTCCGCTGCATCGCGCCCGACCAGCGCGGCTATCGCGGCTCGTCGAAGCCGCGGGACGTCGAATCCTATGCCCCCGACAGGCTGATCGCCGACATCTTCGCGCTCGCCGATGCGCTGGGGGTGGAGGATTTCACCATCGTCGGCCATGATTGGGGCGGGGTGATCGCCTGGGGCGTGGCGCTCGGCGGACAGCCCGGCGGCCTCTATCCGCAGTGGGCGGGCCGGGTGACGCGCGCGGTGATCGCCAATGCGCCGCATCCGGCGATCTTCCAGCGGCTCCTGCTCGCCAATGCCGAACAGCGCGCCGCGAGCCAGTATATCCGCGTCTTCCGCGATCCGGCGAGCGACGCGATCATCGAGGAACAGGGCATCGCCGGGCTACTCGCCCACGCCTTTGCCGACCGGGTGCCGAGCGGCGGCATCCAGCCGCCCGACGAGATCGCCCGGTTGCTCGCCGATTGGGAGGATCGCGACACCTGCCGCGCGATGATCAACTGGTATCGCGCCTCGCCTGCCAACGTCCCCGCGATGGACGAGCCCTTCGCCGAGGCGCCCGCGGCGCCCTTTCCGCTGCTCGCGATCCCGACGCTCCTCATTTGGGCGCTCGACGATGTCGCGCTGCCCGCGTGCAATCTTGACGGGATCGGCGATCTCGTGCCCAATGCGACGATCGTGGAGGTGCCCGGCTGCGGCCATTTCGTGCCGTGGGAGGCGCCCGACGCGGTCAATGCGGCGATGGACGGCTTCCTCGAACGGACGGCCGCCTCCGCCTGAAGCGAGCGAAGGGGCGGCTTATGGGCAAGGGGAGCGCGGACCTGTTCCGGACGCGCAGCGCGCACGGCCACGCACCGGTCACCTATATCGAGCTCTTCTTCGACCTCGTCTTCGTCTTCGCGATCACCCAATTGTCGCACGGCCTGCTCGAGCATCTGGGCTGGACGGGCGCGCTCCAGACGCTGATCCTGCTCTTCGCGGTCTGGTGGGTGTGGATCTACACGACCTGGGTCGCGAACTGGCTCGATCCCGACCGCGCGCAGGTGCGCTTGCTGCTGATCCTGCTGATGCTCGCCGGGCTCGCGCTGTCGAGCGCGATTCCCTATGCGTTCGGCGCGCGCGGCTGGGTGTTCGCCGCCGCCTATTGCACGATGCAGATCGGCCGATCGCTCTACATGGTATGGGCGAGCTGGGGCGTGCATCGGGGCCGCGCGCGCAATTTCCTGCGCATCAGTTTCTGGGCGCTGCTGTCGCTGCCGCTGTGGATCGCCGGCTGCCTCGTCCAAGCGGAGGCGCGGATGCTGCTCTGGGCGGCCGCCCTGCTCGTCGACTATGCCGGGCCGCTCACTTTCTTTCCGACCCCCGGTCTCGGCCGGTCGAGCGGCGCCGACTGGGATATCGCGGGCGGGCACATGGCCGAGCGTTGCGCGCTGTTCGTGATCATCTCGCTCGGCGAGGGCGTGCTCGTCACCGGCGCGACCTTCGCGACCCTGCCGCAGGACGGCGTCCACTGGATCGCCTTCGCCTGCTGCTTCCTCGGCAGCGCCGCGCTCTGGTGGCTCTATTTCGACACCGGCGCGCGGCGCGGCAGCGAGGTGATCGAGGCGAGCGACCAGGCCGGGCTGCTCGCGCGCAACGCTTATACCTATTGGCATATCCCGATCATCGCGGGCCTCGTCGTCTCGGCGGTGTCGGACGAGATGCTGCTCGCGCATCCGCACGGCCATATCGCACCCGCCTTCCTCGCCACCTCGATCGGCGGCCCGCTCTTGTTCCTGATCGGCAATATGGCGTTCAAGAAGGCGACGACCGACCGGCCGCTTCCGCCCTTTTCGCACCTGCTCGGCAGCGCGGCGCTGCTCGCCGTGGGCGCCGCTGCCTGGTTCGGCCACTGGCAGCCGCTGACGCTCGGCTTCGCGGTCTTCGCGGTGCTGGTCTTCACCGCGATCTGGGAATGGGGATCGTTCCACGGCGGCTGGCAGCGCTGGACGCCGTGGCTCGGCCGGTTGTTCGGCGCCGACCCCGGCGCGCGGGAGGAGAGGTAGGATGTCGCATACCGCCATCATGCTGGCGATCGGGCTGGCGCTGTTGATCGGGTTGCGGCTTGCCGTCTCCGACGCTGCGCGCGCGACGCGGCTGTTCCTGTGGCTCTGGCTCGCCGTGTCGATCGCCAACCTGCTCTTCGGCGTGCTCGCCGCCGGCTATGGCTGGGGCGAGGAGGCGGTGGTGTGGCTGCTCGTGTTCGGGGTACCGGCAGCGATCGCTCTCGCGACGCGGCGGGTCACGCGATAGCTCAGCGGCCCGCGCGCACCAGCGAATCGAGCCAGCGGTCGGCGCTCGCCTGACCGTCGCGAAGAACGCGCCGCCGATATTCGCTCTTGTTGCGCGACCAGGCGGCCTGCCGCTCGGCGAGCGTGACGGGCTTCGCGTTCGGGGCGCGATTCTGCTGTTGCTGCGCCTTCTTCTGCTGCTCCTGCTGATGCTCGCGCAGATTGCTCCAGCGCTGCGCGTCGAGATAGGAATCGAGATATTGGGCCTGGGCGGCATCGGCCGCGAACAGCGACGCCCCCGCAACCACGGCCAGAACGATCGGCTTGCGCTGCATCCTTCGTCTCCCCGGACTTGGCAATGTCTTGCCAACGCGCGCGCGTGCCGATTGTTCCGGCTAGTCGGCGGGCGACAACAGGCAGCCGCTCGCGCCGGCATAGCGCGCGCTGCGCGAGGCGAGCAGCGGGACGCTGCCGGTGATCGTCCTGGTTTCGGGGTCTTCGCTGACCGACACCATCTCCATGCCGGGCTCGAAGTCGGTCTGGCAGCTTTCGAGGCTGCGGCCCTCGACATAGCGGCACGAGCAGCCGACGCGCGCGGCATAAGCCGATCCCAGCTCGGCCTGCGCCTTGAACGACGGGAATTTCCAGATCAGCAGGATCGCGAGCAGGACGAGGACGACCAGCGCCCACGGCAGGCATCCGCTCCAGCGGCTCGGTCGGCGCGGCGCTTGCGCGGCGGGCGATTCCGGCGGCGGAGCGGGCGGCGTCGGTTCGGGCGTTGCCGGCTCGGGCGGGTTGGTGTTAGTCACGGGGCGCCATGATCACCAAAAAAGCCATGCTGGCAAGTGCCGCGCTCGCGCTCCTCGGCGCCTGGTCGCTGACGCAGGCGGCGGGGCAGGGCGCGATGGCGCCGGCCTCGCCCGCGCCGCGCTTCGGTGCCTCGCTGCCGTCCGAGCCGGTCGATGCGCCGCGGCCGCTGCCCGCGCTCGATCCCGCGATCAAGGCGAAGGCCGACGCGCTGTTCACCGACGCGGACGATGTGGGGGAGACGCGCGCGCTGCTCGTGCTGCGCGATGGCGAGCCGATCTACGAACGCTACGGCGCGAGCTTCGGCCCCCAGAGCAAGCTGATCAGCTGGTCGATGGCGAAGAGCATCACCGCGGTGCTCACCGGCTTCCTCGTTTCCGACGGGCAATTGTCCCTGGATGGTCCCGCTCCGGTCGCGGCGTGGCAGCGCAGCGGCGACCCGCGCGGGGCGATCACGCTCAGGGACCTGCTTCACATGTCCTCGGGTCTCGAGCATGTCGAGGAAGGCGATCCGATCTGGGCGGGCGACACGGTGGCGATGCTGTTCGGCGGCGGCGCGCAGGACATGGCGGGCTTTGCCGAGGCGAAGCCTGCGGTGGCGCGGCCGGGCGAGCTCTTCAACTACAGCTCGGCGACCAGCGTGATCCTTGCGGATATTCTCGCCGACACGCTGACGCCCGCCAAGAGCGCCGAGGCGCGGCGCGGCGCGATGCGCGACTTCATCGCCGGCCGGCTGACCGAGCCGCTCGGCATGACCAGCCTGACGCCCGAGTTCGACGCGCGCGGCACGATGATCGGCGGTTCGATCATGCACGCGACCGCGCGCGACTATGCGAAGTTCGGCGAATTCCTGCGCAACCACGGGGTGGTGAACGGCCAGCGGCTGCTCCCCGAAACCTGGATGCGCTTCATGCTGACTCCGTCGCCGAACGATGCCGGCTATGGCGGCCACATCTGGCTCAACCGCCCGCGCCCGGCCGGGGTAACCCCGGCGCTGTGGCCCGACCGCGGCCCCAACGACCTCTTCGCCTGCATCGGCCACCAGGGCCAGTATATCATCGTCTCGCCGTCGCAGCGCGTGACGATCGTGCGGCTGGGGATAACGAAGGACGACCAGTTCCCCGAACTGCGCCGCCATCTGGCGGATCTGCAGGGCGCGCTTTGATCCGCCGAACCGTCATTGCGAGGCCCGTCAGGGCCGTGGCAATCTCCAGCCAACGGTAACGCCGGCCGATGGCTGGAGATTGCTTCCTCGTCTCCGGCTCCTCGCAATGACGAACCCAGAATTACAGCAGAAACTCACCCACCAGCGTCGTGACGCACGTCCCCGATAATTCCACCCTATCCCCATCCAGCCGGCAGCCGACATGGCCGCCGCGCGCGCTCGCCTGATAGGCGGCGAAGGCGTCGCGGCCAAGCCGCGCGGCCCAATAGGGCGTCAGCACGCTATGCGCCGAGCCGGTGACCGGGTCCTCGTCGATCCCTGCGCCGGGCGCGAAGGCGCGGCTGACGACGTCGGCGCCCGACGGATCGCCGGCCCCCGGCGCGGTCGCGATGTAGAGCATGTCGCCGCCGGCTTTCAGCGCGCGCAAATCGGGTTCCAGCGCCCGCACGCTCGCGGCATCGGCGTAGACGATCAGCGCATAGCCGCCCGCGTGCCACAAGGTCTCGACCGGCTCGCCGCCCATCGCGGCGGCGATGTCGGGCATCGCCTTCGGCGCGGGCGGATAGGCGGGGAGCGCCATGCGATAGCCCGTCGCCTCGCCCTCGCCGGCGCGCGCGACGCGCAATATCCCGGCCTTGCGGGTGCGGAAGCGCATGTCGCTCCGCCACGGCGCCGCCGACAGCAGCACATGCCCGCTCGCCAGCGTCGCATGGCCGCACAGCGCGACCTCGACCCCCGGCGTGAACCAGCGCAGCTCATAATCGGCCTCGCCGCTTTCGTCGGGAATCAGGAAGGCGGTTTCGGCGAGGTTGTTCTCGGCCGCGATCGCCTGCAGCGTCGCGTCGTCGAGCCACTCCTCGAGCGGCATCACCGCGGCGGGATTGCCGGTGAAGGGGCGGTCGGCAAAGGCGTCGACCTGCGTGATGGGAAGGCGGCGCCAGCTCATGGATAGAGCAGCCCGCTGGTCCAGCCATCCCGATCACGAACGAACAGGGTGCGTTCGTGGAGGCGGTGCGCGCGGTCCTGCCAAAATTCGATTCGTTCGGGGGTCACGCGCCAGCCCGACCAGCGCGGCGGCCGGGGCACGTCCCGCCCCTCGAAACGCGCCTGCATCTCGGCGAAGCGCGCCTCGAAGGTCGCGCGGTCGGCGAGCGGGCGCGACTGGTCGCTCGCCCAGGCGCCGAGCTGGCTGTCGCGGCTGCGCGTCGCGAAATAGGCGTCGGCGACGCTGTCCGCGACGGGTTCGACCGGTCCCTCGATGCGGATCTGGCGGCGCAGCGACTTCCAGTGAAAGAGCAGCGCGACCTGCGGGTTCGCGGCGAGCTCGCCGCCCTTGCGGCTGTCGAGATTGGTGTAGAAGACGAACCCGTCCGGCCCATGCCCCTTCAGCAGCACCATGCGCAGCGAGGGCCGCCCGTCCGCGGTCGCGGTAGCGAGCGCCATCGCGTTCGAATCATTGGGCTCGCTGGCGCGCGCTTCGGCGAACCAGGCGTCGAACAGGGCGAAGGGGTCGGTGGTCATGCGCGCGCTTCTAATGCGCCGTCGGCCAGCGGTCGAGTAAAAGCCAGCCTATATCGTCACCCCGGACTTGATCCGGGGTCCCGCTTTCGGACGTCACCGAGCGGGACCCCGGATCAAGTCCGGGGTGACGGAAGAGAGGAGTTACCTCGGAACTTGACCGCCTTTCGCTCCGTTCCCACATCGCGCGCGCAATCGGGCCTTTCCGGCCAACATCTTATCGGGCTACAGGATAGAAATGGCAGATCCCTATTCCACCCTCGGCGTCGCGAAGAATGCGGGCGAAGCCGAAATCAAGTCGGCGTACCGCAAGCTCGCGAAGGAGCTGCACCCCGACCGGAACAAGGAGAATCCGAAGGCGGCGGAGAAATTCTCCGACGTCACCAAGGCCTATGACCTCCTGTCCGACAAGGAAAAGCGCGCGCAGTTCGATCGCGGCGAGATCGATGCCGAAGGCAACCCCGCCATGCCCTTCGGCTATGGCGGCGGCGGTTTTCGCGGCGACCCGCGCGGCGGCGCCCAGGGCGGTTTCGGCGGCGAGGGCGCCGACTTCGGCGATATCTTCGAAGGGCTGTTCGGCGGCCGTGGCGGCGGCGGCGGGCCGTTCGGCGGTTTCGGCGGGCGCAGCGCACCGCCGCCCAAGGGCGCCAACGTCGCCTATCGCCTGTCGGTCTCCTTCCTCGACGCCGCGACGCAGGCGATGCAGCGCATCACGCTCGCCGACGGCAAGACGATCGACCTCAAATTGCCCGCCGGGGTCGAGACCGGCACCCAGATGCGCCTCGCGGGCAAGGGGCAGCCGGGGCCGGGCGGCAACGGCGACGGCATCGTCACCATCACCGTCAAGGATCATCCCTTCTTCGAACGCGACGGCGCCAACATCCGGCTCGACCTGCCGGTGACGCTGGGCGAGGCGGTGAAGGGCGCGAAGGTCAAGGTGCCGACGGTCGACGGGCCGGTGATGCTGTCGATCCCCGCGGGCTCGTCCTCGGGCCGGGTGATGCGGCTCAAGGGCAAGGGGTTCAGCCAGAAGGGCGGTGGGCGCGGCGACCAGCTCGTGCGGCTGATGGTCGACCTGCCGAAGGAGGACGCCGGGCTCGCGAAGCTGGTGGACGAATGGACCGACACGCGGCCGGTCAGGGCCGATCTCGGCGTGTGACGCGTGGCTGATCGCAGCGAGACGAAAGCCGCCGCCGCGCTCGAGCGCGAAGTCGCCGAGGAAGTCGGCAAGGAATTTCTCGCCGAGGGGCATTCGCCCCATTCGCCCGAGGCGCGCGCCGAGCGCGCCAAGCGCACCCATTTGCGCGCGCGGGCGCAGGGCGTCATCGAGCGCGGGCGCGAGCGGCTGGGGCCGGGAACGCGCGCCTTCCACATCGTCCGCCGCGTGATCGTCGGCACCTATACCGACGGCTTCATCCACGCCGGCAATCTCGCCTATCTGGCGCTGATCGCGCTCTTTCCCTTCTTCATCCTGCTCGCCGCCGCCTTGAGCCTGTTCGGCGGCAGCGCGGGAGGCGAGGCGGCGATCGACGCGGTCTTCTCGATCATGCCGCCGACGGTCGCCAAGGCGCTGTCGGGACCGATCCGCGAGGTGATGGGCGCGCGCACCGGCCTTTTCCTGTGGCTCGGCGCGATCGTCGCGCTGTGGACCGTCGGCAGCCTCGTCGAGACGATCCGCGACATCCTCCGCCGCGCCTATGGCACCCATTTCAGCCGCGGCTTCTTTCATTACCGGCTGCTGTCGATCGGCATCATCTCCGGCGCGGTGGTGCTGATGCTGCTGTCGTTCAGCATGCAGGTGCTGATCGTCGGCATCGAACAATTCGTGACGCGGGTGCTGCCCGCGCAATTCCAGTCGGCGGGGGTGGTGCTGATCTCGCGCGGCGTGTCGGGGCTCGGCCTCTTCCTCGCCATCTATCTGCTTTTCTACTCGCTCACCCCCGCCAAATACCGCCGGCAGAAAAAATGCCCGAAATGGCCGGGCGCGCTGTTCACCACCCTGTGGTGGATCGGGGTCACTCTGGCGCTTCCGCCTTTGCTCGCCAGCCTGCTCAGCTATGACGCGACCTACGGCAGCCTCGCGGGCGTCATGGTCGCGCTTTTCTTTTTCTACCTCGTCGGATTGGGTATGGTGATCGGCGCTGAACTCAACGCCGCGCTCGTCGAGGTTGAGGATTTGGGACACGACGCTATTGGGCGCGTGGACGATATCATCGTGGAAGACAAATAAAGGTCGGAGAAACCAAATGACGGGTCTGATGAAGGGCAAGCGCGGGCTGATCATGGGCCTCGCGAACGACAAATCGCTCGCCTGGGGAATCGCGAAGGCGCTGCACGGCGCGGGGGCGGAGCTTGCCATCAGCTATCAGGGCGACGTGATGGCGAAGCGGGTGAAGCCGCTCGCCGACGAACTCGGCTGCGATTTCCTGATCGACTGCGACGTCGCCGACATGGCGAATCTCGACCAGGCCTTCGCGACGCTCGCGGCGCGCTGGCCGACGATCGACTTCGTCGTCCACGCGATCGGCTACACCAACAAGGAGGCGCTGCGCGGCCACTATGCCGATGTGACGCTCGACGATTTCCTGATGACGATGAACATAAGCGTCTACAGCTTCACCGCGGTCGCGAAGCGCGCGGCGGCGATGATGACGCCCTTCGACCCCGAAACCGGCAAGGGTGGCGGCTCGCTGCTGACCCTCAGCTATTATGGCGCGGAAAAGGTCATCCCGCATTACAACGTCATGGGCGTCGCCAAGTCGGCGCTCGAAACGAGCGTCAAATATCTCGCCAACGATTATGGCCCGCAGGGGGTGCGCGTGAACGCGATCTCGGCGGGGCCGATCAAGACGCTGGCGGCGAGCGGAATCGGCGACTTCCGCCTGATCCTCAAGTGGAACGAACATAACGCCCCGCTCCGCCGCAATGTCACGATCGACGACGTCGGCGGCTCGGCGCTCTATCTGCTGAGCGACCTCGCGTCGGGCGTTACCGGCGAAACGCACCATGTCGACGCGGGCTATCACACCGTCGGCATGAAGCAGGAAGATGCGCCGGACATCGCGCTTGCCTGACGGCTTCGCCATCCGCGCCGCCACGGCGGCGGATGCCGATATCATCGACGCGATCATCCGCTCGGCCTTCGCCGGGACCGGGCATGGCTATCAGGGCGAGGCCGAACTGGTGCGGATGCTGGAGGCCGACGGCGACGCGTTGGTCTCGCTCGTCGCCGAGGCGGACGGCGCGATCGCCGGGCATGTGCTGTTCAGCCGGATGGACGTGGAGGCGGACGGCGCGGCGATCCCCGCTGCCGGCCTAGCACCCGTATCGGTCACACCCGGCCGGCAAGGGCAGGGGATCGGCGGCGCCCTGATCCGCGCCGGGCTGGATGAGTTGCGCGCACAGGGCGTGGCGATCAGCTTCGTCCTCGGGCACGAGGCCTATTATCCGCGCTTCGGCTATTCGCCCGACCTCGGCGCGCGCTTCGCTTCGCCTTTCGCGGGGCCGCATTTCATGGCGATGATGCTGGACTCGAACGCGCCCTGGCCGCTAGGCGGACGGGCGGATTATGCACCCGCATTCGGCCGGATGGGATGATTCCCCTCTCCCCCAAGGGGAGAGGGAGGGGCCCGTCGCGTAGCGACGGGAGGGTGAGGGCGTGACGAGAAGCCGCTTCGAAATCCGCGACGGCACCATCGACCGCGCTCGCGGGCTTCGGCGTGACGCCACGCCTGCGGAGAAAAAATTATGGTCGATCCTGCGGGGCGGCCGCCTCGACGGCCATAAATTCCGTCGACAGCAGCGGCTCGGCCCTTTCATCGCCGACTTTGCCTGTCAAACGGCGCGGCTGGTGATAGAGGTAGATGGTGATAGTCACGCGCAGCAAATCGACTATGACGCGCGGCGGACGGCGTTTTTGGCGAAAGAGGGATATCGGGTGCTACGCTTCACCAATCGGGATGTGATGGACAATCTGGAAGGCGTGGGCCGCGCGATCGCGCTCGCGCTCGCGGGTGGGCCCTCACCCCACGCGGCTGCGCCACGCGGGCCCCTCCCTCTCCCCCAGGGGGAGAGGGGATTATGAGTTTCAACAGCTTCGGACGCGTCTTTCGATTCACGACCTGGGGCGAAAGCCACGGGCCGGCGCTCGGCGCGGTCGTCGACGGTTGTCCGCCGCGGCTGTCGCTGTCGGAGGCCGACATCCAGCCCTTTCTCGACAAGCGCCGTCCCGGCCAGTCGCGCCACACGACGCAGCGGCAGGAGCCCGACCAGGTTCGCATCCTGTCGGGGGTGTTCGAGGGCAAGACCACCGGCACGCCGATCAGCCTGATGATCGAGAATGTCGACCAGCGCTCGAAGGATTATGGCGAGATCGCGCAGGCCTATCGTCCCGGTCATGCCGACTATGCCTATGACGCCAAATACGGCATCCGCGATTATCGCGGCGGCGGGCGGTCGAGCGCGCGCGAGACTGCAGCGCGGGTCGCGGCGGGCGCGGTCGCGCGGCTGGTGATCCCCGAGGTGCAGATCCACGCCTGGGTCGCTGAGATCGGCGGCGACGCGATCGACCCCGCGAACTTCGACCTCGAAGAGATGGACCGCAATCCCTTTTTCTGTCCCGATCCCGCCGCGGCGCAGCGCTGGGAGGCGATGATGGACGCGGCGCGCAAGGCGGGCAGCTCGCTGGGCGCGGTCATCGAATGCGCGGCGAGCGGCGTTCCCGCCGGCTGGGGCGCGCCCGTCTATGCCAAGCTCGACGCCGACCTCGCCGCCGCGATGATGGGGATCAACGCGGTGAAGGGGGTCGAGATCGGCGCCGGCTTCCACGCGGCGCGGCTGCGCGGCGAGGAGAATGCCGACGCGATGCGTCCCGCGACCGACGGCAGCAACCGCCCCGATTTCCTGTCGAACAACGCCGGCGGCATCGCGGGCGGCATCTCGACCGGCCAGCCGGTGGTGGTGCGCGTCGCCTTCAAGCCGACCAGCTCGATCCTGACCCCGGTGCCGACGGTCAATCGCGCGGGGGAGGCGACCGACATCGTCACCAAGGGCCGTCACGACCCCTGCGTCGGTATCCGCGGCGCTCCCGTGGTCGAGGCGATGATGGCGCTCGTCCTCGCCGACCACAAGCTGTTGCACCGCGCGCAATGCGGGTGACGCGCGCATGATCGAGGCGGTGCGCTCGGCGATCGAGGCGCATCAGGCGGCGCTGTCGCTGCTGATCCTTGCCGCGATGTTCGTCGGGTTCCTGATGGAGCGGCTGCCCGCGACGGTGATCGCGATCCTCGGTGCCTGCACCTATCTGGCGCTCGGCATTCTCGATGCCGAGGCGGCCTATTCGGTCTTTTCCAACTCGGCGCCGATCGTCATCGGCGCGATGTTCGTGCTGTCGGGCGCGCTGATTCGCACCGGGGTGATCCAGCGCGTCGCCGACGCGATCATGGCGCGCGCCGAAAAGCATCCGCGCCTCGCCATCGTCGAGGTGCTGCTCGGCGCCCTCGCCGCCTCGGCCTTCCTCAACAACACGCCGGTCGTCGTCGTGCTGCTGCCGATCATGATGAAGCTCGCCGAAGTGACGGGGATCAGCGCGAAGAAGCTGCTGATGCCGCTGTCGATCGCCGCGGTGCTCGGCGGTACGCTGACCCTGATCGGCACCTCGACCAACCTCGTCGTCGACGGCATCGTCCGCGACGCGGGGATGCCGCGCTTCGGCATTTTCGAGATCACGCCGATCGGGCTCGTCACCGCGGCGTCGGGGATGATCGCGCTGGCGCTGATGTGGTGGCTGCTGCCCTCGGACAAACCGATCCCCGGCGCCGCCGGGACGCACGACACGCACCAATATCTGACCGAACTGGTGCTTGGCGACG
This sequence comes from Sphingopyxis sp. GW247-27LB, assembly GCF_002277025.1. Classification (GTDB taxonomy): domain Bacteria; phylum Pseudomonadota; class Alphaproteobacteria; order Sphingomonadales; family Sphingomonadaceae; genus Sphingopyxis. The sequence continues at coordinate 756,481 of NZ_NIWD01000008.1, forward strand.
ACGACGATCTGGTCGGCATGACGGTCGAGGCGTTCCGCGACCTGCCGCGGTCGGGCCGTGTCGTCGGCGTGCGCCGCGCTTCGGCCGTCGTCCACGGCGCCGAGCTCGATCACTGGACGCTGGCCGCCGGCGACCGGCTGATCGTCCGGGTCGACGGCGCGACGCTGGTGACCTGGCGCGAGCAGGGGCGCTTTCTGCTCGGGATCGGCGCCGGCGTCCCGGCCGCGAACGACATGGTCGTCGAAACGATGATCGCTCCCACCCATCCGTCGATCGGCCAGCGGCTCGCCGACATTCCCTTCCTGCAGAAAATCCGCGCGCGCATCATCGGGCTCGACCGGCCGCTGCACGAGGCCGGCCCCGACCTCGCCAGCGTCCGCATCCGCCCCGCCGACCGGCTGCTCGTCACCGGCGGCCCGCGCGAGGTCGAGGCGCTGCGCGACAATCCCGGCCTGATCGGCGCCGACCTCGCCAAGACGCGCGCCTTCCGCCGCGGCAAGGCGTGGATCGCGATCCTGTGCATGGCGGGCGTCGTCAGCCTCGCGGCACTCGACGTGATGCCGATCGGGGTCGCGGCGATCATCGCCATCGGGGTCATCCTCGTCACCCGCTGCATCGACAGCGACGAGGCGTGGGGGACGATCGACGGCGACGTGCTGATCCTGATCTTCGCGATGCTCGCGGTCGGCGTCGCGCTCGAGAAGAGCGGCGCGGTCGCGATGATGGTCGGCTGGGTCGAGCCGCTGCTCGCCGACGCGCCGCGCTGGGTGCTCGTCTTCGGCATCTATTTCTTCGCGCTGATCCTCTCCGAACTGCTCAGCAACAATGCGGTCGCGGCGCTGATGACCCCCGTGACGCTCGCGATCGCCGCCGAGCTCGGCGTCGACCCGCGCCCGCTCGTGATCGCGCTGATGATCGGCGCCTCGGCCTGCTTCGCGACCCCGATCGGCTATCAGACCAACACCATCGTCTATGCCGCGGGCGATTATCGCTTCGTCGATTTCGTCAAGATCGGGGTGCCGCTCAACATCATCACCGGCGTGTCGACCTGCCTAGCGATCGTCTTTTTCCTGACCTGAGCCGCGCCTTGCCCGCGGACCCTCACCCTGTTACCTCCGCGCCCTGATAAAATCCGCCGGGCGGGACAGGGGAGTGATCGAATGGCGCGTCGCCTAACTTTGTATATCTTGATCGGCATGGTTCTCGGCATCGTCGCCGGGGCCATCGCGCATGCGCAGGTCGGCGCCGATGCCGAGGAAGCCAAGCGGATCGCGGGCTATTTCAAGCTGCTCGCCGACGTCTTTCTGCAACTGATCAAGATGATCATCGCGCCGCTGGTGCTGGCGACGATCGTGACCGGCATCGCCAATATGGGCGACAGTTCGGCGCTCGGGCGCATCGGCGGGCGGGCGCTCCTCTGGTTCATCACCGCCAGCCTGGTATCGATCACGCTCGGCCTGCTGCTCGTCAACGCGCTCCAGCCCGGATTGCGGCTCGACCTCACCGCCACCGTGCCGATCGGCGAGGTCAAGACCGAGGCGCTCAACCTGCGCGACTTCGTGCTTCACGTCTTTCCCCAGTCGATCTTCGAATCGATGGCGAAGAACGACATTCTCCAGATTCTGGTCTTTTCGCTCTTCGCCGGAGTGGGCCTCTCGGCGATCGGCGAACGCGGCGAAATTCTGGTTCGCGGCATGGACGCGCTCGCCGAGCTGATGCTGCAGATCACCAACTATGTGATGCTGTTCGCGCCTTTTGCGGTGTTCGGCGCGCTCGCGGGGGTGATCACCGTCAACGGGCTTGGCATCCTGCTCGACTTCCTGCGGCTGGTCGTCGAATTCTATTTCGGGCTGCTGCTGCTCTGGCTGGTGCTGCTCGGGCTCGGCGCGATCTTCCTCGGCAGGCGCATCCTGACGCTGGTGCGCTATATCGTCGAGCCGCTGCTGCTCGCCTTCTCGACCGCCTCGTCGGAGGCCGCGCTGCCCAAGCTGTTCGAGCAGCTCGACCGCTTTGGCATCCCGCGCCGCATATCGGGCTTCGTCCTGCCGCTGGGTTACAGCTTCAACCTCGACGGGTCGATGATGTACATGAGCTTCGCGACCCTGTTCATCGCGCAGGCCTATGGCATCGAGCTGTCGATCGGCACCCAGATCCTGATCCTGCTGACGCTGATGGTGACGTCGAAGGGGATCGCCGGGGTGCCGCGCGCCAGCCTCGTCGTGATCACCGCGACGCTCGCGCAGTTCGGGCTGCCGGTCGAGGGCGTGGCGCTGATCCTCGGCATCGACCAGTTCCTCGACATGGGCCGCTCGGCGACCAATGTCGTCGGCAATGCGGTCGCGACCAGCGTCATCACCAAGTGGGAAGGCATGCTCGAAAAGCCCGAGCCGGCCAACGCCGACTGGCCGCACGCGCCGAGCCATACCGCGCATCATGGAACCCGCGGGCTCGATCTTCGTGAAGACAATGGGGAAGGAAAAGGGGACGGGGAGGCTACGCCGGCGACCGATCGCGCCTGAACCACGGCTTTTCGGTCGCCTCGACAGGGGCGGACGAGGAGCTGAACGATGGCGGATACCGCGGTAACGGCGGCGGCAAGCGGCGACGAAGCACGCGCCCGGCGGCTGCAATGGCGGATGCTGATCGGCTTCGTCGCCGGGCTTTTTGCGGGTCTGGCGGTCTATTACGGCGCCGCCGACGCGCCGTGGGTCGACACCGTCACCACCTATGTCACCGGGCCGATCGGCCAGATATTCCTGCGCCTGCTGTTCATGCTGGTGATCCCGCTGCTGGTGTCGGCGCTGATCGTCGGGGTCGCCGAAATGGGCGAGATGCGCGCGCTCAAGACCGTCGGGCTGCGCACGCTGGTCTATACCGTCGTCGTGTCGTCGATCGCGGTCGCGGTCAGCCTCGCGGTGGTCAACGCGCTGCAACCGGGAGCGGGGGTCGATCCCGCGCTCGCCAAGACCCTGCTGGCCGAGGGCGCCGCGCGCGCCGGCACGATCATCCAGAGCGCGCATGAATCGAAATCGGGGGTCGCGGCGGTGGTCGCCATCGTCCCCGACAATTTCTTCAACGCGATGAGCCAGAACGACGTGCTCGCGGTGATGTTCTTCGCGCTCTTCTTCGGAATCGGGCTGATGCTGGTGCAGACGCCGCAGACGCAGGTGCTGAAAACCGCGATCGAGGGCGTGTTCGAGGTGGCGATGAAGCTGATCGGCCTCGTCATCCAGCTCGCGCCGATCGCGATCTTCTGCTTCATGTTCAACCTCGCGGCGCAGTTCGGCTGGGACCTGATCATCCGCCTGTCGGCCTATGTCGGGGTCGTTCTGCTCGCGCTCGGTCTCCAGATGTTCGTGATCTTTCCGATCATCCTCAAGACGTTGGCGAAGAAATCGCCGGTCGCCTTCTTCCGCGAAACGCAGGAGGCCTTCGTGATGGCCTTCGCGACCGCCTCATCGAACGCGACGCTGCCGACCTCGCTGCGCGTCGCGCACGATCGGCTCCGCCTGCCCGACCGCGTCGCGCGCTTCGTCCTCACCATCGGCGCGACCGCGAACCAGAACGGCACCGCGATGTTCGAAGGCGTGACGGTGATCTTCCTCGCGCAATTCTTCGGGATCGACCTGACGCTGACGCAGCAGATTTCGGTGATGCTCGTCTGCATCCTCGGCGGCATCGGCACCGCCGGCGTGCCGGCAGGGTCGCTGCCGGTGATCGCGCTGATCCTCGCCTCGGTCGGGGTACCGCCCGAAGGGATCGGGCTGGTGCTCGGCGTCGACCGCTTCCTCGACATGTGCCGTACCGTGCTCAACGTCATCGGCGATCTCGTCGCCGCAACCGTCGTGTCGGCGGGGGTGGGGGGCATGCCGGCGGCGGACGATCCGCCGCCGGCCTGACCGCTTTACTGATCGCGCTGCGCGCGGATGCGGTCGCCGCGGTTCGGGCGCGGCGCCGGTGCCGGGCGCTCGGCGCGCGGCGGTGCGGGGCGTGCGGCCGGCGCGCGGGGCGCGGGGGCCGGACGAGCCGCCGGCGCGCTGCGAACCGGCGGGCGCGCCGCGGGCTGGCGGATCGACGGGCGTCGCGGTTCCGCTGTGTCGCGAGCGGGCCGGCCGGTCAGCACCGAACGGATCTGGGGCTTCTTGCCGTCGGGCCTAACCATCGGGCCGCGATCGGGCCGGCCGGGACGCGTCGCAGCGGGGGGAGGCCGGTGGTCGTTGCCGCCGGGGCGGGTGCCCGGCCGCGTGCCGTGCGGCGGCCGGTTGCCGTCATGGTCGCCGTTCCAGCCGCCGGGGCGCCCAGGCCGGTCACCATGATGACCATTGCCGCCGTCGTGCCCGTTCGATCCGCCCGGATGTCCCGGCCGGCCCGGCCGGCCGCCGTGATTGCCGTCGCTGCGCCCGCCATGGTGGCGCCACCAGGCGCGGCGGCCGCCCCAGTAATTCAGATACTGGCCGCGCAGCGGATAGCGGTTGTGGTAATTGTCGAACATCCACAGGCCATAGCCCGGATAATAATAATCGTCGTACCAGCCCCCGCCGAAGCCGATCTGCGCGAAGCCTGCGCCATAGTCGCCGCTATCGTAGCAGTCATAGCCATAGCCGTCGTCGTAGGCATAGGGATCATAGTCGTAATAATCGCCCGCGCACGCGCCCGAGGAGGCGTAGCTCGACCCGTAGACGTCGCCGTAATAGCAGCCGCCGAGCGTGGTCGTCGCCAGCGCGCCGAGCGCGAGGGAGAGGGGGCGCCGAAACATCTTGGCCATCATCTTGTCCTTCATGAAGGTCCAACGAGCGGACCCCCGATCTTGAAGCCCGGATTGCCCGAGTCGAGTTGAATTTGCGGTGAATGGTGCCTCGCGCCGCTTCAAGCGTTACTTGCATCGATGTCAGTAGTCCGATAGGCTCGCACGGACCCATGACGACAAGAGGATGGTACCCGCGATGAACGCCCCCGCAAGGATCGAATGGTCGGAAGCGCGCTTCGGTTCGGACACGCAGCATTGGCTGCCGCGCAATCCCGATAGCGTGCTCGACCATATTCCGGGCCAGGACGGCCTGCCGATCCTCGGCAACACGCTCGACCAGCTTCGCGACTATCCGGCCTTCACACGAAGGATGGTGGCACAATATGGCCGCGTCTATCGCAACAACAGCTTCGGCGGGCGTAGCGTCACGCTGCACGGGCCCGAGGCGAACGAGCTGGTGATGTTCGACCGCGAGAAGATCTTCTCGTCCGAACAGGGTTGGGGACCGGTGCTCAATCTGCTCTTCCCGCGCGGGCTGATGCTGATGGATTTCGAAAAGCATCGCGCCGACCGCAAGACGCTGTCGGTCGCCTTCAAGCCCGAACCGATGCGCCACTATGCCGATTCGCTGAACGAGGGGATCCGGAATCGCGTCGCGACATGGAGCGGCAGGACGTTCAAATTCTATCCCGCGATCAAGGAACTGACGCTCGACCTCGCCGCGACCAGCTTCCTCGGCATTCCCTGGGGCCCCGAGGCCGACAAGGTCAACAAGGCGTTCGTCGACATGGTGCAGGCGTCGATCGGCGTCGTGCGCGTGCCGCTGCCCTTCACCGCGATGGGGCGCGGCGCCAAGGGGCGCGCCTATCTGGTCGACTATTTCGGCCGCATGGTGCCCGAGCGGCGCGAAGGCACGGGCGAGGATATCTTCAGCCAGATCTGCCGCGCGACCGACGACAATGGGGAGCATCTCTCGGTCGAGGCGATCGTCGACCATATGAACTTCCTGATGATGGCGGCGCACGACACCATCACCAGTTCGGTCACCACGCTCGTCTGGCAGCTCGCGAAGCACCCCGAATGGCAGGACCGGCTGCGCGAGGAGATGCTGCGCGTCGCTCCCGCTGGCGAGGGGGTCGGGCACAACAGCCTCGGCGAGCTCGAACTCACCGAATGGGCGTTCAAGGAGGCGCTGCGGCTGGTGCCCCCGGTGCCGAGCTTTCCGCGCCGCGCGCTCAAGGATTTCGAGTTCGGCGGCTACCGCATCCCGGCGGGCACCTCGGTCGGGGTCAGCCCCGCCTTCACCCACATGATGGAGGAGCATTGGCCCGAGCCCGAGACATTCGACCCGATGCGCTTTTCGCCCGAGGTCGCGCGCGAGCGGCACAAATATGCCTGGGTCCCCTTCGGCGGCGGCGCGCACATGTGCCTCGGGCTGCACTTCGCCTATATGCAGGCGAAAATCTTCTTCCACCATGTGATCACGACGCACCGCATCGTGGTGGCGGAGGGCTATGAACCCGACTGGCAGATCTTGCCGATCCCGCGGCCCAAGGACGGATTGACCGTGCGGTTCGAGCCGCTCTGAGCTTGCCGCGCCGCGCGCGATGCCGCAGTTGGGGCGGGTGAAGAAAAAGAGCCCCCGCCCCTATCTGATCTGGTTCGGCATCGCGGTGTTGCTGACGCTCGCCGCGATCCGCGGCATGGCGTGGCTGCGCGCGCATCCCGAGCACAACCCCGCCGCCCGCTTCGAGCTTGCGCATCGGCAGGGCTGGGCGACGCACGGCAAGCTGATGGCGTTCGTAGGCGACGATGCGGCCTGCTTCGCGGCCTTCGACCGCGCCGGCGCGGGCTATCTGCGGCGGCCCCCAATGGGCGAGGGCGTCTGCCGCGCCTCTCAGCGCATGCTGCTCACCGGCAACCGCTTCGTGCCGACGATGCGCCCGGCGAACGCCGCGCCGGGCTGTGCGGTCACCGCGGCGATGATCCTGTGGACCCGCGACATCGTCCAGCCGCTCGCGCGGAAATATTTCGGGCAAAGGGTCGTCGAGCTCGAAAATCTCGGCGCCTACAACTGCCGCAGGATCGCGGGACGCCAGGCGCAGAGCGAACACTCGACCGCGAACGCGATCGACATTTCGGCCTTCGTCCTCGCCGACGGGACGCGCATCTCGCTCGTCGGCGACTGGGACGATGCCGATGTGCGGAGCGAGTTTCTGCATGCGGTCCGCGACGAATCGTGCGGCCTCTTCTCGACCGTCCTGTCACCCGACTACAACGAAGCGCACGCCAACCATTTCCACCTCGACATGGCGGTGCGGACGGCGGGCTGGACGGTCTGCCACTGATCCTCCCCGCTTGCGGGGGACGGGCCATGCGAAGCATGGTGGAGGGAGTGGGCGGTTTCAGGCGACGTGGAAAGGATGCGAGCCCCCTCCGTCAGCCGTTCCGGCTGCCACCTCGCCATTGTGGGCAGGATTAGACGGTGAAGCTCTCGCCGCAGCCGCACGCGCCCTTGGCGTTGGGGTTCTCGAACACGAAGCCCGCGGCGAAATCATCCTCGACCCAGTCCATGACGCTGCCGATCAGATAGAGCACCGACGCGCCGTCGATGTAGAAGGTGCCGCCGGGCGTTTCGATCTTCTCGTCGAAACGGTCGGCCTCGGTCACATAATCGACCGAATAGGCGAGCCCCGAGCAGCCGCGGCGCGGGGTCGACAGCTTGACGCCGATCGCGCCCTCGGGGGCGGACGCCATCAGCTTCGCGACGCGCGCTTCGGCGGCGGGGGTCAACGTCACCGCGGCGGGACGGGTGCGGGTCTTGGTATCGGTCATCATCATCTCCCCCCTCCCGCAGGCGGGAGGGGTCGGGGGTGGGCTTGCTCAATATAGGGATGGTTCGGGCCCGCGCCCACCCCCAGCGAACAGGGCGATCAAAGCATCCCCAGTTCCAGCCGCGCCTCGTCGCTCATGTTCGCGGGGCTCCACGGCGGATCCCAGACCAGATTGACCTCGGCATCGCCCACGCCCGGCACCGCGCCGACGCGCAGTTCGACCTCGCCGGGCATCGATTCGGCGACCGGGCAATGCGGCGTGGTCAGCGTCATGGTGATCAGGACATGGCCGTCGTTGATCTCGACATTGTAGATCAGGCCGAGGTCATAGATATTCACCGGGATTTCGGGGTCGTAGATGTCCTTGAGCGCGTTCACGACGGCTTCGTAAAGGTCGCCGCCGACCCCATGCGGGTCGACCTCGGCCGGCTTGGCGGCCAGGAAACCTTCCAGATAGTCGCGCTTGCGCTCCAGCTTGTCGCTCATCGATTCCGGGGCGGGCCCGGCGTCCCCGACGCGCGCCTTGGGCGGCGGCGGCACGCTTTCCACTTCCTCGACCCGGATCGTCCGTTCCTCGTTCATCCGAAAATCCTTTCGACGCGCGCCAGCCCTTCGATCAGCGCGGTCACATCATCCTGATTGCTGTAGAGCCCAAAGCTCGCGCGCGCGGTCGCCGGCACGCCCAGATGCTCCATCAGCGGCTGCGCGCAATGGTGCCCGGCGCGGATCGCGACCCCGCTCTCGTCCAAAATAGTGCCGATATCGTGCGGATGAACCCCCGCCATCGCAAAGCTCACGATCCCGGCGCTGCTCTCGGGGCCGAACAGCGTCACGCTGTTCTTGCGCGCGAGCTGCTCGCGCAGCGAAGCGACCAGCGCGCATTCGTGCGCGTGGATCGCCTCGACCCCGATGCTTTCGACATAATCGACCGCCGCCGCGAGCCCGAGCGCTTCGACGATCGCGGGCGTGCCCGCCTCGAAACGCGTGGGGGCGGGGGCATAGGTCGTCTTCTCGAAGGTCACGCGGTCGATCATCGAGCCGCCGCCCTGCCACGGCGGCAGCGCATCGAGCTTGTCGCTCCACAAGACGCCGATGCCGGTGGGGCCATAGAGCTTGTGGCCTGAAAACACATAATAGTCGCAGCCCGATGCCGCGACGTCGACCGGCAACCTCGGCACCGCCTGGCAGCCGTCGATCAGCAGTTCGGCGCCGACGCGGTGCGCGAGCTCGGCGGCGCGTGCGACGTCGAGCGGGCTGCCGAGCACGTTCGAGACATGCGCGAAGGCGACCATCGTGTGATCAGGGGTCAGCATCTGTTCCGCCGCATCGAGGTCGATGCGCCCGTCCGGGGTCAGCGGGCAGACGTCGACCTGCCATCCCGCGAGCTGCCACGGCACGATATTGCTGTGATGTTCGAGCGTCGACAGCAGCACGCGGCCCTTGCGCCGGTGCGAATAGGCGACAAGGTTGATCGCCTCGGTCGCCCCGCGCACGAAGACGATTTCGCTCTCGCGCGCGCCGATGAACGCCGCGATCCGCCGCCGCGCCGCCTCATAGGCGAGCGTCATGTCGGCCGAGCGCGCATAGACGCCGCGATGGACGGTCGCATAGTCGCGCCCCATCGCCAGCGTGCAGGCGTCGATCACCGCTTGGGGCTTCTGCGCGGTCGCGGCGGTGTCGAGATAATGCCAGCCGGGGGTCAGGCCGGGGAAGTCGGCCCTGATGTCCCCCTCCCGCTTGCGGGAGGGGTTAGGGGAGGGCCTGTTCGTGGCTGTCGCGACGCTCACACCAATTCTCCCAGCTTCGCCAACGCCAGCTCCTGCAGCCGCGCCTCATCCTCCGCCCCGTCGAACACGCCCGCGACGAACGCCTGCAGCAGGATCTTCTTCGCCTCGGCCGGCGGCATCCCGCGCGACTGGAGATAGAAAAGCGCTTGCGGATCGAGCTCGCCGATCGCGCAGCCGTGCGCGCATTTGACGTCGTCGGCGAAGATTTCGAGTTCGGGCTTGGCGTTGGCGGTCGCGCTGCGGTCGAGCAGCATCGCCTTCACATCCTGCTCGCTGTCGGTCTGCTGCGCCCCGCGCGCCACCGCGACCTTGCCGAGATAGGTGCCGGTGGCGGTGCCGCCGAGCACCGAGCGCACCCTCTGCCGCGATGTCGCGCCGGGCTCGGCATGGGTGACGGTGGTGATGATCTCGAGCGTCTGCTCGCCCCCCCCGATCTGCGCTGCGCCGAGCGCGAAATCGGCGCCTTCGTGCAGCGTGACGTTCAGCTCGATGCGGCCATAGGCGCCGCCGATGTTGAGCACATGCAGTTTGGCGACCGCGCCCTTACCAAGGGTGAGCTCTATTTGCTGGACTGCGCCTTCATCCTGCACGATCGCCCGGCGCAACTCGCCGCCCGCCGGTACGACAATGCTCTCGGGTGCGGGGAGCGGCCAGAGGCGCGTCAGCGCCTCCATGTCGCTATAACGCCACGCCTCATCACGGCGTGTGGGGAGAGGTGCCGTGCTCACGGCCTATTCCCCTCCGCGTCTCCGCGTCTCCGCGTGAACAGAATACAGGATTCACGCGGAGACGCGGAGGCGCGGAAAAAAGAAGAGATTGCGCCTGCGGCGCGGAGATGGGTCACGCCGCCACCTCCGCATAGCCGTGCGCTTCCAGCTCGCGCGCCAGTTCGGGCCCGCCCGACTTGACGATCCGCCCCGCCGCGAGGACGTGGACGAAATCGGGCTGCACATAGTCGAGCAGCCGCTGGTAATGAGTGATCAGCAGCACCGCCTTGTCGGGGCGCCGCATGATCGCGTTGATCCCGTCGCCGACGATGCGCAGCGCGTCGATGTCGAGCCCCGAATCCGTCTCGTCGAGGATCGCGAGCGTCGGGTCGAGGATGCCCATCTGCACCATCTCGTTGCGCTTCTTCTCGCCGCCCGAAAAGCCGACGTTCACCGGGCGCTTGAGCATGTCCATGTCGAGCTTGAGCAGCCCCGCCTTCTCGCGCGCCAGCTTCAGGAAATCGCCGCCCGAAAGCGGTTCCTGCCCCCGCGCCTTGCGCTGGGCGTTCAGGCTCTCGCGCAGGAACTGGACGTTCGATACGCCGGGGATTTCGACCGGATATTGGAAGCCGAGGAACAGGCCGGCGGCGGCGCGCTCGTGCGGATCGAGGGCGAGGAGGTCTTGGCCTTCAAAGTCTACGGACCCTTCGGTCACCTCATACCCCGGCCGCCCACCGAGCACGTAGGACAGCGTCGACTTGCCCGCGCCGTTGGGGCCCATGATCGCGTGGATTTCGCCCGCGTTGATGGCGAGCGACAGACCCTTCAGGATCGGCTTGTCGGCGACGGTGGCGTGGAGGTTTTCAATTTTGAGCACTGTTTCTGTCGATCCTATATTCATTGGCCTCAATCTGGATGGGGCTGCCATTGACCTTCAGGGTCTCGTCTTGCGGAACACGAACGAACTCGTGCGAGCCACCGATCTGATTATGCGGATTCGGAACCAATTCGGGTTCGGAACCGGAAGCGACCGGGCGCTGTCTACGGAGTAGCCAACGCAACATCACATCAAACTCCTCTCTAGCCCCTCCCCTTCAGGGGAGGGGTTGGGGTGGGGTCTCTCGGCCTGAGGCAGGGCTTCGGTGATAAACCGCAACACGCCATCTATATTGGACATAACGTCATGGTTCGTGACGCGGATGGTGCGATAGCCTTGTTCCGCTAGTGTCTTATCTCGGGCGCGGTCCGCAGCCTCTTCGTGCGTGTCACCATCGACCTCGATGATCAGCTTCGCCGGAACGCAAACGAAATCCGCAATGAACCGCTCGATCACTTGCTGACGACGGAATTTGAAACCTTCGACCTGTCCATTCGACAGATGCCGCCACAACCGCTTCTCGGGTTCGGTCGGGTTGTTTCGCATCTGGCGAGCGCGGCTCTGCAACTCTTCGATGGTCGAGGCCGATAGACCCCACCCCCGGCCCCTCCCCTGAAGGGGAGGGGTGTTAAGCTGTTTGGCCTGATCGCGAAGTGTCCAGATCATCCGACCGACCCCTCCAGCGAAATCCCCAGCAATTTCTGCGCTTCGACCGCGAACTCCATCGGCAGTTGCTGCAGCACTTCCTTCGCGAAGCCGTTGACGATCAGCGCCACCGCTTCTTCCTGCCCCAGCCCGCGCTGCATCGCGTAAAAGAGCTGGTCGTCGCTGATCTTGCTGGTCGTCGCTTCATGTTCGACCTGCGCCGAGGGATTGCGGACCTCGATGTACGGCACCGTATGCGCCCCGCAGCGGTCGCCGAGCAGCAGGCTGTCGCACTGGGTGAAGTTGCGCACGCCCTCGGCGTTCGGCGCGACGCGCACCAGTCCGCGGTAGGTGCCGCTCGACTGGCCGGCGCTGATCCCCTTCGACACGATGGTCGATCGGGTGCGCTTGCCGTTGTGGATCATCTTGGTGCCGGTGTCGGCTTGCTGATGATTGTTCGTCACCGCGACCGAATAAAATTCGCCGACGCTGTCGTCGCCGTTGAGGACGCAGCTCGGATATTTCCAGGTGATCGCGCTGCCGGTCTCGACCTGCGTCCACGACACCTTGCTGCGCTTGCCCTGACAGAGCGCGCGCTTGGTCACGAAATTATAGATGCCGCCCAGCCCCTCGGCGTTGCCGGGGTACCAGTTCTGCACCGTCGAATATTTGATCTCGGCATCGTCGAGCGCAACCAGTTCGACCACCGCGGCGTGGAGCTGGTTCTCGTCGCGCATCGGCGCGGTGCAGCCTTCGAGATAGGAGACATAGGCGCCCTTGTCGGCGACGATCAGGGTGCGCTCGAACTGCCCCGTATTCTCGGCATTGATCCGGAAATAGGTGGAAAGCTCCATCGGACAGCGCACGCCCTCGGGCACATAGACGAAGGTGCCGTCCGAAAAGACCGCGCAGTTGAGCGCCGCGAAATAATTGTCGTGCTGCGGCACCACCTTGCCGAGCCATTTCTTCACGAGATCGGGATGCTCGCGGATCGCCTCGCTGATCGACAGGAAGATGACGCCCGCCTTCTTGAGCTCTTCGCGGAAGGTGGTCGCGACGCTGACGCTGTCAAACACCGCGTCGACCGCGACCTTGCGCGCGCCCTCGACCCCGGCGAGCACCTTCTGCTCCTCGATCGGGATGCCGAGCTTCTTGTAGACCTCGAGGATTTCGGGATCGACCTCGTCTAGCGACGACAGCTTCGGCTTCGCCTTGGGCGCCGCATAATAATACGCGTCCTGGTAGTCGATCGGCGGCACGTTGAGCTTCGCCCAGTCGGGCGGCGTCATCGTCAGCCAGTGGCGATAGGCCTTCAGCCGCCAGTCGAGCATCCATTCGGGCTCGTTCTTCTTCGCGCTGATGAAGCGGACCGTGTCTTCGGACAGGCCCTTGGGCGCGAAGTCGGTCTCGATCGCCGAGGACCAGCCATGCTCATAATCGGCGACCTTGGCGGCGGCCTCGTGTGCGGCCTGGTCCTTGACGGGGAGTTCGCTGTTGTCGGTCATATCTCTAACTCGTCGCTCCCGCGAAGGCGGGGGCCGTTGTCGTTTCATCCTGCGGCGTCGGAGTAAGGCCTCCAGCGGCCCCCGCCTTCGCGGGGGCGACGGTGAGGCTCGCCAGGCTGATCCCCGCCAGCGCGGCGCGGACCGCGCCGTTGACGACGCCGAGGTGCGGCTGGACCTGGCAGCTGCCTTCGAAGCCGCAGTCGTGGCGTCCCTCGTCGCAGCAGGCGGTCAGCGCGATCGGACCCTCGACCGCCTCGATGATCTCGGCGACGTTGATCGCCGCCGCAGGGCGCGCGAGCCGCACGCCGCCGCCGCTGCCGCGCGAGGCGACGAGCAGGCCGGCGCGCGCGAGGCTGCTCACCAGCTTCTGCGCGGTCGGCCCCGGAATCCCCGTCTGCTCGGCGAGCAGCGCCGCGTGCAAAGGCACCGATCCGCACTGGCGCGCGGCGGCGCTCATCAGCACCACGGCATAATCGGCAAGGTTGGACAGGCGCATCGTTTCTCCGTCCGCGAATTGCGAACGATTCTTAACTGGAGTAAATTGCTCCACTTATATAGGCGAAGCTCCGGCGCGGCGCAACCAAGGGGCGCTATTCGTCCGCCAAGAAAAAAAAGGCACCCATCCGGCCGAAGCCAAATGAGTGCCAAGATGAAGGTCTCAGTCCTCGTCAGAGAGGAAGAGCTCTTCTGGGTCGCAGGCCCCGATTATGCCCGCGCCGCGATTCGCGATTGTATGGAAACGCCAAAACGACGGGTTCGGTGCTTTTGATGGTTAATGGATCCGAGTGCGGGCGCGAATACCTCCGTCATTGCGAGGAGCGCAGCGACGAAGCAATCCAGGGCGGTTTACGGGGACTCTGGATTGCCGCGTCGCCTGCGGCTCCTCGCAATGACGACAGGGAGGCGTCAGGTCTCGGACACCAGCGGGCTCACCTTGCCCGCGAGCTGTTTGCGGCCCTTGGTCGTCGCCTCGGTATAGTGCGAGGGGTGGCCGAGCTGCCCCGGCGTCGCGCCCGCGAAGCGCTTGATCTCGCGGATCAGGTGCGACTGGTCGTAGAAGGCGTCGCCGAGCTCCGCCGCATCGAGATTTTCGCCGCGCGCCAGCGCCGAGGCGGCACGCACCGCGCGATATTTGCGCGCCAGCATCCGCGGCGACAGGCCGTAATAATGTTTGGTCATGCGCTCGACCGAGCGGATCGACATGCCCGTCGCCTCGACCAGATCGGCGACCTGCGGCGATGCGGTGTCGGTCAGCCAGCCATCGACGGTGCGGATGAACCACATCGGCGCCGCTTCCTGCTTCTGCAGGACCTCGCGCGCGAAATTATTGCCGATCACCAGCTGCTCGGCGACGTCGGCGGCGTTCGTCAGCGCGGCGGCGACCGCTTCGATCCAGTCGCCGAACAGGTCGGCGGCGTCGATCGCGCGGTCGGTCAGCTTCTCGGCATCGTCGCCCATCAGCGCCGCCCAGCCCGCGGGGAGCAGGCCGAAGCCGAACATGCGCGTCGGGCAATGACTGATCGCGCGCACCCGCCCGCTCGTCGGCCCGACGATATTGGCGCGGCGCACCGGCGAGCGATGGCCATCGGCGAAGACATATTCGCCGTCGGCAGCGGTTACGAAGCGGAATTGCGGGCGGTCGGCGCGCTCATATTCGTCGAAGCTCGGCATGTTGACCCGCGCGACGTAAAAGCTCGACACCATGTCCGCGAGATCGGATTCGGGCGGGAAATATTGCAGTTCGAACGGCGCATCGCCGTCCACGCCCTGTGGCGAGGAAAGATTGTCCGACATGACGAGACCGACCCCCGGCAGCTTTATTGCCGCCTGTTTACGATCCGTATAATTTTCCTTTCGTCGCGGTGCGTCAAGCTGCAATTTATCGGGGGCTATCCTTTTGCGCCGCGATCCAGCCGTCGACCCGGCGCTCCAATATGTCGAGCGGCACCGGACCCGAGCCGAGCACGACGTCGTGGAAGGCGCGGATGTCGAAGCGGTCGCCGAGCGCCGCCTGCGCGCGGCCGCGCAATTCCATGATCTTGAGCTTGCCGATCGTATAGGCGGTCGCCTGTCCCGGATAGACGATATAGCGTTCGACGGCTTTCTCGATATCGCCGTCGGGGTTGGGGGTGTTGGCCTTCAGCCAGGCGATCGCCTGGGCGCGGCTCCAGCGCTTGTCGTGGATGCCGGTGTCGACGACCAGCCGGCACGCGCGCCACAACTCCATGCCGAGTCGGCCGAAATCGCTGTAGGGATCGGTATAGAAGCCCATGTCCTTGCCGAGTTCCTCGGCATAGAGGCCCCAGCCTTCGGTATAGGCGGTGAAATTGCCGAAGCGGCGGAAGGGCGGCAGTCCCTCGAGCTCGGTCTGCACCGCGCGTTGCAGATGGTGGCCGGGAATCCCCTCGTGATAGACCAGCGCCTCGAGCTCGGTCTTCGACATGTCCTTGAGGTCGTAGAGGTTGACATAATAGGTGCCGGGCCGCGACCCGTCGGGCGAGGGCGATTGATAGAAGGCCTTGCCCGCCGATCCCTCGCGGAACGCCTCGACCGCCTTCACCTGCAGCGGCGCCTTGGGCAGCGTGTTGAAGAAGGCGGGCAGCCGCGCCTCCATCGCCTTCACATGCCCGTCGACCTCGGCCAGATAGGCGGTGCGCGTCTTGTGATAATATTGCGGGCTCGTGCGCAGATGCTCGAAGAATTGCGGCAACGTGCCCTTGAAGCCGACCTTCGCCATGATCGCCTGCATCGCGCCGTGGATGCGCGCGACTTCGGAGAGGCCAAGGTCGTGGATCTGCTGCGCGGTCATGTCGGTGGTCGTGTAATTGGCGAGCAGCGCCTGATAATAGGCCGCTCCGTCGGGCAGCCGCCAGACGCCGTCGTCGGTCGGCGCCGACGCCTCTTGCCGCTGCATCTCGCCGAGCAGGCGGCGATAGGCGGGATAGGCATGGTCCCGCCACGCCGCCTGCGCGTCGCCGAGGAGCCGCGCCCTGGCGTCCGCGTCGATGTCGAGCTTGGCGACCTTCGCCGCGAAATCGGCGAGCACCGCGTTGGGGGCGGGGCGGGCGGGGTCGCTCGTCGTCAGGTTGCGGATGTCCGCGATCACATAGGCATAGACCCATTTGGGCGGCTGGATGCCGCGCGCCGCGCGCTCGGCCGATTGCGCGCTCAGCGCGTCGAGCACCGGCTCCATGCCCCCGATCCGCTCGATATAGGCGCGCGCGTCCTGGGTATCGGTGATGCGGTGGATGTTGATCAGGAAGGCGGGCATCTGGCTCTGCGACCCGCTCATCTGGTTGAAGATATAGCTATAGTCGCGGAACGGGAACAGCTTGGCGTTGCGTTCGGCCTGCGCGTTGAACAGTTCGAACGACAGCGCGTCGTTGGCATCGAGCGCCGCGGGATCGAAGCTGCCGCGCATCGCCGCCGCCGCCGCCTGCAACAGTTTGTCGCGCGCGACCGCGGCCTCGTCGCCGACATCGTCCCAGCGGCCGTAATCTTCGTCGCGGATGCCGCGATAGGCCTTCGCCTCGGGGCTCAGCGACAGCTGCGCCGCGTCATATTTGTCGAAGAAATCGGCGAGCCCCGCGCCCGCGGGCGCCGGCTCGGCCGCCGCGGGGAGCGGGGCGGCGCCCTCCTGCGCCGCCGGCACCGCGCAGCCCGACAGGGCGAGCGCGGCGGCGCAGACGGAGGCGGTAAGGGCGATGCGGCGATGCGACACGATTTTCTCCCGGTTTTTCGGCAGCCGCGGGCTTGCCATAGCGCCCCGCGCGGCGCAATGGCGACCCCATGTCGCTCCTCGCTTCCGCCGCCGATGCCGCCTATGCCTGCGTGCGCCCGCTCGTTCATGCGACCGACGGCGAAGCGGCGCATAATCTGACGCTGAACGCGCTCCAGCCGCTGCCGCGCGCGCGCCGCGCGCTGACCAGCCCGGCGCTCGCGACCGAGCTGGCCGGAATCGCCTTTCCCAACCCGGTCGGGCTGGCGCCGGGGTTCGACAAGGATGCCCGCGTCGCGCACGCGATGCCGCATTTCGGTTTCGGCTTCGTCGAGGTCGGCACGCTGACCCCGCTGCCGCAGGCGGGCAATCCGCGCCCGCGGCTGTTCCGGCTGGTCGAGGACGGCGCGGTGATCAACCGCATGGGCTTCAACAACGGCGGGCAGGCGGCCGCGGCTGAACGGATCGCCTGTCTCCGTCGCTATGGCCTCGCGGTGCCGCTCGGCATCAATATCGGCGCGAACAAGGACAGCGCCGACCGCATCGCCGATTATGCGAAGGGCACCGCGGCGATGGCGCCGCTCGCCGATTATCTGACGGTGAACATCTCGTCGCCCAACACGCCGGGGCTGCGCGCGCTGCAGGACAAGGGCGCGCTCGAGGCGCTGCTCGACGGCGTCGCGGCCTCGCAGGGAGACGCGGCGAAGCCCGTGTTCCTGAAGGTCGCGCCCGATCTCGAACCCGCCGACATCGACGACATCGTCGCGGTGGCGCTCGACAAGGGGTTGGCGGCGGTGATCGTGTCGAACACCACAATCGAGCGGCCGCCGCTCGCCTCGCGCCATGCGGACGAAGCGGGGGGGCTGTCGGGCGCGCCCCTCGCGGCGCTGGCGCTGCAGCGGCTCAAGGATTTCCGAACCGCGAGCGGCGGCGCGCTGCCGCTGGTCGGCGTCGGCGGCATCGCGACTGCCGAACAGGCGTGGGAGCGCATCCGCGCCGGCGCCAGCCTCGTCCAGATCTATTCGGCGATGGTGTTCGAGGGGCCCGGCCTCGCCGGCCGCATCGCGCGCGGGTTGGAGCGCCTCGCCGCGCGCGATGGCTTCGCGAAGGTGTCCGACGCGGTGGGAACCGAGGGATAAAAGATAAAACCGTCAGCGCAGTAATTCGCTCACCAATGAAGGTTTTTTTGCGATCATGGCCAGCAATACCTGAGCGGGGCCGGTGGGGTGCCTGCGGCCCTGCTCCCAATTGAGCAGCGTGCCCTTGGCAACGCCGATGCTGCGCGCGAACGCGCTTTGCGACAGGCCCGTGCTGGCCCGGATCGCGGCCACATCGACAGCGGGCACCTTCACCTTGTGCACGATCGCGCCGGTTTCCTTGCCTTTGGCATGATCCAGCGCTTCGTTCAGCCCCTGCATGATGCTCCTATAAGCACTCATCGGCGGTCTCCATAGGTTGCAACCAGTGCCTTGCTCAAATCGACGGCGGCGGCCAGTTCGGCCCTGGTCAGATTGTCCTTCTCGTTCTTGGCGAACACGGTGACGAGGTAGATTGGCATTTGCGTGCCTCCGAACACGTAGATCGTCCGGTAGCCGCCGCTCTTGCCGCTGCCCCGCGGGGAATGCGAACCTTGCGCAGACCACCGCCCAGCGGGACGCCGGCTTCCGGGTTGGCCGCGATATAGTCCACCAGCGCCCCGCGCTCGTCATCCGTCATGATCGCCTTGGCGCATCGCAGAAACTCCGGCAGTTCGACGACGGTTTGCAAGGCGGTCATGACATTCTCATCTATCCGTCAATGACATATATGTCAATGGCGTATAACTCCTGTCCACCGGAGCGGTTCTGGCGAATGCTTGCCCGTTATCGGGATCTCGCCCGCAGCAAAGAGGAAAATCCCGGCCGGGCTTGCACACCCCGACCCCTCGCGCCAATGTCGCGCGCATGATCAAGCGACTCCTTGCTGTCTTCAGCCTGTTCGTCATTGCCATCCCGTCGCTTGCCGCGGCGCAGGGCGTTACTTCCTCCGCCGATCCGCGCGCGACCGAGGCCGGGCGCGCGATATTGGAGAAGGGTGGCTCGGCCGCCGATGCCGAAATGGCGATGATGCTGGTGCTGACGCTGGTCGAGCCGCAGTCGAGCGGGGTCGGCGGCGGCGGCTTCTTTATCTATCACGACGCGAAGACCGGCCAGCTCGCGACGATCGACGGCCGCGAGAAGGCGCCCGCCGCGGCGACGCCCGACCGCTTCCTCGGCAAGGACGGCAAGCCGCGCGGCTTCATGGACGTTGTTCCCGGTGGCCTGTCGGTCGGCGTCCCCGGCAATATCCGGCTGATGGAGCAGGTCCACAAGCATTGGGGCAAGCTGCCCTGGGCCGATCTCTTTCAACCGGCGATCGAGTTGGCCGACAAGGGGTTCGAGGTCACTCCCGTCCTCCACAAACTGATGAACGCCTATGCCGATGTCTGGAAGGATTTTCCCGAGATTCGCGCCATCTATTATGTCGATGGCAAGCCCGCGCCGGTCGGCACGATCGTCAGGAACCCCGCCTATGCGAAGCTGCTCCGCGACGTCGCGGCGCGCGGCCCCGACGCCTTCTACACCGGCGCCAATGCGCAGGCGATCGTCAAGGCGGTGACGCAGGCGCCGCGCAACCGGACGAAGATGACGCTCGCCGACCTTGCGGCCTATCAGGCGAAGGAGCGGCCGGCGGTCTGCACCACCTACCGCGTCTACAAGGTCTGCGGCATGGGACCGCCCTCGTCGGGCGCGACGACCGTGTTCGGCATCCTCGGCATGCTCGAAGCCTATGACATGAAGGCGATGGGCAAGGACAATGTGATGAGCTGGCACCTGCTCGCCGAGGCGATGCAGCTCGCCTATGCCGATCGCGGACAATATCTCGGCGACAGCGATTTCGTCGACGTGCCGGTGAAGGGCCTGCTCGACAAGCAGTATCTGGCGAGCCGCCGGATGCTGATCTCTCCTTACGCGGTGCGCAGCGACTATCCCGTCGGCACGCCGCCGGGGGCCCAGCCGCGCACGCCGTCGGGTCCGGTCGCCGAACATGGCACGACCCATTTCGTCGCGGTCGACCGCGACGGCAATGTCGCGACGATGACCTCGACCGTCGAATCGATCTTCGGCAGCCAGCTCATCGCCAATGGCTTCGTCCTCAACAACGAGCTCACCGACTTCACCCTCGCCCCCGAACAGGACGGCAAGCCCGTCGCCAACCGGGTCGAGGCGAACAAGCGGCCGCTATCCTCGATGTCGCCGACGATCGTCTACGGCCCCGACGGCCAGGTGATCCTCGCCCTCGGCTCGGCGGGCGGCAAGCGGATCATCATGCACGTCACGAAGACGCTGATCGGCGTCCTCGACTGGGGCCTTCCCGCCGAGCAGGCGATCGCGCTTCCCAATTTGTTCTTCGACGACCAGGGCGCGATCATCGAGGATAATGCGATGGGCAAGGAGATCGCACAGGAATCGGCGGTGTTCGGCAAGCCGATCCGGCCTGAGAATTTCGGGTCGAAGGTCAATGCCGTCGAGCGCACGCCGACGGGCTGGCGCGGCGCCGCCGATCCGCGTACGCCCGGCAATTGGGCGACCGACGATCCGACCGCGGCGGCCGAATAACAGAACAGAAAAGACTGATATCCTCCCGGGAGAGAAGAGGCATGAAGCTCGAAAACCCGCATCTCGACCATTTTCCAAGCCTGGTCGCGATGTTCTTCGACCGCGCGGCGCGCGGCGGCGAGGACCCGTTCCTGTGGCGCAAGGCCGACCGCGCATGGCAACCGCTGAGCTGGCGGCAGGTCGCCCATCAGGTCGCGGCGCTCGCGCATAATCTGCGCGAACTGGGCCTGAAAGAGGGCGACCGGGTGGTGCTGGTCAGCGAGAACCGCCCCGAATTCTGCATCGCCGACCTCGGCATCATGGCCGCGGGCTGCATCACCGTGCCGACCTACACGACCAACACCGAGCGCGATCACCAGCATATATTGGGCAACAGCGGCGCCAGCGCGGTGATCGTGTCGACCGCCAAGCTCGCGCGGGCGTTGATGCCCGCGGTGATGCGATCGAACGCCAATATCGTCATCAGCATGGAATCCTTGCGCGTCGGCCAGCAGGGCGATGTCCAGGTCCATGATTGGGAACCGCTGGTGACCGGCGGCGAGGCGCATCTGGAGGACGCGAAGGCGCGCGGGCTCGCGATGAAGCGCGAAGACCTCGCCTGCCTCATCTACACCAGCGGCACCGGCGGCGCCCCGCGCGGGGTGATGCAGCACCATGGCGCGATCCTGCACAATGGCGCGGGCGCGGCCGAGATATTGGTCAACGACTTCGGCATCGGCGAGGAGGAGGTGTTCCTATCCTTCCTGCCGCTCAGCCACGCCTATGAGCATTCGGGCGGGCAGTTCCTGCCGATTATGGTCGGCGCGCAAATCTATTACAGCGAGGGGCTCGAAAAGCTCGTCTCCAACATCGAGGAGACGAAGCCGACGATCATGGTGGTCGTGCCGCGCCTGTTCGAGGTCATTCGCGCGCGGATGATCAAGTCGGTCGAAAAGCAGGGCAAGCTCGCGAACTGGATGCTGAACCAGGCGCTGCGCGTCGGCGAAAAGGATTATGAGCGCCGCATGGGCGTCCTCGACCGCCCGGTCGACCTCATCCTCAACAAGCTGTTCCGGCCCAAGATCCAGCAGCGCTTCGGCGGCCGGATGAAGGCGCTGGTGTCGGGCGGCGCGCCGCTCAATCCCGAAATCGGCGTCTTCTTCCACTCGATCGGCCTCACGCTGCTGCAGGGCTACGGCCAGACCGAGGCGGGGCCGGTGATCAGTTGCAACCGTCCATCGGCAGGGCTCAAGATGGACACCGTCGGCCCGCCGCTGATGAACACCGAGGTGCGGATCGCCGACGACGGCGAAATCTGCGTGCGCGGCGAACTCGTCATGCACGGCTATTGGCGCAACGAGGCGGAGACGCAGCGCGTGCTGGTCGACGGTTGGCTCCACACCGGCGACATCGGCCATATCGACCCTCAAGGCCGCATCGTCATCACCGACCGCAAGAAGGACCTGATCGTCAACGACAAGGGCGACAATGTCTCGCCGCAGCGGGTCGAGGGGATGCTGACGCTCCAGCCCGAAATCCTCCAGGCGATGGTCTATGGCGACAAGCGCCCGCACCTCGTCGGCCTGCTCGTCCCCGACCCCGAATGGGCGGCCGAATGGGCCGAGGCCGAGGGTCTGCCCAAGGAACTGGGGCTACTGCGCGAGCATGAGAAGTTCCGCGCCGCGGTGCGCGCCGCGGTCGACCGGGTGAACGACCAGCTTTCGGTGATCGAGAAAGTGCGCAAGTTCGACTTCGCCGACGAACCCTTCACGATCGAGAATGAGCAGATGACGCCCTCGATGAAGATCCGCCGCCATGTGCTGAAGGAAGTCTACGCCGACAAGATCGCGGCGCTGTATCGGGGATAACGGGCCCCTCCTCTGAAGAGGAGAGGGTGGACTTGCGTCAATTGACAGGCGGGTTGCGACCCGAAGAGCTCGGCGCAAACCGGACCCGCCTGCCGCTGAGCCGATGGCTCAGCCAGCGTCCCCCGCCGGTTTGCGATAGGGGACGAAGTCGCCGAAGACGCAGGTCGGACCGCGGATGCCGCTCGACCGGTCGACCAGGTGGAAGAAATCGCCGTTGCAGATCTGCGATCCGAACTGCTTGATGACCATGATGTCGCTGTCGCGCGCCAGCCCCGGGCAACTGCCCTTGAGGTCGTTGCGATAAACGAGATTGCTGCCCGAACGGTAGAGCAGGATAGAGTCCGATACGCGCATCGCGTCGTCGGTGCGGAAGCTGGGGAGGCATTTCTCGGGCGCCCCGGCCACCTTGCCGGCGAGCTGCTTGTCGAGCGTTTCGGCCTGTTTCGGCGTCAGCGCCTCGGCGCCCGCCTCGGCACTGCCGGCGGGCGCGCAGCTTGCGACGATCGGGGCGGTCGCCGTCATCAGCGCGGCGGCGCAGAGGAGATTCCATTGGGCCATGATCAAACTCCTTGCAACATAAGGGGCGATAAACGCTTCAACGTGAACGCTTCCTGAAACCGGCGACGGCCGTCACGCGGCATCCTTGAGCGTGCGGATGCGGCCGAGTTCGGCGGCGCTCGGCGCGCGCAGGAAGGGGTTGGTCGCGCGCTCGGCGCCGATCGTGGTGGGGACGGTCGCCTCGCCCGCCGCGCGCGCCGCCTCGACTTCGGCGAGCCTGGCCGCGAGCGCGTCGTTCCCGGGCTCGACCGTCACCGCGAAGCGCGCGTTCGACAGCGTATATTCGTGCGCGCAATAGACGCGCGTCGCATCGTCGAGCGTGCCGAGCCGCTGCATGTTGGCGAACATCTGGTCCGCCGTCCCTTCGAACAGCCGGCCGCAGCCCATCGCGAATAGCGTGTCGCCGACGAAGATCGCGCCGTCCCCGGCGAAATGATAGGCGATGTGCCCCGCGGTGTGCGCGGGCACGTCCCAGACATCGGCGACATGCGCGCCGAGCCGGACCTGGTCGCCGCCCTTCACCAGCCGGTCGGCGGTGGGGATGCGCTCGCGCTCGGCGGCGGGGGCGATGATCTCGCAGCCGGTCTTCGCCTTGATGTCGGCGTTGCCGCCGGTGTGGTCGGGATGCCAGTGGGTGTTCCAGATCGCGGTGATCGGCCAGCCGCGCGCGTCGGCCTCGGCGAGCACCGGGTCGGCGACCGCGGGGTCGACCACCATCGTCTCGAAGCTCTCGGGATCGTGGACCAGCCAGACATAATTGTCGTTGAGGACGGGGATACGGACGATATCGAGCTGTGCCACGATTGCCTCCTTTCGCTCCGGCCTTTCGCTTCCTTGACGGAACGGGTTGGCGCGAGCCTTGGTGTTCCTACCAGCTTCCCGTATTGGGCATCGAGGCCCAAGGTTCGGCGGGTTCGAGATGACCATCCTGCAGCAGCTCGACCGAAATGCCGTCGGGCGAGCGCACGAAGGCCATGTGGCCGTCGCGCGGCGGGCGGTTGATCGTCACCCCCGCGTCCATCAGCCGCTGGCAGGTCGCATAGATGTCGTCGACGCGATAGGCGAGATGGCCGAAGTTGCGCCCGCCGCCATAGCTCTCCGCCGCGCTGCCGTCCTCGGGGGGCCAATTATAGGTCAGCTCGACCTCGGCGACGTCCTTCTGCCCCGGCGCGGCGAGGAAGATCAGCGTGAAGCGCCCCGCCTCATTGTCGAAACGGCGAACCTCCTCGAGCCCGATCAGCTTGAAGAAGGCGACGGTGGCGTCGGGATCCGTCACGCGGATCATCGTGTGGAGATATTGGGTCATGCCCCTATCTAGGCACGAAGCGGCCGTCCTTCAAACGCTTCGAACATGGATAGCAATTCATCGGGCACCGGCGCCGGCGCGCCGCGTGCTTCGGCGACGTGGACGCTGACCTCGAGCCCCGTCGCGCGCAGGTCGTCGCGCCCCGCGCCGTGCAGTTCGAACAGGAAGGTCATCGAGCTGCGCCCGACACGCGAGCAGCGCACGCAGATGTCGATCTGCTCGTCGAGAAGGATCGGCGCCTTATAGTCGACCTCCGCTCGCGCGACGTGGAATTCGGGGCTGTCGTGATGCGGCCAGCGGTCGTAGACGCCCGCCGCGCGCCAATATTCGGTGATGCCGATGTCGAAATATTCGAGGTAGCGGCTGTTGAACACCACCGCCTGCGCGTCGATCTCGGCGTAGCGCACGCGCTTGGTGAGGTGGAAGCGGAAGTCGCTGCGGGCCATGGGTCTCTTTCAGGGGTTGGTCGCGAGGCGCGCGAGGGTTGTCGGTTTGTCGCGATACGCGCGACGATTCTTAGCTTGTCGCGATACGCGCGACGGTATCGATCAGAAGCGCGATATCGCCGTCGCGCGACAGGCGGTGGTCGCCGCCCTTGACCAGCGTGACCTGGACGTCCTCGCTCGCGAGCGCGGCGGAGAGGCGGAGGCTGATCTCGGGCGGGACGTCGCCATCCTCCTGCCCGTGGAGCAGGCGGACGGGGCAGGCGAGGGGGATTTCGGCGTCCAGCAGCCGGTTCGCCTCGCCCGACTGCCAGAAGGCGCGGGTCGTGACATAGGGCTGATCGCCATAGGGCGTGTCCTCGACCAGCGCGCCTTCGGCGAGGATGATCGCCTTTTCCTCCGGGGTGAAGCCCCAGTCGGTGAAATCGGGAGCGGGGGCGATGCCGACGAGCGCGGCAACCCGCGCGGGGCCGTCGCGCTGGACGAGCAGCAAGGCCGCGAGCAGCATCAGCCAGCCGCCCATCGACGATCCGACGAGCAGCACCGGGCCGTCGACCTTCGCGTCGATCAGGTCGAGGACGTCGCCGCGCCAGTCGAGCAGCGTTTGCTCCGAAAACAATCCGTCCGACGACCCGCAACCGGCATAATCGAGCAGCAGGCAGCCATGTCCCTCCGCCGCCGCCCAGGCGAAGAGCGCGGTCGCCTTGCCGCCTTCCATGTCGGACATGTAGCCGGGGAGGAAGACGATCGTCGGCCCGGCGCCCTCGACATGGCGATAGGCGAGGCGCGGCCGGCCGGGCCGGTCGAGATAGGCGGGCGGGGAAAGCTCGGCCACGGACGCGGTCAGATGACCCAGTCGACCGTCTGCATCTGCATCACCGCCTGCCCCTTGGCGCGGCGCTGTTCGACCATGATGCGATTGAGGCGCTGGATCGTGTCGCTGCCGGTGGTGATGCACCAGCCGGGGACGAGCGCGTGGACCAGCGCGCAGAGCCCGCCCCAGATCATCGTCACGCCGAAGCGCGATGCGACACCGAAATGTTCGATGTAATTTTCGTCGACGCTCTTCGGATGATCGACGAACAGGCGCTTGAACATGGGGGGCTCCTTTCCGGCTCGCTGCTCCCCTAGCGGGGGTGGGCGATTCCGGCAAGGCGGACCAAATATCGTCATTGCGACCCCGGCGAAAGCCGGGGGAAGCAATCCCCAGCTCTCGTTCCCTGATGGCGATGGCTGGAGATTGCTTCGTCGCTACGCTCCTCGCAATGACGGTCGAGTTTTACTTCTCCGCCAGGAACGCATCGAGCGCCTTGGCGAACGCCTCCGGCTGGTCGAGCATGATGAAGTGGCGGCTGCCGGGCACCATCTGCGCCTTGAACCTGGCGACGCCCGCATATTGCGGCTCGAACGCCGCCTTGGCGGCTTCGGCCGGCATCGCGCTGTCGTCCTGCGCATAGAGCAGGGTGACCGGCGCCGCGATCTGTCCCATCTCGCCGCGCAGGTCGGTGGTCATGTCGTCGTAGAAGAGCTGTGCGCTGACCCGCGGGTCGGCGTCGCGCATCCAGCCTGCGACCGCGGTGCGGCCCGCGGGCGTGTTCGACATGCTGCCGACCATGCTCGCCGCGCCGGGGTCGGCGACCGGGCCCGCCGGCTTCGGCTTGCCAAATTGCGCGCGCATCGCGGCCGCCATCGCCTCGGCTCGCGGCTTCATCATCTCTGCCGTCGCGCCGGGGGCGAAGATGGTGCCGATGAAGGGCACCGCGTCGACGACCATCAGCTTGCCGACCTCCTGCGGCGTGCGCGCCGCGATCATCAGCCCGGTCAGCCCGCCGAGCGAATGGCCGACGATCGCCGGAGCGGGGCGCCCCGCGTCGGTGATGCAATCGTCGATATAGTCGGCGATCTCCTGCATCATCGGTTCGAGCACCGGACCCGCGGCGTTGATCCCCGCGTCGCCGCCGCCGAAGCCGCGCACCTGCACCAGATGCAGGCGATATTTGCCTTTCAGCCGTTCGGCGGCCTGGTCCCACACCGCGCGCGGCGAGGACAGGCCGGGGATCAGCACGACATCGGGGCCTTCGCCCTCGACCTTCACCGTGATCCGCTTGCCCTCGACGAGCGGCGCGGCGCACGCGGCGTCGGGTTCGGCCGCCCGGGCTTGGGTGGCGACCAGATTGGCGACGAGCAGCGCAAAGAGCGCCATGATGGGAAGCAGTTTTCGCATGGGTTCAGTCCTTCAGGAAAATATCTTCGATGGGGAGGCCGAACAGGTCGGCGATGCGGAAGGCGAGGGGGAGCGACGGGTCGTATTTCCCCGTCTCGATCGCGTTGACCGACTGGCGCGACACTTCGAGCCGCTCGGCGAGATCGCCCTGGCTCCAGTCGCGCTCGGCGCGCAGGACCTTGAGGCGATTTCTCACGACCCGCGCACCCGGTGCCAGATCTGCGCGACGCCGAGCCCGATCGCCCAGACCGGCACGGCCATCCAGCTTTCGACGTGCGGCACGACCTTGAAGCTCTCGAGGAAACCCCACACGGTCGCCACGATCAGCAGCAGGCCGAGCCCGAACAGCGCATGGGTGACATAGCGCATCTTCAGATATTCGTCGGTCTCCTCGACCAGATAGCGATAGAATCCCCAGACGAAATAGACGATCGGCAACGCCGGGAGCACCGCGATCAGCCACAGCAGCGGCCCCTCGGGCTTCAGCCAGTCGTTGACCGAAATGGCGAAGAACAGCGCGGCGACATAGGAGAAGGACCAGATCAGCCCTCGGCGGTTGTAGCGCTTGAGCGCTGGCGAGGAGCAGCCGGCGAAGTTGCCGTCGCGCTCGGTCGAGCGGATCAAGGGAATCAGCAACAGCATCGGCGGCAGCATGACGATCATCGTCCAGATGCCGTCGAGACCGGCGAACCGCGCGCCGAACCCCGTTCCGAACATCGCGACGACGAACGCCAGCCCCCAGAGCAGCGGCGCGTGATTGGCGAC
The DNA here is from genome assembly GCF_002277025.1 of Sphingopyxis sp. GW247-27LB. Lineage (GTDB taxonomy): Bacteria > Pseudomonadota > Alphaproteobacteria > Sphingomonadales > Sphingomonadaceae > Sphingopyxis. The sequence continues at coordinate 784,082 of NZ_NIWD01000008.1, forward strand.
GGGCGCGTTATCCTGGGCCATCTCAGGCGCTCCGCGGACGCGGCAAGGGGTGGTGATTGGTGGTCATTGGTCAAGCTCCCTTGTTAATCAGTAAAGGAACATTGACATTAGGGAGTGTGAAAGTCAAGCGACATTGACAAATTGATTGGTGTGCTTGTCGGCCTGAGCCCGAAAACGAGCGATATTCGGGGAATCTATCCGATCAGCCGGCTCGGCCAGCCGATCCGCACCAGCGTGTCGCCGGGGTCCGAAACCGCGAATTCGTACATGCCCCAAGGCTTGTGAGTCGGCGCCTTGAGCGGGCCGATGATCGCGTCGCGCACCGCCTCGGCGATCTCGGCGACCTTTTCGGTGTAGAAATAGAGTCCGAACGGATTCTGTCCGGGCACCAGCCACTCCTGCGGCGATTCATCGGTCAGGTGAAGCTGCCAGCCCGCGCCGTCGTCGAGCAGGCGATAGCTGCCGTGATCGCTCACGACCCTGAGCCCCAGCCGTTCGTAGAAGGCGGTGCTGGCGTCGAGGTCGCGGCAGGGCAGGATCGCGGCGATGCTGTGGCGGGGGGCGTCGGACATGGCGCAAGTTTAACCATGCGTCTCTGCCTCGCCAATCGGACTTTTCGCACTGTGCCGCAGCCGCCAGTTGGCGAGATGCGCCGCGGCGAGAGCGATCGCGCCGGCCGAGGTGAGCCAGCGGTCGGCGGCTTCGGGATCGAGCGCGCCGAGCCAGCCCTCGTGGCCGGCGAGGCCGAGCGCGAGGAGGCCCAGCCCGCCCGCCGCGAGCAGCGCGGGCCCCGCGCGCCGGTGCCGTCGCCAGCCGCCCGACATGGCGGCGAACGCCGCGGGCGCCGCGAGCAGCAGGATCGCGGCATGAAAGGCCTCGGGCAGCGCCAGCCAGGCGCTGAGCGCCGGCGCGAGCAGCAGGATCAGCGGCAGCACGAGGCAATGGACCAGGCAGGCGAAGGACAGGCCGACGCCCATCGCGTCGAACAGCCGCGCGCGGGAGGAGGGGAGGCACATGGGAGAGGACTTTCGCAAGAGTATGCGTGCCAGATAATGATACATTGTATCATTGCAAGCGGCGATTGCGAATCCGCCCCTTGCCGCTCCCCGCGCATACTGGCAAAGGAGCCCGGCAATTTTGCCCAGAAAGGCCTATTTTTCGATGTCCGAGATGATCCGCGTCACCCTTCCCGATGGCTCTGCCCGAGAAGTCGCGCGCGGAACTACCCCGGCTGAGATCGCGGCGGACATCGGACCGGGCCTCGCCAAGGCCGCGCTCGCCGCGAAGGTCGACGGCGAAGTGCGCGACATCCTGCGTCCGCTCGACGCCGACACGAACCTTGCGCTGATTACCAGCCGCGACGAGGCCGACGCGCTCGAACTCGTCCGCCACGACTATGCGCATATCCTCGCCGAAGCGGTGCAGGCGCTGTGGCCGGGAACGCAGATCACCTTCGGCCCCGCGACCGAGGACGGCTTTTATTACGACGTGAAGGCGCCCGAGAGCCGCGATCCCTTCTCGATGGACGATCTGCCCGCGATCGAGGAGAAGATGCGCGAGATCATCCGCGCCGACAAGCCCTTGATACGTGAAGTCTGGACGCGAGAAGACCTAATCTCTCGGTGGGAACACCTCGGAGAAACGTTCAAGGCGGAATGGGCCAAGGACCTACCTGAGTTTGAGGATTTGACGGTCTATTGGTCCGGCGACCCGAACGGACCCGATGGCGAAACGGCATGGATGGACATGTGCCGCGGCCCGCACCTCGCGAGCACGGGAAAGGTCGATCCGCAGGCTTTCAAGCTGATGCGCGTCGCGGGCGCCTACTGGCGCGGCGACCAGAGGAACGCGCAGCTCACGCGCATCTACGGCACCGGCTGGCTGAACAAGAAGCAGCTCGACGCGCATCTCCACAAACTGGAGGAGGCTGCGAAGCGCGACCACCGCAAGCTCGGGCGCGAGATGGATCTGTTCCACCTCCAGGAAGAGGCGCACGGCAGCGTCTTCTGGCACCCGCACGGCTATATCGTCTGGCGCGAGCTCGAGGCCTATATGCGCCGCGCGATCGACGGCGCGGGCTACAAGGAGGTCAAGACCCCGCAGGTGATGGACGCGCGCCAGTGGGAACAGTCGGGCCATTGGGGCAAATATCGCGAGAATATGTTCGTCATCCCCGACGAGGTGCCGAACATCGAGGACGAAGGCCCGCTCGTCTCCGACGCCGCCGAGTGGATGGCCTTGAAGCCGATGAACTGCCCCGCGCACGTCCTGATCTTCCGCCAGGGGATCAAGTCGTACCGCGACCTGCCGCTGCGCATCTACGAAAACGGATGCTGTCATCGCAATGAACCCCACGGCGCCCTCCACGGCCTCATGCGCGTGCGTCAGTTCACGCAGGACGACGCGCACATCTTCTGCCGCGAGGATCAGATCATCGACGAGGTGCAGGACTTCTGCGCGCTCGCCGACCGCATCTACAAGGATTTCGGCTTTTCCTACGCGATCAAGCTGGCGCTGCGCCCCGACAAGCGCTTCGGCAGCGAGGAGATGTGGGACCTGTCGGAGGCCGAACTGCGCGACGCGGTCGTCCGCGCGGGGCTCGCCACCGACGATTATGGCTGGGAGGAGCTGCCGGGCGAGGGCGCCTTCTACGCGCCCAAGCTCGAATGGCACCTGACCGATGCGATCGGGCGAACGTGGCAGGTCGGCACGATCCAGTCCGACCGCGTCCTGCCCGAGCGCCTCGACGCGAGCTATATCGCCGAGGACGGCGAGCGCCACCGCCCGATCATGCTCCACCGCGCGATCTTCGGCAGCTACGAACGCTTCATCGGCATTTTGATCGAGCATTTCGCCGGCCGCTTCCCGACCTGGCTCGCGCCGGTGCAGGCGGTGGTCGCGACGATCGTGTCCGACGCCGACGATTATGCGAAGGATGCGGTGGCGCAGCTTCAGGCGGCGGGCATCCGCGTCGAGAGCGATCTTCGCAACGAGAAGATCAACTACAAGGTGCGCGAGCACAGCCTCGCCAAGGTCCCCTATCTCCTCGTCGTCGGCAAGCGCGAGGCGGAGGAGGGCACGGTCGCGGTTCGCACGCTCGGCCAGGACGGCCAGCGCATCATGCCGCTCGCCGAAGCGATCGCGATGCTGAAGGGCGAAGCGACGCCGCCGGATTTGCGCGCGGCTTGACCGCCCTGCACCCGATCCTCGGCTTCGCGCCGCTGACGCTGGCGGGCGCGGCGGCGATGACCTTTGGCGCCGCCTATGTGCGCGGGCTGACAGGGTTCGGGATGGCGATCATCCTCGTGCCGCTGCTCGGGCTGATCATCCCGCCCGCACAGGCGGTGGTGCTCGGCATCCTGATGCAATTGCTGATCGGGCCGGTGGGGCTGGGGCTGATCCACGCCGATGCCGACCGGGCGACGGCGCTGCCGATCGGGCTGATCGCGATGGCGACGACGCCCATCGGGATGGCGGTGCTGGGCGTCACGCGGCCCGACGTCGCGCGGCTGCTGATCACAGGGGTCGCGGTCGGCGCCTTCGTCGCGGTGCTGCTGCCCAAGCAGCCCGAAGGGCACCGGCCGGGCCGCGCTGCGGTGGTCGGCACCGGGGTCGCGTCGGGCATCTTGACCGGCTTCGCGGCGATGCCGGGACCGCCGGTGGTGCCCTTCTATCTTCGCCGCCACCTCGAGCCCCGCGTCGCGCGTGCCTCGATGCTGCTGATCTTCTTCCTGACCGCGATCGCCGGGACGGCGGCGGCGCTGTGGGTCGGCATCGCGACGAAGCGGCTGTTCCTGCTTGCGCTGCTGCTCTTCGTCCCCATGTGGCTCGGCAACCGCTTCGGCGGCCGCCATTTCGGCCGGGTGCCGCCGCATGTGTGGCAGGCGATGGTCGCGGTCGTGCTGGGCATCGCCGCGATTTCGGCGGTCGTCCGCCTCTTGAACTAAAGGCTTCGCAGCGCGCGCGCCGGGCGGGCCGACAGCAACGGCCAGCTTCCGGCGATGCCGATCAGGAAGGACAGACCAGCGCCGCCGAGCAGGGTCAGGCCGACGATCAGCGGATCGGGGGCGAAACGGAAGTCGAAGAGCTGGGTGACGACATACCAGGCCGAAGCGAGCCCGAGGCCGAGCGCCAGCACCGCGAGCACCACCGCGAGCACGCCATATTCGACCCCCTGCGCCCCCAATATCTGGCCTCTCGTGGCGCCGAGCAGTTTCAGGATGACGCTGTCGTAGACGCGCCGCTCGCGGCTCGCGGCGATCGCGCCGATCAGCACCGCGATGCCGGCGAGGATGGCGATGCTCGCCGCGGCGGCGATCGCCTGGCTCATTTGGGTGAGGAGACCCGTTACCTGCGTCACCACGTCGCGCACCGCGATCAGCGAGGCCGAGGGGAAGGCGCGTGGAATGCTGCGCGCGAGGCCGGTCTCGGCGGCCGGCGGCACCGCGACGGTCGCGACCATATTGTGCGGCGCGGCGTCGAAGCTGCCCGGCGAGAAGACGAGGACATAATTGAGGCCGAAATTGTCCCACTCGACGGTACGGAAGGAGGCGACCTTGGCCTGCACCTCGACCCCGAGGACGTTGACGGTCAACGTGTCGCCGAGCTTCAGGCCCAGCGATTTCGCGACCTCCTGCTCGACGCTGACCAGCGGCGGACCCTTGTAGTCCGCCGGCCACCAGGCGCCGCCGACGAGCGCGCTCCCCTGCGGCAGGGCGGCGCTGTAGGTCAGCCCGCGGTCGCCGCGCAGCACCCATGCGCCCTCGGGCAATTGCGCGAGCGCGTCGACGCGCTGGCCGGCATATTCGGTGATGCTGCCGCGCAGCGCCGGGATCAGGTTGACCTCGGCCTTCGGGTCGGCGGCGGCCACCAGCGCGCGGAAGCGCGCCGCGCCGTCGCGGGGCACGTCGAGGACGAAGAAGCTCGGCGCGCGCTGCGGCACGGTGCGCGCGATCTCGGCGGTGATGCTCGTCTGGATCGCGGCGAGGGTGACGAAGAGGGTGAGGCCGAGTCCGAGCGCGACGACGAGCGCACCGGTCGCGGCGCCCGGCCGGTGGAGATTGGCGAGCGCGAGGCGGAGCAAAGGCCGCTCGGGCCGCGGAAGCCGGCTCGCGACGCGCCGCACCAGCCAGCCGAGCCCGACCAGAAGCACGAGCAGTCCCGCCGCGGCGCCGACGAAGCCGAGCGCGAACAGCGGCTCGCGGGCGGTTCCGACGGCGAGCGCGACGATGGCGGCGAGCGCCGCACCGACCGCGAGGACGGTTCGTCGCTCGGGCCGCGCGAGCCCGTCGACGGTGGCGCGGAACAGGCCCGCTGCGGGCACCTGCCGCGCCGCCGCGAGCGGGGGCAGGGCGAAGGCGACGGCGATCAGCAGGCCATAGGCGGCGCTCACGCCAAGCGGCAGCGGATAGAGGGCGAGGCCGGGCTTCACCGGCAGCACGTCGCCGGCGATCGCGGTGATGATCGTCGGCGCGAGCGCCCCGACCGCCAGTCCCGCGATAATGGCGGCCGCCGCGACGGCGAGGATCTGCAGGGCATAGATGCGCATCACCGCACCGCTGTCCGCGCCGAGGATCTTCAGCGTCGCAAGGCCGGGGCGCTTGCCCGCGAGATAGCTCGCGACCCCGTTGCCGACCCCGATCCCGGCGATGACGAGCGCGGCGAGACCGACGAGCGAGAGGAATTGCCCCATGCGCTCGATGAAGCGCCGCGTTCCGGGGGCGCCGTTGCTGCGGTCGGTGACGTCCCAGCCGGCATCGGGGAAGGCGGCGGTCAGCCGCTTGCCCACCGCCTCGGGGTCGGCGCTGCCCGGCAGGCGGAGGCGATATTTGCTCTCGTAGAGGCTGCCGGGCTGGATCAGCCGCGTCGCGGGCAGGTCGGAAAGCCCGATGATCGCGACCGGCCCGAGCGTGAATCCCTCGCCGAGCCGGTCGGGCTCGTCGGCGATGATGCCGCCCACAACGAACGCTTTTTCGCCGAACTTCACACTGTTTCCGACTTCGAGATCCAGCCGCGAGGCGAGATCCTTGCCGATCCAGATGTTCCCCGCTGGCGGTGGGCCCCGCCGCGCTCCGCTTTCGAGCCGCATCGTGCCGTAGAGCGGATAGGCGGCGTCGATCGCCTTGAGTTCGGAGAGCAGCGCTTCGCCGTCGGGGGCGTTCGCCATCGCGCGCAGCCGCACCGTCGCCGAGACGCGCCCCTCGCGGCGGAAGGCGGCCATTTCCTCAGGCGTAGCTTCGCGCTGCGGCAGGCCGAATTCGACGTCGCCGCCGAGGATCGTCTGGCCGCGCGTTTCGAGCTCGGACGTGATCCCGCGCGTCAGGCTGCCGATCGCGGCGAGCGTCGCGACGCCGAGGAACAGGCAGACCGCGAGCAGCCGCAGCCCGCGAATGCGCGCCGCGAGGTCGCGCCGCGCGATCCGCCAGAGGGTGGCGAGCGGGATCATCGGATCAACGTTCCTCGATCCGCCCGTCGTGCATCGTGACGACGCGGTCGCAATGCTCGGCGAGTTCGGGGTCGTGGGTGATGATGAGCAGGGTCGCGCCGAGCGCGGCGCGGCGGGCGAAGATCAGCTCGATGATCGCATGGCCGGTCGCGGTGTCGAGATTGCCGGTCGGCTCGTCGGCGAAGATGATCGCGGGCGAACTCGCCATCGCGCGCGCGATCGCGACGCGCTGCTGCTCGCCGCCCGAAAGCTGGGCGGGATAGTGGGTCAGCCGGTGGCCGAGGCCGACCGCCTCGAGTTCGGCGCGCGCGCGTCCGAACGGGTCGGCGATGCCCGCGAGTTCGAGCGGCACCGCGACATTTTCCAAAGCCGTCATCGTCGGCAGCAGGTGAAAGGCCTGGAGCACGATACCGATCCGCCCGCGCCGCGCGCGGGCGAGGCCGTCCTCGTCCATCGCGGCGAAGTCGAGCCCCGCGACGCGGATGCTGCCGCCGCCCGCGCGTTCGAGCCCCGCGAGCACCGCCATCAGCGAGCTTTTGCCCGACCCCGACGGGCCGAGCAGCGCGACCGAGGTGCCGGCTTCGACCTCGAAATCGACCCCGCGCAATATTTCGACGGGGGCCTTGTCGCTCCCCAGCGTCAGCGTCACATTGTGGGCGGCGATCGCCAGCTCTGGCGCCAGAGAGATCTGGTGTCGGGGCGCGTCGGGCAAGGAAGGACCCTTTGGAAATGAAAACGGCCGGATGGCGTTCTGTCTGGATATATGGTTGTGCGATCGCGCTTTGCCAACCGCTCGCCGCGTGCGGCAGCGGAGAGGCTCCGCCGCCGGCGCCGAAGGGCGAGGTGAAGGCCGACGCGCCCGCGCTCCCCGACGACGCGCCGCTGATCATCGCGTTCGGCGACAGCCTCTATGCCGGCTACCAGCTCGGGCCGAAGGAAGGGCTGGCGCCGCAGCTTCAGGCCCAGCTTCTCGCCGACGGGGTGCGCGCGCGTGTTCAGAACGCCGGCGTTTCGGGCGACACCACCGCGGCGGGGCGCCAGCGCCTGTCCTTCGTGCTCGACCATGCGAAGGCGAAGCCCGCGCTCGTGCTGCTCGGGCTCGGCGGCAACGACATGCTGCGCGGCATCGGCCCCGACCAGACGCGCGCCAATCTCGACGCGATGCTCGCCGAGCTTCGGAAACGGGATATTCCGGTGCTGCTCACCGGCATGGTCGCGGCGCCCAACCTCGGCGCCGACTATGCCAAGGCGTTCGATCCGATATACCCGGAGCTGGCCGCCAAATATGACGCGAGCCTCTATCCCTTCATCCTCGACAATGTCGTCGGCAAGCCCGAGTTGATGCTCGGCGATCATATCCATCCCAATGCCAAAGGGGTGAAGATGATCGTTGGCGGGCTGGCGCCGCTGGTGGAAGGGGCGTTGCCGGATAGCGAGTAATCCGTCGTCATTGCGAGCGAAGCGAAGCAATCCAGAGTGTGACAAGCCGCTCTGGATTGCTTCGCTTCGCTCTCAATGACGCGTTCAGGCGAGCAATTTCTCCGCCCGCGCGCGCCAGTTCGTCGCGAGCGCGTCCATGTCCGCCAGTGCCCGCAGCGCCGCCGGCTCGCGCTTTCCCGCGCCGCCGATCAAGAGGGTGAAGACGCGCGCCACCGTCCAGTCGGGAAGTGGGCGCTCGATCAGGTCGAGCGCCTCGCCCGCCGCGACCGTGCCTTCCTCGATCACACGATAATACCAGCCGCTGCGCCCGCTGCTCACCACCGTCGCGGGAACGCTCGCGATGCCGAAGCGGTGGCCGAGTTTCCAGCAGGGCTGGCGTCCCTGGCTGATCTCGACCAGCGCGCTGCCGAGCCGGAACCGGTCGCCGACGCAGACGATGCTTTCGACGAGCCCGGTGGTCGAGACATTCTCGCCGAACGCGCCCGGCGCGGCGAGCAGCGCGTGGTCGGCGAGCCGCTCGCGCCAGAAGGGATAATGATCGCGCGGATAGTGATGGATCGCCTTGTCGGGGCCGCCGTGGACCGACAGATCGGCCTGCTCGTCGCCATCGATCCCGAGAAAGCCGACGCGCCGCGGACTCGCGACGGGGGATTTGGCGATCGCGCTCGCCTCGCCCTTGTCGCCGAACCGGCGTGCCTTGCCGGTCAGCAGGGCGTCGACGACCCAGGTCATGCGGCCTCCTGTTCGACGCAGATGGCGGCGGCGTCCTCGCGACCGAGCGGCACGTCGAGCAGGCCGCAGAAATGGGGGCTTCCCCGCTCGGCGTCGCGAAGGAAATGCCGGCATTCGGCGCAGAGGCCAAAGGGGCGATGGCCGCGCGCGGCAAGAAATCCCGCGAGCATGTGGGCGAGGAGGGGCGCGAAGATCGCGCGCTCGGCGGCGGTCAGTCCCGCGAGCATCGCGTCGGCGACATTCTCGGGCGTGCGTTCGAGCAGCGCGCGGCCCGCTTCGGTCAGGGTCAGGCGCACGAGGCGCCGGTCGTCCGCGTCGCCGGTCCGCTCGACCAGCCCCTTGCGCTCCAGCGTCGCGACGGTTTGCGATACCGTGCCCTTGGTTTGCCCCAGCCAGGCGGCGAGAGCGCCCGGCGTGCGCGAAAAACGGTTCGCGATTCCCAGATAGCGCAGGGCCTGCCACTGCACCGGCTTGAGTCCCGCCGAATGCCCGTCCCCGGCAATCAGGCGTGCGGCGCGCGTCAGCATGTCGGAGAGCCGGTCGGTCATTGCATAATGGTATCGACTAAAAACTATTTGCGCAATCCCGGTGCGCGTGCCAGATAATTGGTATCGAGTCGATACTTTAATGCTCGATGACAGGAGACGATCATGACCGAGAAAGCGATTTTCTATCACGCCGGCTGCGGCGTTTGCGTCGATGCCGAACAGGCGGTGGCCGACGCCATCGACCCGGCGCGCTACAATGTGGAAAGCGTCCATCTGGGCGAAGCCCCCGGCCGCGTTGCCGAGGCGGAGGCCGCGGGGGTCAAATCGGTGCCCGCGCTCGTCCTCGGCGGGCTTCCCTATCACATCAACTTCGGCGCTCCGCTCGACGCGCTCAAATAGGATGACGTGCCGCGCAGGGCCGGTGTCAGGCCCCGCGCGGCCCGAACAGGATGATCGCGGCGCCCCCGAGACAGACGAGCGCGCCGATCAGGTCCCAGCGGTCGGGCTTTGCCCCCTCGACCGCCCACAGCCACAGCAGCGCCGCGACGATATAGACCCCGCCATAGGCGGCATAGGCGCGCCCGGCATGATCGGCGTCGACCAGCGTCAGCAGCCAGGCGAAGAGCGCGAGCGAGGCCATGCCGGGCAGCAGCCACCAGGCGGACTTGTCCAGCCGCAGCCATGCCCAGAAGGCGAAGCATCCGGCGATCTCGGCGAGCGCGGCTCCGATATAGGCGAAAGCGGTCATGGCCTTACCGTGGCGTGAGCGCGCGGGAAAGGGAAGGGGGTTGTGGGTCCGCTTTGCGGGAAGCAGACGCCGCTCCCACCTTTGTCGTTCCCGCGAAAACGGGGCGACGAAGTTATGAAACGCGGAATGGCCACTTCCGGTCGATTATGGACATCTAAGCCCCTCCTCTTCAGAGGAGGGGCCGGCGAGACTTACGAACTTGTTCGTTAGTCGCAGCGGGGTGGTGAATGCGATGGTGCGCTGGCCTTCGGCCACCACCCCGCTCGACTAAGGCCCGGCTGCGCCGGACCAAGTCTCTCTGCCCCTCCTCTGAAGAGGAGGGGGATGGTTGTGGCAGCTCCCCACCCCATTCCTGCCGTTCCACCCGAAGTTCACGCATGAAAGCGGGCGGTCGCCGGTGTTCCGAATTTCGTCCGCGCCGCCGGGGAACGGGGCCCCCGCGTTCAGGCTCCCGATTTTTCGCTGTCCTACATGGGTGCGGCGCGATAGCGTCGCGCCATGATGCAGATGATCCGCCAGCCGATTGGACTCCGGACAGGCGGGTTCGATGCCTGCCGGGAGGACCAACAGAGGGGGGACGTAGCGTGACTTTCGTGACCTTTGGAATAAAATTGCGCGAGGGGCGGCAGGCCTGACCGAGTCGATATGCGTCCCGAAATCCTCAACCCGCTCTTCGCCGCGCTGACCGACCTCAAGGGCGTCGGGCCGCAGCTCGCCAAGCCGCTGGCGCGGCTGGGGCTCGAGCGCGTGATCGACGTGCTCTTCCACCTCCCGACAGGCCTCATCTCGCGCGTTCCCGTCGAGCGGCTCGATCAGGCGCAGGCGGGCCAGACGATCATCGTCGACGTGACTGCGCAGGACTATCGCCCCGGCCGCAGCCCCCGCGCGCCCTTCGGGGTCGAAGCGTTCGACCGCGCGGGCGACCATGTCCGGCTCGTCTATTTCGGGCGGACGTCGGGGCTGGCGCGCAAGCTGTTTCCGCTCGGGGAGGCGCGCCGCGTCTCCGGGCGGCTCGACCTCTATGGCGACATGCGCCAGATCGTGCATCCCGACCATGTCGCCGAGCCGGGCGACACGGGGGCCATCGCGGTCCACGAACCCGTCTATCCGCTGACCGAGGGCCTGACCAACGCGCGGCTGTCGCAGCTCGCCGCGGTGGCGCTCGAACGGCGGCCCGAGCTTGCTGAGTGGATCGACGCGCCGCTGCTCGCCTCCCGAAACTGGCCCGTGTGGCGCGAGGCGATGGAGCGCGCGCACGCCAGCCCGCGCGACGAGGCGGCGCGCGACCGGCTCGCCTATGACGAGATTTTCGCGAGCCAGGTCGCGCTGATGCTGATCCGGCAGGGGCTGCGCAACCGCAAGGGGAAGGGGATTGCCGGCGACGGACGGCTGACAAATGCGCTGAAGCTGCCTTTCGGCCTCACCGGTGCGCAGGAGCGCGTCGGGCGCGAGATCGCGGGCGACATGGCGCAGGACGTGCCGATGCTGCGGATGCTGCAGGGCGATGTCGGGTCGGGCAAGACGCTGGTCGCGCTCCGCGCGATGCTGACCGCCGTCGAGGCGGGAACGCAGGCGGCGTTGCTCGCCCCGACCGAGATCCTCGCGCGCCAGCATTTTGCGACCTTGCAGGCGATGCTCGCCGGGCTTCCGGTCAATCTCGCGATCCTGACCGGCCGCGACAAGGGGAAGGTCCGCGAATCGACGCTGATGGGCCTCGCCGACGGCAGCATCGACATTCTCGTCGGCACCCACGCGATCTTTCAGGAGGCGGTGCGGTATCGCGACCTGTCGCTCGTCGTCGTCGACGAGCAGCACCGCTTCGGCGTCGCGCAGCGGCTGATGTTGACCGACAAGGGCGCGCGGCCGCCGCATCTGCTGGTGATGACCGCGACCCCGATCCCGCGCACGCTGCTGCTCGCCAATCATGGCGAGATGGATGTGTCGCGGATCGACGAAATGCCGCCGGGGCGCACCCCGGTCGACACGCGCGTCGTCTCGGTCGACCGGCTCGACGAGGTGGTGGGCGGGCTCGAACGCCATCTCGCGAGCGGCGCGCAGGCCTATTGGGTCTGCCCGCTGGTCGCCGAGAGCGAGACGAGCGAGCTCGCGGCGGCCGAGGACCGTGCGGCGCTGCTCCGCGAACGTTTCGGCGCCGGCCGGGTCGGGCTCGTCCACGGCCGGATGAAAGGGCCCGACAAGGATGCCGTGATGGCGCGTTTTCAGGCGGGCGAGATCGGCGTCCTCGTCGCGACGACGGTGATCGAGGTCGGGGTCGACGTCCCCGCCGCGAGCCTGATGATCGTCGAACATGCCGAGAATTTCGGCCTCGCTCAGCTCCACCAGCTTCGCGGGCGGGTCGGGCGCGGGACGGCGAAATCGGTGTGCCTGCTCCTGCGCTCGCAGGCGTTGTCCGAAACCGCGCGCGAGCGGCTCGCGCTGATGCGCGAGACGAACGACGGTTTCGTGATCGCCGAAAGGGACCTCGAACTGCGCGGCGGCGGCGAACTGCTCGGGCTCAAGCAGTCGGGCGACGCCGATTACCGGCTCGCGACCCCCGAACAGCTCGTGCGGCTGCTGCCGGTCGCGCACGACGATGCGCGGCTGTTCGTCGAGCGCGACGGAGGGGTCGAGGGCGCGCGCGGCGAGGCGGTGCGCCTCTGCCTTTATCTGTTCGAGCGCGACGCCGCGGTGCCGCTGCTGCGAAGCGGTTAGTTGAGATCCCCTCTGGCGCCCATCGCGCGGATCATGGGGAGGTAATCCTCGACCGCGATCATCTTGTCGAACTGGACGCCGGTCTTGCCGCCCAGCGACCAGATGACTTTCGCCGCGGTGCGGCCGATGATCGGCATGCGGAAGACGACGAGGTCGCCGGGCTCCAGCCCGCGCTCGAAGCGCATCAGCAGGCCGTCGGCGCTGATGTTGACGCAGGTGCACATTTCCTGCCGTCCGTCGGGCATGACGAAGGGCAGGCGGCAATAGACGTCGCTACGCGGAGAAAGCCGCTGGTCGAGCCCGACATAGTGGGCCTTGTTGGTGTCGATCTTGCGCATCATCATACCCTTGCTGGTCTGGCGCGCAGGATCGACTCGATTCCGCTAAGAATCGGTAAATATCCGCGCTCGACTCATCGCGTCACGAGGCCGTGCTTTTTGGCACCCAGGCTGACCGGAACCGGCTCGTCGGCGGGCTGGATCAGGTGGTGCGGGTCGCGGATCACGACGCCGCCCGCCTTCACCGCGCCCTCGTCGAGCTTGCGCCGCGCTTCCTTGTTCGAGGCCGCGAAGCCGAGCTCGCGCAGCGCGTCGAGGATGCGCAGCCCTTCGGCGGGCGCCGCAACCTGGGGCAGATCGCCGCCGATATGGCCCTTTTCAAAGGTTTGCGTCGCGGTCTCGGCGGCGGTTCGCGCCGCTTCGGCGCCGCGGCACATCGCGGTCGCCGCATTCGCGAGGATCTTCTTCGCCTCGTTGATCTCGGCGCCCTCGAGCGCTTCGAGCCTTGCGATCTCGTCGATCGGCAGATCGGTGAACAGCTTCAGGAAGCGCCCGACGTCGCGGTCGTCGCAGTTGCGCCAATATTGCCAATAGTCAAAATGGGACAGTTGATCGGCATTTAACCAGACCGCGCCGGCGGCGGTCTTGCCCATCTTCGCGCCCGCGGCGGTGGTCAGCAGCGGTGTGGTCAGGCCATAGAGCTCGGCACCGTCCATCCGGCGGCCGAGCTCGACGCCGTTGACGATATTGCCCCACTGGTCCGATCCGCCCATCTGGAGCCGCACCCCCATGTCCTTCGACAAATGACGGAAATCATAGCCCTGCAGGATCATATAGTTGAATTCGAGAAAGGTCATCGGCTGCTCGCGATCGAGCCGCAGCTTCACCGAATCGAAGGTCAGCATGCGGTTGATCGTGAAATGCGTTCCGACCTCCTGCAACAGTTCGATATAGCCAAGCTGCCCCAGCCAGTCGTGGTTGTTGACCATCGCCGCGTCGGTCGGCCCGTCGCCAAAGGTCAGGAAAGGTTCGAAGATCGTGCGGATCGAGGCGATATTATCCTCGATCGCCTGATCCGACAGCATCTTGCGGCTTTCGTCGCGCCCGGTGGGGTCGCCGATCCGCGTCGTTCCGCCACCCATCAGCACGACGGGCTTGTGCCCCGTCTGTTGCAGGCGGCGCAGCATCATGATCTGGACGAGGCTGCCGACGTGCAGGCTGGGCGCGGTTGCGTCGAACCCGATATAGGCCGGGACGACCTGCTTCGCTGCGAGAGCATCGAGCCCTTCCGCATCGGTCATCTGGTGGATATAGCCTCGCTCGTCGAGCAGGCGCAGCAGGTCGGATTTGTAAGTCGTCATAGCGCGCGGGCGCTTAGCATGGGGGCATAGGGAAGGGAATAACCTCCAAACCCGTTCGCCCTGAGCTTGTCGAAGGGCCGTTCTTCCCTTTACACGATCCCGATGACCTTTTGGGCCTATATCTTGCATTGTCGGGGTGGAGCCTTTTACACCGGTCATACGGACAATCTTTCCCACCGCGTTGGCCAGCACGAAACAGGCGCAATTCCGGGCTTTACAGCAGATAAATTGCCCGTGACGCTCGTGTGGAGTCAGGAATTCCCGACGCGGATCGAGGCCTTGGAGGCGGAACGCCGAATCAAAGGATGGAGCCGTGCTAAGAAAATGGCATTGGTCCGGGGCGATTGGGACAGGATTTCGAGCTTGGCAAAAGGAAAGAACGGTCCTTCGACAAGCTCAGGACGAACGGAGGAGGACTAGGTGTCCAACCATCAGGAGAGCCGTCTGCTCTCCCTTATGTGCCATCCCGACACGCCGGCAAAGGCTGTCCGGTCGACAAGCGTCGAGGTGTCGCTGTCCTTCGACGACGGCTTCGTGCTCCGCTTCGTCGTCGAGGGCGAGATCGACCGCATCGTCCTGCCCGCGGGCGACGGGCAACTCGTGATCGCCGACGGCGCGACCGACGGGTTGTGGCAGGGCACATGCTTCGAGGCCTTCCTGACCGAGGACGGCACCCCCGATTATACCGAATTCAACTATGCGCCCGATGGCCGCTGGGCCTGTTACCAGTTCGACGATTACCGCTCGCTGCTCGGACCCGACGATCTGGCGCCGTGGGACATGGCCGCCGAACGCGAGCCGGCGCGCTATGCGCTGCGCGTCGAGCCCGGCATCTTTCCCGATCGCGGCAGCAAGCTCGCCCTCTCCGCGGTCATCGAGGAAACCGACGGCACCAAAAGCTATTGGGCGCTATGCCATCCGCCGGGGAAACCCGATTTCCATCATCCCGATTGCTTTAGGCTGACGCTTGGGGCACCCGACCCGGCATGACCACCCAATTCGGCATCGATCGCCTGCTCGCCGATCCCGCGCTCCGCAAGCCGCTGGAGGGGCGGCGCGTCGCGCTGCTCGCGCATCCCGCCTCGGTCACCGCGGACCTCACCCACAGCCTCGACGCGCTGGTCGCGGCGGGGATCAACGTCAGCGCGGTGTTCGGGCCGCAGCACGGGGTGCGCGGCGACCTGCAGGACAATATGATGGAGTCGCCCGACTTCACCGATCCGGTTTATAGAGTTCCCTGTTTTAGCCTATATGGCGAGGTTCGTCGGCCGAGTGGCCAGTCGATGCACAGCTTCGACGTGATGCTCGTCGACCTCCAGGATCTCGGCTGCCGCATCTACACCTTCATCACCACCTTGCTCTATGTGCTCGAGGCAGCGGCCGAGCACGGCAAGGCGGTGTGGGTGCTCGACCGGCCCAACCCCGCGGGGCGCCCGGTCGAAGGAACGCTGCTCCGCCCAGGCTGGGAGAGCTTCGTCGGCGCCGGGCCGATGGCGATGCGGCACGGGTTGACGATGGGCGAGATGGGGCGCTGGTTCATCCGCCACTTCGGGCTCGATGTCGATTACCGGGTGATCGAAATGGCAGGATGGGATCCCGACGCCGCGCCCGGTTGCGGCTGGCCGCCGGAGCGGGCGTGGATCAACCCCAGCCCCAACGCACCGAACGTCAATATGGCGCGCGCCTATGCCGGGACGGTGATGGTCGAGGGCGCGACCCTCAGCGAAGGCCGCGGCACGACGCGCCCGCTCGAACTGTTCGGCGCCCCTGATATCGACGCGCGCGCGGTGATCGCCGAAATGCAGCGGCTCGCGCCCGGCTGGCTCGGCGGATGCAAGCTGCGCGATATCTGGTTCCAGCCGACCTTCCACAAGCATGTCGGCGCGCTCAGCAGCGGCGTCCATATCCATGCCGACGGGCCGTGGTACGATCCCGCCGCCTTCCGGCCGTGGCGCGTGCAGGCGCTGGGGTTCAAGGCGATCCGCAGCCTCTATCCGGACTATTCGATCTGGCGCGGCACCGACTTCAAATATGAATATACCGAGGATGTGCTCGCGATCGACGTGATCAACGGCTCGCCGCTGCTGCGCGAGTGGGTCGACGATGCCGGCGCCGAGGCGGGCGACCTCGATGCGCTCGCGCTGCCCGACGAGGCGGCGTGGCGCGAGGAAGTGAACGGCGTGCGGCTTTATCGTTAGCCCATTAGATGGACATTAAAATCCGTTCGTGCTGAGCTTGTCGAAGCACCGTCCTTACTTGCTGCGTCAAAAGGAAGAACGGCCCTTCGACAAGCTCAGGGCGAACGGGGAACAGGGAGTAGTTGAGATCATGCACCGGCGGAATTTTCTGGGCGCGGCGGCGGTTGGCGGCCTCGCGGTGAGCCTGCCCGCGGCAAGCTGGGCGGCCGACGATTTCGCGGGCCTCGCGAACATGGCGAAGGACGCGCAGCCGATCGGCGCCGACGAGCATAAGGCGCGGCTGGCCAAGGCGACCGCGTTGCTGCGCGCCCATGACATGGACGCGCTGCTGATCGAACCCGGCGCGAGCCTCATCTATTTTACCGGCGTCCATTGGTGGCGCAGCGAGCGACTGACCGCCGCGGTGCTGACGCGCGAGGGCGAGGTGGCGATCGTCACCCCCTTCTTCGAAGAACCCTCGGTGCGCGAAAGCCTGGGCGTCGCCGCTGAGGTTCTGACGTGGAACGAGGACGAGAATCCGCTCGCGGCGGTCGCGGCGTGGCTCGGCAAGCGCGGGCTGACCAAGGGCCGCATCGGCGTCGAGGAGACGGTGCGCTATTTCGCGGTCGACGGGCTCGAAAAGGCGATGCCGGGCGTCACCGTGGTCAACGGCGCCCCGGTCGTGCGCGGGTGCCGCATGATCAAGTCGGCCGCCGAGATCGCGCTGATGCAGCTCGCCACCGATATTACCATGGCGGCCTATCGTTACACCGCGCCGCGCGTCGAGGCGGGGATGACCCCGGCCGACATCGGGGCGATCATGAACGGCGCGACCAAGGCGCTCGGCGGGTCGCCCGAATTCGCACTAGTTCTGCTCGGCGAGGCGAGCGCCTATCCGCACGGCAGCGGCCAGCCACAAATGGTGCGGCCGGGCGAGGTGGTGCTGATGGACTGCGGCTGCAACGTCCATGGCTATCAATCCGACGTCTCGCGAAGCTGGGTGCACGGCACCGCGACCGCGCGCGAGCGGCAGGTGTGGGAACAGATGCGCAAGGGCCAGCTCGTCGCCTTCGGGGCGGCGAAGCTCGGCACCCCGGCGGGCGCGGTCGACGATGCGGTACGCACCTATTATGAAGGCCTCGGCTACGGCCCCGGCTACAAACTCCCCGGCACCTCGCACCGCACCGGACACGGCATCGGGCTCGACGGGCACGAACCCGTCAACCTGGTGCGCGGCGAGACGACGCGGCTTGCCCCCGGCATGTGCTTCTCGAACGAGCCCGGCATCTACATCCCCGGCGAATTCGGCATCCGGCTGGAGGATTGCTTCCATATGACCGAAAGCGGGCCCGAATGGTTCAGCAAGCCGCCGGTGTCGTTCGACGATCCGATCGGATAGATTCCCCTCCCTTCAGGGAGGGGCCAGGGGTGGGTTGGCGAGCGAAGCTCGCCGTTCTAACCTGCGATCATGCGCCGTATTCCCGAGACCATGACCGGCCGCGCGCGGCGATTGCGCCGGGAAGCCACACCGGCCGAACGCAAGCTCTGGGGCCTTATCTCACGCTATCGTCCCAAGTTCACGCGCCAACTCGTTGTCGGTCCCTATATCGTTGACTTTGCCTGCCGCGAAGCGAAGCTCGCAATCGAACTCGATGGCAGTCAGCATCTCGATCAGCAGGATTATGATGAGACCCGAACCACCTTTCTGGAGTCGGGAGGCTGGCGTGTCGTCCGGATCTGGAACGTCGACGTGCTCACCAACCCCGAAGGCTCGGCCCAAATGATCCTGAAAGAAGCCGCCGAGTGCCTCGGCGGTACCCACCCCCAACCCCTCCCTTCCAGGGAGGGGAGAGCACGGCGTTCGCGTTACGAGTGACCCAGTCCCCGCGGCCGCTGCACCAGGCTCACCAGCACGAACGAGATGATCATCAGCAGATACCAGCTGCCGAGCTTTTCCACCCCGACCATGTGCCAGCCGCTCTGCTGGCTGGGGTAGGTCCAGGCGCGGGCGAAGGTACCGATATTCTCGGCGAACCAGATGAACAGCGCGACGAGCGCCCAGCCGACGAGCAGCGGCATGCGGCGGTGGATATGCAGCGGGCGGAACCACACCTGACAGCGCCAGAAAAGCAGCGCGGTCGCCGCGAACAGGATCCAGCGGATGTCGGGCAGCCAGTGATGCGCGAAGAAATTGACGTAGATCGCCGCGGCGAGCGCGTAGCTCGTCCAGGCGGGCGGGTAGCCCGTGTAGCGGAAATCGAAGATGCGCCACACGCGCGCGATATAGCTGCCGACCGCGGCGTACATGAAGCCCGAGAAGAGTGGCACCGCGCCGATATGGAGCAGGCTGCCTTCGGGATATTGCCACGATCCCGCCGCGGTCTTGAACAACTCCATCACCGTCCCGACGATGTGGAAGATCAGGATGACCACCGCCTCCCTCGGTGTTTCGAGCCGGAAGGCGAGCATGGAGAGCTGGATCAGAACCGCGCCGATGGTGATCGCGTCATAGCGGTGGACCGGCGCGCTGTCGGGCCAGAAGAGGTGCGTTCCGAGCAGCAGCGCCAGCATCAGCGCGCCGAACAGGCAGGCCCAGCCCTGCTTGAAGCCGAAGACGAAGAATTCGAGGAGCCACCCGCGCGGCCCCGGCTCGACCGCCATCGCCTCGAGCCGCGCGCGGACGCGATAGAAGCGCGAATGGGCGCGGCGCGGTTCAGACATGGACGGCAACGAGCGCGATCAGCGACGCGGCGGGGAGCAGCAGGGCTTGGGCAAGGACCGTGCCGGCGAGACGGCTCAGCGAGATGAAGGTGATGGCGCGGCGGAAATCGGCTTCGTCGACCTTTCCCTCGACGGCATCGTCGGTCATCACCGACAATTGCGGGTCGATGAAGGCGAAGAGCAGGATGGTCGCGAAACCGTTGATCAGCGCCGACAATTGCGACGCGGTGACGCGGAATTCGGGCGCGAGATAGCCCGCGTAGAGCGAGGCGACGACCCCGACCGCGAGCAAGGATTGCGCGAGGCAGTTGGCGATCAGCACCCCCCAGCCGATCCCCTGTGGCATGTGCCAGTCCTTGAGATGTGCGAGGCTCGGGAAGCGGAGCGACTGGCGCAGGGTGCGCAGCCCGGCGGGGCTCGCGGCCTTGAGCGCGAGCTTCGTGGTCGAGCGATTGTCCTGATACCAGCCGATCGCGGCCGCGAACATCCGCTGCCCGGTCGGGACGAGCAATATGCCGACCAGCGTCGCGACGCTCGCCGCGGCAAGGACGAACTGCATGTCGACGAACAGCGAGGCGCCGCTGCCGTCGTGGATCCGCGTCTCGATCCGCTTGGCGAGGAAGGGACCCAGAAAGCTGTTCGACGTGCGCGAGAAGAGCACGAGGATGTTGAACAGCGCAAAGGACATCGCGATCCGCCGCGTCCGCACCCCCGCGATCCGCGCCGCATAGGCGAGTGCGCCGATCAGATTGATGAAGCCGGTGAGGAGGAGGATGGTGACGAGGGGGAGGTCGATCATGGAGGCCTTATTTCTCGTCATTGCGAGCGAAGCGAAGCAATCCAGTGCGGTTTGCGCGAGCTCTGGATTGCCACGGGCCTTCGGCCCTCGCAATGACGATTAATCGAAGCTGTAGATCAATGCTTTCGCGTCAGCTCGCGCATCGCATCGTCGAGCCCCGCGAGCGTCAGCGGATACATGCGGTCGTTCATCAGCTGTTTGATCAGCTTCACCGACTGGGTGTAGCCCCAATGCGCCTCGGGCACCGGGTTCAGCCATACCGCGGCGGGATAGACGTGCGTCATCCGCTGGATCCACACCGCGCCGGCTTCCTCGTTGAAATGCTCGACGCTGCCGCCCGGATGGGTGATCTCATAGGCGCTCATCGACGCGTCGCCGACGAACACCAATTTGTAATCATGACCATATTTGTGGAGGATATCCCACATCTGATGGCGTTCGGACCAGCGGCGCTTGTTGTCCTTCCACACGCCTTCATAGGGACAGTTGTGGAAATAGAAGAATTCGAGGTTCTTGAACTCGCTCGTCGCGGCGCTGAAGAGTTCCTCGCAGAGCTTGATGAACGGGTCCATCGAGCCGCCGACGTCGAGGAAGAGCAGCAATTTCACCGCATTGCGCCGTTCGGGGCGCATCTTGATGTCGAGCCAGCCCTGCCGCGCGGTGCCGTCGATCGTGCCCGGAATGTCGAGCTCGTCGGCCGCGCCCTCGCGCGCGAATTTGCGCAGGCGGCGGAGCGCGATCTTGATGTTGCGGGTGCCGAGCTCCTTGCTGTTGTCGAGATTCTGGAACTCGCGCTTTTCCCAGACCTTCAGGGCCCGCTTGTGCTTGCTCTCGCCGCCGATCCGCACGCCTTCGGGATTATAGCCCGAATTGCCGAAGGGCGAGGTGCCGCCGGTGCCGATCCACTTATTGCCGCCCTGGTGGCGCTTCTGCTGTTCCTCGAGCCGCTGCTTCAGCGTTTCCATGATCTCGTCCCACGAGCCGAGCGACTTGATCGCCTCCATCTCCTCGGGAGTCAGATATTTCTCGGCGACCGCCTTCAGCCATTCTTCGGGAATGTCGACCGGGTTCTGGCCGTAATCGGTGAGCAGGCCTTTGAAGACCTTGTTGAACACCTGGTCGAAGCGGTCGAGCTGCCCCTCGTCTTTCACATAGATCGCGCGGCTGAGATAATAGAATTGCTCGGGACTGCGGTCGATCACCTCGCGGTCGAGCGCCTCGAGCAGCATCAGATGCTCCTTGAGGCTAGCGGGAATGCCCGCGGCCCGCAATTCGTCGAGAAAGCCGAAAAACATGGATGTCGGCGTAACCCGTCGCGACGGTCGACGCAACCGCTTTACGTAAACGGAAAGTGGGGTCGGGCGATAGATAGGAACATACACTTTGGCCGTGGGCCGGGATTAAGTGGGCTTCGCCGGGATTACGCGGGACGCAAATCTAGAATTCGGCGCGCGCGTTCATGCGGAGTGCAATCGGTGCACTCCGCATTTTGTCTCTCGCGAGACATGCGAAAACCGGTTGATAGTTGAAATTACGGCGGGGCCCCACTGATCGAGCCAGGGGCATACGTCCGAAACGCGCGCCGCGAGGGTGACGACGGGCCAGATGCAAAGCCTCTGGCAGAACGTCCGAAACGATCGCCGTCGCCCGATCAATAACGCATTGCAGGACTCGAGGCAATAAAGCGCGGACCGGTGGCGATTGGAGTAAAACCACCGGCCCGCGCAGACAGCGATCCGCGCCCTTTCCCAAGGCGGATCGCTGACATGCTGACAGGCTGACCACCCTGGCAGCAATTTGATATCCTCGTTCGCAAATTGCTGGCGTGATGCGGGCGGCGCCGAAGAAGGAGAAACCGCCGCCCGCATCTGCGGGGCGTTGGCCAGGTGCGAACCAACGTCCCTGCAAAGATGGCCTCAGCTTGCGCACAAGCTGCTTTCCCAACGGCCATCTCACCATTCGGCTTAGGGGAACGTGAAACCCCATCCGAACCTCTTATCCGCCCCTGACCATAGCGCCGCCGCGATAGACCAGGGCGAGGTCAAGATTTTGCGATTGCATGCTGCGCGACTGGACCTTTGTCCCGCGATCGGAGTGGACTTCGAGCACGATCTTTCCCGATGGCGGTTTCGTCGCCGGGGCTTGCGGAGACGGCGAACGGAAGAATGCCGGATTGATGGGCTTGCCCCGTAGGCTCATTGGAGCCGCGCGGGGGATCGGCTTCGATTGGAGCGCACCGCGCCACCGCTCGCGATCCGCTGCATTCATGGGAGCCTGGCGCCGTTGAACCGATGAAGACTTCTTTCCGAAAAGATCGCCCCAGCCAGGACCGCCGATGCCCCAGCGATCAACCCAGGCGTCTGTGCTGGCCCAGGCACTATCGATCTTCTTGACCCAGCCATAGACGGTCGAAAAACTCCGCGCCAAATCGCCAACCGCCTTGGCGATGGTCGTCAGGTCTTCCTTGAAGCGATTAAAATCCTCTTCGGTGATGCTGCCGATCCATTTGACGACCTTCTCGAGCTCGATCGACACGCGCTTTGCCCATGTGTCAATCGAGCCATCGTCGAGCTTCTTGTTGAGCCAGTTCAGAAGGCCTTGGAGTTTCGATTTCACGCTGTCGAAAACGCCTGCTTGACCGACCTTCAACATGAACGCGGTCCATTGATCCTTGAGATTGTTGAAGATGCCGAACAGCGTGCCCGCCTGGCGATTCATCCCGCCGCCGAAGCGATCATTCCAGATGCCGCTAATCGCCTCCCTCATCGCGGTTGAGGTTTTCGCGACCTCTTTTCGGATTTCCTTGTTGTTTTTGACGTATGAAAACGTCACGCGCTCGCCCGCGACGCGGGCAGTGATGCCGAAAGCCTTGAGGCGTTCGAATTCGCCCGTTCCTGCGTCGGCAAGCGCCTCGACGGCTTCAATGAGCTGTTTCGACATTCCTGCTGCGGCGTCACCGGCCGCGCGAAGCGAGCCGTCCATCGGATCGATGCCGTAGGCTTTGAGCTGGACGAAAGCTTCCATCACCTGGTCAAGTTCATAGGGCGTCCGCTTCGCGAAATCCTGCACCCATGCCATCGCCTTTTTGGCTTTTTCTGCTGACCCCTCGGTGCCTTCGAGCATGATCTGGAACTGCTCGAACTTTCCGGTGGTTGCGATGATGCCGCCGAGAAAGGCGGTGCCGCCGATAGCCGCCGTTGCGGCGGCAAGCTGACCGACGCGCAACGCAAGCGCCCCTGCTTTTTTGATTGTCCAACCAATGGCGCGACCGGCACCATAGGCGCCTCTTTCGAGGGCCTTCATGCCCATCGGTCCCGCGAGCTGTCGAACGCCGACGAGAAGGCCGACACCTAGACGATTGTGTAGGCCGCTTGCGGATCGAGACATGCGATCCAACGACCGCGAGGTCGTTCCGGCCTCGATTCCCAGCCGACGGGCCCGAATGGCCATAACGCGCGTCTCGGCCGATGCGCGCTTAGCCGGAGCGGATAGCCGGTCGACCATTTGCAGGATCATGGAGAATTTCAGCGCCACTTATCTCTCCATTGCGTTTTCGATGCCCGCGCTTGCGGTCCAGTTGGCCTGGTCGATCCACATTTCAATATCGGGCCATTCGAGGTCGAACAGCTCGCCAGGCGACCAGCCGAAGCGAGCGGCGAGAACGCCTAAGCCGTCTCGCCAGTCTTTTGGCCACTCGGCAAGATGGCCATGACAAGCTCCCCCAGCGCTTCGATGTCCTCCGCGTCGAGCTCGTCGGCAAAGCCGGGGAAGATCGGACCGCCATCGGGATGCTGGCAAAGGCGATCGATCAGCATCAAGGTGCCATCGAAATCGTTCTTCGCCTCGGCGATCGCGCGCAGGTCCTTGCCCTTGGCGCGGCGAATATGCACCTCGGCGACCATCGGCTTGCCGTCGCGGGTTTCGATCGGGTGCTTGAGCAGATAGTGGTTCATGCCGGATAGTCCCCGAAAATCTTGCGCGCACCGCGCTTGATGCCGTCTTCGAGCTTGAGCCCTTCAAGCACTTCGCGCGTTACTGGATTGCCGTCGTCGTCACGCAGGATGGAAACGCAGGCGCGCAAAAGGTTCGGATCATTGTCCGGATCGTTCTCATCACGAGCATCGAACTCGAGCTGCCCGAGTTCGACATTCTGGAAATTATTGCCGTCGCGTCGCGTCATCCGGATGGGTCGCGAAAGAATGAAAGTCTTCATGGCGGGTTCCTTTACAGCCACTGCGAAACGAGAAGTTCGGCGCTTTCAGCCCACGGATTGCTTTCGCCGCCGGTGATGAGCTGGGTTTTGAGAATACGACGCCCGTCGCCTTCCAACTCGGTCGGCACAACAAGGTGCGTCGGTTTGATTCCCAGCTTGCGATTGTTCTCCCCGCGCAAGCTGGTCATCGCAGCACGGGCCGCTTCATAGTTCGCGACGGTAAGATCGGCCTTGCTGGCAAATGCCAATTGCCACAGACCGAAGCCCGCGTTCATGCGCCCGCGTAAACCGTAGAGATAATTGTCCTTCATGAAGACGTTCTCATCGTTCTCGCCGTCGAGGCGCTGCAACTGGAAGGGGATGCGCTGCTGAAAGATGAATGGCCGGATGTTCCGGCTCAGGTCGAGAAGATACCATGCCGGGCCAGCGCCAGCCTGCACATTCGAGAAGCTGGTCGGATCATTCGGATCGCCTACCGGATGATCGGTGTCGAAGAAAAACTGGCCATCATAGCAGTTGGTATCGAAACCCGACGCCATCAGTTCCGCGAGCAATTCGTCTGGAAACTCGGCACCCTTGCGCCCCAGCTCCTCCAGCATGGGTGAATAGGAACCATAGTTATCGTCTTCGATATCGGTTCGCTTGACGCGGATCGTTGATTCGAACTTGCGATTTTCGAGTATGAAGCCATCCTTGGCGAGCCCATGAACATAGCGTTCGGCAACCCATTCCCGAATATTGGGAAGCTCCCTCAGCCAGACATATGCTTCGGCTGCGTTGCTGGAGACGGTTTTCATCGCGATCTTGTCGTAGATCGTTTGCGCACCTTCCCAGCCGCGATTGAACGCGCCTTGGAAGCCGGTCATGAGCGTTCTCATAGTGTTTGCGTCGATGCGCATTTCAGAACCTTTCATTGTTGAAGGAATCGCCCGCGCGGCGCGCGGGAGGAAGGAAGCCGTCTCCCCGAAGATCGGCACGAATATTGGAAACCTGGCGCGCGGTGATTTCGCTTGCCTCGGCGATGGCGTTGATGGTCATGCCGGCCCAGGACAGGATCAGGACGAGGATACGTCGTGCGTTGATCCGAACCTTCTGAATCGGGACGTTGTAGGCAGAGCCCCCGATCTCGCTGCAAAGCCGCGATGCGACTTCGAGCCCAAGGCATTTGCAGAGATGATGATTGAGCGGGACGCTCTCGGGGATATAGACATTCTGTCCCGCGTAGGATCGCTGGAACAGTTCGGCGTCGCCATGCACGTAGGCGACCCAAGCCAGAATATCGTCATCGTCGGGAGGAAGTGCGTCAGCCATGCCCGACTGATGCGAACTTTTTCACCCGCGCGTCAGATGAAGTATTTCATACGAAAATGGCTCTCGGAGCCAAGTCGAAGAGTGATGCCGGGATAGCGGGGCCAAGTTGGCCGGACTATATTTATGGGCCATCGTCGCGGGTGGCGAACTGATTTGCCTCTAGGAGCGATTTAAGAGGGGCTAAGAGGCCACTCGCTCCACGAAGACGGGGAAAGCCCTATCCGGCGTCCTGAGGGGCTTCTGTGGCCCGCTTTTCGTTATGCCGGTTCCAGCCTGTCAGCGCGGTTATCAGAATATGGGCGCCGCGACGATCGACGAAGCGAAGATCGCTGGCGCCGGTCTTGTTGTTGACGAAGGTTCGCAACCCTTTGGCGGTGCCGCCGCCGCACGTGCACAATGTCCACAGCTCGCGAATCTTGGCAATCTGACCGGCGCTCGCCATGTCGCCGCGATCGGAGCGATTGAAGGCCTCTAACCGCTTGTCGGACACGAAGCCGAGCGTGGCGAAATGGTCCATCAACCGGGCGAAGCCCGCATCGTCGAGGTTCTTGATGCTATCGACGCCGGCCTCGCGCTGAAGCACCGGGCGCCAATCCGCGTCATCGGCGAGGCCGGTGCTATGGCGGGCCAGGCCGATCAGCCTGTAGCGGGCGGTCCAGTTCATGCCGCCTTCGCCATTCTCTCTATCGAGTCACGAAACATGAACTCGGACAGATCACACATTTTGCTGGCGAGCCGTTCGATATCTTCGCCGAGCTTCTTGACGACGAGTTCGACACGCTGTTCCCTGTCGTCCTGTCCGATGGGCAAAAACAACTGGTCGGCCATGATCGAATTCAGGTGATACATATCGCTGAAGAGGTCTGTGACCTCTTCGATCGTCTTTTGAAGCTGGGGGAATTCAGCCCCGTCTGCGATGCTGGTCATTTGCCTATACTCCTATCGTGGGTTGAGAACGTCGTTGACGAGTTGCGCGGTGACCGGCGCGCCCTGGGCAAGCCGGTTGCAATTCGCGATGATGCGCCCGATCTGGCGCAGGCTGCGGGGCCGCCGCATCCTGGCGAAATATTCGATGATGACGCCCACGGCCGCGCGATCGGCGACGCCGCGCGTTGCCGCGACCTTGCGGATATCGTCGTCGGACAGATTGGCGTAGGCGAGCTCTTCGGAGTGCAAGAGCCGGTCGCGAACGGCTTCCGACAGGACACTTTCCCCGTCCCGGCCGGGAGCGAGCGCGAACTCGTTATTGCCGATGAATATCAGCCCGATCGGAAAGGGCATGATCGTGCGATCAGCGTCGTTCCAGAAGCGGAGCGTTTCGATCGCGGCCCGTGATAGATACTGCGCCTCGTCGAAGACGAACGTCAGTAGCTGATGCTCCATCTCTTCGGCGAAATAGCAGGAGTGCAAAAGGCTGCGGAAATTTGAGGTCAAGTATGCAATCTGCGTTCGCTGGTTCGAATAATGGTGCAGGCCCCGGCTATCGCAGAATGCGGCGGTTAGAAGCTGCAAGAGAGACACAGGCGAAGCGCCGATGCCGCGAGGGCTGGGCAGTGCCTTGACGACGAGGCATTGTCCGTCGAACCGGCGTTCGAATTCGTCGATCGCCGTGGTCTTGCCGATGCCGGGAGGGCCGGACAGGACGGATATGCCGCGCTGTTCGTGCGTTTCGGCCATCATGAGCTGCATCATGCGGAAAACCGACGTGTCGGCGATCTCAGGCGCGGTTTGCACGATATTTCTCCATTTGCCGTAGCTTCGCGTTCTGACGCCGGACGTTCTCTTCCTCGGCCGACAAGGCGCGAGGCGCGGGGCCGATGCGATCGCCTTCGAATTTTGGTGCGTCTTGCGCCGTCAGAAACTCTATTACTGGATTCGGCGTTGTGGCCCTGGGGAGCCGCGTCACTCGCTCGCGCATCGCGGCGGCGAGGTCGGGCACGATCGCGTCCTTCCGCAACGCTTTGACACCACGAACTTGCGCGCACTGGACACGTGACGACGCCTCAGCGCCGCCGATCTCCTGCGGATGCCAGAACTCATCGTGCTGCATCGCGGCCCAGCCGAGACCCGGAAGATTGACGAGGGGCGCCGCGCCACGCCGGTAGGGGCGTGCAATCTCGACCTTCCGCCGCAACGGCAATTCTGGATGGCGCCATTTGACGCCTCCCACCGAGACGAAGCCATTTTGAACTGTTCGCGCTTCCCGCTGGTGAAAGGCGAGGTCAAGCGCAAAGGGATCGGCGGTGATCGGACGCCAACCGCTGTCGACGTGATCGGCAAAGCATTGGGCGGGGCTCGTTCCCTTGAAAGGACCGCTCTTGATCGTCATGCCATGCCAGTCGGCGATACGAAGCTCGGCCTCCGCGACGAATTCTTCGAACGAGCCGGGATAGCGCGCGGGTGGTTTGCCCACCGTCTGGGTCTTTTTCACCATGCGGTTGCTGCCAGCATAGCCGAGCATCTGGGAAAATACCTGACGATCAAGGATGGCGAACTTGCTCTCGATCTGCTTGGACGCGCCGGAATAGGCCTTTGCGTTGATGATCGGTTTCACGCCGTCCAGCGCGATTTCGGCCATACATTCACGCAGCCGGTCGAAGGCAAAGAACTCGGAGCCATTGTCCCGGTAGAGTTGACGAGGAAAGCCCCATTCGGGGTGCATCACCATATCGATGAAGGCGCCGATCACGTGCTCTTGCGTGATGCCCTCGCCCTTTCGCTTCATGACGAAATGGTAGAAAATGCGATGCGTGGCGTTGTCTTGAAAGCCGATCATGGTCGGCCAGACTTCGGAGCCGTCCGGCCTCGACATGACGATGTCGAGCGGCTTCACGTCCATGACGACCTGATCCATCGGCATCAGCAAGCGATTGTTGCGAGTGATGCGGTGCTTCCAGTCGTCGGCGCGTTTACGGTCGTTGGCGTAGATATCGACAATGCGATGGTGGCTTCGTTCGACGATGCGGCGTTTCGACAGATGGAAAGCGGCCTTGGGTAGCGCTATGTCGCGCTTCCGGCATTCCAGCTGCATCAGGGTGTGCGCCTCTAACTGGATGCGCCCCCATCCGGCACGCTGCGCCTCGCTTTGCCATAGGCCATTGATCAGCCGCGTCACCCATTCGCCCATGTCAGCAAGCGCCGCGTCGTCCAGTCCGGCCGCACGCCATGCGCGATCGAAAGGCCGGGAAACGAACACACGCTGTTCGCCGGAATTGCTCGGGCGTTTGTAGGCTAAAGCGTTCGCATCCCAACCGTGCTTTTCCGCGTTGGCTAACCAAGTGCGAAGGGTGCGGATCGGCTTGCCGAACTGGCGAGATGCGCGCTCCAATTCAGCGGCGCGCTCTGCCGATCCGCGCGGATATTTCGCCGCTTCGCTGATGATCATCAAACGCCGCTCGATCCGAGCGGCCTGATTGCTCGCGGCGGCGGGCGCCGGGGTAAATGAGATAGGAATGAGAGCCGTCTCATCGGCCTCTGACGGATCGCCTAGATAGACCTGATAGGTCGATCCGGATGCACCGCCGCGCCCATGCGCGGTGCGGACGGTGAAAAGCTCGCCCCGCCAAGGTTTCCCCTTGGCCATGGCCTTGAGGGCGTCGGTCGCGGCCCGACGAGTGATATTCATGACGGCCGCGAACTCGCCAGCTCCAAGCCATCCGCTGGCGATCATGCGGCGTTTCCGTCGGCGGCGGTGACGATCTTTGCGCGCAGTACCTGCGCATTCGTCCCGTTGGTCATCCCGCGCAGGACTCGATGCGCATGGGCATGATCGACGGCATTGGCGCGGCACCAAGCCGCAAGCGATGTACCCTTTGCGGTGAAGGCTCCCCGAACCCGCAAAAGTAGGCTAGGGCTTCCGCCGTTGTTGGAGTTTTCGAGCTGCATATCTAATCCAGTCATGCGATGTGACATGTCACATCTAACGGGCAATAGTGACATGTCAACAGAGTTTGCGAACGAGCAGGTCGATAATCTAAGAGCACTGCTCGGCGCTGAGACCGATCAGGACTTTGCCCAAATGCTGGGGGTAGAGCGCAGCACGATCGCTCAATGGCGGCGCCGCAAAGGCGTGCCGGACCGATGGGCGCGCGCGATAATGTCGCGTTCGCTTCAAGGTCATGTAGATGCGCAGCGCTTTCGGGTCTTCGGCGCGGGCGATGGATATTTTCTCGCGATGGCGGCACTCGCAGTCTTGCCGAAAGACGCCATCGACTTCGACGGCGCTGGACTAACTGACGCTTCGCTAGGGGATGTACGAATGCAAAGGCTGCTTCACGCGGTGAGCCATGTCAGCGAGGTCGCAAATGGCGAGGCGATCGACAGCTTCGCCAAGTATGAAAACTTAGTCGCCCGCTTGGCACTGCCAGAGCATCGAGCGCGCTTAGAGGATCGGCTGCGGCGCGATTGGTAGTTCGCTTCCTCAATGTGGCCGTAGCTTCCTCAATCGGGCTGGCGCCGCATCGACAAGCCCAGAAATGCGTCATTTTGATTGAGGAAGCGCTGGAACATACACTTTGGCCGTGAGCGGGCGCTAATGGCGCAGATTTGCGCCCTTTTTGCGCCATTGGGGAACCATTGCGGCAACTATGGCCACGGCCAAATCGTAAAATCATTTCCAGCGACGCGGAACGACCGGTTGCGCGGGATGAAAATATACTATAGGGGGGTATGGTATGAGTCATCTCGCCACCCGCCCCGAACTTCTCGCCCGCGTCCGCCGCATCGCCGGCCAGGTCGCCGCGGTCGAGAAGGCGCTCGCCGCGAACGAGCCCTGCGCCACCGTCCTGCACCGCGTCGCCGCGGTGCGCGGGGCGGTGAACGGGCTGCTCGACGAGGTGATCGCCGAGCACCTGACCGAGCATGTCGCGCTGCCCGGGCTCAGCGACGCCGAACGCGCCGCGGGCGCCGACGAACTGCTGGCGGTGATCCGCCGCTACGCGAAATAGGGCGAGGCGATGTCCGACGGCGATTCTCCGGCCACCCGGCATATTCACGACTTTCTCGGCGCTTCGCACGACGAAAATGCAAAGCGGACCTTGTGGGTCGTCGCACTGACCGCGGTGATGATGGTCGGCGAGATCGCGGCGGGGTACTGGACCGGATCGATGGCGCTGCTCGCCGACGGTTTTCATATGGCGACCCACGCGGGGGCGTTAGGGCTGGCGGCGCTCGCCTATCGCTATGCGAAGAACCATCGGCACGATCCGCGCTTCAGCTTCGGCACCGGCAAGGTCGGCGACCTGACGGGTTTCGCCTCGGCGCTGATCCTCGGCATCTTCTCGATCGGGATCGCGGTCGAATCGGTGCTGCGGCTGATCGACCCGGTGCGCGTCGATTTCGGCAGTGCGACGCTCGTCGCGGTGCTGGGGCTGGTGGTCAATATCGTCAGCGCGTTGCTGCTGATGGGCGGGCATCATCACGGGCACCATCACGACCACGATCATGATCACGGTCCCGAAGGCCATCACCATCATGGGCACGACAACAACCTTCGCTCGGCCTATTTCCATGTCCTCGCCGATGCGCTGACCTCGCTCCTCGCGATCGCGGCGCTGCTCGCGGGGCGCTATCTCGGGCTGCGCTGGATGGATCCGGCGATGGGCATCGTCGGCGCGATCGTCATCGCGCGCTGGTCGTGGAGCCTGATGCGCGACACCGCGGCGATCCTGCTCGACGAAACCGATGCGGAGCTCGCCGCGGCGCTGCGCGAGCGGATCGACGCGATGGCGGGGCTGCGCCTCGCCGACCTGCACGTCTGGCGCGTCGGGCCGCAGGCGCGCGCCGCGATCGTCGAGGTCGAGGGCCGGGTCACCGAGACCGAACTCCGCGGGCGCCTCGCCGATCTCGATTCCATCGCGCACCTGACGATCGCCATTCGCTGATCCGAACGGACATTTCGCTTTCGGCCCCCGAATGATAGATCAGCCTCCGGTTCCCAATCGGAGGATGAGATGCAGATCGCGGTTTTGACGTTCGACGGCTTCAACGAGCTCGACAGCTTCGTCGCCGCCGCGATCCTGAACCGGCTGCGCGGACAGGGCTGGGCGGCGCATATCACCGCGCCGACGCCGCAGGTGACCTCGATGAACGGCGTGACGGTCGCGCGGCAGAAGCCGCTGGAATTCGCCGCGGAGGCCGATGCGGTGATCATCGGCAGCGGCGTCCGCACACGCGACTATGCCGCCGATGCCGATCTGCTGGCGCGCATCCGGCTCGAACCCGAACGCCAGTTGGTCGGCGCGCAATGTTCGGGGACGCTGCTCCTCGCCAAGCTGGGGCTGGTCGGCGACCTGCCTGCCTGCACCGATCTCACCACCAAGCCGTGGGTGATCGAAGCGGGGGTCGAGGTGCTCGACGCGCCCTTTGTCGCGCACGGCAATGTCGCGACCGCCGGCGGCTGCCTGGCGTCGCAATATCTCGCAGCGTGGATCATTTCGCGGCTCGCGGGCGAACCCGCGGCCGAGGCGGCGCTGCACTATGTCGCGCCGGTAGGCGAAAAAGAGCTTTATATTGCGCGGGCGATGGCGACGGTGCGGCCGTTCCTGCCCGTGGAGGCAGCGGCTTAACTGGCGATCCGGTACAATACGCCTTGCCTCGGCCGGCTATAAACCGGCATCTGCGATCAAGGGCAAAGGGGGGGCAGGGCGATGACGGCACCGTTCAATTTCGGGCAGCTCAAATTTCTGAAGGCGCTGACCGAGGCGCTGTTCCACGAGGCCGAAATGGCGATCTCGGCCGATCAGGTGGTTGCCAATGTCTGCGAGCTGTTCGCGAAGGTCGGCGGGACGAAGCTCGACGAGATTCGCCTGTCGTTGACCGCGACCGAGATCGTGCTCGGGCCGCTGTTCGCGGCGGTCGATGTCGAGACGCGGGCCGAGCGGATCCGGCACCGCCTGCAGAACAGCCAGTTCGATCTGTTCCAGGACATGGCGCGGCTGCGCGGGATCATCTACGCCTGCTATTACGGCCATTGGCAGCCGGGGACCGAGCCCGGCGACCAGGACGCCAATGTCGCCAATCCGGTGCACGCCCAGATCGGCTTCACCCTGCCGAAGTTTCGCGCGCGCGGCGCGGGCGAGATGCCGATCACTCGCGTCGATGGGCGCGAGATCGATCCCGCGCATGTGCTCGACGCCGCCGACCTCGAACCCGAATATGACGTGATCGTCGTCGGGTCGGGCGCGGGCGGCGCGGTCGCGGCCTATAACGTGGCGGCGCAGGGCTATAGGGTGCTGATCGTCGAGGCTGGGCCCTTCTACCCCTCGCCGCGCATCACCCACCACGAGCTCGACATGGTCGCCGAACTGTTCAAGCACGGCGCGTTGCAAACCTCGACCAACCGCGATTTCGTGGTGTTCCAGGGGCGCTGCGTCGGCGGATCGTCGACGATCAACAACGGCATCTGCCTGCGCGTCAACGAGGCGGGGCGCACCCATCCCGACGCGCCCGACATTCTCGCCCGATGGGCGAACATGGGGGCGCCGATCGACGCGGCGGCCTTTCACGCGAGCTATGACGCGGTGCAGGCGAAGCTGGGCATCGCGAAGATCGAACCGCGCAGCGGGCGTCATAATGGCCCGCACCTCCTGAACGGCTGGGCTGCGCACGCCGCCGCCTCGACCGATCCCAGGGAGCGGCGCGCGGTCGCCGACTGGTTCGCGAAGAATTTCGGGCCGCCGAACACGCCGACCGCCTGCGCCTATTGCGGCTATTGCAATTCGGGCTGCGCCTATGGGCGGCGGATGGGGATGGCGCAGACCTATCTGCCCGAGGCGTGCCGCGATTTCGGCGCGCGCATCCTGCCCGGCACCAAGGCCGACCGGATCGTCTGGCAGACCGCGATCGACGGGCGGCGCGAGGCCGAGGCGGTGAAGCTGGTGCTGCCCGACGGATCGAAGGCGCTGGTTCGCGCCCGCGTCGGCGTGATCGTCGCCTGCGGCACGATCGCCTCGTCGAAGCTGCTCGACCGCAGCGATATTGATAGGACCGGTCATCAGGTATCGCTCAACGTCGCGTCGCCCGTCGTGGCGCTGATGCCCGAGGGCGTCGGCGGCGACGCGTGGGACGAGGACCAGATGTCGAGCTATGTCGATTGCGGCGACTTCCTGCTCGAAAGCCATTTTCAGCCGCCGATGGCGATGGCCTCGCTGATGCCCGGCTGGTTCGCCGACCATAGCGCGCGGATGAAGAATTACGATCGCGTCCATTCGGCGGGCATCCTGTTCCCCGCCGACCGCCGCGGGCGCGTGAAGGACGGCAAGCTGAAATTCCAGCTCGACGCCGAGGAGGACCTGCCGATGCTGCGCCGCGCGATGGCGACGCTGACCAAGGTGCATTTCGCCGCCGGCGCGATCGAATGCTACCCGGCGCTGACGGTCGGGCAGACGGTGACCCCCGACATGGACATCGATGCCTTCTTCGAGGACGCGATCCGCGAGGCCGACGATGTGACGCTGTCGAGCAGCCATCCGCACGGCGGCAATGCGATCAACGAGAATCCGCAACACGGCATCGTCGACCCCGAATGCCGCGTCCACGGCACAACCAATGTCCTCGTCACCGACGCGAGCGTCTTCCCGAGCTGCATTCGCGTCAACGCGCAATGGACCACGATGGCGATGGCGCACTATGCGACGGGGAGGAGCGACCCGTTTCGGTGACGGAGACTTTTGTTCGGAACGGGGCACGGCTATGAGCCGCGCCATGAGCTTCACTGTCGCCGCCCTCTATCGCTTCGCGCCATTCGACGATCCCGCCGCGCTGCGTGCTCCGCTGATCGACCTCTGCGCGGCGCAGGGGATCAAGGGCACGCTGCTCCTCGCGCGCGAGGGGGTCAACGGGACGATCGCGGGGAGCGCCGGGGGCGTTGCCGCCGTCATCGCGCATATCCGCGCGCTGCCTGACTGCGCCGATCTCGACGTCAAATATTCGACCGCCGCCGCGCTGCCGTTCCAGCGCATGAAGGTGCGGTTGAAGAAGGAAATCGTGACGATGAAGGTCGCGGGGATCGATCCCGCGCGCGATGCCGCACCCTATGTCGACCCGGCCGACTGGAATGCGCTCGTCGACGATCCGGACATCGTGCTGATCGACACGCGCAACGATTTCGAGGTCGGTTACGGCAGTTTCAAAGGTGCGCTCAACCCGCATACCAGAAGCTTCGGCGATTTTCCCGACTGGTGGCGCGCCAACGCCGAACGCCTGGCGGGAAAGCGCATCGCGATGTTCTGCACCGGCGGCATCCGCTGCGAGAAATCGACGGCCTTCCTGAAGAGCGAAGGCGTTGAGGATGTCGTCCATTTGAAGGGCGGCATCCTCGCTTATCTCGAGCAGGTACCGGCGGGGGAGAGCCGCTGGCGCGGCAGCTGTTTCGTCTTCGACGAGCGCGTCAGCGTCGGGCATGGGCTGGTCGAGGTGGGAGAGGGGGAGTAGGGTTAGGTTGAGCGCGCGGCGGCTTTGGGGGTGGGAAGCGAATGTTATGACCTAATGTGAGTTTTCCTTTCTTGGTCGATATGCTCGGTAAAAAAGGAGGCAAGCGGACGCCACAAATATAGGCCACGTCCAATTCTCGACGATACGGTCGAAGGCCACCCAACCCAAGCCTATCATCACGAACGCCATTAGCAGTGACCAATTATCCTTTGGTTTCACAGCAATGTCTCCTCCGAGCCAAGGCATTATCTATACCGTGGCCGAGGCAGCCGCAACGTCCGCAATCGGTCGCTGCCTGTCGTCGCCTCGCGCCGTCACTCCGCGCTGACCCGATAGGTCACCCGATATTCGCTGCGATCGCCGTTCAAGGTGCGCACGAAGCTGCCGGTACGCGGTTCGAGATCGATCGTGCCGAGGATGTCGCTGCCGCCGACATCGTCGTCCTCGAGCAACTGGACCGTCGAATTGCCGTCGAAATCGAAGCTGCGCGGGATGACCCAGCGCTGGCCCTTTTTCATCGTATAGCTGTCCTTCTTGCTCTCGGGGAAACGCTGGTCGCCGCCGAAGCGCAGGAAAAGCTGATCAGGAAGCCCCAGGAATCCGGTGACCTTCACGCATTCGATGACGATGTCCGAAACGCGATACTGGCCGCTGCGCACCGCGCCGTCGGCGCTCGGCTGAAGCAGGCGCGCGATCGCGTCGGAGGCGTCGGCTGCATGGCGCCCGCCCGGAAATTCGGAGAGATAGGCGCTGAACGCGCGCACGCTGCTTTCGGCGAGCGCGCCCTTCCAGAGCAGTTCCTCGCTGACCGCGCGGTCGGTCGCCGGCGCGGCGGGCGGCGGGGCGACGAGCGTCGCGACGGTGCGCGGAACCAGATAGACCGGCGTGCCGGTGATGCTCGCGCTGACGAAGGGGCGCTGGTTGCCGCCGGTCGCGGCGAGCACATCGTCGCGGATCGCGCCGCCGAGCAGCTGCACCGGCAGGTCGGGCTGCGGCAGGCGCCGCGCGAGCGCCTCCGCAAAGGGGCTGTTGCCGCCGGTGCCGTCGCTGGCGGTCTGGCCCGGCGCGGCGGCGAAGATCACCAGCACATCGTCGGCCTCCACCCCCGCGAGTCCGCGCGCGATGGCGCGGGTTCCCGAGCGCCAATTCTTGCCGAACGGGTTGTTGCGGCACGAATCGAGGACGACGAGCCGGATCTGCGCCCCGGAAACGGCCTCCATTAACCGGTCGAGGTTGATCGCCTCATAGGGCAGGTCGAGGTCGGACTTCAGCTCGGCATCGACCGGGACCAGCCAGTTCTTCCCCTGCGCCTCGATCCCGTGCCCCGCGAAATAGACCATCGCCACCTCGGCCCCGTCGGCCTTGGCGCGAAAGTCGCGCATCGCGTCCTGAAACGCCTTGTTGGTCAGGTTGTCGGCGATAGTGACGTCGTCGAACCCCGCTTTCCGGGCCGCGTCGGCGACGAGTTTGCCGTCGTTGACCGGGTTGGCGAGCGGCGTGGCGTGCGCATAGGCGGCGTTGGCGATCACCAGCGCGACCTTGCGCGCTTCGGCCGCCGTCGGCGCGAGGAGGAACAACAGGGAGAGCAGGGTCAGCCAGAATCGGGTCATCGCGGCATCCTCTCTACGATGCGTGGGCGGCTCCATATTCGACCCAGCCGAAGGGTCGGGGGGTCTTGGGCATATAGCGCGCCCCGCGGCGGTCGACCGCGAAGCCGGCGCGGGCGTAGGCATCGGCGATCGGGCGCGTCAGGTGGCAATTGCCGCCGATGCGCTTCCACAGCGGTTCGATCCGCCGCTGCCATTTCGCGACGCCGGCGTCGGGGGCGGCGCCATGTTCGAGGAACAGCGCAGTGCCGCCGGGTTTGAGCACACGGCGGATCTCGGCGAGCACCGCGGCGGGATCGGCGACCGAGCAGAGGGTGAAGGTGGTGACGACGGTATCGAAGCGTCCGCTTTCGAACGGCATCGCCTCGCCGATGCCGCCCCGGATGTCGGCGTCGATCCCGCGCGCCTGCGCCGCCGCGCGGCTCATCGCGAGCAGTTCGGGCGACGGGTCGAGGCCGCTGAAGCGCGCGACGCGGGCGGGGTCATAGAATTCCATGTTGATGCCGCCGCCGCAGCCGAGCTCCAGCACGTCGCCCGATGCCTGCGGCACGACCTGGCTGCGCAGCTTCATGATCTGCCCCTGCGAACAGGCGCATTTAATCAGGCGCGGTACCCCGTGACGCTCCCACCAGCTCGGCATCTGCGCGACTCCCCCTTGGCGCGGAAGGTGAGCCTTGCTAGCGCGATTGGCAACACCCATCTGTGCTGTCCGGCACAGGGCCGCAAAGGATCGTCATGCCCACCACGCACCACACCAAGATGCTCATCCTCGGCTCCGGCCCCGCCGGCCTGTCGGCGGCGATCTATGCCGCGCGCGCGGGGATGCAGCCGATCGTCGTGCAGGGACTCCAGCCGGGCGGGCAGCTGACGATCACCACCGACGTCGAGAATTATCCGGGCTTCGCCGAGGTGATCCAGGGTCCGTGGCTGATGGAACAGATGACCGCGCAGGCGGTGCACGTCGGCACGAGCATGATCTGGGACACGATCGTCGATGTCGACCTGAACGAGCGGCCCTTCCGGCTGACCGGCGACGGCGGCGATGTCTATGTCGCCGAAACACTGGTGATCGCGACCGGCGCGCAGGCGAAATGGCTGGGGGTTCCGGGCGAACAGGAACTCGGCGGCAAGGGCGTGTCGGCCTGCGCGACCTGTGACGGCTTCTTCTATCGCGGCAAGAAGGTGGTGGTGATCGGCGGCGGCAACACCGCGGTCGAGGAGGCGCTCTACCTCACCAACCACAGCGACGATGTGACGCTAATCCATCGCCGCGATTCGCTGCGCGCCGAAAAAATCCTGCAGGACCGTCTGTTCGCCAATCCGAAGATCAAGCTGCTGTGGAACAAGACGGTCGACCGCTTCGTCGCGGGCGAGGGCACGGCGGGGCTGGTCGGGGTCGACCTGATCGACACCGTCACCGGCGCGGCGAGCCACGAGCCGACCGACGGCGGCTTCGTCGCGATCGGCCACAGCCCGTCGACCGAGCTGTTCAAGGGCAAGCTGCCGCTCGACGCCGACGGTTATCTCGAGGTCACGCCGGGCACGTCGCTGACCGCGATCCCCGGCGTGTTCGCGGCGGGCGACGTGACGGACAAGGTCTACCGCCAAGCGGTGACCGCGGCGGGCATGGGCTGCATGGCGGCGCTCGACGCCGAGCGGTTTCTGGCCGAGGCGGAATATCACGCGATGGTGGATGCGTAGGCGGAGTCGGAACGGCAGGAACCGACCGATTGCGGACATGGCGTCTAAAGCTCATCATTCGCTAATGAGGATATGGATTCGCCGTTTCGCCGTTGCGTTCATAATCGCCATACTGCTCGGAACCTCGGCATGGGTGGTCTTTATTGAGGTAGTCCTCACGTCGTTTTCGCCGAACGTGTTGTTGCAGTTGCTGCTTCCGGTGGGCTTGGCCATCTTAGCATTGGCCGGTTGGCGGGTAATCGTTGCGCTCCACAAATGGGCGCCAGGCGCGTCGCGAGCATTGGGGAGCGTCCGCTAGCGACCAGAAGCGGACCTTTCATTCTTCGTCACCCTGAACTTGTTTCAGGGTCCATGGCCTGCCCTTGAATTGGGCGCGGCGCCGAAGGAGGGACCCGGCCATGGATGCTGAAACAAGTTCAGCATGACGAGGTTGGATGGCAGCTCCCACCCCAAAGCCGACGCTATCGCCAGCCTAGTTTTTCCAATATCCGCGCCGCCAGCCACTCCGCATCGGCACCCGCAAAACTGTGCGAAGGACTGTCGAGACATTCGACGGGCACCGCGCCGGGGTGGCACGCCTCCGTGAAAGCCTGCGCCGTCCGGTCGCCGGTGGCGAGCAGAATCGTCACGGGGCAGGGGAGCGCGGCCAGCGCGGCGTCGAGACGCGCGGCGAGGCTGTCGGGCGCGGCCCGCGGCTTTTTCCGGCCCAGCGCCGCGACGCCGCGCAGCAGCTTCCTCAGATCGACCTCGCCCTTGAGCAGCCGAAGCAGGCTTTTCGGATCCTTGAGCCGCGCCAGATAGCGCGCGCGGATCGCCGCGGCCGGGGGCAGGGCGGGCTCTTCGCTCGCCTCCTCGTCGGCCGTGCCTTCATAGGTCCACGGATTGGCGAGAATCAGCGCGTCGAGCCCGAGCGGCCGGTGGAGGAGCAGCGCGCTCGCGGCGTCGCAATTGCCAAAGGCGGCGATGCGCGCGACGTGCGGCGCGGCGGCGCGGAACGCGGGAATCGCGGCGGCGATGTCGGGGCCGCTCGTCTCGAAGCCGCCGTTCGCGCCCTCGCTGTCGCCGATCCCGCGGCGGTCGAAGCGAAACACCGGATGACCCGCCGCGGCGATTCGCTGTGCCAGCATCGCCATGCCGCGGTGCGCGCCGCTGCGGATCTCGTTGCCGCCCGACACGATCAGCAGCCCGGTGGTTCCCGGCGCTTCGTCGAGTGTCGCGGCGAGCGCCGCGCCCTCGCAGGGAAAGCTCAGATGATGCCGCATGACCGGCTCCATGCGGCGATGTCGGCAGCGATCGCCTGCGCCATGCCTGTATCCTCGCCGGGCTCGGCGCGCAGCCACAGCGGCGTGCCCGCGATGCCCTCGGCACCGAGCGCCACGCTGCGCAGCGGCTCGACCGGCTGCGCCTCGGCGGCGGCGAGTTCGGCGATCATCGTGGGGGACAGCAGATTCCCGGCGAGCAGCAGCGGTGCCGACGCCGCTTCGGTCTGCAGGCTATCGAGCGAGGAGGCGATGCCCGCCTCGCGATCGGCCGAAACGCGGGCGCGGAGCAGCGTGCGGAGCAGCGACGCGCCGCTGGCGGGGGCCAGCCGCCACCATGTTGCGGCCTTGGCCGCATGGTCGATCAGCGCGCCCCCGCGCAGCGAGGCGACGATCAGCGGGCCGTCGATGCCGTGCGCGATCTCGGCGAGCGCGTCGCGCCAGCGCGTCAGGTCGGCCTCGACGAGCGGGACGGGGCTTTCATTCTGTCCCGGCAGGTCGGGCAGGAGCGCCGCGAAGCCCTCCGCTGCGAGCGCGCGCATCGCGAGCACGAGCGTGCGCCGCGTGCGGTTCGCTTCCTCGAACAGCGGTGGAACGAAAAGGATGGTCGCGCGGGGGAGGCCGGCGGGGTCGATGCGCAGTTGATATTCGCCCATGCGCCCCCGCGATTCGCCTCAGCCCGCGACCTTGCGCACCGAAAAGGCGAGCAGATTGCCGTAGGTTTCGAAAATCTCGCCGTCGACCTCGTCGTCGTCGATCAGGATGCCGAGCCGGTCCTCCATTTCGGTGAGCACGGTGGCGACCGCCATCGAATCGAATTCGGGCAGTTCGCCGAACAGGCCGCTGTCGGCGGTCAGCGCGGCGGCGCGTGCCTCGCCGAGGCCGAGGACATCGGCAAGCAGCGCGCGCAAGGTGGCATCGACGGCGGTGGCAGGCGTATCGGTCACGAGCATATCCTTCAGGCGCGCCCGAGCGCCGAGCGCGCAAAAGCCTTGAGTGCCGGCCCCCATGCCGCGATGCGCGACGGATTGAAAGCCTCGATATGCCACAGCGGCTCGTGCCGGTTCATCCAGTCGCGCTTGTAGGCGTCGTTGCCGGTGCCGAAATCGACGCGGGCGACGCGGTCGACCTCGATCACATGGCGGAACAGCGCCGCCGACAGCAAAGTGCCCGGCGAGGCTTTCAGGCTGTCCTCGACATGCGCGAGCTTGTGGATGAAGGCGGTGCCGTCCTCGACCGTCCAGAACTGCGCGGCGACCGGCGCGCCCTCGATCCGCGCAAGCCCCATGCGGACGGTACCGCGCACGCTCTCGGCCTCGGCAAAGGCGCGCAGCAGCGCGGGATCGCCTTCCTCGGGCTTCCAGCTTGCGGCATAGATGGCCTCATAGGCTTCCCATACCGCGGGATCGAAGGCGCTCTGGAGCGAAATGTCGACGACGCCTTTCTTCGCCTTGCGCTTGACCGTGCTGCGTAGCGCGCCGGGCCGGCTCTCCCACCAGCCGTCATGGTCGAGCCCGGCGAGGTCGAGCCAGTGGCGGTCGCCCTTCGGCGCGGCGCGAACCCACCAGCCAGCATCGCGCATCGCAGCGGCGATGCCGTCCTTCTCGCTATCGGGAACGGGATAGAGCATCAGGCGCGCCGCCCGCTTGCGGAGCCGCGCGAACAAATCGCGGAGCGCGGCGGCGCGGCCCTCTTCGCCGGTGTAGAGTGGCCGGATCGCGAAGCTGTACCAGTTGGCCAGCCCCGCCAGCGCATCCGGCTTCTCGACGCGGAGCGGCAGCCACGCGGTCGTATCGCCCGCGGCGCCGCACGCGTCGAAGCGCCCGCCGGGCGCGAAACCGTGCGCCGCCAGCAGGTCGAACCACGCAGCGCGGTCGAAGGGCGAGGCGAAGCCGGCGCCGCGCGCTGCGGCGGGCAGCGCCTTATCATTAGCCTGATGTTCACCGTTCCCTTGCATGACGGGGCGCTCTATCACCACTCTCCTAACAGCCGATGACCAAAGCCCTAAGCCCGTCCTCCTGTCCGATCGACCATCTCGCCCGCCGCGGCGCGCCGGGCGCGCCTGCGCTGCTGATCGGCGATCGGGTCACCAGCTTCGCCGATCTCGACGCCGGGGTCGGGCGGCTCGCGTCGTGGCTGCTCGGACAGGCGGGCGGGCCGGGCGAGCGCGTCGCGAGCTGGAGCGCGAAGACGCGGACGGCGTGCCTGATGCCGCTCGCCGCGGCGCGCGCCGGGCTGATCCATGTGCCGGTCAACCCGCTGCTCAAGGCGCCGCAGGTCCAGCATATATTGGCCGACAGCGGCGCGAAGCTGCTGATCACCAATGGTTCGCGCGCCGACTCGCTTGGCGGCGGGCGCCCCGAAGCCTGCGCGCTGCAGGATTTGACGATCGCCGAGGAGGTGATCGATTCGGGCGGCGAAGGCTTGCCGCCGTCGCTCGCCGAGCCCGGCGATCTCGCCGCGATTCTCTATACCAGCGGTTCGACCGGGCGGCCGAAGGGGGTGATGCTCAGCCACGCCAATCTGTGGCTGGGGGCGGAGAGCGTCGCTTCCTATCTGAAGATCGTGCCCGACGACCGCGTGCTCGGGGTGCTGCCGCTCAGCTTCGACTATGGGCAGAACCAGCTCCTGTCGACCTGGCATGCCGGAGCCGCGGTCGCGCCGCTCGACTATCTGACTCCGCGCGACGTCGTGAAGGCGGTCGCGCGGCATGGCATCACGACGCTCGCGGGGGTGCCCCCGCTCTGGGTGCAGCTGGTCGAGAGCGACTGGCCCGCCGAGACGGCGGCGCTGTTGCGACGCCTCACCAACAGTGGTGGCGCGCTGACGCCGTCGCTGATCGACGCGATGCGCGCCACATTCCCGAAAGCCGACATCTATCCGATGTACGGGCTGACCGAGGCGTTCCGCTCGACCTTTCTCGACCCCGCGCTCGTCGCCCGTCATCCGACCTCGATGGGCCGCGCGATCCCACATGCGGAAATCCTCGTCTGCCGCCCCGACGGCAGCATCGCCGCCGACGACGAGCCGGGCGAACTCGTCCATTGCGGGCCGCTGGTGGCGCAGGGTTATTGGCAGGATGCGGAGCGCACTGCGCAGCGATTCAAGCCCGCGCCTCCTTCGTCTATCTATGGAGGACCGGCGGTCTGGTCAGGGGACACCGTGCGGCGCGACGCCGACGGCCTCCTCACCTTCGTCGGCCGCGACGATGCGATGATCAAGACCGCGGGCAACCGCGTCAGCCCGACCGAGGTCGAGGACGCCGCGGTCGCCTCGGGACTGATCTATGAGGCGGTGGCGTTCGGCGTGCCCGATCCGCGGCTCGGCGCCGCGATCGTCCTGATCGTGCGCGGCAAGGGCGGCGCGGAGGATGCCGAGGGGCTGGCGGCCTATTTGCGCCGGAATCTGCCGAACTTCATGCAGCCGCAGACGATCGAGTGGCGCGAGGCGCTGCCGCGCAATCCCAACGGCAAGCTCGACCGCGTCGCGATCGCCGCCGAATGGGACGGAAAAGTGACGGCATGAAGCCGCATGGCCCGATCCCCCCCGGCTACGCCGCCGACGAGGACGGCATGCTGCTGATCGGTGGCCACCGCGCCGATGCGCTCGCCGACAGGGCCGGGGACACGCCGCTGTTTGTCTATGACAGCGCGATGCTCGCGGCGCGCGCCGCCGAATGGCGCGCGGCGATGCCCGCCGAAGTGCAGCTTCATTATGCGATGAAGGCCAACCCCTTCGCGCCGCTGCTCACCCATATGGCGGGGATCGTCGACGGGTTCGACGTCGCGTCGGGGGGCGAACTCGCGGCGGCGCTGGCGAGCGGCATGGCGGCCGAGCACATCAGCTTTGCCGGCCCTGGCAAGCGCGACCGCGAACTCGAAGCGGCGATTGCTGCGGGCGCGACGCTCAACCTTGAATCGACGGGCGAAGCCGAGCGCGCGCTGCATATCGCCGCGCGTCGCGGCATGACGCCGCGGCTCGCGGTGCGGGTCAATCCCGACTTCGACCTCAAGGGCTCGGGGATGAAGATGGGCGGCGGAGCCAAGCCCTTCGGCGTCGATGCCGAGGCGGTGCCCGCGCTCGTCCGCCGTCTGATCGACGCTGGCGCCGACTGGCAGGGTTTCCATATTTTCGCGGGATCGCAAGCGCTTGATGCGAACGCGATCGCTGACACCCAGGCGCAGACGGTCGCGCTCGCCGCGCGGCTCGCGAACGAGATCGGCGCGGTGCCGCCGCTCGTCAATCTGGGCGGCGGGATGGGTGTGCCCTATTTCCCCGGCGACCAGGCGGTCGATGTGGCGGCGGTCGGCGCTGCGCTCCGCGCGACGCTGGCGGCGCGCGATCCGGTGCTGGCGGGCAGCCGTTTCGCAATGGAACTCGGCCGCTGGCTGGTCGCCGAAGCGGGCGTCTATCTGGCGCGCATCGTCGACCGTAAGGTCAGCCACGGCGAAACCTTCCTCGTCACCGACGGCGGCCTCCACCACCAGCTCGCCGCGAGCGGCAATTTCGGGACGGTGATCCGCCGCAACTATCCGATCGCGGTCGCCAGTCATTTCGGCGCCGAGCCGGTCGAGACGGTGTCGGTCGTCGGCTGCCTCTGCACCCCGCTCGACCGCCTCGGCGACCAGGTCGCGCTGCCGCGCGCCGAGGTCGGCGATCTGGTCGCGATCTTCCAGGCGGGCGCCTATGGCGCCTCGGCGAGTCCCGCCGCCTTCCTGGGGCAGGGGCCGGCGGGCGAAATGCTCGTCTGAACACCACGCCGATTCTGTCCCGAAACGGAACGAAAGCCGACGGGCGCGGCGCGAACTTATTCCAATACTAACGGTATCTTCACCCTTTTCGGTGATGGCTGAGGCTGACGCAATGGCTGTCGCCGCGAGCCTTTGGCCCGCGGTCGCCTCCCCGGCCGGTCGAAAGGTGATTTGAACATGACGTCCTTCCCCTCGCTTCGCGCCGCGCGCGCCGCGCTGATCTCGGGCATCGCCGCCACCGCCCTGACGGGCTGCGCGGGCGGTGTCGGCAATGCGCCGCAGCTTCCCAGCGCCAATTTCGTCGCGAACCAGGAAGGACCGGGCGAGGAATATATCATCGGCCCGCTCGACGAACTGCAGATCTTCGTGTGGCGCAACCCCGAACTCGGAGGCAAGGTGCAGGTGCGCCCCGACGGGCGGATCACCACGCCGCTGATCACCGACATGCCCGCAGTCGGCAAGACCGCGACGATGCTGCAGCAGGACATCAAGCTCCAGCTCAGCCAATATATCACCGACCCCATCGTCAGCGTCATCGTCACCAGCTTCAATAGCACCTTCTCGCAACAGGTGCGGATCGTCGGCGCGACCGAGAAACCCGCGTCGATCCCGTTCCGCGCCAACATGACCGTGCTCGACGCGATGATCGCGGTCGGCGGGCTCGGCGAATATGCGGCGGGCAACAAGGCGCGCCTCGTCCGCTTCGACAAGGGCAGCGGCAAGCAGCACGAATATGCGCTGCGCCTCAATGACCTGATCAAGCGCGGCGACATCAAGGCGAACG
This sequence comes from Sphingopyxis sp. GW247-27LB, assembly GCF_002277025.1. Lineage (GTDB taxonomy): Bacteria > Pseudomonadota > Alphaproteobacteria > Sphingomonadales > Sphingomonadaceae > Sphingopyxis. The sequence continues at coordinate 829,041 of NZ_NIWD01000008.1, forward strand.
TCCGGCTGCAGCCGGGCGACGTCATCATCATTCCCGAAAGCATGTTCTGACGCGAGGCCGCGGCCACCGCCACGCTCAACCCTTCCAAGGATCGACCCCGACCGATGAACAGCCTTTACGACGAATTCCGGGTGGCGCTGCATAGCGTGTGGACGCGCCGCTGGCTGGTGCTGGCGGTCGCCTGGGGCATCTGCATCCTCGGCTGGCTCGCGGTCGCGTCGATCCCCAACCGTTATGATTCGCGCGCGCGGCTCCTGGTCGACATCAACCAGATCCTTCCCGACGACGCGCAGGGCGGCCCGCTCGGCGGGCGGCGGCAGCTCGACGAGATTCGCGGGACGCTGACCAGCGCGCGCAATCTGGAGAAGGTCGGGGTGACGACGGGCCTGCTTCCCGCGGGCGCGGGCGAGCGCGAAAAGGCGGGCGCGGTCGCGATGCTGCAAAAGAATATCAAGGTCGTTCCGCAGCAGGACAATATCTTCGAAATCACCTCGAGCATCGCGGTTGGCAGCTTGTCGGACGCCGACAATGCGAAGCTCGCCTCGGGCGTGCTCGACAGCCTGATCACCGTGTTCCGCGACGACCAGCTTCGCGGCGGGCGCATGGACGCGCGCGAGGGGCTGAAATTCCTCGACGCGCAGATCGCCGACCGCGAAAAGGCGCTGCGCGAGGTCGAAGCGCGCCGTGCCGCGTTCGAGGCGCAGAATATCGGATTGATTCCCGGCGGGTCGGGCTCACCCGCGCAGCGTGTCGACGCGGCGCGCGCCGAGCTCAACCAGATCGAATCGCAGCTCGTCGCGGCGCAGGCGTCGCTCGCGGCCACCAATGGCCAGCTCGCCTCGACCCCCGCGACGATCAACGTCCCGGGGATGTCGGCGACCGGCGCCGGCGTCGCGCGGCAGCAGCTTGCGGGGGCGCAGAACGAACTCTCCGCGATGCGCGCGCGCGGACTGACCGATGCGCACCCCGACATCATCGCGATCAAGAGCCAGATCGCCTCGCTGAAGGCGCAGGCCGACCGCGAAGGCAGCGGCGGGGGCGGCGGCAACGCGCAGAATCCCGCCTATGCCTCGCTCGCCGCGATGCGCGCCGAGCGCCAGGCGACGGTGAGCGCGCTCAGCGCGCGCAAGGCGCAGCTGACTGGCGATATCGCCAAGATCACCTCGCAGCAGATCCAGAACCCCGGCATCGCGGCCGAATATGACCGGATCAACGGCGAATATACCGCGCTGAAGGCGCAATATGACAAGCTGCTCGGCCAGCGCGAGCAGGTGCGGCTGCGCGGCGAAGTGCAGACCGAAACCGACGCGATCAAGGTCGAGCTGCTCGACCCGCCCTCGAAGCCGACGAGCCCTGCCGCACCCAACCGGCCGCTGTTCCTGACGCTCGTGCTGCTGGCGGGGATCGGCGGCGGTATCGGTGCCGCCTTCGGGCTCGCCCAGGTACGCGCGAGCTATCCGACCGCCGCCCGCCTCGAACGCGCGAGCGGGTTGCCGGTCATCGGCTCGATCACCGAAGTGGTGACACCCGAGCGCCATGTCGAGCGCAAGAAGAAACTCGTTTGGCTCGCCAGCGGCGGCGGGGCGCTCGTCGGGCTCTATGCGCTGCTGCTCGTCGCCGAATTCGTCCAGCGCGGCATGGTCGCCTGAGGGGACAGGATATGAACGAACATCGCCCCGTCAAGCGCCAGCCCTCGCTGCTCGAACGCGCTGCCGACCTGTTCGGTATCGATCCCGCCGCGGGCGCGCCGACGATCGACGTCAGCGGCCTGCCGCCCGAGCCCGAGAAGAAGGCGAAGAAGGCCGAGCCGGTCGTCGAACCCGAACCCGCCCCGGAAGCCGCATCCGCCGTCGCGGCCGAGCCGGTCGTCGAGGCCGCGCCGACGGTCAAGCCCTCGCCGCGCAAGGAGGTCGCGCGCGCCGCGCCCGCGGTCGTGCCGACGCGGCAGGGGACGATCGACCGCGACCGGCTCGCGGCGCGCGGAATGATCGTGCCCGGTGCCCCGGTGACGGGCATTTCCGAAGAATATCGCATCGTGAAGCGCGAGATCATCCGCAACTTCACGGGCGCGCCGGGGCGCCCGGTGCTGCCGCGCGGCCACCGAGTCCTGATCGCCTCGGCCAATCCGGGCGAGGGCAAGACCTTTTCGGCCGTCAACCTCGCGCTGAGCCTTGCGGTCGAGGCCGATCACGACGTTCTGCTGATCGATGCCGACATCGCGAAGCCGAGCGTGCTGGAGGCGCTGGGGCTGGACGACGGGCCGGGGCTGATGGACGCGCTCGCCGATCCGCACCTGCCGCTCGGCGACTGCCTGATCCAGACCGACATCGCGGGGCTGAAGGTGATGCCGGCGGGCACCCAGCATATGCACGACACCGAATTGCTCGCCTCGGCGCGCACCGAGGCGCTGCTCGCGCAGCTCGAGGCCGGCGCGCCGGGGCGCATCCTGATCCTCGATTCGCCGCCGGTGCTTGCCGCCTCGCCCGCCGCGGTGCTCGCGGGGCACGTGGGCCAGCTGATCATGGTCGTGCGCGCCGACGAAACGCTCGAATCCTCGCTGCGCGACGCGATCGGGCTGATGGGCGCGTGCCTGCACATCCAGCTCCTCCTCAACGGGGTCAAATATTCGCCCGGCGGCCGCCGCTTCGGCACCTATTATGGACAAGGAGGCGCGTCCTGATGCGCACCAACCGCAATCTCATGCGCCGCACCGCGGCGCTCGCCGCGCTGTTGCTTGCCGGAACGGCGGGTACGGCGCAGGCGCAATTCTCGGGTGACGCGGGGTCGGGCGGCGGCGAGGCGCCGGGCGCCTCGGCCCCGGCGCCCTCGTCCGACGGTGGCGACGCCAAGCGCGGCGGGCAGCGCAAGCAACGCCAGGTCGACGTCAGCCCCTATCTCGAAGTCGGGCAGGTGCTCACCGCCGACCTCAAGGGCGATCGCGACGTCCTCACCTATACGACGGTGGCAGCGGGCGTCGACGCGGCCATCGTCACGCGCCGCGCCGAAGTGGCGGCAACCCTGCGCTACGAGCATCGCTTCGGCGAATCGGGCGGGCTCGGCGACGCCGACATCATCAGCGGCCTCGCACGCGGGCGGGTCGAGGTCGCGCGCGGCCTCAATCTCGAGGGCGGGGCGCTCGCGACGCGCACGCGCGCCGACGGCGGCGGCATCGGCGGCCTCATCACCGGCGGCGACAATGTCGCGGACATCTATTCGGTCTATGCGGGTCCGACGCTGGCGCAGCGCGTCGGCAGCCTCGACGTCGGCGCGGGCTATCGCTTCGGCTATACCAAGGTCGACGTCGACGGATCGGGCAATGTCCCCGGCGGCAATTTCGACAGTTCGACCAACCATGTCGCCTGGGCGAGCGTCGGCCAGCGGCCGGGCGACCTGCCGTTCGGCTGGCAGGTGTCGGGCGGTTACGAGCGCGAGGATGCGAGCCAGCTCGACCAGCGTTTCGAGGGCAAATATGCGCGCGCCGACGTCACGGTGCCGATCGGCCCGACGGTCGCACTGCTCGGCGGCGTCGGTTACGAGGATATCGAGATCAGCCAGCGCGACCCGGTGCTCGACCCGAACGGCGTGCCGGTGCGTGACGCGAACGGTCGCTTCGTCACCGACAAGTCGCAGCCGCGCCAGCTGTCGTTCGATACCGACGGGCTGATCTGGGACGCGGGCGTGATGTGGCGGCCCAGCCGCCGCACCTCGCTGACCGCGCGCGTCGGCCGCCGCTATGGCGACACCATCTATACCGGCAGCTTTTCCTACCGCCCCGACCATGCGACGATGGTCCAGGTCGGCGTCTACGACGGGCTGTCGAGCTTTGGCCGCGGTCTGTCGAGCGGGCTGTCGTCGCTGCCGACCCAATTCGACCCGACGCGCAATCCGATCGACAGCAGCATCAACCCCTGCGTGTTCGGCGAGGAAGGCGCGGGCTGCCTCAATCCGCAATTCGGCAGCACGACCAGTCTCCAGTTCCGCAATCGCGGCGTCCAGGCGCTCTATTCGTCGCGCTTCGGCCGCTGGAGCTATGGCGTCGGCATCGGCTATGACCAGCGCCGCCTGCTCGTGCCGGAAAATTCGGTGCTCGCACCGCTCAACGGCATCAAGGACGAGAATTATTATCTCTTCCTGACCGCAGGCCGCCAGCTCGACGCCGATTCCGACCTCAGCCTGTCGGGCTATGTCAGCTATTTCGACAATGGCGCGGCGGGCGTCGGCGACATGCAGTCGGCGGGAATCGCGGCCGCTTATTCGCGGCGCTTCTGGCGCGACCTGACCGGCACCGCCGCGGCGTCGCTCAACGCCTTCGACCAGGACGGCTTCGCCAGCGAACTGATTGGCTCGGCGCTGGTCGGTCTCCGCTACAATTTCTGATCCGGACCCCAAAGGGAAATAGCGATGTACGATCAATATTATGGCTTCACCGGACGCCCCTTCCAGCTGACGCCCGACCCGCATTTCTATTTCGAGAGCGGGACGCACAGGAAGGCGATGTCCTATCTGGGCTATGGCCTCGCGCAGGGCGAGGGTTTCATCGTCATCACCGGCGACGTCGGGGCGGGCAAGACGACGCTGGTCGGCCATCTGATGAACACGATCGACCCCAACCGCCTGACCGCGGTCAAGCTGGTGTCGACGCAGGTCGAGGGCGACGACCTCCTCCGCCTCGTCGCCGAGCAGTTCGGGCTCGAATGGGAAGGGCAGAGCAAGGCCGAGTTGCTGCGGTCGATGGAGCAATATCTGCGCGAACAGGCGCGCGCCGGGCGGCGCACGCTGCTGATCGTCGACGAGGGGCAGAATCTCGCGATCTCGGCGCTCGAAGAGCTGCGGATGCTGTCGAACTTCCAGCTCGGCGGTCATTCGCTCTTGCAGATATTCCTGCTCGGCCAGCCCGAATTCCGCCAGACGCTCTTCCACTCGCCGACGCTCGAACAGCTCCGTCAGCGGGTGATCGCGACGCATCACCTCGACCCGATGGAGCCCGAGGAGGTCGAGCCCTATATCCTTCATCGCCTCGGCAAGGTCGGCTGGACGGGCAACCCCAGCTTCAGCCCCGACGCGTTCGAGGAGATTTTCGACTATAGCGAGGGCGTCCCGCGCAAGCTGAACGTGCTGGTCAGCCGGCTGCTGCTCTATGGCGCGGTCGAGCAACTTGGCCGCATCACCGGCGCGCACGTCCGCGATGTGGTGAGCGAGATCGAGGCCGATCGCGGGATCGACCAGGCGACGCTGGTTGCGCTGCCGGTCGAGGCGCCGGCGCCCGTCGCCGAACCCGCAGCCGTGCTCGAATGGCCCGCTCCGCCCGTCGCCGCCGAGCCCTTGGCGGTGGCGCCCTTCGCGGCGCCCGAGGCCGGACCGCTCGATCTCGCCGCGTCGATGGCGCCGGAAGAGACCGAGCCGGTCGTGGCACCGTCGCCGCACTACGGCGATGGGGGCTTTGCCGAGGCGCGCTCGCTCGTCGCCGAACAGCTTGGCCTCGCACCCGCCGATATCTGCGAACCCGAACCCGAAGCCGTTCCGGCTGCGGAACCGCGCGTGTGGGAAGCGGCGGCCGACGAGATCCCGGAGGAAACACCCGCGCCCATCGACGACGCGCATCTGGTCGCGCTCGAGCGCCAGATCGCCGGGCTCGAGGCGCGTATCGCCGATCAGGACGCGGCGCTCCGCCGCGTGCTCGACCTGCTGATCGACTGGGTCGAGCGCGACCCGGCGAACGCGCCCGATCCGGCGGCATCGCAGACCTGGGCGGCCTGAGGCGCCGCCCGGCCAACGGGATCGACGAAGGTGAGGGATGATGCAGAACAGCTTGTCGGTCGATGTCGAGGACTGGTTCCACGTCGGCGCCTTTGAGCGCACGATCGACCGCGCCGACTGGCCGCGGCTCGAATGCCGGGTCGAGGGGAATTGCGACGCGGTGCTTCAGATTTTCGCCGATGCCGGGGTCACCGGCACCTTCTTCACCCTCGGCTGGGTCGCCGAACGCTATCCGGCGCTGATCAAGCGCATCGTCGCGGCGGGGCACGAGCTCGCCAGCCACGGTTATGACCACAAGCGCGTCTTTGCGATGACCGCCGGCGAATTCGCCGCCGACCTTCAGAAGACGCGCGCCATCCTCGAGGATGCGGGCGGGACCCCGGTACGCGGCTATCGCGCGCCGAGCTTTTCGATCGACGCGCGGACGCCGTGGGCGCATCCGGTCCTCGCCGAGCAGGGCTATGCCTATTCGTCGAGCGTGGCGCCGGTGGTCCACGATCATTATGGCTGGCCGCAAAGCCCGCGCCATGCGTGGCGGCCGGTCGAGGGCAGCGATCTTGTCGAATGGCCGGTGACGACCGCGCGCGCGCTCGGCCGCACGCTGGCGGCGGGCGGCGGCGGCTTCATGCGGTTGCTTCCCTATGGCTTCACGCGCTGGGCGATCGGGCGGATGAATGCCGAGGGGCACCCGGCGATCCTCTATTTTCATCCGTGGGAAATCGACCCCGGCCAGCCGCGCGTCGCCAATGCGCCGCTGAAATCGAAAATACGCCATTACAGCGGTTTGTCAGCCATGGCTGACAAGCTGAAAAGGTTGTGCGCCGATTTTGAATGGACCCGCGCCGACGCGCTCGTCCCCGCGCAGCGCGGCCGCGCCGCGCCGTGGCGCGCCGCGGCGTGAACGCGCCCGCGCATCCTTTGGCAGGGGGCGATGTGTCCGCCGCGCCGCTCGGCGATGCGGCCGAATGGGACGCCTATGTCGCGGCGCATCCCGGCGCGACGCCCTTTCACAGCCGCACCTGGTGCGAGGCGATCACGCGCGCGACCGGGCATCGCTGTCATATCGTCACCGCGCGCGATGCGGCGGGGACGCTGACCGGTCTGCTGCCGCTCCACCATGTTCGCTCGCCGCTGTTCGGGCAGGCGCTGGTCGGCAGCGGCTTCGCGGTCGGCGGCGGTATCCTCGCCGACGATCCAGCCATCGCCGCTACGCTCGCCGGGGGCGCGGCGGACATCGCCAAATCGCTCGGCGTTCCCTCGGTCGAGCTGCGCGGCGGCCCGCTGCCCGAAGGCACCGGCTGGGCCAGCGAGGAGGGCGTCTACGCGGGCTTCGCGCGCGACCTCGCCGCCGATGAAGAGGCCGAACTGCTCGCCATCCCGCGCAAGCAGCGCGCCGAGGTGCGCAAGGCCCTCGTCAGCGATCTCCGCGTCACCACCGGCCGCGATTCCGCCGAGCGCCGCGATCATTATCGCGTCTATGCGGAGAGCGTCCGCAACCTCGGCACGCCCGTCTTTCCGCGAGCCTTGTTCGATGCCATCCTCGACGCATTCGGCGACGATGCCGACATATTGACCGTGCGCGACGGCCGCCGGCCGATAGCGAGCGTCCTCAGTCTCCACTGGCGCGGCACGGTAATGCCCTATTGGGGCGGCGGCACCTTCGACGCGCGGCGGCTGCGCGCCAACGAGCTGATGTATTTCGCGCTGATGCGCCACGCCCGCGAGCGCGGCGGCACCCGCTTCGACTTCGGGCGCTCGAAGGTCGGGACGGGCCCGTTCGCCTACAAGAAGAACTGGGGGTTCGAGCCCGAGCCGCTCGTCTATGCGCGCTGGCTCGCGCCGGGCGAGCAGCCGCGCGACACCAACCCGAACAGCGCCAAATACCGGTTGCAGGTCGATCTGTGGAAGAAGCTGCCGCTGTGGGCGGCGAACCGCATTGGGCCGCTGATCGCGCGCGGGCTCGGCTGATGGCCGAGATATTGTTTTTGGTGCACCGCGCGCCGTGGCCGCCCGATCGCGGCGACCGCATCCGCAGCTGGCACATGTTCGAGGCGCTCGCCCGGCTCGCCCCCGTCCATGTCGCGGCGCTCGCCGACAATGCCGCCGAGGCCGCGCTCGCGCGCGCGAAAATGGCGCGCCTTTGCAAAAGCCTGGCAATCGAAGTGCGCAAGGTGTCGCGGCCGCTCGCGCTTGCGCAGGCGGTGCTGCGTGGCGAGCCCGTGTCGAACCGGCTGTTTCGCAGCGCGGCCTTGTCGGAGCATGTCGATAAGTTGCTCGCGAGCAGGGCGATCACCCATATCGTGGCCTTCTCGGGCCAGATGGCGCAATATCTGCCCGCGCGTTTCGACGGCCCGGTGATCATGGATTTCGTCGACGTCGATTCGGCCAAATTCGCCACCTATGCCGAACAGGATCGGGGGCAGCCGATGCGCTGGGTTCATGCGCGCGAGGCTGCCAAGCTCGGCGCGTTCGAGGCCGAGGTCGCGCGGGCGGTCGATGCCAGCCTGTTCGTCAGCGAGGCCGAGGCGGCGCTGTTTCGCGATCGGAGCGGGCTCGGAGCCGCGCAGGTGCGCGCGGTCGAGAATGGCATCGACACCGCCCGCTTCGACCCCGCGCAGCCGCTGGCGACGGTGGGCGAGGGCGAGGGGCCGCTCGCGGTCTTCACCGGCCAGATGGACTATCGCCCCAACATCGACGCGGTGCGCTGGTTCGCGGACGACATCCTGCCGCTGATCCGCAAGCGCCACCCGCAGGCGCGCTTCGCGATCGTCGGCCGCGCGCCGACCGTCGACGTGCGCGCGCTCGAAGAGCGGCCGGGGGTGCTCGTCACCGGTCAGGTTCCCGATGTGCGGCCGTGGCTCGCGGCCGCCGACGCGGTGGTCGCGCCGCTGCTGCTCGCGCGCGGAGTGCAGAACAAGCTGCTCGAGGCGATGGCGATGGCGCGGCCTGTGGTCGCGAGCCGCGCCGCCGCGACCGGAATCGACGCGGAGGCGGGCGAGCATCTGCTCGTCGCCGACGATGCCGAGGCGATGGCGAGGGCGGTGTGCGAGCTGTTCGATGATCCAGCAACGGCGGCACGCATGGGCGCCGCGGCGCGCGAGCGGATGATCGCGCGCTACGGCTGGGAGGCACGGCTCGCGCCGCTCGGGCAGCTGCTGGGGCTGGCGGCGTGACCGCCCGCGCGCTTTCACGCCCGCAGGGCTGGTCGCTCTGGCAGCGGCATCTCGCGGCGTTGACCGCGCTGTCCGCGGCGATCCTTCTCCTCTTTCGCCATGATGTTGCCGACATGGCGGGCATCTGGTGGGCGAGTTCGACCTTCACCCATTGCCTGCTGATGGTGCCGATGATCGGCTGGCTGGTGGCGCAGCGTGCGCCGCTGCTCAAGCCCCTGACGCCTGCCTTCTGGTGGCTCGCGCTCGCGTGGATGGCGGGGGCCGGCGTCGTGTGGCTGGTCGGCGAGGCGGCAGGGGTCGGCCTGTTCCGCCAGCTCGGGCTGGTGCTGATGCTGCAGGGCGCGGTCGCGGTGACGCTCGGCGCGAAGCTGGCGCGCGCGCTGCTTTTCCCGCTCGCCTATGCGCTGCTCCTCGTGCCCTTCGGCGAGGAGCTGGTGCCGCTGCTCCAGACGCTGACCGCGCATATCTCGGTCGTGCTGCTCCACCTGTCGGGCCTGTCGGCCGAGATGGAGGGGGTGTTCATCACGACGCGCGCGGGTTTCTTCGAGGTCGCCGAGGCGTGCTCGGGGGTCAATTTCCTGATCGCGATGCTCGCCTATGCGGTGTTCGCGGCGCACCTCTGTTTCCGCAGCTGGACGCGGCGCATCCTCTTTGTAGCGCTCGCGCTCGCGACGACGATCATCGCCAACGCGCTGCGCGCCTATGGCACGATGGTCGCCGCCGAGATCTGGGGGGTCGAGGCGGCGGGCGGGATCGACCATGTCTTCTACGGCTGGATTTTCTTCGGGCTCGTCATCCTCGCGGTAATGCTCGTCGCGCGGCGCTGGTTCGACCGGCCCGCGAACGATGCGGCGGTCGACGTCGGCGGACTGGACGGCCTGCCGCGCCTCGCCGGCCCCGCGAAGGCGGTGCTGCCCGCGGCGCTTGCAATCCCGCTGCTCTTCGCGGTCTGGGGCGCGCTCGCCGGTGCACGCACGGCGCCGCTTCCTTCGACGATGGCGGTGGCGGCACCCTCGGGCTGGACCCTTGCCGCGCCGCAGGGCATCGCCTGGGCTCCGCGCTTCGATGGCGCCGACCAGCGGCTCGTCCGCCATTTCGCCGATGCCCGCGGCCGCCACGTCACCGTGGCGGTCGGCGGTTACGAGCGGCAGGCTGAAGGGCGCGAGGTCGCCGCCTTCGGGCAGGGCGCGGTCGATCCCGACGGCCCATGGGCGTGGAGCGCGTCGCTGCCGGCGATAGACGGGGCGAAAACCGAGCGGCTGCTGCATCGGGGGCCGGTGCTGCGCGACGCCGCGACCTGGTATGTCGTCGATGGCCACGCGACGGGCAGCGCGCGCGCGGCGAAGTTCGCGGGGTTGAAAGCGCGCCTTTTCGGCGGCGATCCGCGCGCGCTGTCGCTGATCGTGTCGAGCGAGGAAGGCGAGGGCGGCGCCCGCGCGATCGCCGATTTCGTCGCCGCGTCGGGCGGGGCGCAGCTGATGGCTGACCGCGCACTAAAACTGCGCTAGGCATCGCGCGCATGTGCGGGATCGCGGGCCTCTATCATCTGGAAACGGCGAAGCCGGTCGATCCGGCGCGGCTGCGTGCGATGCTGCATCCCATGAGCCATCGCGGACCCGACGGATCGGGCGAATGGACCGCGCCGGGGGTGGGCCTCGCCCACCTTCGCCTCTCGATCATCGACATCGCGGGCAGTCCGCAGCCGATGGCGAGCGACGACGAGACGGTGACGCTGACCTACAACGGGGAGATCTATAATTTCCGCGAGTTGCGCGCCGAACTCGAGGATCGCGGGCACCGCTTCCGCACCAGCGGCGATACCGAGGTGATCATCGCGGCGTGGCGGCAATGGGGCCCCGATTGCCTGTCGCATCTCAACGGCATGTTCGCCTTCGCGCTCCACGATCACGCCCGCGGCTGCCTGTTCCTTGCGCGCGACCGGCTGGGAGTGAAGCCGCTCCATTATGCCCGCCTCTCGGATGGGTCGATCGCCTTCGCGTCCGAACTCAAGGGGCTGCTGCGCCACCCGCTGCTCCGCCAGGAGGCGAATCTGTCGGCGGTCGAGGATTTTCTGGCGCTCGGCTATGTGCCCGACGACAATTGCATCGTCGCGGGGGTACGGAAATTGCCCGCGGGCCATTTCCTCCTCCTCGAACGCGGCAAGCCGCTACCCGCGCCGACGTGCTGGTGGTCACCCGATTTTTCGCGGCGCATCCGCGCGAGCGAGGACGAGGCGGCCGAGCATCTCGTCCATCTGATGCGCGCCGCGGTGACCGATCGGATGGTCGCCGACGTGCCGCTCGGCGCTTTCCTCTCCGGCGGGGTCGATTCGAGCGCGGTGGTCGCGCTGATGGCCGAAGCAAGCAGCAAGGCGGTCAAGACCTGCACGATCGGCTTCGATCAGGCGGCGCTCGACGAGACCGCTTACGCGCGGCAAATCGCCGAGCGGTTCGCCACCGACCACCGCACCCGCACCGTCGCGGCGGCCGATTTCGCGCTCGTCGACCGGATCGCCGACATGTTCGACGAACCCTTCGCCGATGCGAGCGCGCTCCCTACCTACCGCGTCTGCGAACTCGCGCGCGAAGAGGTGACGGTCGCGCTGTCGGGCGACGGCGCCGACGAGGCGTTCGCGGGCTATCGCCGGCTCGTCTTCCAGCATCAGGAGGAAAGGCTACGCGGGCTGATCCCCGCCTTTCTGCGCAAGGGCGTGATCGGGCCGCTGGCGCGCGTCTGGCCGCAGATGGACTGGGCTCCGCGCCCGCTGCGCGCCCGCGCGACGCTGGCCAGCCTGTCGAAGACCGGGGCCGAGGGCTATGCCGAGGCGGTCGGCGTGACCGGCCCGGCGCAGCGGGCACGGCTGTTCAACGATGCGGCGCACCGCGCGCTCGGCGATCATGTCGCCGAGACGCGCTATTGGCGGGCGATGGCCGAGGCGCCGTCGCGCGAGGCGCTCGACCGCGCGCAATATGCCGACCTCAAGATCTGGCTCCCGGGCGACATTTTGACCAAGACCGACCGCATGAGCATGGCGGTCAGCCTCGAGGCGCGCGAGCCCCTGCTCGACTATCGTCTCGTCGAATTCGCCGCCAGCCTGCCCGCGTCGATGCGCGTCAAGGGCGCGACGGGGAAGGCGGTGCTCAAGCGGGCGATGGAACGCTATCTGCCGCACGACATCCTCTATCGCCCCAAGATGGGCTTCGTGACGCCGGTCTCGCACTGGTTCCGCGGGCCGCTCGCCGAACAGGCCCGCGCGCTCGCCACCTCGTCGACCCTCGCGCGCTCTGGCTGGTTCGACATGGCCGAAATCGAGCGCATCGTCGCCGCGCACCAGTCGGGACGCCGCGATCATGGGCGGCTGATCTGGCAATATTTCATGCTGGAGAAGTCGCTGGCGAAGTTGTTCGGGATTTGATCGCAGACGAGCGTTTTTGAAGAGTGAATGGGGTTTCCTAGTGGCTGGTGGCGGCCATAAGATCCTCCCTGCGGCGCAGCCGTGGGGAGGGGGACCATCCGAAGGATGGTGGAGGGGCCGCGAGCGCCAGCGAGCGCTTCGCGCTCGGCCCCTCCGTCAGCCCCTGCGGGGCTGCCACCTCCCCATCGCTGCGCGACAGGGAGGATTTTCCATGTCCGCTCCCACCCCAAAGCCGCCGCAAACCTGCCCCCGCAGCCATCGTCGATAGGGGGCGCCCCGGAGGCTGGCCACTTCATCTTAACCCTTGGCGGCTACGCTCGCCATCGATGACGGTCCATCCCGCCTTTCCGGTCGACGGCGTCCCGGTGCCCACCGGTGGCGCACCGCTGACGGTGCGCGTGGTCGATCCGCTGTCGCTGTCGGACGAGATGGCGGCGGCCTGGGACGCGCTTGCATCCGAGGCGAGCGAGCCCAATCCGTTCACCGAGCGCTGGTGCCTGCAGTCGGCGCTGCATTTGCTCGATCCCGATCGGCGCGCGCGGCTGGTGATCGTCCGCGATGGCAGCGGCGGTCCCGTGATCGGCGCCATGCCGCTCGCCGCCGCGACGCGCTACGGCCGCCTGCCGCTGCGGCATGTCACCGGCTGGGCCCATCCGAATCATTTCCACGGGGCGCCGCTCGTCCGTGCGGGGTTCGAAAGCCTGTTCTGGTCGATCCTGCTCGGCTGGTGCGACGCCGCGCCGTGGGCGCGCACGCTCGTCCATCTGCCGCGGCTGACCGAGGACGGGCCGCTCCACCGCGCGCTCGTCGATGTCGCGCGCGCGCGCGGCGGCGAGGCGGTGATCGTGCACGGCGAAGAACGCGCGCTGCTCGAAAGCGATCTGTCGCCCGACGCCTATTGGGACGCGGCGGTGCGCGCCAAGAAGCGCAAGGAACTCCGCCGGCAGGCCAATCGGCTCGCCGAACAGGGCGTGGTCGCCTTTCGCCGCTGGCAGCCGGGCGAGCCTCTCGACCCTTGGCTCGATGCCTTCCTCGCGCTCGAGGCGCGCGGATGGAAAGGCCGGGCCGGCTCGGCGCTTGCGAGCCATGGCGACACCGAAGCCTGGTTCCGCGCGGTGCTCGGCGGCGCGGCGGAGGCGGGCAAGCTCGACCTGCGCGCGCTCGACCTCGATGGCCGCCCGCTCGCGATGCTGGTCAATTTCCTGTCTCCCCCGGGCGGCTTTTCGTTCAAGACCGCGTTCGACGAGGATTATGCCCGTTTCTCGCCCGGCGTGCTGCTCCAGCAGGCGAACCTCGACCTGCTGGACGATGCGCGCATCGCCTGGGTCGACAGCTGCGCCGCGCCCGACCATCCGATGATCGACAGCGTATGGCGCGAGCGTCGTCGCCTCGTCTGGGTCAATGTCCCGCTGTCGGGCACCGCCGACCGGATGCGCTTCGCGGCGCTCCGCAGGATCGAAACCTTGTGGCGGCGCTGGAAGCGTCCCGCACCCTCCGCCGCCGAAATCCAGGACCAGCCATGACCGCGCATCAAGCCATTACCCGCCCCGTCTTCCCCGCCGAAACGCTGGATGCGATGGAGCGGCTCTATCCGCTGCAGGCGGGATTGCTCCGCCACCGGCTGCCCGACCATCCCTTGCTGTCGCTGGCGGCGCTGGCCGATCTCGGTGAGCAGCTGCCCCCCGCACAGGTCGAATATAATCCGGGCGACCTTCCCGTCGGCATCCGGCCCGAGGACGTGCCGTCGAACGGCCTGTCGATCGGCGAGACCATCCGCACCATCGACACGAACCGGAGCTGGGCGGTGCTCAAGAATATCGAGAGCGAGCCCGCCTATCGCCAGTTGCTCCTCGATCTGCTCGGCGAACTCGAGCCCGTGGTCGCGCCGCGCACCGGCGCGATGCTGACGCCGCAGGGCTTCGTCTTCATCTCGTCGCCGGGGTCGATCACCCCCTATCATTTCGATCCCGAGCACAACATCCTGCTCCAGCTCCAGGGGACCAAGGTGATGAACGTCTGGCCCGCGGGCGACGAACGCTTCGCGCACCGGCTGGAGCATGAGCGTTATCACACCGGCGGCCACCGCAACCTGCCGTGGCAGGAGAATTTCGAGGGCGGGCAGCAGCGTGTGCCGCTTGCCCCCGGCGATGCGGTGCTGATGCCGGTGATGGCGCCGCATTTCGTCGCCAATGGCGATGCGCCCTCGATCTCGCTGTCGATTACCTGGCGCAGCGAATGGAGCTATCGCGAGTCCGAGGCGCACGCCGCCAACGCGGCACTCCGGCGCATGGGGTTTAACCCCGCGATGCCGCCGCGCTGGCCGAACCATGCCCGGGCGAAAACGCTCGGCTGGCGGGTCGCGCGCAAGCTGCGCCTCGTATCCTGACACGGTTTTGCGACAGATCGCTTTCCATTGCGCCGATTTGGCGTTATGGGCGCGCATCCCGATATTTCGAGCCCATAGAGGATTGATGGCGAAAGAAGAACTTCTGGAAATGCGCGGCCAGGTGGTCGAACTGCTGCCCAACGCGATGTTCCGCGTCAAACTGGAAAATGACCACGAGATTCTGGGCCATACGGCCGGCAAGATGCGCAAGAACCGCATCCGCGTGCTGGTGGGCGACGAAGTGCTCGTCGAACTCACCCCCTATGACCTGACCAAGGGTCGGATCACCTATCGCTTCAAGTGAGCGGCGCGGCGAAAATGCCCGCCCCCGTGCGACATCTGGTGCTCGCCTCGACCTCGCCGCGCCGGCGTGAATTGCTGGCGCGGATCGGCGTCACGCCCGCCCGCATCGCGGCCCCCGACATCGACGAGACCCCGCTGAAGGGCGAGCTTCCGCGCGCCTATGTCGCGCGCCTGGCGCTCGGCAAGGCACTGGCGGTCGAGCGCGCGGCGGATGAGGTCGTCCTCGCGGGCGACACGACGGTGGCGGTCGGTCGCCGCATCCTCGAAAAGCCCGTCGACGAGGCCGATCTGCGCCGCATGCTCGGCCTGCTGTCGGGACGGCGGCACCATGTCTGGTCGGGCGTCTGCGTCGTCGATGCGGATGGCAGGCCGCGGGTCCGCGTCGCCGATACCATCGTCGCCTTCAAGGTGCTGAGCGCGGCGGAGATCGACTGGTATGTCGAAAGCGGCGAGGGGGTGGGCAAGGCGGGCGGCTATGCGATCCAGGGCCGCGCCGAAACCTTCGTCCGCTTCCTTTCGGGGAGCCATTCGAACGTGGTCGGCCTGCCGCTCTTCGAAACCCGCGCGCTGCTGAGCGCCGCCGGCGTGCCGCTTGGCTGAGTGGCTCTACGAAGCCGGGATCGGCGAAGCGCGCGCGGCGCTCGTCGAGGCCGGGCGCATCGTCGAGGCGCGGATCGAGCGCGAAGGCGAAGGCCCGCGCGTCGGCGCGGTGCTCGGCGCGCGGCTGGCCGAGCCGGGCAAGGTCGCGCTCGATGCGCCGGGCGAACCGGTCGCGACGATCGCGGGCGTCCCGCGCGACCTATCGACCGGCACGCGGCTCACCGTCGAGATCACCCGCATGGCGCTGCGCGAACGCGGGCGCGACAAGCCCGCGCGGGCGCGGATCGCCGAAGCGGGGGCCGCCTTGTCGGACGGTCCCGATCTGCGCGCGCGGATCGAAACGACGGGCTTGCCCGTCACCGAATGGCGCGCGGGCGATCCCGATTTGCTCGAAGAGGCCGGCTGGTCCGAGCTGATCGACCATGTCCGCACCGGCCATTGGCCCTTCGCGGGCGGGGCGCTGTGGGTCGACGCGACGCCCGCGATGTTGCTGATCGACATCGACGGCGAGGGCGACGCCTTCGCGCTCGCGAAGGCGGGAGCGGAGGCGGCCGCGCATGTCATCCGCTGCTGCGACATCGGCGGCTCGATCGGCATCGACTTTCCCTCGCTTCCCGGCCGCGCCGAGCGGCTGGCGATCGATACGCTGATCGACGCGTCGCTACCGCAGCCGTTCGAGCGCACCGCGACCAACGGCTTCGGTTTCTTGCAGATCATCCGCCGCCGCGAGCGGCCGTCGCTGGTCGAGCAGGTGCGATTCGACGCGGTCGCGACCGACGCGGCGCTGCTCCTCCGCCAGGCCGAGCGCGCCATCGGCCACGGCCCGTTGCAACTGACCGCGCGCCCGGCCGTTGCCGAGCATATCGAGGCGCATCCCGGCTGGATCGCCGAACTCGGCCGGCGCACCGGCCGCCCGGTCGCGATCGCCGCCGACGCCGTCATGAAAGGAGCCGGCCATGCCCAGTGACACCCCCGCGAAACCGCGCCGCTGTCCGCTTTGCGGCAAGCCGCGGGCGGAGGAATATAAGCCCTTCTGCAGCCGCGGCTGCCGCGACCGCGACCTCAATCGCTGGTTCGACGAAGGCTATCGCGTGCCCGTCGACCAGCCGCCCGACGGCACCGCCGACGACGATCGTTTCGACGAGGGCTGACGCGCCGAAATAGGGCGAGAAAGCCACTGGACAGGACGAAAGGCCCTGCCTATAGCCGCCGCTCGCCAGCAGGCCGACCGGCCTCGCGGAGCCCGTGCCCGGGTAGCTCAGTTGGTAGAGCATGCGACTGAAAATCGCAGTGTCGGCGGTTCGACCCCGTCCCCGGGCACCATTCCCGTCCTTTGCGGAAATCACTCCAAGCTGTGCCTCTCCGATTATCGGATGAACGCGGGACATCGCTTCGCAAGGGGCGGCGATCGCACTACAGAAGCGTCATGCCTCCGCCTGCCTCCAGCTCGGGAACCGAAGTGACGACGGACAGCCCGCATTTGCCAACGCTGTATTGTCGATGTAATACGGTGACGGTATGAACCTGTTCCATCGTTTCGGCACTCCGCCTCCGCCGCTGGATCCGTCCGTCGCGCCCGCTCCCGAGGTCCCGGCCGACTCCGCTCCCGCGCGCCGCCGCCCGCGGTGGCTGCGCTGGACGCTGCGCGGGCTCACGGCCTTCCTGTTGCTGTTCCTGCTCCTGGTGGGCTGGCTCGCGCTGACCGCGCCGCTCTCGAAATCGCTCGAACCGATCGCGCCGCCGCAGATCACGCTGCTCGCGTCCGACGGCACGCCGATCGCGCGCATGGGGGCGATCGTCGAGGCGCCCGTGCGGGTGAAGGATCTGCCCCGCCATGTGACGGGCGCCTTCCTCGCGATCGAGGACCGGCGCTTTTACACCCATTGGGGCATCGATCCGCGCAGCATTGCGCGTGCGGCGTGGAGCAATCTGACGACGGGACGAACGCAGGGGGGCAGCACGATCACCCAGCAGCTCGCCAAATTCACCTTCCTGTCGCCCAAGCAGACACTGGGGCGTAAGGCGCGCGAGGCGCTGATCGCCTTCTGGCTCGAAGCCTGGCTGACCAAGGACGAGATTCTCGAACGCTATCTGTCGAACGCCTATTTCGGCGACAACACCTATGGATTGCGCGCCGCGTCGCTCCATTATTTCGATCGCCAGCCCGAAAAGCTGACCGCGGCGCAGGCGGCGATGCTCGCGGGGCTGGTCAAGGCGCCGTCGCGGCTTGCGCCGACGCGGAATTTCGACCTTGCCGAAAAGCGGATGCGGCTGGTGCTGAGCGCGATGGCCGACGAGGGCTATTTGACCGGGCGCGAGGCGAAAGGCCTGCGTGCGCCGCGGGTCGATGTCCGCACGCAGAGCGACCTGCCGACGGGCACCTATTTCGCCGACTGGGCATTGCCCGAGGCGCGCAAGCTCAGCGATGTCGGCTATGCGCGGCAGACGATCAAGACCACCCTTGATGCGCGGTTGCAGGCGGCGGCGCGGCGCGCGGTGAGCGGGGCGGGGCTCGGCAAGGCGCAGGTCGCGCTGGTCGCGATGCGCCCTAATGGCGAGGTCGTCGCGATGGTCGGCGGGCGCAACTATGCCGCGTCGCCCTTCAACCGCGTGACCCAGGCGCAGCGGCAGCCCGGATCGACCTTCAAGCTGTTCGTCTATCTCGCGGCGCTGCGTCAGGGCTGGCGGCCCGACGACGAGATCGACAATGGGCCGATCGAGGCCGGCTCCTATCGGCCCAAAAATGCGGGCGGCGCCTATTCGGACAGGATCAGCCTCGAGCGCGCCTTTGCGTCGTCGAGCAATGTCGCCGCGGTGCGATTGTTCCAGGAGGTCGGCAGCGACAAGGTGATCGCCATGGCGCGCGACCTCGGCGTGACCGCGCCGCTTCCCGAGGGCGATCCCAGCCTCGCGCTCGGCACGTCGAGCATGACGCTGCTCGAGTTGACGGCGGCTTATGCGGCGGTGGCGGCTGATAGCTATCCGGTGGTGCCGCGCGCCTTCAAGGCGGAGGAGATGGGCTGGTTCGACCGGCTTTTCTTCGGCCCCGACAGCTTCGGGTCGCGCGAGCATGAGGATATGGAGCAGCTGCTGCGCGGCGCGATCAATCATGGGACGGGACGCGCGGCGATGCTGCGGGTTCCCAATTTCGGCAAGACGGGGACGAGCCAGGACAATCGCGATGCGCTGTTCGTCGGCTACGCGAACGGTCTCGTCGTCGGCGTGTGGATCGGCAACGACGATAATTCGCCGCTGGCGGGAATCGCGGGCGGCGGCGTGCCGGCGCGTATCTGGCGCGACTTCATGGTCGATGCGAAGGGCGAGCGGGCGAAGCCGCGCCCGGCGCACAATCCGCGAGGGCCGGTGCAGCCGCAGGATCTGCCCGACATTCCCGATATTCCCGCGGTCCCGATCGGCGAGAAGACGCAGGTCGGCGTCGAAGGCGGCGAGGCGGTGATCTCGACAGAGATCGGCGGCAATCGCATCGACCTGCGCCTGCCGGTCGGCGGGAACCGCCCGCCGGAGGAAGCGCCGCCGCCGCCGTGACGCGGACGGTCAGTTACGCCCGCTCGTCAGTCCGCGCGCGATCACCTGCGCCTGGATTTCGGCCGCACCCTCGAAGATGTTGAGGATGCGCGCGTCGCACAGCACGCGGCTGATCTCATATTCGAGTGCATAGCCGTTGCCGCCATGGATCTGCAGCGCGGCGTCGGCGTTCGACCAGGCGGCGCGGGCGCCGAGCAGCTTCGCCATGCCTGCCTCGATGTCACAACGTTTGCCGCTGTCCTTGGCGCGCGCGGCGGCGTAGCTCAATTCGCGCGCGGTGACGAAGTCGACGAGGCTCATCGCGAGTTTGTCGGCCACGCGCGGGAACTGGACGATCGCCTTGCCGAACTGCTTGCGGGCGAGCGCATAGTCCAGCCCGAGCTCGAGCGCGCGGCGGGCGACGCCGACCGCGCGCGCGGCGGTCTGGATGCGCGCGCCTTCGAAGGTGCGCATGAGCTGCTTGAAGCCCTGGCCTTCCTCGCCGCCGAGCAGCGCCTCGGCGGGCGCCATAAGCCCATCGAACTGCAGCGCATATTCGCGCATCCCGCGATAGCCGAGCACCTCGATCTCGCTGCCGGTCATGCCATTGGCGGGGAAGGGATCGGCCTCGGTTCCGCGCGGCTTGGGGACGAGCAGCATCGAGAGGCCCGCATAGCCCTTCGTGTCGGGCACGGTGCGCGCGAGCAGCGTCATCAGGTCGGAACGGCTCGCATGGGTGATCCAGGTCTTCGCGCCGTCGATCATCCAATGATCGCCTTCGCGCCGGGCGCGGGTCTGGAGCGAGCCGAGGTCGGAGCCGACATCGGGTTCGGTGAACACGGCGGTGGGCAATATCTCGCCGCTCGCGATCTGCGGCAGCCATTCGGCCTTTTGCGCGTCGGTGCCGCCCATCGCGATCAGCTCGCCCGCGATCTCCGAGCGAGTGCCGAGCGACCCTGCGCCGATCCAGCCGCGCGACAGCTCCTCGGTGATCACGCACATCACGAGCTTGCCGAGGCCGAGGCCGCCATATTCTTCGGGGATGCAAACACCAAAGGTCCCGAGCTTCGCCATCGCCTGAACCGTGGCGTCGGGGATCAGATCGTTGGCGAGATGCCAGCCATGCGCGTGGGGCAGGATCGCGGCGTCGGTGAAGCGGCGATATTGTTCGCGGATCGCGTCGAGATCGGCGTCGTGCAGTGTCTCGCTCGGCCAATCCCCCTCGGCGAGCGCGGCGGCGATTTGGGCGCGGGTGGCGGCATGGTCGGCGTCGAGGATGGTGTTGCAGGCGTCGGCGAGCGTCCGCGCGGCGGTGGCAAGGCCGAGGTCGGCGGGGCGGAATATCTCGTTCTGCCCCATCGGCAGGCCGCCGGTGAGCTGGCCAATGCCCTCGGCGAAAGCGAGAATGGCGATCTTCGCATCGAGCGGGTTCGCGCCGTCGCCCGATTCCAGCCAATCGAGCGTCGCTTCCAATGCCGCCACCGTCGTCGCAACCCAGGCGAAACCGTGAGCGGCGCGCTGCTCGCTGTTGATCGGGCGCGCCGCCAGCCGTTCGGCCAGCGCGGCCTGCGCGGCCCCGCGATAGGCCTGCGCCGCCGTCAGTGTCGGGCGAAGGTCCATGCTCAGGCGGCGCGCTCGAAGATCGCGGCGATGCCCTGACCGCCGCCGATGCACATGGTTTCAAGGCCGTAGCGGCCATCCCTGCGCACCAGTTCGCGCGTCAGATTGGCGAGAATGCGCCCGCCGGTCGCACCGATCGGGTGGCCGAGCGAGATGCCCGAGCCGTTGACGTTCAAAATATCGTTCCGGCTGTCGTCGTCGGACCAGCCCCAGCCTTTGAGCACCGCGAGCACCTGCGGCGCGAAGGCCTCGTTGAGCTCGACGAGGTCGATGTCGCCCCAGCCGAGGCCGTTGCGGGCGAACAGACGTTCGACCGCGGGGACGGGGCCGATGCCCATGCGGCTGGGGTCGCAGCCCGCGGCAGCCGAGCTGTGATACCAGGCTATGGGCGTGAGCCCGAGTTCCTCGAGCTTGTCCTCGGCGACCACGAGGCAGGCGGCGGCGGCGTCATTCTGCTGGCTCGCATTGCCCGCGGTCACGACGCCGCCTTCGAGCGCGCGCAGCTTGCCGAGCGTTTCCATGCTCGCGTCGGCGCGATAGCCCTCGTCGTGCGCGAAGACGACCGGGTCGCCCTTTTTCTGCGGGACGCTGACCGGCACCAGTTCGTCGTCGAACAGGCCGTTGGCCCAGGCGGCCGCGGCGCGCTGGTGGCTGCGCACGGCATAGGCATCGCACGCCTCGCGGCTGATGCCGTAGTCCTTGGCGAGATTTTCGGCGGTCTCGATCATCCCCGTGATGACGCCGAAGCGCTCGACCGGCTGCGACATCACGCGGCCGCGCGTGAGGCGATCGTGGAGCGTCAGATTGCCGGCGCGCACGCCCTTGCGAATGTCGGTGCTGTAATGCTCGACGTTCGACATCGATTCGACGCCGCCCGCGACGACGATGTCGGACATGCCGGTCTGCACCATCATCGCGGCGTTGACGATCGCCTGCAGGCCCGAGCCGCAGCGGCGGTCGAGCTGATAGCCCGGCACCTCGAGCGGCAGGCCGGCGGCGAGCCACGACCAGTGACCGATGCACGGCGCTTCGCCATTGCCATAGCCCTGCGAAAAGACGACGTCGTCGACGCGCGCGGGGTCGATCTTCGTGCGCTCCATGAGCGCCTTCAGGATGACCGCGCCGAGGTCGCCCGCGGTCATCGAGGACAGCGAGCCGCCGAATTTGCCGACGGCGGTGCGGATGGGGGCGACGATGGCGGCGCGGCGCAGGGTCATGTCTGGTCTCCGATTTGGGCAGGGGCATTCAACTGCTCCGTCACCCCGGACTTGATCCGGGGTCCCGCTAAGCGACGGTGAGAAGCGGGACCCCGGATCAAGTCCGGGGTGACGGAAAAGGGGAAGGTGATCTCAACCGACACCGACGATGCCGGCATCGATCAGGCGGGCGATCTCGCCCGAGGAAAGCGAAAGGCGGGTCGCGAGTATCTCTTCGCTATGCGCGCCGTTGTGCGGGGCAGGCCGAGGCGATTGCCGCTCCATCTGCGGGATGGTCGCGAAGGCGCCCGCGGCGGGATAGGCGAAGCCGCTGGGGTTGGTGGCGGGGCCGAAGATCGGATTGTCCCCGACCAGCGCCGGATCGTTCGCGGCGTCGAGCATCGTGCGATAGGGTGAATGGACGATCCCGCCCGCGTCGAAGGCGGCGACGAGGTCGGCATGGTCGCGTGCCGCGATCGCCTGCTCGAACAGCGGATAGAGCGCGTCGCGGTGGGTGAAGCGGAGGCCGTCGTCCCTGGCGAAGGACACCCCGCGTTCGGACTCGATCGCCGCGACGGCCTCGCCGAGGTTCAGTGCCGCGACGAGGTTCGCCCACTGGCGCGGCGTGACGACCACGATCATCGTCCGCCGCCCATCGCGCGTCGTGAAGTCGCGCCCGAACAGGCCGTAGACCGCGTTGCCGAGCCGCGGGCGGTTTTCGCCCGTGTAGAGGACTTCGGCGATGCCGCCCATATTGGCGACGGTGCCGATCGCGACGTCGGACAGGGGCAGGCGGACCTCGCCGCCTTCGCCGCTCGCAGTGCGGCGCTGGATCGCGGCGAGCAGCGCGAAGGCGGCATAGGCGCCGGTGAGCAGGTCCCACGCGGGGAGGACGTGATTGACCGGCTCGGGCCCCGCGCCGGTGAGCATCGGATAGCCGACGCTGTTGTTGACCGTATAGTCGAGCGCGGGGGACCCGTCGGCCCAGCCCATCACGCGCACGGTGATCAGGTCGGGGCGGCCTTCGGCGAGCGTGTCGTGCGACAGGAAGCCGCTGGCGGGGAAGTTGGTGACGAACTGACCGGTCGCGCGGACCAGCGCCTGCAGCAGCTCACGCCCCTCGGGGCGGCCGAGATCGAGGGCGACCGACTTTTTCGCGCGGTTGAGATTTTCCCAATAGAGCGAGTCGTTCTCCGCGGTCACCGGCCAGCGCCGGAAATCGGGGCCGCCGCCGATCTGGTCGACGCGGATCACCTCGGCCCCGAACTGCGCGAGATAGAGCCCGGCGGTGGGGGATGCGACGAAGGACGACGCCTCGATTACCGACAAGCCAGGCAGGAGCTGGTACATCAGTTCGCCGCCGCGAACTCGCGCAGCATATGCTTGGCGATCTGAAGCTGGAGAATCTGCGTCGTGCCTTCGTAGATGCGATAGATGCGCGCGTCGCGGAAGAAACGCTCGGCGTCATATTCGGCGAGATAGCCGGCGCCGCCATAGACCTGGACGCAGGCGTCGACGACGCGGCCGCACATTTCGCTCGCGAACACCTTGAACGCCGCGGCCTTGCGCAGGACATTCTCGCCCGCGTCGGCACGGCGGGTGACGTCCTCCATCATGCATTCGGCGGCATAGATGTCGATCTCGCTCTGCGCGAGCATCTGCTGGATGAGCTGGAAGTTGGCGATCGGCTCGCCGAACGCCTTGCGTTCGGTCGCATAACGAATCGCGCTGTCGAGCGCGCGCCGCGCGTAGGCGGTCGCGGCGGCGCCGACCGACATGCGACCGTTGTCGAGGCTCATCATCGCATAGGCGAACCCCTTGCCGAGTTCGCCGCCGAGCAAGGCCTCGCAGCCAACGCGCACGTCGTCCATGACGATATCGGCGATATGGCTGCCCGACTGGCCCATCTTCTTGTCCGATTTGCCGATCGACACGCCGGGCGCGTCCATCGGCACGACGAAGGCCGAGACATGCGCGTTCTTGGGGAGATTCTCCTTCGCCGTCCGCGCCATGATCAGCCCGACCTTGGCGAATGGCGCGTTGGTGATGTAGCGCTTGGTGCCGTTGAGCACCCAGCCGTTGTCGGTTTGGGTGGCGGTCGTCTGCAGCCCTGCCGAATCCGACCCCGACCCCGGCTCGGTCAGCCCGAAGCAGGCGATCTCGCCCGCGGCGACGCGCGGCAGCCATTCGGCCTTCTGCGCCTCGGTCCCGCCATTCTTCAGCGCCGAGGCGAACATGCCGATGTTGATCGAGATGATCGAACGGAACGCCGGCATCGCATAGCTGATCGTGTGGATCGTCCTGACATATTGGCTGACGTTCATGCCCGCCCCGCCATATTCTTCGGGGATGGTCAGGCCGAACAGCCCCATGTCCCGCATCTCGGCGAGGATATCGTCGGGAATGCGGTCGGTTTCGACAATCTCCTTCTCGGCGGGGACCAGCCGCTCGCGCACATAGCGTTCGAGCTGCTCGATGAACTGGTCGAAAACCTCCTGGTCCATGCCGGGGTTCTGCATCCTCACGATCCCTTCCTGCGCGCGCGATTCGATTGGGCGAGGGCTAGCGGCTTCGGGCGTTATTTTCAATATTGAGAATTGATTTTCACAATAATGAAAACTAGACCGATGGCATGACCGGCCCGGTTCGTTCCGTCTCGCAGGCGTTCGCCATCCTTCGGCTGCTCGCCGACACCAGCCCGCTGTCGCTGTCCGATATTGGACGGGTGCTGGAACTCAGTCCATCGAGTTGTCTCAACCTCCTGAAGACTTTGGCTGCCGAGGGAGCGGTCGAGCGCGACGCGCGCAGCAAGCAATATCGCCTGGCCCCCGTCTGGGCCGGATCGGACGTGCTGACGGGCGGAACCACGCGGCGGCTCGCCGAGCGCGCGCAGCCGTTGATGACGCGCTTCGCCCAGGCCTCGGAAGCCGCGGTCGGGCTCTGGAAAATCGTCTCGCGCGACCGCATGCAGCTTGCGGCGCATGCCGAAAGCGAAGCGGGGATGCGGCTGCGCCTCGCCGATGCGCAGCGCCAGCCGCTCGGCGGCGGCGCGGCGGGCAGGGCGATCGCCGCGGCACAGGGCGTCGGCGAGGCCGAACTGGCGCGCCGCTATGCACCGGTGCGCTGGCAAGCGGACCTCCCGTTCGAAACCTATGCCGCGCAGGTGCGCGAGGCCGCGAAAAAGGGCTTCGCGGTCGATCGGGATTATGCGCACCGCGGCGTCTGCACCGTCGCGGTGGGGCTCGCCGATATCGCCCCCGGCTTTTGCCTGTCGGCGTCGACCTTCGCCGGATCGCGCAGCGACGCCGAGGTCGATGCCTTGGGCGCGGGGCTGATCGCGCTGCGCGACGAACTGATCCTTGGGGCCGGATAGGCAATGTTTCTTGTCTCGCCGCCTTCACCATGTCAGGGACGCCGGCGAAAAGCGCAAAAGCCGTAGCGGAGAGAGGAAGCGATGCAGTTCGACGTGGTGATCGTGGGGGCCGGGCACGGCGGGGCGCAGGTCGCGGTGATGTTGCGCACGCAGAAGTTCGAAGGCAGCATCGCGATCATCGGCGACGAGCCCGAACTGCCCTATGAACGCCCGCCGCTGTCGAAGGAATATTTCGCGGGCGAAAAGGAATTCGAGCGCATCCAGCTGCGCCCCGCCAAATATTGGGACGAGCGCGAGGTGACGATGCTGCTCGGCAAGCGCGTCGTCAGCGTCGATCCGGCCGCGCACAGCGTCACGACCGGCGACGGCGAGACGATCGGCTATGGCAAGCTCGTCTGGGCCACCGGCGGAGCCCCGCGGATGCTGCCGATCCCTGGCGGCGACCTGCCCGGTGTGCAAGGCGTGCGGACGCGCGCCGATGCCGATGCGATGAAGGCGGCGTCCGAAACCGCGAAGCAGATCGTCGTCATCGGCGGCGGCTATATCGGGCTCGAGGCGGCGGCGGTGCTGACCAAAGCGGGCAAGAAAGTCGTGCTCTTGGAAGCGCTCGACCGCGTGCTCGCGCGCGTCGCGGGCGAGGATTTGTCGCGCTTCTACGAGAAGGAGCATCGCGAGCACGGCGTCGACCTGCGTCTCGGCGTTTCGGTCGAGGCGATCGAGGGCGCGGATCATGTCACCGGCGTGCGCCTGTCGGACGGCGAGGTCATCCCGGCCGACCTCGTCATCGTCGGCATCGGTATCGTCCCGGCCGTCGAGCCGCTGATCGCGGCGGGGGCCGAGGGCGGCAACGGCGTCCTCGTCGACCGCCATTGCAAGACGAGCCTGCCCGACATCTATGCGATCGGCGACTGTGCGGCGCACGAAAACCCCTTTGCCGAAGGCGCGTGCATCCGGCTCGAATCGGTGCAGAACGCCAACGACCAAGCCAATGTCGTCGCCAAGGGTATCGTCGGCGACGAGGCGCCCTATCATGCGATTCCCTGGTTCTGGTCGAACCAGTATGACCTCAAGCTCCAGACCGCCGGCCTTTCGACCGGCCATGATCAGACGGTGGTGCGCGGCGACATCGCGAGCCGCAGCTTCTCGATCGTCTATCTGAAGGCGGGCAGGGTGATCGCGCTCGACTGCGTCAATGCCACCAAGGACTATGTCCAGGGCCGCATGATCGTCACCGCCGGGCTTCAGGCCACCCCGGGCCAGCTCGCCGACACCGGCACGCCGCTTAAGGATTTGCTCGCGAGCTAGCGCGCTTCCGCGCCGCGCCGTGCCGCTAATGCGGCGGGGCGATCGAACTTTCTAATCCTTCCTTTACGACGATCCGATACACCTCGCCCATGCGGGAAAAGAGGGGGGCACACCGCGGCGATGAGCCGTAATGTCGGAGTGCCACAGTGCTTGAAAATCAGAATATTCGCCCGGTATCGGTGATCGGACCCATGGGCGGAATGCTGACGCTGAAGGATCTGCCCAAGCGCGACACGCGGCGCTGGGTCAGCCGCCGCAAGGCAGAGGTCGTCGCGGCGGTCGAAGGCGGGCTGATCACGGTCGATGAAGCGTGCGACCGCTATAATCTGAGCCTCGAGGAATTCGCATCGTGGCAGCGCGCCTATGATCACCTCGGCGTGCCGGCGCTGCGCGCGACGCGCGTCCAATTCTATCGCGACCGCTTCGGCATCTGAACGCGCGATTCAGCGCAGCAGAGCGGCCTCGCGGTCGGGGATGTCGGGAGATGGGCCACCGGGGCCCGCGTGGCGTTGCAGGGCGACCTGGTTGCGGCCGGCGTGCTTCGCCTCGTAGAGCGCATCGTCGGCGACCTTGTACAGCCGTTGAAAGTCGCACGCTGGCCGTACCTCGGCCACGCCGATGCTGGCGGTGACGAGGCGGTCGCCGATCGTCTCGCTATGATCGCAGGCGGCGATTTCGCGCCGGATGCTTTCGGCGAACCGGTCGAGGACGATGCCGTCCATTCCGATCGTCAGCAGCCCGAATTCCTCGCCGCCGAGGCGCGCGACGGTGCAGATGGGGCCTTCCCACCGAGCGATGCGCCGCGCGATCCGGCACAATACGGCGTCGCCCGCGTCATGGCCGTAGACGTCGTTGATCGACTTGAAGCGATCGATGTCGACGAGCAGCAGCGCCGCGGGCAGGTCGCCCGATCGGGCCCGGTCGAGCAGCGGGGTCACGCTTTCGATGAAGCCGCGGCGGTTGGGCAGGCCGGTCAGCGGGTCCCGCCGGGCGAGTTCGCGTGCCTGTGCCTCGGCCACGCGGGCGTGATCGCGTTCGATGCGCAAGTGCGCGAGCCGACGTGTCGCCGCGGCCGAGAGCCAGAGCGCCTGCCAGGTCGCGGCGATCAGGATGAGGAGCTTCGAGCCGCCGCCCCACAGGCCGTCCTCGACATCGACCAGGTTGATGAAGGCGAGCACCGCCATCGGCAGGCCCCAGGCCGCTGCGAAATCGCGCGCCTCGACCGAGCCGCGCCGCCAGCCCGCGATCAGGCAGAGCGTGACCGCGGCGAGATCGGCAAGGATCACGAAGCCCAGCAATTCGGCCCAAAGCCCGATGTCGCCGCTCCGCATCAGCGCGAGCGGAATGCCGGCGAGACCGACGCAGAGGCCGAGGCCGAGCGTCGCGCGTCTCCATCCGTTCGGCACCCCGCTCCGGTCGAGCGCGGTCACCGCGCTCGCGGTGGCCAGCGCAATCGCCAGGCAGGAAAGAAAGGTGCAGATCTGGGCCGAAACCGTGCCCGCCATGAAGGGCAGCCAGGCCAAATGGACCTGTGACCATAAGGTGCCCCAGAGCAGCATCGCCGCCGCCCAGGCTGCCTGCCACGCAAGATATTGGCGGCGCACCGCGACCGCGAGCGAAAGGCTGTAGATGCCGCTGACCAGCAGCAGGGTCAGCGCCGCGCCGACCGCCGCCGCCATGCCCGCCGACTGCATGCTGCTTTCGTCGCTGGGCAGCAGGTGCGCGCGCACCAGTTCGTGGCTGGCGAGGCGGTCGAAACGCATCGTCACCGCGGTCAGCGGCGCCGAACGCTCGGGCGCGTCGAACACGACCTGTCCCCCTGTGCGCCAGTGCGATCCATAATCGCCCTGGCGGACCTGCTGCCAGCGTACCGCGCCGTCGGCATAGGAAAAGGCGACCGCGAGCCGGTCGAAGCGCGAATGATGCACCATCAGCGCGACACCGCCGCGCGGGGCGGGCAGGGCGCGCATGTCGGTGCGGAGCCACAGGCTGCCACGCTGATAGCCGGTGGGCGCTCCCGTGCAGGAAAAGCGGAGCTCGGGCAGGCGGGTGTCCTTCGTCCCGAGACTGCTGACCGCATGGCACATCGACTGGTTGAGGCGAAGCGTCGCTGCGCCCGCTGGCGCCGCGCCCATCAGCGCGGCCGCGCCCACCAGCGCAAGCAGCAGCCGGACGCAAAAGCGAATCGAAAGGTTCGTCATCGACGCCATCGCGAAGGCTATGGCATTTATGTCTTTGGAAAGGCTTACCGACGCAAACAATAAACCTGGGCCGGATCCATGTCCGCCATGGCGACGCCCGGCCGGGCCGCGCTGTGCAGCTTTCTTATTCGGTCGCCAAAAGCTGCCTGTCTCATCCCGGCCAGTGCCGGTATCGCGCTTTCATGTCCCATGCTCAATATTTGCACATGGTCTCGGGAATGGCCTCCACTCGCGCCCACTGGTAGATTTCGACCTCTTCGCCGCGGGGCAGATAGCTTATCTTGAATTCCCGGCCGTCGCGGGTCACGAAGAGGGTGAGTTCCGCCCGCACGTCGCCCTGCAGCGCGTCCAGCGCCTGGCGATAGGTCACGACGTCGCCGTTCCGCAGACCCGCCCGCTCGGCCGCCGATCCGGGTACCAGCCCCTTGATCGTCTTGACGTCGCCGACCAGCGACCTGGGGTCGAAGCCGAGTTCGAAGCGCGGGATGGTCTTGGTCGTCCGCGCGAAGCAGGGGCCGAAATCGCCGCTTTCGGGCAGCATAAGGCCCCCCTCCATCATCGACTTGTGCAGGGCGAGCGCCTCGGGCCCGGCTTCAGCCGCCAGCAGGCCGAGCCAGGCGGCTTCGTCGACCGGCTGGCCGGCGCGCGCCCGGCCGATCATGGTCCGCACCAAGTCGTCCAGCGAACGCTTGCCGCCGCTGGCCTTGCGGATGCGCGCGTCGATAATGGCGAAATAAAGCCCGCCGCGATCATAGGGAAGGGTCCGGATTCGCGTGTCCTCCCAGAAGCGCGGGGCGATCTGGTCGTTCGGCACATCGTTGAGCGCGTTCGAATAATAGCGGCTGGCGGTCTCGTTGAGATCGTCCAGAAAAGCCTGCGTGCCTATGAGCCCGGCGCGCCACGGCAGCAGCGCCTGATAATGGACGGCGATGCCCTCGCCATACCATTGGCCGGGGCCGTTCGACGTCCAGGTATGCACCATCTCGTGCGCGAGCGTTCCCTTGACGCTGTCGGCGGTCGTGGCGGCGTTGTAGGTGGTCAGGAAGGAATTGATAAGCGCGGTGCCGCCGCCGGCGTTGATCGGGTTGAAGCGCAGGAAGACGCGGTAGGGCGGCTCGCCGCCGTCCTCGAAAAAACGGGCCATCCAGCCGTGCAGCCGGTGCGTCCACTGCATCAGCGGATGCGGGTCGAAAGGCGGCTGGCCGAGCCAGGCCGCGGAAAAGCCCTTGCCGGTGACCGCCGCGGGCTCGCGCGACATATGCCCGGCCATGAACACCGTGCGCGCGAGGCGGTCGGCCGGGCCGGCGGGCAGCGCGACATCGCCTTCGCCATAGCTGGAGGTCGCGGTCGCGCCGGGTGCCATTTGCGACAGATCCCAGTCGATCGCGATCGGATAGGGCGTCTTCGCTTCGGGGAGCATCAGGAACATGTTGCCCGCGCCCGAAAATCCGTCGCCGTCGATACGCAGCATGATCGGCGGTCCCGACCCGCGCCGCGGGGGCGTGTTGTCGACGGGCGCGCGATATCGGACGTGCAGCGTCCCCACGACGGCGCGCGAGGCCGTCCAATGGCGATGGAAGACCAGGGCTTCGGGATCGTCCTTCGCGACCAGATCGAGCGGGCCCGCGGCATCGCTGGCCTCGATCGCCGTCAGCGTCCGTGCGGCGCTTTCGGTGTTGGCGAGGACGACCGGCATCGCCAGCAGCGGCGCCCCGGCGGGGGTGCCGTCGGCCGGCAGGGCCAGCGAGACGTCGACGAAGCCTTTTCCGGCCGCCTCGTCCATCGGACCCGGCCGGATCGTCACCGTCATCGCGCCGTCGTCCCGCGCGGCGGCGGCCGGCGGCGACAGCGCGATCAGCGCGGCGATGGCTGCCAGGCGGAGATTCGGGATGGGCACGGATATTTCCTCCCTCTTCATTTCCTCCTCTATGGCGGCTTTTGACGGGAAAAAATTCTCCGAAAATGCTCCGATCGGTCGCGATTTCGCATAATAATGGCAGGCCGCGTCCGTCATCCTTGCCCCAGCCGGCCCGCCGATGCGGCACGGAGAATGAGTGGGAGTACGCCCTTGAAGATCATCGCCGCCGTCGCCCTGTCGCTCGTCGTCCCGGTCGCGCTGGTGCCCGTCGCAGCAGCCGGGCACCAGGCTCGCGCCGCCACGGCCCAGCGGCAGCCGCTCGTTGCCGTTACCCATCATGTCGGCGAATTCGATGGGCAGGAGGTTCCCTATACCGCGACGGTGCGGGAGAATTTCCTGAACGGCCCCGACGGGCGCGCCGAGGCCTCGCTCGTCACCATCGCCTATGTTCGCGATGGAACGGTCGATCCCGCACAGCGCCCGGTCATCTTCGCCTTCAACGGCGGGCCGGGCGCGTCGTCGTCGCCGCTGCATCTGAACGGCATCGGTCCCGCGATCCGCGACGGAGAGACGATCCGCAACAATCCATCGAGCCTGCTCGATGTCGCCGACCTCGTCTTCATCGATCCGGTGGGAACGGGCTTCAGCCGCAATTTCACCACCGCCGCGGGGACGCGCTATTGGAGCCGCAGCGGCGACGCCGCATCGGTCGCCGCGATCATCGAGCGCTGGCTGAAGGCCAATGGGCGCGAGGCGTCGCCGCGCTATCTGATGGGCGAAAGCTATGGGACGGTACGCGCCGCCTATCTGCTCAAGGATTACCAGTCGCGGCTGCATTTCGACGGGGTCGTGCAGGTCGCGGTTGTCAGCGCCCGGGGGGATACCGACGCGGGATATCTGGGCGATTTTCCCGCGATGGCGACGACCGCCTGGTATTGGAAGAAGGCCGGGCGGGGCAAGACGGTCGCGCAGGCGTTCGAGGATGCGGCCGCCTTCGCTGCCGACGTGCTCGCGCCCGCCTATGCGAAGGGCGACGCGCTTTCCGAGGCCGAAAAAGCCGGCATCGCAAGGCGCATGGGGGCGATGATCGGGATTTCCGCCGAGACGATCGCGGCAAAGAATCTGCGCCTGTCGAAGGATGATTTCATGTTCGGCGTCATCGCCGACCAGGGGCAACGCACGGGGCAGCTCGACACGCGCGTCTCCGCCCCGCTCGAAGGAGCGACCCGCGGCGCCGCGGGCGATCCCACCATGTTCGGTCCCGGCGGCCTGAAGCGCGATGGGAGCGGAACGATCGGGATCGACGAGCCCAATGCGCCGGTCGAGCCCGATCGGCCGCCCACGGCGCTCGAACGCTATTTCCGCGAAACGCTGAAGTTCGATACGCCCGTTCGATATTATCGCGGGGTAAATTTCGACGTGAACTTCGCCTGGGATCATGAAGGCAGCTCCGACATCAACGCGATTGTTGCGCAGGCGATGAAGGACGACCCGAAGCTGCGATTGGTGTGGACCGGCGGTTATTTYGACCTGTCGACGCCCGCTTATGCCGCGCGCGCCGGCATGGCGAAGGCAGGGGTTCCGGCGGATCGGACGCAGGAGATTCTCGTGCCCGGGCCGCACTCGGCTTTCGAGGGCGATGCCAACAAGGCGGTGCTCGCGGCAGCGCTGCGGCGCTTCGTGACGCGGCGCTGAGCGAGGGAAAGAGGATGCGCGTATACGGATCGGAGGATGTCGCCCGCTTGCTCGACATGCCGGGCTGCATCGCCGCCGTCCGCGCGGCGATGGCGCGGTTCAGCGCCGACGGGGGCGACCAGCCGCTGCGCCAGATCGTTACGATCGCGCCCGGTGACCTGTTCGCGCTGATGCCGGGCAGCCTCGTCGCGCCGGATGGTTTCGGGGCGAAAATCATCACCGCCTTTGCCGACCGAGCCCATCCCGAACGGTCGCGGCATCGCGGCGTCGTTGTCCTGTTCGATCGCGAAACGGGCGAGCCGCGCTGCGTCGCCGATGCGGGGGAGATCACCGAGCGGCGCACCGCCGCGGCGAGCGCGGTCGCGACCGACGCGCTTGCTCGCCGCGATGCGCGGCGGCTGGCTATTTTCGGGACGGGCACCCAGGCGCGGTCGCATCTCGGCGCGCTGCCGCTGGTTCGCGATTTCGAGGAGATTTGGATCTGGGGCCGCTCGGAACGCCGAGCCGCGGCGCTGATCGAGGCGGCGCGCGAAGAGGTCGCCGTGCCGATGCGCTTCGTCGCCGACGCGCGGGAAGCGGCAGAGGCCGACGTCATCTGCACGGTGACGGG
The DNA here is from genome assembly GCF_002277025.1 of Sphingopyxis sp. GW247-27LB. Classification (GTDB taxonomy): domain Bacteria; phylum Pseudomonadota; class Alphaproteobacteria; order Sphingomonadales; family Sphingomonadaceae; genus Sphingopyxis. The sequence continues at coordinate 862,058 of NZ_NIWD01000008.1, forward strand.
ATCGGCGACGCCGGTTCTGCTCGGCGAATGGGTCCGGCCGGGAACGCACATCAATATCGTCGGATCGAGCTATGCGGGTCCGGTCGAGATCGACGGCGGGCTGGTCGCGGCGAGCCGCTATATCGCCGACAGCCGCGCTTCGGTGCTGGCGGCGGGGGCCGAGTTCCTCGCGGCCAGGGCGGCGGGACTGATCGGCGACGATCATATCGTCGGCGAGATCGGCGATGTGCTGAACGGCCGCGTCGCGGGGCGCACCGCGCCCGACGACATCACCCTCTACAAGTCGCTCGGCCACATCGTGCAGGATCTGGCCGCCGCAGCCTATATCGACGACAAGGCGCGGGCCGGCTAGCGGCGGCCGCCCAGCCAGGGCGCGAGCGCGGCGCCCAGACGCGGGATGTTCGCCTCGGTCAGTCCCGCGACATTGAGGCGGCCGTCATCGGCGATATAGATGCCGTGGTCCCGGCGCAGCGCCATCACCGCGTCGTGCGAGATCGGCAGCATCGCGAACATGCCCGTCTGCGCCCGCAGCCCGGCGAGCGCGGGGTGCAGGGCGGCCAGGCTTTCGCGCAGACCGAGGACGCGCAGCCGCATCTGTTCGAGCTCGGCCCGCCATTCGCGCGTCAGGTCGTCGCGTTCGAGGATGATGCGAACCACCGCTGCGCCGTGGTCGGGCGGCATCGACCAGGCCGACCGCGCCGGATTGCGCATCGCGATGTGCAGCCGCGACGCGCTCGCCGCGTCGGGCGCCTTGGCCCAGAGCGCGCCGGTGCGTTCGCGGTAGAGGCCGAAATTCTTGTCGCAGCTATAGGCGAGGAGCAGCGTCTCGCAGCGGTCGAACAGCAGGCGGGTACCGTGGGCGTCGGCCTCCAGCCCGCGCCCAAGCCCCTGATAGGCGAGGTCGACGATCGGGATCAGCCGGCGCCGCGCCGCGACATCGGCGATCCGCTCCCATTGGTCGGGCGTGAAGTCGATGCCGGCGGGATTGTGGCAGCAGCCGTGCAGGAGCAGCGCGTCGCCGGCGCCCGCGGTTTCGAGCGCCGCGACCATGCCGTCGAGGTCGAGCGACTGGGTCAGCGGGTCGAAGAGCGGGTGGGCGGCGATCTCGACCCCCGCCGCGCGAAAGATGGGGATATGATTGGCCCAGGTGGGCGCCCCGATCCACACGCGCCGCGGCGCGGTGTTGGCCGCGATCAGCTCGGCGGCGAGGCGCAGCGCGCCGGTGCCGCCCGGGGTCTGCATTCCGATGAGCCGTTCGTCGGCCGCGCGGTCGGCGCCGAAGGGGATCGCAGCGAGACGGCGGACATAATCGACGTCGCCATCGACGCCCAGATAGACTTTGGTCGGCTGTGCTTCGACCAGCAGGCGTTCCGCCGCCTTCACCGCCGCCATGACCGGGGTCGCGCCGTTGTCGTCGCGATAGACGCCGATGCCGAGGTCGAGCTTGTCGGGGCGGGCATCGGCGCGATAGGCGAGCATCAGCGCGAGCAGGCCGTCGGCAGCCTGATCGGTGAGGCCGGTGAAGAGCGGGGCGTCGGCGGTCATTGAGGCGATCTAGCTCTGCGATCCCGCGAAATCATTTCGAAAATGCGGCGATATACGCATGGAAATTTCGGGCGGTGCGGCCCAGACTCATCGCGTTCAGCAAGACTGGGATCGAGGAGGCCCCTATGATAAGCCGGCGCCAATATCTTGCGGCCAATGCAGGACTTGCCATGGCGATGCCCCTGATCGCGCGGGCGGACGTGCCCGCCGCGACCTTTCCGGCAAGGCGCGACTTCGCGCCGACCGACATCGCCTATCTCGACAATGGTTCGCAGCATCCGGTCAGCCTCGGCGCGAAGGCCGCGATCGACGCCTATTTCGCCAAACGCACGCTCGATCCCGCAGCGCAGGGCTATGCGCTCGACGAAGCGGGGCCGATCGCCAAATTCGCGCAGTTGATCAACGCCGAGCCTGGCGAGATCAGCTATGTCCAGAGCACGACCGCGGGCGAGCAGATGATCCTTCGCGCGCTCGGCCTGCCGGACGAGGGCGCGCATATCGTCACCGATACGCTGCACTTCTTTGGCTCGCTCCCCCTCTATGAGGAAATGGCCAAGCAGGGCTGCGAGGTGACGTGGCTCCGCCCGGTCGACGGGCGCATCCGGATCGAGGATATGAAGGCGGCGGTGCGCAAGGGGACGAAGCTCGTCGCGCTGTCGCTGGTTTCGACGGTCAACGGCTTCGAGCATGATCTGAAGGCGGTGTGCGACATCGCGCATGCGGCGGGCGCCTTCGTCTATGCCGATATCGTCCACGCGGCGGGCTGCGTTCCCATCGACGTCAAGGCCTCGGGCGTCGATTTCGCGGCGGCATCGACCTATAAATGGCTGATGGGGGATTTCGGGCTGGGCTTCCTGTACGTCCGCGGCGACCTTCTGCCCCGGCTCAAGCGGACGAACTACGGCTATTACGGCATCGGATCGTTCCAGACCCACATCTATCCCTATGACACGCCGGGAGACAGCGTCGCCGACTATAGCTTCCGCCCCGATGCGGCGGGGGCTTTCGCGCTCGGCACGCATTCGCACGCGGTGATCGCGCAGCTCGACCATTCGCTCGCCTATATCGCGCGCCTCGGCGTCCCGGCGATCCAGGCGCACGCGCAGACGATGATCGAGGTGCTCAAGAAGGAGCTGCCGCGGCGCGGCTACAGCGTGATGACCCCGCCCGAAGCCCGGACGCCGATCGTCACGGCGGTGCTGCAGGATGCGCGCACCAAGCTCTCCGCGCCGATGAAGGCGGCGAAGGTCAAGCTGACGATCTCGGCCAACCGCTTCCGCCTGACGCCGTCGGTGCAGAACGACATGGCGGACGTGGAACGCTTTTTGGCGGCGCTGCCGAAAGCCTGACCCTAGCGTTCGATACAGCGTTCGTCCGCCACGCCCGCAGCCCGGACCCAGCGATAGCCGGCGACCGCCTTTCCGTCGCGGGTGAAGGTCGCGGCTTCGCGCCGGAAGCAGGGGCCGAAGGCGTCCGATCGCGGTTCGATCGTGTCGGCGCCGTCGAGGATCAGCCGCTGGAAACGCGCCTTCTCCTGCGGGCCGAGTTCGGCGGTCACCATCGCGATCCAGCGCGCCTGGTCGAAGGTCTCGCCTCGTTCGCGGGCGAGGAACATCGGAAAGAGCAGGGTTTCGAGATCGCGCTTGCCCTTCGATGCCGCGCGGATCCGCGCATCGAGGTCGGCAAAATAGAGCGCGCTTCGCCGATAGGGGAGGTGGCGGATTTCCTCATCGGTGAATCCGACCTTGGTGATCGCCTCCGCCGACCAGTTGCGCGCCTTGTTGGTGTAGTAGCTCTCGGCCAGTTCGTTGATCTCGCGCCCATAGTCGTCGAGCGAAATGAACCCGCCCTTCATCGGCAGCAGGTTTTGATAATAGGTGGTCAGCCCCTCGCTGAACCAGCTCGACACGCCGACCGGCGCCTCGATCCCGCCGACCCACATATGGATCATCTCGTGGAACAAGGTCAGGCGCGGCGCCGCGCGTTCCTCGCCCTCGCGCAGCGGGCCGCGCGCGAGCATGAAGGATTGATGGAGCGCGGTCGCACCGCCGAAGGGCGGCTGTTCGCGAAACTGCAGGAAGACGCGGTAGGGCTGGGTCGGCTTGAGGTGGGGGAAATGCTGCGCGAGATAGCTGTGCGCCCGCGCCGTCCAGGCCATTTCGGCGGGCGCGTCGAACGTCGGGGTGCCGAGCCAATAGGCGCTGAAGCCATCGCTCTGCCCCGCCGCGGGAAAGCGCCCCAGCGGGCCGGCCATGAACCAGCTCTGGGTGAGCTGGGACGGCGGCCCGCTGAGGACCAGGTCGCCATCGCCGTGGGACATGGCGGCGATGGACCCGGAAGGAAGCCCGGACAGATCCCAGTGGACGCGCGTCGTCGCGATCGAGGGGCGGTCGGGGAGCAGGAGCAGCGTGCTGCCGGCACCGACCACGCCGCGGTCGACCGCGCGGATGCCGAAGGCCGGCCCGCCGGCGCCGCCGGGTGCCGTCACCAGCGCGCGCCAGGTGACGCGGACCGGCCCCGACACTGGCCGGTTCGCCTGCCAGTGCCGGAAATAGGGGAAACCGCCCGGCACCGGCGGATCCTCGCTGATCGTCAACGGGACCGCGCCCTCCTTGTCGGTGACGGTGATGTTCCGCATCCGGTCGGCGGTTCCGGGCGCGCCGGGGTAGACGATGGGAGCGTCGAGCTTCAGCGCGCCGTCGATCTCAAGCGTCATCGTCACGTCGATCGCCGCGACGGCGCCATTCTCGCTGACCGGGCGGAAGGTGATGGCCGCCTCTTCGGGTGGCGCCGCCGCGGTCAGCAGCGCCAGCGCGCCCGCGCCCAGGATCATCTTCGCTTGCACATCCATTCTCCCCGTCGTTCCGGCCGCTGCGCGCTTCACCATTTCCGTTCGACCATCGCGCGGACATCGTCGGTGAAGGCCTTCAGGCTCGCCTCGATCGTGTAGGGCATATGGCCGCCCTGATAGGTCGCGGTGCGGAGGCGCGCGCGCGGCCAGCCTGACTGGGCGACGAGATAGTCCATCGCGCCGACGGTCGTCTGCGTGTCGGTCCAGCCGTTGGCGACGAACAGGCGGAAGCCCGGATTCTTCTCGAACAGCTCGCCGATCGCGCGGCCATAGGGCCAGTCGCCGAAGGGCGATTTATTGGGCCCCCAGTCCCAGCCGTTGAGCCCGCCGCGGAACGGGCTTTGCGTCACATAGTCGCCGACCGCGCCCGCCTTGAGGTCGCTTTCCAGATAGTGGCGGAACAGCTCGGCATAGCGGTCGGGGACGACATCGAACGGATCGGGCCCGTCGGCCGGTCCCGCATAGCGCGCATCGTTGGTGCCGAGGCGCTGCCCGGGCAGCAGTTGGCGCTGATAGTCGACCTTGGTGATGCGCAATTGATGCCCGAGATACCAGTCGGCGGGCAGGCCGGTATATTCCTGCAGCTTTGCCGCAACCGTCCGCTGGCTCTGCGCCGGCGCGGTGTCGCCCTGGAACAGCACCGGCAGATATTCGTTCGCGGCGAAATCGCGCACATCGGCCATGAAGCGGTCGAAACTGCGCCCCTTCGCGTCGGCCTTGCCGTGCGACCAGGCGATCGCAGCGAGCGTCGGCATCGACACGGCATAGCTGATGATGTTGCCGCGCCGCTGCGCATATTCGACGATATTGACCGCCTGGCCGAGCAGCACGATCCCCGCGACATCGACCCCGGCCGCCTGCAACTGGTGCGCGGCTTCGGGCGCGCGGAGCGTGCCATAGCTTTCGCCGATCAGATAGAGCGGCGCGCCGGTGCGGCCATGAGCCTTGGTCCATTCGATGACGAGCGACGCGAGCTGGCGCGAATCGGCGACATTGCCGAACTGGCTCTGCGGGTCGACCCCGGGGGCGAGGCGGCTGAAGCCCGTTCCCGCCGGATCGAAGAAGACGAGATCGGCGACGTCGAGCAATGTGTAGGGATTGTCGACGAGCTGGAACGAAGCGGCCGGCACCGCGATATCGTTGGGCACCGCGACGCGCTTTGGGCCGAGCGCACCCATATGGAGGATATAGGAGGGCGAGATGGGGCCGCCGTTGAAGGCGAAGATCACCGGCCGGTCGGGCTTCGCATCCTTGGCGACATAGGAGATGGCGACGAGGCGCGCGGTCGTCTTGCCGTCGGTGCCGGTCGCTTCGATGGGTTCGACCCGTGCGTCGTAGCGGACCTTCCGGCCGTTGAAGGTGCCGGCCAGCGGCGTCGTGATCGGCGCGGGAAGAGCGATGGCCGATTCCGGCGGCGGCGCGGCCGCGTTCTGCGCCGCGGCGGGCGCGAAGGCCAGCGCGAGCGACAGGATCGGGAGGAGGGAAAGGCGTTTCATGGCTGCGGTCCTCGCGGGGCGGGGTGGGAGGCCGTCCGGATGAAGGCCTTGAGGTCGTCGGCCATTTTCGGGCCGGCTTCGCCGACATAGGGCATATGGCCCGACAGATAGGCCTTGGCGGTGACGCGGTCGGCGGGAAGGCGGCGCTGGGCGATGCCATATTCCGCGGTGCCGACGGCGCCGAACAGGTCGAACCACCCCTGGATCGACATCAGGCGCAGGTCGGGATTGCGGCGCATCATCGCCGCGAGGTCGCCGCCCGGATCGCCCGTCCCTCCGGCAAAGGGCGTTCCGGCGGCCGCCTCGTCGCGCGGCCCGTGGTTCCATGGCAGATTCACATTGACCCAATCGATCACGACATAGTCATCGTCGATGTCGATGCCGAGTTCGTCGCGGATATAATGGTTGAAGGCACCGATATAGGGCGCCGCATATTGGCCCATCGCGGGGTCGTCGGCGACCGGATCGCCGAGCGAGCCCTGGGCGGGCAGCGTGTAGCGCGAATCATAATGGCCGAGCTCCAGTCCCTGGTCGGCGAGCAGGTGGGTACGGAAATCGCTCGGCATGATGCGCAGCTTCTTTGCGACCAGATAGGTTTCGTCGAGGCCGGTGAAGGCGGCATGCTTGCGCGCGAGATCGGTCAGCGCCGGCGGCGGCAGCGCCTCGCCCCGGTCTAGCGCGGGCACCAGCTCGTCGCGCGCGAAGCGGTCGGCGTCGGCGATGAACTGGTCGAAGCCGCGTCCCGCCCGGTCGGCGCGGCCGTGATACCAGGCCGTCGCGGCCATCGTCGTGAAAGTGACGCGAAAGCGGTCGTTGCCCTGGGGATCGGCGAAGCCGCCGTCGCCGCCGACGAGGATGACCCCGTTGACCGACGCGCCCTTCAGCGTGCCGTCGAGGAACCCGCCCATCAGCCGCCGCGCGACCAGATTGACCCGAATCGTGCCATAGCTTTCGCCGAGCAGGAATTTCGGGCTGTTCCAGCGGCCATGCTTGCGGAGCCAGGCGTTGATGAAGCGGACGCTCGCCGCGGCATCCTCTTCGCGCCCATAGAAATCCTCGGGCTTTCCGGCGCCCCAATAGCGGCTGAAGCCGGTGCCGACCGGATCGACGAAAACAAGGTCGGCGGCGGCGAGGACACTGTGCGGATTGTCGGCGACGGGAAAGGGCGGCACCTGCGACGGCGTCACGTCGCGAAAGGCGGCCATGCGCGGGCCGATGACCCCCATGTGGAGCCAGACCGACGACGACCCCGGACCGCCGTTGAAGATAAACAGGACGGGGCGTTGCGGAGCGCCCGCGGGCTGGTCCTTGATATAGGAAAAGGCGAAGATCGACCCCGTGGGCGCGCCGCCGGCGCCGTGCAGCACCTGATCCTCGGCGATCATGTGATAGGAGATTTTCTCGCCATCGAACACGCCGGTGCGCTTGGCGACGAAGCGGCGGACGGGCATCTCGGCGCGCCCGCCCGGGTCGCGCCATTGCGCGGCGCTGGGGCCGATCGGCGGAATCCGCATGACCGGGCTGTCCCCCGGCGCGGTGGCGGCGGGTGCTTCGGCGGCCGCCGGAACGGCGGCGAGGCAGAGCGCCGCCGCCGTCGCCGCTTTCGCCCATGCCGCGCTGCATCGCTTCGTCCGCATAACCGCCTCCCGCTCGTCCGGCTTTCGTTTTGCCCGTGCTAGCAACTGATCCGGGCGTTTCCATTTCCCATTACCCGCCAATTGGAGGCGTTCGCGCATAATCTATGCGGACGGCGGCAAAGTCCCGGCCCGGTTCAGCCGGGGCAGGGCAGCGAAGGACGGCACCGGCGCGACGGATGCGGCGGCGGCGAATAAATCTTGCGGCAGGGCCCGGGAAAGGCGCGACATTCGCAAAGATTTCGCTTTCCGGCTCGCTAGTCTCGATGCCAAGCGGTCGGGTCTGCCCCGGACGGTGATATGAAAAGAGGAGGGAGCATGACGCGCCAGCGCATCGACGGGCTCGGGACAGCGGCCAAGGGCAGAATCCTGGCGGGATTGCTGGCGGCGGCGGCGGCCGGCCTGAGCGGGATCGGCGCGGCGGACGCGGCGGACGGCAGGCTCAGCATCGTGTCGAACGGCGAAGTGGTCGGCAGTGTCGCGGCGTCGCAGGACGGCGACCGGCTGACGATCGACTATCGGGTCGACGACAATGGCCGCGGCCCCAAGCACCGCGAAGAGGTGGTGTTCGGCCCGAACGGCGTGCCGCGATCGTGGACGATCAATGGAACCTCGCTGATGGGCGGCGCGGTCAGCGAGAGCTTCACCTGGGCGAACGGCCGCGCCAGATGGAAGAGCCAGGCTGATTCGGGCGAGGTCGCGGCGCCTAGCCCCAAGCTCTATATCGTCAACGACGGCAGTCCCTGGAACCTGGCCATCTATGCGCGCGCGGCGCTGGCGAACGGCGGCAGCCTCGACGTGCTGCCCGGCGGGCGACTGAACCTGACCAAGCTGCGCGACCTGGCGGTTGGCGGCACCGACGTCACCCTCTATCGCCTCGACGGCGTCGACCTGCGGCCCGATTATCTGATGCTCGACGGGGCGGGGGAGTTGTTCGCGACGCTGAGCGCGACCGGCGTCGCCATCCGCGAAGGCTTCGAAAAGGAGGCGCCCGCCCTGCTCAAGCTCGGCGCCGATCTCGGCCGCGAACGCGCGCATGCGATCAGCGAGAAAATCGCGCATGATTTCGCCATGCCGGTGCGGATTCGCAACGTACGCATCTTCGACCCGCGCAGCGGAACGCTCGGCCCGCTGTCGACCGTCGTGACGATGCGGCGGCGCATCACCCAGATCCTGCCCGGCGACGGCGGCGCGGTCTCCGGCGACCAGGTGGTGATCGACGGCGAGGGTGGAACGCTGTTTCCCGGCCTTCACGACATGCACTCGCACACGTCGCTCGAATCGGGCTTTTATTATCTGGCGGCGGGGGTGACAGAGACCCGCGACATGGGCAACAAGAACGCCTTCCTGCTCGACCTGCTGCCGCGGCTCGAGGCGGGCGAGGTCGCGGGTCCGCATGTCGTGCCGGCGGGCTTCATGGAAGGGCGCAGCCCCTTTTCGGCGCGCAACGGCATCATTCCCGAAACACTCGAAGAGGCGCTGGCGGCGGTGCATTGGTATGCCGACCGCGGCTATCGCGAGATCAAGATCTACAACAGCTTCAATCCCGACTGGGTCCGGCCGGTGGCCGCCGAGGCGCACCGGATCGGGCTCGGGGTGACGGGGCATGTGCCGGCCTTTTCCTCGCCCGACCGGGTGATCGGCGACGGCTATGACACGATCGCCCATATCAACCAGCTCATGCTCGGCTGGCTGCTCGACCCCAGCGAGGACACGCGCACCCCGCTGCGCCTGACCGGCATGGCGCGCGCCGCCGACCTCGATCTCGCGTCGCCGCGGGTGACCACGACGGTCGCGCTGATGAAACAGAAGCATGTCGCGCTCGACACCACCGCGGTGATCCTCGAGCGGCTGATGCTGAGCCGCGCGGGCACGGTCGCCGACGGCGATGCCGATTATCTGTCGCACATGCCCATCGGCTATCAGCGCTATCGCAAGCGGACCTTCGTCCCGCTCGGCAAGGATGCCGCCGCCGAAGACGCGCGCTATCGCGCCGCCTTCGCCAAGATCCTCGCGACGATCAAGCTGCTCGATGACCAGGGGGTCGCCTTGCTTCCCGGAACCGACGACGGGACGGGCTTCACCGTGCAGCGCGAAGTGGAACTTTATGTGAAAGCGGGGCTGTCGCCGGCGAAGGCGCTGCGCCTCGCGACGCTCGATGCCGCGGCCTATCTGGGCCAGGAACACGACCGGGGAACGATCGAGCGTGGCAAGTTCGCCGATTTCGTGCTCGTGGCGGGAGACCCGACCCGGGATATTCGCGCGATCAAGCGGCCGCGCATGGTCGTGCGCGGCGGGACGGTCTATTTCCCGTCCGAAATCTATCAGGCGCTGGGCATCGAGCCCTTTGCCGCGGCCCCGCCGATGACGGTGCCGGCGAACAGTGGAGACGATGACGATGAAGCGGGCGACATGTCTTTCTTTGGCCCTGATGGGCACGATCCTCTGCACGACTGAAGGAGCGGCCGCCCGCGATCCCGAATATCATTCCCGGCCGGGCTCCGCAGCGCCCTTTTCCCCCGCGGTGCGCGCCGGCGACTTCATCTTCGCCTCCGGCCAGATCGGCATGGCGCGCGACGGCACGGTGCCCGAAGCGATGGCCGAGCAGGCGCGGCTCGCGATGGACAATGTCCGCGATGCGCTCGCGCTCGCCGGCGCGAGCCTCGACGATGTCGTCAAATGCACGGTGATGATGACCGACATGTCGCAATGGGCCGACTTCAACAAGGTCTATGTCACCTATTTCAAGCCCGGCCGCCTGCCCGCACGCAGCGCGTTCGGCGCGAGCGACCTCGCGTTCGGCGCGGGGGTCGAGGTCGAATGCCTCGCCTATAAGCCGCTCGGCGCCGCGCAGTGACCGAAGCGGGGTTGCGCCAGGGCGTCGGGCTGACCGGCGTCGTCATGTTCGGCGCCGGGACCGCGATCGGCGTGTCGATCTTCTCGGTGCTCCAGCCCGCGGCGGAAGTCGCGGGGTCGGGGCTGCTCGTCGCGGTCGCGCTCGCCGCGCTGCCGATGATCCTCTTCGCCGCCGTCTACGCCTGGCTCGCCTCGGCGGTGCCGATTTCGGGCGCATCCTACGAATGGCCGCGGCGTTTCCTCAGCCCTTTCGCGGGATTTGTCATCGCCTGGCTTCGCGTTCTGTCGAACGTCGGCGCGCTCGTCGTGCTCGCGCGCGTGCTCGCCAACTATCTCGGCATGGCGATCGCCATCCCGGCGATGCCGCTGATCGCGGGCGCGCTGACCGGCGTCTTCATCCTCAACTATATCGGCGTCCATGTCGCCGCGCGGCTCCAGACGGTGCTGATGCTCCTTCTCATCGCGGTGCTCGCATTGTTCGTCGGTACCGGAGTGCCGCATGCGAGCACGGCGACGATCGGCGCACCGCTCTCGGCCGGTTCGGCGGCGATCCTTGCGGGCGTGCCGTTGATGATCAGCCTGTTCCTCGGGATCGAGTCCGCGGTCGAGATCGGCGAGGAGGTGCGCGACGCGAAACGCAACATCCCGCTCGGCATCCTTCTCGCGATCCTGCTGACCGCGGTCATCTACGCGGCGGTGGCGGCGACCGCGCTCGGGCTCGTCGGCCCCGCTGCGCTTGCGAAAAGCGACGCGCCGCTGCTCGAAGCCGCGAGGGTGCCGCTCGGCGCATGGGCGACGCCGGTGATCGTCGGCGCCGCGACGATAGCCATATTGAAGACGATGAACGCGACCGCGCTCATCTTTTCGCGCAGCCTGTTCGCGATGGCGCGTGCCGGGGTCTTCCCGTCGGGGCTCGCCGCGATCCACCCGCGGTTCGGAACGCCGCACCGCGCGATCATCCTCTGCTACATCCTTGCGATGTGCGGGCTGCTGATGCCGCCGAGCCTCGTTTTCCTGCTGCTTGCGGTGAACATCCCGACCATGCTCAAATATGGCGCCTGCTCGCTCTGCGCGGTGCGGATCGCGGCGCGTCCCGAATTGCTCGACGCGCCGCCGAGCCTCAACTTCCCGCCGCGCTTGATGGCGGTCATCGGCTGGCTCGGCGTTGTCGCGGCGATCGGCATCATCGCCGCGGGGCTGGAGGCCGATCATCGACCCTATCTGCTGGTGGTGGGCTGGCTCGCCCTCGGCCTCCTCTATTACGGCGTTCACGCTCGCCGGACGGCACGGGCAAGCTTCTGATCCGCCGGGCGGCGTTGGCGGCAAGTTTATGCAAAAAGGCACGCGGGAGCGATGAGTTAGAAAAACAAATGCGCTCGCCGGCCCCTAAGCTTCTCTCACCAGCCGAAACGATTTGATGGATGAGAGACGCCGCTTTGGACCTCGACGAAAGCTATTCGCAGTGGGTGCGACGCACTGTCGCGCGCCGCGGCGCGGCGAAACCGCTCATCTCTCTCTTCGACAGCTCGGTCCCCGAGCCGCGCGAGTTGCTGACCGCGCTCGTCGCGGACGCTTTCGCGGTGCCCGTGTCGAGCCGCTACACCAGCGCCTTCGCACAGGGCAATCCGTTCGTCGTCGACTGGCTCTGCGCCCATTACGGCGTTTCGGCGGAAGGCGTCTTCTGCACCACGGGAGCGACGCGTGCCTTGTCCTTGCTCTACCGGGCGCTGGTCGGAGAGGATGAGGGGATATTGGTCGAAACGCCGGGTTTCGACCTGTTCCAGGATCTCGCGCACCACGCCGGACGGAAGGTCTCAACCTTCGTGCGCGGCGGGCCGGCCTTTGCGCTCGACGTGCGCGCGATCGAGGAAAGGCTGACGCCGGAGACGCGGCTCGTCGTCCTCTCCAATCTCCACAATCCGTCGGGGGAAGCGGCGCCCTATGAGGTCCTGCGCGATATCGCCGCGCTCGCCGAGCGCCGCGACCTCATCGTCGTCGTCGACGAGGTCTATGGCGATTATGCGGGGCGGGAAGTCCGCCCGGTTCACGCCGCCGCCCTGTCGCCGCGTTTCGTCGGGATCAGCAGCCTCACCAAGAATTTCGGGCTCAGTTCCCTGCGGTGCGGGTGGATCGTCGGCGATCCCGCGATCCTCGCGCGGGTGCGCGACCTCGCCGGGCGGATCGAGTTCGGCATCTCCAACCTGTCGCACGCCGTGGCGGCGCTGGTGCTCGAAAACAGCGCCGTCTTCACCGCCTATTCGCAGAATATGGTGGCCGAGGCGCGCGGCGTCATCGGCGGCTATTTCGCCGACTGGCGCCGCGACGGACTGATCGACGGCCGGCTGCCGCCCTATGGCTGCATCGCTTTCCCGCGCCTGGTCGATATCGGCGACAGCGCCGCCTTCGCCGAATGGCTCGGCGACCGCACCGGCGTGGTCGTGGCGCCCGGGGAATATTTCGGCGCGCCCGGGCATATCCGCATCGGCTTCGGCTGCGAACCCGACCTGCTGGACGAGGGGCTGCGCCTGCTGGGCGAGGGGCTGCGGAGCTACGGCCGTGCCGCGCAACGCAGCGCCACCGCCTGACTTCCTAGAGCGCGCGGGTACCCGAAACCGGGATCTCGGTCGTATATTTCATCTCGGCGACCGCGATGATCGACTGAACATCGACCACCCCCGGCATCTTCATCAGCGTCTTGAAGATGAAATTCTGGTACCAGTCCATCGACGGCGCGATGATCTTCATCATCACATCGCGTTCGCCGATGATCGAATAGCATTCGAGGATTTCGGGCGTGATCTCGACCTTGCGCGTGAAATCGGCGCGTTGGGCATCGGTCAGCGTGCCGATTTTGAGCGTCGCATAGATGAAGAAGCTCTGTCCGAACTTGCTGCGGTCGACGAGTGCCACCTGCTTTCGGACATAGCCTTCGTCGCGGAGCCGCTGGAGTCGCCGCCAGCAGGGCGACTGGGAAATCCCGACCTTTTCGGACAATTCGCTGGTCGATAGCGAACTGTCGCGCTGGATTTGCTGGAGGATGCGCAGATCGAGGTGCGATAGATTCTCACTCATGCGCGCAGATTATGCGTGATTGCGCAAAGGGCAAGGTAGAAATTGCAGGATTTCTACGGAAACAAGAGAAATCTATTCGACGCCTTTCGGGTGCTGCGATGGGCGGGGCGGCAACGGCGCGTCGCTGGACGGCTGGATGTTGCATAATTATTGCGCGCCGCTGGCGATGCGGCGGCATATTCGAAATCCTTTTTCCGTCGCGGTGCTTACTCTCTTTCCAGACAGGAACCGGTACGGGAATCGATCGGAGCGATCGCGGATCCGGAGCCTTGATGGGGAAAAAAGGGGAAGGACCGATGGCCGAGATGAGGACGACGCGAAAGATCATGATGGCCACGGTGGCGCCGGTCGCTTTCCTAGCCTGCGCCGTTGCCGCCCATGCCCAGTCGATCGAGGCGGAGGATGCGGGGGACACGATTGGAGAGCCCCAGGCGGATACCGCATCGCAGGGGGAGGATATCGTCGTTACCGGCTCGCGCATCCGCCGCGCGCAGACCGATACCGCCGCCCCGGTCCTCGTCGTCGACCAGCAGGCGCTGACCGACCGCGGCTATGTTTCGGCGTCGCAGGCGCTCAACAACATCACCTCGATCGCGCCGACCTTCGCGCAGGCCCCCGGAAACGGCGATTCGGCCGGGTCGGGCCAGCAATTCCCCAATCTGTTCGGCCTCGGTCCCGGCCGGACGCTGACGCTGGTCAACGGCCGGCGCATGGTGACCTCGTCGAGCGGGCTCGGCGATTCGCAGGTCGATGCGAATATCATTCCGGTCGGCCTCCTGAAACGCGTCGAGGTCGTCCAGGCGGGCGGCGCGGTGGTCTATGGCTCGGATGCGATCGCGGGGGTCGTCAACTATATCCTCGTCGACGATTTCGAAGGCGTCGAAGCCGACGTCCAGGCGAGCACGGCGACCCGCGGCCGCTATTCGACCTATTCGGCGCGGCTGACCGCCGGGACGAATTTCGCCGACGACCGCGGCAATGTCGCGGTCAACGTCGAATATGCCCAGCGTCCGTCGCTGCGCTTCGCCGACCGCCGGCGTTCCAACCTGTCGCGCATCACCCAGTCCAACGCGGACGACACCGGTCCCGACGACGGCATCCCGTCGGTGCGCGAGGTGCTCGACGCCCATTTCTGGGAATTCAATCCCAATGGCGTGATCTTCAACATTCCCGCGCCGGTTCCGGCTTTGCTGACCCGGCTGAACGGCAGCCCGGTGCAGTTCGGCCCCGACGGATCGGTCATTCCCTATGATCCGGGCAACATTCTCGGCGTTCCCTTTGCCGAGGGTGGGCAGGGTTTCCGCTATTCGGACCTTGCGGGTCTGCGCACCGGGGTGAAGCGCACCTCGATCAACGCGATCGGGCATTATGACCTGTCGGATCGCGTCACCCTGTCGGGCGAATTCATGTTCGCGCGCACCGACGGCAGCGAACTGCCGCAGGGCGAGGCGCGGACGATCCTCAACAACGCCGCCTCCAATGCGGGAGCGATCGCCTTCACCCGCAACAACGCCTTCCTCAGCCAGAACGCGATCGACGCGCTCAGCGCGGCGTCGCCGACCTTCGCGAACGGCGGCCCGCTGTTCCTGTCGAAATATTTCTATGACCTGGTTCCCGACAACCGGGTCCGGAACCGGGCCGACACCTATCGCGGCGTGCTGGCGCTGGACGGCAGTTTCCAAGCCTTCGGCGACCGCGAATATTATTGGTCGGCATCGGCTTCGCACGCGGTCGTCGACGGCTATAGCCACGGCTGGGGGGTGATCAATTCGCGCTACAACAATGCGATCGACGCCGTTCGTGACGGATCGAACCAGATCGTCTGCGCGATCAACGCCGATGCCGATCCGACGAACGACGACGCGGCCTGCGCGCCGATCAACCCCTTCGGCGACGGCAATGTCAGCGAAGAGGCGCGCAATTATATCTCGGCGCGAACCGGCCAGGATTATCGCAACAAGCAGACCGATTTCCTCGCCACGCTCGGCGGCGAGCTGTTCGCGCTTCCGGGCGGGATGGTGAAGTTCAGCACCGCCTATGAGCATCGCATCGAAAGCGCGAAATTCCGCCCGCTCGACGCGACGCGCCTCGGCCTGACCGGCACCGGCACGGCGGTTCCCAACCAGGGCGGCCGCTACAACACCGACGAGTTTTCGGCCGAGCTCCTCGTCCCCATCGTCGGGGGCGACTTCACGCTGCCGCTCGTCAAATCCTTCGAGGTCAGCGCCGCCTATCGCCACGTCGACAACAATATCGCGGGGTCGGAGGATCTGTGGAGTCTCGGCGGGCAGTGGCAGGTCGTCGACGGCGTGACGCTTCGCGCCTCGCGCAGCCGCAACTTCCGCGCCCCGACCCTGACCCAATTGTTCGCGCCCAGTTCCTCGGCGCTCGAATCGATGGGTTACGACCCCTGCGACGCCGACCGGATCAACAGCGGCCCGAACCCCGCGCAACGGCGCGCGAGCTGCCTGGCGCTGTTCGAGGCGAACCCGCTCTATGGCACCGGCGGCTCGAACGGCCCGGCGCCTGGCGCCTCGGCGGAAGACCGGCTCGCGGCCTTTCAGAACCCGGCGGAAAATTTCAACCGCGCGCTGGTGACCACCGGCGGCAACCCCAATCTGCGGAACGAGATTTCGAAGACGCTGACCTACGGCATCGTACTGCAGCCGCGCTTCATCCCCGGGCTGACCATCGTCGCCGACCGGATCGAAGTCGACCTGCAGGACGGCCTGTCGGCCTTCACCACCCAGAATTTCGCCGAAGCCTGCTATGACGATCCCAATCCCGATCCGGCGGTCTGCAACGCCTTCACGCGGCTTGCCGCCGGAAACGGCACCGATCCCGCGGGCACGACGATCACGGGCACGACGACGACCTTCAATGCGGGCGTCGTGCGCTTCCGCGGCGAAGTCTTCAACATCAACTATGCCTTCGACCTGGCGTCGGTCTTCGGCGGCGCGAATCCCGGCCGTCTCGAACTGAATGCGGAGGCGACGCACACGTCGCTGCTGACCACGTCGGTCACCGGATCGTCGTTCACGCGCACCGACAATACGGTCGACCAGCCCGACTGGTCGGGGCGCTTCACCGCGACCTATATCAACGGCGGCTTCCGCGCCTCCTATCAGCTTGCCTATCTCGACAGTGTGCTCTGGGCTCCGAACGCGACGATCGAGAGCACGCCGGTTCCGGTGGTGAAGCGCAACATCCGCCATGACCTGTCGATGCAATATGACATGGGGCAATTCCTCATCCGGGCGGGCGTAAACAATCTGACCAACGTCGAGCCGTCCTATCCAAGCCTGTCCTATGGCGACATCATCGGGCGCGAGCTCTACGTCGGCGTCCGGGTCAAGATCTGACGTTCGTCCGCGATGCAGTGGCGGCGTTCGGATGACCGTCTCTCCCTGCGTCGGGACGATCGAAGCTCTTGCGCCGTTCCGCATCGCCCAGCCCGCCCGGATGGACGGTGACCCGACCCCCTTGCCCTATCTTGGGGATGCAGACGACCAGGCGCATGGGGCGTTCGCACTGACGCTCGAGCTCTTCATCCTCCCGGCCAGCGATGCGAAAGCCCCATGGCCCGCCGAAAGAAGCGGGCGAGGCGCAGTTCGTCGGTGAGCCCCATCGCACCATGGATCTGGACGGCGCCCTCGCCGACGGTTCGCGCCGCTTCACGCGCCACGCGCGCCGACGCCTCGGCGAACTCCGGTGCGCCCGGCCCGATATCGGCGAGCAGGGGCGTCGCGAGGTCCGTGAGGGCGCCTGCCTTTTTCACGGCAAGATGCATGTCGACCAAGCGATGCCGCAGCACCTGGAAATCGGCGATCGGCCGGCCGAATTGGCTTCGCGTCCGGGCATATTGTACCGCATCCTCATACATGGTCCGGCAGAGACCGGAGATTTCCGCGGCGTCCAGGATGGCAAGCGCTGCACGAGCCCAGCACCGGGTCGCGTCGTCGGGCGCGAGGTCGATCGCCGCTTCGCGCGTGACAGCGGCGGGCGCCAGTTGCCCGCCTTCGCCTTTCAGGCGCGTCGCGACCCAATGCGTCGCCCAGGGAAGAACGAGGCCCGCGCGCCCAAGTTCGCTTGCGACGATCAGCGCTTCGCGCGCGCCCGAACCGATGCCGCCGAGCTCGGCCGGAACGCCAATCGCATCGAGGGCCAACGGGGGTACCAGGTCCGACCAGGCGGCATCCGTCCGTTTCCCCGCCTGCTGCTCGAAAAAGCGCGCCAGCGTTTCGCGGAATATCGCGAGATCGTCCTCGGGCGGATCGAAAGGTGCCGCAGCGCCCTCGATCGCGAGGCTTGCAATGATGTCGCGCTGAATCTCGTTCGTGCCGCCGAAGATCGTGGCCGCCCGATTGTTGAGATAGCGGGGAACCGCGACCTCCAATATATCGGGGAGGGGGCGGGCGCCGATGCCCGCGGCCATGTCGATCGCCAATGCGTCGAGGCGCTGCATTTCCTCGGTCCCCAATATCTTGAGTGCCGAAGGGCGGATGGGGTCCGACGTCGCGAGCCCCGTGAGCTCGATCGCCTGCAAGCCCGCGATCGCGGCCGCGCGTTCGGCCAGCCGGTCGGTGTGTCCCGGCCCGTCGATCCATCCCGTGGCGAGCGCTGCCTCGCGAAGATCGTCGAGTTGCGCGAGGATTCCGGGCGCATAGCGTCCCCCGCGCTCGAAGCTGAGCAGATGCTTGGCGACACTCCAGCCCTCGTTTTCGTCGCCGAGCCGCTGGTTTTTCGGGACCCGGACATCGTCGAAGAATATCTGGTTGAACTCATGCTCGCCCGCGAGCGTGGGGATCGGCACGACGCTGATCCCCGCACTCGCCATATCGAGCAGGAGGAAGGTGATGCCCGCCTGTCGCCGGCCTTCGCTGCTGGTCCGGACAAGGCAGAACATCCGGTTCGCGAAATGGGCGTGCGTCGTCCAGATCTTGGAACCGTTGAGGATATAATCGTCGCCGTCGGCAACGGCGCGGAGTTGAAGCGACGCCAGGTCGGATCCGGCTCCCGGCTCCGAATAGCCCTGGCACCAATAATCCTCGCCCGACAGGATGCGCGGCAGGAGTTCGGCCTTCTGCTGGTCCGAGCCATGATGCATGATCACGGGCGCGACCATCTTCAGGCCCATGGGAGCCAGCGAAGGCGCACGCGCGGCGGCGCACTCGCTCGCGAAAATATAGCGCTGCAAGTCGGACCAGCCGGGCCCGCCATATTCGACCGGCCAATCGGGCGCTGCCCAACCCCGTGCGTGCAGGAGCCGCTGCCACGGAAGCGTGACCGCCGGATCGTGGAACACGCTGGTGGCGCGGCGCGTCCGGCGCTGGAATTCGGGAGGCAGTTCGTCGGTCAGAAAGGCGCGAACCTCATCGCGGAAGGCGCGATCCTCGTCGGCCATCAGATAATCGAGCATCGTCATGATCGGCGTCGCAAGAGCGAGTGGGCCTGTTCGGCCAAGGCGGGGCAGGGATTGGCGATCGCGGCGCCATCGGGCGTCGTTCCCGCAAGGGCGCGGGCATAGACGCCCTGACCGATCGCGGCGAGGCGGAAGGCCGCGAAGGCAAGGTAGAAGTCCCAGTCGCCGATCGCGTCGCGCCCGGTTCGCCGGCAATAGGCGGCGACATAGGCGGCCTCGTCGGGAATCCCCGAGGTCCGGAAATCGACACCGGGCAGGCTGCCCCAGCTTGGCGAGGCCGAGTGCCACATGAAGCCATTGTAGCCGAGATCGGCGAGCGGATGGCCGATCGTCGACAATTCCCAGTCGAGCACCGCGATCAGCCGCGGTTCGGTCGGATGGAACATCATGTTTTCGAGCCGGTAGTCGCCATGGACGATCGCCGGCGCTTCGTCGTCGGGAATGCGCGGCGGCAATTCGGCGATCAACGCCTCCATGGCCGCGATATTTTCGGTCTCGGCCGCACGATATTGCTTCGACCAGCGCGCGACCTGCCGGGCGAAATAGCCGGTTGGCCGGCCGAAATCGGCAAGGCCGGCCGCCGCCGGATCGACGACATGGAGTTTCGCGAGCGTCGCATTGAGTTCGTCGTAGACCGCGGTGCGATCGGCGGCCGGGAGGCCCGCGAGCGTCGCATCGCGGAAGATGCGGCCTTCGAGATAGTCCATCACATAGAAAGCCGTGCCGACGACATCCGCGTCATCGCACATCGCGCGCATGCGCGGCACCGGAACCCCGCTGTCGCGGAGCGCGGCCATGACGCGATATTCGCGGTCGATCTGGTGTGCGCTCGCGAGCAATGCGCCCGGCGGTTTCTTGCGCAGCACGAAACGCCCGGCTTCGGTCGCCAGCAGAAAGGTCGGGTTGGATGCGCCGCCGACGAATTGCCATACGTCGAGGCGGGGCCCGCATCCGAGCGTGCGGTCGAGCCATGAGGCAAGCCGCCTTTCGTCGAAGCGGTGGCGTTCGCCGACAACCGAGAGGCGCGGCGCCGAGGATTCCGTCATGCCTCGCGAAGCTCCACCACACCGGCCTCGAGCGGCGCCGCATAGAGCCGTTCGACCAGGCCGCTCCGGCGCTCGAGCGTCGCGCGTTGATTCACATAGCCCTTGTCGGTGATCTCTCCCGCGTCGATCGACGCGGGCTCGCGCATCAATATCACGCGACCGACACGCCGCGAACTGCCGCCGGCGCCGGCATTGAAATCGCGCAGCCGCGCGCTCAATTGCCGCGCCAGCGTGTCGAAGGGATCGGTTGCCGGATCGCCGCGCTTCGCTTCTTCGATGGCCGCCGCCGAGGGCCAGGCGAGCAAGCCGATATAGGGCCGGTCCTGTCCCGCGATCACCGCGTCCTGCAGGAAGGGCGAGCAGGCGGCGAGAATGTCGGGCCGCAGCGTGCCGACCGAGACCCAGGTCCCGCTGTCGAGCTTGAAATCCTCGGTCACCCGCCCGTCGAACACGAGGCCCTGCAAGGGATCGTCGGGGTCGAGGAAGCGCGCCGCGTCGCCGAGACGGTAGAAGCCTTCGTCGTCGAACGCCTCGGCGGTGCGCGTCGGGTCCTTGTGATAGCCGCTCGTCACCGTGGGCCCCTTGACGCGGACCTCATATTTGTCGCCCGACGGCACCAGCTTCAGCAGCGTTCCGGGCAGCGGCAGCCCGATCAGCCCGACGCGGCCCGTCGCCCAATGGACGACGGTTACGCCCTGGGTTTCGGTCGCGCCGTACATCGTGACCATCGGAATGCGCTCGCCGGTTTCGAGGACGGCGAGCGCCTGGAGGCGGTCGCTGATGTCGCTCGACAGCGTCGCGCCGCCATAGCCCATGTAGGCGAGGTTGCGGAAAAAGGATCGGCGCAGCTTCGGATCGCGCTCCATCGCGTCGGCGAGCATGCCGAACGCTATCGGCGCCGAGCCGAAAACGGTGGGCGATACCTCGTAGAGGTTCCGGATCGTCGTCTCGAACAGCCCGGGAACGGGCTTGCCCTCGTCGAGATAGAGCGTGCCGCCATTGGCGAGATTGTTGTTGAAGGTGATGTTGCCCGCCGAGATATGGCTCCACGGCATCCAGTCGAGCGCCTGCGGGGGCTGATGCTCCGCTTCGTCTTCGTCGCGCAGCCCCTCCTGCGCGGCAACGACGGACGCCATCATTCCGTGCGTCTGCGGAACGCATTTGGGAAGCCCCGTCGATCCCGAGGTGAAGAGATATTTGCCGATATCGGCGTGGCCGATCGCCGCCAGCGCCGCCGTCACGGCCGGCGTCGGTTCGGGCGCGGTCAGGTCCGCGAAGGGCAGTGTTCCGTCGCCGCCATCGACGGTGACGAAGACGAGACCGGGGTCGAGCGCGCGCAAGCTCTGGAAGGCGCGGGCGAAGGGCGCGGCCTGCTGGGCGAAGACGATGCGCGGCCGCACCATGTCCCAGGCGTGCTTCAGTTTCGCATGATCGGTGGAGATCAGGCTGTAGGCGGGGCTTATCGGCGCGGCGGGGACCCCCGCGGTGTAGCAGCCGAGCATCAGCAGCGCGTGCTCGACCGAATTGGCCGACAGGATCATGACGCTGTTGTCCGCCCCCAGTCCGCGATCAAGCAGCCATTGCGCGATGCCGTGAACCGCGCGCTTCGCCTCGCCATAGGTCACGCCGCGCCAGGGGCCGTGGCCGGGCTCGCGCTGCATGATGAAGGGACGGTCGGGATGTTCGGCGGCGCGGGCGGCGAACAGGTGGCCTATCGATTGCGCGGGTTCGGCGAGCGCATGGTTCGAACGGATCAGGATGCACCCGTCCGGTCGTCTTTCGACGGAAATGTCGGGGCCCTTCTGGGGAAGACGCTTGAAAGGGATATCGTCCGTTCGCCGTGGATCCGCTGCCACAATCTTCTCCATCCGCTGCCGCGACGCGCCGACGGGCCGGAGCGTCGCGGCGGCAACTCCATCAGAAATTGAACTTCAGATCGACTCCGAATTCGCGGGGATTGCCGAACAGGCCCTCGGTGAACAGCGGCGGAGCGTCGAGCGCGAGGCTGAGATAGCGCTCGTCGAACAGGTTGCGCGCCCAAATGCCTATCGTCCATTTGTCGCTGCCCGGCGACCAGTTCAGATTGGCGTTGACGATGTTGTACGCGCCGAGCCGTTCGCTGGGCGCCTGGGTATAATTGCCCCAGCGCGCGCCGTTGTAGACATATTGAAGCGTCGCATCGAGCGTGCCGCCGCCCACGTCGGCGGTGGCGGTCGCGGAGACCGACCCGTTCCATTTCGGCGAGTAGACGAGGGCCCGGCCGCTATAGTCGATCACCGTCGTCGGGCTCGCCTGGACGGTGAACTCGTCATATTTGGCGTCGAGATAGCCGAGCGTGCCGCTGATACGGAAAAAGCGCGACGGGACGATTTCGGCCTCGATCTCGAACCCCTTTGTCGTCGCTTTCGCGGCGTTGAGGATCGTCGACGACGCCTGCGGCGGCGTTCCACGATAGAGCACCTGATTGACCTGCATATTGTCCCATTTGTTGAGGAACAGCGACAGGTTGAAGCGGACATGCTTGTCGAAAAGGTCCGATTTCAGCCCGAGTTCGAAGGAATCGACGAATTCGGGATCATAGGGGCCGATGTCGGCCGCGCTCGTCACGCGTCCGTTGAAGCCACCCGATTTGAAGCCGCGGGCATAGAAGCCATAGAGCATCGCATCGTCGGTCAGCTTGTAGTCGAGCCCGATCTTGCCGCCGAAATTGGTCCAGCTTTCGCGGCCGGTCGCCGGCATATTGTCGGCAGGATAGGGGTTTTTGATCGCGCCCACGAGGTTGCCGAAGCCCAGCGCGGGATTGGTCCCGTTCGGCTGGATCCACGTCGACGCGTCTTCCGACAGGCGCACTTTTTCATGGCTGACACGGACGCCGCCCTGAAGCCTCAGGCGATCGGTGATGTCCCAATAGATCTGGGTGAAGGCGGCGAGGTTCGTCGTGCGCTGGTTCGCGAGGTTCACCGAGATATTTCTCGGATCGACGAAGGCCGTCCATCCCTGGCCCACCGAGTCATAGCCCCAGAGCTGGGCATAGACGCCGACCAGCCACTGGAAGCGGTCGGACAATTCCATCTGGTTGCGCAGTTCCTGCGAGAATTGCCAGCCCTTGTCGCGACCGACCTGCGCATAGCCATAGAGGTCGATGCCGTCGATGTCCTGATAGCCGAAGGTGTTGTAGTGCGAATAGTTGGTGACTGACGTCAGCTTGCCGATGTCCGTCGTCGCGTTGATCGTCAGCGTGGTGCTGATCGTGTCGGTGTCGTGCTGGTCGGGAACGTCCGAATAGACCTTGAAGTCGTACGGCGTGTTGGGCCGATAGAATATCTCGCCGGGATAGGCGATGTTGAGCAGCACGTCGGTGCCGTTACGCATTCGCCGCAGTTCGGTGATCAGCGTCGCGTCGAAGTCGCTCGACGGCGCCCAGCGCAGATAGCCGCGCACCGTGGTGCTGTTGAGGCCGCCGATCCGGTCGCCGGTGTAGAGGTTGGTATAGAAGCCGTCGCGGCTGCGATGCGACACCGCGACCTTGGCGGCCAATGTGTCGGTGATCGGGGCGTTGAAAGCCGCCTGCACGTCGACGCGGCTGTAGTTGCCGATCGTGACCTGACCATAGGCGCCATATTCGCCGGTGGGCTGGCGGGTGATGAAGTTGATCACGCCGCCCGTCGTGTTCGCGCCGAACAACGTACCCTGCGGGCCGCGCAACACTTCGACGCGCTCCATGTCGAACTGGTCGCTGAGGCCGAGCGCGTTGCTGGAGGCGACGACCCCGTCGACGACCGTGCCGACCTCGGTTCCGACATAAGGCGACGGATTGGCCGCGATACCGATGCCGCGGATGACGTAGGAGGCGGAGAGGCTCAGCCCGCCGTTCACCTGGACCTGAACATTGGGAACGGTCGCGGTGATCTGGCTGAGGTCCTGTTGATGCAGGCGCTCGAGCGTCTCGCCGGTGACGGCGCTGACCGACAGCGGAACGTCCTGCAGATTTTCGGCGCGCTTTTGCGCGGTGACGATGATTTCCTGCAACCCGCTGCCGTCGTTCGCCGTGCTCGCGTCGGGGGCGGCGGTGGCGGCCTCCTGACTCCAAGCGGGGGTTGCGATCGCGACGCCGCTCGCCCCCAGTATCAACAGGTTACGAAGCGTCGCGAGACAATTGGTCTTCCCCTTCATCTTTCCTCTCCTTCATTCCCATCTTGATCGCCTTGTTGTTCAGGCGTTGAAATTCAGCTTGAGGCCGGGACGCGGCCAGCGGCACCGGAACAGCTTCCCGCTGTGCGATCCGGTGATCCATGCGGTGCGCATGTCGGGCCCGCCGAAGCAGATATTGGTGGTCGATCCGTCGGGCACGGGCACATGCTCGATGACCCCGCTTTCGGGGTCGAAGATGCTGATGCCGCCGTTGCGCAGCGTGCCGACGCAGACGCGTCCACCGGCTTCGACCGCGAGGCTGTCGAGCATCGACTTGCCCGGAATCGGACCCAGGACATTGTCGTCCCAGGCCGGCCCCTCGGGCGCGATCTCGCCGGGGCCGGTAATCTCGAACCAGTGCAGCCGCCCCGTCAGCGTCTCGGCGACCCAGAGCCGCGTCCCGTCGGGCGACAGGCCGACGCCGTTCGGGGTGACCATATGGTCGCGCAGGCGGCGGATCAGCGATCCGTCGGGGCGGCAATAAAGCAGATGGCCGTGATGCATCGTCTCGACCGCCATCTTGCCGGGATCGGTGAACCACATGCCGCCGTCGGCATCGAAGACCAGGTCGTTCGGACCGCGCAGCGGCCGGCCGTCGCATTCGGTGTAGAGCGTGGTCACCTCGCCGGTCGCAAGATCGACCCGCTGTACCGAGCCGCTGACATAGTCGTCGGAGGGAAAGCCGTTCGGCCCGAGCGTCCCGTCTTCATGCTTCACATAGGCGAAGCCGCCGTTGTTCACGACATAGCAGGCGCCGTCGGGACCGATCGCGGCACCGTTCGGCCCCCCGTCGAAGTTCGCGACGATTTCGGTGGATCCGTCCGGGTGGACGCGGGTCAGCGTCTGACGGCGGATCTCGACGAGCAGGACCGACCCGTCGGCCATGGCGATCGGACCTTCGGGAAACCATAAATCCTCGGCGACGACGTCCATTTCGATCATGCAAGCTCCTCCACTTTCTGTCCGGCTGGCGACGCCTCGACGAGCCGGACGAGGCCCGCGTCGCCGATCAGTTCGACCATCGCGCCATCCGGTATGCGGACCGTGGCCTGTTCGACGGCGGTGACGCAGGGCAGGCCATATTCACGGCACAGCGATGTCCCGTGCGACAGGACGCCTCCGGTTTCGAGCACCAGCCCGCCGATCCGTCCGAAGACCGATGTCCAGCTCGGGTCGGTCTGGCGCGTGACGAGGATCTCGCCGTCGCGCACCGCGGACAATCCGCTGACGTCATAGACGATGCGCGCGACGCCGATCACGGTGCCGGGGCTCGCGGCGATGCCGGCTATCTCGCCGACGGCGCCTTGGGGCGACGTGTCGCTATAGGGCGACCAGCCCTTGAGGAATTTCGGTCCCTGCCGATGGAGCGTGGCCTGCCAGACGCGCCGGCGCACCTCGATCCGCCGCTCGGCCTCGGCGGGGCCGAGCCTGCCCGCCAGGGCGTCCTCGATCTCGCCCGTGCCGAGAAAGAAAATCTCGTCGCGGTCGGCAAGCACGCCCGCCTCGGCCAGGCGTTTCCCATAGGAACGGTAGATGCGCCGCACTTCGTACCAGTTGCGGTCGACATAGTGGCGGTGGTTGTCGCGCACCGACATATATCGCTCGTTGTAACGGAACAGCCATCGGAGGACGGCGCGCCGGACCGGCGGCACGCTGGCCAGGATTTCGCGCTGGGCGTTGCGCCGCGCCGCCGCGCTCCGGGCATTGACCTCGACCGGTTCGGGCGACGCGCTCGACGCATAGCCGCGCATCACCGCATAGCAGGCGTCGATATCGTCGCCCCACCGCGGCCACACGACATCCTTGTAATTGGCGCCGAGATGGCGGTGGCGGCGCCAGAATTCCTCGAAAGCCGATACCAGGCGGCGCCCCTCGGCCGAGCCGGTTGCGGCGCTGCGAAACTCGCTCCAGCGTTCGGATTCGAGCGGCAGGCCGGCTGCGCGCGCGTCGCGGGCGATCGTCCAGAGCTGCTGGGCCTCGCGCACCGTTTCGCTGTCGTCGAGGCCCGCGCTTATCCGCGCATAGAGATTTTCGCCGTCCGATCCGAGCTTGCGGCACCAGCGATCGAGGAGTCCCGTCAGGAGCAGGTGGATATCCGATGCGTGCGACAGGACGGCGATCGCGCACGGCGCGCCGACCTTTGCCATCCAGCCCTGCTGCTCGGCCTGATGCGCGCGAAGCTGGTCGAGCGACAGCGTGTCGAGATCGAGGTCGAGCCACGCGTCGCTGACGGTTTCATAGGGCGGCCATTGCGCGTTGACCCAGGCATAGTTGCGAAAGAAGGATCGCCATTGCCGGTCCTTGAATTCATAGCTCAACATCCGCCGCAGGCGACCGGCCCAGCGCCACTTCGCCGCGGCAAGGCCCGCCTGCCGTTCGCGGGGAAGGAAATTGAGAACCGCCTGGATGCGCGCGCGCTGCGGCTGGAATGCGTACATGCGCTCGATCAGGCCGATGTCCACATAGGCGGTCGCGCGGTGATATTTGAACAGGTCGGGGGGCAGCGGCGCGGTGTCGCCGTGCGAGCGGATGAACGCCACGCGGCCCGGCGTGCTGTTGTGGATATTGTAGAAGAGCGGGCTGATCGGCGAGACCCAGGTCTCGTCGGCGAGCATGCGCGACCACAGGCGGCCAGGTCGGTCGGGATCGGCGGCGGGATCGTCGCGCCACGGCTCGATCGCCCGCGAATAATAGACGTCAGCGATCGTCGTGATCGGCCTGCTCTGCAGGATGTAAAGCGTATCGCCCCGCCATGCCCATTCGATATCCTGCGGAAATCCGAGCTGGCCGGCGATCGCCATCGATGTCGAGAAGATTTCGGTCAGCGCGGCATCGGGAAGGGGGTGATCGACATCGCCGCCGCTCCGCCGGCGGACCGCGCCGCTCGCGGTCTCCAGCGCGATCTCTTCGGGATTGACCTCGCCCGAAACGAGCGCCTCGCCAAGGCCGGGGACGGCGTTGACCACCGCCTCCGACAGCGCCTGCGTCACCGGATTGGCGGTGAAGGAGACGCCCGACCAGTCGCCGATGATCATCTGCTGGATGACCACGCCCATGCCGCCTGTCCGGTCGTCGGCGCGCTCTTCGCGATAGGCGGCGGCGTGCGCGTCATGGTAGGATCGCCAGCAGGTCCGCACCGCATCGACTACCGCTTCCAGCCCCCGCACCTCGAGCGATGTATGGTAGAGTCCCGCGAAGGAAGCGTCGGCGGCATCCTCGCCAACCGCCGACGAACGGACGGCAAGTCCGAACCGGTCGTCGAGACCGGCGAGCGCCTCGCGGATCTCGTCGATCAGCGACGGGTCCGGGCCCGTCGCGGCCATCGCCTGCCATGCGCGGGTCGAAATCACCACGAAGGGCGGCACCCGGACGCCGAGTGCCACCAGCCGGGCGAGCGATGCACCCTTGCCGCCGGTGAGCATCTCGTCGGTGGCGTTACGGTTCTCGGGCGCGACGATCCACTTCATGTCAGTCGGCGCTCGCCTCGGTCTTGCCCGCTTCGCCTTCGTGAAGTTGCTTTGCGGTCACATCGTTCGACCACCAGCAGGAAGCGAGGCCGGCGCAGCGCCCCCAGTCCTTGACCTCCCAGACGCCAGCGCCTTCGAAGCCGATATTGGGCCCGCCGCCCGCGACCGCGGCATACATCGCGTCCATATGCGCCTCGACGACATGCCCGGCGACATCGGTGACGCGGAGGCTGATGTCGTGCATGCGTCCGTTTTCCAGGTAACGCGACGATTCCTCGATCGTTTTGACGGCCCACATCTCTTCGCCGTGCGCGATATAGCCGCGCGGCAGTTCGCGGCCGGGCTCGCCGAGCATCTGGGCCTTGACCGACAGGGCGCCGTCCTTCGACTGGATCGCATAGGTCTTGAGGTTGTTCTCCTCGAAGATTCCCATGTCGCGGGTGCCCCACGAATGATCCGAGTCCCCCGTGGTGTCGATGCGATAGGTCTTTCCGGCGATGGTCAGCGAGCCCTTCGCCTTCCAGCCGCGATGATAACGGTCCTTCGCAAGCCAGCGCGGCGTCGGATGGACATTGTCCGCAAAGTCCCAAGGCTGGCTCATATATTCGCAGTCGAAGTCGAAGCTCGCGTTGTCGCCGTCGCGGAATGACAGCTTATGGTGCTTGTTCGGCTCGATGACCTTGACCGACAGGCCGCACAATTCGACGTCGTCGACATCTTCGGCGAAGAGCGGTTCGACATCCTCGCGGTAGCAATAGGTCCAGCTGCCGTCGTCGCCCTTCAAAAGATGTCCCGGAGATTCCCAGGCCGCCTCGGTCGAGTTCCGGTCGGCGGCAAAGCCATGGTAAAGACAGACGAGCATGCCCGATTTGAGCGGTTTGTTGGGAACGACCCAGAGATAGATCCAGCAGCCGATCTGATTTTCGGGGTCGGAGAAATTCCAGTACCAGCTCTCGCGCCAGTGCGGATCCTCGTCCCATTCGTGACGCAGCTCGTCGTTCGCCTTCAATACCATCGTCTCTCCCTTCGCGTGCTCAGGCACGTCGCTGGTCCGCGCCCCGGGAGGGCGCCTTCAAAAGCCGTCGAGGTGGAAAAGCCGCGCGTTGCCGCGGCCGATGCCCTTCTCACTCTCCCATATATCGAATCACTAGAATTATCTAATGATTAGATTATTAGAATGAGTCGTGACTTTTCGCAAGGCCTGCCTATGACCGGCGGGTAAGCGCCGGAAACGGGCAAAAAGGGGAAGAAGCATGTCGCTGCGCGCGAAGAAGAAACTCGCAACACGCAAGGCGCTGATCGACGCATCGCGCCGACTCATTCGCGAAAAGGGTTATGACGGCGCGACGCTCGAGGATATCTGCCAGCAGGCGAATATCCACGTCACGACCTTCTTCTCCTATTTTGCGAGCAAGGAGGAACTGGCCTTCGCCCATCTGCACGATGCGGTGCGGGGTTTCGTCGAGGGCGTGCGCGAACGCCCCGAGGGCACCGACGTCCTGACCTATTGGTGGGACTATCTCTATCATTTCGGCATGCGCGACCGCGCGCACGAAAGCGTCATGCTGAGCCGCATCGACACCCCCGTGCTTCGCCAGGGCTATGCGACCATCAATCGCATGTTCGAAGAGGCGCTAGCCGCAGCCCTGACGGAAGAGGCGGGGAACGAGCCGGGTACCGATCTCTATGCCGAACTCCTCGCATCGACGATCATGAACGGCGTGGTCGCGGCATCGCAATGGCACCGGCGAAACTATGGGCAGGACGCGGCATTCCCCGACACGCACGCCTTTGCGCGGATGCTTGCCGAGCGTTTTCCGCCGCGCGAGGCGATCGAGGAGGTCAAGAAGAAGGTCCTGAAGGCCGCCAAGCTGCCGCTCAGCCCGCCGCGGCCCGCATCCCAAGAGAAAGCCCCTGCGCAAACGA
The DNA here is from genome assembly GCF_002277025.1 of Sphingopyxis sp. GW247-27LB. Classification (GTDB taxonomy): domain Bacteria; phylum Pseudomonadota; class Alphaproteobacteria; order Sphingomonadales; family Sphingomonadaceae; genus Sphingopyxis. Next base: position 891,564 of record NZ_NIWD01000008.1, read on the forward strand.
AAGGATAGAGGATGGACCTGGAACTCGTCGATAAGCCGATCTTCGTCGCGGGAGGCAGCCGGGGCATCGGTCTTGGAATTGTCGAAGCCTGCCTGGCCGAGGGTGCCCGCGTCGCGATCGGCGCGCGCGGTGCCGAAGCGCTCGAGGCGGTTCGCGCCGATCTTGCCAATCGTTTCGGTGCCGACCGGGTTCGCGCCTTCGCCGGCGACCTGACCGACAGTGCGGTCATCGACCGCGTGTTCGGCGAGGCCGAGGCCGACCTTGGTCCGTTTTGGGGAGCGGTCGGCAATGTCGGCCTTCATCCCTGTCCTCCCGGCTTCGAAGTTCCCGACACCGTGTGGCGCGGCGGTTTCGCTCAGAATCTGGACTCGGCTTATTATCTTGGGCGTACCGCGCTGCGTTCGATGGCGCCGCGCGGGGAAGGCGCGCTGCTCTTCATCAGTTCGATCGCGGGGCTGGCGGCGAAAGGCACGCCACTGACCTATGGCACCGCGAAGGCCGCGATGAATCATATGGCCAAGGAACTCGCCGTCCTCGTCGGTCCCGCGGGCGTGCGCGTCAACACCATCGCCCCGGGGAACATCATCTTTCCCGGAGGCGATTGGGAGGAGCGGTCGAACGGGCCGCGGGCGGACGCCTGGCTCCGCTGGGTCAATCGCGAGGTGCCGATGAAGCGGTTCGGCCGGCCCGAGGAAATCGGCCGGGTGGCCGCCTTCCTGCTCAGCCCCGCCGCAAGCTTCGTGACCGGCGCGGTCATCCCGGTCGACGGCGGTCAGGATCGGTGACCGGGCCGTCGCGGCTGAGCCTTCGGGTAAAGCTCAGCTACGGACTCGGGGAAATGGCGGAGGGGGTGAAGAGCGCCGCGCTCGAGACCTTCCTCTTCTTCTACTATGTCCAGGTGCTCGGGCTTTCGGGCTCGCTCACCGGCCTTGCCTTGCTCGTCGCCGTTCTCATCGACGCCGTCAGCGATCCGTTGATCGGGCATCTTTCCGACAATCTGCGCAGTCCCCTGGGGCGCCGGCATCCCTTTCTCTATCTCGCCCCGCTCCCGCTCGGGCTTTCGATGGTCCTGCTGTTCGCGCCGCCGAACGGTCTGTCGCAGGGAGGCTTGTTCGTCTGGCTGCTTGGCTTCACCGCGGTCAGCCGGCTCATGCAGTCCTGCTATTTCGTTCCGCACATGGCGCTCGGAGCCGACCTCGCGCAGGATTATGGCGATCGCGTCGCGGTAAGCGGCTGGCGCAATGCTTTCGCCTATCTGGGTCGGCTTCTCGTTCTCGGCGTCGCATTCTCGATATTCTTTCGTCCGAGCGAGGCTTATCCCGACGGCCAGCTCGACGCGTCGGCCTACGCTCCGCTCGCGATGACCTGCGCCGCGATCGCCGGCAGCGCCATCCTGCTTTCCGCCATCGGAACGCAGCGACGGGCGATCGCGATGGACGCAGAACTGGGGCGATCGGGCGAACGGCCACCGGCACGCCTTCTCGGCCATATCGCCAATGCGTTCCGCCTCCGGGCCTTCACGATCTTTTTCATCGCTAACCTGGTCTCCTATGTGCTCAGCGGCGTGCAAGCAGCCCTCAGCATTCACATGATGACCTATTATTGGCGGCTTCCGCCGCAGGGCATCCAGTGGGTGCTCTCCGCGCTCACCATCGGCGTGCTGGTCGGAAGCCTGTTCGTGAGACCGGTGGCCGAGAGATGGGACAAGAAGCAGTTGCTCGTGGCGAGCGTCGTTGCGTCGGTCGCCATCGCGACGCTGCCGATCTTTCTGGCAGAGGCCGGTATCCTGCCGCTGCACGACAAGGATCGGCTGATCCCGATCCTGTTCGGATTTCTCTTTCTGGCCGGATTGAGCGGCGGCGCCGCGCTCGTCCTTCCCGGGGCCATGCTCGCGGACATCGCCGATGCCTACGAGCATCGGTTCGGGGGGCGGATAGAGGGGTTCGTCTATGGCGCCAGCGCGTTCACCCGGAAGGCCGCGCTCGGGTTCGGGGGCGCGATCTCCGGCTTCGCCCTGGACCTCATCCGGTTTCCGCGCGGGGTCTCCCCCACCGACGTCGACCGATCGACCGTTCTCGATCTGGCGCTGCTTTACGGCCCCGCCATGTTGGCTCTCACCATCGTCGCGATGGCCATAATGTGGCGATATCCGCTGAGCCGGAAACGCCACGAGGAAATCATGCGGGACTTGTCTTCCGCCGGCAACCCTTAGCGCGCAGGACACGCGCCCGTTTCAAACGTCGTTCTCAGACTCAGGCATTCAAGCGCTCGATATACGAAAGCCACCGATCCCGCTGGCGGCCAGAGCGGGAACGCTGGACTATAAAAGCGCGAGCCGGGATCATTCGGATGGGAGGACGCCCAATTCGGTGAGCAGGCGGTCGCGCAGCGTGTCGAACGCCTCGCCGCCCGCGCGGCGCGGGTGAGGCAGCGGAACGCGGGTGTCGAAGCCGATGCGCCCCTCTTGCAGCACCAGGATGCGGTCGGCGAGCAGGATCGCCTCCTCGACGTCGTGGGTGACCAGCAGCGTCGCCGGCCCGTGCGCCTGGCAGAGATCGCCGATCAGTCGCTGCATCCTGAGACGGGTGAGCGCGTCGAGCGCCGCGAAGGGTTCGTCGAGCAGCAGCAATTTGGGTTCGCGCACCAGCGCTCGGGCGAGCGCCGCGCGCTGCGCCTCGCCGCCCGACAGCGTCGCGGGCCAGGCGTCGGCGCGGTGATCGAGCCCGACCTCGGCGAGTGCGGCAACGGCGCGGGTGCGCGATGCCAACGCGCGGGGCAGGCCGATGACGACATTCTTCCAGACGCTCTTCGACTGGACGAGGCGGGGTTCCTGAAAGACGACGGTGCGCGCTTCGGGCACCCAGGCGTCACCGCCGTCGGGCGCGTCGAGTCCGGCCAGGATGCGCAGCAGAGTCGTCTTGCCGCTGCCCGACGCGCCGAGCAGCGCGACGAATTCGCCGCTGCGGATGGTGAGATCGAGCCGGTCGAGCACGGTGTTTCCCGAAAAGATGCGGCTGACCTCCGCGACGCGAACCGCGACCGGCGTGTGCGAGACATCGAGCGGCTGCGCCGCATGTGCTTCGACGGCGGGCCTGTAGGCAAGGACGGTGGACATGCGAAATCTCCTATCGGATGGCGACACCCGCGCGCCACGGCATGAATGTCCGTTCGAGCGTGCGGACGATCAGGTCGGCGCCGAGACCGAGGGCGGCGTAGATGGCGATGCAGATCAGGATGACGTCGACCTGCTGATACATTTGCGCGCTGTTGAGCAGATAACCGAGCCCCGCCGAGGCGTTGATCTGCTCGGCGGCGATCAGCACGAGCACCGAGACGCCGAGGGCGAAGCGCAGCCCGGTGAAGATCTGCGGCAGCGCCAGCGGCAGCACCACCTCGCTCACCAGCCGCCGGCCCGACAGGCCGAAGCTGCGCATCGCCTCGATCACCTTGCGGTCGACGTTGCGGACGCCCGCATAGCTGTTGAGATAGACGGGAAACATCGTCGCGAGCGCGATCAGCAGCAGCTTGGGCGCCTCGCCGATCCCGAACCAGACGATGAACAGCGGCACCAGCGCCAGGAAAGGAACGGTGCGGAGCATCTGGAGCAGCGCGTCGAGGAGCTCCTCGCCGAGCCGCGAGAGGCCGGCGACGGTGCCGAGGACCAGCCCCAGCAGGATTCCGGCCGCCCCGCCGGCGATCGCCCGCGTCAGCGACACGCCGATCTGCGCGGCGAGCGCCTGTTCGGTCCAGAGCTGACTCCAGCCCTCGACGAGGCCGGACGGCGACGGGAGGATCGACGGGTCGATCCATCCCGCGCTCGTCGCGATCGCCCAGGCCGCGACGACCAGCAGCGGCCCCGCCGCGCGGCGCACAAAGGACAGTCGCTCCGACCGCCGCCCCGCCGGCCGGACGACCGGCTGGACGAGGGTGCCCGGATCGAGGATGGCGGGCGCGGTCACGCCCCCGCCTCCTGCGCCGCGACGATGGCGTCGTAGCGCGTGTCGAAGACCTTGCGCGTGTCGAGCCTTCCGCGGATCAGTCCGAGGCGCGAGAAGAGGTCGGCCTCGTCCTGATGCGCGGCGATCACGCCGGCGTCGATCGGCGTATAATGCTGCGGCGACCGCGCGATGATCCGCTCTGCGATGTCAAGATCGACATTATAGCGCTTCGCGATCGCCGGCGCGGCTTTCTTCACATTCTCGCGCTGCCAGCGCTGCGCGCGTGCGGCGCGGGCGATCAGGTCGCCGATCGCTTTCGCTTTCGCGGGGTCGGCGAGCGCGGCGTCGGACGCGACCAGATACATGAAACCCGGCGTGTTGGGTCGCGCGCCCGTGGCGATGATCCGGATCTTCCCGCTGTCCTCGAGCTGGGTGAGGAAGGGTTCGGTCAGCACGATCGCGTCGGCCGCGCCCTTGTCGAGCAGGCCGGTGCCGAAGCCCGTCGCCTGCACCGGCTTGATATCGTCGAGCGACAGCCCTTCGCGTTCGAGTAGCCGCGCGACGAAATACTGAAGGACGGTGCCCTTCATATAAGCAACGCTGCGACCCTTGAGATCCTTGACCGAGCGGATCGGCGAGCCGGGCTTCACGACCAGCGCGAAGCCCGATCCTTCGGCCGTCGCCGACTGGCTGACCGCGACGACCTTGATCGGGCTGCCGGCGGCCTGGGCGAAGATGACGGGGGTTTCCGCCATCCAGCCGACATCGACCGAACCACCGGTCTGCGCCGCGATGATCGGCGGGCCGCCGACGAAGTTGGACCATTCGATCCGGTAACCCTCCGGCCGGTCCTCGCCCGCGACGTCGAGCGAGGATTTGAGGGCGTGGAGCTGGTCGGCGACCTTGAGCGTCACGCCCGCCGCGCCGCCGTCACCGCATGCAGCGAGCGCGAGGAACGCACCGGCGGCGAGCACGCCGCGCCGCGAAAAGGGAAATACCATGGAAGAGAGCCTTTTTCGCTTGGCGGGATCAGGCGCCGCCGGGGCCGACCGGGCGGTCGCCGACGATCGTGACGCGCTCCATATGGCGCGCCTCGCTATAGTCGGGGACGGCATAATGCTGGGTCGCGCGATTGTCCCAGAAGGCGATCGAGCCGGGCCGCCAGCTCCAGCGGACCTGGAATTCGGGGCGTTTCACCTGATTGAACAATAGCGCGAGCAGCGCGTCGCTCTCCGCCTCGGGCAGGCCGACGATGCGGCGCGTGAACACCGAATTGACGTAGAGCACCTTTTCCCCCGTTTCGGGATGGATGCGGACGACCGGATGCTCGACGGGTGGGAAGGCTTTTTGCAGCGCGTCGCGCTTTTCCTCGGTGTCGAGGAATTGCAGGAAGGTGCGCGTGTCGTGGATCGCGGTCAGCCCGTCGATGCGCGCCTTCGTCTCCTCGTCGAGCGTATCATAGGCCGCGACCGCATTGGCGAAGACAGTGTCGCCGCCGAGCGACGGAGACACGCGCTGGAGCAGGATCGACGCCGCCGAGGGCTCGGCGCGGAAAGTGGTGTCGGCGTGCCAATTGCCGTCGCTGGTCCGGCGATAGCCGCCCGGCAGCCGCTCCTTCAGCTCGTCCGAAATCAGCGGAAGAATCTGCGGATAGTCGGGGAGCGAAAAGACCGGGTGCTCTTCGAGGTCGCCGAAGGCCGCGCCGAGCGCGATATGCTGTTCGCGCGTCAGATGCTGGTCGCGAAAGAAGATCACCCGATATTTGAGCAGGGCCGCGCGCAGCGCATCATAGGTCGGCCGGTCGAGCGGCTGCGCGAGATCGATACCCGTGATCAGCGCGCCGAGGCTCGGCTGCAGCGGGGTGATGTCGAAGAGAGCGGTGGAAGTGCGGTGGTCGAGCGTCTGGACGGTCATGGGAAATTCCTTGTGACGAAGCGGACGGGCGCCGGAACGGCGCGCGAACGGGCCGGCCATCGCGCGAAAAGGCGAGGCCGAAGAGGCGGCAGAATCCGCGGACGGGGCCGGGCGCGCGCTCGGGTTGGAGGTGGCGCGTCGCGGGCGGGTGCTTGCTATCGTGGCGGGGGGATGTGCATCGTATCACCTCATCATCTGCTGAGGGGAACACGAAACCTGGCGCTGTCGCCTGAGCATCGCGCGCTTTAGCCGTTGGTGACGCGGAGCAAGCTGCTTCCCGATCAAAAGCCGCGGACCCGAAAGAATCGCCAGCCGGCCCGGGTCGGTTCCGGCTGCAATCTCAATTTGATCGGTAGACATATTGCCGTCAAGCATAGATTCGCTTTACACTCGCAAAGCGTCGCAATGCTCGCCCGCCTCGTCGCCGGAGGGGACCGGCGCGGCAAGGCGCATGGCAAGAGCCGCGGTGCGGCACGAAGGAGATGGACGTTGCGCGGCTGGATATTCTTCCACCGGGATCTCGACCCGGCCTTGCCCGAGGTTCCTGAGATCCTGCGCTTCAAGGAGGCCGCCGCGGCGCGCGGCATCGCGTTGCAGGTGCTGAAGCCGCATGATTTCGATATCGTCGCGGCACCGCATGACGACTGGTCGGTGCATTATGAGGGGCGCTCGCTCAAGCGGCCCGATTTCATCCTGTGCCGGACGGGCGCCGAAACCGATTATTTCACGCTGGCGGTGCTGCGCCATTTCGAGCGGCGCGGAGTGCGGCTGATCAACGGGTCGGAGACGATCGACCTCGTCGCCGACAAGCTGCACACGATGCAGCGGCTCGCGCGGGCGGGGCTTGCCATCCCGGCGACGATGCTCGGCAAATTCCCGATCGACGCCGACGTCATCGAGCAGGAGCTGGGCTTTCCCGTCATCGTAAAGACGCTTCGCGGCACGCGCGGGACGGGGGTGCTGAAATGCGAGGATCGCAACCAGTTCGCCGATCTCGCCGGGCTGCTCGCCAGCGCCGAGGCGAAGGCCGATTTCCTGTTCCAGCATTATGTGCGGTCGAGCCACGGCCGCGACGTGCGCGTGCTCGTCATCGGCGGGCGCGTGATCGCGGCGATGGAGCGCCGCGCGCCGCCGGGGCATTTCAAGTCCAACGTTTCGCTCGGCGGCGTCGGCGTTGCGCATACGCCGACGGGCGAGATGGCCGAGCTCGCCGTGCGGGCGGCCGATGCCCTTGGGCTCGAGGTCGCGGGGATCGACATATTGTTCGACGAGGAAGGCTATCGCATCTGCGAGGCCAATTCGGCACCGGGCTTCCAGGGGCTGGAGCGCGCCTGCGGGATCGACGTGCCGGGCGCGGTCTTCGACTGGATCGAGGCGAGCCACGCGATGCAGGCGCGCCCGATCAAGGCGGTCACGGGCGAGGCGCTGATCGACCTCGTCTTCGGTGGCCGGCTGCGCCTGCGCGCAATCAGCGACCGGCTCGACGATCGGCACCTGTTCGCGCGCGCCGCCGGGGTGCGGCTGATCGGTGCGGGGGCGGCATCGCTTGTCACCTCGCTCGTGCCGTCGAGCCGGATCGAGAAGCACAGCCTCGTCGCGAGCCGCCTCGAGCATCTGCGCGCCGACGCGCGCGGCGTGCCGCTGGCGCCCGGCAACGCGATCGAACAGGAACAGGTGCTGCTCACCCTGCTCGCGGTCTCGATCTGGGCCGCGATCCTGCCGTGGCTGGCGGGCGCCGGGTCGCTGGTCGCCGGGGCGCTGTCGCTGCTCACCCTCTCTTTCCCGGCCGTCTTCCTGCTCACGCGCGGGCGAGGGCGGCGGGAGCCGGCGCGATGATTCCCGGGACCGAATTGTCCTTTGCGGCGCTGCTTCCCTTCATCCTCATCGGCTTCACCGCGCAGCTTATCGACAGCGCGCTCGGCATGGCCTTCGGCGTCGTCGGCGCGGCGCTGCTGCTCGCGCTCGGCATGCCGCCGGCGTCGGCGTCGGCCGCGATCCATGCGGCGGAGAGCTTTACCAGCGGCGTGTCGGGGCTCAGTCACGCGCTGCAGAGGAACGTCGACTGGCGGCTGTTCCGCCGCCTCGTCGTCCCCGGCATCATCGGCGGACTGATCGGCGCTTTCATCCTCGTCCATCTCGACATCGGTATCGCGCGGCCCGTGGTGCTGACCTATCTGGGGGCGGTCGGCGTCTATCTGATGTGGCGCGGCGCGCGGCGGCCGCAGACCTATCGCGATCTCAAACTCGTCGGCGGTCTCGGCTTCGTGGGCGGCGTTCTCGACGGGTCGGGCGGGGGCGGCTGGGGGCCGGTGGTCACCGCGAACCTGCTCGCGCAGGGCGGCGAGCCGCGGCGGGTGATCGGCACGGCCAATGCGTCCGAATTCTTCGTGACGGTCACCATCGCCGCCAGCTTCATCGGAACGCTGGGCTGGCAGAGTTTCGGCGTCATGGCGATCGGGCTGCTGATCGGCGGCGTCCTGGGAGCGCCGGTGGGGGCCTGGCTCGTGCGCCGGCTGCGCGCAGAGCTGATCGTTACCGCGGCGGGCGCGCTTCTCCTGCTGGCGAGCGGCTATGGATTCCTGGCGCTGATGTTCGAGCCGGTGCCCGCTTTCCCGCGATTTTGACGCGCCGCAAGCATCGACTGGCCGCCTGAAAGATTTTCTTCGTCGCAAAAGCGGGCGATGAATGTTGACGAATCCAAAATCAATCTTTTAAGTTGAGTTTGTTGTTCGGACCTGGTCGAGACGGGCAACGGCTCTCCCCATCGACCCGCGGCTTTTGACCGGGAAGCAGCTTGCTCCGCGTTACCAACGGCTAAAGCGCGTGATGCTCGGGCGACAGCGCCAGGCATTGCGTTCCCCCAGAAGGGGTATTGCGATGCGTATGTGTAGCAGCAGTTCATAGACGATCGCCGATGATATCGCGCGCCGGGTAGCGGATCGACCGCATCCGGGCGCCCATCGTCGGCCCATCCTTTCATCCCGGCCGCGCCTCCCTTTCGCTTGGGCGCCTGCGGCCATGCGTCCGGCGTGCTCCGCGCGCCGGCGGCAGGTGAATCATGCCTTTGCTGACCCAATCCGACCTGTCGGATCTGGCTCGCTATCCCGCGTCCCTGCGCAGCGCCGCCCGTGCGCTGTGGGGTGCCGGGCTGGCGCACGGCCGATCCGGCCCGGCGCACCGCGCCCGTTTCCATCCACCCAAACAGGGGGCGGGATCGCCGCCCGGGGACCATGACTTATGACGAAATATTCTCCCGCTTTCCGTTTCAAGCTCCTGCTGGGCGCCGCCGTCCTGTTGCCGTCGGCGCCCGCGTGGGCGACCGAAGTCGCGGCCGCCGCCGAAACCCGTACCGGCGACGCCGCGGCTTCGGAAGCGGCTGCGGCCGACAGCGCCGCGACCGAGGCGGCGGTCGAGGCCGACTATGCCGACACGATCATCGTATCGGCGCGGCGCCGCGATGAAAGCGCCCAGGACGTTCCCATCGCGCTGTCGGTCGTCGGGGCCGACACGCTCGAGGCGACGGGCAATTACACGCTGTCGCAGGTGCAGCAACTCGTGCCGAGCCTGCAGGTGTTCAGCTTCAACCCGCGCAACACCAACATCAACATCCGCGGTCTCGGCAGCAATGTCGCGCTGACCAACGACGGGCTGGAGAATGGCGTCGGCTTCTATATCGACAATGTTTATTACGGCCGCCTCGGCCAGTCGCAGTTCGACCTTGTCGACCTGCAGCAGATCGAGGTGCTGCGCGGGCCGCAGGGTACGCTGTTCGGCAAGAACACGACTTCGGGCGCGATCAACATCAGCTCGCGAAAGCCGAGCTTCGATCCCGAATTCTCGGGCGAGGCGAGCGTCGGCGACTATGGCTATTATCAGTTGCGCGGCTCGGCCTCGGGGCCGCTCGTCGACGATCTGCTCGCGGTGCGGCTTTCGGGTTCGGTGACCGAACGGCGCGGATTCCTTTACAATGTCACGCAGAACGCGCGCGCGCAGGGTTATTCGAACTGGAGCGTGCGCGGACAGTTGCTCTTCACGCCCTCCGCGGACCTCGAGGTGCGGATCATCGGCGACTTCGCGCGTCAGAAGCAGAACCACGTCCTCAACGTCTTCGCCAATTATTACGACACTTACGTCGATGGCACCCCCATCCCGAACAATTTCGCCGAGCGCGTCGCGCGCTATCCGGGCTATGCCTTCCCGACCATCGACCCCTTCGCGCGGCGCGGCGAGGCCGATAGCCATTATCAGTCGAACATGGACGGCTATGGCGTGTCGGGACAGGTCGACTGGGACGTCGGGCCGGCGAAGCTGACCTCGATCACCGCCTATCGCTGGTGGAACTGGAATCCCGCGAACGACGGCGATTCCACATCGCTGCCGGTCGTCACGCTCGCGCAATTCTCGAACCGCCAGCGCCAGTTCAGCCAGGAATTCCGGCTGGCCTCAGATACCGACGGCCCGATCGATTATGTCGTCGGCGCCTATTATTTCTGGCAGATCATCCGCGGTTCGGGTCGCACGGGCTACGGCAGCGCGGCGCCCGCCTGGTTCCTGCCGACGGTGCCCGCCAATGTCGCCGCGCTGGCGCTCGACGGCTTCGAGGTCAATCCGCGGTCGGACCCCCAGACCAGAAGCCTAGCCTTCTTCGGCCAGGCCGACTGGAAGATCGGCGATCGCCTCACCCTGACCGCGGGCCTCCGCTTCACCCACGAGAAGAAGAAGGGGTCGTTCAGCCAGGTCTGGGTGGCCGGGGCCGATCCTGCGACGCTGCCCGACGCGCTGGCCGCCGCCGTCATCAACATCCGCAATCTGTTCAGCCCCGAAACCAGCTATTCGACCGGCTTCAGCGACGACAGCCTGTCGGGCCTCGCGACGCTGTCGTGGCAGGCGAGCGACGATCTGCTCGTCTATGCAAGCTACGCGCGCGGCAACAAGTCGGGCGGCCTCAACCTGACCAACCTGCCCACCGGGGTCGACCCCGACGTCGCGCCCGAGACGGTCGACAATTACGAAATCGGCATCAAGTCGCAATGGCTCGACAGGGCGGTGACGCTGAACGCCGCCGCCTATTGGACCGAGATCACCGACTATCAGACCGCGATCTTCGAGCAGGTGTCGGAGATCAACTATCGCCAGTATATCGCCAACATCCCCGGCGCGCGATCGCGCGGCATCGAGGTCGACCTGTCGGCGGCGCCGACCGACCGGCTGAGCTTCTACGGTTCGCTGGCCTATACCGACACCACCTATCTCAGCTATCCCGAAGCCCCGCAGGCGCCCGAGCGGGCGAACGAGGGCGGCAATCAGGACCTGACCGGCAAGCGCCTGCCCGGCGTGCCGAAATTCACCTGGACGGTCGGCGGCGACGCTTCCGCGCCGCTGGGCGCGCTCGGCGGGCGCGAACTGTCGCTCTATGCCCACGCCGACTATTCGCATCGCTCGTCGTTCAACACCTCGTCGAGCAACAGCATCTACGCCGAAGTGCCCGGCTACGGCATCGCCAACGCGCGCATCGGCCTGCGCACCGAGGACGGCCTGCTCGACCTGTCGGTCTGGGCGCGCAACCTGTTCGACAAGGATTATTTCCAGACGCTCGGCGCGATGCCCGGCGCGACCGGCATCGTCACCGCGCTAATCGGCGAGCCGCGCACTGTCGGCCTGACACTGCGGACGAAGCTCTGATGCGCGCCCGCATCCTTTCGCGCCAAGCGCCCCGCCATTCGCCGCTCGTGCGTCGAATAACCCCCGCCGTCGCAACTTCAGGAGATCGATCATGACGGACCTTCACACCAGCTATGCCAATGCCCGCGACAAGACTATCCCGCTCGACGTCACGCCCGTGACGGGCACGATCGGCGCCATCGTGAACGGCGTCCAGCTCTCGGGCGACCTGCCCGCGGCAACGGTGCAGGCGATCCAGGCCGCGCTCGTGCGCCACAAGGTGCTCTTCTTCCGCGATCAGCAGCATCTGACCGACCGGGAGCATGAGGATTTCGCCGCGCTGCTCGGCGATCCGGTCGCGCACCCGACGGTGCCGGTCGCCGAAGGCTCGCGCTATCTGCTCGAGCTCGACAGCAAGGAAGGCTATGCCGCGTCGAGCTGGCACACCGACGTGACCTTTGTCGATGCCTATCCCAAGGCGTCGATCCTGCGCGCGCTCACCATTCCCGAAGCGGGCGGCGATACGCAATGGGCGAACGGCGAGACCGCCTATGAAGGGCTGCCCGAGGTGCTGCGCCAGCTCGTGAACACGCTCTGGGCAACCCACACCAACCTCTATGACTATGCGTCGATCCTCCAGTCGGCGCCCGATGGCGAAAGCGCGGCAAAGCGGATCAAGGAGCATCAGGGCGTCTTCGCCTCGACGGTCTATGAAACCGAGCACCCGGTGGTGCGCGTCCATCCGGTCAGCGGCCAGCGCAGCCTGCTGCTCGGCCATTTCGTCAAGCAGTTCGTCGGACTGAATGCCACCGACAGCGCGCGGCTGTTCCAGACGCTGCAGGAGCATATCACCAAGCCCGAGAATGTCGTGCGCTGGCGCTGGCGCGCGGGCGACGTCGCCATCTGGGACAATCAGGCGACCCAGCACCGCGCGACCGCCGACTTCGGGCTGCAGCGCCGCACGCTGCGCCGCGCGACGATCGCCGGTGAAGTGCCGGTCGCGATCGACGGCCGCCGGAGCCGCACGGTGCGCAAGGACAAGGCGGTTCAATACGAGCCGGCCTGACAGGCGACAGGCCGGCGCCGCTCTCCTCTCCCTCCTGTGACCGCGCCGGTCCAGACTGCGGCGCGCCCGGGTTCCATTCGCCCGCGGCGCGCCGGCCCTTCCGACGCTCATTGTCGGCGGAGGTGTCGCCGGATGGCTTTTTCCGGCCCTACCTTCTCCCCTCCCTTTTAGGGAGAGGCTGGGGGTGGGTAGCCGCCGAAGGCGGCGTTCTTTCGTGGGCTCGTCCGCTCGCGCACCCACCCCTAACCCCTCCCTAAAAGGGAGGGGAATGGCTCAAATCCACCCCGAAGCAGACGTACGGCAATAAACGATATATTCGCTAAGCCGCCTTGCCGTGCAGCGTGTCCATGCTCACCGCGCTTCCGGCCTCGATTTCGGCGGCCTTGGCTTCGACCAGCCTGACGATGTGCTGGATCATGTCGGCGTCGGCGACATGGTGGTCGGTGACGCCCGACAGATAGACCATATGCTTGCCGTTGCCGCCGCCGGTGATGCCGATGTCGGTCTCGCGCGCCTCGCCGGGACCGTTGACGACGCAGCCGAGGACCGAGAGCGACATCGGGGTCTTGATGTGCTGGAGCGCGTCCTCGAGCGCCTGGACGGTGCGGATGACGTCGAAGCCCTGGCGCGCGCAGCTGGGGCAGGAGACGACGCGGACGCCGCGGGTGCGGAGGCCCAGCGATTTCAATATCTCATAACCGACGCGCACTTCCTCTTCGGGCTCGGCCGAGAGGCTGACGCGGATCGTGTCGCCGATGCCCGCCCAGAGGAGGTTGCCGATGCCGAGCGCGCTCTTGACCGTGCCCCCGATCAGCCCGCCCGCTTCGGTGATGCCGAGGTGCAGCGGGCAGTCGACCGCCTCGGCGAGTTGCATGTAGGAGGCGACCGCGAGGAAGACGTCGCTCGCCTTCACCGCGACCTTATAATCGTGGAAGTCGTGGTCCTGCAGCAGCTTGATATGGTCGAGCGCGCTTTCGACCAGCGCCTCGGGGCAGGGCTCGCCATATTTTTCGAGCAGGTCCTTCTCGAGGCTGCCCGCATTCACCCCGATGCGGATCGCGCAGCCGTTCGCCTTGGCGGCGCGGACGACCTCGCCGACGCGCTCGCTGCTGCCGATATTGCCGGGGTTGATACGCAGGCAGGCCGCGCCCGCATCGGCGGCTTCCAATGCGCGCTTATAGTGGAAATGGATGTCGGCGATGATCGGAATCCGCGCCGCGCGGACGATCGACCCGAGCGCCGCGGTCGACTCGGTGTCGGGGCAGGAGACGCGGATCAGGTCGGCGCCGGCATCCTCGCAGCGGCGGATCTGGTCGATCGTCGCCACCGCGTCGCTGGTCGGCGTGTTGGTCATCGTCTGGACGCTGATCGGCGCGCCGCCGCCGACGGGGACGTCGCCCACCATGATGCGGCGGCAGTTGCGTCTGGAGATGTCGCGCCAGGGGCGCAGGCCGGGATTGTGATCGCTCATAGGGTCGTCCTCGGGGAGAGTGCCCGCTCTTTAGCCGTCCCGCCGCCGCTTGGCAAAGCGGTTGCGCATGTACGCCGCGACGGCCAAGGTCGCGGCCCCGCCACGACCCCGCCACGACCCGAGGAAAGACGATGACCCGCCTGTTTGCCGCCGCCCTGTTCGCCTTGTCGGGACTCGCCGTTCCCGCTGCCGCGCAGGAGGTGCCGACCGGCCCGATCGACGTGTCGGGCGGGGTCGAGGTCGTCACGGACTACCGGTTCCGGGGGATTTCACTCAGCGGCGGCGACGTCGCGGTGCAGCCGACGATCACGCTCAGCCACGACAGCGGCCTCTATCTCGGCGCATGGGGATCGACCATCGAGGATACGCCGGCGTTCGGCGAGGCCGAGGTCGACCTGTACGGCGGCTATGCGACCGAAGTCGCGCCGGGAACCTCGATCGACCTCGGGCTGACCTATTATTGGTATCCGGACGGCGAGCGCGCCGCGGGCCCGAGCGACTATGTCGAGGCGACGGGCAAGCTGTCGCACATGCTGGGGCCGGTCGAGGCGACGGCGCGGCTCAGCTATGCGCCGAGCCAGGCGGCGATCGGGCATGACGACAGCCTCTATCTGGCGGCCGACCTGTCGGCGGGCATCCCGACCACGCCGCTGACGTTGTCGGCGTCGGCCGGCTACACCGACGGCGGGCTCGCCGCGCTCGCGCCGGGCGGGCATTATTGGGACTGGTCGCTCGGCGCCTCGGCGAGCTTCGGCCGGCTGACCGCCGGCATCAAATATGTCGACACCGACATTCCAACGACGGGGGTGAAGGCGGTCGACAAATATTTCGATTCGGGCGTAGTCCTGTCGCTTGGGCTGTCGTTCTAGGCGGCGTGGACAAATTTGAGCCAGTATCTGGCGGTGGCCAGTGTCCGCCATGATCTCAGCGAGCGTCACGGCAACGGTCTCCCAGACCCCGGCCTCGCTCCATCGCCGGAACCGCCGATAGATGGTATTCCAACTGCCATACTTGTTGGGGGGCATCGCGCCACGGCGCACTGCACCGGAGCCGCCAGAGTATGCCGTTGATGATCGAGCGTTCTGCTCGGGAGGCCGCCACGACCACGGTTCTCAGGCTCGATCGGCAGTAAGCCCTTTAGAACGCGCCATTCCGCCGCGCTCCACGTCAATCATCTCAACGCAAGTGGTTGCCGAAACCGGCTGACATTGCAATCATGCCCGTGCGGAGGGCTTTATGGCTTTGGTGGAAGTGCTCGAGGGCGAGGATCTGGAAAAGCTGCTGTTCGTGGCCGAGTTCGACTTCCTGCCGCGTGTCGGCGAACACCTTGCCCGAGATATAGATGGCTATTTCCATTATTATCACATCGTTAAAATCTGGCACCGGCAAGATGCAGCGGACGGGGCCTTTCGGGCATGCTTGCTTGTCACGCTCGACGATTGATAACCTCGAATTTGTCCACGCCGCCTAGAGAGGCGCGCGTTAAAACTGATCTGCCGTCCCGTTCGTGTCGAGCGCAGTCGAGACACTCATCGGTGTATCGCAAGGTCGATGGGTGTCTCGACTGCGCTCGACACGAACGGAGGAGAGAAGATGCTGATTTGAGGTACCGTGTTCTAGCGTAACTTTATGTCGGTGTTCGGCGATTCCGCGCAAGGGATTGTTGCAAATTTGTCGCATCCGGACACCTAACGCGCGCCGCCGCGACTTTTTCGTTTGTGCGTCGCAGCAATTTCGTGAACATCGAGCCCACGCACGACCGGACCAGCCCGTGAACGAGGCTGGCCGTCCGTGCGGCAGGCAGGGACGATCCTTCAGACCTTTTTAGGGGATCAACCCATGAAGACTTTCTCCCGCGCATGCTTCGGCATGGCCCTTGCGCTGTCGGCGCTTTCCACATCCGCTTATGCCCAGGAAGCCGAAGAGGCGGCGGACACGAGCAGCATCACCATTTCGGGGAGCGCGACCGTCGTCAGCGACTATCGCTTCCGCGGCTTCAGCCAGTCGAACGAAGAAGCGGCGATCCAGGGCGGCATCACCGTCAGCCACGACAGCGGCCTCTATGTCGGCACCTGGGGGTCGAGCATCGGTTTCGCCAACGGCACCGAGATCGACGTGTTCGGCGGCTATTCGAAAGAAGTGACCTCGGGGCTGACCGCCGATATCGGCGCGACGCTCTATCTTTACCCCGGCACGTCGAACAGCTCGGTGATCGAGCCCTATTTTTCGGTCAAGGGCGACATCGGCCCGGCGTCGGTCAAGACCGGCATCGCCTGGGCACCCGGCGGGCAGGACTCGCTCGGCGACGCGAGCGCGGTCTACCTCTACACCGATGCCGGCGTGGGGATACCGAACACGCCCTTCACGCTGAACGGCCATGTCGGCTACGCCAAGAGCGACAGCTTCCTGGGCGGAGCCGACGGCGAGGTGCTCGACTATTCGGTCGGCGTCTCGGCGAGCTGGAAGATGCTCACCCTCGGCGTGTCCTACGTCAACACCGACGCGCCGAAGCTCGGCGGGTTCAAGGAAGCGGTCGGCGCCGATGGCGCGGTGATCTTTTCGCTCGGCGCGTCCTTCTGACGCCGGGCCGGGGCGGCTTTCTGAGGGGGAGGCCGCCCCTTTTTCGTCAACCCGTCAGACGTGCCAGCGCCCAGCGCGGTTCGACCGGGCGGCTTGCGTCCTCGACATGCGCGGCGACGCGTGCGCCGATCGCGGGGGCGAGCGCGAAGGCGCGGCCCGCGCCGCCGCCGACCACCCACACGCGCGGATGATCGGGCAGCCGGTCGAGCAGCAGGTCTCCGGTTGCGGTGCGGCAGTCGTGCGCGGCGGCGCTCGCGACGACCGGCGCGTCGGCGAGGCGCGGCAGGCGCCCGGCGAGCCATTGCCGGGCATCGGCGAGCGCGCGCCCACCCGAATCCGCGTCGGCGCGGCGGTCGAAGCTGTCGGGGTCGACGGTCGCGTCGGGCGCGCTTTTCCACACCCGTACCCCGACGCCTTCGACATCGGGAAGCAGGTTGAAGCCATAGGCACGGTCGACGAGCGCGGGCATTGCGGGCGGGCGGAACTGGGTGTCGCCCTGGCCGGGGCCGAAATGGAAGATCTGCTGGCGCACCGCCGACAGGCGCTGCGGGGTCAGCGTCTGCGGGAACAGCTCGGTCAGCCACGCCCCGCAGGCGTAGACGAGGCTTTTTGCGGTGCCGCCGTCGGGGAGCGTGTAGAGATCGCGGCGCTTGTCGCGGAGGGGCGCGGGCATCACGACATCCTCGGGCGCGACCTGGGCGTCGAGGATGGTTTCGAGCACCCCGCGGCGCCCGGCGAGCATCGCGCCCTTTTCGGCGACGAGCGCGGCTTCCTCGGGGCGCCAGGCGATCTGGGTGTAGCGCGCGCGGAGCCGGTCGCCGCCGAGGCGGTCGGCATCGCGCGGCGGCGCGAAGGCGTCGGTCGCGGCGAGCGCGGTCACCGCCTCGCAAGCGGTGAGGATGGGCAGGCTGGCGGTGTCGGAGAGGCGCTGCCACGCCTTGGCGCTTTCCTCGACCAGCCCCGCATAAAGCGCATCGCCGCCCTGCACCGGATCGAGCATCATCGATGCGAGGTTCGACGCCGCGCGCCCGTTGCCCGCGCCATAGGCGTCGAAGAGGCGGACGCTGAGCCCCTGCCGGACGAGGTGCCACGCGGCCCAGGCGCCGAGCGCCCCGGCGCCGATGACCGCGACGTCGACATGGCGCTCGGGCGCTTTCGCCCCCTTGCGGCGGCGCGAGGCGCGCGGTTCGGGCGGGTCCTTGCGCTTGGCTTCCTTCTTTTTGGCAGCCCCCAGCGCGAGCGCCGCGGGCGCGGCGGCGAGCGCGGCGAGGAGGCGCCGCCGGTCCATCAGAACCGGGCCACTTTCAAGTAAAACAATTCGTCATTGCGAGCGGCGAAGCCGCGCGGCAATCCAGAGCGTGCGTAGACCGCCCTGGATTGCTTCGCTTCGCTCGCAATGACGATTTTGAAGGATGGCCTCACGTTCTAGCCGCCCTTTTTCTTGTAATAGCGATAGCCGCCGACCCAGGTTTCGAGCGGCGTCATGCGGCGAATCTCGTCGGGGCTCGCGAGCAAGGGATCGCTTTCGAGGATCAGGAAGTCG
Source organism: Sphingopyxis sp. GW247-27LB (assembly GCF_002277025.1). Classification (GTDB taxonomy): domain Bacteria; phylum Pseudomonadota; class Alphaproteobacteria; order Sphingomonadales; family Sphingomonadaceae; genus Sphingopyxis. Next base: position 909,737 of record NZ_NIWD01000008.1, read on the forward strand.
GCGCGCATCCCCGGCATCAGCGTGCCGAGCCGGTCCTCGGCGAAGCCCGCGAACGCCGCGCTGCGCGTGAAGCCGTCGAGCGCGGTTTCGCGGCTGACGACTTCCTCGGGATGCCAGCCGCCGAAGGGCTGGCCCGCGGCGTCGGTGCGCGAGATGGCGGCGGCGATGCCGGGGAAGGGGTTGGCGCTCTCGACCGGCACGTCGGATCCGAAGGCGAGGCGGACGCCGGCCTTCTCCATGCTCCGCCACGCATAGGCGCCCTTCAGCCGCTCCGGCCCCAGCCGCGCCTCGGCCATCAGCCGGTCCGACGGCTGGTGAATCGGCTGCATCGAGGCGACGACCCCCAATTGCTGGAAGCGTGGAATGTCGAGAGGGTCGACGATCTGCGCATGTTCGATGCGCCAGCGCCGCTCGCCCGGCAGGTCGGCGGTCAGGTCGGCGATCGCGTTCAGCGCCTCGGCGTTGGCAGCGTCGCCGATCGCGTGGATCGCGACCTGGAACTTGTCCATCGAGGCGCGGACCATCTTGTTGCGGAGCTGCGCTGGGGTGAGAAGCGGGAGGCCCTTCTGCCCCGGCGCGTCGCTGTACGGCTGCTTGAGCCACGCGCCGCGCGAGCCCAGCGCACCGTCGAGATAGAGCTTCACCCCGACCATGCGCAGCTTGTCGTCGTAGAGCCAGGGGGTGGGCCCCGGCCCGCCGATCAGCGCCATATTGTCGATGTCGTGGCCATAGCTGATGATGCGGATCGCGAGCTGGCGCTTGTCGCCGGCGCGGCGAAAGGCCTGCCAGTCCTGGATGGTCGTGCCCATGTCGGCGATCGTCGTGATCCCCTGTTCGAGCAGCTTCGCCTGCGCGAGCAGGAAGGCGCGGTCGAGATCACGCGCGAGCGGCTTGGGCACCGCCGAGGCGACGACGCTGGTCGCGGCATCGACGAAGATGCCGCTCGGCTGCCCGCCCGCCATTTCGATGCGCCCGCCCTCGGGCGCCTTGGTCGCCGCGGTGACGCGCGCCGCCCGCATCGCCGCGCTGTTCGCCCAGCCGGCATGGCCGTCGACGCGTTCGAGCCAGACGGGGCGGTCGGCGACCGCGGCGTCGAGGTCGGCGGCGGTCGGAAAGCGACCGAGGCCCCATTTCTCCTGGTTCCAGCCGCGGCCGATGATCCACGGCACCTCGGGATTGTCGGCGGCATATTTGCGGATCGCGGCCTGCGCCTCGGCGAGCGAATTGGTGTCCGAAAGGTCGAGCAGCATCAGCGAGAAGCCGAGCCCCATGACATGGCCGTGCGCGTCGATCAGCCCCGGGATCAGCGTCTTGCCCTTGCCGTCCTCCCTGAAATCGGGACGCTCGGGGCGTTTGTCCTTGCGGTCGAGCAGCTTCGCGACCTTGCCGTCCTTGTCGATGACGAGCCCGGTGAAGCGGACGAGCTTGCCGTCCTTGTCGAGCGTGATGCCGTTGACATTGTCGACGAGCGTATCGGCGTGCGCGGGTGATGCAACCAGCAGCGCCAGCGCGATAGCTATTAAACCCCTCCCCTTCAGGGGAGGGGTTGGGGGTGGGGTCCATCGGCCTTGCGCAAGGGTTCGGGACCCCACCCCAACCCCTCCCCTGAAGGGGAGGGGCTTCAAGAAAATATTGCCCCTCATTTCGGCAACCTTTCGACCAGCGAGCTCGTGTCCTTTCGTCCACCGCCGGCTTTCTGCACGTCGGCGTAGAATTGGTCGACGAGGCTCGCGACGGGCAGCGTCGCGCCGTTCACCCGCGCTTCCTCGAGCGCGAGGCCCAAGTCCTTGCGCATCCAGTCGACCGCGAAGCCGAAATCGAACTCGTCCTTTGCCATCGTCCCCCAGCGGTTGAGCATCTGCCAGCTCGCGGCGGCGCCGCCCGACACCGCCTCGAACACCTTGTCGGTGTCGAGATCCGACGCCTGGGCGAAGCGCAGCGCTTCGGACACGCCCTGGATGACGCCGGCGATCGCGATCTGGTTGACCATCTTGGTCGTCTGTCCCGCGCCGGGGCCGCCGATATGGACGATGCGCCCGGCATAGGCGCGCATCACCGGCTCGGCCGCCGCGAAGGCCTCCGCGCTGCCGCCGCACATGATCGAGAGGGTGCCGTTCTGCGCCCCCGCTTCGCCGCCCGAGACGGGCGCGTCGACGCTGAGCAGCCCGAGTCCCTCGGCCTCGACCGCGAGCCGGCGGGCGATACGCGCCGAAACGGTGGTATGATCGACGAACAATGCGCCCCTTCGCATCGCCCGGAACGCCCCGTCGGCGCCGAGCGTCACCTCCGCGAGATCGTCATCGTTGCCGACGCACGAAAGGACGGCATCGGCTCCCGCCGCGGCTTCGGCGGGGGTCGCTGCCGCCCGGCCCCCATATTGCGCCGCCCAGGCGTCGGCCTTGGCGCGGGTGCGGTTGTAGACGGTGACGCTGTGCCCGGCCCTGGCGAGATGACCCGCGATCGGCCCGCCCATGACGCCGGTGCCGATGAAGGCGATGCGGTAGGATGTTTCGCTCATGCCCGGTCCATAAAGATGCTTTGCCCACGGCGCTAGAGCACTGAACGGAATAAGCCCCTCCCCTTCAGGGGAGGGGTTGGGGGTGGGGTCCATCGGCCTTGCGCAACGGTTCGAGACCCCACCCCAACCCCTCCCCTGAAGGGGAGGGGCTTAAATCGGCCTTTCCCTTCGCGATGCTTGCCGTTAGGGCCAGCGCGCTATGACAGACCTTGCAACGCTCTCCGCCGCCGACTTCCCGGCGATCACATTGGACGATGTGCGCGCGGCGGCGGGGCGAATTAACGGCGCGGTCGTTCGGACGCCGACCCTCCATTCGCAGACGCTGTCCGAGATGGTCGGCGCCGAGGTCTGGCTGAAGTTCGAGAATCTGCAGTTCACCGCGGCCTATAAGGAACGCGGGGCTTTGAACGCGCTGCTCCTCCTCGACGACGAGGCGAAGGCGCGCGGCGTGATCGCGGCGTCGGCGGGCAATCACGCGCAAGGCCTCGCTTATCACGGCAAGCGCCTCGGCGTTCCCGTCACCATCGTGATGCCGAAATCGACGCCGCAGGTGAAAGTGTCGCAGACCGCGAGCCACGGCGCGACGATCGTCCTGCACGGCGAGAAGTTCGACGATGCCTATGCCCATGCGCGCGAGCTCGAAAAGGAACGCGGCCTGACCTTCGTCCACCCCTTCGACCATCCGCACGTCGCGGCGGGGCAGGGAACAGTGGCGCTCGAAATGCTCGAGGACGTGCCCGAACTCGACACGCTGATCGTCCCGATCGGCGGCGGCGGGCTGCTGTCGGGCATGGGCACCGCGGCGCGCGGCATCAAGAACGACATGCGCCTCGTCGGGGTGCAGGCCGAGCTCTATCCGTCGATGTACGCCGAACTCAACGGCGTCGACATGGCGTGCGAGGGCGACACGCTCGCCGAGGGCATAGCGGTCAAGGAACCGGGTTCTTACACCCGCAAGCTGGTCGCCGAGCTTAACGACGATATCGTGCTCGTCGCCGAGCGTCATCTCGAGCGCGCGGTGAGCCTGCTGCTCCAGATCGAGAAGACGGTGGTCGAGGGCGCGGGCGCCGCGGGGCTCGCGGCGATGCTCGCGCACCCCGAGGAGTTTGCGGGGCGCAAGGTCGGCCTCGTGCTCACCGGCGGCAATATCGACACGCGGCTGCTCGCCAACGTGCTGCTGCGCGACCTCGCGCGCTCGGGCCGTATCGCGCGGCTGCGCATCCGCCTGCAGGATCGGCCGGGCGCGCTGTTCAAGGTGATGAAGCTGTTCGACGAGAAGCAGGTCAACATCATCGAAATCTATCACCAGCGCATCTTCACGACCCTGCCCGCGAAGGGACTGATCACCGACATCGAATGCGAGGCGCGCGACCGCGAGCATCTCGACAGCCTGGTCGATGCGCTGCGCGGCGCGGGCTATATGGTGACCACGGTGGAACTGGCGTAGTTTGTTAAGCCCTCCCCTTCAGGGGAGGGCAGCGAAACTTGGCAGCTTGCTGCCTAGTTGCAGCGGGTGGGGTCCATCGGCCTTGCGCAAGGGTTCGAGACCCCACCCCAACCCCTCCCCTGAAGGGGAGGGGCTTGCTATGGTCGCAAACATGCAATCCTTCACCCTCTCCCTCACCGCCACCCCCGACACCATCGATGAACTCGGCCACGTCAACAATGCGGTGTGGGTTCAGTGGATCCAGCAGGTCGCGACCGCGCATTGGGACGCCGCGGCGCCGCAGGCGCACAAGGACGCCTATGTCTGGGTCGTGGTGCGGCACGAGATCGACTATCTGCGCGCGCTCGGTCCCGGCGAGCGCGTGACCGCGCGAACCTGGGTCGCCGATGCGCCGCAAGGCGCCAAGTTCGACCGCTTCATGGAATTCACCGGCGCAGACGGGCGCGTCCATGTCCGCGCGCGGACGGTGTGGGCGCTGCTCGACAAGGCGAGCGGCCGGCCGCTGCGGGTGACCGGCGCGGTGGTGGCGCCGTTCGTGGCGGCGCCATGACCGGCGGCTGGCGCCCGATGCGCGCCGCGGACCTGGACGCGGTCGTCGCGATTTCCGACGCGGTGCACGGCGTCTTCACCGAACCGCGCACGGTCTATGCCGAGCGACTCGACCTTTATCCCGAGGGTTGCCGCATCTTCGAGTGGGACGGCGCGGTCGCGGGCTTTCTTGTCACCCATCCCTGGCATCGCGGCGCCGTGCCGAAGCTGGGGGCGCCGCTCGGCGCGCTGCCCGCGCCCGCCGAGGTCTATTATCTCCACGATATCGCGCTGCTTCCCACGGCGCGCGGGGCGGGCGCGGGCGCCGAGGCGACCGCCTTCGTCCGGTGCCAGGCGCGGCGCGCGGGCTGCACCGAAATCCGCCTCGTCGCGGTGAACGGCGCCGACAGCTATTGGCGCGCGCAAGGGTTCGACGACGCCGCGCCGGGCGAGACGGGCCCGTATGGGCCGGGGTCGTATCTGATGCGGTGCCTTGTTTAGCGAGCGGTGACCGCGACGCGCCGCCGTTCGACCCAGCCCTTCGCGCAGGTCGACGCATAGCGGGCGTCGAGGCCCCGCCCGGTGCCGCGGCATGCGTGGCGCCCCTGCGCGAAATGCACCCACAGCCAGTCGCCGCGCGACCCGCAGACATAGACGGGCGTGCCGCGCCCCAGCTTCCCCACCTTGCCGGCGGCGATCGTCGGGGTGCGATAGACGCTCGTCTTGCGCCCCGACGCATCGCCGGCGATCACCGCATGGGGACAGAGCGCGGGTGCGGCCGCCGGGCCTTGCGCGGCGAGCAGAAGGGCGAAGGAAGCAAGGATCATGGTGCGGTGTTCCTGTCGGGTCGGGCTCGGCCCGCATGGGGCCATCCATCCATCCTTATTCGGATGCGCGCCGCTCGGCCAGCGCGAACCGCGCAACGCCGAACGCGGCGCTTCGATCAGGCGCGCGACCCGCGACCGAATCGAAAGACCCCGCTCGCCTTCGTTCCCGCCCCCGTCTCGGCGACCTCGTAGCGCGCGATTTCCTCGAGGCGCGCGAGCGGCAGCGGGCGGCGCCAGGGGTCGCCGACGAGCGCTTCGATGCCGCGATCGAGGCAGCGGTCGAGGAAGGCGGTGACCGCCGCGGCGAGGTCGTCCGAATAGAAGAGGTCGCCGGCGAGGATCATGTCGGCATCGGGAATGGCGAGGCTCGCCACATCGCCCGCGCGAATGTCGAGCGACACGCCATTGGCCGCCGCATTGAGCGCCAGCGCCGCGAGCGCATGGGGATCGGCGTCGACCGCGATGGCTTCCCGCGCCCCGGCCTTTACCGCGGCGATCGCGACCAGCCCCGACCCGGCGCCGAGATCGAGCACGTGCCGCCCCGCGACGCTCTCGGGATGGTCGAGGACATAGCGCGCGAGCGCGAGGCCGCCCGCCCAATGATGCGCCCAATAGGGGGCGTCGTCCCCCGCGAGACGCCCGACCCCGCTTGCCGGCACCGCCTTGTGCAGGCGGATTTCGGGGATGCCGGGGACGGGCAGCACCGGAAGATGCGCGCGGATGAAGGCGGCGGCGTCGGGCGAGGTCATGCGCGGGGATTAGAACGGGACGACAGCATATGGAATCGTCATTGCGAGCGAAGCGAAGCAATCTCCAGCTCTCGTTCGTTTATGCCCGTAGCTGGAGATTGCTTCGCTCCGCTCGCAATGACAGGTCTCGATCGAGCCCCGTTCGGCGTTGATCGCCGCCGCCAAAGCTGATAGGCGCCGCTGCGATGACCAACGACCGATCCCTGCGATTCAAGGCGTATTGGCGCTCCTTTACCTAGGAGCGGCATGGCATCATCCTGTGACCATCGCCGCCGTGTTCGGACAGGCGAATGGTCAGCATCATACTCCCTTCCGTCACGGCGTGCGCTTTTTGAAGAAGACGCGACATGACCGATACCTTGCTTGCCCTGTCGACCGACCGCTGCCGCATCGCGCCGCTCACCGCCGACGACGCGCGCGCGCTCGCGGCGATCACCGATGAATCGGTGACGTCGCAGGTCGATTTCCTGCCGACCCCCTTCACCGAAAGCGACGCCCGCGCGCTGATCGCGGGGTCGGGCCGCGGCGACGTCTTTCACGCCGTGCGCGGCGCCGGCGGCGGCTCGCTCAGCGGCGTGATCGGCGTGCATCGCCGCGCGGGACGCGACTATGAGATCGGATACTGGTTCGCGGCCCGCGCGCGCGGGCGCGGCATCGCGACCGAAGCGGTGCGCGCGGTCGTCGATGCGCTCGCCGCGTCGCGGCCCGGCTGTTCGATCGTCGCCGAATGCCACCCCGACAATGCGCGGTCGCGCGCGCTGCTGCGCCGCGTCGGCTTCGTGTCGACGGGGCTCGCGGGGCGGCGTCCGGGGCGGATGCTGCTCGCGTGGCGCGCGGCGCCGCTCGACCGCATCGACGTGTGCTGATCGATCAGCCGGGCGCGCTGACCTCGTCGGTCAGCGCCTGGACGATCGCGGCGACCGAGGTGGGGGCATAGGCGAAGCCCATGTGGCCGCAGTCGACCTCGACCTGCCGGTCGCTTTCGTGCGGCAGCCCGCGCGCGCTCGCCACCGCGACGACGCCGTCGTGCGCCGACCACAGCGCGAAGGTCGGCATTTCGGGGCGCGGCGCGGGGTGAAAGTCGATCGGCGGATTGTCGACCGGATGGCGCGCGATCAGGTGATAGAGGCGCCACGCGCGATTGGCGCGGCGGCTGCCCGAAAAGGGCGAGCCGAGCGTGACGACGCGCGCGACCTTGCCCGGATGATGCTTCGCATATTCGCGGGCGTAGATGCCGCCGAGGCTCCACCCGACGAGCGCGGGCGCGTGGCCGGTGCGGTCGATGATCCACTGAACGCGGCCGTCGATGCGCTCGATGATGTCGGCCGTCGCGCCGCGGTTGAAGCCGAGGCCCCAGGCGTAGCAGCGAAAGCCCGCGCGCCGCAGGTCGGCGCGCAGCGCCTTGGTCGCCCAGTCGCCCGACAGGAAGCCCGGCAGCACCATCACCGGCGGATGCTCGCTGTCGGGGTTGGGCTCGGGCGGCAGCGGGCGGATGCGTCCGCCGAGCGCGCGCAGCAGCCCGCCCGCCTCGCGCCACAGCAGCACGAGCCGCGGCGGCGCGTCAGGATCGGGAACGCGCGCCGGCCATTCGGCGCGGCGGGAGAGGAAGGCGCGGATCATCAGTTCTTGAGCTTTATCTTCTTCTCGACCTTCGCCGCGGCCTTCTCTTCCTTTTTGCGACGATTGAAGACGCGGCGCATGTAACGGACATCGGCCGGTTGCAACTGCTTCTCGGCCGCGACGAACTGCTCCTGCTCCTCTTCGCCTATATGGTGCAGATACTCGTCCTTGAGGCCGGCGAAGCGGCGCAGCCAGCCGGGTGAGGCCATGTCGCGCGCGGCAAGATCGGCCAGCATGTCTTCGATCTCCTTATGCTCCGAGATCGCATGGCGGGCATCATCGGTCGTCGCCGGATCGCGCAGCACGGTCGACCAGAGCGCCTGCTCCTCCGCCGCGGCATGGCCCTTGAGTTCCTTCACCAGCTCTTCGAACAACGCCTTGCGATCGGGCGACTTGCCCTGCGTTTCTTCGATCATCGCGAGGAGGGCGCGGTGGCGGTCATGATCCTCGACCAGCCGTCCGAATATATCGGGATCGCCCCTGAATTTCGTCTTCGGCGTGCTGCCGATCCGCGCGGCAAGATCGGGGACGAGGGTTTTGGCCTTTGCGACGGCTTCCGCCTTGGCCTTGGTGGCGGGTTTGCGCTTTGCCTTGCCGCGTTCGATGGTCCGGGTTGTCATGCCATTCTCCCTTCAAGCCCGCCCATTCGGTATACGTGCATCTCGAATTGAAAACGCCATTTTTTCTGAACGGGTTCCATCAAAGCACGGCGCATCGCGCCTCGAAGCTCACCCCTTCGGAACCAGCTTCACCAGCTTGCCGTCCTTGCCGTCGGTGAGGAGCCACACCGAGCCGTCCGCATTGACCTCGACCTCGCGGACGCGGGTGCCGAAATCCCAGCGGTCGGACTTGTGCAGTCTGTCGCCGTCTACCCCCATGCGGATCAGTCCCTCGCCCGACAGCGCGCCCATCAGCAGGCTGTTCTTCCAGCCGGGATAGAGGTCGCCGCCGTACCAGGCGAGCCCCGCGGGCGAGATCGACGGGTTCCACCACAGCTTGGGCGCGTTGAACTCGGGACGGGTCGGATGGTCCGGGATGTCCTTGCCGTCATAATGGTCGCCGTTCGACACGATCGGATAGCCGTAATTGCCGCCGCGCTCGACCAGATTGACCTCGTCGCCGCCCTTAGGCCCCATCTCCTGCTGCCACAGCTTCCCCGTCGCATCGAAGGCGATGCCGAGCAGGTTGCGATGGCCCAGCGACCAGATTTGCGCGGTGATGCCCCCCTTGTCGGCGAAGGGGTTGTCGGCCGGCACGCTGCCGTCGGGGTTCAGGCGGATGACCTTGCCCAGATTTTTGCCCATATCCTGCGCCGGATCGAACTTCTGCCGCTCGCCCGAGGTGATGAAGAGATAGTGGCCGTCGGGCGAGAAGGCGAGGCGGTGCGAGAAATGGCCGCGCCCCGGCACCTTCGGGTCCTGCTTCCAGATGATCTCGAGCCCTTCGATCCGCGGCGCGTCGCCCTGAACCAGCTTCGCCTTGCCGACCACGGCGCCGAACGTATCGCCCGCCCCGGCCTCGACCCAGCTCAGATAGATGGTACCGCTCGCCGCGAAGTCGGGGGCGAGGATGACGTCGCCGAAGCCTCCCTGGCCGCCATAGGCGACCGCGGGCGCTCCCGCGACATCGAGCGTCGCGCCGCCCGCCTGCCAGAGTTTCAATTTGCCCGCCCGCTCGGTGACGAGCGCCTGCTTCCCGCCGGGAAGGAAGGTCATCGCCCAGGGTTCGGCGAAGCTCGCGACCTCCTGCACGGTGAAGGGCGCATCGGCGAGCGGGGTCGCGGGCTGGTCGCCCGACGCGTCGAGCGCCGACGTGTCGGCCGCCGCGCTCGGTGAACTGCCCGCCGAACAGGCTGCGACGACGAAGGCGACCGGGAGCGCGAAGGTCTTGAGGGTCTTCATGGGGAGGCTCGCTTGGCTGTTGGGGATGGCGCCAGTGTGCCGCGCCCGCGCGCCAGAGTCGAGGGTTGCCTAGCGTCCTGCGTCGCGCCGCGCCGCGATCGTTTCGACGCTGTCCATGATCGCGTCGATCGCCTCGCTCGCTGGGGGCGCTTCGGCGCGTTTCTGCGAGAATTGGCCGCGCGCCATAATCTCTTCGAGCGCGGCGCGCGCGCGCGACACGCGGCTCTTCATCGTGCCGAGCGCGCAGCCGCAGATCGCCGCCGCCTCCTCGTACGACATGCCGCCCGCGCCGACGAGGATCAGCGCCTCGCGCTGGTCCTGCGGCAATTCCATCAATCCCCGTTGCAAGTCGGCCATCTCGCCCGAATCTTCCTGCGCCGCGGGGGTCGACAGCGTGCGTTCGACGACGCTCTCGTCATATTCGCCGCGAAACTTGTTGCGGCGCATCTGCGACAGGAAGGTGTTGCGCAGGATGACGAAGGTCCACGCCTTGATCGAGGTGCCGCGCTCGAAGCGGTCGCGCGACGCCCACGCCTTGACCATCGTGTCCTGCGTCAGGTCGTCGGCGAGATCGGGATTGCCCGACAGGCTGCGGCCATAGGCGCGCAGGTGGGGGATGACATCGGCCAACAGCGCCTTGAACTCGTTGTCCGACAGGCTGCTGTTGTCTTGGGCGTCTTGCGGCTGCTTCGCAGCATTGGGACGGGTCATTCGGGGCGTTTCTGGTCGAGCCGGGACAAGAGGTCGAGCATGCGGTCGGGCAGATCCTCGGCGACAATCGTTCCATAGATCATGCGCAGCTTGGCGCTCACCGGTTCGGGCGATTGCCGGCCGGTCAGCACGCGGTGCCATTCGTCGCCGCCCGTGCCGGGGAAATGGCCCCGCGGCCAGCGCGAATTGTCCGACATCACGGGCGATGTGCCGTTGCCGTTCATCCTCTTTTCGCCGTGGGTTGCCATGTCCCAGCAACGACAGAAAAAGCCCCGAGTTCCCACGCCCTATGAATTTTCGTCGCAAAGCGTTGCCGGGAAGCCACAGTCGCGTGGAGAGCCCGCACCCTAACCCAGATTAACGCGCCGCGCGCGGCGGCGGTCTAAGGCGGCTGGTGGTCCCCTTTCCCGGCGGATCGAAAAGGGGGCGCGGCGTGCTATCGGTCATCTATGTGAGCGTCGCGGATCCCGCCCTGGACCGGGAGGATATCCACCGGCTCGTCGACCGGGCACGGGTCAATAACCGGCGCGACGGACTGACGGGCGCGCTCATCTACAACGGCCAGAATTTCATGCAGCTGCTCGAGGGCCCGGTCGGAAAGGTCGAATTGTGCCTTTCCGCCATCCGCGCCGACCGGCGGCACAGCGGCCTGATCGAACTCCGCCGCCGGCTGGTCGCCGAACGCGAATTCGCCGGCTGGTCGATGCTCTACAGCCCGCTGTTCCGCAGCCACGACGAGGATCTGGCGCGGCTCGCGGCGAATGGTCGCCTCGACCCCGAGGACGAGCAGCTGCTCGCCAATTTCCTCGCGCTCGGCAACGGAGATGGCGGCAAGCGGTGAGCGGTGGCGGCGCGCCTGGCCCGTTCGGCGACGGACATAGTTGGGCTTTGCAATGCCCGCGGCACCCGCTAAGCCACCTGAAGATGACAAGTTTCAATCCAGCGCCGCTGATGCGTCCGAATGGATGCCGGGCATGACGAGCGACGCGCCTTCCCAACCCCTCGACGACGCCAGCTTCAAGCGCGAACTGGCCGCGATGCTGCCGCATCTGCGCGCCTTCGGCCGCAGCCTCACCGGCAATGCCGACCTTGCCGACGACCTGGTGCAGGAAACGATGCTGAAGGCGTGGAAGGCGCGCGAGCAATATATTCCAGGGCCCGCGAGCATGAAGAGCTGGGCCTTCGTCATTCTGCGCAACTGCTTCCTGTCGCAGATGCGGCGCAAGAAATTCACCGCCGACTATGACGAACTAGCGGCCGAGCGGATGCTGGTCGCGCCCGACGACCAGGATGACAGCCTGCATCTCGGCGACGTGCAGCGCGCGCTGCTGATGCTGCCGGTCGACCAGCGCGAGGCGCTGGTGCTTATCGGGGCGGGGGGGCTGAGCTACGAGGAAGGCGCGGCGATCTGCGGCTGCGCGATCGGCACGATGAAAAGCCGCGTCTCGCGCGCGCGCGCCGCGCTGCAGGACATATTGGAGGGCGGCCAGATGCCGCTGCGCAGCGAGGACGAGCTGCCCGCGAGCGACGCCTTCGCGGCGATCATGGACAAGGTCGATGATCTGACCGCGAACGGACCCGCGGGGGATTGAGACTATCCTGTCAAACAGCCTTGGGTCCCCGCGAAAGCGGGGACCCAAGGCGATGGGACGAAAGCGCGGCTTTTTGGGTTGGTGTCAGGCCGCCAGCTCGGGCGTGAAGAGCAGGCTCTGGCTGATCGCGGCGCGCACCGTATTCTCGCGGAACGGCTTGGAGATCAGGAAGGTCGGCTCGACGCAATTGCCGCTGAGCAGCCGTTCGGGAAAGGCGGTGATGAAGATCGCCGGCACCGGCGCGCGCGCCAATATGTCCTGGACCGCGTCGATTCCCGACGAGCCGTCGGCGAGCTGGACGTCGGCCAGGACGAGGCCGGCGTCGGTATCCTCGAAGGCCGCGACCGCATCCTCGTGCGTCGTCGCGACTCCCGCGACTTCGTGGCCGAGGCCGCGGACGATCGCTTCGAGTTCCATCGCGATCAGCGGCTCGTCCTCGATGATGAGCACCGAGGTCCGCGTCTCGCGGTCGAGATCGCCGACCGCTTCGGCGAGCAGCGCTTCGACCGTCGCCGTATCGGTGCCCGTGATCGCTGCCGCCTCTTCGGTCGAGAAGCCTTCGAGCGCGGTGAGGAGCAGGATCTGGCGCGCCAGCGGCGTGATGCGGGCGAGGCGGCGATTGGCGGCGCGCACCAGCGCATCCTCTTCGTCCGATCCCTCGCCGTCGGCGATGAAGGCGCTTTCCCAGATGCGGTGGAAGGCGCGGTAGAGGGCGATTCGCGTGTCGGGACCGTGGCCGAACTCCTCGGGCGCCGCGACGATCACTTCGAGCAGCGTGTGAACGAAATTGTCGCCATGCTGCTGGCTTCCGGTCAGCGCGCGCGCGTAGCGGCGCAGGAACGGCAGATGTCCGCGGATTTCATCTCCCAACGTCATGCAAGAACCTCCCTCTGGAATATTTCATACGCGGTCTCGCGGCGGGGGGTTCCGTTCCGGGACCAAAAAAGCGCCCCTTCGGCCTGCAACTTGTCGCACGCGGATGCGTAGACAACGGCGGGACGTTGGAGGCTCGCACGGGAAAGGTCGGAAATCGCCCGATTAATCCCGCAAGCGGGCGACCATGCTTTTGTAGGAACCCGATTCATGGCACAGCGGCCCCGGGAACAGAGCGGCGCGGAGGCGCCGGCAGGAGGCGAGGGGCGGCAATTGGCAGACGGCCGGGACAGGGACGCATCGGCGGGCGAGCGCCGGCGACTGCGGACCCTTCGCGAATATCGCATCATGGACAGCGGGCCCGAGGCCGCGTTCGACCGCGTCACCAAGCTGGTCGCCGACCTGTTCGACGCGCCGATCGCGCTCGTCTCGTTCGTCGACGATTGCCGGCAATGGTTCAAGTCGGCGCACGGCCTCGACCTCGCCGAAATCCCGCGCGACGTCGGTTTCTGCCGCCATGTGATCGCCGACGACCGGCCGCTGGTCGTCCCCGATGCCACCCGCGATCCGCGCTTTCGCGACAATCCGCTGGTCACCGGAGATGCCTGTATCCGTTTCTATGCCGGGGTGCCGCTGCGCGCCTATAACGGCGCGGTGCTGGGCGCCCTCAGCATCATGGATCGCAAGACCCGGCCGCCGCTCGGCGCGCGCGAACTCGAGCGGCTCGAGGATTTCGCGGCGATCATCATGGCCGAGGCCGAATTGCGCCGCACGGCGGTCGAGCGCGACGAGGCGCGCTATATATTGGAGCGCGCGCTCGATTTTTCGAGCATCGCGATCTGGCAGCTCCATGTGAACGACGACGCGATGCACTGGCGCGGCGCGGTCGCCGAATTGTGGGGCGCCGATTACGAAGCCGCGCTCGCATCGCTGGGCGGCGTCTTCGAACGCATCCACCCCGACGACCGGCCGCTGGTCCGCGCCGCGCTCGACGAGGCGATCGACAACGGCACGCCCTATGCCAGCGAGTTTCGCGTCGTGCACCCCGAGCGCGGCGTGCGCTGGCTCGCGGGCCGCGCCGACTGGGACGTCCGCCGCGACGAGGCGATCCTGACCGGGATCAACGTCGACATCACCGAACAGAAGAGCCGGCAGGAAAACGCCAACCTCTTGATGCGCGAACTGCATCACCGGATGCGCAACCTGTTCGCGACGGTCGGCGCCATCATTTCGCTGACCCGCCATTCGGCGCGCGATGTCGACGATTATGTCGAGCGGATCAGCAGTCGGCTCGACGCGCTCAACCGGGCGCAGAACGTCCTGCTCGGCGCCAATTTCATGACCGGGTCGATGCACGCGCTGATGCGTGAGGTCGAGGCGGCCTTTCCGCGCGTGCGCTGGTCGGGCCCCGACCTGCTGCTCCCCGAAAACGCGCTGGTCGCGATGGCGCTGCTGTTCAACGAACTCGCGACCAACGCGGCCAAGCACGGCGCGCTGTCGGCCGAGGAGGGCGAGGTCGAGGTGCATTGGTCGCACGACCCCGACGAGAGCGACGACCGGCAATTCCGCCTGACGTGGAAGGAAAGCGGCGCCCCCGGACATGTTTCCGCCCCCGAACGCACCAGCTTCGGCACGCTGCTGATCGAACGCAGCGTGCGCAACAATCTGGGCGGAACGATCGAGCGCCGCTGGGAGCCGACGGGGCTGGTCGTCGAGATCGCGCTGCCCGCGCGGTGGCGCGAAGCATAGAGGCGGCGCACGCCATGGCATTGGAAGCGCTGATCGCGCGGCTGCAATATTACAGCGATCTCGGCGACGGCGAGCGCGAGGCGCTCGCGCGGCTCGGCGGCAAGGTGCGCAGTTTCACCGCGAACAGCGAGATCATCACCGCGGGCCAGGCGATGGATGCGGTGCTGGTGATGCGCGAAGGCTGGGCGGCGCGCTTCAAGACGCTCGAGGACGGGCGCCGCCAGATCCTCAACATCCTGCTTCCCGGCGACATCTTCGACCTGCAGGTGCTGGTGGCGGCGGAGGCCGACCATAGCGTCGTCACGGTCACGGCGGGATCGGTCTATGCGATGTCGCCCGGCGCGGTGCGCGAGATGCTGGCGGGGTCGGGGGCGCTGACCATGGCCTTCTGGTGGACGCAGGTGCAGGAAGAGGCGTTCCTGCGCGAACAGATCATCCGCAACGGCCGCCAGAGCGCGCAGGAGCGTATCGCGCACCTGCTGCTCGAGCTGCATCGCCGCGCCCAGATCGTCAACCAGGCGAGCGGCGACACGCTGCGCCTGCCGCTGACCCAGACGCAGATCGCCGACACGCTGGGGCTGACCCCGATCCACACCAACCGCGTGCTGCGGCGGCTGGTCCGCGCGGGCTATATCGAGATGAACCGGCAGTGGATCCGCTTCCTCGAACCCGATGCGCTGGCGCAGATGTGCGATTTCGACCCGAGCTATTTCCACCTCGACGCCTTCCGCATGCGGCTGGGGCGGGGGTAGGGGAACGGATGCCGCAAGCGGCCGTTTCGTCAGCGAACCCGCGAAGCGAGAAAGGGCAAAGCCGCATGCCCGGAAACCGGGCCCCGACCGACGATATCCGAACGCTCGACGACCTCGCGCGCGGGGTCGATCGCTGCCGGCGTTGCCCGCTCTATCGCGACGCGACGCAGGGCGTCGCGGGCGAGGGGCCGAAATCGGCGCGGATCATGCTGGTCGGCGAACCGCCGGGCGATCGGGAGGATCTGGAGGGGCGGCCGTTCGTGGGTCCCGCGGGGCGGCTGCTCGATGAGGCGATCGACGAGGCGGGGCTCGACCGGCGGCGGTTGTTCCTGACCAACGCGGTCAAGCATTTCAAGTTCGCGCCGCGCGGCAAGCGGCGGCTGCACCAGCGGCCGACCGCGGGCGAGGTCGACGCCTGCCGCTGGTGGCTCGACAAGGAGCGGCAGCTCGTCCACCCCGCGCTGATCGTCACCCTCGGCGCGACCGCGCTGCGCGGCGTGACGGGACGGAGCGCGAGCGTCCAATCGATGCGCGGCGAGGCGGTGGCGCTTGAGGACGGTGCGACGCTGGTCGCCACGATCCATCCCTCCTTCCTCCTCCGCATGCCCGACCGCGCGCGGGCGGCGCGCGAGCGCGCGGGCTTCGTCGCCGACCTCGTTCGCGCGCGGACGCTCGCCGCCTGATGGCAAAGGCCAAGCCCTGGCTCGAACCGCATCCGCACGGGCTTTACGTGCGGCCCGCGGACCTCTGGATCGATCCCTCGCGCCCCGTCGAGCGCGCGGCGGTGACCCACGGCCACGCCGACCATGCGCGCAGCGGGCATCATGCGGTGTTCGCGACCCCCGAGACGCTGGCGATCATGGCGCTGCGCTACGGCGTCGACGCGGCGGCGTCCCGCAATGCCGCCTTCGCATACGGTGAGGGCTTCGAGCGCGGCGGGGTGCGCTTCAGCTTTCACCCCGCCGGCCATGTCCTCGGCAGCGCGCAGATCGCGATGGAATATCGCGGCGAACGGATCGTCGTCACCGGTGACTACAAGCGCCGCCCCGACCCGACCTGCGCGCCGTTCGAGGTCGTCCCGTGCGACATCTTCATCACCGAGGCGACTTTCGGCCTGCCGGTGTTCCGCCACCCGCCGACCGAGGGCGAGATCGCCAAGCTGCTTGCCGCGGTGCGCGCCGAGCCCGACCGTTCGGTGCTTGTCGGCGCCTATGCGCTGGGGAAGGCGCAGCGGGTGATCGCCGAGCTGCGCGCCGCCGGGTGGACGGCGCCCGTCTATATCCACGGTGCGCTTGAGAAGATGTGCCAGCTTTATGCGGTGCATGGCGTCGACCTCGGCGACCTGCGGCTCGTTGGGGAGAGCGACAAGGCCGAGATGGCGGGGCAGATCGTGCTGGCGCCGCCCTCGGCGCTCAACGACCGCTGGTCGCGGCGCCTGCCCGATCCGGTCACCGCCATGGCCTCGGGCTGGATGCGCGTGCGGCAGCGGGCGCGGCAGCGGATGGTCGAGCTGCCGCTCGTCATCTCCGACCACGCCGACTGGGACGAGCTCACCGCGACGATCGCCGAGGTGAACCCGCAGGAAAGCTGGATCACCCACGGCAGCGAGGGAGGTCTGCTGCGCTGGTGCGAGATGACCCAGCGCAAGGCGCGCGCGCTCCACCTCGTCGGACGCGACGTTGAAGATGAGGGTGGGGAGGAGGAGGCGTGAAGCGCTTCGCGGCCCTGATCGACCGGCTCGTCTACACGCGCTCGCGCAACAGCAAGCTCGCGCTGATCGTCGATTATCTGAAGCACGCTCCCGATCCCGACCGCGGCTGGGCGCTCGCGGCGCTGACCGGCGCGCTCGACTTTCCGGCGGTGAAGGCGGGGACGGTTCGGGCGCTGCTGGCTTCGCGGGTGGATGAGGAATTGTTCCGCCTGTCGCGCCACTTCGTCGGCGATACGGCGGAGACGGCGGCGTTGTTGTGGCCGGAAAAGCCCCTCCCCTTTAGGGGAGGGGTTGGGGTGGGGTCCATCGGCCTTGCACAAGGCCGATGGACCCCACCCGCTGCGACTAAGCCAGCAAGCTGGCAAGTCTCGCTGCCCTCCCCTGAAGGGGAGGGCGGATTAAGTGTCACCCAGGTCGTCGACGCTCTCTCCGCCGCCACCCGCAGCGACGCGCCCGCGATCCTCGCTTCGCTGCTCGACCGGCTCGACGCCGACGGCCGCTATGCGCTGCTCAAGCTCGCGCTCGGCGGGATGCGCGTCGGGGTGTCGGCGCGGCTCGCGAAGCAGGCGTTCGCGCAGGCCTTCGCCGTCGCCATCGACGATGTCGAGGAGCTCTGGCACGCGATCCCGTCGCCTTATGCGCCGCTCTTCGCCTGGGGCGAGGGGAGGGCGCCGCGCCCCGACCTCGCCGACGTCGCCTTCTTCCGCCCCTTCATGCTCGCACACCCCCTCGAAGGGGAGAATCTCGACCTTTCCGACTATGTCGCCGAATGGAAATGGGACGGCATCCGCGTCCAGATCGTCCGTGGCGGCGGCGAGACGCGCCTCTACAGTCGCGGCGGCGAGGAGATCGGCGCTGCCTTCCCCGAACTGCTCGCCGCCTTTGACCAGGATGCGGTGATCGATGGCGAATTGCTGGTGCGCGGTGAGGCGCAGGGCGGGGTCGAGGGCGGCGCGGCGAGCTTCAACGCGCTCCAGCAGCGGCTCGGGCGCAAGACGGTGACTAAAAGGATGCTCGCAGACTATCCGGCCTTCGTTCGCGTCTACGACCTGCTCGCCGTCGACGGCAACGATCTGCGCGGCCTGCCGTGGACCGAGCGGCGGCAGCAGCTCGAGGCCTTCGTGCCGCGCCTCGCCGACAGCCGTTTCGACCTGTCGCCGGTGATCGAGGCCACGCATTTCGGGGAACTCGCGGAGCTGCGCGCCGGCGCCCGCGACGCCGCGATCGAGGGCGTGATGCTCAAGCGCCGCGATGCGCCCTATGTGGCGGGGCGTCGCGCCGGCCTCTGGTACAAGTGGAAGCGCGATCCGCTCGTCGCCGATTGCGTGATGATGTATGCGCAGCGCGGCAACGGGCGGCGCGCGAGCTTCTATTCCGACTATACCTTCGGCTGCTGGACCGACGCGGGCGAACTGCTGCCGGTCGGCAAGGCCTATTCGGGCTTCACCGACGCGGAGCTCAAATGGCTCGACAAATTCGTGCGCGACCACACGATCGATCGCTTCGGCCCGGTGCGCGAGGTCGAGAAGACGCTGGTGCTCGAGGTCGCGTTCGATTCGATCCACGCCTCCAAGCGCCACAAGTCGGGCCTCGCGATGCGCTTCCCGCGCATCGCCCGCATCCGCCGCGACAAGCCCGCCGAAGAGGCCGACCGGATCGCGACCTTGCGCGCGATGGTGACGTGAGATTTGAAGGCGGGGAAGGAAAAATTGCCCTTCGGGGGGCTTGCAACCGCCGGGGGAAGGGCCGAGTTAAGGGGCCATCTGCAAAAGAAAATGGAGACTGCCATGACGATCGCTTTCCCGCCGCTGCCCTATGCCCAGGACGCGCTGGCGCCGCACATCTCGGCCGACACGCTCGCGACGCATCATGGCAAGCATCACAAGGCCTATGTCGACAAGGTCAACGCCGCGATCGAAGGCACCGACCTGGCCGACAAAGCCCTCGAGGAAATCATCCACCACGCCGAAGGATCGGGCAACAAGGGGCTGTTCAACAACAGCGCGCAGTCGTGGAACCACGCCTTCTACTGGAACAGCATGTCGCCCACGAAGACCGCGCCGTCGGGCGATCTCGCCGCCGCGATCGACCGCGACTTCGGCTCGCTCGATGAGCTCAAGAAGAAGCTGAAGGACACCGCGGTCAACCATTTCGCGTCGGGCTGGGCGTGGCTCGTCTCGCGCGACGGCGCGCTGTCGGTCACCGACACCCACGACGCGGGGACCGAGCTCACCGCCGGCATCACCCCGCTGCTCGTCGTCGACGTGTGGGAGCACGCCTATTACATCGACCGCAAGAACGTCCGCCCCGACTATGTCAATGCGGTGGTCGACGAACTGCTGAACTGGGACTTCGCCGCGGAGAATTTCGCGCGCGGCGGCACTTGGACCTACCCGGCCTGACGATGCCATCCTTCCCCCTTGACGGGGGAAGGATATGTAGCCTTGCCGCGAAGCGGCTAGGCGAAGTTGGAAGAGGGTGAAGCGGCGTCGCTGTCACCCTCTCCGCTGCGACTAGCGAACAAGTTCGCAAGTCTCGCTGCCTCCCCCGTCGAGGGGGAGGCATTGGCTTCTATCGTGACGCGGCTTCATCCTCTATAGGCGCCGCCATGACGATCAGCCTCTTCGAACTGTTCAAAATCGGCGTCGGTCCGTCGAGCTCGCACACTGTGGGACCCATGGTGGCGGCGCGCCGCTTCACCGTCTGGCTCGACGAGCAGCACCTCTTGACCAAAACCGCGCATGTCGAGGCCGACCTCTACGGCTCGCTCGCGCTGACCGGAAAGGGCCACGCCGCCGACACCGCGGTCGTCGCGGGGCTCGCGGGCGAGATCCCCGCCTCGACCAGCCTCGCCGCGATCAAGGCGCATTGGGACCGCGCGGCGAGCGAGGGCTTCCTCTATCTGCTCGGCCGCCAGCGCGTCCGCTTCCAGCCCGCGAGCGACCTCCATTTCCAGATGAAGCAGCGCCAGCCGTTCCACAGCAACGCGCTCAGCTTCACCGCGCGCGACGGCGAAGGTGAGATATTGGCGAAGCGCATGTACTTCTCGATCGGCGGTGGCTTCGTCGTCGACGAGGAAGAGGCGGGGCGCAACAGCCGCGGCGCCGAGGACGAGGTCGAGCTTCCTCACGCTTTCACCTCGGGCGCCGATCTGCTCGCGATGGGCGCGGTGTCGGGCAAGAGCTTCGCCGAGATGATGCTCGACAATGAACTCGTCCACCGCAGCCGTGAAGAGGTCGACGCGGGGCTCGACACCATCGCGGCAGCGATGGATGGCTCGATCGACGCGGGATGCAGCAGCATGGGCGTCCTGCCCGGCGGGCTCAAGGTCAAGCGCCGCGCGCCGCAGATCGCCGCCGACATCCGCGAGCGGCACGAAGCGAACCTGTCCGATCCGATGGCGATGATGGACTGGATCAACCTCTGGGCCATGGCGGTGAACGAGGAAAATGCCGCGGGCGGCAAGGTCGTCACCGCGCCGACCAATGGCGCGGCGGGGATCATCCCCGCGGTGATCCGCTATTACCGGCGCAGCTATCGCGGCGACGCGGCGGGCGTGCGGACGTTCCTGCTCGCCGCGGGCGCGATAGGCGCATTATACAAACGCAACGCCAGCATCTCGGGCGCCGAGGTCGGCTGCCAGGGCGAGGTCGGCGTCGCCTGTTCGATGGCGGCGGCGGGGCTGACGGCCGCCTTGGGCGGCACCAACGCGCAGGTCGAAAATGCCGCCGAGATCGGCATGGAGCATAATCTGGGTTTGACCTGCGATCCGATCGGCGGGCTGGTGCAGATCCCGTGCATCGAGCGCAACGCGATGGGCGCGATCAAGGCGATCGACGCCAGCCGCATCGCGATGATCGGCGACGGCACCCATGTCGTAAGCCTCGACACGGTGATCGCAACGATGCTGCAGACGGGGCGGGATATGCGGGATAAATATAAGGAAACGTCGAAGGGCGGACTGGCGGTCAGCGTGGTGGAGTGTTGAGGGGGACACGAGATGCTTGAGCTTAGTGGAGAAACCTTCTGGTGCGATGGCGATCCTCGCGACATTTCTTCCGTCTCGGTGCGGGATTCCGAATTCAATAACTGTGTGATTCGAAGCAAGGCAGCCGGTTGGAATCGTCTTTCAGAAGTCCATCTGGCAGACGTCAGTCATATGAACTGCGCTGTCTCAGGATGCGCCTTTGAAGACGTCTCTTTGCGGAATCTGAAGAAGACAGGCTCATCACCCTTGTTCATATGGGCAAGCGTATTCAGGCGCACTCGCTTGGCTGGCCGGATCAGCGGGCTCAAAATCAACCGGTCCGAACTCGGCTCCCTCGATGGAGCAATGCGAGAGAAGCGAGAGTCGGCGATCCGGAAATATTATGAGAGCGTCGATTGGGCGTTAGACATATCCGATGCCAAGTTTCCGAATGGCGCGACCTTTGAAGCAATACCGGGCGACAAAATACTTAGGGACCCGTCGACTCAAATTTTGGTGAAGCGTGAAAAGCTTGCCGGCCGCGACTGGCGCGCGCTCGACTATGAGCGTTCGGCCATCGATATCGCAATATCGTGGTTTGAGAACGGTTCGATGTTCGATAGCGTCGTGATAGTTCCTAGGAGCGATTCCAAATATCGCGCCAAGGACCAAGAGATATTGGAAATGCTGCGACAGGAAGGAGTTGCGGAGCCTGATTAAAAGGCCCCGAATTACTCGGCCTTTCGTCGGGCTTCAGCCGGCCTCACTCCGCCGCAACGCCACCGGCAATTCCCCGCGCAGCTTGTCGATCAGCAGCCGGACCTTCGGCAGCAGACGGCGGCGCTGCGGATAGACGGCCCAGATCGGCTCCTCCTGCGGGCGGAGCGGCTCGAGGAGCGAGGCGAGCGCAACTCTATTTCATCGTCATCCCGGACTTGATCCGGGATCCATTGGTCCGGCGCTGGTTTGAATGGACCCCGGATCAAGTCCGGGGTGACGAAAGGGAGGGAGGTGTGAGAGGCGCATGACCTTTCCATTCTCGTCACCCTGAACTTGTTTCAGGGTCCATGGCCTGACCTGTCCTTCAACGCTGCGTTTTTTTGTTTCGCCCAAAGACACAAAGCCACGAAGAAGAGGGCCTGGGTCGACAGGCCCGTTCCTCCATCAACGGTGCGGCTGGTCGCACCGTCGCTAAGGAAAGCCGCTTCGCGGCCGACACGACATCTTCGTAGCTTTGTGCGAAAAACAATTGGCGCCATGCTGGCCGGAGAGCGCCGGGCCATGGATGCTGAAACGAGTTCAGCATGACGAAGTTTCGGGCGATCCGCCTCGCATCTTGCATTGCCGCGGCGTTTGGCTGATTGGGACGGCTGAAAAGGAGACCGTCCATGAAGACCCGCGCCGCCGTTGCGTTCGAAGCGAAGAAGCCGCTGGAGATCGTCGAGCTCGACCTCGAAGGCCCGAAGGCGGGCGAGGTGCTGGTCGAGATCATGGCGACGGGCATCTGCCACACCGATGCCTATACGCTCGACGGCTTCGACAGCGAGGGCATCTTCCCGAGCGTGCTGGGGCATGAAGGCGCGGGCGTCGTGCGCGAGGTCGGTGCGGGCGTGACCAGCGTGAAGGCGGGCGACCATGTGATCCCGCTCTACACCCCCGAATGCCGCCAGTGCAAAAGCTGCCTCAGCGGCAAGACCAACCTCTGCACCGCGATCCGCGCGACGCAAGGAAAGGGGCTGATGCCCGACGGCACGACGCGCTTCAGCTACAAGGGGCAGCCGATCTATCATTATATGGGCTGCTCGACCTTCTCGAACTTCACCGTGCTGCCCGAGATCGCGGTCGCGAAGATCCGCGAGGACGCGCCGTTCCAGTCGAGCTGCTACATCGGCTGCGGCGTGACCACCGGGGTCGGCGCGGTGATCAACACCGCGAAGGTGCAGGTCGGCGACAATGTCGTCGTTTTCGGGCTCGGCGGCATCGGGCTCAATGTCATCCAGGGCGCGCGCCTCGCGGGCGCGAACAAGATCATCGGAGTCGACATCAACCCCGATCGCGAAGAATGGGGCCGCAAGTTCGGCATGACCGACTTCCTCAATTCGAAGGGCATGAGCCGCGAGGATGTCGTCGCGGCGATCGTCCAGATGACCGACGGCGGCGCCGATTACACCTTCGACGCGACGGGCAATACCGAGGTGATGCGAACCGCGCTCGAAGCCTGCCATCGCGGCTGGGGCACCTCGATCATCATCGGCGTCGCCGAGGCGGGCAAGGAAATCGCGACGCGCCCGTTCCAGCTCGTCACCGGGCGCAACTGGCGCGGTACAGCGTTCGGCGGCGCCAAGGGCCGCACCGACGTGCCGAAGATCGTCGACATGTACATGCAGGGCAAGATCGAGATCGACCCGATGATCACCCACGTGATGGGGCTGGAGGATATCAACAAAGGGTTCGACCTGATGCACGCGGGCGAGAGCATCCGCAGCGTCGTCGTCTACTGAAGCGGAGGCACCGGAAATGTTCAGCCATGTGACGCTGGGGGCGAACGACATCGCCGCGACCAAGAGTTTCTACGACGCGGTGCTCGGGGCGCTCGGCGTGCCCGAGGGGCGGATCGACGAGCGCGGGCGGCTGATCTACGCGCACGACGGCGGGCGCCTCCTCATCACGCGGCCGGTCAACGGCGAGGCGGCGGCGTGCGGCAACGGCCATACGCTGGGCCTGCTCGCGGCATCGCCCGAGGCGGTCGACGCGTGGCACGCCGCGGGCCTCGCGAACGGCGGCTCGACCGCCGAGGATCCGCCGGGCATTCGCCAGGCGACCGAGGGGCGCGTGCTTTATCTCGCCTATCTGCGCGATCCCGCCGGCAACAAGCTCTGCGCCTTCCACAAGATTTCGGGCTGAGATGAATCCTGGGGCCGCCGCGCGCTACATCCTGACGCTGGCGTGCGAGGACAGGGTCGGCATCGTCGCCGCGGTGACGGGGCTGCTCGCAGAGGCCGACGGCTTCATCCTCGACAGCCAGCAATATGCCGACCTCGATTCGGGGCGCTTCTTCATGCGCGTCGAGTTTCGCGGCGCGGGACCGCGCTTTCCCGAAGGGCTGACGGCGGTGCAGGCGGCTTTCGCGCCGATCGTCGCGCGCTTCGCCATGGACGCGCGGATCAGCGACCGCGCCGTCAAGCCGCGTTTCGTCATCGCGGTGTCGCAGGGCAGCCATTGCCTCAACGACCTGCTCCATCGCTGGTCGACCGGCAATCTCGCGATCGACATCGTCGGAGTCGTCTCGAACCACGAGCATCAGCGGCGCCTGACCGAATGGCACGGCGTGCCCTTTCATCATCTGCCGGTCAGCGACGCCAATCGCGCTGACCAAGAGGCCGCGATCCTGGGCGTGATGGCGCGGGGGCAGGCGGACTATCTGGTGCTCGCGCGCTATATGCAGGTCCTGTCGGGCGACCTGTCGGCACAGCTCGCGGGGCGCTGCATCAACATCCACCACAGCTTCCTGCCCGGCTTCAAGGGCGCGCGGCCCTATCACCGCGCGCACGAGCGCGGGGTCAAGCTGATCGGCGCGACCGCGCATTTCGTCACCGGCGATCTCGACGAGGGGCCGATCATCGAACAGGCGGTCGAGCGCGTCGACCACCGCCAGTCGGTCGACGACCTGATCCGCACCGGGCGCGATATCGAGGCGCAGGTTCTCGCGCGCGCGGTGCGCTGGGTCGCCGAGCAGCGGGTGCTGATCGACGGGCGCAAGACGGTGGTGTTCCGCTAGGGCGGGCTCGCTATGCTTCCGGGTCCGTCATTTTCGGGGAATGCAAAACATCATGGCGGCTGGTCCTGACCGGCGGGGCAGGGTAGGTATCGATTCGCAACCAAAACCGGAGGAGCGGACATCATGTACAGTCACAATATGGTCGGATCGAACGACCTCGACGCCTCGAGGAAATTCTACGACGCGACCTTTCAGGCCATCGGCGGCAAACCAGCTATCCAGGACGAGAAGGGTCGCCTGATCTACATTCACAATGGAGGGATGTTCCTGGTCACGGCGCCGATCGACGGCCAGCCGGCGACGGCAGGCAATGGCTGCACCATCGGCATTGCGATGGCCAATCCCGAACAGGCGGATGCGTGGCACAAGGCGGGCGTCGAAGCGGGGGGCACCGCGATCGAAGATCCGCCGGGGGTGCGCGAGGGCAATGGCATGAAAATGTATCTCGCCTATCTGCGCGATCCCGCCGGCAACAAGCTCTGCGCGCTGCACCGGCTGGGCTGACGATCTTGCGCGGCGAAGCTGGCCTGTTGGCGGATCTCGATGCGCTCGCCATCCCCTTCGCCGCGCACGAGCATGTCGCGGTGTTCACCGTCGCCGAAAGCGACGCGGTGAACGCCGCGATCCCGGGCGCCCACACCAAGAATCTGTTCCTGAAGGACGCCGCCGGAGCCTTCTGGCTCGTCACCGTGCCCGGCGAGGCGCGCGTCGACCTGAAGGCGCTGCCCGCGGCGATCGGCTGCAAGCGGGTGAGTTTCGGCAAGGCCGAGGACATGCAGCGCCTGCTCGGCATCGCGCCGGGATCGGTGACCCCGCTCGCGGCGATCAACGCGCCGCCGGGGAGCGTCGCCGTCGTACTCGATGCGGCGCTTGCGGCCGCCGACCGGGTGAACGTGCATCCGCTGCGCAACACCGGAACGCTGGGGCTGTCGGGCGCGGCGATACTGGACCTGCTGCGCCATTGGGGCCATGATCCGCGAACCGCCCCCATCCCGATGCAGGACCCCCGATGACTCTCGAAACCGTCTCGACCAACCGCAGCCACGGCGGCACGCAGGGCGTCTACCGGCACCGGAGCGACACGACCGGCACCGACATGAATTTCGCGGTCTTCGTCCCCGACCATGAAGCGGACGCCAAGCTGCCCGTGCTCTGGTATCTCTCGGGGCTGACCTGCACCCACGCGAATGTGATGGAGAAGGGCGAATATCGCGCCGCGTGCGCCGAGCATGGGGTGATCTTCGTCGCCCCCGACACCAGCCCGCGCGGCCCCGATCTGAACGGTAATGCCGTTCCCGACGACCCCGACGGCGCGTGGGACTTCGGCCTCGGCGCCGGCTTCTATGTCGACGCGACCGCGGAGCCGTGGGCGCAGCACTACCGGATGCGCTCCTATGTCGAAGACGAGCTGCCCTCGCTGATCCTGCGCGAATTTCCCGCCGCCGACCTGACGCGGCAGGGGATCACCGGCCATTCGATGGGCGGGCACGGCGCGCTGACCGTCGCGCTGCGCACCCCCGACCGCTTTCGCTCGGTCTCGGCCTTCTCGCCGATCGTCGCGCCGACGCGGTGCCCATGGGGCGAGAAGGCGCTGGCGGGCTATCTCGGCGAGGATCGCGAGGCGTGGGGCGCTTACGACGCCTGCGCGCTGATCGCGGCGGGCGCGCGGCTGCCCGACCTGCTCGTCGATCAGGGCGACGCCGATAATTTCCTGGCCGAGCAGCTCAAGACCGGGCTGCTGGCCGAGGCGTGCGAGCGCGCCGGTCAGAAGGCGACGATCCGCATGCAGCCGGGCTACGACCACAGCTATTATTTCATCTCGACCTTCATGGCCGAGCATGTCGCGTGGCATGCCGAACGGTTGAAGGGGTAAAGAATAAGCCCCTCCCCTTCAGGGGAGGGGTTGGGGTGGGGTCCATCGGCCTTGCGCAAGGCCGATGGACCCCACCCGCTGCGACTAGGGAGCCAAGCTCCCAAGTCTCGCTGCCCTCCCCTGAAGGGGAGGGCGCGGATATTATACTACGGAATCAACAGCGTAGACCCCGTCGTTCGCCCCGCTTCGAGGTCGGCATGCGCCCGCGCCGCATCCTGCAAGCCATAGCGCTGGCCGACGGTCATCGCGACCTTACCCTCGCCGATCATCTCGAACACCCGCGCCGCGCCCGCGGCGCGTTCGCCGGGGTCGAGGTAATAGTCGAACAGCGTCGGCCGGGTGACGAACTGCGACCCGTGGCGCGCGAGCACGCCCAGATCGACCCCGCGCACCGGCCCGCCGGCGTTGCCGTAGCTGACGATCAGCCCGCGCCGCGCGGTGGCTTTGAGCGACACCTCCCACGTCGCCATGCCGATGCCGTCGAAGGTCACGGGCACGCCCTGTCCGTCGGTGATCTCGCGGACGTGCGCCGCGACATCCTCCTCCTTGTAGCGGATGACATGGTCGGCGCCCGCGTCGCGCGCCGCCTGTTCCTTGGCCTCGGTGCTGACGGTGCCGATCACCGTCGCACCGACCGCCTTCAGCCATTGGACGAGGATCAGCCCGACCCCGCCCGCCGCGGCGTGGACGAGCACGGGCCAGCCCGCCTCGACCTTCGCGCAGCGCTCGACGAGCGCCTCGACCGTGCACGCCTTGAGCAGCGCCGCGGCGGCGGTCTCGTCGTCGACGTTCGCGGGCAGCTTGAACAGCGAAGCCGCCGGGACCAGTCGCGCGCTCGCATAGGCGTCGCGCTGCGGCCCGAAGGTCGCGACCCGGTCGCCGGGCTGGAGCCCGTGGACACCCTCGCCGACCGCGATCACCTCGCCCGCCGCTTCCATGCCGAGCCCGCCGGGAAGCTCGACCGGATAGGTGCCGTCGCGGTGATAGATGTCGATATAGTTGAGCCCGATCGCGCTCTGCCGCACCAGCGCCTGCCCGGGGCCGGGGGCGCCCAGCGTCACCTCGCGCCAGTCGATGACCTCGGGGCCGCCTTGCGTCTCGATAAAGGCCTGGATCGCTTGCATCGCGCATCTCCTGCTGTTCCGTCCATCTGGTGGGCCGGAGAGTGAGGCGCAAGTAGGGAGTCGTCCATTGACGTCGTCATTGCGAGGAGGCCCGGACCTGATCCGGGGCGACGCGGCAATCCAGGGCGGCGCAGAGCAGCTCTGGATTGCTTCGCTACGCTCGCAATGACGGGAAGGTAATGGCTGGTTTACTTCGGCCGACGCGGGCTACGCTGGCCATAGGGCTTGGGCTTGTAGCGCTCGGTCTTGTCGCGCGGGCCGCCGGGGCCGCGCGGGCCGCGGTCGCCGCCGGGCGCGCGGCCGAGCGTATTGCGCGGCGCTTTGTCGCGCGGCGCCTTCTCGCGTCGCGGCGGATAGGCCGCGCCGCCGGGCGCCGGGGTGATCGCGACGCCGCTGTCGTCCTCGCCGTCGGCGTTGGCGCTGCGCTGGATCGCCTCGGCGAAGCGGTCGGCGATGGCGAGCGGGATGTTGAACAGCGTCTCGCTCGGCCCGATGCGGATCGCACCGATCTCATGCTTGGTCACATGGCCGCGGCGGCAGAGCAGGGGCAGGATCCAGCGCGGGTCGGCATTCTGGCGGCGCCCGATGTTGAGCCGGAACCAGACGCTGTCGTCGAACTGCTCGCGGCGCGGCCCGCGCTCACCGCGATCGGGATGACCGTCCTCGCGCTCGAAGCGTTCGCCCCGCTCGCGTCGCGGCGGCGGGCCGTTGTCGATCAGATCCTCGGGCGGCGGCATGGTCGCGCGGTGCGCGCGGACGAGCGACGCGGCGATATCCTCGGGCGAGCGTTCGGCGAGCAGCCGCTGCGCGAGCTCGAGGTCGTCGGCTTCGTGCTCGACAGGGGCGAGCAGTTTCTCGATCAGCCGTTCCTGATCCTTTTTCCGAACGTCGTCCGCGGTCGGCGCGTTCATCCACTCGGCCTCGATGCGCGCGCCGCGCAGCATGCCGTCGACGCGGCGCCGGCGCGGATAGGGGACGATCAGCACCGCGGTGCCCTTCTTCCCCGCGCGCCCGGTGCGGCCCGAACGGTGCTGGAGC
Source organism: Sphingopyxis sp. GW247-27LB (assembly GCF_002277025.1). Classification (GTDB taxonomy): domain Bacteria; phylum Pseudomonadota; class Alphaproteobacteria; order Sphingomonadales; family Sphingomonadaceae; genus Sphingopyxis. The sequence continues at coordinate 938,495 of NZ_NIWD01000008.1, forward strand.
GTCTCGGCATCGCGCGGGATCTCGACATGGATGACAAGGCTCAGGCTCGGCAGGTCGATGCCGCGCGCGGCGACGTCGGTCGCGACGCACACCCGCGCGCGGCGGTCGCGCAGCGCCTGCAGCGCGTGGTTGCGCTCGTTCTGGCTATGCTCGCCCGACAGCGCGACGGCGGCGAAACCGCGATTGACCAGCCGCGCGTGGAGGCGGCGGACATTGTCGCGCGTCGCGCAGAACAGCATCGCCGTGTCGGGCTCGTGCAGGCGGAGGAGGTTGATCACCGCGCCCTCGATATCGGCGGGCGCGACGGTGACGACCTGATAGGCGATGTCGCCGTGCCCGCGGTCCTCGCCGACGGTCGAGATGCGCAGGGCATCGCGCTGGTAGCGCTTGGCGAGCTGCGCGATCGGCTTCGGAATCGTCGCCGAAAACAACAGGGTGCGCCGCGTCCCGGGGGTTGCGTCGAGGATTTCCTCGAGGTCCTCGCGGAACCCCATGTCGAGCATCTCGTCGGCCTCGTCGAGCACCGCGACGCGCAGGCTTTCGAGGTCGAGCGCGCCGCGTTCGAGATGATCGCGCAGCCGCCCCGGCGTGCCGACGACGATATGCACGCCCTGATTGAGGGCGCGGCGTTCCTTGCTCGCGTCCATGCCGCCGACGCAGGTCGCGATGCGCGCGCCGGCCTTGGCATAGAGCCAGCCGAGCTCGCGGCTGACCTGCAGCGCCAGCTCGCGCGTCGGCGCGACGATCAGCGCGAGCGGCGCGGTCGCGAACGGCAGGCGGCCGTCGTCGAACAGCTCGTCCGCCATCGCGAGGCCGAAGGCGACTGTCTTGCCCGACCCGGTCTGGGCAGAAACGAGCAGGTCGCGGCCGTGGGCCTCGGCTTCGGTAACCTGCGCCTGAACGGGGGTCAGCGCCTCATAGCCGCGCGCGGTAAGAGCGTCCGCGAGGACGGGTGAAAGATGATCGAAAGACATATTTTCTTCTTTTCCGTGGCGGGCTGCGCCGCCGATTCTCTAATTCGTCACCCCGGACTTGGTCCGGGGTCCATTCAGCGCTTTCTGCAAGTGACGAATGGATGCCGGATCCCCTGAGCCTGTCGAAGGGCCGGCATGACGAGCGTGATGGGTTGTCCGTTTCCTAAAGGGCCTGGCCTGCCGCATATCCGCTGGCCCAAGCCCATTGAAAATTATAGCCGCCCAGCCACCCGGTGACGTCCACGGCTTCGCCGACCGCATAGAGGCCCGGAAGGCTTTTGGCCATCATTGTTTGCGACGACAGGCCCGCGGTCGCGATGCCGCCGACGGTGACCTCGGCCTTGGCGAAGCCCTCGGTGCCATTGGGGCGGAAGGTCCAGCGGCGGAGCGCGGCTTCGGCATCGGCGAGTTTGCGGTCGGTTTGCGCCCCCATCTCGCCGGGTAGCGCGAGCCGCTCGGCCAGCACCTGCGCGAGGCGGTCGGGGAGGGCGCTCCCTAGCGCCGCCGCGAGCGTCGCGCGCGGTCGCGCGCGTTTCGCCGCAACCAGCCAGCCCGGCGCGGCGTCGGGCGCAAAGTCGATGGTCACCGGCTCGCCGTGCCGCCAATAGCTGCTGATCTGCAGGATCGCGGGGCCGGACAGCCCGCGATGCGTGAAAAGCGCCGCTTCGCGGAACGCCGCCTTGCCCGCGCGTGCCTCGACCGGGGTGGCGACGCCCGACAGCTCGCGGAACAGCAGGTCATCGCCGCCGAGCGTGAGCGGGACGAGCGCGGGGCGCGGCTCGACGACCTTCAGCCCGAATTGCCGCGCGAGGTCGTAGGCGAAGCCGGTCGCCCCCATCTTGGGGATCGACGGTCCGCCGGTCGCGAGAACGAGATTGCGGGCGGTGAAGCGCCGGTCACCGAAGGCAACGCGAAAAAGCCCATCGGCATGCGCGACCTCGCGCAGCGGTTCGCCGCAGCGGACGTCGACGCCGCCCTTCGCCGCCTCGTCGAGCAGCATCGCGACGATTGCCTTCGCCGACCCGTCGCAGAAGAGCTGGCCGAGCGTCTTTTCGTGCCACGCGATGCCATGGGCGTCGACGAGCGCGACGAAATCCGCGGGCGTATAGCGCGCAAGCGCCGACTTGGCGAAATGCGGGTTCGCCGACAGGAAGCGATCGGGTACGGCGTGGATATTGGTGAAATTGCAGCGCCCGCCGCCCGAGATCAGGATCTTCTTGCCCACCTGATCGGCATGGTCGAGCAGCAGCACGCGGCGCCCGCGCTGCCCCGCGGTCGCGGCGCACATCAGCCCGGCCGCGCCGGCGCCCAGCACGATGGCATCGTAATCGGGGGCGGTCATGCGGGCGTCAGCGCAGCTTCGCAATCGACAGCCCGTCGGCCTTGGCGCGGATCTTCACCGATTCCTCGCTGCGCGTCAGCGCCTTGGCGATCGCCTTCAGCGCCATGCCCTTCTTCGCGAGCGTGTGCAGCTTGTCGATCTCGGCCGCGGTCCACGGCTGCTTGTGGCGTTCGAACCGGTCCTTCATGCCATGACCTCCGCGTCGGCGGTGGCGGCGAGGATGGCGATCGCGTCCTCGCGGCCCTGGAATGCGACGGCCTCGCCCGCCTCGGCGCCCATCAGCGCGCGGCCGAGCGGCGCGGTGAAGGCGATGCGGTGCGCGGCGGGGTCGGCCTCGTCGTGGCCGACGATGGTGACGCTGCGCTCGGTCCCGTTCAGCCGATAGGCGACGCGGCTGCCGATGCCGACGAGGCCGTCCGCGGGCGCCGCCTGCACCTCGGCGGTCGCCTTGCGGGTGCCGAAATAGCGGAGCTGGCGCAGCAGCTTCTTGCGCGCCTCCTCGTCGGGTGCGGCCGCGACGGCCGCCTCGATCCGCGCGACCTCCTCGCCCAGCAGGCGCGCGCCGCGCGGCGTGACGAGGTTCGCGCCGACCGGGATCGGCAGCTCAAACTCGGGTTCCTTATGCTCGTCGTCGCTTTCGCGGCGGAACGCTACGCTCATCGTCTCTCTCATGGGGATCAAGGGGAGGGGATCAAGGGGAAAGGAAGCCTCTGCACCGCGAAGGTGGCGATAAGATGGCGCGGTGTAACCTCGGCGCCGGTGCCCGCGAAGCAGGAGCGATGCGCCGGCCCGCCCGATCTGTCATGATGCCCGTCCGATGAGTATCGACGAACCCTCGCTCGCGCGACTGATGGCCGCATCGCAGCGCGGCGACCGCGCGGCCTATCGCGCGCTGCTCGGTGATTGCCGCGCGTGGCTGACGCGCTATTTCGCACGCCGCAGCGCGCCGCACCAGATCGACGATCTGGTGCAGGAAACGCTCGTGTCGCTGCACCGCAAGCGCGCGACATGGGACAGCGGCCGCGCCTTCTTGCCGTGGCTCGCGGCGATCGCGCGCTATCGCTGGATCGACATGCTGCGCCGGCAGCGGGACGAGGTCGAGCTGGGCGAGGGCGATGCCGCGGTCGGCGCCGAGGATGAAGCGGTGCACGCGCGACTCAGCCTCGACCGGCTGCTCGCGCTTCTGCCCGCGGGGCAGGCGCAGGCGATCACGTTGGTCAAGATCGAGGGCGCCTCGATCGCCGAGGCGTCGCGGATCAGCGGCCAGAGCGAGTCGCTGGTCAAGGTAAATATCCATCGCGGGCTCAGGAAGCTCGCGGGGCTGGTGGAAAGCGAATGAGATGAACGACGCATCGATCGACGAACTGATCGACGGACTGGCCGGCGACCTCGAGCCCGTGCGCCCGCGCCGCATCGCGCGCGCTTCGCTGTGGGTCGGCGCGGGCTGGCTGGCGGCGGCGGCGCTGCTGCTCTGGCTGTTCGGGATGCGCCGCGACATGGCCGCGATGCCCGCGATGTCGATGCTGTCCTTCTGGCTGGTCGCGGCGGTCGCGATCGCCGCGATCTGGAGCGCGCTGCGCATGGGGCTGCCCGGCGTCGGGCGCGATCATGGCGGCTGGCGCTGGGCGGCGCTTGCCGCGCTGGCGCTGCCGCTCTCGGCGCTGTTCGTCGGGCTCGGCGACGGGCATCGCGCGGTCGAGACGGCGCGGGGCGGGACCGAACTGCCCTGCCTGCCGATGGCGCTGCTCGCCGGGCTCGGCGTCGGCGGCGCGCTTTTCGCCTGGCTGCGCGGCGGCGCGCCGACGTCGCCGGCGCGCGCCGGCTGGGTGATCGGGATCGCGTCGGGCGCGTCGGGCGCGACGATCGCCGCGCTCCATTGCCCCGTCGACGACATCGTCCATATCGCGCTGTGGCACGGCGGTGCGGTGCTGCTCGCGGCGCTCGCCGGACGGCTCGCGCTGCCGCCCTTGCTGCGCTGGTAGGATCGCGCTGGACAGCCGCCGCCGCCGTGTGTTATGTATATAACACACAAGGAGATTGGCGATGCGAAACTGGACGACGATAGCGATGTTACCGCTGATGCTGGCGACCGCGACGGGCTGCAGCGGCGCCGACAAGGCCGATGGCGGCCGCGACGGGGCCAGCAGCGAATCGCGCCCCGCCGACAGCGGCCCGGCGGCGACCAAATCCTTTGCGCTCAGCGGCTTCACCGGCGTCGACGTCGCGGGCCCCTATGATGTGACGATCCGCCGCGGTGACAGCTTCGCGATCAGCGCCAAGGGACCGCAGGCCGAACTCGACCAGCTCGAGGTCGAAGTCGATGGATCGACGCTGTCGATCGGCCGCAAGCGCAGCAGCTGGAGCTTCCGCGACCACGACGATGTCGACATCACGATCACCATGCCCAGGCTCAGCGCGGTCGAGCTGGCGGGGTCGGGCTCGATCGACGCCGACAGCGTCGACGGCGACGCGGTCGAGGCCGCGGTGACCGGATCGGGCGAGCTCAAGATCGCGAAGCTGACCGCGACGAGCGTCAAGCTCGCCATGTCGGGCTCGGGCGATCTGGAGGTCGCGGGCGGCAAGGTCGGATCGGGCGACATCGGCGTCACGGGTTCGGGCGACATCGATGCCGACGGACTGGTCGCCGATACGCTCGACGTTTCGGTGACCGGATCGGGCAATGTCGAGGCGCAGGCGACCGCCAGCGCCGATGTGCGCGTGATCGGATCGGGCGACGTCAAGATCGGCGGCGGCGCCAAATGCTCGACCAGCAAGACCGGGTCGGGCAACGTCACCTGCAACTGAGCCGCCTATGGCGCCGCCGCGGCCGAACGGCTAAGGCGGCGTCATGACGCATGTTTCGCGATGGGCCGCATTCGCGGCCGCCACCCTGCTGCTCTCCGGCCCCGCTTCGGCGGCCGAGAAGCGCTATGGCCTCACCAGCTTCGAGGCGATCGAACTCAGTGCCGACGTGACGGTCGAGGTTGTCGCGCGCGCGCCGGTGAGCGCGGTGGCGACAGGGCCGCAGGATGCGCTCGACCGGCTCAGCATCGAGGCGCGCGACGGCAAGCTGGTGATCGGCGAGCGGCGCTTCGCGGGCGACGAGCGCAAGAGCAAGGGCCCGGCGCCGGTGACGGTTCGCATCAACGCCGCCAATCTCCGCTCGGCGATGGTCGCGGGCGCGGGGTCGCTGACGATCGACGCGCTGAAGGGCGCGCGCGTGACGATCGGCCTGCGCGGGCCCGGCCAACTGATCGTGGGCCGGGTCGACGCCGACCGGCTGTCGGTGGCGATGGTCGGCAACGGCACGATGACGCTGGGCGGCCAGGCGCGCCAGGCGACCATGACGCTGTCGGGCGCCGGGACGGTCGACGCGGGCGAACTCGCGGTCGGCGAGCTGATCAGCGACAGCGAAGGCGCGGGTGACCATCGCTTCAGCGCGACCAAGACCGCCGCGATCACCGCCCGCGGCGTCGGCCGGACGGTCGTGCTCGGCCGGCCGGTGTGCACCGTGCGCAACGTCGGAAGCGGCAGCGTGCAGTGCGGGGCGGGGAAGTAGATGAATGTCCGCTAGCGACCGATTGCGGCCGGTAGCGGACGTTAGCGACCATACCCTCTCCCCTCCCTTTTAGGGAGGGGCTGGGGGTGGGTAGCCGCCGAAGGCGGCGTTCTTTTGCAGGCTCGCTCCGCTCGCGCACCCACCCCTAACCCCTCCCTAAAAGGGAGGGGAAATGGCTCAAACCCACCCCAAAGCGGCCGCCCAAAAAACGCTTTCCTACATTATCGCGCCGTGCCAGCCTCTTCTCCCATCGGCTCTTTCATTTCGTGGATCCCTCCGCCACCGGCGCCGCATCAAGGCGCATCGGCGCCCCAAAATTCCCCACGGGTATTATTTTACCCGAGGGGAGTGACAAGTTTGACAACCTAGGAAATAAAATCACGCAGCGCCGTGCTTCCTTCCCCGTCACCCCCGGACCCTTCGACAGACTCAGGACAGGCTTGATCCTCGGTCCCGCTTCTGGGGCGCGGATCGATTCGCTATCCGCCGGACGGAACATAAAGCGACNTAGGAAATAAAATCACGCAGCGCCGTGCTTCCTTCCCCGTCACCCCCGGACCCTTCGACAGACTCAGGACAGGCTTGATCCTCGGTCCCGCTTCTGGGGCGCGGATCGATTCGCTATCCGCCGGACGGAACATAAAGCGACACCCGCTCCCCACCCCATAACAGACCTCGGCGGTCGCGCAGCCCGAACCTCAATGCCCCGCCGTGCCCAGTCCGTCGATCTTCTTCGACTGTTTCGCGACCAGTCCCGGGAAGAAGCGCGCGAGGCGCGACAGGCGTTTGGCCATCTTGCCGACCGTCACATGCACGCGCTCGCCGTGTACCGCCTCCCACGCCGCTTCGGCGACGCGTTCGACGGGGACGATCTCGAACCCGCTCGCCGACAGGCGGTTGCGCGCGGGTTCGTTGCTGTCGGCGCTCACCTGGTCGAGCAGCGGCGTGTCGATGAAGCCGGGCATCAGCGAGCGCACCTTGATGCCATGCTTCGAAAATTCGATTTCGAGCGCTTCGGTCAGGCCGCGCACCGCGAACTTCGTCGCCGAATAGACCGCGAGCCCGGCTACGCCGTAGAAACCCGACGCCGAGCCGGTGTTGAGGATCGTCGATCCGGGCGTCGCGCGGAGCAGCGGCAGCGCGCTGTAAATGCCGTTCACCACGCCGCCGAAGTTGATCGCGATCAGCCGGTCGGCCTCCGCGGGCGCCATGTCCATGAACTGGCCGCCCGAGCCGATGCCGGCGTTGTTGAAGAGGACATCGAGTCGCCCGCCGCTCGCCGCCGCGAAGTCGGCGAGCGCCTTTTGCCACTGGTCGCGGTCGCGCACGTCCATGACGTGGCGCGACGAAGCGCCCTCGGGCAGCAGCGCGGCGGTCTCGTCGATCCCCTGTGCATTGACGTCGGCGATGCCGACGAACCAGCCCTGGCCCGCGAAGTGACGCGCGGTCGCGCGCCCGATGCCCGACCCGCCGCCGGTGATGAAGATCGCCTTGCGCGCCATCCTGCCCTCCCGTGATGCTGACATGATTGTCAGTGTGACCACAGGCGAAGCCGCGGCGAAGGTCAAGCGGCAATCGCGGGGTGGCCACGCCGGGTCGGGCTGGTTATCACCGGGCGATGACTCGCTTGCGCCTGATGCTCCTCTCCCTGCTCGCTTTTCTCCTCGGCGCCGCGCTGCCGGCGCAGGCCGCGGTGGTGGTGAGCTTCTACAGCCATGATTTCGGCGACCGCTTCCCCCACGCCTTCGTCACGCTGAAGGGCCGGGTCGACGCGACCGGCGAGGCGGTCGACACCAATTACGGCTTCACCGCCAAATCGGTGAGCCCGGCAATCCTCTTCGGATCGGTGAAGGGCTATGTGCAGACGTCGAAGCCCGACTATGTGGCGAAGAGCGACAGGCAGTTCAGCCTGACCGTCGACGATGCGACCTATGCCCGGCTGCTCGCCAAGATCGGCGAATGGCAGAACCGCGAGCAGCCAAGCTACAGCCTCGGCAAGCATAATTGCGTCCATTTCGTCATGGAACTGGCCGAGGCGTTGGGGCTGAAGGTCAATCGCAAGAGCAAATATTTCAAGAAGCCGAAGAGCTTTCTTCAGGAAGTGAAGGGGCTGAATCCACAGTTGGAATGAAGGGGGCACAGATGGGGTGGGGACGGGCGCTGCTTTGGTTGGGCGCGGCATTGGCCGGTGGGAACTTGGCAATCACCGACGCGGCGGCGCAAATGCCGTCTCCGCCGCCGCCGAAGACCGTCTTCGTGCCGCGGCCCGATCCGAATGACAAATCGCGGCCTGCCCTGCCTGCCGGCCGGCCCGCCGACTGGATTACCCTTGATGATTATCCCCAGGACGCCCGGCGCGAGAACCGCCAAGGGGACGTTCGTTTCCGCTTGGCTGTCTCAAATAGCGGTCAGCCGACGGCATGCGTAATCTCGGGCAGCAGCGGTCATCTCGACCTCGACTACGCGGCGTGTCGCCTGCTGCTTGAGCGGGCACGGTTCCGTCCGGCGCTCGATCGATCAGGCACTCCGACGACGGGTTACTACGGAAGCCGAATTCTATGGCGCATCCCTCCTGCAGCGGAAAGCTACCCTCGCGGCCCGGTCCCAACGGGCTTCCTGTCTTTCGAGCGTCCTCTTGCAACCCCGCTTTTGGGGACCGAGGCGGCAGGCAGTTTGAGCGGTCAGGTTCGCGTGTCGCTGCGGATCGCAGGCGACGGATCGGTCGCGCGCTGCGCGGTCGTGGATGGGACGGCACCGGAAGAGCTGGTCCGCGAAAGCTGCCCGTTTGTTCTCAAGTCGGCGAAATTTGAACCTGCGCGCGACGTTGACGGTAAACCTACCGAGGGGCGTTATGACGTCACTCTGATATGGGACGACGTCGCCTATATGGCTACGATGGTTCCCAATCCGGAGCAGTATTTTCCGCCCACCGGCAGGCTTCGTCAATCCTTCACGGTCGGAAAGGAGGGCATCATAAGCGATTGTCAGGCGGAACGATCGGGTGTGATCCCCTTTGACTTGATGACCGCCAATCCGTGTCGCATGAGCTTCCATGGCGAGCCTTATCGCGATGACGACGGAAATCCGGTCGAAAGGCGGGTCTCTATCGATTTTGATGTCCGCGTCGATCCAAAATAGCCCCAACCCGCAAGATGGGCTGACGGTGCGATCAGCGGGCTTAGTCTCTGGACGAGCACGGCCTTTCACCCTATGTTCAGCGTACAGCGTGCACCATGGCGCGCGCTGAACCGAAGAGGGGCCCCGTTTGCGACTGTTACTGACCTTGCTCGCGCTGCTGACCGGCCTTGCCGGCGCGGATCGCGCGCAGGCGGCGCCGGCGATGCCGGCGGCGATGGGGTCGCTGGTGCTGCTCGCCGAAACGGCGGCGCAGTCCGATGCCTCCGACAAAGCGCGCCGGCCGGCCGATCCGGTGCCGTCGCGCCGCTCGTCGTGCAGTTGCCGCAAGCCGATTCGCTCGGCCCCGCCCTATCTGCCCGGCGTTCTCAGCCGCTCCGACCGCGCACTCGAATAGCGCCGCCGCGCCAGGCCGTCCGCGCCTGACCGACCCATTCGCGGTCGCCCATAGGGGCGACCGGGCAACGCCTGCGTTGCCGCAACCCGCATAGACAATCCAAGGAAATCAATATGTTCGGCAGCATTGCCAAGAGCCTGTTCGGCTCGTCCAACGATCGTTACGTCGCCTCGATCCGCAAGGTCGTCGACAAGATCAACGCGTTCGAGCCCGCATTGGAAGCGCTCGACGACGCGGCGCTCCAGGCGCAGACGCAGAAGTTCCGCGACCGGCTGGCGGCGGGCGAGACGCTCGACGACATCCTGCCCGAGGCCTTCGCCACGGTGCGCGAAGCGGCGAAGCGCACGCTCGGCATGCGGCACTTCGACGTGCAGATGGTCGGCGGCATCGTCCTCCACCGCGGCGAGATCGCCGAGATGGCGACGGGTGAGGGCAAGACGCTGATGGCGACCCTGCCCTGCTATCTGAACGCGCTCGAAAGCAAGGGCGTCCATGTCGTCACGGTCAACGACTATCTCGCCCGCCGCGACGCCGAATGGATGGGCACGGTCTACGGCTTCCTTGGCCTCACCACCGGCGTCATCGTCCCCAACCTCAACGAGACGCAGCGGCGCGAGGCGTATAACAGCGACATCACCTACGCGACCAACAACGAACTCGGCTTCGATTATCTGCGCGACAATATGAAGTTCGAGCGGTCGCAGATGGTCCACCGCCCCTTCAACTTCGGCATCGTCGACGAGGTCGATTCGATCCTGATCGACGAGGCGCGCACTCCGCTGATCATTTCGGGCCCGACCGACGACAAGTCGGAGCTCTATATCCGCGTCAACGAAGTCGTCCACCAGCTCGGCGAGGATGATTATGAAAAGGACGAGAAGACCAAGTCGATCAGCCTGACCGAGGACGGCACCGAGCATGTCGAGCGGCTGCTCGAGGCGGCCGGTCTGCTCCAGGGCAGCAACCTCTACGACATCGAGAACACCCAGATCGTCCATCACGTCAACCAGGCGCTGAAGGCCATCGTGATGTTCAAGCTCGACACCGACTATATCGTCAAGGACGGCAAGGTCGTCATTATCGACGAATTCACCGGCCGCATGATGGACGGCCGCCGCTGGTCCGACGGCCTGCACCAGGCGGTCGAGGCGAAGGAAGGCGTGCAGATCGAGCCCGAGAACCAGACGCTCGCGTCGATCACCTTCCAGAATTATTTCCGCATGTATCCGAAGCTCAGCGGCATGACCGGCACCGCGGCGACCGAGGCGGCCGAATTCTTCGAAATCTACAAGATGAACGTCGTCACCATCCCGACGAACCGTCCGATCGCGAGGGTCGACGACGAGGATGAATTCTACAAGAATATCACCGACAAGTTCGGCGCCATCGCGCGCACGATCCGCGAAGCGAACGAGCGCGGCCAGCCGGTGCTCGTCGGCACCGTGTCGATCGAGAAGTCGGAACTGCTCTCCTCCTATCTCGAAAAGGAAGGCGTGCCGCACAGCGTCCTGAACGCGCGCTTCCACGAGAGCGAAGCGCATATCGTCGCGCAGGCGGGGCGCACCGGCGCGGTCACCATCGCGACCAACATGGCGGGCCGCGGCACCGACATCAAACTCGGCGGCAGCGAGGAATTCCGCATCGAGGACGAGCTGAAGGACCTGCCCGAAGGCCCCGAACGCGAGGCCGCGATCGCGCGCATCCACGAAGAGGTCGCGGCCGAGCGCGAAGCGGTGAAGGCGGCGGGCGGCCTGTTCGTGCTCGCGACCGAGCGTCACGAAAGCCGGCGCATCGACAACCAGCTCCGCGGCCGTTCGGGGCGCCAGGGCGACCCCGGCCTGTCGAAATTCTACCTCTGCCTCGACGACGACCTGCTCCGCATCTTCGGCCCCGACACCTTGTTCGCCAAGATGATGAACAAGAATCTGGAGGACGGCGAGGCGATCGGGTCGAAGTGGCTGTCGAAGGCGATCGAGACCGCGCAGAAGAAGGTCGAGGCGCGCAACTACGACATCCGCAAGCAGGTCGTCGAATATGACAACGTCATGAACGACCAGCGCAAGGTCATCTATGAACAGCGCGGTGAGATCATCGACAGCGAGACCGTCGACGACGCGATGGGCGCGATGCGCGCCGAGACGGTCAATTCGATCGTCGCCGACGCCTGTCCGCCGGGCAGCTATCCCGAGCAATGGGACGTCGAGGGCATGAAAGCGCGCGTCGCCAACGTCCTCGAACTGTCGCCGCCGATCGACGCGTGGATGCAGGAGGATGCGGTCGACGCCGAAATCTTCGAAGAACGCATCCAGGAACTGGCCGACGCCACGGCGGCCGAGAAGGCGGCGCAGGTCGACCCCGAGACGTGGCGCGGCATCGAGAAGTCGATCCTGCTCCAGACGCTCGACCATCATTGGAAGGAGCATCTCTCGACCCTCGACGCGCTGCGCCAGGTCGTTTTCCTGCGCGCCTATGCGCAGAAGCAGCCGATCAACGAATATAAGGCCGAGGCGTTTGCGCTGTTCGAGCGCATGCTGCAGAACATCCGCGAGGATGTGACGCGCACCGTCGCGCGGATCGATTTCCAGTTCCAGGAACCCGAGCCGATGCCGCTCCCCGATCTGCCCGACTTTCTGACCACCCACATCGACCCCTTCACCGGCGAGGACAACAGCGCCGACCTCGATGGGGGCGAGTTGGGAGTGATCGCGAACACGCTACCCCCGATGCAGGCGCCGCGCCCGGACCTGCCGGAGGGCGAGAATCCCTATGCGGCACTGGACATCAGCCGCAACGCGCCATGCCCCTGCGGCTCGGGCCGCAAATACAAGCATTGCCACGGGGCCCTGTAACATTGCTCAAGCCCCTCCCCTTAGGGGAGGGGCATTTCGCCCTCAGCGCCCCTGTACGACCAACACGCGCACGCGGTCCGTGGCCGCCTTCGACAGCGTCACGTCATAGGTTCCCGGCGTCAGGTCGAACCAGACGATCTTGCGAATCCCCGAACAGGCCGGGCCGTGTCCATGCTCGGCCGAGGTCAGCGGCTTGCCGTGCGCAACAAGGTCGATCCACACGCGCCCGTCGGCGGCGACGCCATAGCGGCCGGCCGCGGCGATGGTCAGCGTCCGCGCCGCCGCGCCGTCGGCCATGGCCAGCGTGACCGGCCGGCCGGGCACGATCGCCGCGTCCGCGGCGCCATCGGTCTGGGTCCAGGCCGCGAGCGGGGTCGCGCTCAAATCTGCGGGCGCGGAGCAGGCGGCCGGTTCAGCGGTCGCGGCGAGCAGGCCGGCGAGCAGTATGGCGGATAGGGACATGAGCGAATACTCCCGCGGCGGACGATGCTTTCCCTCTATAGAGCGAAGGCTGGCGGGCAAGGCATTTCGATTTCCGTGAGCTTTCAGATATCTTGCCTTCCCGCGCAGCGGTGCTAGCATCGGTCCCACAAGCCTGACGGCCGTGAAGCCGGCGGGCAGCGCAGTAGCTGGAACAAGTGGACACCGTCATTGCGCGCGGTGCGGGACAGTGTGCTGCGGAAAGGACCGGCTTCATTCGCTTCTTCGACGAAATGACGAGCCAGGAGGGCGGGGTCCGGCCGCCCTACCGCGAATATCGCGACTGGTTCGACGGCGAGGATGCGACGCGCATCCAGCACAAGACGCAGCAGGCCGAGGCCTTTTTCCGCACCATCGGGATCACCTTCAACGTCTATGGCGCCGACGGCGGCGACGAGCGGCTGATTCCCTTCGACGTCGTGCCGCGGATCATCGCCGCGGGCGAATGGCGGCGGCTGTCGCGCGGGATCGAACAGCGGGTGCGGGCGCTCAATGCCTTCCTCCACGATATCTATCACCGGCAGGAGATTCTCCGCGCGGGGCGCGTGCCGACCGAGCTGGTCGCGCGCAACGACGCTTTCCTGCCGATGATGATGGGCATGGATCCGCCCGGCGGCGTCTATACGCATATCAGCGGCATCGACATTGTCCGCACCGGCCCCGACGAATTCTACGTGCTCGAGGACAATGCCCGTACCCCGTCGGGCGTCTCCTACATGCTCGAGAATCGCGAGACGATGCTCCAGATGTTCCCCGAGCTGTTCGCGAAGGTCGCGGTGCGCGAGGTCGGCGATTATCCGATCAACCTGTTGAAATCGCTGTCGGCCTGCGTGCCGCCGATGTGCGGGGGCACGCCGACCGTCGCGGTGCTGACGCCGGGCATCCACAACAGCGCCTATTTCGAGCACAGTTTCCTCGCCGACCAGATGGGCGCCGAACTGGTCGAGGGGCACGATCTGCGCGTCGTCGAGGGGCGCATCGCGATGCGGACGACGCAGGGTTACCGGCCGATCGACGTCCTGTACCGCCGCGTCGACGACGATTTCCTCGATCCGCTCAATTTCCGCCCCGACTCGCTGCTCGGGGTGCCCGGCATCTGGGACGTCTATCGCGCCGGCGGCATCACCATCGCCAATGCGCCGGGCACCGGGATCGCCGACGACAAGGCGCTCTACAGCTACATGCCCGACATCATCGAATTCTATACGGGCGAGAAGGCACTGCTGCCCAATGTGCCGACCTGGCGCTGCGGCGAGCCCGGGCATCTGCGCGAGGTGCTCGACCGGCTGCCCGAGCTGGTGGTCAAGGAGGTGCACGGGTCGGGCGGCTACGGCATGCTCGTCGGCCCCGCGGCGAGCAAGACGGAGATCGCGGCCTTCCGCACCAAGCTGGAGGCCAATCCCGCCAATTATATCGCGCAGCCGACGCTGTCGCTGTCGACCGTGCCGATCTTCACCAAAAAGGGTCTCGCGCCGCGCCACGTCGACCTCCGCCCCTTCGTCCTGATGTCGCCGCAGGGCATCACCATCACCCCCGGCGGACTGACCCGCGTCGCGATGACCAAGGGGTCGCTGGTGGTCAATTCGAGCCAGGGCGGCGGGACCAAGGATACCTGGGTGTTGGAGGATTGATGGGGGCGGAGCGGATTTTCCCCAACTTGAACCCCTCCCCTTCAGGGGAGGGGCAGCGAGACTTGGCAGCTTGCTGCCTAGTCGCAGCGGGGTGGGGTTCATCGGTCTTATGCTCTGCCGCGAGACCCCACCCCAACCCCTCCCCTGAAGGGGAGGGGCTTGAACGGCCGTCCCCATGCTAGGAAAAACCGCCGGCTCGCTCTTCTGGATGGCGCGTTATCTCGAGCGCAGCGAGAATACCGCCCGGCTGATCGACGCGGGCTTCCGCATCGCGCTCACCCGCTCGGCGACCGCGCCCGCCGAATGGAAATCGGTGCTGGAGACTGCCGGGGTCGCGAGCGCCTATGCGATGACGCACCAGGATTTCACCTCGGCGCGCGTCGTCGATTATCTGCTCCGCGATCCCGCCAATCCGTCGAGCATCCTGTCGATCGTCAAGCAGGCACGCGACAACGCGCGCACCGCGCGCACCTATCTGACGCGCGAGGTTTGGGAAGCGGTGAACACCGGCTGGATGACGCTGGTCGCGCTGCTGAGGCGGCCGGTGCGCGAGGACGATCTGCCCGACGTGCTGGCGACGATCCGGCGGCAGAACGGGCAGGTGCGCGGCGCGCTGACCGGCACGATGCTGCGCAACGACGGCTTCCACTTCGCACAGCTCGGCACCTTTCTGGAACGCGCCGACAACACCGCGCGCATCCTCGACGTCAAATATTATCTGCTGCTGCCCTCGGTCGCGCATATCGGATCGTCGATCGACAATGTGCAGTGGGAGACGATCCTGCGCTCGGTGTCGGCGCACCGCGCCTATCGCTGGCTCTACGGCGCGGAGATCAGTGCCCTCAAGATCGCCGAATTCCTGATCCTTTATGCACAGATGCCGCGCAGCCTCGCCTTCTGCTGCGAGCGGATGGCGGAGCATCTGGGGCAGATCCAGCGCATCTATGCCGAAGAGACCGAGGCGGGGCGGATGGCGACGGCGCTGTGTCGCGACCGGCTGGCCGGGCCGATCCAGTCGATCTTCGACGGCGGGCTGCACGAATATCTGCGCGGCTTCCTGGCCGCCAACGCGGCGCTCGCCCGGCAGGTCGAGCGCGACTACCGGTTTGTGGAGTGACCATGCGCCTGCGCGTCGAACATACGACCCGTTATCATTTCGAGGGGCATGTCGCCTATGCGCTGCAACAGCTTCGGCTGACGCCGAAGGAGCGGCCGGGGCAGCAGTTGATCCACGGTTGGACAGTCGAGGTCGAGGGCGGATCGCGGCAACTCCACTATACGGACCATCACGGCAATGCCGTCGACTTGGTGTCGGTCGACGGCGGCGCACCGGAACTGGTCATCCATTGCGCCGGAGAGGTCGAACTGGTGACGTGGGACGGGGTGATCGGCGCGCATCGCGGCGCGATACCGCTATGGACGTTCCTGCACCCGACCCCGCTGACGCGCGCAGGGCGCCAGGTGCGGGCGCTGACGGCGGCGCTGGGGCGCGATTTCGGTTCGGAGATCGAGCGCGCGCACGCGCTCTCCGCACTGATCCTCGACCGGCTCGCCTACCGGATCGGCGTCACCGATGCCGAGACGACCGCCGAACAGGCGCTGGCGGGCGAGGGCGGCGTCTGCCAGGACCATGCCCATATCTTCATCGCCGCGATGCGCCACCTCGGCCATCCGGCGCGCTATGTCTCGGGCTATCTGATGATGAACGACCGGACGCAGCAGGATGCGACGCACGCGTGGGCGGAGGCGCATTTCGACCATATCGGCTGGATCGGCTTCGACGTCAGCAACGGCCATTCGCCCGACCAGCGCTATATCCGCGTGGCGACCGGGCTCGATTATCGGGACGCCGCCCCGGTTCGTGGCATGCGCTATGGTGCGGCGCAGGAAAATCTGGTTGTTCAATTGCAGGTCCAGCAATAAGCGGGGCCGGGCTGGGATCGGACTGGGGCCAGGGAAGAAGGAATCGATGACCTATTGCGTCGGGATGCGCCTGAACAAGGGGCTGGTGTTCATGTCGGACACCCGCACCAACGCGGGCGTCGACGATATCTCGCAGGTCCGCAAGATGCGGAGCTGGCACGTGCCGGGCGAGCGCGTCATCACGCTGATGTCGGCGGGCAATCTTGCGACGACGCAGGCGGTGGTCAGCCTGCTCGACGAGCGGACCAAGGCGCCCGAGGATCGGCATCCGTCGATCCTCGCCGCGCCCTCGATGTTCCAGGTCGCGATGACCATCGGCGAAACGCTGCGCGGCATCGTGACGCGCTACGGCGTCGAAGGGCCGATGGCCGAATCGATCTTCCGCGCATCGCTGATCGTCGGCGGCCAGATCAAGGGCTCAGAGCCGCGCCTGTTCATGATCTATCCTGAGGGCAATTTCATCGAGGCGGGAGAGGACAATCCCTTCTTCCAGATCGGCGAGACCAAATATGGCCGCCCGATGATCGTCCGCTCCTACGACCCTGCCATGTCGTTCGAGGATGCGGTGAAGCTGCTTTGCGTTTCGTTCGATTCGACGATCCAGGCCAATGCCGGGGTCGACCTGCCGATCGACCTCAAGGTCCACGCCCGCGACGATTTCACCACCGTGCGCGAACGCCGCTTCGAACGCGACGACGCCTATTATCAAAGCGTCTCGGACGGCTGGGCCGAAGCGCTGGGCATCGCGCTGGCCGAATTGCCGGACTTTCATTTCTGAAATCCCCCTCCCGCAAGCGGGAGGGGAGATGATCACCGATTCTTCCGCCCCTCGATCAGCCCGTCGACCAGGCTCGGGTCGGCGAGCGTCGAGGTGTCGCCCAGCGACCCGAAGTCATTCTCCGCGATCTTGCGCAAGATCCGCCGCATGATCTTGCCCGAGCGTGTCTTGGGCAGCGCGGGGGTCAGGTGGATATGGTCGGGAGTCGCGATCGGACCGATCTCGGTGCGGACCTGCTGTTTCAGCGCCGCGGCGACCTCGTCGGTCGGCTCGACCCCGGCGTTCAGCGTCACATAGGCGTAGATGCCCTGGCCCTTGATGTCGTGGGGAAAGCCGACGACCGCGGCTTCGGCGACCAGATCGTGCAGCACCAGCGCGCTTTCGACCTCGGCGGTGCCCATGCGGTGCCCCGAGACGTTGATGACGTCGTCGACACGGCCGGTGATCCGCCAATATCCGCCCTTGTCGCGGCGGCAGCCGTCGCCGGTGAAATATTTGCCCTTGTAGGTCGAGAAATAGGTCGACACGAAACGGTCATGGTCGCCATAGAGCGTTCGCGCCTGTCCCGGCCAGCTGTGCGTCATGCACAGATTGCCCTCGGCCGCGCCGCCGCTCTGTTCGTCGACAAGCACGCCGCCCTCGGCATCGACGAGCTGCGGGCGGATGCCGAAGAAGGGACGCCCGGCGCTTCCCGGCTGCATCGGATGCGCGCCGGGAAGGGTGGTGATCATGATCCCGCCGGTCTCTGTCTGCCACCAGGTGTCGACCACGGGAACGCGGCCCTTGCCGACGATATCATGATACCAGCGCCACGCCTCGGGGTTGATCGGTTCGCCGACGCTGCCGAGCAGGCGGATCGAGCCGAGGTCGTGACGCGTCACATAATGGTCGCCCTCGCGCATCAGCGCGCGGATCGCCGTCGGCGCGGTGTAGAGGATGTTCACCCGATGCTTGTCGACGACGCGCCAGAAGCGGTCGTGGTCGGGGTAATTGGGAATGCCCTCGAACATCAGTGTCGTCGCGCCGTTCTGTAAGGGGCCATAGACGACATAGCTGTGCCCGGTGACCCAGCCGATATCGGCGGTGCACCAGAAGATCTCGCCCGGCCGATAGTCGAACCCGTAGTGAAAGGTCGACGCGACCCACACCGAATAGCCCCCGACGGTGTGGAGCACGCCCTTGGGCTTGCCGGTCGAGCCCGAGGTATAGAGAATGAACAGCGGGTCCTCGGCGCCCATCGGCTCGCACGGGCAATCGGCGCCGACATCGGCGGAGAGCGCGTCGTACCAATGGTCGCGGCCTTCGATCATCGCGATATCGCCGCCGGTGTGAGCGATGACGAGCACCGCCTTGACGTCCACCTTCTCCAGCGCCTTGTCGACATTGGCCTTCAGCGGGATGGTGCGCCCGCCGCGCAGCCCCTCGTCGGCACAGATCACCCAGTCGCTCGCGCAATCCTCGATGCGCCCCGCGATCGCGTCGGGCGAAAAGCCGCCGAAGATGACGCTATGCACTGCGCCGATGCGCGCGCAGGCGAGCATCGCGACCGCGCCCTCGGGGATCATCGGCATATAGATGGTGACGCGGTCGCCCCTTTGGACGCCCATTTTCTTCAGCGTGTTCGCGAAACGGATCACGTCGGCGAGCAGCGCGGCATAGCTGATGTGGCGGGTCTCGCCATCGGGCGCGTCGGGCTCGAAGATGATCGCGGTGCGTTCCCCGTGCCCCGCGGCGACATGGCGGTCGAGCGCATTGTGGCAGAGGTTGAGGACGCCGTCCTCATACCATTTGATGTCGACCGGATCGAACGACCAGTTCGCGATTTTCGTCGGAGGCGTCACCCAGTCGACACGCTGCGCCTCGGCCGCCCAGAAGGCGTCGGGGTCGGCGGTGCTCGCGGCATAGAGCCGGTCGTAGTCGTCGGCGGTGCAGTGGGTGTTCGCGGCGGCGTCGGCGGGAACCGGGACGAAGGGTTCGGAGGGGGGCAGGTCGGACATGGGGATTCTCCCGCTTTCGATTTGCTTTGTTCGTCCCCTGCGATACTCCGCGAGCCGCAAGTTGCAAGGGCGGGCCGCCCGATACGAAAGGGACGAACGATGACCGCGATCGGCGAAGAGGTGGGCCGACTGCTCGACGGGCTGGGCGTGGACCGCGCGCTGTGGAGCGAAGGATCGATGCCCTCGATCACCCCGCTGACCGGCGAGCAGGTCGCGATGCTGCGCGTCGCCGACGCGGCGGAAATCGACGAGACGCTCGATGCGGCAACCGCGGCCTTTCGCGCCTGGCGGCTGGTGCCGCCGCCGCGCCGCGGCGAATTGGTGCGCCTGTTCGGCGAAGAACTGCGCGCCGCGAAGGACGATCTGGCACGGCTGGTGACGATCGAAGCGGGAAAGATTCCCTCGGAGGGCGCGGGCGAGGTGCAGGAGATGATCGACATCTGCGACTTCGCGGTTGGCCTGTCGCGCCAGCTCTACGGCCTCACCATCGCGACCGAGCGGCCGGGGCACCGGATGATGGAAGTGTGGCATCCGCTCGGGGTCGTCGGGGTGATCTCGGCGTTCAACTTCCCTGTCGCGGTATGGGCGTGGAACGCGGCGCTCGCGCTCGTCTGCGGCAACAGCGTCGTGTGGAAGCCCTCGGAAAAGACGCCGCTGACCGCGCTGGCGACGCAGGCGATCTTCGCGCGCGCGGTGGCGCGTTTCGGCGATGCGCCCGAGGGTCTCTCGGGATTGCTGATCGGCGGGCGCGAGGCGGGCGAGGCGCTCGTCGACGACGCGCGCGTCGCGCTCGTTTCGGCGACCGGATCGACGCGCATGGGCCGTGCGGTCGCGCCCCGGCTCGCCCAGCGGTTCGCGCGCGCGATCCTAGAGCTCGGCGGCAACAACGGCGTGATCGTCGCGCCCTCGGCCGATCTCGACCTCGCGCTGCGCGGGGTCGCGTTCGGGGCGATGGGGACGGCGGGGCAGCGTTGCACGACGACGCGGCGCTTGTTCGTCCACGACAGCATCTACGACGGCTTCGTCGCGCGGCTGAAGGCCGCCTATGCGAGCGTCGCGGTCGGCAATCCGCTGGAGGGAGAAGTGCTCGTCGGGCCGCTGATCGACCGCGCCGCGCATGAGGCGATGGAAGGGGCGCTGGCCGCCGCGCGCGCGGCCGGCGGGGTCGTTCATGGCGGCGAGCGGGTCGGCGAGGGTGCGGGCTATTATGCGCGCCCCGCGCTCGTCGAGATGCCGGGGCAGGTCGAGCCGGTGCTGGATGAGACTTTCGCACCGATCCTCTATGTGATGCGCTACGACGATCTCGATGCCGCGATCCGGCTGCACAACGCGGTCGCGGCGGGGTTGTCGTCGGCGATCTTCACCACCGACATGCGCGAGGCCGAGCGCTTCCTGGCGGCGAGCGACTGCGGCATCGCCAACGTCAATCTGGGCACGAGCGGCGCCGAGATCGGCGGAGCGTTCGGTGGCGAGAAGGAGACGGGGGGCGGGCGCGAGTCAGGGTCGGATAGCTGGAAGGCCTATATGCGGCGCGCGACCAATACGGTGAATTACTCGGACGCGCTGCCGCTGGCGCAGGGGGTGTCGTTCGACATCTGAGCGGCGCGGCGGGCCGCGGTCAGTAGCAATCCCACTGATAGAAGACCTTGCTGAAGTCGCGCTTCAACAGGTCTGCGCGCCGGATCATGAACTGGCCTTGCCCCATATCGCCCCACATGATGTGATCGTCGCTCCAGAGATTGATCAAGACGCGATCGACGTCCTGATAGGCGGGCGCGGCGCGCCAGTCGGATTGCGTGAAGCCCGGATGGCCGCCGACATGGTGGCGTGGCGGGGCCTGTTCATATTGCTTGTCCGCAAAGGTATAGATGCGGCCGCCCTTGTCGCTTTCGAGCAGCTTCCCGATATCCCTTTCGGCCAGCCAGGACTCGGTCGATGGAAATTGCTCGACGCGTTTGGGCTTCAGCGCAATTCCCTGTTCGACCGTGCCCTCATAGAGCGGAGAATAATCGTCGATCCCGTGGTCGCCGAACGGCTTGCCCATGTGCAATTTGCCGGGTCCCTGGATCTTCTCGCGCCAGATGACGCGGAATTTTCCGGCTTCGGGCTTCTCGAAATTCGCTCCGTACAGATCGTCGCGTGCGATGAAGAACTGCAGGATCCCGCTCTCCGGATAGTCCGGCAAGGGTGGCAGTGCCGAAAAATCGACCTGCGCGAGAAAGGACATCGGCCGCCCCTCGGCATCGGTCGGCCAGGCTTCCTCCGCGGCCAGCCAGACCGGGCCGCCGATGCGGGTGCCGCCCGGCGTTGCGGGCGCGGGTCCCGATGGCTCGAGCTCTATGGCCGGGAGGCCATGGCCCTTCTGCCAAGCGACGAACTCGCCCACAGCCGGGTCGCGCAGAAGGTCCTGCATCGTCGGTTCGGCAGGCGTGGCCGCCGTGCATCCGGACGCAATTGCCGCCGCCAACATGACCGGAACAAGGAGCTTTTTCATACGCCGGGCCATATCGGCTCTTCATGCCGGGAGCGAGCGAATTTGAAGCCTTGACCGGCCGTCCGGGACCGCGCCCCAGCGAAGGGTTCAGCCTGTCCGCCAGCCGAAACGGTCTTCATCCAGCGCCACGACGTTGCCGGTGCTCCCAACCGGTTCTTCCTTCCCGTCGGTCAGGAACGCCAGCATCTCGGCATCGCTCACATCGACATGCGCGAGCGTCCGCGCGCCATCGGGCGTTCGCGCCACCACCACGCCGGCCTTCGGCGCGCCGTCGCGGGAGTAGAAGACCGTATAGCTCTCGATCGTCGCAGGCCCCGCATAATCCTGCACCAGTTCGGGCACCGGCCCGCGCTTCGCTTCGGCTTCGGCTTGATAGCCGAAGTCCTGCGGGAAGCTCGCCGCCGCGATCGGCTCGCTGCCCAGCACGATGCAATGATTGTCGGTCGCGAAGCCGCCGTTGGCGAAGAGGAAGCCATAGCGGCCTTCGCCGCGCAGCTTCTTCACCATCGAGACGATCGCGTGGCTCATATAGTTGGCGATCGGCCCGCCGCCGAAGGTCAGGCCGCCGAACACCGTCGCGGGGCGGTCCCACGGCCAGCCGAGGATGCGCCGCGCCATCTTCGGCACGCAGGGAAAGCAGCTGTAGAGTTCGACGCAGTCGAAATCCTCGACGGTCATGCCGTTGAGTTCGAGCGTGCGCGTGATCGACGTTTCCATGCTGACGCTATGGTCGTAACGATCGCGTTTCAGGATGCTTGCTGGCTCCTTCGCCGCGGCGCCCATGCCGACATGGATCAGGCGATCCTCGGCGATGCCGCGGCGGCGCGCTTCGGCGAGGCTCGCGAGGAGGAAGCCCGCGCCCTGGTTCACCGAGCTGTTGGCGACCATCAGCTTCGAATAGGGGAAGGCGATCGGGCGGTTGCGCTCGTTCACCGCCAGGATATCGGCGGGGCTGGCGGGTTTGCGGATCCACGCGCCGTCGTTCGCGGCTGCGACCTCCGAAAAGCGCGACCAGATTTCGGCGCTTTCGGCCTGCGCCTTGGCGAGGCTTTCGCCCCATGCCGCGCGGGTGGCGTTCTCGTAGAGCGGATAGACGTCGACAGGTGCCGAAAGCCCGTGCTTCTGGGCATAATTGGGCTCGCGCCGGGTCGCGACCTGGCGCACGGCGTTGTAGCTCTTGTCCTCGCCGCTCGCCGCCTTGGCGGCGCGTCCCGCGGCGGTGCGCAGCGCTTCGCCGCCGACGATGGCCGCCAATTTGATCTCGCCCGCCCCGATACGGTTCGCGGCCTCGTTGAGCAGGCGCACCGGCGTATCGCCGTGCGGCGCGTCGGATTGATAGTTGATCGCCGGCTTGGCGCCGATGGCGGCGGCGAGCGGTTCGCAGAGTTTGCCGAGATGGTGGAAGCTGATCTGGTCGACGATCGCGAGGCTGTCGATGTCGGCGAGCGGCACGCCGGCGTCCTGCGCCGCGGCCTTCAGCGCCGCGACCATCAGGCCAAGCGAGTCGAGCCCCGCGTCGGGATCCTCGGGCCGGTCGTTGACCTGCCCGACGCCGATGATGACGGGAATGCGCTCGGGGTCGGTCATGTTCATCTCAGCGCGCTTTCCACACCGGCTTGCGCTTCTCGGCGAAGGCGCGCGGCCCTTCGCGCGCATCCTCGCTGCGCATGAGCACAGCACGCTCGCGGGTGTTATGCTCCCAATAGGGGGCGTCGGCGGCGATGCGGCCCTCGTCGATGCCGAGCGCGACGCGCTTCGACGCCTGCACCGACAGTGGGGCGTTGGCGGCGATCTTTTCGGCGAGCGCGATCGCGGCCGGCATCAGATCGGCGAGCGGGACGACGTGGTTGACCAGCCCGAACGCGGCCGCGCGCGGGGCGGGGATCGGATCGCCGGTCAGCATATATTCCATCGCGAGCTTGCGCGGCAGTTGCTGCGCAAGGCGGAAGGCGCCGCCCGCCGCGGCGAACAGTCCGACCTTGACCTCGGGTAGCGCGAATTGCGCATGGTCGGCGGCAACGACCAGATCGCACATCAGCGCGAGTTCGCAGCCGCCGCCGAAGGCGAAGCCGTTGACCGCGCCGATGACCGGCTTCGAGATCGGATGCGCGGCGAAACCGCCAAAGCCCCACGCCTGCTGCGCCGGATCGTCGGGGGCGAGGCTTTCGCCGCGCGACAGCGCGACGAGGTCAGCGCCGGCGCAGAAGCTCTTGTCGCCCGCGCCGGTGACGATGACCACGCGGATTTCGGGATCGTGCTCCGCCTGCTCCAGCGCGGTGCCGATGCCAGCATGGACCGCGGCGTTGACCGCGTTGCGCGCTTCGGGCCGGTTGATCGTGACGATCAGGATATGGCCCTGGCGTTCGGTGAGGACGGCGGTGTCGGTCATGCGAATCTCTCCCTTTCGGGCGAGTATCGCGGCGAGTTGACGTTTACGTCAACTGCTCTTCGTCATTGCGAGCGTAGCGAAGCAATCTCCAGCCTTCGGACTCGCGCAAGGACGATAGCTGGAGATTGCCGCGTCGCCTTCGGCTCCTCGCAATGACGAGGCTGTCAGATCGACTGCCCGGTCTTCGCCCAGTCGGCGAGAAAGCCTTCGATACCCTTTTCGGTCAGGACATGCTTGAACAGCCCCTTGATGACCGACGGCGGCGCGGTCATCACGTCGGCGCCGATCTTGGCGGCTTCGAGCACATGGATGCCGTGGCGCACGCTCGCGACGAGGATTTCGGTGTCATAGGCGTAATTGTCGTAGATCAGCCGGATATCGGCGATCAGCTGCATGCCGTCGAAGCCATTGTCGTCGTGGCGGCCTACGAACGGGGACACGAATGTCGCGCCGGCCTTGGCCGCGAGCAGCGCCTGCGTCGCCGAGAAGCAGAGCGTGACGTTGACCATCGTGCCGTCGCCGGTCAGCGCCTTGCAGGTCTTGAGCCCGTCGATCGTCAGCGGCACCTTGATGCAGACATTATCGGCGATCTTGCGGAGGATCTCGGCCTCCTTCATCATCGTCGCGTGGTCGAGCGCGACGACCTCGGCCGAGACGGGGCCGTCGACGATCGCGCAGATTTCCTTCGTCACTTCCTTGAAGTCGCGGCCCGACTTGGCGATCAGCGACGGGTTGGTCGTGACCCCGTCGAGCAGGCCCGTCACGGCGAGTTCCTGGATGTCGGCGATTTCGGCGGTGTCGGCGAAGAATTTCATGGCGTGGGCGATCCTGCTGAGTGGTGATTCGGGATTGCGACCGCCCTAGAACAAGACGTGCGTAAATTGAACCATCGCTACCCTTCCTCGTCACCCCGGACTTGATCCGGGGTCCCGCTTTTCGCCGTCGCTGAGTGGGACCCCGGATCAAAGCCCGGAGTGACGGGAGCGGGAAAGGGGTGGCGTTCGTTTTTTGTTCCGGTTAAGCGCCGATGATGGCCAAAGCGAAACGCCAATATGTCTGCCAGAATTGCGGCGCGGTTTCGTACCGCTGGCAGGGGCAATGCGCCGATTGCGGCGAATGGAACACGCTGGTCGAGGAGGCGGCCGAGACCGTCTTTTCGGCGAAGCACGACCTGACGAAGGGCGGCCGCGCGCTCGCGCTCGAAACCTTGGACGCGCATAGCGCCATACCCGAGCGGATGTTCTGCGGGATCGCCGAGTTCGACCGCGCGCTCGGCGGCGGTTTCGTCGCGGGGTCGGCGACGCTGATCGGCGGCGATCCGGGGATCGGCAAGTCGACCCTGCTGCTGCAGGCGGCGGGGCGGCTCGCCAAGGCGGGCAAGTCGGTCGTCTATATCAGCGGCGAGGAGGCGGCCGCGCAGGTGCGGCTGCGCGCGCAGCGGCTGGGGCTCGGCGACGCGCCCGTCGCGCTCGCGAGCGCGACCTCCGTACGCGATATCCTCGCGACGCTCGACGGCCGTAGCGCCGATTTCGTGGTGATCGATTCGATCCAGACGATGCACAGCGACCTGATCGACAGCGCGCCGGGAACGGTGAGTCAGGTGCGCGCGAGCGCGCAGGAGTTGATCCGCTACGCCAAGGACAGCGGCGCGGCGATCGTGCTCGTCGGCCATGTGACGAAGGACGGGACGATCGCGGGACCGCGCGTGCTCGAACATATGGTCGACACGGTGCTGTCGTTCGAGGGCGAGCGCAGCCATCTTTATCGCATCCTTCGCGCCGTCAAGAACCGCTTCGGCGGCACCGACGAGATCGGGGTGTTCGCGATGGGCGAGGAGGGGCTCGGCGAAGTCGCCAACCCGTCGAGCCTGTTCCTGACCGATCGGAGCCGGGATGTGCCGGGATCGGTGGTCTTCCCCGCATTGGAAGGCACGCGCCCGGTGCTCGTCGAGGTTCAGGCGCTCACCGTGCGGCTCGCGAGCGGCGCGACGCCGCGCCGCGCGGTCGTCGGGTGGGACAGCGGCCGGCTCGCGATGGTGCTCGCGGTCTTGGAAGCGCGCTGCGGGCTCCAGATGGGCGCAGCGGAGGTCTATCTCAACATCGCGGGCGGTTACCGCCTCACCGACCCCGCGGCCGACCTCGCGGTCGCGGCGGCGCTGATCTCGGCGTTCAGCGAGCGGCCGGTGCCCGCCGACGCGATCGTCTTCGGCGAGCTTTCGCTGTCGGGCGAGGTGCGCCCCGTCGCGCACGACGCACTGCGGCTGCGCGAGGCGGCGAAGCTCGGTTTTTCGCGCGGCTGGGGACCCAAGGGGATGAAGGCGGTCGGCGGCATTTCGGTGACCGGCTTCACGCGCCTCGGCGAACTCGTTGACCTGATGCTCGGGCGCGACTAGCCACCGGCGCATGGGAAGTCTGACCGCTCTCGATATCGTCGTGCTCGTCCTTGTCCTCGGCGGCGCCGTGCTCGGCTTCGCGCGTGGGCTGGTGCAGGAGGTGACCTCGCTGCTCGCCTGGATCCTCGCGATCCTCGCGGTGCGCTTTTTTCATGCGACGCTGACCGGGCTGCTCGCCGATTATGTCGGCACGCCGGGCGGAGCGGCGATGCTGGCGTTCGTCTTGCTGTTCGGCGGCGTGTTCGCGATCGCCAAATGGGGCTCGCGCGCGATGGGACAGCGCAGCCGCGCGTCGCTCGTCGGCGGCTTCGACCGCGGGCTCGGCGCGGGCTTCGGGGCGGTGAAGGGGCTGGCGCTCGCGACCGTGCTGTTCATGGGCGCCACGCTCCTCTACGATATCGGCTATGGCAATGCGCAGCGCCCGGCCTGGATGAGCGACAGCCGCACCTATCCCGCGCTGAGCGCGACCAGTGCGGCGCTGAGCAAGGTCATCGCCGATCGCCGCGCCGAGGCGCGCGAGGCGCAGACGGCCGCCGCGAAACAGGATGCGGCGGACAGCGCGCGATGAGCGCGCCGCTCTATAATCGCGACATTTTGGCGCTCGCGGTGGCGACGGCGGACTATCCGCTGCCCGCCGAGGCGCGCCGCCGCGCCTCGCTGCGCGCGCCGCTGTGCGGCAGCCGGATCATCGTCGATGTGGGCTCGGACGCGGCGGGGCGGGTGACCGCGGTCGGCCTGCATGTCGAGGCGTGCGCGCTCGGGCAGGCGTCGGCGGCGCTGCTCGCGCGCCATGCACCGGGACGCAGCGTCGCCGAGATCCGCGCCGCGCGCGACGCGATCGCCCTGTGGTTCGGGGGCGAGGGCGAGGCGCCCGACTGGCCCGGCTTCGAACTGCTCGCGCCGGCGCGCGACTATCCGGCGCGGCACGGCGCCATCCTGCTGCCCTTCGACGCCGCGGTCGCGGCGTTCGAAGGCGCGAACGTCGGCGCATGATGCTGACGGTCCTCGCGGCGGGGCCAGCGGTGACCGAAAGGGTCGCCGAGACGCCGACCGACACCTTGCTCTTCGAAGGCGCGATCCTGCTCGGGGTCGCGACCCTGTTCGTGATGATCTTCCGCCGGCTCGGCCTTGGCGCGGTGCTCGGCTATCTGATCGCGGGCGCGCTCGTCGGGCCGCACGGGCTGGGGCTGGTCGGCGGCGGCGAATCGAAGCTCGCGATCGCCGAGCTCGGCATCGCCTTCCTGCTCTTCCTCGTCGGGCTCGAGCTGCATCCGCGGCGGCTGTGGCAGCTCCGCAAGGCGATCTTCGGCCTCGGGCTCGCGCAGGTCGTGGTGACCGGGCTCATCCTGACGGGGCTCATCCTCGTGACGCAGGGGTTCAGCTGGCAGGCGGCGCTCGTCCTCGGTCTGCCGCTCGCGCTCTCGTCGACCGCGCAGGTGCTGCCCAGCCTCAAAAGTTCGGGTCGCATCAACTCGCCCTTCGGCGAAAAGGCCTTTTCGATCCTGCTGTTCCAGGATCTCGCCATCGTCCCGATGATCACGATCGTCGCCGCGCTGTCGCGCGCGCCCGCCGATCCGTCGGCGCCGCCGGGCGGGGTGCTTGCGCTCTATACCGTCGCGGCGATCGCCGGGCTGGTGCTGGCCGGGCGCTTTGTCGTGAACCCGTTCCTGAAGCTCGTCGGCCGTTATGGCGAGCGCGAGCTGTTCGTCGTCGTCGGGCTGCTCGTCGTGCTCGCGAGCGCGGCGCTGATGCACAGCCTGCACCTGTCGACCGCGCTCGGCGCCTTCATCGCGGGCGTGATGCTCGCCGATTCGCCCTACCGGCATGAGATCGAGGCCGATGTCGAGCCTTTCCGCCTCATCCTGCTCGGCCTCTTCTTCCTCGCTGTCGGGATGGTGCTCGACGTGGGCGTCGTGCTCGCCGATCCGCTGCGCGTGCTCGCGCTCGCGGCGGGGCTGGTAGCGGTCAAGATCGTGGTGCTGACCGTCATCGTCCGCCTGTTCGGCAAGTCGTGGAAGACCGCGCTCGGCCTCGCGCTGCTGCTGAGCCAGGGCGGCGAGTTCGGTTTCCTTCTGTTTACCCAGGCGGCCGACGCGCTGCTGATCGCGCCCGAGGCGGCGAGCCTGTTCAGCGCCGTGGTCACGCTGTCGATGATGTCGACGCCCTTCCTGATGCTGTTCGCGCGCAACCTCGAATTCGCGCCCGACCGCGATGGGGCGGACCTCGACGGTCCCGAGGATGCGCCACGCGGGTCGGCGCTGGTGATCGGCTACGGCCGGTTCGGGCAGATCGTGTCCCAGATGCTGAACGCGGTCGACTGTTCAGTGACGCTGATCGACAAGAAACCCAGCCAGATCGAGCTGTCGGGACAATATGACACCAAGGTCTATTTCGGCGACGGGCTGCGGCTCGACCTGCTCCGCCGTTCGGGCGCCGACGAGGCGCGGCTGATCATCTATTGCATCGACGATCCGTCGGTCGACGCCGACACGCTGCGGCCGGTGGTCGAGGCGTTCCCGCAGGCGAAGGTGCTGATGCGCGTGTTCGACCGGCGCCAGTTGATGGCGATCGACGGTGCGGGGACGAGCGGCGCGGTGCGCGAGGTGTTCGAAAGCTCGATCGCGCTCGGGCTGATGGCACTCGAACAGCTCGATATCGACCCGCGCCAGATGGAGGATGTCGAGGCCGCGCTCCGCCAGCTCGACGCGACGCGGCTCGCGGCGCAGATGGACGAGGGCGACCTGTCGGCGGGCAAGGAGCATCGTTTCACGCCCGGCGGCGGGCGCGAGGCGGCGAGCGTGCTCGAAACGCTGCGCCAGCGGCGGCAGGCGGCGAAAGCGGCGCGCGAGGAGGAAGCCGAACAGGCGGCCGACCCGGAAGCAGCGTGAATCGTCCCTCCCCCCCAAGGGGAGAGGCGCTCAGGCTTGGCCGTCCAGAAACTCGGCCACCGTATCGAGTCCATAGTCTTCGGTGACGAAGCTCCGCCCGATGCCGCGGGTCAGGATCAGCGGTAGCTTGCCGCCACGCACTTTCTTGTCGTGCGCCATATGCGCGGCGAGCGCGGCGCCGCCACTGTTGATCCCCGCGCTCGCGAGGCTGTGCGGCAGGCCCAGGCTCGCGAGATGGTCGCGCACCCGCGCCGCATCCTCGGCCGCGCACAGGCCTTTCGCGGCCGAGAATTGATGCGCGAGCACCATGCCCGCGGCGACCGCCTCGCCGTGGAGGAGGCGATCCGAATAGCCGGTTTCGGCTTCGAGCGCGTGCCCGAAGCTGTGACCGAGGTTGAGGAGCGCGCGCACGTCCTGCGTCTCGCGTTCGTCGGCGGCGACGATGCGCGCCTTCGCGGCGACGCTGTGCGCGATCGCGTGCGCGCGGGCTTCGCCGTCGCCTTTCAGCAGGGCCGCGCCATGCGCCTCGCACCAGGCGAAGAAATCCGCGTCGTCGATCAGCCCATATTTGACCACTTCGGCATAGCCGGCGCCGAGTTCGCGCGCCGGCAGCGTGGCGAGCGTCGTCGGATCGATGACGACGAGCGCGGGCTGGTGAAAGGCGCCGATCAGATTCTTGCCCGCCGCGACATTGATCGCGGTCTTGCCGCCGACGCTGCTGTCGACCTGCGCGAGCAGGGTGGTGGGGACCTGGATGAAGGAGCAGCCGCGCTTGACGATGCTGCACGCGAAACCGACCAGATCGCCGATCACCCCGCCGCCCAGCGCGATGACATGGTCGCTGCGCTCGATGCCCTCGCCGATCAGCCATTCGGTGAGGCGCGCGAGGCCCTCCCAGCTCTTGGTCGCTTCGCCCGCCGGAAGCACGAAGGAGGAAAAGGAAATGCCCTCGGCGCCGAGCGCCATGCCGACGCGCGCAAGATAGGGATCCGCGACATGGGCATCGGTGATGATCATCGTGCGTGGGCGCTTGAGAAGCGGCGCGACGTGGCGGCCGATGTCGCCCAGCAGCCCGTCGCCGATCAGGATCGGATAGCTGCGTGTGCCGAGGTCGACGGTCAGTTGCTGCATGTCGCAAGCACCTCCAATATCGCGCGCACCGTCTGTTCGTGCGGATGACTTGCCGAGCTGACGCGCAGATGCGCTTCGGCATAGATGGGATTGCGCACCGCCGCGAGCTCGCGCAGCACCTCGCCGGGGTCGCGGTTCTTGAGCAGCGGGCGGTGGCTGCGGCGGCCGACGCGCTCGACGAGAGTCGGGATATCGGCGTCGAGCCAGACGCAGAGACTGTCCTTCAGGATCAGCGCCCGCGTCTCGTCGTTGATGAAGGCGCCGCCGCCGGTCGCGAGCACATGCGGCCGCCCGGTGAGCAGCCGCGCGATCACTCGCCGCTCGCCGTCGCGGAAATGCGCCTCGCCGAAGCGCGCGAAAATGTCGGAGATCGTCATGCCGGCGGCGCGCTCGATCTCGTCGTCGGCGTCGGCGAACGGCATGCCCAGCCGCTGCGCGAGGCGGCGGCCGACCGTCGACTTGCCCGACCCCATCAGCCCGACGAGCACGATCGACCGCTCGCGGATCGACGGCGCGATGGCGGGGCCGGGGCTTTTCGGGTTTCGCGTCATGGTGCGCGCGGCTATACCGAAGGGCCCGCGCGGAACAATGGTTTTCGGCGCGAACGAATAACCGAGGGTCGTAGGGATATTGCGCGCGAGGGACAGATCGGGGAAAGGCCGGTGGATCGGGCGACTGGTCGTGCTGGCCTTGCTGCTCGTCGCCTTCTGGCTATTGCTGCTGTTCCTGGGCCGACCGATCGAGCCGAAGATGATTGAGGTGGATGTGACCGATACGATTGCCGCGGCAGCGCCGACCGAAAGCATGACTCGATGAGGAACAGGCTGCTCGCGCTGACGCTTGGCCTCTCGGGGAGCGCGCTCGCCGCAGCGCTCGTTCTTCCGGTCGTCGCGCAGGAATCGCTGCTGCCCGAGGGTTTTGGCACGCCCGCGCCGTCGCCTGCGCCGGCTCCGGCGCCCACCCCATCGCCGACGCCGGCTCCGACACCGAAGGCGGGCGCTCCGGCGGCGCCGAAGGGTGCGCCGCCGCTCGCGCCGCCGGTCACCGCGACGCTCCCCGGCACCGACACCACCGACGCCGATTCCGAAGAGGGCGAAGCGGAAGAGGGCGCATCGGGCCAGCTCAAATACGACCTTCCGCCCGGCGCGCGGCGCCTGCTGACGCGCATCGGCCCGCTGACGCCCGAAACCGGCGGCCTTGCGCCCGACGCGTTCGGGGTGCGCGGCCAATATGCCGCGGCGATCATGCGCAACACGAGCGGCCGGCTCGCCTCGCGCTGGGGGCAGATATTGCTGCGCCGCGCGCTGGCGTCGGCGATCGACACGCCGGCGACGATCAACGGCGCCGACCTGGCCGCCGACCGCGCGGCGCTCCTCTTGCGCATGGGCGAATCGATCGCGGCGCGCCGGATCGTCCAGTCGGTCGACTACGACCGCGCGAGCCAGCGTCTCGTCGCGGTCGCGCAGCAGACCTATCTTGCCACCGCCGATCCGGCGGGCCTGTGCCCCTATGTCCCCGCGGGGCTGGCGCACGGCGACGAACAGACGTGGCGGCTCTCGGCGGCGATCTGCGCCGGCCTGTCGGGCGAGGCCGGCCCCGCCGGCTGGGCGATCGGCCGCGTGCGGTCGAGCGGGAAGATCGCCAATTTCGACATATTGCTCGCCGAGCGCGTGCTCGGCGCGACCGGCGCCGGCCGCCGTTCGACGACGATCGAATGGGACAATGTCGACCGGCTGACGAACTGGCGCTTCGGCATGGCCACGGCGACGGCGATTCCGGTTCCGGCCGAGCTTCGCGCGTCGGAGCCTGCCTATATGCGCGGCTGGACGGTGCTCGCGCCGATGACCGACATGGCCGACCGCGTTGCGGCAGCCCCCGATGCGGCGGCGCGCGGCGTGCTGTCGAGCGAAGCCTATGTGTCGCTGCTCAGCGCCGCGGCGAGCGAGGCGGAACCGACTGAGGCGCTCGCGGCGCAGACCGAGACGCTGCGCAGCGCCTATCGGGCGGCGAACGCCGTCGATCGCTACACGGCGATGGGGAGTTTGTGGAATGGGGCGGGAAGCGCCGCGCAGCGCTATGCCGCGCTGATCGCGACCGCGCGCGCCGCCGCCGCGCTGCCGACGGGGACCGAGGTCGGCGACGACCCCTGGCAGCTTGTCGGCTCGATGCTCGCGGGCGGTTACGACCGCAACGCGATGGCCTGGGTGCCCGAGGTCAATGTCGGCACGCGCGCCTGGGGTGTGCTTGCCGTCGGCTCGCCGCGCCCGCTCAATGGGACCAGCACCGGCCGCGTCGGCAAGTTCGCGGACGGCGACGACAGCCCCGACCAGCTTCGGTCGAAATTGCTGCTCGCCGGGCTTGCGGGACTCGGGCGCATCGATGCGGGGGACGCCGCATCGGCGGCGCAGGATCTCGGCACCGACCTCGGGCGCCAGACCCGCTGGACACGCGCGATCGACCTCGCCGCCGAGCGCCGCGAGCCGGGCATGGTCGCGCTGCTCGCCGCCACCGGCATGCAGGGCGAATGGGCGAAGATGCCGCCCTATCATCTCTATCACATCGTGCGCGCCCTCCGTGACGTCGGGCTTGAGGCTGAGGCGCGAATGATCGCCGCCGAAGCGCTGGTGCGGGTCTGATCCCGCGCGGCCGATGGACGCGACCGACAGCGCGACGATCGAGCGGTTTCTGGAAATGATGGCGGCCGAACGCGGCGCCGCGCGCAACACGCTCGCCGCCTATCGCCGGGACCTCGACCAGGCGTCGGCGCTCGCCGGCGGGCGCCTGGCCGCGGCGACGCCGGCGGTGCTGCGGAAGATCATGGCCGGTTACGCTTCGCTGGCGGCGAGCAGCGCGGCGCGCAAGCTGTCGGCGCTCCGCCAATATTTCGCTTTCCTGCAGGACGAGGGCGAACGGGCGGATAATCCCGCGCTCGACATCGCGCGCCCGGCGACGCGGCGGCCGCTGCCGCGCATCCTGACCCATGATGACGTCGAAAGGCTGTTCGCGCAGGCGGGGGAGGAAGCCGAAGGCGAGGCGCCCCCCGCGGCCGCGATCCGCCTGCTGCTGCTGCTCGAACTGCTCTACGGTTCGGGGCTGCGCGCGAGTGAGCTCGTGTCGCTGCCGCGCCGCGCGATCGCGGGCGAGCGGGCGTTTCTGATCGTGCGCGGCAAGGGCGACAAGGAAAGGCTGGTGCCGCTGTCGGAACGCGCTCGCGTCGCGTTCGACCGCTGGCTGCCGCTGCTCGCCGAGGGGTCGGCTTGGCTGTTTCCGTCGGGCAAGGGGCATGTGTCGCGGGTGCGTCTGTTCCAGATGCTCCGCGACCTCGCGGGCCGCGCGGGGGTCAACCCGCAATCGGTCAGCCCGCATGTGCTGCGCCACGCTTTTGCCACCCATCTGCTGGAGGGCGGTGCCGACCTGCGCGCGTTGCAACTGATGCTCGGTCATGCCGACATCGCGACGACCGAAATCTACACCCATGTCGACAGCCGCCGCCTCGTCGAGCTGGTCAACCGCCGCCATCCGCTCGCACGGATGGATGTCGGTGCGGCGAGCGTTGACGTCGAAGCGCCATCCGCCTAGCGATTCGGCATGACAGCCTTTCTGGATTTCGAAAAACAGGTCGCCGCGCTCGATAGGCAGATCGCCGAATTGCGCGAGATGGGGGACGACCCCACGCTCAACATCGACAATGATGTCGCACGGCTCGAGGCCAAATCCTCGAAAATGCTGCGCGAAATCTACGCGAAGCTGACGCCGTGGCAAAAGACGCAGGTCGCGCGCCACCCCGACCGGCCGCATTTCAAACATTATGTCGCGGGCCTGTTCGACGACTGGATGCCGCTCGCTGGCGACCGCAATTTCGGCGATGACCAGGCGATCCTCGGCGGGCTCGCGCGCTTCCGCGGCCGCCGCGTGATGGTGATCGGGCACGAAAAGGGCGACGATATCCCGTCGCGCATGAAGCATAATTTCGGCATGGCGAAGCCCGAGGGCTACAGGAAGGCGATCCGCCTGATGCAGCTCGCCGACCGCTTCGGGCTGCCGGTGGTGACGCTGGTCGACACCTCGGGCGCCTTTCCCGGCATCCAGGCCGAGGAACGCGGCCAGGCCGAGGCGATCGCGCGCTCGACCGAACAATGCCTCGCGCTCGGCGTGCCGATGGTCGCGGCGGTCGTCGGCGAGGGCGGATCGGGCGGCGCGATTGCGCTCGCCGCGGCGAACCGCGTGCTCATGTTCGAACATGCCGTCTATTCGGTGATCTCGCCCGAAGGCTGCGCGTCGATCCTCTGGCGCACGTCGGACAAGGCGCCCGAAGCCGCGGCGGCGATGAAGATGTCGGCCGAGGATCTGCTCGCGCTCGGCGTGATCGACAGCATCGTCCCCGAGCCGGTCGGCGGCGCGCATCGCGCGCCCGACGTGGCGATCAAGGCGCTCGGCGACGCGATCGCGGCCGAACTCGATGCGCTGTCGAGCCTGCCGCGTGACGCGCTATTGTCGTCGCGCGAAGAGAAATTCCTCGCGATGGGGCGGGCTTAGGACGGGAACCGGTCGCATCCGCTGGCGTTTCCTGTCACACCCTCCCAACACGAGGGCGAGTTCGAACGGGAAGAAAAGGGAGGCGCGCCGATGGGCCGCATGACGACGACGACAATGGCGATGGCGGCTGTCCTGACCGGGAGCGCGCTGATGGTGGGCGGCGGCAGCGAGCCCGCCGCCGCCAAGACCAAGACGATCAAGACCGCGAACAGCATCACTGCGTCGGAACGCCAGCAGGGCGCCGAGGCGCATCCGCAGCTCTTGCAGGAATTCGGCGGCGCCTATGCAGGGCCGCAGGCCGCCTATGTCACCCGCGTCGGGCAGAATATCGCCGTCCAGTCGGGAATGTCGAACGCGCGCAGCGATTTCACCGTCACGCTGCTCAATTCGCCGGTGAACAACGCCTTCGCGATCCCCGGCGGCTATATCTATGTCACCCGCCAGTTGATGGCGCTGATGAACGACGAGGCCGAACTCGCGGGCGTGCTCGGCCACGAAGTCGGCCATGTCGCGGCGCAGCACAGCAAGAAGCGCCAGTCGCGCGCGACGCAGAACAGCATCCTGGGCGTGCTCGGCGCGGTGCTGGGCAGCGCGATCGGCGACAATGGCGGGCTGCTCGGCTCGCTCGGCGGGTTGCTCCAGAATAATGCCATGAAGGTCGCGCAGCTTGCCACGCTCGGCTTTTCGCGCAGCCAGGAACTTCAGGCCGACCAGCTGGGCGTCCAGTATCTGAAGAGCGCGGGCTATGATCCGATGGCGCTTTCGACCGTGCTCGCAAGCCTCGCCAACCAGACGAACCTCGAAGCGAGGCTCGCCGGCGGAGACGCCCGCGCGTTGCCCGAATGGGCGAGCACCCACCCCGATCCCGCGTCGCGGGTCCGCAACGCGCAGACGCTCGCCGGCCGCGCCGGCACCGGCGGCGTGCGCAACGCCGACGCCTTCATGGCCTCGGTCGACGGCGTTCTCTATGGCGATGACCCGGCGCAGGGGGTGGTCGAGGGACGCCAGTTTCTCCACCCCGACCTGCGACTCAGCTTTTCGGTGCCGAACGGTTACGGGATGCAGAACGGGACGAGCGCGGTCAGCATCAGCGGCAACGGCGGGCAGGCGCAATTTTCGACCGGCCCCTATAGCGGCGACATGAACGCCTATATCGCGTCGGTGTTCAAGGCGGTGGGCGGCGACGCCAATCTGACGCCGGGCAACATCCAGCGCACGACGGTGAACGGCATTCCCGCTTATTATTCGACGGTGCGCGCGAACAGCCAGTCGGGGCAGGTCGACGTCACCGTCTTCGCCTATGAATTCGCGCGGAACAGCGCCTTCCACTTCGTCGCGTTGACGAAGGCAGGCGGCGCGGGAACCTTCAACCCGATGTTCACCAGCCTGCGGCGGCTGAGCGCGAGCGAGGCGGCGGCGATCCGGCCGCGGCGCATCGACGTGGTGACGGTGAAAAGCGGCGACACGGTCGCGAGCCTCGCGCGGCGCATGGCCTATAGCGACTATCCGTCGGAACGGTTCCAGGTGCTCAATCGCCTCGCCGCGAACAGCCGGCTGACGCCGGGCCAGAAGGTCAAGCTGGTCGTCTACGCCAGCCGCTGAGGCGCGGCGGACAATAAAAGGGGCGGTGGATGCCACCGCCCCTTTCTTGAGGTTTGTCTCCCGGAAACCCGGGAAACAAAGTCCGTTATTCGCCGAGGTTGGTCGCGACGTTGTCGAACGTCTTGCTGACACCCTCACCGACCGAGGTCATCGCGGTGATGCCGGCGACGGCGATCAGAGCGGCGATCAGGCCATATTCGATGGCGGTCGCGGCCTTGGTGTCGCGAACGAACTTCTTGATGAATTTCATGTCTGGTCTCCTGATAAGTCACTTACCCTGTTGACGGTCTGGTCGTGGTCAACATCGGCGTTCTACGGGGAATTGGTTTTGAATTTCTTAATGTCGTGCCGCCGATTGCGGGGGGTTCGAGTCCCGTTAAAGGACAGCGCCCGTCGTCGTTGCGACATTGGTCCACATCTTGATCGTTTTCTCGCCCACGCCGGCCACGGCGACGCTCGCCGCCAGAAAGATCAGGGCCAGAATCAGCCCATATTCGACGGCCGTCGCGGCCCTGGTCGACCGCATCAGCCCTGCCATCATCTCCATTGCTCCGCCCCTGCTGACATTATAGTTCCCGAGGTCCGATCGTCGCACAGGAAGGTTAACAATTTGGCCGCGCTCATACCCCCCAAACCCGCGGGAAACTGTCTCATTGTGGTCGCCGTGGCGCTCGTTGACGGCGACGGCCGGCTGCTCGTCCAGCAGCGCCCCGAGGGTAAGTCCATGGCCGGATTGTGGGAATTTCCCGGCGGCAAGATCGAGCCCGGCGAAACGCCCGAGGCGGCGCTGGTGCGCGAGCTCGGCGAAGAACTGGCGATCGATGTCGAAGCGGCCTGCCTCGCTCCCGCCTGTTTCGCGAGCGACGCGCTGGAAGACCGCCATCTGCTGTTGCTGCTCTATGTCTGCCGCAAATGGCGCGGCACGCCGCAGGCCATCCACGCGAGCGCGCTGCGCTGGGTGCGACCGGTCGAACTCCATGGGCTCGCCATGCCGCCCGCCGACAAGCCGCTCATTGGCCTTCTCGAAGCGCTCGTCTGACGACTACCGCTTCGGCTTGAGCGCTTCGGCAAGCGACGCGGTGCCGCTGCCGCGCCGGGCGGGGCGGGGCTGGTCGGGATGCGGCGTCCAGCCGCTGAAATGAATCAGGCGAAATTGCTCGGCTACCCGGCCGTCGGGATCGGCCTGCGCCGCGAAGGCGGCGGCGATCCGCGCAGCCTCCTCGCGCGTCAGCGGCGGCGGCGCGGGGGAAAGGCGGCTCGCGAGCCCGGCGGCGCGCAGATCGCGCACCAGCGCGAACCAGTCGCCGTAGCGCACGGTGAGCGCCTCGACGTCGACGACGGGCATGGTGAAACCGGTGCGCTGGAGCAGATTGCCCATCGCCGCGAGATCGATCTGCGGGTGCAGCCGCGCGATCGGCCGCACGCCCTCGGCCATCACCGCGCGGCGCTGGCGCTGGAGGCTGCCGTCGCCGACGAAGGCGCCAAGCAGTAGCCCGTCGGGTGCGAGCAGCGCGCGCAGGCGTAGCAGCGCGCCGGGCACGTCGTTGACGCTGTCGAGCCCGCCCGGCCAGACGATCAGGTCGAAGCTGGCGAACGGCAGATCGACCGCATCGGCCTCGCCCGGAATCGCGCTGCTTTCCGCCGCGAGGCGCGGCCCTGCCTCGAGGATGGTCAGCCGGGTGCCGGCGGCGCGCAGATGGTCGGCCAGCGCGGCATCGTGCGCGCCGATCAGCAGGGCGCGCGAAAAGTCGCGCGTCACCATCGACAGCCGGTCGAGCAGCGTCTCGGCGATGATCGGGGCAAGGAAATTGGCCTCTGCGGGCAGGCGCGCCATCCGGTCGCGCTGGGCGCGGTGGCGGGCTGGGGAGAAGAGCGGGGCAGGGGTTTCCGGCATGCGGGCGCTTGTGCCGCCTCGCGCCTTGCTTCACAAGTCCGGCATGGCGACCGAGGGGGAGGAAGCGGGCAGTCGGATGCCGCCGGGCGCACGGCTGCGGCACGGCATGCGACAGGCGGGCCGGGCGATCGTCGATTATGCGCTGCCGCCGCGCTGCCCCGCATGCGGAACGATCGTCGGTGCGGATCGGCAATTCTGCCTCGATTGCTGGTCCTCGCTCGATTTTCTGGGCGGACCGGCTTGCGCGCGCTGCTCGATCCCGCTGCCTTCGGCGGTGCCCGGCGGCGATCTCGAATGCGGTGCCTGCCTCGCCGACCCGCCGCCTTTCGAAGGCGCGCCCGCCGCGGTCGCCTATGGCCCCGCCGCGCGCACCGTCGCGCTGCGGCTGAAATATGGGCGCCGCGTCGGTCACGCTCGGCTGATGGCGGGGCTGATGCTGGCCCCGCTGCGCGCGCTGGCGGGCGAGGGGGAGGCGCTGCTCGTCCCCGTGCCGCTCCATCGCTGGCGGCTGTGGTCGCGCGGCTTCAACCAGGCGGCGCTGGTCGCCGACGCGCTGACGCGGCTGAGCGGCGTGCCGCACGATCATGACCTGCTGCTGCGGGTGAAAGCCACGCCGCCGATGCGCGGCAAGGGAAAGCGCGAGCGGGCGCGCATCGTCGCAGGTG
The DNA here is from genome assembly GCF_002277025.1 of Sphingopyxis sp. GW247-27LB. Lineage (GTDB taxonomy): Bacteria > Pseudomonadota > Alphaproteobacteria > Sphingomonadales > Sphingomonadaceae > Sphingopyxis. The sequence goes on from NZ_NIWD01000008.1 coordinate 977,551, forward strand.
CTTTCGCGCTGGCGCCCGGCGCGAAGGAAAGGGCGCGGGGGCGTCATCTGATCCTGATCGACGACGTCCATGCGAGCGGCGCGACGCTGCGCGCCGCGGCGCGGATTCTCCGGCGAAGCGGCGCGGCGCGGGTTTCGGCGCTCTGCTGGGCGCGGGTGGTGCCCGATGCGGCAACCGGCAACCTATTTGACTTTGCCGCGCTGGATTCCGATATGCAGAGCGAAAGGATGACAGGATAGCCGCATGGCGACGATCGAAGTCTATACCAAGTTCCTCTGCCCCTATTGCACGCGCGCGAAGGCGCTGCTCGACCGCAAGGGGGCGGAATATCGCGAGATCGACGTGACGATGGACCGCGCGGGCTTTGCCGCGATGGTCGAGCGCGCGAATGGCGGCCGCACGGTGCCGCAGATATTCATCGACGGCCGCCACATCGGCGGCAGCGACGATCTCGCGGCGCTCGACGCGCGCGGCGGGCTCGACCCACTGCTCGGGCTCGGCTGAGATGATCGTCTTCGACCTCCGTTGCTCCGCCGGCGATCACCGGTTCGAGGCGTGGTTCGCGAGCAGCGGGAGCTTCGCCGACCAGCAGGCGCGCGGGCTGATCGCTTGCCCGGTGTGCGGCGATGCCGAGGTGGAGAAGGCGGTGATGGCGCCGCGCGTCGGCGCGAAATCGAACCGGCAGGCGGCGGGCGGCGCGGTCCAGCCTGCGGTTTCCGCCCAGACGGGCGAACCATCGCCCGAAATGATGCGCAAGCTCATCGCCGACATCGCGGCGAAGCAAGCCGAAATGCTGCCGCAGTCGCGCTGGGTCGGCCGCGATTTCGCCGATGCGGCGCGCGCGATGCACGAGGGCCGCGCGGCAGAGAATCTGATCCACGGCCAGGCCTCGCCCGAGGAGGCGCAGGCACTTCGCGACGACGGCATCGCCGCGATGCCGCTGCTCGTGCCCATCGCGCCGCCCGATGCGGCTAATTGACACGCAAGTTGACGCTTCGCGCCCCGCCCCGCTAAACGAACCGCGGCGCGCCCGTAGCTCAGCAGGATAGAGCATCAGATTCCTAATCTGGGGGCCACAGGTTCGAATCCTGTCGGGCGCACCATTCTCGAACAAAAGAGAGAACTGCGGGCGTGGTTTTGGCCACGCCCGCTGCAGCACTCCGGGCCAGCACGGCTTTGGAGCCGCTGATGCGGATTTCCCGGTCATTTACGCGCACCTCGCTTAGCAGCAGCCGGGCATATGCTTGGCGCAGATCGGGCGGGCCGTGATGCAGCTTGTCGCGGAGGAGTAGCGCCAGCTTCTCGATCTTCGCTGGCGTGATCACAGGTTCGGCCATGGCGAGGCGGCGGGTGAGATCAGAAATCTGTTCGGCGAGTTCATCGCGCCGGAACCGGAGATTGACCAGTCGCTCGCGCATGGATGCGTCCTCGGCATCCATCAACCCTTTTTCGACCAGTTCGAGCAGTCGGGCGATACCTGCTTCGGCTTCCTTGTGATCCTGGCGCATCTGCCGCAGTCGATCGCGATTGCGATCCTCGCGTTCGATCGCCGTGCGCAGATAGTCGCCGAGCAGGCCGACGAGATGCTCGGGCTGCAATATCTGCTTCGTCACCTCGCCGATCACAATGCCATCTAGCTTGTCCATCGGCATACGCAGCCCCTTGCAGCCGAAGGGGCCTTCCTTGAGGCGGCGCGAGCAGCAGTAATAGCGATACTGCCCACCCTTGCCGGTGTTCTGGATCAATGCAGCCTCGCAGTGACCGCATCGGGCCACTCCGGCCAGCAGCGTCGGCGTGTTGACCAGGCGCGGCGCCACCCGCTTAGGCGCGCGGCTTTGGAGCAGCGCCTGTGCGGCGTTGAAGGTCTTCTCGTCGATGATCGCGGGGACGGCGAGCGGTATCCATTCGGAGGGTGGGCGGGGCCGGTCATTCCGGCTGTCGGTGCGATTGAAGTAATGCTGCCCATGATAGGTGCTCGCCGTCAAGATGGCATGGACGCCTCCGGTTGAGAACCTGCGTCCCCGCCGCAATATGCCGCGCTCGTTGAGCCAGGTGGCGATGGCTTTCACACCCATGGGCCGGCCTTCCACACCTGCAGCCATATCGAAAATCATGCGAACAACGCGCGCCTCAGCGTCGTTGACAACGAGCACCTTCTTGTCCTTGCTGCCCCGCCGTTCGGCGATCTCGACGCCATAGCCATAGGGCGGCCGTGAGCCGTTCCAGAAGCCTTGGCGGGCATTCTCCAGCATGGCGCGATGAACGTGTTTCGCTGTCTCGCGGCTCTGATGTTCGTCGAAGATATGCAGCAGCTTGCGGAACATTTCGCCGGTCGGGTCCTGGCCGACCTCCTGTGTGATCGATACCAGCTCGACCCCGGCCTTCCTGAGTTCCCGGACGTAGAGTTCGGAGTGCAGCGAATCCCTGCTGAACCGGCTCAGCGAATGCACCACCACGAGATCGAAGGGCTTATCCGTCCGCTTGGCGGTATGGATCATTTCCTGGAAAACAGGGCGGTCCTCATCGAGCGCGGACGCTCCAGGCTCGGAGAAGACCTGAACGACCTCGATGCCTTGCCGCTGACACCATATGCGGCACTGGGCGATCTGATCGGGGATCGACAGGTCTCGCTCGGCCTGCCGGGCTGTCGACACGCGGACATAGATCGCCGCGCGGGTCATGGGCGGTTACTCCTGGTCGAAGAGGATCGCGTCGATCTCCCTGCCAAGATAGGCGCGCAGGATCGCCACTTCGTCGCGCAACACCGGCATCGCCGCCGAAAAGTCACTGACCACAGCTTGCTCGCCGCTGGCTTGCCTGACCGGCGGTGGAGACACAGTCCGCTTGCGCCGGATGACGATCCGGCCACTGCGCTTCGGCGCAAGGCGGCCCTTCGATACGGGGCAGGAGGCGGGCTGGGCGTCCATCTCCCATTGTCTACGGGCAACGCCCTCATGCAACCAAGACCCAATTTTTCCAGTGGGATAAGGCTTGTCCCGTTAGCGCGAGAGGCGTGATCACCTTTGTGCTCGATTGCACATGATTGCGCATAGTCTTCACGCATGACGACGCTCCTTCAGCCGAACCAAAGCAGCTCTTCTCCGCGCCTCCAGCGCCGCCTGCACAGCCGCATGGGCGCGAGCAGCGTCGGCAAGGATGTAGTGCTTGTGGGCAGTCCGCTGGTCGCTATGCCCGAGCAGTTCCGATACCAGCGCCACCATGGCAGGGTCATGATCGACGAAACTGGTCGCTGCGATGCTGCGAGCCAGATGCGGCCAGACATGACGGCCGAAGGCGATTTTCGTGCGCTTCTCGATCTGGGCGCGAATCGGTCCATCACCCATCGGACCGCCCCAGCGGTCGATCCAGAGCCGATCCGTCTTCACGCCATCGCTGCGCGCCAACAGCCTGCGTCTGTAATCCCGTAGCCAGATGTCGATATATGGGTTGAGCGCTGGAGACAGTTCTGCCTGATAGGGGCGAGCTGTTTTGGTTTCCGCCTCGGTGAAGGAGAGGCAATAGCGATCGTCATCGAACAACAGATGCCGTCCGATCTCGATAGCCGTCAGGTTCCCGATCCTCATCGGGCAACTGGTCAGAACCGCGATGATCAGGCCATCCCGCATGCAGGTTGCGGCATGATAGCGATCACCCATCTCCAGCGCCTGGTCCATGAGATCGACGCCCAGCGCCAGAAGCTGACGAGCGTCAACCATGTGACCACGCTTGTCCTTTTCCGGCCTCGCGATGGCCTTGAGGTCGGTGACTAGGATTCGCAGCCAGGTCCAGTCACGGTCAGGAGCCATGACCATGATCATGCGGGCAAAGCCCTCGAAGATCATCGCCACGCTGCACGATGACACCCGATCCTGCAGCTGAAGCGCGAACAGGCGGACTCGATCGGGCGTCACCCGTGTTTCGGGAGGGGCCTCGGCGTCCAGCCAGCCATTACGGGTGAGAAAGGAAACCCACTGGCCATAGCCTTGCTCGACATTGCGACAGCGGGCGGGGCTCCATTTGCGGGCAGGCTTTCGACCGCCGCGAAAGCTAGAGACCTCGCGGGCTTCGCGATAGCGCAATTGGTCGATTGGGGGCCAAACGGCGCGCTTGATGCACAGGGGAATACTCACAGCAGGTCTCCCCCTTCATTGAAGCCGCCACTGCCGCCCTTACGGCGCTTCGTGCGTTTGATCCTCATTCGAGCGGTTTCACGGCTGCGCAGGATGTGCTCCTGGAAGTGACGCGATGCCTGCCGTTGCTGCGAGGGAGCGTAATAACGCCGCGTCGTGTTGATATCCCGGTGCCCGAGATGCTGGCTGATCGTGAATATGCCCTCGGGGTTGTCCTTCAGCCACAGGGCCGCAGAGATATGCCGGAACTGATGCGGCGTGATGGCCACGCCCAGCACCCGCTTTGACTGAGCCCCAACTGCATGAGCCATGGTCCTGGGATCAAGGCAGGCCCCATCGGATGCCGGGAATAGCCAAGGCGATGACGGGTTCGGGCACAGCTTCGGCCTCCAGTCCCGAAGATACAATTCCAACAGCTCAACGGTCTGATCCGGCAGCCTGAACCGCAGGTCCTGGTCGTTCTTCACTTCCTCGCTGTCGTGCTCGGTGATCCAGAAGGCATCCTTGCCGTGGCCGATCTTGCGGATTGATTTGCCGAGTTCCAAGTCGATGAGGTTGGCGCGACGAACACTGCATACGAGCAGGACTTCGGTCGCCATGGCGGTGCGGACCAGTGCTGGCGCCCAGGGTTTGTCAGGGTTCTTAAGAGCCCGCTCGAGCAGGATGAACGGCAGCAACTGCACCTGGTCGGCAAAGCGCTGATCCTCCAAACGGTCCAGCAGCTTCCGGTTCTTCACCGTCATGCCTCGCCTCGGCTCATACTGTTCCTTTAGTTCCTCAACTATCTCGTCAAGGCCATCCAGGTCCTGCTGCGACAGATCGCACCAGCGGGCGACAACCCGCGCGCGCAGCGCCAACTGGAACATTAGCGGTGTAACAGTGCCTTCCGCGCGGGCGTACAGATAGTGCAAGACCTGATCGACACGTTCTGGGCGAACGACATCAGCAAGCGCGGCGAGGTCTGTCATGGGGACGCCAGTATGGACAAGGGCCGATACGCTGATTGCCACATTGTGCCGATATTGCTGGATGGTGCCCGGCTTCAGCGGTTTTTTGCGTTTTCGGCCGGAATCATACGTTGAGCCCAGCCAGGTGGTGAAGGCATCAAGTTCCACCGCCAGTTTTCCCGACCATTCCGTCTGGGCAATCCAATAGCTGGTTCGCTTGGGAGGCGGAGGCATCAGCGCCGGCAGGTCTTCCTGGGAGGCTGCCAACCGGTTCCACGCCTTGATGCTGTTGCTGACGACGCGCTCCCAGTCCCCGATCATGGCTTCGTCACGCAGATGGGTCACGAAGCGTTCAATGACCGCATCCGACATATGGCGGGGCATGACTCCCAGCTCGGCGACGAAGTGGAAGAGGCGCGAGGTCGCACGCTGCATCTTTACGTCGAGCGTTTTCTGAAGCGCGCCCCATTCGCCAGTGAGCGGGAAGCGGGAGCGGGGATTATGAAGACGCCCCTGCGCCAGCCGAAATGCCTTGCGCAGCCTTGACTTCATGTTGGCGTAGGATTGCTCGCTCATGCCCGCCATAGCGGGCGACAAGCGATCCAATTTCTCGAAGAGCGTACGCTGGTTGGCGGGCAGGTCGAGCAGGCCGTGGCCAACAAGTTCATCGGCGCGCTTGACTGCAGAACGCAGCTGGGTACGTTCCACATCGCTGAGGTTGCATTCGAGAAGGTAGTCGCGCAGCTGCTCCAAGGTCAGGAGCGATTTTTGAGGCCCTGATTGCTGATTGTTATGGTCATTCGTGTGCATTGTTACTCACCGCTGATCAAACGTGAAAATTAGTGAAACCCCTTCTACATTATTCCTTGGCTGTAGTTATTTGGGGTATTCACAAGGATCAGATCGCCTCGCCTTTGAGGAACTTGATGAGGTCAATCTTGTCGATCCTGATCCGGCCTTTTTCCTTGGGCTGAAAGGATCGAAGGCCCTCATCGCGTATCCAGCGACGGATAGTGGGATGTGACACGCTAGCGAACTGCGCCGCCTGCGGCACCGTCAGCAGTTCGACGGGCATAGCGATGACTTCGCCGGGCGTGAGAGTAGGCAGGGGCCTAGCGGGTGCAGCGACCTTCCTGCGGCTGAGATTGAGCATCTTGGGTCTCCTTCTACCAATGGGCCACGCCACCGGGAGGAGACTGCTGGGCTGCACGATTACGCTGCCGAAAGGCAGCGGATCATCGCCTGACAACCACCTCGGCGCCTCGTCGGCGGCGTTGGTGGTTGGGCATAATGATCAGGAATGGGCGGAAATCATCAAGAAAATTCGGGGCGGGACACGCTGTGCCCCAGTTGGTCTCCCCGCCTTTGTCGGCGACGCGGGCGGCGGCAGCGCGCCGCCATCATTCTCAGGGGCAAGCGATGCGATTACAACCGGCCTTCTCGGTTCATCTGCTCCAGGACGGGGCATGTCAGGAATTCATTGTCCTCTCGCAGAATTCCAAGGGCCACGAGCATGTCTTCGTCCGCGCCGTGCTCCCGCACCAGACCTTCGAGGCGGTCGAGTTGCTCTGACACATAAACTGCGGTGAAATACTCGTCGATATCCTCCAGGGAGGGGCTGGGTTGAATGTTGCTGTTCATGGGTTCGCCTTCCGTTGGTGATGAGTGCCAAGGATGCTGAACCCGCCAGACAGATCAAGCCTGCGTGAACCGACTGGGCCAAAGCGCGTTCCATGTCGCCGCGTTTGATCGTCTGGCGGGGATGGGAGTCAGGACGAAAGACTAGCGGTGAGCAAGGCGATCAGCGCTTCCTCTTTATTCAACAGGCCCCTGGAATGCGGCACTGCACCCGCCTTCAGGAGCGCCTGCTCGAACGCTGTGTATTGCTCACCGTCGAGGTGGAGGACAACGGTTTTGCCTTCGGGGTCGAACTCGTTGCCTTGCAGATACATTTTGAGTTCATGCGCCGTGGAGTCCGCCGCCTTCGCGAGCAGCATGTCGATATTGTCCGCGTCGACATAGGAGGAGAGCAGTGCGAGCTTGGTCCAGCCGATCCGCCTGAGCCGCTCGATCGGAACGCTGAGATCATCGAATGTGCGGCTGATCTGGGCGAGGTTATATGCCTTGCGGATGCCGATCTTCAGTTGCTTGGCGACGGACCTGAAATCCTCAGGGTGATTTTTCTGCGTGTCGCGGAGGTGTCGGGCGACCTCTAGGAAATGATCGCCCATCATGTCGACAATCATTTGGGGCACTTTGGATGCCTTCGATTTTGTCCCTTCCATTGTTCCAAACCTTTGAAGTTGTTGGGAACTATTTCCTATGGAAAAGACGCGCCTCGACAAGGGAATTGCACTGAAAATGGCAGGATTCTGGGGTTGTGGGATTGGACCGCCTATGCATACTTCATGACGAAGACCGTCAGCGTACGACCGCATCTACTAAGAGCATTAGCACGCCAGCAGAAGTGAAGGCCGACATCCAGATGATGTGGCGCACATCGCGACGGATACGCCTCATTCGAAGCTGATTACCATTCATGGTCTGAATTTGCTTCAGCTAGCACGAATGTGCAATCCCGCGAGCGCGGTCTGAACAAGCTATACTTGGGTATGGTGCCCTCTGGCGAACTCCGCTGCATTCGCCGCATCGAACAGTTCGGCCACGTCGACCTTCAGAGCATCCGCAATCCTGGCGAGCGCCTTTACTGACGGATTGCGAACTCCGCGTTCAACGCCGCTGATGTAGCCGCGATCAAATCCGCTGTCGGTCGCGAAATCTTCCTGTGTGATGCCCCGCTCCTTGCGCAGGCGCTTCAAATTCCAGCCTATGCGAGCGTAAACATCCATCGCGTTCGAGGATGTTTCGGTGAGACTTATAAGCCCACGACTTATAAGTCTCATTTTTCTGGACTGAACCGAGCCGATCTCGCAGAGAAGCGGCATGGCAAGGCAAAAAGCAGTCCCCGTTCTGATATCCAATGGCAACAATCGCAGCGCGTTGACGCGCATCAGGCTTGGTAATGGCCTGCATGACGAGAGCTGGCTTCAGACGCTGATCCATGATCACCCGGCCATCCTGCCGATCTCAGACATCGAACCTGGCTTCGGCGATCTGATAGCGGTCGCCCGCGAAGTCCCGTGCGGACACGGCTATATAGACAATCTCTATCTCACTCCATCTGGCGACATCGTGTTGGTCGAGACCAAGCTGTGGCGGAACAGCCAGATGCGACGCGAAGTGGTGGCGCAGGCGCTGGACTATGTCGCAGCGCTCAGCCGCATGGGGTACGATACTTTCCAAGCGGCAATCGCGCGCGGACAGCAGCCACCGGCCGGTCTTTATGATCTTGTCCGTGATCATCCCGAAGCGCTGGACGAGCCCGAGTTCATCGACGCTGTCGCCTTGAACCTGCGGCGTGGAAGAATGGTCGCGATCGTGCTGGGCGATGGCATCCGAACCGAAACGGAAGCGCTCAGCGATCTACTCCAGAGCCATGCGGGCGCGCATTTCACCTTCGCGCTCGTGGAGCTTGCCACATGGCAGAGCCCGGCAGGTGACATCCTCGCGGTGCCCAGCACACTGACCAAAACCGTGATGATCGAGCGCGGGATCGTCCGTGTCGAGGATGGGGCGGCAACCGTCCATCCGGTCCCTGCTGCTGCCCAGAAGGGACCGCAGTCGATCAGTTCGGCGGACTTCTGGGACATGATGGCGAAACGTGATCCGGCGCTGCCTGCCGCAATTCGGTCCCTTCTGTCGGCGCTCGAACCGTTGGGGGTCTATCCCGATCTCAAGGCCAGCCTGAACCTGAAGCTCGATCTGGCCGACCAGGAGAAGCCAATTAATTTCGGCTATATCATGAAGAACGGCACCTTCTGGCCGAACCCGGCATCATGGACATTGCCGGAGGCGATGTGGCGACCTTACTTTCAGGCGCTCGCCCGCATGGTCGGCGGTGTTGTGATCGACGAGCCGAACAACAAGTATGTTGCTGTCAACGGGCGATCAGGCCCCAGGATCGAACAATTAGTACCAGGCCACCAGGGTGCGTGGGTTGCCGCGATCGAGCGCGTCATCCACGAGCTAAACGCAGAAACTGCCTGACTTCGATCGCCATCAGATTTCATTAACCATTCGGAGCCATTTTACGTGGTCTCCGTGAGGTCATGTATTTATCGGTGAAGTTGTGGCAATCCGTATTGTAAAGAAAGCTAAAACTCAGGTTCCGCATAGCCTGAAGATACTCAAGGGATTGCCCCAATTACAAGAGCCGCCACCAGAGCCGCTCGCCTCTATGCCGGTGCTCGCCAAGGCGAAAAAGAAAGCGGGTAAACCGCTTCGGCGCGATAAGTTCGAACGGCACGAGCGACTATGCAAACTGATCCAGCAGACGATCGAAGGCACGCTCACGGGCGGCATGGCTTACGACTTTGAAGGTTTTGTCTGGGCCGTTCGACCGGAGCCGGAATGGGCAAAGCTGGTCGGCGTGAAGAGCGTGGACACGATCACGGACCTGACCAAGCTACCGCCGATCCAGAAAGACTACACGCAGATCGACAGCACCAAGGCACTGCTGCTGCGTTTGGGATCACCCGCTCCTCCATCTCCACGCAAAATCGCAACCGCCATGCGCAAGGCATTCAAGGCGAAAACAGGCCGTTATCCCAAACCAAAGGAGTTTCCACTGCTCAAGGTGTTGGCCGAGGAGTGGCCAGACGACCTCCAGGTGCAGATTTTCCAGACGGCGCTAGACGAATGGGTCCCCTTTAAGGTGGGGGTCGCGAACGAGATCGAAGCAATGAAAGCGAAGGGCTTGAAGGCATATCACCGCCATCATCACTTCCCTTCGGTTTCCGTGATCTGCAAGTTTCGGCAGATCGCCCTCGAACTATATGTGATGAGGCTTCAGGAAAAGGTCGCTCAGGGCAAGGGCGTACCGATGGCTGCGATCACGGCGTTTCCGAAGCTCTTCGGTCACATCAAGCCGAAATGACACTAATTGCAATTTCCGAAATCCAATCTATCAGAGCGCCTTTATAGTATATAATTATACTGTGGTATCATAACCCTCTTATCATTCTATACAGGAAGACAGAGTAATTTCGGAAGTTATGATAACAGGGTTATGGCTCCCGGCCTCGCTCCGCTCGGACGGGTAGTCTCATATCCCCCTTTCCGAAACCTGAAAGGAACGCCGAGAGAATGGATTTCGGAAATTCGTGGAGGGGCAGCGCACCGACCTCATATGGGCTATAGCTCGAACCGCGTATTTGTGATTCTGGCACGTCGGGCGCGTTAGGGGGAAGTTCAAAGGGATGAATGCGGTTGAAATCGAGGAAGCTGTGTCCCGCCTGGCGGAGCAGCCCTTTGATCCTGAAGAGTTTCCATTCGCCTTTCTCGAAGCGTTCGGCAACAAGACCACCACCATCAGGCGGTTGCGCTCTGGTGCGTCCAACAAGTCCGACCTGGGCGGTGTTCTCCAGACGAACAATATCCATATCGCGACCGCTGATCGCGGCGCAGTGACAGAGTGCCTGACCGCGCTCCGGGCAAGCCCCGCGACGGCCAAGGCCAAGGCCAAATTCATCCTCGCCACTGACGGTGATACCTTCGAGGCTGAGGACATCGAGTCCGGCGAAACGGTCGCCTGCGCCTTCACCGACTTTCCTGACCATTTCGGGTTTTTCCTGCCGCTGGCGGGCATCAGCACCGTGCGGCAGGTGCGCGAGAGCAGCTTTGACATTCGCGCGACCAGCCGCCTCAACCGCCTCTATGTCGAACTGCTGAAGGACAATCCCGATTGGGGCGCGGCCGATCGCCGCCCCGACATGAACCACTTCCTGGCCCGGATGATCTTCTGCTTCTTCGCCGAGGACACGGATATATTCCACCGCAGCTATCCGTTTACCGGCACGGTCGAGAAGATGAGCGACCGGGATTCTTCCAACACCCATGAGGTGATCAGCGAACTGTTCCGCGCCATGAACACGCCCATTGCCGATCGCGAGGCGGCTGGGATCGCCCGCTGGGCCATTCCCTTTCCCTATGTGAACGGTGGGCTGTTTTCGGGAAGCCTAGAAGTGCCGCGTTTCAGCAAGATCGCGCGTTCCTACCTTCTCCATATCGGCAACCTCGATTGGACCAAAATCAACCCGGACATTTTCGGGTCGATGATCCAGGCCGTGGCGGATGACGACGAGCGCGGCGCGCTGGGGATGCACTACACCAGTGTTCCCAACATTCTGAAGGTGCTCAACCCGCTCTTTCTTGACGACCTGCGCGCACATCTGGAGGAGGCCGACGACAACGCCCGCAAGCTGTTGAACCTGCGCAACCGCATGGCGAAAATCCGCGTTTTCGACCCCGCGTGCGGCAGCGGCAATTTCCTGGTCATCGCATACAAGGAAATGCGGGCCATCGAGGCCGAGATTAACCGGCGGCGGGGCGAGGAAGGCCGCGCATCCGAAATTCCGCTCACCAATTTTCGCGGCATCGAGCTGCGCGATTTTCCTGCCGAGATTGCACGTCTAGCCCTTATCATCGCTGAGTTTCAGTCCGATGTAATGTATCGCGGTCAGCGGCTGGCCCTGGCCGAGCTTCTGCCGCTCAACGCGCAGAACTGGATCACCTGCGGAAATGCGCTGCGGCTGGACTGGCTTTCCATTTGCCCGCCGACCGGGACGGGCGTGAAGCTGGTAGGCGATGATCTTTTCCAGACCCCGCTCGATCAGGCACAGATCGACTTCGAGAACGAAGGGGGCGAAACATACATCTGCGGCAACCCGCCTTATCGCGGCAGCCAATGGCAGACCGACGACCAAAAGTCCGACCTCAAGGCTATCTTTGACGGGCGAACGGCTAACTGGAAGTCACTCGATTACGTGGCGGGCTGGTTCATGAAAGCCGCTGTTTACGGCACCGTGACGACCACGGTGTCCGCATTCGTGTCCACTAACTCCATATGCCAAGGCCGACAGGTGGAAACCCTCTGGTCTCTTATTTTTGAGACCGGTCACGAGATTGGTTTCGCGCATACTTCGTTCAAATGGGCCAATCTCGCCAGCCACAATGCCGGTGTCACCGTCGCCATCGTGGGTATTTCCAATCACGTAGGTCGAACGCGGCTTCTGTTCTCCGATGCGGGCGGCAATGGCACGACCGTCAAAGAGGTTGAGAACATAAACGCCTATTTGGTGCCGGGATCAAATGTCATCGTCGCCCCTCTCTCGCGACCTCGCAACGGGTTAACCGAAATGAGTTTCGGCAGTATGCCGAACGACGGGGGGTATTTGCTTCTTGACGTCGATGAAGCCGAAACCGCCATCAGAGACCATGCTGTCGATCGGAAATACATTCGCCCCTTTTTTGGCTCACAGGAATTCGTTCGAGGAATTGAACGAAGGTGTATTTGGGTGACTGACAGCGATTTTCAGGCTGCCGAAAGAAATGCTTGGCTGAAGAAACGGTTTGAGAATGTTCGTTTGCAACGAAATGCCTCAGCCCGCGCAACAACCAATGCACTTGCCCTAACGCCCTACCGATTTGGTGAAGTGCGTCAGACAGGCGACGAAGTCATAATTGCAGTAGCGGCTATTAGTTCCGAGAATCGTGACTACCTGCCGTGCGGCTTACTGCCTCCTGGCGCCATCATCTCAAACAAGTGCTACGCCCTCTACGATGCGCCGCTATGGAACATGGCACTGATCGCCTCCCGTTTGCATTGGGTTTGGATCGCAACCGTTTGCGTGCGGATGCGCACAGACTTTTCCTATTCCAACACTCTCGGCTGGAACACCTTTCCGGTGCCGACACTGACCGACAAGAACAGGGATGACCTGACCCGCTGTGCGGAAGATATTTTGCTCGCGCGCGAAGCTCATTTCCCGGCCACCATCGCCGACCTCTACGATCCCGATGCGATGCCCGACGACCTGCGCGAAGCACACGAGCGAAACGACGAAGTGTTGGAGCGCATCTATATCGGGCGGCGATTCAGGAATGACACCGAGCGGCTGGAAAAGCTGTTCGAGCTATACACCAAGATGACAGCAGGTGCGGGAACGACGCGAAAACGGAAGGCGGGGGCAGCATGAGCAGCCTCACCGACATCGAGAAACGCTACTTCGAAAATCTGCTGGGCATGGCGAGCGGCTATGTTTTGGACTACTCCGACCAGACCTTTGCGGAGTTTTTCAATCACCACCGCATTCAGATTCACGGCGCGAAATACCAGACTTACGGAAGTTCCAAGGCGAAGAAACTCCGTTCCTTTTGGGAGCAGGAGCCGGACGCCGTTGTGGGCAAGGTGCTGTCCGAATTGCTTGACGCCTACGAGGCGGTTTGCACGCTCAATGGTCAGCAATCCGATACCGCTGTTCTCGGAAAAGCGCGCGGCATCGTCGCCCGGCTTGAAGGCAAGCCCGCGCCGTCGCCGAAGTCCACCGCGCAGACCGTCGATGACTTCCTGCACAGCGAGTTCACGATACCCAATATCCAGAAGCTACCCGTCGAAGCCCAAGCGGTCCCGATTATCGAGAGCCGTCTGACCGAAGCCCGGACGGCGATGGGGGCCGGCGCGTATTTATCGACCATCCTTCTCTGCGGTAGCGTGCTCGAAGCGGTCTTGCTCGGAGCCGCGCAAAAACAACCGGCTCGTTTCAATCAGGCGGCGGCCAGCCCGAAGACAGCGGATGGAACCGTGCGGCGGTTCCATGAGTGGAACCTTGCCCAATTCATTGACGCCGCCAGCGAAATCAACTTGCTCAAGCCGGACGTGAAAAAATTCAGCCACGGGCTCCGTGACTTCCGCAACTACATCCATCCTTACGAACAGATGGCCTCCGGCTTTACGCCGGACCAGCACACCGCCAAGGTTTGTTTTCAGGTACTGAAGGCGGCGCTCGCCAGCGTTGCGGGGGAGCGATGATGATTCACGATAAGAAAACCGTTCCCACCGTCTCGGTTTCCTATGCCCGCAACGGCAACTCCACCAAGGCGAATGCCCTTGGCATGAGACCAATGCAGGAGCGCGCCTATGAGAAGCGCGGCGAGCAATATCTGCTGATCAAATCGCCGCCCGCGTCTGGCAAGAGCCGCGCCCTCATGTTCATCGCGCTCGACAAGCTGGCCAACCAGGGCGTCAAACAGGCTATCATCGTTGTGCCGGAAAAGACCATCGGGTCATCATTCGCGGATGAACGCCTGTCGAAGTTCGGCTTCTGGGCCGACTGGCAGGTGCAGCCGAAATGGAACCTGTGCAACGCGCCCGGCGGCGACAATGGTGGCAAGGTAAATTCCGTCGGAGCGTTTCTGGAAAGCGACGACACGGTGCTCGTCTGCACCCACGCCACGTTCCGCTTCGCCGTGGACAGGTTTGGTATCGAGGCGTTCGATAACCGTCTGATCGCCGTCGACGAATTCCATCACGTTTCCGCAAATCCCGACAACAAGCTGGGCCTGCACCTGGGCCAGTTCATCGCGCGCGACAAAGTGCATATCGTCGCCATGACCGGCTCGTATTTTCGGGGCGACGCCGAAGCGGTCCTTGCCCCGCAGGACGAGTCCAAATTCGATAGCGTCACCTATACCTACTACGAGCAGCTCAACGGCTACGAGTATCTGAAACAGCTCGACATCGGCTATTTCTTCTATTCCGGCGCCTATGCCGACGACATCCTTGCCGTCCTCGATCCCACCGAGAAAACCATCATCCATATCCCCAACGTCAATTCGCGCGAGAGCACGAAGGACAAGATCAGGGAGGTGGAACATATCATCGAGGAACTGGGCGACTGGCAAGGCACCGACCCGGCGACCGGCTTTCAGTTGGTCAAGACCGCCGATGGGGGCACCTTGCGCATCGCCGACCTGGTTGACGACGATTCGGCCAAGCGCGACCGCGTTGCCGCCGCGCTCAAAGACCCGGCGCAGAAGAACAACCGCGATCATGTGGACATCATCATCGCCCTTGGCATGGCCAAGGAGGGCTTTGACTGGATTTGGTGCGAACACGCGCTGACGGTCGGCTACCGCGCCAGCCTGACCGAAATCGTGCAGATCATCGGGCGTGCCACCCGCGACGCGCCGGGCAAGACCCGCGCGCGCTTCACCAACCTGATCGCCGAGCCGGACGCGGCGGAATCCGCCGTTACCGAAGCCGTCAACGATACCCTCAAAGCCATCGCCGCCAGCCTGTTGATGGAACAGGTGCTGGCCCCGCGCTTCGAGTTCAAGCCCAAGAMCCCCGCGACCAGCACCGCCACTCCGGGCTTCGACTACGGCGAAGGCGGCTACGATCCCGACAAGTGCAATGTCGGATTCCACGAGGAGCGCGGGGTATTCCAGATCGAGATCAAGGGCTTGGCCGAACCCAAGTCCCCCGAGGCGGCGCGCATCTGCAGGGAGGATTTGAACGAGGTGATCGCAACCTTCGTTCAGGACAAGCCCAGCATCGAGCGCGGGCTGTTCGACGAGGAACTGGTGCCCGAAGAGCTGACACAGGTGCGTCTCGGCAAGATCATCAAGGACAAATATCCTGAGTTGGATGAGGAGGATCAGGAGGCCGTGCGCCAACACGCCATCGCAGCCATTAATTTGACCCAGCAGGCCAAGAAAGTCGCCCTGGGCGACGATGGCGGGGAGCCGAGCGCCAATACCGCGCTGATCGACGGCGTGCGCAAGTTTGCGATGGATGTGCGTGAACTCGACATCGACCTGATCGACCGCATCAATCCGTTCGGTGAAGCCTATGCCATTCTTGCCAAAACCATGAGCGAGGACAGCCTGAAAACCGTTGCCGCTGCCATCGCCGCCAAGCGCACCAGCCTGACGCCGGAGGAAGCGCGCGAGCTGGCCAAGCGCGCCTTGAAGTTCAAGCAGGAGCGCGGACGCCTACCGTCCATCACGTCGGCCGACGCATGGGAAAAGCGCATGGCCGAAGGTGTCGCGTTCTTGGCCCGCATGAAGGCGGAGGCTGCGCGTGGCTAACGGGTTCACCGATGACGACGATGCCTTGCTGGCTGAGCTTGGCGTTGAGGTCGAGGCGAAGAAGGAGGCCGCCCGCACCCCGCGCGAGGAACGCATCATCGCTGGATTTGAGGAAATCCAGCGATTTGTCGAACAGCATGGCAACACCCCTCGCCACGGCGAAGGGCTCGACATCTTCGAGCGGTTGTATGCGGTGCGGCTCGACCGGCTACGTGCCCAGCCAGACAGTCGCGCCCTGCTGGGACCGCTCGACCATCAGGGATTGCTGAACGGTGCCGCGCCAGTCATCGCCGAAATCCCCGACGATATTAGCGACGACGAGTTGCTAGCTCAGCTTGGCGTGGATGCGGAAGCGGATGACATCACCGCCTTGCACCATGTCCGTTCCGCCGCCGAAAAGCGCGCGGCGGAGGAAATCGCCAATCGTGAGCGATGTGAGGACTTCGACCGCTTCAAACCGCTATTCGATGCAGCGCAAGCCGACATCGACATCGGTGCACGTATAACCCAGCCCATCCGCAAGGATGCAGGTTTCCTGAAAACCGACATCCGGGCCGGGGAATTTTTCATCCTTGGCGGGCAGATCGCCTACGTCGCCGAGGTCGGTAAACCTTTCAAAGCGCCCAACGGCGAAATGGACGCCCGTCTTCGCGTGATCTATTCCAACGGCACCGAGAGCAACCTGCTGCTCCGCTCCCTGCAACGCGCGCTATACAAGGACGACGCCAGCCGCCGCGTCTCCGAGCCAAACGCCGGACCCCTGTTCGCAGGGGAGAGCGACGATGGCGACCTGGCCAGCGGCACCATCTACGTGCTGCGCAGCAAGTCGGAGCACCCGACTGTCGCGGCCAACCGCGAGGTGCTGCACAAGATCGGCGTCACCGGCGGCGACGTGGCGCGGCGCATCGCGAACGCCAAGCTGGACGCGACCTTTCTGCTGGCGGACGTGGAGATTGTCGGCACCTACACCCTCTACAACATCAATCGCACCAAGCTGGAAAACCTGATCCATCGTATCTTCGACCCGGCCCGCCTCGACATCGAGATCAAGGACCGTTTTGGAAATCCGGTCATCCCGCGCGAATGGTTCCTGGTGCCGCGCTTCGTGATTGATGATGCCGTCGAGAAGATCAGGGACGGCACGATCACAGATCATGTCTATGACCCTGCTACGGCGCGACTAGTGCACCAAAACGAAAAGTTGGGGGAACGTCCATGACTTCGATGCGGGGGGATATTGTCAATCGTGTGAAGCGGTTGCCGAAGCCGTCATTGGCGGCGGAGGCGCTTCAACCCGTGTTCGAGGCGGTCAGCAACTCACTTCATGCCGTTGAGGATGCTTTCGGCGACCAGTTTCAGGAAAAGGGCAAGATCACCGTCACCATCGCGCATCCTCGCTCCCCGGATGACATTGAAATTACCGTAGACGATAACGGCGTTGGGCTTGAGCCTGCCCGTTTTGAGGCGTTCTGCACCACTGACACAGATTACAAAATCTCGCGGGGCGGTAAGGGAGTCGGGCGGCTTCTGTGGCTTGACGCTTTCGATAGCGTCAAGGTTGTGAGCATCTACCGTGATCAAGGGACCTTGTTCCGCCGGTCTTTCACTTTCCGCCTGGAAGCGCAGGACCAGATCACTGACGAGCAGATCGAACCCGTCACCGGTGCGGCCAGCACCGGTACTGCAATTACGTTCAAGCGGCTTCGCGGGACGGCTTATCGCAGTAAATTCCCAAGTCAGACCGCCACGATCGTCAAACATTTCGGGTCGCACTTTTTCGCGGACTTCATCATGGGACGCTCCCCAGCCGTCATTGTCGATATTGACTCCAACGCAACCATGTTCCCCGAGGAAATCCAGAATCTCCGGGTCGAGGATCGCGGCATTGCCGCGGTCGAGAGCCAAGAATTCGGTACCTTATCACTCGCGAGTTTTGTCTGCGACAAAGCAGCAAGCGCGAATTTCGACGGCCTACACCAGATGCACCTGGTCGCAAACGGGCGCACGGTTACGACCCGAAAAATCGACGGGTTGATCGGCATCGGCCGCTTTGGTTCCGATGGCACCAACGTCTATCACGGTTGCGTCACCGGTGATTTTCTCGATGAGCGCGTCAATCAGGAACGTACGCAATTCAACTTCGACGAAAGCATCATTGAGGAGATCGTGCGGGAGTGTTCCGACCACGTTCGGACGAACGCCATCCATGAGGAGATCACACAGTTCGACAATCAGCGCCTCGGCACGATGCAGGAGTTCATGCAGGAATATCCGTCGTTCGCCTTTGAGGAAGCGCAAGACCTTTTGGCGAAGACACCAAAAAACGCCGTGAAGCCGGAGCAATTCGCCCAAGCCCTAATTCCCATCCGGATTCGCCGTGACAAGGAGCGGAATGATACGATTCAGAGGATTGTTTCGCAGCTTGGGGGAAATGACGACGTATCCGAGAATTTTGCCGAGGCGATTCGTAAGGCAGCAGATGAAATTCGAGCCGAAGAACAACGGCAACTCACGGAATATGTGCTGCGGCGAAAGACCGTCCTTGACGTGATGGAGGTTTTAACCCGCCGCATCCGTGAACGTGAAGACGGCTCTCAGGACTTCCATCTGGAAGAAACGCTTCACCAGTTCATATGCCCCATGAGGCTGAGAGGAGATGATCCGTCGAAGGT
Organism: Sphingopyxis sp. GW247-27LB; assembly: GCF_002277025.1. Lineage (GTDB taxonomy): Bacteria > Pseudomonadota > Alphaproteobacteria > Sphingomonadales > Sphingomonadaceae > Sphingopyxis. The sequence goes on from NZ_NIWD01000008.1 coordinate 996,289, forward strand.
GGAGCGGTCGGACCACGACCTTTGGATCATCGACGAGCGTTTGACCTTCACCAAGTATTTCGCGTCGGACGTGCCCTTCACGCAGATCGTTGACAGTGAAGCCAGCACAAAGCGTCCCGATCTGCTCATTTATGACCGACTATACGGGCTTGGAGCGGAGGGTGAGGACCCGTTAAAGCGTGTGATGCTTGTTGAGTTCAAGCATCCAGGCCGGAAGGATTATGACGAACGATATTCGCCGATGAGCCAGATCAGCGAATATATCACCAAGCTCCAGAAGGGCGAGATTCTGGATTTTCGAGGTGGCCGCGTCCGTGTCGCGGACGATTGCATTTTCTACTGCTACGTTGTCGCCGACATCGTCGGAAAACTCGAAATCCACACGAACGGCTGGCGCACGACATCGAACGGGCGAGGCCGTATTCAGGAATTGAGCGGCAAGTTCCGGGGCATTATCGAGATTATCGAATGGGCCGACTTGCTTGGCGATGCCCGCTTGCGAAACCACGCCTTCGTGTCTGCAGCGGGCCTTCGGTATGACAAGCACCCCAACTAATATACGCGACGCGGGATGTTGGCTGAAGCACCAACAGGGGGAGGAAATGATCGAGTATTTTCGACGGGCGGCGGTGCAATGCCGCTGACGCTGACCCCTGTTTCTCATGGCTCCCTGTGTCATGGCTCTCGATGGATCATTGCCGACGAAGATGATCTCGCCAGCAGGGTCGCCCGGCTGGCGCTCGGTCAGGCGCGTCACGTCGCCGCCATTCTGGCCGGAATCGACAAGACACCTCCCGCGACCCGCGCCGACGCGGCAAGGGGCGCGATCAAACTGCTCACCGTGCCTACTGGCAAACCGCCCTACCACCGCGACGGTTGGATTTTCCAGGCTATCTCATGGATAGCCGCGCATCGTGGCGAGACTGGTGCGGTCATTCGCGCGCCGCACATGATCCATGCCCATAAAGGGTTCGACGGCTTCCAACTTAAGCTCGACGATGCTGGACAGAACATCACTGCCGTTGTGGTATTCGAAGACAAGGCGACCGAGAATCCCCGCAGCAAGATCACCGGCGACGTGTGGAAAGGCATCCGTGATCTCGAAGGTGGCGGGCGGATGAATGAGTTGATCCCTGAGACTGGCGGCTTGCTAGAGGCGCATCAGCAGCGTTTTCCCGAACTTGACGTCGATGGCGCCATCGAGCGGATCGCTTGGGAGGAGGCACGCCATTTCCGCGTCGCGGTGACCGCCGACACGAGCCACAACGATGACGATGCCCGCGCCGAACTCTTCAAGGGTTTCGATGAGGTCGCGCCGGGGCAATGCGCCCGCCGCCAGGCTGAAACCATGGTAATCCCGGAGCTGCGCGATTGGATGAAGACGTTCTCGGCAAAAGCGATCCAGCAGATCGAGGAATGGCGCGACAATGTTTGATCCAGTCACGATCAACCTCATCAGCCGCGCTCCCCCGCTCGGCGATCTCGATTTCGACGCGCTGCCGCAGCGTTTCACCAACGCCTTTGCCGAGATCGTAGCTGCGCGCGTCCGGCTGCGCGGCGTTGCCAGTCAAGAGCAACGCGGCGAGGCGGTGACCGAATTGCTCTCGGAGATGCGCAGGCTGGCGGCGGCGCAGGAGCTTCTAGTTGCGACAGCACCGGAACGCGCCGACCGCGCATCGGCTGCGTTTGTCGCCGGGACGGCGCACCAGCTTTGCCTGATGGCCCAGATCGTTGCCGCTGACGGGGTGACCCACTTTTCCAGCATCAATGCGATCCATGCCGACCACGAAATCTGCGCGACGCTGCTGTTTCTCATCGCCGATTCGCAAAGTGACGCCGCCGAGATGGCGAAGCGGCTCAGGCGGCCCGAAGGCGATCTTAGTGCAGAATCGCGCCTTGTGACTGCGATTGGCGACCTCGCAACCGGCCGCTTACGTGCGGTGATCGCCAGCGAGGTGGCCGAGGACGATTTCGACGTTTACGATCCGCCTGTCGACTTGAGCGGCGGCGGGATCGCGGTCGAGGCACTGCTCCGCCGGCTGCATGCAGGCGTGATCCAGCTGGCAAGGGAACTGCTCATCGCTCCTCGTTCCGATGCCGAGGAGGTCACGATCCCAGAATCTCAGCGCATCTTCGCGCAGGTGCGCGACCTGTGCGTTGCCCCGATCGACGATGTGTTCGAGGCGGACGGTCCGCGTGCCGTTAGCGTCTTCCCCGGCCCCCTGCATATCTCCAAGCTACTGCTGGCGGTGTCCGGCAACCTCGTCGAAGCTAGCCTTTGCCGGGTTTCCGCGCCCGGTGGTGTCGATCCCGGGTCATGGTGGCAGATCATTCGGCGCGCCGCCCGCAAGCGACCTTACCTCTGGCGAAATCACCGCGAGGCGCTGGAGCGTGGATATCTAGCCAAGGGTATTTCCGCTGCCGTCAGCTTCCCGACCGGTGGCGGCAAATCCACTCTAGCGGAACTCAAGATTGCGGCGGCATTGCTGGGCGGCGGTAAGGTCGTTGTACTCGCACCGACGCTGGCGCTGGTTGACCAGACCGCCTTTTCTCTCGGAAACGCATTTAAGGACTATAACGTCTTTGGCGACCTTGACGACGAGATCACCTTCTCCGACGTCTTGGTGCTGCCGGAAATCATTGTCACGACGCCCGAGCGCTGCCTCGTGCTCCAGTCAATACAGCCCGAAGCCTTTGCCGATGTAGCTCTAGTGGTGTTCGACGAGTGCCATCTCCTACACCCGCGTGAATCCGACCGCAGCAGGCGGGCGATCGACGCGATGCTCTGCATCCTGAATCTGACAAATTACGCACCGGACGCCGATCTGCTGCTCGTGTCGGCGATGATGCAGAACGCAGAAGAAATGGCCGGCTGGGTCGCGGAACTCACCGGTCGCCCATGTCTTCCGCTCGACCTCGCCTGGAAGCCGACGCGGCAAGCGCGAGGATGCGTCGCGTATGACGCGGCGCGCATCACCGAGCTTAACGAATTCCTCGCGACCGAGCAGCTCACTGCCACCACCAAGGGTGTTCCCAAGCACCTCGCGAGCCAATTGGATGCACCGCCCTTCGCTTTCTTCTGCCTCCGGCAGACTTGGGCCACCCGTAATCGCAACGATTATGCCCTGATGGCGCTGCTCGATGAAGCGATCCCGTTCGCCTCCAATGCGGCCAAGAAATCCGGTGAATGGTATCTGACGCCAAATGGCAACGTCGTCGCTGGCACAATAGCCGCTGCGGCCGCGGAGGACGGGCTGAAGACGCTGACCTTCGTCCAAAGCACGACTGCTGCCGAATCCACCGTCCGCACCTTCCGTAGCCTGCTGCCCAAGCGCCGGGTATCCCTGATTGAGGAAGAGCAGGCTTGGCGCAAGATTGTGGAGGAAGAGCTTGGCGGTCCCCAGCACTGCTATCTCAAGCTGGACGCCAACGGCCAAGTCGATGGCGGCGCCACGAGCCATCACGGGCAACTTCTCAAGGCGGAACGCATGCTCCATGAATCTCTGTTCAAGCGGCGGGACGGAGTTGACGCGTTGTTTGCAACGTCCACACTTGCGCAAGGCATGAACCTCCCGAGCGACGTCGTGCTCATTGCCGGCGACAGCCGCTGGGACGTGACGGACGACAAGTTCAAGCAACTCGATGCGCACGAACTCCTCAATGCTGCCGGCCGCGCTGGCCGGGCCGGCGAAGGCGGACAGGGGTTCGTACTCGTAGTTCCTAGCAAGATCATCAACATTGATGATGACGAAAACACGATCAACCGGCATTGGATGTCGCTGCAGAGCATTTTCGCGCAATCCGACCAGTGTCTCAGGATCGATGATCCCATTACCGGCCTGCTCGATCGCATCCACATGCACGCGCACGAGGGAAACGAGGACTATTTCTTAGCCCGGCTGCCGGTTGGCGACGGTGACGCACCGGACGAACCGGCCACAGAGATGATCAAGCGCTCCCTCGCGGCATACCGAAAGCGCAAGGAAGGTAAGGAAGCCTGGATCGACAGCCGCATTGAGGCAGCGCTCCAGCGTCGCGAGGAACTTGCTCCGAAGCAAGAGCTGACCTGGCTTGAACGCGTCGCCGCTTCCGCTGGCCTACCCTATGAAATCCTCGTCAGTCTCACAAAGCTGGTTGACGCCGGCGCATTCACCGGAACCAGCACCGATTGCATGAATGTCCTGTTCGACTGGATCGAGGCCCATCCAGCATGGTTGATGCACCTGATCCGGCCGAACGACATCGAGGGGCTGTTCGGCAAGGATTACCGCGAGATCGATGGCAATGCCGCAAAGGCAAAGGTGGCGCTGCCGCAGATCAGGCCGCTCCTGACGGCGTGGATGGCGGGCAAGCCGCTATGCGATCTTGAACGGGCGATCGGCACCAAGGAGCACCTCATCAAGACCTGCGAGACCGCTCGACATTTCGCCGTGCGCCTTGTTCCCGACCTCGCCTTTGTGGCCGGCCTCCCCGCGCGTATTCTCGCGGCAAAGGCGGTGGCGGCGGGTGAAGAGCCGGCCATACCGATCATTGTGCAGACGCTGAGCGGCGTTGTCCGAAAAGGGTGCGCAAGCCCAGAGCAACTTGCCAATGCCGTGCACCTCAAATCCGAGTCCCGGCCGAGTGCCCGCAAAACCTTTGCCACCATCGCTCATCTCATCCCGTCCGGCGATCCGTTTGAGAACTTCGATGATGTTCTGACACGGGTTCGACACGCGCATGACCTAGCGATGTTTGACGATCTCTAACTGGGGCCGTGATGCGGCTTTTACGAAGTCCGATTTATCTGAGCCGGGCAGGCGGCAGCTTTAGGATCGGCAAAAGGATTGATGAGCGCCCGAGATGGGGCGGGGTGCTGCGGTTATCTCCCGCATTTTGCGGCCTGTCATATGACGATCAGCCAGTTCTCATCTTCATCATCTTGGGTGCACCATAACTTTCCAAGGCGCGGAAATGCGCGGTTCGTGGCTGGACCCTTCTTGAACAAAAGAGAGAACTTTCGCTGGTATGAGGCCCGGGTCCGTACAGGCTGATCCCGCTATCGCTGCGCGACCGCAATCAGCGCGGTAGACGGGATGGGCAGGAATTCCCTTTCGCCTGCCATTTGCCGCGCTTCGGTGATCACGGCATCCTTTTCCGTCGCATCAAGGCTCGTCCAGTCGGGAGACATGCCGAAGAGCGAATCTGGTTCGGCGAGCGCCGAAAGATCCAGCATATATTCATGGGTGACAGGCTCGATCCGAGGATCGCGATAGCCGGCGGCAATTAGTTCGCGCGCGAAATCCGCCGGCTCGCTCAGCGCTTTCACAGCTTCAGGCATCATCATGCCCTCCCGATCGGGGAACAGCTTGCGACGGATCTGTCCAAGCAGCAGGAAGGTTGCTGCACCGTGCTCACGCCAGGTCGCGATCACCCCGTGCCCGCCCGTGCGCGTCACCCTTGCCATCTCGGCCAGGCCCTTGCGCCAGCCCGGGAACATGATGACTCCGAATATCGAGAACACCGCATCGAAGCTGGCATCCTCCAGCGCAAGCGCTTGCCCATCCATCACGCGCGCTTCGACATTGGGCAGATTGCTCGCCGCGATGCGCGCGATCATGCCGGGTGAAAAATCAGTCGCCAGAACCTGGGCGCCCGTCCGCGCCGCCAGCAGGGTCAGCGCGCCGGTACCCGCCGCGACGTCAAGGACGCGACTACCGGAAGTCAGCGCCACGCGGGCGAGCGCGGCCTCAGCATAGCGCGCGGTAAAGGGATGAGCAGTCTTCTCGTAATGCTGGGCGGCGGTATCCCAGTGATCGGGGTTTTGGAATTCGGCCATTTTCGACGCTCCACGAATCATGTAACATAATAAGTATCGTGACTTTGAGCACTTGCCAATCCTGACCTGACAGCGAAAGACCGCATCATGCGCAATGACAGCCGCCTCTCGCGAATGCTCCATGTGCTGCTCCACATGGCGCGCCATGAAGGCCCGATGACCTCGGATGAGATCGCGCGCATGCTTGGCACCAATGCCGTCGTCGTGCGCAGGACGATGGCCGGCTTGCGGGATTCAGGCTACGTCCGGTCGGAAAAGGGGCACGGCGGCGGCTGGGTGATAGAGGCCGACCTTGAAGCCGTGTCGCTACTTGACGTCCACCGTGCCGTCGGCGGGCCGCGCCTCTTCATGATCGGCAGCGAACATCCGAACGCCAACTGCGCGGTGGAACGGGTTGTCAACGAAGCCTTGGAAAGCGCACTCAACGAGGCAGAGGCGATGTTGGTCGCGCGGCTGGGGAAGGTCAGTCTCGCCGAATTGGCACGGCGCTTCGATCAGCGTTGCCGCTCAACCTTTTGACAGCTGCTGCCGCTACCGCTCCCATAGCTGACGTCCTCGTTATCGGCACGGCGGGGGGGGGGGGGGGCGCCAGCTGCCATCTCCCGCTACGCAAACTGGAAACTCATGGGGTCTAAGGGCGGTATTAGGATTGCTTCAGGTCAAGCTGGATGACTGACTTCGCGGGTAAAAACTTTCGCTATTGTTGGATATCCACTCCTCAAACAACGATCACCCAGGTCTCATCTTCGGCATCTTGGGCGCGCCATTCCCGTTCGATGTTGGGCACTGGTGTTGCGGTATGGTCGGAAGTCCGACCAACCGCATGTTCCAGTGCCTTGGTCGACCCGAAAATCCGAATCTGATGGTCGCCGACCTCAACGCGTCCGACAATTGCCTTGACGTAATACCGACGCAGCGCGGGTTTATTGGAGCGCAGTTTTTCACGCATCAACTGGGCGGAGCGCTCGATAAGCTCGGGCGTGATTCGGCGTTCCGAGTTTGCGAGCTGGCGTTCGAGCATGACGATATCGGTTTTCACATGCGAAAGCTGTTCGGCCAGTTCGAGATGCTTCTTGGCGAAGCGCGTCGGAGGCCGTGAAATGGCCCCCTGCGACAAGATCGAGCAGACGATCGATCCCGGCCTCGAGATGCGTTTGGCGAGTTTTGAGCTGCCGCAGCTTCTCGCGCCTCGCCTCGACCGCCTCGAAGGTGAGATCGAGCCAGCCCGAGAGGAGATCGCGAAGTCGCTCGGGAACGAGGAGGCGCTGCTCGATCGCCTCGAGGACGATGTTGTCGAGCTTCGACCGAGCGATGCGACGGCCCTTGCAGACGCTCGCGCCAGCTCGTGCTCGGTTGGAGCAGCCATAATATTGGTACCGTCCACTCTTGCCGGTGACTGTCGTCATGCCGCCGCCGCAGCCATCTCCACCGCAGCCACAGCGAGCGAGACCGATGAGAAGATTGTTCGTGGTCGTTACGCGCGCGGCTTGAATCGTAGGTCGTCGCTCGACGAGACGGCTTTGTACCGCTTCGAAATCATCAGTCGTGATGATCGGCGGAACCGGAATGGGAACCCACTCACTCTCCGGACACCGTTCACCCGATTTGGAATCGCGCTTATTGTATAGGGCAACCCCGATGTAGGCGGTGTTTCTGAGCACGGCGTGGATATTGGAGACATCGTGTCGACAGTCTGCTGTACGGAAAAGGATCATTTGATCGTCCAAAAGCGCTTGCCGGCTTACCGGGACGGGCAATTCCATAATTATCGAGGCGCGGCGGACGCGCGTGATTTGCCCGGCAGCGAGCCGGCAGCGCGGGCCCGACGAATTATAGGGCGACAATCAGCCGAAGTCGGCGTTCGTGTCGCACAAAGCCGACCGGCACTAGCGCGAATCAGAATTGCTGTCGCTCATCGATGCCTTTCGATCACCAGTTTTGATTTCACGGCCATCTTCAGGGTTGAACTGGGGCGACGGCGCTGCTATCGATTTCTTCTGTCGGAAAGCTATTCCGTTGAATGGAATTAAAATATGAACGATAGTCCGTGTCCACTTGGTGAAAGCGTCCTCCTCGGGGAGCATCCGATTTCGGATTTGGATGCTACCAGTCTGTCCAGCTTTGTCGTGCTTGATGGCGCGACATTCCTGCTCTGCAGCCTAACTGCGCAAGGTCGGCGCAGTTTTCCCCACACGGATGGCGCACAGCGCGTCGAAGTCGGGCCTGAAGGCGTGCTTTACAGCTTCTCTACTGTTCACGTGTCCTCTTCGCAGCCCGTGCCGTACACGATCGGCTACGTAGATTTTCCCGGAGATGTCCGCGTATTAGCAAAGGTCCGAGGTTCCGATCACGCATTGCACTGTGACTGTGTCGTTCGCCTTGCCAGCGAAGGCTCCGATTGGTTTGTTGAACCTGTCGCGAGGACAAGCCAGTGAGCCGCGCCTTTATTGTGAGCGGCGCGATGATCCCGATGGGGAAGCATCGCAATTCAAGCTACAGCGGATTAGCCGTGCCCCCGGTCTCCAAGGCAATCCGAGACGCTGGGCTCGAGCCGTGCGAAATCGACGCCGTGTATTGCGGTCATGCCTTCGGCGGAATGCTGACAGGCCAGCGCATCGTCAAGGAGATTGGAATCGGCGGCGTTCCGATCTTCAACGTCGACAACGCGTGCTCAGGCGGTGCCAGCGCCTTGCACCTCGCCTGGAAGAGCGTGTGCAGCGGGGAGCATGGTGCGGCGCTTGTCATCGGGGTCGACAAGCTGACGCAGTTCGGTGGTGGCACCTTGCCGCTTGTCGCGGAAGATATCGAGGTGCGCAACGGTATGGTAATGCCCGCTTTGTATGCGATGCGGGCGCGGCGATACCTCTACGAACGGAGCGAGTCGGTCGATTTGCTGGCACAGGTCAGTGTAAAGGCGCGGCGTCACGGAGCGATGAATCCGTTCGCGCAGCTACGCAAACCGACCAGTGTCGAAGAGGTCGTCGCGTCTCGGATGATTTCCGACCCGCTTACGCTGCTGCAATGCTGTCCGACGGGCGACGGCGCGGCGGCGGTTATTGTGGTAAACGACGACATCCGCAAGCGGCTGGCGTTGCCGACGGTGGAAATTCGCGGGTCTGTGCTCCACTCCGGAACGCCGACATCCGGCTTCCGCAACATGTTGCGGCCCGAGATTACCCGGGACTCCGCGAGAGATGCCTTCGAACAGGCAGGAATTGGACCGCAGGACGTGGATGTTGTCGAACTCCACGACGCATTCTCGATCGCGGAGCTTGTGTACTACGAAGCGTTGGGACTCTGCGAGGAGGGGGAATCCGCATCCTTTCTCGCCTCGGGCCAGAGCACGTTCGGCGGCGCCGTCGTCGTCAATCCGAGCGGCGGACTGCTGTCAAAAGGACATCCCGTCGGCTGCAGTGGTGTCGCACAGGTTGTCGAACTATATTGGCAGCTTACGGGTCAGGCGGGCAAACGACAGGTGCCGAATGCGCGCATCGGTATGACGCACGTCACCGGGGGTGGCATAGCTCGCCTCGATCATGGCGCGTGCGCCATCCACATCTTGACTGCACTGGACGGGATATGACGGAGTATAGCAACGAAGGGCCGGGCACGAGCAGTATCAGCCGCGCACTCTACCTGTTGGCGCACTTAGCCGATGCGTCAGGCCCGGTAACGGTGAAGCAGGTCAGCACCGCGCTCAAGGTGCCCCCATCGACCGCGCACCGGCTGCTCAACGCGCTCGCCAAGGAAGGGTTCGTCGCTGCGTCGGGCAGCGGCATTTATCGCATCGGGCCGCGCTTCTACCGGATCTCAGCGCGCGTAATCCAGAGCATGTCCCAAGTCACGATTGCGCAGCCCGTCGTCGATAGATTGGCCGCAAAGTACAATGAGACAGTTCTGCTTGGACGGTATGTCGCCGCGGATCGGGCAATGGATTTTGTCTATCGTGCGGACGGCAGCCAAATGCTTACCTACCAGATCGATCTTCACCGGCCGCTGTCGTTATACTGGGGAGCATCTGGCAAGGCGATTCTCGCGTTCCTGCCGGATGATGAAATCGAGCAAATCCTCCTTCGCGAGCGTGCCTTATCCGTGTCGGGAGAAAAGCCGCCGTCCTTGCGCGCAAGAATGGCGGAACTGCGCGAAGTGCGCGAGCAGGGATACGCGATCAGCGAGGGGCAAAAACTGCCCGGCGCGCGAGGCGTTGCCGCTCCTATCTTCGACGCAAAAGGCGTTTTCGGCTGCCTTTGCATGACCTCCCCACAGGAGCGCATGCCCAATGCTAGTATCGATGCCATCGTGAAGGATATCATCGAAAAGAGCGACGAGATCTCGCGGTTCCTCGGAGCGGCCAGATGAGTTCACCTGGCCAGCCGCTGAATGGTGTCCGTGTTCTGGACCTCACCACATTCCTTTCCGGACCTTTTTGTACGCAGATTCTTGCGGATCTTGGGGCCGAGGTGATCAAGATCGAATCGCCCGGCGGCGATTCAAGCCGGCACATACCCCCTCATTTTCTCGACGGGCAAAGTCTGTACTTTCTCGGTATCAACCGAAACAAGCAAAGCATCTCGATCGACCTGAAGACGGATCGCGGGCGGCAACTGCTGCTGGAGCTCATCGCGAAGGCAGATGTTGTCGTGGAGAATTTCCGGCCCGGCGTCGCGCGCAGGATCGGACTGGACATTGAGAAGATCGCGGCCAGCCATCCGCGGTTGATTTGGGCGTCGATCAGCGGTTTCGGTCAGACCGGACCGGATAGCACCAAGCCCGCCTACGACATGATCGTCCAGGCGCTGTCGGGCGTGATGAGCATCACTGGGGAGGCTGACCGGCCTGCCGTCAGGCTTGGTATCCCGGCTGGTGACACGGTGGCGGGACTCTATGCGTGTATCGCCATTTGCGCAGCGTTGCATCGTCGTAATCTTACCGATCGCGCCGACATCATCGATGTCGCGATGCTCGATTGCCAGCTTGCGATGCTTTCGTATCAAGGCACCTATTCGCTCGTCGCGGGAACAGATCCGGGCCCCCAGGGCGCGAGGCACGATTCGATCCCAACTTATCGATCGTTCAAGGCCCGGGATGGCCGTGAACTTGTCGTGACGGCGAATACCGAAAAGATGTGGCAGGGACTCTGCAGATCGCTCGATCTGTCAGAGCTGGTTGGTGATCCGCGTTTTGCGACTGCGGCCGACCGACTGAGGAATCGTGGGGAGTTGTGGCAGTTTCTGGAGGCAGCCTTCCTTGAAAAGGATGCCGTTGAGCATGTCGACAACCTCCAGAGCAACGACGTTCCTGCCGCACTGATCAAGCGTGTCCCGGAGGCCCTTGACGATGCGCGCGCCGCAAATCGCGGCATGATCGTTGAGATGCAGGCCCCCAAGGGCAAGCGCATCGAGGTGGTCGGCAATCCCATCAAGTTCGCCGGTGGCAAAGGTCCGAACCCGACATATCCACCTGCCCTCGGCCAGGACAATGTCTCCGTCTTGTCGAGGTGGCTGGATATGCCCCGATCAGTCGCGGAGGAACTGCTGGCCGACGGTGTGTTGGGCGGCGGCTCGGCATGAATAGCAGGGCGCGGCGAGAGAACCCGGTGATTGCGCTTCACGCGCTTGGCCTCGACCGCCATTCGTTCGACCCGCTTCGAGGGAGTCTGCAGGACGGCCGGCAGCTGGTCGCGTTCGATCTCCTGGGTCACGGAGGCAACCGTGGTCAGGCGAGCGAATGCCTGGAGGATCATGTCAACTACGCCGTCGAACGTATCCTCGGGGCGGCGGACGGCCCGGTACATCTGTTGGGACACTCCTTCGGCGGCGTGATCGCAGCGCTTGCCTGTCAGAAGATCTGCAGCGACGGCCATGATATCGCTTCGCTGGCGCTCCTCGCTACGCCTTCGGGCGGTGGAAAGCTCTACGCTGATCGCGCCGATGAGGTCCTCCTCAATGGTGTCGAGCCGTTCAAGAGATCGACCATCGCCCGCTGGTTCGGCGAGACGCCGCCGCCGCAGTGGCGACCGCATATCGATTATGCATCGCGATCGCTGAGTTCCCTGTCCGCGCAAGCCATCGCGCTGACATGGCGAGCGCTTGCTGCATTCGGCGACTTTTCAAAAGTCCCGTCCCCACCTGGAGCGCTGTGCATCGCTGCCGCAGACGATCTGTCGACGCCGCCGCCGGTTATGGCGGCGATTGTAGATGCGATCAGCGGCAACACAGTCGGACCAAGCCCCGTGCTCGAAACGCTGCCGGAGGGCGGGCATCTCTTTCCCCTTACGATGGCACCCAAGGTGGCACGAGTGCTGGAGGCGCGTTGGGACGCCGTGGAAAGTGATCTGCCCCCTTCTGAGTGGTCCAAAATTGATGATATTTTGGACGACGAAGGAGATATAGAATGCCGAGCAAGAAGCATCGCCCGGAAGAGATTATCGGCAAGCTACGTGAGGCGGAGGTTGTGCTTGCGCAGGGCGCTACGACCGNTGATCTGCCCCCTTCTGAGTGGTCCAAAATTGATGATATTTTGGACGACGAAGGAGATATAGAATGCCGAGCAAGAAGCATCGCCCGGAAGAGATTATCGGCAAGCTACGTGAGGCGGAGGTTGTGCTTGCGCAGGGCGCTACGACCGCCGAGGCGTGTCGTCGGATCGCGATCAGCGAGCAGACCTATTATCGGTGGCGCAAGGAATATGGCGGCCTGAAGACCGATCAGGCGCGTCGGATGAAGGATCTGGAGAAGGAGAATGCGCGGCTTCGTCGTGCGATCTCGGACCTGACGCTGGACAAGCTGATCCTGCAGGAGGCTGCCCGGGGAAACTTCTGAGCCCCGCACGCCGCAGGCGCTGTATCGACCACATCAGAATGATGATGCCGGTGTCCGAGCGGCGGCTGTGCCGCGTGCTCGGGCAGCACCGATCGACGCAGCGCAAGGCGCCACGCGGGGCGGATGACGAAGCGGCCCTCACTGAGGATATCATCGCACTGGCCCGGCAATATGGTCGTTATGGCTATCGCCGGGTGACGGCGTTGCTACGCGATGCGGGGTGGCATGTGAACCGCAAGCGGGTTGAGCGTATCTGGCGCCGCGAAGGGCTGAAGGTGCCACAAAGGCAGCCGAAGCGCGGGCGTCTGTGGCTGAACGACGGATCGTGCATCCGGCTGCGGCCAGAATATCCCGGCCATGTCTGGTCCTACGACTTCGTCGAGGGCCGGACGCACGATGGTCGCAAATACCGGATCCTGTCGATCATCGACGAGGCGAGCCGGGAGTGCCTGGCGTTGCCGGTGGCGCGTAAGCTCAAGAGCGACGACGTGCTCGCGGCACTGGCCGAGCTGTTCGTCACGCGTGGGCCGCCGGCGCATATCCGGTCGGACAACGGCCCGGAGTTTATCGCGACGGCGGTGCAGCAATGGCTCGCCCAGATCGGCGTGAAGACGCTGTATATCACGCCCGGATCGCCATGGGAGAATGGCTATTGTGAAAGCTTCAACGGATCCCTGCGCGATGAGCTGCTCAACGGCGAGATCTTCTACTCGCTCGCGGAGGCCCGGATCCTGATCGAGGCTTGGCGGCGGCATTACAACACCGTCCGGCCGCACAGCTCGCTGGGATATCGACCACCGGCGCCGGAGGCCGTTCCATCGCCAGTGTCGCCCGCCGGTTCCGCTTCGCTCCACCTGCGGCCAACACTGGCGATGGACGCGTCAATGCACTAACAATCCCAGCGGACCACTCGGTGGGGGCCGGTCAC
>NZ_NIWD01000003.1:0-114354 GCF_002277025.1 Sphingopyxis sp. GW247-27LB
TCTTGCGCTGCGCGCGCCTCCGGTCGGGCTACGCCCGCCCTCCGCCGCACGCAGCGCAAGGCGACCCTCAACTAACCGGCATCATATCCGAAAAGGGGGTCCCTCTTCGACGCCGATAGGGGGTCCCTTTTGAACGCCGTTTGACAGGCCAATGACGTGTTTGCAGCGCCAGGCGCTCCGTTCCCCGACCTCTCGACCTGTCGCGCTCGACTGAGCGAGTTGAAGCGGCAAGGGAAGATTGTGAAGCGGGGCGTCCTCACTCCGGGCAACGCTGGCGTCCGTGTCAATCTGTGGGTGGCGAAACGCTATGTGCCGAGCGCCGCCGATCCCCAAGGCGACCTGTTTGGAGAGGTCGCGTGATGGCGGCTGTCCACCTGACCCACAGCAAGGGGATTTACCGCGTTCGGGTCGAGCCGCCTGACGCGGCCCCGGCCATCCCGCTCGCTTCTGAAACTCACGTCGGCCACCTATCCGCTCAGACGGCGGCGCGCATCATCGCAACGCATCTCGGCCTGCCGGTGATCGACGAGACACAGGGGGGCGGTGCCTGATGGGCAAGAAGCGCCATCATCGCTCTGGCTATCAGAAGGTCGATGCAAGGGGTCGCTTTGTCTCGATCCCGCTCGATCTCCTGCAAAGTCCAGCCTTCCTAAGCCTCTCGATGCGAGCACGCTCGGCGTTCCTAGTGCTCGCGGAGCGGTTCAACGGCTTCAATAATGGGCGCATCGGCCTGTCGATCGATAACCTTGGCGCTGCGCTGGGCAACCAGAACCACGGCGCCAATTCGCGCGCCATGGGAGAATTGATGGAACGGGGATTCGTCGAGTGCATGGCGAACGCGAGCCACGTCAAATGCAAAGCTCGGGAATATCGCCTGACCTTCATCTCCACAGGCGATGCTCCGGGGCAGCAGGCAACGAATGAATGGCGGGACTGGACGCCTCCCGCGCCGCCGAAAAGTGGAAACATGGAAAAAATTGGTCCTGAGGCTACCGCAACGCGAGAGTGGAAACCCGTTGAGCCTACCGCAACGCGAAGGAAATTTCGCGTTGAGGCTACCGCAACGCAACCGACGGAAACCCGCCGTGTTAGAGGACGTTTCCGCGTTGAGGCTACCGCAGCCCATATAAGTAACCAGTATGAGCCCATCGAAGATGTCGATCCTGATGTTGGAAACAGCCTCGGATCATCCGACGAACTGCGGGCGGCCCTCAATCGGCTGGTCGAGGCTGGCGAGGTGACAGCGACCTCCCTCGCGCTCGCGATCAACATGCCAGCCGGAACCATGAGCAAATTCCGCAATGGGCGAGGCCTGCCCGACAGCTACCGCGCGCCGCTTCATCTGGAGCTTGGTCGGCGGGGCGCCTTCGCGTTGTCTGAAGCTGCGTGACGAACAGTTTTGCATATACCCCTTTCTGGACCTGTCCGCGCAGGCTCGAGAAGGGAATTGGCGAATTTTTGGACGCCACTAAGCGCAGTTTTCGGACACCGTAAAAAGGAGAGGAATCGAATTTTGTCAGGCCCTAAAAAGGGGGGGGGCGCTGATGGCAGTCGATATGTCGGCAACTGATAATACAGTGGGCGGAGGTCGAGCATGGCGGAAGCGCCTCCCGCGAAGGATAGCGAAACTGGCCGTTTTTTACCGGGCAATACCGGAGGGCGCGACCAGATCTACGCGGGAAGGCTCACGGAGAATTTCCGAATTTTTGGACGCCATAAAAAGCAACGCGTGGGCACTGGCTTCACTCACTCTTAGCCGGGGTTGCGGTCGATCAGTGCAATCGGCTCGGACTCTGGATCAGGCCACACCAATATTTGCCACCTGCGAAAGCCCGTGTAGTCGTCCCAGGAGCCTCCTTCCATCAACTGTCCTTCGGTTGAAACGTAGCCAGTCGAAAAGTTAAAATTGGCAATGAATCCAGTCTGTCCGCCCCATAAAAACGCGTCGCCCGGTATCAGGTGGCCTTGGAACGAGGTATATGATGATTCCGGGTCAACGCGAAGCTCCCAGTGCTCAACGGAGATCCATTTGGCGCCTGTCGCTGCTTTGATCTGGTAGGCGCCAAAATTTGAGGGTTCGAAATGCAACAGGGCGGGGACTTCCCGCGTGCCGTCGACAACCCTCATCGTGAGCGCAGGTTTCGTCGTTTCGCCGACCGGCTGCAGAAGCAATTTTCCTGCCTCGGCGATGCTGGGATTAAGGACCGCCAAATCATCAATTCTATACATGAATCCCCCTCCATCATCCCGCGGGCTTCCCTTGCCCGCACTCGGAAGTGCTTAATGCAAAGGGGCGGCTGCGTCATCCGCAACCGCCCCAGAATGGTCCTTTCGTATCAGTCGGCCGCTAGCGGTGCTCGTTCCGCCAAGCCTGCATATAGGCATCGGCTCGGGTGACGACCTTTCGGCCCGGATTGCGCCCCCTGCGAAGATCGAAAACAAACTGCGGATCGCGCACGGCCTCGCGACCGAACAGGGACGGCGGCATTTCAGCTTCATTCAGGAAAGCGGACACGCGGCGCAGAAGGGTGTAGCCTTCGCTCATTGTTCAAACTCCCATAATTCTTCGGTGCTGATATCGGGGTCCGCGATCGAGCAACCGGGACCGGTCTGGATCAACGGCATCGCGTCATCCTCGCTGGCGCTGTGATCGGTTTCATCCTCAAGGTCCGGGTCGCCGTCGCCATCGTCCAGCCGGTCGATGAGTTGCTGCACCAGCCGTTCCAGATGCGGGCGCGGCAGCGACGGGATGAGCGACAGGGCGATATCGGCGGGGAGTGACACCCCCCGACCAACATAGACAGCCATGCGCGCGCTCATGCTGCCGCACCTTTCCGCGCCGGAACGCCGTCGATCACAGCGGCAACCGCCTGCTGCCCCTCCGCTCGTTGCAAATCGTCCAGCAAGAGCCGCTGTTGGGTCGTCGGCGGTTCTGGCGTGATGAACGAAAGGCCGCTGTCGGTGCGGACATACCCGCCCCCTCTGTTCGTCCAGCGCCGAAGCCATGCCTCGGGGTTGAACGCAATGCCGGGGCCGTTGAGGCTGACGACATCGCGGGCGAGCGCCTGCCATTCCTCGATGCTCACCTCGCTATGCTCGGCGATCGTCGCGAGGATTTCGACCTTCATCAGCAAATCGCCGATGCACACGACCGGCCGCAGGGTCAGCCCCTTCTCGCTCGCGTCGAAGGCATCGCCGAGCCGACTTGTCGCCTCGTCCGACTGGTCCTCCGAGCATTCGAGGTCAGCGATCTGCGTCCCCACCGTCCGCGCCAACGCGGCAAAGGTGGGCGACGGCGGGAAGTTGCGAGCGCGGTTCATGCTGCACCTCCCGCGAGCGCGATGGCGTCAGCGAACAGGCGATGCGTGACGGTGGGTGCGTCCGCGTCCTCGTCGTATTGCAGCGCGTCGAATATGCGGCGCTTCTCGATCAGAGCCGCTATGTCGGGGGCTGGTTCGAGCATGACAGCCTTACCGCAGTCGAAGGCGGCGCTATACAGCGGGCCCATGACGGCATCGTCTGCGCCAGAGGCCTTCGCCTCGTTGCAGTCTTGCACCGCGCGCTCATAAGCCCGCATCTTGACCGCGAAGGCGTCTTGCGTCGGGCGGTCGATCATCCGTGCGAGGTCGGTCGCCAGCATATCGAGAGCGGCCCAGCGCCACGGCTCGGAGCATTCCTCCATCTCGTTGACGAGGAAGCGCGCCTTGGTCGCCGCGTCGGACAGATTGTCGCACGGCATACCGCGCACGATATCGCTCGCCGCTTCATGCGCTGAACCGAAGGTGTCCCAGCCGATTTGCCAAGCATCCCCCTCATCTTGCGGTGCGTCGTCGGCGGGCTGCTGGTTCTGCCAGTTTTCCCATGCTCCATCGATCAGGCGCACATTGCGGATGGCTTCGGCCATGTTCTTCGGGGCGGTCATTTCGCACCCCCTTCCTTGGCGATCATCGCTTGTGGTTAAGGTGGTGGCGCCAGCAGGCGCACGGGTGCTATCAGCTCCCATAGTCGTATCCCTTCTTGATCAAGGGTTGCGATCAGGGTCGGGGTCAGGACTGCAATCCTGCCTCGGCCCGCCTTGGGACACTCCCAAGGTGAAACGATAAGTAACAGGGTTAATCCGGTTGCGTCAACCCTGAAATGATACTATCGGTAACACAATGACACCGACGCAATCCCGAATGGCGCGCGCTGCGCTCCAATGGTCGCTACATGATCTTGCGGCGGCATCGTCGGTGAGCAGAATGACTTGCGCCCGGTTCGAGCTGGGCAAATCCGTCGCGCCTGAATCGGTCGAGGCGATGCGAAAGGCTTTGGCCCATGCTGGCGCGGACTTCACCCGGCGCGCCGGTCGCGTCGGGGTGTCCGTCCCAGAATGATCCTCTATTCGTCGACTTAGCTATACCGCTGATATAGATAGATTTTAGGATTCACTCGGTCGCAAATCTCGCCATTTGGTCGACAACTGAGCCCTGCCATCCCTGTCCTGTGCCAGGCGCAATCTTGACGCGCTCGGGCTGCTGCGCGAAACTCCGCGCGGGAGGAACGAATATGCGGCAGGCGGCAAGGATCATCGGGATTGCATGGATGGTGGCCTGCGTCGGCCTCTGGATATGGGCTGGGTTCTTTTTGGATTGGAGCCCGCTTGCGTCCTACCCCAGCTTGGCGAACTGGTCGGTGGTTACCTTGTTGCAAGATAGCAAGTTTGGCCTGACGATGCTGCCGATCATCCTCGCCGTCCCCGGCTATGCGCTCTACCGCTGGGGCGCTGGCGAGCAGGCTAAGCCTCAATAACACCCCCTCTGCGGGCCAATTTCGGGCCATGCGGGTTTTTCTGGACGTTTCCGCGCTGCGCACGCGAACCTTTTTCACCCTTCCTTTCTATAGAGAAGAAACGCGCGCGAAGGGAATGTGAATCCGCCGGAAAACCGCCGAAAACAATTGGCATTTTAAGTGCCAATATATTGATCTTTCCGGCGGATTCTTCTACCATGCAGGGCATGGCGTCGATCAGCGAAATCTCCGATTATAGGCAAGGGGTCCGACGCCACCCGCCCCTTGATCCATGCCCCGCGCTCGCTGGTCGGCGCCTATTCAGCCGGGAGGCGGATCATGCAGAATATTCCGCGCACTGATGCATCGCAGGGGCTCGCGTCCGTCGCGTTCGAGCCCCGCCATTTCAGCTTGGATAATCTCGCCCTGCTCCGGTTCGCGCATGACATTGCCCAGCATTACCGGCTCGACGTGCTGGCCGTTCTCGATCGGCTGTGCGCGGTCCCGCAACCCTTCCTCGATCTCGCGCGAGATCCGGTCGGCCTCACGGCGCTGGCGTCCATGATCGCGGGCGATCTCGGAGCCGCAGTATCCGCGCCGTTTATGGTGACGGTCCACTGATGGCCGCCCTTTCTGCCCTTACTGATAGCCTCGGGGCGCGTCCGGCGGCCCGCCATGACGTTGACTGGAGTAATGACCTATGCCCGCATCAGTAGTCGGTGGCCTTATTTCGGGGGCGGGAGCCATCGGTGGCGCCATCCTCTCATCGAAGGCGCAAAAGAAGGCGAGCAAAACCGCCGCTCAGGCGCAGCTTGACGCGACCGCGCAGAATAACGCGCTCGCCCGCGAGCAATACGCCAAGAACCAAGCCGCCCTTGCCCCCTGGCAACAGCGTGGCAACGCGGCAGGGCAGGCCATCAATGCCTTGCTCGGCATCGGGCTACCGTCCTCCGCAAATGACAACACGCTGCCCAATTCGACGGTTGCCGGAACGCCGATCTACGGCGGGACCACCGGTTATAGGCCCGCTGACGGGTGGGTTGGCTTCAATCCGGTCAAGGGGCCCGACTACGGGCGCAACGCTCTGCTCGGAGATTTCGGCGCGCCGACCGGCGGCCATGTCTCGACGCAGGCAAACGACATTCGTCCGGCACAGACCAACTACGCCGACCCGAACCAGCAATATCAGGACGCTTTTTCGAACTACCGCAATTCGACGGGCTATAATTTCCGCGTCAACGAAGGCGCGCGGGCGCTCAATGCGGGGTTTGCTGGCAAGGGAACGCTAAGGTCCGGCGCGGCCATGAAAGCCTTTGGGGAATTTGGTCAGAACATCGCGAGCGGCGAATTTAACAACTATCTGAACAGCCTTTTCAGCGTGAGCAATCAGGGGCTCTCGGCTGCGAACGCTCAGGCGGGCGTCGGCACGAACTTGGTCAACGCGATCACGAACAACAACAACAACGCTGCCGGTGCGATCGGTGCCAACGCGCTGGCCTCGGGCAACGCCAATGCCCAAATGTGGGGCGCGGTTGGAAACGCCTTCGGCAACATCGGATCGGGCATCGCCAACGGCCTTTTTTCCAGCAGCTTCGCCCCCCCTCGCAACGACTACGGCATTGCTGCCGGTTCGATCTACTAAGGAGCGGCCAACATGACCATCAATTGGGGCATTCTCGATCCGAACGCCGCCCAGCGAGGCGCCGAAATGTCGCAGGCCATCTTTGACCGCTTCCGGGCGGACAGGGTGAGGGGAGCAACGGGCGCCGCCCTGCAAGAACTGATGGCCGATCCGAACGCGGCCCCTGCCAGCCTGAACGCTCTCGCGCGCCTCGCGCCGGACGCCGCCGCGCATCTCGTCCAGTTCCAGCAGGCCCGGCAGGACCGATCGCGCGAAACCCAGTTTCGCAACGCGCTGGCCGATTATTACGGGGCCGGTGCCGGCATGAATGCGCTCATGCCCCAGCGCCCGATTGCTGGCCAGGCAACCGAACCGCCGCCGCCGATCAGCGACGCGCCGCCCCCGCCCGCAGATTGGCGGGCCCGCATCGGTCGGAGTGGCGTTGACGCCGCACTGTCCACCGCGAACGTCAACGGGGCGACGGCAAACAACATGCCCGATGTGCCGGTTACCTCGGGCCGCGCGATGGTCCCGGTCGATCCGAACGCCATGCTTCCCGATGACATGCAGGCGGATATGACGGGGCAGTCTCCGCAGGCCGATACCCCGCTGCCCCCCGAAATCGAACGCGCCGCCAACAGCCCCGATCCTAACGCGCGCAATGCTGCCTTTCGCCGGATGATGCAGATTGACCCGGTGCAGGCGATGAAAATCCAGAGCGAGGAGCGCGAGCATACCCTTGATGCAATGGAGGATTCGGTGAAGGCGTTTCGCTGGGCGTCCGAGGCGCTGAGCAACGCGGGCGATGACGCGACCTACAAGCAGATTCTGGCCCGCGTCGAACAGGCGACGGCCCCGCTTGGCATCGACATTCGCAGCATGGTTCCCGGCACGCACCCCGGCCCAGAGGGCATCCGTCAATTGCAGTTGCAGGCGCTCGACATTTCGCAGCGCCTCGCAGCGATCGACCGCCGTTTCACCGCAGAGGCGCGGATTGCGGACATAGAGGCCGACAACGAACGGCAGGACCGCAACACGGAAAGCCTGATCCGCGAGCGCGAACGCCGCACCGGCATTGCCCAGCAGCGCGCCGAGACCTCCGCGAGCCGCGAGCGCCGCCTTTCTGCAGGCAGTGGCAAGCGGGGCGGCAATGCCCCTGCCAAGGTCAAGCCGGGTGAACCTGTGGCGGTCGGCCCCGATGGGTCCCGCATGGTCGTTCGCGGTGGACAGTGGGTTCCTGCGCAATGACCGGTCTCGAATATCTCCGCAAAGCGGGCGGCGATACGCGCGCGCTCGTGCAGCTCGCTAAGGCTGCGCTCTCCGCGTCTACGATGGAAGGCGGCAGTCCGCTGGTTTCAACCGTCGAAGGGCTGACGTTCGCACGCCTCGCCGCCGCTCAAGGCGATCTGGCCGCGATTGGTCTCGTGGTCACGCTCGGGGCTCAGCTTGGCGACCTGCTCGATGACGTGGGCGAATTTGACGCCGCAACCATGATGCGCGGTGTCGCGCTCGGCACAGCGGACGTGGCTTGCGACAAAGCCCCCGAGGGATCGATTGGCGAAATCCTGGGCGCCTACCTTGCGGCGAATGAGAACGCCGATCCTGACACCCTGCCGCACGCGGGAAGCGCCCGCCGCTTTTGGGAGGAGCCGTAACCTTGGCCGATCTGCCACCGCCGCCGCCAGGTTTTACCGTCGAGCGCGCGCCGCCGCGTCGAAGGTCCCGCGACCGGTCCACGTCCGGCGAAACGCCAGGCAGGAGCTACACCGCCACCGGGCGCACGATCGACGGCGACACGATCCAACTGCAGCCGCCGCCCAACGCGCTCGGCCCCCTCAATGGGCGCCTGAGTGGCTATGACGCTTTCGAGCGCGACCAGATGGGCTACCGTGCGGACGGCACCCCCGTTGCGCTCGGCTCGGACTCCATGAATGCGCTGGCGGCCTTCGCCACCCCGCGAACCACGGTGATCGGTGTAGGGCCTCAAAGCTATGGCCGCCCAGTTGTCGGCCTGACGGTGGCGGGCCAAGACCCGGTGAACGCGCTTCTCCGTGCGGGGCAGGGTTATGCCGCGCCCGAGTATCTGAGCGCTGACCCGGAGCGCGCCGCCTCCTATATGGAATCGGAACGGCTCGGCCGCCTTAACCGGCAAGGGGCGTTCGGCACGGCGCACATAAGGCCCGATGCTTACCGGCGCCCCCTGACGACGCGCACGGCCAAGCTCGCGGCCGATGAGTATCTGGCCTTTGACGACCAGCTTCCCGCCGACGCTCCGAAGCTCAAGCGCCTGACGCCCGAGCAGGAAGGGAAGATTGCCCGCTATATCGCCTCGCAGGCGGGCAATCCGAATTTCTCGCTCAAGCAATATCGCGACTGGTTCCGCAATGATCTGGGCGTGACGGACATTGAGCCGAGCGATAATCCCGATTTCATCGAGAGCGTGCGGAAGGGCGAAGGCTTCTCCCCGTCCGTCGATTACGGCGTGCTCGATGCCGAGTCCCAGCGCGAATTGCAGGAGTTGATCGCATTCTCGGGGATGCGCCCCGAGGATGCGCAGGGGTTCCGCGACCTGCTCAAGAGCGGCGATCAGGCCAAGGTGCTGGAATATGCTCGCTCCAAGGGGATGACGCTCGATCCCCGCGACGTGTCCGCCTATTTCGCGGCGCGGGCCAAGGGCGAGGCGGCGTCGATCCCGCTGCCGATCATCGACCCCGGTGACGAAGGCTTGGGCGCAGCCGCCCGCGGCTTCGGCGATCCGCTCGGCTTCCTCGATGAGATGGGGGCCGTGGTGGATACGATCGGCGGCACTGAGAACCGGGAAAGCATCTGGAACAGCGACCGGTCGTTCGGGGAAATTTACGACAACAACGCGCGCCAGAACCGCGCCATCATCGACTATGACGAGACGCAACATCCCTTCTATCGGGGCGGTGGCCAGCTTGTCAGCGGCGTAGCCCTGCCGTTCGGTAGCGGGGTGCGCGGCGCCACCGGGCTTGCCAAGGCTGGCGCGGTAGAGGGCGCAATCTACGGGTTCGGCTCGGGCGACGGCACGCTAGGCCAGCGCCTCGCCAACGTCCCGGTCAACGCGACCATCGGCGCGGTCGGCGGCGCGGCGGTCGGCAAGGTGATCGATGTGGGCGCCCCGCTCATCCGCAAGGGCGCAGAGCGCCTTTTTCGTTCCGCCGAAGAATTGCCGCCACCCCCTCCGGGGTTTCAGATTGCGCAGCCGGTAGCCGCTGACCCGCCCGTTGGCGCGGCCAACATGAGCGGCGACGCGCTGCCCTCGGTTTCGTCGCCCCACCAGCCCGATGTGATCAACGTTTCGGCGAACCAGGCCACGCGGTTGCTCGACGGCCCCAGCGATGCGATGTTGCGGGTGGCGGCGGCACGGGTGGAGCCGGGCGACGTTCTGCCGCGCCCCGCCAACGAAGTGCAATCGCTCGAAGAAGCGGCACGGATCAGCGATGGGGTTTATCCCGAAGTCCCGGCACCCCGCGAGCGCGACTATCTTGAGACGACGCAATACCCCTCCCGCGCAAACCCTGATGCGACCATCACGCGCAAAGGGCCTGCCGACCTTGTGACCTTCATGCGCTCTCTGAACGGCGTGCGCGACGAAGGCGGCGAGCTGACGGCAGCCGGGATCAGCAACGCGGCGCGCAAGGGCGATGACTTTGCCGGGGGCGAGAACCGCCTTGGCAAGCTGGTGAACCCCGAAGGGCTGAGTCTCGAAGAAGCGGCACAGCGCGCCTATGACGAGGGCTATTTTCCCGATCTGGATGCCCCGCCGACCAACGCGGAATTTCTCGCGGCATTGGATAACACCTATCGGGGTGTCGGTCGCCGGTTCCGCCCCGAGGACGAGGGGCAGATTCAGGCTTTCGAGGGCGCCCGCGATCAGCGCCTCGCAGTCGAACGCGCACGGCAGGAGGGTGCGCCGCTGGTCGATGACGTTGGCAAGCCCGCTACGCTCGACGACATGATTGCCAACACGCCCCCGGCAACGGCCTATGACGACTGGAATAACGCCGTCGTGTCGAAGGTCGGGAATATCCAGGTCGATAAGCTCGATACACCGCAGGAGATCGGCCAGGCGCTCAAGATCGCTGACAATGTGGCCGGCGGGTTTGATGCCGCACGGCGCGGCAAGATCAGCTTTGCCGAAACGCAGGCACTTGCCCAGGACCTAGGCATGACGCCAGACGATCTACTTGCCCGCCGCAAGGGGCAGGCATTCAGCGCGGAAGAAGCCTATGCGGCCCGCGCGATCCTTGCCAAGTCCGGCAACGAACTGGTCAATATGGCCCGCCGCCTCCGCTCGATGGGCGATGATCCGGGCTCCGAAGCCCTTGCCGCGTTCCGCAAGGCACTGCTTCGCCATGCCGCTATTCAGGAACAGGTCTCGGGGATGACGGCAGAAGCGGGCCGCGCTCTGTCGGCGTTCCGTATGACCGCCAACAGCCGCGACGTTCCGGGGCATGTGCTGGAAGGACTCGCCAATGCAGGCGGCGGCCCGCAGCGCCTAAAGGACGCAGCGGAAGCGATCATCACGCTTGAGCGCGACCCTGCCAGCCTCAATCGCTTTGTCGAGGTCGCGAGCAAGCCGAAGTTCAAAGATAAGCTGCTTGAGCTGTGGTATAATTTCCTGCTGTCGGGGCCGCAGACGCATGCGGTCAACATCCTCAGCAATACCATGACCAGCCTGTCACAGATCCCCGAACATGCAATCGCTGCCGGGATTGGCAAGCTCCGGTCGTTGACCCCGAGCGCGCGCCGCGCTGCCGAGGATCGCATTTCCTTTACCGAAGTGGCTTCGCGCGCAACCGCTCTGATCCAAGGCGCCAAGGAGGGGATGCGCGAAGCCGCCTATGCGTTCCGCACTGGCGAACCCCGAGACTTTGTTACCAAAGTCGAGGCGCAATCGCAGAAGGCCATCAGCGGCAAGAAGGGGGAGTTTGTGCGCCTGCCGTCTCGCTTCCTCACCGCCGAGGATGAATTGTTCAAGGGCATGGCCCGCCGCATGGAATTGACCGGCCTTGCAATCCGCCAAGCCCGCAAGGAAGGGTTGCGCGGCGAGGATGGCCGCCGCCGTGTCGCCGAACTGCTGAGCAACCCCACCGGCGATATGTGGGAGCAGGTGATGGACTATGGCCGGTATGTCACCTTCCAGCGTCCCCTTGGTCCCCATGCTTCCAAGATTGCGGCCTTCACGAACGACCTGCCGATCACCAAAGCGGTGCTTCCATTCATTCGCACGCCGACCAACCTGTTCAAATTCGCGATCGAGCGTTCCCCGGCGGCTCCGATCCTGCGCGAATGGCGTAAGGATTTCGCGGCTGGCGGGGCGCGGCGTGATCTGGCTGTTGCGCGGGCTGCCGTTGGCACGGCTATGGGAACGTTGTTCGCCTACCTCGCCGAACAGGGCTATATCACCGGATCGGCCCCGCGTGACAGGAACAAGCGCGCGCTGATGATGGCGGATGGCTGGCAGCCCTACAGCGTCAAGATTGGCGACAAGTTCTACAGCTATCAGCGCCTTGATCCCTTCGCCCTGACGGTCGGCGCTGCGGCAGACATGGCCACGCTGGGCGAAGGCATGAGCGAAGGCCAGAAGGCCAAGGGCGCCGCGCTCGTGTGGGCGAGTATCATGGGCAACCTGTCAAATAAGACCTGGCTCGCTGGTGTATCCGATATTGTCGCGGCCATCGACGACCCCGAACGCTATGGGGGCAACTTCATCGACCGCTTTGCCGGATCGGCCACAGTGCCGACCGGCGTTGCGCAGGTCGCGCGCACGGTCGACCCCGCCATGCGCGAAACCGAGAGCACGCTCGATTATGTGCAGTCCCGGGTGCCGGGGCTGTCCGATAATCTCCTGCCCAAGCGCGACGTTTGGGGGCGCCCGATTGAGAAAGAGGGCGGGGTCGGACCTGATATCATGTCCCCGATCTGGACCAGCACGGCGAAAGCCGATCCCGCGACGTGGGAAGCGATCAGGCTCGACGCACCGATCAATCTCCCTGCCGACGATGACAACATGACGCCCGAGCAAATGGACCGCTGGCGGATGCTGAGCGGCCAGACAGCGCACCAATGGGTTTCGGAGCTTATCAAGCAACCGGGCTACCGCGAGCAGGACGCCGAGGGGCAGCGCAAGGCCATCGCTCATGTGATGAAGGAGGCTCGAGCGCGCACGAAGGCGAACGTCCTTGCCGGTGTGCCGATCCCGACCTCGCGGCCGGAGAAGGGCCAACGCCGCAAGGCGCCGCCGCCGCCGGGCTTTGAAGCGATGCCGCCGATCCCGGAGGGCTTCGTTCCGGTGCAATAGGGCATGTGGAAAGTGAGGGAAGCGGCTGGGACGATCTGGCCGCCATCGGGGCAGCGCCCGCGACTGGCATTAAGGGGGATGGCCGTCTTCGGTCGCAAACCCGCTTCCCCTGTCCATTTCTATACCGCAACGGGTATAATCGAGCAATCCGATTAATAGGCGCGGTTCGATGCGATTTCCCGATTTCTCCGACATAGGCGCCGATTGCGGCTCGAATCTCAACGCGGCGCTTATCTGGTGATTATCCGGCGAGGTATCGCCTTGCTCTACCTCGCCACATTCCGGCTAAGCCATTGAAATAATGGCAGGGGCAGCAGGATTCGAACCCGCGACCCTCGGTTTTGGAGACCGATGCTCTACCAGCTGAGCTATACCCCTAGGCCGGACGCCGCCCTTAGCCGCATCGGGGGCAGGTGCGCAAGCGGATTGCATCGGCGCATCGCAAAGGGCGAGCCGGCAAGATCGATAGCTTGCAAAGCATTCCCAGGCTGATATGCGCTGGCCGCACATGACCGCCGCCCCGCATCCCGAGGTTCCGCAACATTATCTGGGCGGCATCGCGCTTCGCCTGCTCGCGATGGCGAGCCTGTCGGCGATGTTCGTCCTGGTGAAGATGGCGGCCGAGGCGGACATCCACATTGTCGAAAGCCTGTTCTGGCGGCAGGCCATCGTGCTGCCTTTGCTCGTCGGCTGGGCGATGACGCACGGCGGGCTGTCGATGTTCCGCACCCGCCGCCCCGGCACCCACGCACGCCGCGCGATGATGGGACTCACCGGCATGGCGCTCAATTTCGGCGGCATGATTTTTCTGCCGATGGCCGAGGCGACGACGATCAACCTGTCGGTGCCGATCTTCGCGGTGATCTTTGCCGCGCTGTTCCTCGGCGAACCGACCGGATGGCAGCGCTGGAGCGCCGTGCTCATCGGCTTCCTCGGCGTGCTCGTCGTGCTCAACCCGACCACGGTCGTCGCAAGCGGATTTCGCGGCGATCATGGCCTCGGCACGCTGATCGCGCTCGGCGGCGCGGTCATGACCGCGCTCATCACCATCCAGGTCCGCGACCTCAGCCGCACCGAAAGCCCGATGTCGATCGTCTTCTGGTTCAGCCTGATCTCGCTCGTCCCGCTGAGCGTGACGCTGCCCTTCGTGATGACGTCGCACAGCGCGTCCGAATGGGCGATACTGATCGGGCTCGGCCTGCTCGGCGCGGTCGTGCAGATGTCGCTGACCGGGGCGTTGCGGCTCGCTCCGGTAGCGGTGGTGACGCCGATGGACTATTCGAGCCTGCTATGGGCGATCGCCTTCGGCTGGTATTTCTTCGGCACCTTCCCCGCCGACACGACCTGGGTCGGCGCGCCGCTGATCATCGTCAGCGGGCTCTTCATCGCCTGGCGCGAGCACCGGCTGCACATCGAACGGCAGAAGGACATCACCGCATGAGTGCCACGCCGATCCTCTATCATTGTCCCGACGCGCGGTCGCTGCGCTGCCTGTGGGCGGCCGAAGAGGCGGGGATGGAGATCGACCTTCGCCTCCTCCCTTTCCCGCCGCGTGCCTTCGCCCCCGACTATCGCGCGGTGAACCCGCTGATGACGGTGCCGGGCTGGGTCGAGGATGGGCGGCTGATGACCGAATCGACGGCGATCTGCGAGCGCATCGCCGACGGGACGCCGCTCGAGGTGCGCCGCGACGAGGCCGATTACTGGGCGTATCGCAACTGGCTGCACCGGAGCGATGCGACGCTGACCTTCCCGCTCGCGATCATGATCCGCTACACGCGCGTCGAGCCGGAGGCGCGGCGGCTCGCCCAGGCGGTCAAGGATTACAAGGCCTTCTTCGGCGGCCGCGCCAAGAGCATCGAGGCGGCGCTGGCCGACGGGCGCGAGTGGCTCGTCGCGGGGCGCTTCACCATCGCCGACATCGCGATCGGCTATGCGGCCTTCCTCGCGACGACGCTCGATGCCGAGGATGTGCTGGGCGAAGCCACGAAGTCATGGCTGGCGCGGTGCTTGGCGCGCGACGGCTTCGCGCGGGCGCGTGCGAGGCAGAACGTGGGCCAAGCGGAATGAAAAAGGGCCGCGGTTTCCCGCGGCCCTTCTGCTTTCTCGTTGCCGATGCTTATTCGAAATCGGCGCCGCCACCGGCCGGGCTGCGCGGCGGAGCCGCGGCGGTCAGGCGAAGCGCTTCGGCCGAACGGCTGATCGAGCTGATTTCGTCGGGGGTGTCGTCGTCGTCGACCACGACCTTCTGCAGCGTGCCGACGAGCGATTCCTGCAGTTCCTTCGGGCGCACGGTCTGCTCGGCGATCTCGCGCAGCGCGACGACCGGATTCTTGTCGCGGTCGCGGTCGATGGTCAGTTCCGACCCGCCCGAAATCTCGCGGGCGCGGTGCGCCGAGAGCAAGACCAGATCAAAACGGTTGGATACTTTGTCGACGCAATCTTCGACGGTAACGCGGGCCATGGTAATTCCTTGATCGAGGAGAGGCCAGCACCCTGGGGGTCTGGCGGCAAGCGCTGCGCGCTAGCAGCGGGGCGCGCGAATGTCAATCGAACCGCTCGCTTGCCCGCCCTGCGGCGGCCGGCCTATGAGCGGGGCATGATCGATGCCGCCGCTTCCGTTCCGCCGCCGCAAAGGCTGACGGCCGACGTGGCGGGGCACCGGCTCGAACTGCTCTTCGACGGCGCCGACCGGCTGACGCGATTGTGCGCGCTGATCGACGGCGCGGCGCGCAGCATCGACATCATCATGTATATCTTCGACGACGATCCCGCCGGGCGCGAGGTCGTCGCGCGGCTGGTCGATGCGGCGGGACGCGGCGTGCGGGTACGCGCGGTGATCGACAGCTTCGGATCGTCGGACACGCCGGACAGCCTGTTCGCGCCGCTCCGCGCCGCGGGCGGCGAGGTCATCTTCTTTTCGCGCCGCTGGCGATCGAGCTATCTGATCCGCAACCACCAGAAGCTGATCCTGTTCGACGGGACGATCGCCGTCACCGGCGGCTTCAACATCGCCGAACATTATCTGAGCCCGCCAGGCAGGAAATGCTGGTTCGACCTGGGGCTCGTCGTCGAAGGTCCCTCGGTCGCCAAGGCCGCGGCATGGTTCGAGCAGATCCACGCCTATACGGTGGCCAATGACGGCAAGCTCCTGATGCTGCGCCGGATGATCCGCGAGTGGCCGGCCGCAGGCGGCCCCGTCGCATGGCTCGTCGGCGGGCCGACGCAGCGGCTCTCGCCCTGGGCGCGCGCGGTGCGGCGCGATCTCGATCAGGCCCGGCGGCTCGACATGGCGATGGCCTATTTCTCGCCCGGCCAGGGGATGCTTCGGCGGCTGGGGCGCGTCGCGCGGCAGGGCCATGCGCGCCTCGTCATGGCGGGCCGGTCGGACAATGCCGCGACCGTCGGTGCGTCACGGCTCCTTTACGGCTATCTGCTGCGCAAGCGAGCCGAGGTCTGGGAATATCAGCCGTGCAAGCTGCACCTGAAACTGATCGTGATCGACAATGTCACCTATATCGGATCGGCCAATTTCGACGCGCGCAGCCTCTTCGTGAACGTCGAGGTCATGCTGCGCATCGACGATGCCGAATTCGCCGCGACGATGCGCGATTTCGTCGCCGGGCTGGAGCCCGATTGCGAGGTGATCACGCGCCAATCGCACAAGGCGCGGGCGGGCTGGTTGACGCGGCTGCGCTGGACCCTTGCGTGGTTCGTCGTCGGGGTCGCCGACTATACGGTGTCGCGCCGGCTCAATTTCGGGCTCGCCGAGCCCGACCTCGAAACGATCTGAGCCGTTTCTCAGTCCTTCCAGGCCCAGAAGAGGAAGCAGGGAGGGACATTCACCCACTCGAACGCATTGTCGATGCGCTGGAAATGCGCCGCGAGGAAATCGCGCGCGCGGGCGCGGAACTGATAGACGAGAAAGGCGCCACCGGGGCGCAGGACGCGGTGCGTCGCCGAGGCGATCGCCGGGCCGACTCCCGCGGGGAGCGTCGAAAAAGGCAGGCCCGAGAGGACATAGTCGGCCTGCTCGAAACCGTGCGCCGCGATGATCTCTTCGACGTCGGCGGCCGATCCGTGGACGGCGATGAAGCGGCTGTCGCGGATGTCCTTCCGCAGATAGTCGATGAAATCCTCGTTGGTGTCGATCGCGATCAGCGTCGCATCGCCGGCCATTCGTTCGAGCACCGGGCGGCAGAAGGTGCCGACGCCGGGACCATATTCGACGAACAGCTTGCTGTTCTTCCAATCGACCGGCCGCAGCATGTGCCGGATCAGCGTCGGCGAGGACGGGACGATCGACCCCACCATGACCGGATGCTTGATGAAACCGCGGACGAACATGCCCCACGGCCCGAAAAAGCGTTTGAGCCGCTCGCGCACCCGGCGGGGCAGCGCGATCTTCGATTCTTGGGCCTGCGCCCGCGGATTGGTCATGATGGCTTTCGCGTTGTTGCGGTTTCCTCGTCGGTGGCAAAATCGGCGGCCCAGCGCAAGGAAAGATATGGGCTTGGCGCTGGACAGATTGCGCGTCGCGTGTAGGGAGAGGCGGGTTTGCGGCGAACGGAAGGGGCGGCATGACGGCGATATCGCGTTCGATCCCCAATGACCGGATGGCCGTCCTCTTCGCGATCATGCTCGTCGCGGCCGCGGGCAACACCGCGATGCAGTCGATCCTCCCCGCGATCGGCGCCAAGCTGCATATTCCCGACGTCTGGGTCAGCCTGGCGTTCAGCTGGTCGGCACTGCTCTGGGTGCTCACGGCGCCGCATTGGGCGCGCCAGTCGGACAAGCGCGGGCGCAAGGCGCTGATGGCGCTCGGGCTGATCGGTTTCCTGTCGTCGATGGCGCTGTGCGGGCTGACCCTGTGGGCGGGCCTGTCGGGCCTGCTGGCGGGCGGCGCCACCTTCATCATCTTCGCGCTGTTCCGCAGCCTCTATGGCGGGTTCGGCTCGGCCTCGCCGCCCGCGGTGCAGGCCTATGTCGCTGCGCGCACCGACCCCGAGGAGCGCACGCAGGCGCTGTCGCTCGTTTCCTCGTCCTTCGGGCTCGGGACGGTGATCGGGCCCGCGGTCGCGCCCTTCTTCATCCTGCCCGTTGTCGGGCTGGCGGGGCCGCTCCTCGTCTTCGCGCTGATCGCCCTCGCCGTTCTCATCACGCTGCGCTGGCGGCTGCCCAACGACACGCCGCGATTCGCCGCGCGCGGGTCGATCGCGCCCTACCCTGCCTCGGGCCTCGCCGACACCGCGCGCCGCGACGAAGAGGAGGACACCGACGAGGCGGCGCTGCCGCCGCTGCGCTGGACCGACCGCCGGGTGCGGCCGTGGCTGCTCGCCGGGCTGTTCGGCGGCCAGGCGCAGGCGATGATGCTCGGCGTCATCGGCTTTCTGATCCTCGACCGGCTAAATCTCAGGGCCAACCCCGACGAAGCCGCCGCGATCACCGGCATCGTGTTGATGGCGGGCGCCTTCGCGACCCTGCTCGCGCAATGGGGGCTGATTCCGCTACTCAAGATGACGCCACGCGCCACCGTGCTGGTCGGCGCGGCGCTTGGGGCGGCGGGCACGGTGATGACCGGCCTCGCACCCGATCTCCACGCGATCGTCATCGGCTTCGCGACCGGATCGCTCGGCTTCGGCCTGTTCCGCCCCGGCTTTACCGCGGGCGCATCGCTCGCGGTCACCGGGCGGCACCAGGGCGCGGTCGCGGGCATGACCGCGTCGATCAACGGGTCGGCCTATATCGTCTCGCCCGCGATCGGCGTGCTGCTTTATAATTGGCACGCGATGGCCGCTTACGGCCTGATGGCGGGTTTCTGCGCCTGGCTGGTGGCGTGGGGCTGGTCCGCACTCCGGCAGGACCAGCCCCCGCACTCCTAATCCTGCGGCTCGTCGCCGTGCTTCTGTTCGCGCACGGGCTTGAGCATACCCGGCGCGAAAAAGCCGATCGGGTTGACGCTCATCGCCTGCTGCTTGATCTCGCCCTGGATCTTTTCATAGTCGCGCTCCATCGCCTCGGTCACCGAGGCGCGGGTATCCTTGAGCGCGGCTTCGAAATCCTCCATCGTCACGCTGTCGCTCTGCATGGAGCGCTTGAGCGCCGCGAGCCCCGCACGGCGGACCAGATCCTCCAGGTCGGCGCCGGTGAAGCGATCGGTGCGCCCGGCGAGCGCATCGAGATCGACGTCCTTCGCCAGCGGCATCTTCGCGGTGTGGATTTCGAGGATGCGCTTGCGGCCCCCCGCGTCGGGGACGGTCACATAGATCAGCTCGTCGAGCCGTCCGGGGCGGAGCAGCGCGGGGTCGATCAGGTTCGGCCGGTTGGTCGCCCCGATGACGACGACCGACTGCATCTCCTCGATCCCGTCCATCTCGGCGAGGATCGTGTTGACGACGCGCTCGGTCACCTGCGGCTCGCCCGCGGTGCCGCTGCCGCGCGCGGGCACCAGGCTGTCGAGTTCGTCGATGAAGACGATCGTCGGCGCCACCGCCCGCGCCCGCGCGAACAGGCGCGCGATCTGCTGCTCGCTCTCGCCATACCATTTCGACAGCAGATCCGACGATTTGATCGCGATGAAATTGGCGTCGGACTCGCGCGCCGCCGCCTTGGCGAGCAGCGTTTTGCCCGTGCCCGGCGGGCCATAGAGCAGGAAGCCCTTGGCCGGACGGATGCCGAGCCGGCGGAACGCTTCGGGATGCTTCAAGGGGAGTTCGATCCCCTCGATCATCTTGTCGCGCGCCGCGTCGAGCCCGCCGATGTCGCTCCACCGCGTCTTCGGCGCCTGCACCATCACTTCGCGCATCGCCGACGGCTGGACGCGCTTCAGCGCATTGTTGAAATCCTCGCGCGTCACGCGAAGCTCGTCGAGCACCTCGGGCGGGATCGTCCCTTCCTCGAGGTTGAGCTTCGGCATGATCCGCCGCACCGCCTCGATCGCCGCCTCGCGGGTCAACGCCGCCATGTCCGCGCCGACGAAGCCGAAGGTCGTGCGCGACAGCTCGGCAAGGTCGACATCCTCGGCGAGCGGCATGCCGCGGGTGTGGATGCCGAGGATTTCGCGCCGCCCGCTTTCGTCGGGCACGCCGATCACGATCTCGCGGTCGAAACGGCCGGGGCGGCGCAGCGCCTCGTCGATCGCGTCGGGGCGATTGGTCGCCGCGATGACAACGAGGTTGGTGCGCGGTTCGAGCCCGTCCATCAGCGTCAATAGCTGCGCGACGAGGCGCTTTTCGGCCTCACCCTGCACTTGCCCGCGTTTGGGAGCGATCGAATCGATCTCGTCGATGAACAGGATCGACGGCGCGGCCTTCGCCGCCGCCTCGAACACGTCGCGGAGGCGCTTTTCGGACTCGCCATAGGCCGACCCCATGATCTCGGGGCCGTTGATCAGGAAGAATTGCGCCTCGCTCTCGTTCGCGACCGCGCGCGCGAGCCGGGTCTTGCCGGTTCCCGGCGGGCCGTGCAGCAGCACGCCGCGCGGCGGGTCGACGCCGAGACGGCGGAACAGCTCGGGATAGCGCAGCGGCAGTTCGACCATCTCGCGCAGCTGGTCGATCGTCTCCCCGAGCCCGCCGAGATCGTCGTAGGTGACGTCGGTGCGCCGCGTGTCCTGCGGCTCCTGATATTCGGGAAGCAGTTCGACCTCGGTATTTTCGTCGATGAAGACGACGCCCTTGGGGCTCGCCGACACGACACTGAGGCGCACTTCGGCGAGCGCATAGGCGGGCGCGTTGAGCATCTGGCGGAGCTGCGGCGGCATGTCGCCCGCCGACACGCGCTGCTGCCCCGCGGTGGCGACCGTATCGCCGGCGACGAGCGGGCGGCCGAAGAAGCTGCGCTTGAGCGCGTTCGCCGAACCCTGAAGCCGCAAATTTTCCTGCGCCGGAGCGAACACCACGCGCGTCGCTGGGCGCGTCTCGACGCGATTCAGCATCACCATGTCGCCCGCGCCCGCGCCGGCATTGGCGCGCTGGAGGCCATCGAGGCGGACGACTTCGAGCCCCTCGTCCTCGGCATAGGGCGCCATGACACGCGACGCCGTCTGCCGCTTGCCGCTGATCTGGATCACGTCGCCTTCGGTTACCCCGAGTTCGGCCATCGCCGATCGCGGGATGCGGGCGATCCCGCCCCCGCTTTCCTCGGCCCTCGCATTCGCCACCTGGAGCTTGACTTGCTTTTCTTTAACCGGTGCGTCGGCCAAGGCGTGTCTCCCGCAAAATAGTCAGAATGCCGAAGATAGGGCGGTCGTTCCGTGATTTCGACCCCCAACCGCTCGAACGCGATATAGAAGCGTTTCATGCCGCACTGCACAAATGCCTCTGGCGCACACGCCGGTCTCATGCCATCACATGGTCGAGAGACATTATGGCACGCCTCCCTCCCCTCAGCAGCATGGAAGCCTTTCTGGAGGTCGCCCGTCACGGCACGGTGAAGGCTGCCGCGAGCGAGCTCGGCCTGTCGATGCCGGCGCTGTCGCGGCGAATCCAGACGCTCGAACATGCGGTCGGGCGCCCGCTGTTCGATCGCCACCATCACGGATTGCGGCTGACCGAGGCGGGCCGCACGCTGCAGGGGCAATTGTCGCCGATCCTTGACGATCTGCGCGGGGCCATTTCGCGCGTCGGCAGCCCCGACGCCTCGCTGCGGCTCCACCTCAACGTCCTGCCGCTCTTCGCGCAGCAGCGCCTCTTTCCGCGACTGCCGGAACTGCGCCAGCAATATCCCGAACTGCATATCGACATCGACACGCTCTCGCACGGCGAGGCGCGGCTCGGCGAAGGGATCGACGCGGCGATCGCGCTCGCCCGCGCGATCGACCCCGCGCTCTATGCGGCGCGGCTCGACCAGGACAAGATTTTCCCGATCGCGGCGCGCACGCTCACCGACGGCGAACGGCCGATCACGGTGCCCGAACAACTCCAGCGGCTGACCATCCTGCTCCATCGCGAAATGCCAGAGACCTTCGCCGAGTGGAGGCACGCGATCGGCATGCCCTATCTCGAACCCGCGGGGATCGATTTCTTCGATTCGGGGCCGCTGATGCTCGAAGCCGCGGCGCAGGGCATCGGCGTCGCCTTCATGCACGGCCATCATTTCGACGACGCACAGGACCCCCGCCTCGCCCGCCTCTTCGATTTCGACGTCGACAGCCCCTACAGCTACTGGTTCGTGTGCCGCCCGCGCGCGCTCCGCCAGCCCGCGGTGAAGCTGTTCCACGACTGGCTGCTCGGCGCGAAGATATAGGGTTCACGGCGGGTTCAGCCGACCGGGCGAAGCATTGTCCCGACCCATCCGCTGCGGAGGCTTCTGATGCGCCCGATCCTTTTCCCTGCCCTTTTTCTGGCTTTGCCTTCGGTCGCGCAGGCTCAGTTCGTCGCGGGGCCCGGCCCCGCCCCCGAACCGATGCCGGGGATCGTCGACCGCGGCACGCTGCCCACCATGCCCTCGCTCGGCCATCAGCTGGGCGAGGCACGCGACCGCATCGAAGGCGGCCGCAAGCGGGGCGAACTCACGAAGCGCGAAGCGCGCGGGCTGCGGCGCGATGCCGGCATGATCGAAACGCTCGCCGACCGTTATGGCGCTGACGGGCTGTCCGATTCCGAACGGCGCGAACTCGATATGCGAACCGAGGTGCTGCGCACGCTGACCGCGGCACAGCGGCTGCAAGGCGCCGCCAGGCGGCCCTGACCGGAAGCGTCGCCAAAAAGGGTGGAAAATGGTGCTGCTGGAGAGGATTGAACTCTCGACCTCACCCTTACCAAGGGTGCGCTCTACCACTGAGCTACAGCAGCGTCCGGAGCCCTCTGCGGCGCATCGCCGCCGGGCAGGCGCGGCCTATGGCGGGGCGCCCCGCCGCTGTCAAGGTGCGAGGCTTGACGATCGGGCGATTTCACGGGCATGGCGCCGCGATGAGCAAGCCGCCCTCCCCCGCCGACCTTGAGCGCGAACGCCGTCTCGCCGAGGCACTGCGCGCCAACCTGCGGAAACGCAAGGCACGGGCGCGCGAGGAGAAGGCCGAAAGCGCGCCTAAAGACTGACGGTCACCGTCACCGCCTCATCCTCGACCAGTCTCTCGGCCCGGCGGATCGCTGCCTTGACCGGCAGCAGCCAGCCGCCGCTTTCGCGGTGCGGAAAGACCGAGGTTTTCCAGATGCTGTCGCCGATCCGCGCCTCGACCCGCGCCGACCCGAACCCGCGTCGGCCGTCGAGCCATTGGCCGGTCATCGCCGCCACGCGAACGGCGTCGGCCGCATCGCCCTCTATGGTCAGGAAATACCAGGCGGCGGGCGCGGTCGCCGACTGCCAGCGCCACAGCGGCGTCGTGACGGTGATGCTCTCCAATGCGCGCGCCTACACCGTTCGCATCGAAGTCACTTCTTCACCGCGCGGATCGGCACGGGAATGTTGCAGATATCCGCCCCGCCCGCCGGCCGGATGAAGAAGGGATCGCGCCGGTTGACGCGCGCCTCGGCGTAGCGCGCGAAACTCTCGCTGTCGCTCGACAGATATTCGAAACGTGGCCGCTCTGCCTCGGGCAGTTCGCTCGCGAGCCGCACCGAAACGATCGGCACGCGCTGCGCCGCATCGTCGTAGACGCCGAGCGGTGCCGGCCCGCGCGGCAGGCTCGACAGATTCTCGATCCCGCTGATCACCCGGCCGACGAGCGCGATGTTGCGGTCGAGATGCCGCGGCGCATGGCCGATGACGGTGTAGAGTTCGGATCCGCTGCCGGTGTTCGGCGACATGTCGCGCGCGACACCGACCATCGCGTAGCAGTGGACGGGCCAGATCGATTTACTGTCGTTCGCGAGCGGCCATCCGGCCCAATGTCCCTGACCGCCCGCATAGGCATCGCGCAGAGGATTGGGGGTATGCCATCGCCAGAATTTGGCGATGGCGGACGCATAGTCTTTCGACTTGATCCTTTTGTCGTCCCTGCTCAGCGCATAATCGCTCTCCGGCACCGTCGCCAAGCCCTCGGGCAGCGGCTTCGCCTTCGCAGGATCTTCACCTTCAGCGTCACCCCATTGCGCGACGTAATTGTCCTGCACCCGGTAGACGCTGGTGCCGTCCCACCAGTGCGCGGCGGCGAGTTTGCGAATATTGCCGATCCAGCCCTGGCTGAATGGCTCGGGCATCAGTTGGATGACGACGTGGCGGGCCTTTCCGGCCGTATCGGGCGCAAGGTCCATCACCAGCAGGTCGGCGGGCGCGATGGCGGTCCATTCCTCGGCCTTCGCCGCATCGACGACCTGCCCTGGCGAGAGCGCGGGCTCCGGGTCTTGCGCGTGGGCGGCGGACAGGAGCGCGAGGGCGGCGGTGGCCGCGAAGAGCAGTTGCTTCATCGCGCCTGTCTGCCACGCCCAACCGGCTTGCGAAACCCCCGGCGAACGACTAGGGCCCGCCTTCACCAGTGCATGCGGAGCGGTGGCCGAGTGGTCGAAGGCGCTCGCCTGGAAAGTGAGTATACGGCAAAACCGTATCGAGGGTTCGAATCCCTCCCGCTCCGCCACCGGAAAATAATTCAATGAACCAATGACTTATAGTCGACGTCAGAGATTGATGCCGGCTCGGGGGCGCTCGCATTCGCCGCGCTTGCGCTCCTCGCGCCGCTTATCGCCGCGGCGGCCAAACATCAGGTCAACCGCAGCCGCGCGGCGGGGTTCATGCCGCCCTTGAAGGCGCGGGGGGGAACATCCACTTTCGTCTCCCTGACAATCGATATCCGCCGGCGGGGAGCAAGGCAGGGATCAGCAAAACCGCCGGTCGAGCTCCGGAATCGGTTTCTGCGCGACGATGCTTGTTTTCGTCCCGGCACGCTGGTAGAGGCGCCCCTCATTGCCGCTTTAGCTCAGTTGGTAGAGCACATCATTCGTAATGATGGGGCCACAGGTTCGAGTCCTGTAAGCGGCACCATATATCCGACAAATCAATGACTTAGCCCTGATCCCTCGCTCCGGCGGCGCTGTTGCGGGCCGGCAGATCGGCGATGGGGCGCGGCCTTTCGAGGAGCCATGGCATCCCCCAGACCGAACCCTGCCGGTGATAGGCCTCGGCCGCCGATGGCCGGTTGCAGTCAGCCGCTTTCAAACGGCCGCTATCCGCGAGCGATCCGGTAGAGCCCGCCCGATCCCGTCGCGTCGGCGCGTTCGGGCGTCAGGCGCATCCGCGACGTCGTCACCAGAAGGTCGCCGGCCGCGTCGATGCAGAGGCTGCTGACATGCGGCGCAGGCAGCGCATGATGTCGCAGAAGCGCTCCGTCGGAACCGAGCTCGACGACCCCGGCCCCGCCCCACATCGCGACGACCGGGTGTCCGGCGGCATCGAGCGCCATCCCGTCGGGCTTTCCCGCCAGCCCCATGAAATCGCTGACGATCACGGGCTCGCCGACCCCCTCGCCGCCGTTCAGCACTGGAAAGCGGATCAGCGTGCGCGACAGCGTGTCGACCAGGTAGAGCTGCGTATGATCGGCGGTCATCGCGATGCCGTTGCAGACGCCCAGCCCATCGCACACACGCGCGGCGCGGTTCGCGGCGTCGATGCGGAACAGCGCGCCGCGGCCGCTGAGCAGCCCGCGATGCATCGTCCCCGCCCAGGCCGTCCCGTTCGCGTCGATCGTCATGTCGTTGAAGCGGCATCCGCTGCCGACGTCGACCACCACCAGCATCCGCGCCGCGCCGGTCGCGGGGTCGAGTTCGACGATCGCTTCGTCGGCGAGCCCGATCAGCGTCTCGCCGCGCCAGCCGATCGCGTTGACGGGCACGTCGGTCGCGACGCTGGTCGCCGATCCGTCCGAAAGGCGGACATGGTGCAAGGCCGACAGGACCGGATCGACGAACAGCAACGTCTCTCCGGTCCGATCGAGCAGCGGCGATTCGCTGATCGTCGCGCCGGGGTTGGTGATGAGCGCGGGCGGACGCGGCAATGGCGTGGTCGCTGCCGCGACGAGCGCGCGCGCCGCCGCCGCGATCGCTTCGACCGCCATGCCGGGGCGATAGAGTTCCGACCCCACCCCGATCGCGTCGCAGCCCCCGCCCAGGAAGGTCGCGGCGTTCGCTGCGCCGACCCCGCCGACCGCGACGAAGCGCGCATCCTTCGGCATCACCGGCCCGAGCGCGCGGATCGTCGCCAACCCCGCTTCGCCCGCCGGGAAATATTTGAGCCAGCGCGCGCCGGCCTCATAGGCGCGAAACGCCTCGCTGGGCGACGCGACCCCCGGCATCGGCACCATCCCGCGCGCCGCGGCGCGCGCGATCACCGCGAGGTCGCAATTGGGCGCTACGCAGATCCGTGCGCCGATGTCGGCGAGCCGGTCCACGTCGCGCGAATCGGTGACCGTGCCCGCGCCGATCACCATGCGATCGCCGAAATGGCGGCACAGCAGCGCGATCGCCTCGAACGGCGACGGCGAATTGAGCGGCACTTCGGCGGCGCGGATGCCCGCATCGTGCAGCGCCTCGACCACCGTGATCGCCTCGCCCGGCGCCAGCCCGCGCAGGATCGCGACGACCGGCGCCGCCGCCAGCGCGGCGTCGACCGCAGCCGCCGAGCCCATCGTCATGCCGCCCGCACCGCTTCGCTGAGGTTCGCGGCGGCGAGCGCGCGATAGCCCGCGATGCAGCAGCGCTCGGATTCGACCACCTCGGCCTCGATCGCGAGCCGCCCGAGCGCATGCGCGAACAGGCCGCAAAGCG
The DNA here is from genome assembly GCF_002277025.1 of Sphingopyxis sp. GW247-27LB. GTDB lineage: Bacteria > Pseudomonadota > Alphaproteobacteria > Sphingomonadales > Sphingomonadaceae > Sphingopyxis. The sequence goes on from NZ_NIWD01000003.1 coordinate 26,417, forward strand.
CGCTGTTGCCGATCAGCGTCACCGGCGCCTCGGCGAGCCCCGGATAATAGCGCAGCGCATCGCCGATCTCGCCGCCGATCAGCAGCCCGCGCAGCCACGACGCCGCGTCCTCCTTGCCCAGCCCCGCGCGCACGGCGCGCGCGCGCGTTTCGAACAGCAGGCTGCCGAGCCCGATCCTGCTCGTTCGCGCGCGATCGCACGCGGCGTCGAAGACGCGCCCCGCCGCGCCGCTGCCCTCGGTCACCGACGCGAGCAGCCCCTGCGCGCTCATCCGGTCGAAGATCTCGCCCCCCATGCTGGTGAAGAAATCGACGATGCGCCCGTCGCGGCAATGCACCCATTTGCTGTGGGTGCCCGGCAGCACGATGAAGCGGTCGCGCCCCGCCGCCGGGTCACCGCCCAGCGCCAGATAGCCGAACAGCTCGATCTCCTCGCCGCGCATCACGTCGGGGCCGCCGTGCGGCCCGGTGCAGGTCAGGCCCGGAACGATCTTCACGTCCTGCCCGCCGATCCGCGCCGCGACGCCGCCGCCCGCGAGGTCGCGCACCGAGGACGGCGTTTCGAAATATCCCGCGTCGGCCCAGCCAATCGCCGATCCGATCATCCCCGACGCCCAGCAGGCGCCCAAATCGCCCCAGCGCGCCGCGAGTTCGGCGATGCACGCCTCCATCCCGTCGCGATCCAGCGACGCGACCCCCTTCGGCATCGCGACATGGTCGAGGATCGCGCCGTCGGCGCCGATCCGCCACGCGCGAAAATTGCTGCTTCCCCAATTGATCCCGACCATCGGCCAGGCGCCGTCAACGGCGTGTGACACCGGCACCTCCATCCACTTCGACAATCGTCCCGGTCATCCAGCCGGCCTCGGCCGACGACAGGAACAGCACGGCATGCGCGACATCCTCGGGCGTGCCGAGCCGGCCGAGCGGGTGACGCCCGACATTGGCGGCGCGCGCCGCCTCCGGGTCGGGCGCCGCCGCGAAATTGCGCGCGAGCAGGTCGGTGTCGACCGACGCGGGCGCGACGCCGTTGACGCGAATCCGGTCCTCTGCCAGCTCGAGCGCGGCGGTGCGGATCAATCCCTCGAGCGCCGCCTTCGACGCGGCATAGGCGGCGAGCGTCGGGGTCGCGAAGCGCGCGTTGATCGACGAGAGGAAGGTGAAGGCGCCGCCGCCCGCCGCGCGCATCGCGGGGGCGCAGCCCTGGATCAGCCGCACCGCGCCGACGACATTGACGTCGTAGAGCCGCAGCCAATCGGCGCTCGGCGTGTCGGCGACCCCGGCGTTGACGCTCGCCGCGGCGGCGTGGACGACGATGTCGGGCGCGCCGCCGGCATCGCGCGCCTCGGCCAGCGCGCGCGCGACGTCGGCGTCGGAGCCCATATTGGCGGCAAGGTTGCAATCGCCGCTATCGGGCGCTTCGAGATCGAGCGCGGCGACCCACGCCCCCTCGGCGCGGAACGCCGCGACCAGCGCGCCGCCGATCCCGCCCGCCGCGCCGGTGATCAGCGCCCGCTTTCCGTCAAACCGCCTCGCCATGCCGCGCCTCCATCCCTGCCCGGCGCGCCGCGCGCCGTCCGAGCCATTCGGAAAACAGCGCCAGCACCACGAGCACCGCGCCCGTCGGGAACAGGACCCCGCGATCCTCGGCGCTCGCGGTCAGCGCCGTCAACCACAACATGAGGCCGCTCGCGCCGACGGTGAGCGCCACGATCCGCGGCGCGTCGGACGCACCGCCTGCCGACGTCTCGTCGATCGTCGCGGGGGGCAGCGCAGCGATGCGCGCGACGCCCGGCGCGGCGCGCCGCGACAGCAGGTGATAGGCCCCGAGCACGAGCATCGGAACGCCGACCCCGACGATCACGTCGATCAGGATTCCCGCGCCCGCCGCCCAGTGCTGCAACGGCTGCAGCGCCGCAACGCCGCCGAGCGGACCTGCGGGGGTGATCAGATAGCGCAGGAACAGCCCGAGCGCCGCCGCCGCGATCACCGTCAGCCACGCCGAACGCTGGTCTACCCGGTCGCTGAAAAAGCCCCAGACGCTCGGCGCGACCAGCGGCACGACGAGCAGGCTCGTCGCCGCGACGATCACCTTTTCGGCGCCGCCGAGCAGCGGGATCGCGACCCCGACGATGGTCAGGAACAGGCCGAGGACGATGGTGACGAGGCGCCCGACGCGCACCGCGCGCGCGTCGCCCTCGCCACGGACGAACATCGGGGTGAGTGCGCCGGCGAAGACGTTGAGCTGGCCGCTGATCAGGCTCGCGGTCGCCGAGAACATCGCCGCGAGCACCAGCCCGAGCATCCCCGTCGGAAGCACCGCCTGCGCGGCGAGCATATAGGCTTGCTCGGGGTCGGCGGCGGGATCGATCGCGCGATAGAGCATCGGCGGCAGCAGCCAGAAGAGCGGCGAGATCAGGTAGAGTCCGCCGAACAGCCACGCGCTGCGCCGCGCGTCGCGCGGGGTCGGCACGCTCAGGAAACGCTGCACGAACGCCCATTCGCCGCCGATCATGAAGAAATGGATCGCGGTCCAGGCCGCGATGAACCACCAGCCGTAATCGTCGTTGGTCAGCGCGAAGAAATTCGCGGGCACCCGATGCGCGAAGCCTTCGACCCCGCCGAGCCGCGCGAGGATCAGGACGACGGTGATCAGCACCGCGAGGTTGAGGATGATGAACTGCATGACATCGGTCATCAGCACCGCCCATAAGCCGCCGAGCATCGTGTAGAGGACGATCACCGCACCGAAGGCGATCACCGCGAAGGTCACCGACAGATTGCCCGTCGCCGGATCGCGCAGCAGATGCCCGGGCTCGAGCGGCACGAGCACGCAGAGCAGGACGGCGAGCGCGTAGAGCGCGATCCCCGACCCGATCAGCCGGAACAGCATCATCGCCCAGAGGTAGAGCTGCACCGCCGATTCGCCGAAGCGCAGACGGACATATTGCGCGGGCGATTCGACCCCGAGCGCGCGCCAGCGGCCCGCGAGGAAGGCCCCGGCAAGCAGCGCCGCGACGCCATAGGCCATGTTCACCGCGACCGCGACTAGCCCCGAGCGATAGGCGAGCCCGCCCCACACGACGAAGGTGCCGGCCGAGAACATCGTCATGAAGCCCGACAGACCCGCGACCCACCAGGGCGACTGGTGCCCGGCGGCGAACATCTGCTTCAAATTGGTGTTCCGGCGCATGTAGTAGACGCCGAGCGCCAACATGCCCGCAAGATAGGCGATCAGGACGATCGCGTCGGCTCTGCTCATCGGCTTCCTCTCTCCGGTGCGTTTGAAACGCTATTAAAGCAACGTGATGCAAAGGCAAGCCCCTCGCCGGCAGTGACACCGGCCGCGCGAAAAACGCCTAATAATTGCTATAAACTCGAACTTCCGGCGCGCGCTCCGCGAGCCTGAAATCGATATACCGTTGACGATAAAATTGCTTTATTAGCATTTCTATGGCATGCCGCTGCGCGCAGCGGCGGCAAAGCCGTGCAACAGGAGAGGAATCATGCAGCATGGAGCGATGAAATGGGCGATGCTTGCCGGCGTGGCGGTGCTGGCGGGCGGCGCGGCGCTGGCGTTCAGCGGTGAGCCCGAATCCGGGGAGGCGGCGTGGAAGGTCCTGCTGCCGCCCGCGCCTGCGGCGAAGGACAGGGGCAGCACCGCTTCCGCCCGGACGGCAGCGTCCGGCGCGACGCTGACCACGCTTGACGCCCCGACGCTCGGTCTCGCCGATTCGGTGATCGAAACCTTCCACGACAGCGACGACAATATGTGCGGAACGCAGAAGGTGCATATCGACGGCCCGGTTCGCGCCTTCGAGGATCAGAACAACGTCATCCACCTCACCGTCTCCGATCCCAATGCCAAGGGCTGGCAATGGACCGGATCGGTCACCGGCTTCACCAACAATCCCAAGACGGCGGCGCTCGACTGCGACGGGGTGATGACCGGCAACAGCGGCAACACCGACCCCGACGCCTATGACCAGAAGACATGGATCCAGGCGGTCCATTTCGAAGGATCGACGGTCTACGCCTATGGGCACGAGGATTATTTCGGCACCCGCACCAGCGACCCTGACTGCCACGACGCCGGGACGAGCGACGGCAAGCCCTATTGCTGGTACGCCTCGATCCCGCTGTGGACCGCGACGGTCTCGCCCCCCGACCGCCATATCGACTTCGCGCGCTCGGCGGCGACGCCCGATCATGTCGCGATCTTCCCGCACGTCGCCTATCCGGGCGACGCCAATACGACCGACGCGGGCTGGATCGGCTATGGCACCCCGTCGAACATCATCCGCGGGCGCAACCAGGACGGCACGCTCGACGGCTATTATTACATGTATGCCTACAGCAGTTCGGCCTATGCCGGGCAGGCGAAGGGGGTCTGCCTGTTCCGCACGGCCGACCCGACCGACCGGACGAGCTGGCGCGCGTGGGACGGCGACACGAGCAATCCGGGCTTCACCCAGCAGATGCGCAACCCGACCGTCTATACCAACAGCGCCTGCGCGGTGGTGAAGCCGGAGATGTTCAAAAGCTACCTGCGCTCGGTCGTCTGGCACAAGCCGTCGCGCCACTATATCGCCTTCTTCCGCACCAGCAGCGCGGTGCAATATGCGACCTCGACCGATCTGGTGAACTGGAGCGACGGGCAGAATCTGCTCGTGTCGACCTCGGCGCAGGCTAATTATCCGGTGACGATCGACTTCGACGGCGGCGATTACGGCGATTCCGACTTCGACCGCCTCTATTCGAACGGGAAAAGCTATCTCTTCTATCGCAAGTCGATCGCGAGCGGCCACACGCGGATCACGCGGCGCAAGATCACGGTGACCAACTACCCTGCCGATCCGCCCTCGTCGTCGAACCCGGGCTGAATAAACCCCACCCCTGAAGGGTAGGCAACCACCAGATCCACCACCTCGGGCAGGCGGCCCTCCATCCCCGCCTGCCCATTTTGTCACGCCAGATGAAACATTGGCGTTGCAATCTTAGCGACATTATGGAGGAAGAAAGCGGCGGAGGTGAAATTCGCCCGCGGCGGCACTATCATGCGCGGCCGAGGGGCGGCGATCATCGCTTTTCCGCCCCCTTGTTGGATGGATCGAGGCGAATGAACCCCAAACCCAATGCCCAGCCGAACCAGAGCCTGATCGACGGCATCGCGACCCTCCAGGCGCTCGCGGTCTCGCCCGAGCCCGTCGGCAACCGCGAGCTTGCGCGCCAGCTCGGCTTCAACCCGACGCGCGTCAACCGGCTGCTCAAGACGCTCGCCTATCTGGGGATCGCGCGCCAGACCGCGAACCGCAAATATACCGCCGGGCCGGGCATGCACGTCCTCGCCGCGCAGAGTCTCCACGCCTCGCGCATCATGCAGGACGCGCTGCCGGTGCTCGAGGAACTGCGGCGTTTCGGCCTCACCATCGCGCTCGGCGTGCTGTGGCGCGACAGCGTCAGCTATCTGTTCCACGCGCCGCCGGGGATGACGACGACGCAGGGCATCGGCCGCATCGGCCTACTTCCCGCGACCTCGAGCGGCATCGGCATGGCGCTGCTCGCGCAGCACGGGGACGATCATATCGCCGAACTGTTCGCCGACCGCGCGATCGACGGTTTTCCGGGCGGCCTGCCCGATCTGATGGCGGCGATCGAAGCGGTGCGCCAGCTCGGCTACGCGCGCGTCTGCGTCGATCCGGTCGAGGATCGCCACACGGTCGCGGTCCCGGTGTCGAACCTCTCCTTCGCCGCGGTCGGCATGTCGGGCTGGATCCCCGAACAGAATAACGCCCCGATCGTCGAAGCGCTGACCAATGCGGCGCACCGGATCGGAGATTAGTGTCTCAACTATTGCTAAATTAGCAATACATGCCTAAGCCTCTCTGGACGCGGCCGCCGATCGGCCGCCCAAGGGAGTGACGAGCATGACGAATATCGCCGGCGCCTTTCCGGTGCTGCCCACCATCTTCGATTCGACCGGCGCCATCGACGCGCAGGGGATGCGTAACACCGTCGAATGGGTGATCGGCTGCGGCGTCGACGGCGTCGTGTTTCCCGGGCTGGCGAGCGAATATGATCATCTAAGCCTCGCCGAGCGGCTGCGCCTGATCGCGATGATCGGCGAGCTCGCGGCGGGACGCGTCGCCTTCGTCGCCGGATGCAGCGGTCAGAACGACGAAGAGAGCGCCGCGCTGATCGCGGCGGCCGGCCAGGCCGGCGCGGCGGCGGCGATGATCGTCACCCCGACGCGCCTCGACGGCGACCTCGACGCGATCGGCGACTTCTACGCGGGGCTCGCCGCCGCGGCCGACGTCCCCGTGATGCTGCAGAACGCGCCGCGTCCGATGGGACTCGGACTCGATGCCGCCGCGCTCCTCCACATCCTGGGCCGCGCGCCCAACATCCTCTACGTCAAGGAAGAGAACGCCCCGTGCGGCCAGCGCATCTCGGCGCTGCGCGCCGCCGCGCCGCCGCAGCTCCGCGCGATCTTCGGCGGCGCCGGCGGGCGCTACATCACCGACGAACTGGCGCGCGGCGCCGAAGGGACGATGCCCGCCGCCGAGATCGCCGACCTCCACGTCCGCCTGATCGCCGCGCACCGCGCCGGCGACCAGGCGACGGTCCGCATGCTGTTCGAGCGCACGCTGCCCTTGCTCAACATGCAGGCGGTGTATCGCTGGCGGCTGACCAAGGAGGTGCTGCGCCGCCGCGGCCTGATCGCATCCGCCTTTGTTCGCGCGCCCGGCCCCGAACTCGACGCGCACGACCACGCCGAGCTCGACCAGCTCCTCGCCGCGCTCGAACCGCTGATGCGCGAAATGGGGACCTCGTTCGACGCGCGGCAGATGGTATAGACGGGTCCGCCATGCGCGACAGCATCGACCATATCGAGACCTTCGTCGTCACCATCCCACGCGACACCCCCTATCTGGGACCGCTGCGCGCGGGCGAGAGCGTGAACGAGCGCGGCTATCTGGTCCGCAGCTCCAACCGCACCATCTATCCGACCGAGGACCGCTCGGTGCTCGTCAAGGTGACGACGAAGGACGGCGCGGTCGGCTGGGGCGAGACCTATGGCCTCACCGCGCCGCGCGTGATCGGTGAGTTCGTCGACGACCTGATCCTGCCGCTGGTGCGCGGGCGCGACCCGTTCGACGTCTCGGCGATCTGGCACGACCTCTACGATCTGCTGCGCGTGCGCGGCTATGACGGCGGCTTCTGGCTCGACGCGCTCGCCGCGCTCGACATCGCGCTGTGGGACATCTGCGGCAAGCTCGCGAACCAACCGGTGCGCAAACTGCTCGGCGGCGAGCGGCGCGCCAGCATTCCTGCCTATGTCTCGGGGCTGCCGCGCGCGACGCTCGACGAGCGCATCGCGCTCGCCGCCGACTTCGTCGCCCAGGGCTATGACGCGATCAAGTTCGCCGCCGCGGTCGACCCCGACGGGATCGAGGCCGAGCTTGCGGCGCTGCGCGGGGCGCTGGGTCCCCAGGTCAAGCTGATGATAGACTTCCACTGGATGTTCGGGCGCGGCGAGGCGGCAGCGCTGATCCGCCGGCTCGAACCCTATGGCCTGTGGTTCGCCGAAGCGCCGGTGAAGCCCGAGGATGTCGAGGGGCTTGCGCATGTCGCGCGCGCTGTCGCGACCCCGATCGCGGCGGGCGAGGAATGGCGCAGCGTCCACGACGCCCTCCCCCGCCTCGCCGCGGGCGCGGTGTCGATCGTCCAGCCCGAGATGGGGCACACCGGGATCACCCAGTTCCTGCGCATCGCCCGGCTCGCCGCCGCGCACCATGTCGCGACGATCCCGCACGCGACGATCGGCGTCGGCATCTTCCAGGCCGCTAGCCTGCAGGCCTCGGCGGCGGTCGACGAGCTGCCGATGCACGAATATCAGCATTCGATCCTCGACCGGAACGCAGCGCTGCTCGACGGCGATCTCGCCTGCGAAGCCGGCGCCTACCGCCTGCCCTCGGGTCCCGGCCTCGGCGTCGCTCCGGGCGCGGCGCTGTGGGCGCATGCGGAGAAGATTCAGGGGTGATAATAAAGCCCCTCCCCTTCAGGGAAGGGATGCGATCCACGGAATCGTCATTGCGAGGAGCGAAGCGACGCGGCAATCCAGAGCCTGCGTAAACCGCCCTGGATTGCTTCGCTTCGCTCGCAATGACGAAGATATGTGAATCCAGGGTTTATCCCACTCTCAGGGTCTACTCCCCCAGCACCGTCACCGGGCTCGTCGCACTCCCGCCCCCAACCTTGTCGACCGACAGGCTGAAACGGAAGCTCTCGCCCTTCCCGCGCGGCACGCTGAACTCGAACGGGAAGCTGTCGTCGGTCAGCACCTTCCACCCCCCGCCGCTGCGATAGCGCAGCCGGGCGCGCACCACCTTGGCGTCGTCGTCGCGCAGATAGACATAGCCGCGCCGCCCGAAGCCGCCAAAATCGAGCAGATAGGCACGCGCGTCGCCGACGCTCAGCGCCGCGCTGTCGTTGGGCACCGCCGCCGCCGGGCGATCGAGTCCCGCACGGTCGATCTTCGTCCGCGCGCGCAGCCCGTCGATCCGCACCGCGACCTGCCCGCGCGCGGGCACCTCGACCGCTAGGCCGTCGCCCTCGGCGCGCGCCGCGCCTTCGGGCGACAGCAGGGTCACACGCAGCGCCCCTACCCGTCCGGCGAGCTTGGGGTCGATCGCGACGCGGCTCGCGACCGGCGCGTCCGACTGGTTGGCGAGCGCGACGTAAAGCGCGTCGCCGCGATAGCCCGCGACATAGTTGAGCTCGGGGTCAAAGCCGGTGAGCAGCCCCTTCGGCATCCACAGATTGACGCCCTGATCGCCATAGAAATGCCCCGGCGCATAGCCGTAAAAGCCGTTCTGCAGATAGGCATAGGCCTCGATGAACTGGCTGGGGAAATCGATCGCCCCGTCCGACCGGCCGCGCGCGTCGCTGACCAGATAGTCGAGCAGCATCGTCGCCATCGGCCAGATGTGATTATAATGGAAGCTGTTGACGCTGAGGTCCTTGTGCGCGTGGAGCGGATAGTCCGCCTGCTCGTAGATCGTCGTTCGCGCCGTGTTGATGTGATAGCCGGGGAAATTGCGATAGCGCCCGATGATTGCCGAGCGCGCGACGTCGTGCAGGAATGGGTCCTTCGCATCCTCGGCGATGCGCAGCATCCACGGCGCGAAATTCGCCATGAAGATCGCGCGGTGCCCGGTGCTGGTGCCCGAGCTTTCGGGGGTCAGCCCCATTTCAGAGAGGCGCCACGCCGGGACATCCTCCTGCGGCGCCGACATCGGATGATGCCCCTTCGACGCGAGATACCAATAGACCGGCGCCTTACCGCCCGGATTGACCGTCACCTTCGCATCGGGAACCGCGGGCGCCATCCAGGTGAACATCGTGTAGCGCCGCGCGCCGGTCTGCGCCGCGTCGAGAAAGCGCTTCTCGCCGCTCGCCTCGTAGAGCCGATAGAGGTCGACGAAATCGGGGACATAGGCGGGCCAGAAGAAGAAGGCCGCGTCCTTGAATTCGCGCTGCGGCGTGTCGACCCGGCTCGCGAGATAGCGGTCGGCACCCGCGACCGCCTCGCTCAGCATCGCGCGGTCACCGGTCGCCTCGAACAGCGACAGCGCGTTCTGCCATGTCCGGCCATGTTCGGCGACGTCGAGGTTGCGCGTCCGCGAGCCTTCGAACTCGCGCCGCGCGAGGTCGAGCAGCGCGGGATTGCGCTTGCCGAGCACGGCATAAAGCGTCGCGAGTTCGGACACCGGCGCGGTCGGGCCGCGCAGCGCGCGCGACGGGTTCTGGATCTTCATCTCGCGATCGAGGCTGAACAGGAATTTCTCCCGCGACAGCATATATTCGACATAGGGGATGACGCGGCTCTCGAACATGCCGGGGCGGTCGGTGACCAGCGCGAGCTCGAACGGGTTGAGGCTGCTGACATTCTTCACCGCGCCGGGAACGTCGGTCGAATAGGAGGAGCCTTTCAGCTCGGCGATCCAGCGCGCATAGGAGGACATCGAATAATCGACCATGCGGTCGAAGGTCGTGTTGAGCGAGCCGACCGCATTGTGGCGGAAATCGCCGAAACCATAGACGGTGCGCGCGAGCCGTTCGTAGAGCCGCGTCAGGTCGCCCGCCTTCTCGCGCACCAGATAGGCGCGAAAGCTCGTGCTCGCGCCGCCCGCGAGCTGCGATCCCGCGCCGCCCATCACGGGGGCGAAGATCATCGGGCTCGCGCCGCCCGCGCCGTCGCGCACCGCGACCCCGAAGCGGCTGTTGTCGGCGAGCGGCAGCGGCTGGAACGGGAATTCGCCGGGATGCGCGATCGCCGCGAACGCGGTGTCGCCCTCGCGCACCATCGTCGTCGGCAGGGTCGCGCGATAGGCGAGCGTCAGATAGGAGCGATCGGGCAGCCTTTGCTCCTGCCAGATCAGCGGCTGCCAGATCTCGCTCGCCTGCGCCGCCGCCACATGAGGTCCGCCGGTGTAGCCGACCGAATAATAGCCGGGCTGGCGCGCCTCGAGCCGCCATTGCAGCAGCGGATAGGGCTGGGCCGCGAGATCGACTTCGGCGGTCAGCGTGAAGCGCGGATCGGCGGGATAGGTCGCGATCAATTTGTCGCCGACGCGCCGCACGCTCTGGGGTTTCATCGCGACCGGCTGGCCCGCGTTGAAATAATCGGCGCTGCGGCTGTCGGCGCTCGCATCGAGGATGCGGTCATCGAAACCGTCGCCTGCGGTCGCCGCGTCGCGCTGCGCGGCGGCAAGATCGGCGCGCGCCGGGTCGAAGGCGCGCCACGTCGCGACATTATAGGCGACTCCCTCGATCCCCGCCGGGCGCTGCGCCATCTTCGGATCGTCGGGCCGGTACAGCACGGTGAAATCGAGCGAAAACCCCTCGATCCGCGCCGCCAGCGCATCGGCGGCGGGCGCGCTCGCGGCAGGGGCCGGGGCCTGCATCTGCGCCGCGCAAGCGGACAACGCGGTTCCCGCAAACAGTGTGAGAGCCAACGAATATCGCATCTTCACTATTCCGCCCTTCTTGGAATTCTCTAAGCCCCTCCCCTTCAGGGGAGGGGTTGGGGGTGGGGTCCATCGGCCTTGCGCAAGGGTTCGAGACCCCACCCCAACCCCTCCCCTAAAGGGGAGGGGCGATTCACCTCAGCAGAGGAGCCTCAGAAACGGAAGCTCAGGTTCGCCGTGATGGTCCGCCCATTCTCCAGATAGCTGGCGATCGCCTCTTCATAATTGGCATATTTGCGCGTCGGCGTGTTGGTCAGGTTCGACCCCGACACGCTCAGCTTGATTCCCTTGGTGATGTCGTAGCTGACCCCGGCGGATAGATAGCCCGCGGCGCGGTAATAGATGCCATTGCCCTCGAGCCCGATGCGATTGAGATAGCCGCTGCGGTACGAATAGCCGACGCGCAGGCCGATCGGCCCGTCCTCGTAGAAGAGGAGCGCGGTGCCGCTGTGCTTCGACAGCGACTGGAGCGGCAGCTCGTTATGCGTTCGCCCGTCGATGATCCCCGAATTGCTGGAGATATAGGTGTAGGTGCCCTTGACCCCCAGGTGCGAAAGCGGCCCGGGCAGGAAGTCGAGATTCTGGCGGAGCTGAACCTCGAACCCCTTGATCGTCGCGCCTTCGCCGTTGAACGTCCGGCCGATGCGATAGGGGGTTTCGGGATCGCTGTCGTTGGGGTCGGCGTCGAGCCCCGGGATCACCTCCTCGACCGTCTGCGAATAGATGAAGCTTTCGACGTCCTTGTAGAAAAGCGCGAGCGAGACGAGCGAACCGCGCTGCGGATACCATTCGAGCGAAGCGTCGACCTGGTTGACGCGGAACGGCTGGAGCGCGGGGTTGCCGCCGGCGCCCGTCCCCGCCGAGGTGATCGAGAAGGACGGCGACAGGTCGCGCGTGTCGGGCCGCGCCATCACCCGCGCCGCGCCCAAACGCAGCAGCAGATTGTCGCTGAGTTCAAAGCGCGTCGCGATGCTCGGCAGCCAGTCGTCATATTGGACGACCTGGTGCACCGGTTCGAAGCTGTCGGGATCGGTGCCGCCGCGGATGCCGTAGAAGCCGTCGGCGATCAGCTTGGTGCTGACATAGCGCACGCCGAAATTGCCGGTGACCGGTAGCCCGAACAGCGAGGTGTCGAAATCGGCCTGGACATAGGCCGAATGCACCGGCTCGCTCAGGTCGAAGCTCGACGTTGGGTCATAGAGATTGGGCGTGCAGGTCGCCGAGAAGACCTGACAGATGCCCGCATTGCCGTGCTTGTCGATGATCGGGACGAGGTAACCGGTCGGAAAATCGCCGTTCACCCCGGTCAGGAACTTGTCGAACTGCACGATGTCGAAATTATCGGGAAAGTCGGTCACCGGAATTCGCGTCGCGGCCGAGGTCGGATAAGTCGTCTGGTTGCGATAGGTTTCGCGCCCCAGGTCGATCTGCGCGAAGCGATAGCCGACCGCGACCGAAGTCAGGAACGGCCCGTCGATCGCATAGGTCGCGTCGAGCCGGCCGGTGAACTCCTTCGCCGCATAGACATAATTATTATCGAAGCTCGTCCGATAGATATAGAGGTCGGGATCGGTGATATCGACATTGGCGGGCAGCCCGACTGCGGGCACGTCGGCATCGCGGAAGTCGAACGAGACCTGCTGCGCCGCGGTCGTGTCGGCGCGCAGATAGGTCTGGCCATAATGCTGCGTCGCGCGGGTGTACGACAGGTCGGCGGACAGCTTCAACCGGTCGGTCGCCTGCCAGCTCGTGCCGAACTGCCCCGAATAGATATCGGTCGGCAGCGTCAGCCGCTCGGCATTGCCCTGGATGACTGCCTTGACCGTGCCGGCGACGATATTCTCGTCGGGCGAAACGACGAGGTCGGTGTAATCGGTCGACTTGCGGCTGAGAGGGATCGACACCCAGTTGCGCGTGCGGTCGGTGTTCGCGTGCGCGTAGAGCAGGTCGGCGTGGAATTCGAGATTGTCGGTGGCGTCGAAGTAGATGTTGGTCGTGACGCCGTATTTGGTCCGCTTTTCCTGCAGGCGCTGGTAGCGGATGTCGTTGAAATAATAGATGTTGTTGCCGTCGCCATTGGGGTCGACGACATCGGGGTCGGGGCTGAAGTTATCAGGTTCGGCGCGCCACGACGAAAAGCTGTCGAACGAATCCTGCCCGATGTTGAGCCGCTGGTAGTTGGCGCCGACCGAGACACCGAGGCGTCCGTCGAGCAGCGATGCCGCGACGAGGCCGGTCAGGCGATAGGAAGGATCGCCCGCCTTCGACTTGTCGAGGATCTGCGCCGACCCGCCGACGAAGAATTTCTTGCTCGGCGACGCGCGGCGAGTGAGGATGTTGACCGTGCCGCCGAGCGAGCCCTCGATCATCGACGGCGACGGCAGCTTGGTGACGTCGAGCCGCGCGACCAGTTCGGACGGGATCAAGGTCAGCACATTATAGGCACCGTCATCGGGGCCGTCGGCGCCGCGGCCATAGGGGCTGATCAGCGTGTGGCCGTTGAACTCGAGCCGGTTCTGGCTGAGGCCGCGGATCGCGATGTCGGCGGCTTCATCGATCTCGCGGCGCACCTGCACCCCGGCGACGCGCTCGAGCGATTCGGCGACATTCTGGTCGGGCAGTTTGCCGATATCCTCGGCGACGATCGAATCGACGATCTGGGTCGAATTGCGCTTGATGTCGATCGCTTCGGCCTCGGCGGCGCGGATGCCGGTGACGATGATCGCGGTATTCGGGGCCTGATCGGCCTCATCCGGAGCCTGCGCCGCGGTTTCGTTCTCCTGAGCGAAACATTGCGGCGCCGCGGCCATCATCCCCGCAACCAACGCGATTCCCGATATATTGGCGATTACCTTCACAATATCCTCCGTCCCCTCGTGCCGCCGCTTCGCACGAGCGGCTGGATGTGGCATCTTTATTGTTGCTATTTTAGCTATATGTCAACCGGAAGATGGACTAATAGGGGCATCATGAACGATGCTAGCGACCTTTGGAGCGTATCGATGCCCGGAAAAAGCAACCGTATCCGTCTGATAGCCGCCGCCGCGCTGGCGCTCGCCGCGCTCCCCGCCGCCGCTCAGACCCGCGACGCGCCACCCCCGCCGGCCGCCGAGCGCCTCGGCCTCGACTCGCTTTTCGGCGCGAACATGGTCCTCCAGCGCGACCGCCCGATCGCGATCTGGGGCCGCGCCAAGCCCGGCGAGCGGGTCGAGGTTTCGCTGGGCGGCAAGCACGCGGTAGCGGTAGCGGACGCCGACGGCGCCTGGCGAGCGCGGCTCGCGCCGCGCCGCGCCGGCGGGCCTTACCGGCTGGAAGCCTCCGCCGCCTCGTTTCACGATAGATACGACGATGTGATGATCGGCGACGTCTGGCTGTGCGCAGGCCAGTCGAACATGGAATTCCGCCGCTCGAAAGCGCTGGATCTTGATCAGCGCTTCGCGCCCGATCCGGGCCTGCGGATACTCGACGTCGCGCGGCAGCAGGCCCCGGCACCCTCGCCGCATCTGATGACGCTCGGCGGCTGGTCCCGGTCGGCACCCGCGACCGCAGCGAATTTCTCCGCGGTCTGCCATCATTTCGGGCAGCGGCTGCGCGCGGCGCTCGGCGTGCCCATCGGACTGATCGACGCCGCCTGGGGCGGCACGCAGATTGCGGCCTTCGTCGACGAGGATATGCTGACGTCGCGCGAACTCGCTCCTTCCATCGCCGATCCGGCGTCGCGCCAGAACGGCGGGCGCGTGTTCAATGGAATGATCGCCCCGCTCGCGCCCTTCGCCCTGCGCGGCGTGCTCTGGTATCAGGGCGAAAGCGACACGCATCGGCCCGAAGCCTATGGCGCGCGCCTCGCCGCGCTCGCCGCGAGCTGGCGCAAGGCCTTCGCGCAGCCCCTGCCCTTCGTCGTGATCCAGCTTCCCGCTTTCGATCCGGCACCGAAGGATCCGAGCGGCCACTGGGCAATCGTCCGCGAAGCGCAGCGCCGCTTCGCTGCGAACGACGACAGAGCGGGCCTGGTCGTCCAGATCGACCAAGGCAGCGCGCACCAACTGCACCCGCCCCGAAAGGCGGTGGTCGCCGAACGCGCGGCAGCGGTGGCGCTGGCCGACGTCTACCGATCGGGCGGCGCGAAGGGTCCACGCGCGGCGACGATCGCGCGGACGAAGACCGCGATCCGCATCCGCTTTGCGACCGCGGGCGCGCTCAGCGGGCGCGATGGGCCGGCAGTCGAGGGCTTCGAACTATGCGCGGAACGCTGCGCGCCCGTCGCCGCCCGCGTCATCGGAGCGCGCGACGTCGAACTGCTGATTCCGGCCGGCACCGACCCCCGGTCGGTCCGCTACGCCTGGGCCGACGTTCCGGCGCCGGCGCTGTTCGACGGGTCGGGCTGGCCGGTGGGACCGTTCGAGACCGCGATCCCGAAGCGAGGCAAGGCCAGGATCGACTGACGGCTCTTGTTTGAGGGGCATAACAGGACGCGGCGGCCGCCTAATTCGTCCAGTAGATATAATCCTGTCCGTCCTTCCACGGCGCGTTCATCGGCACGTCGATGCGGATCGGCCCTTCGATCAGACCCGGCCAGATCGGCTTCGCCATGCCCTTGTTCTGGGCGTCGATCATCGCGCGGAGCTGCGCGACGCGCTGCGGCTGCTCGGCCGCCAGGTCGTGCCGCTCGGTCGGGTCGGTCGCGAGATTATAGAGGCGGACCTTTTCGGGGCGCTTCGTCACCTGCAGCTTCCAGTCGCCCGCGCGCACCGCGCGGTAATCGCCCGAGCGCCAGTAGAGCGCGTCGCGCGTCGCGGGGCCGGCCAGGATGTCCTGGCTGTCCATCACGCGGTCCCCGGGCAGCTTCGCCCCCGCCGCCGCCGCGATCGTCGCGAAAATGTCGATATGGCCGGTCATGTCGGCGCGCGTCGATCCCGGCGCGATATGGCCTGGCCAGCGCATGAACAGCGGGGTGCGGATGCCGCCTTCGAAGAAAGTCGCCTTCCATCCGCGGTAGGGCGCGTTGAGGTCGGGCATGCCGTTGTACCAGGCGCCGCCATTGTCGCTGGTGAAGATGACCAGCGTATTGTCGTCGATCCCCGCGCGCTTCAGTTCGGCCATCACGTCGCCGATCCGCCGGTCGAGCTGCGCGATCATCGCGCCATAGACGCGCGTTTTCTTGTCCTTGATCTGCGGCAGCTTCGCATAATCCTCCTTTGTTGCCTGCAGCGGCGTGTGCGGCGCGTTGAAGGCGAGGTACAGGAAGAAGGGCCGGTTCCTGTTCGCCCTGATCGCCCCGATCGCCTCGTCGGCGAAATAGTCGGTCATATGCCCCTTGGGGTGAAAGCGCTCGCTGCCGTTGAAGGTCACCGCGTGGCGCAGATTGGCCCAGATGAAGCGGTCGATCGGGTCCCAGGGCAGCTTGGCGTTGACCGCGTCGGGATCGTCGTCGGGCAGATATTTGGCGCCCCCCGCGAGCACTGCGAGGCTTTCGTCGAAGCCTTGGCGCTGCGGCTGCAGCCGCGGCGCCTCACCCAGATGCCATTTGCCGATGTGAATGGTGTGATAGCCCGCGGCCTTCACCGCCTCGGCGATCGTCACTTCGCTCGGCGGCACGCCCATGTCGGGATAGTCGGGAATGTCGGGGGTGATCAGCTCCTTGTGAAAGACCGGCTTCAGCGGCCCGATGCCGCTGCCGTGGGTCAGATTCTCGGCGAACTCGACCGGCACCGCGGTATATTCGAAGCCGAAGCGCGTCGGATAGCGCCCCGTCATCATCGCGGCGCGCGACGGGGAACAGGTCGCGTTGGCGGCATAGGCGGTCGTGAAATCCACACCCTGCCGCGCGATCGCATCGATGTTCGGCGTCTGGACGATCCCGCCCGCGACGCCGCCGCCGTTCAGGCTGATGTCGTTCCAGCCCATGTCGTCGGCGACGATCAGGATGACGTTCGGCGGCCGCTTGCCCGCTGGCGGCGTCGCGGGGCCCTGCTGCCAGACGACGGGCCGGTTGGCCCGCACCGGCTCGCGCCAGTCGGCGATCAGGCCCGGCAGGCGATATTTGTTCGCCTGAAACGCCTGATAGCCCCCCGCGCCGAGCAGTGCGACGAGGCCGAGCGCGATCCATCTCTTTTTCATCGGTCCTCTATCCCCACGTCAGTATCGCAATATGGCCGAGCGCCGCGAGCAGCGCGAGCGCCAGCCCGGCGGTCGTGCGCGGCCCGGCGTGAAAGCCGAAGATGCGCTGCGCCGGAAAGCTGAAGGTCGCCTCGGTCCCGAGCAGCTTCGCCGGATGCACGGCGCGAAAGGCGGGGTCGCCCGCGAGGCGGACAAGGTCGCGTCGGCTGCGGTAACGCATCGTCCCGAACAGCGTCCAGCCGGGGTCGGCGGAACTATTCCAGGCGTCGATATAGCCGCCGACCTTGCGTCCGACGAGGACCGGATGACCGCCGCGGCGGATCAGCCCGCGCACGAAGGTCCGCGAATAGCGCCGCAGCCATTCGGCGCCGCCCAGCGTCTCACCGCTTTCGGGATCGGTGATGACGCCGGGGCGCGTCTTGACGAGATTGAGCATCACGAACTCGCGCCCGTCGTCGGCCTCCAGAAAGGCGCGCAGCCGCGCCGTGTCGTTGCCGGTCGCGTCCATCCGCTCGCCGAGTCCCGCGAGAAAGGTCTCGATCTCGTGCGGCCGCATCGGTCGCCGCAGCCCGTCGTAAAACAGCCGGAAGCCGAGCCACAGCAGCAGCGCCGCGCCCCATGTCCCTGCGATCCAAAGGCCTCGATCGTCCATCGCCCCACCGATCATCCGACTGCTCGAAACTTATGGCACTATGTGTGTCATTATATTATGAGAGGCGCAAGCCACTTCGGCGTCGGGCTTGACCCGGCGCGTCAACTAGGGTCAGCGGGGAGGTGATGACGATCAGCGCGAAATCCGCGACGAAGACGCCGAAGCCGGTCGACGGCCGCCGCGCGCGCAGCGTGACGAGTCGCCGCCGCATCGTTGCCGCAATGGCCACGCTGATCGAAGGCGGCGACCCCATGCCAAGCGCGGCACGCGTCGCCGAGGAAGCGGGCGTCGGGCTGCGCACCGTGTTCCGCCACTTCGACGACATGGACACACTCTACAGCGAGATTTCGGCAACGATCGCCGAGCGCGTGATGCCGATCGTGATCGCGCCCTATACCGGCGAAGACTGGCGCGCGAACCTGCGCGATCTGACCCAGCGGCGCGCTCGCGTGTTCGAAACGATGCTGCCCTTTCGCCTCGCCGCGAACATCAAGCGCTATCAATCGCCCTTCCTGATGGCCGAATATACGCGCGTGGTTCGGCTCGAGCGCGAACTGGTGCTGCGGCTCCTGCCCGACGGGGTGCGCGCCGACCGGACACGCGTCGAAGCGCTGATCGCGATGCTGTCCTTTCAGACCTGGCGCGCGCTGCGCCGTGATCAGGCGTTGACGGTCGAGGATGCGGGATCGGTCCTGGCCCACATGGTCGCGGCGCTCGTCGCGACGATGCCGGGGCGTTAGCGCCCAGCTAGGCCCTTCCGCCGCCGCCACACCCAAACCAGCGCGATGAGCGCCACCAATATCCCGCCCAGAACCGCGCCGGCCTTGATCGCGCGCTTTCGGCCCTGATGTTCCCACGCATAGCGGTTGATCTGCTCGTCGGCGGTATAGCCCGGCGGCATGTCGAGCACGCCATTCTTCTGTGCGAAGCTGCGGTAATCGGCCTGCATCGCGGCGAAGCGGTCGGGCATGGCGGCCGCGAGGTCGCGCGTCTCGCCGGGGTCGGTGCGAATGTCGTAGAGCCGCCATTCGCCGTCGCCGGTCGGCGGCAGGTTGCGTACCAGCTTGTAATCGCCCCGGAACAGCGCCGCATTGCCCGACAGCTCATAGCCGAGCGGCGCATCGCCGTGGACGCTGCCTTCCATTCCCTCCAGCATCGGCACAAGGCTGCGCCCCGCGACCGGTTCGACCGCGCGGCCGTTCCACGTCCCGCCGTGGAGGGGCACGCCGGCAAGGTCGGCGAGCGTCGGCACGATGTCGGTGACATGCGCGAAGCCGTTGCTGATCACGCTGGCGCGGACCTTCGCATTGCCCGGCCAGGCGATGATCAGCGGCACGCGCAGCCCGCCCTCGGCGGCGCTGAACTTGTAGCCCGACAACGGCGATGCCGCGGCGCTCGCCCAGCCGGGACCAATCGCGCTCAGGCTGTTGCGGCGGCCGATGTTCGCGAACGAGGTGTCATATTCCATGTTCAGGAAGATGCGGTTGCGCAGCCGGTTGTAGGGATCGGTCGGCTCGGGCCCGTTATCGGAGAGGAAGACGAAGACCGTATTCTCATATTGCCCCGTCGCCTTCAGATGCGCGACCAGCCGCCCGATCTCGCGGTCCATCGCGGTCGCCATGCCGGCATAGGCCTGCATCACCCGCGCCGCCGCCTTGCGCTCGTCGGCGCTCAGCTTCGACCAGTCGGGGGTGGTCGCCATTTTCACCATCGGCGCGTTTTCGGGCATGATGCCGAGCGCCGCCGCACGCTTCGCCCGCGCTTCCCTGAGCGCGGTCCAGCCGTCGCGATACATCGCCGCATAGCGTGCGATATCGCTGTCGGGCGCCTGCACCGGAATATGGTTGGCGAGGAAATTGATCGAGGCGAGGAAGGGCTTGCCGCTCGCCGCGCCGCTGTCGACATAATCGATCATCTTGTCGACGACGAAGCGCGACGAATAATAATCGCTGGGCAAGGTCGCGGGCTTGCCGTCCTCGGTCCATGCGGCCGTGTCGTACATGCCCTCGATCGGTCGCTGGTCGAAATTGTCGGCGCCCGCGTCGGCTAGGCTGAACGCGCGGTCGTAGCCGCGCGCGCCGGGCAAGCGGGTCGGATCGCTGCCCAGATGCCATTTTCCGGTCAGATAGGTGCGATAGCCCGCGGCGCGCAGCATCTCCGCGATCGTTACCACGCGGTGGTTCATGACCGTGTCATAGCCGGGCTTGCCGACATGCTCGGGCGGGATCGTCTCGGGCATGTTGCCGAGCCCGTTACGGTGGTTCATCACCCCCGTCTGCAGCATCGCGCGCGTCGGCGAGCAGGATCCCGAGACATGGAAGTTCGAAAAGCGCACGCCGGCGCGGGCGAGCGCATCGATGTTCGGCGTCGCATAGCCGGCGCCGAACGCGCCGACGTCGGAAAAGCCCCAGTCGTCGGCGACGAGCAGCACGATGTTGGGATGGCGCGCGGGCGCCGGAGAGGGGGCGGCGGCAAGCGGCGAGACAAGAAGCGAAGTGCCCAATGCCAATGCTGCCGCCCGCCGCGCGCCCCGCCGCCGGTTCACCCCCCATGCGAACGTCGACGGCATAGTCTGCATCCCCTCTAAATATATTGGCACAGGATATGTCAATATAATCCTAAGTCAATCACGCCTTGGCAGCGGCGCCGCGTCATGCTTTGCCACGGCGGAATAACGGTGATGGAGGCAGGATGAGCGGCTGGGACACATGGATCGGGCGGACAGCCGAGCAGCAGGATCTGCTGACGCCGGGGGCGCTGGCGCGATTCCGCGCGACGATCGACAGCGCGGAGACCGGCGCGATTGCCGCGCAAGCGATCCACTGGTGCCTGTGCCTGCCCGACGCGCCGACCGCGACGCTCGGCGCCGACGGCCATCCGTTGCGCGCCGACGCCGAGGACAGCTTCATGCCGCCGATCCCGCTGCCGCGCCGGATGTGGGCGGCGAGCGACGTCCGCTTCCTCGCCCCGATCCGCGCGGGGGCATCGGTCACCCGGCGCTCGACGATCGCGACGATCAGGGAAAAGACGGGCGGCACCGGCCAGCTCGTCTTCGTCGAAGTCGACCATGACACGCATGCCGATGGCGTGCTCGCGGTGCACGAAAGGCAGACGATCGTGTTTCGCGAGGCCGCGACCAGCGCCGCGCCGCTCCCCTCGCCCGCTCCGGCGACTGGCGCGCCCGACCTGTCGGACTGGAGTTGGCGGCGGACGCTCGTCCCATCGGAGGCGATGCTGTTCCGCTACTCGGCGCTGACCTTCAACAGCCACCGCATCCATTACGACCGGCCCTATGCGACCGAGGCCGAAGGCTATCGCGGCCTCGTCGTCCATGGGCCGCTGACCGCAACCCTGCTCCTCGACCTCGCGCAGCGCGAGCTCGGCGCCAACGCGCTCGCCTCCTTCACGATGCGCGCGCAGGCGCCCGCCTTCGCCGGCGAGCCGCTCCACCTCGTCGGTCGGGCGGCCGAGAGCGGGTGGGAGATGGCGGCGATCGGCCCCGACGGCCGGACGATCATGGCGGCGAGCGCGGGCTGACGCCCGGACCTAACGCTCGCGGTAATCGGGCGCGCGTTTGCCGAGGAAGGCGGCGAGCGCCTCCTTGTGATCCTCGGTCGCCGACAGGATCACCTGCTGCCGGTCCTCGATCGCCATCGCGGCGTCGAGGCTCTGCGCGTCGATATTGAGATTGAGCGCCTGCTTCGACAGGCGAAGCCCCCAAGGGCTGGTCGCGAGCATTTCGTCCGCCAGCGCGAGGCCGCGGTCGAGCAGCTTGTCCTCCTCGACGATCTCGCTGATCAGCCCCGCACTCAGCGCGCGCTGCGCGTCGATGAAGCGGCCCGTCAGGATCATTTCCGACGCGAGGCTCGCCCCGACGAGGCGCGGCAGGAAATAGCTCGACGCCATGTCGCAGCCGCCGAGGCCGATGCGGATATAGGCGGCGTTGCAGCGGAACGACGGGGTCCCGTAGCGCACGTCGGAGGCGAGCAGCAGCGACAGGCCGCCGCCCGCCGCGGCGCCATGGCCCAGCGCGATGATCGGCTGCGGGCAGGCGCGCATCTTGCGATAGATGTTGCCGATGCTCGTCTGGGTGCGGAGCGTGCGCAGCACCGGCGTCTCGTCCGACGAGCGGTCCTCCTGAATGTCGAGCCCGGCGCAGAAGCCGCGTCCCGCGCCGCGCAGGACCACGACGCGCACCTCCTTGCGCTCGGCGAGCCCCCCGAAATAGGCGTTGAGTTCGTCGACAAGTCCCTCGCTGAGCGCGTTGAGCCGCTCGGGACGGTTGAGCGTCGCGATCTCGACCTGACCGCGCGTCTCGACGAGCAGTTCGCCGCTCACAGCGTCTGCCCGTCGTCGACGGTGATTACCGTGCCCGTGATACCGAGCGCCGCATCCGAGCAGAGCATGAGCAGCGGCGCGTGAAGGTCGCTCGGCGGGCGCAGCCGCTGGCGCGGGAAGGTGGCGACGAACTTGCTTCCCGCCTCGCTGTTGAACAGCTCGGCGGTCATCTCGGACTCGAAATAACCGGGCTGGATGATGTTCACATTGATCCCGCGCCGCGCCCATTCGCGGGCGAACGCCTTGCCCATGTGGCGCACCGCCGCCTTGGTCGCGCCATAAACCGAGGTCGCGGGGAAAACCTTCTCGGCGGTGATCGAACCGATGATGACGACGCGGCCGTGCTGTTTTTCGCGGCTGCCGGCGGCTTCGAGCCGCCGCGCGCCCTCGGTCACGGTCAGGAAGACCCCGCGGACGTTGGCGGCGAACAGCCCGTCGACCTCGTCCACCGACAGCCCCAACGCCACCTTCTCGGTCGCGACGCCGGCATTGGCGACGATCGTGTCGATGGTGCCGAAAGCGGCTTCGGCGGCGTCATAGGCGGCCTTGGTCGAGGCTTCGTCGGTGACGTCGAGCGACACCGCGATCGCCTGACCGCCCGCGGCCTCGATCGCAGCCACCTGTTCGGCGAGCTTGTCGGCGCGGCGCGCGGCGAGGACGACCTTCGCCCCCGCCGCGGCGAGCGCCTTCGCGAACCCCGCGCCGAGCCCGGAGGAGGCGCCGGTGACCAGCGCGACGCGGCCGGTCAGGTCGAATTGCGGATCCTTGCTCATATCCTTGGCTCCATTCAGTTGAGGCGCGCGAGACGCGCGCGCCAGTCGATGCCGATGCCGGCCTGTTCGAAGTCCGCCGTCAGCCGCGCGACGAGATCGGCGACCGGCTCGACCGCGTCGATCAGCGCGACGCTCTGCCCCGCGCTCCAGATGTCGCGCCACGGCATCACGCCCTCGGGCATCGCGGTGCGTTCCCTGGGCAGTGCCTGATAATCGAGCCCGACCGCTTCGATCGAAGGCCGCATCCAGTTGGCGGGAACGCCGTTCATCGCCGAGGCGAGAACGATCTCGTCGATCCCGGTCGCGGGGATCATAATGCGGTGCCCGGCAACGACGCCGCTCTCGGGCGTCGCGATGAAACGCGTTCCCATGCACGCGATATCGCCGCCCAAGGCGAGCACCGCCGCGATGCCGGCGCCGTCGGCGATTCCACCAGCGACGATCAGCGGCCCGTCGAAGATGCGGCGCACCGCGGGAACGAATGCCAGCGGAGTCAGGAAACCGGTGTGGCCGCCGGCCCCCGCGCAGGTCAGCATCAAGCCGTCGGCGCCCGCCTCGATCGCCTTTTCGGCATGGCGCATCGTCGTCACGTCCTGGATCAGCTTGCCACCCCAGCCGTGGACGCGCTCGATCAGCGCACCCGGATTGCCGAGGCTGCACAGGACGAGCGGGGCGCGATGCTTTTCGAGCAGCGCGAGCTTGGGCTCGCCCGTCTCTTCCCCGGCGATGCGCGCCGGCAGGTTCACGATCGGCGGCGCGCCGCCGACATCGGCCAGCGCGGCGAGATAGCGTTCGAATTCATCGAGCGGCGTATAGGTGCCGCCCTGCCAGCCGCCGATCACGCCGGCCTTGCAGCACGCCTCGGCCAGCACGGGCGACGAAGCGAAGCTCATCGGGGCGCACATCAGCGGCAGGGCCAGATTGTCGAACATGGTGCGCGCCTTCCCTTCTCCCGCCGGGGCATAAACGGCCCCGATCCTTATCGAAGCCGGATAGACAAGTTTACCTTTACGTCAACCGGAGGCGGGCAAGCATTTCTATTCGGGGGTTTCACGGTCCTTGCGAGGAAAGGGTTGACGAGGGCATTTTGTTCCCTTAATGTTCTCTTTGTGCACACACAACCTCGTCCCCCGTCGCGGCTGCCGAGTGCGGCGGGCGGGGGACAAAGGGTTTCAGCGCCGCGCGCTGTTTTCCAGCCGAAAATTCGGATTCACAACCCCTCGCCCGCCACCCAATGGGCGTTGACGAGCCGCCGGGCGAGCGCGCTCACCTGGACGCGGATGTCGGGGACCGCGACGACCTCCCACAAATCGCCGCGCGTCATCGGCCCGATGGCGAGGATATGCTCCGATGCGCGCCCCTCTCCATCGATGACATGGCCGTCGCGATCGATATCGAGCCCGAGCCGCAGCGCGTCGGGACGGATACGCCGCGCCGCGAGCATCCGCCTGACGAGCGGGTCCGATGATCGTAGCAGGTCGCCCTGCGGGCCGGTGCAATTGATCATGCGCGCCGCATGAAGCGTCTCGACGCGGCCGGTACCGCGCGGGCGCCAGTCGATGACGAGCCCGTCGCGCCCGGCCGACACCTTCGCGATCTTTCCGGCCCGGAAGCGTAGCTGGCCCGAGGCGACGAGCGCGTCGATGCGGTCGGCGACCGGCGGCGCGAGGCGATGCCGATGCACGTCCCAGAAGGGACGCAGGTGCCGCAGGAAGCGCGCGCGCTTGCCGGCGTCGGCCGACGCCCACATCATCTGGGTGATCGGACGCAGCGAGTCGACGACCTGCCGCCAGTCGGTGTCGCGCGCCGCGCGCCGTGCCCAGCGGACGAGTTCGGACAGTTCGGGTGCGGGCTTGGCCAAGATCGGTTTCAGGCGTGGCAGGCCATCGACATGGCGATGCGGACGTAGGCCGCGGCGCGACAGCGCGACGATCGGCCCCGCAAAGCCGTACGCGACGAGGCGCAGGATCACGTCGACCGCGGTCAGGCCGGTGCCGATCACCAGCACCGCGGCATCGCGCGCCAGCCCCTCTTCGAAAGGCGTCGCCCAGGGATCGCCAACATAGAGGCGCGCGGGAAGGTGCGCGCCCGCGACCGCTGGCGGGTCGTGGGGTGGCAGGTTGCCGATCGCGAGCACCGCGCGGTCGGCTTCGATCAGCCCGCCATTGACGAGGCCGAGCGTCACCCGTCCGCCGCGCTCCTCGATATCGAGCACTTCGTCGTCGACAAGCTTGAGCCGCCGGCCGTAGCGCTCCATCGCCGCCGCGAGCGCCTCGCGCAGATAGCGGCCATAGGTCGCGCGGGTGACGAACGCTCCGTCGCAGCCGAGTCCGTGCGCGGCGAGCCAGTCGCAGAAATGGTCGGGGCGGTCGGCAAAGGCGCTCATATTGCCGGCGCGGACATTCAGCAGGTGCGAGCTTTCGGAGCTGCTGTAGGCGACGCCCGCGCCCATGCGATGCCGGTCGCGCTCGATCAGCAACACTTCGACATGCGGCTGTTCGAGCAGGTTGAGCGCGAGCATGGTGCCCGAAAAGCCCGCGCCGACGATCGCGACGCGCGTCGCGGTGCGGAAGCGCGGGCGGGGCGCATGAAGCTGCGAGTCGATTATCATCGGCGGCTTACCATTCTCCAGTCGCGGCCCGCGACCGTCCGAACCATGGCCGGTCGACTCGTGGCGTCCCGACAGATGCGATTTAAGATAAGCAAATTACTTGAGAATGCAAAACCAATCAGCTCGGCCGTGCGCTTTCGAGGCCCGAGCGGAATTCGGCGACCAGATCGAAGCGATCGCCGCGGAAAAGCTGCCGGACATGGGTCACGACGCCCCCCGCCCGCCAGGTCGTGCGATCGAGCTCGAGGCAGGCGGTGGAAGGGCCGATCCCGAGCAGCCTCGCCTCCTTGCGCGTCGGCGTCACCGCGCGGATGACATGGCGTCCCTCGGTCCATGGAATATGCGCAAGCAACCAGGTTCCGGGGGCCTGCGCCTCGAAGTCGGCGTCCGCCGCATCGGCAACCTCGCCGAGCGCGATCCGCCGCTGCTCGAACGCGAAGGGTTCATCGGCGGCGAAATGCACTCCCTCGATCGCCAGCGCCGGCCTCGCAAAACCATCGTCGCCCCCCGTCAACCGTTCGATCGCCAAGGCTTGCCAGCGATAGGCCTCGCCGCGCGCGGCGATCAGTTCGGCGAGATCGGGGACGGTCATCACCGCCGAATGGACCGGCGGATGCGCGACGAACGACCCCGCCTTGCGGCGCCGTTCGATCAGCCCCGACGCCGCGAGTTCGCTTAGCGCTTTGCTCACCGTCCCGCGCGCACAGCCATAGCGCGCGGCGAGTTCCTGTTCGGTCGGGATACGGTGGCCGGGCCGCCACGCGCCCGACTGGATCGACGCCGCAATCTCGTCGCGGATGCGCCTCGCGGGATTCATGTCAGAAGCCGCGTGATGCAGGCGCGGAAGGCGGCGGCGATCGGGGCGGCGGCGAGGTGGCGGCCCGCCTCGACGCGCTTGACGCCGGCGCGCCAGACGCAGTCGATCGACCCGGCGCGCGCGGCGAAGATCCAGCGGTCGAGCAGGGTCGCGTCGTCGGTGCCGGCGAAGGCGGGGTGATCGAGGTCGAGCGACACCATGTCGGCCGCCTGCCCCACCGCAAGTCCCGCGGAAACGCCGAGCGCCTGCGCGCCGCCATGGAGCGCCAGGGCGAAAAGATGCGCGCCTACGAAGAGCGCATCCTCGCTCGACAGCAGGGCACGCGCGCGGTGGGCGAGGCGCTGCGAATATTCGAGCGCGCGCAACTCCTGCGCCGCGTCGATCAGGATATTGCTGTCGGTACCGACCCCGAAGCGCCCGCCCGCGGAGAGATAATCGACGGCGGGAAAGATGCCGTCGCCGAGGTTCGCCTCGGTCACCGGGCACAGCCCCGCGACCGCGCCGCTCGCCGCGAGCGCGCTGGTTTCGCCGCCGGTCAGATGGGTCGAATGAATGAGGCACCAGCGCGCATCGATCCCGGCGTTGGCGAGCAGCCATTCGACCGGCCGCGCGCCGCTCCACGCGAGGCAATCCTCGACCTCCTTCACCTGCTCGGCGGCATGGATATGCACGGGGCCCGTCGGCGACAGCGTTAGCAGCGCCGCGAGTTCGCCCGGCGTCACCGCGCGCAGCGAGTGCGGCGCGATCCCGATCAGATCGTCGCCCGCCAGCTTGCCGCGCGCCGCATCGAACAGCGCCGCGAAGCCGTCGACATCGCAGAGGAAGCGCCTTTGGCCCGGGCTCGGCGCGGCGCCGCCGAAATTGCCGTGCGCGTAGAAGACGGGAAGCAGGGTCAGCCCGATGCCGCTCGCCGCGCGCGCCGCAGCGATCGCGCCCGCCATCTCGGCGGGGTCGGCATAGGGTGCGCCGGCGGAGTCGTGGTGCAGATAATGGAACTCGCCGACGCGGGTGAAGCCGGTTTCGAGCATCTCGGCATAGGCCTGCGCAGTGATCGCCGCGACATCCTCGGGCGTCAGCCGGTCGAGGAAGCGGTACATGATCTCGCGCCAGCTCCAGAAATTGTCGTCCGGCCGGCTGCGCCGTTCGGACAGGCCCGCCATGCCGCGCTGGAAGCCGTGGCTGTGAACGTTGCAGAGCCCCGGCAGGACCGCGCGATGGCGCTCGTCGCCGCGTTCCGCCGCGACGCCGGTCTCGATCGACGCGATGCGGCCTTCGGCGACGGTCAGCCGCACATCGCCTTGCCAGCGATCGTCGATCCAGGCGCGTTCGAACCAATAAGCCGCCATTTCGGGTCCTTCCTATGCGGTGGCGCAGTTTGGAGAGCGAGGCATGATTTGTCCTGCTTCGTCACCCCGGACTTGATCCGGGGTCCCGCTTTTCGCGCGTTGCCGAGCGGAACCCCGGATCAAGTCCGGGGTGACGAGGAGGGTAAGCGAGCCTTCCAAAACCGAACTACGTCACCGCGCCTTCATATTATGTCTAGACATAATGACGCATTCGGACGAGACTGTCCAGATGGACCAGTGCTGGACGAACGCCCGACTCGCGACCATGACCGGCGATGGCCTCGGCCTGATCGACGACGGCGTCGTCGCGGCGAAGGACGGCCGCATCGTCTATGCCGGACCCGCCGCGGGCGCGCCTTCGGGGGCCTCGCGGACCACCGATTGCGAGGGACGGCTGATCACCCCCGGGCTGATCGACTGCCACACCCATCTGGTCCACGCCGGCAGCCGCGCGAACGAATGGGCGATGCGGCTGGACGGCGCGAGCTATGAGGAGATCGCGCGCGGGGGCGGCGGCATCGTCTCGACGATGCGCGCGACGCGCGCGGCGAGCGAGGCCGAGCTGGTCGAGACCGCCCTCCCCCGCCTCGACGCGCTGATCGCCGAGGGGGTGACGACGATCGAGATCAAGTCGGGCTATGGTCTCGACACCGCGAATGAGCTCAAGATGCTCCGCGCGGCGCGCGCACTTGCCGCTGAGCGCCGCATTCGCGTCGAACCGACCTTCCTCGGCGCCCACGCGCTGCCCCCCGAATATCAAGGCGACAGCGACGCCTATATCGACCTCGTCGTAGGCGAAATGATCCCCACCGCCGCCCCGCTCGCGAGCGCGGTCGACGCTTTTTGCGAGGGCATCGGCTTCTCGCCCGTGCAATGCGAACGGGTGTTCGCGGCGGCCGAGGCGCACGGCCTCGCGGTCAAGCTCCACGCCGAGCAATTGTCGGCGCTCCACGGCAGCGCGCTCGCCGCGCGGCACGGCGCGCTGTCGGCCGACCATCTCGAACATGCGACCGACGACGACGTCCGCGCGATGGCGGCGGCGGGAACGGTCGCGGTGCTGCTGCCCGGCGCCTATTATTTCATGCGCGAGACGAAACTGCCGCCGGTCGAGGCGATGCGGCGCCACGGCGCGCGGATCGCGATCGCGACCGACTGCAACCCCGGCACCTCGCCGACGACCTCGCTGCTCCTGATGCTCAACATGAGCGCGACCCTGTTCGGGCTGACGGTGGCCGAGGCGCTGCGCGCGGTCACGGTCAACGCCGCCGCCGCGCTCGGCCTCTCGGCCGAAGTCGGGACGCTCGAAGCCGGCAAGGCGTGCGACCTCGCGATCTGGAACGCCGAGGGTCCCGCCGAACTCGTCTACCGCATCGGCTTCAACCCGCTTCACCAACGCATCAAGGACGGACAATGATCATCGAGCCCGGGCATATGACGATCGCCGGCTGGCGCGACCTGCGCGACGGGACGCCCGCGACGCTCGACCCCGCGACCGCGCCGCGGATCGCCGAAAGCGCCGCCGCGGTGACCCGCATCCTCGCGCAGCACACGCCCGTCTATGGCATCAACACCGGCTTCGGAAAGCTGGCGAGCGTACGGATCGACGACGCCGACCTGACCGCGCTCCAGCGCAATATCGTGCTGAGCCACGCCGCGGGCGTCGGCGAGCCGATGCCGGTTCCCATCGCGCGGCTGATGATGGGGCTGAAGCTCGCGAGCCTCGCGCGCGGCGCCTCGGGCGTTCGGCCCGCGACGGTCGCGCTGCTCGAGGCGATGCTGCACCAGCATCTCGTTCCCGTCGTCCCGGCGCAGGGATCGGTCGGCGCCTCGGGCGACCTCGCCCCGCTCGCGCACATGACCGCGGCGATGATCGGGGTCGGCGAGATCTTCGTGAAGGGCGAGCGCCGGCCCGCCGAAGCGGCGCTCGCCGCCGCGGGGCTCGCGCCGATCGAACTCGGCCCGAAGGAAGGGCTCGCGCTCCTCAACGGCACGCAATTCTCCTGCGCATACGCCCTCCACGCGCTGATCGAGGCCGAACGGCTCTACCGCAGCGCGCTCGTCACCGGCATCCTCTCGACCGAGGCCGCCAAGGGGTCGGACGCCCCCTTCGACGCGCGCATCCACGAACTGCGCGGCCACAAGGGCCAGATCGAGACCGCGGCGGCGCTGCGCGAGCTGATGGAGGGATCGGCGATCCGCGCCTCGCACCGCGTCGACGACCTTCGCGTTCAGGACCCCTATTGCCTGCGCTGCCAGCCGCAGGTGATGGGCGCGGTGCTCGACCTGCTGCGGCAGGCGGCGACCACGCTCGCGATCGAGGCCAATGGCGTGTCGGACAATCCGCTGATCTTCGCCGAAACCGATGAGGCGTTGTCGGGCGGCAATTTCCACGCCGAGCCCGTCGCCTTCGCCGCCGACATGATCGCGCTGGCGCTGTGCGAGATCGGCAGCCTGTCCGAACGGCGCATCGCGATGCTCGTCGACCCGGCGCTGTCGGGCCTCCCCGCCTTCCTGACCCCCGAGCCGGGGCTCAACTCGGGCTTCATGATCCCGCAGGTCACCGCTGCCGCGCTGGTGTCCGAGAACAAGCAGCGCGCGATGCCCGCGAGCGTCGATTCGATCCCGACCTCGGCCAATCAGGAGGATCATGTCAGCATGGCGGCGCACGGCGCGCGGCGGCTGGAGGCGATGGCGGCGAATGTCGACGCGA
This sequence comes from Sphingopyxis sp. GW247-27LB, assembly GCF_002277025.1. Taxonomy (GTDB): domain Bacteria; phylum Pseudomonadota; class Alphaproteobacteria; order Sphingomonadales; family Sphingomonadaceae; genus Sphingopyxis. The sequence continues at coordinate 56,813 of NZ_NIWD01000003.1, forward strand.
TCCTCGGCATCGAGCTGCTCGCGGGCGCGCAGGGCTGCGACTTCCACGCCGGGCTCGCGTCGAGCGCGCCGATCGAGGCGGTGCGCGGCCGCCTGCGCGCCGCGGTGCCGACGCTGCGGGGAGACCGCCATATGGCGCCCGACATGGAGGCCGCGATCGCGCTCGTCCGTTCGGGTGCGCTGGTCGCGGCGCTCGACCTTCCCGGCCTCGCGCCATGAACTGGCTGACGGTTCGGCGCGGCACCGAGCCGCTGGTCGTCGCCTTTCCACACGGCGGCACCGACCTTGGCGAACTCGACCACCAGTTCGTCTCGCCCGCGCGCGCGCGGCTCGACACCGACTGGTGGATCGCCGACCTCTATGCCTTCGCCGCCGACATGGGCGCGACGCTGGTCGCGACCGACATCTCGCGCAGCGTCATCGACATGAACCGCGACCCGTCGGGCGCGTCGCTCTATCCCGGGCAGGCGACGACCGAGCTGTGCCCGACGACGACCTTCGACGGCGCGCCGCTCTATCGCTTCGGCGAACCCGACGAGGCCGAGATCACCCGGCGGCTTCACCAATATCACCGCCCGTATCACGAGGCGCTCTCGGCCGAACTCGCCCGCCTGCGGGACGCGCACGGCCGCGTCGTCCTCTATGACGCGCATTCGATCCGCAGCCGCGTGCCGCGCCTGTTCGACGGCGAGTTGCCGCAGTTCAACATCGGCACCAACGGCGGCGCGACCTGCGCGGACGAGCTCGAGGCGGCGATCACCAACCTCTGCGCGGCGAGCGGCGAGAGCCATGTCGTCAACGGCCGCTTCAAGGGCGGCTGGACGACGCGCCATTACGGTCGTCCCGAAGCCGGTGTCCATGCAATCCAGATGGAGCTCGCGATGCGCGGCTACATGGCCGAACCGGAAAAACTCTCGGAGGCCGATTGGCCGACCCCGATCGACCTCGATCCCCCGATCCGCCCCGTGCTGCGCCAGGCGATCGCCGCCGCGCTCGACTTTGCGAAAGGACGCCCATGACCCGCCTCGACAACCAGCGCCGCATCGCCGCGCCGACCGGTCCCGAACTCAACGCGAAGAGCTGGCTCACCGAGGCGCCGCTGCGCATGCTGATGAACAACCTCGACCCCCGCGTCGCCGAGGCGCCGCACGAGCTGGTGGTCTATGGCGGCATCGGCCGCGCGGCGCGCGACTGGGAGAGTTTCGACCGCATCGCCGAAGTGCTGAAGCGCCTCGAGGACGACGAGACGCTGCTCGTCCAGTCGGGGAAGCCGGTGGGGGTGTTCAAGACGCACCGCAACGCGCCGCGCGTGCTGCTCGCCAATTCCAACCTCGTCCCCAAATGGGCGACGTGGGAGCATTTCCACGAGCTCGATAAGAAGGGCCTGATGATGTACGGCCAGATGACCGCGGGCAGCTGGATTTACATCGGCAGCCAGGGCATCGTTCAGGGCACATACGAAACCTTCGTCGAGGCGGGGCGCCAGCATTATGGCGGCGACCTTTCGGGCCGCTGGATCCTGACCGCCGGGCTCGGCGGCATGGGCGGCGCGCAGCCGCTCGCGGCGACGATGGCGGGCGCCTCGTGCCTCGCGATCGAATGCCAGCCGAGCCGGATCGCGATGCGCCTCGACACCGGTTATCTCGATGTCGAGGCGAAAAGCCTCGACGAAGCGCTGGCGATGGTGGGGCAAGCGAAAGAACCGATCTCGGTCGGACTCTGCGCCAACGCCGCCGACGTCTACTCCGAACTCGTCCGCCGCGGGGTGCGCCCCGATCTGGTCACCGACCAGACCTCTGCGCACGACCCGGTCAACGGCTATCTGCCGCAGGGCTGGAGCCTCGACCAATGGTTCGCGAAACGCGAGAGCGACCCGCAGGCGGTCGACCGCGCGGCGCGCGCGTCGATGGCGGTGCACGTCCGCGCGATGCTCGATTTCTGGAAGGCCGGGGTGCCGACGGTCGATTACGGCAACAATATCCGCCAGGTCGCCTTCGACGAGGGAGTCGCCGACGCCTTCGCCTTCCCCGGCTTCGTCCCCGCCTATATCCGCCCGCTCTTCTGCCGCGGCGTCGGGCCCTTTCGCTGGGCGGCGCTGTCGGGCGACCCCGAGGACATCTATAAAACCGACGCCAAGGTGAAGGAGTTGCTCCCCGACAATGTGCATCTCCACCGCTGGCTCGACATGGCGCGCGAGCGCATCCACTTTCAGGGACTGCCCGCGCGCATCTGCTGGGTCGGGCTCGGCGACCGCCACCGGCTCGGCCTCGCCTTCAACGAGATGGTGGCATCGGGCGAGCTCAAGGCGCCCGTCGTGATCGGGCGCGACCACCTCGATTCGGGATCCGTCGCGAGCCCCAATCGAGAGACCGAGGCGATGCGGGATGGCAGCGACGCGGTCAGCGACTGGCCGCTCCTGAACGCGCTGCTCAACACCGCGAGCGGCGCGACCTGGGTATCGTTGCATCACGGCGGCGGGGTCGGCATGGGCTATTCGCAGCATAGCGGAATGGTGATCGTCGCCGACGGCAGCGACGAGGCCGCCGAGCGGCTCGGCCGCGTGCTGTGGAACGACCCCGCCACCGGGGTCATGCGCCACGCCGACGCCGGCTATGAGGAGGCGATCGCCTGCGCGCGCGAACAGGGGCTCGACCTGCCCGCGATCACGGGGTGAGGGTTCGGGCCGGCGGCCGGTCGTAGACGAGGCGGAAGCCGACGTTGCTGGTGCCGAGGCCGGGATCGCGGCCCTGGCGCGAGGCCGGGCGGTAGCGCTGGCAATAATTGGGGGCGCAGAGATAGCTGCCTCCCTTCACGGTGCGCGACGGCATGCCGGGATTGAAGGGGTCATAGGCGTGGTTTTCGTCGGGGCCTTTCGGATTGTCCCTGTCGTCGGGATCGTGACCGGGGCGGAAGAAATCGGACGTCACCTCCCAGACATTGCCGACCATGTCGTAGAGGCCGTTGGCGTTCGGCCGGTAGCAGCCGACCGGGGCGACGCCCTTGAAGCCGTCGGTTTCGGCATTGTAGTTGGGGAAGGCGCCCTGCCAGCTGTTCGCTTCGGCGGGCTGGACGTTGCGCGAGGGCTTACCCGCGCTCGCGGCATATTCCCACTCGGCCTCGGTCGGGATGCGCCCGCCCGCCCATTTTGCGTAAGCCACCATATCATCCCAGGCGAGGTGGACGACGGGCTCGTTCGCGACGTCGTCGGGGCCGGCCGGGCCGTAGGGCTTCCTCCAGTTCGCGCCGGGGACATATTTCCACCAGTCGTTGTAATTGTTCGACGGGAAATCGGGCGGGGTGAAGACCGCCGATCCCGGTTTCAGCATGTCGGGCGGGATCTGGTCGGCGGGGACCTGGAACTGCCTGGGGTCGACCGGCTTTTCGGCGACGGTGACATAGCCCGTCGCCTTCACGAAGGCGGCGAACTGGCGGTTGGTGACCTCGTGCGGGTCGATCCAGAATGCGCCGACGGTGGTTTGCCGCACCGGCCCCTCCTCGGCATAGACGTCGTCCTCGCCCATCGCGAAGCTGCCGCCGGCGAGATGGACCGGCGCGTCGCCGATCGCCGGGCAAGAGCGCGGCGCGGCCGCGGCCTGCCGCTCCGCCGGCGCGTCGCCGTCGCCGCACGCCGCAACGCTCGCCAGCAGCGCGGCACCAAGCACAGGAAACAGGGGGGAACGGATCACGGCTTTTCCTTCTGCGGCGACGCGGGCCCCGCCAGCTGGCGGCTGTAGAGCCAGCCGATTCCGATCAGGCTGAAACCGAGCGCGACGAACGATCCGATGCGGAGCAGACCCTCGAGCCCCGAGGTGTCGAACAGGAAGACCTTACCCACCGCGCCGAGCATCAAGAGCAGCGAGGCGATGCGCCAGTCGTGGCGCGCGGTGCGGATGCCCCAGAGCAGGAAGCCGATCGCGAGCGCGAGGATCAGCAGCGAGCGCAGGATATTCTCGGCCGGCGCGACCCCCGGCTCGACGAGCAGGCTGCCGTGGAAGAGCTGGCGCAGCGTCGCCCAGGCGAAACCCGCGACGAGCAGCATCAGGACGATCTGGACCGCGCGCCCGAGCAGCGCGGGCGCCGCGGGGAACAACCGCTGCGTCAGGATCGCGCCGGTCCCGGCGAGCAGGAACAGCGGCGCGAGCAGATTGGCGAGCGGCCAGCCGCCTACCGCCTGCTGCGCCCACAGCGGATCGTGGAGGAGGATGCCGTAGACGAGCGCGTGGAGCGTGCCCGCGACGACGAGCGGCCGCGCGAGCGCCACCATGCCGCGCCGCATCGCGAGCCAGCCGGCGCCGATGAGCAGCACCTCCCACACCAGCCGCTGCGCGATGCCCGTCGCGACGAAATCGCTACCCGCAAGCGCCGCAAAGCCGAAGCGGTAGAGGCCGTGGACCGCGATGCCGCCGACGATCCCCGCGATGCCGAGCCCGGCGAGGAGCAGCCAGCGGGGCAGCGCGCCGCGGATGAGCCACAGCGGCGCGCCGAACAGGAGAGCCGGGAGGAGCAGCCGCAGCAGCAGCCGGTCGACCGGGAGCATCGCGGCCTCGACCGGCATCGGCACCCCAGCGAGCGAGAGCAGCGCCGCCGACGACCAGGCGCCGATCGGCCAGGCCGCCCAACCCAGGCTGAGAGTGGCGAAGCCGGCGGCCGCGGCATCGACGCGCGCCAGCGGGATGCGCCGCGCCGCGAGCAGCGCCGCCGCACCGCCGAGCGCGGGGATCAGCATCAGCCAGTTGACAGGAACGATCTGGGCGAAAGCGCCATAGACGAGCAGCGCCGCGGCGAACTGGCCGAGGCGCCGGACGATCCGCCCTTCGACGCGCAGCGCGAACAGCGCGGCGATCGCCGCGAGGCCCGCCCAGCGCAAGAAGGCCTGTCCTTCGATCCCATTCGCCCCCTCGACGAGGCGCGGCAGTTCGGCGAACGCCAGCGGCGGCGCGACGAGCGCGAGGATCGCGGCGCCGACGAAGCCCGTCGCGACGGGCTCGATCCGCCGGTCACCCGCCGCCTTGCCGAAGAAGAGCATCGCCGCCGCGACCAGCCCGACGGCGAGCGGCGCCATCCAGCGCGGCAGGACGAGGAGGATCGCGAGCGCGAGCAGCGCGCCGGCGGTCGCGGTCAGCCAGGCGAAGCGGCCGTCGGCGGCGCGCGCCTCGACCCGCCAGCCGCGCGCGATCCCCGCCCCCGCCAGCGCCGCGCCGCCGAGCGCGACGAGCGCCAGCACCGCGTCACCGATGTCCCAGACCTGCCATTTGGTCAGCGGCGGCATCACGATCGCGATCGCGCACAGCTCGAGCACGCGCCGCAGCGCCTTGGGCTCGTCCCACAGCCGCGCGAGAAGCGGCAACGCGTGGATCGCGGCGAGCGCCAGCCCGATCAGGCCGAACCAGAAGGGCGTCGGGTCGGGCCATGCCGCGAGCAGCAGCACCGACAGCGCGGCGCTGATCGTCGGGACGATCGCGAAACCGCGCTCGCGCCACGCGAGCCACTGTCCCGCCGCGGCGATCAACGCGAACAGGCCCCAATGGAGCGGCGCGAAGCCGCCATAGCCGACGAGCAGCGCGAGCTGTAGCGCGCCGACGATCGCCGACGCGGTGCGCAGCAGCGCCGCGCGCGGCCCGTCGAACGACAGCATCGGCACCGCGATCGCGAGCAGCAGGACGAACCCGCCGATCGACAGCGACCCCAGCGCGTCGAGCGCGCGGTGGGTCAGCACCATCCACAGCCCCCAGCCCGCGCCGCCGACAAGCGCGGCGAGCGCGAGCCACGGCCAGCGCCGCATCCGCGCGACCCCGGCGAGCCCCGCGATGGTCAGCGCCAGATAGACGGCGATCAGCGGCACGTCGGGCGCGACCGCCCCGACCAGCGCTGGCGCGGCAAGGCCGCCCGCGAGGCCGAGCAGCGCGCTCGGCGGGCCGAAACGGAGCGACAGTCCGAGCGCCGAGGCGGTGACGAGCGCGAGCGCCGCGAAGGCGAGCAGCGGCCCGATGAGCTGATAGACGTTGGCGGCGACCATGATCGCCGCATAGAGCGTCGCGATCCCCGCGCCCGCGAGCGCCTGCGGCACGCGCACGTCGCGCAGCCGCGCCTCGTTCCGCCACGCATATTCGGCACCGCCGATCAGCGCGAGGCCGAAGAGCAGCCCGGTCACGATCTGCACCCCGGGGGTGAAGACGCGCGCGAAGAAGCCCGCGTCGATCGCGTAGCGGACGATGAGGACCCCGGCGATCGCGAGCGTGATGCCACCGGCCCAGATCGGCAGCGTCTTGCCGAACAGATCCTCGAACCGCGACGCCATGCTGCGCGATGGCGCGGGTTTGGGTTGGGTTTCGACTTTGGACGGGCGCGGCGCGGCAGGCTCAATCCTGTCCGGTGAAGACGCCGCGGGAGCCTCTTCGCGGATATCCTTCGCCACCGACGGCGTCGGCACGCTCGCAGCGGCGGCTGCCTTGCGCACGGGCGCGGGCTCGGCGATCGGTTCGCGGGGTGCTTCAGGAAGCGGCGCCTCGCCGGCTTTCGGCGGCAGCAGGCCGGCGTGGCGCTGCAGGGCGCCGATCCGTTTCGCCGCTTCCTGCAACGTCGCCTCGGCACGCTTCAGGCGGCTTCGCGCGTCCATCAACAGGACGAAGAGGATGATGAGCGCCAGAAACGCCAGAAATTCGAACACGCCGATCCCTTCAACTCCCGGCCGCTTTTATCAAGCGAGGGGATGAATCATACCCCGACTTCGTCATGCTGAACTTGTTCAGCATCCATGGCCTGTGCTCTCGGTCAACGCCGCGTTTCATCAGCGGGCAGGTCATGGACCCTGAAACAAGTTCAGGGTGACGAGACCGGGGGGTCAGCCCAGTCTAAGCCGCCATCTCCCGATCCGCGAACAGCGGCTTCAGATCCTTCTTGAGGATCTTGCCATTGGCGTTGCGCGGCAGCGTCTCGGCGACGAAGCGGATCGCGACCGGCACCTTGAACGCGGCGAGCCGCTCGCGCACCCAGTCCTGCAATTCGGTCTCGGTCGCGGTCATGCCGGGGGCGAGGTGGACGACCGCCGCCGGCTCCTCGCTCAGCGTCCGGTGCGGGATGCCGATGACCGCGCAGTCGGTCACCGCGGGATGCTCGTAGAGGACATTCTCGACCTCCGACGAATAGATATTCTCGCCGCCGCGCAGCACCATGTCCTTGGCGCGGTCGACGATCGTGACGAAGCCTTCGCTGTCGAGCCGCGCGAGGTCGCCGGTGCGCACCCAGCCGTCGACAAAGGTTTCGGCGGTGGCTTGCGCCTTGTTCCAATAGCCCTTCACGATCATCGGCCCGCGCGCCCAAAGCTCTCCCACCGCGCCCGTCGGCAGCACGGTCACGCCGTCCTCGGCCCGGATTTCGAGGTCGGCGACCGCGACCGGCGGCCCCGCGCTCGTCGGACGCGCGAGATAATCCTCGGCGCCGTGCGAGGTCACCGTCGCCATCGTCTCGGTCATCCCCCAGCCGTTGCCGGGGAGCGCGCCGAATTCTTCGTAGATGCGTTTCACCAGTTCGGGCGCCGATGGCGCGCCGCCATAGGCGATCGCCTCGAGCGAGGAGAGGTCGTATTTGGCGCGGTCGGGATGCTCGAGGAGCTGCCACGCGATCGTCGGGACGCCGCCGGTCACATTGACCTTCTCGCGCTCGATGATCTCCATCGCGCGCACCGCATCCCATTTGCGCATGAAGATGGTGGTGTTGCCCGCCGCCATCGCCCCCATCAGCATCGCCGAACAGGCGGTGACGTGGAACATGGGGATGACGGTCAGCGTCGTGCGCGGCGCGGGTTCGGGCACCGGCTCGCCGCGGCGCAGGAAGCTGCGCGCCGCCGAAAAGCCGCCCGACAGGATGTTGGTCACCATGTTGCGGTGCGTGCCGAGCGCGCCCTTGGGCTGGCCCGTCGTTCCGCTGGTGTAGAAGATCGCGGCATCATCGTCGCTGGCAAGCTCGACGCGGGGACGGTCGCCGTCCGGAAGCCGGGCCCAGCCATGCGGCGTGCCGACGATATCCTCGAGCGCCGTCGCGCCCGCGATCGCCGCGCCGGCGCGCGCGACGATCAGCCGCTCGACGTCCGGCATCGCGCCCAGATGCTCGCGGAGCCGCTCGTGACGCTCGCCGTCGACGATCAGCAGCTTCGCGCCCGAATCCCGGATGCCATAGGCGAGCTCGCCGCCGGTCCACCAGGCATTGAGCGGCACCGCGATCGCGCCGATCGAGGTGATCGCGAAGAAGATCATCGGCCATTCGGGCAGGTTGCGCATCGCGAAGGCGACGCGGTCGCCCTTGCCCACCCCGAAGCCCTGCAGCGCCCGCGCGAGCGCGGCGGTGGCGCGATAGTTCGCCTCGAAGCTCACGCGCTCGTCGTCGAGGATGGTGAACAGCCGCTCGCCGTGGGTGCGCGACAGGTCGAGCAGGACGCCGAGGTCATTGGGCGCATTCTTCCAGACGCGGGTCGGGATACCGCCGATCTCCGCCGTGTCCATCTCGAACCGCGCGCCGGGCGCGGTCAGCGCGGCAGTCGCGTCGGCGAGCGACATCTTCGGCCAGGCGGGGTCGAGCGGCACCACGGGCTCGCCGGACATGTCTTTCGCCATCCTCTTCTCCTCGATCTCATCGGCCGGTCGCCGCGCCCGCGCGCCGGATTCGCAAACCAGTTTCGATGAGAAACCCGATGAAGGCAAGCCAGGGGCAAGCCGCCGCGTTCGGAACCGATTGACCGCGCACGGGAACCGGCGCGATAATCCGCCGTTACCTTTGACGAAAGGGTCCGACCATGCCGCCAGCCGTCCGCCGCTTCGCCCTGCCCGCCATCGCCGCGACGCTCGCCGCGGGCGCGGGGGTTTTCGCGCTATGGCGCAGGCGGCGCGGCGCGGCGCGCGACGGCCATGCCGCCGCCTTTTCCGACGCCGAAACCGATCCCGAGAATTTCGTGCAGACGCGCTCCGCCGGGCCTGACGCGATGCGCGATCCGGCGCGGCGGCGCTGGGACGACGTCGACCAGGCGAGCGACGAATCCTTCCCGGCGAGCGATCCACCCGGTTATTGATCGATGAAAAAAGAACGGCCGCCGCAAGGGACTGCGGCGGCCGCCCATGGGACGCTCGGGAGGAGAGCGATCAGAATTTTACGCGCGCACCGAACTTCATCGTCCAGCTATATTCCTCGAACTGCAGGAGATTCTGGCGGGCGCCGACATTGTTGTAGGCAAAATATTTGGCGTTGTTGATGTTGATCCACTCGTAGAAGACTTGGACCTGCTTGGTGACGTCGTATTTCGCCGAGAGGTCGAGCTGGAAGTGGTTGTCGACGATCCGGTCCTCCGGCGCCTCGTCGCCGAGTTCGTCGAGATATTTGGAGCGATAGGTGCCCGCGAGGCGCAGCGACACCGGGCCCTTTTCGTAGCCGAGCACCGCGTTGAACGTGTGCTTCGACGAGGCCGGCAGGTTGATCTTGCGCAGATCGGTGATGTCGCCGTCGATCGGCACGTTGCCGGTCGCATCGGTATAGGTGTAGTTCGCCTGGACGAGGAAGCCGTCGAGCGGCGACGGCAGGAAGCGCAGCGCCTGGGTGTAGCTCAGTTCCAGACCCCATATCTTGGCGCTGTCGCCGTTGATCGGAACGGTCGCCTCGTCATAGGCGATGCCCAGATATTCGCCCGGATTCTCGCGGTTGGTGTCTACGATGAAATTCTTCACATCCTTGTAGAAGAGTCCCGCCGACAGCGCACCGTTGCCCGGCAGATAATATTCGACCCCCGCGTCGAAGTTCCACGCCTCATAGGGCTTGAGGTCGGGGTTGCCGAATTCGCCCTCGCGCTCGCCGTCTTCATTCTGTTCGATGCTGAACCGGGGGGCGAGCTTCGACAGCTTGGGACGAACGAGGCTCTTGTAGCCCGCCGCGCGCAGCACGAGATTCTGCTGCGGCTCCCAGCGGAGCGTCAGGCTCGGCAGCCAGTCGCCGTAGCTGCGCTTGAACTGGTTGGGCACCGGAGGCAGCAGCGTGTCGTCCTCGGCCTCGGTTCCGTCGGGCAATTCGCCGCCTTCGGTCACGACGGTGACGGTGTTGGCGCGAATGTCGTTCTTGGTATGCTCGTACCGCACGCCGCCGATCACGCGCAGCGTGTCGCTGTCCCAGCGGCCGAGCAGATAGCCCGCCGCGACGTCTTCGCTCACCGCATAATCCTCGATGGCCGAATCGAACAGCGTGTCGAACTCATTGAGTTCGAACGCGTCGCGGTTGGCATTGAAGAAATCGCGCACGCCCGGCTTGCCCAGCACCGGCGAAATGTCGGTGATGCGATAGGTCTGGCCGCCGACCAGGTCCGCCATCGTCAGCCCGTCCATCTCCCAATAGCGGGTTTCGAGATCGTAGCTCTTGTCGCGCCAGCGGGCCTTCGCGCCCGCCTGGACGGTGAAGCTGCCGCCGGTCATCGCGAATTCGCGGGCGAGGTCGAACTTCGCCGCCCACTCCTTGTCGCGCGAGTCCGACAGCGCCGTCACCTGAACGCTGTCGAGTTCATATTCGGACGGGTCGGAGAAAGCGTCGACCGCATCGGCATCGCCGTCCACCGTGTAGAGCGGCCGGCGCGGGTCGGCGAAATCGAGGCCGAGGAGCAGCCCTTCGTTCTCGAATTTGCGTTCGAAGTTCGCGGGGTCGAGCGAGCCGTTCTCGCGCTCCGACGATTTGGCGAAGCTGACCGAATATTGCGCGTGCCAACCGTTGGTTTCGGTTTCGCCGCCGAGCACGATGCTGCGGATGCGCTGGCGTTCGAAGCGGTCCTTGAGCGAGCGCTGAACCTGCAGCTCGCCATCGGCGTCGCTATAGATGACATCGGCACCGCTCCCCGAAACCTCGCCGGCATCCTCGAGCTTGAAGCTCGTTTCGCGGCGATATTCCTGGTCGTCGAACTGGCTGTAGACGCCGCGCGCGTAGAGCTTGGTCGTGTCGCCGAGGCGGAAATCGAAGTTGAGGTTGGCGGAGAGGCGTTTCCGTTCGACGTCGTAGTCGCGGTAGTTGACCTCCTCGGTCGTGATCAGCCCTTCGTCGTTCCGATCCCAGCCGTCGGCCTCGATATTGTCGGTCTCGAACTTGCGCTGATAATAGGACACGCCGCCCGACACGCCGAAACCGTCCGAGATGCGCTGCGAGAAATCGATGCTGCCCTTGGGAGTCAGCTTCTCCGAATAATCGTTGTAGCTGCCCTCGACCTTCGCGGTCAGCAGATTCTTGCGGCGCTCGAAGGCGCTCGTCGTGTTGATCTCGATCGACGCGCCGATCGTGTCGGCGTCCATGTCGGGGGTCAGCGATTTCTTGACCTCGATCGATTCGATGCTGTCGCTGCTGATCACGTCGAGCGCGACCGAGCGCACGTCGCTTTCGGGCGCGGGCAGGCGCACGCCGTTGACCGAGGTCGCGTTGAGTTCGGGGTCGAGACCGCGCACCGACACGAAGCGCCCTTCGCCCTGGTCATTGAGGATGTTGATGCCGGGCAGGCGGCGCAGCGATTCGGCGACATTCTGGTCGGGGAACTGGCCGACCGCGTCGCGGGTCAGCACGCTTTCGACCCCGTCCGCCGCGCGCTGGCGCGACAGCGCGCTCGCCTGGTTCGCGGCCTGGCCGACGACGAGGATCTGGTCGCCGTCGATGCCCGCGAGCGCGAGGTTGACGGTGATGCGTCCGGTTTCGGGGACCTCGACCGTCTGGGTCACGCGCTCGGCGCCGACATAATCGGCCTCGATCGTGTAGGTGCCCGCAGGCACGTCGCCGAAGACGAAGCTGCCGTCGCGGCCGGTCGAGGTGACGCGGCCGAGCTCGACGATGCGGACACTCACCGCCTGCAACGAACGCGTTCCGGAGGCGTCGGCGATCGTGCCGGCAAGTTCGCTCGCCTGCGCGATCGAAGCGAAGGATGCCGTCGCGAGTAGCAAGGCGAGACCGCGCGCAGCGCCGGATGTCTTGATCATGGATAATGCCCCCAGAGAGTGTCGATGGCGGGCTCGCTAGGGGGCGTCGGTGACAGGATGGCGTCCCAAGCTTGACGATATCGTGACTCGGGCGCGTCACTTTCGTGACAGCGCGCACCGGAATTTGTCGCAGCGCAGCAAATCCGCCGTTCGCGCGTGGCGCGGCGGAGAGTGAGGGAAAGAAAAATGGAAGGAAGGTGGGACGATTCTGTTGCCCGGCTCGTCCCCAGCCGCTGGTATCCGATTCTGTTGCCCGGTTCGGTCCGAACCGCGTTCTATTTGTCTAACCTTAGGCCGTGAGGCTTATCGGTTAGGCAGCCAGAGCGAGTGCTTCGTTGTCGTTAGCACTTATTGGTTTTGAGCCTTTAACGGGTTACTCAGCCCGGAAGAAAACATCGTCTTTGAACACACGTCGATCCTGGTTCGGCCCCGTCAGAAGCCCGCGCACCCCTTCGAAAGCGCGCGGGTTTGTGGTGGAGCCGCCGGGTACTGCCCCCGGGTCCGCTGTGTCTATTCCACGACACCATTTATCCTCATAGCCGGTCGAAACCGGCACATCCGATATAGGAAACCCGCCCGCGCTTGGAAAGGGCGCAGGCGGGTTTTTCGTCCCGAAAAGGGCTCAAGCCCCTTATTTCTTTCGCAATTCGTCGCGGATTTCGGTGAGCAGGTCGACCTCGCTCGGCCCCGCGGGCGCATCGGGGGCGCGGCGCATGACGCGGTTCACCCATTTGACGAGCAGAAAGATGACGAAGGCGAGGATCAGGAAATTGATCACCGCGGTGATGAAGGCGCCATAGCCGACCATCGCCACCCCCGCTTCCTTGAGCTTCGCATAGTCGGTCGCCGCGACGCCGTCGGGAACGCCGCCGAGCAGGATGAACTTGCTCGAAAAATCGACACCGCCGAACAGCCAGCCGACGAAAGGCATGATCAGATCGCTGGTCAGCGAGGTGGTGATGGTGGCGAAGGCGCCGCCGATGATGACACCGACCGCGAGGTCCATGACATTGCCCTTGGCGATAAATTCCCTGAATTCGCTCAACATGTTGCTGCTCCCCGGAAAATGGTTCTGCGCGGCGAAGGTGCCGCGACGATTGCGCAAAGGCAAGCGGCTTCCTATTATGTGTATTGTTGCGGCAAAACGCCGCCGGAGGGAGATTGACCCATGAGCTTTCGTTCCGCCCGCTGGATGATCGTGCCGGTCGCCGCGATGAGCCTGTCCGCCTGCGGCATCAACAGCGTCCCGACCAAGGAAGAGGCCGCCAAGGCCAAGTGGGCGAATGTCGAAAATGAGTATCAGCGCCGCGTCGATTTATATCCGAACATCGAAGCGCTGGTGAAGGGCGCGATGAACCAAGAAAAATCGGTCTTCGTTGGGGTCGCCGAAGCGCGGTCGAAGGCATCCTCGATCCAACTGACAGGCGAGGACCTGAAAGATCCCGCGAAAGTCGAGCAGTATCAGCAGGCGCAGGACCAATATGGTAGCGCGCTGAGCCGTCTGCTCGTTACGGTCGAGCAATATCCGAACCTCGTCTCGCCCAAGAACGTCGAAACGGCCCAGATCCAGATCGAAGGCACCGAGAATCGCGTTTCGCGGGCACGCGAAGAATATAATGCGGCAGTGCAGGACTATAACACCACGATCCGCACCTTCCCTGATATCATCGGCGCCAAAATCGTCCATGGCGCAAAGCCGATGATTCCGTTCAAGGCCGTGACCAAGGGCGCGGAAGAAGCACCGAAGATGAATCTCGGCCAATAAGGTGCGCCGTAGCGCTGTCCTGACATACCTCGCTGCGGCATCGATGCTCGGCGGCTGCAAAGCCGCTCCCGCACCGCAAGCGCAACGACCGGAGACCGATGCCGCATGCGCATCGGTTCCCAAGATCGCGGTTGCGCGACGGGTCACGGATAGCGCCGGCGTTCTGTCTGACGCGGATGAAAGCCGGCTGTCGGCGCAGCTTGAGGGCTATGAACGGAAAACCCACCACCAGATGGTCGTTCTGACAACGAATCTGGACGGAATACCGATCAAGACTTTCGCCACCTGCACTGGCAACCGGTGGGGTATCGGTCGAAAGGACGAGGATGACGGCATCTTGATCCTCGTCGCGCCTAGCGAACGTCAAGTGCGGATTGCGACGGGGCCCGGGATGGAAAAACTGCTGACCGACGCGAAGACCGCTGGCGTGATCGCGGAAACAGCGCCCTATTTCAGGAAGGGCGATTATGCCGGCGCGATTGATATGGCGGTAACCGCCATCGCGGCGGAAACGGGAGCGGGACAATGATCCGGCGATTTATGACCCTGCTGACAGCGCTGACGGTGCTCGCCCTGTCGCCTGCGGCCGCACAGACAATACCCAAGTTGACCGGGCCGGTCATGGACCTCGCCAACCAACTGGATCCCGGCCAGGAAGCAGCACTCGACGCCAAGCTACGCGCCTACCAGTCGTCGACCCAGCAGCAGTTCGTCGTGATAACCATCCCCGATCTTCAGGGCTACGACATCTCCGACTGGGGCTATCGTTTGGGCAACGAATGGAAGCTCGGCGATGCGGAGCGCGATGACGGTCTGATCTTGATCGTCGCTCCCAACGAACGTCGGATGCGCTTTGAAGTCGGCGACGGTATCGAGGGCAGGTTTCCCGATGCGATGGCTTGGGTCATCATCCGCGATGATATCACGCCGAAATTCAAGGCGGGCGACATTCCTGGCGGAATCAACGCGGGCGTCGATGCAGCGATCACGCAGCTACAGCTTCCTCCCGAAGAAGCGGCCGCACGTGCCGCCGCGGCCGACAAGGTCGAGCGCGAAAACGCGAGCAAAGGTGACATCGGCGGGCTTATCTTCATCGGCTTCATCGTTTTTTTCTTCTTCATCCTGCCGATGCTCACCGCCTTCGGGCGGCGCGGCAAGCGGCACCGGCGGCACCGGCCCTGGGGCGGCGCGCCGATCATCATCTGGGGCGACGACGACTGGGGCGGCGGCAGCGGCGGATCGTCGTGGGGCGGCGGAAGCTGGGGCGGCGGCGGAGGCGGTGGCTTCGGCGGCTTTTCGGGCGGCGGCGGCAGCTTCGGCGGCGGCGGCGCCTCGGGCGGCTGGTAGGGAACGGAGCCATGAAAGTCAGTCACGTCAGCGAAGCCGACCATGATCTCGTCACCGCCGCGGTCGCCGCGGCCGAGGCGCATACCAGCGGCGAGATCGTCACGGTGATCGCCGCGCAGTCGAACGATTATGACGATGTCGCGCTCGTCTGGGCGAGCGTCATCGCCTTCCTCGCCATGTCGGTGATCGCGCTCTTTCCCGATTTCTATCAAAGCCTCTACGACCGGCTGACCGGCGGCTGGGGGCACGAGTTGACCGCGAACCAGTGGCTGGGGACGGTGATCGCCGTCGGCGTCCTCAAATGGATCGGCGTGTGGCTGATCCTGCTGTGGCGGCCGCTGCGGCTCGCGCTGACCCCGCGGGCGATCAAGGCGGCGCGCGTCCGCGCCCGCGCCGTCGACCTGTTCAAGGTTGGCACCGAGGCGAAGACGCTGGGGCGCACCGGCATCCTCCTCTACGTCAGCCTGCGCGAGCACCGCGCCGACATCGTCGCCGATGAGGCGATCGCCGCCAAGGTCGCGCCTTCGGTGTGGGGCGATGCGATGGAGGCACTGGTCGAGCGCGTCCGCGCGGGACAGCCCGGTGCCGGCATGGCCGAAGCGGTGCGCCAGATGGGCGTCGTCCTCGCCGAGCATTTCCCGAAGGGCGACGACAATCCCAACGAACTGCCCGACCGGCTGATCGAGATTTAACTGACTCCGTCATTGCGAGCGAAGCGAAGCAATCCAGAGTAGCGTAAACCGCTCTGGATTGCTTCGCTTCGCTCGCAATGACGCGGCACTATACTGCAAAGGAATTCCCATGACCCGCCCCTCCCCCGACACCCCCATCGAAACGCGCTGGGAAGGCCGTTTCATCACCGTGCGCCAGCAGGGGACATGGGAATATGTCTCGCGGTCGCGCGGCATCCATGCCGCGGTGATCCTTGCGATCGACGAGGCGGCGGACGGGCGGCATGTGATCCTGGTCGAGCAATATCGCGTGCCGCTGAAGCGAAATTGCCTCGAACTGCCCGCCGGGCTGGTCGGCGACGACATGGCGGGCGAGGCGTCCGAAACCGCCGCGGAACGCGAGCTCGAAGAGGAAACCGGCTACCGCGCCGCGCACTGGCGCACGGTCGGCGAATTCTTCAGCTCGCCCGGCATGGTGAGCGAGAGCTTCACATTCATCGTCGCCACCGGACTGACGAAGGTCGGCGCGGGCGGCGGGGTCGACGGCGAGGACATCATCGTCCACCGCGTGCCGCTGGCGGGGATCGAGGATTTCGTCGCCGCGAAGCGCGCCGAAGGCTGCGGCATCGATGTGCGCGTGGCGATGCTGCTGGCAGGCGGATTGCTGGGCGCTTAAGCCCCTCCTCTTCAGAGGAGGGGTTTGGGGTGGTGAGCGCCGTGTCAGGCCACCACCCCGCTGCGACTAACGAGCAAAGCTCGCAAGTCTCGCTGCCCCTCCTCTGAAGAGGAGGGGAGAGACACCTACCGCCCCCGAAACCGCCAGCGCAGCAGCGGGCGCGCGAGCAGCAGGCCGGCGACGAAGCCGCCGACATGCGCCCAGATCGCGATATTGCCGAACCCCGCACCGCCCGCGAAGCCCAGGAGGAGCTGGACGCCGATCCACGCCGCGGCGAGCCACAGCGCACGCACCCAGTGGCTCGGGATCGGCCCGATCGCCGGGGCCTGCGAGCGGCTGAAGATCAGCGCGAACACCGCGATCAGCGCCGAAATGGCGCCGCTCGCGCCGACGACGATCGCGGTCGAGCCCGGATCGGCGAGCCATTGCGCGAAGGCGCCGGCATAGGCGCCTGCGACGAGCAGGACCGCGGTCGCCGCCGGGCCCAGCGGCGCTTCGAGCTGGCGGCCGATGAACAGCAGCACGGCCATGTTGAAGACGAGGTGCAGCACCCCGCTGTGCAGGAAGGCCGAACTGAGCGGGGTCAGCGCGAAGGGCAGCATCGTCCCCGGCGGCGCGATGAGATCGGCGCCGAAACGCGCGGGAATGAAGCCCGCGCCGACGAACGCCTGATGCTGGTATCCGGTGATCGCCAGGATGACGAAGACCACGACGCAAAGCAGCGCGAAGCCCGTCGTCAGCGGCGCGGATTGCCGGTTCATCGCGCGGGACCCGCCGCCGCTCAGACGAATTCGATCTTGGTCACCAGATAATATTTGTCGCCCGCCGGCACGGTCACCTCGATCTCGTCGTCGACGCGGCGGCCGATCAGCGCGCGGCCGAGCGGCGAATTATAGCTGATCTTGCCGTCCTTGGCGTCCGCCTCGGCCTGGCCGACGATCTGATACTTCACCGGCTTGTCGTCCTCGTCGGCGAGGGTGACGGTCGCGCCGAACACGATGCGGTCGCCCGACAGCGTCGTCGGGTCGATGATCTGGGCGCGCGACAGCCGGTCTTCGAGGTCGCCGATCGAGGCTTCGACCTGGCCCTGGCGCTCCTTGGCGGCGTGATATTCGGCATTTTCCGAAAGGTCGCCGTGCGCGCGCGCTTCCTCGATCGCATCGACGATCTGCGGTCGCTCGGCCTTGAGAGCGGCGAGTTGCGCGCTCAGCTTCTCGTAGCCTTCTGCCAGCATCGGCACCTTTTCAACGCTTGCCATTATCCTGTTGTCCTTCGTCAATAATCCAGCGCCAGCGAAGTTTCGCCGGGCGGCTGCGCCGCTGTTTCCGTCAATGTCGGGGAGTGGAGCGGTGCCTCAATAATAGTCCTGAAGGGGCTTCACTTCAAGACTATGCGCGCGGAGAGCGCCGATCGCGTGGGTCGCGGCATCGCTTCCGGCCGCGGTCGTGTAATAGGCGACATCGGCCGCGAGCGCCGAGGCGCGGATCGATTGCGAATCCTGCAGGCTCTGCCACCCTTCGGTGGTGTTGAAGATCAGCTGCACGTCGCCGTCCTTGATCCGGTCGACGATATGCGGCCGGCCCTCGGCGACCTTGTTGACGCGCTCGACCGCGATGCCCTGCCCCGCCAGATAGTCGGCGGTGCCGCCGGTCGCGATCACCTGCCACCCCCAGCCGGCGAGGCGCCGCACCGGCTCGATGATGCGCGGCTTGTCGCTGTCCTTGACCGACACGAACAGGCGCCCTTCGGTCGGCAGACGGTCACCCGCGCCGAGCTGCGCCTTGGCAAAGGCCAGGTTGAAATCGCTATCGATTCCCATGACTTCGCCCGTGGACTTCATCTCGGGACTGAGCACCGGATCGGTGCCGGGGAAGCGCGCGAAGGGGAAGACCGCCTCCTTCACCGCGACATGCGCGATGTCGCGGTTGATCTTCGGCAGGTCGGCGAGGCGCTCGCCCGCCATCACCCGCGCCGCGATCTTGGCGATCGGCGAGCCCACCGCCTTGGCGACGAAGGGCACGGTGCGGCTGGCGCGCGGGTTGACCTCGATCAGATAGACCTCGTCCCCCTGCACCGCGAACTGGATGTTCATCAGGCCGCGGACTTCGAGCGCGCGCGCGAGCAGGTCCGCCTGCCGTTCGATCTCGGCGACGATCGACGCCGGCAGGCTGTAGGGCGGGATCGAGCAGGCGCTGTCGCCCGAATGGACTCCCGCCTCCTCGATATGCTGGAGCACGCCCGCGACCACCACGCCAGAAGGTCCGGGGGTTCCGTCGCACAGCGCATCGACGTCGACCTCGATCGCGTCGCGCAGATAGCGGTCGATCAGCACCGGCGAATCGCCCGACACCTGCACCGCGGTCTCGATATAATGTTCGAGCTGCGCCTGGTCGTCGACGATCTCCATCGCGCGGCCGCCGAGCACATAGGAGGGGCGCGTCAGCACCGGATAGCCGATGCGCGCCGCGACCGCGACGGCTTCCTCGCGGCTGCGCGCGATGCCGTTGGCGGGCTGCTTGAGCCCGAGCTTGTTAACCAGCGCCGCGAAGCGCTCGCGATCCTCGGCGAGGTCGATCGCGTCGGGCGAGGTCCCGAGGATCGGGATGCCCGCCTCCTCCAGCGCCTGCGCGAGCTTGAGCGGGGTCTGGCCGCCGAACTGGACGATCACGCCGACGAGCTCGCCCTTCGACTGCTCGACGTGCAGGATTTCGAGGACGTCCTCGGCGGTCAGCGGCTCGAAATAGAGGCGGTCCGAAGTGTCGTAATCGGTCGACACCGTCTCCGGGTTGCAGTTGATCATGATCGTTTCATAGCCCGCCTCTTCCAATGCGAAGCAGGCGTGGCAGCAGCAATAGTCGAACTCGATCCCCTGCCCGATCCGGTTCGGACCGCCGCCGAGGATGACGATCTTTTTGCGGTCTGACGGGTTCGCCTCATTCTCGGGCTCGCCGAAGGTCGGGGCTTCGTAGGTCGAATAGAGATAAGGGGTCTGTGCAGAGAACTCGCCGGCGCAGGTGTCGATCGTCTTGAACACCGGGCGCACGCCGAGTTTGTGGCGCAAGCTCCGCACTTCGGCCTCGGTGACACCGCCGGTCATCGCCTTGACCGTATCGTGGATCAGTCCGCTGCCGCGCGCGGTCGCGCGGCGCGTGCCGGGGTGGAGGTTCGCCGACTGCAGCGCCAGATAGGCCAGGCGCTTGTCCGAAAAGCCCATCGCCTTCAGCCCCCGCAGCCCGTCGGCCTCGCGCGGCAGGCCGTTCGCGATGACCGCATTTTCGGCCGCGACGATCTCTGCGATGCGTTCGAGGAACCACATGTCGTAGCCCGCGATGCGGTTGATCTCGGCGAGCGGCAGCCCCTCGCGGATCGCCTGCGCGGTGTTGAGCAGCCGGTCGGGGGTGCGCTGGGCGAGCTCGCTGCGAAGCTGCTCGTGGCTCGCGCCGACGAGGCGGTCGACGAAGTTGAAGCCCGAAAGCCCGGTTTCGAGCCCGCGCAGCGCCTTTTGCAGGCTCTCGTGGATGGTGCGCCCGATCGCCATCACCTCGCCGACCGACTTCATCGCGGTCGACAGCGTCGCCTCGGCGCCCTTGAATTTTTCGAAGGCGAAGCGCGGGATCTTGGTGACGACATAATCGATCGTCGGCTCGAACGACGCCGGGGTGACGCCGGTGATGTCGTTCATGATCTCGTCGAGCGTGTAGCCGACCGCGAGCTTCGCCGCGACCTTGGCGATCGGGAAGCCCGTCGCCTTCGACGCGAGCGCTGACGAACGCGACACGCGCGGGTTCATCTCGATCACGATCAAGCGGCCGTCCTTCGGATTGACCGCGAACTGCACGTTCGAACCGCCTGTTTCGACACCGATTTCACGCAGCACCGCGATGCTCGCGTTGCGCATGATCTGATATTCCTTGTCGGTCAGCGTCAGCGCCGGGGCGACGGTGATGCTGTCGCCGGTATGCACGCCCATCGGATCGACATTCTCGATCGAACAGATGATGATGCAATTGTCCTTGCGGTCGCGCACCACCTCCATCTCATATTCTTTCCAGCCGAGGAGCGATTCCTCGATCAGGACTTCGGTGGTCGGCGAGGCGATCAGGCCGCCGCGCACGATATGCTCGAACTCCTCGCGGTTATACGCGATGCCGCCGCCGGTGCCGCCCAAGGTGAACGACGGGCGGATGATCGAGGGCAGCCCAGTGCGTTCGAGCACCGCGAAGGCCTCGTCCAGCGTGTGCGCGACGCCGCTGCGCGCGCTCTCGAGCCCGATCTTGTCCATCGCGTCGCGGAATTTCTGCCGGTCCTCGGCCTTGTCGATCGCCTCGGCATCGGCGCCGATCATCTCGACGCCATATTTCGCGAGAGTCCCGTCCTGCGCGAGCGCCAGCGCGGTATTGAGCGCGGTCTGCCCGCCCATCGTCGGCAGCACCGCGTCGGGGCGCTCCTTTTCGATGATCTTGGCGACGATCTCGGGCGTGATCGGCTCCACATAGGTGGCGTCGGCAAGGTCCGGATCGGTCATGATCGTCGCCGGATTGGAGTTGACGAGGACGATGCGATAGCCCTCCTCCTTCAGCGCCTTGATCGCCTGCGTCCCCGAATAGTCGAACTCGCACGCCTGACCGATAACGATCGGGCCGGCGCCGATGACGAGGATGGATTGGATGTCGGTTCTTTTGGGCATTATTCTTTTTCCGTCTGTGCCACGCAGCCCCAACCGTCACATTCGACGCCGAAACTGTCCTCAATTTGCAAATAAGTCATCGTCAGATCGCGCATCGACTCTTCGTCCGCTGCCTGCGTCCTGACCAGAAAGAGCCAAGGCTCACCTTTTTCATCGGCCTCGATAAATTCCTGAACATCAAACCCAAAGTTCTCACAGGAACTTTGCAGCCGCTTCAGCGCATCGAGCGACCCGCGAAATGAGACGTCAATCTCCCTCGGAATTTCCGGGTTATCGCCATTGCCGCGCAGATTACGAATGACGTCCAGATCAGCAGCCCAAACCTCATTCCAGCGTTCCGAAGGAATTGGGTTTGATGTCACTTCAGCCCGCCCACGAACTTCTCGAACAGATAGAAGCTGTCCTGCGGACCCGGGCTCGCCTCGGGGTGATATTGCACGCTGAACGCATTTTTGCCCGTGATCGCGATGCCGCAGTTCGATCCATCGAACAGGCTCTTGTGCGTTTCGACCACGCCGGCGGGCAGCGTCGCCGCGTCGACCGCGAAGCCGTGGTTCATGCTGGTGATCTCGACCACGCCGTCTTCCGCGCGCTGCACGGGGTGGTTCGCGCCGCGATGGCCCTGATGCATCTTGATCGTCTTCGCACCGACCGCGATGCCGAGCATCTGATGGCCGAGGCAGATGCCGAACAGCGGAATGTCGCGTGTCAGCAAGCCCCGGATCACCGGCACCGCATAATCGCCCGTCGCAGCAGGATCGCCGGGACCGTTCGACAGGAACACGCCGTCGGGCTTGTGGCTCAGCACCTCGTCGAGGCTCGCGGTCGCGGGCACTACGGTGACGCGCGCGCCGGCCTTCACGAGGTTGCGGAAGATATTGTCCTTCGCGCCATAGTCGATCGCCACGACATGCGGCCGCTCGCCACCATCTTCGGTCGCATAGCCATGCCCCAGCGTCCACGCGCCGCCGGTCCAGTCGCCCGTGTCCGTGCGGCTCACGTCTTTCGCGAGGTCCATGCCCTCGAGCCCCGCCCAGCCCCGCGCCATGGCGAGCAGTTCGTCGATATCGAACTTGCCGTCGGGGCTGTGCGCGATCACCCCGTTCGGCGCGCCTGCGTCGCGGATGCGGCGCGTCAGCGCGCGCGTGTCGATCCCCGCGAGTCCGATCACGCCCTGCTCGGCCATCCATTCGGGCAGCGTCTGGACGCTGCGGAAATTGCTGGGCTGGGTCGGCAGCTCGCGCGTGATGCAGCCGAGCGCGCCATGGACGCCGCGCTCCATATCCTCGGGGTTCGCGCCGACATTGCCGATGTGGGGAAAGGTGAAGGTGATGATCTGCCCGGCATAGCTCGGGTCGGTCAGGATTTCCTGATAGCCGGTCATCGAGGTGTTGAAGCAGATCTCGCCGACCCCCGCGCCCGCCGCGCCATAGCCGATACCCCACAGGATCGTTCCATCGGCGAGAACAAGAACGCCCGTCGCCCCGGAGGGCTGGGTTTTGGACGCGACGGATGGGTTGGCTGGTGCCATTTAAACTGCTCCGGACGGAAGGCTAAACGGCCGACCAAGTAGGCGGCAAAAAAGTGATTCACAAGCTATCGGATTTGGAATCTTCCCGCTAAGAGTGCTTCTTTCCCACATTGCAGCGCAAAGAGGACACGCATGATTCGCGATGACATCAAGGCTGCGCAGGTTGCCGCGATGAAGGCGGGCGACAAGGCGCGTTTGGGCACGATCCGGCTGATGCTGGCCAAGATCAAGGACCGCGACATCGAACTTCGCACCGGCACCGCGCCCGCCGACGACGATGTGCTGGTGACCGACGTGCTGCAGAAGATGGTCAAGCAGCGCCGCGAATCGATCACCATGTACGAACAGGGCGGCCGCCAGGAACTCGCGGACGTCGAGGCGGCCGAGGTCGCGGTGATCGAGGATTTCCTGCCCGCACAGCTTTCGGAAGCCGATGCGACCGCCGCGATCAAGGCGATCGTTGCCGAACTCGGCGCGGCGAGCCTCAAGGATATGGGCCGCGTGATGGCGGCGGTGAAGGAACGCCACGGGTCCGAGCTCGACATGAGCAAGGCGTCGGGGTGGGTGAAGGCGGCGCTGGGCTGATTTGAAACATGCCCTCCCCTAACCCCTCCCATTAATGGGAGGGGAACTGGCTGGGGCGGCGAACGCGCGGTCTCCCCTCCCGCCTGCGGGAGGGGTCGGGGGAGGGCCTGTTGGACAAGGGCTACAAACGACCGACCGCACGCTCCCGCGAACTCCGGCTGAACGCCACCGACGCCGAACGAAAGCTTTGGCAGCAGTTCAGCGCCCGAAAACTTGCAGGCGTACGTTTCAATCGCCAGTTCCCCATCGGACCCTTCATCTGCGATTTCGTCTCGCGAACAGCCAAGCTCGTCATCGAAGTCGATGGCGGGCAGCACGCGGTTGATGTAGCGAAGGACGAAGCACGCACGGCCTATCTGGAAGCACGGGGTTATCGGGTGATCCGGTTCTGGAACAATGATGTGTTGGAACGGATCGAGGGTGTCGTGAGCGAGATCGAACGCGTTCTTGCGGACATGCCCTCCCCTAACCCCTCCCGCAAGCGGGAGGGGAACTGATGGCCCTCACCCCGCAATGGCTGGACGAACTCCGCGCGCGCGTCACCCTCTCGACCCTCATCGGGCGGACGGTGAAGATCACCCGCGCCGGCCGCGAGTACAAGGCCTGCTGCCCTTTTCATAACGAGAAGACGCCCAGCTTCACGATCAACGACGAAAAGGGCTTCTACCACTGCTTCGGCTGCGGCGCGCATGGCGATGCGATCCGCTGGATGACCGACCAGCGCGGCCTCTCCTTCATGGACGCGGTCAAGGAACTCGCCGGGGAGGCGGGGATGGAGGTCCCCGCCCCCGATCCGCGCGCGGCGAAAAAGGCCGAGGAGCAGGCGAGCCTGCGCGACGTGACGCAAGCGGCGGCCGACTGGTTCACCCAGCAGCTGGGCAGCAGCAACGGCGCGCCGGCGCGCGATTATCTCGCGAAACGCGGCATTTCGGACGCCACCCGCACCGCCTTCGGCTTCGGCCTCGCGCCCGACAGCCGCAGCGCATTGAAGGAGGCGCTCAAGAAATATCCGACCGCGATGCTCGTCGAATCGGGCATGCTGATTTCGGTCGACGACAAGGAGCCCTACGACCGCTTCCGCGGGCGGCTGATGATCCCGATCCGCGACGCGCGCGGGCGCGTGATCGCGTTCGGGGGACGCATCCTCGGCGACGGCGAACCCAAATATCTGAACTCGCCCGACACGCCTTTGTTCGACAAGGGGCGCACGCTCTACAATCTCGACAAGGCCAGCCCCGCGTCGCGGCAGACGAACCGGATCATCGTCGTCGAGGGCTATATGGACGTGATCGCGCTCGCCGAGGCGGGGGTCGCCGACGCGGTCGCACCGCTCGGCACCGCGCTCACCGAGAACCAGCTTGCCATGTTGTGGCGGATGGTGCCGGTGCCGCTGCTCTGCTTCGACGGCGACGCGGCGGGACAGAAGGCGGCGATGCGCGCCGCGACGCGCGCGCTGCCGCTGCTCCGTCCCGGCTTCAGCCTCGCCTTCGCGACGCTGCCCGCGGGACAGGACCCCGACGACATCGTCCGCGCGCGCGGCGCCGATGGGTTCACCGCGCTGCTGGAAGAGGCCCAGCCGCTCGTTGAGCGCCTCTGGGCGCACGAGGTCGCGGCGGGGCCGCTCGCGACGCCCGAGGAGCGCGCGGCGCTCAAGACGCGGTTGCTCGGCCACGCCGACGCGATCGAGGACGCCGACGTGCGCCACCATTACCGCGAGGCGTTCCGCGAGCGGCTCGACGCGCTGTTCGCGCGGGCCCGGCCCGAACGCGGGCCGCGTGTTCCCTGGGCGCCGATGGCCCAGCGCGGCGGGCGGCGCTTTACACCCGACCCCCGATTGCAACCTCCGGGCGCCGAGACGCGTTCGATCGGGGAAGCCGGGATCGGCGCGCCCTATGTCGCGGCGCTTCTCGGCGGATTGCTGCGCTATCCTGCGGCGCTGCGGCGCCACGA
This sequence comes from Sphingopyxis sp. GW247-27LB, assembly GCF_002277025.1. Lineage (GTDB taxonomy): Bacteria > Pseudomonadota > Alphaproteobacteria > Sphingomonadales > Sphingomonadaceae > Sphingopyxis. The sequence goes on from NZ_NIWD01000003.1 coordinate 82,002, forward strand.
GGAGGCGCTGATGCGGGTCGCGATCGGCAATCCCGCCGACGCCGAACTGCTGGGCGCGATGCTTGACATCGCAAATGCCCAGGAAGGGCTTGATTGCGAGGGGTTGCTTGCCATATTGGAGCCGATGAAAGTGTATAATAGGGCGACGACGCTGCTCAGAGCCGACGGAATGCACTTCTCGTTCAATCGACGGCTGGAAGACGGCGAAGGAGCCGCGGAGGCGCGCGAAACCGCGCTTCGCGACCTGGACGAATATATCGGCGTGCTGGTGACCCAGCCCGAAATCCGTGCCCGGCTGGCCGAGGCGACCGCGGATTTCCAGCGCACGATGGATGATGAAGGATTTGCGCGTCAGCAAAAGCTGTACGCCATGGACAAAGAACTGACCCGCCGCCTGGCCGCGCTGTCCGACAGCAGCCAGGACTGACGACCCCTTATTTGCCCGCAGGCAGGATGGATAGATGGCCACCAAGAACACCGCCGAAACCGACGCGCCGCTGATCGACCTCAACGAAGCCGACGTCAAAAAGCTGATCGCGCGCGGCAAGAAGCGCGGCTACCTCACCTATGACGAACTCAATGCGGCGCTGCCGCAGGACGAGATGTCGTCGGAGCAGATCGAGGACATCATGTCGGCAATCTCCGACATGGGCATCAACATCGTCGAGAGCGACGAGGATGTGCAGGAAGAGGCCGAGCAGGAAGCCGACGACGAGGTCGACGTCAGCGCCGGCACGGGTTCGGTCTCCAATCCCGCGATCGAGAAGAAGAAGGAAACGGTCGATCGCACCGACGATCCCGTTCGCATGTACCTGCGCGAGATGGGCGCGGTCGAGCTGCTGAGCCGCGAGGGCGAGATCGCGATCGCCAAGCGCATCGAGGCGGGCCGCGACACGATGATCCTCGGCCTGTGCGAAAGCCCGCTGACCTTCAACGCGATCATCGAATGGTCGAACGCGCTCAACAACGGCGACATGCAGCTTCGCGAGATCGTCGACCTCGAGGCGATGCTGACCAAGGATCCCGCGCCCGAAAACCTCGAGAACGAGGAAGAGGATAATGGCGAGATCAGCGAGAAGACCGCCGGTGTCTCGTTCAAGGACGAGGATGAGGTCGAGGACGAGCCCGAAGCCGACAGCGACGACGAGGACGGCGACGGATCGGCCAAGAAGCGCGAGAACTTTGAGGACGACGACGAGGACAATACGCTGAGCCTCGCGGCGATGGAGGAGTTGCTGAAGCCCGACGCGCTCGAGAAGTTCGCCGCGATCACCAAGAGCTTCAAGGCGTTCCAGAAGCTGCAGGAAGCGCGGCTCGAATCGCTGTCGGGCGGCGAGGAATTTCCCGCGGCGTCGGAGAAGAAATATCACAAGCTGCGCGAGGAGCTCACCGCGCAGGTCGAGAGCGTGCAGTTCCACGGCACCAAGATCGAATATCTCGTCGACCAGCTCTACAGCTACAACCGCCGCCTGACCGCGCTGGGCGGCCAGATGCTGCGCCTCGCCGAGCGCCACAAGGTGCCGCGCAAGTCGTTTCTCGACCATTATGTCGGGCGCGAACTCGAAGAGAATTGGCTCGACCAGGTTTCGGGTATCGACAAGAAATGGGCCGCCTTCGCCGAGAATGAAGCGAGCGCGGTCGACCGCATTCGCGTCGAGATTTCGGAGATCGCGCAGGCGGCGGGCATGAGCCTCGTCGAATTCCGCCGCGTCGTGAACATGGTCCAGAAGGGCGAGCGCGAAGCGCGCATCGCCAAGAAGGAAATGGTCGAGGCGAACCTGCGCCTCGTGATCTCGATCGCCAAGAAATACACGAACCGCGGCCTGCAGTTCCTCGACCTCATCCAGGAAGGCAACATCGGCCTGATGAAGGCGGTCGACAAGTTCGAGTATCGCCGCGGCTACAAGTTCAGCACCTATGCGACCTGGTGGATCCGCCAGGCGATCACCCGCTCGATCGCCGACCAGGCACGCACGATCCGCATCCCGGTCCACATGATCGAGACGATCAACAAGCTGGTGCGCTGCAGCCGCCAGTTCCTCCACGAAAGCGGCCGCGAGCCGACGCCGGAGGAAATGGCCGAACGCCTGTCGATGCCGCTCGAAAAGGTCCGCAAGGTGATGAAGATCGCCAAGGAGCCGATCAGCCTCGAAACGCCGATCGGCGACGAGGAGGACAGCCACCTCGGCGATTTCATCGAGGACAAGAATGCCGTGATCCCGGTCGACGCCGCGGTGCAGTCGAACCTCAAGGAAACGGTCACCCGCGTCCTCGCCAGCCTCACCCCGCGCGAGGAGCGCGTGCTGCGCATGCGCTTCGGCATCGGGATGAACACCGATCATACGCTCGAGGAAGTCGGCCAGCAGTTCAGCGTGACGCGCGAGCGCATCCGCCAGATCGAGGCGAAGGCCTTGCGGAAGCTCAAGCATCCGTCGCGCAGCCGCAAGATGCGCAGCTTCCTCGACCAGTAAACGGCCGGGGCCCGCCCCTCGCCCATTCATCGAACAGCAACGGCGGCCGGTCTAACCGGTCGCCGCTTTGTCGTGCGGCGCTGGTAGGAAAACCGCGTTCGCCCGACGGGCGGCGTTCCCTCTCCCACCCCCCGAGACTCCTGCCATGAAGAAATACCAAGGCTGATGGCGTAGTTTCCCGCCCGATGGGAAAAATTCCCACCGCGACTTTACCCCGCCCGGGAGAGCCGAGGAAAATCGCGCGGAAAATCAGCCGTCAGAGAATTTGGCACGCCCTTTGCGAAGCTGGGGGCACGAGCATGGGGCGACGCCCGCAGCCAAGAGGAAAGACGAAAAAATGGACAGCGAAACCACCAATCTCTTCCGCCGCCGCGATACCTTCTTCGGGATCTGCGAGGCCGTGGGCCAGGACTTCGGCTTCAACCCCCTGTGGCTGCGCCTGGCGTTCGTCGCGCCGCTCTTCTTCTTTCCGGTCCAGACCTTCGCGGCCTATTTCCTGCTTGGCGGCGTCGTGCTCGCCTCGCGGCTGATCCACCCGCGCAAGGCAGTGGAGCCGGCTTCCGCGCGGGTCGAGACCGATAGCCCGGCCGACACGCGCGAGGAACTGGCGCTCGCGGCCTGACCTTAGCCGGGGCGCGGCGGGCCTCCCTCTCCCCGCCTTGCCCGCTCCGGCCTCGCGGTCCCGCCATCCACGGGCCGCGCGACAAGGACCGGCAAGCCTTTCCCGGCTTGCCGGTCCTTTGCATTTTCGTCCCGCTTTCGGACGGGGAACGGCGAACGCTTCACCGCATTCCGCGGCGCTCATAAACGCTACGTTTACGACGTTATCCTATGGCTGGCCGTTGCAATGGAATCGCGGGGGATGGCCTCGCCGCGACAAGCAAGGATGAAGCGTTGAGCCAATCGACCCAGCCCCGCATCCAGACGCGCAGCGTCGCCGAACTGCTCGACTCGCTGGTTGCGAGCGAGGGCACCGGCGCGCATTCCTACGTCAAGTCGGGAGCGCTATCGAGCGGCACGGAGGCGATGCGCAATCTCGCCGACGCGGTGCATTTCCTCTGCCTGCTCCACGGCCGCTATCCGGGCGTGATCGACAGCGCCGCACGCAAGGCGGTCGACCCCGCCTCGCGCCGCTGGATGGACGAGGCCGCGCAGGCCTTCGCCGAAGAGCGCGCCTTCCTCTCGACGATCGCCGCCGCGGCCGGCCCGATGCCGAGCACTCACGGCCAGGACCAGTGCGAGGCCGCGGTCGCCGCGCAGCGTCGCGCGCTCGACATGCTCGCCGAATCCGATCGCCACGGCTGCGCGGTCGGCGCCGCGATCGCGCTGACGCTCGACTGGCGGACGATCCGCGTTCTACTCGACATCAGCGCCCAGCGGCTCGATCTGCCCGCCGTCCGCTGCACCCTGCCCGACCTGCGCGAGACCGCGCGGCTCGCGAGCACGGTGGCCGACACCCCCGCGGTCGAACGCGCGATCGCCTTTGGCGCGCAGCAACTCATCACCCAGCACAGCGGCCTGTGGGACCTGCTCGCCGCGCGGGCGGAAAGCCGGGGGCACGGCTAGCCTTCTCCCCTCCCGCGAGCGGGAGGGGAGATTCGGTTGCACCCTCTTCCCACCCCCGCTATGCCAATCCCAGTTGACGTTCACGTTAAGGGAAAGGCTGCGCGCCGATGCGTTTCGAGGGAACCAGCGCCTATATCGCGACCGACGACCTGAAGGTCGCGGTCAACGCCGCGACGATGCTGCGCCGTCCGCTGCTCGTGAAGGGCGAGCCCGGCACCGGCAAGACCGTGCTGGCCGAGGAGATCGCCAAGGCCTTCGACGCGCCGCTGATCACCTGGAACATCAAGTCGACGACCAAGGCGCAGCAGGGCCTTTACGAATATGACGCGGTCGCGCGCCTGCGCGACGGCCAGCTCGGCGAGGAACGCGTCCACGACATCCGCAACTATATCAAAAAGGGCAAGCTGTGGGAGGCGTTCACCAGCCCCAAGCTGCCCGTCCTGCTGATCGACGAGATCGACAAGGCCGACATCGAATTCCCGAACGACCTGCTTCAGGAACTCGATCGCATGGCCTTCCACGTCTATGAGACCGACGAGACGATCACCGCGAAGGAACGCCCGATCGTCGTCATCACCTCGAACAACGAGAAGGAACTGCCCGACGCCTTCCTGCGCCGCTGTTTCTTCCACTATATCAAATTCCCCGACCGCGACACGATGGCCGACATCGTCGACGTCCATTTCCCCGGCATCCAGAAGACCCTCGTCAGCCGCGCGATGGACATCTTCTACGACGTGCGCGACGTGCCGGGACTCAAGAAGAAGCCTTCGACGAGCGAACTCATCGACTGGCTGAAGCTGCTCCTCGCCGAGGACATGCCGCTGGAGGTTCTGCAGAACCGCGACGTCGGCAAGGCGATCCCGCCGCTGCACGGCGCGCTTCTCAAGAACGAGCAGGACGTGATGCTGTTCGAAAAGCTCGCCTTCATGGCGCGGCGGCAGGGCGGCTGAACCTTTCGATCCTCCCTGTCGCGCAACGATGGGGAGGTGGCAGCCCGCAGGGCTGACGGAGGGGCCGAGCGCGCAGCGCTCGCTCGCGCTCGCGGCCCCTCCACCACCGCTTCGCGGCGGTCCCCCTCCCCACGGCTGCGCCGCAGGGAGGATTTTTCGCTAAAGCTGGTACGCGACCTCGACGTCGCCCCAGCGGCGGCCATGGATCACCGCGGGCATATAGACGTTGCGCACGGTCACATAGTTGGTGCCGTCGCCTTCCTGGCGATACACCGCCATGAAGAAGGGCGCGTTGCTGCGTTTCGCCGCGGCGTCGGTTTCGTCATAGAGGATGCGGCCGTTGCGGCAGTGCGCGGTGTCGTGCTCGACCTCGCCGGTCGGCGCGCGCGAGCAGTCGGTGATGTGGGTCGGAAGAAAGCCGTTCATGTCGCCCGCCGACGACATGCGCACCTCGGGATGATCGGCGACGATACGATCGAACAGCGGGCGCCAGTTGCGGTCGGCCCAGTCGCACAGGCTGGTGCGGAAGCGTTCGGGATTCGACCCCGGCACGCGGACATAATCGGTGTCGAACAATTGCTCCATCGTCAGTTCGCCGCGCGCGACCGCCGCCTCGGCAAGCCCGACAAATTCGTCGCGCACCTTCGCCGCCAGCTCGACGACGGCGGAATCGCGCGGGGACACCCCCGCCGAAATCACCGCGTTGAACATGCGGTTCGAAACATTCTCCATCGACAGGATCGAATCGCGCGTGCCCTCCAGCGTCGAGCTATTATCACGCACCGACGTCACGACCCGGTCGAGCGCCTCGCGGACACGGGCCCCGTTGGCATGCACCATCGCGCTCGACTGCGCGATGCGGTCGCTCTGGTCGTCGAGCAGCGCGACGAGGTGCGTCGCGTCGTGAAGCGCATCGGTGATCGTTTCGAACTGCGCCTCGGCGCGGCTCGATTGTTCGACCCCCGACTGGATTTCGGTGACCAGCCCGCTCGCTTCGGTCGCGAGACTGCCGATCGAGCGGCGGATCTCGTCGGTCGCGCCGCGCGTGTTCTGGGCGAGCTTCTTCACCTCGGCGGCGACCACCGCGAAGGTGCGCCCGGCGTCGCCCGCGCGCTCGGCTTCGATCGCGGCGTTCAATGCGAGCATGTTGGTGGTCTTGGCGATCGACTCGATCGACTGGCTGACCTGCTGCACCTGCTCCATCACCGCGGCGAAATTGGTGACATGCTGGCCGAGCCGCGCGACGAGGTCGATGACCGATCGGAATTCGGTGACCGCCGCGTTGACGCGCTCGGCGCCGGTGTCGAGCTGTTCGCACGCGCGCGCCGAAAGCAGCTTCGCCTCATCGGTCGAATCGGCGATCTGGCGCTGGTCGGCTTCGAGGCCGACGACATATTCCTCGAGCCGGCCGAGTTCGACGATCTGGCGATCCATCTGATCGGTCGAGCGTTTGATACGGCCCGCCGCGTCGCTGCACCCGACGGCGAGTTCGCCGCAGTCGCTTGCGACCGACTGGTCGACCATTTGGCCGGCAGGACGGATCGGATCATGTTTCATCGGCGCACCCACATCCTATTGATTGCAGGGCTATGCCCGACATTGGTTAATGCGGTGTCAATGGGTGGGCGCAAGCCGTTTCTCTTCGGAGAAAACGGCCGGTCTTTCCGTGGTGGCTGGTTGCAAATCGCGCGACGCTTGATGCCGTGGATGGATAGCCCCAAGCAAACGTCCGTTCCGACGCGCGACCCGGTGCGTGCGGCTATTTTCAGGCGCATCCGTGGTGCGCCACCCCCCGCTTCGCAGTGGCGCACTTATACCGCGCGGAGAGCGAAGCCGCAAGCGGCGATCTCGGTCTTTCCGGCGCCACCGGGCCCGCGATCAGCGCCCAATCGCGGGCCAGCTCAGCTGGTTCGCGGGAAGGCGGCCGCTGGGATCATAGACGCGGATCCGGTTCGGCAATTCGGGCCCCCATCGCCAAAGGACGAGGTTGAAATGGTTCGCCGCGGCCCCCGGTACGAAGCTCGGCACGAGGATGCCGCTATGGCCGTCGGATCGCAGCCGGTCGGCGACGAGCCAGGACGGCGCGTCGCGCCGCTGCCTCATATGGCCGAGCCAACCGCAGGCGAGGTCTTCCTGCGCAACCCCGTGCCGGGCGCATCCGGCTTCGTCGCGAAGGTCCGCAACGGGATCGCAATCGACGTCATATTCGCACATGAGCAAGGGTTGCAGCCGGTGGCTGAACCCCTGCGTGCATTCGCCCACCGCCGTCATGACGTCGAGCGACAGGTAGAGCGCCCGCTCGCCCTCGCGGTTGAAGCGCCCGCCGGTGATCGCGGCGCCTTCGCCCGACAGGGGCGTGAAGGACCAGGCGGGGTCGTGGCCGCGATAGCAGCGCCCCTGAAACCTCAAGCAAAGCCGCCGAGCGCCAGATGATCGAGATAGTCGCGCACCGCGCCCGCCCTGCCCGACTTCACCAGCGCCTCGGGCGTCCGGCCATCGAGCGCCGGGATCGGCTGCGAGCGATACCAGGCCATCGCCTGGGTCTCGCCGCCCGCCCAGTCGCGAACCCGGCTGATGATCTCCAGCACTTCGGTCACGCGGGTCTGCGCTCGCGGCGCCGTCCGGCGATCGGCTTTCGAGATGGTCGCGATGCCGAGACCGGCGGTTTCGGCAAGCTGGCCCTTGGTCATGCGGAACGCATCGGCGACCCGCTCGACGTCGACAAGGCCGCGCTTGTCCATGAAGCGCGCGACGAAGCCCCCGCCGGTCTCACCCGTGCCAGCCCTGCTTCGGCTGGCGATCTTGCGTTGCACCTGCGCCATGTCCATTCCTTTGTCCAATATATGGTCATAATATGGGACATCTATCCTATTTCGCAAGCGGGAATCGCGCGCTTCGCGGGGGCCGCCGAATTTCGCGGCCGCCCCGGCGCGATCGCGCGCCAAAGGTGATCGCCGATCTCGGTGCCATAACGGCCAGCCGGTATTCCGGTGATGCGCAGGGGAGAGCGACCATTTGTTCCCGACGTTCTTCCAAACGGGACATATCGGTTCCGATCGTGCCAAAATTGGCGCGTCCCATTGTCTTTCGATACTCGTTGCGGCCTGATCATCCTGGTTTGTTTAACAATCGGGGAACGACCGTTCGATGAATATCCACAAGATCGTCATAGCCGGGCCGCCCGGCGCCCAGACGTTTCTGGAGAGGCTCGCATCGGCGGTCGCGTCGGACAAGGTCCGGATCGACTTGCAGTTCGGGCTGTCCACGCCCACCGACGCACCGGGTTGGAGCGAAACGCAAATCCTTGTCTCGTTCGGAGTGCCCTGCACCGGAGCCGATATGGATGCGGCCCCCCGCCTCAAGGCGATCATCACGCCGTCACTCGGCTATGAGGGCATCGATGTCGAGGCGGCGCACAGCCGCGGAATCGCCTTTGCCAACGGCCGCGTCGCGGAGAATTTCGAGTCGGTCGCCGAGGCTGCGGTGCTGTTCATGCTGACGTCGCTCTACCGGCTCCGCGAGGCAGAGGAGCGCCTCCGCCGCGACGAGGTTCGCACGGGACCGCCCCGCGCGCGAATGCTCAAAGGCAAGACCGTCGGGATCATCGGCCATGGCAATATCGCCAAGGCGCTGATTGAACGTCTGCAAGGATGGGAGACACGCATATTGCTCTGCAATCGTTCGCGGGTTCCTCCTTCGCCGGCTTTCGAGCAATGCGATCTCGATACGCTCGTCGCGCAAAGCGACCTTGTCCTGCCGCTGCTGCCGCTCACGCCCGGAACCGACAAATTGCTGTCCCGTGCGAGGCTGCTCGCCATGAAGCCGGGTGCAATCCTCATCAATCTCTCGCGCGGCGCGATCGTCGACGAGAACGCCCTCGCCGACCCCGAAGTGACCGCCCATCTCGGAACGATTGCGCTCGACGTCTTCGTCACAGAGCCTTTGCCGGCGGACAGTCCGCTTCGCGACCTCCCCGACCAGCTTCTGACCAATCACGAAATCTCGCACACGCAGGAAAATCTTGGCGCGCTCTTCGCGATGGCGGTTGCCAATGTCGAGGCTGCGATCGCGGGCGCTCCCATGCCGACCACGTTCAAGGCCGGGAGCTGAGAATCCGGTCTAGCCGCTTGCCGGAGACCGCATCCTGTTCCTCCCGACAACCATCCGCCGGTCGTCGTTCCCGCCGAAGGCCCAGCATGAGTAGTGCCGCCAGGCCGACCAGCAGCGCGCTCACCGTCAGCGCGGCGTCATAGTCGCCGCTCGCATCGCGCATCTTCCCCATAGCGAAGGGACTGAGTCCGTAGCCGAGCGCGAAGACGCTATATTGCCATCCGTATATCGCGCCATATTGGCGCTGCCCAAAATGCAAAGCGGTCAGATAAGCCAGGAGGTCGATTTCGGCGCCGGCCGCCATGCCGAGCAAGATGGCCGCGACGGTTCCCATCGCGAGGCCATCTACCAACAGGAGGCCGATTCCGACGGCCGCGAGGGCAAGTACCGCCAGAGAGACGATTGCGGCCGGGAAGCGGTCGAGGAGCATGCCGATTCCTAGCCGCCCGACTACGCTGGACAGTCCGACCAGCGAGGCGGTCGCGGCCGCCTGCACAGGGTCGGCTCCGAGATCACGGAACAGCGGCACGAGGTGGACCACGACCCCACCAAGCCCCGCGGCCATCGCGAAGGAAATGACGGTGAGCAACCAGAATCGCCCGGTGCTGCGCGCTTCCCTCGCCGTCATGCCGGCCGGCCCGACATCGGACACACTCGCACGTCGGCCTTGCGCCACGCTGCGAAACCCGAACCAGACGATCGGGGCCGTGACGATCGCAATCGCGGCGAGCGCAAGATAGGCGGCGCGCCAGCCGGCCACCTCGGTGACCCCGGCCACCAGCTGCGGAACCCAGAAACCCGCAAGTCCCGCGCCCGTGAGCGCGAAGCCGAGGGCCAACCCCCGTTGCTTTTCGAACGCTGCGGCAATGGGCCGGACAAGCACGATCGGCGTCGATCCGACACCGAGAAGCGCGATGACGGTGTAGAGCGCCCAGAAGAGATGGATGCTTCCCGCCGTGGCGACGAGAAGGATCACGCCCAGCGCATAGGCGACCAGGCTCGCCGCGCCGACGTTGGCGGCACCGTACCGGTCGCAGAGCCGTCCGGCAGCCGAGCCGGACACGAACACGGCAAGCGTCATCAGCGTCACCGCGAGCGATATGTCGCCGCGACTCCAGCCGAATTCGACCTCGAGCGATGGAATGAAGCTGCCGAGGCTGTAAAAGAGGGTCGCCGTCATGCCGGCCGACAGGCCGATCGCCGCGCTGGCGAGCAGGAAGCTCTTGCCGCCGAACTCGCCCGGCAGGGTCATGGGGCAGCTGCTATTCCGTAAACCGCCCTCACAACCGCGTCGCTCAGCTGGTTCTCGGCTCCGGCCTCCTCGATCGTCTTCACAGCGTCGAGACCGCGCAGTCCGACCGGCGTCGGTCTGCCGTCCTCCACCATCACATGTCGCTCATCAAGAAGATAGGCCGATGCGTCGAGCTTCCCCGCCGCCGCGATCGCGCTGTCCCGGTCCGGCCAGATCCCGTGCAGCAAGGCGGCGAAAGTCCTGCCGCTCGCATCGGTCTGATTCCACCCCGCGGGATCGCCGCCCGTGAGGTCGTAGACCGCCAGATATGCGGGCGCCTCGCCAAGCGCCGCAAGATCGGCATTGAGGTCGGCGCCCGCCTCGATGACGATAAACATCGTCTGCCCCTCGGCATCCGCGTTGCCGCTGATCCGGCGCGAGGCCCCCTCACCCAGATTGTAGAGAAGCGCCCGGCGGAAGACATTCTGCTCGTCGCGATGGATATGCTGGGTCACCTCGCTGTGGATGAGGCCTGCACGGTCATCCTCCGAGCAATAAGTGACGATCGCGATCCCCTCGAAAGGCTCGGACGCCGCATCGAGCGGGGTCACATGATGCTGCGTGTAGCTGTCGAACCCCGGAATCCTCGCGGCCATGACCCCGTGAACATCGCGCCAGTAGCGTGTGAAGAGCGAGCGCGAGACGTCGGGACGTCGCTCGATCAGGGCGACGGTGCTCACGCCGACCATAATGCCCCCTCGACCGGCAGTATCGATCCCGACACATAAGCGCCTGCCCGCGATGCGAGAAACACGACGGCCCCGCCGATATCGCCTTCGTTGCCGAGGCGTTCCGCGGGAATTCCCTCGATCATCTGATCCTTCAGCCCGGGAACCGCCGTGAAGAAACCGTCGGTCATGTCACTCGGGAAAAATCCCGGCGCGACGGCATTCACGTTGATGCCCTTGCGGGTGAGATCCGACGCCAGCGCGCGCGTGAGCTGGTGCAGGCCGCCCTTGGCAGCGCTATACGCATAAGCACTGCTGCTCCTCGCCCAAAGCGCGGCGATCGATCCGATATTGATCACCCGCGCCGGATCGCCCTCGCGCGCCGCGGCGGTCAGCTCTGGCAGCAGCGCCTGGACAAGGAAGAAGGGCGCGCGGAGGTTGATATCCAGTTCACGGTCCCATTGCTCCGGCGTGATCGCGTCGACAGGTGCGGCCGTGAAGCTTCCGGCGTTGTTGACGAGGATATGCAGCGCGTCGGTTTCGCGCCGCACCGCCGCGGCCGCATCCGCCGGCCCTGCGCTGGTCGAGAGGTCGCAAGGCACCAAAATGCCCCCATGCTCTGCCGCGAACGCCCGATTAGCCTCGCCGTCGCGCGCGACGATGAGGACCCGGACGCCCGCGGCGGCGAGCGTGCGGCTGATCATCGCCCCGACCCCCTTGGCACCGCCGGTGACAACCGCCGTCTTGCCGCGCAGATCGAACAATCCGGTCGGCGGCGCAACCACCGGGTTCGCGCGGGTGAGGAAGGACTGGCAGTTTTCGAGATCGACGAAATTGCCTTCGTCGGGCTGGACATCCGCCAGATAGGCGGGTTCGGCAAAGGCTTGTTCCATCGCCGCGGAATTTTTGAAATCGAGCACCGCGACACCGTCATATTCGCCCGAAACGCCGAACAGCCTTGCGATCGGAGAATCGCGGCCGGTGAGCGCATGCTGGGTGTAGCTGTGCAGATGCCGCGTGAAGTCGGTACAGCGCCTGAGCAGGGGGCCATGTTTGTCCTGCCAATAGGAGGTGAACGCCTCATGGCTCAGTCCCGGCTTGCGCTTGATGCAGACGATAAGTGTCGTCATGCTTGGACTGCCGGCTTTGCGACGTTGATCGTCTGGAGCGCCAGATAGGGATAGAGGCCCTCGACTCCGCCCTCGACCCCGAAACCGGACTGCTTGTTCGCCGGAAACGGAACCTGCGGGTCGAGCGCGCAATGCTGGTTCACCCAGGCGCTGCCGCTCTCGAGCCGGGCGGCAACGGCGGTCGCAGCGGCGACATCGCTGCCCCACACCGAACCGCCGAGCGCGAAGGGCGAGGCGTTGGCGCGCGCCACCACATCATCGATATCGCTGTAGCGAATGATCGGCAGGATCGGCCCGAACGGTTCCTCATCGACGATCGCCGAGCCATCGGCCACATCGCGCACCACCGTCAGCGGCACGAAATAGCCGGGTCCGCCGGCGACCTCGCCGCCCGCGACGACCCTGCCCGCCTTGCCCGCTTCGGCCAGATAATGGAGCACTTTTTCATATTGCGCCTTGTTCTGCACCGGCCCGAACTCGGCCGCCGCATCGCTTCCCGGCGCCAGCTTGGCCGATGAAGCCAGGCCCGCCATCGCATCGCACATCGCGTCGTAGAGGCTGTCGTGGACATAGAGCCGCTTGATCACCGCGCAGACCTGACCCGAATTGAAGAAGGCGAAGGCAAAGATGGCGGGCGCGATCGCCGCGACATCGGCGTCGGGCAGTACTATCGCAGCGTCGTTGCCGCCAAGTTCGAGCGTCACGCGCTTCAGCGTCGGCGCCGCCGATGCCATGATCTTGCGACCGGTCTCGGTCGATCCAGTGAAAGTGATCTTGGCGACGTCTTCGTGCGCGACGAGCAAGGCGCCGGCGTCGTTGCCGCCCGACAGGATGTTGACCACGCCGGGCGGCACGACCTCGGCCCAGAGTTCGCCGAGCCGCAAGGTGGTGAGCGGCGTCGTCGGCGCCGTCTTGACGACGATCGTGTTGCCGGCCGCGAGCGCGGGCGCGATCTTGTTGGCGGCGATGAAGACGGGGGCGTTCCACGGCACGATCGCGCCCACCACGCCCAGGGCTTTGCGATGCAGTTCGACGCGGCGCGTGTCATCCTCGACAATCAGCTCGGGTTGAACTTCGAGCCCGGCATAATAGGTGAGATAACCGGTCGCCAGATGCAGGATTTCGAACTGTGCGAGTCCCATCGGGCGCCCGGTTTCCTGAACAAGCAGCGCGCAAAGCTCTTCGGCATTGTCCACGACCTTCGCGGCCATCGCGCGCAGAACGTCGCCGCGCGCGCTGGGGGCCAGATCGCGCCAGGCGGGAAAGGCCGCCTTGGCGGCGGCGACCGCGCGTTCGACGTCGGCCGCATCGGCGTCGGGAACCTGGGTGAAGACGGCGCCGGTGCACGGATCGACGACGTCGAGCGCCCGGCTCCCCTCCACAAGTTCTCCGCCGATCAGCATCCGGACCATGTCATTCTCCTCATTGTCAGGCGGTCAGAGCCACCCGATTGTCGTCCTTGTTCGCCTCGGGAGCCGCCGCGGCGTTGCGGAACCGCTCGACCACGCTCGCCTCGAGCGTGCGCACGCGATCGACCGCCGCTTCCTTCACATGGCCATAGCCACGGATCTGGGCCGGCAGACTCGCCGCTTCGACGGCGAACTTGTGGTTGGCCGGGGTGAGCGCCGCAGCCATGCCTCGCAGCCGCGCCTCATATTCGTCGATGAGCGCGCGCTCCATCTTGCGCTCGGCGGTATAGCCGAACGGGTCGAGCGCGGTACCGCGTAGCCGCTTGCCCTTCGCGAGCAGCGGAAACAGCTTTCCGACCCACGGGCCGAACTCGCGCTTCAGCAAATGCCCCGTCGCGGGATCGCGCTTCGAGAAGAGCGGCGGCGCGAGATTGTACCGAAGCTTCGCACCATCCTCGAACGTCGAGGCGAGTTCGCGCTTGAACGCAGGATCGGCATGAAGGCGCGCGACCTCATATTCATCCTTGTATGCCATGAGCTTGGCGAAGTTGCGCGCGACCATGACGGCGAGCGCCGTGCTGCCGGGCAGCACCCGCTCCTCGGCAGCCGCGACCGCATCGACGAGCGCGCGGTAGCGCGCCGCATAGGCCGCATTCTGGTAGGCGGCGAGCAATGCCGTGCGGTGTGCCACGATGTCGCCGAGGTCGGTAAGCGGCTTGAACTCGGGCGCCGTCAGGGTGGCGGCGGCCGCGGCATCGACTTTCGCCGGATTGACGACGAGAAGACGCCCGAGCGCAAAGGCCGACTGATTGAAGGCGACGGCGACCCCGTTGATTTCAACCGCGCGCGCGATCGAAGCCGGCGAAACCGGCAGCAGCCCGAGCTGCGACGCATAGCCGAGCATGAAGAGGTTGGCGGCGATCGTGTCGCCGAACAAGGCAAGCCCCAGCCCGGTCGCATCGACCCCATGCAGTCCGGCCGAGAGCTTTTTCAGGCGATCGACAATCAGGCTCTGGTCGAGCACGAGGTCGGGATTGCGCTGAAAGGCCGGGGTCGGCGTGATGCGCGCGTTGACGACCGTCGTGGTCCGCGCCGCCGAAAAGGTGACGACGGGTTCCTTGGCCAGCGCCGCGACGGCGTCGAAGGCGAGCGCCAGATCCGCCTCTCCAGTGCCGAGTTTCTGCGCCGCGAGGTCACCCGCCGCAGCTGCGATCCGGACATGGCTGTAGACCGCGCCATTCTTCTGGCTGAGCCCGGTCATGTCGAAGACCGAACAGGCGAGCCCCTCGAGGTGCGCCGCCATGCCGAGCAAGGCGCCGACGGTTACAACGCCTGTGCCGCCGATCCCCGACACCATGATATTGAATGCGCCGTCCGAAATCGCGGCCAATGCGGGTTCGGGAAGGTCCGTCTGTGCCTCGCCCGCCAGCGCCGAGACCTTGGGCTTGCGCGGCTCCGCGTCGAGCACGGTGATGAAGCTCGGGCAGAAGCCTTTGACGCAGCTATAATCCTTGTTGCAGTTCGACTGGTCGATCTGGCGCTTGCGGCCGAGTTCGGTTTCCTTCGGCCAGACGCTGACGCAGTTCGACTGGACCGAGCAGTCGCCGCATCCCTCGCAGACGGCGCTGTTGATGAACATACGCTTGGCCGGATCGGGAAATTTGCCGCGCTTGCGGCGGCGGCGCTTCTCGGCGGCGCAGGTCTGTTCGTAAACGATGACGGTCACGCCCTTCACCTCGCGAAGTTCGCGCTGCAACGCATCGAGTTCGTCGCGATGATGGACGGTGACGCCTTCGCCAAGGCCGCTGTTCGCATCGTAGAGATCGGGCCGGTCGGTGACGACGATGCAGCGCTCGACGCCTTCGGCGAGCACCTGCCGCGTGACGTCGCCGGGGGTCAGCGGTCCGTCGACCGGCTGGCCGCCGGTCATCGCCACCGCGTCGTTGAACAGGATCTTGTAGGTCATGTTGACCTTCGCCGCCACCGCGCCGCGGATCGCCAGCAGGCCCGAATGATAATAGGTGCCGTCGCCGATATTCTGGAAGATGTGCGGCGTCTCGGTGAAATGAGCGAGGCTGTACCAATGCGCGCCCTCGCCGCCCATTTGCGTGTTGGGGAGCATTTCGGGGCCCGAGTACATCGCCATGGCGTGGCACCCGATGCCCCCGCCGGCGAGGCTGCCTTCGGGAAAGCGCGTGCCCGTATTGTGCGGACAGCCAGAGCAGAAATAGGGAGCGCGCACGGCGTCCCCGGGCTTCTGACCCGCGACCTTCGTCATCGCGGCGCGGAGGCCTTCGACGCGCTCCGCGATGGCTGGCGGCTCGCTTCCCAGCCGGCGGAGCCGCTCGGCGATGACAAGGGCGAGTTGCAGCGGATCGAGCTGCTCGTCGCTCGGGATCATGAAGGCGCCGGTCTCGTCGGTCTTGCCGACGATCGCCGGCGCCCCCGGGCGCCCGTAGAGGATCGCCTTGGCCTGCGCCTCGGTGAGACCCTCCTTTTCCTCGACGA
The DNA here is from genome assembly GCF_002277025.1 of Sphingopyxis sp. GW247-27LB. Lineage (GTDB taxonomy): Bacteria > Pseudomonadota > Alphaproteobacteria > Sphingomonadales > Sphingomonadaceae > Sphingopyxis. The sequence continues at coordinate 98,108 of NZ_NIWD01000003.1, forward strand.
ACAGGAGTTCGGCCTGACCTTCGGCAAATTCGGCGAGCCCTTCGCGCTCGACCGGATACATGCAACCGAGCTGATAGAGCGAAATACCGAGCGCCGCCGCGTCGACGTCGGAAAGGCCGAGAAGTTTCAGCGCCTGGCGCGCATCCTGGACCGCTTTTCCGGTCGCGACGATCCCGAGCTTTCGCGCGCCATTGTCGATCAGCACTCGGTCGATGCCGTTCGCGCGCACGAATTTCTCGACGAGCGGCCAGCGGAAACGTTTGGCGACGATCTCCGACTGCACCCGGTCGAGATGGGTCGGAAAATTGTGGAAGCCGTTCGCGGGCGCGACACCACGCTCGGGCAGCACCGGCCCGTTATCGAGCTGCGGGAGTTCGACCGTCATCGTCTGCTCGAGCACTTCGTTGCACATCTTGAAGCCGGTGAAGAGACCGGTGTAGCGCGACATCGCCCAGCCGAGCAGGCCATATTCGAGCACGTCCTGCACATCGGACGGCGCGAGGATCGGCATGCCCGCATGCATCAGCGCCACCTCGCTCTGATGCGCGACGGTCGACGACTTGCCGCTGTGATCGTCGCCGGCGACGATCAGCACGCCGCCATTGGGATGCGAGCCGGCCATATTGCCGTGCTTGAACGGGTCGCCCGAACGGTCGACGCCCGGCCCCTTGCCGTACCACAGGGCAAAGACGCCGTCCTTCGTCGCATCGGGAATGCCGGCCAGCATCTGCGTTCCCCAGACCGCCGTTGCCGCGAGATCCTCGTTGACTCCCGGCTGGAACAGGACGTCCATGCTCTCGAGCAGATCCTTCGCGCGCCAAAGTTCCTGATCGTAGCTGCCGAGCGGCGAGCCGCGATAGCCCGAGATGAAGCCGCCCGTATCGAGCCCGGCGCGCGTGTCGCGATCCTTCTGCAGCATGGGCAGGCGCACGAGCGCATGCGTGCCGGTCATCAGCACGGTGCCTTCGTCGATCGTATATTTGTCGGTCAGCTTGACGTCACGCATGGGATAGGGACCTTCGGGATTCTTCCGGGCGATAGGCGGCGCCATGGTCCGCCAGATAAGTCGCGAAACTGGATTGAAATTCGGCCATCACAAGCTGGGTACTCGGCCGCGCGGTCATCGCCGCCAGCCACGCGTCCAGCCCACCGATCTCGTCGATGATCGAGCGGTCGTAGACGAAACGCGTGACGCGGTCGGCGATATCGAGATTATAGTAAGCGAACAGATCGGCCTGTCCGGGGCGATCGCCCAGCAAGAAAGGTTTCGGCGCGAGCAACTGCGCCAGCGCACCCGTCGCGCGGTCGAGCATCGTGCGCACCGACGCTTCGGTTGTCGGCAGGTTCGCGCGGCCCATGAATACCCCGGCAAAAAGCTGGCGCACCTGTGCCTCGACATAGATCTGAATGATGTTGATCGTCTGCCGCGCCCGCGCCCGCTCGAATGCACCGGCGGGGCGCAGCGGAATGTCGGGATAGGCATCGTCGAGATAGTCGAGGATGGCGACCGTCTCGGTCAGACATCCGGCCTCGGTTTCGAGGACCGGAATCTTGCCGAGCGGGCTCAGCTGCCGAAACGCCGCATCCTGCGAAGCACGGGTCGGAACGAATTCGAACGATAGCTCCTTTTCGAGGAGAGCCGCGCGCACGACGTTGACATAGTTGCTCACCGGATAGCCCAAGAGACGAAGCCGGGTCATGTCCGAACGTCCAGGACCTTGCCGGGGTTCAGGATATTTCCGGGATCGAGAAGGCGCTTGATTTCGGCCATCAGGCCGCGCTCACCAGCCGATCGCGACACGTCGAGCCAGGGCTTCTTCTCGAGCCCGATGCCATGTTCGGCAGAGATCGATCCGCCGATCGGGCGAAGCGGCTCATAGACGCATTCCTCGACGTGGTGCCGGTCGCCCTCTTCGCCCGCCCCGATCGCGATATGGAGATTGCCGTCGCCCATATGGCCGAGGAAGGCGATCTTGCCCTCGGGCCAACGGGTTTTGAGCCTGCCGGTCACCGCCGCGATATAATCCTGCATCTTGCCTACCGGCAGCGAGACGTCGAAGGCGTAGAAGGGCTGGAATTCCCGGACGACATGTTCGAGGTCTTCCCGGATTTCCCAGATCTGCTGGCGCTGGGCTTCCGAACGGGCAAGGACGGCATCGTCGAAATAGCCGCGCTCCCCCGCTTCGCCGAGGACGGTCTCGAAAAGCTCGGTATCGCGTTCCTGCTGCGATCCGAGCATCTCGATGATCGCATAATAGGGCTGGTCGGCCGAAAGCGGCGGCGCATGTTTGCCGGCGCCGGTGTTGACCCGGTAAAAACTGTTGTCGATCAGCTCGAACGCGCTCAGCAGTCCGCCGAACCCCTGGTCGACGAAGCGCAGCAGGTTCACCATCTGGTCGAATTTCGCGGCGCACACGATCGCGGTATTGGAACTGGTCGGGCGCTCGCGAAGGCGGAGAACGAGCCTGGTGATGACCCCGAGCGTTCCTTCGGACCCGATGAACAGCTGCTTCAGGTCATAGCCCGTATTGTTCTTGATCATCTGGTTGAGCGACGAGATCACCCGCCCATCGGCAAGCACCGCTTCGACGCCGAGCACCTGTTCGCGCATCATGCCGTAGCGGATGACGCGCATGCCGCCGGCGTTGGTCGAGGCATTGCCCCCAAGCTGGCACGAGCCTCTCCCGCCGAGATCGAGCGGAAAGGTCAGGCCATGTTCGGCTAGCTCGGTCTCGAGGGTTTCGAGGACAACGCCGGCCTGGACGGTCGCCGTTCGATTGACCGGGTCGATCGCCTCGATTGCCGCCATTCGCTCAAGCGACAGCGCGATTTCGCCGCGCCGGGTCTCGGTCGCGCGGACCCAGCCCGACATGCCGCCGTGCACCACAACGGGCTGGCCGGCGGCGCTGCACAGGCGCAGGATCGCGGCGACCTCGTCCGTCGTGCGCGGACGCACGATCGCATCGGCGCCGATCCGGTCCATGAAATAGCCTGGATAGCGGCTCGCCACCTCGCCGCCGGTCAGCAGGCCCGCGTCGCCGACGATCTCGCGCAACTGCTCGATCAGCACCGCCGAAACGGCCGGAAAGGCGTCAACCCGGGTCATAGGCTGACAAAGACGTCATCGCCGTCGATCCGCACCGGATAGCGTTCGAGGACGATGGAATCGTCTTCCTGACATTCGCCGGATTCCAGATCGAACGTCCAGCCGTGCCAGGGGCAGGTCAGGATCGTGCCATCGACGTCGCCCTCATGCAGCGGACCCTCGGCGTGCGGGCACTGGCCGTTGGTCGCGATCACCCGCCCGCGGCACATGAAGAGCGCCACATCCTGCCCGCCCGCCTCGGTGAGCACGGGCTCGCCGGCCTCGACGGCGGCCAGCGACCCGATGCGATATTCCTTCGTATCGGTCATGGCGGCGATCACCCGGGGATCGCGTCGAGTTGCTGCAGCACCGGAATGGCGTCCCAGATGCTGCGTTCGAGGATGATCTTGCCGTCGTCGTTCCAGCCCATGACGGTCACGCCGCGGGTCTTGGTGACCTTGCCCTTGGCATCGACGCCCAGAAAATCGCCGGCATGCTTGGTTTCCCAAGTCCACTGGAAAGATCCGAGGCGGTCGTCGCCGACATAGTCGAACACGTCGAACTTGTTATAGCTGAGCGACGGGTCCTCGATGATGAAGCCTTCGAAAAAGGAACGCAGCGCCGGGAGGTCATTGTTGATCCGGAGGTCGAAATTGACGTCCTCGAACTGGAATTCGGGGGCGTAGAGCGTCATCAGCTCGTCGGTCCCGTCGGCGAAGAGCCCGATCCAATATTGCGCCCACTGCTTGTTCATTTCATGCCTCCGTAGTTCGGCCTTGTCCTGCGACGCCGGATGGCGCCGCACTTTCCGATCATCTCAAAAATGTCCGTCCCCGGCAAAGCCTGTCGGGGACGGCAAGGCGGGGGAGAGATCAGAAGTTGAACCGCCCTTCGACGCCGAGGTGGCGGGTCTCGGCGCGCGATGTCAGCTGGAACACGCCGAGCAGCGGAAGGACGGAACGGTTGTATTTCTCGTTGAAGATATTCTTGCCGAAGAGCGACAGGCTCCAGCGATCGGCCTTGGCGAGCGTCAGCCGCGCATCGACGAGGTCGACGGGGCTGCGCCGCGAACCCGGCGTGTTGATGACATCCCACCAGGTCGACCCGATACGGACATATTCGACCCGCGGCGTGAGCATGAGATCATTACCGAGATCGAAGTCGTGCGTGATCCCCGCGTTCAGATTATATTTGGCCGCGTTGGGCGCCCGGTTCCCCACATAGGCGGGGTTCGCGGCGAACGCCCGCACCTTGCCGTCGGTATAGCCATAAGCGCCGAAAATCTGCGGCCCGCCGGGGATGTGCCAGTTGAAATCGACCTCGAAACCGCGCAGGCGCACCTTGTCGATCGAGGTGGTCGTCTGGAGACCCGCCGAAGGGAAGAATTCGAACTGCTGAGCGCCCGACACATTGGTCGTGAACGCCGCGATATTGAGGCTGAGCGAACGGTCGAACAGCCGGAGCTTCGTCCCCACCTCCCATGACGTGGATTTTTCGGCATCGAACTGGTCCTGCACGAAGACCTGGGATCCGGGCGGCGCGACGGCAAGCAGCGCGGCGCGGCTGCCCAGCGGGTTGAAGCCGCCGCTCTTGAAGCCCTTGCCATAGCTTGCGTAAACGCTTCCCGTCCGGCCGAGATCATAGGAAATGCTCGCCTTCGGCTCGAACTCCTTGAAGGTTTCCGAAGCCTGGCAATCGGCCAGCGTCGTGCCGGGACCCCGCGCCTGGATACAGAGATTGTAATTGGCGCCCGTCACCGGGTTGATCGCGTCGGGTGCCAGTTCGACGACGCTGCGCTTCTCGATATCGTAGCGGCCCGCAAGATTGAGGTGCAGCTGGTCGGTGACGTCGAACTGGACGCTGGCAAAGGGGGCGAAGCTCTCGGTCTTGTAGGCCTGGCGCGCGTAGGAGACGGTCGCCCCGATGATCGGATCGCCCGGCGCGTCGATACCGTCGGAAGGCGGAACGATCCCGACGAGATCCTGGTTGAGCTCGCTGATCTGGCCGCGCTTGAAGTTGAGATAATAGAGGCCGACTTGCCAGCGGAATCGCTGGTCGTCGGGCGACGTCAGCCGCAGCTCCTGAGAGAAATTCTTGTCGCGATATTTATAGCCCTGCACCGTCGAGCCCGGCGTCCCCGAGTCTGCGAGATAGGGCGGCGAATCCCCGCCGAAGAACTGGTAGAGCTTGTCGGCGGCGGTCACCGAGGTAATCGTCGCCCAGCCCATGTCATAATCGATCTTGAGCGAACCGGCGACGAGCCACTCGTCGAGCTGACCCTGGACATTGGTCACGAACGGCAAATCGGTGCGGTCGGCGTCGAGTTCGTTGACGGGGATGCCGCCAATCGGCAGGCCGACGAACTGCGACTGCAGCGCGGTCGAACCTCCCTTGGTATCGTGCCCGCTGAGCTTGAAATCGACCGTCAGCCCGTCCGCGGGCTCCCAATAGAGGCGCGCCTGGCCGAGCACCGTGCGGAGGCGATACGGCTTTTCCCCCGTCGTGATGTTGGTGAAAGGTCCGTCGGTATCGCGAAACGACGCGGCGAGACCGAAGCCGAGCGTATCGGTCAGCGGACCGCTGACTTCGGCCTGGGCCCGCGCGGTGTTCCAGCTGCCATAGCCCGCGAGCACCGAGCCCCCGAGTTCCGCGCGCGGCAGCTTAGTCGTGACGACGATGGCGCCGGCGGCGGCGTTGCGGCCGTAAATCGCGCTTTGCGGCCCCTTCAGCACTTCGATCTGCTGGATATTGAACAGATCCTGGTTGAATTGCTTGAGGCTCGACAGTTGAACGCCATCGATGACGACGGCGACATTGGGGTCGGAGTTGCGAACCGAAGTCTGGCCGCGGATATTGGTGAAGCTGTCGCCGGTGGCTTCATCGATGAAGGTCACGTTCGGCGTCGAGATCAGATAGTCTTGCGGCCGGACGATACCCTTGGCGGCAATATCTTCGTCGGTGGTCACCGACACCGCGATCGGAACCTGGCTCAGATTCTCGTTCCGCTTCGTAGCCGTCACGATGATATCGGTCGGATCGCTGGCCTCGGTGGCCGGTGCCGCTTCGGTCTGCGCCATCGCGGGCGCGGCCGTCAGTGCCATGCCGACGACCCAGGCCGCCGACGCGCGATAAAGATAACCTCTGGTGCGCATCAATCCTCTCCTCATTATGGCATCGTCGGCCTTTGCGGCGCTATCTGCCTTCCTCGCAGCGTGCATCGGATATCGCGGCGGCAAACGACAGGGCGCGGCGTGCCAAGGCAAAGCCGTTCGGGACAAAGCGACACGTTCGGCATGAATTGATCGCCCGACAGGCCAATCGTGACATCGGTGACCGGTTGGCCTATCTGCATGCCAAGGGAAAATAATGAGGATCGGGTGACTGAAACGGAATCCAAGTCCGGACTGACGGGGTGGGTGCTGGCGATCGTGAGGGCGATGCGCGCCAGTGGTATCGATCCCGACCGGGTGCTGAGCGAGATCGGCATGGACCCCGCCCGCCTCGAAGGCGGCTATGGGCGCTATTCGCAGGAACAGATCAGCATGTTGTGGCGCAAGGCGGTAGCGCTGAGCGACTCCGACTTCGCCCTCCGGGTCGCCGCGGAGGTCCGGCCCTCGACATTCCACGTCGTGGGTTATGCCATGAGCTGCTCGGCAACGCTCTCGCGGGCGCTCCACCGGTTCGCCTTCTATTGCAGGCTCATTTCGGATTCGGCGACGGCCACGCTCACGGAGTCGGGCGATCAGGTGACGCTGTCGATCTTCTTCGACACGGGCGGCGAGCCGCCCATCTATCAGACGGTCGATACGGTGCTCGCCTCGGTACTCGGCTATCTTCGCTGGATCGCGGGCATTCCCATCACACCGATCTCGGTCAGTCTTGCGCATCCCAAGCCTCGCCGGGGCGACGGGCTGGAAGCGTTTTTCGGTTGTCCCGTCGCCTATGGACAGCCTGAGGATGCGATCGTTTTTGCACGGGCCGATCTCGACCGGCCGATCCTCGTCGCGGACGAGGAACTGGCGTCGTTGCTCGATGGCGTCGCGAACCGCTATCTGGAGACGCGGATGGCCGGCCGCTTCGCCGTCCGCGTCCGTGATGCGCTGATCGCCCGCATGCCCGACGGGATGGTCCGCAAGAGCGATATCGCAAAGAGCCTGCATATGACCGAGAGGACTTTGCTCAGGCGACTGAAGGACGAGGGCACGACCTTTTCCGATGTGCTCGACCGCGTGCGTCTGCAGCTTGCTTTCCAATATCTGAAGCGGAGCGATCTCGTCATTCGCGATATCGCCTATATGCTCGGCTTCTCCGACGAAGGGACTTTCTCCCGCGCGTTCAAGCGCTGGACCGGCCGCCGACCCAGTGTGGTCGCCCAGATGAAAGCCGACGAGATCGTCGAGGTCGCCCGCAAACTCGATATCTAGGCGTGCCGCAAGGCGGGGCCGGGCCGTTCAAAATCGCGCGCCTCCGCCTCGTTCGCGAGGAACGCGGGCGCTGCACCTGCAAGCCGCACATGCTCGCGACCGAGATCCGCCAGCGACGGGCATCCGATCAGCGCCAGGGTACGCAGCGTCTCCTGCTTCATGCCCCCGAGCCAGCGCTCGACCCCCGCGGCGCCGAAGGCGGACAGGGCGTAAAGATAGGGGCGCCCCGTCATGCAGGCGCGCGCGCCCATCGCGAGGGCCTTGACGATATGGCTCCCCCGGCGAATGCCGCCGTCGAGGATCACCTCGACCCGGTCGCCCGCCGCGTCAGCGATATCGGCCACGAGGTCGATCGTCGCCGCGCCGCCGTCGAGCTGCCGTCCGCCATGGTTGGAAATGATGACCGCACTCGCTCCCGCATCGGCGGCGCGTAGCGCATCGTCGCCGCACTGCAGGCCCTTGATCGCAAAGGGTCCTCCCCAATAGGCCGCAATCTTGGCGATCCGCTCCCAGCTGATATGCGATTCCATCTTCGAAGCGAAGAAGGCGGCGAGCGTCGACAGATCGCCCTCGCCGCTCGCCGTCACATTGGGCAACGAGAATTTCCCGCCGCCGAGGTAGCCGAGGCACCAGCCGGGCCGCTTGGCAAAGGATGCGAGCGAAGCCGGGGTAAGCCGGGGCGGTACGGTGAGGCCCGAGCGCAGGTCGCGCTCGCGGTTGCCCGCGACGATCGTGTCGACCGTCAGGCAGAGCGCATCGAAGCCCGCCGCCTTGCAGCGATCGATGCTGGCGAAGTTCAGGGCATCGTCGGCGAGCAGGTAAAGCTGATAGATTTTGGGGCCGGCGCTGATCGCGCCGATCTCCTCGATCGATGCCGTCGCCATCGTCGACAGGGCGTAGCCGCAGCCCGCATCGGCTGCCGCGATCGCCACCCCCTGTTCGCCGTCGGGATGGAACATCCGGCTCATTCCCGTCGGCGCAAGGATGAGCGGCCATTCGAGGTCGCAGCCGAGAACGCGGGTGGCGGCATTCACCCGCGTCACATCGGTCATGTAGCGCGGAACGAGGTCGTAGCGGTCGAAGGAGGCCACATTGGCCGCCGCCGTCTTTTCGTCATCGGCCGCCCCGCAGATATAGTCGAAGAGCGGCCGCGGCAGGCGGCGCCGCGCGGCGTCCTCATAGTCAGCGGTGCCGTAGCACTGCGCCAGCCTTGGCATTTTGCCCACTCCCCTGTTCGAGCTTCCGCGCGAGCGGCTCAACCGCGCGCGCGGAAGCGGACCTTGAGGTGATGGGGTCCACGCGCGAAGTAGGAGTCGAGCCACTCCACCTCGTCGGACACCGGCTCGAGGAGTTCGAAACGCCGGAACACCGTTTCGAGGGCCGAGCGCGCCTCCATCCGCGAGAGATAATTGCCGAGACAGAAGTGCGGCCCCTGCCCGAAGGACATCAGCGGGAAAGCGATCTTCCGGTCGATGTCGAACACTTCCGGATCGGTGAACTTGCTCTCGTCGCGGTTGGCCGATGCGAGCAGCGGCATGACCGTCGAGCCCTTGGGGATCTTGACCCCGCCGAGCTCGGTATCCTCCATCGTGTGGCGGAAGATGATCTGCACCGGCGGATTGTAGCGCAGCACCTCCTCGATGAGCGCGGGGATGAGCTCGGGATTGGCGCGCACCCGTTCATAGACCTCGGGGTGGCGTTTCAGTTCGACCAGCGTCGTGCCGAGCAGGTTGGTCGTCGTCTCGACGCCGCCGATCAGGAGGAGGATCGACATCTGGATCACTTCGATGCGCGACATTTTCTCGCCGTCGATCTCGGCGACGATGAACTGCGAGATGAGATCGTCCTGCGGATCGGCCGCGCGCTCGTCGTACAAATCCTCGAAGAAGGCGCGGACCTTGTCCGAACTGTCCTGGATCTCCGCGAGGCGCTCGGGCCCGTAAGCGGCGCGGTTCGCGGCCGCGAGGATGTTGTCGACCCAGATCTTGAATTCGGCGCGCCGCGCCGTCGGGACGCCCAGAACCTGCGCGATCACGGTGACGGGATAGAGCGCACAGAAATCCGTCGCGAAATCGAACTCGCCCTCGATGCCGTGCTTTGCAATGATATCGTCGATCAGCTCGTTCGCCACTTCATAGGTGCGGTCGACGAGGATTTTGATCTTCGACGGCACGAAGGCCTTGTTCGCGAGCTTGCGCAGATGGACATGCCCCGGCGGGTCCATCGAGATCATCGGCGGCACCTCGGGCACGGGGTCATATTCACCGAGCAGCGCCGGCCAGAACATCGACGAGCTGTAGAGCTTGCCATTTTTCAGCAGCGTGTCGACATCGTCATAGCGAGCCACCCCGAAAGCCTGGAGCGACGGGAGCCACGTCACCGGATCATCGCGGCGAAGCTTGGCGTAATAGGGATAGGGTTCGTGCTTCACGACCGGATCGAGCGGATCATAGACCCGCTCTTCGCCGCCCATGTCGTCGCTCCGGTTGAGGAGGGTCTCGCTCATATGTCTCTCCGCATGCGTGGCGGCGCCGGGCGCCATCCTCTTTCTGGTTGATGGAAAGCCTATGGGCAGCAAGCGCCGCCCCCAAGGGCCAGCCGTGCCACGAAAAAGCAGAGGGTGCCAAAGATTTGGGTTCGCTGGCACGTTCGGCCTCGCCGTGACCCCTTCTGCCGTGGCAAAGCCCATATAGCAGGATAATTTGCGGGAACGCAGAACGGGCCAGGCCCGCACGGTTCCGGACGAGAGAGGAAGAAACATGCATTTTCTATATGCCGCCCATGTCACCGACGACCATCTGACGCCCGATCAGCAGCGGGTGCTGCGCGGCCTGCGCGCGCCCGCCATGGCAACGGACGTCGACACGCCTTCGCACAACAGCCGCCCGAAGGATTTCGACAGCGCCCAGGACTGGGTCACCGCCTTCTTCGACAAGGGAGCCGAGGAAGTGCTCGGCTATTATGCCGACGATTTCGTCTGGGAAGATATCGAGTTCATGCAGACGATCACCACCAAGGAGGATCTTTACAAGGCCTTCGTCGTCTTCAACAATTCGGGGCCGGAATCGCCCTTCGGCGTCCACAAGTTCGAGGTGCTGAGCTATGACGGCGACCGCTGCCCGCGCCAGCATGCCCAGACGCGACAGGGCCCGACCCCCGGCGAATTCCCCGAAGAGGTCTATCGCCGCTATGCGGACAATATCTTCCTCGGCGCCGACTTCGACTATGACGAATGGGGCTATATGCAGTGGATCTGGAAGGCCACGCATAACGAGGATTTCTTCGGCATCCCCGCCGCCGGCAAGACGACCTACACGCGCGGCACCACCACGCAATTTTATAGGGACGGCAAGATCGTGCGCTGCCGCACCCACTGGAACTTCCGCGAGTTCGCGATGCAACTCGGCGTGATCCCCTTCCCCGACGAAGCCTGGCGCAACAATCCGGGCCTCGGCGAGCAGGGCTGATGCGCTATCGCCTGCTCGGGAAGAGCGGCCTACGCGTATCGCAGGTCGCGCTCGGCACCATGACCTTCGGGACCGCGGCGGATTGGTCGCGTCCCGAAGAGGAATGCCGACCGGTGTTCGACGCCTTTGTCGAGGCTGGCGGCAATTTCATCGACACCGCCAACATGTACACTGGCGGCGAGAGCGAGCGGATCGTCGGGCGGATGGTCGCATCCGATCGGGACCGGTTCGTGATCGCCAGCAAATATGCCAATGCGGTCCCCGGCGGCGGCGATCCCAATGCCGCCGGCATGCACCGCAAGAGCTTGGCACGTTCGCTCGATGCCAGCCTCCAACGCCTGGGAGTCGACTATATCGATCTCTATTTCGTGCATTGGTGGGATTTCACGACACCCGTGGAAGAGGTCCAGCGGGCACTCGACGACGCGGTGAGCGCCGGCAAGATCCTCCATGTCGGACTGTCCGATGTGCCGGCGTGGGTGGTATCGCGGGCACAAGCCTTCCACGATTTGCGCGGACTGGTGCCCGTGAGCGCGATGCAGCTCGAATATAGCCTCGTCCAGCGCTCGATCGAACGCGAGCATCTGCCCCTCGCGGCCGCCCACGATATCGGCGTGACGGCCTGGTCGCCGCTGGCCGGCGGCATCCTGACCGGCAAATATACGCGCGCGGCCGACGCCAGCGGCAACAATCGTATGGACAGTATGCAGCTCCAGCCCTTGGACGAGCGCAATCGCGAGATCGCCGAAGCGGTCGACAGAATCGCCGACGGGTTGGGCGCCTCATCGGGCCAGGTGGCACTTGCCTGGATGATGGCGCGCGGCGTCATTCCGATCGTCGGCGCGACCCGCGCAGATCAGCTGAAGGAGAATCTGCGCGCGGTGGATCTCGTGCTGAGCGACGAGACTCTGGCAGCGCTGGATGCGGCCAGCACGTTTGATGCCGGCCATCCATACAGCATGCTCGAGTGGGAGATGCCCATGGCCCTCGGCTATGGTGGGATGTTCGATCACATCGACATTCCCCGCTTCCCGGGACGGCGCTGATCCGGGGCACTCGCTCGCCGTCCTTCGGTCGGGCGGCCCGCGGATGAGGGTCCGTGGAAATTGGATGAGGTGGGATGACCAGTTTCTACGTGGTGATAATGGGGCCGGCGCTAGACGCGCCGATCAGCATGCCGGGCGCGGCGCTGGGGCTGGCCGGGTAGTCTGATCGGCCCTGCTCTCCTTCACCTGATTCTAGAAGCCTCAGCGCCATCTTGGTATTATCGGGGATCGGCCGCCTGACCTCTTCCCGGTCCTTGGCCCGCAGCGAATATTGGATTTCCCGCCGCCCGTCGAGGAGACCTTGATGGCAACCGAATGCACGGCCTACCGCGACGACAAGGGATCGCTTCACCCCACGCCGGAAAGGGCGACGCTCGCCGATCTGGCCCATGTCTTGGGCCGCGTCGGCGAAGAAGGCGGCATGACCGCGGGCGTGGCTAAGCTGATCTTCGAAAAGCGCGAGGATATCGAGCGGGTGTTCGCCGGGCATGATATGATACTCGCCCGCAGCACATCCTCCGAGGAGGAGGCAGCCGACATCGTGCCGATCAAGGGTGCCGGCTGACCCCGCCCTGACCGGCCCATCGACGCGCCGCGCCCGGGCTTTTCCTTTGGCACGGACGATCAGCGGTCGGTCGAATATCCGGTTGCCTGGCCGGACATGGCTGTCGCGGCGAGCCTCGCTGCCTCCTCGGCGGCAAGCGGAGGGCCGAGAAGGAAGCCTTGCCCATTTTCGCATTTGAGCTTGCGCAGCAGGAGCAGTTGTTCCTCGGATTCGATATGCTCTGCGACGCACGGCGTGCCCAAGGCCTCGCAAAGCCGCAAAACACCTTCGAGAAGGCGCTGGCTGGCCGTGGAATCGACGATGGAATCGATCAAGGCCCCGTCAAGCTTGATCGTGTCGAAGCGAATCTCGCGCAGATAGGCGATCGACGCGAATCCCGCGCCGAAATCGTCGAGAATGATGCGAATGCCTTCCGCCTTGAGCAAGGCGAGGTTGGCACGCACCGTCTCGAAATCGATCAGCAAGGCCGTTTCGGTGACCTCGGCGCTGAGCCGGGCGGGAGGCAGTCCGCATTCGGCGAGTTTGCCGATCAACTCCCTTGCCGATGACGGCGAGCAGAGCTGGATCGCGCTCAGGTTGACCGACAGGCGAATGGTGTCCGGCCAGTCGCGCGCCGCGCGCATCGCCTTGAGCAGCAAGGCGTCGTTGATCGGCTCGATGAGGTGGAGCCGTTCGGCGATCGGCACGAATTCCGAAGGCGAGATTTCGCCGAGATCATCATGTTTCCACCGTGCGAGCGCCTCGAAGGCGAGCAGCCGCATCGTCGCCAGTTCATAGACCGGCTGGAACGCCAAGCCGATCTCGTCGCCTGCGCCCGGAGATTTCAAGGCATTCGCGATATCCGAGCGTCGCTTGCGCGCTGCTTCAAGAATGGGATCGAATATCGAAACTTCGTCGCGGCCACGCTCCTTGGCCACCTGCAGGGCGATATCGGCCTGCATCATGGCGACCTCGAACGCGTCCTCGCCGGCCCCGAGCAGCGCGATCCCGCAGCCCGCTGTTACACGAAACTCCCGGCTTTCATCGACGAGCGGCGGCCGGAGAACATTTGCGATCGCAACCCCGAACTGCCGGGCGGCCTCGACATTAACGCAGCGCAAGAGGAACGCGAACTCGTCGCCTCCGACGCGCGCGAGCATATCCCTGTCACCGAGGAGCGTTCCGAGACGCGAGCCAATCTGCCGGAGCAGCCGATCGCCGACGCTGTGGCCAAAGACATCGTTGATAGGTTTGAAATCATCGAGGTCGATGATCGCGACGGCGACATCCCTCTCTCCTCTCGATGCCGTCCATCCCGCGGCCGCCTCGAGAAAGGCGCGGCGGTTGGGTAAGCCAGTCAGATGATCGGTGTTGGCGATGACCTGGACGCGCGCGGCTTCCGCGAGCGCGCGCTGCTCGGCTTCCAGCGCCCGGCTCCGTTCCGCTTCGACGGCCGAACGCGTGCGAATGAGCTGAACGAATCCCCGCTCATGAGTGTTCAGCAACCGCAAGATGAGGCAGATGACGAGGATGAGGCACAGCCCGAGGCCGATCGGAGCGGCCTCGCCGATCATAATCAGCCTCGCCGCCAGCGGCAGCGCGAGAAAGACGAGCGGCATGCGGGCGACATTGGGGAAACTCGCGAGCCCGTATGCGCACCCGAGCGCGGTCAGGCTCCCGAAGAGGATCGCATAATTGAGTTCGGCAAGTCCGGCGTTTTCGAAGACAACCAGACCCCAGATACCGAATGCCAGGCTCAACAGGGCAGCGATGAAGGGCATCGGCCGGGTTCGCGCCAATATCGTCTCGGGCGGGAGATCGCGGGGCTCGCGCTTCATCCAGTATACCAGCCTGGCCAACATGAAGGCGATCAGTAGGCCACCGGGCCACAGCGATGCCTGCCACTCCCGCGATGTCGCGAAGTGAAACCCTACAAAGTTGAGGAGGGAAATTGCGTAGATGAAGGGAATCTGGCGCTTCAGCGCGGCATAGCGCGTCCGCAGCATGGCCCGCCCCTCGTCGGTGACGGCTTCCCCGGCGCTCGTATAGCGATTCCACCAGGTGCGCAGGGCGGTCCACATGCATGTTCCTTCCATCGGAAAGGTTAAGGAAAGCCGCTAGCTATCTCACCGGCCTGTCGGTGCTCTTCCTCGCAACCCACGGCCTCGTTGCGGGCGAACTGGGCGGCATCGCCGAGCCTGGTCTCGTCTTCACCCCTCCCGAGGTCGCGACCGCGACCGACGATGGTTTCCTCGCCGCATCGGAAGCCTCGCTCGATCTCGGCGCGCGCTGGGTGATCCTCTCGGCCTGCAATACCGCCGCAGGCGATGGTAGCGCTGGCGCACCCGGCCTTTCCGGGCTCGCGCGCGCCTTTTTCTTCGCCGGCGCCGAAAGCCTGCTCGCCTCGCACTGGCCTGTTCGCGACGACGTCGCGGCGGTGCTTACCGTGCGCCTCTTCGAGCTGATGCGCGCCGACCCGGGCCTGTCGCGCGCCGAGGCGCTGCAGCTGGCGATGCGCGAGATTCGCGACGACCCGCGCGCCGATCCCTTTTTGGCCAGTTGGGCGCATCCGAGCGCCTGGGCACCCTTCTCGCTGATCGGCGACGGCATCGATTGACGCCGATGTCGATTGACGGCCGGCGCACATGCGTGGCTGAAGGGGGTCTGGCCGCTGCACGAACCGCTCCGCGGATTGGAGCTAGTGGCGATGTAAGGCGGCCCAGCGAGCGTCGCGCCTGACCAAGATGCAAGCCCCAGCCGTAATCACCAAGGCTTAGCCAGCCGCCACAGCGCACTTATAGGTCGGTAGCGTTTTGAACTCGAGTTCAGGGAAACCTTCGGCAGCCGACTTGTCGAGCGCATCATAATAGAGATTGGCACCGCCAAAATAGATGAGGACACGCGCACCCTTGTCGTCCCGGTTGGCGCCCATCATCCACGAATTGACCTTGTCACCTTCGGCCATCAGTGTCTGGCCATGGATGTTTGCAGTCGCCGCCGTCCATTCACGCTCGGCTTCCTCGCGCGGTTCGAAAACGTCTAGCCCCTCGCGTTCCATCTTTTCGATGCAGCGCGAGATCCAGATGGCGTTCTGCTCGATCGAGGTCGGCAGGTTGGCGAAGGGTGCCTGGGGACCGGTGACGGTGAACATGTTGGGGAAGCCAGCAACGCAAACCCCCATGATGCACGCCGATTGGACCCGCCATTTTTCGCGCAGCGTCTGCCCGTCGTTGCCGCGGATCGGAAAGGCTTCGAGCGCGCCGGTGTAGGCCTTGAAACCGGTCGCCAGTACGATGATGTCGAACTCATAGTCGTTTCGGGTCGTGCGCACGCCGGTTTCGGTGATTTCGACCAACGGCTCCTGCTTCTTGATGTCGACCAGCCGGACATTGTCGCGGTTGAAGGCTTCGAGATAACCGTGGTCGAGTGGCGGGCGCTTGGCGAACAGCGGATAGTCGTCGAAAGTCGGTGTCAGCATCTCGGCGAGTTCGGGGTCGTTGACGCGTTCCTTCATCTTGGTGGTGATGAACTCACCTGTCAAACGGCGTTCAAAAGGGACCCCCTATCGGCGTCGAAGAGGGACCCCCTTTTCGGATATGATGCCGGTTAGTTGAGGGTCGCCTTGCGCTGCGTGCGGCGGAGGGCGGGCGTAGCCCGACCGGAGGCGCGCGCAGCGCAAGA
>NZ_NIWD01000003.1:114412-160713 GCF_002277025.1 Sphingopyxis sp. GW247-27LB
TTGCTGATGAGGTGGAACAGCAACTGCCCTCCGGAGCGGGCGAACGGCAGATAACCGAGCTCGTCGAGCACGATCAGGTCGAGCCGCGACAGCTGCGCCGCCAGGGTCCCGCCCTTGCCGATCCGGGTCTCCTCTTCGAGGCGTGTCACCAACTATGACAACGACGGGTGGCTTGATCTGTTTGTCACTGCCTACACCGGCAAGTCGGGTAGCCAGCGGCCCGCAAATCGTCTCTACCGCAATATCGGGGGCAAAAGCTTTATCAACGTCCTGCTTCCCGCCTCGGCGCTCAACGCCGGCGACCATGGCGTGCAGTGGATAGACTATAACCGCGATGGCGCGCTCGATCTGTCGCTAACCCGCGGCTATACCGATACCGGCGGCCACTTCCTGTTCCGAAACGACCTCGCAAGGAGCGCGGCCCGGCGAAGCCTTGCGGTCCGCGTCCTCGACAGGACGGGGCAGTTCACGCGCATGGGCGCAGAGGTGCGGCTCTACGACACGGCCGGCCGTATCTTGGCGACACGGCAGGTTTCGACCGGCGAGGGATATAATTCGCAAGGAACACAACCGCTTTACTTTGGCCTCGCTTCGATGTCGCCCATTACCCTGGAAGTCACTTTCATGGACAAAGCCGGTAGCAAGAGCCAACGGATCGAGCCTATCCATCCGGCGCGCTACGCCGGGACCGAGCTCATAGTCCGCCAGCGATAGGCTTCGGTCAGGAGCTAATGTTTCTGGGCAGCATCCGCTCGCCTAGATCGATTCTGATGCGCGCGATCACCGGGGCAGGTTTCACAATGTGCGACGTATGGCCGATGATCGGCACATTGGCACATCTAGGCGGCGCGCACGATGGATCGGGCGACGCGCAATTCATCGAGATAATCGCTCCACCATTGATGCATTGCCACACGTTCCTCCCAATAACGTCCGCGATTGTAGATCCCGCGGATGGCGTTGGCATCTGCATGCGCGAGCGATCGCTCAATCGCGTCGGGACTCCATTTTCCGCTTTCGTTGAGCAGCGAGGAAGCCGTGGTCCGAAGACCATGAGCGGTCACTTCACCGGCAGCATAGCCCATTCGGCGAAAGGCCTGATTGACCGTATTCTCGCTCATTGGCCGCTTCGACGTATGAAAGGCCGGAAAGACGAAACCCTCCGGTCCCGTCAGCGGATAAAGCTCTTCCAGATACTGGAGCACCTGTCGCGAGAGCGGAACCGCGTGCGGCCGGCGCATCTTCATGCATTCGGCCGGAATGGTCCAGACCGCCTTGTCGCGATCGATATCGCTCCATGAGGATTGGCGCAATTCGCCCGGCCGGAGCATGACATGCGGCGAGATCTGGCACGCAAGACGGGTAATCGCATTTCCGGAATAAGCGTCGATCGTCCGGAGCAACTCCCCCACGGCTTCGGGCTCGACGAGCGCGGGATGATGTTTCGTCCGGGGAGCGATCAACGCGCCGCGCAGAACCGACGTCGGGTCCATCTCCCCTCGCCCCGTCGCGACCGCATATCGAAAGACGCGGCTTGCAAAGGATCGGCAGCGCCGCGCCGTTTCATACTTCCCGCGCGCACTGAGCTTTTTGAGCGCGCCCAGCACTTCGATCGGCTTGATGTCGGCGACCGGCATTTTAGCGAGCGGCTTCAGTTGTTCGAGAAGCCAGTTGGCCTTCACCGTTGTGGCCTCGGCCCGGCCCTCGGCCACCATCTTCTCGATATACTCTTCGGCGATCTCGCCAAATGTGTTCGCGGCACCGAATGCGGCGGCGAGCTTCGCACGCTTGCGCTCCAGGATCGGATCCACGCCTTCAGCGATCGCCTGCTGGATATCATCGCGCTTCTTGCGCGCATCGGCGAGACCGACCGCGGGATAGGAGCCAAGCGCAATCCGTTTGTCCTTCCCGTGAAAGAAGTAGCGGAAGCGCCACAGCTTCGCTCCCTTCGGACTGACCTCGACATAGAGGCCGCGATCGTCCGGTACCTTGTAGAGCTTATCTCGCGCCTTGAGCGCCCTGATCTTCACGTCGCTGAGAGCCATTGCCATTTCCTTCCAAAGGGCGGCGGTTTTCTCGTGAAGATTCGGACGGCATCGGGTCAGATTTTTTGAGCGGGAAATTTGACCCGAAAATCTGACCCGGTTTCGACGAGATTATGTAAAATCTCTTCGGACGTCGCGAGACAACCACCGAGAAGAAAATGGCAGATTTCCAGCGATTTTTCAAGGTTTTTGGGACCCTTTGAGAGGGGTCCCTGGTGCCCAGAAGAGGAACTGAACTGGGCATCAAAGCGGCGGAAATCCGATGCAATCAACAACGAGATACCGCTGAAACCATCATAGAAACCATCACAAAATTTGGCAAGGGCTGGACGATATCGGAAGCCGATTTTTGGTTGCAAATTCGCTCGCGATCGCAGTCGCAGCTTTTCAAGCTCGCCGGCAGAAAAATCGCCGACCGAGTAATCATTTTATGAGCGTCGAATTCGAGCTGGCAACTTGCTAGCTATTGCGGCCCAGTCCTGTTGACGAGGCCAATAAGGTCGAGACCACGCGTTCGAGTTCGGCCAGTGCGGCAATTGCCCCCATTCCCAAGAACGACCGCGCGCGCCCGGCGCTGGCCAACGGGCCGCCTTGCGCCGATCGCCTCAGAGAGTTGCCGCACATCCGCCAAAGGACGACAAATGGAGGCTTTGAGCGTCGATCATAACGGTCGAGTTCGCGCCTCGCGCTGTCGCCCGGGTCGTCTTGCAACTATGTACGGTGCCCTTCCGACCAGGCCAAAACAAATCCCATAGCTCAATCCCAGAGCCCACGCGGGTTCCCCCATCAGAGGCTTTCGTACGCTAAAGCGCCCGAGCCCTTCGCGTTAGGATGTGGATTAGCGCCAGAATGGGGCTCTGACTCACTTTTGGTGCAAGTGCGTTGATAGTGGCGAGTTTTTCCCCGAAGGAGGAGATCGCCATGCATGGGAGAGGTTTTCGCGAAGCCATTGCGCCAACAGGATTGGTGATCGACAAGGTCGAGTATGCCGCCGATCAGATACGGATCACCCGGCGATCCCGATTTCGAGTTTCGATTTACCCGAACTGCTGCCGCCCATCTGCGCGTGTCCACAGTCGATATCACTGTACACTCGCCGATCTACTCTCTCATGGCCGACCGGTTCGGATTACTCTTGTCGCCCGGCGTTTTCGCTGCGCCACATCCCGCTGCACCACGCGGATCTTCGTTGAACGCTTTCCTCCAGATGTGACTGCAACATTTGCCCGGCGTACGGCCCGCCTGGATTCTATCGTACATCACCTTAGGCTGGCGCTGGGTGGGCGTCCGGCGGCCAGCTTGGCGCGCCGCCTTGAGGTGTTCATCGGCGCGGGCAAGCGGCGGGAGTGGCCGCCCGAGGTGGAGGCCTCGATTGTCGCGGAGTGCTATTCGGGCCGCAAGGGCGTCAGTCCTGTGGCGCGCCGGCATGGGCTGGATCCCTCGCAGCTATACGCCTGGCGGCGGGATTTGCGTAAACAGCTTGAGGCCGAGGGTGTGATCCTGCCATCGGCACATTCGGAAGATCGGCGAGGATGTGGCCGAGCGCCTCGATGTGGTGCCGACCACCTTCCGCGTCCTGGTCACCCGGCGGCCGCGTTATGGCTGCCGTTCGTGCGAGAGCGCGATCGTGCAGGCTCCGGCGCCAGCGCGGATCATCGAGGGCGGTACTCCCACCGAGGCACTGATCGCCCAGGTGCTGGTATCCAAGTATGCCGATCACCTGCCTGCGCCCCTTGCGTGACCACATTCTCGACGAGCTACGACGATCCGAGCGGTTGTTCGCCGACGAGATAACCGCCCCGGTCCTCGATCCGGGCGCGGGCCGACCAAGACAGGACAGCTCTGGGCCTATGCTCGCGATGATCGACCATGGGGCGGCTGCGATCCGCCGATCGTTGCCTATGTCTATGCGCCAGATCGCAAGGCAAAACGCCCTCACACGCACCTTGGTGATTTCGCGGGCATCCTGCAGGTCGATGGCTATGGCGGCTACGCCGCGCTCGCCCGGCGGCGCCAGCAGATCCGGCTCGCTTTCTGCTGGGCGCACGTCCGCCGCAAGTTCTACGAACTGGCCGACACGTCGCCGGTCGCCACCGAAGTGCTGCGCCGCATTGCCTTGCTCTATGGTGTCGAGGACGAGGTGCGCGGTTCACCCGCCGAGCAACGCTGTGCCGCTCGGACCGAACGCAGCCGCGTCATCGTCGGTGATCTTCATCAATATCTTGCCGCCCCTGGCCGCCAAGTCAGCGCCAAGAGCAAGCTCGGCGAGGCGATCCGCTATGCGCTCACCCGCTGGGATGGACTGTCCCGGTTCATCGACGACGGCCGCATCGAGCTCGACTCCAATACCGTCGAACGCTCGATCCGCCCCCTCGCATTGAATCGCAAAGATGCCCTGTTTGCCGGTTCCGACGAAGGCGGCGACAACTGGGCGGTGATCGCCACGCTCATCGAAAACTGCAAGATCAGCGGCGTCAACCCGCACGGGTGGATGACCCAGACCCTCGTGAAACTTGCCAACGGTCATCCCGCCAACAATCTCGCCCAACTCATGCCATGGTCCACCGTGGCCTGAAAACACCGGTTACATGCTTTCGCTGCTTGGCACTGTTTCGCCTTCCCGTTCTATCTGGTGCGGCGCGAACGATGGCTTGAACGCCGCAACGGCATGGCCGGCGAACGCTGAGTGGCAGCTCCCTTTCCCGGCAGGCAAGGTCTGGCAAGCACCGCACCTGCGGGAACCCGGGGCGAAGGACAACCAGGATCAGGCTGCAAGTGGCGGTGCAGTGTGCGTATCCCAAAGGGCAAGAATGCTGCGGAGTGCGGTTACAAAGGCCAAAGGCTGATCGAGCATCAGATGGTGACGGGCTTCAGGCACCGCGATGATCGGAATGTCACCTCCACCCAGCTCGCGGACGTATTCGGCCGATTCCGGGGTGAAGAGTTGGCTCATACCGCCGTGCACGATGGCCTTCCGGCCCGGTGCCTGCACCAGACGCTCGCCCATGGTGAGCCATTCGTTGGGCTTGTTGCTCCTCCGAAAGACCTCGGTTGAAAACTTCCACGTCCACTCGTCTCCATCCTGTCGCAGGGAATGATAGGCCATGTAGTCCAGAAGGAATGGCTCGCCGACCGGCTGGGGCGGGGAAAGGATGTACCGCTTACGTGCCGTTTCATAGCAAGGATAACGCTTGCTGGGCTTGTCCGGATCGCCGGAACCAGGGCTTGACCGCCTGAGGTTCCAGTACTCTTCCAGGAGAGCGGGCCGCATGATCATGAGATCGCAAACCACCACTCCGGCAAAGGCCTCGGGCCACTGGGTCACGGCTGTCAGGGCTGCGCCCGACCCGAAGCTGTGCGCGATGATTGTCGGCTTTTGGCCATCCGCAAACATATTCAGCGCCTCGGCAATCTCGCGAAACTCGCCCCCTCTCGCCAAGAGGTCGGCGCGACCACGCATGTCGCTGTCGCCCATGCCGGCCAGATCAAACGCCACCACGTCATAATCTTCTGCCAGAAACGGTGCAATGAAGGCAAAGCAGCGCGCATGTGCCAGAAAGCCATGGGTCATCAATACCTTGGGCTTGCTGGGGTCACCCCAGCGGAAATAGTGCGCCTTGGCCCCATCTATTTCCACATAACCTTCTTCGCGGGGCACCTTGAGCGCCGACACGAACCATTCGGGCAGATGTGAGCCGTCGCCAGCCCAAACAGGATCAATGTCCACTGGAAAGTCACTTATTCTGAACATCTCATTCATCAGGTTGCGCTGTCCTTGTTCGCTGGTGTGCTGGCGGCAAAGCCGCGGTAGGCATCGCGTGCCACATCGCCGCAAATCGCAGCATAGGTCGACACGCTTGGAAAATTGATGAGTTGGCGCTTCTTACCCGGGATGTTTGCGCCCATGTACCAGGAGTCCGCTTCGGGAAAGAGCGTCATAGCGCCAACCTGAGCGACCATTTCGGTCCAGTCCGCCTCTGCTTGCGGATCGGCGTCGAAAAGATCGTAACCGTTGTTTCGCAGCCAGACCATGAAATCGCAGATCCAGTCGCCCTGCATTTCCGCGCTTGTCGGGCCGTTGGAAAAACCCGAGGGGCTCAGGGGTCCGTAAGCGAACAGCATGTTGGGGAAACCCGATACCGCCATTCCCAGATAGGCGCGCAGCCCGTTGTCCCAAGCTTGCGACAGTAACAGGCCGCCCCTGCCGGTGATGTTCATGTCGATCAACCCGCCCCGCCCCGCGTCGAAGCCGGTGGCGAAAACGATGAGATCGCATTCGACCTCGCCGTCTGCGGTTGTGATTGCGTGCGGCCCGACACGGGTGATCGGGTTTGCCTTCAGATCAACCAGCGCAACATTGTCCTGCGCGAAAATCTCGTAATATCCCTGTTCCAGCGAAGGTCGCTTCGTGCCGAACGGATGCGGCGGTTCGGATGGGGCGAGTTTCTCGGCCAGATCGGGATCGGCGATCCGCGCGCGAACCTTGTCGCGCCAGAAATCGTAGGCGTGGCGATTGGCTGCGCGATTGGTAAGCAAGTCGGCGAAGTTGTGGTACCAGAACCTCAATCCGCCTCGCTGCCATAAATCTTCGAAGTGGGCATTGCGCTCAATCTCGTCGACTTCGAGCGCCGAGACTTCAAGTGACTGGCTTTCAAATCCTCCGCTCGTCTGCCTGCGCTGTTCGAAAAGGGCAGGATAGCTGTGCTTTTCGCGTTCCTGATCCTCCCGCGTCAGCCGCTCCTGCCGCATCGGCAGGGCCAGGATCGGGGTTCTTTGGAACAGGATCAGCGCTTCAGCCCGCTTGGCTGCTTCTTGGGCGACCTGCACACCGCTCGCTCCGGTTCCGATCAGGGCAACTTTGCGCCCATCGAGATCAATACCCTCCTGCGACCAGCGCGCCGTGTGGCACCATTCGCCCTCGAAATCCTCAATGCCCGGAATGTCGGGGATATACGGCTTCGACGCAAAACCGAGGGCTGGGAGCAAGAAGCGTGTCGATACGGATTGCCCGCCCTCAAGCTGTAGATTCCATAGTCCCCGCCCTGCATCAAAATCGGCGCTTTCGACCCTCGATCCCATCCGCATCAGCGGCCAAAGGTTCAGCGTATCGCAGACATGGCGGAAATAGGCCCTGAGTTCTTCCCAGCCGGGAAAGCGCTCACTCCAAGTCCATGTCCGCCACACTTCGGGGATCGAGAATTCATAGAGCGGAATCTGCGAATCCACGCGTGCGCCGGGATAGCAATTCCAGTGCCAGATGCCGCCCGGATCGGTCGCAGCATCGACCAGCAGCACGTTGAACCCGGCGTCCCGCAACTTGTGGAGCAAGTAGATCCCGCTGAAGCCAGCACCGATGATCACAGCGTCATAATCGGGCGAAGTCTGATTCGTCATGAAGCGGCAGTCAGGCTCTCGGCAATTGCCTTCGCCGTTGCATAGTCGGCCTTGCCGTTCGATGCGCGCAGGGGGATCTTCGTTGGATATATGGCCTTCGGTGTTTTGTAGCCTGCCAACTGCCCCCGCACATGATCCTTGACGGCTTGCTCGTCGAACGCAACGTCGCCGCTGAGGTGGACGACGGCGGTGACGGCCTGACCCCATTTTTCGTTTGGCACGTCCACGACCAGCGCGTCACCAATCGCGGGATGGGTCTTGAGAATCTCCTCGACTTCCTCGGGGTAAACTTTCTCGCCAGCAGTGTTGATGCAAACGCTGCCACGGCCCAGCAAGGTCAGGCTGCCATCGGCCTCGACCGTGCACCAGTCGCCCGGAATCGAATAGCGGACCCCATCGATTGTGCGGAAGGTCTTGGCGGATTTCTCGGGATCCTTGTAATAACCCGCTGGGATCGCACCCATGAGGGCGATAAATCCCGGTACGCCGCTTCCCGGCGTCACTTTCTGGTCGTTTTCATCAAAGACATGACAGAATTCGCCAATCGCAAATTTCGCGGTGTTGGTGCCCCCTTGCGCGGTTGTGATGGAGCGGCCGAAGCCGAGCCCTTCGGAAGCGCCGAAGCTGTCCATCAGCACCACCTGGGGGATATGCTTGCACAGCCCAGCCTTGACTTCCTTGCTCCACATCACGCCGGATGAAACGATGGTGACGAGGCTGCTGGTATCCCAGCGGCCGGGATTCCGGTCCAGCGCCTGCAGCATTGGCTTGGCAAAGGCATCGCCCACAATTGCGATGCTTTGCACCTTATGCTTATCAACTGTTTCCCACAACTCCGTCGCATCGAAGGACGAGTCTGCGAGTGTAACGATGGCGCCGCCCGACATAAGTGTGCCGATCGCGGTGATGAAGCCGGTCCCGTGCATCATCGGGCAGGATGGCAGGGTGCGGTTGCCGGGCCCTTGACTTGTGATCAACGCGACGTGTTCTTCGAGTGTCTGAGGAACGGGGGCGAGCAGCTTCTGGGCCTCGAGCTGTGCTTTGCGCATTTGGTCGTGATGCCACATCACGCCCTTGGGCATGCCCGTCGTGCCGCCGGTATAGATGAAGAGCTGATCTTCGGGAGAGCGCACTATGCCGAGCGCCGATCCGTCGCCTTCTTGCGCGAGTGTTTCGTAAGGGATCGCAAAAGGCGCGATTTGCGAAGCCTCGCCAATTTCCACAAAGGTGTGAACCTTCTCGAGCCGATCCTTGAGCTCGACGATACAGTCGCGGAATTCCGAGCTGTAGACGATCACTTCGCTATCGGAATCGTCGAAGATATAGAAGACCTCCTCGGCGACATAGCGGTAATTGATGTTCACATGGATCAGGCGCCCCTTGAAGCAGGCTGCCATCAACTCGCCATATTCGGGTCGGTTGCGCATATAAAAGGCAACCTTGGCCCCATTGCCGGCTCCGCGCTGCCGGAGCGCGCGGGCAACATTGTTCGAACGTCCCGACATTTCGGGCCAGGTGATGATCCGGTCGCCGTGTATCAGGGCCGGCGCATCCTTTGGCATGACGGGCTCGATAGCGTCGAGAATGTCGCCGAGATTCCAGTCGATCACATTAGTTCCCCTCTCCGAACGGGGTGGCGGCTTTGGCGCACTTCCCTTGGAAGAAACATCACGCAGCTTTGGTCCAGCCCTGAAGTGCCGCAGCCTCCGCCCGGACCGCTTCTGGCCCACCCAGAACCTGCCGGTCGAATCCGATCCGTTTGAACCAGTAATGCAGGCCAAGCAGGTCGGTGAATCCCATTCCGCCGTGCACTTCGGTGGAAGTGCGTGCGACAAATCGATAGACCTCGGCCGTGTGCGATTTGGCATGGCAGGCAAGCAGTGATGCCTCATTCGGCACCGCGTCGAAGGCGTGGGCGGCGTACCAGACGAGCGAACGGCACGGTTCATGCCGCGCGGCCATCTCGGCGCACATATGCTTTACGGCCTGGAAACTACCGATCAGGCGGCCGAACTGTTCGCGCTGACCAGCATAATCGACAGCCCTTTCGATCATGGCCTGACCTGCGCCAAGGCTGTCTGCGGCGAGGATCACGCGGCCCGCATCGCGCAGCCGGGCCACTGTAGCTCCGCCATCGTCAGCCAGTGGTTCCGCTTCGTCCCCGTCAAACCGCAATTCCCCGACGCTACGGGTGCGATCGATGGTCGTCAACGCGATAGCTTCCAGCCCGGACGCCTTGGCACCGACAAGGTGCAGCCTGCCACCGGAATCGGCGACGACGTAGGCATCAGCTCCTTCGAAATCGAGCGCGAACAGGGCGGTGCCGTTGAGCTTCCCGCCGGCAGAGGAAACTCCCGCGCCGTCGCGCACCTCGATCGTCTCGGAAATCGCGACACCGACACGCGCCTCGCCGCTCGCTATCTTTGGCAGCCAGTGGGCCTTTTGCTCCTCGTTGCCAGCTTCGCGCAAGGCGATCGGTGCGAGAACCTGACTGGCGAGAAACGGCACCGGTGCGACCGCATAGCCAAGCTGTTCCGCCACCACCGCCGCGTCGAGCAAGGTCATGCCGAGCCCGCCATGCTCTTCGGGGACGAGCATTCCGGCAACGCCCAGATCGTGGAGGGCGCGCAACACCTGGTCGCTCAACGGATTGTCCCGCTCCGCACATTCGCGGACGTGACTGAGCGGGCTGGTATCGGCGAGGCACCGCGAAACGGCGTCGCGCAACATCTGCTGGTCCTGCGAAAGTCCAAAGTCCATCAGTCTGCTCCCTGCTTCTGTCGCGCCATGTCCGCGGGGTTCGGCTCACGTGGCATTTCAAGGCCGCGTTCGGCGATGATGTTCTTCTGGATCTGAGCGGTCCCGCCGCCGATGATGAGACCGAGTTGGAACATATAGTTCCATTGCCACGCCCCGCCGTCCCGCTCACGCGGGCTGTGGTGATAGAGTATGCCCAGTTCGCCCATGGCGTCGATTGCCAGCGCGGATATCTGGTGAGCGAGTTCACAGCTTTGCAACTTGACGATCAGCTTCGCCATGCCGCCCGGCTCTCCCCTAAGGCTGTTCGAAAGGATGCGCATCCCATTGTATTTCATCGCCGCTACTTCGGCCTGAAGTGCCACTAGCCGGTCGCGCAGTACCGGATTGTCGATCGCGCGACCCTGGCCCAAACGCTCTTCCTGCATCAGTGCGATCAGCGCCTGCAGCCGGTTTTCGAGCGCGTCGGGATCGCCCAGCATTCCGCGCTCATGGCCTAGGGTTGCGTTCGCGACGAACCAGCCCTGGCCCCGCTGGCCGACGATCTGGTGCATGGGGACGCGCACATCGGTGAAGAACGTCTCGTTGAACTCGGCGTGACCGGTCATCGTCTTCAAGGGGCGAACCTCGATGCCCTGCGTGTCCATCGAAAAGATCAGGTAGGAAATGCCGCCATGTTTGGGTGCGTCAGGTTCGGTCCTGACCAGGCAAAAGATCATGTCGGCCTGCTTGGCGGTGCTGGTCCAGATCTTCTGGCCATTGATAACAAATTCGCCGTTTTCGATGTGCGCGCTGGTCTTGAGGTTGGCTAGGTCCGACCCGGCACCGGGTTCGGAATAGCCCTGGCACCATACGATATCGCCTTTCAACGTGGGTTCGATCCAGCGCCGTTTCTGTTCCTCGGTGCCGAGTTCAAGCAGGGTCGGCACGAACATCGAGATTCCCTGATTAGAAAGCCCGCCCGGCACCCTGGCCCGCGCAAATTCCTCTGCGATGATGCGCGATTGGAGAATGTCCGGCTCCGCTCCATAGCCTCCATACTCCTGCGGGATCGTTCGCGCGGTATACCCATGCTCGATCAACAGCTTCTGCCATTCGACTGCCTTGGACGAAGGTCGGGCCGCCCGGTCAGCAGAAGGCGGCGCGAGATGGCGGTGCGCTTCGATGAAAGCCCGCACTTGCTTGCGGAAGACATCGTATTCGGGCCCGTAATCAAGATCCATGACGCTTCTAACTTTCACGCAGGCGGAAAACAGGAAGGCGGAAGTCCTCACCGATCAATTCGAATTCCACTTCCACCGGAAGGTCGAGCGCTAGGCGCTCGTGATCGCAACCAATCAGGCGCGTGGCCATGCGTACGCCCTCTTCCAATTCCACCACCGCCGCCACGAAGGGAATTTCGTCGGCAAAAGCCGGGTGGAGGGCCTGGTGGGTAACGGTCCAGGAAAACAGCGTGCCCTTGCCACTGCTGCGTTCCCAGGAGAATTCCGGCGAGCCGCACTTTGCGCACATATAGCGCGGTAGGTGGCGGAAGCAGCCGCAGCCGCCGCAGCGCTGGAAATAGAGATTGCCGTCTTGGCACCGCTTCCAGAATTCCTGCTCAACCGGGTCTTGCGGGCGAGGTCGCGGTTTGGGCGGCGCAACCTGCGCGGAGGGCCGCATTTTGGGAGGCAGATCGCTCTCGCTGCTCATGCAAACCTCCTGAGAATGGCAATGCTTCCATCGCCAAGGTCACCCCAGCCGGTCACAAGACCAGTTTGGGCTCCCAGCACCTGGCGCTCGCCGCAGTCGTGACGAAGCTGGCGCACTGCCTCGACCACGTGGTTGAGTCCCCAGACATGCGCCTCACTGAGCAAGCCGCCATGGGTGTTGATCGGATAGCGGCCACCCAGCTCAATCTGGCCATTGGCGACGAATTCGAACTGTGCACCCGGTTCGCAATAGCCCATCGCTTCCAGTTGCAGCAGAACGACATAGGTAAAGCAGTCGTAAATCTGCAGGAAATCCATGTCCTCGCGCTTGACGCCCGCCATGTCGAAAGCGCGCGGGGCAGCATAGCTGAGGCCAATCTTGAAGGGATCGGGCCGCGAGGGGATGTCGTCGGCGGGATAGGGGTGGCCTTCCGCGGCACCGGCGATGCTGACGGGCACATGCGGCATATCCCTGGCCCGATCCATTCGCGATATGACTACCGCGCAGGCGCCATCGGTTTCAAGGCAGCAATCGTAAAGGCGGAAGGGCTCGGATATCCAGCGCGCCGAATGATAGGTTTCCGCGTCGAGTTCGCGCCCATAGGTAAAGGCGCGCGGATTCAACTGCGCGTGACGCCGGCAGGCTAGCGCTACCGCTGCCATCGCATCCGCGCCCACGCCGTAAAGCTTCGAGTGACGGGTCGCCAGCCAAGCATACATCTGCACCGGCAGGAACACACCATAGGGGATGTAATAGCCCTGGATGGTATTGGTCAGCGTGTTCATGTTCATCGCCCGAGTGGGCGGGGCACCCGGCTTGGGCCTGAGGGCGGAATAGCCGTTCCAACCGAGCGTCACCAGCACGTGATCGCAAAGCCCGCTGGCGATCGCCATTGCCGCGTTCTGCAGCGCCGTCGTCGGGCTGGCGCCGCCCATGTGAACGGTGGCCGCATAGCGCAGCACATCAATGCCGAGATTGGCGGCCATTTCCTCCGAGGTCGTATAGATCGGCGGCGGCACCATGCCGTCGATGTCGCAAGGTTTCAGCCCGGCATCTGAGATTGCGCGGCGCGAGGCTTCCAGCATCATGTCCACCGCGGTCCGTTCGGTGCCCTTGACGAATGCGGTTTCGCCCACACCGGTTATGGCGGCCTTGTCGGCAAAGGATAAGGTCTGCGAAGCGTTCATACAGCGTACCCGTCTTGCCGCAATTCAGGAATAGAATCTGGCATCGGCCAGCGCCCTTTCGGCCCCTTCGACAAGATCGCGCATGACCTCTGCCGCTGGACGGATCGAATGGATCAATCCAATTCCCTGCCCCGCGAAGCCGGGCATGATATCCTTGCGCTGAGCCTTTATGCCCGAAGCCATGACCGGCCCTGAAATCATCGACTGGTAAGGCATCGGAAGCGGCTCCTTGCCCGCCGCAACCCAAGCATCGGCCCATTTGTTGCGGATCATGCGCGCAGGCTTGCCGGTCAACGAACGGCTAACGACGGTATCTGCATCGCCGCCGTCGGTTATTGCTTCCTTTTGGAACCGTTCAATCCCTGCCTCTTCGGTTGCCAGGAACGCCGTTCCGACCCACGCGCCCAGAGCGCCCAGCATCATCGCTGCGGCGACTCCGCGGCCATCGGAGATTCCACCTGCTCCGATCACGGGAACCCGATCGCCCACCGCGTCGACTACCTGCGGAATCAGCGAGAAGGTTCCGATCGGGGAGTTGTGCCCGCCGCCATCGTGGCCCTGCGCCACAATCATGTCGATGCCGGAATCGACCACCTGCTGGGCGTGCTTGACCTTGCCGATCACCGCCATGACCCTGGTGCCATTGGAATGAAGGCGGTCCATCCACGGTCCGGGATTGCCGAGGCCGGCGGCATAGACTGGCACCTTTTCCTCGATTACCACTTCCATCTGCGCCTCGAAAAACTCCCGCGTGAACAGCTGCGGACCGCCCTTGCCCATTTCCGGCGCGCCAGCCGCGCGCATGGCCATTGCGGCATCCACTTCGGGCAGATCCTCGCGTTCCATGAAATCGCGGGTGAACTGCTGATATTCGCCAAGCAGTGCCATCGGGTTTTCGAGCGAGGCGCCGCTCTGCGGTGCCGAACCGCGCCTGACGGAGGCAGGCAGAAGGGTGTCGACCCCAAATGGCTTATCGGTCAGTTCGCGGGTCTGGCGGATCCAGCTGCGCAACTGGTCTGGCGAGCAGGCCGCAGCGCCAAGAACGCCAAGTCCCCCGGCATTCGATACTGCGGCCGCGAGCGCGGGGACACTCGCCCCGCCCATTCCGGCCAGAAGGATCGGGTATTCGATCCCGAGAATTTCGCATATGCGGCTCTTGAGTGCCATCGTAATACCCTCTCCATCCAGCGCCACCCACCGGCGCCCGTTTTTTACGTCTGTCCCCACCTGACCTTCTGGGACACAAGCTCAGGGCTTCTCTGTGCGAGATAGGAGGCGGAGCCCGCCACGAGACGCGCCATAGCCTGCCGCGCTCCTTCGGCATCGCCCTTGCGCACAGCTTCAAGGACGCGGCGCAAGAAACGCAACTGGACCGCACGCTCTTGCGCCGAATACCCCAGCGAGAGCGAGAATTCGCGGGTAAGCATATGCAACGCGGAAGTCAGAAGGCCGAAAAGCGGATTGCCGCTGGCCCAGCCGAGCATATCGTGAAAACGGCGATTCAGTTCCTCGAACTGGCTGCTCGCTTCGTTTCGCTCCAGCTCTTTGAGGCAATCGGCAAGTGCGCTCAGATCACCCGTGGTCGCGCGCTGGGCGGCATAGGCTGCAACATCCGCCGCAATCGCTTCGCGCAATTCGAGCAAGCCCCTCAAGTCCGCCTCCATGAAATGCAGGATCAGCGAGAGGCTGTTTGCGAAATCGCCAGTCTGCGGGCGAGCGACCACCGGCCCGCCACCGCGACCTAGTTGAAGATGGATAACGCCTTGGAGTTCAAGGAAGCGAAGCGCTTCGCGCAAGGTCGCTCGGGCGACATCGTATCGCGCAAGCATTTCGTCCTCGCGCGCCAACCTGTCGCCCGCAACATGCGCCCCGGCTTCGATATCGCGTACGATGTCCTGCGCAAGCGTGAGCGCACGCTTGGCCTTCCTCGAATCATCGACCTTCGGTTGCATCACTGGGAATCGCTCCTCTGATAAAACCTTATAAGAGTTTATCGGATGGCATGTCCAGCATCAGTCTATGAAGTTTGCAGTGCGGTCAAATGTCGCAACAATCCTTATAAGCTTTATTGACCACACCCTGCGAAACATCTACCTGTTTGATAGCAAGGTGAGTCTGCTTGCCTGGGATGGAGGACGAGACATGAGCATCGACACGATGGAGCTGGATACTGCCGGAAAAGTTGCAGCCATTCCGATCGACGAAATTGATGTCGCACGGCCGAGTCTTTTTCAGCAGGACACGATCGGCCTGTATTTCGACCGGCTGCGCAAAGAGGAGCCGGTCCACTATTGCCGCGAAAGCTATGTTGGGCCTTACTGGTCGATCACCAAGTTCGACGATATCATGGCTGTCGACACCAACCACAAAGTCTTTTCGTCGGAGGCAAAGCTCGGCGGTATCGCCATTCAGGACATGCATTCGGTGGAAGGCGCGCTCGAACTTGAAATGTTCATCGCTATGGATCCTCCAAAGCACGACCAGCAACGCAAGGCCGTCACCCCCGCTGTAGCGCCGTCCAACTTGCTGTTGCTCGAACCGACAATCCGCGAACGAGCGTGTCAGATTCTCGATGATCTGCCGATAGGCGAGGAATTTGATTGGGTTGACAAGGTCTCAGTTGAATTGACCACGATGACCCTTGCTACCCTATTCGATTTCCCGTGGGAGGAACGCCGCAAGCTCACGCGCTGGTCCGACGTCACAACGGCCGCCCCTGAAACCGGCATCGTCGAATCGTACGAAGCGAGGCGTGAAGAACTCATCGAGTGCGCGATGTATTTCAAAGGACTGTGGGAGCAGCGCATCAACGAAGAACCGAAGAACGATCTGATTTCCATAATGGCGCATTCCCCGGCGACACGGGATATGCCCTTCCTCGAATTTCTGGGTAACCTGCTGCTGCTGATCGTGGGCGGCAACGACACCACGCGCAATTCGATAAGCGGCGGTGTGCTGGCGCTCAATCAGAACCCCGATGAATATCGCAAACTGAATGACGACCCTTCGTTGATCGCCAGCATGGTGCCGGAAATCATCCGCTGGCAGACGCCGCTGACTCACATGCGCCGCACTGCGCTGCAGGACTGGGAGATTGGCGGCAAGCAGATCAAGAAGGGCGACAAGGTCGTGATGTGGTACCTGTCGGGCAACCGCGACGAAACGGTCATCGACCGGGCTGACCGGTTCATCATCGACCGCAAGAATCCGCGCCATCACCTGTCATTCGGTTATGGCATCCATCGATGCATGGGTAACAGGCTGGCAGAACTGCAGTTGCGGATCATCTGGGAAGAAATTCACAAGCGGTTCGCCAAGGTCGAAGTGACCGGCGAGCCCGAGCGCCTTTTCTCAAACCTTGTGCGCGGGATCACCAATCTGCCGGTGCGGCTGCACGCGCGCTGATTTGCTGAAGCAGAAATACGGAGTGTATGATGGTCAAAGTGACGTTCGTATCCAGCGATGGAACGCGGCGGGAAGTCGAAATTGCCGAGGGCGAAACCGCACGCGAGGCGGCGCTCTTCAATGATGTACCGGGCATCGACGGCGATTGCGGCGGTGTCTGCGCCTGTGCGACCTGCCATGTCCATGTCGATCCGGCCTGGATCGACAGGGTTGGTCGCCTGGTCGAAGGGGCAGCGGAGGCAGAGCTTCTGCAATTTGCCGAAGGTGCCAACGAATACAGTCGCCTCGCCTGCCAGATACCCATGGTGGAAGGAGTGGAAGGTTTGATTTTGCACGTTCCCGAGCAGCAATACTGACCAGACAGAGCGCAGCCCTGTCGTGCGCGTGCGGCGTCGCAAATTCAGTTTTGAACGGAGGTTTCAGTGCCAACTCAGCTAGAACCTGATGTCTAGACGAGCGAAGACGCATTTCGCACCGAAATGCGGCAATTCCTCGCCGCCCATTTCCCTGACGAATTAAGGGGCGCGGGCAATATGCTGGCCGGGCCCATTGGCAGCTTCGGCTTGTGGATCATCCTGGCCGACGCGCATCCGGAAGCTTCGAGGGACAGCTCCAGCGTGTCGGTGACATCCCCGGCCCGCATGGTGGTACACAGCTTCCAAAGGATGACATAACGGGAGAAGTCGTCGAGCACGGTCGACAGGTACACCAAGCCCCAGCCGATGATCTTGAAGTAGGTGAAGTCGGTCTGCCACATCTCGTTCGACCGCGTCGTCTTGGTGTGGAACCCGTCGGCGGCCTTGATCACGATGAAGGCCGGACTGGCGATCAGGTCATGGGCTTTCAACATACGGTAAACCGTGGCTTCCGACACGAAGTAGCGCTTCTCGTCGGTGAAGCGCACCGCGAGCTCGCGGGGTGACAGGTCGGTTGTATCCAACGCCATGTCGATGATCTGCTGCTGGATATCATCGCAGATGCGGTTCCACACCCGCCTCGGGGCCGATGGCCGATCCTCCAGCGCCTCCGGCCCGCGCTCGAGGTAGCGGTCGTACCAGCGTTAGAAGGTCCGGCGCGGGATGCCCAACTGCTCCAGCGTGCGCTTGGCCGGCAGGTGCGACTGCTCGACGATCCGAATGATCTCCAGCTTCTCGGATGCGGGTTACCTCATTCGTCGTCGGCCCTATCCGCGATCATGCTTTTTTTGAGCAACCGGTTTTCCAGCGTCAGATTGGCCACGCATTCCTTAAGGGCACGGGCTTCGCGGCGCAGGTCGTGCACCTCGCCGGTGGTCGCGGCACGGGCGGTGTCGCCCGCCAAGCGCCGCTTGCCCGCCTCCATGAACTCCTTCGACCACGTGTAATACAAGCTCTGGGCGATGACATCCTTGCAGCACAGCTCGGCGATGCTGTCCTCGCCGCGCAGGCCTTCCAGCACGATCCTGATTTTGTCCTCTGCAGAGAAGTGCCGGCGCGTCGCACGCCGTATGTCCTTCACCAGCCGCTCAGCAGGGGCCTTCGGCGCCGATTTTTTCAAGGAGGATTGGGCTTCATCCTCGTTCCTTAGTCACTACGACGAAGCCCAAATCCTCCTTAAATCACAACCTCAAATCTGTGCCATTGGTGCTGACGGCGGACAGCACCGGCAATCCGCCCTCACATGAAGCGCTCGGGTTGAGCCATGTCGGTCTCCACGCAGAGGTTCGTTTCTTGGTAGACAACTCGTTGCACGAAATAGCTCGTCGGTCAATTGGCGCTGGCACGCGAAGCCAAGAGCGGCCCGCCTCGCGGGAGGGCGCTCACCGCCGAACGATTGCCGGCTCGATCGGACTATTCTGCAACACGGCGGGAGGCAGGTAGGGCTCCGTGCCGCGATATTCGCAATTAGTTAGCCGTCAGTGCTGGCAACCTGATGCAGCGGGGGCAGAACGGCCGCGGCGCGCCGCCTCAGACGCGAGCGGTGCCAGTTGGGGATATCGGCTTGCTGACGATGAATGGCGTCGGCCATTTCAAATCTTCCACGGCTCCTATCGAGGAGGCATGTCTTCCGATCCGCTTTCGAGATTGCCGGACATTTTCGTCAGCAATGAGCGCATCGCGCGTATCTCAGTTGGGGAAATCATATGGAGCAGTCGCGCGTAGATCATGTCGGCTTCGGCGCGCAGCTGAGGCAGGATTTCGATCGCTCGGGGCAAAAGATGAAGTTCCCAGACGCGCCGGTCGCCCTTGGCAGCGCGCCGTTCCGCGAGCACCATTCTTTCCAGCTGGTCGACAACATGGCCAACGCTGGCACGCTCCAGTTCGAGGCATTTGGAGAGGTCGGTTTGGGTCATGCCCGGGGTCCGATAGATATAGACGAGCGCGCGCCACTGGGTTCGCGTCAATCCGAAGCGCGCCGTTGAGGCATCAAACTTCCGACGCAGTTTGCGGGGCACTTCCTCGATGAGAAAGACAAACTCGTCTGAGGCCGTCAGAAGACTTTTCGCGGGAGAGATGCCGCTTGTATTGCGAGGTTCAACCATCGTCATGGACTGTAGAGCCAACATCATATTCTGAAAACCCTTTACTGTAAGATATGATATAGTATGATCGTGGAATGATTGATCAGTCGATCACGCTTGCCGGGAAAGCGGGCCATGAAATCGCAGCGTCGGTTGATGGCCCGGAACTCGGATTACCGGTAATCCTCGCGCACGGCGGCGGACAGACCCGAAGGGCATGGAGGGCGGTAGCCCACCGGCTCGCGAGCCATGGTTTCCGGACCATCGCAGTCGATATGCGCGGGCACGGCGAGAGTGCATGGGCCAGCGACGGAGCCTATGATATCTCCGATTTTGCGGCCGATCTCGTCGAGATCGCTGCGGCGACGGCGAGCAAACCGGCGCTGATTGGCGCGTCTCTTGGTGGCCTGGCCGGGATCATCGCCGAGGGAAAATGCGCACCGGGAAGTTTCGGATCGCTGACGCTGGTCGACGTCACACCTCAGATGGAACCGAGCGGCGTCGCCCGCGTGGTCGGTTTCATGGCGGCGCATGCGCGCGATGGTTTTGCGTCGGTGGAAGAGGCCGCACAGGTCATTGCCGACTATCTGCCCCATCGCCCCAGCCGGAAGGCTTCGGCCGGGCTAGCACACTATCTGCGCCGCAAGGACGATGAACGCTTCTATTGGCACTGGGACCCCGCCTTCATCGAAAGAGTGACGCAGCAGGGCGGCGGCGTTTCCAGCGACCATGGCCGCACCGAGCTCAGCGCGGCCGCTGCCTGCTTGACCTTGCCGGTGCATCTGATCCGCGGCGGGTCAAGCGATCTCGTCTCGCTGGAAGCCGTCAAGCATTTCCAGGGCCTTGTCCCTCATATGGCGTATAGCGACATTGCGAATGCGACTCATATGGTGGTGGGGGACGAGAACGACGCTTTCGGGCAATCGATCCTAGAGTTTTTGCTCGGCATCCATGAAGCGGAAATGAAATCATGAATGCCCCCGCCGTCCCGGGGCTTGAGGAATTACGTGACCTATTGGCGCTGGCCCCTTTTCACCGCTGGCTCGGGCTCAGCATCGCTGAGGTCGGCGCCAACGAGTTGGTGATCTCCATGCCTTGGCGAGACGAAATCATCTCAAATCCGACGGTCGGCGCGGCGCATGGTGGCATCGTATCGGCTTTGATCGATCTGACCGGCCTCTATACGATCATCGCGATGGGGGGTGCTGCGCGGGCGACGGCGGACCTCCATGTGGATTTTCACCGACCGGCCAAGCTGGGGCCGCTTCGCGCGATCGGCAGCCCGGTGAAATTAGGGCGGCAGATAAGCGTCGCGGCTACCCGGATCCTAGCCGCAGACGGAACCTTGGTGGCGAGTGGTAGAGGGGCCTACGTCGCCTGATAACCGCCCGAGGCGAGCCAATCTGCGCGGCCAGATGCATGCCCAGCAGCTTTCGGAGCCGAGGCAGTGGCGGCAGCGACACGCTTTTTGGCGACGTGTCCCTAGGCCGAACCCACGACCGGACGGCCGCGCATCGGCCATTCAGTCAAATCGGCTCCCTGCCGGTCACACGCGGGTTTGGCCGCTCGCCTTTGAGCCGTCGACTTTGCCTAGTCCGACAGGCCAGCCACGCAGCGCATGGAGATCAAGTTCTCCTGTGCTGCGTGACTAGACTGCTGGGTCAGGTCAGGGCGCCGGGGTGCGATTCGCGATCGCATCCTCGATCAGATCCTGCATGACCTGTTCGAGCTCGACGCCTTTCCGGTCGCCTCCGCTCGATATTTCGGTGGCGATCAAAGCGTAATAGCCGGTCTCGCGATCGATCCAGCCGGTCCAACCATAGGCACCCGGTGAGGAATTGATCTTGGACGTCGCGCAGGCCGAAGGCGTGTCGCATTCGACAAAGGAGCCGAGCGCATATTCCCAATTGCCCGCGCTCGCCGGCACGAAAACGCGCGGCAAGCCTGCGGTACGTTGCTGGGTGAAGCTTGTCATATCGGTAATAAAGCTGCCGCCAAGGAAGGCACGCAGAAGTTTCGCATAGTCGCGCGGCGTCGAATAGGCGCCGCCCGCGACCCACGGGTTGGTGGGAGCGCTTCCCGCAGGGTCATACCAGGTCGTGCTCGTCATCCCGAGCGGGGTCGTCACATGCTGCGCGAACAGTTCGTGAAAATTGCGCTGGCGTGCCGGTGACGTGCCGGGCGCAATGCTTATATCCTTTGCCTCCAGATAGGCAGCGGCGACCTGAAGGCCGTGCGGTCCATAGCTATATTGCGCGCCGGGCGCGTTGCCCGGGCGCAAAATATCATAGCGCAAATCGTGGATGCTCTTCGCGCAATTGTAGAGCGTCATGGCCGGAAGCAGCTGACAGCCGCCAACGAGCGGGCTCGCATTGAAGCCCGACGTCATCGACAGCGCATGCTTGAGTTGGACATCCTTCTTCGTTCCGATCGTGGTCCAGAAGGCAAGCGGCGGCCGCATCGGATCGTCGAGCGTCGCGATGCCAGCCTGCACCATGCGCATCCCCAGCGCGCCGGCGAACCATTTGGAGGCCGACGCAAGCGGGGTCACCCGATCGATACCAAAGCTGCCCTTCTCGTAAGCGAAGAGATAGTCGGGATCCGAAGCATTCCCGACGATGAAATAGCCGTTATCGACCTCGGTATCAGCGTCGATTGCCGACTGTAACGCGGTCCAGTCATAGGTATAACCGCCGACGGTGGCCGAAAGGCTGGCGGCCGCGGGCGCCGATGCCGCCGACGTCGACGCTTTAGCAGCGGGCGCCGCAGGCGGAAGCTGCACCATGGGACGCGCCTCGCCGCCGCCGTTGCCCCCGAACCCGCCCTGCGCCGCAAAGGCCGCAGCCCCAGCCATCGCCGCACCAGCGGCAAGCCACATCCATTTCGTTCTTCCAGCCATTTTCTCTCTCCCAGCTTCGTTGCACATCGTCGAAACGGAGGGCCTAGCGCGGCCGGACGGGCTAGGGCCTGGGCTGGCCGTTCCCGAAGTGAACATTGAGCAGATGGTCGAGCTGCGCCTTGCGAAAGCCGGCGACGACGCCAGACTCGGGCGCAAATTTTGCGAGACGGTCGCTTGCCGCATCGTAACGCGGCCAGTCGCGAACGAGTGCGCAGCCAGGAACGCCCGTCTTGGCGAAGCCAACCCAGCAGGCGGCGATGCCTTCGCCGAAGCGGCGATCCTCGTCACCGACGGCGCCGGCGACCGACGCGAAATAGTCGAGCGTCCCGAACAGATAGGGGATTTCAGACCCGTGCGCGGCGCCCTTGGCGCGGTCGCGCCGCGCCGCTGCGACATAGTCGAAATGATAGAGATACGAAGGCGCCCCTCCCGCCGTCCGGGCCGCGAGCCAGCGCGCCGGGGCGACGAACCAGGCGTCGCCCAACACCTGGCGCGCCAGTTCATCATCGGCCAGCCCCATGCCATAGGCGGCCCGGCCCGCCGCCTGGTCGCGCCCTAGATAGGCGAGCGCGGCGGATGGCGGCACGCCCATGGCAAGGATGACGCTCGCCTCGTTGCTGTTCGCGCCGACGAGGAGCGGAACGTCGATCGGCTCGCTACGCGCAAAGACGCGCCAAGGCGCTTCGCGTACCAGGTCGCCGTCGAGGATGGGGCCGGTCATCGCGCCCGGCGTCCGGACCTCGCCAGCGGCAACGAGCGCGGCGGCGGGCAGCGCGCGAAGCGCGTCGAGCGATGCTGAAGGCGGCGCACCTGCGCGCGCTGCCAACGCCGCGCCTAGCGCTTCTTGCTCGCCAAGCGGGCGCGGATCGAGGAGACCAACGCCCGACTGAACGATCGCCTTGGCGAACAGGCCTTTGGCTTCGGGCTGGGCAAGGATCGTCGTCACTCCGATCGCCCCGGCGGATTCGCCGAACAAGGTGATCTGGCGCGGATCGCCACCAAATGCGGCGATATTTTTCTTCACCCACCGCAGGGCGGCCAATTGGTCCATCAGGCCGTAATTGGCGAGCGCCTCGCCGCGCGGCTTGGCCGCGCTGAGCGCGGGATGGGCGAAATAACCGAGCGCGCCCAACCGATAGTTGATCGTCACCAAAACCACACCTTGCCGCGCGAAGGCGGTGCCGTCGAAAACCGGGAAGGTGCCCGAACCGACCACATGGGCGCCGCCATGGATCCAGACCATCACTGGCAGCTTTCGCGCCCCCGCCGGGCGCCAGATGTTCAGCTGGAGGCAATCCTCAGACTGATGCTCGGCTACCCCGCCCGCGACAAGTGCGGGGCGCACCGTCTGCGGACAAGCCGGGCCGAGTTTTGCGGCATCGCGGACGCCCCGCCAGCGCGGCGGTGCCTGCGGCGCCCGCCAGCGAAGAGCGCCGACCGGTGCGGCGGCGAAAGGAATATCAAGGAAGCGCTCGACGTCCCCCGTGCGCGCGCCCGCAAGGCGCCCCTGCGCGATTGTCGCCGCGGGGGCCGTCTCCGCCGCCGCGACAGACACCGATCCGGTCAGCATCGCGGCACCGAACAGTGCTGCCATCACCAAATGCCGCATTGCGCCCTCCTACCCTTCCCGACCAGCGGCTGGAGGCCGCGGACGGGAGCGCGACCTAGAAAGAAATGCGTCCTTCGACGCCGACGACGCGAGGCTGGCTGTACCGGTTGATCGTCGGCGCCTGCGCGACGAAATAAACCTTGTCGAAGACGTTGTTCGCGAACGCGCTGACGCTGATCTTGCCGAAGTCGACGCCGACCCGAAGATTGACGAGGACATAATCATCGAGGTCGACCGAGGTCGCTGTCAGCTCCTGTTTGCCGCCCCATTGACCACTGATCAGGACATTGCTGGTCAGCGCGACATCCTTGGTGACCGGGTAGCGCAGATTGAGGTTGGCCGAGGCGAGCCAGTCGGGAACCTGCGCAAGGTCCAGCCCGTCATAGCGGCCGCTCTTGACCTTGCCCTCTTGCCGCGAGCCACTCAAGGCGAGGCGGCCATTGCCTTCGCCGAGATCGAAGCCCTGGCTATATTCGGCCTCGATACCCCAGCTTTTCGCATCGCCTGCGTTGGTTAGATAGGCGACCGCGGCGATCGGGCACGCCGGATTGGTGAGCGCGCAGCCATCGTCGACCTGCGCGATCAGGTCTTCAAGCTCGGTGTAATAGCCCGCGATTGCGAAATAGCCGCGGCGGATCGGACTGCCCTTGATGCCGACTTCGTAAGACGTGCTGTTTTCGTTGCCGAACAGCACCTGCACAGGACTCGGCGCGCGCGGATCGGAGAGGCGCGTGTTGAACCCGCCGGCCCGATAGCTGCTGCCGACCTTGCCATAGGCGAGGATGTTCGACGTGAGCTTGTACGAGAGGGTCGCATTGTAGGAGAGATTGTCGGCGTTGATGCTGTCGTCGATGATCCGCGATGGCCCGCCGGTGGGCAGGCCAGTCCCCAAATCGTAAAGCCGCGCCGAGATGCTCCGGCTGTCGCGGGTATAGCGCAGTTCGCCGGTCAGGTTGAGGCTGTCGGTGATGTCGAAACCGAGCGAGCCATAGGCCGCATAGCTTTCGAAATGCAGCCGCGCGGGCGCGATATTGCCCGGCGACGGATTGGCGAGCGTCGGCGTGCGCGTCGTCGCCACCGAGAAATCGCTGTCGAGCAACAGCATTTCGGCGCCGACCAGCCATGTGAAGCGATCGCTCGCCCCGCTGACATGAATATCCTGCGAAAAATTGTCGGTCGTGTCGACGACGTAGGACGCGGTGCTGGCATCGAGCGGCGTGAGAGCGCCGATCTGCCCCGCGGCGCGCGCACGCGCCAGCTCGGCGGGGCTGATCGCGTCATTGTCGAGATCATATTCGGACGTGCGCTTGCGAAAGGAGGTTGTCGACGTCAGGTCGGCACCGCCCAGATCCACGCGGACGAGCGCCTGAAGGCCGTCCACGTCCTGGCTGGCGCGCGGCGCGGTGTTCCAGGGGTAGCGAAAGCGATCCTGCGTATAACCGCCGGGAAAGCCTGGCGTGCCCGCGGGAATGGATATCTGGTAATGGATCGTCGGC
The DNA here is from genome assembly GCF_002277025.1 of Sphingopyxis sp. GW247-27LB. Taxonomy (GTDB): domain Bacteria; phylum Pseudomonadota; class Alphaproteobacteria; order Sphingomonadales; family Sphingomonadaceae; genus Sphingopyxis. The sequence continues at coordinate 139,397 of NZ_NIWD01000003.1, forward strand.
GTGGTCAGCCGCTGGGTCTCGGCCGTGATGATCGCGTCGACCGGCCCGCGCTTCAGCCGGATCTGGCCGCGCAGTCCGTGGCCCTTCTGCTGGTCGAAATAGACGTCGTTGTCGGGATTGTAGAAGAAGCCCTTGTCCTGCTCGACGAGATCGCCGCTGATGCGGATCGCCAGGCCATCGGCGAGCGGGACATTGATCGCGCCCTGCGTCTGGAAGCTGTTGTTCTCGAAGCCATAGCGCGCGCTCGCCCAGCCCGAGAGATCGAATTCGGGCTCGGCCGAGATGATATTGATCGCGCCGCCGACCGCGTTGCGGCCGTACAGCGCGCCCTGCGTCCCGCGCAGAACCTCGACGCGGCCGATGTCGAGCAGGTCGAGCCGCGTGAAGTTGCGACCGCCCACCGGACCGCCGGCGATATAGGCACCGTTGCGATAGAGCCCGACGCTCGGGTCGCCATTGGTGGCACGCGCGGTCGACGAAGCGCGGATCGAGATCTCCGACGTGACGGACGAGTTCAGATTGTTGAAGCGAACGCTTGGCTGATCGGCGAGGAGTTCGCCGCTGCCCGTGGCGCCGCCGCGATCGGTGAGCGACGTGATATCGATGACCGACGCCGCGGTCGGCACATCGGCCAGCCGCTCTTCGCGGCGGCGCGCCGTTACGACTATGGCGCCGTCATCATCCGCTTCAGCCGCGTCCGGAAGAGCTTCGGACGGTGCGTCTTGAGCGAAAGCAGGCGGAGCGACGGCTACCCAAATCGCGGCCGTGCAGAAAAGAAGGTTCGCTCTGCGTCCCATGGTCACTCTCCCCATCTTGTTATCGCAATTATTATCGATAATTTTGTGCAAAACCGTCGGCAAGTCAAGCCGGAAAGCGCAATGTCTTTGCAGGTGGTTCGCTGGTCTAAGAGACGACGGCGCTCAGCAGGTCGCGGACGCCCCGCGCCGTAGCGGCAAGGGGGTCAGGTGTGACCGTCGATAAATCGTCGGTCACAGCGTGGTGATGACGGTGTGCGCCAAAGATGCCGGCATGACGCACGTAGCCGGCCTTTATCACTTCCGAGAGTTCGCCCGCTGTGCCTTCCGCCGAAGGATAGGCCATTTCCAACCCCGGCTGGCCTTTGAATATCTCGCGCGCACACGTCACGAATTCGGGCGATGTCATGAGAAAACGATAGGGATCGGCGCTTGGCAGCGGCAGCAAGCGCCCCGGCATTTCCTGATAGTCACGTGCTGCCGCATTGGCGCCGAGATGAAACCAGAAAGCGGTCTCGCCGGGGGCTGGACCCACCTTGTCGGCGATATGGCTCGCACCGAGATTCTCATATTCATGCCCGCTGTTGCACAGGAAGAGCAGGCTGTGTTGCGGAAACGCTCGGGGCATCCAGCCGGCAAGCGCGAGCCACATCGCGATACCCGGCCCCCGCTCGCCGGCGCAATCGGTCCAGCCTGAACGCGGCGTAGAGACGACGAGCCAAGGGCGACCGGAGCGAACGCGTCGCCCGATTATATTCTGCGCTGCCCGAATCCCACCGCGCCCGCGAAGCGCTAATTTCGCCGCGGCACCGTGGCGCGCGGCTTCAATCACCGGGGCGGCGAGTCGCGGCGCGAGCAAGGCAAGTGGCTTGTCCGATACAGGATGACCGGCCGGGACATTGAGGAGCAAGGCCTCGCCCGTCGGCCCAGTCGTAATGAGAATGACCCCGTTCGCACCGCGCGCAAGCGCATCGGCGAGCGGCTCGCGCACTGCACGATCTACGAGGCTCGACCAGCGGCGGAAAGGCAGGCGCACGACGGCGATCGCGCCGTCGAGGCGTTCAGGGATTTCTGCGAGGCGCAGCGGCGCAGCGAGACCGGCCTCGCCGGTTTCGACGGCGAGCGGCTGTGCGACGAGCGGTATCGTGTGGTCGCCGAGCGTAAGTTCGCAATGCGACGCCTCGAACCAAGGCACGTCAAACGTCTGGCGATCCACTTCGAATCCGGCACTGAACAGCCGCTTCGCTGTCCAGTCGGCGGTCCAGCGATCGCCCGCGCCGCCCGACTGCTTGTTGCCGGCCTCGGCATAGCTTTGGACGTCGGCGAAGAGGCGTCCGGGGCCGAACATGGTCAAATCCAGGGATACAGCGGCAGCGGAGTCAACCTGCAATGCGATCGGCGCCGCGAGGCCCGCCTTAAGCAAGGTGCGGCGGTCGGTCGGGAGACGGCTCATGTCACTTTTGCGCGGCGGCGGCTGGGCTTAGGCTTTGCGTGGCGGGCCTTATATTCCTCGAGTGCGCGCCCAAAACTATTCTGAGTAACCCCGATCAGATCGCGCGCCACCGCATCGGCGGCATCGCCATCGCGCGCGACGATATGGCGGCAAAGCGCGTCGTAGAGGATGGCCGATCGCTTCGCCGCCTCGTTGCCATGCGTCTCGATATAGCTGTCAGTATAGACATTGTGCTGCCAGCGCGCGAGCAGCGCGACCCGATCGAGGAGCTCGAGCGCGAGCGGCGCATTGCTGCGTTTGGCGATAAAGCGACCGATGCGGTTCGAGACCTTGATATGCTCGAACGTATTGTCGGTGCGCTGGGTGACATCCTTATATTCGACAAGCCGGTGCATCAGTTCGCGCCCGTCGCGGTCGGTCATTTCGGCGGCCGCAAGGCGACAAACGACGCCGAACAGCGATTTCCACAGTTCATAGACCTCGTTCGCAGCATGCTCGTCGATATCGATCACATAGGTGCCGCGCCACGGCACGACCTTGACAAGCCCGATCCGCGCGAGATGCCGGAACGCCTCGCGCACCGGCGCATGGCTCACTCCGAAGCGCGCGGCGATTTCGCGCTCGCGCAGCCACGATCCGGGCGGAATCCGCCATTCGACGATGTCGTCGGTCAAAAGGCGCGCGATCACGCGGTCCTGCGTCGGCGCGCTGTCGTCGTCGGTCTTCGTCGCGGCCATGTCTCTCCGTTCGGCTTTCCCTGCTCGCGGCGCCATCCTAATCGGGCAGCGCACACGAGCAATCGATGATTGCGAATGAATTTATTATCGATAATATGGAGAATGACAAGCATCGGAAAATCGGAGTCGGATCTTGAAGCGCACCATCCTCTTTTTCGCAGCCGCGGTTGCGGCACAGCCAGCCGCGGCAGGCGAACCCGCCCCTCTTCCCGGCTGTGCCGAAGCGATCGCCTATTCTGAGGCTAATTCCGGCGTTGCGCTGCTGATACTTGAAGATGGCAAAGTGCGCTGCCGATCGGCAGACATCGCGACGCCGCAGGAACTCTGGTCGGGCACCAAGAGCCTTGTCGGGCTGATGGCGGCGGCGGGCGCACAGGATGGACTTCTAACCCTCGACGAGCGGGCATCGGAGACACTCGCTGAATGGAGGGGCGACCCCAAAAAGGAACAGATCACGCTTCGGCAATTGCTGTCGATGACGGGCGGCCAGGCATCGACCGTCGGCAGGGCCCAAGGGTATCTGGACTCGGTGAAGGCACCGCTCACGGCGGCGCCGGGCAGCAAATTCCAATATGGTCCCGCCCCGATGCAAATCTTTGGAGAGATCATGCGGCGCAAGCTCGTTGCCAAGGGCCAAGACGGCAACGCTCGCCATTATGTGGAGCGGCGCATTCTCACTCCGCTTGGGGTTACCATAGGCAGTTGGCGCAGCGGCCCCGATGGCGCACCGCTCATGCCGCAGGGCCTCGTGCTGGCAGCGTCCGAGTGGGCGAAGATCGGCGAGTTCGTCCGCGGCGGTGGGAAGCTCGACGGCAAGCCGCTTGTCGATGAACTGGCGTTCGCCGAGCTGTTCAAGGGTAGCCAGGCCAATCCGGCCTACGGTCTCACCTGGTGGTTGCCCCGTAGCACGCCGGCTGTCGATATTGTTACCCGGTCCACCGATATCACCAGTCATGCCAACGAACTCCCGGCGGATATGGTCGTCGCCGCCGGCGCGGGCGATCAACGCCTCTATATCATTCCGTCGCTTCGGCTTACAATCGTTAGGCAGGCGAAACTCGATCTGGCGGCTTTGGCGGCGGGGGAAAAAGGCGATTGGTCCGATTGGCGGTTCCTGTCACTGTTGCTGAAAGCGGCGAGTGACTAATTTGAAACGCGGCCGAAAACATGTCGGGGCCGATCGAACCTAGGCCGTGCCGCTGCAATATGATCATTGAGAATTGCTGGCCGAATGGAAACGCGGCACGTGGAGTTTGCCGCTGGACCAAAATGATGACGGTTATTGACAGCCCGCGCGGCAATCATACCCGAGGGGCGGAACCTTGCACGCGACGCCGCAGTGGGGCGAAGAAGGATGCAGCATGTTACGGGGATTGATGCAGGACGCGCCGCTGCTGATCAGCGGAATATTGGAATATGCCGCGCGCGCGCACGGCGAGAGGGAGATCGTCTCGAAGGCTGTCGATGAGCCGGTTTGGCGGTATGACTGGCACCGCTGCGATCAGCGTGCGCGTCAGGCTGCGCAGGCCCTTGGTGTCCTCGGGATTGCAACGGGCGACCGCGTCTCGTCGCTCGCCTGGAACACGCACCGCCACCTCGAACTCTTCTATGCGGCGCCGGGCATGGGCGCTGTATTGCACACTGCCAACCCGCGTCTCAGCGACGAGCAAATCGCCTTTACTATCGCTCATGCAGGCAGCCGCATTCTCTTCTTCGAGCCCAATCTAGCCGAGCTCGTCGCACGGCTGCGCCCTCTCCTTCCAGGTATCGAGCGTTATGTCCTTCTCGCGGATCGCGGAGCGACCGCGCCAGATGTTGCTGACGCGTTGAACTATGAAGCGTTGCTGGCACGCCAGGACGGGGCCCTCACCTGGCCGAGCTTCGATGAAAAGGCAGCCGCATTTCTTTGCTACACTTCGGGGACGACGGGCGACCCCAAGGGCGTCCTATACAGCCACCGATCAATCGTTCTCCACGGGATGGCGGCCGGTCTGAGCAGTGCCTTCGGGTTCAGCGCTTTTGATGTCATCATGCCCTGCTCGTCCATGTATCATGCGACGGCATGGGGACTTCCGTTCACGGCAGCGATTAACGGCTGCAAGCTAGTGCTTCCTTGCGACAGGATGGACGGTGCCAGTCTCGCCGATCTGATCAACGAAGAGGGCGTCACCTTTTCGGGCGGTGTGCCCACGATCTGGACCATGTACCTCGCTCATCTCGACACCACGGGGACGGGGGTCGGCAATCTCAAGCGCCTCGTGATTGGCGGCTCGGCCGTCCCGCGGGCGATGGCCGAGACATTCCGCGCCAAATATGGTGTCACTGTGCTCCAGCTCTGGGGCATGACCGAAACCAATCCTCTCGGCGTGATTTCGACGCCCTCCCCGCTCCTGATGGCCGAAGGCGAGGATTTCGCGAACGATCTCCTGCTGACGAAGCAGGGTCGCATGCAATTTGGCATCGAACTGCGCATTATCGACGGCGATGGCACGCCGCTCCCCTGGGACGGTGAGCAGGCGGGTGCGCTCCAGGTCCGCGGACCGTGGGTCGTCGATCGCTATTTCCCCGATTTTGAGGGCGCCGGGAGCGATGGCTGGTTCGACACCGGGGACATAGGTACGATCGATCGCTTCGGCTTTCTCCGGCTGACCGACCGCGCGAAAGACGTGATCAAGTCCGGGGGCGAATGGATCAGCTCGATTGATATCGAGAATGCGGCGGTTGGGTACCCCGGCGTCCGGGTCGCCGCGGTCGTTGGCGTATATCATCCAAAATGGGAAGAGCGACCCCTTCTCGTGATTGAAACGCATGAAGGTCAAGCCGTCACAGCCGACGCAATTCGCGCGCATCTGGAGACGAAGGTTGTTCGTTGGTGGCTGCCGGACGACATCCTGTTCGCGACAGTACCGCTCACTGCAACGGGAAAGATCGACAAAAAGGCCTTACGCGAAGCGTATCGTAACCAACTCGCCTAGATGAGATCACACTGCGTCCATTCCCTGCGAACGGCAGCGATCCTTTCAGGCAGGCAAAGTTCAGCGGGCCTCGTGGGTCTTGCATAAGCCCGGGCAATCTCGCGGGGGCGGGCTATACAATGCAAAGCGCTCTACGCTTGCAGCGCGGACAAGGTATGGCCAAGATGAGGCATGACGTCGACCCAAAAAACCAAAGAACAAGCTTCCGGACGAACAGGGAGGCCTACTCGACAAGCCTCGCAAGCACTTTCGAGGAAAATTCTCCGTGTCGCCCGCGATGTCTTCTTTGCCGACGGATTCGGTCGTTCAACGGCGGAACGGATTGCTGCAAAAGCAGGCATCTCCAAGCGCACTTTGTACGCCCGTTACGGGAGCAAAAAGCTGCTTTTCGAGGCGGTAATACTCAGGGAAATCGAGGATCGGCTCTCCTTCCTCGAACAGCACGTTCCCGAACATGGCGACGTTCGGCCCGAGCTTGAAGAGCTGTCCGATGAACTGCTATCCTGGATGCTTACCGACATTCATGTCGCGTTGGAACGCGTTGTAATGGCTGAGGCTGCACGTTTTCCCGCTTTAGCGCGAAACCTTTACGAATTCGGCGTAGGACGCACGACGAGATTGGTGGCAGAGGTTTTGCGCAAAGCCGAGGAGAGGGGAGAAATCAGGGTGTCAGACGCGAATTTTGCTGCGGAGCAGTTTATATCCAGCGTCATTTTGTCACCTTTTCGTCGGGCCGCTCTTGGAGTGGGAGTGACCAGTCACAATGAAACCTCTTCAGCCCGAATGAGGCAAGCTGTGGATCTATTTGTGTACGGCTGCCGCCCCTCCCAGAAGGGGAGCCATCCATAACATTCCCGCTTCATCTCGGGCTGGGCAGTTGTCACGACTAGGTGTTTAGTCCCAGCATGTGATGGTGTAAGCTTGTCATCGTCACAGCGGGAGGGATTATGGGCCAGCTTCTACACGGCAGCGCCAAGACCACGCACGCCGTTCGAGCGGAGCTACAGCGATCGCAAGCTCCGGTCGCGCAGCTCGCGAAGCGGTACGGGATCAACGAGAAGACGGTGATCAAGTGGCGCAGCCGGCCGTCGGTCGAGGACATGCCGGTGGGGCCGAAGGAACGGCGCAGCACCGTGCTGTCGCCGATGGAAGAAGCCGCGATCGTGGCGCTCAGGGTGCAGGCCCGGCTGCCGCTCGATGACGTCTTCATCGCGTTGAAGGACGTGATCCCGAACCTGACGCGCTCGTCGCTTCACCGCTGCCTGCAGCGGCACGGGATCAGCCGATTGCCGAAGGCGGATCGCGAGAAGCCGAAGAAGTTCAAGAAGTACGAGATCGGCTATTTCCACATCGATATCGCCGAACTGCGCTACGAAGGCGGCAAAGGATTCCTCTATGTCGCGGTGGACCGCACCTCGAAGCTGGTGTTCGCCCGCATCTATCGACGGGCGACCAAGCTCGCCGCGGCAGCCTTCCTGCGCGTGCTGATCAAGACGGTTCCCTACAGGATCCACACCATCCTGACCGACAACGGCGTGCAGTTCGTGCAGCGTGACCAGGGCGGCACACTGGGATGGATCGGCCATATCTTCGGCCGTGTCTGCGAGCAGAACGGCATCGAGCATCGCCTCACCGTAACCGGTGTTTCCCTGCCACCTTGCGGGAGTGAAGCGTGGCGTCGATTTTCGCTAGCCCGATCAGGCTGGAGGATGCTGATGCTATGATGATGACATGTGATGATGCTGGCACCAGCGTGGTTCGGCGTTTTGAGGTTTTCACAGGTGCGGGCCAGCGTCGGGAGTGGTCGCCTGAGGTAAAGGCGTCGATCGTCGCGGAGAGCTATTCGGGTCAGGAGACGGCCTGCGCGGTGGCGCGCCGTCATGGGCTTGCTCCGTCGCAACTATTCGCTTGGCGCCGGGATCTGCGCAAGAAGCTGGAGGACCAAGGGCTGACGCTTCCAGCGACGCCTGCGTTCGTGCCGGCGGTGATCGAACCGCTCCCTTCGGGTGATCCAGCCCCTGTCGCCAGGCGCGGCCGTCGCCGTCGGCGTCCCACAGTCAGTGCTGTCGAGCTGGAGATTGACGGCGTGGCGGTGAAGATCGGACGCGGGGCCGATGCGGCTGTGATCGCAGCGGTGATTGAAGCACTCAAGGCAACGCGATGATCGGACCTGGCGCTGGCGCGCGCGTGATGGTGGCGACGCGTCCGGTGGATTTTCGCAAGGGACCTGACGCCCTGGCCGCGCTGGTCGGCGCCGAGTATGGCGGCGACCCATATTCAGGCGTGATCTACGTGTTCCGGGCAAAGCGTGCTGACCGGATCAAGCTGGTCTGGTGGGACGGCACTGGCCTGTGCCTGATGGCCAAGAAGCTGGAGTCCGGCGGCTTCCGGTGGCCGGGCATCCAGGACGGCGTGATGCGTGTGACCTCAGCGCAACTCGGCGCGCTTCTGGAGGGTCTGGATTGGCGCCGGGTGCATGGCGGGCGCCGCCCGCAGGCCCCGCAGATTGCCTGTTGACGGGGCGTTCCCAGACTGATTCACTGCTCCCATGCTCATGGAAGCGGACCTGCCGGACGATGTTGACGCGTTACGCGCGCTCGTCCTCGAACAGGCCCGCAAGCTCGAGAGTGCCGACGCGGAAGCCGAACGCCTGAGGGCGATCATCGAGGCTTTTCGGCGTCATCGGTTCGGCCGCCGTTCCGAGCAGCTCGATCAGGATCAGTTGCAGCTGGGCCTTGAGGATGCCGAGACGGCGCTCGCGGAAGCCGAGGCCGCCAGCGAAGCGAAGGCCGGACGGCCTCGCAGTGATCCTGTGCGCAAGACCAACCGCGGTTCGCTGCCCGCGCATCTCGAGCGGATCGAACAGATCGTTGACGTCGAGAGCAATGCTTGCCCCTGCTGCGGCGGCGCCCTCCACCAGGTCGGCGAGGATGTCGCCGAGCGCCTCGATGTGGTGCCGACCACCTTCCGCGTCGTGGTCACCCGGCGGCCGCGTTATGGCTGCCGTTCGTGCGAGAGCGCGATCGTGCAGGCTCCGGCGCCAGCGCGGATCATCGAGGGCGGTACTCCCACCGAGGCACTGATCGCCCAGGTGCTGGTATCCAAGTATGCCGATCACCTGCCTATCTGCGCCCCTTGCGTGACCACATTCTCGACGAGCTACGACGATCCGAGCGGCTGTTCGCCGACGAGACGACCGCCCCGGTGCTCGATCCCGGACGCGGGCGGACCAAGACCGGCCAGCTCTGGGCCTATGCCCGCGACGACCGACCATGGGGCGGCTGCGATCCGCCGATCGTCGCCTATGTCTATGCGCCAGATCGCAAGGCCGAGCGTCCCCAGTTCCATCTTGGTGATTTTGCGGGCATCCTACAGGTCGATGGCTATGGCGGCTACGCCGCGCTCCCCCGGCGGCGCCAGCAGATCAGGCTCGCTTTCTGCTGGGCGCATGTGCGTCGCAAATTCTACGAACTGGCTGATACATCCCCGGTCGCTACCGAGGTGCTGCGCCGCATCGCCTTGCTTTACGCCTTCGAGGACGATGTGCGCGGCCTCTCGGCCGAGCAGCGTCGTGCCGCTCGGGCCGGACGCAGCCGCGTCATCATCGACGATCTTCACCAATATCTTGCCGCCCGTGGCCGCCAGGTCAGCGCCAAGAGCAAGCTCGGCGAAGCGATCCGCTACGCACTCACCCGCTGGGACGGCCTCTCACGCTTCATCGATGACGGTCGCATCGACCTCGACTCCAATACCGTCGAACGATCGATCAGGCCGCTGGCTCGCAATCGCAAAAATGCCCTGTTTGCCGGTTCCGACGAGGGCGGCGACAACTGGGCGGTGATCGCCACGCTCATCGAATGTTGCAAGCTCAGCACCATCAACCCCCACCAATGGCTGACCGAAACCCTCACCAGCCTCGCCAACGGTTATCCCGCCAACAGCGTCGGTGATCTCATGCCATGGACCGTCGTAGCCTGAAAACACCGGTTACGCCTCACCAAACCCTATCACCCATGGACCAACGGTCAGGCCGAAAGGATGGTGCGCACCATCAAGGAGGCCACCGTCAAATCTTTCCATTACACGTCGATCAACGAGCTGCGCCGCCATGTCCGCGACTGGTTGGTCGCTTACAACTTTGCCAAGCAGTTGAAGGCACTGCGCTTCAAGACACCCTATGAGGCCATCGAAGAACTCTGGAAATCCAAGCCGGATATCTTCAATATGGAGCCACACCATCACATGCTGGGACTAAACACCTAAGTTTCCATTGGCTACCCGCTAATTGATCACCGCAGCCGTCCAACTCGCGATTTTGTCGGCCATTTCAAGGCTCGCGCGATCAAAGGCTTCGACGATACTCGAAACGCTGTTTGCGCTTGCTGTCCTATCAAGGACGATGCGCGTGACTGCCAGTGGTTCCGATTCTTTGGATCGGCTTAGTTCCACTTGCGCGGCGATGCGAATGATCGGGGCCGCGTCGGGCCCCTGCTCGTAATAGGCTGCAAAAGAAGAAAGCCGTGCGGATAGGACGTAATGATCGGAAGCCACGCTCTGGACAGGGATATATGCGTGATCGATTTTGCGCGCTACGCTTCCGGCAATAGCCTCGCGGATCATCTCGGGCGCAGGCCTCATCCACCGTGCTTTGGCCAGATACGTGACTTCGCGATTCTCGATCGTGAGGATCCTGTCTCCATCGGCCCCAGGCGGAAGCGTCGGTCGCGTAATATACACCGGAATCCACTGTCGTGCAATTTCACGCTCCGGTACGGGCGTGCTGCTGATCCGGTACAACGTCGATTTGCCGCCAGTTCCCAGAATATTCCCGCAACCAGAAAGGCAAATTAGCGCGCCCGTCAGCAAAAACATTCTTGCAGAGATCGTTTTCATTGGGGGAGCTTCCTTTCACGAGGGGTCCGTCGTAGCTGGCCGGCGAGCTGCTCGATTTCCTGCGCCGCGCTATCGAGCGATTTCAAAGTTGCAGCAATCCCGGAGCCGTCGGGCGCCGCCAATCCACTCGCGGCGTCATCAAGCCTGTGAATGACCACCCTCGCCTCGGCGATCCCCTCTCGAAGATCTCGAGCAGCTGCCGAGACATCGGCAAACGTCTTGCGACCGTCGCCATCGATCGCCGTGCGCGCCGATGCGGCCGCGGCCTCGATATCGGCCGCCGCCCGGTCCAGGCGTGCAAACGCTTGTTCAGCCTTGCTGAACATTCCGCGACTAGATCGCAATTCCGCCGTGGTAGCTCTTACATCCGCAATAGCAGCCGAAACATTTTCGATATTCTCGTCGGACAAGGTCCGGTTGACCCTTTCCAGGGCCTGCGAAGCGTCCGCCAACAATGCGCCACCTCCATCCATCAGGGATTGTAGCGAACTTTTTTCCGCCTTAATCACTGGGAGCGTTTCCTTGGAAACCTCCTTCAACAACGGCTTAGAGGGCGTCCCCGCACTGATCTGGATGTAGCTTCCGCCGGTTATGCCTTGCGACTCCGTCGCGGCGGTAGAATCGACGCGCACAGGCGTATCCTCGCGCAGGCGCACCCCTGCAAGCACCCTGTTTGGATTTCTGGGATCAAGACTAATACGCGTGATTTCTCCCACCGGAATTCCGTTGAACTGCACCTCGCCTCCCTCGCTAAGACCGCGGACGGGACCATCGAAAATGATCCGATACTCGTCGAAATTACGGGCGAATTGGGATTGACCGAGCCAGAGGATGAAGCCGAAAGCCGCCGCTAGCAGAGCCAGCGTCAGGCCCCCAATCAGACCGTAGTTCGCGTCGCGTTCCATTAACGGTTCCTTTCCTTGGCGCGCTCCGCCCGCCCTCCCAAAAACGCCCTGATCCAAGGATGGTCAGACCTCTCAAGTTCCGCGATTGGCGAAACCTCGACAATTTTCTGATCCGCAACCACGGCCACGCGGTCGCTGATGGAATACAGGCTGTCGAGATCATGGGTCACCATCACGACAGTAAGCCCCAGCGTGTCGCTCAGCGTCCGTATCAGCTGGTCAAATTCGGCGGCGGCGATCGGGTCGAGGCCCGAAGTGGGTTCGTCAAGGAACAGCAATTCTGGATCGAGCGCCAAGGCCCTCGCTACGCTTACACGTTTTCGCATTCCGCCTGAAAGTTCAGCGGGCATTTGCCGGCCCACCTCGGCATCGAGTCCGACAAGGCCGATTTTCATCAGAGCCACGGCCTCGAGCCACGGCTCTCTAAGACGGGTATGTTCGATGAGAGGAGCCTCGACATTTTCTTGCACACTAAGAGAAGAAAAAAGCGCGCCATTTTGAAACATGACGCCAATTCGGTGATCAATTTCCGTACGATCAAAGCGACTCCCAATTTTTTTCTGAAAGATTTCGATTGTCCCATGGCTAGGCGCAATCAGGCCCAAAATGGTGTTCATCAGGACGGATTTTCCACTACCGGACCCTCCGACGACACCAAGAATCTCGCCACGATGGACTTCTAGGTTCAAATCCTGGTGGATAATGTGATCGCCAAATCGGGTTTTAAGATTCTCCACCCGAATAACGATGTCCGGATCGCAAATCATATTTCGAGCACGTTGAAGAGAATTGCAAAGGCGGCATCCAGAAGGATGATTGCGAATAGCGCTTGGACAACGGCGACGGTCACCCGCCCGCCCAGATCCTCAACATCTCCGCGTACCGAAAGGCCGTGGCGACATCCGGCAAGCGCAATCACAATGGCCAGCACCGGTACTTTTGCCATTCCAACCCAGAAGTGTCGGATATCGACCGCAGCTGAGAGTCGTTCGGCGAAATATGTCGGGCTCACGTCGAGTATGCCCCAGCTGACGACAAGCCCGCCGGCCAAACCAGCCAGCATGGCAACAATCGCCAGGAGGGGCATAATTACAAGCAATGCCAATACGCGTGGCACAACCAGCGCGTCGAACAGGTCGATGCCCATCACCTTCATTGCCTGCGTCTCTTGATTCATTCGCATTGCGCCGATCTGGGCCGCGAAAGTGGAAGCGGACCGACCGGCAAGTAGTATCGCGGGAATGAGGACGCCGAACTCGCGGAGGACGGATATGCCAACCAGTTCGACGACCAGTTCCGATGCACCCAATGTCTTGAGCAGATCGCTTCCTATGAGAGCCACCACTGCGCCGATAAAGAATGTCATGATCGCTATGAGTGGCAGCGCATCGAAGCCGGCCTTCTGAATTGACGACGCCAGTGCGATCAATCGCATCCTTTTGGGATGTGCAAGAGATTTCATGAGCGCCACCTCAAGTTGGCCGAGAAATCGAGCGCTTGCGCCGATTTCCTGGACAGCTCGATAAACTTTTTGGCCAAGACGCACGTGAAATGGGGGAGTTTTGATTGGCGGGACATCGCGGTCGGCCATGGCCGAGCCCACCAGCGCGAACAGATCAGCAAGATTGGCGGGCAGGTCTGCGGTAAATGCCGCATTGGGTGCGAGAGTCAGGATGGCGAGCGCGCCTGCGCTGTCTATCCTTCCCAGGTTTCCGAAGTCGCTTGAGAAGGAGAGGTTCGAGGGACTCAGAACATGCCCGGAAAGGCCTGCGATCGACATCGTTGTCCAGTCACCTTCAACGACCAACGTTGAAATGCCATCTCCTTCGCGAACGAAGATGTTCGGTGCTGTGCGCGCATTCATCGCAGCAAGTCTCCAACCGGTGTCGGGAGAGCGGATCGCCCGTGGCAACTCCCTCTCCCATAACCCGTCATCGAGCGGATCATGCCAGCAAGCGGGACCACTGACCCCACACATTTAACCATGCCGATCCACACATCGCGCCTTGCCTCAATGACATTATGTAAACGTCACCGTAGCGTTATATCAGGTCGCTTGCAAGGAGTATGCTGCGCACAAATCGGCCGACAGATCGTTTGAATAAGCACAGGATACTCTTGCTAAGGTTAGATAAAATTGTCAGTTGAAATCCCTATGAGATTCTTTCTGAACCGATATCGCACCTTAGAGTTCATATTAACGACACTCGTAGGTGACATTAAATCTTTGCTTGCACTTGCCATCCCAGGCCGAGTGATTTTTGCAGGGCGATCCATGACAGCGTGAGCGCCGCCTTTCCCCGGACGAGGTCGGTTGCCGCCTGCTGCTGTTTGCGAAGCGTGCGATTTAGGTCGGCGCGCGAGATCACTCCGCCGGCAAATCGTTGTCGATCAAGATCGGCTGCGCCATCTGCCTGGGACTTGATCTGCGCGAACGCCACCAGGGCAGAGCGCTGCTGGCTAAAGCGCGACAACGCGCGCTCGGCGTCCTGAAGTGCAGAAAGCACCGTCTTTCGATAGTTGGCAACTGCCTCGGCACGGACGGCGCTCGCCTGATCGACCGAGGCATCGACCCTTCCGAAATCGAGGAAGTTCCACTGCAACTGTGGAATGGCGAGAATTGACGGATTGCTCACATCAAAGAGATCGTCTGGCGACGTTCCGCCAAGTCCCAAGATTCCCATGAATGACAGCTTCGGAAATCGTGCAGCCTCCGCAACACCGATCCGAGCCGTTGCTGCCGCCAGGCTGCGTTCGGCCGCGCGGATGTCGGGCCGACGTGCGACAAGGTTGGAGGGGTCGCCCACGGCGACCTGTTCCGGCGGGAGGGGAACATCGAAGATCTGTTTCAGCGCTTCGTCCGTTGTCCCTGGGATCTGTCCAGCTAGAATGGCAAGCGCATCGAGCAATACCGCCGTGTCAGCTTCGGCCTCGGCGAGCTGAGACTTGAGCAGCTCGAGCTCGGCATTTGCATTGCCGAGAGGGAACAGGGGCAACACGCCTTGCTGATACCGTTGATAGGTTAGCGAGAGGGTTTGCTGCTGCAACTCGCACTCGGTTCGGTACGCTTTGGCTCGAAACTGGGCCTCGCGCAGGTTGACATAGGCATTGGCAACTTCGGCGGTCAGCTGGACCTTGGCATCCTCCACATTGGCAACCGCTGCCGCGGCCTGAGCGTTGCCGGCCTCGATCCGTCGCTGCGTTCCTCCTGCGAAATCCAGCTCCCAGTTAGCGTTGAGCCCGAGATTGTAGACACTGAGGCTATCATCCGCCTGTCCCTGCGGACTAACAGGCGCGCTCGCCGAAGGCGGGGCACTGTTCTGAATATCAAGGCCCGGCAAGCGGCCCTGAATAGCCGTCGCCTGGGTTCCAAGCGTCGGAAATCTTCCGGCCTTCTCCTGTCTCACGGATGCCCGCGCCTGCGCAATCCGCGCTTGCGCAGCCTGAAGCGAAGGATTGTCCGATAACGCAGCCTCGATAAGCCTGGTCAATTCCGGATCGTTCAAAAGGAGCCACCACTCTGCCAGCTCGGGCTCGGTATCGATGATGTTACCGCCGGCACGGACAAAGCCGTCATTTCGGTTCGCCGAGAATACTTCTGGAGGCCCGGCGTAGTCTGGGCCCGCAACACAACCGGCCAGCAGAAACGAGGCGAGAAGCGATATTACAGATTTTCTTATCATGTCAGGCTCAGTGCATCGAAAGGGAAACATTCTTGGGAAGCGGCTTCAAAAAGATGACCAAAGGAACGGTCATCAAGGTCAGGACGCCCATCACCAAGAATACATCATTGTAGGTCATTACGAACGCGTCCCGCTGGATGGTCCGGCCTAGCATCGACATGGCACCCTCCATCCCGCCGAAGCTTTTCGCGAGTTCATCAAGATAAATCTGGAGTGAAGCACTGTTGGCATTCAGCGTCTCTTCCATGCGCCGGCTATGGTGCCAGATCCGCTGGTCCTGAAACGAAGCCAGTCCGGCCAAAGCGAAAGATCCTCCGAGATTTCGAGCGGCGTTAAAAATACCGGAGGCATCGCCAGCATCTGTCTTTGCCACCGAGGCTACGGTAGCCTGGTTCAGGAACATCATGGCCAGAATCATGCCAACACCCCGAATAAGCTGGCTTTCGATGAATACGGCGCCCCCAGATTCCGCGGTGAGGCTTATGCTGACGAAACAGCTGGCCGCCATCAGAAGCATTCCGACACCGACGGCAATGCGAATGTGGAGTCTGCGGATCATGAAGGGCAGGATCGGCATAAGCACAAAAGCCGGAATACCCATCCAAAATATAACGAGCCCGGTTTGAAAAGCGTTATAATCGGATATGATCGCAAGAAATTGGGGAATGACGTAGGTCGAACCATACATGACCATTCCCAGGGCGAGAGCCATCACCGCAACGCTTCCGAATTGGCGATTGAGAAGGAGGCGGAGTTTCAGGACGGGCTTCGACGCGTTCAGCTGCCCGTATATGAGTGAAGCGAAACCGATAACGGCAATGAGTGCCAGCCAGCGAATAAGAGCGGATTCAAACCATTCCTCGCGATGCCCCTCCTCAAGCAACACAGTCAAAGCGCCCAACCCCAGAATCAGGCCGGCAATGCCCGCCCAATCAGCATCGGTCAGATACTCCCACTTCGGCTCTTCGTGAGGAAGCCCGACGAATAGCAGCAGCAGCAGTACGGCGCAGATTGGAACATTGACAAAGAAGGCATAGTGCCAGCTCAAATTTTCGGTCAGCCAGCCACCGATCAGCGGCCCCATGACCGGACCCAGAATCACTGTCATGCCGAACAGCGCCATGCCGATCGGCTGTTGATGGGGCGGCAATCTTTTCGCCACGATGGTCATCGCAGTTGGTATCAGCGCACCACCCATGAAACCCTGACCCGTGCGACCGATGATCATGGTCGTGAGGTCGGTCGCCATACCGCAAAGAATTGAGAAGCCGGTGAACGCGGAAACCGCAATGATGAGCAGGTTTCGCAGTCCAAAAAGGCGTTCAAGCCAGGCGCTAAGCGGAATTACCACAATTTCGGCAACGAGAAATGCGGTGGCAATCCAAGTGCCCTCGGTGCCGCTGGCTCCGATTTCGCCCTGGATCACCGGAAGCGCGGAATTGACGATAGAGATATCGAGTGTTGCGAGCATGGCGCCAAGTGCACCCGCTGCGACCGCTATCCACGCGGTGATATCGGCATTCCGCCTTTCTGCAGTCGGAGTACCAGAGGCGCTGTTCGATGCCAACTCGGCGGTCATTTGTCGGTACTCGAGATCTCTTTCAGCTCTCCGGCAGCGTTTCGCGTGTCGACAACTGCCACAACCGACATGCCCGGGACGAGCAGACGACGCACTTTGGGCGAGGCTATTATCGCGATACGAACCGTTATCCGCTGAACAATCTTGGTGAAATTCCCTGTGGCGTTTTCGGGCGGCAGGATCGAAAATTCTGCTCCGGTTCCGGGCGAGATGCTCTCAACGCGTCCAGCAATCTCAAAGTCGGGAAGAGCATCGACCTCGAGCCTGACCGGTTGCCCCGCCCGCAAAAGGCCGACCTGCGTCTCCTTGAAATTAGCGATGACGTAGATTTCGTTTACCGGAACCACCGTCATCAATCGCTGACCGGGCTGAACGAATTGGCCGACCCTTACTGTTAGATCGCCAACGCGACCTCCCTTGCTGGCTCGCAGCAGAGTCGATGTGACATCTAGGTCGGCCGCTTCCAGCTGCGCGCGGGCCGCGTCAGCTTGGGCTTCGGTCTGGTCGATCTGTTTGAACAAGGTGGCCCTCCGACCGTTGGCAGCAGAGACTGCTGCCTGGGCAGCAACAAAGTCGGCGTGCGCTTGCTGCGCCTGTGTCTCATATTGTTGAAGCTTTTCTCGCGGCTCCGCACCGGTCGCGGCAAGGGGGCGATACCTCGCTACCTGCTCATTGGCGAGGTCGAGCGCCGCGCGCTTGGCGGCGAGTTGGGCCCGCGCCTGCCGAATCGCTGAGTCCTGTTCGGTTACTTGCGAGCGGATTGTGTCGGCGCCGGCCAGCGTCGCCGCAATTTGCGCACGCGCCTGTTGCGCCTGGGCTCTATAATCTCGCACATCCAGTTGCACGAGCGCCTCGCCGGGACTGACCCGCCCGTTCTCAGAGACGAGCACCGCGTCCACGTATCCGGCCACTTTTGATGAAACCACAACGCTGTCGGCCGCGACATAGGCGTTGTCGGTCGACTGCATGTACTGCCCATAGGTGACATGCCTGTAATACCACCAACCACCTGCAATCAGCGCAGCAGTGATGGCTATGATGAGGATGAGGCGAAATTTGGGTTGCGATTTCAGGCTGGATGCGGGCGCGCGATCCTGTTCCCGCTCATTTGGTTCGTCGGTCATCTGCCTCTTTCGAAGGATTTTGGACATGTGCTAAGTCGCTTCATGGCGTGGCGTAGACCGTTCCATCCGGTTAGTAAAATCGTTTAGTAATTTGCGTTTTGGCATTCCCACGAAACGGACTAGGCAGCGGTATGAACGCAAATCTCGACACAATGCCGCCACGGCTTCGCGAAGGCGCCCTCACCGACGACGACCGTATGCTATATTTGATGGACGAGATTAGTCGGGGGGCGAGGCGCGCTTATGACGCACGGATTGCCAAGATTGGCCTCAATCAGACGCAGTGGCGCATCATCGGACAACTTCTCCGCGAACCATCGTTGACGCAGGCCGGAATTGCCAAGCGACTAGAGTTGGAATCCGCCACGATCGGTCAAGCCGTCGCTGGCCTTTGTGGGAAAGGATTGATGGAAAGGCGACGAGCCAAAACGGACGGCCGGGCATGGCAGCTCATCCTGACCCGCGAGCTCGACAGGTTGTTGCCCCAACTGAGAGAATCCGCGGACGGGCTGCATAGGGTCCTATGGCGGAACGCCACGCGCGACGAAAAACGGACGTTGCTGGACATTCTTGTGCGGATTGCGTCGAATCTCGATCAGAGCCGGACCGATGCGGAATAGGACATATGCCTGGGTTCCGAGATAAACCGATAGGAGACATCGCACGCGCCGCCGAGATAGGACAGATTCTTGTCCGGCACGGCGCCAAAAGCCTGGCGGGCGCTCTCGGAGTCATTCCGCATCCGGCCAAGTCAATCGATCCAGGTGAATTGCGGCCGGCGGCGGTCGTCGCACTCCTGCGCGACATTGGTCCGGTCGGAATAAAGCTTGGACAGCTGCTGGCGACGCGCAGCGATCTGTTTTCCAGGTCCTGGATTGCTGCCTTCGCGACGCTCCACGATCAGGTTTCTCCGGTGCCATTCGAAGAAATCGAGCCCATCCTTGCCGCAAGCTGGGGAGCTGACTGGCGAGGGGAATTCACCCAATTCGATGAACAACCACTGGCTTCGGCTTCGGTAGCGCAGACCTACTCTGCTTCGCTGCTCGACGGCGCCGACGTTATCATAAAGGTGCGGCGTCCGGGCACTGCTGCGCGAATGGAGGCCGATGTGCGGCTCCTGACGCGCCTCGCCGCCGTTGCCGAGGATCGATCCCCTGAAATCGCCCGCTATCGCCCCGTAGAGTTCCTGCGAACCTTTGGCAGAAATCTTGCCTGGGAAATGGATCTGGCAGCAGAAGCTCGTGCATGCGAGCGTATCGGTGGCTATCTTGATACGCTTGGGATCAAGACTCCAACAATTCATTGGGAACTGACGGGGATACGGGTCAACGTCCAGGAGCGGCTGTATGGAACGCCCGCGTCTGCGATCGAGGCCGAATCGACCGACCCACGCGTGGCGGCGTTCGCGAGACAATATGCGAATGCAGTCCTGCGCATGATCATTCTGAATGGCGAATTTCATGGCGATCCGCATCCAGGCAATGTTTTCCTTATCGGGGAACAGGATGTGGGCTTTATCGACTTCGGATCGGTCGGCACTCTCACAAAGGCGAGGCGCGAGGAACTGGTACGACTTGTCATGGCTATAGCCGACGAAGACACAGCAGACGTCGCGAACGTGTTGCTCGAATGGGCTGGAGATCCGAAAGTTGACCGTGATGGGCTCACCCAGAATTTGGACCAGCTGATCGGTGAGTTCAGGGGAACGGTCCTTTCGGGGATTGAGTTCTCGCATATTTTCAGCCGCGTGTTCGATCTCCTGCGAGACTATCAGCTCGCACTTCCGCCTGATCTGGCGATCCTTCTTCGAACATTGCTCACGGCGGAAGGGTTTGCGCGTTCCTTTGCGCCTGACTATAATATCGGGGAGGAAACACGCCCCATCATGTTGGAGCTGTTCGCAGAAAGATTCTCCCTTGGCAGGAATCGCGCCAATTTAAAAAAAGTTCGCCGACAACTCCTCGCCCTAGCGGCGATCATGCCTGACCTTCTCGATAACGCCGCCGCTATAGCCAAGTCCGGGCATGTGCCTGTCCAGATTGATCCGGCAAGTTTTGAGAAGCTCGCAGCCATTCGCCGCGCGAGCCAGCCTGTCAAAGGTCCTGTGGCGGCCGCACTTATCGTCTCCGCGGCGCTGCTTGCGAATCAATCCTGGGTGCTTGCAAGTGTTGCAGTGGCTCTTGCCGGGTTGGTTCTTCTGCGCAAATGGCGATAAGATCGTTGCTCAGCTTGAACGGGCCAGCGTCCAATATCAGGCCAACTGAGAACTGGAGTTTATGATGACACTGCAGAAGCCAGTCGATCCGGTCCCCGCAGCCACCATGCTGTTGCTTCGCGACGAGCCGGAGTTCCAGGTGCTGATGGTCAAGCGGCATCACCAGATCGATTTTGCATCCGGCGCGCTGGTCTTTCCCGGTGGAAAGCCTTCTGCTGCCGATGAAGCGCCTGAATGGGCCGATTATTGCAGGGGCTGGAAAACGCTAGATCCTACGCAGCGCACCCTTCGGATTGCCGCGATTCGTGAAGCCTTTGAGGAAGCAGGCATCCTGCTGGCCGATCATCGCGACGGTAGCGAGTTCGAGGATATTTGCGATCTTGAAAGCCGCAAAGCCGTCGAGCGAGGCGAGCGCGAATTTTTCGACATTGTGCGCGAGGCCGATGTGCAACTGCGCCTTGATCGCCTGAGCGAGTTCGCGCGGTGGATCACGCCCAGCTTTATGCAAAAGCGCTTCGACACTCATTTCTTCGTCGTTCGCGCCCCAGAGCGCCAGATCGCAGCATGTGATGGATATGAAACCGTTGATGCGGAATGGCTTTCGCCAAGCAAAGCCCTGAAACTGGGTGTCAGCGGTGAACGAACGATCATCTTTCCCACGCGATTGAACCTGCAACTGCTAGCCGAAGCTGCGAGCGCAGACGATTGCGTCGCGCGGGCCAAGGCTCGCGAAATCGTGCCGGTCCTTCCAGAAGTCATCCAGCGAGACGGCAAGAACATCCTCACTATCCCCGCCGACGTGGGATACGGCACAGCCTTCGAAGTTATCAGCTGAGATAGAAGCAAGCAAGTGACCGGCCCCCACCGAGTGGTCCGCTGGGATTGTTAGTGCATTGACGCGTCCATCGCCAGTGTTGGCCGCAGGTGGAGCGAAGCGGAACCGGCGGGCGACACTGGCGATGGAACGGCCTCCGGCGCCGGTGGTCGATATCCCAGCG
>NZ_NIWD01000016.1 GCF_002277025.1 Sphingopyxis sp. GW247-27LB
AGGGGCTCTACAAAAAGGCCCGCGCCGGCCAGCTCAAAAACTTCACCGGCATCGATAGTCCCTACGAAACACCCCAAAAACCCGAAATCCACATCCATACCACCAACATGACACCCCAACAGGCTGCCGACCTCATCGTCAATCGGCTGTTGGGGTAGCGGCGGCGATGCTGCTGTTTCGGGGGAGGGAGGCGCACAGCCGGTCGCTGCTCAAGGCGATGAGTTGGCGCGCGCTCGGCAGCATCGACACCTTTCTGCTGAGCTATTTCTTCACCGCGAGCGTCAAGGCCGCGGGCGCGATCGCGAGCACCGAGGTGCTCACCAAGATGCTGCTCTACTACCTCCACGAACGCGCCTGGGCGCGCGTCGGCTGGGGGATGGACAAGCGGGGGCCGGGCGAAGACGCAGTCGACGGCGAAGAAGGATTGATGGCCGAGCATGTCTGAAAGCGACGACCAACTGGCCGCACGCCTCGCGGCAGCGGCGGGCGACATATTGCTCGACCTGCGCCGCGCCGGCGATTTGCAGGGCAAGGCGCTGGGCCAGGCCGGCGACACCGCCGCGAACGCGATGCTGTGCCACGAACTGCGCGCCGCGCGGCCCGGTGACGGGCTGCTGTCGGAGGAAGAGAAGGATCATGACGCGCGGCTGTCGCAATCGCGCGTATGGATCGTCGATCCGCTCGATGGCACCCGCGAATATGGCGAGGGACGCAGCGACTGGGCGGTCCACGTCGCGCTCGCGGTCGACGGCGTCGCGGCGGTTGGCGCGGTTGCGCTGCCGGGGCTGGGGGTCACGCTGACGTCGGGCGCGCCTTTGCCGCTCCGCCCGGCGAACACGCCGCCCAGGATGCTCGTCAGCCGCACCCGGCCCGCGGCCGAGGCGGTGCATGTCGCCGAAGCGCTCGGCGCCGAACTCCTGCCCATGGGCTCGGCAGGGGCGAAGGCGATGGCGGTCGTGCGCGGCGAGGCCGATATCTACCTCCACACCGGCGGCCAGTATGAATGGGACAATTGCGCGCCCGTCGCGGTCGCGGCGGCCGCGGGGCTGCACGTCAGCCGCGCCGACGGATCACCGCTTCGCTACAACAATGCCGATACCTATCTTCCCGACCTTCTGATCTGCCGCAAGGAGCTGGCGGCCGATGTGTTGCGGCTCGCCGCCGAATATTCGCCGGCCTGACCGGACACCCATTGCCAGCACGCCCGCCGCGCCGTAACCCGTTGCATCGAGAAACCGAACGCATGGGAGACGCGCGATGACCGACCTGCCTGATACCAACCTCGTCATGCTCACGCTGGTGAAGCCCGAGGGCGAGCTGGAGGTCTTCCTCGAACGGCGGCCGATGCCCGAACCCGCGCCGCACGAGGTGCTGGTGAAGGTGCTGGCGACCCCGATCAACCCCTCCGACCTCGGGCTGCTGCTGGGCGCGGCGGACATGTCGACCGCACGCGCCTCGACCCGCGACGGGCTGCCGGTCGTCACCGCCGACATTCCCGCGCCCGGCATGCGCGCGATGGGCGGGCGGATCGGCGACGCGCTGCCGATCGGCAACGAAGGCTGCGGCCTCGTCGTCAAGGCGGGGTCGTCGCCCGAGGCGCAGGCGCTGCTCGGCAAGACGGTCGCGCTGATCGGCGGCGAGATCTACGCCGAATATCGCTGTCTGCCCGCGCAGATGTGCATGCTACTGCCCGACGGCACCGACCCACGCGACGGCGCCTCCTGCTTCGTCAATCCGCTCACCAGCCTGGCCTTCACCGAAACGATGCGGATGGAGGGGCACAGCGCGCTGGTCCACACCGCGGCGGCGTCGAACCTCGGCCAGATGCTGGTCAAGATCTGCGCGAAGGACGGCATTCCGCTCGTCAACATCGTGCGCAGCGAGGCGCAGGTCGCGTTGCTGAAGGACATCGGTGCGACGCACATCGTCAACAGCAGCGACGATGACTTCATGGACAAGCTCACCGCCGCGCTGACCGAGACCGGCGCGACCTGCGGTTTCGACGCGATCGGCGGGGGCAAGCTGGCCGGGCAGATTCTCGCCTGCATGGAGGTCGCCGCGGTCAAGCGGATGACGACCTACAGCCGCTACGGCTCGGACACGTTCAAGCAGGTCTATATCTATGGCGCGCTCGACCTTGGCCCCACCATCCTCAACCGCAGCTTCGGGCTGACCTGGTCGCTGTCGGGCTTCCTCTTGACCCCCTTCCTCCAGAAAGCGGGGATGGAGGTGAACATGCGGCTGCGCCAGCGCGTGGTCGACGAGCTCACCACCACCTTCAAGAGCCACTACAGCCACGAAATCTCGCTGACCGACGCGCTCGCGCTCGATACGATCGCCGGCTACAATGCGAAGCGAACCGGCGAAAAATATCTGATCCGCCCGCACGGGTAGGGGAGGGGTGCGGCGGTTAACGACCGGTTGCGGTCATATCTTCTCCCCTCCCTTTTAGGGAGGGGCTGGGGGKGGGTAGCCGCCGAAGGCGGCGTTCTTTCGTAGGCTCGCTCCGCTCGCGCACCCACCCCTAACCCCTCCCTAAAAGGGAGGGGAATGGCTCAAATCCACCCCAAAGCGGCCGCCAAGCCAACTGCCCCGACAGACCGGCGGACAGGGTGGGATTCGAACCCACGGTGAGCTTGCACCCACGGCGGTTTTCAAGACCGCTGCCTTAAACCACTCGGCCACCTGTCCTACGCCTGCCGCCATAGCGTTCGCCCGCGCGGCGGCAAGTCCAAAGCGGACAGCCTCCGTCCGGCGCGCAATTGACTCGGGCTATCGACAGCCGGGATGGCCAAGCTGCGGCCACCTGTGTCACTCTTTGCTTGGAGCCCGACGGCAAGAGGCTCTATGGGTGGGACATGATGCGCAGCAAGAGTTTCAGAATCGGGCGACTTTTTCATTTCGCGGGGGTCGTGCTCTCGGCGTGGACGCTCACTGCTTCGGCGCCGCTCCATGCCCAGGATAGCGGCGGCACCGGCTTCGACGCCTATGTCCAGTCACTGTGGCCCAAGGCAGAGGCGCGCGGCGTGTCACGCGCGACCTTCGACCGGGTGACCGCGGGGCTGCGCTACAATGCGCGCGTCGTCGCGCTCGACCGCGACAATCTCGGCGCGCCGCCAAGCCCCAATACGCCGATCCCGGCCTTCGCGCCCTACAAGGCGAAGCATGTCGATGCCGCGCGGATAGGCGGCGGGCGGCGTGTCCACGACCGGCTGTTGCCGCTGCTGTCGCGCATCGAGCAGCGCACCGGAGTGCCGACCAGCATCATGATCGCGATCTTCGGCCACGAGACCGCCTATGGCGCGGTCACCGGCAATTTCGACCTGCCCGAGGCGCTGGCGACGCTCGCCTATGAGGGGCGCCGCCGCAGCCTGTTCGAGCCTGAATTCCTCGCGACGCTCGAAATGGTGCAGAAGGGCGTGCCGCGCGAGGTGCTGAAGGGAAGCTGGGCGGGGGCTTTCGGCTATCCGCAGTTCCTGCCCTCGGTTTATTTGGCTGTGGCCGAGGACGGCGACGGCGACGGGGTCGCGCGCATCTGGTCGAGCGAGGCCGACGCGATCGAATCGATCGGCTCCTACCTCCGCCGCGCCGGCTGGCGCGCGGGGCAGCCGTGGGGGGTCGCGGTGCGCGTTCCCGCGAGCTTCGATCGCAACCGCTTCGCGACCCGTCTTCAGCCGACGCGCTGCCCGCGCGTCTTCGCGCGCTACAGCCGCTGGCGCAGCCTGGCCGAGTGGCGCGCCGACGGATTCCAGCCGATCGACGGGCGCTGGCCCGACGGGCAAATCCAGGCCACCCTGCTCGAACCCGATGGCCCGGGAAAGACCGCCTATTTGCTGACGGGCAATTATCGTGCGATACTCGACTATAATTGTTCCAACTTTTACGCGCTTTCTGTGGGGTTGCTGGCGGATGAGATCGATCGTTAGGGGCGGGGTACTGGCCGGAGCGGCGTTGATGCTCGCGGGTTGTGGAAGTTTCGATGGCAAGCGCGAGGGCGGCCCCGTCGCGGGGCCTGCGCCCGCGCCGGCGGAGACGCTCGTCCCCGACCGTCCGGTCAAGATCGGAGCGCCCTACGCCGTCGACGGCGTCACCTATACCCCTGCCGACATCGCCGATTATGACGAGGTCGGCTATGCGAGCTGGTACGGCGACGAACTCGCCGGCAAGCCGACCGCCAACGGCGAGACCTTCGACCCCGCGGCAATCAGCGCCGCGCACAAGACGCTGCCGCTGCCGAGCTATGTCGAGGTCACCGCGCTCGACACTGGACGCACGATCCTTGTCCGCGTCAACGACCGCGGGCCAATGGCGAACGACCGGCTGATCGACCTGTCGCGTGGTGCGGCCGAGCAACTCGGCCTCAAGCCCGGCGTCGCCGGCGTGCGCGTGCGGCGCACCAGCCCGCCCGCGGCCGAGCGCGCGCAGCTTCGCGCCGGCAAGGCGGTTCCCGCGCGAATCCCGACGCCCGACTCGCTGCTCGCCATCCTGCGCAGCAAGCTGACCGGCAAGCCGTCGCCCGCCGCGATCGCTGCCGGAGTCGCGAAGCCGGCGGCGCCCGCTGCGCCGCCCCCACGCACCAAGCCCGGCGACGACCGGTTCATCGTCGAAGGCCCGGGCGGCAAGGCGCCGCCCACCGCATCGGCTCCGCCCAAACCCGCGCCCGCCGCGACTTCGGGCAGCTATGCAGTCCAGGTCGCGACCTTCAGCACCGAAGCTCGCGCCAATGCCACCGCGAAGGTGGTCGGCGGCAGCGTCGGCAAGGCGGGCAATCTCTGGCGCGTCCGCATGGGCCCCTTCGCGAGCGAGGCCGACGCGAAGGCCGCGCTCGGCAAGGCCCATGCGAAGGGATTCCGCGACGCCGTGATCACGCGCGACCGCTGACGGCCTCGCATGCGGCGTCGGACCATCCTCGAGCGAAGCGGAGCGGGGCTCGTGCTGGCCGCGCTGGCGCTTGCTGTCGCGCCGTCCGCCGCGCCCGCGGGTGCCGCCCCCACGCATGCGCCGGCGAGCCGCCCGCTCTACACCACGCAGGCGCCGATCGTGATGCTCAAGGATCTCGATTCGGGGGCGATCCTCTTCGAGCGCGGCGCCGACAAGCGCTTCGCACCCGCCTCGATGGCGAAGGTGATGACCGCCTATGTCGTGCTCGACCTGATCGACAGCGGCAAATTGTCGCGCGACAAGCGCTTCACGGTCAGCGAGGCGACGTGGAAGAAGTGGAACGGCAGCAACGGCGGCTCGACGATGTTCCTGCGCGCGGGCGAGACGGTGTCGGTCGACGAACTGCTCAAGGGGCTGATCACCGTGTCGGGCAATGATGCCGCCGCCGCGCTCGCGGTCGGTGTCGACGGCAGCGAAGAGGCTTTCGTCCGCCGAATGAACGATATGGCGGCCACACTTGGCATGACGTCCAGCCGGTTCGGGACCCCCAACGGCTGGCCCGACGGCGGCGTGACCAAGGTCAGCGCCGCCGACCTCATCACGCTCGCCGACCGGCTGATCCGCGACCACCCGGGTGGCTATGCCCGCTATTTCTCGATTCCGAAGCTCCAGCACGGCAAGGCGCCCGACGGCACGCCGATCGTCCAGCCGAACCGCAACCCGATCCTCGGGCGCTTCGACGGCGCCGACGGGCTCAAGACCGGGCACACGGCGGAAGCCGGCTATTGCTTTCTCGGCTCGGCGAAGCGCGGCGGACGGCGGCTGATCATGGTCGTCGCGGGGATGAAGAGCGAAAAGGCGCGGCGCGACGAGGCCGAGCGGCTGATGACTTGGGGATTCGAAGCGTGGGAAGGCCGCGAGATCGTTCCCGCGGGCGGCAAGGTCGGGCGACTCGATGTCGGGCAGGGCGCCCAGCCCAGCGTCGCCGCCGAAGCAGCGATTCCGGTACGGATGACCGTCCCCAAGGGCTTTGCGGGCGGCTTTCGCGCGACGATGCGCGCGCGGGCACCGCTCGCCGCGCCGGTCGCGCGCGGCAGCCGGATCGCCGAGCTCGTCGTCGCCCCCGACGGCCTGCCGCCGCAGGTTACGCCGCTGTTCGCCGCGAACGATGTGGGGAAGGGCGGCTGGTTCGATCGCGCACGCACCGGCCTCTACCGGCTGGCCGGCTGGTGAACGGGCGCTTCATCACGCTCGAGGGCGGGGAAGGGGGCGGCAAGTCGACCCAGCTCCGCGCGCTCGCCGCCGCACTCGGCGCGCGCGGGATCGAGGTCGTCGCGACGCGCGAACCCGGCGGCAGCGCGGGCGCCGAAGCGATCCGCGCGCTGCTGATGGAAGGCGCCGAAGACCGCTGGGACGCGCGTGCCGAGGCGCTGCTTTTCGCCGCCGCGCGCGCCGACCATGTCGCGCGCACGATCCGCCCCGCGATCGCGCGCGGCGCCTGGGTCATCTGCGACCGTTTCGTCGATTCGAGCCGCGCCTATCAGGGGGGCGGCGGCGGCCTGACCGACGCCGATATCCTCGCGCTCCATGGCGTCGGATCCGAAGGGTTGCTCCCCGACCGCACTTTTCTGCTTGGCGTGAGCGCCGGCGAGGCCGCGCGCCGCCTGTCGGTGCGCGACGCCGCGGGCGCCGACCGCATGGGCAGCAAACCCGCCGACTATCAGGCGCGCCTCGCCGCGCGTTTCGCCGAGATGGCGGCGGCCGAACCCGAACGCTGGCGCATGATCGACGCCGATGGCCCCGCGGAGGCCGTCACCGCGGCGATCCTTGCCGACCTCGCGGACTGGCTGCCATGATCGGCCACCGCGATGCCGAGAGCGCCTTCGTCGAAGCCTGGGCGGCGGGGCGCCTCCACCACGCCTGGCTGCTCGCCGGGCCGCAGGGGATGGGAAAGGCCGCTTTCGCCGCGCGCGCCGCGCGCTTTCTCGTCACGCACGATGGCGGCGGGGGCGGTCAGCCGCTACCCTTCGACGATCCGGGCGATGCCGCCGCGGGCCGCCTCGTCGATGCCGGCAATCATCCCGAGATCCTCACCCTCGCGCGGCAGCCGAAGGACAAGAGCAAGGAGCTCGCGCGCAACATCACGATCGACCAGGTGCGTCAGATGATCCGCCGCCTCCACCTGTCGCTGTCGCTCGGCGACTGGCGGGTGATCATCGTCGACGCGGTCGACGATCTCGAGACCGACGGTGCCAACGCGCTCCTCAAGACGCTCGAGGAACCGCCCGCCAAAACGCTCTTCCTGCTTGTCAGCCATTCGCCCGGACGCCTGCTGCCGACGATCCGGTCGCGGTGCAGAACGCTGCGTTTTCAACCCGTTGAGCGTGACGTCATGGCGTCCTGGCTGCACGAGATGCGCCCAATGCTCGATGCGGCCGAGGTGCGGGCGATCGCGGGCGCGTCGGGCGGCGTGCCGGGCAAGGCGCTCGCGCTGATCGACAGCGACGTCGCGGCGATGGAGAGGAAATTGCTCGCGATTGCGACCTCGGGCGATCCCGGCAACCGCCTGCGCGAAGCGCTCGCGCGCGAGGTCGGCGGGACGAGCAACCGCGAGCGGCTCGAACTCGTCATCGATATCGTGCCCGGCCTGCTCACCCGCCTCGCGCGCGAACGCCCGGTCGCCGAGATCGCGCCGGTGCTCGCGCAGTGGGATCGCGTGCAACGCACGGTGCGCGACGCGATCCGCGGTTCCTACGACGGCGCGATGGTCGGCTTCGAGATCGGCAACTGCCTGGCGGAACTGGCACCACGCGAGGGTGCCGCCCGATAACACCCCAGCAAAGGCGGGGACGAGGGATACTTCCCCTCGTGCCTCGCACCCGCTAAGGCGCGCGCATGTCCGAAACCCAGACTCCCTTCTACATCACCACCGCGATCAGCTATCCCAACGGTCGCCCGCACATCGGCCACGCTTATGAGGCGATCGCGACCGACGTCATGGCGCGGTTCCAGCGCGCGCGCGGCCGCGACGTCCGGTTGGTCACCGGCACCGACGAGCATGGGCTGAAAATGTATCAGACCGCGCGCGACCAGGGCCGTGCGACGATCGATCTCGCCGATGAAATGTCGGGATATTTCCGTGCGATGTACGCCAAGCTGAATATCAGCTATGACAACTTCATGCGCACGTCGGACCCCGCGCATCACGCGGCGTCGCAGGCGATCTGGCGCGCGATGGCGGCGAACGACGATCTCTATCTCGACCGCTATGAAGGCTGGTATTCGGTTCGCGACGAGGCTTTCTACGACGAAAGCGAACTGAGCGAGGGGGAAGGGGGCGCCAAGCTGTCGCCACAGAATACCCCGGTCGAATGGACGGTCGAGGAAAGCTGGTTCTTCCGCCTTTCGGCCTATCAGGACCGGCTGCTCGCGCTCTATCGCGACAATCCCGATTTCATCCGCCCCGAAAGCCGCCGCAACGAGGTGCTGCGCTTCGTCGAGGGTGGTCTCAAGGATCTCAGCGTCTCGCGCACCAGCTTCGACTGGGGCGTGCCGGTGCCGGATTCGCCGGGGCATGTGATGTATGTCTGGGTCGATGCGCTCACCACCTACCTCTCGGGGCTCGGCTACCCCGATGCCGGCAGCGACTTCGCGCGCTTCTGGCCCGCCGACATTCACATGATCGGCAAGGATATCGTGCGTTTTCATACGGTTTACTGGCCGGCCTTCCTGATGAGCGCCGGCCTGCCGCTGCCGAAACAGGTGTTCGGTCACGGCTTCCTCCTCAACCGCGGCGAGAAGATGTCGAAATCGCTCGGCAATGTCGTCGATCCGATGGACCTCGCCGAGCGGTTCGGGGTCGACGCGCTGCGCTATTATCTGCTCCGCGAGGTCAGCTTCGGCCAGGACGGCAGCTATTCGGCCGAAGCGATCGTGCGCACCGCCAATGCCGACCTCGCGAACAGCTTCGGCAATCTCGCGCAGCGCAGCTTGTCGATGATTTTCAAGAATTTGAGCGGCAATCTGTCCGCAGATTATCAGGCGGCGCCCGAGGATGAGGCGCTGCTCGCCGACCTGCTCGACATGGCGCGGACGCGCCTGCCGCGCGAGTTCGAGCAGCTCGCTTTCTCGGTCGGGATCGAGGACTGGATCCGCGCGGTCTTCGCCTGCAACCAATATGTCGACGCGACCGCGCCCTGGGCGCTGCGCAAGACCGATCCCGAGCGGATGCGCGCGGTGCTGATGACGCTGTTCCAGGCGGTGCGCGCGCTCGCGATCGCGATCCGTCCCGTAGTCCCGGCGGCCGCCGACGCGTTGCTCGATCAGATGGGCATCGCCGCCGACGCGCGCGATTTCGCGGCGCTCGCCGATACGGGCTGGTTCGCGAAGCTCGCCGCGAGCGGCTTCGTGGTTGGCCAGCCGGTCCCGATCTTCCCCCGGCTCGATCTGCCCGCCGACGAAGATGGGGGAGAAGGGGAGGAGGCGGCCGCCTGATGCTCGTCGATTCGCACTGCCACCTCAATTACAAGGGGCTCGCCGAACAGCAGAGCGAGGTGCTGAATCGCGCGCGCGCGCGCGGCGTGACCGCGATGCTCAACATCGCGACGCGCGAGAGCGAGTGGGACGAGGTGCTCGCCGCCGCCGAAACGAACGACGATGTCTGGGCGAGCGTCGGCATCCATCCGCACGACGCCGATCAGCACCCCGACGTCGATACCGCCAAGCTGGTGGAGCGCGCCGCGCACCCGCGCGTGATCGGCATCGGCGAGACCGGGCTCGATTATTATTACGACAAGAGCGACCGGACGCGGCAGCAGGAAAGCTTCCGCCGCCACATCCATGCCTCGCAGCAGACCGGGCTGCCGATCATCGTCCACACCCGCGATGCCGAGGCCGACACGCTCGCGCTGCTCGGCGAGGAGATGGGCAGGGCGCCCTATCCCGGCGTCATCCACTGCTTCACCGCGAGCGATGATTTCGCGCGGAAGGCGCTCGATCTCGGGCTTTATATCTCGATTTCGGGGATCGTGACCTTCAAGAACGCCGCCGATCTGCAGGCGACCGCGCGGTGGCTGCCGCAGGACCGGCTGCTCGTCGAAACCGACTCCCCCTTCCTCGCCCCTGTTCCGCACCGCGGCAAGCCCGGCGAACCCGCCTTCGTGGCCGACACGCTGGCCTATCTTGCGCAGTTGCGCGGCGAGGAGCCGAACGCGCTGGCGGCGGCGACCAGCGCCAATTTCTACCGTCTTTTCAACAAGGCGCAGCCATGACGTCGCATCGGGCATGAAGCTGCGCATTCTCGGTTGCGGCACCTCGTCGGGGGTGCCGCGGATCGGCAACGACTGGGGCCAGTGCGACCCCGACAACCCGCGCAACCTGCGCAGCCGCGCCTCGATCATGGTCTCGCTCGGCGGCTTCCGCCTGCTCGTCGACACCAGCCCCGACATGCGGATGCAACTGCTCGACGCGGGCGTGGGCGAGGTCGACGCGGTGATCTGGACCCACGAGCACGCCGACCACACCCACGGGCTCGACGATCTCCGTCAAATCATGCACCTGCGCGGCTCGGCGGTGCCCGCCTATGCGCGCGACCATGTGCTCGACATATTGAAATGGCGCTTCACCTACGCTTTCGCCGGCAATGCGGGCTATCCTGCGTCGGTCGACCCGATCGAGCTTCTCGACCATCAGTCGATCGGCCCGATCGAGGTGTCGGCGCTCGAAATGCCGCACGGTCCGATCAAGGCGAGCGGGCTGATCTTCAGTGATGGTGCCCACAAGATCGGATATGCCACGGATTTTTCGCGCTTTACGGATGAGATGGTCGACTTCTTTCAGGGTGTAGACCTGTTCGTGATCGACGCGCTGCGCCGCTATCCGCATCCGACGCATCCGCATCTCGCGATGAGCCTTGAAGGCCTCGCCAAGGTCGGCCATCCGCGCGCGATCATCACCCATATGGACAATACGATGGATTATGACGACCTTGCCGACGAATTGCCGCGGGGCGTCGAGCCGGGCTATGACGGGTTGGAGGTGCAGCTATGACGATGGAATCGGGCGCCGACATGCTGTGGTTCGCGATGGCGTTCACGCTGGTGGTCAGCGCGCTCGTCGCGCGCCAGCTCAAATTGGCCGACTGGCTCAAGATGGGACTCGCCTGGCTGGCGATCTTCGGGCTCGTGTTCATCGCGATCCGGACTTATCAGCTCGCGGCGGGATGAGGGCGCCGAGAGGGGTTTTCCTGTCCGGCTGTATGATAATTTAACATAATATATATTATCGGATAAAATGATGTCGAGCGACGCGGCCAGTCCCCCCAATCCCCCTATCGACCGGTTGCTCGCGATCATGCGGCAATTGCGCAATCCCGATGGCGGCTGCGAATGGGATCTCGCGCAGGATTTCGAAACGATCGCACCGTACACGATCGAGGAAGCCTATGAGGTCGCCGACGCGATCGCCGGCGGCGATTCCGCCGCGATCTGCGACGAGCTCGGCGACTTGTTGCTCCAGGTCGTCTTCCACGCCCAGATCGCCGCCGACCGTGGCCTGTTCGGCTTCGACGATGTCGCGAACGCGATTTCCGCCAAGATGGAACGGCGCCATCCGCATATCTTCGGTGACGTCACGACGGCGGACGTTCGTCAGCAATGGGAAGCGATCAAGGCGGCCGAGCGCGCCGCCGACGGCCCGCAAGGCGCGCTCGCCGGCGTGGCGCTGTCGCTGCCGGCGCTGCTGCGCGCGCAGAAGTTGCAGGGCCGCGCCGCGCGCGTTGGTTTCGACTGGCCCGATGCCGACGGCCCGCGCGACAAGATCGCCGAGGAACTCGCCGAAGTCGCCGAAGCCGACGGTGACGCCGCGCGGCACGAGGAGATCGGCGACCTGCTCTTCGCGGTCGTCAACTATGCGCGCAAGCTCGGCGTCGATGCCGAAGACGCGCTGCGCGAAGCCAACGCCAAATTCGCGCGGCGCTTTGCCGCCATGGAGACCCGCGCCGGCGGCAGCCTGGCCGGCCTGCCGCTGGACGCGCAGGAAGCGCATTGGGTCGCGGTGAAGAAGGCCGAGCGGGGCTAGATCAGCCCTGGCTGGAAGGCCACAACCGCTCGAACCGCGCCCGATCGGCGGGGTCGAGCCGCACCGTCAACCGGTGCCCGCCTTCCTCGACCTCGTCGGACAATATGTCGCCGCGCGCGTGGAGCCATGCCATCGCCTCGCCCTGGTCGAAGCGCAGAAAGACGCGCGCCACTTCGTGCCGCGCGGTCAGGTCCGCCGCCATCAGCGCGCGCGCCGCGTCGACGCCCTCGCCGGTCTCGGCCGAAATCACCGCGACGTCACGCCGCCGCGCCGCCATCTCCTCGATTTCGGCGCGATGCTCGGGGCTCGCGGTGTCGATCTTGTTCCAGATTTCGATCTGCGCGATGGCGGCG
This sequence comes from Sphingopyxis sp. GW247-27LB, assembly GCF_002277025.1. Classification (GTDB taxonomy): domain Bacteria; phylum Pseudomonadota; class Alphaproteobacteria; order Sphingomonadales; family Sphingomonadaceae; genus Sphingopyxis. Next base: position 12,312 of record NZ_NIWD01000016.1, read on the forward strand.
GGCGCATCCCCTTCCCCGTCCTGCGGCCCGTTCACCCCCAGCGAATCGAGGATGGCGGCAACATCGGCATATTGCGCCTCGCTGTCGGGATGGGTGATGTCGCGGACGTGGACGATCAGGTCTGCGGTCGTCACTTCCTCCAAGGTCGCGCGGAACGCGGCGACCAGTTCGGTGGGCAGGTCGGATACGAAACCCACCGTGTCCGACAGGATCGCCTTGTCGATCCCCGGCAGGCGGATTTCGCGCATCGTCGGGTCGAGTGTCGCGAACAGCATATCTTCCGCCATGACGTCACTACCGGTCAGGCGATTGAAAAAGGTAGATTTTCCGGCATTGGTGTAGCCGACGAGCGCGATCACCGGCCACGGCGCACGCTGGCGTTTGGCGCGCTGCAGCTGGCGCGTGCGGCGGGCATCCTCGAGGCTGCGGCGGATGCGCGCCATGCGGTTTCGGATCATCCGCCGGTCGGCCTCGATCTGCGTCTCGCCCGGTCCGCCCAGAAAGCCGAAGCCGCCGCGCTGGCGCTCGAGGTGGGTCCAGCTGCGCACCAGACGCCCCGCCTGATAGTCGAGATGCGCGAGCTCGACCTGCAGCCGCCCCTCGGCCGTCGCCGCGCGCTCGCCGAAGATTTCCAGAATTAATCCTGTTCGATCAATGACTTTTGCCCCGAACTCGGTTTCCAGATTACGCTGCTGGATCGCGGAGAGCGCCGCATCGACGATGACGAGTTGCGCGGCACTTTCGGCAATATCGGGCTTCACCGCCTCGATCTGCCCGACCCCGATCAAGGTCGCCGCGCGCGTCTGCCGCAGGCGCAGAGGATGCACCGCGACGACCTCGATCCCGATCGCAACCGCCAGTCCCGCCGCCTCGGCAACGCGCGCGTCGAGGTCGCGCGAAAGCCCCTGCCCGCGCCATTCGGGCACGACCAGCACGGCGCGCGCGCCGCGCGTCACCTCCACGTCGTCGGGGTTCATACGGTCGGTCAGGCGTCGGCGCCGTCCGCGTCGCCATCGCCATTGTCGGTCAGATTGACCGGGCCGTTCGGCTGCACCGTCGAGATCGCATGCTTGTAGACGAGTTGCACCTGCCGCTCGCGCTCGAGCAGCATGCAGAACAGATCGAAGGCGACGATATCGCCCTGGAGCATCACGCCGTTGACGAGGAACATCGTCACCGACTCGTCCGAGCGCCGCACCGCGTTCAGGAACACGTCCTGCAGCGCCTTGCCCTTGCTCGGCGGCGCGTCGCGCACATCATCGCCCAGCGAGGCGAGGTCGAAGTCGTGCGACGGCATCACGGTCGAGATCGCATGCTTGTAGACGAGTTGCGACTGACCGTCGCGGCGCAGCAGCAGCGAGAAATTATCGAACCAGGTGATGATTCCCTGCAATTTCACGCCCTTGACGAGGAACATCGTCACGGGTGTCTTGCTGCGGCGCAGGGCGTTGAGGAAGAGATCCTGGAGATTCTGGTTTTTATCGGACACATTGGCCTCCTGTTCTTGGCGGCGGATACCGCTTGGCGGGGCTTGTGCCCCGCTCCTGTTCATCTTGGCGACTGCAATATGCGGCAAAGCGCCGCACAGGTCTAGGGCAAAGCCTTCACCCGTCGCTTTCGGGATTATCGGTCAATCCCAAAAGCTTCAGTTTGCGGTGCAAGGCCGAGCGTTCCATGCCGATGAAGGTCGCGGTGCGCGAGATATTGCCCGAAAAACGGTTGATCTGGATGCGTAGATACTCGCGCTCGAAATTCTCGCGCGCCTCCTTGAGCGGGATCGCGGTGATCGATTCGGCGCCCGGCAGGATATCGGCGCCGCCGCGGACCAGTTCGCCCGGTAGCATGTCGACGTCGATCCGGCTCAACCGGTCGCTCGGCGCGAGGATCATCACGCGCTCGATGACGTTGCGCAACTCGCGGACGTTGCCCGGCCAGTCGTGCGCCTGGAGCGCGGCCATCGCCTCGGCGCTGATCTCGGGCGGCGGCACGCGGCGGTCGGCGGCATAGCGACGCACGAAATGGTCGCACAGGCTCGCGATGTCGTCGCGGCGCTCGCGCAGCGGCGGGATATGAACCGGAACGACGTTGAGCCGATAGTAGAGATCCTCGCGAAAGCGGCTCTCGGCGATTTCGGTTGTGAGTTCGCGCGCCGATCCCGAGATGATGCGGACGTCGACGCGGATCATCGTGCGCCCGCCGACGCGGGTGAAGCTCTGGTCGGTCAGCACGCGCAGGATCTTGCCCTGCGTCGTCAGCGGCATGTCGGCGACCTCATCGAGGAACAGCGTTCCGCCATGCGCCTGTTCGAGCAGGCCGACGCGGATCGATCCGTCGTCGGATTCGGCGCCGAACAATTCGGCCTCGACCGTCTCGGGATCCATGCGTGCCGAGGAAATGACGCGGAACGGCGCGTTCTGCCGCCCGCTCCAGCCGTGGAGCACGCGCGCCGCGACCTCCTTGCCGACGCCGGGGGCGCCGGTGATCAGCACGCGGCTGCCCGTACCCGCGACGCGCTTCAGCGTCGCGCGGACATTGTTGATCGCGGCGCTGGTCCCCGTGAGTTCGTCGGCGGGGCCGGCACGCTCGCGCAGGCGCTCATATTCGAACTTGAGCCGCTCATTCTCGGTCGCGCGCGCGACGAGGTGGAGCAGTCGCTCGGCCTCGAAGGGCTTTTCGATGAAATCGAACGCGCCGCGGCGGATCGCCGCGACCGCGGTATCGAGCCCGCCGTGGCCCGAAATGACGATGATCGGCAGCGTCGGGTCGAACGCCTTGATCGCTTCGACGAGCCCGAGGCCGTCGAGCCGCGAGCCCTGCAGCCAGACGTCGATCAGCGCCAGCGACGGACGGCGCTGGCGGATCGCGTCGAGCGCGGCGTCGCTGTCGGACGCGGTGCGCGCCTCATAGCCCTCGTCCTCCATGACGCCGGCGACCAGTTCGCAAATGTCGCGTTCGTCATCGACGATCAAAATATCAAGCGCCATGGTCTTCCCTGTCCTGTCGATTCCTGATCCGGCCCGGGACCGATTCCCCCTGTCCCGCGCTCGCGTCGCCCCCCTTCCCTGCCAGATGGCGCAACCGGTCGGGGTGGAGGGTTAGCGTCACGCACGTCCCCTGTCCCGCCGGATTGTCGGAAAATTCCAGTTCGCCATAATGTTGTTCGACGATCTTCTTGACGATCGCGAGACCGAGACCGGTGCCGCCCTGACGCGTCGTCATATAGGGCTCGGCGATCGCGTCGCGCGCTTCGGGCAGCCCGATCCCATCGTCGGCGATGCGGATGCGGATCGCGTTTTGCTGGTCGATGTCGAGCGAAGCCGCGATATGTCCTGCCGGAGAAGCATCCGATGATTTCGATTGTTCTTCAATTGCTTCGACAGCATTTTTGACGATATTCGTCAATGCCTGCGACAGCAGGCGGCGATCGCAGACGAGCGGCTCGATCTCGTTCGGGACCGTCACCGCGAACTGAATGTCAGGCTTCGCCACCTCGAACAGGAACACCGCCTGTTTCAGGATGTCGCGAACGTCCTCGACCCCGAAGGTCGGCTTCGGCATGCGCGCGAAGCTCGAAAATTCGTCGACCATCCGGCGCATGTCGTGCACCTGGCGGATCACCGTGTCGGTGAGCCGGCGGAAGGTCGCCTCGTCGCCCTCGACCTTGTCGCCGAAGCGGCGCTGGAGGCGTTCGGCGGCGAGCTGGATCGGGGTCAGCGGATTCTTGATCTCATGCGCGATGCGGCGAGCGACGTCGGACCAGGCGGCGCGGCGCTGGTCGGCGAGCTGCTGGGTGATATCCTCGAAGCTGAGCACGAAGCCGTCGCCCTGCGCCACAGCCTTGGCGGCGAAGGTCGCGGGCTCGGCATCCTTGCGCGCGAGCTGGACGATCGCCTCATGCTCGTTGCTGGCGAGCAATTGTTCGAGTTCGGGCGCAACCTCGACGAGCGGCTTGCCGGTGAGATTTTCCCCCGCGGTGCCGACCAGCCGCTCGGCGGCGGCGTTCGCGAGCAGGATGCGATGCTTCCGATCGACCGAGACGACCGCCGAGGTGACGCCGCTGAGCACCGCCTCGATGAAAACGCGCCGCGCCTCGAGCTGTTCGTTGACGCTGACGAGGGCGCTCGTCTGGCCCTGCAACTGTTCGGTCATCCGGTTGAAGGCGCGCGTCAGCACCGCGATCTCGTCGTTGCGCGCCGTCGGCGTCACGCGCACCGACAGGTCGCCGCCCGCCGCGGTCCGCGCCGCGCCGACGAGCGTCCCGAGCGGGCGGACGATGCGGTCGGCGACGACGATCGCGCCGATCACGGCCAGCGCGAGCAGCAGCAGCGACCCCAGATAGAGCGCGCCGTTGAACTGCAACTGCAGCAACTGCGAACGATCGAAGAGCGCATTATAGTCCGCAAGCACGGTGTTGGCGCGGTCGAACTGCCCCAGACCCAGCGTGTTCGCGCCGCGCGAGGTGTAAAGATAGACGTTGTCCCGGTTCGGCAGACGCGTCGCGGCCTCGAGCCGATCGGCCTGACGGGTGATGACAACCGGCTCCCCCGCGTTCAACCGCTTGACGATCGCGGAGGATATACGGCCCTCCGCAGTGCGATTGTCGGGGTTCATCATGATCGGCGTCCGCGCGATCCCGTCGGCGCCGATCTCGATGATCGCCGATTCGTTCATCTCGCGCAGCACGACCTGCTGAAGGTAGCGGTCGTTGAAGGCGTCGCTGTCGATCGGAAAATCGTCGAGATAGCGGCTCAAATCCTTCGCCATCACGATCGTGTTGGCGCCGAGCGATTTCTGGCTGTCCTCGTAGAAGGCCTGGGCGATGCCGGCTGCATTCTCGAACATGCCGCGCGAGCGGTCCGAATACCAGAAATCGACCCCGAACTGGAACAGCAGCGAGGCGAAGATCACCACGAGGAGCGTCGGCGCCGCCGCGATCAGCGAGAAGAGCGCGACGAGACGGACGTGCAGGCGTCCGCTGCCCCCTGCCATCGAATGCACGGCGCGCGACCGCGCGACGCGGCTGCCGATCAGGACGATCAGCGCCATCGCGGGCACGAGATTTGCGACCATGATCGCCGCGACCAGCGCCGGCGTCAGCAGCCGCTCACTCTGTGCATCGCCCGTGACGAAGATATAGGTGGCGATGCCGATGCTGACGATCAGCGCCAGCGTATAATATTCGGGGGCGGCAAAGCGCCAGACCCCCGAGCGCGCCGCCTGACCGTCCGAATCGATATCGAGAGCCAGGGGAGCCGACTTCGCCATTGTTGCGTCGATACGACAAACCTGTTGCATAGAGAACACACAATATCGCGTGCCATCACGATTCAACGCGTTTTGCGGCTCATTTTGCCCCCAAGACCTGCGCGTCAGGGGTGCGAGGGGTCGATATCGAGCTGCCCGAGCCGCTTGCGCAGCGTGTTGCGGTTGATGCCAAGACGTCGCGCCGCCTCGAGCTGGTTGCCGCGCACCTCGCGTAGCGTGCGGCGCAGCAGCGCCGCCTCGACGATCGCTTCGAGCCGAGCGTGGATGTCGCCGTCGGCCTCTGCGCCCGCAAGCTGCTCGCGCGCCCAGTCGTCGACCGCGCGCGCGATGAGGTCGGCGGGCCCGGCGGGGACGCCCTCGCCCTGCTCGCGCAGTACGCCCTCGACATCGCGGACGGTCACCACGGCGTCGCGTGACAGCACTGCGAGCCGCTGGACGACATTGCCGAGCTCGCGGACATTGCCCGGCCAGTCGTGGCGTTCGAGCATCTGCATGGCGGCGGGCGCGAATTCGCGAACCGGCAGCCCGAAGTGCCGACCCGCTTCGACGAAGTGGCGCACGAGCGCGGCGATGTCGCTGCGCCGGTCGCGCAGCGGCGGCAGAGTGACGGGGATGACGTTGAGGCGGTAGAAAAGATCCTCGCGAAAGCGTCCGTCGGCGACGAGCGTGTGCATGTCGCGGTGGGTCGCGGCGATGACGCGGACATCGGCCTTGAGCGACTGGCTGCCCCCGACGGTCGAATATTCATTGCTCTGGAGCACGCGCAGCAGCCGCGTCTGCGCCTCGATCGGCATGTCGCCGATCTCGTCGAGGAACAAGGTTCCGCCCGCTGCCTGCTCGAACCGCCCCGCGTTGCGGCTGTGCGCGCCGGTGAAGGCGCCCTTTTCGTGTCCGAACAGCTCAGCCTCGATCAGCTCGCGCGGAATCGCCGCCATGTTGATCGCGACGAAGGGGCCCGAGCGCCGCAGGCCCGTCGCGTGGATCGCGCGCGCGACGACCTCCTTGCCCGTCCCCGATTCGCCGAGGATCAGCACCGCGAGGTCGTTGGAGGCGAGCCGCGCGATGGTTCGATAGACCGCCTGCATTGCCGGCGCGCGGCCGACGAGCCCGTGGCTGTCGGCCTGCGCCGGATCGGCGGGCTCCACCGGCTCGGCGCGGCGCTGGAGTGCAGCGCGCACGCTCGCGATCAGCTCGTCGAGGTCGAAGGGCTTGGGGAGATAATCATAGCTGCCGATGCCCGTGGCGCGCACCGCCGTGTCGAGGGTGTTCTGCGCCGACAGCACGATCACGGGCGTGCGGGGATCGACGCCCGCCCCCGGCAGCGAGTCGATCCCGTCGCCGTCGGGGAGGACCACGTCGGTAATGATCAGGTCCGCGTTGTTGTCGGCGAGCCAGGCGTTGCGCTCGGCGACGCTCGTCACCGCGGCGAGGCGGCCGCACTCGGGGGCGAGCGTTTCGCGGATGATCATCGCGATCGCCGGATCGTCCTCGACCAGCAGGATGGTCTTGGCCCCGGTCATGCTCTCCGTCCCTTCGCCGCCGGCGCCGCGGGCAAATGCACCCGGAAGCGCGTCCAGTCGCCGTCGCGGACGTGCTGCACGGTGCCGCCCATGTCGCGCGCGAGCTTGGCGACGAGCGCGAGGCCGAGCCCCCTGCCCTCGCGCTTGGTGGTCACAAAGGGATCGAACAGGTCGCCGCGGATGTCGGCGGGAACGCCGGGGCCGTTGTCGCTGACGCTCACCTCGATCGGCAGCGCGATACGCCCGCGGCCGTCGTCCTTGTCGATCGACAGGCCGTGCCGATAGGCGGTCGCGATACGAACCACTCCGTCGCCCTGCCCGCCGAGCGCTTCGCAGGCATTGGTGAGGAGGTTGAGCAATATCTGCACCATGGCGTCATGATTGCCGTGGACGAGCGGCAGCGACGGATCGAAATCCTCGGCGAAACGGACCCCATGGTCCTGCCGCGCGCGTGCCGCCTCCATCGCCTGGTGGATCGGCTGGTAGAGGTTGATCGCGTCGCAGACGATCGGCTGACCGCGCGAGAAATGCTCCATCTGGTCGATCAGCGTCGTGATGCGATCGACCTCGGCGCAGATCAGTGTCGTGAAACGCTCGCCATCGGCGTCGGCCTTGCGCGCGAGCAGCTGCGCGGCACCCTTGATTCCCGCGAGCGGGTTCTTGATCTCGTGCGCGAGCATCGAGGCGGCCGCCCCCGCCGCGCGGCCCGACCGCCCGATCGCACCGCCCATCAGTTCGGCCTCGCTTTGCGAGGGGACGAGCGCGAGGATGCGGTGGCCGCTCGCGCCATAGGGAACCATCTGCAGGTCGGCGAACACCGTCTTGCGATCGCCGACCGAAATTTCGGCGCGGTGCGCGAACAGCGCGGAGGTCGCGGGGTCGCTCATCCGCTGGCGATAGCCGCGGTCCATGCGGATGACGTCATAGACGACGCGGCCGACCATCGCCGAACGGCTCATGTTGCACAATTGCTCGGCGGCGGCGTTGACGAACAGGATCACGCCGCCGCGGTCGATCAGCAGCGTCGCGACGGGATGCGACTGGATGAGTTCGTGATGGTCGAAGGCCGGAATGCTCGACGTCGGCGCGTTCACGCCGCGGCCCTGCTGAGGAAGGGGCCGTAGAAGCGCTCGAGCGCGTCGAGCACATCACGGCTGTCCGGAATCTGGTTCACCTTGTTGCGGAATTCGGCTGAGCCCGGCAGCCCTTTGACGTACCAGCCGAGATGCTTGCGCGCCATATTGACCCCGGTCATCTCGCCATAATGATCGAGCATCGCGCGATAATGCGTTGTGATGATCGCATATTGTTCGTCGATTCCGGGATCGGGGCGCTCGCCCTCGCCGCGCAGCGCCGCCATCACCTGGCCGAGCAGCCACGGCCGGCCATAGGCACCGCGGCCGATCATCACCCCGTCGGCGCCGCTCTGCGCCAGCGCGGTGCGCGCGTCGTCGGTCGAGCAGATGTCGCCGTTGACGATGACGGGGACCGACACCGCGTCCTTGACCCGGCGGACGAAGCCCCAGTCGGCGGTGCCGCGATACATCTGGTTGCGGGTGCGGCCGTGCACCGTCACCAACTTCGCACCCAGATCCTCGGCGATATGCGCGAGTTCGGGGGCGTTGAGGCTGTCATGGTCCCAGCCCATGCGCATCTTGACCGTTACAGGCACCGACACGGCCTTGACGCAGGCCTCGATCAGCGCAGCAGCAAGCGTCAGGTCGCGCATCAGCGCCGACCCCGCGTCGCCGTTGGTGACCTTGCGCACCGGGCAGCCCATGTTGATGTCGATGATCGCGGCGCCGCGATCCTCGTTGAGCTTCGCCGCCTCGCCCATTTCGTAGGGGGTGCAGCCGACGAGCTGCATCGACACCGGCTCCTCGACCGGGTCCCACGCCGCCTTCTGCACCGACTGGCGCGTTTCTCGGATCGCCGCTTGGCTCGCGATCATCTCGGTGACGTTGAGCCCCGAGCCGTATCGGCGCACCATCTTGCGGAACGGCAGGTCGGTGACACCCGTCATCGGCGCGAGGATTACGGGATCCGCGATGGTGATATTGCCGATCTGGATGGGCCGCAGCGGCGCCATGGCGGGGAGCTTTCGTCGAAATTGCCTAAATTTTGAGCAGCCCCTACACGTTAAGGCGCTTTCCCGCAAGCCGATGCTGCGCTAACCGGCGCGGCTTATGACCGAGTCCGCGCCTTCGCCAGCCCCGCGCGTCGCCGTGATTCTGCTCGCCGGCGGACGCGGCACGCGCGCCGGCTTTGCGCGGCCCAAGCAGCTCGAGCCGCTCGGCGGCAAGCCGGTGCTGCGCTGGAGCCTCGATGCCCTTGCGGCGCATCCCCGCGTGTCCGGCGGCGCGCTGATAGCCGGCGATGACGTCATGGCGGCCGCGCTTCCTCTGCCCGAAGGCTGGATTTCCGCGTCTCCGGGCGTCGAGCGCCAGCAATCGGTGGCGAACGGCCTTGCCGCGCTCGTGGACTGGGAGGATGAGGCGCTCGTCCTCGTGCACGATGCGGCGCGGCCCGGGGTGACCGCCGAGGTAATCGACCGCCTGCTCGCGGCGCTGGACAGCGCCGAAGCCGCGATCCCCACCCTGCCCGTCCCTGATACTTTAGTCCGGCAGGCCGGCGACGAGGCGGGCGATGTGGTCGACCGCGGCGCGCTGGCGCGCGTCCAAACCCCCCAGGCTTTCCGGCTCGGCACACTACGCCTTGCCCATGCGGCAGCGGCGGGCGAGACCGCGACCGACGACGCGCAGCTCGTGCGGCGGCTCGGCGTGCCCGTCGCGGCGGTCGCGGGCGATGCGCGGCTCCACAAACTGACATATGCCGAGGATAGGGCCATCCTCGAAGGACTGCTGGAGGCAAAGGCGATGAGGCGAACCGCGGTCGGCATGGGCTATGATGTCCACCGCCTCGTCGCGGGTAAACCTTTATGGATCGGCGGACTGGAAATCGAGCATAGTCATGGACTTGAAGGCCATAGTGATGCCGACGTCGCGCTCCACGCACTGACCGACGCGATCCTCGGCGCGCTCGGCGACGGTGACATCGGCACCCATTTCCCGCCGAGCGATCCCGAATGGCGCGGTGCCGCGTCTTGGCGCTTTCTCGATTTCGCAGCGCGGCGGGTGGAGGAAGCCGGGGGGCGGATCGACCATGTCGACCTGACGATCATTGCCGAGGCCCCCAAGATTGGCCCGCATCGGGACCGGGTGCGCGCGAGGATCGCGGAAATCCTGTCGGTTCGGCTCGAACGGGTGAGCGTCAAGGCCACGACGACCGAGCGGCTGGGTTTCACCGGACGCCGCGAAGGGATCGCCGCGCAGGCGATCGCGACCCTGTCGCTGCCGGAGAATTGAGCGCTCGCACGGGCGCGCGCATGACGCTAAATATGCGAAAGCCAAGGGCAAAGGGGGCAGTATGAAGCGAATGGCAGTGGGGGCGGCGGCCGTGGTCGCGTTGGTGGGGTCGACATCGGGGCAAGCGGCGACGAAAACCTGTATCACGCCGGCCGAAATGAACGGTCTCGTGGCCTATTTTCTTCCGCAGGTGATCGATCGGGTCGTCGAAACCTGCGGCTCGCACCTGCCTCCGACCAGCTATTTGCGAACCGGACTCGGCGCGCGCGCCGCCGAATTGCGGCAACAGGCCGACGCAGCATGGCCGCTCGCCCGATCGGGCTTCGTCAAGATCGGCAGCGGCGCGGACGAAAAGGATGTCGAGAATCTGTCCGACGAGGCGTTTCGGTCGCTGGTCGACGACGGCTTCGTCGAGACGCTCGGCATCGATATCAAGCCCGACACTTGCGCCGAGGTCAACGATATCAGCGAGGCGCTCGCCCCGCTGAGTACCGCACAAACGGTCCATCTGATCGCAGTCACGCTGACCGCGGCGGCGCGCGGCGACAAGCAGATGGCCAGCTGTGCGCGAAACGAAGCCGAACCGGGCTAGATGCCCGCGGCCCAGGAGAAACATGTGCTTTGCAAAGGCTTTCCCCATGACTGAAGCAACGACCGAAGCATCACGTCAAGCGTCGCGCGACGATCTCGCAACGCAGGTCCTCGCCAACAACCGCGTGGCGGGGCGGCGCGTGGCGGTGGCCGAAAGCTGCACCGGCGGCATGGTTTGCGCCGCGCTGACCGACATCGCCGGGAGCAGCGACGTGTTTTCAGCGGGCTTCATCACCTATTCGGCCGACGCCAAGAAAACCCAGCTCGAGGTCAGCGGCGAGATCCTCGAAACCTTCGGCGAAGTGTCGCTCGCGACCGCGTGGGCGATGGCCGCGGGCGCGCTCGCCAAAAGCGATGCCGACGTCGCGGTCGCGATCACCGGAATCGCGGGCCCCGGCGGCGGATCGGAAAAGAAGCCGGTCGGCCAGGTCGTCTTCGCGCGCGCGCTGCGCGGGCAGGATCCCGACGATTATTTCACCCAGCGCGTCCAGTTCCAGTCGACCGATCGCGCCGCTATCCGCCACGCAGCGACGCTTTTCGCACTCGACCTGCTTCAGCCCGAAAAGGATTCGCTGCGGCCGTCCGAGGACATCGAGCTTCCGGCTTGAGGGCAGCGCAAGAACAGCGCTTTGTCGGCTTGGGGGTGGATTTGAGCCATTCCCCTCCCTTTTAGGGAGGGGTTAGGGGTGGGTGCGCGAGCGGAGCGAGCCCGCAAAAGAACGCCGCCTTCGGCGGCTACCCACCCCCAGCCCCTCCCTAGAAGGGAGGGGAGAAGGTATGGCCGCAACCGGTCGGCCGCCGTCATTCGCTCGTCGCGGTTTTCACCGGATTTCTGGCGTGCGCGGCGATCGCGGGTGGAAGCTCCAGCCACGGGTGCCGGTCTTCGCACCACACCGTCTGTTCGGGCATCGGGAAACCGGGATCGGCGAAGGCGCCCGCCGCGACGCCGATCAGATGGGGCATGCGCTCGGGCTCCCACCAGAGCGACGATCCGCATTCGGGGCAGAAGTGGAAGGCGACGTCGAAGCCGCTCGCCGATGGCCGGACGAAGCGCTTGACCGAGCCCGCCGTCCGCTCGACGCGTTCGCGCGGAAAGAAGGCGGCGACGCTGAATAGCGACCCGGTTCGCCGTTGGCAGTCGAGGCAATGGCACATCGAGACCTTCGACGGCTCGCCCGCGCAGCGGAGGACGAGCTGGCCGCAATGGCAGGAGGCGTGGCGTTCCATCGCCACGACCCATATCACCGCTCAGCGGGCGAACATAGGGCGCTCAGGAGATGCGGAAACTCAGCAGCGTGAAGCGCGCGCGACCCGTCGCGTAGACGCCGTGACCGCGCCCGCCGACCGATCCGAACACCAGCCCGACGCGGGAGGACTGTCCCAGCGCCTCGCGAAACTCGCGCGGGTTCATGCCGGCGGTTCGGCTCATCACCGAACCCCAGCTTGGATCGTCGAGCCGCACCGTCAACTCGTGCACGCCGGGCGCGATCGTCTGCATGGTCGCGGGCGGCGCGAACCAGCGATAATATTGATAGCGGCCCTTCGCGGTCCAATTGTCGCCGCGGCGCTGGAAATAGAGGGTGATGGCGGCGGTGCGGTCGGGAAATTGCAAGGGGACGAAGCGAACCCCGGGAGCGGCATCGACGCGGTAGCGGACGCTGATCTTCGTCTTGCCGGCGAGACTGCCCGGATCGAAGGTAACATAATGGACATGCCCGCCGCGCCCGCGCCCGTCCGACTCGCGGGGGAAATCGAACGACCAGCCCTGTCCCCTTCCCTGCGCCGGACGCAGCGGCATGCCGACCGAATAATTCTTTCCGCGGATGATCGGGCCGATTTCCCAATCCTGCGCTGAGCCCTGCGCCATTTGACCCCAGGCGGGAACGGAGAGCGCGCCGGCGAGCAGCGCGAGGGCCAGAGGACGGGCGCGGATGCGGAATCTGTTCGTCATGCCGCCAGCCTAGCCGCTGCGCCTGACGATGCGCTGAACGACGCCTTCATCGCGCCGACAAAATAGTTTCAAGGCCCGGCGGCGCGGGCTCCGTCTTGCGATTGTCCCCGGGAGGACGTCCCGAACCGATCACAAGAGGAATTTCATGCGCAAGACTTTGCTGGCGTCGACCTGCCTGGCCGCGATGGCCGCCATGCCCGCCCACGCCGAGACCACGATCTCCACCGCCACGACGACGCCGGTCAAGACCTCGACTATCAAGTCGGGCGCGCCCGACGACATCAAGATCACCAAGGACGGCTCGATCAAGCCGACCGGCGGGACCGCGGTCACGATCGACAGCAACAACAAGGTCGTCAACGAAGGCACGATCGAGATCGGCAACGTCAATGGCGCGACGGGCATCTTCGCCAACGCCGGCGTGACGGGATCGATCACCAACGCCGCGACCGGCAAGATCATCATCAACGAACCCTATGCCCCGACCGACATCGACAATGACGGCGACATCGACGGTCCCTTCGCGGTCGGCAGCAATCGCACCGGCATCGCGACCGGTGGCGCCTTCACCGGTAACATCGTCAATTCGGGCGAGATCACGATCGAGGGCAATGATTCGGCGGGTATCCGCCTTGGCGGTCCGCTGACCGGCAAATTCACCAATGACGGCACCATCTCGGTGCTCGGCGACAATGCGCTTGGCGTCGGGTTGCAGGACGTCACCGGCAACGTGCGCCTCGCCGGCAAGATTGCCGCGATCGGCGAGAACGCGATGGCGGCGCAGCTCACCGGCGACATCACCGGCGCGCTCGAGGTGCAGGGCGAACTGACCGCGAGCGGCTATCGCTACACCACCGCGCCCGCCGACCCGTCGAAGCTCGACGCCGACGACCTGCTGCAGGGCGGCCCGGCGCTGTCGATCGAGGGCGACGTGACCGGCGGCATCATCCTGTCGGTCCCGCCCAAGGACTCGAGCGAAACCGACAAGGACGAGGATGACGACGGCATCGAGGACGCCAAGGAAGGCTCGGCTGCCGTGCGCTCCTTCGGGTCGGCTCCGGCGATGCAGGTTGGCTCGGCGAGCCGCGACATCACGATCGGCGCGGTCGCCGGGACCGGCACCAATTTCGGTCTGATCATCAATGGCGGGGTCGTCGGCAGCGGCGTCTACACCGGCGTCGATTCGACGGGCCTCCAGATCGGCGGCCTTGGCGGCGCGGTCGATATTTCGGGCGGCGTCAGCGTCGGCGGCGCGGTGAACGCGATTTCGAAGGATGCCTCGGCCACCGCGATGCGAATCGGCGCGGGCGCGACGGTTCCCGAAATCCGCGTTTCGGGCAAGGTCGACGCGACCACCGGCGGCAAGGCGGCTGACTCGGTCGCAACCGCGATTCTGGTCGAGACCGGCAGCAACGTTGGCCTGATCCGCAACAGCGGCACGGTCAGCGCCAAGGTTGGCGGCGAAGACGCCACCGCGCGCGCGATCGTCGACCTGTCGGGCAATGTCGATCTGGTCGAGAACAGCGGTGCGATCAGCGCCACCGGCGGCAAGGACGCCGCCGACAATATCGCGATCGACCTCGTCGCCAATGCGGGCGGCGCGACGGTGAAGCAGATCGCGGTCGGCGAAGGCAAGACCGCGCCGAGCATCGTCGGCGACGTTCGCTTCGGCGGCGGCAGCGACGTCTTCGATATCGCGGACGGCACAGTGAAGGGCAACACGAGCTTCGGCGCCGGCAACAACCAGCTGAAACTATCGGGCGACGCCGCCTATACCGGCAACGCGACCTTCGGCGGCGGCAACGACAGCATCGCGATGGAGGGTTCGTCGCGCTTCACCGGGCTCGCCGATTTCGGCGGCGGCAGCGATACGCTGAGCATCGGCGGTGCATCGGTCTTTTCGGGCACGCTCGCCAATTCGGCGGGGCTTGGCGTGAGCGTCGACGGCGGCGTCTTCGACGTCCAGGGTGCGGCGACGATTTCCTCGCTTTCGGTCGCCGGCGAGGGCGTGCTGGGCGTGACGCTCGACGGCGGCGACGGCGGCACCGCGCTGACGGTGACCGGCAATGCGAGCTTCGACGAGGATTCGAAGCTCGCGCTCCAGCTCACCAGCATCGACGGCGCCGAGGGCGAGCATGTCGTGCTGTCGGCGGGCTCGCTGACGGGCGCCGACAATCTGACCGCCGAAACGACGCTCCTCCCCTTCCTCTACAAGGGCGAGCTGACGGCGAGCGGGAACACGCTGGTCGTCGACGTGTCGCGCAAGAGCGTCAGCGAACTCGGGCTCAACCGCTCCGAAGCGAGCGCGTTCGACGCGGCGTTCGAGGCGCTGGGCGCCGACGAGGATATCGAGGGCGTGTTCCTGCGCATCGCCGACGGCGAGCAGTTCCGCGGCCAGCTCCAGCAGATGCTGCCCGAGCATGAGGGCGGCGTGTTCGAAACCGTCACCACCGGCTCACGCGCGCTGGCGCGCTACCTCCAGGATCCCAACGCACCGTTCCAGGACGAGGGCAAATGGGGTTATTGGGTGAACCAGGCCGTGTGGGGTACCTCGAAGGGCATCGGCGACACCGCGAGCTACGACGTCACCGGCTGGGGCATCTCGCTCGGCGCCGAGATCAAGACCGACCTCGGCAATTTCGGCGGCTCGGTCGCCTTCCTCAGCGGCAAGGACGGCAACGGCAGCAACGACAATGAGGTGAGCACGAGCCAGTTCGAGGGCGCGCTGCACTGGCGCCTGCGGTCGGACGGCTTCATGGCCAATGCCCGCGTGTCGGGCGCGCCAATCAAGATGAAGGGCACCCGCAACTTCCGCGCCGAAGCCGGTGCCGATGACATCGACAAGACGATGCGCGGGAAATGGGACGGCACGCTCTATTCGGCGTCGGGCTCGCTGGCCTATGACGCGCGGACGAGCGGCAACCTGTCGTTCCGCCCGATGGTCGCGGTCGATTATTACAAGCTGAAGGAGGACGGCTACACCGAAACCGGTGGCGGCGACGCACTCGACCTCAATGTGCTCGGCCGCAGCAGCGACGAGCTGGCGGTGACCGGGACGGTCGCGGTCGGTCTCGATTTCGGCGGCAACGACGAATATGACGGCTGGACGCGCTTCGAGGTCGAAGCCGGCCGGCGCCAGCTCGTCGGCGGCTCGCTGGGCGCGACGGTCGCCTCGTTCAAGGACGGCGACGCCTTCACCCTGATTCCCGAGGAACGCACGAGCGGCTGGGTCGGGCGCCTGCGCGCGATCGCCGGCAACTCGGCTTTCCAGGTTGGCGGCGAAGTCTCCGCGGAGGAACAGCAAAGCCACTTCGGCTGGTCGTTCCGCGCCAGCCTCAAGGTCGGCCTGTAAGGCCGGCACGAACTGCGGATCGACCCAAAGCCCCCCGGGTCGGTCCCGCCCGCAAGGGGGAAGCCCTCCTCACCCTGCTTCCCCCTTGCCTAGGGCCCTTTTGGATAGATCGACCGATGCTCGCTCTGGCAGCCTCCCCCCACCCCTTCATTCCCGCGCCGCGGTTGCGCGCGCTCGCCGAGCCGCTATATGAGGGCGCCATCAGGGGGACGTACCGGGCCAGGGGTGCGGGTACCGGCTCACAACGAACGGCGTTCCTAACCAAGCGAAGCATGACCCAGGCGACCGATCGAACCGACGCCGCGCAAGGCATCGAAGGCGTATTGCTCGCCAACCGTGAACGCATCGTGCGTTTCCTGGTGGTGCGCGGCGCGGGCGATGCGGCGGAGGATCTGTTTCAGGACCTTTGGATGCGCCTGACCGAGCGCCGCATGGGGCCGGTCGCCGATCCGCTGGCCTATGCGATGCGCGCTGCGAACAATCTCATGCTCGACCGCTATCGCTCGGCGCGCCAGAGCGATCTGCGCGACAAGGCGTGGGGCGAAAGCGCCGCCGTCCAGAAACCCTCGGCCGAAAGCACCCTGATCTCTCGCGAGCAGCTCGCACTCGTCGAACAAGCGATCGCCGCGACCGGCGAACGCCCCGCGCGCATCTTTCGCCGGTTTCGCGTCGACGGCGCGCAACAGCGCGAAATCGCCGCCGAAATGGGTATCAGCCTGAGCACCGTCGAGGCCGATCTGCGCAAGGTCTATGCCGCGCTCGCCGCAGTGAGGAGGCAGTTCGATGCGCCCTGACCTGCACCCTGACATCGAAGCGCGGGCCATCGACTGGATGATCCGCCAGCGCGACCCCGGCTTTGCCGAGTGGGACGCCTTCGCGGACTGGCTGGCCGAGGATCCCGGCCACGCCGACGCCTATGACGCGATCGCCAGCCTCGACGCCGACCTCGATGCGCTGCCCCCGGCCGCGAAGCCGCAGGTCGTGTGGGAAGAAACGCCGGTGCGCCGCCGTCCGTCGCGCCGCGCCTGGTTCGGCGGGGCGGTCGCTGCCGCGCTCGTCGCGGTGGTGAGCGTTTCGAGCTTCAATCTGCTCGGCGATGCGAACCGCATCGAGACCGCGGCGGGCGAGCACCGCACCATCACGCTCGCCGACGGATCGAAGATCGAGATCAATGGCGCGTCGCTGGTGACGCTCGACGACGATCGCCCACGCTTCGCCCGGCTCGAACGCGGCGAGGCGATGTTCCATGTCGTCCACCGCGACGGCGACCCCTTCGTCGTCGAAGCGGGCAAGGCCGAGATCGTCGACCTCGGCACCGCTTTCAACGTCGTCCGGCGGAACGCGGGAACGTCGGTGGCGGTGTCCGAAGGCGTCGTCGCCTATAATCCGCGGCGCGAGAATGTCCGCGTCGTCGCCGGACAGGGACTCGACGCTACCGACGATGGCCAGGAGGCGCCCAAGGTTCATGATGTCGAGGTCGCCAACGTCGGCGGCTGGCGCACCGGCCTGCTCGTCTACAACGGAACCCCGCTGACCGACGTCGCCGACGATCTGCGGCGCACTGCAGGAATGGAGATCCGCATCGCGCCCGAGGCGAGCGATCTGTCCTTCCGCGGCGCGCTGATCATCGCCGAGGACCGCGGCCGCACCGTCGCCGACCTCGCCGCCCTGTCGGGCACACGCGCCGAACGGCGGGGCGACGGCTGGGTGTTGACGCGCTGAGATGACGGGCCGCTTTCCCCTGATCGCGGCCACCGCGCTGTGCGTCTCCGTCCAGGCGCAGGCGGCGGAGCAGCATCGGTTCGACGTTCCGGCGGGTAATTTGTCGACCGCCTTGCCGGTGCTGAGCCGCCAGGCGGGGGTCAGCATCAGCGTCGCCGACGCCGACCTGTGGAACGGCCGCGTCAAGGCCGTGCGCGGGCGGATGAGCGTCGAGGATGCGATCCGCCGCATGCTCGCGGGCTCCGATGCGCGCGCGGTGCGCGTGAGCGAAACGAGCTGGCGCATCGAGCGGCGCCCGCCCTCGCCGCGCGTGGCCCGCCGCGCCACCTCGCCGCCGCGCCACGCGACGCGCCCGGGCCCGGCCCCTGATGGCGTCGCGCCGCCTGGGGACGAGATTATCGTCACCGCGTCGAAGACCGATCTTCCCCATTCGCATTTTGCGGGCGTCGCCACCGTTCTCGATGGCGGCGATTTGGCGTTCGGCGGCGAGCGCGGGATGGAATCGATCCTCGCGCGCATGGCGACCGTCTCCTCGACCCATCTGGGATCGGGGCGCAACAAGCTGTTCATCCGCGGCATTGCCGATTCGAGCTTCACCGGCCCGACCCAGTCGACGGTCGGCCAATATCTGGGCGACATCCGCCTGAGCTACAACGCGCCCGACCCCGATCTCCGCCTCTACGACGTCGACAGCGTCGAGATTCTCGAAGGCCCGCAGGGCACGCTCTATGGCGCGGGGTCGCTCGGCGGCATCATCCGGGTCGTGCCGAAGGCGCCGACCCCCGATCGGATGGAATTGCAGGCGATCGCCGGCGCCTCGGTGACCCAGCACGGCGACCCGGGCGGCGACCTCGGCGCCATCGCCAATGTGCCGGTCGGCGACCGCCATGCGCTGCGCCTCGTCGGCTATATGCTGACCGACGGCGGTTATATCGACAATCCGCTGCGCGGCCAGGACGACGTCAATCGCGTCGAGGTCCGCGGCGGTCGCGGCACCTTCCGCCTCGACGTGGGCGATGACTGGACCGTCGATCTCGGCGGCGTCTATCAGGCCACGACCTCGAAAGACGCGCAATACGCCGACAAGGATGCGCCGCCGCTGACCCGCTATTCGCTGGTCGAGCAGAACGCCCGCGCGCGCTACGGCATGGCGACGCTGGTTGTCGCGAAGGATTGGGGCGACCTGCACTTCCAGTCGTCGAACGCCTTCATCAGTCATCGCCTGTTCGAGCGGTTCGACGCAAGCGGCGCCGATGGCGAGCCGCGCGTGCTCGACCAGTCGAACCGGACGCGCATGTTCGTCAGCGAGACGCGGCTCTCGCGGCCCTTCCACGAGGGGTTGGGCTGGGTGGTCGGCGCGAGCTTCGTCGACAACAGGACGCGCCAGCAGCGCGAATATGGCGAACTCTCTTTCCAGGCACCGCTGACGGGGGTGACCAACCGCATCACCGAATTCACCGGTTATGGCGAGGCGACGGTCGAACTGATGCCGAAGCTGCTCGTCGCCGGCGGCCTCCGGGTTTCGCACGCGCGGCTCGGCGGCAGCGGCGAGGATGTGCCTTTCGCGATCGCGATGGCCGAACGGGCGATCACCGCGCACCGAACCGAGACCGACCTTCTTCCCTCCTTCTCGGTGCTCGCGAAGCCTGTGCGCAATGTCACGCTTTACGCCCGCTATCAGGAGGGTTTCCGTCCCGGCGGGCTTGCGATCGATAGCAGCTTCGTGCGGCGATTCCGCAACGACCAGGTCCGCACATGGGAAGGCGGCGTGCGCTTCGGCGAGAAGGGCCAGAGCCCCTTCGACGCCCATATTTCAATATCCTACAGCCGTTGGCGCGACATCCAGGCCGATTTCATCGATTCGAACGGCTTCCCCAGCACGGCCAATATCGGCGATGGGCGCATCACGAGCATTTCGGGCGCCTTCGCGGTGCAGCCTTTGCCGTCGCTGTCGCTGGAGGTCGGCGCGGTCTACAACCACAGCCGGGTCGATGAACTGTTCGCGGGCGAATTGCGGACGATCGCGACGCGATTTGCCGCCGATGGTCAGGCGCCCCAGTTTTCCGCGCTGCTGGCGCGGCTTGGGCAAATCCCCAACATTGCGCGCTACGCCGTTCGCGGCGCGGTGAATTATGCGATCCCGATCGGCGACGAGGATTTCCGCGTCAACGGCTGGGCCCATTATGTCGGGCCGTCGCGGCTCGGGATCGGGCCGATCCTCGGCGAAGGCCAGGGCGATTATGTCGACACGGGGCTCGCGGCGCGCATCGGAAACGAGCGGCGCGGCTTGTCGCTGACGCTGACGAACCTGTTCGACGCCCGCGGCAACCGCTTCGCGCTCGGCACGCCCTTCGTCGAGGGGAGCGCGGGCTATCTGACCCCGCTGCGCCCCCGGACGCTGCGGATCGCGGTCGACGTGGCCTATTGAAGGGCCCCTCCTCCGAAGAGGAGGGGCTTTTCGTCAGTCGGCCAGCGCCAGCCGCTCGTAGCGGTCCATATGATAGTCGGCGCTGCCGAACAGGCCTTCGATCAGCGTCGCGCGCTTGAAATAATGACCGATGGCCAGTTCCTGCGTGATGCCGATGCCGCCGTGGGTCTGGATCGCGTTCTGGCCGACGAATTTCGCGCCGCGGGCGACCTTGTTTTTCGCCGCCGACACCGCCGCCATGCGTTCCGTCTCGGGCAGGTCGAGCTTCAGCGTGCCCATGATCGTCATCGAGCGCGCCTGCTCGACCTCCATGAACATGTCGACCATGCGGTGCTGGAGGACCTGGAACTTGGCGATCGGCACCCCGAACTGCTTGCGCTGCTGCGTATATTCGAGCGTGCCTTCGTGGAGCTTCTGCATCACGCCGGTCGCCTCGGCGCAGACCGCGACCGTGGCTTCGTCGACGATCTGTTCGATAAGCGACAAGCCCGTTCCTTCGCCGCCGAGCAGCGCGTCGCCGGGGATCGCGACATTTTCGAAATAGATTTCCGAGGCGCGGTTGCCATCGACGGTCGGATAGTCGCGGCGAACGATGCCGGGCAGCTTCGCGTCGATCAGGAACAGCGACACGCCATCCCTGTCGCGCTGATTGCCACCGGTGCGCGCGGTGACGAGCAGGTGCGTCGCCCAGGGCGCGGCATAGACGACGCCCTTGTGGCCATTGAGTACCCAGCCCGCGCCGTCCTTCTTCGCGGTGGTCTTGAGGTTGGCGAGGTCGTAGCGGCCCTGCGGTTCGGCATAGGCGAAGGCGACAATCGCATTGCCCGCGATGATCTCCGGGATCATCGCGTCGGCCTGCGCGCCGCTGACGGCCTTGAGCGCGCCGCCTGCGATTACGACGGTCGGCAGATAGGGCTCGATCGCGATGACCTTGCCCAGTTCCTCCATGATGATCGCATTTTCGAGCGCGCCGCCGCCGAGCCCGCCATGCTCCTCGGCGAAGGAGGCGCCGAGCATGCCGAGGTCCTGCGCCAGCGCGGTCCAGATCGCGGGGTCGCGCCCGACCTCGCTGTCGATGAACTTCTGGCGCGTCTCGAAGCCGTAGGTGTCGCTCAGGAAGCGCGCCAGCGTGTCGCGGATCATGTCCTGCGTTTCGGTGTAGGTGAAATCCATTTCTTTTCCCCGTCGCCCCCGCGAAGGCGGGGGCCGCTGTCGTTCTATATTGCGGTGATGGGCAAGGCCGATTGCGTCCCCCGCCTTCGCGGGGGCGACGCTCTCATCAGAGTCCCAAAACCATCTTCGCGATGATGTTGCGCTGGATCTCGTTCGACCCGCCGTAGATCGTCGTCTTGCGCATGTTGAAATAGGTCGGCGCGGCGCGATGGGCATAGTCGGGCCCGATCGGATGCTCGTTGTCGCCCTCTCCAAACCCTCTGAAATAGGGCGCGCCGTAGTGGCCGACCGCCTCCAGCGTCAGCTCGGTCAGTCGCTGCTGGATTTCACTGCCCTTGATCTTGAGCAGGCTCGACTCGGGCCCTGGCCCCTTGCCCGCGTTGGGGCCCGCGAGGCCCCGCAATTCGGTAAATTCGAGCGCTGTCAGGTCGATCTCGAGCTCGGCGACCTTGCGCTTGAAGAAAGCGTTGGCGAGCAGCGGCTGGTCGCCGTCGAGCTCGGTCCTTGCGATCGCCTTGACGCGTTCGACCCCGCGCTTCGACGCCGCGACGCCCGCGATGCCGGTACGTTCGTGCGCGAGCAGGAACTTGGCGCAGGTCCAGCCCTTGTTCTCTTCATAGACGCGCTGCGACTGCGGCACGCGGACATCCTCAAGGAAGACCTCGTTCACCTCATGCTCGCCGCCCAGCGTGATGATCGGGCGCACGGTGATGCCGGGCGATTTCATGTCGATCAGGAGGAAGCTGATGCCTTCCTGCTGCTTCGCTTCCTTGTCGGTGCGGACGAGGAAAAAGCCCCAGTCGGCGTGCTGCGCCATCGTCGTCCAGGTCTTTTGCCCGTTGACGATATAGTCGTCGCCGTCGCGCACCGCCGCGGTGCGGAGCGAGGCGAGGTCGGAACCCGAACCCGGCTCCGAATAGCCCTGGCACCACCAGTCCTCGCCCGACAGGATGCGCGGCAGGAAATGCGCCTTCTGCTCGGGCGTACCGAAGGTGTAGATCACCGGGCCGACCATCGATAGGCCGAAGGGCATCAGCCGGATGCAGTCGGCGCGCGCGGTTTCCTCGGAAAAGATGAAGCGCTGCGTCGGGGTCCAGCCGGTGCCGCCATATTCGACCGGCCACGCGGGGGCGACCCAGCCCTTCTTGTGGAGGATGCGGTGCCAGGAGAGGAAATCCTCCTTGGTGAGCTCGTCGCCCTCGTCCTGCTTGCCGCGCAGTTCGGCGGGGTAGTTTTCGGCGATGAAGCTGCGCACTTCCTGCTGGAAGGCGAGGTCTTCGGGGCTGAACTCCATGTCCATTGACGATTCTCCCTTGGGCAATGGGCTCTTATAATAAGCACTCACGTTTACGTAAACGGTAAGTTGCGACCCGCAACCTTCCGGCGTGTCAACATGGCGAAAAGATTGCGCCGAACATCGCGGCTTGTCCAGCGCCCTTCCCTTCCCCATGATGCCGGAAACGGGTGGGGGGTGATCAATGACCAAAGGCAGGCGCATCGCGCTGTTCATCGTGCTGTTCGCGGCAGTTGTCGCGGCGGTGGTGCTGTTGTTCCAGCGGCCGATCGGCCTCTGGCTGTTCGAGCGCGGAGCGGCGCAAGCTGCCGCGCGCGATCGGCTTGCCGACCTGCCCGACGGGCTGCATGTCGCGCTCTGCGGTACAGGATCGCCGCTGCCGAGCCGCGATCGCGCGGGAGCATGCACCGTCGTGATCGCAGGCAAGGCGATGTTCGTCGTCGATGCGGGCGAAGGCGGGGCGCGCAACATTTCCATGATGGGGCTGCCCAACGGCAAGATCCGCGCGCTGTTCCTGACCCACTATCATTCGGACCATATCGACGGGCTGGGCCCGATGATGCTGCTCCGCTGGACCGCGAGCGGCAACACGGCGCCCCTTCCCGTCTACGGCCCCGACGGCGTCGAGGCGGTGATCGGGGGCTTCAACGCGGCCTATGCCGCCGACAACCGTTACCGCACCGCGCATCACGGCGCGGTCGTCACTCCGCCGGCGGCGGCGGGTGCGACCGCCATGCCCTTCGCGATGCCGGCGGCGGCGACGGTCGTCTATGAAGCCGATGGGCTCAAGGTCACCGCCTTCCCGGTCGATCATCGTCCGGTGCAGCCCGCGGTGGGCTATCGCTTCGACTATAAGGGGCGGTCGGTGGTGATCAGCGGCGACACCGCGCCTTCGGCCTCGCTCGAAACCGCGGCGAAGGGTGCCGACCTGCTGATCCACGAGGCGCTGCAGCCCGAGATGGTGCAAGAGCTTTCCGACCGGTTGAAAGCGGCGGGGCGCCCGATGACGGGGCAGATCATGCACGACATCCTCGATTATCACGCCAGCCCCGCACAGGCCGCTGACAGTGCGCGGCGTGCAGGGGTGAAGATGCTGGTGCTGAGCCATATCGTCCCGCCCCTGCCCTCGCGCGCCTTTTATGCGGCGTTCCTCGACGGGGCGGAGAGCCATTTCGATGGACCGATCGTCGTCGGCGAGGATGGGCAATATTTCTCCTTGCCCGCAGGAAGCCGGGAAATCGAGCGCGGGAGCTGGTTTTAGCGTCGCGTGACGAGAATCAGCGCACCGTCGCTGGCATAAGCGCCCCGGCGTTCGGCGATCGACAGGATGACGGGGAGCACCGCACCCTCGCGGGTGACGAGCTCGGATGCGATACGTGCGGGCGCGCCCGTGCGGAACAGGTCTTCGAGCGCTTCGGCGAAGGCATGACGCTCGCCGAGTGCGAGCAAGGCCGAAAAGCGCACCCGCCGCATCGCGGCCTCGTCGACGCCGACCATCGCGGCGAGCGCGGGGCTGGCCGCCTCGATCGCCTCGCGAACCGAGATGCGGGCATGACCGACGCCACCGTCGGCATCGATCGCGGTCGCGAGCGCGCGCAGCGCATCGCGCTCGGCAAGGTCGCCGATCCCCTCGCTGACGTCGCGCAGGATCAGCGCGCCGCCGACCGGCAACGGAACGAGATCCGCGCGCAGCCATTGGCGCGGGCGCAGCAGCCCCGGCACCTCGCCCGCGAAACGCTGGCGATGGTCGATCATCCGCGCGACATGCGGGAAGAGCAGGTTGCTCTCAAGGCCCGGAAGCGCGCTGGTCAGCGTGTTGCCGATCAGTGCCGGGGCGGCGCATTCGAGCATGTCGGACGCGGCGGGATTGACCGCGACGATGCGGCGCTGCCGGTCGACGACCAGCACGGCATCGCGGACCGCGTCGAGCAAGGCCGATTGCGAATCCCGCAGAACATCTACGGTCGCGGCTTCCTTTCCATCGAGCTTGCGGTAGTCGTCGAGCGAGATCAGCACATGCGCGTCCTTGCCGTGGTGGGTCACGACGACGGGCTCGCGCGCCGCCTGCATGCGCCAGTTCGCGAAATCGCGGATGAATTCGGCCGCCGGGACGCGCCGGGGATCATGTTTCGATGCCATGCCCACCTCCAGCGTCCCTTATGGGCTGCGTCGGCGCACTTACGGCCAGAAAACCAGTCCATTCCCGCGCCGGGGCGGATCGATCAAACGAGCCGCGCGTGGCCGCAGCGCAGCGCGTTGACGCGTGCATCGGCCTCGCCGAGGTGGACGCCGAGCACGTCGGTCAGGCTTTCGAGCACGCCGTCGAGCACCGGCGCGGCAGCGCCCACCGTCGTGTCGACCAGCGTCGACAGCGCCTTGGCGTTGAGCCCGAGCCCGAGGACATTGACCTTTAGTTCGAGCTGATTGCCGAGCGATTGGGCGGCGCCCGCAACCAGGCCGCCGCTTTCGACGGTCTTTACCGTCCCGGCCGCAATATCGTCGCGCGAGAAGGAGAGCGGCTGCTCGGAAAGATCGGAGGCATCGAGCTTTGCCCCGCCGTCGATACTGATCAGCGGCAGGCCAACGAGACGCGCGGGGCGCGGCTCGAGCGGGCGCTGCATATTCTGGAAATCGGCGGCGCCGACCGACCCGATCGCGACCATCGCGGGCGAGGTGGTGACCGAGAGCGCAACCGCATCGCTCGCGCCCTTGCTGCAATCGATGTCGGTGATCCGCGCCGAGGCCGACCCGAGTTCGGCGACAATCGGCAGATTGACGCTTGCGAGGGGCGTCGCGATGCGCGTGCCGATCTTGAGCCGGACCTGCGCGGTGCGGACGATCACCACCTGATCGTCGGTGACCGCGATCAGCGGCGAGTTCGCGGGCGGCTCACCGACAATCAGCGCGACGTCGATCCCCGATCCACCCGGCAGATCGCTGGCAAGCGACAGATCGAGCTGACGGTTGGCGTTGCCGAGCAGCAGCATCGCGCGCATCAGGCTGAGCAGATTGACCTTCACCGGATTGGCGGCATCGGCGCGAATGCTCGACGCGCGTGGGCCGAGGTCGATCGCGCGCGAGGGGATAAGACTGGTCGGCACGGCGCTTTCGGCGATCTGTCCGACGGCCGCGGCCGCCTGTCCGTCGCTCGCGCTCGCCAGTGCCGAGAGGATTTGCGGCATGGTGACCCAGCTGTCGAGGGTCTGGCCGAAGGTCAGCGCGTCGGCGCCGATCTGGGTGCGAAGCGCTTCCGAAAAGGCGAGCAGGTCGACGTCGGCGCTGGCAAGCGCCTGATAGTCCATCAGCGAAAGGTTGAGCTGGCTCCCGGTCAGCGCCGACAGCAAGGCGTTGGGTACCCCGCCGTGCACCGCCGCGACGCGCGAGCCGAGCGAAAAGGCGGCATAGCCGCGCCGCGCCCCGGTCGCGGTCGCATGGACGTCGCGTGCATCGCTGCCGGCGAAGAGACGCGCGAAACTGAGCGGATGGCTGCGCGCCAGCGTGATCCGCACCGCGTTGGGCGACGCGCCGCCCGCGGCGAAACGTTGCTCGGCGGCGATCGTGGCGTCGGCGGTGTAACTGCCCTCGGTGAACGCATCGATGCGGATGCCGCAGTCGCAATTCGCCGTGATGATCCGCTCGGCGGCCGCGCGTTTTTGGTCGGGATCGGCCGCAGCGGCGGCGAGCGCCGCGGCATCGGCTATGCCTTGGAGTTCTCGGCGGTCGAGGTAGAGCGCACCAACATCGACCGCGAGCGCCGCCGACCCGATCAGTGCGGTCAGGCTGAAGGCGCTGGCGATGCTGATGCCGGCGCGAGTGTCGGCGGCGAGCGAGCGAAAGGAAGAAAGCGGCATGCTGGTCACTCCGCAGGCAGTTCGAAGGTTGCGTCGGCGCGGATCACATTGCCCGGCGACGGCACGAACGAAGACCGGATGAAGGCGCCCTCGGGCACGGTGAAGGTCACCGCGACGGTCACCGCTTCGGCGGTTTCTGACACGGCGACGGAGCGGGTCGCGGGCGACACTCCGCGCACCCCGGCGAGACTGCGGTCGACCGCGCGCGTCGCGACCGCAAGCCGGTCGGCGGCGTCGAGTCCGGTGATCGCGGCGCGCGCGCCGTCATTCGCCGCCTGCTGGACGCTGTGCGCGAGCATGAAATATTGGCCGTAGACGAGGATGCCCATCAGCAGCGCGAGGAAGATCGGCAGGACGAGCGCCATCTCCACCATCGCCGCCCCGCGGGCGTTGCGGGCGAGGCGGCCGATGGCCAGCGGCGAAGCTATGATGGTCGGATAGGTCATGCCGCCAGCATGACGGCTTCGGCTAAAAGACAGGTCGCAGCGACGAGCGCGCCGTTTTGCGTATTTTACGAAGAGTCGAAACGAGGCGGAGCCCTGAAATCCACCCGGGTTGCGCCTTGGTTACGGAACGATGGCCATTCACTCTCCGCGAATTTCGTGATTCCGGCACAGGCCGGAATGACGGTCGATCAGTCCGCTCGCCGGCTATTCCGCCGGCTCGGGCGCGATCTTGTCCTGGGTGCGCAGGTCGAAGTCCGAGGCATCGTGCCGCTCGTGGAGCTGGCTCGCGGGGTCGCCGGTCACGCGGTTGACCATTCGCCCGCGCTTGACCGCGGGCCGCGCGGCGATCTGGTCGGTCCAGCGCTGGACATGCTTGTAATCCTGTACCTGCAGAAATTCGCCCGCATCATAGACCAGACCCTTGGCGAGCGCGCCGTACCACGGCCACACCGCCATGTCGGCAATGCTATAGTCGGCGCCGCCCAGATATTCGCTCTCGGCCAGTCGGCGGTCGAGCACGTCCATCTGGCGCTTCACCTCCATTGCATAGCGATTGATCGGATATTCCTGCTTCGTCGGCGCATAGGCATAGAAGTGACCGAAGCCGCCGCCGAGAAAGGGCGTGCTGCCCATCTGCCACATCAGCCACGACAGCGTCTCTGCGCGCTTCGCGGAATCGGTCGGCAGGAAGGCGCCGAACTTCTCTGCAAGGTAGATCAGGATCGCGCCCGATTCGAACACGCGAATCGGCTCGGCGCCGCTGCGATCGACGAGCGCGGGGATCTTGCTGTTCGGGTTGGCGCCAACGAAACCGCTCGAAAACTGGTCGCCCTCGCCAATATTGATCAGCCAGGCGTCATATTCGGCGCCGCCATGCCCCGCCGCGAGCAGTTCCTCGAGCATCACCGTGACCTTCACGCCATTGGGCGTGCCGAGCGAATAGAGCTGGAGCGGGTGCAGGCCGATGGGAAGGTCCTTGTCGTGGGTGGGGCCGGCGACGGGACGGTTGATATTGGCGAAGCGCCCTCCGCTTTCCTTGTCCCAGGTCCAGATTTTCGGCGGCACATATTCGCTCTGGTCGGTCATCGCGGCAGCTCCCGTAATTTCATACTGATCGGTATTTAAGCATCCGCCGCGACGCCGTCCACCCGTCGGGGCTCAAATAATCCCTGCCGCGCGTAAAGCCGAAATCGTTTCGGCGTCATATCCCAACTCCGCAAGGATCGCGTCGCTATGTTCCCCGACCTGCGGCGCGCGCGTGGGCGGCACCTTGGCGCTCGCCGAAAGCTGCACCGGCGCGCGGATGACCGGTGCGGGGGCGGGGGTGCCGGGATAGGCCGCGGGTTCGACGAGCCCCATCGCGGCGACCTGCGGATGCGACAAGGCGCCGGCGGGCTTGACCACCGGCGCCGCCGGGACGCGCGCGGCGGCGAGTTGGGTGATCGCCGCATCGCTGGTCCGCTCGATGCACCAGGCCTGCATGATCGCGCTCAGCTCTTCGCCATTGTCGCCGCGCAATATGTCGCTCGCGAAGCGCGGGTCGTCGATCAGGTCGAGCCGCCCGACCAGCTCGGCCCAGCGGCGAAAGATCGAAGCGCCGACGATCTGGGTGACGATCCAGCCGTCGCGGGTGCGGAACAGGTCGGTCGGCCCCGAACTGTAGCTGCGATTGCCGATCGGCTGGCGCTCGATGCCGTTCAACGCATGGTCGATCGTCAGCGCGTTCGACATGGCGAGCGCGGTCGCGAACAGCGACCCCGACACGCACTGCCCCTTCCCCGTCGCCTCGCGTTCGCGGAGCGCGAGCATCACCCCGAAGGCGCAATGCAGCGCGGTGCCGAAATCGACATAATTGACCTGTGCGCGAAAGGGTTGGTCAGGCGTACCGGTCAGATGAACCGCGCCCGACATCACCTGCCCCACCGCATCGAAGCCTACGCGTTCCGCGAGCGGCCCTTCCCTTCCGAAGGCTGAGGCCGCGGCCAGAATGATGCGCGGATTGATCGCGGACAGGCTGTCATAGTCGAGGCCGAGCTTGACCAGCGCATCGTGCGGCAGGTTGGCGACGACGACGTCGGCGGTGGCGACCAGGCGGCGCACGATCTCGCGGCCTTCGGGGGTGCCCGGCCTCAGTGTCAGGCAGCGCTTGTTCCGGTTCATCTGGAGGAACATCGCGCCCGACCCGTCGGCGGCAACGGGGACGGTGTAGCGGTCGTCGTTGCCGCCCGGTGCCTCGATCCGGATCACGTCGGCGCCATAGTCAGCGAGCAGCGCCGCGCAATAGGGGCCCGCGATATAACGCCCGAAATCGAGCACTTTCAGTCCGGTCAGCGGCACGTCGCCCCCTCTTCTTCTCGGCGCGCCCGCGAATCAGGCGGCAAATTTGCCAAGAGAGGCTTGCATGATCGGCGGACCGCCGCTAGGGGCGTCTGCCTCAGCGAGGAGAGTTGGCTGAGTGGTCGAAAGCGTCGCACTCGAAATGCGAAGTGCCGGCAACGGTACCGAGGGTTCGAATCCCTCACTCTCCTCCATTTTTTAACCGCGCCTGGCGTTCCACGCACGAACCGCCGCCATGGTCTTTTCGATATGGGCGCGCGGATTGCGATCGGTGTAGCTGAGCAGGATGGTCCCGTCCGGCGCGATCACGAACGACGTTCGGTCGGAGAGCGTCGTCTGCCCCGGACCCGGCATCGTGGTGTCGTATTTCGCCGCGACTTTGGCGCCCGGATCGGCTGCGACCGCGAATTTGCTGCGGCATTCCGACTTGGAAAATTCCGCGACGCGATCGATATTGCCCGCGGTGACGCCGACGACGCGCGCGCCGAGTTGGTTGAATCGGCTGTTCGCCTCGGCGAAAAGATGGGCCTCCACCGTGCAGCCCGGCGTGAAGGCGGCGGGGAAGAAATAGAGCACGACCGGCCCGTTCCTCAGCGTCTGCTTCAAGGACAGGCTGAAGGGCTTGCCGCCCTGCGCGGCGTTCAGCGTGAAGTCGGGTGCCTTCGCGCCCTGCTGGAGCGCCGCAATGCCCTGCGCCGGGATAGTCGCCAGCAGCAGGCCGAGGCCCAACGACATCGCGATCTTCTTCTGGATTTTCATAGGGGTCCCCCAACTCGAACGGGGGGAAGGACGCCGTCTGGACGTCCCTCCTCCCTATTCGTCGTCACGCGCCGCAAGGTTGCGATCGAGGGCCGGAATGATAAAAAAATTACGGCGCTTTTACCAGCCGCGCGTGTCAGCGCAGACTGACGCTGCCGGCCAGGGCGGAGCTTTGCTGCATCGCCAACGCGCCGACGATCGCGGCGATGATGAGATAGAGAATCGCCGCCACGACCACGACGACCACCGTATAGGCGACCGCCTTGTCCTCGGGCGCCTTCATCAGGCGCGGCAAGCCGAGATAGAGGAGATAGAGGCTATAAAGCCCGAGCAGCCCCAATATCTTCAGCGCCGGAACCACCGCGAATATTCCCGCGACCCAGCCTGCGGTGGCCGAATAGACCGCGACTTTCAGCGCCTGGATCGGGTTCTTCTGCCCGCCGAACGTCGGCGCCAGCGCGTCGATCACCAACGCGACGACATAGACGCCGATCAGCGTGAGCACATAGGAGAGCAGCGCGGACGCGATGGCGGCGCCCAGCGGCGGGTGAACCGTGATCGCGAGAAAATGATAGCCGAAGACCTGGCCACCGATCAGATGGGCGAGCGGGCCGATCGCCGCCAGTGCCAGCACATAGGGGATATAGAGCGTCTGGACGGTTGCCGTTTCGCCGTCGATCACCGCCCAGGTTTCCTTCGGCTTGACGATCATATCCTTCGCGCGCTGCAGTATATCGGTCATGTTGCGCCTTTCCCTTGTTGCGAAAAACGGACGATCCGCGCCCTTTGACCTCGGCGGATGTCGTATGGGGAAACTAACGCGGAATGGGCCGCGATTCTATGGCGCAGATCACAACAAAGGTCGGGAATCGCGGTGCGAGACAGGGCGATAACGCCTTGAATCATCCGCAAACGGGCATAAATTGACGATATGACAGCAAAGACTTCTTCGGACTTCCACGCCAAGGGCGATCAAGGCACCGTCATGCCGCTGATCGAGCGCGCGCGCTTCGCGCCCGGCGATATCGTGCGGCATCGGATGTTCGATTTCCGCGGCGTCGTGTTCGACGTCGACCCGGTCTTCGCGAACAGCGACGAATGGTATGAAGCGATCCCCGAGGCGATCCGCCCCGCGAAGGAACAGCCCTATTATCACTTGCTCGCGGAAAACGACGATTCCTCCTACATCGCCTATGTCAGCCAGCAGAATCTGGTCGGCGATTCCGAACATGGCCCGGTCGACCATCCACAGATCGAGGCGATGTTCGAAGGGCTCGACAAGGGGCGCTACCGCCTCCGCGCCATTCACCGCCACTGAGCGACCGACGCACCCGGCGAGCTGCCACCTCCCCATCGCAGCGTGACAGGGGGATCATGAGCCGCCTCAGGCCTTGAGCTTCCATCCCGACGCGAGCAGGCGGTAGGTCAGCGCGCCCAGCACGATGTTCACGGCGACGAGCGCGAGGAGCGCGGTCAGCACCGGATGGTGGATCGTCGAATCGACCGTGCCGATGAAGCCGTAGCGAAAGCCCATGATCGCATAATAGACCGGGTTGGCGTGCGCGACGCTTTGGAACCAGGGCGCGAGCCGGTCGATCGAATAGAAGGTGCCCGAAAGCAGCGCGAGCGGCGTGACCACGAAATTGGTCACCGCGGCGGCATGATCGAACTTCTCCGCCCATACCGAGGTGATGAGGCCGAGGAAGCCGATCATCGCCGCGCCGAGCAGGCCGAAGGCGGCGACCGCCCAGGGGTGCTGCGGCACGACATGAACGCCGGGCCAGGCCAGCATTGCGGCCCACAGCGCCAGCCCGACGAGGACCGCGCGGCTGATCGCGGCGCCGATGAGCGCGAGGATCAGTTCGCCGAAACCGAGCGGCGGCATCAGATAATCGACGATCGTGCCCTGGATCTTGCCGACGAGCAGCGAAAAGCTCGCATTGGCGAAGCTGTTCTGAAGCATCGCCATCATGATGAGGCCCGGCGCGACGAAATCGGCGAAAGGAACGCCGATGACGGTGCGCCCCGACCCGCCCAACGCGACGGTGAAAATGACCAGGAAGAGGAGCGTGGTGACCGCCGGGGCCCAGATTGTTTGCAGCTGGACCTTGAAAAAGCGCCGCACCTCCTTGACATAAAGGGCCTGCATACCGGGCACGTTGAGCGTGCGGATGTGCGGCACCCCCGGCTCGGCGAAGGCTGGTGTCGCGGTGGCGGGGCCCGAGTCGGCGCGCGTAATTTGGGGCTGGTCGTTCATGGCGTTCTCGCCTATCGCCTCCCCGACCTTACCGCAAGCTGGGCAGCCGCCGCGCCGATCCGTCCGGAACGGCCCGAAAGGATCGCTGCGCCGCCCGCGGCGTGAGACAATGAGGAATGTGAAGCATGTCATGGACTGACCAGCGCATCGAACAGCTGCGCAGCATGTGGGAAAAAGGCCTGACCGCCAGCCAGATCGCCGACGAGCTCGGCGGGGTCAGCCGCAACGCGGTGATCGGCAAGGCGCACCGCCTGGGGCTGAAATCGCGCCCGTCGCCGGTGAAGGCGACCGAGAAGGTCGTGAAACCCGCCAAGGCGCCCGCCACGCCCAAGGCGGCCGCGCCGGCCCCGCGTGCGGCCGCTCCCGTCGCGTCGCGCCCGGTGGCGACCCCGCGGCCCGAACCCAAAACCGCTCCCGACGCGGCGTCCGAAGACGCCGACGCCGAAGCTGCGCCCGCGAAGCCCGATGCGCCGCGCATCGTTTCGATCGGCCCCGGCGGCTTCATCCGCCAGGGACCCGGCGACCAACAGGCGCCGATTCCGCCCGCGCCGCCGCGCCGGCTGGTGCCCGCGAAGCCGAGCCCCGAGATCGCCGACAAGACGAGCCTGCTCGACCTCAACGACCGCATCTGCCGCTGGCCGATGGGGCATCCGGGCGAGCCCGATTTCCATTTCTGCGGGCAGGCGGTGAACCCCGGTTTCCCCTATTGCGTCGAGCATTGCGGCCGCGCCTATCAGGCGCAGCTGCCGCGCGGCACGCGTCGCCCGCCCCCGCCCCCGCCCTTCGGCGGACCGCGCGTGCGGTGAGGCCGTTCGGGCAGGAATTCGAATTCGCGCGCATGCTCGGCTTTCAGATGGTCAAGCGCGGCGACGGGCGGTGCCGGATGGCGATCGACGTCGAACGCGGACGCCATTTCAACCCGCAGGGCGTCGCGCATGGCGGCGTCGCCTATTCGCTCGCCGATACGGCGATGGGCGGCGCGCTGACCAGCGAGTTGCCCGACCACCTCTGGTGCGCGACGCTGGAGATCAAGTTCAACTACCATGTCGGGGTCGGCGAAGGTCTGCTGACCTGCGATGCTTCGGTGCTTCATCGGGGCAAGCGGATCGCCAATATCGACGCGCGCCTGTTCCAGCACGACCGCCTGGTCGCGAGCGCTAACGGCAATTTCGCGATCTTCGCGGCGCCGCTGGGGCAGTAGGTCGGTGGAATAGCTCCTCCGCGCGACCGTTTTGGGTGTGGTGAGTGGACGTTTCCATTCCATTGTGTACCCCGGCGAAAGCCGGGGTCTAGGGCAGTAGAAAGCCAGCACCGCGCGACGACGCCCTGGGCCCCGGCTTTCGCCGGGGTACATGTCGGATATGACCGCAACCGGTCGGAAGCGGACACATTTGCAGGCGAAACCCCCACAAGAAAGGGCGCCCGATCTTTCGATCCGGCGCCCTTCCCTGTCGTTTCCGATCGATCAGAAGCGGAAGTTGACCGATGCCCGCACGCTGTGGGTGCGGAAATGCGGGTCGCTGCGCTTGATGTCGGTGTCTTCGCCGAACGGGTTGGCGTCGGGCGCGGTGCCCTGCCCGACCTGGACGGTGTAATCATCGTCGTTGAGGTCGGTGTAGAGATATTCGAGGCCCAATGAGACATTCCTGGTCAGCATCGCTTCCGCGCCGCCGCCCGCCGAATAGCCCCAGGCGTTGGTCTTGCCGTTGTCGGCAAAGCTGTTCGCGCTGTTGGTCGTCGCGAAGCGGTTGTCCATCTTCGCATAGGCACCGCCGCCGGTGGCATAGAAGAGCACGCCGCCGCCGGGGGTGTAGCCCGCGCGCAGGCGGGCGCCGGCCTGCCAGTCGGCCTCACGGCTCATCGTGTAGCTCGCAGGCGTCGTGGAGAAGCCCGACACGCGGTCGCGCGCCTCGCTGCGGCCGCCTTCGAGAACGGCGCCGACGACGAAATTGCCCATCCGCTTGTCGTAGCCGAGGCGGGCCATATATTCGGCGCCATCCTTGTCATTGGTGCAGTCGCGGTTCGCGGTGCCCGTGGCGCCGCCACCACAGAATCCGGGCGAGAAGGCGTTGGTGCCGCCCGCGGTATTGACGGGGTCGCCATAGGTGCCGTCGAGGTCTGTGTCGAACGTCAGCGTTTCATGGCCGTCATTCGGTTGCATCGTGTATCCGCCGACGACGCCGATATAGGGGCCGTTGAAATCCTCCGCGGTGTCACGATCCTGGGCCATGGCGGGAACGGCGAGCGATCCGGCGGCCGTGGCGATGAGGAGAGATGTGAACTTCATATGTTTTACTCCGATATTTGATGGCCTTGCAGCCTTCCGGAAAACCCGCCCCTTTGCGCCGAAGTTCCTCCCCGTGCGGAAAACGGGACGAGCCGTTCTTGCGCCAAACGGCCGCAAAGCCGCTGAAAACCGCCCTTGCCAGCGGCCTTCGACACCCCCTATAGCCATGGCATGAGTCACGATTTGTTCGACAGCAGCACCCCGGCCGCCGACAGCTACAACGCTTCGCAGATCGAGGTGCTCGAAGGGCTGGAACCGGTCCGCCGCCGCCCCGGCATGTATATCGGCGGGACCGACGAACGCGCGCTTCACCACCTCGCCGCCGAGGTGATCGACAACAGCATGGACGAGGCGGTCGCCGGTCACGCGAGCCGCATCGAGATCGAGCTCGACGTCGGCAACCGGCTGACGGTGATCGACAACGGGCGCGGCATGCCGATCGACCCGCATCCGAAATTCCCGGGCAAATCGGCGCTCGAGGTCATCATGACCATGCTCCATTCGGGCGGCAAGTTCGAGGGCAAGGCCTATGCGACCTCGGGCGGGCTTCACGGGGTCGGCGTCAGCGTCGTCAATGCGCTGTCGACCGAAACCGAGATCGAAGTCGCGCGCGGCAAGCAGCTCTATCGCCAGCGTTTCTCGCGCGGGGCTCCACTCGGCGGGCTCGAGGAGCTCGGCCCGACGCCGAATCGCCGCGGCACGAGCGTGTCCTTCATCCCCGACCCCGAAATCTTTGGCGAGCATGGCCGCTTCAAGCCGCAGCGCCTCTATCGCATGGCGCGCTCGAAGGCCTATCTGTTCGCGGGGGTCGAAATCCGCTGGAAATGCGCGCCCGAACTGATCGGCGACGACACCCCCGCCGAGGCGGTGTTCCAGTTTCCCGGCGGGCTCGCCGACCATCTGAAGGAGCAGATCGGCAGCCGCGAATGCGCGACCGCCGAACCCTTTACCGGACGGCAGGATTTCCCCGACGGGCAAGGCCGCGCCGAATGGGCGATCGCCTGGCCGCTGTGGTCCGACGGCAGCTATAGCTGGTATTGCAACACCATCCCCACCCCCGCCGGCGGCACCCACGAAGCGGGGCTGCGCGCCGCGCTGACCAAGGGACTGCGCGCGTTCGGCGAGCTGATCGGGCAGAAGAAGGCGACGCAAATCACCGCCGACGATGTGTTCAACGGCGGCGAGATGATGCTGTCGGTGTTCATCCGCGACCCGCAGTTCCAGAGCCAGACCAAGGACCGGCTGTCGAGCCCCGAGGCCGCGCGCTTCACCGAGAACGCGATCCGCGACCATTTCGACCATTTCCTCTCCGACAATATGGACCGCGGCCGCGCGCTGCTGGGCCTGATCCTCGAGCGGATGGAAGAGCGGCTGAAGCGCAAGGCCGAACGCGAGGTGAAGCGCAAGACCGCGACCAGCGCGCGCAAGCTCCGCCTGCCCGGCAAGCTCACCGATTGTGCGAACGACGGCCCCGAAGGCACGGAATTGTTTATCGTCGAGGGCGACAGCGCCGGCGGCAGCGCCAAACAGGCGCGCGACCGCAAGACGCAGGCGATCCTGCCGATCCGCGGCAAGATATTGAACGTCGCCAGCGCCAGCGCCGACAAGATCCGCGCCAATCAGGAAATCGCCGACCTCGCGCTCGCGCTCGGCTGCGGGATGCGCAAGGACTGCGACGCCGACCGGCTGCGGTACGAGAAGATCGTGATCATGACCGACGCCGACGTCGATGGCGCGCATATCGCGACCCTGCTGATGACCTTCTTCTTTCAGGAGATGCCCGATATCGTGCGCGAGGGGCATGTCTATCTGGCGCAGCCGCCGCTCTATCGGCTGACCGCCGGGTCGACCTCGGCCTACGCCCGCGACGACGAGCATCGCGCCGAGCTCGAGGCGACCCTTTTCAAGGGCAAGAAGGTCGAGGTCGGCCGCTTCAAGGGCCTGGGCGAGATGAATCCGGGCCAGCTCAAGGAAACGACGATGGACCCGGCGACGCGCTCGATGCTGCGGGTCACGCTGCCGCAGGAGTATGAGGAGCGCCATCTGGTCAAGGATCTGGTCGACCGGCTGATGGGCAAGCACCCCGAGCACCGCTTCCAGTTCATCCAGGCCAACGCCGCGACGCTCGACGAGGCGGCGATCGACGCCTGAGGAAAATTTCCGCGCGCTCTGTCAGAAGTTTCCGTCGCCGCCGACTAAAGGAACATGCGACACGAAATTCCGGAGCGCGATGTGGACGAACGCGAACAGGATCGCGCCTTTGCCGAAGCCATCGAGCGCTTCGGCCCCGGTCTCGCCCGCATGGCGCGTGGCTATGAAGCCGATCCCGACCTCCGCCGCGACCTCGAGCAGGATGTACAGGTCGCGCTGTGGCAGAGCTTCGCCCATTTCGACGGCCGCTGCGCGCTGAGCACTTGGGTGTGGCGCGTAGCGCACAATCGCGCGACATCGCATATGCTGGCGCATCGCCGCCGCAACGCGCCCGGCTGGTCGAGCCTCGATGCCATCGAGATCGCCGATGCCGCGCCCTCCCCCTTCGACGCTGCCGAAAGCGGCCAGGCGATGGCGCTGATCCTGTCGATCGTCGAGCGGCTCGATCCGCCCGACCGCCAGATATTGCTTCTCTATCTGGAAGGCATTGCCGGCGCTGAGATCGCCGCGATCACGGGCGTTACGCCCGATATGGTGACGACCCGGATTCACCGTTTCAAATCCATGCTGACGCGCCGCTTCGCGCGCGAAGGAGAGCCTGTATGAGCCCGCCCGACGACCGGAGCCTGCACGCGCTGTGGCAGAGCGGTGCTGCCGAAATCGCGCCTTTGTCGCTTGCCGAGATAAAACGCCGCGCCGGCAGGTTGGGCGATGGCGTCGCGCGCCGCAACCGCCGCGAATATATCGCGATCGGCATCGTGGCGGCGGTGTTCGGCCTCTATGCGATCTTCCTGCCCGGATATTGGCTCAAGACCGGCAGTCTGCTTGTTATCGCCGGCGCGCTTTTCGTCGGCTGGCAACTCGCACGCCGTAGCTCGCGACTCGATCCCGATGCCGAAGCGGCCGACGTCCGGACCTATTACCGCACCCGCCTCGTCACCGAGGAACATATGCTGGCACGGGTCGGACGCTGGTATCTGGCGCCGCTGATCCCCGGACTCGCGGTCTTTCTGACGGGGATTGCGTTCGTCGCGTCCCTCTCGCCGCTCGGCTTCGCGGCGCTGGCAGCGATCCACGCCCTGGTGTTTCTCGGCATCTGGTTGCTCAACCGGCGCGCCGCCGCCATGCTGCGCGACCAGATCGCGCGGATCGACGACACCCCCTCTTCCAAAGGAGATAGCTGATGCCCCGCTTTCCGACGGCGATCCTGCTCGCAGCCGCGGCGACCCAAATTCCGGCTTCCGCATGGGCGCAGCCCACGCCGGAGACCGCAAAGGCGGGCGAAACGGCGTTCGACATGCGCGCAGCGCAGCTCGTCGACCTGCTCACCGGAAAGATCGCCTATGCCGAATATTTCACCCTCTCGTTCCAGCAGGCGGTGCCCGAAGCGCAGTTCAAGACGATCACCGCCAATCTGATCGCGCAATATGGTCAGCCGGTGGCGGTCGAATCGGCCAGCTCGACCGATGGCCGGCAAGGCATGGTGAAACTGCGCTTCGAAAAGGGTGTCGGCACGATTGCGCTCGCCGTGGGGGCGGGAACCGATCGGCGCGTTGAGGGGCTACGCATCCAGAACGTCGTCATGGCCGACGACAGCTTCGACCGCATCGCCGGCGAAATGGCAGCGCTGCCGGGCACGACCGGTTTCCTCGTGGTCGAACTCGACGGCCAGGCGATCAGGCCGCTCGCCGCCGCGAATGCCGACAGGCAGTTCGCGATCGGATCGACGTTCAAGCTCTATATCCTCGACGAGCTCGCGGCCGAGGTGGCGGCCGGCAAGCGCAAATGGTCCGACGTCGTCCCGCTCGCGCACCTCAGCTTCTCTTCGGCGGCGACGGCGAACTGGCCGAAGGATATGCCCGTCACGCTGCAGACGCTCGCCAACTGGATGATCTCGGTCAGCGACAATGGCGCGACCGATACGCTGATCCACCTGCTCGGGCGCGAGGCGATCGAGGCGCGTATGCGCGCGGCGGGGCACAGCGATCCGTCGCGCAACATCCCCTTCCTGACCACGGTCGAGGCGTTCGCGCTCAAGGGCAATAATTTCGCCGACTTGCGCACCCAGTTCGTCGCGGGCGACGACGCGGCGCAGCGGCGGCTGATCGATACGAACGCGGATCGGTTGGTGCTCGCCAATGTCGACGGGGTCAGCTTCGGCGGCAAGCCGCGCTTCATCGACAGCCTCGAATGGTTCGCGACGCCGAACGATCTGGCGCGGGCGTTCGGAGACCTCAAGGCGCAAAACGATCCGCAGGCGATGGCGGCGATGGCGATCAACAACGGGGTCGGCCCCGCCGCGTCGGCCGACTGGCGCTATCTCGGCTACAAGGGCGGCTCCGAACTCGGCGTACTGTCGATGAGCCTGCTCGGGCAGCGCAAGTCCGACGGGAAATGGTTCGTCGTCACCGCGAGCTGGAACAATCCCGATGCCGACGTCGCGGCGGAAACGCCGAACGGGATGGTCACGCGCCTGCTCGCGCTCGCGGCTAGATAGCGATCAGCCCGCCGTCAGTGCCGCGACCAGCGCCTTGACCTTCGCCTGCCGCCACTGCGGCGTCGGGGCGACCAGCCAATAGCCGCGCTTTGCGGCAAAGGGTTCGCGCACGACGCGCACGCGCCCGGCGGCGATATCGGCCTCGGCCAGCATCGCGGGGACATTGGCCTGCCCGAGCCCGTTGGCGGCGGCATCGATCGCCAGCCCAGCATCGCCGAGCCGCAACGCGGGTTCGCCCTCCTCGACCGGGCAGCCGGGCCAGGCGATGCGCGTCTCGCTGTCGCTTCCCGGGCCCGCGACGGTGACCATCGCCGCCTCGGCGAGCGCGACACCCTCATGCTCGCCCGAGCCGTCGGTCCAGAAGATCGCGAGGTCGAGGTTCGCCTCGGTGAAATCGATCCCGCCGTCGGCCGAAACGAGCGTGAAGCGTACGTCGGGCGCCTGCTGGCTGTAGCGCGCCAGGCGCGGCGCGAGCCATTTGGCGGTCAGATCGCGCGGCGCGGCGATCGTCAGCGACTGCGACGACTGCCCCGCCTGCATCGCGCGCACCGATTCCTCGAATTGCAAAAAGCCCTGGCGGAGCGCGTCGAGCCCGGCATTGGCCTCGCCCGTCAGCTCGAGCCCCTTGGGGGTACGGCGGAACAGGACGACGCCGAGCATGTCCTCGAGCGCGCGGATCTGTTGCCCGACCGCGGCGGGGGTTACCGCCAGCTCGTCGGCGGCGCGCGTGAAGCTCAGGTGCCGGGCGGCGGCATCGAACACGCGCAGCGCGTTGAGCGGAAGATGGGTGCGCTTCACGACGCGGTCGCCGGTGCCACGAGCGGGAAATGCGGAATGGCGACGAGCATCTGCGACCCGTCGCCGATCTCCATCATATAGCTGCCGACCATCGACCCTTCGGGAGTGGGCAGCGGACAGCCCGAGACATAGTCGAACGCGCCGCCGGGCGCGATCAGCGGCTGTTCGCCGACGACCCCCTCGCCTTCGACTTCGCTGACCTGGCCCTGACCATCGCTGATCCGCCAATGCCGGCTGATCAGCTGCACCGCCGTTTCGCCCTGATTCTCGATCCGGACGTGATAGGCCCAGAACCAGCGCCCGAGCGCCGGGTGCGACTGTTCGGGCAGATAGCTGACCGACACGCGCACCGTGACCGGCCCGGTGGTCGCCGCGAAGGGGAAGAAGGAGTCGATCATCGTCTCCACAGCGTCGCCTATAGCCCGACCTTGGTCAATGCCTGCTCCAGGTCGGCGATGACATCGCGCACGTCCTCGAGCCCGATGTTGATGCGCAGCAGGCCTTCGTCGACCCCCATGTCGAGCCGCACGTCGGGGCTGACGCCATAGTGGGTGGTCGTCCAAGGATGGCAGCAGAGGCTGCGTGCGTCGCCGATATTGTTGCTGATGTCGACCAGTTCGAGCGCGTTGAGGAAGGCCATCGCCTGGGCGCTGCCGCCGGGCAGCTCGAAGGCGAAGATCGGCCCGCACGCCTCCATCTGGCGCATCGCGAGCCCGTGCTGCGGGTGGCTGGCGAGTCCCGGGTGGAGCATACGGGAAACGCGCCCCTCGATCGCCTTGCCGACCGCGAGCGCATTCTCCGACTGGCGCCGCGCGCGCAGGTCGAGCGTTTCGAGGCCCTTCAGCACGACCCAGGCGTTGAACGGCGACAGGTTGGGGCCGGTGTTGCGCTGGAAGGGCAGCAGCACGTCGTTGATGAATTTCCCGGTTCCGCACACCGCGCCGGCGAGAACGCGGCCCTGGCCGTCCATCAGCTTGGTCGCCGAATAAGCGACGACATCGGCGCCGAAATCGAGCGGGCGCTGGAGCACGGCGGTCGCAAAGGCATTGTCGACGACACTGGTGATTCCGTGGGCGCGGGCGAGGCCGCAGACATGCGCCATGTCGACGATGTCGAGCGTCGGATTGGCCGGGGTCTCGAAGAAGAAGACCTTGGTGTTGGGCCGGATCGCCTTTTCCCATGCGTCGTTGTCGCGGCCGTCGACGACGGTCGATTCGATCCCGAAGCGCGGGCACAGCGTATCGACGAGCCAGCGGCACGACCCGAAGGCTGCCTTCGCCGCGACGATATGATCGCCGGCGGAAAGCTGGCAGAGCAGCGCGGTGGTCATCGCCGCCATGCCGCTCGCCTGCACCCGGCACGCCTCGGCGCCTTCGATCAACGCGATCCGCTCTTCGAGCATCTGGACGGTCGGGTTCTGCAGGCGCGAATAGGTCATGCCCTGCGCGTCGCCGCTGAAGCGCGCCGCGACTTGCTCGGCGCTGTCATAGCTGTAGCCCGAGGTCAGGAAGAGCGCCTCCGACGTCTCGCCATGCTCGCTGCGCCATGTCCCGCCGCGCACGGCCTGTGTCGCGGGGTGCCAGTTCTTCGTCGTGCCGCGATCGAAACCCGTCTTCTTCTTCATCGTTTCCGTCCGCCTATCCGTTCAGGGCCGCGACCACCGCATCGCCGAGCGCGGTCGTCGTCATGTCACCGCCGAGGTCGGCGCCCCGGCATCCGTCCGCCAATACCGCCGCGACCGCCGCCTCGATCCGCGCCGCGCTCGCCTCGTCGCCGCCCGAATGGCGGAGCAGCATCGCGAGCGACAGGATCATCGCGAGCGGGTTGGCGATCCCCTTCCCCGCGATGTCGGGCGCGCTGCCGTGGATCGGCTCGTACAGCCCCAACCGCCCCGCGCCAAGCGAAGCCGATGCGAGCAGCCCGATCGACCCGACGCACATCGACGCCTGATCGGACAGGATGTCGCCGAACAGATTGCCGGTGACGACCACGTCGAACTGCCCCGGATTGCGCACGAGCTGCATCGCGGCATTGTCGACATACATGTGTCTGAGCGCGACATCGGGATAGTCGGCCGCGACCTCGGTCACCACGTCGCGCCAGAGCTGCGAGGTTTCGAGGACGTTCGCCTTGTCGACCGAGCAGAGCCGCTTGTTCCGTCCCTGCGCCGCCTTGAACGCGACTTGGGCGATCCGCCGCACTTCGCTTTCGCTGTACGACATGACGTCATAGCCTTCGCGCTCGCCGCTCGCCGTGGTCCGGGTGCCCTTCTCGCCGAAATAGACGTCGCCGTTGAGTTCGCGGACGATCAGCAGGTCGATCGCCGAGGCGACCTCGGGGCGCAGCGCCGAGCTGTCTTCGAGTCCCGCGAACAGCTTGGCGGGGCGCAGATTGGCGAACAGGCCGAGTTCGGCGCGCAGGCCGAGGATCGCCTGTTCGGGGCGGAGGTGCCGCTCCACATTGTCGAAGCGCGGGTCGCCGACCGCACCGAACAGCAGCGCATCGGCCGCTTTCGCCTTCGCCAGCGTCTCGGGCGGTAGCGGGTGTCCGGTCGCTTCATAGGCCGCGCCCCCGACGAGCGCACGGTCGAGCGTCACCGGCAGCGCGAGGGCCGCGAGGACCTTTTCGGCCTCCGCCATGATCTCGGGACCGATACCATCGCCAGCCAGCAGCAGGATTTTCAACGCTTCGCCCTTTCGTGTCTCGCGAGCCGCTTAAGGAGCGGCGGCGAGTCACGCAACCGCCCTCTTGAGCCGGCCCACCAATCTTTCCCTCGCCGTCAGCAAGTCACGGTTGCGTCCTTCGATCAGATCGCGGTCGAGAAAATGGCCGGTGATCGCCAGCCCGTCGAGCACGTCGCCCAGCGCCGGGTCGCTGTCCGCGCCGCGAATAAAGGGGGGCAGACGGAACAGACGCTCCTCGTATCCGGCGGCCGCACTCGCGCTCACCGCCCCGCCCGATTTGGGGCTGACGAAGGCGAGATCGGTTTCCAATCCGGTCGCGACGCATTCCTCGAGGTTGAGCCCGAAGCCGAGCTCGGCGAGCAGCAGCAGTTCGTATCGCGCAAGCGCGGCTGCCCATTGCCGCGCCGACGCCGCTGCCCCGATCGCGTCAAGAACCGCCGACAACGCCGTATAGAGCACCGGATAGGGCTGGCTCTCGGGCAGGATCGCCGCGGTCACGCTGGTCACCCAGTCGATCGCCGCGGCGGGTAGTGGTTCGGCGAGCAACGGCGCGCGGCTCGTCAACAATTCGGCGGTGGCGCCCGCGAGCTGATCCTCGGTGCGCGCACGCAGTTCGAGCGCAACGAGGTTGCCCGGCACCAGGATCGGCCGCACCCGCCGCGACCGTCCGCCGCGGACATAGCCCGCAACCAGCCCGGCGTCGCGCGTCAGCGCGCGCAGGATCGCACCATGCTCGCCATGCGCGCGAACCGCGCAGACGATCGCCTCGGTGCTCAGGCTGGCCAAAGCACCATCTGCGTCTGGGTGACGAGCGCGACTTCGGTCCCCTCCTCGGTGCGGATACGCGTCTGCCAGACCGACAGCCGCTTGCCGATCTTCACGGGCGTCGCTTCACCGACGAGAACCGATCCCACCGGTCCGCCGCCGAGGAAATTGGTCTTGCTCTCGATCGTCGTCGTGCCGCTCGCGCCTTCGGGCAAGGTCAGGAAGGCGCCGACCGCGCCGAGGCAATCGGCAAAGGCCATGATCGCGCCGCCATGGACGATGTTCCCCGCGGTGCAGATGTCGGGCCGCACGGGAAGCGTGCCCGCGACGCGATCCTTCGTGCCTTCGTCGATGGTGACGCCGAGCGTCTTTGCCAGCGGCATCGCGGCTGCGAAATCCATGTCCCGTTCCTCTCAGCTTCCCGGATTGTAGAAATCATACACCGCCTGCGCGACGCCCGCGCTGACCCCCGGAGCGCGCTTCAGATCCTCGAGGCTCGCGCTGCGGATCGCGCGCGCGGTGCCGAAATGCATGAGCAGCGCCTTCTTGCGCGCGGGACCGATGCCCGGCACCTCGTCGAGCGGCGAGCTTCCCATCGCCTTCGCGCGCTTCGCCCGGTGCGCGCCGATCGCGAAGCGGTGCGCCTCGTCGCGCAGCCGCTGAATGTAGAAAAGCACGGCATTGTTCGGCGGCAGGGTGAACTCGCGCCCGTCGGGCAGGTAGAAGGTCTCGCGCCCGGCGTTGCGGTCGGGGCCCTTGGCGACCCCCACATAGGGCAGATCGTCGATCCCGAGCTCGGCGAACACCGCCGACACCGCCGACACCTGCCCCTTGCCGCCGTCGATGAGCACCAGGTCGGGCCATTCGCCCTTCGTCCGTTCGGGGTCCTCCTCGATCGCGCGTGCGAAGCGGCGCTGGAACACTTCGCGCATCATCGCGAAATCGTCTCCGGGCCGCGTCTCGGTGCGCTTGATGCTGAACTTGCGGTAAGCGCCCTTGATCCAGCCCTCGGGCCCCGCGACGACCATGGCACCCAAGGCATTGGTGCCCTGGATATGGCTGTTGTCGTAGATTTCGATGCGCTG
Source organism: Sphingopyxis sp. GW247-27LB (assembly GCF_002277025.1). Taxonomy (GTDB): domain Bacteria; phylum Pseudomonadota; class Alphaproteobacteria; order Sphingomonadales; family Sphingomonadaceae; genus Sphingopyxis. Next base: position 56,890 of record NZ_NIWD01000016.1, read on the forward strand.
CGGCGGCTCGTCGAGATCGAACAGCTCGGCGAGTTCGCGGCCGAGCTTCGCCTGGCTGCTGCTCTCGGCGAGCCGCCGGTCGAGTTCCTCGCCGGCGTTGCGCACTGCCTGTTCGAGCAGGCGCCGCCGGTTGCCACGCTGCGGCACGCCGATCTCGACCTTGCGCCCCGCCGTCTCGCCGAGCGCCTCGGCGAGCAGCGCGCATTCGGCGGGTTCGCGGTCGACGAGGATCAGCTTCGGCGGCGGCACGCCCTCGTAGAATTGCATGAGGAAGCTCGCCATCACCTCTTCCTCGGGAACCCCCGCGACATGCGCCGGGAAAAAGCTGCGATGCCCCCAATTCTGCCCGCCGCGGATGAAGAAGCCCGCGATGCAGAGCTGGCCGCCCTTCGCCGCGAGGGCGAAGACGTCGGCGTCGCCGAGCCCGTCGGCGTGGACCGACTGGCTGCCCTGGATGAAAGTCAGCGACTTGAGCCGGTCGCGCAGGACGGCCGCCAGTTCATAATCCATCGCCTCGGCCGCCTGCGTCATCGCGTCGCCCAACCGCTTCTGCACCGCGGTCGAGCGGCCTTCGAGGAAATCCTGGGCATCGCCGACCAGTCCGGCGTAATCCTCCTTCGAGATGCGATCGACGCACGGCGCCGAACAGCGGCGGATCTGGTAGAGCAGGCACGGCCGCGACCGGTTGGCGAAGAAGCTGTCGGTGCAGCTGCGCAGCAGGAAGGTTTTTTGCAGCGCGTTGAGCGTGCGGTTCACCGATCCGGCGCTCGCGAAAGGCCCATAATAGCGCCCCTTGGCGCGCCGCGCGCCGCGATGCTTCTGCACCCGCGGGAAGTCGTGGTCCATGCGCAGCAGGATGAAGGGGAAGCTTTTGTCGTCGCGCAGCAGGACATTGTAGGGCGGGCGATAGCGTTTGATGAGCTGCGCCTCGAGCAGCAGCGCTTCGGCCTCGCTGTTCGTCGTGACGATCTCCATCGCCCGCGTCTGCGCCACCATGCGCTGGAGACGTTGCGGCAGGCGCGCGACCTGGGTGTAGTTGGTGACGCGGTTCTTGAGGGCGCGAGCCTTCCCGACATAGAGAACGTCGCCCCGCGCATCGAGCATGCGGTAGACGCCGGGACGCACGGGCAGCTTCCGCACCACACCGCGAATGACCCCCGCGCCGCGTTCGAGGTCGGGCTTGTCGCCGTCCTCGCCACTGCCGCGGATCACATAGGTGGCTTTTTCTTCGTTGAACCGGTCGGGAGCATTGGGGCGAACCATGATCCCCATGTAGGCGAAGGCAATGCGGGCCGCCATAGCGTCGGAGGTAATGCGCCGCTGCTTTTCGCTACCGCGCGATCGATATCAGTCACGTCGGACCCCCGAATTAATTTTGCTTCGCGCCGCCGTTCAGCCCTCTTCCCGCCGCCCCGCACCTATGGCAGAGTTCGGCGGGCGCTTGATCAAGTGGGGGGATTCTCATGCGTTTGCTGTTGGCCGCCGTCGCGCTGTTGCCGCTCGTTCCGACCGAAGCGGCCGCCGAAAGCTGGTATCTTGTCGGGGGGAACGAAAATACCCGGACCTATGTCGATCTTTCGAGCCTGCGTCCGCTCGACAACAAGATGATCGGCGACATCCAGAGCGTCTATTCGACGCCGCTCGACGGCGACATCTGGGGCGTGAAGATCCGGCAGGAATTCGATTGCACCGGCAATTATTTCCGCACGCTGCAGTACAGCTATTATGGCGCCAGGGGCGCCTATATCGACACTGAGGCGTCGGAAACGATCAACGAGCAGAAGGTGCCCGCGCCGGACAGCATCAACGAAGCGGTGATGGAGTTCGTCTGCTACCGCACCGGCGGGACGCAGGTCGCCAATCCATTCGACGATGCCGCGGCCAATTTCTAGGGCAGCGCGCGATATTCGCCGTTAGCCGGGCACCTCCATAACAAAACGCCCGCGGCAATCCGCGGGCGTCTCGTGCCGGCAATATCGGACGGTCAGCCCTTGGAGACCGCCGCGATTGCCTGATCGACCAGCGCCTTGTCGGCCTTGGCGTCGTGCTTGGCCGCGATCAGCGTCGCCGCGGCGTCGGTCGCCGCTTTGGCGGCCGCGGTGCGGACCTCGGCGAGCGCCCCTGCTTCGGCCGCTGCAATGCGGTCTTCGGCCATCTGCTTGCGGCGCGCGATCAGCGCGGTCGCGTCGGCCTTCGCCTTGGCGACCAACGCTTCGGCTTCGGTGGTGGCACGCGCGCGCATTTCTTCGGCTTCGCGCGTGGCGTCGGCGAGCCGGGCTTCATACTCAGCCTTCAACGATTCGGCGTCGAGGCGAAGCTGCTCGGCTTCGTCGAGCTGCTTGCGGATCTCGTCGATGCGCTTGTCGAGCATCGCACCAAGCCCCGCGGGAGCCTTCTTCCAGACCAGCACGAGCAGGAAGATGGTCATCGCGAGCGCGACCCACCAGCTCGGTGACGACAGGAAGGCCGCGCCGCCGCCATGCGCCGCGCCCGCGGCTTCGGAGAGGATGAGTTCAACCATGGAGCACCGCCTTCACCGCCTGCTTCGCATCTGCCGCGGCGACCTTCACGCCCGAAAGCTTGGCGACCAGGTCGCCCGCCGCTTCGGCCGCGACAGCCTCGATCTCGGCCATCGCCGACTTGCGCGCCGCGGAGACGTCTGCCTCTGCAGCCGCGAGCTTGTCCGCCAGCTCGGCGTCGACCTTGGCAAGGCGCTTCTCGGCGTCGCGCGCCGCCTTGTCCTTGGCGTCCTGCACCGCGGCCTGCGCCGCTGCGCGGCTGAGGTCGCTCTGCTGGCGATACTGTTCTTCCAGCCCGTCGGCTGAAGCGTGCGCCGCCTTCGCCGCCGCCAGATCGTCGGCGATCTTGCGATCGCGCGCATCGACCGTCGCTTCGATCTTGGGATACATGCCCAGACCGATCACCACGAACACCGCGCCGAAAATCAGCGCGAGCCAGAAAAGCTGCGAGGCAAAATACCAGTTTTCAGCCAGCTGGTTAATCTGTGGCATCTATCTTCTTTCGCTTGACGACTGGACCGGAATCCGCACCCGGATGCGATGCCGCGCCGTCCCGCGAACCGGGATCGGCGCGGCGCCGGATCAGGCTGCCTTCAGATACAGCAGGATCGCGATCAGGAACGACAGCAGGCCCAGAAGCTCGGCGGCGGCGAAGCCGATGAACAGGCGGCCCTGCTGGCCGTCGGCAGCGGCCGGATTGCGCAGCGCGCTTTCCAGGAAGCTACCGAAAACATTGCCCACGCCGATCGCGGCCATGCCGGCGCCGATCGCGGCGAGACCGGCACCGATGAGCGTCGCTGCTTGTGCGTCCATGAATTTAACTCCTTGATATAATCGTTTGGTTTTAAACGGGATTAGTGAAGGTTGACCGCGTCGTTGATATAGAGCGAGGTCAACAGAGCGAAAACATAGGCCTGGATGCCGGCGACGAGCAGTTCGAGCGCGCTGATGCCGATCATCAGCGCCATGCTGGCGATGCCGACCGGCAGGCCGATTGCGGCGCCGGCACCCGAGCTCTGGACGATGAAGTTGGCGAACACTTCGAGCAGGACGTGCCCGGCGGTCATCGCGACGAACAGTCGCAGGCCGAGGCTGAACGGGCGCACCATGAAGGACACGAACTCGATCGGCGCGATGAAGGGGATCATCGGCCAAGGCGTGCCGTGCGGAACGAACAGCGAGAAGAAGTGCAGGCCGTGCCGCCAGAAACCGACGACGAGCACGATCGCGAAGGAAAGGACCGCGAGCACCCCGGTGATGGTGAAGTGGCTGGTGACCGTCAGCGGATGCAGGCCGCCGAGGGCAAAAGGCACCATTCCCAGGATGTTGCAGAACAAAATGAACATGAAGAGTGAAAAGACGTAGGGCGTATATTTGCGCCCTTCGGGCCCGATATTCGTCGACATCATCGACGAAATGAAGCCCGTGAAGCCTTCGACCGCCATCTGCCAGCGGCCCGGAACGAGCTGGCGCTTCATGCCGCCGAGCATGAACAGCCAGAGGATGACGGCGGCGGCGAGCATCCAGACGGCGCTGGTGGTCAGCCATACTTCCCGTCCGCCCGCCGCGAACAGCTTCGCGATCGGTTCGACGGTGAACTGGTGCATCGGGTCGAATTTACCGGCCTCAGCGGACACGCTCGTCACTCCACATTATCCCTGGGCCTGGGCCGCGGGGCTGAACCTCATGGTTCCGAACCGCCCTTGCCGTGCGATGCGGCATTGGCGATCCGGAAGATATTCCGGAAGGCGACGATGATCCCGAGGGCCAACATCCCCAACAAACCCCAGGGCGACGTGCCCGCGAACCGGTCGATCAGCCAGCCGATCAACGCTCCGCCCAGCAATCCGCCCAGCAGCTCCGCCAGCACCCGGTTTCCGAGCCGGTAATTGGCATCGGATTCGGGTGCCGCGACCCCGGCCCGTTTCGCTTCTGCGGCTTCGGCCCGGTCCAATCGCTCTTCGAGCGAGACCAGGCGCGAATCCTCCGAAGCTGGTTCCGGATCGCTGCCGTTCCCCGTCATCATGCGCCATCCTCCTGAAACAGAAGCGGAAACCTCCGATTCTGCCTGCGAAAAAAGGCCCGAAAAATCGGGGGACCCCTAAGGCGCGGCCCGTTTAGGAATGCCGCCCCATGAAGTCAATGCTTGTGCGCGGGTGCACAAAAATGACTGCCCGCGGGCGCACAAAAATGCCGCCGCGTTTAGGGGCGCGGCGGCATTGACGCCCGCGGGCGCCCTTGAAAACAATATCTTAGGGGCAGCGCGAATCGCGCACCGGCGGGCCGTTGTCGCGCGTCAGCCAGCGGCCGTCGGGCGCCTTGTATTTTTCGCCCGGCTTGGTCTTCGCGATCAGATTGCATCCCGTCGCGAAGGCGAACTGTTCGACGGTGCTGCCCTGCGGCGCGTTGGAGGTGTAGGCCGCCTTGCGCTTGATGTTGATGTCGTTGACGATATCGCGCACCGCCGCGGTCGGGCTCGACACGAAGCCGAGATAGCCGTCGGGCTGCTCGCCGATCTGCCCCGCCGAGCGCGCCGCTTCATAGGCCGGATCGCGCTGCGCCATCGCCGAAGGCACCGCGACGGCGATCGCGGCGGTCACCGTGATCGCGGCCATCGCCATTCCGCCAGATTTCCAGTGTTTCCAACGCATTGTCATTCTACCCCATCTATTCGCTCGATCAGAAGATATCCTCGTTCTGCTCGATCAATTTCTTCGCATCACCATCGAGCTTGTACACGATTTCCTGCTTGATGTTGATGTTGAGGTTGATCTCGATCGGCTTGTCGGGCGTGTCGATCTGCACACAGGCGGTAAGGCCCGCCAGCCCGCAGAGGATCGCCAGATACCGGCCACCGATGGTCAGCCTCCTTCTTTCCTTGTTGGATATCGTCATGGCACGGGCTCGCTTTCTGGGGGCTGAACGGGCGGTTCGGCGCCCGCCTTGGCGGCATCGACCTGTTGCTGCACGCGCAGCAGGGTCGGGAGATTCTGTTCGATCACCAGCGTCGGGTCATAGAAGCCCTTGGCCGAGGAGATGAGCTGGCGGAAGGGCGCCTGGATCTTGACGTTGAAGACGAAGGGCAGTTTCGCGACCTGGCGGGTCAGGAAGTTCCGCGTCGCGCCCTCGCCCTGCCCCACGCCGCCAAAGCGGATATCGGTCACCATTTCCCCGTCGAGGTCCCCATTGAGGATGATCGTCAGGTCGTCATATTGGAGGCTGCGCAGCGCGCCAAAGGCAAAATTGGCGATGGTGCCCAGATTGTGATTCGACAGCTCGCCGACATAGGCGAGCGTCCCGCCGCCGCTGCGCGAATCGATGCGCCCGCCGACGATGCGCCCGCCGAGCCCGTCGAATTCGACCGGCAGCGTTCCGTCGAACTTGCCCGTCGCGTTGATGTTCTCGAAACCGAACTGCTGCAGAAAGACCGCGGCCTCGACGCCGACGATATCGAAGGACAGGCGCCGCGGTTCGGTGGCGTTGAAATCGAGCGTCGCGGGGTGGAGCACCAGTTCGCCGCCGGCGAAAGGCCAGCGCCCGCCCTCGATTCGGACACGGTTGTCGCCGAGCAGCCGATATTCGATCGTCCCTGCCGTGACGGGAATGCCGGGATTGATTTCCGCCACCGTCGCGATCTGCGAAGGCGCCGAGTGGAGCCCCACCAAATCGTCGAAGGTCAGCGTCGTCGTCAGCCCTTTGACGGGGCCGAAGGCGGCGGCGAGGTCGGTGTTCGCGGTGGCGAAGGTGCCGCGGCTGGTGACCCCCGCCGGGGTCCAATCGATCTGCCCGTCGCCCACCACGGAGCCCTGGACATTGGCGACGACGCCGAGTGCGAGCCGGGTGAGCTGGTCGGGCTGGAAGCCTTCGTCGAACCGCAGCTCGGGGACTTTCAGGTCGGCATGGCCCGTGCCCGAGCCCAGCTCGTGGAGGATCACGGTATCGAGGACCTTCCGTCCCGACTTGCGCTCGTGAAAGCTCGCGGTGGCGTCGATGCGGCCCGCCGCATAGCGAAGCGTCGCGGCATCGCTCGTCAGCGGAAAGAAGCGCGGATTGGGCGCGGCGTCGGTGAGCAGCAGCCCGCCGTCGAGCGTCAGCGCTCCGCCTTGCCAGCGCCATTGGCCGGCAATGTCGGAGAGGTTGAGCGGCACGGCGCCGATCTTGCCGCTCGCGCCCGTCAGATCGCCCTGCATGCCGCCCGCAGTGCCGCGCCCTGAAATGCGCGTGGCGGCGAAGCGCGTGACGCTGTCGCCCTCCCCTAGCCGCACATCGGCGCCGGCAAGCGTCCAGCGCATCGCGGCGAGGTCGACCTCGCCCCGCCCCGCATCGAAGGCAAAGGGCGATGAGCCGCTCGCCCCGCGCAGCGCGATGCCCGGAATCCGGACGATGCCGCGCAGGCCGTTCGGCCCGGCGCTGAGCAGCGGGGCGCCGGGGCGGCTGCACAGGTCGATGCCGCTGCGGCCGAAGCGGAGGCCTGCCGCCGCGAGCCGCTCGAAGCCGACGCGCGTGCAGCCGCCGCCGAGCGCGATGTCGCCGGTCGGCGCGATCGCTCCGGCGAGCGGGATCGTCAGCCCCTCGACGCGGCCGTCGGCGAGTGGGCCCGACAGCGCGGCGCGCGTCGCGAAGCGCACCATCCCGTCGCGGCCGCCCGAGAAACGGACCGGATCGAGCACCAGCCGCGCGCCGCCAGCGGTATAGGCGTCGAAGCGTGCCTCGCCGCGCGTCGTTCCGTCGGCGCTGCGATCGAGCGCAAGCGATCCCGACGGCAGGTCGCCGCCGCCGAAGGTCCAGTCGCCCGAGATCGTCATCGCCGGGCTCGGCGTCGCGAGCAGCCATGCGATACGGCTGTCGGCGCTGCCCGTGATCCGCGCGCCGCTCTCGCTTTGGAACTGCGGCGCGATCAGTTCGAAGCGCGCGGTCCTGCCCTCGCCGGCGAGCGCGAAGGAACTGCTGCCGCCCGTGTCGGTAAGCATGCGTGACAAGGCGGCGGTCGCCTTCGTGGCAAGCGGGCCGAGCGGGCTCCCGTCGAGGCTCCTGGCACTCGCGGCGATCGAACGCCGTAGCGCCGTGCCCGCGCTTGCCTCGGCAAAGCGAATCTCGCCTTGGGCTTGCGGCGCCGCGCGGCCGACCACCGCCTTGGCGGACAGGTCGACGCGGTGCGCGGCGAAATCGAGCGCGCGCAGTTCGGCCATCTCGGCGGTAAGGTCGAGGTCGGTGCGCGCAGCGCTGCCCGTAAAGCGGGCCCATACCCCCAGCCTGTCGGCTTGCGCCGCACCCGCGGCGAGCTTGGCGATGCTCGCATCGGCGGTACCGCGCCAGCTTTGCAAATTTTCGGCGAGCGATACGTCGAGCGCGATCTGCGGGCTGTGCGCGCTGACGCTGCCGTCCGCGCAGGTCAGGCGCTTCCCGCGCAGCGGCCCCTTGAGCGTCGGGCGGACGTCGCGGACCCGCACGTCGCCATAGAAGCTGACGCCGTCCGCGGCACACCCCGCAGCGGCCAGCGTCGGCGCGACGAGCGCGAGCTTGCCGGCAAAATTGTTCCTGAGATTGCCGCCGCCATTGAGCACGGCGCCGATATTGCCCCACGGCGTTTCGACCCGCGCGCGGGCATCGGTGAGGACCGCCGAGAGGTCGGGCAAGGTGAAGGGCGTCGTGTCGGTCGGATCGCGGAACTTGTCGAGCGCGCCCAGCGAAAGCTGGCCATCGACGAAGCGGCCGTAGAGGCGCACGCCGTCGGCCCGAATCTCCGATACATAGGGGCCCGAAAAGCCATAGCCGAGCGACACTTCGACCCGCTTCGCGGTCAGGTCGGGCCGCGCCGGATCGCCGATCACGACATTGCTGAGGCGTTCGGTGCGAAAGCCGATCTCGTCGATCGTGTAGCGCGCGGGAATACCGCGGCTGTCGAGCTGGTCGCGAATGAAGCGATCGGCGATCGGTTCGCGAGCGAGCCACAGGCCCAGCGCCAGCGCGGCGACGGCGCCCGCGGTCAGCCAGCGCTTCTTGAACAATCGCTTGGGCGGCGGCGGCGCTTCGGGGTCGGTCATGGCCTGCAACTATTTTCCGTCCTTCGACCGCGAAACCCGTTCCCGCAAGCGCGCGCCCGGAAATCCCCTTTTGCCGCAGGAGATTGGTCCGCAACGCTGTCGTTCTTTTCTATGACCGTTGAGTGCACCCCACAAGGCGGTTATTCCCATGGGCATGGCCGATGCCGACGCGCCCGCGCCCCTTCCCGACCATGCGGGCCACCGCGCCCGCCTGCGCGCCCGGCTGCTCGGCGGCGATGTCGAGGGCATGGCCGATTACGAACTCGTCGAATATCTGCTCGCGCTCGCGATTCCGCGCCGCGACACCAAGCCGCTCGCCAAGGCGCTGCTGCGCGAATTCGGATCGCTCGCGCAGCTCGTCAGTGCCGACCCCGAATCGCTGCGGCGGGTCGAAGGCATGGGAGACACCGCGATCGCGGCGCTGAAGATCGTCCAGGCAGCAAGCCTTCGGATGCTGAAGGGCGAGTTCCGCGAAAAGCCCCTGCTCTCGAGCTGGGATTCGCTGCTCGACTGGCTGCGCGCCGATATGGGACCGATCGACGTCGAGCGTGTTCGCGTCCTCTATCTCAACGCGCGCAACATGCTGATCCGCGACGAGCTGGTAAGCGAGGGGTCGATCGACCAGTCGGCGATCTATGTGCGTGAGGTGATCAAGCGCGCGCTCGAACTCGGCGCGGCGGCGATCATCCTCGTGCATAATCACCCGAGCGGCAGCCCCGAACCGAGCCGGCAGGATATCGCGATCACCCGCGACATCGCCGAAGCCGCGGCCAAGCTGGGAATCGTCGTCCACGATCATATCATCATCGGCGGATCGGAGTATCGCAGCCTCCGCGCGCACGGACTGCTTTGAGGTCTCATGCGCGCTCCATTTGACTTGTGCGGGCAAGGCGGACATCATGCCGCGATGCCGACGCTGCGCGCCCTGTCCCGACTCCACTCGCATGCGGGTCAACGCCTCGCGGGCCTCTAGCCCCGGGTCCGGCGCATCGTGCCCCGAGCCCGGGGCCAGCCTTTCTTTCTCCTGATCAACGCCATGCGGCAGGCGTGCGCCTGCCCGATCCGAAAGTCCCTACGATGACAACCCGCAGCCCGGCCAAGCGGCCGCCCATCCATATGATCGACACCGAAGCCGATACGCTGACCGACCTCGCGCTGGCCCAGCAGGAACGTTCGCCCGTGGTCAGCGAACTTCTGATCGAAGAGATCAACCGCGCGAAGATTCATCCCGCGAATAAAATCCCCGCCGATGTGGTGACGATGCACGCCCAGGTCGAATTCGTCGACGAGGCGAACGGCGCATCGCGCACCGTCGAACTCGTCTATCCCGCCGACGCCGACATCGCGGCGGGGCGGGTCTCGATCATGACCCCGGTCGGCGCCGGCCTGATCGGGATGCGCGAAGGTCAGTCTATCCTGTGGCCCGACCGGGACGGCCAGCAGCGCCGGCTGTCGATCGTCAAGGTGCGGCGCGCGGCGTAATATGAAACCGGGGAATCGCGGATGCGGCCGCCGGATTGCTCCGACGGCCGCACCACCCAGTCAAGGGCGTCGATCCGTTGGGATCAAGCGCCGCGCGACAGGAAACCGGTCAGCTCTTCCTTGCTGATGCCGCCCGACTTGTCGGCATCGGCGGCGGAAAAGGCCTGACTCACCCAGGATTTGACCTGCTCCGATTCGGGATCGACCGTTGGGTCGGTCGCGGTGCGGAGCTTCTTCATCCAGGTCGCGAACTCGGTTTCGTTGAGCTCGCTGTTGGCGTCGGTGTCGTAGGTCGGGAACTCCTGGTTCACGATCTGCGCGACCTGGTCCGGCGTCGCCGCCGTGCCCTGGGCCGGAGCCGGCTCGCTCGCAGGGGGAGTCGACGGGTCGGTCGGCGTGGTCGGATCCGTGGGCGTGGTCGGATCAGCAGGCGTCGTGGTGTCGGCCGGCGGGGTGGCGGTATCCGACGGCGGAGTCGACGTGTCGGGCGTCGGGGCCGGCTGTTCGGTCGGCGCGGGCGGCGTCGTGCTGTCGGGCGCCGGGGCCGTGTCGGTGGTGGGATCCGCCGGAGCCGGCTGGCTCGTCGGATCGTCGCCGGCAGGCGGGGTTTCCTGCGCCAGAGCGGGGAAGCTCACCGCGGCGGCGCCGATCAAAAGCATCTGTTTCAGCATCATGTATCTCCTGTAGCGATGGCGGTGCTGTCTCGGATGCGACCCGCCACCTTTTTGAAGGGGCATAGAGGCAACCTGTCCGATCCGCCGAAAGTTGCCGATCCCGGGTGATTGGCGAAGCGCCCGGCCCCTGCTAGGGGGCGGCTGGTCGCGATTTCGCGCCTATTCCGCGACAGGTCGCCATAAAAGGAAGGAAATCCAATGGTTCCGCGTTACGCCCGGCCCGCCATGACCGCTATCTGGTCGGCCGAGAATCGCTATCGCATCTGGTTCGAGATCGAGGCGCACGCGACCGACGCACTCGCCGAACTGGGTACGGTACCGAAGTCGGCGGCCAAGGCGCTGTGGGACTGGTGGGCGACGAATCCGGCGATCGACGTCGATGCGATCGATGCGATCGAGGCGGTGACCAAGCACGACGTCATCGCCTTCCTGACCTGGGTCGCCGAAAATGTCGGCGAGGAAGCGCGCTTCATGCACCAAGGCATGACGTCGAGCGACGTGCTCGATACCTGCCTTGCGGTGCAACTGACGCAGGCGGCCGATATTTTGCTCGCTAATCTCGATGCGCTGCTCGACGCGATCAAGCGCCGCGCCGTCGAGCACAAGCTGACTCCGACGATCGGCCGCAGCCACGGCATCCACGCCGAACCCGTGACCTTCGGCCTCAAGCTCGCCGAAGCCTACGCCGAATTTTCGCGCTGCAAGACGCGCCTCCTCGCGGCGCGCGCCGAGATCGCGACCTGCGCCATTTCGGGCGCGGTCGGCACCTTCGCCAACATCGACCCGCGCGTCGAGGCGCACGTCGCCGCGAAGCTCGGCCTCGCGATCGAACCCGTCTCGACGCAGGTCATCCCGCGCGACCGCCACGCGATGTTCTTTGCGACGCTGGGCGTCATCGCCTCGTCGATCGAGCGGCTCGCGGTCGAAATCCGGCACCTCCAGCGCACCGAGGTGCTGGAAGCCGAGGAATATTTCTCGCCCGGCCAAAAGGGGTCGTCGGCGATGCCGCACAAGCGCAACCCGGTGCTCACCGAGAATCTGACCGGCCTCGCGCGCATGGTCCGCAGCGCCGCGATTCCGGCGATGGAGAATGTCGCGCTGTGGCACGAACGCGACATCAGCCATTCGTCGGTCGAGCGCTTCATCGGTCCCGACGCGACGATCACGCTCGACTTCGCGCTCGCACGGCTGACCGGCGTGGTCGACAAGCTGCTCGTCTATCCCGAACGCATGCAGAAGAACCTCGACCGCATGGGTGGCCTCGTCCACTCACAGCGTGTGCTGCTGGCGCTGACTCAGGCGGGAGCGAGCCGCGAGGACAGCTATCGCCTCGTCCAGCGCAACGCGATGAAAGTGTGGGAATCGGACGGCCAGCTCTCGCTGCTCGAACTGCTCAAGGCCGATCCCGACGTTACCGCGCGGCTGTCGGCGGACCAGCTGACCGAGCTGTTCGACCTCGGCTATCATTTGAAGCAGGTCGATACGATCTTCGCGCGCGTATTCGGCACGTCCTAGGCTTGGTTGGGCTGGAAACCCGCGCGAAACTCGCATAGGAGATGCGAGGGGCCGAACGAGGAGCAACGCCAAGTGGGAATCCTGCGTACGATCATCTGGGTCTTCCTGACCATCGTGCTCGTCCTGTTCGCGATGGCGAACTGGAACCCGGTGACGGTGACGATCTGGCCGGGCCAGGTCCTCGACACCAAATTGCCGGTGCTGATCGTTGTCGCCTTCCTGCTCGGCAGCCTGCCGATGTGGATCGCCCTGCGCACCGCGCGCTGGTCGATGAAGCGGCGGCTCGACAGCAGCGAGCGCCAGCTCGCCGACCTGCGCGCGATGGCGAACCGTTCCACCGACCCGGCGCCGGCCCCCGCATCGGCGCCGGCCCCGGTCAACGACATCCCTCCTTCCCCGCTGGATCCGCAATGACATCGCCGCTCTATCTCGCCATCGACACCCCGCATCTCGACGCCGCGCTGACGCTGGCGCAGCGGGTCCGTCACCATGTCGGCGGGTTGAAGCTGGGCCTCGAATTCTTCTGCGCCAACGGCCATCACGGCGTCCACGAAATGGGCAAGCTCGGCCTGCCGATCTTCCTCGACCTCAAGCTGCACGACATTCCGAACACGGTCGCCAAGGCGATTCAGGCGCTGCGCCCGCTGGAACCCGCGGTGCTGACCGTCCACGCCGCCGGCGGCCGCGCGATGCTCGAGGAGGCGAAGGCTGCGGCGGGGCTGAACACGAAGGTCGTCGCAGTGACCGTGCTGACCAGCCTCGACACCCCCGACCTCCAAGACATCGGCGTCGGCGGCTCGCCGCACGACCAGGTGGTACGGCTCGCGGGGCTGGCTCGCGAAACCGGGCTCGACGGGATCGTCTGCTCGGGCCAGGAAGTGAAGGCGGCGCGCAAGGCCTGGCCAAGCGGCTTTTTCGTCGTCCCGGGCGTTCGCCCCTCCAACGGCACCGCGGGCGACCAGAAGCGGATCGTCACTCCGGCGCAGGCGATGACCGACGGCGCGTCGATCCTCGTCGTCGGGCGCCCGATCAGCCAGTCGGAAGACCCCGACCTCGCGGCGCGCGCGATCGAGGCGACGCTTTAAGGCACCTCCCACTTCCGTTCGTGTCGAGCGAAGTCGAGACACCCATCGGAACGGCGCAAGTTCGAGGGGCATCTCGACTTCGCTCGATGCGAACGGGTTACCAGAGATAATCCATGCCCCCATTCGTCAAAATCTGCGGCCTTTCCACGCCCGAAACGCTCGATGCCGCGATCCGGCTCGGCGCCACGCACATCGGGCTCGTCCATTACGAGCCGAGCCCGCGCCACGTCGATCTCAAGACCGCGGCCGAGCTTCGCCGGCGCGCGGGGTCGGCGGTGAAGGTCGCGCTGCTCCTCGTCAACGCGTCGCCGCAAGTCACCGGGGCGGCCTATAGCGCGGTGCGGCCCGACATCATCCAGTTCCACGGCACCGAGACTCCCGAATGGATCGCGGCGGTCAAGCAGCATGTGCCGGTCGAGGCGTGGAAGGCGGTCGGGCTCAAGGACGCGGGGACGCTCGAACGCTCGCGGCAATATGAAGGGATCATCGACCGGCTGCTGTTCGATGCGCCGGCGCAGGCGCTGCCCGGCGGCACCGGAACGCGCTTCGACTGGACCCTGCTCGTCAACCATCGCCACACGATGGACTGGGGCATCGCCGGCGGGCTGACCCCCGCCAACGCCGCCGAGGCCCTCGCCGCGACCGGTGCGCCGCTCCTCGACGTTTCCTCGGGCGTCGAAAGCGCGCCGGGCGTCAAGGATGTGGACAAGATCGCCGCGTTCCTTAAAGCGGCGGGACGATGACCGACCGACCCAACAGCCTCCGCTCCGGACCCGACGCACGCGGCCACTTCGGCCAGTTCGGCGGCCGCTATGTCGCCGAAACCTTGATGCCATTGATCCTCGACCTCGAGCGTCATTATCGCGCCGCGCAGCAGGACAATGAGTTCAAGGCCGAGTTCGACTATCTGCTGAAGCATTATGTCGGCCGCCCGAGCCCGTTGTGGTTCGCCGAGCGGCTGACCGCCAGTCTCGGCGGCGCGAAAATCTATCTCAAGCGCGAGGATCTCAATCACACCGGCGCGCACAAGATCAACAATTGCATCGGCCAGATCCTGCTCGCGAAACGGATGGGCAAGACGAAGATCATCGCCGAGACCGGCGCGGGCCAGCATGGGGTCGCGACCGCGACCGTCGCGGCGCTGTTCGGCCTGCCCTGCACCATCTTCATGGGCGCGGTCGACGTCGCGCGGCAGCAGCCCAACGTGTTCCGCATGAAGCTGCTCGGCGCCGAGGTGGTCGCGGTCGAATCGGGCGCGAAGACGCTGAAGGACGCGATGAACGAGGCGCTGCGCCACTGGGTCGCGAACGTCCACGACACCTTCTACATCATCGGCACCGTCGCAGGTCCGCACCCCTACCCCGAGCTCGTCCGCGACTTCCAGTCGGTGATCGGCGACGAGGCGCGGGCGCAGATATTGGAGGCCGAAGGCCGCCTGCCCGACATGCTGATCGCCCCGGTCGGCGGCGGATCGAACGCGATCGGGCTCTTTCACCCGTTCCTCGACGATGACGGCGTCGAGATCGTCGGGGTCGAAGCCGCGGGCGAAGGGCTCGACAAGAAGCACGCCGCGAGCCTCGCGGGTGGGCGCCCCGGCATCCTCCACGGCAACAAGACCTATCTGCTTCAGGACGAGGACGGTCAGATCACCGAAGCGCACAGCATCTCGGCGGGGCTAGACTATCCCGGCATCGGGCCCGAACACGCCTGGCTCCACGAGATCGGCCGCGTGCGGTATGAGCCGGTTACCGACGCCGAGGCGCTCGCGAGCTTCCAGAAGCTGACGAAGCTGGAGGGGATCATCCCCGCGCTGGAGTCTGCGCACGCCATCGCCGCCGCCGAACGCATCGCGCCGACGATGGACAAGGACCAAATCATCATCGTCAACTGCTCGGGCCGGGGGGACAAGGATATCTTCACGGTGGCGGATGCGCTGGGGGTGGAACTCTAAAAGCCCTCTCCCCTTCAGGGGAGAGGGTTGGGAGAGGGGGACGAATGCGGGACCGAAGGCTGATCGAATTCGCCAAGCAGATGCGCCGCGAACAGACCGAGCCCGAAACCCGCATGTGGCTTGAACTGCGTGCGGCACGTTTTCAGGGAATCAAGTTTCGCAGACAGAAGGTCATTGGTCCGTATATCGCCGATTTCTCGTCCAGAGAGCCGATGCTGGTGGTAGAGATCGACGGTGACACCCATGCGGGTCAGGAAGCATATGACCGGTCCAGGACGGCTTATTTCGAAGAACAGGGTTATCGGGTGATCAGATTTACCAACCGCGACGTGCTGACGAATATGGACGGTGTGCTGGAGCAACTGATGGTGTTCCTGACTCCCCCTCTCCCAACCCTCTCCCCTKMAGGGGAGAGGGCTATATGACTCGCTTCGCCTCGGCCTTTTCCAAGGGGCCCGCGCTCGTCACCTTCATCACCGCCGGCGATGGCGACACCGCCGCCAATCTCGACGCGCTGGTCGCGGGGGGCGCCGACGTGATCGAGCTCGGCATGCCCTTCACCGATCCGATGGCCGATGGGCCCGCGATCCAGGCCGCGAACCTGCGCGCGCTCGGCAAGGGGACGACGACCGTCGACATTTTCGGACACGCAGCCGCTTTTCGCGCGCGCCACCCCGACGTTCCGCTCGTGCTGATGGGCTATGCCAATCCGATGACGATCCGGGGGAGCGACTGGTTCGCCGCCGAATGCGCGAAGGCCGGCGTCGACGGCGTCATCTGCGTCGACATCCCGTCGGAGGAGGACGCCGAACTCGGCCCGAGCCTGCGCGCCGCCGGGGTCGACCTCATCCGCCTCGCGACCCCGACCACCGACGCCGCGCGCCTGCCCGACGTGCTGAACGGCGCGGGCGGTTTTCTCTATTATGTCTCGGTCGCCGGAATCACCGGGCTTCAGCAGGCCGCGCAGACGAGCATCGAGGATGCGGTGGCGCGCCTGAAGGCCGCGACCGACCTGCCCGTCGCGGTCGGCTTCGGTGTCCGCACCCCCGAACAGGCCGCTGCGATCGCGAAGGTCGCCGATGGCGTCGTCGTCGGATCGGCCTTCATCGACATCATCGCCGAGCATGGCGACGCCGCGGCGCCGCATGTCGAAGCCTTCACCCGCACCCTCGCCGATGCTATCCACGGCGCAAAGGAGATCGCCGCATGAGCTGGCTCGACCGCGTCCGCAACGCCCTGCCCTTTACCGCGAAGCGCGATACCGCGGACAATCTGTGGCACAAGTGCCGCCAGTGCCAGCAGATGGTGTTCGTCAAGGAGTGGGAGGACAATCTCAATGTCTGCCCGCGCTGCGACCATCACGACCGCATCGGCGCCAAGGAGCGGTTCGCGCAACTGTTCGACGGGGGCCTCCACGAAATCCTTCCCGCCCCCGCGGCGCCCGAGGATCCGCTGAAGTTCCGCGATACCAAGAAATATGTCGATCGCATCAAGGCCGCGCGCGCGCAGACCGGCGACCGCGACGCCTATCAGAACGGTTTCGGCCGCATCGACGGCCGCCCGGTCGTCATCGGCGTGCAGGATTTCGCCTTCATGGGCGGGTCGATGGGGGTCGCGGTCGGCGAGGCGTTCGTCGCCGGGGTCGAGCAGGCGATCAAGCGCGGTTGCCCCTATGTCGCGATCACCGCCGCCGGCGGCGCGCGCATGCAGGAAGGCACGCTGTCGCTGATGCAGATGCCGCGGGCGACCGTCGCGCTCGCCCGCCTGCGCCGCGCCGGCCTGCCCTATATCGTCCTCCTCACCGACCCGACCACGGGCGGCGTCACCGCGAGCTATGCGATGCTCGGCGACGTGCAGATCAGCGAACCCAAGGCGCTGATCGGCTTCGCGGGCCAGCGCGTGATCGAGAACACGATCCGCGAAAAGCTGCCCGAAGGCTTCCAGCGCGCCGAATATCTGCTCGACCACGGGATGATCGACATGGTCGTGCACCGGAAAGATTTGCCCGCGACGCTGGGGCGGTTGATCGGTTATCTGGCGCCCGAAAAGGCGGCGTAAACTTTTCTGCATCGTCATTGCGAGGAGCGACGCGACGCGGCAATCCAGAGCTGAATAAACCCGCTCTGGATTGCTTCGCTTCGCTCGCAATGACGAGTTTCTGCTAGGTCCGCCCGCCATGCCCGACCACGCCCATAGCACCGACCCCGCCGTCCAGGCCCAGCTCGACCGCCTAGCCGCGCTGTCGCCGGGGCGCGACATCCTCGGACTCGAGCGCATCGCCGAGCTGTGCGCGCGCCTCGGCAATCCGCAGGAGCGCCTGCCTCGCACCTTCCACGTCGCGGGGACCAACGGCAAGGGATCGACCTGCGCCTATCTCCGCGCGATCCTCGAGGCGCAGGGGCGCCGCGTCCACGCCTATACCAGCCCGCACCTCGTCCGCTTCAACGAACGCATCCGCCTCGCGGGCGAGCTGATCGACGATGCGCTGCTCGCCGCGCTCCTCGCCGAAGTCCTCGACAATGCCGCAGACCTGCAGGCGAGCTTCTTCGAGGTCACCACCGCCGCCGCCTTCCTCGCCTTCGCGCGCATTCCCGCCGACGATTGCATCGTCGAGGTCGGGCTCGGCGGCCGCCTCGACGCGACCAACATCATCCCGCCGCCCGCGGCGTGCGGCATCGCCTCGCTCGGCATCGATCACGAAGCCTTCCTGCTCGCGCCCGAGGATGGCACCCCGTCCGAACCCGCGATGCGGATCGCGTGGGAAAAAGCCGGCATCGTCAAGCCGGGCGCCGCGCTCGCCACCCTCGCCTATCCGCCGCCGCTCGGCCATGTCATCGCGGCGCGCGCCGAAGCCGCCGGCGTCGCCCCCTTCGTCGAGGGCGAGGCCTGGTCGGTCGAGCCGGTCGGCGACGCGTTCCGCTGGACGTCGATGGACGGCGCGCTGCCCGGCCTGCTGCGCCCCCGCATGGCCGGCGCGCACCAGATGCGCAACGCGGGCCTCGCCATCGCCATGCTCCACCTCGCGCCGGGCGCGAAGCCGGACGCGGAAGCGATCAGGAACGGCGTCGCGGGCGCCTTCTGGCCCGCGCGGCTGCAGCGGCTCGAAACCGGGCCGCTCACCGCGCTGCTTCCTCCGGCAACCGACGTGTGGCTCGACGGCGCCCACAATGCCGACGCGGGCATCCAGCTCGCGCGCCATTTCGAGACCGAGCCCCGCCGCATCCACCTTGTCACCGGCATGCTCGCGAACAAGCACCCCGACGCGATCCTCGCCCCGCTCGCGTCCCGCCTCGCCTCGATCAGCGTGGTTCCGGTCCCCGGCCACGACCACCATGATGCGGCCGCCTTCGGCCCCGACGCGCGAGCGGCCACCTCGGTTGAGGCTGCACTCGCCGGCCTGACTGTCGACCCAGCCAATGAAATCGTCCTGATCGCGGGCTCGCTCTACCTCGCGGGCGAAGTGCTGAAAGCCAACGGCGAGCTTCCCGAATGAATCCGAACGGGGGCCGTCTTCAGCCGAGCTCGGCGAGCGTCCGCTTGACCCAATCGTACATCGCGACTTCGGCTTTGAGCGTCACCGGCGGCGTGCGCTTCATGCGCTGCACGACCTCCTTGAGGAGAGCCTTCGCCCCCGCGCGGTCGCCTGCCGCGATCAGCAGCGCCGCCATGCGGCAACGCACCTCGTCGCCGGGAACGCGCCCGACGATATCGCGATAGATCGCCAGCGCCTCGTCGGCCCGACCATCGGCCTCGGCGATCTTGGCGCGAAGCAGCGCGCGACGGTCGAGTTCGGTCCGGGAAATGGTTTCGGGCAAGCGTTCGATCGCCGCAAGCCCTTCACCATAACGGCCGGCACCATAGGCCGCCTCGGCGATCCGCATCCCGATCGCCCGGTCGACGTGCGGCGACAGGCGCTCGGCCGCACGAAACTCGCGGAGCGCCTCGTCGAAGCGCTCGCGTGCCATCAACGCATCGCCATATTCCAGCCGATGCCCGGCGGTATCGCTGAACTCGGCCGCATCGCGCGCCTCGCGAATGTGGCGCTCGGGGTCCACCCGGTCGGCGATCTTCGTCCGTGCTTCGCGCACCCGCCGGTCGCGCGGCAGACCGGGCAGGATTTCGACGATGAAATAGGCGAGGATACCCACCAGTGGCAGAAACGCGATCGCCATGATCCACGCGGTGTTGCGGCCCGTGCGGAACACATGGACGATGCAGAGCAGTTGCAGCGCGATCGAGATAATCAGGAAATGCACGCGCTTCGTTCAGCTCGCCGCCGGTTTCGGCTTGGCCTCTTCCGGGATGGCGGCCTCGTGCCCGTCGTCCTCGGTGCTCGGCTGGCGCACCGTCTGGACGACGAAGCCGCGCTTCCAAAGCAGCCACAGCAGGATCATGCCCGGCGCGGCGATGGCGACGGTAAACAACCAAAAGCCGACCCAGCCCAATGTCTCGGCGATATAGCCACCCGGCGCCGCGAGCCACGTTCGCCCGACCGCGGCGAAGGAGGACAGCAGCGCGAATTGCGTCGCCGTATAGGCGAGGCTCGACAGGCCCGACAGATAGGTGACGAAGACGGTGAGCCCGATCCCGCTGGTGAAATTCTCGGTCCCCACCGCCAGCGCGAGCATCAGCGGCGAGTGGCCGACCGACGCCAGGGCCGCGAACAGCAGGTTGCTGAACATCATCAGCAGGCCCGAAACGAGCAGCGCCCGCCCCATGCCGAGCCAGGCGATGAAAGGCGCGCCGCACGCCGACCCTATGATCAGCGCGACGAAGCCGACGCCCTTGTTGATCGCGACGAATTCGGTGTCGGTGAACCCCAGCTCGACGATCATCGGATTGAGCATTCCCTGCCCCATCGCATCGCCAACCTTGTAGATGAGCACGAAGAGCAGGATCAGGACCGCGCCGTGGCGTCCGAGAAATTCGCGGAACGGGCTGACCACCGTTTCATTAAGCCACGCGCCGAAACCCTGCGCGCCGCCGCGCGCCTGCGACGGATGGAAGCGTCCGGTGCCCGCGAAAAGCGCGCCGATGACCGCGGGCAGCACCGCGAGGCCGGTGAAGGCATAGGCGGCCGCCCAGCCGAGCCCGAACCCCTCGGGCGAAGCCAGCGCTATCGTGCCGACCCCCGCGATCAGATTACCGGTGCGATAGCCGAACTGGTTCATCGCCGTTCCGTGCGGCAGTTCGGCATCGCTCAATATCTCGATGCGGTAGGCGTCGATGACGATATCCTGCGTCGCCGAAAGGAAAGCGACGACGATCGCCCAGATCGCGAAGGGCGCCAGATGGTCGTTGGTCGGATTGCTCGCGCCCAATTGCCAGATCGCGACGACCAGCAGCGCCTGGATCACGAACAGCCAGCTTCGCCGCTGCCCGAACAGGCGGGTCAAAACGGGAATCGGCAACCGGTCGACCAGCGGCGCCCACAGGAATTTCAGCGTATAGGGTGTGGTCAGGCCGATCGCGAAGCCGATCGTCGATTTGTCGATGCCGACCTTCGAGAGCCAGAATGTCATCGTCGCGAGAAGCAAGGTCAGGGGGAAACCGCTCGATATACCGAGCAAAAAGGCGACGATCGGCATCGGCTTGCGATAGGGGGCGAAGGACGGGATCACATAGGCTAGGCCAATGATCGCCGCGATCACCGCCACCAGGATCAGGCTGTCGAGGCCAAGCTGCATCGTTCCTCCCTCGGCCGTCCCCATCGAACGGCTCTCCTCTGCATGACAACAGGCCTAAAGTCTCGCGAGCAAATTGGAAGCCGCTAATCGGCGGCCGGGCGTATCCAGCGCACCGCGCGCACCGCGCCGCCGTCGCGGTCCTGCAGCACCGCGGCCCAGCGATCGGCGCCTTTCCTGTGCGCGAGGCGTTCGGGGAATGGGGCGCGGCAGGCGAGCGATGGGTCGCATGGGGCGATCTCCTCGGCGAGGACGACGTTGGTGTAGCCGAGCGTACGCCCGCGATTCTCACCCTTGTCGACCTTGACCGCGGCCTTGTGCCGGATCGCGACGAAACGCAGCTCGACATTGGCGCGCGGGGCCGAGGCCACGACTTCGCCGCCCTTCTGCGCGAGCGTCGTCGTCCCGGCCTCGCGCTGCGCCGCGATCAGGCCGCGCAGCGCCGGGGCGTCGGTTCCGGCTGTCGCTGCCGCGCCGCCGACGACGGCCTCGGGCGTATAGGCGCCGCTGCCGGGAATGGCGCGCGCCGCATAGTCGCGCTGCAACCGGTCGTTGCCCCCGCGTGCCAGCGTGTCCTTCCACCCGAGTTCGTCCCAGCTCGTCACCGGGCGGCTCAGCGCCACCGCCGCGCCCGCCGCGTCGAGTTCGCCGAGCAGCCGGTCGGCGGGCGGGCAGGACGAGCAGCCCTGGCTCGTGAACAGCTCGACCAGCACCGGCCGCTGCGCCGTGCCCGGCGCATGGTTCGCGGTCGCGCTGATGTGCGAAAGGCCCAGAAGCAGCGCCGCCGCTGCGAGCAGCACGCCTCCGAGGCCGAGCAGGCTTTTCATCCCGTCATCTCCCGTCCGCCCCGTCGCAAGCGACGGATAGCATCGGGGGACCGGAAAAATCCAGAGCGGGGGCCTAGGCTGCCTCGGGCCGCCAATAGGTCTGCAGTCCGCTGACCTTGCGCGGCGCCTTGTTCTTGCAGATCATCGTCTCGATCGCGCGCAGCGCGCCGACGAGCGCCGCGGTGCTGTGCGGCTTGTTCAGGCAGGCGAGCGCGATGTCGGCGGCGTCCTCGGGGCATTGGCCGGTGACGAGCAGCACCGCGATGCCGCGGTCGCGCGCCAGCCGCGCCACCTCGCGTCCGCTCATATGCCCCGCAAGTCCCAGGTCGAGCACGATCGCGTCGACCGCCTCGGCCGCCATTACCGCCACTGCCGCCTCGCCCGAATCGACCGTCGCGACGACGGCGTAGCCGCTCTGCTGCAGCGTGTGCTCGTAATCGAACGCGACCAGCGGATCATCCTCGATGACCAGCAGCCGCTTGATGCACGACGGGCGAGACGCAAAGAGCATAGAAACTCCGTTCCACCGCGCCATGACGCGCTCCTGTCCGTCCTGCAATATCGCTTCTGCTTGCCATCGACGAAGCGACACTTTTCCGGCTATGAGCGTGATCACAACGCAACACTTTTCTCCCCGAAAAACGACAAGAAAGCGCTTCCGTTCCGATGACGACCCGTCGCCCGCCCCGATCCGCGTCCCGACCATCGCCCGACCGCGATGCCCCGAAGGGCCGCCGCGCCGCGCGCGTGGCGGCGCCGCGCAAGCCGAAGGCGGCCGAACCCGAGCGCGAGGAAGGGCCGCAGCGCATCGCCAAGCTGCTCGCGCGCGCCGGCGTCGGCTCGCGCCGCGACGTCGAGCGGATGATCGAGGAGGGCCGCATCGCGCTGAATGGCGAGGTCGTGGCCCAGCCCGCGCCGCTGCTGTCGTCACTCGACGGGCTGACCGTCGACGGCAATCCGGTCGCCAAACCCGTCTCGACCCGCCTCTACCGCTTCCACAAACCCTCGGGGTGCCTGACCGCCGCGCGCGATCCCAAGGGGCGCAAGACGATCTACGACATCCTGCCCAAGGGGCTGCCGCGCCTGATGCCGGTCGGGCGGCTCGACTATAATACCGAGGGGCTGCTGCTCCTCACCAATGATGGCGAGTTCAAGCGCCAGCTCGAACTGCCCGCGAGCGGGGTCGAGCGCACCTATCGCGCGCGCGCCTTTGGCGATATCAGCCAGACGCAGCTCGAGGACCTGGTCGAAGGCATCACCATCGATGGCGTCCGTTACGGCAAGATCGACGCCAATCTCGAACGCCGTACCGGGCGCAACCAGTGGATCGAGCTGACGCTGACCGAGGGAAAGAACCGCGAGGTGCGCCGCGTTCTCGAACATCTGGGGCTCCAGGTCAGCCGCCTGATCCGCACGCGCTACG
The DNA here is from genome assembly GCF_002277025.1 of Sphingopyxis sp. GW247-27LB. GTDB lineage: Bacteria > Pseudomonadota > Alphaproteobacteria > Sphingomonadales > Sphingomonadaceae > Sphingopyxis. The sequence continues at coordinate 80,094 of NZ_NIWD01000016.1, forward strand.
GCCAGTTCACCGTCGGCGACCTCGCGGTCGGAGAGGTCGAGATCGTCCCGCGCGACGAATTGTTCCAGTTCCGGCGCCGGCTCGACAAATGAGGATCATCGCCGGCGAATGGCGCGGCCGCAAGCTGCTCGCGCCCAAAAACGACGCCACCCGCCCCACCGCCGACCGCACGCGCGAGACGCTCTTCTCGATGCTCGCGAGCCGCCTCGGCAGCTTCGAGGGACTCCATGTCGCCGATCTCTTCGCGGGGTCGGGCGCGCTCGGCATCGAGGCGCTGTCGCGCGGCGCCGCCCACTGCCTGTTCGGCGAGCAGGACCGCGATGCGCTCGATGCGCTGCGCAAGAATCTCGCCACCCTCGGCGCGGCGAACCGCGCCGACGTCCGTGCAGGTTCGGTCTTGGGTCTCGGTCCCGCGCCGCGCGCCTTCGACCTGCTGCTATTCGACGCCCCCTATGGCACCGGGGCGGGCAGCGTCGCGCTCGACAAGCTTAACCGGCTCGGTTGGGTCGGTCCCGAAAGCTGGGTCTCGATCGAGACGGCCGATAAGGAGGCGGTCGAGATCGCCGGTTTCGAAGTCGATGCCGAGCGCAAGGTCGGCAAGGCCCGGCTCACTCTGCTGCGGCGCGTCTAGAGTCGACTTCGACGAAACGCGTACCCGTCATTGCGACCTCGGCGAAAGCCGAGGGAAGCAATCTCCAGCTATCGCAATGCCCGAAAGGATGGCTGGGGATTGCTTCGTCGCTACGCTCCTCGCAATGACGGCTCTATACGCGACCGGACCAGCAACAACCCCAGCAGGCTCAGCAGCCCCGCCACCCCCAGATAGAGGCCGACGAAACTCGTCCCGCCCTGGTCGCTCAGCCATTGCGCGGCGATCGGCGCGCCGGCGCCGCCCAATATGCCGCCGACGTTGAACGCCACCGACGCCCCGGTATAGCGCACCCGCACCGGGAACAGCGCCGGCAGCCACACGCCGAGCGGGCCGTAGACCAGCCCCATCACGAACAGCGACGTCGACAGCCCCAGCGCGACGACGGGCCAGGACCCCGACGCCAGCGATGGCCCGAACAGGAAGCCAATCGCCACCGTCGCCGTGCAGCCCCAGCTCAGCACGCGCTGCGCGCTCGCGGCGTCGCTCCAATAGCCCGCCAGCACGATCCCCACCGCCATGAACAGGATCGCGCCGAGCTGGATCAGCAGGAATTGTTCCTTCGGATAGCCGAGCGCGGTCGTCCCGTGCGCGAGCGCGAAGCTGGTCGCGAGATAGAAGATCGCGAAGCAGGCGACGACCGCGAAGGTGCCCGCGAGCAGCGCCACGCCATGCTCGCGCAGCACCGCGCCCAGCGGCACACCGACCGGCGGCTCGCGCTCCATCGCCTCGGCAAAGGCGGGCGTTTCGTGGATCTTCAGCCGCACCCACAGCCCGAGCCCGACGAGCACCGCCGAGACCAGGAAGGGAATGCGCCATCCCCAGGCCGCGAACTCGGCATCGCTCAGCCACAGGCCGAGCAGCAGGAACAGCCCGTTCGCCGCGATGAAGCCGACCGGCGCGCCCAATTGCGGCGCCATGCCGAACCGCCCGCGCCATCCCGGCGGCGCATTCTCGACCGCGAGCAGAGCCGCGCCGCCCCACTCGCCGCCCAGCCCGAACCCCTGCCCGAAGCGCAGGGTGCACAGCAGCAGCGGCGCGATCCACCCCGCCATCGCATAGGTCGGCAGAAAGGCGATCAGCAGCGTCGATCCCCCCATCAGCATCAGCGAGGCGACGAGCGTCGACTTGCGCCCGATCCGGTCGCCGAAATGGCCGAAAACGACGGCGCCCACGGGCCGCGCGAAAAAGGCGAGGCCGAAGCTCATGAAGCTGAGCATCAGCTGCGCCGATTCGGACTCGGACGGAAAGAAGAGCGGCCCGAACACCAGCGCCGCGGCGGTGCCGTAGATATAGAAATCGTAGAATTCGACCGCGGTGCCGACGAGGCTCGCGACCAGGATGCGCCGGTGCGCGCGATAGGGTGCCAAATCCATGGGTGATCGCCCCTTCCCAACTGTTGTCGGCGCCGCTTTGGACGGATTGCCCGGCTTCGCGCAAGGCGGAATAGGCGTAGGGTGGGTTTGAGGTGGGAGAAGGGCTTGAGGCAAATGCGATCAGCTATCCCGGTGCTGAGAAGTCGCCACCGTGTCGAAGCGCGCCTCGCCGATTTCCAAGGCGTGACTCGAAGCGTAGCGATAGACAAGCACCGCAGCGATTGCCGTACCAAGCAAGATCAACCCCGGAACGATGAACCCCTGGCGACCTCCAGCGTCTCGCCAAAGAAAAAACGCTGCACCGACGCCACAAACGACCACTACAGCCGTACCGCTGCGCGCAGGGCTTGGGTCCTTATAGGCCTGCTTGTCACGAGGCGCCGTAGCGCACCATGCGATAAATGAAATCCACCATGCCAGTTGAACGTCGTAACGCACATCTTTCAATAGATCGACCGACGGCATGCGCGCAGCGATGTAAGAAATGAGTAGCCAAGCACCCGTTATCATCAGGAAAAGACTCTGAGCGACCGGTCTCCAGAACTGCCTGGTCCGCAAATTCTTCCAAAATGAGACTTTCATTGGCGCCTCTCCCGCGGTCATTCCCCGAACGACAGATGCACCATCTCGTCAACGTCCGCAATCCGGTCCAAAGTCGCCCACATCCTGCGCCCAACCCCATCATCGTCCCATCGCGCCGCGCTGGACAGCACGGCCGCCGTTCCCTAATCGTTCGCGCGTGAACAGCCTCCCCGCCTCGCCGCCCGACATCCCGCCGCCGGACCCCTCGGACCCGCCCTATCTGCAAGGATTGAACGGCCCGCAGCGGCAGGCGGTGCTGACGACCGAGGGGCCGGTGCTGATGCTCGCGGGGGCCGGAACCGGCAAGACCGCGGCGCTGACCGCGCGCCTCGCGCACATCATCGCGACGCGCCGCGCGTGGCCATCCGAAATCCTCGCCGTCACCTTCACCAACAAGGCGGCGCGCGAGATGCGCGAGCGCATCGGGCGGATGATCGGCGACGCGGTCGAGGGCATGCCGTGGCTCGGCACCTTCCACAGCATCGCCGCGAAGATGCTGCGCCGCCATGCCGAACTGGTGGGGCTGCAGAGCAATTTCACCATCCTCGACACCGACGACCAGCTTCGCGTCCTCAAGCAGCTGATCCAGGCCGAAGGACTCGACGAGAAGCGCTGGCCGGCGCGTCAGCTCGCGGGGCTGATCGACAAGTGGAAAAACCGCGGCCTCACCCCGCCCGACCTCGATGCGGCGGACAAGGAGGCCTATGCCGACGGCAAGGGGCAGCATTTCTACGCGCTCTATCAGGCGCGACTGAAGACTTTGAACGCCTGCGACTTCGGCGACCTGTTGCTCCATATGCTGGTGATATTGAAGACGCACCGCGACGTGCTCGAACACTATCAGCAGCGGTTCAAATATGTCCTCGTCGACGAATATCAGGACACCAACGCGAGCCAGTATCTCTGGCTCCGGCTACTTGCGCAGGCGCGCAAGAACATCTGCTGCGTCGGCGACGACGACCAGTCGATCTATTCGTGGCGCGGCGCCGAGGTCGCGAACATCCTGCGCTTCGAAAAGGATTTCCCCGGCGCGACGGTGATCCGCCTCGAACAGAATTACCGCTCGACCCCGCAGATCCTCGCCGCCGCATCGGCGCTGATCGCGCAGAACTCGGGTCGCCTCGGCAAGACGCTGTGGACCGAGCTCGACGAAGGCGACAAGGTTCGCGTCGTCGGCGTGTGGGACGGTCCCGAAGAAGCGCGGCGGATCGGCGAGGAACTGGAAAGTCTCCAGCGCAAGCGCGTCTCGCTCGACCACACCGCGATCCTCGTCCGCGCGCAGTTCCAGACGCGCGAATTCGAGGACCGTTTCATCGCGATCGGCATGCCCTACCGCATCGTCGGCGGTTTCCGCTTCTACGAGCGCGCCGAGATCCGCGATGCGCTCGCCTATCTGCGCCTCGTCCAGTCGGCAGCCGACGACCTCGCCTTCGAGCGCATCGTCAACGTCCCGAAGCGCGGGCTCGGCGACAAGGCGCTCGCGCGGATTCACCAGTTCGCGCGCCACGAGCGCGCGCCGCTGTTCCACGCCGCGGCGCGGATCACCGAGACCGACGAGCTTACACCCCAGGCGCGGCGCCAGCTCGCGAACTTCGTCGCGCAGATGCGCGGCTGGCAGGGCAAGGCGAGCGAGTTGCCGCACCCCGAGCTGACCCAGCTCATCCTCGACGAATCGGGCTATACCGCGATGCTCCAGGCCGACCGCAGCGCCGATGCCGCGGGGCGGCTCGAAAACCTGTCCGAACTCGTCCGCGCGATGGAGGAGTATGAGTCGCTCGAGGCGTTCCTCGAGCATGTCAGCCTCGTCATGGACCGCGACCAGAACGACGACAGCGAAACCGTCACCATCATGACGATCCATGCCGCCAAGGGGCTCGAATTCGACCATGTCTTCCTTGCCGGCTGGGAGGACGGGGTCTTCCCGTCGCAGCGGTCGATGGACGAGGGCGGCACCGCGAGCCTCGAAGAGGAACGCCGCCTCGCCTATGTCGCGATCACGCGGGCGCGGCAGCGCGCGAGCATCTATCACGCGGCGAATCGCCGTATCTATGGCCAGTGGATGAGCAGCATCCCGAGCCGCTTCATCGCCGAAATCCCGCCCGAGTTCGTCGACAGCGAAAACAGCTTCGGCGGCGGGCAGAGCCTGTGGCGCGCGAACTGGTCGGCGCAGGGGGATCCCTTCGCGCATGTCGCCGAGCGGAACCCGGCGCGCACGATGACGCGCGGCCCGGCATGGCAACGTGCGGTCGCCGGCTCCTCGACCATCACCCGCGCGCCCGCGCCCAGCGAAAAGGCACCCGCCGCCTCGGTCGGCGCCAAGCCGCGTGCCGACCTCGCGATCGGCATGCGCGTGTTCCACGAAAAGTTCGGTTATGGCGAAATCGTCGATATCGACGGCAACAAGCTGGAGGTCGAGTTCGAGCAGGCGGGCAGCAAGCGCGTACTCGACGGCTTCGTCCGGCTCGCCTGAATCCTATTGTCTACTATATAAGTTATGATATGCCGTCCCATGCGGCCAACGAGTCGCGTGTTGGGAGAGTCTTCATGAAATCCAAGCTCTTAGCGGGCGCGATGGCGCTCGCCCTGATCGGCTGCTCGGAACAGCGCGCCGACAATGCGACGTCGAGCGAGGCACCGGCGATGGCCGAGGTCGCCGCCGACGCGGCGGGCGGCCCCGACGTTGCGGTCACCGCGGCGCCCGGCGTCGCCTTCAACTACGCCTATGCTTTCCGCCTCGACGACCATCGCATCGCGAAGGTGCAGGAGGAGCATGCCGCCGCCTGCGAGGCGCTCGGCACCGCGCGCTGCCGCATCACCGGCATGACCTATCGGCTGGTCCGCGAGAATGCGGTCGAGGCGCGGCTGGAATTCAAGCTCGACCCCGCGATCGCGCGCAAGTTCGGCCGCGACGCGCTCGCCAGCGTCGAAAAGGCGGAGGGCGTGCTGGCGGAGGCGCGGATCAGCGGTGAGGACGTCGGGACGCAGATCAGCGATTCGCAGCGGCGGAGCGCCGACATCGGCGCGGAGATCGGGCGCCTCGAGGCGCGATTGAAGCAGGGCGGCCTCGGCGACCGCGAGCGCACCGAACTGCAGCAGCAGATCGCATCGCTGCGCGAGCGGCTCGACGGCGAGCGCGATACGCGCCGTTCGGGCGAGGCGATGCTCGCGACGACACCGATGGCCTTCGATTATGTCGGAACCGGCGGCCTTCCCGGCATCGGCTATGGCAATCCGTTCAGCGATGCGGCGAACATGCTGGTCCGCAGTGGGAGCCTGCTTCTCTCCTTCGTGCTCGTGGTCGGCGCCGCGGTGCTGCCGTGGGCGCTGCTCTTCGCGCTGCTGCTCTTCCTGTGGCGCACGGGACCGATGGCGCGGGTGCGCAGCTGGTTCGCAGGCCGCAGCAAGACGCCGACGCCGCCCGCGACATGACGACCGCGGCCGGGGACGGTGCAATCTGTCCCCGGTCGGCACGCTTCGGCGATGGAGGAGAAGGGTCGTGGTGGAGCCGAGGGGAATCGAACCCCTGACCTCTGCAGTGCGATTGCAGCGCTCTCCCATCTGAGCTACGGCCCCGCGACCGGCGGCCTCTTAACCAGCCAGCTTGACAGTGGCAACGGCTTTTCTGACCAAAGAGCCGTCCGCCGGACAAAAAGTGGGGGGTGAGACATATGGCGAGGGCCTGGCATCTGCTCAATCGTCCGCAAGGACTGCCGACGACCGACGATTTCGCGCTGCGCGAGCTACCCGACGCGCCGATCGAACGCGACCAGCTTCGCGTCCGCAATCGCTGGCTGTCGGTCGATCCCTATATGCGCGGGCGCATGAACGACGCGAAAAGCTATACCGCGAGCTTCCAGCTCGACCAGCCGATGACCGGCGGCGCGGTCGGCGAGGTGGTCGAAAGCCGGATGGACGGCTTCGCGCCCGGCGACCTGATCCTCCATATGGGCGGCTGGCGCGACGGCGGCATCATCGGGCTCGACATGTCGCCCTTCAAACTACCCGCCGAGGCGCTGGGTGCGGGGATGCCGCCGCAGACCTTCCTTCACAATATGGGCCTGACCGGCGGCACCGCCTGGATCGGCCTTTTGCGCATCGCGGCCGCCAAGCCCGGCGATACGGTGTTCGTGTCCGCCGCCGCGGGCGCGGTCGGATCGGCGGTGGTACAGATCGCCAAGGCGCGCGAGATGACCGTGATCGGATCGGCGGGCGGCGCCGAAAAATGCGCCTGGGTCAAGGAATTGGGCGCCGATGCTGTGGTCGATTACAAGACCGGCCCGGTGCTGGACGGGCTCGGCGACGCGCTTTCCGCGCTCGGCAAGCCGGGGATCGACGTCTATTTCGACAATGTCGGCGGCGAGCATCTCGACGCGGCCTTCTGGGCCGCCAATGATTTCGCGCGCTTCGCGATCTGCGGCATGATCGACGTCTACAACGACGGCAAGGCGCAGGCGATGAAGCACATCATCCGCGCGATTCCCGCACGCATCCGCATGGAAGGTTTCATCTACACCGACCAGTTCTTCGACTGCATGGAGGAATTCTACGCCGACATGGGCGGGCTGATCGCCAGCGGCGCGGTGACGATGCGCGAGACGGTGCACGACGGCCTCGAAGCGACGCCCGACGCGTTCCTCGGGCTGTTCGCGGGCACCAATATCGGAAAGATGCTGGTCCGGTTGTAGAATATGTCCGTCGCCCCCGCGAAGGCGGGGGCGACGGATTTTGTCAGCTTCCGAAACCCACCGACAGGAAGTCCGGCATCGGGCCGTTCCAGCCGTCGTCGGGGCCGTCATCGTCCTGCTGGCGGTGTCTGGCCGGCGCCGGTTTGCGATCGTCGGCCCTCTTCGCGGGCTTCGTCGCCGCCGGCTTCTCGGCCGCCTCAGCGCGCTTCGGCTTGCCGCGGCCGCCGCGTTCCGACTTCTCGCGGCGCGGCTCGCGCTCTTCGTCCTTCGCAGGCGCGGCTTCGGCCTTGCCCGCGTCGTGGATCGGAATCGTGTAGCCGGTCAGCTTCTGGATATTGTCGATCGCCTCGTCGTCCGACGGTGTGATCAGCGTGAACGCCCTGCCCTTGGCGCCCGCGCGGCCGGTGCGGCCGATGCGGTGGACATAGTCGTCGGGATGCCACGGCGCGTCGAAGTTGAAGACGTGGGTGACGCCCTTCACGTCGAGCCCGCGCGCCGCGACGTCGGAGGCGACGAGGATGTTGATGTCGCCCTTCTTGAACCGGTCGAGTTCGGCGATGCGGCTCGATTGATCCATGTCGCCGTGAATCTCGCCCGCGGCGTAGCGCGAACGCTGCAGCGATTTCGCGAGTTCGCGCACCGTCGTCTTGCGGTTGCAGAAGATGATCGCGGTGCTGACGTCCTCGGCGTCGAGCAGATCGCGCAGCGTCTCGCGCTTGCCGCGCTCGCTGGTCTTGACCAGGAACTGCTCGATATTCTCGTTGCGGCTCGCGGGGCGCGCAACCTCGATCGTCTTCGGGTTCGACAGGAACTTGTCGGCGAGCTTCTTGATCGGCGGCGGCATCGTCGCCGAGAAGAGCAACGTCTGCCGATTCGCGGGCAGCTTGGTGCAGATATTCTCGATATCGGGAATGAACCCCATGTCGAGCATCCGGTCGGCCTCGTCGATCACCAGCAGGTTGCAGCCGGTGAGCAATATCTTGCCGCGCTCGAACAGGTCCATCAGGCGCCCCGGCGTCGCGATGAGCACGTCGACGCCCTTTTCGAGCGCCTTGACCTGATCGCCCATCTGCACGCCGCCGATCAGCAGCGCCATCGAGAGCTTGTGATACTTGCCGTATTTCTCAAAGTTTTCCGCGACCTGCGCCGCGAGCTCGCGCGTCGGTTCGAGGATCAGCGAGCGCGGCATGCGTGCCCGCGCGCGTCCATGCGCGAGGATGTCGATCATCGGCAGCACGAAGGAGGCGGTCTTGCCCGTGCCCGTCTGGGCGATGCCGATCATGTCGCGCATCATCAGCACGGAGGGGATCGCCCCCGCCTGGATCGGCGTCGGTTCGTCATAGCCCGCTTCGGTGACGGCGCGCAAAAGTTCGTCGGAAAGGCCGAGGTCGGCAAATTTCATAGGGTCATCATGTCCGGAAAAAACGGGGCAGCACGGCGCCCACGTCAGCCGTTGCTGCCGCGGCCCTTGGGCAAAGCGCGACGAAAAGTCAAGGAAGGCGGTGAATTACCGCGTCAGTCGTCGTCGCGCGGCACCGCCACCATCAGGCGGAACTTGTCGATCTCGCACCGTGCGCCGCTGCGCGCGTGAATCTCGTCGCGATCCTCGCAAAGCCGCCCGTCCTTATTCCCCTTCATGTAGAAGCCGGCGTAGAAATCGAGCGCCTGGCAGCCGCGGTTGAGTTGCGCGCGGAGCCGCTGGTTCTGGCGGGTGATCAGGTCGATGCTGTCGCGCTGCACCGCCTGCATCCCCCGAATGTCGCGCATGGCAACGCATTTCGGGGCCTTCTTCTCCTTCCACACGATCGGCATATCGTCGCGCATCCGTGCTCGCGGCGCCGGGCTGGCGGAAAAATTGGTCAATGGGGTGCGCTTGGCGGGCACGCGGATGATGATCTGTTCCTCGATGATCACCTGCCAATAGCGAGCGACCGGCGGTTCGAGCGGCGGCGCGACGGCGACGAGCGGCGGGGGCGGCGGCGCGGGAATATCCGCATCGGCCGCGGGCGCCGCGGCGGCGAGCAGCAGGGCGGTCGCCGTCAACACGCGCGCAATGTCGCGCCTTTCGCGCCGATCCCGATAAAGCTGCTCACCCTTGGCTCCCAATGCCGGCTGGACGAAAAGATGCTATTCGTCCATCGCCCCCTTTAACGCCCGCGATTGAACAACAAATGAATTGCTTTCGGCGCCCGCTGTCAAGCCGGGCGTCACCCATCGGACCCGACGACCATGACCCAGCCCCCTTCCCCTCGCCTGCTCGACCGGCTGCAAAGCCTGCTCGGCCCCAAAGGTTTCAGCGACGATCCCGAGGTCATGGCGCCGTGGCTGACCGACTGGCGCGGCAAATATCACGGCCGGGCCGCTGCGATGCTGTCGCCCGCATCGACCGAAGAGGTCGCGGCGGTCGTGCGTCTGTGCGCCGAGGAAGGGGCCGCGCTCGTGCCGCAGGGCGGCAACAGCGGCATGGTCGGCGGCGCGACGCCCGATGCCAGCGGAGACCAGCTTCTGCTCAGCCTCCGGCGCCTGAGCCGCATCCGTTCGATCGACGAGACGGCGCGGCTTGCGGTCGTCGAAGCCGGGGTGATCCTCGAGACCTTCCACCACGCCGCTCTCGATCGCGGCCTGCGCTTTCCGCTGACGCTTGGCGGCAAGGGGTCGGCAACGATCGGCGGGCTCGTCTCGACCAACGCCGGCGGCACGCAGGTGCTGCGCCACGGCACGATGCGCGCGCTCGTCGCGGGGATCGAGGCGGTGCTTCCCGACGGCAGCATCTTCGACGGCCTCGCGCCGCTCAAGAAGGACAATCGCGGCTACGACCTCAAGCATCTGCTCTGCGGTGCCGAGGGGACGCTGGGCATCGTCACGGCCGCCTGCCTGCGGCTGGTGCCCGCGGCGACCGCGCGCGCGACGGTGTGGATCGGGCTCGAATCGCCCGACATGGCGCTGACGCTGCTCCGCCGCCTCGATGCCGCGCTGGACCGCCAGCTCGAAGGGTTCGAGATCATCCCGCATAGCTGCCTCGACGCGGTGCTGCGCCATATTCCGCAAACGCGCGCGCCGCTCGCCGCGAGCCATCGCTGGTATGCGCTGGTTGAACTCGCGGGGGACGGCGGTGAAGACCTCGACGCGGCGCTGGAGGCGCAGCTCGGCGAAGCGCTTGAGGCCGGCCTGATCGCCGATGTCGTGATCGCCAAGAACGATGCCGAGAGCGAAGCCTTCTGGCGTCTGCGCGATTCGATCTCGGAGGCCGAGCGCGCCGAAGGCCCCGCGCTCCAGCACGATATCAGCGTTCCGGTCGACGCGATGCCGCGCTTCATCGCCGAAAATCCCGCACGCCTCGCCGCCGCCTTCCCCGGCGCGCGCGCGCTGTCTTTCGGCCATCTCGGCGACGGCAATGTCCACCACCATGTCCAGCCGCCCGCCGACGTCGACGGCAAGGCCTGGCTTGCCACGCACGGCGAGGATCTCAGCCGCCTCGTCTATCGCCATGTCATCGAACTCGGCGGGTCGATTTCGGCCGAGCATGGCATCGGCCAGATGAAGCGCGACCTGCTCGCCGAACTCGACAGCCCGGCGCGGCTCGCGGCGCTGCGCGGGGTCAAGGCGGGGCTCGACCCCGCCGGGCTGTTCAATCCCGGCAAGCTGATCGACTGACGGGGGCGGGCAAAGCCGCATCGGCCCTTGCGTCGCGGCGCGCGGGCCAATAAGGCGCCCCATTGTCTTTTTTCGGGCCCGCGTCCGGGTCCCCGTTTCGGAGCTTCATCATGGCCACTGCGCCCGCCAACGCCAATCTGCCGCTTTTCTACAAGGACCTCGCGCCGCTTTCGAGCGTCGACCATGCCGATTTCCGGGCGCGCTCGATGGACAGCGCCGACTTCCTGATCAACCAGCATGCGGTGCCGCTGACGACCGACGAATTTTCGTCGGCGTGCCGCTTCTTCCCGATCGTCTTCTCGGCGGGCGACAATCCGGTTCCGCTCGCGCTGATGGGCATGAACGAAGGCATGAACACCTTCGTCGACGCCGAGGGCAAGCTGATCAATCCGGTCTATGTTCCCGCCTATATCCGCCGCTATCCCTTCCTTCTCGCGCGTCTGCGCCCGGATTCGGACGAGCTGTCGCTCTGTTTCGACCCGACCGCCGGCGCGATCGGCAAGTTCGACGAGGGCGACAAGCTGTTCGAGGACGGCCAGCCGACCGAGGCGACCAACGGCATCCTGGAATTCTGCAAGAATTTCGAGGAAGCGGGCCAGCGCACCGGCATGTTCATCGAGGAGCTGAAAAAGGCCGATCTTTTGATGGACGGCGAGGTCAGCATCACGCCCGAGGGCAGCAGCCAGCCCTATATCTATCGCGGTTTCCAGATGATCGACGAGGCCAAGCTGCGCGAACTGCGCGGTGATGTGCTGCGCAAGATGATGCAGAACGGCATGCTCGGCCTGGTCTTTGCGCACCTTTTCTCGTTGCAGCTGATGCGCGAAGTGTTTGCCGAACAGGTAAAAAGCGGCAAGATGCAGCTGGTGACGGAAGCCCCCACCGCCTGAGGAGACCGAGCATATGGCCACCACCGCAAGCGCCTTCGTCGGAACGACCACGGAACCGCGCTATACGAAGGTGGCCATCTGGCTCCATTGGCTGATCGGCCTCGCGGTGATCGCCAACATCTGCCTTGCGATGCTGACCGAAGGGATGCCGCGCGACGTGCACCGCGCCGCGATGGGCGTGCACAAGGCGCTCGGCATCACGATCCTCGCGCTCACGCTGGTGCGGATCGTCTGGCGGCTGCTGCACAAGGCGCCGCCGCTTCCCGCCGCTGTTCCGGCGTGGCAGCGTCCGCTCAGCAAGATCGTCCATTTCCTCTTCTACGCGCTGCTGGTCCTGCTGCCGCTGTCGGGGTGGGTCTGGATGTCGGCGGCGGATGCTCCGATCGATTTCTTCGGGCTGTTCACCGTGCCGTCGCTGGTCGCACCCGACAAGCCGCTCGCCGACGTGATGCACGAACGGCACGAGTTGCTGGGCCTCACGATGCTCGCGCTGGTCGTGATCCACATATTGGCGGCGCTGAAGCACCAGTTCGTCGACCGCTCGGGGGTCACGGCACGGATGAATCCCTTTTGATCGCGCCGCGCGGCGCGTCAGAAGTCCACCGCGAGACCCTTGAGTTCCCAGTCGCCATACCGCACCGGATTGCGTCCGCCAGGCTGCTCGGCGTCGGGTTCCTCCGCGAGCGGCTTCGGCGCCGGCACGGGGTCGTTGGACCAGTCGGCGGGCGCCCGGACATGCGCGGGACGCTTCGCGGCGCGCGGCGTGCCGCCGATGGTGGGTTCGCTCTGCTTGGTCATGGGCCGTCCCGAATGAGAATGAATGTCGAGAGTCAGATAATGTCTTTGCCCACCCACGCCAACCACCCGAAGCATGCGCGACATGGCTGAGCGCCGCCGCTCTCGCGGCCGCGCCGATGCCGGCGACCCGCCCGGCACTGCGCCGCGACGCGCCGCGTTGCGGCTGATCGACGCCATCCTGCGCCGCGGCGATTCGCTCGACATCGCGTCCCATGCCGCGACGCAGGGGCTCGCGCCCGCCGACCGCGCCTTTGCGATCGCCATCGTGTCCGAAGCGCTGCGCTGGATGGTCGATATCGACGCGCTGATCGACGGCGCGACCACCCAGCCGCTTCCCGAGGACGTCAAGTCGCGCGCCGTGCTGCGGATCGCGCTCGCGCAGTTGCTCGCGCTCCAAAGCCCGCCGCACGCGGTGGTGGCGACGGCGCTGCCGCTCGTCGACGGCGGGCCGCGGCGGCTGGTGCACGCGCTGCTGTCGCGCGCGCAGCAGGAGGCGTGGGCGCTGCCCGCGACGGCGAGCCTGCCGCCCGCGGTCGCCGCGCGCTGGACCGCGCAATGGGGTGAAGCCATGGCCGCGGCCGCTTCTGCGGCATGGAGCGGGCCGCCGCCGGTCGACCTCAGCTTCGCGGCCGAGCCCGAGGGTGCCGAATGGGCCGAGCTTCCGGCGCTCGCGCCGCGTCATCGCCGCTTGCCCCGGGGCCGGGCGGTCGAGGATGTGCCGGGCTTCCGGGAGGGCGGCTGGTGGGTGCAGGATCTGGCGGCGAGCATCCCGGCCCGCCTGCTCGGCCCCGGCAACGGCCGGCGAGTCCTCGACCTTTGCGCCGCGCCGGGCGGCAAGACGATGCAGCTCGCCGCCGCGGGCTGGGACGTCGTCGCGGTCGATGCGAGCGCGAAACGGCTCGAACGGCTGAAGAGCAACCTCGCCCGCACCGGCCTTTCCGCCGAGGTCGCGCAGGGCGACATCCGGACATGGGAACCCGATGCCGCCGCCGATGCGATCCTGCTCGACGCGCCCTGCTCGGCCACCGGAATCTTCCGCCGCCATCCCGACGTGCTGCACCGGATCGAGCCAGCGCAGATCGGCGCGATGGCGGAGCTGCAGGCCGAACTGCTCGCACGCGCCGCGCGCTGGGTGAAGCCCGGCGGCGCGCTCGTCTACGCGACCTGCTCGCTCGAACGCGCCGAGGGGGAGGACCGGATCACCGCCTTCCTCGCCGGTCATCCGGGCTGGGCGATCGAGGCGGCGCGGCCCGGCGAACTGCCCGGGGGCGTCGTCCCCGACGCGAGCGGCTTCGTCCGCACCCTACCCTCGATGCTCGCCGATGCCGGCGGGCTCGACGGTTTCTTCGTCGCGCGGCTGCGCGCGCCGGGGTGAGCTGAGGCTCCCTATTCTGTTTCGTCATTGCGAGCGGAGCGAAGCAATCCAGGGCGGGTTACACCTACTCTGGATTGCCGCGTCGCTTCGCTCCTCGCAATGACGATTACAAAGGGATCAGAACACCGCCTTCGGCGCCTCCTCCTTCATCATCGCCGCGCGCACCATCGGGATCGGCGGGCCGCCGTAGGACAGGAATTCGTCGTGGAACGCCTTCCACTTCGACCGGTTGCCCGCCCCCCCGTTCTTGGCTGTCCAATCCTCGCGCAGCTTGCGGATCATCAGCTTGCCGAGCGTATAGTTGAGGTAGAGCGGGTCATAGGTGCCGCGCGCCGCCTGCTGGCGGGCATTGCCCTCGTCCTGATAGCATTGCTCCTTGAACATCTTTTCGCTGTCCGCGACCGTCATGCCCTTGGTGTGCAGCCCGATCGCCGAGAGATAGCGGCAGTCGCGCAGCAGCGCGTTCGACAACTGGCCGATATGCGTCTCGGGGTCGCCATTGCCGAGCCCGGCGTCCCACATCATCTCCTCGGTGTAATGCGCCCAGCCCTCGGCGAAGGCATAGCCGACGAACAGCTTGCCGAAGATGCTCTCCGCGCGGTTCGAATGGAGGAAGTTGAGGAAATGGCCCGGCCATACCTCGTGGACCGAGGTGAAGAGCAGGTCCTTCTTGCCCGGCACGAATGCGTCTTGGGTCGCCTTGTCCCACGCCGGGTCGGGCGGGGAGATGTAATAGACCGACGGCAGGCCTTTCTCATAGGGACCCGGGATATCGATATAGGCGCTGTTCTGGCGGTTGTAGGGCGGCGATTCCTCGACCTGCGCCTGCTCGGTGCCGGGGATCGACACCAGGTCCTTTTCGACCAGGAAGGCGCGTAGCTCGGGAAGCTGGCGCCGCGCCTCGGCGACCGGGCCGCCCTCGGGCTTGTCGGCGTTCATCTTCTTCATGCAGTCGGCGATCGTCGCCCCCGCGGCATAGGTCGCGCAGGCGGCCTTGAGCGCGTCCTGATTGCGCTTGAGGTCGGCCTGACCGATGCGTTCGAGCTCATCCAGCGGCGTGTCGACGGCTTCGTTGGCGAGGATCATCTTCGCGAACTTGTCGGCGCCGAGCGCATAGCCGTCGGGGGTGCCCGGCTGCGACCCGACATAGGCGGCGAGGTCCTTCATCGCCGCCGCCGCCTTGGCCGCCGCCTCGTCGAACTGCTTCTGGAGCGCCGCGTCCTTCACCTCGGCGAAGGCCGCCTTGGCATCGCCGGTATAATAATCGGCGAAGCCGCCGAAACCCGCGGTGCCGAACTTCACGAAGGTCGCCGGCAGCGGCAGCTTGAGGTTCGCCTTGATCTGCGCCGCGGCGGCGGGAACCTTCTGCGCATAGGCGATAAACGCCTTCATGCGCGTCGCGGGGTCGGCGTAAGGCCGCGCGATATAGACGTTGGGGTCGAGCGCGCCGACGTAGAAGGCGGGGTTCTTCTGCGCGAAATCGGTGTCGCGCAGGAAGAAGAGCTGGCCCTCGGCGACATGGACCAGATAGTCGCGCTCGAACTTCTCGGCATCGGTCATGTCGCCGTCGAACGCCTTGGCGTCGGCGATCGTCTTTTCGAGGAAGGCCGCCTGCTTCTCGATACCTTCGGGCGACCAGTCGGGAAGCTGGCCGTCATATTCATGCTTGCCCTGATAGACGGCGAAGGTCGGGTTGAGCGGGAAATAGCCGGCGAGGAAGGCGTCGCGAAACTCGCTCCACGTCTTGGCGCTCGACGTCGCGGATGCGGTGGCCGATTTGTTGTCGCTGGCGTTGCAGCCAGCGAGCACGAGCAGCGCGCCCGCGAGCGCGGCGCCGCCGAAGCGGGCGAATTTACGTGTCATATCAAGATCTCCCTCTGTCCGATGGCGCAGCTTGCCACTGGCGCCGGCGGCACGCATCCGTTAATCGACGAACGACGGATTTTGGCATCTGGTGCGGTGCAAAAAAGCGCGTTAGGGCGAGCGGCACATGGCGACCATCCCCCCTCCCCCGTCGGTCGATCCGGCGCTTCCGCCCGCCGAGCCCAGCAAGGCCCCCTCCCCGCTCGCCTTCGCCGATTTCCGCTATTTCTGGTTCGCGCGCTTCACCGCGGTGATGGCGACGATCGCGATGGTCGTGGTCATCGGCTACCAGCTCTACGACACCGCGCGCACCGACTATGGCATGTCGATCAAGGAAGCGTCGTTCCAGCTCGGGCTGCTCGGCCTCTTCCAGTTCGTGCCGCTCGCGGTGCTCACCCCGGTCGCGGGCTGGGCGGCCGACCGCTTCGAGCGGCGCCGTGTCGCGATCTTCTCCAATCTCATCGACCTTCTCATCGCCGCGACGCTCTGGTGGCTCACCCGGAACGATGCCCTGACGCTGCCGCTGCTGTTCGGCCTCGCCGCGCTGCACGGCGTGGCGCGCGTCTTCTCCGGGCCTGCGATGAGCGCGATCGCGCCCAACATCGTGCCGCCTGCGGTGCTGCCGCGCGCGATCGCGATGAGCAGCATCGCCTGGCAGTCGGCGTCGGTGATCGGTCCCGCCGCGGGCGGGCTGATCTATGCCGCGCATCCGGCGTCGGTCTATGTCTTCGCCGCCATCCTCCTCGCGCTCTCGGCCTTCACCATCAGCCGCGTCCGCCCGGTCCAGCCGCCTCCCGCCGAGGTGCGGCGCCATCCGCTGCGCGAGATGGTCGACGGGCTGCAGTTCGTGTGGAGCGAGCGCTTCCTGCTCGGCACGATCACGCTCGACCTGTTCGCGGTTCTACTCGCGGGCGCTACCGCAATGCTGCCCGTCTATGCGCGCGATATATTGCACGCCGGCTCCGAAGGCCTCGGCTTCCTGCGCGCGGCGCCCGCGGTCGGCGCGGCGGCCGTTGCGCTCGGCCTCGCGATCCGCCCGATCGAGCGCAATGTGGGGGTGAAGATGCTGTGGGCGGTCGCGGTGTTCGGCGTGGTCACCGTCGGCTTCGGCCTGTCGACCCATTTCTTTCTGTCGCTCGGCCTGCTCGTGATCATGGGCGCCGCCGACATGTTCTCGGTCTTCGTGCGCGGCACGCTGATCCAGCTCAACACCCCCGACCATATGCGCGGGCGCGTCAGCGCCGCGTCGGGGCTCGCGATTTCGGCGTCGAACGAACTCGGCGAGATGCGCGCCGGCGCGATGGCGGCGCTGCTCGGCCCGGTCGGCGCCGTGGCCGTCGGCGGCGCGGCGGCGGTCGGCGTCACCGCGCTCTGGTCGTGGCTGTTTCCCGAGCTGCGGCGCGCCAAGACCTTCGAGCCGCAGTTCAAATAGGCCGCTCCCACCGCTTGCCGCAGCCCGGCCTCGCTTCGTCAAAATAGCATTGTCTATTTTTTTAGTTGAATTATATCGACCTCACCCGTCACCGCGGTTTTCCCTTCATTCCGATATGGAGCGACCGCCATGCAGACTTCCAGCATTCGCCATAAAATCCTGACCATTCCGGGTCTTCACAACAGCGGGCCCGCCCATTGGCAAAGCCTTTGGGAACAGAAACTCGCGCACGCCGAGCGAGTCGAGCTTGGCAACTGGAACGACCCCGATCAGGACGAATGGATTGCGCAGATCGCCGACGCGCTCGATGCCGAGGACGCGCCCGTGCTCATCGCCGCGCACAGCCTCGGCTGCCACGCCTTCGCCCACTGGTTCGCGACCGCCAACGGCTTCGCCCGCGCCAAGATCGCCGGCGCGCTGCTCGTCGCGCCGCCCGACCTTTCGCGCCTGCCCCGCCAGGGGCGCCTCGCGAGCTTCACCCAGTCGCCGATGCTTATGCCGCGCCCGACCTTCATCGCCGTCGCGAGCGAGAACGATCCCTATGCGACCACCGCGCATGTCTGGCGCCTGTCGCGCAACTGGGGCGCGCGGTTCGTCAATGCGGGGCCGTTCGGCCATATCAACGCCGATTCGGCGCTCGGCGACTGGCCTTATGGACAGTATCTGCTCGCATCGTTACAACCCGCGCCAACACCCGCCCTCGCGGACGAGGCGCTCTGGACCCGCTCCGGGGACTGGCCGCATCGCTTCGCCCGGCGCGATCCCCGGTTCGCATATCCAGAAGGTGCACAGCGACGATGAAAGCCAATTCGATCCTCGAAACCATCGGCAATACCCCGCATATCCGCGTGGCCAAGCTGTTTCCCGACGCCGAAGTCTGGATCAAGTCGGAGCGCAGCAACCCCGGTGGCTCGATCAAGGATCGTATCGGCCTTGCCATGATCGAAGCGGCCGAAAAGGACGGCAGCCTCAAGCCCGGCGGCACCATCGTCGAGCCGACGTCGGGGAACACCGGCATCGGCCTCGCGATGGCCGCCGCGGTCAAGGGCTACAAGCTGATCCTCGTCATGCCCGAAAGCATGTCGCTCGAGCGCCGCCGGCTGATGCTCGCCTATGGCGCGACCTTCGACCTGACTCCGCGCGAAAAGGGCATGAAGGGCGCGATCGAGCGCGCGATCGAACTCGTCGAAACCACGCCCGGCGCGTGGATGCCGCAGCAGTTCGAGAACGAAGCCAATGTCGACGTCCATTTCCGCACGACGGGCCCCGAAATCCTGGCCGATTTCAAGGATACGCCGATCGACGTGCTGATCACCGGCGTCGGCACCGGCGGGCACATCACCGGCTGCGCGCAATTCCTGAAAGACCATTGGCCCAATCTGAAGGTCTATGCGGTCGAGCCCGTGTCCTCGCCGGTCATTTCGGGCGGTCAGCCCGGGCCGCACCCGATCCAGGGGCTCGGCGCGGGTTTCATTCCGCGCAACCTGCATACCGAATTGCTCGACGGGGTGATCAAGGTCGACGCCCCCGAATCCAAGGCGATGGCGCTGCGTTCGGCGTCGGAGGAAGGCATGCTCGTCGGCATCTCGTCGGGCGCGACGCTCGCCGCGATCGCCCAGAAGCTCCCCGACCTGCCCAAAGGCAGCCGCATTCTCGGCTTCAACTACGATACCGGCGAACGCTATCTGTCGGTGCCCGACTTCCTGCCCGAGATCTGACCTCGCGTCATGCGCCTGCGCGCGCGCCAATGGACGTTGCCGTTGCGGCGCGAATGGTCGGGGTGGCTGTTCGTCCTGCTGTCGGTCGCGGCCATCGCGGCCGTTCTCTACGCGAGCGCGCCTGGTGGCGGACCGGGCACCGCCGCGCGTCCGCATCCGGTGGCGCCGCCCGCCGAGGTGGTGCCCGAAGTGCTGCCGACCGAGCTCGCGCCGGTCACGGTCGACGACGCCCGCGCCGCCAACGCGCGCATCCCGCTCGTGATCAAGGGCTTCGCCGCGGCGCGCCCCTTCACCTATCCCGGCGACGCCGAGAACCGCGGCCGCGCGCGCGACTGCCTCGCCGCGGCGATGCTCTATGAGGCGGGCGACGACGCCAAGGGCGAGCAGGCGGTCGGCCAGGTCGTGATCAACCGCGTGCGCCACCCCGCCTTCCCCAAATCGATCTGCGGCGTCGTGTTCCAGGGATCGGAACGCGCGACCGGCTGCCAGTTCACCTTTACCTGCGACGGCGCGCTGGGCCGGCGCTATTCCGACGCGGCGTGGGGCCGCGCCCAGGTGCTCGCCGAGATGATGCTGTCAGGGATCACCGATCCGCGCGTCGGGCTCGCGACCCATTACCACACCGACTGGGTGCGCCCCTATTGGAGCGACAGCCTCGAAAAGATCGCGATCGTCGACACCCACCTCTTCTTCCGCTGGCCGGGCTATTGGGGCACGCCGGGCGCGTTCCGCGGCGCGGTGTCGGGTCATGACGCTCCGGTCGCCAAGCTCGCGGCGATTTCGACGCTGCACGCGCTCGCGCTGGGGCCACCGACCGCGCTCGCCGATGCCGACGCGCTCGCCAAGGAAGTGCGTCTCGTTCCCGGCGCGGGCGAGGCGACCGGGCGCGACACGCTCTATGTCGAACTCGACCGCCGCGCGCCGCCCGAAAGCTTCGTGACCCTCGCGCTGCGGCTGTGCGGCGAAAAGCCCTATTGCAAGTTCATGGGCTGGACCAACCCGACGCTGAAGCCCGCAAGCGACGCGATGAGCGAAACCCAGCGCGCCGCGATGAGCTTTTCCTATCTTCGCGACGACAAGGCGGGGTTCGAGAAGGCGCTGTGGAACTGCGGCGAGTATAAGCGCGACGACGCGCGCCAGTGCATGAAGCGGTAGGGACCGGCACCTGCCGCCGTCGCGTCCTCAGGCCGCGACCCCATAAAGCGCTGCCGCCCGTTCCTCGAACGCCGCGATCATGCGGCGCAGCGCCTTGTCGAACATCTGCCCGGCGAGCGTTTCGAAGAGGCGGTTGCGGAAGGAGAAATCGACCAGGAAATCGACGCGGCAGCCGCCGCCTTCCGTTGGCGTGAAATGCCATTCATTGTCGAGATGGCGCATCGGGCCGTCGATATAATGGACCGCGACATGGCTCGGTCGCTGCTTTTCGACGCGGCATGAAAAGCTCTCGCGCAGCCCCTTGAAGCCGACGACCATGTCGGCAATCGCCTCTTCCTCGCCGTCGCTGCGGACGCGGAGCGCGATGACCCACGGCAGGAATTCGGGATAGCGCGCGATATCGGTCACCAGCGCGAACATCTGTTCGGCGCTGTAGGGCAGCTCGCGCGTTTCGTGGTGGCGCGGCAAGGTCAGTCGGCGGCGCGCGCCAGCTGCGCTTCGCGCGCGGCGCGCATGCGCTCGAAATCATCGCCGGCGTGATAGCTGGAGCGGGTCAAGGGCGACGAGGCGACCTGCAGGAAACCCTTGGCGCGCGCGATCTGCGCATAGGCGTCGAAGGCCTGCGGAGTCACGAAGTCGATCACCTTGGCGTGGCGGGGCGTCGGCTGGAGATATTGGCCCATTGTCATGAAATCGATGTCGGCGCTGCGCATGTCGTCCATCACCTGATGCACCTCCATCCGCTCCTCCCCGAGCCCGAGCATGATGCCCGACTTGGTGAAGATCGACGGGTCGCGGCGCTTGACGCTCTCGAGCAGGCGCAGCGACGCATAATAGCGCGCGCCCGGGCGGATCGTCGGATAGAGCCGCGGCACGGTTTCGAGATTATGGTTGTAGACGTCGGGGCGCGCATCGACGATCGCCGCGACCGCGCTTTCGGGCTTGTTGCGGAAATCGGGGGTCAGAATCTCGATCGTCGTCTGCGGCGTCTCGCGGCGCAGCGCCTGGATGACCTTGACGAACTGGCTCGCGCCGCCGTCGGGCAGGTCGTCGCGGTCGACCGACGTGATGACGATATGCGTCAGCCCCATCTTCGCCGCCGCGATCGCGGTATGTTCGGGCTCGAGCAGGTCGACGGGGCGCGGCATGCCGGTCTTGACGTTGCAGAAGGCGCAGGCGCGGGTGCAGGTGTCGCCGAGGATCATCACCGTCGCATGCTTCTTCGTCCAGCATTCGCCGATGTTCGGACAGGCCGCTTCCTCGCAAACCGTATGCAGATTGAGCTCGCGCATCAGCTTGCGCGTTTCGGCATAGCCGGGGCTGGTCGGCGCCTTGACGCGGATCCAGTCGGGCTTGCGGGCGCGTTCGGACGGTTTGGGTGCGGGAGCGTTCATCGCGCCCACATAGGCGCGCGCGCGCCGCTTCTCAACCATGCTTGTTGTGCATGGGATCGGATCGGCGTAGGTCGCCGCCATGACTCACTTCGATGACCTGCTCGCCGGCTACGCCCGTTTCCGCGCCAATGGCTGGAAACAGCAGCGCGAGCGGTGGGAGGAGCTGGCAGAAGGCCAGTCGCCCAAGGTCATGATCATCGCCTGTTCGGACAGCCGCTCCGAGCCCGCCGAGATTTTCGACACCCACCCCGGCGAGATCTTCGTCGTCCGCAACGTCGCCGCGCTGGTTCCGCCCTTCGAGACCAATCCCGGCCGCCACGGCGTCTCCGCGGCGCTCGAATTCGCGGTGCAATTCCTGAACGTCGAGGAAATCGTCGTGATGGGGCACGGCATGTGCGGCGGCTGTCACGCCGCGCTCCACCGGACGATGGAGGGCGCCGAACCCGGTCGCGGCGGCTTCATCGCCGACTGGATCGCGATGCTCGACGAGGCGAGCGCTCAGGTGCGAACCGACTATCCCGATTTCGCCAACCGCGACGCCGGTCGCGCGATGGAGCTGGCCGGGGTCAAGGTCAGCCTCGACAATCTACGCACCTTTCCGTGCATCGCCGAGCGCGAGAAGCGCGGACGGCTGAGCCTGCGCGGCGCCTTCTTCGCGATCAACGAGGGCGTGTTGCACGTCCTCGACGAGGCGACGGGCGAATTCGCCCCCGTCTGAGCGGCGATCGCATCTTCCGTTCGCGCTGAAAGCCGCTACACCGGTCGGCCATGAACAACGCGACCCTTTTCGCCATCGGCGTCTATTTCGTGCTGATGCTGGGCATCGGCGTCTACGCCTGGCGCAAGTCGACCTCCGACAGCAGCGAATATCTCCTGAGCGGCCGCAGCCTCGGCCCCGCGGTGACCGCGCTCGCGGCGGGCGCGTCGGACATGTCGGGCTGGCTGATGCTCGGGCTGCCGGGCGCGCTCTATGTGTCGGGGCTCGCCGAAAGCTGGATCGCGATCGGCCTGTTCATTGGCGCCTGGATCAACTGGCTGATCGTCGCGCCGCGGCTCCGCGCGCAAACCGAAAGCTATGGCGACGCGTTGACGATCCCCGAATATCTGGGCAACCGGTTCGAGGACCGGCGCCACCTGCTGCGCCTCGTCGCGAGCCTGGTCATTGTCGTCTTCTTCGCGATCTACAGCGCCTCGGGCCTCGTCGCGGGGGGTAAGCTGTTCCAGACCGCCTTCGGCTTCGACTATCATGCCGGGCTGTGGATCACCGCGACCGTCGTGGTCGCCTATGTCGTGCTCGGCGGTTTCCTGGCGGTCAGCCTGACCGATTTCGTGCAGGGCACGATCATGATGCTGGCGCTGATCGTCGTGCCGGTCGCGGCGCTGCTGGGATTGCCCGAGGGAAGCAGCGCCGGCGCGATCCTGCGCGGGATCGATCCCAATATGACGAGCCTGTTCGGCGGAACGACGGCGCTCGCCATCGTCTCGGCCGCCGCCTGGGGGCTCGGCTATTTCGGGCAGCCGCACATCATCGTGCGCTTCATGGCGATCCGGTCGGTAAAGGATATTCCGACCGCGCGGCGCATCGGCATGACGTGGATGGGGATTTCGCTCGTTGGCGCGATCGCGGTCGGGCTGGTCGGCCGCGCCTTTGCCGAGAGCAACGGAATGGCCGTGTCGGACCCCGAGACGATCTTCATCCTGCTCGGCGAGACGCTGTTTCACCCGCTTCTCTTCGGCTTCCTTCTCTCGGCGATCCTCGCGGCGATCATGAGCACGATTTCGGCGCAGCTTCTCGTCACCGGATCGTCGCTGACCGAGGATTTCTATCGCCTCTTCGTCCGCCGCGACGCCGGCGAGCGCGAGATCGTGACGGTCGGCCGCCTGTCGGTCGTCGCGGTGGCGGCAATCGCGATGCTGCTCGCGCAAAATCCCGACGGCAGCGTGCTCAAGCTCGTCAGCCACGCCTGGGGGGGCTTCGGCGCCGCCTTCGGCCCGCTGATCCTGCTCGCGCTGACCTGGCGGCGGATGACGCTCGCGGGCGCGCTCGCCGGCATGGTCACCGGCGCCGCCGTGGTGATGCTGTGGATCGATCGCGGCTGGGATACGGCGGTCTACGAACTCCTCCCCGGCTTCGCCGCCGCGACGCTCGCCATCCTGATCGTCAGCCTGGTGACGAAGCCCCCGCAAGCGGAGACGGCGGCGCATGGCTGACGGCAATGTCGCGCTGCTGATCGACGCCGACAATGCGCGGCCCGCAGGTCTCGACCCGGTGCTGACCGCGCTCGCCGAGCTGGGCACGGTCAATATCCGCCGCGCCTATGGCAATTGGCGCAAGCCCGCGCTGAAAGGATGGGTCGACCAGCTTCATCGTTTCGGGATCGAGCCGCAGCAGCAGTTTGATCTGACCAAGGGCAAGAACGCCACCGACATGAAGCTGACGATCGATGCGATGGACCTGCTCTATCGCGGGCGCCTCGACGGGCTCGGCATCATGTCGAGCGACAGCGATTTCATGCCGCTCGCGATGCGGGTGCGGCAGGACGGAATCCTGGTCTACGGCTTCGGCAGCGCCAAGACGCCCGAGGGCTTTCAGGGCGCGTGCACGCGCTTCATCGACGTCGACGTGCTCATCGACGCCGAGCGGCAGTCGCCCGGCCCCGACACCAAGGCGGCAGCAAAAAAGAAAATCGACCCCGACGTCGTCGAACTGCTGGGCAATGCGTGGAAAGCGGCGAAACGCGACGACCAGGGATATGCCCTGCTCGGCGAGGTCGGGCAGATCGCGGGCAACCGGTCGAGCTTCGACGTCCGTAGCTATGGCTATGCGCGATTGTCGGACATGATCGCCGACATCCCCAATTTCGTCACCGAACGCATCGACGGCGGGCCGATGCGGGTCAAGCGGGTGCGATAGCCGCGACCGCTCAGGGGATCGCGTAGGTCACGTTCGCCTGCCCGACAGGCTTTTCCGCATCGTCGGTCCAGATGCGGACGTCCATCACCGCGAGCCGCTTGCCGAGCCGCAGCATCTGCGCGTCGGCGAACAGCGGGCCCGGGCGGCACGGGCGCAGGAACTGGTAATTGAGCGCGCTCGTCACCGCCATCGCGACCGGGCCGATATGCGCGAGGACGAGCGCATAGGCGGCCATGTCGGCGAAGCCCATCTGGGTCGGGCCCGAGATCAACCCGCCGGGGCGCAGCGCCTGTTCATTGGGGTCGAGGCGCGCTTGGACATGGCCTGGGGCGGCCGAGACCACCCGCCCGCGCGACCCCGGCTGCGAATGCGGGAAGGCCTCCGCCATGAAGGCGTTGAGCGCGTCCGTATCGAGGCGGATCGTGCTCGACGAAATCGGTGCTTGCCCCTCGCCCGCCATGCCGGTCAGCGTGTCAGCTTCTTGTACGATGTCGCGTGCGGGCGCGTCGCGTCGTCGCCGAGGCGACGGATCTTGTCCTCTTCATAGGATTCGAAATTGCCTTCGAACCATTCGACATGGCTGTCGCCCTCGAAGGCGAGGATGTGCGTCGCGAGACGATCGAGGAAGAAGCGGTCGTGGCTGATCACCACCGCGCAGCCCGCGAAATTCTCGAGCGCTTCCTCGAGCGCGGCGAGCGTTTCGGTGTCGAGATCGTTGGTCGGTTCGTCGAGCAGCAGGACGTTGCCGCCCTCCTTCAGCATCTTCGCCAGATGGACGCGGTTGCGCTCGCCGCCCGATAGCTGGCCGACCTTTTTCTGCTGGTCGACGCCCTTGAAGTTGAAGGCGCCGACATAGGCGCGCGTCTGCATCTCGTGCTTGCCGATGGTCATCAGTTCGTGACCGCCCGAGATTTCCTGCCAGACATTATTGTCGGGCTTCAGATCGTCGCGGCTCTGGTCGACGAAGCCGAGACGGACGGTGTCGCCGATAGTGATGGCGCCGCTGTCGGGGGTCTCCTGACCGGTGATCAGCTTGAACAGCGTCGATTTGCCCGCGCCGTTCGGGCCGATCACGCCGACGATGCCGCCCGGCGGCAGCGTGAAGGACAGGTCCTCGAAGAGCAATTTGTCGCCATAGACCTTGGAGATGCCCGCGACCTCGATCACCTTGCCGCCGAGGCGCTCGGGAATCTGGATGACGATCTGGGCCTTGCCCGGGGTGCGCTTTTCCTGCGCCTCGACGAGCTGGTCGAAGCTCTTGATACGCGCCTTCGACTTGGCCTGGCGCGCCTTGGGGCTTTGCCGGATCCATTCGAGCTCGTCCTTGATCGCCTTCTGGCGCCCTTGGTCCTCGCGCGCTTCCTGTTCGAGGCGCTTGCCCTTCTTTTCGAGATAGGTCGAATAATTGCCTTCGTAGACGAAATAGCGGCCGCGATCGAGCTCGAGGATCCAGTTCACGACATTGTCGAGGAAATAGCGATCGTGGGTGACGAGGATGACGTTGCCCGGATAGTCGACGAGATGCTTTTCGAGCCACGCGACGCTTTCCGCGTCCAAATGGTTGGTCGGTTCGTCGAGCAGCAGGATCGAGGGCTTTTCGAGCAGCAGGCGGGTGAGCGCGATACGGCGCTTTTCACCGCCCGACAGATTCTCGACGCTCCAGTCTCCGGGCGGGCAGCGCAGGGCCTCCATCGCGATTTCGAGCTGGTTGTCGAGCGTCCAGCCGTCGATCGCGTCGATCTTTTCCTGGAGCGTGCCCATTTCTTCCATCAGAGCGTCGAAATCGGCGTCCTCGGGTGGGTCGGCCATCAGCGTGCTGATCTCGTTGAAGCGGTCGAGCATGTCGGCGACGGGACGGACGCCGTCCATGACATTTTCCTTGACCGTTTTCGCGGGGTCGAGCTGCGGCTCCTGCGCCAGATAGCCGACGGTGATCCCCTCGCCTGGCCAGGCTTCGCCGGTGAAATCCTTGTCGATCCCCGCCATGATCTTCATCAGGGTCGATTTACCGGTGCCGTTCGGGCCGACGATGCCGATCTTGGCATCGGGGTAGAATTGCAGGCTCAAATCCTTGAGCGTCGGCTTTTGCGCGCCGGGATAGGTCTTCGACAGACCTTTCATCACGAAACTATATTGGGCGGCCATCGATGTGCTCCGGATATGGCTGGGCCGCACGCGCGGCCGGGAGAGTCTGAGTTGGGCGCCGGTTAGCGAATGGGCGCCCGCTTGGCAATCGACGCTTGCCCCCTGCAGCGCTTGCTGGCTAGGACGGCGTCCATGACACAGCACCGCACCCTCGCCCGCCCTGCCGGGCTCGCCGCCGCCAGCCTAGCCGCGACCAGCGCCTTTGCCTTTCAACAGGCGAGCGCATCGGACCTCGCCCAGCAGGGCGACGATCCGGCGTGGGAAATCACCGAGGGACTGACGACCGAGATCGGCCCGCGCCCCGCCGGCAGCGACCGCGAGGCCGCGGCGCGCAAATGGGCGCTCAAGACACTGACACAAATGGGCTTCGCCAATGTGCGCGAGGAGCCCTATCAGATGCCGGTCTGGCAGCGCGGCGAGGAAAAGGCCTGGCTGACCGGCCCCTTCCTGCCGCAGCCCCTCGCGATCACCGCGCTCGGCAACAGCGGCTCGACCGGGCCCAAGGGCATCGAGGGCGAGGTCGCTTATTTCGACGGTTTCGACGCGCTCGCCGCCGCGCCCGACAGCGCGGTCGAGGGCAAGATCGTCTTCATCGACAACCAGATGGAACCGACGCAGGACGGCAGCGGCTACGGGCTTTACGGGCGCGGCCGTTTCGTAGGGCCCACCGTTGCCGCCAAGAAGGGCGCGATCGGCATCGTCATCCGCTCGATCGGCACCGACAACCACCGCAACCCGCACGCGGGGGTGACCAATTTCGCCGAGGGCGTGACGCCAATCCCCGCCGGGGCGATCTCCAACCCCGACGCCGATCAGCTCGTCCGCCAGCGCAGCCGCGCGACCGGGCCGCTCAGGATGAAGCTGCTGCTCACGCCCAAGATGATCGGCGAGCAGACCTCGGGCAACGTCATCGCCGAGGTGCCGGGCAGCGACCCCGCGGCGAGCCCGGTGATCATCGCCTGCCACCTCGACAGCTGGGATCTCGCCACGGGCGCGATCGACGACGCCGCGGGCTGCGGCATCATCACCGCGGCAGCGAAGCATGTCATGACCGCCGGCCAGCCGCGCCGCACGATCCGCCTGCTGTGGGCGGGTGCCGAGGAGGTCGGTGTGTTCGGCGGCCAGGCCTATTTCGACGCCCACGGCAAGGAGAAGCACGCCGTCGCGCTCGAATCCGACTTCGGCGCCGATCGCGTCTGGCGAGTCGATTTCAAGCTGCCCGAGAGCGCGGCGGACCTCCGGAAGCGGATCGGCGCGGCAGTCGCACCCTTCGGAGTCGTGACCGGGCATGGCGAGGCGCACGGCGGCGCCGACGTCGGCGCACTGATCCAGGCGGGTGTTCCCGCGGTCGATCTGCAGCAGGATGGCACCCGCTATTTCGATCTTCACCACACGCCCGACGATACGCTCGACAAGATCGATCCGGCGCAATTGCGCCATAATGTCGTGGTTTGGGCCGCGACTCTGTCACTGCTCGCCAACAGCAGCGACGGCGAATTGCCCTGAGGATAAGCGGGCCGCGGCCGAAACGACAGATTTCTGCCGCAGCGCACCATCTCAATTATTTTTGTTGACGATTCACGCGGAAGGACTAAATCCCGCCGCTCGCGGGACGGGAAAGTTTCCCCAGCGCGGAAAGGCATTTTAGGGAGCCCACACATCATGAAGAAGTTTGCTGCTATCGCCGTTGCCGCCAGCATGTTCGCCCTCGCCGCTTGCGGTGAGAAGGCTGCTGACGAAGCCACCACCACCGAAGCTCCGGCCGCCGACGCGACCGCTGAAGCCGGTGCCGACGCTGCTGCTGCCGGCGCTGACGCCGCTGCTGCTGGTGCCGAAGCTGCTGCCACCGGTGCTGACGCTGCTGCGACCGCTCCGGCTGCTGCCGACGCTGCTGCTGCTCCGGCTCCGGCTGCTGACGCCGCTGCTGCTCCGGCTGAAGAAAAGAAGTAAGTCACAGCCCTTCGGGGCGATGACCGAAACGAAAAAGAGGCGGTCTTCCTTCGGGAAGGCCGCCTTTTTTTTACGCCCGTCGCGACGGGTTCGCTCAATGCGGAGCAAGCAGCGCCGCGATCAGCGCGAAAACGACGAACGCGACCAGCCCGCCCATGAAGACCAGCTGGCGGCGCCGGGTCCTGAGGATGATCTCTCCCCCGCGCACGTCGCGCGCCGGATAGACGGGCCCGCCGGCCCCCGAGTCGTCGCGGCGTTCCATCGTCAGAGCATCGGATAGCTGAGGCCGTAATAGCCATAGATGGTGCGGCCGTAATCGTCGGTATATTCGGGCGCATCCTCGCGCGCATAGCGCGGCGCGTCGGTCAGCTGGTCCTTCGACAGATTGACGACATAGCCGCCCTTGCCGGTGTCATAGGTCAGCATGTCCCACGGAATGGGATAATGGTCGCTGCCGAGCCCGAACAGCCCGCCGAATTCCATGACGGCATATTCGCTTTTGCCCGATCTCTTGTCGATCATCACATTGGCGATCGTGCCGAGCCGGTCGTTTTCGGGGTTATAGACCGCGGTGCCTTCGACCTTGTCGGAAGCGATCAGGCGGTGGGTTTCGGTTTTTTCGAGTGTGTCGGTCATGGCTCCTTCTCCTTGCTGGGATGAGGGCGGCGCCACGGAGGTGGCACCGCCACCTTTCCGAGCAACGGGCGATGAAGGCCATTGTTCCTCGACCCGTCGCGAAGCCGCCACGGCTTCGCGGGACCGGCGAGCCCACCAAGGCGCTTGACTCGGGATCGATCCTGCCATCAATGGACGCCATGCAGGCGCGGCGATCCTTCAGGGCGTACGGCATGCGCGGCGCGATTGCCGCTTTCCTGCTGCTCGCGGCCGCGCCCGCCGCCGCCCAGCAGGTCGACGTGACCCTGGAGGTCGAGACCGACGGCACGCGCACGCTGGTCCACGAGGTCACGATCCCCGCATCGCAGCAGGAGGTCTGGACGGCGCTGGCCACCATCGAGGGCTGGCGGACATGGGCGGTTCCGCTGGCGCGCGCGGTGTCGGGCTCTACGGATCGTTTCGAAACCGCTTATGACCCCGCGGCCGAGCCGGGCTCGGCCTCCACGATCGAACAGCAATGGATCGAACGCGCGGCGCCCGATAGCGTCAGCTTCCGGACCACGCGGACGCCCGATGGCTTTCCCCATGCCGACGCCTATGTCCGGGTGACCAGCCGCTTCCTGCTGACGCCGGTCGGCGACGCGGCGACCCGCGTTCGCCTGACGGGAAGCGGCTATCCGGCGGGACCGGCGGGCGACGCGCTGATCGGCTTCTTCCGCGAAGGCAACCGCCTGTCGCTCCAGCAGCTCCACAAGCGCTTCGCCGAGGGGCCGATCGACTGGACCGCCCCGAGGCCGTAGCGGCGGCGCCTTCCGGCGGCACGGCTTTCGCATAGTGGGAAGAAATGGTCGGGGAGACAGGATTCGAACCTGCGACATCCTGCTCCCAAAGCAGGCGCGCTACCGGGCTGCGCTACTCCCCGAACCGCTGCAGCCCTTAGGTTTCACGCCCGCCGAGGGCAAGCGGAAAGCGACCCGCCGCATAGCGGACGAGTGGCGCACGGAGCCGGGCCCCGTGCGCCTGGTCCCTTACCGGCAGCGCCCGCCGCGGTCGATTTCGCGGCCGAGCAGCGCACCCGCGGCCGCGCCGACGATCGTGCCCGGCGTGCGGTCGCCATAGCGGTCGACCTCGCGGCCGAGCAGCGCGCCCGCCGCGCCGCCGACGATCAGCCCGGTCGTCCCGCTCGAACGGCGGCAGCGATAATGATCGCGCGACCGGTAATAGCGGCGGCCGTCGCGATAATGGCTGCGGCGGTAATCGCGGCGGCCATCCCAGCGATCATGATCGCGGTCGTAATAGGAGGAGTGGCGGTGGTGCCGATCGCGCGCCTCCGCATCGGCGGGCAGCGCAGCCACCGCGCTGATGCCGATGAGCGCAGTCAGGGCCAGCTTCTTCATCGAAAACATCGTTCAGACCTTCCATCTTGCCCCCCGATCCAAATTAGGGCGCGCAAGATGGCGCTCCGGTGAATGCGCTGACGGGCACGCGCCGTTCGCCGACGAGGAAGGGCGGTTCGTCGCGCTGCGATCACCCCGCCGACGTCGCGATCAGCCGCGCGTAGAAATCGATCATCCGCTTGAAGCTGTCGATCGCCATATGCTCGTTGGTGCCGTGGATCATCGCGGCTTCCTTCAGCGTGAAATGCATCGGCATGAAGCGGTAGACGTCCTCCGACACCGGCTCCATGCTGCGGCTGTCGGTGCCGGCGACGACAAGCGTCGGGGTGAGCACCGCGCCCGGCGCATCGGCACGCGCCGCGGCGGCGATCCATTTCCAGCCCTGCGAGCTGGTCGAGGAGATGCGCGAGGGCTCGCGCGGCGGCTTGACCCAGGCAAGGTCGACCTTGGCATCGCCGACCGCAGCGCGCGCCCGCGCCATCACGTCCTTCGAGCTGTTCCACGGGGCGATGCGATAGTTGATCAGTGCGCTCGCGGCTTGCGGCAGCACATTCTCCTTGGGGCTGCCCTCCAGCATCGTGGGCGCGATCGTGGTGTGGAAGGCGGCGGCGGTCGAAGGCGCCGCGGCGAGCTGACGCTTCAGCAGCGGGCCGAACAGCCAGCGGTTGGCGACCGCCATCTTGGTGGTGCCGCCCTTCTTCGCGGCGAGCGCCTCGATCATCGACGCGCCGGGACCGCGCACCTCGAACGGAAAGGGTTTGTCGGCGATCGCGAGCACCGCCTTGGCGAGCGTGACGACGCCGGTCTCGGCGGGCGGCATCGAGCTGTGCCCGCCCGGCGCGTGCGCCGTGACCTTGAGCGTGCCATAGCCCTTCTCACCGATCCCGATCATGATCGCGGGGCCGTCGATCACCGGCGTGTCGGTGAGAACGATGCTGCCCTCGTCGATCGTGAAGATCGCCTTCACCCCCTCGGCCTTCAGCTTCGCCGCGGCGGCGATCGCGCCCGACCCGCCCGCCTCCTCGTCGTGGCCCGAGACGAGATAGATGCCGCGCTTCGGCTGGAAACCGGCCTTGGCGAGCGCCTCGAGCGCCTCGAACAGGCCGATCAGCGATCCCTTGTCGTCGACCGTGCCCCTGCCCCACACCGCCTTTTCGGCGATCGTTCCGGCGAAGGGCGGGTATTTCCAGTCGCCCTCGGTTCCCTCGGTCACCGGGACGACATCCTGATGCGCCATGACGATGATCGGCGCGAGCGAGGCGTCGCTGCCCGGCCAGTGATAGACGAGCGTGCGGTTGGGCAGGATCGTACGCGCCATCGCGCCATGCGCCGCGGGATAGGTCGCCGCGAGCCAGGCGTGGAGACGGTCCCATTCGGCGACGTCGTTGTCGGCGGCGTCCTGATGCGAGATGGTCTTGATCTGCGCGGCGGCGCTCAGATGCGCAACGGCGGCCGACAGGTCATAGGGCGGCGCGGCGGCGAGCGTCACGTCGCGGCCGTCGGCTATGTCCTTCGGGGCGAAGGTCGCCGTCCGCACCGCGACCACGCCCGCGACCACAGCGAGCGCGGCCGCGCCCCCGATCAGGATCATCCGCTTCGCCGCCATTCCCGCTCTCCCCTTTTGATTAGGAATCTAATGGAACGGCATCGAGGGCGCTTGGCAAGGAAAAGCTGACTGGATGGGGCATATCGTCGCGCATGAAAAAGGGCGGCAAGGTCAATCCCTGCCGCCCTTCTTGGCGATATACGCGAAAAAGCGCTGGTTACGCCTGCGGTGCCGGGGCCGGTTCCTCGGTCGGCGCGGGCGCCGGCTGATCCGACGGCGCGGGCGCGGGCTCTTCGGTCGGGGCCGGAGCCGGGGCCGGCTGATCGGTCGGAGCGGGAGCCGTGGTCGGCGCCGGTTCCTCGTCCGGCGCGGGCGCCGGGGCAGGTTCTTCGGTCGGGGCGGGAGTGGTCGTTTCCTGGGCAATGGCCGCAATCGGCGAAATCAGGAAGCTCGCCGCCACGGCGGACATAATCGCAATCTTACGCATGGTTACTCCTTTGCATAGGGCGATGGAGTCGACAGGAGAGCGCCCCCTTCGCCGCAGGCCTGCCGTTCCCCGCAGACCTCGGGGCGCCAACGGACCCGCTTCCGCGAAAGTTCCGTTTGGCCGGGACGGATGGATTCAATTGCGCGGTAAAGCGTTTTCGGACGCCCCGAACGATCGGAAAAAGCATCGCTGGATCAGGGGAAAGACAAACTCGCTGGCGAATTTGTGCGCTGCAGCGTAAAGACGCAGGGCATGAGGATCGCGATCATCGACACCAGCACGACGCGCGCGGCGATCATTTCGGATGGCCTGCGCGAAGCGGGCCTCGACGATCTCGTGCTGATCGATCCCGCAGGCCCGCTGGTCGCGCAGGTCGAAGCCGCAAAGCCTGAAGTGATTCTCATCAACCTCGAAAATCCCAGCCGCGACCTGCTCGAGGATTTCTTCGCCATGTCGCGCGCGCTCGCGCGCCCGATCGCGATGTTCGTCGACCAGAGCGACGCCGAGGCGACGGGAGCCGCGATCGACGCGGGGGTGTCGGCCTATGTCGTCGACGGATTGTCGAAGCAGCGGATCAAGCCCGTGATCGACCTTGCGGTGCGGCGCTTCCAGGCCTTCTCGCGCCTCCAGCGCGAACTCGACGAAGCGAAGAACGCGCTTGCCGAGCGCGCGACGGTCGACCGGGCGAAGGCGATCCTGATGAAGCGGCGCGGGATCGACGAGCCCGCCGCCTATGCGCTGCTGCGCGGACAGGCGATGCGGACCAACCGCCGCATTGCCGAGATCGCCGAGGCGATCGTGACCAGCGACGCGCTGATGGGAGATATCGAGTGAGCGCCGAACATTTCCGCATCGGCTTCCTGCCGCTGGTCGACGCCGCGCTGCCGATCCTCGCGCACGAGCTCGGCTTCGCCGCGCGCGAGGGCGTCGACATCGATCTCGTCCGCGACATGACCTGGGCGACGGTGCGCGACCGGCTGCTCTACGGCCATACCGACGCCGCGCACATGATCGCGCCGCTCGCGATCGCGACGGCGCTCGGCCGCGACCGGCCCTCGGTGCCGCTCGCGGTGCCCTTCGTGCTCGGGCTCAACGGCAATGCGGTGACCTTTTCGACCGCGCTCGCGGCCGAGGCCGGGCTCGGCGACGGGCTCGGCGACCCCGCAACCGTCGGCGCGGCGCTGCGGGACGTCGCCGCGGCGCGCAAGGCGGCGGGCCGCCCGCTGCGCTTCGGCGTGGTTCATCGCTATTCGAGCCATAATTACATGCTGCGTTACTGGCTGGCGGGGGTGGGTATCCGCCCCGACGCCGATGTCGAGATCGTCGTCACCAGCCCGCCCTTCGCCGCCGACGCGCTCGCCGCGGGCGAGGTCGACGGCATCTGCGTCGGCGAGCCGTGGAATGCGATCGCGGTCGATCGCGGCGTCGGCCATATCGCGCTCGCCACCGCGCAGATCTGGCGGCGCGGGGTCGAGAAGATTCTCGCGATCCGCAGCGACGTCGTCGAAGCCCGCCGCGATGCGGTCGAGGCGCTGCTCCGCGCGCTCCATGCCGCGGCCGCGCATTTCGTCGAACCCGGCACCGCCGGGGAGAGCGCCGCCATCCTCGCCCGCCCCGCCTATCTCGACGCGCCGCAGGACGCGATCGAACGCGCGATCACCGACCGCATCCGGGTCGCCCCCGGCGGCGAGCCGGTCGCCTATCCCGACTTCATGTTCCAGTATCGCGAAGCCGCCAACTTCCCGTGGCGCAGCCAGGCGGCGTGGCTCTATTCGCAGATGGTGCGCTGGGACGGCATCGCCTTTTCACCCGCCAACGCGGCGACGGCCGCCGGGGTGTTCCGCCCCGACATATACCGCGCCGCGCTCGCGGGGTCGGGCGCCCCGCTGCCCGGCGCGAGCTCGAAGCTCGAAGGCGGCCTCGACGCCCCGATCGGCGCCGGCTCGACCCAAGGCCGCCTGCTCCTGGGCAGCGACCGCTTCTTCGACGGTCGCGCCTTCGATCCAGAGGATATTGCGGGGTATCTGGCCGATCTTCCGTGACAGCTAGAGCAGCGTGCCTTAGATTTGACCCATTGTCCCGTTCGTGTCGAGCGAAGTCGAGACACGAACGGATAAGGCGCGTGACAGATTTACGGCACGCCGCTCTGAGCGCGCAGGCCAGCAAAGGCACAGGGACGGCAAATTATGTTGCACTGCAAAATAATCGCTTGCGCGACCTGAACGAATCAGGCAGTTTGATCGCACCCGGCAGAGCTGCCGGGCCGAGATAAAGCGGCGGCGCTCCAACGAAGGGGCTGGTCCGCGCGGCAGGCGGGGAGCCTTTTCCCCGCACTCCAACAGGCAATGAAGCCGTCAGGATGCGCCGCATGAGGCCGCCGTCCTGGCGGCTTTTTTATTGCCCGTCGCACAAGGGACGGACGATGACGAAGGGACAATCGAGCTTCTGGTCCAGCGGGCATTGGCCGACGCTGGTCGCCGCCTTCCTCTATTTCGACCTCGCCTTCATGGTGTGGGTCATCCTCGGGCCGCTCGCGCCCGCCATTGCCGGGGATCTCGGCCTGACCCCGGCGCAGAAGGGGCTGATGGTCGCGGTGCCGACGCTCGCGGGCGCGGTGCTGCGCGTCGGAAACGGCCTGCTCGTCGACCGCATCGGGCCGAAGCGGTCGGGCGCGATCAGCCAGGCGATCGTCATCGCGGGCCTCTTCACCGCCTGGCTTCTAGGCGTCCACAGCTTTGCGGGCACGCTCGCGCTCGGGCTGATCCTCGGCTTCGCGGGCGCCAGCTTCGCGATCGCGCTGCCGCTCGCGAGCCGCTGGTATCCGCCCGAGCATCAGGGCAAGGCGATGGGGCTCGCCGGCATGGGCAATTCGGGCACGGTGCTCGCGGCGCTCTTCGCGCCTGGCCTTGCCGCGCTGTTCGGCTGGAACATGGTGCTCGGCCTTGCCTGCATCCCGCTGACGATCGCTTTCGCCCTCTACCTCCTGATGGCGAAGGACGCGCCCGACGCGCCCGCGCCCCGGAAGCTGCCCGACTATTTCGAACCGCTGCGAACCGCCGACGCCTGGTGGCTGATGGCCTTCTATGCGGTGACCTTCGGCGGTTTCGTCGGGCTCGCGGCGTCGCTGCCGATCTATTTCACCGACCGGTTCGGCCTGACCCCGGTGGCGGCGGGATATTGCACCGCGGCCTGCGTCTTCGCGGGATCGCTCGTGCGGCCGATGGGCGGTGCGCTCGCTGACCGGATCGGCGGGGTGCGCGCGCTGATGATCGTGTTCGTCGCCGCCGCGACGGCGCTCGCCGGGGTGCCGCAGGCGGTCGCCCTCCCCGCCGCGCTCGCGCTGTTCGTCGCCGCGATGCTCGCGCTCGGCGTCGGCAACGGCGCGGTCTTCCAGCTCGTGCCGCAGCGTTTTTCGGCCGAGATCGGCGTGATGACCGGCCTTGTCGGCATGGCGGGCGGGGTCGGCGGCTTCACTCTCGCCGCGTCGCTCGGCTTCGCGCGCCAATGGACCGGCAGCTACGCCCCCGCCTTTCATTTTTTCGCCGGCCTCGCGGTCGCGGCGCTCGTCGCGCTCGTCTTCGTCAAGGACCAGTGGCGCCGGTCGTGGACCGCCGCCGAGGGCGTGCGAATCTGATCCTCTTCCACCACAATTCGACGGACATTCGATAATGGAACATAGCCCCCTCTCCCCCGACGCCGACCCGCGCGAGCATCTCGTCGTGATCGGTAACGGCATGGCGGGATGCCGCGCGGTCGAAGAACTGCTCGCGCGTGACCCCGACCGTTTCCGCATCACGATCTTCGGCGCCGAGCCGCGGGTCAATTACAACCGCATCATGCTTTCCCCCGTGCTCGCGGGCGAGAAAGCCTTCGACGATATCGTGATCAACGATGCGGGTTGGTATGCGGACAATGGCATCGCGCTGGTCGCCGGCGATCCGGTGGTCGCGATCGACCGCGCCGCGAAGACCGTGGCGACGCGCGGCGGCATCGTCGAGCGTTACGACCGGCTGCTGATCGCCACCGGCTCCGATCCCTTCATCATCCCGGTGCCGGGCAAGGATCTCCCCGGCGTCATCGCCTTCCGCGACATGGACGATGTCGGCACGATGCTCGCGGCGGCCGAGAAGGGCGGCGCGGCGGTGGTGATCGGCGGCGGGCTGCTCGGGCTCGAGGCCGCGCACGGGCTATCCTTGCGCGGCATGAAAGTCACCGTCATCCACCTGATGCCGACACTGATGGAGCGCCAGCTCGACGAGGCGGCGGGGTGGCTGCTCAAGCAGGCATTGGAAGCGCGCGGCCAGACGATCCTGACCGGCGCCGACACCGCCGAGATCGTCGGCGACGGCAAAGTCGAGGGCGTGAAGCTGAAGGACGGGACGCTGATCCCCGCCGACCTTGTCGTGATGGCGGTCGGCATCCGCCCCTCGACCGGCCTCGCACGCGACGCCGGCCTCGCGGTCGGGCGCGGCATCCAGGTCGACGACTATATGGTGACCAGCGACCCCGCCGTGCTCGCGGTCGGCGAATGCGTCGAGCATGACGGCCAGGTCTACGGCCTCGTCGCGCCGCTGTGGGACATGTGCCGCAGCCTCGCTGACGGGCTCGTCGAAAAACCGACCGGCTATCGCGGTTCGGTGACTTCGACCAAGCTTAAGGTATCGGGGATCGACGTCTTCTCGGCGGGCGACTTTTCGGGCGGCGACGGCTGCGAGGATATCGTGCTGCGCGACGCGAGCCGCGGCGTCTACAAGCGCGTGATCGTCAGGGACGACCGCATCGTCGGTGCGGTGCTCTATGGCGATACCGCCGACGGCAGTTGGTATTTCGACCTTCTGAAAAAGCAGGAGGATGTTTCCGATCTTCGCGACTTGCTGATCTTCGGCCAAGCCTTCGCCGCGGGAGGCGGCGCGGCGGACCCTAAGGCGGCCGTTGCGGCGCTTTCCGACGATGCGGAAATCTGCGGCTGCAACGGCGTCACCAAGGGCCAGGTCGTCTCGTGCATCGCCAAGGGGGCGCACAGCCTCGACGCGGTGCGCGGCACCTGCAAGGCGTCGGCGAGCTGCGGCAGCTGCACCGGGCTCGTCGAAAACCTGCTTGCGCTGACCCTCGGCGACGATGTGCAGAGCGGCCCCAGGACCATCTGCAAGTGCACGAGCTTCGGTCACGACGACGTGCGGCGCGAGATCGCCCTGCAGGCCATGCGCTCGATCCCCGAGGCGATGCAGAAGCTGCACTGGGCAACCCCCGACGGCTGCTCGTCGTGCCGCCCCGCGCTCAACTATTACCTGCTCTGCGCGCTCCCCGGCGACTATGTCGACGACCAGCAGAGCCGCTTCGTCAACGAGCGCCTCCACGCCAACATCCAGAAGGACGGCACTTACTCGGTCGTCCCGCGCATGTGGGGCGGGCTCACCAACCCGACCGAGCTGCGCGCGATCGCCGATGTGGTCGAGAAATATAACGCGCCGATGGTCAAGGTGACCGGCGGCCAGCGGCTCGACATCTTCGGGATCAAAAAGGAGGACCTGCCCGCGGTCTGGGCCGACTTGGGCGCCGCCGGCATGGTGTCGGGGCACGCCTATGGCAAGGCGCTGCGCACGGTGAAGACCTGCGTCGGGTCCGAATGGTGCCGCTTCGGCACGCAGGATTCGACCGGGCTCGGCGTGAAGATCGAGCGGATGAGCTGGGGCAGCTGGATGCCGCACAAGTTCAAGATCGCGGTGTCGGGCTGTCCGCGCAACTGCGCCGAGGCGACGATCAAGGACTTCGGAATCGTGTGCGTCGACAGCGGCTACGAGCTCCATGTCGGCGGTAATGGCGGCATCCATGTCCGCGCGACCGACCTCCTCTGCAAGGTCGCGACCGAACAGGAGGCGATGGATTATTGCGCCGCCTTCATCCAGCTTTACCGCGAGGAAGCGCGCTATCTGGAGCGCACCGCGCCGTGGATCGAGCGCGTCGGATTGGAGCATGTCAAGGCGCGTATCGTCGACGATGCGCCGGGCCGCGAAGCGCTCCGCGCGCGCTTCCTCCATTCGCAGAGCTTTTCGCAGGACGACCCCTGGGCGCAGCGCGCCGAGGGCGCCGAGGCCGAGCATCACGCGCCGATGGCGCGCTTCACCCCGCAGGAGGGCGGTTTCTTGAAGGAGATCAGGGCATGAATGCAGAATGGCTCGACATCGGCTGGGTCGACCAGATCCCGGTGCGCGGCAGCCGCACCGTGCAGGTCGCGGGGGGCGACGACATCGCCCTCTTCCGCACCGCCGAGGGCAAGGTCTTCGCGCTGCTCGACCGCTGCCCGCACAAGCATGGGCGGCTGAGTCAGGGCATCGTCCACGGCGGCGCGGTTTCCTGCCCGCTCCACAATTGGCGGATCAGCCTGTCGACCGGCGAGGCGCTGGGCGAGGACAAGGGCTGCACGCCGACGGTGCCGGTCAAGATCGACGGTGGCCGCGTGCTGATCTGCCGCGCGAGCACGCTGAAGGCGGCGGCGTGAGGCGGCAGTGCATCCATGCCTCTCCCCTCCCTGAAAGGGAGGGGCCG
Source organism: Sphingopyxis sp. GW247-27LB (assembly GCF_002277025.1). Classification (GTDB taxonomy): domain Bacteria; phylum Pseudomonadota; class Alphaproteobacteria; order Sphingomonadales; family Sphingomonadaceae; genus Sphingopyxis. The sequence goes on from NZ_NIWD01000016.1 coordinate 119,265, forward strand.
GGGGTGGGTACGAGCGATAGCGAGGCTCTTTTCTTCGCGCGGACGAATACGACGATCGGGGCATCGAGCCCCGATCGCCGTGACCCACCCCTAACCCCTCCCCTGCAGGGAGAGGAATGATGGAAGTCCGCACGACCTGCGCCTATTGCGGCGTCGGCTGCGGCATCCGCGCGACCGTCACGGGCGAACGAACGGTCAAGATCGCGGGCGACCCCGACCACCCCGCCAACCGCGGCCGCCTCTGCTCGAAAGGCACGCATCTCGGCGAGACGGTCGGGCTCGAGGGCCGCCTCCTCGCGCCCATGATCGGCAACAGACGCGCGGGCTGGGACAAGGCGCTCGACCTTGTCGCCAAACGCTTCAAGGAGACCATCGCGCGCCACGGCCCGAACAGCGTCGCCTTCTACGTCTCGGGGCAATTGCTCACCGAGGATTATTATGTCGCGAACAAGCTGATGAAGGGCTTCATCGGCAGCGCGAACATCGACACCAACTCACGCCTCTGCATGTCGAGCGCGGTCGCGGGGCATATGCGCACGTTCGGCGAAGATGTCGTGCCCGCCACCTATGACGACCTCGATGCCGCCGACCTGATCGTCCTCGTCGGCAGCAACACCGCCTGGTGCCATCCGATCGTCTACCAGCGCATCCGCGCACGCTGCGAGGAAGGCGCGAAGCTCGTCGTCATCGACCCGCGCCGCACCGAGACCGCCGAAGAGGCCGATCTGCATCTGCCGATCCGCCCCGGCAGCGACGTCGCGCTGATGACCGGCCTGCTCCAATATTGCCGCGAAGCGGGCGTGGTCGACGAGGACTATCTCGCCGCGCACGTCGCGGTGCCGCAGGATTTCTGGGACCAGCTCGCCGAGGGGAATGACCTGTGGTCGGTGGCGCGCACTTGCGACGTTCCCGCCGCCGACCTCAGGCATTTCTTCGACCTGTTCGCCGCGACCCCGCGCACCATCACCCTGTTCAGCCAGGGGATCAACCAGGCGACCGCCGGAACCGATCAGGTCAATGCGATGACCAACCTCCATCTTGCGACGGGGCGCATCGGCAAACCCGGGGCCGCGCCCTTCTCGATCACCGGCCAGCCCAATGCGATGGGCGGGCGCGAGGTCGGCGGGCTCGCGTCGACCCTCGCCGCGCACAGGGACTTCGCGCCCGAAAATCGCGCCAGCGTCCAGCGCTTCTGGGCCGCGCCCACCATGGCCGAAAAGCCGGGACTGAAGGCCGTCGACCTGTTCCGCGCGATTGGCGAGGGGCGGATCAAGGCGCTGTGGGTGATGGCGACCAACCCCGCGGTGTCGATGCCCGACGCGAACGCCGTCCGCGCGGCGCTCGCGGCCTGCCCCTTCGTCGTCGTCAGCGATGTGATCGAGAAAACCGACACCGGCGCCTTCGCGCACGTCCGCCTCCCCGCCGCCGCCTGGGGCGAAAAGGACGGCACCGTCACCAATTCGGATCGCACGATCAGCCGCCAGCGCGCGCTCTTCGCGCTCCCCGGCGAAGCGATGCCCGACTGGTGGATCGTCAAGGAGGTCGCGCGGCGCATGGGGTGGAAGACCGCCTTCGCCTATGACCGGCCCGCCGACATCTGGCGCGAGCATTGCCGCCTCTCGACCTATGAGAACAACGGCGCGCGCCGCTTCGCGCTGCCCGGCGCGGCGCAGGGTGGCAACGCCGCCTATGACGCGATGCTTCCCTTTCGCTGGGGCGGAGACCGCCCGTTCGCCGACGGGCGCTTTTCGACCGAAGACGGCCGCGCACGGCTCGTTCCGGTCGCGCAGAAGCCCCTCCCCGGCCCGCTCGCGAAGTGGCCGCTGACGCTCAACACCGGGCGCTATCGTGACCAATGGCACAGCATGACCCGCACCGGCCTTGCCCCGAAGCTCGCGCGCCATCGCGAGGAACCGCTGGTCGAGGTGCATCCCGCCGACGGCGCGCGGCTCGGGCTCGCCGACGGCGGGCTCGCACGCGTCGAAACGCCGCAGGGCGAAAGCATCTACCGCGTCGCCTTTTCGGACGGGCAGCGCCCCGGCGAGCTGTTCGTGCCGATCCATTGGACCGACCGCACCGCGAGCGGCGGGCGAACTGGGCTGCTCCCCCGCCCGCTCGTCGATCCGCTCTCGGGCCAGCCCGGCTTCAAACGCACTCCCGCGGCGATTGCCCCCGTCGCGACGCAATGGCGCGGCTTCCTGCTCCTCGCCGCCGAACTCGCCGAGCGCCCCGCCTGTCTGTGGGCGACCCGCGTCGCGGTGCCCGCCGGGGTGCTGTGGGAGCTCGCCGGCGATGGGGGCCTCCAGCGCATCGAGGCGCTGCTGCCCCGCGGCGAGCGGATCGAGGCGCAGGACCCCGCGCGCGGCACGCGGCGCATCGCGGTGATCGCGGGCGGCCGCCTCGCCGGCGCGCTGTTCGTCACGGCAAGCGGCGAACTGCCGCCGCGCGACTGGCTGATCGCGCAGCTTGCCGCCCCTGCGGTCGCCCCCACCCTGCTCGCCGGGCGCGCACCGGGGGTGCAGGCCGATCGCGGCCCGATCGTGTGCGTCTGCTTCGACGTCGGGCTGAAGGCGATCGTCGCGGCGATCCGCGACCAGCACCTCGCCGACGTCGCGGCGATCGGCGCCGCGATCGGCGCCGGAACCAACTGCGGGTCGTGCCGCCCCGCGCTCGCGCGCATCCTGACCGAGGAGAATAGCCATGCAGCCTGACGATTTCGCGCCCGGAACGGTCTGGCTCGTCGGCGCGGGCCCCGGCGATCCCGAGCTGCTGACGATGAAGGCCGTCCGGTTGATCGGGCGCGCCGATATCGTCTTTTACGACGCGCTCGTCGGCGATGGCGTCCTCGCGCTAGTCCCCGCGCGCGCGGAGCGCGTCAGCGTGGGCAAGCGGTCGGGCCGCCACTCGAAGGACCAGCGGACGATCGACCGGCTGCTGGTCGAGGCCGCGACCGCCGGCAAGCGGGTCGTGCGGCTAAAGGGCGGCGACCCGTCGATGTTCGGACGGTCGGCCGAAGAAATCGGCGCGCTGCGGGAAGCCGGTTGCGCCGTGCACGTCTGCCCCGGCATCACGGCCGCGAGCGCCGCCGCGGCCTCGGCCAGCATCTCGCTTTCGCTGCGCGGTGTCGCCCGCGATGTCCGCTTCGTCACCGCGCACAGCCGCCGCGGTGCGGCGCTCGATCTCGACTGGCGTTCGCTCGCGGGCTGCGGTTCGACGCTGGCCTTCTACATGGGGCGCGATGCCGCCCCCGCGATTGCCCATGGCCTGATCGAAGCCGGCATGCCGCCCGACATGCCGGTGATGATCGCGTGCAATGTCAGCCGCGCCGACGAACAGCGGCTGGCGACCCGTCTCGACCTGCTCGGCCTCGCGACGCGATCGCTCGCGGGCGACGCCCCGACGCTCATCCTGATCGGGGCCGCACTCGGGTCGGCACTGCCGGAAAATGAGCGGGTGCGTCTTCCGCACCCGCGCCGTCACGAACCGAATTTGAAGCCCATCGTGACACCCCCCGTGATTCCCCGCCCGAGCGTCGTCGAATAGCCGAAGGTGGTCGTCTGCATGTTGCGGAACACCCGGTCGCCCTGGTTGAGCAGGTCGCGGCCCCAGATGGTGACGTAGAAATTGTCCTTGAGCGGCCGGAAGGTCGCCGAGAGGTTGAGCGTGGTCAGCGATTTCTGGATCGGCGCCCGGCCCTCCCCCGCCGGATAGGGATTGCCGCCGGCATCGACTCCCGCCGGATAGAAGCCGTGCGTCGCATGGTCGAATTCGTCGGTGTAGCTGAGCAGCCCCGCCAGTTCGAACTCGCCCTGCCGCCCCAGCGGCAGCTTGTAGTTCGCCGCCAGGCTCGCCATGATGTTCGGCGTCACCGGCAGATCCTCGCCCGAACAGTCGGCATTGGTCGCGAGCGCCAGCCCGACCCCCGCAGGACGATAAATCTCGCAGTTCGGAAAGCTGTCATATTCCGACTTGAAATAGGTCGAGAAGCTGCCGTTCAGCGTCAAGCGGTCGTCGGGCCGCAGCGAGAATTCGGCTTCGAGGCCGGAAATGGTCGCCTTCGCGGCGTTGATCGAGATCTGTGTGTTGGTCGCGGGATCGACCACCGGAACCTGCAGATTGTCGTACTTGTAGTAATAGCCCGCGAGGTTGAGCGTCAGCTTGCGGTCGAACAGCTGGGATTTCAGCCCGACCTCGAAGGCGTCGATCGTCTCGGGCTCGGTCGCGCGCGGCGAGAGCGAGGAGATGTTATAGACCCCGCTCTTGAAGCCGCGGTTGTAACTCGCATAAACGAGGAAGTCGTCCGAGAATTTATGATCGAGCACGACGCGATAGGTCAGCTCCGAAAAGCCGGTGCTGAGCCCGTCGCATTGCGGATCGGCCGTGCACAGGTCGCCGATCGTCTGCGGGATCGCGATGACCCCGCCGGTGCCGTCGGGGACATAGGTCACGCTGCCATTGTCGGCGTCGAGCGTCGCGGTCTCGTCGGTATAGCGCAGCCCGGCGGTGATCTTGGTCCCCTGCCCCAACTCATAGGAAGTCTCGCCGAACAGCCCGACCGATTCGATCGTCACGAAGGTACTGAGATCGATGTAGGCGAGTCCCGACGTCGGCCCGAAACCGAGCGCGGACAGTTCGAGCAACCGCTGCGGCACGGTCAGCGGCTGGAGCGGATCGGGCACCGGCAGGCCGACATATTGGTCGAGCTGCGAATAGCCGTCGCGATAATTGATGTAGAAGCCTCCGAGGAGCCATTGGAAGGGCGAGCTGCCCTTCGAGGACACCAGCAATTCCTGTTGCCAGGTCCGCCCGTTGAGGTCGGTGTCGAACCAGAAGACCGGAGCGGGCGACAGATCCAGATCAAGCTGAACCCCCGAACCGCTGCGCGTATAGGCGCTGGTCGAACTGATCCCGATATCGCCGAGGTCATAGTCAAGATGGAGCGACGTACCCCAGCTGTCGTAGCGCACCTCGGGCGGCACCTCGCCATAATAGGCGCGCTTGGGATTGCGGATATCGACCCCCGACGCCGCCTCGCCGATCGAGAAGGGCGATCCCGGCGCGGGCTGCATCGCCATGATCGGGGTCGTATAGCCCTTGATGTAGTTCCCCTGCAGCAGCGCCGAGAAATCGCCGCTCTCGAACAGCAGATTGGCGCGCAAGCCATAGGTTTCTTCCTCACCGGTGCGCTTGCCGATGCCGTTTGAGGGGTTGCGGTTGATGATGTACGGGGTCTCGTAACGATAGAAACCGCTGACGCTGAACGCCAGATTCTCGCCGAGGCCGGTGTTGATATAGGCGCGCGCGCCGCGATCGTCGGTGCCGAAGGTTCCCTCGACCATGCCGCCGAAATCCTGGCTCGGCCTCTTCGTCGAGATCAGGATCGCGCCCGAGGTCGCGTTGCGCCCGAACAGGGTGCCTTGCGGTCCGCGCAGCACCTGGATCGATTCCACTTCGGGAAAGGTCTGGAGCAAGATGCCCGTCTTGTCGGTCTGATAGACGCCGTCGATGTAGACCGCGGCGCTGGACTCGTTACCCGGAGTGATGTTGCGGCTGCCGACGCCGCGGATATAGGGCACCGACTGGCTACCGCCCTCGGGAACGACGAGCGAGGGCGCCATCTGCGACAATTGGCGAAGGCCGTCGACCCCGCTCGACTGCAACTGCTCGCCCTGGAAGGCCGACACGGCGATCGGCACGTCCTGCAACGCTTCCTCGCGCCGCTGCGCGGTCACGACGATGACACTGTCGTCACCATCATTCTGCCCAGCAACCACCCCCCCAGTATCGCTCTGCGCGGCGGCGGGAACGGCCAGCATCGCCAGGACGATGGCCGTCGAACCAAGCAAGATTTTGTGCGAAACAATCATCCTCTTCCTCCCAATATCTATCTGTTATTTAGTAATATTCTACGATCCGGGTCGGGCACCCGGTGACTCTTCAAAAATAGCGGCGATCGGCCGCAAGTCTCCGGAGGCGCGCGTTCGCGAGCCGTTCTTCGGAGGTGATACGCGGCTCATCGGCGGGAAATTCGTCGCGCACGGCGGCGAGCGGCACGAGCTTCGTGCGTGGCTTCGCGGGCGGAATGCCTGAAGCGAGCTGCTGAAAGCGCATGAAGATGAAGCCCGATTCCACGCCCGTGGTATCGAGCCAGTTCCACACTCCCGGATCGGCACCCGCGATCACATAGCGAAAGCGCCCGTCGCTCGACACGCGCGACTGGGCGCCGGTGATGCTCGACTGGACCGAGCGCGGGATGAAGCTGTTGAACCACAGCGGGTGCGCGAGCGCGACGCTCTGGTAGCGCGCGTCGCAGGGCTCGATGGTGATGACCAGCGCTTGTCCTTCGGGAACCTCCCAGCGGCCCTTGGTGTTGAACTGCCCCGGGAAATAGCCGGCGTCGGCGGGGCCGACGGTTGGGGCGGGATAATCGTTGAGAGGCAGCACCTTCGACCAGTTGCGCGCGAAATCGTCGAGGAACTTCACCTGGTCGACCATATTGCGCGCCGCGATGCTGTAGAATTGCTGCACATCGGCGAGCGCGGGGCGACGCGGCACCGGCACCGGCTGGTCCATGCGCTCGATCAGCATCGGAGTCGGCTGCTCGGTCAGCCAGTCGTTCACCGTCTGGCGCACGAACAGGCAGCGCGCGCGATCGTCGCTCTTCATCCAGTTGCCGGACCGTTCGGGGCCGCCGATCCACAACTCGAAGCGGCCATCGGCCTCGATCTTCAGCCGGCTCGATTCGAGCGCGCCGATGCGGTCGCCGACCACCCCGTCGTCGCCGGCGAGCCCCGATACCAGTTCGAAGCAATAGTCCACCGTGTTGCCGCGATGCCCGAGCACGCGATAGACGCCGCCGCCGTCGATCTGGGCGCTGTAATAGTGATGGTCGGGCGTCGGCAGGCCCCAGGTGCGGACATTGTCCATGTCGCGCACGAAGGCGGGGCGGTCGAGATCGTAGCTTTTGAACGCGCGCTCCAAGTGGAAAATCCACATACCGGAGAGATAGTGATATCCCTCGGCCAGACCGGTTTCGGTTACGCCCGGGTGGGCGCGAATGATCGCCTCGACCTCACGGGCCGCTTCGATGAATTGCGCATAACCGCTTGTGGAATCAGGCATGAGCTTTGGTCTCCGTGCTGGGGATGGAGTCGAGGAAGCCAAAGGCGTCATCGACCATCGCTTCGGTCAGTTCGTACCGTTCCAGCGAATATTGGTTGATGCCGTGCTTGCCGGCGGGGTTATCGGCGATCCACGTGCGAATCGCGGCCTCGCCGGCATCGGACAAGGCAATACCGGCCTGTTGGTAGAAGCTACGGATATGCCGGGTAGGGTCGGCAAGCATGTCGCGATAATCGACCTCGATCATCTTGAGCCGGTTACCCAGCCGCGCGCGCGCTTGCTGGAAGCGGTGCATTTCGGGCACCCAATATTCGAGCGCGATGCGCCCGATCGCCGCAGGCGAACGCGTGAGGTGCGGCTGCTGCGCGGCCTCCAGTGCATTGCAGAAGGAGGCGACGACGGTGCGGAAATCGCGGCGCGGATAGACGAAGGTCGCGCCGGGATGAAAGGTCAGCATCTCTTCGAGATGACCGACGTGGACCGGGCTCTTCAAAATCCATTTGCGGCCGCGGCGGCCGCCGTCCTGCCACTGCAGATAGCGCAGCAGGTCGGCGACATAGCGATAGGTAGGCAGCCGCGGCAGCGTGCGCAGATAGGCGAGGTAATCGGGATCTGGCACGCCCGTATAGATATGGCCGACATGCTGGAAGGTCAGATGGTGGAGGTTCCAGTCCTCGTCGGCATCGTCGGCGACCGCGGGATGTGCGGCATGGAGCGCGGGGTTGCCGGTGCGGATCGCATCGGCGACGCCTTCGGCAAAGACCAGCCGCCCGCCAGAGTCGCTCGCTGCCTCGCCCGGGAAAGGCGCCGGGTTGAGCAGGCGCCAGAATTTGAGCGACTGCATCGCGGGATCGGCGGACATCATCCGCTGCAGCACCGTCGTGCCAGAGCGCGGAAAACCGATCACGACGATCGGATCGGACACGTCTTCGCGCAGGATTTCGGGATGGCGCGCCAGATCCTCGGCAAAGCGCAGGCGGTTGACGAGCAGGCGCTGCACCATCGCATCGAGTTGCGCGAAACCGGCTTCGCTCGGCGTATTCTGGCGCGCGAAATGATAGAAAGCGTCGAGCGCGGCGACGAAATCGGCGGGCTCTATACGGTCGATCCCGCTCGCCGCGCGCGCCTCGGCAAGCGCGCGCGCGCCCTCCACCGTGTCGAAACCCGTCATTCGTCTCTCCCCTTGTCGTTTGGATTTCGGCAGGCCGCGACCAGCCTGTCCGCCATCTCCTTGCGGCAGATCAGCAGGTCGGGCATTGCCGGGTCGCGCTGGTTGTATCGCAGCGGCGCGCCGTCGATGCGCGAGGCGTGCAGCCCGTGCGCGAGCGCGACCGCGGCGGGCGCGGCGCTGTCCCATTCATACTGGCCGCCGCTGTGCAGATAGATATCGACCTCGCCGCGCACGACCGCCATCGCCTTGGCGCCTGCCGAGCCCATCGGCACGAGCTCGGCGCCGAGTTGCTCGGCCACGGCGAGGGCTTCGCCCGCGGGGCGCGTACGGCTGACCGCGAGGCGCGGGCGCGGGGCGGCGTCGGGGATCGGGCTCGCGCGATCAGTTGCGAGCACCACGCCGCCCTCCAGGCCCGGCAGCGCGACGGCGCCGATGACAGGTTCGCCGCCCACCGCAAGCGCGACGTGGACCGCCCAGTCGCTGCGACCCTCGCCATATTCGCGCGTCCCGTCGAGCGGATCGACGATCCATACACGGCGCTTGCTGAGCCGCTCGGGGGTGTCCTTGCTTTCTTCGGACAGGATGCCGTCGTCGGGGCGCTGTTCGCGGAGCGCGCGGATCAGGAACTGGTTGGCGAGCTGGTCGCCTGTCTTGCCGAGCGCCTTGCCTTCAAAGAGGCCGGAGTCGCGTACCGTCAGCAGAATGCGCCCTGCATATTCGGCGAGATGCGCTGCGAGCGCGGCATCGTCCAGCGCGGCGCTCATCCGACGAGCCGATTGACGATGAGGTCGGCAGCCTGTTGGGGTGTCATGTTGGTGGTATGGATGTGGATTTCGGGTTTTTGGGGTGTTTCGTAGGGACTATCGATGCCGGTGAAGTTTTTGAGCTGGCCGGCGCGGGCCTTTTTGTAGAGCCCCT
>NZ_NIWD01000005.1:0-82861 GCF_002277025.1 Sphingopyxis sp. GW247-27LB
TGCGTGAACCTGAAAAACATTCTTGGCCAGATCGAGGCCGATCGTGGTAATCTCCATGGTGGATGGCTCCTCTGCTCGGGTTTGCATGACAGCAACCCATCTTGGCACCTGGATGCCGTGAGCGGGAGCCATCCACCTCATCCGCTTTATTCTGACTTCGTAACGTTGAGTCCCAGCGCCGCACTTCTTGACGACATTATCGCGGGCTCGCTGCTCGGGCTCGAGAATAGTTCTGGACGCCCATATAGCCCCGCTACGACAGTCGCCTTTATCGATAACCGCGATCGCAATATCGCGCGACAGATCTACCAAGGCATTGACCTCGCCGTACGTTACCGCATCGATCTGGGCAGCGGCGATACGGTCACGCTCACGGCTGCAGGAAGCTTACTCAAGAGCCGCCAGCAGCTTCTTGCCGGACAGGCATGGACGCCCCTTGCGGGCACGCTTTTTCACCCGGCGCGCTTCCGAGCTCGCGGCGGCGTGGCCTACAGCGGCGGACCCCTGTCGCTCGCCGCCTACGTCAGCCACATGAGCGCGCTCGACGACAATCGGCAATCAAGATCGGTCCGCGTTCCCGCTTTTACGACGCTTGACCTTACCGCTGGATTACAGATCGGCACTGGCACCCACGTGTCGCTCGCAGCGCTGAATATTCTCGACGCCAAACCGCAGGCGATCGCCTGAGGATCAGCGTGCAATAGGCACCCCCGTCGGGGGGTGATCGGCGTGTAAAAAGGACCCCTTCATCCCGAGGATTTAGGCGGCTGACTGGTTTGATCAGTTGGCGAGAACGGGATGTTGGTAGTGGAGACAGTGGTTCGGATTCGGCGTGAGCATGCGTCTGGGAAGGCGATCAAGGCGATCGCCCGTGATCTTCGGTTATCGCGCAAGGTGGTCCGGAAGGCGATCCGGTCGCCGGAGGCGGCGTTCAACTACCAGCGCACAGTCCAGCCTTTACCGCGGATTGGCCCCTATCAGGAACGGCTCGATGCGCTTCTCGAGGAGAACGAGGCGCGAGGTCGCCGCGACCGGCTGCGGATGACGCGTATCCATGATCTGCTTGCGCGCGAAGGGTTCGAAGGTTCTTATGATGCGGTGCGCCGCTATGCGGCGCGCTGGCGTGTGACGCGCCGGAAGGATGCGGGCGAAGGTGCTCCGGCCTTCATCCCTATGACCTTCCATCCTGGCGAGGCTTATCAGTTCGACTGGAGCCACGAGGATGTAGAGATCGCCGGCAAGCCGCTGCGGGTAAAGGTTGCGCACGCTCGTCTCTGCGCATCGCGCACGCCTTACGTCCGGGCCTATCCGCGTGAGAGCCAGGAGATGCTGTTCGACGCTCATGCTCGGGCGTTCGCTTTCTTCGGCGGCGTGCCGCGGCGCGGTATCTACGATAATATGAAGACGGCGGTGACGAGCGTGTTCGCCGGTAAGGAGCGCGTGTTCAACCGCCGCTTCCTGATCATGACCGATCATTACATGGTCGAGCCGACGGCCTGTTCACCAGCAGCGGGATGGGAGAAGGGCCAGGTTGAGCAGCAAGTCCAGACGATCCGGGGCCGCTTCTTCCAGCCGCGGCTTCGGTTCGCCAGCCTAGCCGAGCTCAACGGGTGGCTGGAGGCGGAGTGCCGACGCTGGGCCGAGCATCACGCCCATCCCGAGCGCAGCGACATCACCGTCGCCGAGGCGCTGGAGATGGAACGACCGGCCCTGCAGCCGATCCTGGCACCGTTCGACGGCTTCCATGAGAGCGAGCACGCCGTCACCGGAACCTGCCTCATCAGCTTTGATCGGAACCGCTACTCGGTCATGTCGACGGCCGCGCGCCGGACCGTGCAGGTGCGTGCCTATGCCGATCGCATCGTCATCCGTTGCGGCGAAGAGATCGTCGGGGAGCATGAGCGCCACTTCGGTCGGAACCGCACCATTTACGATCCTTGGCATTATCTCCCGGTCCTCGCGCACAAGCCCGGCGCGCTCCGTAATGGCGCGCCGTTCCAAGACTGGGATCTGCCGCCCGCGCTGCATCGATTACGGCGAAGGTTGGGCGTCGGGGACGAGGCAGATCGCAGGTTCGTGCGGGTATTCTCGGCGGTGCTCACCGATGGTCTGGAGTTGGTCGAAGCTGCCACGCGCGAAGCGCTGGCGACCGGAACGGCCAGCGACGAGCTGATCCTCAACATCCTCTCGCGGCACAGCGAGCCGGCGACGCCCCATAGCATCGTCACCTCGGAAGACCGGATGCTGCGCCATCCTCCGGTTGCCGACTGCGCTCGCTATGATCTGCTGCGAGGCTATGATGCAGCGGCATGATATGATCGATACGATGCGTGGCCTTGGCCTCAAGGGTATGGCTGCGGCGTTCGACGAGGCCGTCACCACCGGCCTCCAACGCAAGCGCACCATTATGGAGATACTGACCGACCTGCTCCGCGCGGAAGCGACCCACCGGGATGCAGCCTCGATCCGTTATCGCATGACGGCGGCCAGGCTACCCGTGGTGAAGGATCTGGAGCGGTTCAGCTTCGACGGCACTCCGATCAATGAGGAGATGATCAGGTCCCTTCATGATGGCTCCTTCCTGCCATCCCGGCGCAATATCGTGCTTGTCGGCGGCACGGGGACGGGGAAGACCCACCTTGCCATCGCGATCACAGCCAATGTCGTGCGAAGAGGCGCTCGCGCCCGCTACTTCAACACCGTCGATCTGGTGACACGCCTCGAAGAGGAGACCCGGATCGGCAAGGGCGGGACCCTGGCGGCGCAGCTGTCGCGGCTCGACCTGATCGTGCTCGACGAGCTTGGATATCTGCCGTTCGCACGCTCCGGAGGGCAGTTGCTGTTCCACCTCATCAGCAAGCTTTATGAGCGCACCAGCGTCATCATCACCACGAACCTCGCGTTCGGCGAGTGGCCCACCGTCTTCGGCGATCCCAAGATGACCACGGCGCTGCTCGACCGCGTCACCCACCACTGCGATATCGTCGAGACGGGCAACGATAGCTGGCGCTTCAAAAACCGCAGCTGACCGCCACCTTCGCCGCCTTCAAAAATCTATCTTGCGCTGCGTGCGCCTCCGGGCGGGCTACGCCCGCCCTCCGCCGCACGCAGCGCAAGGCTCACCTCGACAAACCCCTATCATATCCGCAAGGGGTCCTTCTTCGACGCCGATCGGGGGTCCCGTTTGAACGCCGTTTGACAATCTGGTTCGCGGAGATTTGGGGTGGAGCACGCACGCGAATGTAACGGGTGACAATGTCGAGCGTCTTGATCGCAGTATCTTTGAGATCCTGCCCTTGACCTCGGCGCTCGGCGCACTGGGTCCGGCAGGTTTAACCGCTTATTTCGGACTATTTGATATTGCGAAGATCCAGCCGGGCGAGACAGTCCTGATTTCGTCCGCTGCCGGAGCCGTTGGTACCATTGCCGGACAGTTGGCGAGAGCGCATGGCTGCAATGTTATTGGGCTCGCAGGTTCCGATGAAAAATGCGCGGACCTTACCGCTACATTCCAACTTGATGCGGCGATCAACTATCGGACCTGCGACAATCTGGACGAGGCGATTCGCGCTGTTAGCCCCGACGGGCTCGACGTTTATTTCGACAATGTCGGTGGAGCGATCACTGACGCCGCAATCCGTTCGATGAAAATCAGAGGACGAATCGCCGTCTGCGGGCAAACAAGCGAATATAATTCCAAGAGCGGCCGCGGCTGGACCGAAACAACGTCCATCATCACCAGGCGGTTAAAAGTCGAAGGCTTTATTCTGTTTGATTTTCAGGATCGTTTTCTCGAGGCTTCGCAGCACGTCAGTGGCCTGCTCCATTCCGGCGAACTGGTCGAAAAGCCGACTATCATCGCCGGCATTGAGAATGCTGCGACGGCCTTTGTTTCACTGTTTGCGGAAAATTCCGCTGGACGCGTGATAATCGATGCCGGCTATCGATAACAGGACCACCCCCCGTCGCGAAAACCTACTTCGCGGGAATTCGAAGGTTAGGCTTTGTCAGCTTCTCCGGTGCTGCTCATGCGGAAACCGGTTGTTGCGGACGCATCGGCGTGAGGGAACAGGCCCGGCCCCCAGGCGAGCAGGCCACCGTCGACCAGCAGTGTCGTTCCGGTGACGAAGCGCGATTCATCGCTACCGAGATAAACTGCGGCATAGGCAATGTCGTCGGGCTTTCCGGTATCTGGCCACGGCTGCTTGCCCTTCATGAAAGTCTTCATATCGTCCTCGGTCTTCACCGTTGCGATCAGCGGGGTCTGGATACCGCCCGGCGCGATCGCATTCACCCGGATGCGGTCGGCGGCGAGCTGAATCGCCGCATTCTTGCAAAGATTGATCACACCAGCCTTTGCCGCCGAATAAGCGGCCGGGCCGCTGCCTCCGGCCAGTCCCGCGGTGGACGCGGTGTTGATGATCGATCCGCCGCCCGTCTCACGCATGGCCAGTGCGCCATATTTGGTTCCCAGAAACACCGAACGCAGCAATATCGCGAAGCTCCTGTCCCATTCTTCGAGGGTCGTTTCGGTAATCATGCCCATCGCGCCGCCGACGCCGGCATTATTGAAGACGACGTCCAGCCTTCCGAAATCCGCCATCGCGAGGTCGATCATCGCCTTGACCTGATCCTCTTGACTGACATCGACACGGATGAAGCGAACCGCGTCGCCGAATCCGTCCGCCTTAGCCTTATCCAGCGTTTCCTGCCCCGTTTGCGGATTGAGATCGGCGATCACGACCTTCGCGCCCTCGCGTAGATACATGTGTACTGAAGCCTGCCCCATGCCGCTCGCGCCGCCCGTGATGACAGCCACCTTGCCAAGCAATCTCTTCGCCATGTCATTCTCTCTCCAACTTGCCCCAACTCACCACGTAATGGGGGTTTTAGTTATGGTGCCAATCACAGGTTGTCGATGGCCGATGCTTCTCAAGGGTGAAACGACGGACGCGGTTTGTCATTGACTGTAACGGAATAGCGGGGTGCCGGCGCAGGCTGGACATAGCCGCCGACCTCGACATAGGTGCCGCGCGCCACATTATGCGGGTGATGTGGCGCATCCGTCATAGACAGGACAGGAGCAAAACAAACATCGCTGCCCTCCAGGATCGCGCACCATTCAGCCTGCGTCTTGGCACGGAAGATCGCGGCAAGCTTTGCCTTTAGCTGCGGCCAGGCGGTGCGGTCATGCTGATTATCGAAATCGGGATCGTCGGCGGTCCCGGTTTTCTCGCGCAGCAGCGCATAAAATTGCGGCTCGGCGGCGGCAATCGAAATCAACTTGTCGTCTGCGGTTTCGTAGACCTCGTAGAAGTGACATCCTGTGTCCATGACATTAGAAGCAGGTATGTCGAGCCAGGCCCCTTGGGCATGAAAGCCCATCACCATCCCCATGAGCAGCGCCGTCCCGTCGGTCATCGCACAATCGATCACCTGACCGCGGCCACTGGCGCGAGCCGCCAGAATGGCCGAGACCATGCCGAACGCCAGCAGCATGCCCCCGCCGCCGAAATCACCGACAAGGTTGAGCGGGATCGCTGGAAGCGCATCACCGCGGCGATTGGCGTTCAGTGCGCCGGTCAAGGCAATATAGTTTAGGTCATGACCTGCCATTGCCGCATAGGGTCCATCCTGCCCCCAGCCGGTCATGCGGCCCACGACCAGCGCTGGATTCGCATCCAGCAGCACTTCGGGGCCAATCCCAAGCCGCTCGATTACGCCGGGACGAAAACCCTCGATCAACCCGTCAGCATGACGCACCAGTTCCTTTACTGCCGCTACACCCTCGCTCGTGCGCAAATCGACCGTGCGCACCTCGCGCGAGCGGGCGAGGACATCATAGGGATCGGCTGTCACCCCCGGCCTTTGCACGCGAATTACGGTTGCGCCATTGTCAGCAAGCATCATGCCTGCAAATGGGGCGGGGCCAAGTCCGGCCAGTTCGACAATGGTGACGCCGGAAAGCGGTCCGGACATGAGTGTCTCCTGCAGAAAAAGGCGGGCAGCGGGATATCCGCTGCCCGCATGGGAGGATCAGCGTTTCACGATGAACTGCAATGCGACGGTACGGGGCATGTTCGCGACGCCGAGCGACGCTCCTGGGATCAGCGATCCTTGTCGGGCATAGGCGATATATGTGCGGTCGAGCAGATTCTTTCCAACCACCGCCACCTGCCAGCTGCCGTCATCGGCGCCGATAGCCAGGCGCGCATCCACAAGGCCATACGACTCGCCCTTGGACACGATCGCCGAGTTCGGGACGGGCCCGACTCCCAGGGTAGCGAACGGCGTATTGTAGAACACGCTCGATTTGAATTGAACCCCGACATCGGCGCTGAAAAGTAGGTCGGCGCCGACGCCGTTTTCGTAACCCAGATTCACATTGCCATTCCACTTGGGCGCGTTGACGGGGCGGGTGTGGTCGTTGAACCGGTTGCTGACGTCGATGCCGCGCTTGGCATCGAGATAGGTCACAGCTCCCGACAGGCGCAGATTGTCGTTCACCTGAAGGCGCCCCTCGGCCTCGACCCCGCGGGCGCGCAGGTCGAGCGGCGGGCTGTCATAGGTGAGGCCGTTGAACAGATAGTTCTGGAAGTCGCTTATATCGGTCTGGAACAATGCCAGGTTGAAGAAGCTGCGGCCAAAGCTCAGCTTCGTGCCGACCTCCCAAGTGTCGGCGACCTCGGGGCGGAAGCGTGCAGTGTCGGCTGATGTCGGAGAATTGAAGAATCCCCCGCCTTTGGTCCCGCGCGCGAAGGAAGCATAGATCAGCGCATCGCTGTTGAGTTTGTACTGCGCGCCGATCGATCCATCAAGGTTCGTCGCCGTGAAAGAGCGGTTGGTCGGCGCGATCGGCGGATATAGGACGCTTGCGAAGGGGCCCGGCTCGATGGTTTCACGAAAGAAACTGGCTTCGCGCTTTTCACTGGTGCCGCGCAGGCCGACGCTGACAGTCAGCGCATCGGTAATGTCGTAGTTCGCCTGCACGAAACCCGAGAAGGTGGTCGTTTTCTGATCGAAATTCTCGGCTATGGCACCAGTCAGCGGCACCTGCGCGGGCGGAAGGCTGCCCCTGCTCGACGCCACCGTCCGGTCGTAGAACCATTTCTCGTTCAGGAAGAATAGTCCGGCCACGAAGTTGAACGGCCGTTCCCCAGGCGACGTGAGACGCAGTTCCTGCGTGAACTGCCTGTTGCCGTTCGACAGCGGATAGGCGGTGATCCAGGTTCCGGGCAGGACGTCATTGTCGAATTGACGATCCTGGAGGAATTTGGAGTATGCCGAGACAGACGTGAGCGTGTAGTCGCCGAGACTATAGTTGATGGTTGCGATCGCCCGGCGTCCGGTATTGCGTTCATTGTTCTGATCGATCAGGTCGTCGTCCGATGCCAGCCGACGGTTGAGATTAGTCTCGAAGCCGAAGAAGCCTGCGGACTCAGCCCTCGATCGAGCTTCACCGAGGCGGTCGAGCACATATTCTTCGGCCGAACCGAGCACTTCGGTCCGATATTGCTGGTAGAGGAGGGTGACGTCGAGCGTGTCGGTCGGACGCCATTGCGCAACCGCACGCCCGGCGAGGCTGTTGGTGCGAATATATTTGTCGCCATTGAGCGTGTTTGTTACCCAGCCCTTCTGCAAAAGTGTCTGGCCGGAAAAGCGCACGGCGAGCGTGTCGCTGAATGGCACGTCGACACCGCCTTCGAGCAGGTGCGACCCGAGCGCCAACTCATAGGAGGCCAGGCCGTTGAAGGCGAAATCGCTCCCTGGCTTGCGGGTCGTGACACTGACCGCGCCAAGGCTGGTGTTTTTGGCGAGCAGCGAAGCCTGCGTCCCCTTGATGATTTCCACCCGTTCAGTGTCGAACAAGGGCTGAT
This sequence comes from Sphingopyxis sp. GW247-27LB, assembly GCF_002277025.1. Taxonomy (GTDB): domain Bacteria; phylum Pseudomonadota; class Alphaproteobacteria; order Sphingomonadales; family Sphingomonadaceae; genus Sphingopyxis. The sequence continues at coordinate 7,878 of NZ_NIWD01000005.1, forward strand.
TATATTCCGCCTGACGCCCGGCGTAGGTCCCGTCGATGAAAAGCGCCACCGACTGTTCGAACACGTCTGCGCCAGGGCCAGTACCCAGACCGCGGACGAAGAATGTCGCGACATTGTTGGCGCCGCGCTGGACAGTGACACCACTCGCAACCGTGGCAAGATTGTCAAAGGTTGTGATAGCCTTCGCCTGAACGGTTTCACCGCCGAGAACGGCGATCGACATCGGCACATCCTGCAACGACTCCGTGCGCTTACGTGCCGTGACAACGATATCCTGCGCAGAAGTGCTCTCTGCCGCCTCAGCGGAATCCTGCCCGCTCGTTTCTGTTGATATTTGTGCATGTGCCGTGGTCGACACGGTCATGATAACCGCCACCGAAGTGGCAGCAAAAAAATTCGCCTTCATTGTCCTCTCCCTCGATCTGCTCCGCGTTCATGCGGGCAATTTCTTTTGATGCCGAGGTCGACAAAACATCATTTATCTATTGGTTCGACCATTCGACCTTGACATCTTTCAGCATTTGGTATGACCATGTCAAGCACGGATTGCGAAGGGGCAAAGGCTTGCGGCGCGATCGTCAAGGGCGCGAAAAAATCGCGTTTGATCTGGGAGACTGTTGCGTGAGCCAACTCGAGTTACCTGCTTATCATCCGCGTCCCGCTCAAGCCGAAGTGGCGTTGGAAGATATCCGCGTCGTTGATTTCACCCATTTCGTTGCCGGTCCATTCTGCACGATGATGCTGGGTGATTTGGGAGCGGATGTGATCAAGGTGGAGAATGCCGCCCGCGGTGATGACATGCGAATGGCGCAGCCACCGGAAATCGGTGGCGAAGGCGGACCGTTTCTCTGGGCAAACCGGAACAAGCGCAGCATCGGACTGGATCTTGCCAACGAAGGCGGTCGCGACGTTGCCCGGCAATTGATTGCGCAAGCGGACATCGTGGTGGAGAATTTCTCCGCAGGCGTGATGGAGAAATTCGGTCTCGATTATGCGAGTGTCGCGCCTGACAACCCCGGTTTGATCTACTGCTCGATCTCCGCTTATGGTCGCGATGGCCCCTTGGCCAAGCGGACTGGCTTCGACCCGATCGCCCAGGCCGAAAGCGGGCTGATGTCGATTAATGGTGCGCCAGACGGGCCTGCGATGGCGATTGGAACACCTCTCATCGATATCACTTCCGGCATGATGGCCGGCAATGCTGTCCTTGCGGCGTTGTTTGCGCGCAGCAGGACCGGACGAGGTCAGCTGGTTGAGGTTGCGATGTATGATCAAGCGATCACCATGCTCGCCTACCAAGCGACGAACTATCTGATAAGCGGCAGCAACCCTTCCAGGAGTGGCAACTTCAGCCGAACGACCGCTCCCGTGGGCGTTTTCAGTACGCGCGACGGCGATATATTCGTCTGCTGCGCTAACGAGCGCACCTACCAGCGCCTAGCCATCGACGTGTTGGAGCGGCCTGATCTCGTGGAAGATATCCGCTTTGCCACCAACGCGAGCCGCGCCGCCAATTATGATGTGATCATGCCACTGATCGCAGATATTTTTGCGAGCGAGACGCGAGCCACATGGCTTCAAAAGATGCGCGCAACCGGCGTTCCCGGAGCGCCCGTGGCGACTGTTGCGGAGGCGATGACCAGCGCTGAAATCCGCGAACGCGGTCTTGTCAGCCAGATACCACATCCGGTGGCCGGGATGGTGCCCAATATTGCTCCGCCATTTCGCTTGAACGGGACACCTGTCGCGGATCCCCGAGCCGCCCCGACGCTGGGACAGCATAATCATGAGGTGCTGGAACAAGTGCTCGGACTGGACAGTCGGGCCATCGAATCCGTGATTGCGAGCGGTGCGCTCGGTCGGAAGACAAACTGACACGACCCAATGGCCCCATGTGAACGTGGCGGCGGATATGCGGAGAGAATATTGATAGAACCGTGCTCAACGGACGCGCGTACGATGCACGTCAAGGTCGCCAGGGCATGGTATGTCGTCGGCATCTTGACGTTGATCTATGCGATATCGTTCGTAGATCGCTTCATTCTGGCGCTGCTCGCTGAACCGGTCGGACGCGAGTTGCAGCTAGGCGACGGCCAAATGGGTATCTTGTTAGGGGCCGGATTCGCAATAGTCTATGCCTTGGCTGGACTGCCCGCCGCACAGTTGATCGACCAGCGTGAACGCCGAAAAATCGTTACGCTCGGTGTTTCGCTATGGAGTGCAGGCACGGTCATTTCGGCCTTTGCAGACGGCTTTGCCATGCTCGCTACCTGCCGCGCCAGTGTGGCGCTTGGCGAGGCTGTGCTGACGCCAGCAGCCATTTCATTGATTGCCGATCTGTTTCCGGCGCATAAGCGTGCACTACCTATGTCGGTCTATGCATCGATGAGCGGGCTCATGACGATTGGATCATTCGTTATCGGCGGCGCGACGCTCGGTATTGCGACTTCTTTGGAAGCTCAAATCGGCCTCTCGCCGTGGCGCGGGACGCTCTTGATTGTCGGCTTTCCGGGTCTGCTGCTGGCCTTGCTGTTCTTCTTAACCGTTCGCGAGCCGCTGAGAAGCGGCGGTCCCGCGACCATCGAAGACACCGCGTTTTCGGCATTTCTGCGCTACCTCTCAGCAAAATGGAGGTTCTATCTGCCATTCTATCTCGGATCCGCGCTTCTCGTCATGTATGCCTATGCCAACCTTGCATGGTTGCCTACGCTGCTTGTACGAGCCCATGGCGCAGACCCCGCGACCGCGGGCTATCTCATCGGCCTGACATTGCCCGCCGCGATGTTCGGCATATTCTTCTTTCCTTGGCTATCGACCCGCCTGGATCGAGCTGGTGAAGGTACCGGCATCGTAAAGGCCTTTCTTATCGCTTCGATCGCGGGGGCACCTTTCCTCATACTCGCCCCCCTTGCCGGCACGACGACAACGCTGCTTCTGGGCGTTTCGGGAGGCATGATCTGTCTGGCGACCACAGGTTCGTTAGGCCCCTTGGCGATGCAGGCATTTGGACCAAGCCGGATGCGCGCGCGCCTGATGGCACTGTCGTTATTATGCACGAGTATGCTCGGCTTTGCGATTGGCCCAACGGCAGTCGGTCTCTTGTCCACACAATGGCAGGGAGATCCGATGTCGCTTGGACGCGGACTGTCGGTGCTGGGCATGGTCGCCGGCCCCGGCGCTATCCTATGCTTTGCATTGGCGCTCAGGGGAACGCGCCAGATGCTAACGGCGAACAATGCCATCGGCTAGGAGGCGCTAGCCGTTCCGCGTCATGTACCGGTTGCCAGCCGGGTGCCCGAATTCGTCGCGTAAACGCACCAAATGCTCCAACGAGATATCGGAAATCTCGTTGTGAACACGCACTGCCTCTTCCACGTCGCCTTGCTTCAGCGCGGTGAGGATTTCACGAAACGCAGGCGCTATAGGCAACAGCGGCACCGGCCCGGTCACCTTGCTATAGGCTCGTATGACTTCCGACATCGCAACTGTGATAGCTGAAAAGACTTCGTTTCCTGCAAATTCAGCGAGCTCGTTCGTGAAATCCACAATACGCTCGCGACGTTCCGGAACGTTGCCATCGTCGGTCAAAGCCTCGATCACGGCGATCTTCGGTATCAACTTGCCGAAATCGCCGGGGTCTGTCCGTTTGGCGGCAGCACGGATCGCTACCTCTCCTATCATACGCCGGGCATCCATGAATGTTTCCAACGAGACGCGGCCGAAATCAACCATATCACGGAATGACTGGCTGATCACACCGATCCCGCTTTCCACGACGAAAGCACCGCCACGACTGCCCTTGCGCAAATCAATCAGTCCAAACATTTCGAGGCTGCGCAACGCTTCGCGCACGGCCGTGCGGCTCACTGCAAACATATCGGCCAGTTCCCGTTCTGGCGGTAGCCGGTCGCCTGGATTCAGTTCGCCAGCTATCATTTGGGAGCGGATGCTGGCACAAATTTCCTCGAAAATCCGGCGAGTCTTGATCGGCTTATATTTTCCAGCCGGCGGCGCTCGCTTGGTGCGTTTCTTTTCGTCTGTCGACGATTTTTCGGAGGTCATGAGTATCTGGAACTCTACTTGATGATCAAATGATCCTCACCGTATCGCCGGGTCGGCCATGACACAAGCCGACCGCCGGATTGTATCAGGCCGAGCTAAAGAAAAAGCCATTTTATCTATTGCAAACGCGGATGCCGAAGCGCCCGTGCCGGACCAGAGGCGGCAGCAAGCTCGTGCCCATGCGCGGTGACAGTGGATAACACAGCGAGACCAAGCTACCAGTCCCCGATGGATAATCTGTTTTCCGATCGCTCCGTTTGCAAGCGGGCGTTGGCGCGAGCCGACATCGAGCACTTACTCAGACAATCATCACCCTCTCATCTGATCGACTGCGATCTGGAGGAAGCCGATCTTGCCGGCCTGGACCTGTCTGGTTGGACATTCGAGCGTTGCAGCCTGCGCCGCGCCGATTTCGCAGGCTCGAAGCTGGAAGGAACGACTTGGCGGTCGTGCCGCGCACCTCTTGCCCAATTTACCGGGGCCGATTTGAGCGATGCAACCGTTATCAGCTGCGACTTCAATAATTGCATCCTACGGCGATCGACCCTCGCCGCTGCGACCTTCGAGCGATGCAAGCTGACAGGCGCGGATATGTCGGAAGCCAAAGCCCTCGACGTTCGCTTTGAGGAAACCTTGCTGATCCACGCCAAATTGCCAGGATACTCTTTCCGCAAGCAAACCTTGAAGAAGATCGATTTCGGACAAGCCGATCTGCGCAAATGCGACTTTCGCGCTTCAATATTCGAGGAATGCAGTTTGCGCGATGCGGTCTTGACGGGTTCGCGCTTCGACGGCGCCGACTTGCGAGGCGTTGACCTCGGCGGCTTGCGGCTTGTCGATGCCAGCCTGTTTCGCGGTGCGACGATCTCACGCGAGCAGGCTGGCCAGCTCTTGAGCGAACTGGGGCTCAATGTGCGGTGAGGCCGAGCCATATCTTGCCGGATTGTGACTTCCGATCAATTGGCCTCACTTAGAGTGAGTTCGAAACCACCAAACAGCGAAATCCGCCGATCTGCGCTTGCAATGGGCGTCGTCGCCAAAGAAAAACCGTCAAATTAGCTTTGGCGGAAGAGATCGTCTGCCCTTCATGCAGTCGCATTCGAACAACGAACTCGTCGATAGTCGTATGTCCGCCTCGCTCAATGTCGCCCAGTTCGTAACCCCACGGGCAAGGAGCGCCGCGCATTTTTCCGCGACCGCTCATACCGGTCGTCCGCGGTGTCCTAAACTTGCCGAGCTACGTCATAGGCACGCGCGATGTTGGCGAAGATCGTGCCCGCGTTCTCCGACACGGCGTCATGTGCATCGCCTACGACGAAAGTTTCCGCGCCGATCCCATTCGCAAGTTCGAGCAGACTACGGTCGGACCGGCGATCACTAGCGAACACGATCGTGTCGATGCCGTCGAGAAGTTCTCGCCCGGCGTCTGTGACCAACCAGACGTCATCGTTCCCGCCGACCTCGATACCGCGCACATCCTTGACGCGCCGCACGCCCTTCGCGTTCTGCCGGTTCAGAAGATACCAGCGATCATGCCCCGCCAGTTTTTGGGCGAAATGGCCATGAGCCTCCGCTACGATCACGCTGCGGCCACCCTCAGATAGATAGTCGGCTATCAGCATTCCGTTCTGATCGCCGCCGATGACAAGGATATTGTTGCCCGGCTCCATATGGTCTTCAAGAAGCTCGTCGACCATCATAATCTGAATGTTGGCGGCCTTCATAACGATGTCGATCATATTTTGAGGCACTTCGGGGATGCTGCCGCTGGCTATGAAGACGACATCCGGAGAAATCGCGCGAAGCAGCGCTTCGTCGACAGTGGTTCCCAGCTTCACATCCACCCGATATTTTGCCAATTGCCCCTCATACCATGGAACAATATCGGCGATTTCCTTACGGCCCGGAATCATCGCCGCGAAATTCATCTGGCCGCCCAGCCGGTCGCGCCTTTCGCACAATGTTACGTCGTGCCCTGCAAAGGCTGTTTGACGCGCAGCCTCCATACCAGCCAGCCCACCACCAATAACCAGAACCTTCTTCGACGCATCTTTCGCGCTATCGCGAACATCGACGCAGACCAGTTCGCGTCCGACCCGAGGATTGACCACGCAGCTTGCGGCTCCGCCTCGACGTAGATGTTCGTCGATACAGCCGCGGCAATCCGCCAGGCAGGGCCTGATGTCCCCCAATTCGCCCCGACGAGTCTTGCCGAAAAAATCGGAGTCCGCAATCGAGGGGCGCCCCATGCACACAAAATCCGCTTTGCCCTCAACAACCAGATCGCGCGCCATGCGAGGATCCTTGATTCGTCCGATCGTGCCAATGGGAATAGAAACCGTCGGCTTCACCGCCGCGGCAAGATCGGTGTAGCACCCCTGCGGCTCATACATCGGGGGAATCGTCAGCTTGGGAGACCCGACCAGCCCTGCAGTTACCGTGATATAATCTGCTCCCGCCGCCTCGGCTAACGGGGCCAGGCGACAGCTATCCGCGAGCGTCCAACCATCTTCGCCGAGATAGTCATCGCCATTATATTTGAGACCGACCGCTATGCGGTCGCCCACAGCCGCCTTCACGGCTGCGACGATACGAAGGAGAAAGCGGGTACGATTTTCGAAAGAACCACCATATTCATCAACACGGCGATTAAACAGCGGAGTGAGAAAGTTGCTGATAAGATAGCCGTGCCCCGCATGTATTTCGACGAAGTCGAAGCCGGCTTCGGCAACCCGCGTCGCGCCTTGCGCGAAATAGCCGATAATCTGTTCGATTTCTTCCAATTCCAATGCGCGGTTGACCTGGGCGGTCTTGCGCCCGCCCCCGTCTGCGCGTGCATTTCGGACGTTCGACGACAAGCCGGAGGGTGATAACAGGTCGCCACCCGGGCCAGTTCCTTCCGTACCGCCGCCGTTCCAGAGCTGAATGCCAAATTTCGTGTCATATTGATGGATAGCGTCGACCATTCGCCGCATCGAAGGAATAACGTGGTCGCTATAGAGTGCCAAGCCGTTGATCCGCGTGGGCACTTCCGGCGGTATGACCTGCGAGGCGCCGATCGCCATCATGCCCGGCTCACCCTTCGCCCGCTCAGCGAAATATGCGATCATTCCGGGAGTTACTTCGCCGTTTTCATCGACCTCAATGCCTGACGACATCCCGGCCATCATCAGACGATTGGCGACCTGCATCGGGCCAACCTTCATGGGCTGAAAAAGCTCTGGTAGAAACTCCATCGTCATCTCCCGTAATTCCTGCCGCGCGACACAGCGACGGCCCGATGTTTATTACTTGCCGACAAGCAATCATCTTTCGAACTGATTGTCCATACCAAACTTTCACGGACCGTCCGATCCGCGTCATCGGGCGGGAAATGCGTCTGCAAGCAGGTTCGATATTGGGCGAGGCGCGCGCGTCAGAGATTGACGTCCGCGTGCGCGAACAGCCTCCGTATCAATTCGAGGAGGTCCATCGCGAGTTTGTCGCCTCCCGCCTCTCCGGGTTCATCCCGCATGGACTCACTGATCAACGCAATGATCGCCCGTGCCTGAACATTGGCGTCAATATCGCCACGGAATTGCGATGCCGCCTGTGCCTCGCAAATGTGGACTGCCAACCGGGAACGCCAACGCCGGGTCATGTCTTCAACGGACGCGCGGAGTTCCGGCATGCCGAAACGCGCTTCGTGCCGGATGGCATGGAACGCCGCCGTGCCTTCGGGCAAATGTCGGGCACTCGCGACGTGAGCCCCAACCAAAGCTGTTACGGCATCGACACCGGTCACTCCCAGAGTGACATCGTCAAATACCTTCGTCATCCAGCTGTCCATGTCGTTGAGCAGTGCCTGAACCATGCCCAGCTTGGTCTGGTATCGCTCGACTGGAAGCCCGCGACTGTAACCAGCCCGAATTCCCACCTCGGCGAGACTCGTGCCGCGAATGCCATTCTGCCCTATCAGAGTAGCTGCTGCCTGCAGCATCCGGCGCTGCGATTCCTCGCGCCGATCCGCCTGTGTGCGATGCGGCGCAGTCGCGGAAGCCTGACGCGCCCTTGCATTGGAGTGTTCCGAATTAGCGTCCATTTGCCCGCTATAAGTCATCATTCCTCAATAACAAGGCCGACTTGTCGTCCGACAAGTAAATCGCATGTCGGTTTCCGGGTGATCAGGCAGCATCGCGACTCAAGAAGTCCGCAACTATCGTGTTGAACGCCTCTGCCTTTTCCCATTGCACCCAATGGCCACATTTCGGAAAGAGATGCACTTCGGCATTTTGGATCACTTTACCAAAATAGAACGCCCCATCCGCAGGATTGACGCGATCTTCACGGCCCCAGAGAATCAGCGTCTCATGCTCGATTTCCCAGAGTTTTTCCTGCCAGAAGGGATCGAGAATGTGATCGCGCCAAGGCGGCGCAGCAATCACGTCTGGACGGGTGGCCGCCTTGACACGTTCCTTCACCAGTTCCGGCGTGATGACCGACTGATCATACACGAGCATCTCAAGGACGCCGCGCATCTTTTCTTCGCTCGGCCCCTCCCCTGCGTAAAAGGTCGCCATGCGGCAAGTGCCTTCGGTCGGGAAAGGCGTGAACATCGGCAGCATGCCGCCCGGCCCCATCAGCACCATACGGCGGACACGCTCCGGAAAGCGCAAAGCGATGCTCAGCGCTTGCCCGCCGCCCATCGAATTGCCGACTATGTCCGCCTGCGCAATACCCAACGCGTCCATCAGGCCTAACGTTACATCAGCATAGCGGCCCATCAGGCCCCCACCGGGTTCGATCTTGTTTTCCGACGAGCCGAAGCCTGGCATGTCGGGCACGATGACGCGACCGAGCCTTTCAGAAAGCGGCCCGATGTTGCGGATATAGTTGCTCACGCCGCCCGATCCCGGCCCGCCACCATGCAAAAGCAACAGCGGTACTTCGCGATTCTCGCCGGACTCGACATAGCTGATGCGGACACCGTCGATCTCGATCGTGCGTGCATCCAGATTGGTGGACAGCGTCATGTATGTTTCCTCTCGCGAAATTGTTGCATGTGACCGTTCAGATCTTCAGGCTCTGGACGCGTCCTTGGCCTCAGCCTTTGTCCAATAGCCGTCCCGCAGAAGGCGCTTGTAGAGCTTTCCGGTTGGGTGACGAGGCAACTCAACCATGAAGTCGATCTGGCGCGGGATTTTCAGTTTGCTCAGCTTGTCGGCGAGGAAAACCTGTATCTCATCGGCCAGCCCCGGACCTGCATCTGCCCAATCGAGCGGTTGAATTACCGCGACCAATCGTTCGCCCAGATCTTCGTCCGGTGCGCCCACCACCGCGGCGTCGGCGACCTTGGGGTGGCCGATGATCGCGTCCTCGATCTCCTGCGGATAGACGTTGACGCCGCCCGAAATGACCATGAAGCTCTTACGGTCAGTGAGGTATAGATATCCCTCCTCGTCCACCCAGCCTATGTCACCCAAGGTACTCCAGCCCAGAGCATTATAAGCGTCGCGCGTCTTTTCAGGATCATTATGGTATGTGAACGGCATACCCCCGGAAAAATAAATCAATCCTTCGCTGCGGGTCGGCAGTTCGGTAACACCATCGTCTGCGCAGATATGAATCTGACCGAATGTGGCTTTGCCGACAGACCCAGGATGCGCCAACCATTCTTCCGGTGTGATCGAGGTGAGACCGTTGAATTCAGTGCCGGCGTAGAATTCATGGATAATCGGCCCCCACCACGCCATCATCGCTTGCTTGACGGGAACCGGGCAGGGTGCAGCGGCATGAAAGGTCAGGCGGTGCGACGATAGATCGTAGCGCGTACGCGCATCCTCGGGCAGCTTGAGCATTCGTACGAAATGGGTTGGAACCCATTGTGAATGCGTCACCCGTTCCTGTTCGATCAGCGCAAGACCATATTCGGCGTCGAATTTTTCCATCACGATGACTGTTCCGCCGACGCGATGCGCGCACATCGACCAGCGTAACGGAGCGGAATGATACATTGGAGCGGGTGAGAGATAGATCATGTCGGACCCGAAGCCGAAGCTGTTGACCGCAATGCTGGTAAGCCCATCCATTTCGTCCAGCGCTTGTTCCGGCAGCGCGAACTTCACACCCTTCGGCCGCCCGGTCGTCCCCGAAGAATAGAGCATCGGCGTGCCGCAGCTTTCATCGGCAATCGGCGTGACCGGAAATTTTTCCCGTTCGGCCATATAATCGCGCAAAACAGGGTCCGTTCCGTCCACATTATACCCGACGCAGCCGGGTACCAAAGCGAGTACATCGGTCGCGACATCGCGCAGCGCAAGCGACGTAAAAAGCACACTCGCACCGGAATCCGAGACGATGTAGGCCGCTTCCGCTGGCGTCAGGCGATTGGAAATGCACGTATAATAAATCCCGGCGCGATCGGCCGCCCAGCTAAGCTCGAAGTAGCGGAGATGGTTCTCCATCAATATGGCGATTACATCGCCTCGCTTCAGTCCTAGCGAACGCAGCAGATGTGCGGCCTGGTTGGATCGCTCCTCAAGTTGCCCATAGGTTACCGCCTGACCACTGGGAACCATCTTGTACGCGATATGGTCCGGTCTCGAGCGTGCGTGGGCCGAAGGGTGAATTCCGCTCATACCTCTCCTTCATGCCGGGCTTGCGCCCGTGTTTTTGCTGTTGATCATTGAAGCGAATGTCGCTCTCGAATTGGTCTTACCTAAAAAGCGAATGCCTTGTCCATCCGTTTTGGCAATCAGGGGCTGATCACCGTTTTGAGAATGCCGGGGCGTCGCTCGTCAAGCGCGCGATAGGCGTCTGCCCCCTCCGACAGCATTAACCTTGTGGTGATGAAGCGTTCAGGTTTTAGGCGACCTTGCTGGACAAGAGGAATCAGTTCGCGCCACATCTCGGGTGGTGAAGTTGTACCGATGCGAAAAGTAATGCCTCGCGACAGGCAAGCACCCATCGGGAATGGAAATTCCATATTCTTGTTGACGCCCAGTACGGACACAGTGCCCTCGCGACGCGTCAATGCGATGGCAAGCTGGATCGTGGCATCGTGCCCAACGGCCTCGACCACGCAATCGACCATCAAGCCCTGAGTGGCGGCTTTGATCATTTCCATCGCTTCGTCCGGGCTCAGCGCTTCCGCTCCCAACGATATCGCCCAATCGCGCCGCTCAGGAATTGGATCGATGGCGAACACTCGTGATGCGCCCAGCACGAACGCGCTTTCTATCGCCATCAGGCCGATTGGCCCCAGCCCGATAATCGCCACACTAGCGCCCGCCCCGATCTCGGCTTGACGGCAGCCAAACCATGCCGTTGCCTGGGAATCGGTAAGCATCAACGCTTGGTCGGCGCTGACTCCTTCGGGGATCAGACCAAGGTTGAAATCTCCCACCGGAACACGCACCAACTCGGCCTGACAGCCCTGAAGCGATGGCCCCAGCCCGAACACCTGCTGCCGACCGTTGAGGCAGTTTCTTACATTGCCTGCAAGGCACCGGCCGCATGCGCCGCAACCGATCGCGCCCGGCAGCATGACTTTGTCGCCCGTCTTGAGCCGATTCACTCCCGAACCACTCTCCACGACCTCACCAATCGCCTCGTGACCGATGCAGAAGCCCGTGCCTTCGATAAAAGCCGCACCGTCTCCATGGTAAATATGCAAGTCGCTGCCGCAGATGCTGCAGGCGTCAACTTTGACAATAACGTCCTGAACCGATTGTCCCTTCGGATCGTCCACGCTTTCATATCGAACGTCGTAAGGCCCGAAATAACATAACGCCTTCACATCTCATCCCCGATTTTCGCGATCGCACATAGCTCCGCGATCGACCGCGATGGCCGATTCCCTGCAGATTGACCGATTGGTATTACCAGTATAGGCCTTAATCAAGCGGCGAAAAACCGCAATCATGGAAGAGGCAACATGCAACACGGCCAGAGAGGCGAGCCATCGTGATGGCGCACGATCCGACACCCGCTATCAAGGCAGCAACAATCGTCCTTTTTCGCCAGAGCGATGCTGGGCCAGCCGAACACTTAATGATAGAGCGCACAGCGTCGATGGCGTTTGCGGCGGGCGCGCTGGTGTTCCCCGGCGGCAGAATCGATGCTGACGATTATGCGATCGCCCAAAACGATGCGCTGCTGCGACATGCACCGTCCGAAACCGAGGAGCGCGCAGCGCGCATCGCCGCAGTCCGTGAAGCAATCGAGGAAACTGGCACGGCGATAGGCGTGGACGCGAATCTTTCCGACGACACCATTCGTGAATGGCGGACCGCGCTGAAGGGACACCAGCCCTTCAGCGAGTTGCTCACTGATATTAAATGCATGCTTGACCTGTCGCGTCTGGTTCCTTTCGCAAGATGGTGTCCCAATCTGGGCGAGCATCGTCGTTTCGATACGCGCTTTTATATCGCCCGGATAGCGGGCGGCGAGCTGCGCGAAATTGAAGTCGACACCGACGAAGCGTCGCGCCATCGCTGGCTGACCGCGCGCCAAGCGATCGACGGCGCCGCGGCTGGTGATCACCGGATTATCTTTCCGACGATGCGCAATCTCGAACGACTGGCGGCTTATTCGCGGTTCGACGACGCACTCACGCATCTAGCCACGGTGCGGCAGCAGACGATATCGCCCCAGATACGCGACGTCGACGGCGAGCAATGGCTGTGCATCCCGGAGGACGCCGGCTATCCGGTGACCCGTGCACGGCTCGCGGACGTGATGGCGCCGTGACGACGGTCGGTAGATACGTTGCGCCTCCCTCCAGCAAAAATGAGCAATCCAGCATGAACATCGATCCGGCATTGCGGTCAGTCAGGGGTATGGTGGCACTTGTCACCGGCGCTGCGAACGGCATGGGTGCAGCCACTGCCCGGCTCTTTGCCTCAGAAGGAGCAAGCGTAGCCGTGATCGACCGCGATACCCAGGGGATCGACCAGGTCGTGGCAGCGATCCGGAACGACGGCGGCTCGGCGGACGGCTGGACTCTCGATGTCGGTGACGGCTCCGCAATTCGAGAGGTCGTAACAGCCGTCGCCGGCCGGTACGGCGGTATCGACATCGTCATCAACAATGCGGGCATCGCAGGTTTCATGGCCATCGATGATGAAGGCTATGACGCGTTCTGGGACCGTATGCTCGCCGTCAATTTGTCGGCCCAGCAACGTATCGTTCGCGCTGCCCTGCCTTGGCTGCGTCAGTCGCGCGCGCCGCGAGTGGTCAATATCGCATCCACCGAGGCGTTGGGCGCGACGCCGCTGGACAGCGCCTATGTCGCAACCAAGGCGGGTGTGGCGGGCCTTACCCGAGCGCTTGCGGTCGATCTCGGCAAGGACGGTATCCTCGTCAACGCGATCTGCCCCGGCCCCATCGACACGCCGATGACGGCCTTCGCCACCGAGCAGGACAAGAAAATCTTCGCAAATCGTCGGACCGCGCTGCGCCGTTATGGCCGCCCGGAGGAGGTGGCACAAATGACCCTCAGCCTCTGCCTCCCCGGCGCGTCCTACACGACCGGCGCCGTTATTCCAGTGGATGGCGGCCTCATGGCACGCAACGCATAAGAAACCAATGGCAGCGAGGGCGACGAACGATGACAAATTGGACCCTGCGGCAGGATGGAAACATCGCGATCGCCACATTTCTGAGGCCTCCGCGTAATTTCATGAGCTTTGCAGCGCTGGGCGAACTGGCGGCGCTGCTTACGCCACTTGGCGACCGCGATGACATCTCGGTGATCCTGATCGAAAGCGCGCTGCCCGGCTATTTTGTTGCACACGCCGAACTTGACGACCTCGCCAAAGCCGCACGCGGTGAGCCCGTCGAAGGCGAACGTTCAGCCTGGCGAACCACGCCGCAGTTACTGGAGGATCTGCCGCAACCGGTCATTGCCGCCATCGACGGCCAGGCCTGGGGCGGCGGGACCGAACTTGCGCTTGCCTGCACATTGCGAATTGCGTCGACCATCGCCAGTTTCGGCCTTCCTGAAGTGGCCGTCGGCCAAATCCCTGGCGCGGGAGGGACCCAGCGCCTGCCCAGACTGATCGGAGCCGGACGCGCACTCGATATCATCCTAAGCTGCCGTAAGATCGATGCCGCAGAAGCGCTGCAGATCGGGCTTGTGCAGGCCGTGTTGCCGACTGCCGATTTCCGGGAAGCGGCGCTTGAATGGACACGACGGGTTGCGCGCCACTATCGGCCCGCGCTGGTTTCGGCCAAGCGGGCAGTGATCGACGGACTGCAGCTTCCCTTGAGCGACGGCTTCGCACTCGAAAAGGAACTCGTGATCCCGCGCACCGCGGACCCCGTTTCAATCGCTCACCGCGACGCACTAGCTACTCGCTATGCACAAACGCCTCCGCAAATAGTCGTAGATTTCTGATGACCGGCCTGTTTCAAGATCAAGCGATGGCATACGCGCTCCACTGGCCATAGACGGGCAAATAGCCCTGAAACCTCCAACACTTGGCGACCTGTTAGCGGTCCCTCGACTTTCTTCGAATGTTTTCGTCTGTGCCTTTGCAAGCGCGAGAAAATCCAGGGGTCTCAGTCTCATAGCGTCACCGAGGTCACGTCCGTTGCTTCATTCAGTCCTGCCCGATAATCGGGTTGCGCAACAGACCGATACCCTCGACCTCGACCTCACAAACATCGCCCGGCTTCATCCAAAGCGGCGGCGTTCGCGCGGCGCCGACGCCGGACGGTGTGCCAGTGACAATGACGTCGCCGACGTTGAGTGTCATCACCTGGCTTATCGTCGAAACCAACGTAGCGACGTCGAAGATCATATCAGCCGTATTGGCGTCTTGTACCGCAACGCCGTTGAGGATTGTCCGGATGCGCAATCCGCGACAGCCGGGGGGCAGGACCGAGGCCGGAACGAACGACGGTCCAAAAGCCCCTGTGGAATCGAAATTCTTGCCCATCGTCCATTGCGACGTGCGGCGCTGAAAGTCGCGCACGCTGGCGTCATTAAATACCGAATAGCCCGCGAGATGGTCGAGAGCGTGATCAGGTGCGATATCTCGCCCTTGCCCGGCCTATCACGGCCGCCAACTCGCCCTCGAAATCGAGCTGGTTCGAGGCACGAGGGCGAATAATCGGTGACCCATGGCCAATCAAGCTGGAAGAAAACCGCGCAAAGACGGTTGGATAGTCTGGCACCACCATGCCCGTTTCACGGGCATGGTCGCTATAGTTAAGGCCAATGCAGATGATTTTCGAAGGATTTGCCAAGGGAGGCAGCAACGGTGCTTCCGCGATGTCCATCCTGCCAACCCAGCGCGTGATCGCCTGCGCAACTGCCGTCCAATCCCCACCAGCGGCGATGAATGTCTCAATCGATCCCAGATAGCCGGGATCCTTCTCGTTGAGAGCAGCCCATGTATCATCGCCAGCATCGGCGACCGCGATACCTTCTCCATTGCCGGTCCGATATCGCGCAAACCGCATGATTAC
Organism: Sphingopyxis sp. GW247-27LB; assembly: GCF_002277025.1. Classification (GTDB taxonomy): domain Bacteria; phylum Pseudomonadota; class Alphaproteobacteria; order Sphingomonadales; family Sphingomonadaceae; genus Sphingopyxis. The sequence continues at coordinate 23,394 of NZ_NIWD01000005.1, forward strand.
TCCCTCATTTTGCCTTAGGCAGCGACCGCAATCGCGCGACTGCCGTGTCCAGTCACTCGCGTGGCCAGTGCGGCCGCATCGTCCGGCGGAGCATCGCCTCGCCATGCTATATGCAGGTCCGGCCGCAACAAGAGCAACGAGCATTCATAGACTTCGCGCACATGCGGTTCGTCGAGCCGAACAACCTCCAACGGTGCGCCGATAACAGCGAAAGCCGCTTCGATCGCTGCTGTATCGGCTCCATTGGTCAAATCAACCAAGGTGAAATCCTGACTCAATACGTCTTGCATCGCGCGGCCGTCCTTGAGCCAGATGTGAGGGATGCGAATTCCCGGACGCGTATGCGGTTCATAGATGGTGGTCTGCCATTCGGCGACATTGCCGGCTTCCTCGGCGATCAACGGCGACCCGGCGTAGGAATAGCCGAATTCGACCCCGATCATGTCGTGCACGCGGCGATGATGCTGCAACGCCAGCGCTGTCACCTCGGCGCGTACAGCCTCGCCTTCGGGTGTATCATCGCGGATTTCAGGCCGCACCGCGCGGCGCCAAAAACCCATACCCTCTGCCGCCCAACCGGAGGCATCACGGTTGCGCAGCCCGACCGGGCGGCGCTCCTGCTCGTAGCTTTCCAACAGCTCCGGCCCACCCCAGCCCTGGACCGCTCCGGCGAGTTTCCATGACAGGTCGATGGCGTCGCCAATGCCGCTGTTCATGCCCAACCCGCCGGTCGGGATGACGAGATGCGCGGCGTCGCCCGCAAGGAACACTCTGCCTTCGCCGTAGCGTTCCGCTACCAGCAGATGCAGCCGCCATGTCCCCACGTTGAGAAGCTCGAATTCGAACGGAAAACCTGCGCGATCACGGATTTCCTGCTCAAAATCGGCGTCCTCCGGCAGATCGGCGTTGAGCGTGAACTCCTTTCGGTCGCCCTGCGCGATAAAGACCGATCCCGCCGCATCGGCGACGTAATAATGTCGCCCCTTGCCCATTGGGATCTTGTCATACAGATCGTCCGACCGGAAACATATCTGCCGCATCTGGCGAATTCCGCCCACACCCTCAAGCTTGATGCCGAGCGCCTTGCGCACTAGGCTGCTTCCGCCATCGCATCCGACGAGATAGGCGGCGCGCGCATATTCCTTCGCACCATTAGCCGGTGCAAGCGTCACGGCCACGCCGTCGCAATCCTGCGTAAATCCATCCAGCGCGCAGGCATAGCGCACGGTGACGTTGGGGGTTTCTTCAGCCACTTCCTTCAGCAGCGGCTCGAGCTTGTTTTGAGAGACCAGTTGGTAGGGTTCCAACGGTTCGCCGATGCCCCTATGTGACGCGCCGGCGTCGCGGCACTCCGCCACAGAGGGATAGTGCAAGACGGCTAGCGGAGGATCGCACAAGCGCGTCACGATGAAGACATTCATTGCCGCATCCGCCGGATAGCCGAGCGCCCTGATCCGATCGGCGAGGCCCATCCGCCGGTAGATTTCCATTGTCCGCGCGTTGGAGCGATCCATCTTGGGCCAAGGCCCCGTGGTCGACTCCCGCTCTACGATCAGGCACTTCACGCCCCGACGCCCCAGGTCGATCGCCAGCGTCAGACCGACGGGGCCTGCACCGGCAATCACGACATCATATTGCTGTTCCAAAAGTCTCGCTCCTGATCGTGCTTAGGGGATTGGCGTCCGTCGGATCCTGATCGGTCCGCCGGTCAACCCTTTTCCAGTCGCCATCAAGCGGGTCCGATCTTGCGGCCGAAGGCGAGACCCGAGGTGACGGGGTTATAATATTCGCGCAGTCGGCGGATCGTGCCACCTTCAATATCGAAACGGAAAACATAGCGGTTGCGATACTCACGGCCCGAAGACATCACGATGTGGCCGCGGCTCTCGACGAATATGGTGTTTCCGCCCTCGACCCTATGAAGTTCGATATCCGACGCGCCCATTTCGCCCTCGGCAGCGTGCGACTGTTCCGTGAACAGGGTAATTTCGGCCAGCCCGGCATAGCGGCGATACGCCCCTTCCTCCGTCCGTCCGGATTCGTTGAATGGTATCTCGATCACACTATCGGCGGTGTAGAGTGCCATCGTCGCCAGAGCGTCCTTGGCCAACGCGGCGAGGAAGAATCGCTGTACGACGCGTTCCGCCGGCGACACGTCGGCCTCCTCCAGAGGCGCGCCATCAACCGATAGGAAGGTGGCGGCGTCGTCGGTCAATCGGGTCATTTTCTTCTCCGGCAAAAGCTTAAGAACAGGGATCCTTCAAGCGATGAAAGGTGGTCAGGGAAGCGGTGCACGAGCAAGTCCTCGGCGGGCGAAAAAATAGCAGAGTCCTGCCGCTGGGGTCATCGCCAACCCGGCTATCAGTAACGCGTAGCCGAATGCCATTCCGTCGCCTTCCCATCGCCCTGCAATCTTGGCAATGAGCGGCGGCCCCAAGCCATATCCGATCAAGCTTTGTGACAGCATCACGAACGACATCAACCGCGCGCGCAAGTGGGGAGGACCATAGGTCTGGATCGCGATAGGCAGCAATGAAGCAATGCTCGCCCCCATGAAGACAACGACTCCCATTCCGCCGAGCAGCAACGCTTCCGAGGGCATGGCAGGCGCAAGCGTCATGACTGGTGCGCCGACCAGGCAGCCAAGGACCAACCCTAGGATTATCGGGTCGCGCCAGCCACGGCGGCCCAGAACAACTACCAGCCGAGGCCAGAAGATGGCGCCAAGCAGCCCGAAGCTCATACCGACCAACCCGAAACTGTATCCGGCGGACGCCGCGTCTGCCTCGTGACCACGGATTAGCAACGTCGGGGTCCAGGTCATGATCCCGAAAAGATAGGTAACGACTAGCGCTGTTCCGAGATAAAAGGGCAGGTAAAAGGCTGCGTTCGAACGCAGATATGACAGAAACGCTCCGAAGCCGGAGTCCTCCATGCGCACGGCGACGGGGCCGTCGAAACGGCCGCGCACCGGTTCCCGTACTGTCAGGGCAAACAAGATAGCCAGCACCAGCGCAGGCAAGCCAGCTATCACCAACACGATGCGCCAGGGCGCCAGACCCACGCTGGGCGAAACGGACTCGGCGAGTTGCAGGGCGGCCGCTCCGATGATGAGACCCCCCACACCCATCAGAGAACTCATCGCCGCATAAACAGCCGTCGGCAGAACGCGCTTCTCGCGCGGGAACATATCGGCGATCAACGAGACCGCCGCCGGCGTCAGAACCGCTTCGCCCAAGGCAACTCCGGCACGAAACACCGCAAGCATTCCAAAGCTGCTGGCAAAACCGGATGCAATGGTCATGCCGCTCCACAGCACAACCCCCGCGACGAGAATGCGCTTCCGATTGGTGCGATCAAGGAAATGGGCAAGCGGGATGCCAGCCAATGAATAGACCACGGCGAAACTTGTACCGATCAGCAGGCCTAGTTGGGTGTCGCTGACATTCAGGTCTTGCCCGATTCCGGCCGTGAGCAAGCTCAGGATCAGGCGATCCACGAACGAGAATATGAACAGCAGACAGAGCAGAGATACGACATACCAGCCGCGGGCGCTGGACTGGGTCACGGAGATCTCGTCGGCGGAGGATTTGGTGACGATGGCATCCATCGTTCAACGATGACCCGAAACGCCGTGGTGCAGGCACATATGCCCCGTACGGCGCGTCGATACCGTGCACTTTCTTGTCATTTGGCTGGTAACCCTCTCAATTGCTTCCGGACGAACTCGCGCTTTGCACGATGTAGACGCCAAGAATGGAAGGACCATAGCCATTGGTATTGCCTTTCGCCAGAGGATTATCATCCGGCGGGTGAAACGTGGTGGCAGGCGATACGCCATCGCCCATTGCGCAAGAGGAGGGTCTGGGTCAGGCGCATCTCGAGCTCGCCGCGCGATGGACTGGAAAAAATTGCGCGAACAGCCAGAATGAATACATCATCGGCGACATGCTCCACTTCCAGATTCTCGAACGTCACGCGCAATTCGCCTGATGCGAATACTGCTGTGAAATAGTCGTGAATTCCCTCGCTTCCCCGCAGCAGGGTCGGCTGTGATCCAAGGAACAAGGCTTCGGCGGTGTAAAGGTCGACGAGCGCGTCGACATCCTGTTCGTGAAATGCATGCTGCCACGAATGCAGCACTTCACCGGCTATAACGGTCATGGGTTCCCTGTCTCCTTGGTCTGGAACTGGATCAACCGAAACAGACTATCAACGAGGCTTGTCACCATTGCCGGGCTGCCGCTTTGCCGCGCAACGTCCGTTATTATGGCAAGATCTTTCATCAGAATATCGAGCCGTCCGGCCATTGCGGAATCGACCCGCCCGCCGAACAGATCGACCAGTCCGTTGATAAGGAGGGTTATATTGTCATTTTCGCCTGCTTCGGACGCGCGACCATATTCGCGTAGCATGTTGGAATCGGCGAAGCCGCCCGATAGGGCTCGCGGCAGGCTGGCGATATCGAGACCAAATCGTTGACCGAAAGCGAGCGCTTCGGCGATGCTGGCGATCGTACCGAAATTGATGATCTGATTGCACGCTTTGGTTGCCTGCCCGGCGCCCACCGGGCCCATCAAGGTCACACGGTCGGCAAAACACTCGAGGATCGGCCGCGCAAGATCAAGATCGGCGGGATTGCCGCCAGCCATGACTGCAAGCGTGCCGGCAAGCGCTCCGACCGGCCCGCCCGAAACCGGCGCGTCGAGCCAGGCAATACCGCTCTTGTCCTTCACCAGCGCCGCGAGATCACGCGTCTTTTGAGGGTGGATAGTCGAATGATCAACGATCAGCCTCGGTCGCATTGCCGCCTCGGTCACGCCGCCGGGTCCTAATATGATCGCCTCGACCGCCGCAGCACTATCGACGCATAAGCAGACGACGTCACAGCGTGCCGCCACATCGGCGGGAGACGAAGCCACGGCCGCTCCAAGTGCAACCAGAGGGGCCAACTTCTCCGCGCTCCGGTTCCACACCACGAGCGGCAGACCGCGGCGTGCGACGCGTTCTGCCATCGGCGCCCCGATGTTCCCCAAGCCAATAAAGCCCGCCCGGATCGTCATGGCTGACCGCCATCGACGGTGAGGATAGTCCCGGATGTATATCCGGAGCGCGGCGACGCGAGGAAAGCGACAGCACTGGCGATCTCTTCCGGATGAGCGAACCGTCCGAATGGCATTCCCTTCACCAATTCCGGCCAGCGATCGCCATCGCCAAGTTCGCGCTCCGCCTGCGTCCGCATCAGCATCCTCAGCCGGTCCGTCCCCACAGGCCCAGGATTGATGCCGACGACGCGCATGCCGTCCTTTGGCGCGGATCGGCCAAGCGCGCGGGTGAAGGCCATCAGCGCGGCATTGCCGCTGGCGCCCGCGATATAATCGGATGGGAAGCGTTCGCCAGCCGAGCCAATGACGTTGACGATCACACCACGCCGTACCTTCAAGGTTGGATAAAGCAAACGGGCGAGGCTGATATAGCCGAAGACCTTGAGATCCCATGCCGCACGCCATCGAGCGTCGTCGATTTCCGCCAATCCGCCAGGCGGGATCGCCCCGGCGTTGTTGACCAATATATCAATCGCACCTGCCCTTGCCGCGACATGTTCCACCTCAGACGTCTGCGAAAGGTCAGCGGGCAGCATCATGACGTCGCGCCGCGCGCGAGATCCCACAGTCTTCACGGCCGCGTTCAGTGCGTCGGACGAACGCGCCACCAGAACCAGATCGCACCCTTCATCAGCGAGTGCCAGTGCAGTCGCCAACCCGATCCCTTTGGACGCGCCCGTAACCAAGGCGCGGCGCCCCGCCAATTCCAGATCCATCGACTTCTCCCTTATCGTCGATCAGTTCGGGACCATGCACAGCCCACCGCACACAGACACTATTTGCCCCGTGATATATCGCGCGGCGTCGCCGGCGAGGAATTCGACGACGCCGGCGATATCCTCGGGCTCTCCCAGGCGGCGAAGCGGGATCATGGCCGCATCCGACGGGGAGGCAAGGTTGCGTTCAGCAGCTTGGGCCTTAACCCGTGCGGTCGCGATTAATCCCGGCGCGACCGCGTTGACGCGGATGCCATGCTCGCCCAGTTCGGCCGCCAGATCGCGTGTCAGATGAGCGACCGCTGCTTTGGATGACCCATAATGTGAGAGTCGCCCGCCCGCAGCGATCATTGTCGCCCCGACCGTCGATGTATTGATGATCGTACCGCTTTTCCGCGCAACCATGTAAGGGATTACGGCCTGCGAGCAGAGCACCGCGGTCAGATAATTGACGTCGAAATTCCTGCGGATGTCGCCGACCGTCATGCTCGACGGAATGCTGATGTCGATCGGTGTGATCGCGCCCCCCGCAACATTGACAAGGATATCGACGGGCCCCAGCTTCGCGACGACTTGATCGAAGGCGCTTTTGACCGATAGTTCATTGGTAAGATCGGCCTCGACGCCCAGACCGCGACGTCCGACGGCCTCGATCTCGCCGACGACGCTCGCTGCCGTCAATGCCTCTCCGAACGCGGCCGCCCCATCCAGATCGAGATCGAGTATCGCCACGTCCGCGCCGGCTTGTGCCAACCGCAACGCCGTCGCACGACCTATCCCCCGTGCACCGCCGGTCACTACCGCGACCTTACCAGCAAGTTCCGCCAACTTTCTCGCTCCCTGTTGCTATGGTTTATCGGTATGTGTCAGCGTCCCGCCCAGACGGGCGCGCGCTTTTCTTTGAAGGCTTCAATACCTTCTCGCGTATCCTCGAGCGTGGTCAGTTCATCAGCGAGTTCGAGCGACAACGCTTCAATGATTGCCCGGGTCGCCAGCGGCTCAAGTGCTGCGAGCGCCACCCGTTTGGTGGCGCGTAGGGCCAGCGGCGAGCACCGGAGCATCGAGGCCGCATAACGCCGGGCAACATCAAGCAGCTTTCCAGACGGCGCGACTTCCGTCACCATACCGTGGCGATGGGCTGTCGCGGCATCAATTCGGTCGCCTGTAAGCAATAATCCCATCGCGGCGTGCCACGGCATGCGCCTGACCAAGCCCGCAGCGCCGCCGCCCAAGGCTGCGAACCCTACTCGGGGTTCGGGCAAGGCAAAGGATGCGTGTTCGTCGGCAACCACCACGTCGCAGGCCATCGCAATTTCCCAGCCCCCGCCCATCGCAAGACCATTCACGGCGCAGATCATCGGTTTGAACAGATCGTGCCGTCGCGACAGCCCTGCCCAGCCCGTTTCAGGCATCGGGTCGAAGAAGCCATCGACCAAATCATGCCCCGCACAGAAGGCCTTGCCCGCGCCGGTGATGATGGCAATCCAGAGGTCTTCATCCTCCGCGAATTCGTCGAACACTGCTGACAATTCATGGCAAGCAGCGGCGTGGAGAGCGTTCAGCACTTCGGGACGATCAAGCGTGATCAGCAGAATGTTGCCTTCCCGCTCGGTCTGTATGAATTGTCCCATCCGCATCTCCAGCTTCACCGTTATCGAGCGCGCATTTGCCATAAGCCAATGACAACGTGGTCAGACAAAGCTTGTAGCATATGTCTTACCATTGGAGGCAAGCTAAAATTCGCGGGCAACGGCGCGAGAAAAACACGATGAATATCTTAGGTCATAGCATTCTCGAATTTGCCATTCGGTCCTTCCGCCAGCGTGGTGGCAATGCGAATTCGCGAATTCAGCGGACCGGACGTGATTGAGCTCGCGCACATCGAGATGCCCTAGCCTGGACCGCGTCAAATTATCGAAACGTTCACGCCCCGAAGCCCCTCATCGCATCCCGTCCGTCACACGGATTCCACGGCGGGCGCTTCAGCGCGTGGCAGGCGGCCGAGCATGAAATACTCCTCGTTCGCCCGCATGCCGGTGACGTTGACCATCCGATTTGACATACCGAACAAACCGACGATTGCGCCTATGTCCCAAATGTCCTCGTCGTCGAAACCGACCTCGTAGAGCGATGGGAAATCGTCATCCCCCACTTCCGCCGGCGTCAGGCAGACCTTCATGGCGAAGTCGATCATCCGACGCTGCCGTTTGGTGATATTCGCCCGTCGATAATTCACCGCAACCTGGTCTGCGAGCAGACTGTTCTTCTCGTAGATCCGCAGCAGTGCGCCATGGGCAACGACGCAGTAGATGCATCCGTTAGCGTTGGACGTGGCAACTACGATCATCTCCTTCTCACCGCGGGTGAGGCCGCCTTCGCGCAACATCAGGGCGTCGTGATAATCCAGAAAGGCCAAAAGCTCCGAGGGCCGGCGCGCGAGCGTCCTTATGACGTTCGGAATGAAGCCGCTCTTTTCCTGCATTCTCAGAATACGCTCCCGAAGGTCGGTGGGAAGACCGCCAATCTCAGCGAACGGGTATCTATCTGTCATCGTGATGTCCTGACAAGCCTTGATCGATCATGCCGGAAGCCCGTCGCTCAGATATTGCCGGTCAATTCGGGCACGGCAATGAACAGATCGGCGACGAGGCCGAAGTCCGCGACCTGGAAGATCGGGGCGTCTTCATCCTTGTTGATCGCGACGATCGTCTTTGAATCCTTCATGCCCGCAAGATGCTGGATCGCGCCCGAGATGCCGATCGCGAAGTAAACCTGCGGAGCGACGATCTTGCCGGTCTGGCCGACCTGATAGTCGTTGGGGACATAGCCCGCATCGACCGCGGCGCGCGACGCGCCGAGCGCGGCGCCGAGCTTGTCGGCGAGCGGCACGATGACTTCCTGATATTTCTCGGAAGAACCCAGCGCGCGGCCACCCGACACGATGATCTTTGCTGAGGTCAACTCAGGACGATCCTGCTTGGCGATTTCGGCGCCGACGAAGCTGGAAATACCGGCGTCGCCGCCCGCGCTGACCGCTTCGATCACGCCCGAACCGCCCGACGTCGCCGCCTTTTCAAAGGCGGTGCCGCGAATGGTGAGGACGAGCTTTGCATCGCTCGATTCGACGGTGGCGATCGCGTTGCCGGCATAGATCGGACGCGTGAAGGTCTTGGGCCCTTCGACCGACAGGATTTCCGAAATCTGCATCACGTCGAGCAGCGCGGCGACGCGCGGCGCGATATTTTTGCCGGTGGTCGTCGCCGGCGCGACGAACGCGTCGTGCGAGGCCATCAGATCGGCGACGAGCGGCGCAATATTTTCGGGCAAATTGTGACCGAAAGCGGCGTTGTCGGCGACATGCACCTTGCCCACGCCGGCGATTTCCGACGCGGCCTTGGCGACGCCATCGACGCCGGCGCCGGCGACAAGCAGATGGACTTCACCGAGTTTCGACGCGGCGGTCACCGCGGCGAGCGTGGCGTCCTTGACGGCCGTGCCATCATGTTCGACCCAAACCAGAGTTTTCATCTCTTACGTTCCTTCTTCCCTTCCCGTTCGCATCGAGCGAAGTCGAGATGCCCCTCGGCTTGGCGTACTCTCGATGGGTGTCTCGACTTCGCTCGACACGAACGGGGGATAGATTCAGCTGTGGACGCCAATCGCTTTCAGCTTGGCGACCAGTTCATCGACATCGGCGACCTTGACGCCGGCCGAACGCACGGGGGGTTCGGAAACCTTGACCGTCTTGACGCGCGGGGTCGTGTCGACGCCGTAATCGGCGGGGGTCTTGGTATCGAGCGGCTTCGACTTTGCCTTCATGATGTTCGGCAGCGAGGCATAGCGCGGCTCGTTCAAACGAAGGTCGGTGGTGACGATCGCGGGAAGCTTCAGCTTCACCGTTTCGAGGCCGCCATCGACTTCGCGGGTGACGCTCACGCTGTCGCCATCGACATTGACCGCACTGGCGAAGGTGCCCTGCGCCCAGCCGGTCATTGCGGCGAGCATCTGGCCGGTCTGGTTGTTGTCGCCGTCGATCGCCTGCTTGCCGAGGATGACAAGGCCGGGCTGTTCGGCATCGGCAATCGCCTTGAAGATCTTTGCGAGCGCGAGCGGTTCGACGTCATCGTCGGTCTGCACCAGGATCGCACGGTCGGCCCCCATCGCGAGCGCGGTGCGGAGCGTTTCGGCCGCCTTTGCCGGGCCGACGGACACAGCGATAATCTCGGTCGCGACGCCCTTTTCCTTCAGGCGGATCGCTTCCTCGATGCCGATCTCGTCGAACGGGTTCATCGACATTTTGACATTGGCGAGATCGACGCCGGTGCCGTCGGACTTGACCCGCGGCTTGACGTTGTAATCGAGCACCCGTTTCACGGGGACGAGGATTTTCATGGTAATGCAACTCCGGTTTGATCTCGTTGGGATCAATTTTCGCGTGTCAGGCTAATTCGCCGATAGCATCCGACGAGCGCCGCTTTGAACGACGGCAAGCGGGAACCAGCTTGAACGTCACTTATCAGCCAATTCGTTCGATTTCGCCGATCTTGGCCATCCCCGGTTCCGGGCGACCATCCCAATAGTCGACCGACTCTATTCCAGCCGGCATAGCGCGCGGTTCGCGCGGAGCATCTTCGGGAAATTCCTCCATGCCATAGCTATATTCCACGGTCATGCCATCCGGATCGAGAAAATAGAGGAAGACAGATTCCGAGGGCGGATGCTTGCCGGGTCCAAACACGATGGGCACCTCATTGCGCTTCAGACGGTTGAGCCCTTTCCCGATGTCATCAAGTTCGGTTGTCATGAAGTTGATGTGATGGAAACCCGGCACCTCGCCTCGACCGACACCTAGGCTATGATGATAAGGATTGGGGAAGCAGCGCAGGAATGTCACCATACCTTCGATCCTGTCTGACGCCCTGAAGTTAAGGTCGTTGAGCAGAAACTCTTCGGTTTTCTCGCGATTGGCGCTGTTGAGGACGACATGCCCTAACCGTGCTATCTTTGTGTGCGTGACCGTAAAGGGGCGTGCAGCATCGTTCATGTCCGCATAGAATTCGAAGGTGGCACCAGTAGTTGGCTCGGTGGCGCGAAACGCTTCGCCGAGGCCGAGTTCTGCAGCCTCACCAGCGCTGACCGCCACAGTCGCGATGCCAATCGAGTTGAGATGTTCGCGCACTGCGTGCAGCGCGTTGGCGCTTTCCATCTCCCAGCCGAGACGCTTCAGACCGGGATTGGCGGCTTGGTAAAGCGCAAGATCATGGTGCTTGCCGCTGCAACGCAAGAAAGCGACATTGCCAGATGCTTCATTATCGCCAGTGAGACCAACGATCTCTTCATAAAAGTGTCGCGAGTCCCCCAAATCCGTCACGTTCAGCGCAACATACCCTAGTCGCTTAAAGCGGATGTCGCTTATCGCCATTTTTTGCTCCTCAGCCCATCTCGCGCACAACGCGTAGAACATGGACGATAGGTAATACCAATCCTCTTCCAGTCAACCCACTTGTCTTGAAACCCCCCCGGCTTCGGATAGAGAGAATGTGGCACGGCCGTGCCGTCAACCTCCGTAAACGTGCGCGTTGCCCGTATTGGTATTGCCATTCGGCATCAATGGGCTAATTGTTCTACCGCATGCAAGGCTCCGGATAACAAGAGTCGCAAGATAGGAGAGAACGGGGCGTGAATGTGATTGCCGACATCCAACGCAACCACCTGCCCGCCGCAGATTCGATCTGGCTTGCAAAGAGCAAAGAAACCGCCATCGAGCCCGAGCTGCCAATCATCGACCCGCATCATCATCTATGGCGCGCGCCCCGTGCGCAATATCTTCTCGACGAGTTTTGGACCGATATCAACACTGGTCATAATGTCATCGCGACAATATGCGTCGAGTGCTCGGAGAACTACCGCACTTCCGGGCCCAAAGCCTTCCGGCCCGTCGGGGAGACCGAGTTTGCGGCCGCTATCGGCGATAAGGCGGATCAACTTTTCCCGAAGTCTCGACTCAATGCTGGAATCATAAGTCGTGTCGATCTCGCCGATGGTGATGACGCGCGCGCACTTTTGGAGGCACACATCGCGGCAGGACGCGGACGCTTCAAAGGCGTTCGCTTTTCCACACATCGGAATCCGCGTCCTGAAAAATGTACCACCGCCCGCACGCCGCCGCCCGGACTGCTTCTCGGCGCTCCGGTGGGCCGCGGAGTTCGGCATGTCGCGGAACTGGGGCTGGTACTGGATTTATGGCTTTACCATCATCAGCTGTCCGATGCAGCGAAATTCGCGGGAGAAAATCCCGATGTCAGCTTGGTGTTGGATCATCTCGGGGATCCCCCCGGCTTCGGCCCTTATGCCGGACAACGCGAGGAAGGGTTCGCGGCGTGGAGAAAGGGGCTGTTGGAGGTCGCTCGCCATCGCAACGTCGTAGTCAAGCTCGGAGGTCTGGGCATGAAGACGCTCGGCTTTGATTTCCGCGAATGGTCAGCACCGCCATCGGGTGAAGAACTCGCGGTGACATGGCGGCCTTATATCGAAACGGCTATCGAAGCGTTTGGCCCCGAACGCGCCATGTTCGAGAGCAATTTTCCTGTCGACCAGATGTCATCGCCCTATGTCGTGTTGTGGAACGCGTTCAAGCATTTAACACGCAACTATTCCGCCGACGAGCGAACTGCGCTCTTCAGTGGCACTGCGGCGCGGGTCTATGCGATCGACCTGTGATACACGGCTTGAAGCAGATTCATGCAAGAATAGGCGCTGGCAACCAGCGCGAGCTGGAATGCAGGGCAACGTGTCACGCGACGCCTTCGCAAGGAGTGCTTCGAGGACAGGAGCGCACGGAACACATGTTTTGCCGCCCGCTTTCCAACGCCGGCGCGACCCAACTGAAGCATTTGAACCACGATAACGACAAATGAGGATGAACGATGGCGGATGACAATATAAAACGCCCTTGCGAAGGCATCAGGGTGATCGAATTTTGCACGATGGTTTCCGGCCCTTTCGCAGGCCAAATGCTCGCCGACCTTGGAGCCGAAGTCATCAAGGTCGAAGCCATCGGCGGTGATCCGATGCGCTACGTTCGACCGGAGCACAAGGGTATCGGAGCGCTGTTCCTGCACGTCAATCGCAACAAGAAGAGCATTGGCCTCAACCTGAAATCATCCGAAGCGATCGGCATCGCGCGGGCGCTGGCGGCAAACGCCGATGTCGTTATAGAGAACTTCCGACCGGGCGTGATGGACCGCCTGGGCCTTGGCTATGAGAGTCTCAAGGCAGAGAATCCGGGTCTTATCTTCGTCTCCATATCTGGGTTCGGGACCAGCGGTCCTTACGCTGACCGCGCAGCTTATGACCATGTCATCCAAGGATTGACCGGGATCATGAGGGTGGCCGGGACGGCCGGCAAACCTGTGCCGGTACGCAACATAATCGTCGACAAGACTGCGTCGATGTCCGCTACGAATGCGATACTTGCCGCCCTGTTGCAACGCGAACGCGCAGGCGGTGGCGGCCAGCGCATTTCAGTATCACTGCTCGATTCCTTCGCGGCGTTCAGCTTGCCGGAAATGATCGTCAATCACACCTTTCTCGAGCCTGGCGCGGACACCCGGCCGCCCGTTGATATATACCATCCGCTGGAGACGAGCGATGGCTATGTCATCGGCCATATTCAACTCGATGCTCAATTTGCCGCCGCTTGCCGAATATTCGGACGCGAGGAATTGATCGAAGACCCCCGCTATTGCACCATGGCCGAACGCGCTATGCACTTTGAGCAAATGTGGTCTGAGTTCGCTGCGCCGGCGCGTACCATGACTACCGGCGCAATCATCGAAGCTGCGAACGAACATAGCCTGCCGATGGCGCCCATCAATACGGTCGAGGAGTTTCTCGAGGATCCCCAAGGGCAGCATAGCCGCGCCCATTTCGTCCATCAGGATCCGGAGCTTGGTCCAATCCGATTGCTGGGATATCCCGCCACACTCGAGGGTTCGCCCGCACGAGTAGAAGCGCGTGCGCCTTTCCTCGCCGAGCACACGGTGGAATTGCTTCACGAACTTGGTATCGATGATGCGACGATAGCTACCTATAAGGCAGCTGGCGCAGTTCAATGATACGGCCATAAGACAGACGGGGAGTCCTCGACATGGTGATCGCTTATGAAGATATTCTTCAGCTTACCGATACCTGCCAGTATAGTTGGACCGAGCGCGATGTCATAACCTATGCACTGGGCATCGGCATGCCCGGCGATCCGCTGGACATGCGCCAGTTGCCGTATGTTTATGAAGCTGCATTACGCGTGCTACCGACCTTCGCGGTCACATTGGGCTTCAATCACGGCGCGATGCGGGGAGTCGGTATCGATTATCGCCATGTATTGCACGGCGAGCATGCCGTTACCGTCCACAAGCCGATCCCCTTGTCAGGAAGCGTCTCCGGCACGTCGAAGATCGTGGGCGCCTGGGACAAGGGTGTCGGCAAGGGCGCCGTATTCCGTCAGGAAATGGTGCTGATGCTCGACGGTGATGCGACTCCCATGGCGACGGTGACAACTACGTCCTTTGGCCGAGCCGAGGGAGGCTTCGGTGGCCCGACCTCGGGACAACCTGCGCCCCACGCAATTCCCGACCGCAGGCCTGACAGGTCCATAGAACTACCGACGCTACGCAATCAGGCCCTGCTCTATCGTCAGGCGGGAGACGCCAACCCTCTGCATGTTGATCCGGTAGCGGCGCAGGCAGCAGGTTTCCCACAGCCCATTTTGCACGGACTATGCACCTACGCCTTTTGCCAGCGCGCGATACTCGAAGCCTATTGCGATTTCGATGCAGATCGGCTGATGCACCATGAGGTGCGCTTTTCAGCGCCGGCATTCCCCGGTGAAACCATCTTGGTCGATATGTGGCGAGACGGGCCGATCATTTCTTTTGAAGCAAGAATTCGGGAGCGCGACGTCACCGTCATCAGAAATGGCAAAGCTATCATTTCATAAGCGCAACGCGGCGAACAATAGCAATCCACTGGTCGAAGCCGCGGTCGCGCCATTACCGTTCTTCATCATCTCCGAACAGGAGGAACAACATCTCTGCCACCATGGCCGGTCGCTCTTCACCGGCAATTTCGATAATAAATTCATGGGTCGTCATCCAGCCACCGCGCTGAGGTTCTACCGACAGCAATTTGCGGCGCAACCTAACGCGAACGCCGGCGCGCACCATGTTGGTGAAACGAAGACGATTGATGCCATAGTTCAATCCATTTTTGACGCCCCGGACTTCAAGGATCGAAGCCCCAAGCGCCGGTATCAGCGCAAGCAAATGATAGCCGTGGGCGATTGTGCCCCCGAATTCCCGTGCTGCGCGGTCACGATCAATGTGAATCCATTCATCATCCCCGGTCAAATCGGCGAAGCGATCGATTTGTTCCTGGGTGATCGAAACCCATTTCGACGGCGCGAGGTCGACACCAACCAGCGATGGAAGTTCCGATAAATTTATGCTCTGCATCGATTTTCCCAATTCAATAGTTTGCGCCTGATTTGCGTCGAAGTGCGATAATATCGAGTGTGAAGCATATCCCTTACCCTGCCTAAGGGGCGTCTATGAACGCTAAGCGGCTCTTGGCGCATTGACTCGGGTCACGCCGCTCGGCCAATGCGAGTGCCAGACTCGCCTCCCCTATAAAAAGCCGCAAAAAATAGCGAGCTCATCACAGGGTTATTGATCGCCTTTGTGGAGCCGAGAAGCGCAAGTTATGTTATCGATCGATGAGTGCGGCACAGACTCTCGCTCGCTTCCTGAAATGATTCCACCCAATTTCGATAATCCTCTAGCCATTTACCTATATTGGACTTACCATTTAGCTGTCAATCTCAGCAAGCAATCCAAGTCGAACCGGAGCCAGATTACGAAAACGGAGTTATCAGAACGAGAGGGAGATGAGTGGACGACCTTGATCGCAAGCAAACTCTCATCGTTTGGGTACGGCAGTTACCGGGTTTACGGCAGCGCGCGTCCATGTGCCGACGGCCGCGTCGAGGGCGGCGCTTGGAGCTCTGGCTCGAACATTGGCAATCGACATCGCGCCCCCGCTTGGTGAATGCGGTCACGTCAGGCGCGTTCGATACGAAGATGTCAGATCGCATAGCACCGGACGCGCGCCGCAATATTGGGCCAAGTAGGCTCGCACGGTGGCAGTTGGAAAATAGCGGACGCGGAAGATATGGTCGCGATCATCACACTCGGCCGGCGAAATCCTATATTGACGGGTCTGAGCATCTATACCGACGGTGGGCATGTGCGCCTATGATACGGCAGGCGGTGGCATGATTTCAAACGGCTGAAAATGAGGGATTGCATCTTCCATCAGTCTTATAAGAGACGTACTAGGACCAATGATGATAGGCATCTAGGTTCGTCAAATGAAAGCGGGGATATGAGCAACAGGTTGTTTGAAGAGATTTCCATCAAGATACGGCGCGATCTCGCGTCCGGACAATTGAGACCGGGAGATAAATTGCCTCCCGAGCGAGATCTCGCGGAGCAAATGGGCGTCGGACGGCCTGTCGTTCGGGAAGCATTGCGTGCGCTGGAGGCGTGCGGGCTACTTGAGTTTCGCAAAGGAGCCACCGGAGGCGCATTTGTTCGCCCCGGGGATGCTGCTACAATGACTCAATCGATCTCCGATTTGATTTTCCTGGGCGCCATTTCCCTCGATCAGCTTACGGAGACGCGTATCGGGCTGCTGCGACAGGCTGCGGAGTTGGCTTGTCAGCGTGGCAGCGAGGCCGAGTTCGATGCGCTCGATGCCAATATCGAAGAAATGATTGAGGCGCACCAGCTCGGCATAGCCGACGACATTCTCATCATCATCATCCAACGATTCTATCAGCTATTGAGCCAAGCGGCGCACAATGAAGTTCTCACCATGATGATTTCTGCATTGAGCGGCGTGATAGCTCAAGTGTTGCTCAAGCATCGCGTAGGCTGGATGGAAGAACTCATCGATGTCCGTCAGCGCATTGTGCAAAAATTGCGCGCCCGCGATTCAGCAGGTGCCGCCAGCGAGGTGACCGAACACCTCGAGGCGCTTCATGCATTCGTGGCGGAGCATGCCCAGTCGCTGCACACGCTCGGCATCGATCCGGTGCCGGCACCGACACGCTCCGCCGCCTGAATTCAGGCCGCTTCGCGCTCGAGGAAACTGACCACTTCCTCGCGCTGTTGACGTGGGGAACCCAGCAGTTCCGCATTGCAACGTGCCCGCTTGTAGAAGAGGTGGTTCTTCATCTCCCAAGTGAAGCCAATTGCCCCAAACACCTGGATGTTGCGATACGTCGCATTGCAATAAGCCTCGCTAGCATAGCTTTGGGCCATCGTCGCCGCCAGCGTGGCGCGCGGGTCGTCGACGCTGAGGGTCCATGCGGCATATTGCACGGCCGCTCCAGCACATTCCGCCTGCCCCGCGATCTCTGCGAGTTGGTGCTTGATCGCTTGGAATGCGCCAATAGGACGACCGAAAGCGACGCGTTGTTTCGCATAATCGACGGCATCGGTAAGCGCCGCCTGCGTGCCAGCGGCGCTCTCCGCCGCAAGGAGCAGGTACAGACGGTTGCGCACAAACGGCCAAACCGATGCAGCATCGCCCTCCAGCAATTCAGCCGCCGCACCTTCCAGCCGGACGCTTGCGACCTGCCGGGTGATATCGCGCCATTCCAGAAGTTCCGCGGCGACGGCAGCGCGATCGACCACAAAATAGCGGCGGGCTCCGTTAAGCGATGCCGCCACGATGATCTTGTCGGCCGCAGCCGCATCCACGACAAAAGAGCGATTGCCGGTAAGAATATATTCGCCGCCGCTAGCATTGGCGATTACCTCGTCGGCTCCGGGCTCGTAACTGCCGCCGCTATCGGCGATGGCGAAGGCCAGCTTGGTCTCCCCGGCTGCGACCAACCCCAATAGGGCGGCCTTCTGCTCCTCGCTCCCGCCCGCCAGAATCGCCCAGCTTCCCGCCAATGTACCGAACAGCGGCGCCGGCGCGAGTGTGCGCCCGGTCTCGCCGATAATCATGACGAGGTCGATGTAATCCATTCCAAGCCCGCCATAAGCCTCAGGAATGATAAGGCCCGGCCAGCCCATGCCGGCGATCTTTTCCCAAAGTTCATCGTAACCGCTTTTGGCTACTGTGGCGCCGGGAACCAGCAAAGAAGACAGATCGACTTCTTTGTCGAGGAAATTTTGGGCGGACGCGCGTAGCGCCTCATGGTCGTCGCTCAAAGAGAAATTCATATCCTGCTCCCTCGTCAGTTCAGGCCGCCTTCACATTCGGCTTGTTGATTTCATTGAACGGCACGCGCGCGGTCGGATCGACGTCGCGCGGCAAGCCTAGCACCCGTTCCGCTATGGTGTTTTTCAGGATTTCCTGCGTACCCACGCCCAGCGTCGTCGCGGGACTGAACCAATAGGCGTAATCCCAATTGTCGAACAGGCCGAAGTGCTTCGGCGGCAGCGGCAGCACATCCTTATTATACACCATGCCAGCGACACCTTGGCTGCGCTTGGCCAGGTCGGTCATCTTCTGACCGTGCGGCGATGCCACCATCTTGCCGACATTGCCTTCGATTCCGGCCGGCTTCCCGTTGATCTTGTTGCTGAGGTGACGCATGCTGAGAAGACGCAACAATTCGCCCTCGACGTAGAGCGCTGCCGCTTCATCGCGGATGAGAGGGTCCTTGATGCGACCGGTTTGGATCAGGCCGTTCATCAGCTCTCGAGCGCTAGGGCCACTGCCCCAGACCGCGCCAGGCTTGGTCATGCTCTGGCGCTCGGTCTGGAGCTGCTCCATCGTGATTTGCCAACCGTCGCCTTCCTTGCCGAGCATGCGTGAAGCTGGCACGCGAACATCCTCGAAAAAGACTTCGTTATACTCATTCTCTTCGCCGGTCATATCAGCGATCGGACGCACGGTGATACCCGGCATGTTCATGTCGATGACGAATTGGGTCAGCCCTTTATGCTTGGGTGCCGTGCTATCCGTTCGCACCACCACGACTCCGATCTGCGCGCGGTCCGCCGCCGAATTCCAGATTTTCTGACCGTTGATCACAAAATCGTCCCCGTCCCGGCGCGCGATCGTACGCAGCGCCCCGAGGTCGGAGCCTCCGGATGGCTCGGAGAATAGCATGCACCATAAATACTCGCCCGAAAGCGTGGGCGGCAACAGCTCCTGACGCATCTCCTCCGTGCCCCAAGTCAGCAGCGACTGCCCGCACTGGTTCACACCGATCGGATTGGAAACGGCCGGCATGATAACGCCGGCACGAGCGAACTCCTCCTCGATAATGAGCATGAGTTCGGGATCGGCGCTCAGTCCCCAAGGTTCGGGCCAGTTGGCCGCGGCCAAGCCCCGTTCCGCAATCTGTTTTCCGGATGGAGCGGGATGATTCTTGAACCACTCCCGGATTTCGATCCGACGCGGATCGTCTTGTGCTGGAAAATTAAAATCCATGACTGAGTCCTGCTCCTCTAATTGTTTGGACTTACCATAGACGAGGTGCACGACCTTGCCAACCTGGCGAACAAAGAAAATTGTCATGCAGCAAGTCTTTTATTCCGTATGGAATCGCGGTCTTCGTGGTCTCAAGCCGCGTTTCGCCCGACAGCTACGAGCCCTCTGACGCGACGCGATCGCTTAGCCACATACGCAACGAAGCGATGACAGCATCTGGCAGCTCATGGCCTCCATCATGATCGAAAGCTGTTATAGTCATCGCATAACGCCCGAGCGCCGCCTGCCCTTGCTGGGCAAGTTCATGACCAATGATAGGATCATTGCGGCCATGCGCCCAGAAAACGGGCTTGCCGCAATGCCTCGGAACAATTGGAAGAGCCTTGATCGCGGGTTCGAGCAGGCGGCCGCTGGCTATGCCGCAGGCAGTAAACAGTTCGGGCCTTTCAATCAAAGCCGTAAGCGCGACCACCCCTCCTTGCCCGAACCCGAGCAGGATAAGCGGTGTATCGCCAATTCGACGCCTGATCG
Source organism: Sphingopyxis sp. GW247-27LB (assembly GCF_002277025.1). Lineage (GTDB taxonomy): Bacteria > Pseudomonadota > Alphaproteobacteria > Sphingomonadales > Sphingomonadaceae > Sphingopyxis. The sequence continues at coordinate 43,258 of NZ_NIWD01000005.1, forward strand.
CAATCGCACGTTCGATGATCGCGGCGCGGCTCGCCGCTTCCTGATCAAGTCGGGGTCCGGCAGCGGGCCTGCCATCGGCGAAATCCACCTGAAACCATAGGCGGCCGCCACCAGCGCCCGTCGGACTTTCAAACCGCCCGGCCAATGTCTCCATCACCATTCCGGGAGACAAGGCAGGTTCGAACATCGCGCGTGCGGTTGCCTCATCATGGCCGAGACCGTGCAGCGCCAGAACCACCGCCCTCGCCGTGCTCATGCGTCGAGTACCACGACAAGCTTGCCGAAATGTCCTGCACCTTCCATCGTGCGCAGTGCCTCGGGTACATCGCTGAACGGAAACACCCGGTCGACCACCGGATGCATGGCGTGGCGCGAGATTGCCGATGTCATCTCTTCAAAATGCCGACGACTGCCCACGGAAATGCCCAGAATGCGAAGATTCTTGCCGAATATCGCGGGCATCAGCAGTTCCTGCGAACGTCCGCCCAATATACCGATCACCAAGATATTGCCGCCCACAGCCGCAGCTGCCAACGACTGGTTAATAGTACCCGCGCCGCCGACTTCGACGATATGGTCGGCCCCGCGCCCTCCAGTGATATCAAGCACCGCGTTTCCCCATTCGGGGGTCTCCCGATAGTTGACGAGATGATCGGCTCCCAGTTCTTTCGCCCGTGCCAGCTTCGCATCACTGCTCGATGTGGCGATGACCTCGGCGCCCAGCATCTTGGCGAATTGCAGCGCGAAGATCGACACGCCGCCTGTCCCCTGCACCACCACGACGTCGCCGGACTTGATCCCGCCCTCGACGACGAGCGCGCGCCATGCGGTGAGGCCGGCGCACGGCAGCGTCGCCGCCTCGATCCAGTCGAGATGTCCAGGAATCGCCGAGGCATAATCTGCGTTGAGCACGATCTCCTCCTGCAATATTCCGGGATGCGACGCGGAGCCCAGGGAGACCGCTCGATTTCTCGCCGTCGGCGGACCTTCTATCCAACCCTGAAAAAAGCTGGGACAGACACGATCGCCGATCACAAATCTCGTTACACCAGCACCGACGGCGACAATTTCTCCTGCTCCATCGGAAAATGGGATCTGCGGCAGCTTGCCGAATGGCGTCTTGTTAGTGACGGTGACGAGATCGCGATAATTGACGGCGGCGGCGCGCAGCCGGATACGGATCTCTCCGTCTCCCGGCGCACCGGGCGCGTCGACTTCGGACATTACTAGATTGTTGATGCCCCAGGCGTCACGATTCTCCCATATCCGCATCATAACCTCCTTCGCATCCGCTTCGCTGAGCGGTTTGCAACTCCACGTTTGCCGTCGGTCTTCGCCAATTCAGCGACGGCCGGTTAGGCTAAGGTGCAGCGGCTCTTGCCATAATTGAATTGGTATGACCATAATATATTCAAGAGAGCTGGGAGAGAATATGACGACGATCGAGACAAGCGCGCGGCTGCCGCGCAGCTTCGACGAATTCACGGCAGATTGGTTCTCCAAGGCCTTGTCGCGGCAATTCCCCGGGGCGATCGTGTCGGGGTTTTCGCGCAATAGCGAAAGGGTCGGCACTTCAGCCTCGTGCCGATTCGAATTAACCTATGCCAATCGCGGCGAAGGCGACGATGCACCGAATGTCGTCTATCTGAAGGGTGGGTTTACCGAGCAGCAACTCAATCGGTACTGGATGGTGCTGCAACAGGAAGCACGCTTCTACAGCGCGCTGTCACATGATGTTCCGACGACCATTCCCCGCCATTATTTCGCAGCAATAGACGAAGAAAAGCAGGGCATCACGATGCTGGAGGATCTGGTATCGCGCAATGTGCGATTCGGCTTCTGGGGAGAGCTTACGGTAGACGATGTCGCCGGACTTCTGGAGCAATTCGCCGCGCTGCACGCGCGCTGGCTCGGCGATGCGCGACTGCCCTCGCTGGCCGGATGGGAAGTGCCCCAACGCGAGTTTCTGAAATATCTTGTGCGTGACAAGCATTGGGAGGAATTGACCGGTCGCGCCTATGGGCCGGAGCTAATCGAAGCCATTCCCGAGCCGCGACTGGTGCGTGCCGCGTTGGAGCGCCTATGGGCGCTCAACGACGCAGCGCGACGAACGCTCGTACATGGCGACGCACACGGCGGCAATATGTACTTCGCGCCCGACGGGGCTCCCGGCATCCTGGATTGGCAGCTGTGCTTTGCCGGTACGCCGATGCACGACGTTTCATGGCTTATAGTCAGCGGGCTGAACATAGAAGACCGCCCCGCCGAGGAGGCCCGATTGCTCAAGACCTATGCGGCGGCGGCGGCCGCGCACGGCATGGAGATGCCGGATTTCGATGCTATCTGGCTCTCGCATCGTCAACAGATGGTGCACGCTTTCGTCTCGGGGGCCTGCGAGCCCAAGGAATCGGGGCCAGTGGAGGCAATCAACGCCGCCGCCCGAGTGGCTATCGCGGCCGCGAACGATCACGATGTGCTCGATGCGCTGGGTGTTGCGGGAATCTGACACAATCGAAACGTCCAACACGCAGAAACGACGGGAGAATAGGATGAATCTGAGCACCACCAGAATGCACCTTCCGATGACGCTCGACGAAGTGACGTCTGAATGGCTCACGGATGCACTCGGCACACGCTTTCCCGGTGTGCGCGTCGCGGAAGCTCGTAGGGATTTAGAGCGGGCCGGGACATCGACATCGGCACGCTTCTCGCTGGATTATGCCGACCATGCCGGTCATGTCGACCTGCCGTCGTCAGTATATGTCAAGGGCGGCTTCGATGCCGTCATGCGACGCCGCGTATGGGCAGCACTGATACAAGAGGCACGCTTCTATGCGGAACTCAGTGCCGATATTCCGCTCAATATTCCCGTGGTTCATTTTGCGGGGATCGACGAGGACGCGCGACAGGGCGTGCTGATTCTCGAAGATATGACGCTACGTGATGTGCGTTTTGGCCATGCTACCGACGAAACTTCCGTCGACACGGTCGCCGCGATCCTCGAAGGCCAAGCTAGATTGCACGCTCGCTTCTGGGGCGACGAGCGGCTGGCCGCCTATCGCGAATGGGCGGATCCGCAGCGTGCTTATCTGCGCTATCTGTTCCGTCCGAAGCATTGGGAAGCGGTGCAACAGCGTCCTTACGGCGATCTGCTCGCGAAAGTCATCGAGTCGCCCGAGCAAGGGCTTGTCATGCTGGAACGGATGTGGGCGCTGGACGATGCCAGAACATCGGTTCTGCTTCATGGCGATTGCCATGGCGGCAATCTTTTCTTCGAGGCCGACGGATCACCCGGGTTCCTCGACTGGCAATGCACCTTTCCCGGCGCGCCAGGGCATGACCATGCCGAGACGATCGTATCGATCCTCGATACTGAGCTCCGGCGCAGCGCCGAGCGCGACCTCATCAAGCACTATCGGACCGCGCTCGTGGCCAGCGGTGTCGCCGATGCGCCAGACGTTGATGACCTGTTCCTGTCGTACCGCCAGAATGTGATGCACATGATGGCGTCTTCAGTGTTTAATCCATATGACATGCAGACCGAAGAGGTCACGAACATCACCGCTACGCGTACGCTACACGCAGCGATCGACCTTGATCTCGCCGATGCCCTGGCTGCCGGCTGATCATAGCTGCTGGCGCTGGTTCGATTCTCAGGAAGGTACTCGGGCGACTACGGGAATGTGCTTCGCCCGCATCGTGCATTATCGCAGCAGGTAGGTCGCGAAGCGCCCGGCAGCATCGTAAATTTGCCTTATAGCTAAGGCTTGAACACTGATCTTTGGCAATACTAACAGGTTGCTTTCGTGGAGGCAGGATATGTCGCAACACCTCATCAACGTGACATCTACCGGAACATTGGGTCAAATCGCGATAGATGCCATCGCGCGCTATCCAGATCGACCGATGATTTCGGATGGCAAGACCATCTGGACTTATCGCGATCTGGGACACGCGATCGGCCGATATATGACGGCGCTGCGCGGCATGGGCGTTGAACGGGGCGAAGGCATCGCGGTGCTTTCCGCCAATCGTGTCGAACCTTGGGCGCTGTTGTGCGCCGCCAATTTGATGGGCATTCGTTATACACCGATGCATCCGATGGCGGCCGAGGACGACCATGTCCACATTGTCGAGGACAGCGGCGCGACGACGCTGGTTATCGACGCCGACAAATTCGCCGAGCGCGGTGTCGCGATCCGCAACCGCGTTGAAAGCCTGGACCGGCTGGTGTCGCTGGGGGAATGTGACCAAGCCATCGATCTGCTGGCTGCGGCCACCGACGTAGAGCCGCTTCCGCTCGAAGACCATGCACAGAGCGAGGAAACTGCATATTTGGTTTATACCGGAGGCACGACCGGACGATCCAAGGGCGTCATGCTATCTCACCGCTCGCTGGTTACCATGTCGACGGTGATCGCCTCGGAATGGGAATGGCCCGCAACACCACGCTATGCGATTGTGACGCCGATCAGTCACGCAGGGGGCATAAATCTCTATCCCATCATGTTCCTAGGCGGTTATGCACGCTTGCTTCAGGGATGGGACACTGAGCAATTCTGCGCGACGGTCGCTGAAGATCGGTTGAACTGTGCCTTTCTGGTGCCCACGATTATCAACAACCTGATCGATGCGTCCGAAGTCCGCGCTCGCCACGACCTCTCGTCGATTGAATTACTGATTTATGGCGCAGCTCCCATGTCGCCTGATCGCTTGCGGCAGGGGATCGCCATTTTTGGCCAAGTCTTCCTGCAGCTTTATGGTCAATCAGAATGCCCGCAATGCGTCACGACTTTACGAAAAGCCGATCATGATCCTGATCGTCCCGACCGCCTGGGCTCTTGCGGACGACCAACTCTTCTTTCGCAGATCAAATTGTTCGATCGGGAAATGCGAGAGGTCGCGCCCGGTGAACCAGGTGAGATTTGCGTCCGCGGACCGCTGGTGATGAGCGGGTATTGGAATCAGCCCGAACTGACCCAAGCGGCTTTCGCCGGCGGTTGGCTCCATACCGGCGACGTCGGCATACGGGACGCCGATGGGTATTTGACCATCGTCGATCGCACCAAAGATATGATCATATCCGGCGGCTTCAACATCTACCCTCGCGAGGTCGAGGATGCGCTGGCATCGCATCCCGCTGTGTCGTTAGCGGCCGTAATCGGCGTACCCGACGCCCGCTGGGGCGAAGCGGTGAAGGCTTTCGTGATAATGCACCCCGGCGCTTCAGCAACGGCCGCCGAATTGCAGGCGCACGTGAAGAAAAAGCGCGGTGCCCCATGGGCACCAAAATCGGTGGAGATCGTAAAGGATATCCCGCTGACTGGACTTGGCAAACTGGACCGCAAAGCGCTGCGAATACCCTATTGGGAAGGTCGAGACCGCGCAGTCTCATAATGATGGGTTAGTGGCGCGCCGCCTGGAGAAATCGATCCGCGCCCGCCCGCCGCGCCGCAGGGCTGGCTAGCACCACCAGCGCGGTACTTAGTCCCAAATCGGGCACGTCACATTCGCGCATGCCAGGTGGCGGCGGTCCAAACCAGCCGAGTGACACGACGGGCTTGGACAAAAGCGCGCCGTAGTGCGCGAGCGCCGGGCCATCCGCTTCAGGGAGGTGAAGAAGACGCGCCCCGACTTCGCTAAGCCGCCTTGCCACTGCTTCCGATATTCCGATGCCATGCGATCGGTTGATTGTTCCCACCTCCATACCATGGAGCTCGGTCAGTGTTAGAGGCCCCTGCCCTGCCGGAACCAACGACGTCGGCATCATCACGCACACCGGCCGTTCGGCAAGAATCCGACGCTCGACATCTTGCGTAGCGAAAGGTTCGGCGACCGAAGGCGTGGCGCCGGTATTACTGATCAGTTCAAGGGTGATGGCGATATCGATATCGTTGCGGGCCAGATCCGCAAAAAGTTGCGCGTGCGTGCGCCCGTGCACGCGCAGCGGGACGTCGGGATTGGCGCGTATGAATGAATCGATCAGATCGCGGCGTTCCATGATCTGGGCGCTGTGATGCGCCGTACCGACGCGCAGTTCATTGGCACGAATCTCGCGGGCGGCCTGATTGATAAATTCTGTTTCGAGTATCATCCGCCGCGCCTTGTCGAGGAATAGACTTCCTTCCGCGGTCAATTCGACGCGGCGGCTCGAGCGAGTGAACAATGCAAAGCCAATCCGCCGTTCCAACTCGCGAATTTGCGCCGATAAAGCGGGTTGACTGATATGCAGGATGCGCGCGGCGCGACTGAAAGACCCCGCATCGGCCACGCCGACAAAGGCACGATAGGGGCGAGCGTCCAGATCCATCAGCGATCTATAACCAATCCAAATCAATAGCGCCATAATCCGATATTAGACAGAACCAATCCAACCGCTAAATCCCCAATCATTAAGGGGCGCATCCGATCCAAAAATCGGCGCGTAACCGGCCTGTATGAGCGAGATGAGAGGAGACCACGACGATGTGGAGTTTTGCCACCGATCCCGAATTCCAGACGGAACTTGACTGGATCGAGCAATTTGTGCGTAATGAGGTCGAGCCGCTCGATCACATACTGGGCAGCCAGTGGAACATCCGTGATCCGCGCTTCAAGGCCCTGGTTCGCCCGCTCCAGGCCAAGGTGCGCGAACGGGATTTATGGGCCTGCCATCTCGGTCCCGAACTGGGCGGCAAAGGTTATGGTCAATTGAAGCTTGCTCTGATGAACGAGCAATTCGGCCGGTCGCGCTTCGGACCGATCGTGTTTGGTTCTCAGGCGCCGGACACGGGCAATTCCGAAATCCTCGCTCATTATGGCACGCCCGAGCAGAAAGAGCGTTTTCTTGACCCGTTGTTGGCAAATGAGATCGTATCCTGTTTTGCGATGACCGAACCTCAGGGCGGCGCCGATCCATTGGTCCTGACCATGTCGGCGGTTCCCGATGGCGACGAATGGGTGTTGAACGGCGAGAAGTGGTTCGCGTCGAACGCGCGCTTCGCCAGTTTCTTCATCGTTATGGCAGTGACCGACCCGGATGCCCTGCCGCATCGACGGATGTCCATGTTCATCGTCCCGGCCGAAACACCGGGATTGGAGATTATCAGGAACTACGGCTTCTACGGCGAACCCGAGGATGTACACGGTCATATGCGCTGGACTGACGTACGCGTACCGAAGGAGAATATGCTGGGCGGCCGCGGCGATGCATTTGTCGTGGCTCAGGTCCGCCTGAGTGGCGGGCGCATGCACCATGCGATGCGCACGCTGGCCGAAGCAACAAAATGCTTCGAGATGATGTGCGAGCGCGTCGTGTCGCGCTTTACCAAAGGCGAGCAACTCGCCAAGAAACAAATGGTCCAGGAAAAAATCGCCGATAGCTGGGTGCAACTCCGGCAGTTCCGCTTGCTAATTCTTGAGACTGCTTGGCTCGCCGACAACAATCCGGACTGGAAATCGGTCCGCAAGAATGTCGCGGCAGTGAAGTCGATCATGCCAAAAGTGTTGCACGATATTGCCGAACGTGCGCTGCATCTCCATGGCTCGCTCGGCATCTCCAGCCAGATGCCGTTCACCGACGCGTTGGTGAATGCCTATCACGTCGGGCTCGCCGACGGGCCTACCGAGGTACACAAAGTGACGGTTGCGCGCGAGGTTCTTAAGGATTTCACACCAGTGAACACGATGTTCCCCGACTATATGCGCTACAAGAAGGAAGAGGCAGCGCTCGCCTATTATCGTGATGCGCTGGCAGCGGTCGCATAGGTCGGAGAAGAGGGGATAGAGATGAACGAATTGGATTTCACCGGCAAGACGGTGCTCGTCGTGGGTGGATCGAGTGGAATCGGCAATGGCATCGCTCGCAGCTTTTTTGCACGGGGAGCGACGGTGCATATCTGGGGTACGCGCGCCAGTGCCGCCGACTATAGCGCCGATGAAGGCTCGAATCTGTCGGGTCTGCACTATGCATCCGTCGATGTCAGTGACCGTGATGCTATCTTCGCCTGGCAGGCTCCTTTTGAAAAGCTCGACATATTGGTCCAGTCCCAAGGCATTGTCGTCTATCGGCGCGGGGAGTTCGAGATCGAGGGTTGGGACAAGGTGATGGCCGTCAACCTTGATAGTCTGATGGCGATATCGATGCGGTTTCGCCCCATGCTGTCAGCCGGGAATGGCGGGGCAATCATCATCGTCAGCTCGATTTCGGGCATTCAGGCGAATATCGGAAATCCTGCCTATAGCGCGTCAAAGGCGGGCGCGATGTCGCTGACGAAGGTACTGGGCAAAGCTTGGGCGCGCGAGAATATCCGGGTCAACGGCATCGCCCCCGGACTTGTGGATACCAAGCTAACCAAAGTCACGACCGAACACCCCGATCGCCTCGCCGCAACTCTGGCTACTATTCCCGACGGACGTCAGGGCACGCCCGAGGACATGGGCAATGCCGCCTTGTTCCTGGCCTCGCCTTTGGCCGGCTATGTCACGGGGCATACGCTCATCGTCGATGGCGGTCTCAGCCTGACCTAGTCGTGCCTGCCGATCCTGGCATCCCCCGCTCAGGATGCCAAATCGGCTGGCGCATCCAGTCGCTCGACTCCCCCGATCTTGCTGAACGTTCCTTCAGGCGAGCCACCCCAGCTGTCGAAAGATTCAGGTACTACCGGAAATAGACGCGGGTCGCGCGGCGCCTCTTCCGGAAATTCCTCCATCCCGAAACTATATTCGACGGTGATGCCGTCTGGATCAAGGAAATAGAAGAACACCGAATTCGAGGTCGGATGACGGCCCGGTCCATATACGATCGGCACCGCGTTATTGCGCATCCGTATGTTGGCCCGACCGATATCGTCGATGTCGGTCACCATGAAGTTGATATGACCAAGTGTCGATGACTCACCACCGCCCACGCCGAAGCTGTGATGATAGGGATTGGGGAAGCAACGCATGAATGTCACGACTGGCCCGATGCGATCCGATATCCGGAAATTGAGATGGTCCATGAGAAAGGCTTCGGTTTCGGACTTGACCGGACTGCCTAACACAACATGGCCGAGCCGGGCGATGTGTGTGTGCGTCGGCCCATAAGGCGTCGGCGCATCGGTCATTTCGGCATAAAATTCAAACGTTGCCCCGGTTGTCGGCTCGCTGATCCGAAAAGCTTCGCCCAAGCCCAGGGTGGTTTGCTCAACAGGGTCGATGGGGAGGATCGCAATCCCCAGTTCCTGCATATGCGCGCGCACGGCGTCGAGCGCGGCGCGGCTTTCCATTTCCCAACCGATGCGTTTGAGGGCAGGCGCGGCACCGCGCGTCAGTACCAGATCATGGTGCCGATCGCTGCAACGCAAAAATACCATTTCGCCGTCGGCCGACCTCTCCACGGCTACCCCCACCATCTCGCGATAGAATTCCGCCGAGCGATCAAGATCGGTTACCGTCAATGCGATATAGCCGAGCCTCTTATAGCGAATATCTGATACAGCCATCGCCTTCTCCTCCTTCTCCCAAAAAACCCGCTCTCCGCTCACATCAGCAGGCGATCGCGCATTGCCTTACGCTTTCCCGAGTCCAAACCGGCATGGATCGCAAGGAACTCGTCAATGCCTCCGAACTTGCGTTCGAGACGTGAGTAGGCCTGCTCTAAATAATCGGCACGTACGTGCGTCAGAAGTTGCAGGCTTTCATCCGACAGCGGGGCGCCCGCGATTTCGGCGAACATCTTGCGTGCGTTCGTCACAAGCCTTCGGGTGATCCGCGAAGATGTTTCCAGATAGTCAGTTTCAATCGCATCGCGCGGAACGCCCAACGCATGGAGTAGCAGCGCCACTGCCACGCCGGTCCGATCCTTGCCCGCTGAACAATGTAACAGCGCGGGGGGAGCCCCGTCCGCGAGCCGATTGAATAATATGGTCAGCGCCGGCGCGACGGCAAGTGGAATAGAGCGATAGATGCGGTGCATCAACGCGAGCACGCGCTGCGGACTGCCATCCTCGCGAAGTTGTTCCCAGAAGGACCCCCGCGCACGCACATCTGTGCCGACATCGAAAGCGATGACCTCGGCTCCCTGCCCGACCCAGAAACTGTTGGGCGTCGCGCCGCTCTCCGACGAACTTCGCAAATCCAGCACCAGTCCGATGCCGCAACGTTTCAGCGTTTCCAGATCATCATCTTGAGGGCGGCTGATCATGTCGGAGCGAAATAGTCGGCCAAAACGGATCACCTTGCCATCGGCCGCGGACAGCCCTCCGACATCCCGAAAATTGGGCGCGCGGCGCAAACTGGGAGAGGATAAAGGGAATTCCATTACACGCTGTCCGAACTGGGTCCGCAAGACCCAGGCTCCCGGGACTTATCAGCAACAACGGCCTGGCCGAGATTCCGAGAAATGACGTCAACGCAGCGCAGGAAATGAACAATGTCGGCGGGGGACAGACAGGCTAGAGCTTCCCGTTCCTGCTCGATGCCTATCGCATCGAGGGTTCTCAGGGCCTCGCCCGCGTCCGCGCCCAGAAAAACGCGCAGCGCGCGTCCGTCGCAGGGGTCGGCTCTTCGTACAAGCCAATTGTCCTTCTCAAGCTGCGCAATCAATCGCCCCGCCGTCACCTCTCCTACTTCCAGGATTTCAGCGATGCAGCGCTGGCTCTGTCCTTCATTATAGCGAACAACCGATATGACATGCCATTGCGCGCGTGTCAGGCCGGATGCGCTGGCGCGCGCATTATGCCGCTTTCGCATTAGCCGCGCCATTCGCCCGATCCTGAACCCCAGATGGATCGAACCGGCTTTTCCTTCCCCGACATTTTCGGGAAAGGACGCCTCCAGATCCGCGCCACCAAGGTTCTGACCGACTGTCATGAGATCAGCGCAGTTTTGCTACCTCACGGCGCGTCAGCGACGTCACGAGATTTTCCCCGTCGATACTCAGCGTTGCGCCGGGAATTTTTGCCGCGCTTTCCCCCAGAATAACGGTAACCGACGCCACCGACCCGTCGGAGGCGGGAACGACATTAATGACCGGGCCGATACGTGCGCCCGTTTTGTCGCGAACGACCGTCCGGATCTGGATCGAGGACGCCTGGAGCCTTGTGGCAGTTGTCGGTTGCGACGCATCGTCAGTGGCTTGCGCCATAGAGGCGGCAGGCGCCGTCATCGACAGAGCAACACCCAGCAGGACGAAAGAACGCATCGAAATATCCTTTTTATATTTGCCGCAAGACGCACAGCCATGGGCACAGAGGGCACAACGTAAAGATGATGTGCTTTGCACAGTATAATTGCCACCGGCTTATTGGCAATACCAAAAGGACCGGGCCAGGCTGATCTACAATGGATCGCGCGGATCCCATGCCCAATAACGCGCCACTGCCCCTGCATCGACGCGCAGGTCGCTGCCCGTAATCATCGCCGCATCATCGGAAACAAGGAAGGCAATGGCACGGCCATAGTCGCTGGGTTTGGGCAATCTTTGCATGGGAATACGTTTAGCAAAATTGGCCATCGCGTCGGAGAGCCCTGGCGGTGCCGTCACGTCCCGACCCCACCGCCGACCGCGCTCGAACTGTTCATCCGGGTCGGTCGCGGTCGGCGTCATGCTGACCACTCGAATTCCGTAGCCTACCAGCTCCATGGCGGCGGAACGCGTGAAGTTCATCAACGCTCCTTTCGAGGTGCTGTAAGCGATGTTGCCCGGCTCCCCTTGGTGACCTGCCGTCGAAATGATGTTCACGATGACACCGTGACCGCGATCGATCATTCCTGCGGAGACATATTTGGTAAAAAGGAACGCTCCATCCAAGATGATCGAAGTCTGACGCTGCCATTCAGCGTAGCTCATTTCAACCACGCCCTTCTTATTGAAGATCGCGGCGTTGTTGACCAGAATATCGATTTGTCCGAAAGCATCCAGGCCTGCGTCGACCGCATGTTTGACTTGCGCTTCGTCAGTGACGTCGCAGGTCACGCCAATGGCGCGACCGCCAGCTGCTTTGACAGCGTTGGCGCAATCCAGCGCATTGGCATCCACAGCATCCACGGCGATGATCGCCGCTCCTTCCGCAACCAAGCCCTCGACGATTCCGCCGCCGATATTGGGACTTGTGCCCGTGACCAGAGCTACCTTCCCTTCAAGTTTCATACCTGTTCCTCTCCTGTTCCGGACGGCCTTTCCGGACCCCACTGTTTTGACTTATCGCAGAGGATTGGTATGTCCAATACAAGTTTTGCTGTGAAGTGCTTCGCCGCTCGCCGGCCTCAAGCTCTTTCGATCAGATCAGCAAAAACTTGCTCCTCTAGGTAATACCATTAAACGGTTGGGGTGTATTCAAGCCTCGAAGATACGGGAGATCGCGATGAAGGCGTGGAGAGCGGAAGAATTCGGGACGATCGCTGATGTCCTGACTTTACAGGACGTGGAAATCCCCCAGCCTCCGCCCGGCTTTGTTACGATACGCGTACTCGCAGCCGGAGTAGCGCTACCGGACGCGCTCATGCTGAAGGGCAACTATCCCCTGGTCTCCAAACCGCCAGTCTCGCCCGGGATGGAAGCGGCGGGCGAAATCGTCGCGCTCGGCGCGGGGGTCGCCGGGCTGGCGATCGGGGATAGAATCGCGACAATCACCGCAGCAGTGCTCGGCTGGGGCGGTTTTGCCGAATATTGCCTTGCCGATGCGATCAAGGCGTTCCCGATCCCCGCCGGCATGTCCGACGCGGAAGCCGCGGGGTTCACGATACCATTCAAGACGGCGCATGTTGCGTTGGTTCACCGCACCCAGCTGAAGGCGAATGAAACTTTGCTCGTACTGGGCGCCGCGGGTAGTTCGGGCGCCGCTGCCATCCAACTCGGCAAGGCGCTGGGAGCGCGGGTAATCGCCGTCGCCGGTTCGGTAGAGAAGTTGAACTTTTGCAAGAATAGCGGGGCGGACGAGCTGCTCGACTATCGTACTGCGGACGATATTATAGCCCAGATTCGCAAAATCACCGATGGTGAAGGCGTGAATGTCATTTTCGATCCGGTCGGCGGTCCACTGGCCACTGATATGACGCAATGTATGGCGCCGCATGGCCGCTTCGCTATTATCGGCTTTGCTAGCGGCGGCTGGGTTCAGCTCGATCCGCATCACATGGTCCTCAACAATTATTCGGCAGCGGGCGTCTTTGCTGGCAATCTAACCGACGCGGAAAGCCGCCAGACGATTGCCGATCTGACCAAGCTGGCAGAAACCGGAGCCATCGCCACCAAGATAGGCCGAACGTTCGCATTCGATCAGGTTCGCGACGCGATCGCGCTTCAGGAAAGTGGAGACTTTACCGGCAAGCTGGTGGTGCAGGTAGCTACCTAGCACCTCGACACTACGCGGCGTTTCCGGCGGCCGCACGTCCTGCGATACGCCCGAACACGGCTGCCTTGGCCATAGCCGACGCGCTGTAATAGCCCGCGCCATGGAAACCGCCGATCACTTCTCCCGCGGCATAGAGGGCAGCGATGGGTTCGCCGTAGACGGTTCGTACATTCATTTCGGGATCGACCTTGAGCCCGCAATAGGTGGTGGTCAGAACATTGCCAGTCGGGATCGCGTAGAAGGGGCCCGTATCTATGCAAGGGCCAATCCCGCCAAAATCCGAAATCAGCCGCCCGAACTCGGGTTCCATATCGCCGATTGTTGCGGCAGCATTATAGCGTCGAACCGTATCCTCCAACGCCGCAACGTCAACACCGATCGCGGCGGCGAGGGCGGCGATCGTATCTGCCTTGCGGACATAGCCCTGCTCGAGAGCGCCTTCGAGGTTCATCACGGTCAGGTCCCGCCGCGCTTGGGCCATCAGCTTAGCGTCGAATAGCTGAAACGCGATCCCATCGGGCTGCTTGAGTAGTTCCTGACTGATCTGCTTGTAGTTAAGTCCTTCGTTGATAAAGCGTCGGCCAGTCTTATTGACGATGATCGCGCCATTGCTGAACGGCAATAACAGCATGGGTTCGTCGTCGGGATTTTCGTCGATCTCGGGATAACGATTCAGCGTGCCGCCGAAGCTCGCCTCAACATACCCCATATCGGCATGTGCGGCACCAAGCGCGCTCGCCATGCGTAGACCGTCACCCGTGTTGTGACGTCCGCCCAGTTTCATGGCCCCAGCCCAATCTGGGGCATAGATTTCGAGTAGCTCACGGCTACGATTGAACCCGCCGGTTGTCAGCACCACCCCGCGCGAAGCGTGGACCGTCCGATCCGCGCCGTCATGATCGATGGTTGCCCCGACCACGCAGCCAGCACCGTTCGTGACGAGACGATTGGCGGCCGCACGAGCAAGATATAGTGCTCTGTCGCGCTTTACATAGTTTTGATGCAACACCGTCACCGCCGCGCCTTGGCCGGTCGAGTGCATGCGGTCTACCTTGTCCAATATGCCGACCCGATAGAGTTCAAACTGCACGCCCTGTTCGACCATCCAACGGTAGGTAGCGAGCTGCTCAGCGATAAAGGCGTCGATCAACACCGGATCGGCTTTACCCGAGCTCGCTTCCCATAATGAGGCACGGAACTGTTCCTCGTCATCGTCGATGCCATGCGCTTTTTGCTCGTCGGTACCGGCAAAGGCGAAGCCCCCACCCGATACGGCAGACGTACCCCCAAAAGTCTCGCCCTTTTCGATCAACAGTACGCGCGCGCCCGCTTCGCTGGCCGACAGCGCTGCTGTATGACCGGCAATCCCTGCCCCGATCACCAGCACGTCGGTATCGAGCAATGATTTGGAATTCGACATGAAACCTTTCCTTCTTGGTCTTGCACGTCAGGTATGCGCGCGCGCCTCGGCGTCGTTCCCGGCAGCAACAGCGCCCGCGGACCGAAGCCGACCACTAACAGGATCTGAACATGCGATAGCTGCGCTCCGCGGTCTCGTCAGAGCGCGAGAAAACTCGCGACGAGATCGTTGAACTCCTCTGCACGCTCCCACTGGGCCCAGTGCCCACATTTGGAAAAGACATGAAGGTCGGCGTTCGGGATACGCTTAAGCAGGATGAACGCCATATCGAGCGGCAGAACGCGGTCTTCTTGCCCCCAAATCAGCAGCGTCTTATGCTCCAGCTTGTCGATGTCGGCACGCCACAGATCGTTCTTGGGATTATGTGCCTGACCTCGCAGCGGCGGGTTGGCCATAGTCTGCGGAAGAGTCGCGGTCTTGAATCGCTCTTGCACCAGTTCCGGCGTGATCGAAGAGCGGTCATAGACCAGCAGATCGATAACCTTGTCGAGCTTCTCGATGGTCGGCCCCTCACCATCATAAAAGGTCAACATGCGCAGCAGGCCTTCGGAAGGGAACGTCGAGGTCGCAGGGAGGCTGCCGCCCGGCCCCATCAGGATCAGCTTGTTGACACGATCGGGATGATTGAGCGCCAATCGGATTGCCGTTCCGCCACCCAGTGAATTGCCGACAAGGCTGGCCTTTTCAATGCCCAGATGATCGATCAATTCCAGCGTCGCTTGAGACGCTGCGTCGAACAGACCCTCCGGTGATTCCCGCCAGCCGGATTGGCCATAGCCGGGCAGGTCGATGATAACGACCCGGTTGCCGCGTTCGGCGAGCGGAAGCAGATTCTTCCGATAGTTGCTATAACCATAAGCACCGGGGCCACCGCCATGAATCAGGATCACCGTGGGACCCTCACCCGCTTCCTGATAGGCGATTCGCCCCTTAGCGGACTCAACGAAATACGTCTCGGGTATTGACAGTTCTGACATCGGTCTCTCCTCTTTGGGTGCTCGGTTCATTTATTTGCTCGGCAAAGTTTGTAGTACTTCTTGATATCTGCGATCCTGGCTGGCCGCTCTTCTCGTCGTTGTAGATCGGCACGCGCAAACTAACGCAATGGCTTTGGTCATGCCAATGATTATTGCCTCGAATTCCTCCTGTCCATCAGTCATCGCTGTTGCAGGCAATAGAACGGGGAAGGTCAGCCGATCCTGTGCAGCGCTCTGCGGAAAAGGCGCGACGCGGTTTCATGAAGAGCCAGTCCGGTGTCCATCGGATCGCGGCCAGCGCAGGCACGGGCAAATGTGCCTTCCAATATGATGCCCAGCTTGAAGCAGGCCAATATCATATACCAGTCGATGGCCGACAAATCGCGATCGCTGTGGGCGGCATAATGCGCTACCAATTCCTCTGGTGCCGGAAACCCCTGCCACGGTTCCACGACCAGCACTGACAAATCGACCGGCGGCACGCCGCGCCAAGTGGCCAGTAGCCATCCTAGGTCGATCAGGGGATCGCCAATCGTCGCGAGTTCCCAATCGATAATCGCTGCGAGCTCCGGGCCGTCATTGCGATACATGACGTTGCCTAACGAATAATCGCCATGAATGATGCCGGCGTGAAAATCGGAGGGACAATGGCTGTCGAGATAATTTGAGATGACATCGACCCCAGGCAGACCGGCCACGCCGGGCCAACCCTCGTAACGTTCATAGCCAGCAAGCTGCGACTGCCAGCGTGATACTTGCCTTGCCAGATAATTGTCGGGCTTGCCGAAATCCGACAGGCCGACAGCTCGATAGTCGACGCTGCCGAGCGCGGCCGCTCCCTCGACGATGGCCAATCCCATCCTGTGACGAATTTCCGCGCTGTTTGCATGCAGTGACGGTAATCCGCTCGTGGCGTTGAAGCCGTCGATCGGTTCCATAAGGTAGAAGCTGGTACCGAGCGGTTCGATATCACCGCACGCCGCTATCAGCCGCGGGTGCGGCACATTCGTCGTCCCCAATGCCTGCAACACGCGCGCCTCTCGGCGCATCGTTTCGTTGCTTTCGGGGCGCGGATTCGGCGGCGGGCGCCGCAACACGAAATCCCGCTCTCCCCGGCGGAAACGCAGGATTACATTCTGTGTGCCGCCAGCGAGCTTCGCAACATGTCCGATGGCTCCCTGCTCGAGCCCTTGCTCGTCCATCCAGGACTCCAGCGCCGCCAGATTAACCAACGCTTTCTGGTCCGCAGTGTGCGTCGCCATGAGATCAGCCCTGCCCCTCCAAATGTTGTGACGTGCCCGGCTTCAGCGCTGATGACAGATCCTCATCGAGAAATCGGCTCGCAGCGCCGATGCTGAGGCTTTCGAGGTCCGCGGCATTCAACCCCAATCCATGGATGAAAGACGCGGGCGCCTGTTGCATAATCTCGTAAGGATAATCCGTCCCCGCAAACACCTGGCCGGGAACCACCGTCGTGGCCAGATGGCGCAGGTAGGCGGGATCATAAACATTGCTGTCATAAAAGAGTGCACGCGCCTGCTCGCTGGGTCGACGCTGAACATTGGCAGCGTACCCGTCAGTACGCTCCCACCCAGTATCCAGACGCCCGAGAATGGCCCCCAAAGCGCCGCCGCCATGGCTGAAACCGATGCGCAAAGTGGGAAAGCGATCCATAACTCCCGACATCAGCAGTGACGCGGCCGCCATCGCAACATCGATTGGGAACAGGGAAAAGGCTGTGAATTGCGGCGATGGCGCAATCGGCTTCGCGGCGAGCGGGTGCAATGCGTGCACGAAAACCGCCATGCCCTCTTCCTCGGCGGCCGCCCAGAACGGATCGAATCTCGCACCCCCCAACATCTCGCCGTCGATGTTGCTGCCGATCTCCACCCCGGAGAGGCCGAACTCGCGGCGAATATTTTTCATCATGCGCGCCGCGCGCTTGGGATCCTGCAACGTCACCGCGCCCAGGCCCCGAAAACGGCGCGGTGCAGCCGCGATCATTTCAGCAATCTGGCGATTGCTCGTGTCGCAGATCAACTCCGCATCTGCGGACGAAAGCCAATAGGACAGCAACTCTGGCATCGGCGAGAGCACCTGCATTGCAACGCCATCGCGATCCATGTCCTCGATGCGGCGCGACACGTTCCACGACCGGTTGTCGAGCTTCCGAAAGGGCGCATCGCCGATCATCACCGTTCCTTCGGCCGGAGAGGAACAATGCATGCACGGCCACCGCCCGCGCACGGCTGCGCTCGGCGCGTCCGGAAATGCAAATGGCGTTACGTGGCTGTGGACATCGACAAAAGGCACCACGCGCTTTCTCCCTCCGGCTCTGCAGATCGTTTGCGGAACGGCCGCGGTCTATGGGCGCAAGTGTTTACAGCAGGATACTGACCCGACCCTGGGGCTTCAGGCTGTTCATATCGAGAAATACTCGCTTGGACACGATCCGGATTGCGCCGTCGATCACGCGCAACATATAGCGCGCATGTCCCACAAAGAGATCGGTGATATCATTCTTCGACCGATAGGTCGTAAAAATACAGCCGACCTCGACGCCGGATTCTCCTCCGCCAAGGATACGAACATTGCTGATCAGCCGTGCCGAGTCAGAACGCGGCCATTCGGAATGCGCGCTGGGCTTTTTCAGCCGCTCCACACGGTGGCGCAAACGTGTATGATCATCGGCGATATAAAAAAGCGCCGCGGCCGAATCCGCATCGTCACGTGATCCCGCCGTCGGGACTTCATAGATCGCGCCTTCAGCAAATAGCTCATACCATTCATCGAGCCGCCATTCGTCGAGCAGTGCGGCCTCGTGGTACAAGAAATCCTCATATTCCGAACGCGACAACGGCGAGAAAGATACGGAGCCGGCTTTAGTGATCGTCGTCACGTCGCTCACAGCCCAGCCTCCATCCGCCGATTCCATTCGCGCCAGAAAGTCCGCATCTGCTCTTCGTCGTCGCTGGCCGGCTGATCCTTGAGCATGCCGCGCGAGATGTCGTTCCATGGGGCGAACTGCGACGCAGCATAGCCACGTTGTGCCGATTCCAGCGCCTCCACATCGTCCGGCGTTGCGAAGCCGCCGGGGCCCAAAAACTCGAGGAAGTTATCAAGCCGCCGCTTCCTTGCCTCCCGCGTCTCTCCCACTGGCGCCAAAGCCCAAGATGTTACGTTCATGAGATCGGGCGCATCGGGATAGAAGGTACGCACCGTAATCGCCATGATATCGTTCATGACGAGATTGGGGAAAATACCCAGATTGCGATCACGATTGGCTATACGCGCTGCGCGCTCGGGCCCGACACGTTCGACCAATTCCTTGGTGATGGCGTCGATCTCGGCCTTGCCTTCCTCTCCCCAAGCAGGAATTGCGCGACCGATCGGCCGTCCCCAGGGAGCACGTCCTTCCACCATGCCGTGCCCCCCCCCCAAATCGAGACCGCGCGATGCGTTCTCCAGATCGTCGAGCGCGGCAGTCACTTCACCTTCGCCGATCGCCTTCATCAGATAGGCGAAATAGGTCTCATGGGTCTCGGCGGCGTGATAACCGTCAAAGCTGTTCTCTACGAGCAATTTCCAGTTTGCCCGGATACTATACTCTTGTGCACCGCCCACGATTTCCATCCCGTTGGGAGAATGATCCGCGACCAGATCGAGGATCTCTGCGGCTCCCTGGAGAAAGTCGACCAGCGGACGGGCATTGGGATCGTAATTGACAAAGAAGAAATCGCGATAGGAGTCCAAGCGCGGGACGGCTGCAAGATCGAGGCTGCCGTCTTTGCCGAAATTTTCAGGGTAAACTCCTGCCGGCGTGCGCGTGGCGTATTTGCCGTTATTGTTGAATGACCATCCGTGATAAAAGCATTTAAATCCGAGCGCGTTGCCGCATTTTTCGCGCGCCACCATAGCGCCTCGATGCGGACAAGTGTTGAAGAATGCTCGATATTCGCCCCCGCGATCACGGTTGAAAATCAACTCGCGGCCTCCGACCTTGCGGGTCAGATAATCGTTGGGCTCCTTGAGCTCGGATCCGTGTCCAATAAACAGCCAACTGCGGTCGAAGATCAAGGCGCGCTCAAGCTCAAGAATCTCCGGGCTCGTGAACACGTCTCGCGAAACCTTGAACAAGCCCGCCTGCCGATCGTCCTGAATCCAACGACCCGATTTCCTTGCCGTTACCAATGCGGTGGCCATGACTATCTCTCCATTCTGCTATTTTTCACTTCGGTCACTCAGCTCTGACGCTCGGGGATATGGACGACTAGCCCGTCCATATCCTCGGTCAGCACGATCTGACAGGACAGACGCGACCGCCCGTCAGCCTCCAGCGCATATTCCAGCATATCGACTTCGTCTTGGGAGGGTGGGGCGAGGCGCGCGAGCCATTCCGGATCAATCCGCACGTGGCAGGTTGCACATGACAATTCTCCGCCGCAATCCGCATCAATACCATCGATTCCTCCGCGTACCGCACCTTCCATCACCGATATGCCTGCCGAAATGTCGAGTCCGTTGCGCTCTCCTTCGGCCGAAACAAAATTGACCTTCACCATAAATTCTACTTCCACATCATTGGTAATACATTTGAACGTTTCGGCCCCGGCTGTCAATCTCGTTGCCGGATCATGTGGCGCCGGGCAGTGCCAATCCCAGCTCGGCCATCGACGCCTGAACGGAGCGAACGGGCGGATCCAGCGGTGTTACCGAATACCGCGGTGCGGGGGCTGGCTGGACAACACCTTCAACATCGACAAACGCGCCGCGTTCAACCGAGTGGCGATGCCGTGGCGCTTCGTGAAGGCTCAGAACCGGTGCGAAGCAGATGTCGCTATGCTCCATGAGCGCGCACCATTCATCCCGCGTCCGAGTGCGAAATATCGACTCCAACCGCGCACGCAACGCCGGCCACAGGCCCTCATCGAGTTGCCGCGCGAAATCGGCGTCGTCCGAAAGACCAAGCCGCTCGAGCAGGAGCGCATAAAATTGCGGTTCGATCGATCCAATAGACACGAATAAGCCGTCGGATGTCTCGTACACTCCGTAAAAATGAGTTCCGCCATCGATAACGTTGGCAGCGCGGCGATCATGCCACCAGCCGCTCGCCAAGCCGGAGTAAAAAGGCGTCATCAATAGACCCGAACCTTCCGACATGGCGCAGTCTATAACCTGCCCTTTGCCGGTGGATCGTGAGTTCAGGATTGCCGCAGTGATACTGAATGCCAGAAGCATGCCACCGCCTCCGAAATCGCCAACCAGCGCCAGCGGCGGAACGGGCCGGTCGGCTGTCCCGATCGCGTGTAGCGCGCCGCTCAGCGAGATATAGTTGATGTCGTGACCGGCGTAGGCCGAATAAGGGCCCGTTTGGCCCCAACCGGTCATGCGCCCGAAAATCAGGCGTGGGTTATCGGCAAGCAATATATCCGGCCCAAGGCCCAGGCGCTCCATCGTTCCTGGCCGAAAGCCTTCGATCAGGCCATCCGCTTCGCGAACCAGCGAGCGTAAAGCGGCGACGCCCGCCGGCGTTTTCAAGTCCAGTTCGAGCGTCTTGCGCGAGCGCAGCAGAGCGTCCGCGGAATCATCCTCGACACCGGGACGTTGAATGCGGATGACATCGGCGCCGTGATCCGCAAGCATCATCGCAGCGAATGGCCCAGGTCCGATGCTGCCTATTTCAATGATGCGGACACCGGCGAGCGGTCCAGCCATCTCATCCTCCTCGCATTCATATGAATTTTCCGAGTGACCCGCGCGAAAGACGGATCAGCCCCGCGCCTTGACCATGTCCAGCGCGACATCGACGATCATATCTTCCTGCCCGCCGACCATCTTGCGTCGACCCAGCTCGACCAGGATCGCCCGAGTATCAAGACCATGGTCGATGGCGGCCTTCTCGGCATGACGCAGGAAGCTCGAATAAACGCCCGCATAACCGAGTGTCAGCGTTTCGCGGTCGACACGAACGGGACGATCCTGCAAAGGACGAACCAATTCCTCGGCAGCGTCCATCAGCTTGAACAGATCGGTACCGTGGTTCCAACCATGTGCATCGGCGGCTGCGATGAACACCTCGAGCGGAGCATTGCCCGCCCCAGCACCCATCCCCGCCAAGCTGGCGTCAATCCGAATTGCGCCCTCCTGCGCGGCTATGATTGAATTGGCGACGCCGAGCGAAAGATTGTGGTGCGCATGAATGCCGCGCTGCGTTTCGGGTTTGAGTACATGATCATAGGCCCGAAGCCGCGCCGCGACATCGTCCATCGTCATCGCGCCGCCGCTGTCGGTAACATAGACACAGTGTGCGCCATAGCTTTCCATCAGTTGCGCTTGGCCAGCCAATGCCTCGGGCGTCGACATGTGGCTCATCATGAGGAAGCCCGAGACATCCATCCCCAGCTTTCGCGCGGCTTCGATATGTTGCTTCGACACATCCGCTTCGGTGCAATGCGTAGCGATGCGCACCGAGCGAACACCGAGATCATAAGCGCGCTTCAGATCATGCACAGTTCCGATGCCGGGCAGCAGCAATGTCGTAAGTACGCTGTGTTCCAGAACCTCGGCGACTGCGCCGATCCAGTCCCAATCGGTGTGTGCCCCGAAACCATAGTTGAATGATGAGCCAGATAGCCCATCTCCATGCGCCACCTCGATAGCATCCACCCTTGCCGCATCGAGTGCGCGGGCGATCGCCTGCACGTGATAGAGACCATATTGGTGACGGATGGCGTGCATGCCGTCACGCAGCGTGACATCCTGAATATACAGCTTCTGCGATTTGGGATCGAAACTCATGCCGCGACCCCCATCCTCGAAACGATGCGCTCCGCTGTTCGGAGTGCCGCGCTGGTCATGATGTCGAGATTGCCGGCATAAGCGGGCAAATAGTGCGCGGCGCCCTCGACTTCGAGGAACACGCTGACCTTAAGTCCGGTGAACTCTTCGCCCATCTCTGGAATGCGCAGCGGCTGATTGTCCCCGATCCGTTCGAACTGCACCGCCTGCTTCAGACGATAACCCGGTACATAGGTCTGCACTTCGGCGACCATCTCCTCGACCGACGCGGCAATGGCCTCCTGGTCGGCATCGTCGCAGAGGCAAAATACCGTATCGCGCATGATAAGTGGCGGCTCTGCCGGATTGAGAATGATGATTGCCTTGCCGCGCGTCGCGCCGCCAACATCCTTGATCGCCTGACTGGTCGTTTCAGTGAACTCGTCGATATTGGCGCGCGTCCCCGGTCCCGCCGATTTTGAGGCAATCGAAGCGACGATTTCGCCGTAATGCACCTTGGCGACACGGTTCACCGCCGCGACGATCGGGATCGTCGCCTGCCCGCCGCAGGTCACCATGTTGACGTTCAGCGCATCGAGATGCGCATCGCCATTGACGGGAGGGATGACGTAAGGGCCAATTGCCGCAGGTGTCAGGTCAATTACCCGCTTGCCGTGTGAGAGCAGGACCTCGCTGTGACGCTTGTGCGCCGCCGCGGAGGTTGCGTCGAACACGATCGCGATATCTGCAAAACCAGGCATTGCTATGAGACCGTCCAGCCCTTCCGCCGTAACCGGCACGCCAAGGCGCTCCGCCCGCTTCAGACCGTCCGACTCTGGATCGATCCCCACGAACGCTCCCATTTCCAGCGTTTTGGAAAGCCGCATAACCTTGATCATCAAATCCGTGCCGATATTTCCCGAACCGATGATCGCCACTTTAACTCGGGGCATCATACGAACTCCACTGCCACCGGACCAAACCCTCCGATCCGGGCATCATATTTCTCTCCGGCGCGCACATCGCACATTGGACCGAGGGCACCGGTTAGAACCACGTCGCCCGCGCGAAGCGGCGTTCCGGCGGCCGCCATGGTACGCGCGAGCCATAGCGCCGCGTTGATCGGATGACCCAGACAAGCCGCTCCCGACCCCACCGATACCGGAGCGCCGTCACGATAGAGGACCATACCGGATGTGAGAAGATCGAGCGCATCGAGACGACGCGGCTCCAGCCCGAGCACGAACCGGGCGCTCGATCCATTATCGGCCACAGTATCCAGGATTCCGATGTCCCAGTTAGCAATGCGACTATCGACGATCTCCAGGGCCGGAACCGCAAAAGCGATCGCGCGCAACAACTCGGCCGTGCCAGGACATTCAGCGTCCAGATCGCGGTCGAGCACGATTGCGACTTCCGCTTCGATCCGGGGGCGGATCAGACGGGATGTGTCGCAAACTTCGCCGGACAGAACCTCCATATCGGCGAACAGCGCGCCATAGTCGGGCTGATCCACACCGAGCTGCGCCTGCACCGCCTTCGATGTTAGGCCGATCTTGCGACCAACCAGTCGCCCACCAGCAGCAAGCCTACGGTTCGTCAGCTCATTTTGCACAGCATAGGCCGCTGCGATATCGCCATCCTCGATTTCTGTGCGCAGAGGCGAGATGGCGACACGGGTGCGCTCTGCTTCCTGCAATCTATCGGCGAAGCGGCCGATCAACGACTGTGCCAAACTCAATTCCGCCCTCCCGCAACACGGCGTCATTCTAGCGCCGCTTTCTCAATGCCTGAAGCTCTCAATGGTATTACCATACCAAGGCGGAAACTCGAGTCAAGTCGATTCAATCGGCCCGTCGACCGTGTCGGAGCGTTAACAACGATCGACTGGCCGGGAATTAACGAGAAGGATCTTCCTCATCGTATCTCAATAGAGATTCTATGTTTTTCGCAGTCAAAGGACGTTGTGGGAAACGCCAAAGAACGGGGCCTGTTAAATGGACGCGACGCCTCACGCCGCGCCTGTTTCCCGTTTCAATCGTAGACGCAGATCCCTTCCCTTCGCGTCAAAATTCGTTGAAAGAAAACGGCTTACGGTACTGATATCGGAATAGCCGAGACGATAGCCCAGATCCGTTATGCGTCGATCAGGATTTTCTTCAAGATACGCCAGTGCCACACGACGACGGACCGAGTTCAGCATCTTTGTAAAGCTGGATCCTGATGCCGCAAGACGGCGCTGTAACGTCCGACCGCTCATGCCGAGCAATCCTGCAACATTGTCCAGTGTAGCTCGCCCGTCCTCAAGATTGGCCGCTACGATGCGCTCGATCTGCCATTCCAGGCGCAAAGACAGTGTAGCCAATTTTCGCTCGAGATAATTTTCGAAAAACAGTCGCAACGCCGGATCGCTGCCGTTGAGCGGTTGCTCCAATTCGGACCGAGCCTGGATAATTACGAAACGTTCGGCGTTGAATGTTATTGGACAGCGAAAGAATGATTCAAGCAGCCTGGGATTGCCGAGATATGGAAAGCCGATCTCAACCCGCAGGGGTGACCAGGATTCGCCCATCACCATCCGCATGAGACGAACGACGAATACACACTCTCCCAAAAGGAATTGATCCGCTCGTTTGCGGCAAGACGGTATCACGTCGTGCACGAGATGCGCTTCGTCCTCGAAAAGTTCGCAACTGTTCGATACCGCGGCATTGACCGTTTGGATGAACCGATCGCCGACAATTCCGCCGTGTTTGAGGTCTGGACATTGCTCCCATAAGAGAGTGACCGGACCAAATGCCTTGAGATCAAGCCATAGGGCGAACGCGAACATGAAATCGGGATCGCCTGATGAGCGAACGCACTCGTCGAGCGTTTCGATGACCATTTGCGCAGAAACCAGAAAGTCGGAATCCGCTTGCGCAGGTCGACCGGCGTAGCGGGCGAGTTCCTTGCTCATCTTGTAGCCCCGCGACGCCATGAAGTCCGCGAGATTAAAAAGGGCGACGGGGTCAGCCATAGCAGACATGGCGTGATTCATCAAATTCGTGGCGGCTTTTGTCAAGAATATTTGCCTTCATCACGATACTCACAAATCACCGCGAGCGTGAATCGCAGGCAAAAAGCAAGAGATGCCAGGGGGAAGTTGCCGTGAAGAAGAGAGAAAGTCTCAAGACACTCGCCTTGGGCGGAATGGTTGCTGTCGTCGCCTTGTCCCCTGCGGGGATGGCCCAAACGCCAGGATCGTACAAGGGCAACCCCGCGGAAGAATGCAAGGCCTTGGCTCAACCCGGCCGGCTCCCCGCAATCAGGATTACGAGCGCCACGCTGATTACCGATGGCGGCGGAATGGCGCTGCCGTCCTTTTGCGAGGTGGTCGGCGAAGCATCTCCGGCGCCCGGCTCTCGCATTGGCATGGTGTTCCGCCTGCCCGTGAACTGGAATGGAAAAATGCTGGGCATTGGCGGCGGCGGCTTTGCGGGCAACATTACCCTCGCGGGCGCAGCAAAGGGCCTTGCGCGTGGTTATGCGACATTTCAGACCGACACAGGTCATTCCAGCCCGATGCCTTGGGACACCGCCTGGGCCGTCAATTCCGATGGCGCCCCCAACACGCAGGCGTTGCTGGATTTCGGTTTCCGCGCTGTCCACCTGACGACGCAGAACGCCAAGACCATGGCTGCTGCCTTTTATGGCGCAGCTCAAAAATATACCTATTTCGAGGGTTGCTCGCAGGGCGGTCGTCAGGCGATCGTCGCATCCCAGCGCTATCCGTCGGATTATGACGGCATCATCGCCGGCGCACCGGCCTTCAGCGACAATGCACGCATCAGCATGTCTTTGATTAGCCGCGCGTTTCGTGCGCCCGAGTCCAAGCTTTCGCGCCCTCAGATTAAGCTTGTGAACGACGCCGCATTGCGCGCCTGTGACGGCATTGATGGACTGAAGGACGGCATAATAGACAATCCGGCCAAGTGCAGCTGGGATCCAGCCGAACTTACCTGCAAGGCGGGCGAAGATGGAGATACCTGCCTATCTCGCCCGCAGGTGACCGCAGTCCGCTCGGCTTATACCAATCATGCGGGAGCCGACGGCAAGACCATCGCTTATGGCTTGCCCCGCGGTTCGGAGTTGTCCAGCTTTCCGTGGTTCCTTGCTCTCAAAGAGGATAGCCAGAAGGAAACCGGCTATCCCTATTTCGGGCCGGCAGCGGGGTCAGCTCCTGACACCGACTGGAACAGCAACGATGTGCTGGCCAGTTATTACAACGCGAAGAATTCGCTGTTCGATCTCACATATTATGCCGAGAATCCGGACATTTCATCCTTTGCAAGCCGTGGCGGCAAGCTGATAATGTGGCATGGCCTCTATGATCTGCTGTTACCGCCGCAGCCCTTCATCGATTATTATGATTCAATGCGGCGTGTAACCGCTACGCAACTCAATGCATCGGGCTTCAGGAAGCCAGTCGACGACTCGGTACAGTTGTTTACCGCAGTGGGCGTGTCGCATTGCATGGGAGGCGTCGGGCCTTCCGATTTCGATGGACTGACGGCCCTCGAAAACTGGGTGGAAAAGGGTCAGAGGCCGACACGCCTCATTGCCAAGTCCGCGTCTCCTC
Source organism: Sphingopyxis sp. GW247-27LB (assembly GCF_002277025.1). Classification (GTDB taxonomy): domain Bacteria; phylum Pseudomonadota; class Alphaproteobacteria; order Sphingomonadales; family Sphingomonadaceae; genus Sphingopyxis. Next base: position 70,369 of record NZ_NIWD01000005.1, read on the forward strand.
AGATGGCCGCGATGGCGGCTGCGTTTTTCAACGAAGTTCCGGCAGACACCCATGTACCGATGTCCCGCCCCATGTGTCCTTGGCCGACGCTCCCGCACTATAACGGCAAGGGCGATCCCAACGACGCGGCGAGTTTCTCCTGTACGGCGCGGGCGCGGGAGTAGCGCGCATCGGCTCGAAAAAGCCATATGATCAAGACATCAAATACATAAAATAGACGGGGTGAGGAAATGAAGAATATCGTGAAGATCAAGACTGCGCTTCTGGCCGGCAGCGCATTCGCGGCATCCGCAGTCGGCGCTCAGGCTCAGGAGACTGGATCGCACATGAGCGGTGATAGGATCGATGAGATCGTCGTGACGGCACAAAAGCGCGAACAAGCGGTCGACGATGTACCTATTTCAATCACGGCGCTCGGCGGCGATGCGCTCCGTGACCGCGGCATCACCTCCACATCCGATCTCGTCAAGGCGATTCCGGGCTTTACAGTCACCCAGACCAACAGCCTGACGCCGGTATATACGCTACGAGGAGTAGGCCTCTCGCTCTATGACGCCGGCGTCGGAGCCGCGCCCTCGGTGTCGGTCTACGTCGATGAAGTTCCCCTGCCCTCGCCGATGCCTGTGGCGGTATCGACGCTCGACCTCGCGCGCGTCGAAGTTCTCAAGGGACCGCAGGGCACTCTGTTTGGGCAGAATGCGACGGGCGGCGCCATCAACTATGTGTCCGCCAAACCCACCGATCATTTTGCAGCAGGCGGAAGCGTGACGCTGAGCCGCTTCAACAAGATCGACGCGAGCGGTTATGTCAGCGGACCGATTTCGGATACCCTGTTGGCTCGCTTGGCATTTCGTTCCGTCTCTGGCGGTGCCTGGCAGCGCAGCGTGACGCGGCCAGGCGATAAATTGGGGGATATGCGCGAGCTTCAAGGCAAACTGCTTCTCGATTGGCAGCCCACCGAAAAAGCCCATTTTCTTTTCACATTGAGGGGTGCGCGCGATCGCTCAGACACGATGGCTGGTCAGTTCGTCGCCGCAACGCCGAGCGTTCCAGTATTAGCGGTGCCCGAACTTCTGACGACTCCAGCAGCGCCGAGGACGCCACGGGCCGCCGACTGGAGCACCGGCTTCGCACAGCGATCAAACGACAGCTATTATCATGTCGGCTTACGCAGCGCGTTCGAACTGTCGGATGATATAACGCTGACCTCACTCACCAATTACCAGCATGTCAAAATTGACAAGATGGTCGATCAAGATGGCTCAGCGGCGCTTGTCTTGCAGATCAATCCCTATGGATATGCCAAGACGTTCGATCAGGAAATTCGGCTTTCAGGGACTACGGACAGATTGACCTGGGTCGTCGGCGGAAATTATGAACATTCGCGCATCAGTGACAATCTTTTTTATGCACCGACGCATCTCTCGTTCAACGGCATTTTTTCGGGCCCGCCCTTTTTCATCCCCCCCTATACGCAAACACTCTCGACCACCGAGCAGAAAGTCGAGACTTACGCCGCGTTCGGCAATGTCGAATATAAGCTGACCGACAATCTGACCGCTCAGGCCGGTGTCCGCTATACCCGCGCAAAACGTTCTAGCGTGAGTTGCACGTCCGATCCCGGGCTTGGCGAGACGCTGTCGCAGTTCATCAACGCCTATCAGCTGTCATCGATGGCAACCGGCGCAAAGACGACGCCGTTTGTGCCCATCGCGCCCAACGCCTGTATCATTCTGGCGCCGCCGCCAGACCTTTCGCCCACTGGCCCGCTCCATCTTTCGCTGGACGAGGACAATGTCGCCTGGAGGGTTGGATTGAGCTACCAGGCCGATGGTGGAACGCTGGCCTATGCGAATGTCAGTCGCGGCTACAAGGCAGGCGCGATCATTCCTTCGGGAGGGCTCTTGGTAGAATCCTATCTACCCACTCAGCAGGAAAGCCTGACGGCCTATGAGATTGGCGTGAAAGCTCCGTTGCTGGACAACAGGGTGCAGATCAATGCCGCTGGCTTCTATTATGACTATAAGGACAAGCAGGTACCTGGCACGGTCGCCGACCCTGTCTTTGTCGCCCTGCCCGGCCTCGGAAATGTTCCAAAATCCCGCGTCTATGGCATCGAAGGTCAATTTATCGCCCGGCCAATCGATGGCCTGTCCCTCAATCTTGCGGCCACTTACCTCAATACGAAGATCAAGAGCGACTATTTCACCACCGTCATTCAGAATGGTGTGCCGGCCGCGGTCAATGCACGCGGTCTGGAATTGCCCAACACGCCTGACTTTTCCGCCACGGCGGACACGGAATATAAATGGGGCATAAGCAACGATGTCGATGCATTCCTTGGCGGGAGCATGACACACGTCGCCAAAACCACTGCGGCTTTCCCGGCAAATGGCGTTGCCACAATATTACCAGCCTATACTTTATTCGATCTGCGCTTAGGGTTTGCGGCCAACGACGGCAAATGGCGGATACAGTTCTGGGGGCACAATATTACCAATAAATATTATGTGTTGACCGATACGAGCGGCATTGACTCAAGGTATCGGTTCGCCGGAATGCCCGCGACATATGGTGTGACGCTGAGCTTCGACATGTAGCTCCCAACGTTGGCCATCCTGAGGCTTTGACGGGGCCGGCGGCGCCGTGTCGCTCATTCCGGGTGAACTGCCAACTGATCATTCTGACCATATGATCTGTTTCCTCCCCTTCGTTTTGGTATTACCTAACGCATTGCCGGGTAGTCCCGGCGATGCGTTAGGGCATCGTTAAACGGAGAAGGATTGGTGATGGCCCAGTGTGATTTCAACGGCAAGGTAGCCCTTGTGACCGGCGCCGGCGGTGGGCTGGGACGACAGCATGCGTTGGAACTTGCACAGCGTGGCGCAAAGGTCATGGTCAACGACGTCGGCGCCTATGGCACGCCGACTGCGCGGGTTTTCGTCGACGAGCTGCTTTCGATGGGGTTTGATGCCGAGTGCGATACGGGCAGCGTCGCTGAGGAAAAGAATGCGGTTTCCCTGGTTGAACGCACGGTCGAGCGTTTCGGCCGCATCGACATACTCATCAACAATGCCGGGGCGGGCGAGGCCACGACCGTTCAGGATACCGACAGCGAGGATTTCGAGGCCTTGCTCCGGGTCCATCTATTCGGGACCATGTGGACCCAGCGAACGGCGCTGCGCCAAATGCGCAGACAGAATTATGGCCGGATCGTCAACACAGCGTCGGCGCTTGGCGCCTTCGGCAGCCCCGCAGCTGCAGCTTACGTCACCGCGAAATCCGGCATTATCGGCTTGTCCAAAGCCGCGGCACTCGACAACGCCGATTGTGACATCAAGGTCAATGTGCTTTGTCCCATCGCTTACACGCCAATGGCGAAACCCTTCTTCGATGCCCAGAGTCGGCTGAGCGAGGACCGGCTGCACGTTCGTCGCGTGACCCCTGTCGTACTGTTTTTGGCGCACGAGAATTGCCCTGTCACGGGCGAGGTGCTGAGCGCGGGCCTGGGCCGTGTCGCACGCATCTTTACCGCGACTGTGCCGGGATACAGCAGCGAGACCCTATCGTGCGAAGAGGTTTTCGAGAACGTGGATGCGATTTTCGATGCAACCGGATATCGCATCCTCAAATCGTCGCTGGAGCAATATGATACGGTGCTGCCGACCGACTAGCATAGGAAAGAACAGGGCGCATGCCGGCTAAGCGGTTTCTATGACACCCACCTTGGCGAAGCGCGGGTGAGGCATGGCGCCCCATTCATCCATGGACTCAACCGTCAGAGGAAATAGCCTGGGGTCGCGCGGCTGCGATTCTGGGAACTCTTCCATGCCAAAGCTATATTCCAGGGTGAGACCGTCCGGGTCGAGGTAATAGAAGAACATCGATCCCGACTGCGGGTGAACGCCGGGGCCATAAACGATCGGCACATCATGTTGCTTCATGCGGGCATCGGCTTCACCGATGTCGTCGGCATCCGTCACCATGAAGTTGACGTGGTGCAGTTGCGCATGGGTGGCCGCGCCGATGCCAAAGGAATGGTGCAGCGGATTGGGGAAACAGCGCATATGCACGACGGCCCCCTCGATTCGGTCGGAAACCCGGAAATTCATCGTGTCAGAAAAGAATTTCTCGGTCGCCGCCATGTCGGGGCTGGCCAGCACCACATGCCCCAACCGGGCGATACGCGTATGACTCGGCCGGAAAGATCCTCCGGCTGCCTCCATATGGCAGTAGAACCGCATCCGCGCACCCGTATGGCCTTCGGTCATCCAGAAACCGTCATCGGTCCGCATCGTTTCGCATTCCGAAGGTGAGAGGGACACCGTACGGATGCCATCGGCTCCGAAGCGCTCTCGCAAAGCCTCGAGCGCCCGCGCATTTTCCATCTGCCAGCCGATTTCCTTGAGGCCCGCCTCCCGATGCTGCGACAGAATGATATCATGGTGTCGATCGCTGCAGCGCAGAAAGACATGACCGTCGTCCTCCCCGACAAGGGCGAGACCGACTATTTCCGTGTAAAAGCGACGGGATCTGTCAAGGTCGGTTACGTTGAGCCAGACATATCCCAACCGCTTGTAACGGATATCCGATTCACTCACGGCAGTCTCCTTTTCCTGTTGCCGGACCTCACCCCTCAATCCGCGCGGCCCGATGGTGTCTAGATGGTAGTCACGGAATCCGGTCGGTCCGACCCGGTCGCCTTCGTCAAACGATAATGCTGACCCGCCCCTGAGGCCGCAGCGAATTCATATCGAGAATGCTCCGCTTTTCCGCGATCCGAATGTTCCCGTCCACGACGCGCAACACATAGCGATGATGGCCGACAAAGACGTCCATCACGTCGTTCTTCGACCGATGCGTGATAAACCGGCTTTCGACGTGCGCGCCATCATCGTCCTTGGCGACTATCCGGACATTGCCGATCAGCCGTGAGCAGACCGATGCCGGCCACTCGGAATGGTGTCCCTTTTTTGTCATCCGCGCGACACGATGTCCGAGCCGGGAGTAGCTGTCCGCGATGTAGAACAAATCCTCCGCGGAATCGGCTTCGTCCGGGGATCCCGCTTGCGGCACTTCGTAGGTCGCGCCTTCGAGAAACAGATCATACCATTTCGTAAAGCGCCCTTCGTTGAGCAGAGCCGCTTCTTCGATAAGGAATTCTTCGCACTCGGCCCGCGAAGGCAGCGCCGCTTCAACCGGCGCGCGCGTTTCAATGGCAATACTCATTGGTCAGCCCCCATCCTGCGCGCCCATTCCCGCCAGAAGCAGCGCATCTGCTCCTCGTCGGTCGCATGGAAGCCGCCCTTGCGCAGCATCCCACGGGAAATGTCGTTCCACTCCGCTTCCTGTAACGCCCCATAACCGCGCTGCGCAGCCTCCAACGCCTCGACATCGTCCGGTGTGGCAAAGCCGCCCGGCCCGAGAAATTCGAGGAAATTGTCAAGGCGTCGCTTGCGCATGTCCCGGGTTTCGCCCTTTACGCCGAGCGCCCAGCCACAGACATTCATGCGATCGGGTTCGAGAGGATAGAAAGTGCGCAGCGTGATCGCCATGATGTCATTGATCACTAGATTCGGAAAAATGGCCGTGTTGCGACCAAGGATAGCGATGCGTTGCGCGCGTTCCTCGCCAAGCCGCCCGATCAGTTCCTGTTTGATCGCCTCGACTTCAGTTTTCGCCTGAGCGCCCCATGCTGGAATCCAACGAGCGACGGGACGCCCCCATGGAGCCTCTCCCTCGATGGACGCATGGCCGTTCTTCAGGTCCCAGACTCTTGTCTCCGTGGGCAAGGTCGCCTGCATCTCGATCTGGTCGGAAAGATATTCGAAATATGTGCTATGGGTATCGCCAGCATGATAGCCATCAAAGCTGTTCTCCAGCAGCAGCTTCCAATTCGCTCGAATGCTATAGCGTTGCTCCTGTCCGATAATCTCCATGCCATCAGGTCCCTGATCGGCAATCAGGTCCAGAATCTGCCGTGAATCAGCGAGATAATCCTCCAACGACACCGCGCCAGCATCGAAATTCACAAAGTAAAAGCCGCGATACCCGGCAAGCTTGGGTACTTTCGGCAGATTCGCGCAACCATCGGAGTTGAAATCGTCCGGATACGCTCCATCCGCATCGCGCACTGCGAACTGGCCGTTGTTGTTGAACGCCCAGCCGTGATAAAAGCAGCGAAAGGCGATGGCATTGCCTTTCCTTTCCCGGGCGACCAGCGCCCCACGATGCGGACATGTGTTCAGGAACGCTTGAAACACACCTTTCCGATCGCGATTGAAGATAAGTTCCCGTCCTCCGACATTGCGCGTCAGGAAATCATTGGGCTTGGGCAGCTCTGACTCATGGCCGATATACAGCCAGCAGCGGCTGAATAATCGATCCCGCTCCATTAGCAGGATTTCATCTTCGACGAAGGCTCGGCGCGCTACTCGAAAAATTCCCCTCTGCCGATCGTCGATGATCCAAGGCCGTTGTTCCGCTTTTGACCTCAGCTCAAGTGATGTTGCCATGATGCTCTCCCGTTGATGTTCACGGCAGTATCGTCAATGGTAATGCCAATAGCTTTGATCTATATCAAAAAACGCCGAACTAATGAGGCCGCAGCGAATTCATATCGGTAATGCTCCGCTTTTCTGCGATCCGAATGTTCCCGTCCACGACGCGCAGCACATAGCGATGATGCCCGATGAAGACGTCCATCACATCGTTCTTCGATCAACGCGTGATAAACCGGCTTTCGATTTGCACGCCAACATCGTCCGTGGGGACTTTCCGTGCGCCATCTTTCGACGTTGGCACTCGACGGCAACCATCAGACTTCGAGGCTGTGGTCCGCGCGCCGCTGCCAAGATGGTCGCGCGAGAATGGATCGGTCTGACATTTCGCCTTTACGTCATGCGAGACGCTTCTTATATTGGTCATACCATCCCGATTCCATGGGGCGAGATGGTATGACCGATGCTTAATTGTACAACCTGGAAACATCCAGGGAGAAACAAAGGGAGGGATTTCATGCTGAAAAAAATATATCTGTTGTCGTGCAGCGTCGCTGTCATGGCTACCTTGGTGGCGGCTCCGGCGCATGGTCAGGAAACTGACTCTTCCGATACAGCGGGCAATGTTTCCGATATCGTCGTGACGGCCCGTAAACGCGCAGAGTCGCTTCAGAACGTTCCGCTCTCTATTTCGGTGCTGAGTGGCCAAAAGCTCCAGGAACAGAATCTAGGATCAATCGAAAATTTGCAGTCCGTCACAGCGGGCCTTGTCATTCGTAAAACACCGAACAATACCGTCAACTTGACGCTACGCGGCCTGGGGACAGGCACCGCGATCGACGCATTCGAGCAGTCGGTTGCGACCTTCGTCGATGGCACCTACGCCGGCCGCGGACCAGAGTTCAATTCCGCGCTATTCGACTTTGACCGCGTAGAAGTTATTCGCGGTGCGCAGGCATCTCTCCTTTCGAAAAACACGAGCTTGGGGGCGATCAGCCTCACCACGCGCAAGCCTGGTGATGACTTCGCCATCGATGTCATCGGCACGCATGATTTCGAACTTGGCTCGAACACGATCGAAGCCGGCATGGACATTCCGCTTAGCGAAACCGTGAAAATGCGCGTCGCCGCGAAATTCGACGACCAGCACGGCTACATCCACAACGACTTCTACGACAATGATACTCCGCGTACGCGCAATCTGGGAATCCGGGGCACGCTCGTCTTTACGCCTACCGATGCGCTAGACGTGACACTGACCTACCAGTATTTTCGCGTTCGTCAGCGCGGCCTTCCATGGGAAATCGTCAGCGATCCCAATGGCAATGCTCGGCGCTTGGCGGCTTTGGCCGGCTATCCGAATGTTGAATTCACAGCGAACCGACAACAGGTCGATGGCTCTGCAACCGACCCGCAGAGCTATGATCACACCGAGGGAAACCGCGTGATCGGCACGGTCAACTATGAACTCGGCAGTGGTCACACGTTAACATCAGTCACATCCTATTCGGATTTTGACTCGAACCGCTTCCGCGATACGGATTTGCTGCCGGGCGATTATATCAACACCTATTACAACCAAGGCAATCGCCAGTTTCAGCAGGAATTCCGTCTAACCTCGCCTGCCGACGGGCAATTTTTGGACTATGTCATAGGAGCAGCCTATTTCCGGGAGAAATGGCTGTATTCCGATGACATTACGGCGCAATGCATTGGTTGCCCGTCAACGGGCCCAAATGCGGTCACCGGACAGCCGGGGCTCTTTAATTTGCTGGGCCACTTTACGACCCAGGATACGCAGCGCACACGCGATTTGGCCGGCTTTGCCCAGGTCAACATGCATCTAACGGATCAACTGACGCTCAGCGGCGGCATACGCTACACGAATGAAAAGCGCAGCGCGATTCTCGCCCGACAAGCAGTTACGCCAGGTGCGCTGACGGCCGTGATCTACAAACCCTTCGCGGCATCGCAGTTGAGCCGGCGCGAAAACAATGTCGACGGCTCGATTGGTGTGAACTGGAAAGCAAATGACGCCCTGATGCTGTATGCGTCCTTCTCCAAAGGCACCAAGGGCGGCGGGTTCAACAACACGACCGCCGAAGCAGCGACACCCGCCGGCGCCGCGGCCACGGTCTATAACAAGGAAAAAGCGGAGACCTTTGAAATTGGTGAAAAGCTGACCCTGCCTGGAGGCGGCTTTTTTAATGTCTCGCTTTTCCAGACCGACATCAAGGGCTTCCAGCAGGCTACCTTCAACGGCTCGGCGTTTGTTATCACTGGCGAAGATCTGCGCGCACGCGGCTTCGAGGCCGAGGCCGGTGTACGGCTCCTTCCCGGCCTTCGGCTCCAGGGACAGGTCAGCTATGCTGATACCAAGCGCAAGCCGCTCGGGCTTCGTCCGCCCGGCGCGCCGAAATGGAGCGGCAATGTGAACTTGAATCTCAACCAGCCACTGAACGACGATCTGACGTTCAATGGCGACTTGGGCGTCGAGTTCCGCAGTGGACTATATCTCGCCAACGAGGAGAATACGATCGGCTTTCCCGGCAGACCGGGCAATGTCGTGCCCTATTCCAACGGATATGGCTATCTCAACGCCCGTGTTGCGATCGCCGGCAAGGCAGGATGGGAAGCGGCGCTGATCGGTCGTAATCTGACCAACAAGGATGTTCTCGAATATTCGGTAACCCAGACCTTCGTCAGCAATGGCGCTTATGTCATCATGAATAAACCGAGAACGATCGCCCTTCAGCTTTCCTATCGCTATTGATACTGGCGGAAAAAAGACAAGCGCTCGCGCGGCAATCGCGCGGGCGCTTTTCGACAATAGCCTTGGCTTCAAAGGCAAATTTGAGCAAATTTCTAGCGATGGCGCGATGAATCATTCCGAGGAACTCGTCGCTTTTCAAGTCTGGAGTTAGACAGGCGTCACATGACCTGTGGCCAGTCGTCGGAGAAGTTCACCCTCCAGATCAAGCAGTTCGAGCTTACCCTGGAAGAGCTCGAAGGCGAAGCGGAGGTCGCCGACGTCATCGAGAAGTTCGGCTCAGGCTGGCCCGCCTCCCGGCGGGATGAGCTCATGCCGTGGAACTGACGACCAGAACAGAAGCCGATCGCCGAAGCCGCCTCGCTACGGCATTCACGAAACGGTTGCCGCATTCCAGCCTACCCTCCGGTTGAAAGCGGGTGGGCCGTCATAACCGTGCGACGGCCCCGCCCCCAATGGTTTGATTAAGACCCATTGACGCGGACGAAATGCGTTTCCCGCTCGCTTTGTGTAACCGTGTCCTGAAGGCCGCCTTGCGGGAAGCTGTTGCGGGGTGCTGATAGCCGCTCTTTGCGAGGAGCGGTGATGAGTGAGGATATCGGAGCGGCTGGAACGAGTGCTCTTACGACCAGTCATATGAGTAATCGTATGAGCAGTCGGATCGCGGTCGTGGGCGGGCGTCGCCGTTGGTCGGTAGATCAGAAGCTGGCGATCCTGCGCGAAGCGTTCGGCCCCGACGGCTCGGTCTCGGCGACGTGCCAGCGACACGCGGTCGGCAGCGGGATGCTCTATACGTGGCGCCGGCAGGCACTGGCAGGCGATCTGATGGGAGCGAAGCGCACGTCGGTGCCGTCGTTCGCCGAGGTCGAGGTGTCGGTGCCGACCACGGCGACGGCAGGCAGCGGCCAGATCGGGATCGAGCTGCCGTCGGGCGTGCGGCTCACCGTCGACGCGGCGGTCGATACCGACGCGCTGGCCCGGGTGATGTCCGTCCTTGCCCGATGATCCCGTTACCGCCGATGACACGCATCTATCTGGCCTGCGGAGCCACCGATATGCGCAAGGGGTTCGACGGCCTCGCGGTGCTGGTGCAGCAGGTGCTGGAGAAGAGTCCGCACTCGGGCGCGCTGTTCGCGTTCCGCGGCAAGCGGGGCGATCTGGTTAAGCTGCTCTGGTACGACGGCCAGGGCCTGTGCCTCTTCTCGAAGCGCATGGATCGGGGCCGGTTCATCTGGCCGATCACCAAGGCGGGCAAGGTCAGTCTCTCCGCGGCGCAGCTTTCGATGCTACTCGAAGGCATCGACTGGCGGCGTCCCGAACGCACCGCGGCGCCCTTGCTTGCAGGGTAAAAAGTGGCGGATTAGTGTGGGTTTTACTGGCTTCGCGGAGCCCGTTTTGCTAGGTGTTCCGGGTGTCGGAACCAGCCTCTTCCAGCATCGACAAAGACGCCCGGATCGCCGAGCTCGAAGCCGCTCTCGCGGCTCGCGATACGCTCATCGATACTCTCCGCCACCAGCTTGCCCAGCTTCGCCGCATGACCTTTGGCCAGTCCTCGGAGAAGCTCGCGCTGCAGATCGAACAACTCGAGCTCGCCCTCGAGGAGCTCGAAGGCGAAGCCGAGGTCGCGGATAGCCGCACCGCCGACAGAGCTTCCACCGAGCGACCCTCACCGGTACGCGCATTGCCCGATCATCTGCCGCGCGCTGAACGGCGGATCGAGCCCGAGGCCGGCAGCTGCACCTGCCCGGATTGCGGCGGCGCGCTGCGCCCGCTGGGCGACGACAGCGACGAGCATCTCGACATTGCCCCGGTCCAGTGGCGCGTCATTCGAACCGTGTGCTCTGCCACCTGAATTCTGGACCAGTTGCGGTTAGAGTTTTCCGCCGTAGATATCCTTGGCTGGGCGAGGAGTTACGGCATGAAGGCATCGAAGTTCACGGACGCGCAGAAGGCGTTCGTCATCAAGCAGGGCGAGGAGGGCACGCNTGCTCTGCCACCTGAATTCTGGACCAGTTGCGGTTAGAGTTTTCCGCCGTAGATATCCTTGGCTGGGCGAGGAGTTACGGCATGAAGGCATCGAAGTTCACGGACGCGCAGAAGGCGTTCGTCATCAAGCAGGGCGAGGAGGGCACGCCGGTTGCGGAAGTCTGTCGCAAGGCTGGGATCAGCCAGGCGACCTACTTCAACTGGAAGAAGAAATACGCGGGGCTAATGCCGTCGGAGATGCGGCGGCTGCGCGAGCTCGAGGATGAGAATGGGCGGCTGAAGAGGATCGTCGCGGACCTGACGCTTGACCGCGAGATGCTGCAGGATGTCCTCAAGCGAAAGCTCTGAGGCCGGATCGCAAGCGCGAGATTATCGACGCGGTTCGGCAGGACTGGCAGGTGACGATCCGCAGGGCGTGTGCCGCACTGCACTTTGATCGATCAACCTATCACTACCAGTCCCGTCGCACCGATCCGGCCATTTTGAAGAAGCGTATCAGGGAGATCAGCGAGACGCATGTCCGCTATGGCTACCGGCGGGTGTATTACATCCTCCGCCGCGATGGCTGGGCAGTGAACATGAAGAAGGTATACAGGCTTTACAGGGAGTTGGGTTTGCAGCTGCGCAATAAAACGCCCAAGCGCCGTGTGAAAGCGAAGCTGCGGGAGGATCGTGCACCAGCGATCCGTCCGAATGATGTATGGGCGATGGACTTTGTGCACGATCAGTTGGCGACTGGTCGGAAGCTGCGCATTCTGACAGTGGTCGACACGTTCTCGCGGCTATCGCCTGTGGTCGATCCTCGGTTCAGCTATCGCGGTGAAGACGTGGTCGCCACGCTGGAAAGGGCATGCAGGGAGATCGGTTATCCGAAGACGATCCGGGTGGACAATGGCAGCGAATTTATATCGCGGGACATGGATCTGTGGGCTTACCAGCGCGGCGTGATCCTCGACTTCTCCCGCCCTGGCAAGCCGACAGACAATGCGTTCATCGAGGCCTTCAACAGCAAGCTGCGGAGCGAATGCCTGAACGCACACTGGTTCCTGTCACTGCAAGACGCTTGCGAAAAGCTGGAGGCTTGGCGTAGACACTACAACGAAGAGCGACCGCACAGCGCGATCGGGAATATCCCCCCGATACGGCTGGCAAACTCAGCCGGTGCAACCAGCCCACCAGATGTGAGTAAGGCGGAAAACTCTAGACCCGCGTGGTCCAAGGTTGGGTAGCAGTGCAA
>NZ_NIWD01000005.1:82973-171145 GCF_002277025.1 Sphingopyxis sp. GW247-27LB
CGCCAGCTCGCCGGTCTTCGCGCCTGCCTCCGCTTCCTTCAGCACACCAATGATCTGCTCTTCCGAAAACCTCAAACGCTTCATCTGTCCGTCCTTCCTTCAAGGCCGGACTCTAATCACTGTTGGAGGAAAATCAGGGGGTCACGTCATAGGGCTTGGTGAGGCGATGCTCGATGCCGTTCTGCTCGCAGACACGGCCGAAGATATGGCCGATCCATCCCAGTGGGCCGCCTTGGTCCCGCTGCACGAACTGTACGCCGTTATCTGTCAGGATGGTGTGGATCCTGGTAAGTGATAATTTTCCCCCACGCGGGGCGGACGGGCGCGGGCTTCGATTAGAAGCTGGCGCCTAATTTCGTTGTATCTAATTTCGATCGTGCTTTGCTCAGGCGGCGTTGGCGGTGGCACTCGTTTCGAACGTCATTTCGGCGGCCTTTGTATCGACCCAGTTCCCAGGTAGCAGGTCATCGATGGGCTCGCCGTCGCCGCGGGTGACGATGCGGGCAAGGACGTCGGCCAGGTAGGCGGCGGGGTTGATCGCACCCAGCTTGCAGGTCTCGATCAGCGACGCGATCGCCGCCCAGTTCTCGGCGCCCAGTTCGTGGCCCGCGAACAACGCATTTTTCCGTTGGAGTGCGATCGGCCGCATCGACCGCTCCACCGGGTTGTTGTCGATGTCGATCCGGCCATCGTCGAGGAACCGGACGAGCCCGGCCCAGTGGCTCAGTGCATAGTTGATCGCCTTGAGGGTCGGCGAGCCGCTGAACATGCGCCGGCGCTTGGCGTCGAGCCAGTCATGCAGCTCGTCGACGATCGGGCTGGACCGCGCCTAGCGGACGGCAAGGCGCTCCTCGGGCGTGCGACCGTGGATCTCGCGCTCGATGTTGTAGAGCAGCCCGATCCGGTGCAGCGCTTCGGTGGCGATCGGCGCGCCATCGCCCTTGCCGCCGGCGTCGAAGAAGCCGCGGCGAACATGCGCCCAGCAATAGGCCAGCACCGAGGGTCCGCCGGGACGTCCCGCCTTGCCGAACTGGCCATAGGCTTCATAGCCATCGACCTGCAGGATGCCGTGATACTCGCCGAGGAGCTTCGCCGCCCACATGCCGCCCCGGCCCGGCATGTAGCTGTAAACGATCGCGGGTGGATCGACCCCGCCATGCGGGCGGTCGTCGCGGACCATCGCCCACAGGTAGCCCGTCTTCGTCTTGCCGCTGCTCGGCGCCAGCACCATCGCGGTGGTCTCGTCGACGAACAGGCGATCGCTCTTCAGAAGCTCCGCCTTCTGCCGGTCGACGATCGGCTTCAGATAGCCCGCCGCGCGGCCGACCCAGCCCGCGAGCGTCGCGCGATCGATCGTCACGCCCTGGCGCGCCAACATCTGCGCCTGCCGGTAGAGCGGAAGGTGATCAGCGTATTTCTTGACGAGGATATCGGCGAGCAGCGCTTCCCTCGGCAGGCCGCCCGGCACCACATGCGCGGGAGCCTTCGCCTGCGCGACGCTATCGCCGCACGATCGGCACACCATCCTCGGCCGCACCGTCACGATGACGCGATATTGGGCGGGGATGATGTCGAGTCGTTGGGACCGATCCTCGCCGATCCGGTGCAGCGCACCGCCGCAGCCCGCGCAGCAGCCGGCCTCCGGCGCGATCTCGATCTCGTGACGCGGAAGATGCGCCGGCAGCGAGGCGCGGGTTCGTCCGCCGCACGCTTGCGCCGCGGCGGCGCGATGCCGGTGGCTTCCTCGCCCTGTTCGACCAGCAGTTCGGCTTCGGCCATCGATACGTCGCGATCTTCGAGCGCCAGCGCGAGCTGGCCGCTGTCGATCTTCTCCGACCGCTTGCCGAAGTGCATGCGATTGAGGACATCAAGAAGGTGCTGGAGCCGGGCGGAGCGGAGCCGTTCGGCGATGATCATCGCCTTTAGTGCCTCGACGTCGTCGGGCAGCTCTTCCACCCCCTCGCTCATGGTGCGGATGGATACATTATTTCGCGGTTTTCTGCCCGTTTTGTGCGGCAAGACGAGTCATTTTCACGGCCTATAACGCCATCACCGGACGCGCCACACGCGGGGCATGAACACGCGCCCAGTCGAGCCCTTCGATCAGCGCCGAAGCCTGCGCCGCGGTAAGGCTCATCACCCCGTCGCCGAAGCGCGGCCAGCGGAACGTGCCCGTCTCGAGCCGCTTCGTCACCAGCACCAGGCCGGTCCCGTCCCATAGCAGCAGCTTGATCCGATCGGCGCGCTTGCGGCGGAACACGAACATGATTCCGGAGAAGGGGTCGCGGTTCAGCTCGTGCTGCACGAGCGACGCCAGGCCCACCATTCCCTTGCGGAAGTCGACCGGCTTCACCGCCACCAGCACTTTGAGTGGTCCCGGCGGGATGATCATGTCGACACCTGCACCGCGAGCAGCACCCGCTCGATATGGTCGGCAGTCACGCCGTCGGGAATGCGGATCGTCATGCCCTTGATGTTGATGCGGATCTCGGCGCCGCTGCCCTGCGCCTTCGGCTCCTCGACCATTGCCGGAACGAAGGCCGGCGCGTCGTCCGATTCCATCCGTTCGCGCGCTTCCCGGCGCCAGGCGTAGAGCTGCTGCGGCAGGATATCGTTCCGGCGCGCGATATCCGCGACGTTCGCCCGCGGCGCCATACTCTCGGCGATGATCCGGGCCTTCGCTTCCGGCGTCCACTGCCGACGCTCGCGACCCGCCGGGATCACCTCCATCGGGCGAGCACGACCGTTCCCGTTGCTTTCGAAGCTACTTTCGAACGTCGTTACATCGCCCATCGCTAGTTACGCTCCCGATACAGAAGGCGCGCAACATAACGATCTCAGAACATTCGAAAATGTGGGGGTAAATTAGCGCTTACGGTGGCCTGCTGCCGGTTTGGTGGACACCGAGATAAGTTCATTCAGGCTACCCCAGCTTCACGTTCGAAGTCGATAGGACTGAGGTAACCCAAGGTCGAGTGACGCCGGGTCGGGTTGTAGAAGCATTCGATATAATCGAACACGTCGGCCTTCGCCTGCGCCCTCGTGCGGTAGATCTTCTTCCCGATCCGCTCGGTCTTGAGCGAGGAGAAGAAGCTCTCCATGGCGGCATTATCCCATACATTGCCGGACCGGCTCATTGAGCAGGTGACCCCATTGTCGGCCATGAGCCGCTGGAACTGCTCGCTGGTATACTGGCTGCCCTGATCCGAGTGATGCAGGAGAGCATCGGGCTTGCCGCGCCGCCAGATCGCCATGATCAGCGCATCGGTGACGAGCTGGGCTGTCATGTTGGGAGTCATCGACCATCCGACCACCCGGCGCGAGAACAGGTCGATCACCGCAGCAACATAGAGCCATCCCTCGGCCGTCCAGATATAGGTGAAGTCGGCCACCCACTTCTGGTTCGGCCTGTCTGCCGTGAACTGGCGATCGAGCACGTTGCCGGCGATGACCGAACGATCGCCGTGATCCTTGGGAAGCCCGCGTCGCCGCGGCCTCGCTCGCAGACCCTGCGCCCGCATGAGCCGTTCGATCCGGTGCAGGCCGCAGGACACCCCATCGGCCAGCAGGTCGTGCCAGACACGGCGCGCGCCATAAGTGCGATAACTTCCTACATGGCTGGCACGGACCTTCGCACCGATCACCTCGTCGTCGCGGGCACGCTGCGACGGCGGGCGGATCAGCCAGGCATGGAAGCCGCTTCGCGAGACACCGAGCGCCCCGCACATCCATGCCACCGGCCAGATCCCTCGGTGCTTCGCGATGAACTGGAACTTCATATCGAGTCCCTCGCGAAGTAGGCGGCGGCTTTTTTTAGGATGTCGCGCTCCGCCTTCAACTTGGCCAGCTCGCGCCGCAGGCGATCGATCTCCATCTGCTCCGGCTTCATCTGACCGTGACCGGGAAAGGCATGACCCGGATCGGCGGCAAGCTCCCGGACCCATTTACGCAGCACGTTCGCATGCACATCCAGATCGCGCGACGCCTGCGCGATCGTCACCCCGCGTTCGCGGACCATCCTCACCGCCTCAAGCTTGAACTCGCGGCTGAACTTCCTTCTTTGCATTGTGGACCTCCGATAGGTGGAAACACCCTATCTCGGTGTCCACCAAACCGGCAGCAGGCCACGGATCCTGTATGGCACCGTCTTGATAAGCACGCGCAGGAACGCTGCCGCGGCAAGCTTGGTCGCCCGGCGATAGATGCGGGCGAACACCAGCTTCGAGGTGCGGTCCACTTCGACATAGAGGAAGCCTCTTCCGCCTTCATAGCGCAGTTCCGCGATATCGACGTGGAAGTAGCCAATCTCATATTTCTTGAACTTCTTCGGCTTCTCCCGATCGGCTTTGGGCAACCGACTGATCCCGTGGCGTTGCAGGCAACGGTGCAGCGACGAGCGTGTCAGGTGTGGGATCACGTCCTTCAGCGCGATGAACACGTCGTCGAGCGGCAATCGCGCCTGCACCGGACACCGGATGTGTTCGAGGTGCTGGAACGGGGCTGCGCGCAAGTGGGTTATCCCGCCTCGATCAGGGCTGACAATGGCAGCGAATTTTATCTCCCGCGAGCTCGATCTGTGGGCCTACATGAAGGGCGTGACGCTCGACTTCTCGCGGCCTGGCAAGCCCACCGACAACGCGTTCATCGAGAGCTTCAACGGCAAGGAATGCCTTAACGCCCACTGGTTCATGAGCCTGGATGACGCGGTGCGAAAATGCGAGGCTTGGCGTAGGGACTACAACGAGGTACGACCGCACAGCGCGATCGAAAACAAATCACCGATATCGCTCATGTTGGCATCAGCGGCACATGGCCCGCCCTGATGTCAGCACGCTGGAAGGCTGCCAGCAGGGCGGTCCAGAAACGGGTAGCAGCTCAGAAGCCATCGAGTATCTTGGCAAGTTCTGGACGATCCTGGGATGTCGGTTTGCCCCGAACTTCGTCGTTCTGATCGCAATGCAACTCGGGTACGCAAATCCTTGTCCCTGGTTCACTTGACAAATTTTCAGAAGTAGCAATTTTAGCTCCTATCCTGAGTAGCAGGTAAAGATTGTGCTGTTCTTGACTGATTTTCAGCAGGGACTCGAACCTCGGCGCGCAGAGGTTCCTGGGCGCGTTCAAATTCGCCGCGGTGTGCAGCCCATCCTGCTCGTCTGCCGATATGAGTCCAGATCAGATATTCGATGTCGGCCCATTCGAATGGCGCTGGATCGATCGACGAAGCTTGGCTGTAGTCAGGGTCCAACAAGGGAAGAAGGACGAACGCGGGCGCGAGACGGAGCGCCGCTGCGCAACGTAAATGGTCATCGAGCGCCACGGCCGGGTTACCGCTCTCGATCTCTCGTAGCCAACGAACGCTCAATCCAACTCTGCGGGCAAGATGCTCCTGACTCAAGCGACGGCGAAGACGCTCGCTTTCGATGCGCCGCCCAGAGAACTCCTTGAGCTGATCCAGCGAAGCGACGCCGCCCTTCTCGCATGTCCTGGTGTCCGACATGAGCTTCCGTCCGAATAGTATGTGGTGCGCTAGCGCTCCATGCGAGGCTGGCTATCGCTGAGCGACACAGCAAGTAGAGATGCTTTCAGTCTATTAGCTTCGTTCATCTTCAAGGATTTCAGTCTGTGTCGCGCCTGACGCAATTCCCTTCAATTCATTGATTCCAATATGAAAGTTGGAATCACGATGCTCGGCTGCGGCACAATCGTGCCGCCTTGGGGAACGCGCCTGCCCTCACGATTGCCGCTGGCTCACAGCGCGTCCATCTATCCCTCCGTTCCGACCGGCTGACTTATCACTGGCTGCCTCATCGGACGTTCACGCAACCCACATCGAACGGGCGCCGTCGCGCCAGGGAGGACTCATGTCATGCGATTCCGCGAACGATCGTGCTGCGCCTCGATTCCGGTTATCGTCATTATCGGCGAACGGCCCCTTCAAGAAACCTGCCGTCTTACTGGCGGCGGCCGCACTTCTCGCCTCGCCGGTCGTTTGTGCACAAGAGAAGACGGAGAAGGTGTTGCTGGCAAAAGCCGCAGCGGAGGCGGAGCAGCAACTCAAGCAAACCTTCACAAATCTCCAGTTCGATGATTTCGAACCGGCGCCGGTGAAAGGCGCGATCTATCAAGCGAGTGCTGGCGGCCGGATCGTCTATTATGCGCCCGAGAGCGAGCATCTCTTGTTCGCGTCGATCTTCGACAAGAACGGCGTCAATCTGACAGCCCTCGCGCAGGAAGCCGGCATCTCCAACCGTCTGAAATCGATAGACTCCTCACAGGCGCTTGAAATCGGCCCCAAGGATGCGCCGACGGTGATCGAATTTACCGATCCCGACTGCCCCTATTGTCGCGCGCTTAATCGATATTGGGCAGCGAAGGCCGCCGAGGGAAAACCGGTCCGGCGTCTCATATTCTTCGTGAGCGGCATTCATCCGGAAGCCGCGGCAAAGTCCGAGCACATCCTGTGCTCAGTCGATAAGGCGGTAGCCTTTAAAGCCATCTATTCGGGTGCCGCGCCGACAGCGCTGCGAACCTGCGCTGAAGGCCGCGGAAAGGTCGAAGCTCACGCCAAAGTGGTCAGCGCCGCTGGTGTCAGCGGGACGCCGACCTTGATCGCGGGCGGCAAGCTCATCTCCGGATTTCAGCAGGCCGAGATCGAGGCCTTTCTATCCTCGGCGAAGACCAACCGTGTCTCTCGCTGAATTCCATCTCTTCATGGCGGCTGCTCGGACGCAGAGAGCATCATCGCTCTCGGTCCCAACGCACCGGAATGCCGGCGGCGACGCCCCTTCGGGCCGTCCAGCACCGCCGTCGGCCGACAACGATCACCATCGATGCCGGCAGGCAGAGTTCAGGGCGGCCCAATGCCCAAGAAAGCAATCATTCATGGTCAAAAAACTTACCAGAACCGTACTTTCGGCCGCCGATGTCGGCGTACCGGTCCTGCTTCTGTCGCTCCTCGCGGCAAGCGCCCACGCCTTTACCGCGCCCGTGGCGGGGGATCTCGGCTACGACATCTACGACATTGTCGTGAACCAGGGTGTCAAAGGCCCGCTCGGCTTCGTCGGGGGCGTCGCCGCCTTCCTGTTCGGCGTGTCGCGACTGTTCAGCAATATCATGATCGGCATCCCGACGATCGTCGCTGCCGTCTGCCTCATTAAGGCGGACAGCATCCTTCAAACCTTCGGCATGGTGATCTGACGGCATCGGAACGTGGGCAAGCATTCGGGTTCCACGCTCGCCCACGTTCCGGTCACCGGGAGGAAGTGCTCCCGGACCCTCGTCTTCGCTTTCGATTTGCTTCGCTGGTGAGGACCGTAGCAGGAGGAGAAGGGTCGATGGACGAACGCTTGCCCCAATATCTGCACAAGCCGGTTCAGATCCTGTGGTTCGGATCGGACGAGTTCGTGTTGGTGGTCACCACCATCTTCGTCGCCGTCATCGTCGGCGGACTGGTCGGTTGGGCGTTCATCGCGGCCCTTCTCCTTTTCCTGCCATGGAAGCGCGCGCAGCCGCGCGGTTTCCTCGCCCATCTCGCATGGCGCTGGGGGATGCTTCGCTTTCGCCATTATCCGGGTCCGACCCAAACCCGATTTTACGAGTGAGGCCGCAGATGTTCTCGCGTCATCGCAAACCCCGAAGCGCGCCGGTCGACCCGCTGCTCGGTAAACCCGCCAGCTTCGGGATCCATCGGTACATTCAGGGCTCATCGAACCTCTTCGAAGAGAACCGGCTGCTCAAGTTCGCGATCGTCGGGCTGTTCGGCATTACCGCGGTGCTTGGCACGGTCATTTACAGCTCGGACCAGAAAGAGCGCACGGTGGTCGTGCCGTTCGGTTCGGGCGGCGATCTCTATGTGACCGGCTCGAAGCCATCGGCCGCCTATATCCGCACGATGACGCGCAATATCGTCGCGCTCGCCGGGACCTATTCGGCCTACTCGGCCGACCGGCAGTTCCAGGAACTGCTCTCGATCGTCCATCCATCGGCGTACGACAGCATGCGCGACAGCCTGAACGGCATATTGGACGAGCTCGCGGGCAATCCGACGCTGTCGATCGCGACCTACATCCGCCCCGATCAGCCGGTCCAGTGGACCGAGCGTGACATCCTGGTCCCGATCGAGAAGGTCCGCGTGATCGGCGGTGTCATCCGCAAGTTCCGCGGCGAACTTCGCGTCCGCTACGCCGTCGAGAACGGACGCTTCTGGGTCATTTCGCTCACCGAGGAGAAATTCGATGTCCAGCCTCGCTAGGCTCGCGGCGGCGCTGCCCGTTGCCGCGCTGCTGTTGCCCGCGCCCGCATCAGCGCAAGCCATCACCGTCCTTCCCGACCAGATGAGCACGATCCGCCTCTCAAACCGCGACGTCAATCATATCGTCTGCGTCGGCGGCGAGATCGAGGATGTAAAATTCTCGGCCGAGAAGGCGATCGCGGTCGAGCGCGCGGGCTCCGACGCCTGGATCAAGTTTCTCGTCAAGGAAGTCGACGATATGGGTATGGTGACGCGCAGCTATGTGACGACACCCTCTGAGTTCTTCATCAGCTGCAACGGGGCCATCTATCCGCTCTATGCCGAGCCTACGGAAATTCCCGCGCAAACGGTCACGCTTGCTCCCGGACGGCCGCAGCGCGCACGGGCCAATGAGGAGCTGCTCGGGCCGCTAGTCGAGGAAGAGAGGGCAGTGTCGATCACGCTCGCGATGCTTCAGGACCGCGTGCCGGCAAGCTTCACCGAGGTCGCGCCGCGGTCGGGAACGATCACGATTGCCGGCCTCCCCTCGGCGCAGCTCGTCGAGCGCCGGCGTCTCGCGATCGAAGGCTCCGGCCTTTCCGTCTCCGAGTATCGCCTCGGTAGCGACAGCGATGTCGTGCTCGAGGAACAGCAGTTCCTCGACCGCGCGCTTGGCATCGACATCTTCGCAGTCACGCTCGACCGACTGAGCCTCAAGGCGGGCGAAAGCGCGCGGCTGATCGTTATCCGCCGGGGAGACGGCGAATGAACGACACGCCCGAACAAGAGCCGCTCGATCTCGGCGAGGTCGGCAAACCGCTTCCGCCCGAGGCCACTCGCGGCCCCGCTCTTCTCGCATTCAAGGAGCGCTGGGCGACGCTGGGCTCGAAACAGAAGCTGCGCGCCAAGCAGTTGAGTGTCGCGGGCGTCGTCGCGATGCTCGGTACCGGTCTCTACGCGGCGAGTACAGGCGGAGATGAGAAGGCGCCCGAGGCGCCAGCGGTGACCAAGCTCGACATGGGCGCCGGCCTGCGCGGCGACAGCCTCGAGACCAAGCTGCGGGGCGACCTCCAGAAGATTCTCGATGGCCAGACCTTGCTCGGCGACCGCGTCACCGCGATCGAGGAGGGCAAGGTCGTGCCCGGCAGCAAGCCAGGCGCACCTCCCGACGGCGACCCCGGGCTTCCCCCGGCTCTGCCGGGCGCGATACCGGATTATCCACCCGCGCCCGGCGATGCCGAAATCGCGACGGGCGAGATCCCGCCACCTCCTTCACCACCCGCGGCGCCCCCTGCTCCTCCTGCGCCCCCGGTTGAAAAGGCCGTCGGCGCGATCGGCGCCGCGGTGACCGCCCCCGGCACGATTGCCGCGGCCGATGGCAAGGGCGCGCCGTCTGGCGCTAAAAAAAAGACCCGGACGATCTATTTGCCACCTGGTTTCATGAAGGCGCGGCTGCTGACCGGGATCGACGCGCTCGCGAGCCGCGATGCTACCTCGAACCCCGAGCCGCTGATTGCGCGCGTCCAGGCGCCCGCCGTGCTGCCGAATGACGTCAAGGCCAATCTCTCGGGCTGCTTCGTCATCGGCAACGCGACGGGCAGCCTCGCCAAGGAGCGGGTCGAGGTCCAGCTCGTATCGCTGTCCTGCGTCGATTTCGACGAACGCTCGGTGGTCGACCAGCCGATCAAGGGTTTCTTCGTCGACACCGACGGCAAGAAGGGGCTGTCGGGCAAGGTGGTAACGCGCGCCGGCGCGAGTCTCGCGCGCGCCTTCATCGCCGGCACGATCAGCGGGATCAGCCAGACGGTCGAGAACACGGTCGGTGACGTGTCGACATCGGCCTTGGGTTCGGTGCGGACGCTCGATGTCGGCGACGCCGCCAAGGTGGGGATCGCAGGCGGCCTCTCGAAGTCGTCCGACAAGCTCACCGACTTCTATCTCGATCTCGCGCGGCAGGCGGGACCTATCGTCGAAGTGGGCGCCGCCAAGGACGTCGTCGTCGTCATCCAGGAAGGCGTCACGCTCGAGATCAAGCCGACCGCCGGGAGCAAGTTCTGATGCCCCCGCCCATCCTCGGAGGAATATCGATGACCGATATGTCAAACCGGCGCCGCGCGCGCCTCTGCTCAGCCGCACTCTTGCTTGCCGGCGTCTTGCCACTCTCAGGGTGCGCAACGCTCGGCTCAGCGATGTCGCCGTACAGCGAAAAGTTCAGCTGCAAGAACGACGATCACGGCCAGTGCATCCATCCCGAGAAAGCCTATGAGGATGCGGCGGAGGGCCGGGCTTCGCGTTCGGACCCGGCGGTGACACGCGACAAGATATTGCTCAAGGCGAACCAGCGCGGCACCGCGCGCCGAGGACGCAGCGATGCTGATGCCTATGGTGATTACCGCGACAGCGTCTACCGGGAGCTTCAGGGGCTGATCGAGGCGCCCGAGGCGCCGATGCTGCGGCCGGCGCAGGCGGTGCGAACACTGATCCTGCCCTATGCCGATCGGAACCGGCCCGACCGGCTCTATATGCCGCGTTTCGTCTATTCGGTGCTTGAGCCCCCCTCCTGGGTCGTCGGCGGCTATCTCGTGCCGCCGGTCTCAGCCGCGGCGCGCGTGCCGG
This sequence comes from Sphingopyxis sp. GW247-27LB, assembly GCF_002277025.1. GTDB lineage: Bacteria > Pseudomonadota > Alphaproteobacteria > Sphingomonadales > Sphingomonadaceae > Sphingopyxis. The sequence goes on from NZ_NIWD01000005.1 coordinate 93,820, forward strand.
TGCTCGAGCAGATCCGCGAGGTGCCCGGAAGCGAACTGACGCCGCCGGTTGTGCCCGCGCGCGCGGAGCCGCGGCCATGAAGGCGCCCGGAACCGGCGGTGGTCTTACCTTCTCCGACCTGCACCGCGCCGTTGCGCGCGACCGCTATTCGGATTTCCTCCCGCTCGTCGCCTGGGTCGAGGAAGAGGAAGCCTTTCTCTGCATCGATGATGGCTGGGGCTATGCTTGGGAGTTGACCCCTACCGCCTATATGTTCGCGCATGTTCACCAGGCGCTGCTCGGCCTGTTCAACGTCCAGTTTCCCGAGAACAGCGTCGTCCAGCTTATCAGCTTCGCCGACCCGCTGATTGCGCCAGCGCTCGACGCCTATCTCGACCTCAAGACCCGGCCAGATCCGCTGATCCAGGCATCGGCGCGCCGGACGCACGCTTATCTAAACGAAGGCCGGAACGGGCTTGGCGCGCTCCACGGCATTCCGGTGCGTGATTTCCGGACCTTCCTCGCTGTCAAAACGCGCGCCCCCATGCACAGCGACCTGCGCCGCCAGATCGAAGAGCAGCTTGCCAAGCTCGGCATTCGCCGCGTCGAGCCGCACGAAATGATCTCCTTCTATCGCCGTATCTTCAACGGCGTCTTCGAGGACGCTCCTGGCGTATTCGCCAGCGGTGCAGCCGGGCACCCCGCCCCGCCGATCCGCAAGCAGATCGTCGATGCCGGCCCCGATCTCGCTTTCGACGGACCCGAAGTGTTCCTCGGGGGCCAGGTCGCACGCTGCCTGACGCCGAAAGCGCCGGCGAGGCGGGTTACCGCGGAACACATGAACCGGCTGATGGGCGGGATGCGCGGGAGCGCCGAGGACAGCGACCAGATTGGCGGCCCCTTCCTCTATTGCCTCAACATCCTCTTCGACCATTCGCAGTTCGAAATTCACAAGCGGGCGCAGATCCTGTCGGCGCAGAAAGCGGCGGGCAGTTTCGCGGTCGAGGTCGGAAAACAGATCGAAGAGATTGGCTGGGTACTCGACGAAGCTGGCAACAGCCGCTTCGTGTCGGTGATGCCCACAGTCTGGGTATTCGGCCGCGACCGGCACCAGGCACGCGAGATGGCCGCGCGCGCCAAGCGGCTCTGGGAAAGCGAGCCGCTGCCCTGGATGGTTCAGGAGGAGAGCTATCTCAATCCGATCCTGCTGACCGCAAGCCTGCCCTTCGGCCTCTATCCCGAGCGCCGCACGATCAAGATGCTCGAGCGCGACTTTCGAATGCCAGTGAAGGCGGCGGCGCTGATGGCGCCGATCCAGGCCGATTTCCGCGGCGGCGGCCGCCCTGCCCTGCTCTACACGGGGCGTAAGGGGCAGCTCATCACGCTCGATCTCTTCGACCCGCGCATCAACAATTATAATTTCGTCGTCGCGGCAGAAAGCGGCGCGGGCAAGAGCTTCCTGCTCAACGACCTCTGCCGGCAATATTACGCCCAGAATGCGCTGATCCGCATCATCGATATCGGCGGCAGTTACCGCAAGCTCTGCACGCTGTGCTCGGGCCGCTATATCGATATCGGCGAGGAGCGGCTTGTTCTCAATCCCTTCGACCTCGGCCTTGCCCTCGATGGGGAGGACAAGCAGTCGGCGATCGCGATGGCGGTCGCTATCGTTGCCGAAATGGCCAATGCCGCGACGCGCAAGGGCGTGTCGACGTCGGAGTGGAACCTGCTCAAATCGGCGGTCCAGTGGACCATCGACGCGGGACATGCCGAGGAAGGCATTGACGCCGTCCGGGCTTGGCTCGGCTCCTATCCCGAGTTCGCGGAGTCCGAGCTCGACAAGGTCGAGCATCTGAAGCCGGTCGCGCGCGAACTGGCGTTCAACCTGCGGGATTTTGCATCGAACGGCGCCTATGGGCATTTCTTCAACGGCCCATCGACCTTCGACATCTCGTCCGACGAGTTCGTCGTGCTCGAGCTCGAACGGCTGAAATCGATGCCGGACCTGTTCAATGTCATCGTCATGGTCGTCGTGAACGCGGTCACACAGGAACTCTATCTCTCCGCCCGTGATCGCCCGCGCTTCGTGCTCTGCGACGAAGCGGCGCAGTTCATGACCAAAAGCGACGGCCAGGACTTGTCCCGGCTTGCCGAGGCCTTCGCGCAGGGCTACCGACGGGCGCGAAAATATCAGGGCAGCTTCGGCATCGTCCTCCAGTCGATGAATGACCTCACGCTGTTCGGCGGCACAGGCCAAGTCATCCTCGAGAACGCGGCGACGCGGTTCCTTCTGCAAGGCTCCACCTACGATCGCGCTGTCGAGAGCAAGATTCTTGACTATTCCGGGTTCGTTCTCGATCTCCTGAAATCGGTCCGTAACAACAAGCCCAACTATAGCGAGGTCTTCATCGATTCTCCGCTCGGGCTCGGCGTGGCGCGGCTTGTCGTGGATTCCTTCAGCTACTGGATCAACACCAGCGCGCCGGGCGAAGTTGCGGCGTTCGAAGCACTCATCCGGAACGGGCGATCGCCGCTCGAGGCTGTGTGCGAGCTCGCCGGTGTCGATCCGTGCGAGATCTTGGGTAATCGCCCCAACGGGCCGCCGGCATCGGAGCAGGCGGCATGAAACGGCGATCTATCCATCCCGACCAGTTCGAGATGCACCTCGACGCGATGTTGCCCTCCGATCGGGCGCTGTTCGATGCGGCCGTTGCGGCGGTGGCGGAGCGGCAGGCACTCGGCTGGCGGTTCCGGCTCGTCGTGATCGAATCCGTCATGATGGCCGGTCTCGTTCTTGTTGTCGGACGGCTGGTCGACCAGCCGTCGTCGCTGGTCACGCAGGCATCGGTGACGGTTGGGATCACCTGCTTCGCGAGCGGGCTGCTTCTCATCTGGCTTTCGTCCGTGATGAGCGCCTTGATGCTCCGCTGGCGCGGGCATCGGCGGATACGATGAACGGTCTTCTCTCCTGCACGCCCTCGCCGATCGCGGTCAGGCTCGCCGTCGGCGGCCTGATGCTCGGTCAGGCGCAAGCCCTCATCCTACTCGCCGCTCCGAGCCCGATCGAAAGCTCGCCACGATCTCTCATCGTCGTGCTGAGCCTTCTCTCGTTGGGTTCATTTGTCGGGGCGATCATCGGCGCCAGCACCTCCGATCCGCGAGAAAGATGGAGGGAATATCGCCGTGGAACATGACCCCGTCAGCGTTCGCGTGGCCGCCTGGCAGTTTGGCACCTCGATGATGCTCGTGCTCGGTGCATTCGTCGTCGCGGCGACGGCATTTGGCCAGACAGCGGCGATCGGACGCACTTGGGCGATCGCCGAGCCGGATGCCCTATCCGAAATCGAGGCGCGCGTCACGCAGCAGCCGAAAAGCGTCGCGGATCGTTTCGGACCGCGCGAGAAGTGGAGCGCGATGCAGTCCGCCGCGCTCGGCGTCGCACGCGCGAACAGGAAGCGCACTGTCGTGCCGTTTCACACGCTCGATTTCGAAATCCGGCTGCCGAACGGCAAGTTGCTCTACCCTAAGGGCTACACCTTCAACCCGCTGAGCTATGTGTCGATGCCGCAGCGCCTGGTCGTGGTTCATCCGCGCGATCTCGACTGGGCGATCGGCCAAGCGCGGGCGAGCGACTGGATACTGCTTGCCGGCGGCCATGCCGAGACGGTCGACCCGATAGCGATCGGAGAGAGGATCTCCCGTCCGCTCTTCGTTCTCGAAGAACGCGTCAGGGATCGGCTCAATCTCAGCGTTGCGCCGGTGATAGTTGCACAGGTCGGACAAAGGCTGGAGGTCACCGAGTTCGCGCTAGAGCGAATGGACGCGGCCACGATGAACACACCCGCGCACGCGACTAATTTGCGATAGCTCTGCCGAGCTGATCTTTTGGCGTCTTCATACAATCGCGAATCCAAAGACTCGCGTAATCGGACGCCGCGACCCAGAGGAGCTCCTACTCGGAAACGAGGACAGAGATCTTCATCTTGACGCCCGCTCAGCACTGGCTGGGCGGGCGTCTTCTTTTAACTCGAAGATATTCGAGAGGTTTTTCGCTCGGTCGATTTCCTATCGCTTCGATATCCGTCGGGACGTCAGCCGGGCGCCGGACAAGATGCGTTCGCGGCTTTGAACCCGTCTCCTGCTTCTCCATGGTAGCTTATCTGCAAACCGGCAGCGCCATGCCTCTCGTGTGCAACTCACTGCCCATCCGGTTGCGCCGAACGTACCGGACAGGCCACCTTCCCTTGAGGACGGAAGAATCGAAGTTCTCACCAATCCAGTTTTTCAGCGCCCTATCCGGCGAAACGGAGAAGCCATGCCTGCTCGCCGAAGCCCGCGCGTGTCGATGCCCACGCCGCAATGCGAGCACTCTGACCGCCCGACCGGGTCAACCGCGCGTCGATCCCTCTTCGGCACGGCGACCATCATGCTGAGCGCGACGCTCGCGTTCATCCCGGCTCCCGCGCATGCTTCCAAATGCCCGACCGACACAGTGTTCAACCCGATCACCAAGGTGCGCTGGAACTGCATCTTCCCGATCACCATCGGCGGCGTCCGCGTCGGCAGCTATGACAAGCTGGACAAGGCGCTCGACGCGCAATCTGCATCGAAGCCGCTGTGCGCCTGCCGCAAGGGCGCGACCTTCTGGTTCGGTGTCAAGGTCAGCTTCTGGACCCCGAACCGCATGATCGACGTCGTGACCGAGCCCGGCTGCATGATGGCGCTCGGTGCGGACATCATGTCGACCGGCGGCAAGCTCCAGGGCAGCCAGTCGTCGATCGCAGACGGGACGAACACCACCAAGCTCTTCGCGCAGCTGCACTATTATGTCGCGCCGGTCTGGAAGATGCTCGACATGTTCACCGACCTGCCATGTCTCGAGGATGACGGCTTCGACGTGGCGCTGATGACCGAGGTCATGCCGACCTGGCAGTCGGGAACGCTCGGCGCGATCATCCAGCCCGAGGGCATCCTCTTCGGCAATCCCGCGGCCGGTCTCGCCTGCATGTCGGACAGCGCCGCGGCCGCCGCAGGCAAGGTCATCGACCCCCTCTTCTGGTGCATGGGAAGCTGGGGCAGCACCTATCCCGTGGCCGGCGACATCCACATGGGCGACCGCGTCGAAGCCTGGGCGGGGCTCGCCGCCCGCGGCACTTTCATGATGGGCCGGCTCGGCGCGCTCACCATCCACTCGGCGGACGGCTGCTCGTTCAAGCCGCAGCCGATCTGGACCAAGAGCCGGTACAAGCTCCAGCTCATGGAGCCGGTGAAGGGCGGCAAGTGCGTCAACATAGGCCGTCCCGGCGCGCTCTGGACAAGCGCCAAGCACGCGCCCGGCAAGGACAACGCCCAGTTCATGCTCTTCGAGAAAGCGATTTGCTGTGCCGGCATCTCCACGCCCTGATCCGGCACTCCCCGATCGTCTCGTGCGCAGCCCGGAATCGGCCCGGTCTGCCCGCCACAGCCCCGGTGGCTGCCGGCAGCCGCATGAGACGGGAGCGGCGCCCTGCCCCCTCTCGGGCGCCGCTCCACCTTCAGCCGATGCGGCCGAACCGCCCGCGCTGGAAGAAAGCCAAGCCCTGACCCCGCTGCGTCCCCGGGCGAAGGCCGTGCTCACTGTCTTCGAGGGCCAGGCCGTCTATCGGCACCTCCCGCCCGGTTGCGAAGTGTGCCGGGCGGGAGACCTGTTCCGGCTCCCGCATGGCTCGCGGACCATGGACGGTGGTCGCTCGTGAAGCGCCGGCATCCTTTCGTCCTGCTGCCGATGGCGGCATTGGTTCCCGCCATCGCGCTGGCACAATCGGTCGAGGACCGCGCGCGCACTGCGGCCGAGGCTTCGCGCGCCAAGTCCTCGACCAGCGAGGCGATCCAGGGGAATTATCTCACCCCCGGCCTCAGCGGACAGCCGATCGCAACCGTCGATCACAGCCAGAGCTTTACGCCGAGCCTCGCCTGCCAGAAATCTTCCAGCCTCCTCGAAATCCTGATCCAGCCCGGCGGCACCGGCGACATCACCACTGTCCGCATCGCCCGCGACACCGATCTCGACAGCAGCTTCGACCGCGTGTCCATCCTGCCCGTTCCGGTCTCGGGCATCTGCGCCAACGGCGTCATCTCCTGCCAGCCCGGCAGCTGGAACGCGTGCAACTATCATCGCTGGAATGTCGATGCCTCGGGTGGCCTGGGGCTCGCCGTGGTCGAGATGAGCGAGCTTGCCGGCTGTTACTGCGTCAACAACAGCTGCGGCGCGAACCTCGTGATGGCCAACCTGCCTTCGGTCCTCAAGGACCTTGGCGGCGGCGCGATCGGGGCGCTCACCAGCCACGATCCCCGCATCGGCGTCGCCGAGGCGCGCATCAACGGCCCGCTGATTCAGTATGTCGGCGCGCAATCGACCGCCTGCACCGCCTCGCCGAACCTTCCGCAAACGGCGTATCGCGGCAATCCGACCACGATCCTCGGCGATGCCGCAGCGGCCGCGGCGGGAAGCTCGCTCTTCCAGAGCCTGAAAGGATCGCCTGCCGGGATCGGCAAGGCCGAGCAAGTTCGCGCCTGCACGATCGAACGCGAGGTCACGCTTCAGCCTCTCGCCTATGAGGATATCGTCTCGGCGACGGGCATCATCTATTCGGTCCGCGACTGCGGCGAAGGCTGCCGGCGCTTCCGCATCATCGGCGACGGCAATTGCAGCAGCTCCCCGCCGATCTTCACCGCGCGCTTCGAAGTGAGTGATCCCGCGAAGCTCCTGTCCGCGCGGATCGTCGAGATGGGCGCCGACGACTGGGTTCAGGGCCGCGTCAACGGCCGCATCGTCGGCTCCGCGGGGCCGCGCCCCTGGCTGACGACAGGCTTACCCTCGGGCGACTGCCGCACGGACGGCGGCGCGGCGCGCAACTATACGCCTTATGATTTCACGGAGGAGCTACGGGCGACGCCAACAACCGTGTCCGCGCGAGTGCGGGGCGGTGGCGGCGGCGGTCCGCTCACGACCCAGTGGGGGCTGGTCGATGTCGAGATTCACGTTTCGGAAGCCTGCGAGCCGAGCGACCGGCTGGTCGACCGCTGCGCAGGCATTGGCGCGGATCCGAAGTGCCGCCTCGACAGCGAGAGCGTCGATGGCGTCCAGACGTTCCTGAACGGCGTTGGCACCGGGCTTCGTCCGCTCCCTAGATCGCGGCAATTCGGCACCGGCAGTTGCACGGCCACCCTCACCCGTGACTTTTTCCTGCGTCAGCGGTCCTACAGATGCGCGATCGACACCGGCGCGATCCCCGAACCCGATCTGTCGCGCGGCGCCTATATCATCGACCATTCGACCGAGACGCTGCTCGCAGACCGGGTCCGGACGGGCGATGGCGGCAGCACCGCGTCGACGCGCGCCTTCGCGCTTCCCGATCGCGGCTCGGTTCCGGCTTGCGAGGCGGTCTGCAAAACGCGCGCGCCGAAGGCCAATACCGACGCCGCTCCCGCAGGCGTCGTCGGCGCGCAGCAGACCAGCCCGACCGGCTTCGACACCTTCTATCACGCCTGTTCGCTCGACAATGTCTGTCCTGCCGGCCCCGGAGAGACGATCGTCACGCCTTGTGGCTGCCTCGACACGTTTCCTGAGGCGGTGGTCATGATGCAGACGGTGCGGCTTGCCGGCGCCGATCTCGCTTGCACGGCGACAACACGATGATTGGCCGCTTTCTCTTCTGGCCGTCGCGGCTCGCGCTGATCCTGTTCGGCGTCATCGCCTTCGCGCTCGCCGTCCATGCGTCGTCGGCGCGGGCGCAGCAGATTTGCGCGGTCGACCTCAATGGCAATGGCGATGCCGACGACGCGGGGGAGACCGCGAGCTGCGTCGGGATGCAAGGCGGCAGCTGGCAATGCCCAATCGAGCGCGCCTGGTGCGCGCCCGAGCCCGGCGGAGCCTGGTCCTGTCCGCTCGGTTCGCAATATGTTTGCGAGACACCGGCAAGTGGCGGCGTGCCGAGTTGCTCGCCGAACGCCTGCATCGATACCGCAGCAAACCCGATCGAGGACGAGCCCGTCGTCGACGATCCGGGCGCGCCCGCCGACGGCGCAGTCGATGCCGATGGCAATTGCCTCGGCAATATCGAGATCTTCGGCGGCCGCGCGCTGCGCTGCCGGCCCGCGGGGCTCAAGACCAGCTTCTCGAACTGTTGCAAGGACAAGGACAAGATCGTCAAGGACGGCATGGGTTCGTCGATCGCGTCGACGCAGACCAAGATCGCGATCGCCAAGGGCGTGTTCACCGGCGCAAGGGCCGCATATGCTGCCTTCCAAGCGGGCGCGACCGCGAGCCAGGCGGCGAGCGCGGGCGCCAATGCAATCATCGTCGGCATCGATCCGACGTCGATCGCGATCAGCCTCGCGGTCAACGTCATGATCGAGTTCCTGCTCTCGTCCTGCGACCAGCAGGACATGGAGACGGGCATGCTGCGCGGCTCGGGAATGTGCGTCGAGGTCGGCTCCTATTGCTCGTCGAAAATTCTCGGCGTCTGCGTCCAGAAATCGCGGAGCCATTGCTGCTTCAATACCAAGCTCGGCCGCATCATCCAGGAACAGGGCCGCCCGCAACTGAAGTCGTTCGCTGATGGCTGGGGACCCGTGAAGACGCCGAACTGCCGCGGGTTCACGCCGGAGGAATTCCAGGCGCTCGATTTCAGCCGGATGGACCTTTCCGAATATTATTCCGAGATCGAGGCCCGCGCGCAGGCCGACATCCAGTCAGACATGAAGGATCGCATCGATGCCTATATGCAGGCTATCGGCCGCTAGGCGCCGCGCCGTGCTCGCGCTAGCGCTCGCCGGCGCGGCGGGCATCGCCGGACTTGCCGCGGCGCAGATATCGCCGGGCACCGACGACAAGCCGTCGGCGCGCGAGAAAGTCGAACGCGAGAGCGACGCGGCGATGGACCGGCTGAAGGGCACGGTGTCGCGCCGCAAGGCCGAGCAGCAAAACGGCCCATCCGACCTGCCCCAGCCGAGCGAGGCCGAGCGCCGACGCGCCTTCGAGGCGATGCGCGGCCGCGCCAAGTCGTCGGCGATGGAAGCCCGCGCGCGCGATGCGCTCGATACCGGCAGGGACCGCTTCGCGGCCGAGCGCGAGGCGATGGCGAAGCGGCTCGGCCAGGCGCTCGGTCTCGAAGCGCCCGAGATCAAGGCGGTCGCCGATGCGGGACCGGCACCCGTGGCCAAAGGCTGGGTGCCGGTGCTGTTCGTCTCCTCGTCGATGCCGACCTCGACGCTGCGCACCTATGCGGCACAGCTCGAAAAGGCGCGCGGTGTCCTCGCGTTCCGTGGGATGCCCGGCGGGATGACCAAGGTCGCGCCGATGGCGAAGCTCACCGCCGAGATCCTTCGCTTCGATCCCGGCTGCGAGGGGCCAGCGTGCGTAATGCGCGACGTGCAGGTGATCGTCGACCCCCTCGTCTTCCGCCAGCACGGCGCCACCCGCGTTCCCGCGCTCGCCATGATCCCCGGCGATCCGGCGCTCCCCTATTGCGAACGCGAGGAAGAAAGCCCGCGCGCGGCGCACGTTGCCTATGGCGATGCAGCCCTTTCCGGTTTGCTCGAAGAAATTGCCCGCCTCGGCGGAAAGGAGGAGGTGCGCGATGCTCAGTCTCGCCTGGAAGGCCGGTAAGCATCTGGCGATCGGTTTGAAGAGACTGCCGCGGCGCGCGGCCGTCGCGCTCGGCGGTCCTGGACTCGGCGAACCCTCACGCCCCGACCGGCTCTGGAAGGCAACGGCGATTATCGTGCCGCTTGCACTGCTGACCTGGTGGGCGATCCCGCAAGCCATTCTCGTGATGTCGCCGTCGATCGACGCCTGGGCAGTGCGCGCGGCGCCGGGGTCGATCGCGAAGGGCGACCTCGTCCTGTTCATGCTCTCGCATCCACTCGCCGGCCCGGAGCCCGTCAAGGTGACCAAGCGCGCACTCTGCATGCCCGGCGAACGCATATCGCTGATCGAGAAGCCCTCGGCGATGGCGCCCGACGCCATGGACGGTTATTATTATTGCGAAGGCGTCCTGCTCGGCGTCACCAAGCCCTATGGCCGGGGTGGCCAGCGGCTCGACTATTGGCGGCCCGATCACGGGCTGATTCCGCAGGGCACGGTCTATGTCGGATCGCCGCATCCGAGCGGGTTCGACAGCCGCTATTACGGCCCGGTGCCGATCGCACGCCTAACCCGCATGGAGAGGCTGCTGTGATCCGTCCTTCCCTCCTCGCGGCGCTCGCCACGGCCATCACCGTCCCCGCCGCCGCGCAGCCGACCACAACCGCCCGCACCGCGTCCCCGGAGTCCAAACAGGGCTATTGGTGGTATCAGGCGCCGCCGCCTGCCGAAGATACGGCCGCCGAGCCTGATGCGCTGGTAAAACCGGCGATCCCGCCGATGGCGGAACTGGCAACCTGGACGCCGCCGAAGATCCGTAAGCTGATCGAGCAGCAACGCGATTATGCCGCGACCGTGCTCACTGTCGACGCGGTCGCGGACTTCTGGCGGCTGCAGGACTTCGCGCGGCGCAAGGCGCGGGCGTTCGCGGGCGTGACCCAGATCGTCTTGCTTCAGAACCCAGAACTCAACGCCAAGTCCGCAAACCCGATGGTCGGCGACGCGCGCGCGGCGATGGGCGCCGAGAAAGAGGCGGTTCGCCGCCAGTATCTGCGCGCCCACGCCGGGCAGTTCGCGCTCGTCATGTTCTCGCGCGCGTCGTGCGGCTATTGCCGCGTGCAATGGCCGATCCTCGAACGCTTTCGAGAGGAGACCGGCTGGCAGGTCACGCAGATGGACCTCGAACGCCGCCCGGAGCTCGGCCAACGCTTCGGCGTCGAAATCACGCCGACGACAATGGTAATCCGCCGCGACAGCTCCGCAAGGATGGTGATCGCGTCGGGCGTCGAATCCTACCCCAACCTCGCGCAGACCACGTACCAGGCGGTGCGGCTGCTGCTCGGCGATATCCGGCCCGAGCAGTTTCTGACCGGCGCCGGCGAGGAGGATGGCTTCTTCGATGCGCTTGGCAACGGACCGGTCTCGGCAACCGACCCGCGCGTGCTCGGCGGCGACCTAGTGGGTGCCAGCCTGGAGCCGCGGCGATGACGGGGCCTATTGCAGAGCAGCGCCGCGCAAGTGGGTCAAGCTTTCGATCGATCGGGGTCGAGCGCAGGTTGCCCGTGCTTTGTCAGCAGGCCAACAGCGCCTCGATCGAAGCTCACGAAGGTCTCGCCTCCAAGCCATTGGCCGTCATGGGCGATGACTCCGTCGGCGAAATCTCCGCCTTCCTCCAGAAATGCCAGCCCGGCTTCGACAGCTTGGGCGTCCACCTTCACATTGCTCGCCGAAATCAGCTTGCGGATTGCCGCAGCGATGTCCTCTCGACTGGCCTTGTACGCGCTGAGAAATACCCAGCAGAATTCGCAAAGCGCCGGCAACGTCACCGCGACCAGCTCGGCCTCGTCGAGTTGGGCTTTGGCGATTGGGCTCTGAATCTTGTCGTCGTCCGCGATCGCACGGACAAGGATATTGGTGTCGGCGATAATCTTCACCGTTCGCCCGCCCATCCCTTTTTGATAACCTCGTTCATATCCTCGATCGAGACGGGCGGTTGGCCCTCTCGCTTGAGCATGCCGAAAACATCCGAGATCTTCCCGGTTTGGGTCACAGGCCGGATAGCGATTCGACCGTCGGGCAATTTATCCAGACTGATCTTGTCACCAGGGTGGACGCCGAGATGCCTCAGCAATTCCTTCCGCAGCGTAATCTGTCCCTTCGTCGTGATCGTAACGGCGTTCATTCGGACTATCCTTTCATATGCACAATGTAATGCAAAACGTCATTACACACAAGGAGCGCTCAGCCGGATCTGCCTGCACGGCCTCTCGAGCGTAACCACCATAACCCTCTTGTTCGGCGCAACGGCCAACGCGCAGGTTGTCAGCCGCGAAGACGCCGCGCGCGCCGCGATCCATGCGGTCGGCACGACTGCGGCAATGAACGAATGGCTGTCGCGTGTTCCGGTGACGCACGCCTTCCCGCCGGACTTCGCCGAGGAGCTGCGTGGGCGCGGTTCGGCCTTCGTCGTCGAAATGAGCACCGCGCCAGGCTGCCTTCCCTGCGCCGATCTCTGGGGAAAGCTCGCAAGCCTCGGAAGGCAATATGGGTGGCAGGTGCGGGCCATCCCGGCGCAGGAAGCGATGCTTCGGTCGGGCCGGCTCGGTCTGCCCTGGATCGGGCACCCGGTCGCTTGGGTGCGGCCGGTGAACGATACGAACCGGATCATTCCGATTGCCGTCGGCACCGATCATGCGCCGAACGTCGCGCGCAACCTCTATCTCGCCGCGAAGATGCTGACGGGCGTTCGCCCCGCGGTCGGCGTCCGCGCACTCTCCAAGTTCACAGGGATCGTCGGCGCGTCGCCGCGCCCCTCACCCCGTCCGAAGCGCTGACCATGGCGGACCGGCGCTTCTCCTCTCTCCCCCGCAAACCAAGGACGTTATCCATGTCGACCGCCCGATTTCGCGCGACCGTCGGCGCGTTGAGCCTGTTCGCCGCCAGCGCCGCAGTGCCTGCCCATGCCCAAAGCTGGGCCGAGCACTGGTTCGATAATGTGACCTATACCTCCCCTGGCAGCTTCGAGGACCAGGCGCGCGGCTATGTGACCGCGGGAGGCTTCTCGGGCCGCGTCGATGTCCACAATGACTATCTGATGAGCGTGACGCTGCCGAAGGTCCGCGCGGGCTGCGGCGGCATCGACATGTTCCTGGGCGGGATGAGCTTTCTGGACCCGGATTACCTCGTCCAGAAGCTCGAGAGCATATTGCAGGCCGCGCCGGCGGTCGCGTTCCAATATCTCCTCGAAACCCTCGACGAGAAGATGGGCAACATCATCTCGAAGATGGAAGCCGCGACCAACTTCCTGAACTCGATCCAGGTCAACGATTGCCGTCTCGCGAACCGCATGGTCCAGATCGCCAAGGGCGACGACAATATGTCGGGGATCATCGAGGAGATGACCGGCTACCGCTCGATCAAGCAGGGTTATGCGAAAAGCTATCAGCAGAGCCGCGAGAAGATCGAGGCGAACAACAATAACCCGACCGAGGACCTGAAGGAAGCGCTCGCCAACTGCCCGCGCGAGGTCACCGACATTTTCCGCACCGGTTCGCTACTCGCGCACGCCGCCGCGCGCGTCGGCGCCGGCGAATGGACCAATGTGATGCGCGCACGGGTCGGCGACATTTATATGCGCTGGGATGCGACCGACAAGGTTCCGCTCTTCTCGGCTATCCCCGCCTGCCCGCGTCAGGACACCGAGGACGTCGAGGATTTCCTGACCGGGCGCGTCCAGGCACGGTCGCTCAACCTGCCGCCGACCGGCGCCGATTGCTCGACCGACGGGCCGGGCCGCGGCGCGCTCGTCCTCGCGCGCGAGCGGATGCAGGCGATCGCGACCAAGATCCGCACGCGCGCCGCGCTGACCTCCGAAGAGCGTCAGTTCGTCGCCAATGTGAAGACACTCCCCATTTATCGCATGCTCGAATGGGGCGTGCGCGAGGGCGTCGAGGATTCGGTGATCGGCGATACCGATGAGCTCGTCGCGCTGACCCTCGCCTATCAGATGCTGAACGACCTCACCCGCAGCATCGATTTCGCACTGTCGAATGCCGAGCGCGGGACCTCGGCCGCTGGCGCCGCCGACGCAGGCAATACCAATATCTGCCAGACACGCATTCTCACCAAGGGGATCGAGCAGCTGCGCGATCTGCGTGAAGAAGTGTTGCGCCAGCGCGCACAGATGCGCCAATCCTATATGGCGTCGCTGAACCAGGCGAACCTCTCGGCCAATTATGCCGGGCTCGTCCGCCAGCGCGACCGCGACGCGCGCGACGCCGCGGGTGCTGCCGCCAACCGGAACCGCTGACCATCATGCGCGCCGGTTCTCCTTCCGCGCTCGTCGCTGCCTTGATCGCGCTGCTTCCCGCGCCTGCACTGGCGCTCGAGACGAGCTTTCACACCTATGACGGGTTCAACGAGACGGTCGATGCGTTCCGGCTCGTCTCGATGATCTTCGCCGATCCGCGCTACGAGACGCTGGTGCTGATCGTCGCGGTCGCGGGGATCGCGCTCGGCGCACTGATCGCGAGCGTACGCGGCAATGGCATGGTGATCGTCGCTTTCGGATTCCAGACGCTCGTCGGCGTCGGGCTGTTCATCGGCATGGTCGCAACCACCGGCACCGTCCATGTTTATGACCGGGTGCGCAACGCCTATCAGCCTGTCGGCGACGTCCCGAACCTGATCGTGCTGGTCGCGGGCGTCACCAACATGATGGAGCGCGCGATCGCCGAGACGATCGACGACAATACGATCGACCCCAATGCCAAGCTCGAATTCGGCGCGGGCGGCCACAGCTTCGATCTGTTCCTGAACGCTGTCTCTCCGCGCGGTCCGATGACCGACAGCTTCCTCGATGCGACGATCAAGGATTATGTGCGGCAATGCTATCCGGTCGCGCGCGTCTCGCCCGCCTATGGCATCGACGACGATCAGCTCTTCCGCACCAGCAACGATCTTCCAGCGGCTTTCGCGGCGATGGCGGGCCCTGCGACCTTCAGCACCGTTTTCACCGCCACCGACAAGGGCGGCACGACGGTGAGCTGCACCGAGGCCTGGACGCACATTTCTGATCGGCTTTCCGATCCCGCGCTGTTCGACGATTACAGCCGCCAGGTTTGCGAGCGCACCGGCTATGACGTCTCGAATGCGGCGCAGCTTCAGCGCTGCCGCTCGAACCTCGGCGCGCTCGGCGACAAGATGCTGGCGACGCCGCTGACGCTCCAGCAACTGATGACGAACATCAATCTCGGCAATGCTGTCGGCGACGTGCTGTTCGAAGACAGCCCCGCGACCGCCGCGCGCGTCATGGCCAACCGCGCCGTCGTCTCGAGCGGCCTCGCGACCATGTCGACGGCGAACGAATGGATGCCGACGATCCGCGCCACCGTCTTCGGCATCATGCTGTTCATGATGCCGATCGCGCTGCTCTTCATCCTGACCCCGATCAACCTGCGCGTCGCGAGCTTCGCGCTCGGCCTCTTCGTCTTCGTCGCGATGTGGGGCGTTATCGATGCGGGCATCTACCAGCTCACGCTCGGCCGCGCGATGGACGTGCTGGCCGAGATGCGCTCGAACCATGTCGCCGCCAATGCCTGGATGCTCGCGCCGGGCTCGGCGATGAAAGCGCTCGCGATCTTCGGGAGCTTTCGCACGGCGGCCGCCGGGCTCGCCGGCGCCTTCGTGTTCACGGTGTTCCGCTTCTCGGGCAACGTGTTCACCTCCTTCACCAGCGGCGCGCTCGGCGTGCAGGGCCAGGGCACCGCGGCCGCGACGCCGATCATGACGCACGAAGGCCGCGCTCAGGCGCTCGAGGCGCAGGCCTCGGCGACCGGCACGACGGCGCGCCGCAGCGCGGCATCGAGCTTCGGGGATTTTGGGGAGCGGTCCGCCATGGGCGCCAATCGTGCTTTCGGCGCGGCCGGCGGATATCTCGCCGACCGGACGCCGGGCATCGCGGGAACGACGGGTTTTGCGCTCGGAGCGACCGATGCCGCGCGCGAAATTGGCGGCCTCGCTCCTGCTCTTGTCGGCCGCGACTTAAGCCATCCCGCGACGGCCGCGGCCGTGCGCGCCAATGCGACGACGTCAGCGATCCACAATTTCGCCGAGAAGGACGCGCTGCGGAACTTGGGGACGAACTATTTCGGGCCGGGTCAGGCGGGCGAGCGGGCTTTCGCCGGCTTCGCGCAGAACATGGTCCAGTGGAAAGCCTTCGGCGACACGCGCGCCTATGACATGATGATGCAGGGTGCGCAGCGGCATTTCGAGCGCAATGGCTATGATCAGAAGGATGCCGCGCTGAAAGCGTCGACCGTGATCGCGCAGGCCTCGGCCGACCCGACATTCGCCAAGCTGATTGCCAATACCTACGACCAGGAAGCGATGCTGCGGAACGACCTTACGGCAGCGCAGGTCAATGTCGGCGCTATGGAAGGCCGCCGCGACTATGCCGGCGACAATGTCGCCGGGATCGAACGGCGCAATGTCGCAACCGAGCAGGCGTGGCGCACCGGGAATAACGGGGGCCAGCGCAACGCCGCGTCGATGCTCGGCCTGTCCGTCGACGAAACCGCGCGCCGCATCGGCTTCATCAACACCCTCTCGGGCGAGGCCCGCTCGTCGGCGATCACCTCGCTCTCCCGCGCGACGGGCCGCAACGAGGCGCAGGTCATGCGCGCGCTGGAAACCTACAATGCCTCGGTCCAGCTGGGGACCGCCGACGGCGCGGCCGCCGAAGCGGCACGCGAAGGCACGAGCGTCTATGGCCGCACGCGGGCGGCGGCGGGCTTTGACTTTGCCGAACGTTCGGGCAAGCTCGACGCCCAGCGCGAGGTTGGCCATGACGGCGTGCGCGGCGCGGCGCGGATCGGCGAGCAGCGACGGCAGAGCGAAAATTTCGGGTTTGCGGAAGGTGCGGCCGCCGCCGGCGTCTCCACGCGCGAGGCGGCGCGGCTTGACGCCTTCATCCAGGCACTCAGCCGCACGGCGGGCAATCAGGTCGACATGGCCGAGGGCGGTGCCGCCGGGATCGCCGATCGCGCACGCAACGAGCGGCTGACACGCATTGTCGACAACGAGCGGCTGACGCGCATGCAGGGACTGTTACGCAGCGAAGGCATCGACATGACCAAGCGCGAGCTCGCCATGGCGCAGAACGGCGACCTCAATCTCAACGTGTCACCCGATGTCGCGCGACAGCTCCGCGCCGCCGGCCTC
Organism: Sphingopyxis sp. GW247-27LB; assembly: GCF_002277025.1. GTDB lineage: Bacteria > Pseudomonadota > Alphaproteobacteria > Sphingomonadales > Sphingomonadaceae > Sphingopyxis. The sequence continues at coordinate 110,645 of NZ_NIWD01000005.1, forward strand.
ATCAACGACAGCCAATATGGCGCGATCGCCGAGGGGGGCCGCGCGCGCTTCAGTTTCGCGGACAATGATCTGCTCGTATCGAGCAGCACCGGGTTCACGCAGTCCGCGCGCAGCGATACCAGCACCAAATATGAAGCCGGCAAGCAGGCCGGCCCCGACACTGTCGAGCATATGCTGAGCAGCGGCCCCGAGGGCCAGGCAATGATGGCCAACTGGCTTCGCGGCGGGTTCGAGATGGACCGCAACGGCGAGTGGCGGCTCAATCCGCAGGTCGCAGATACGCTTCAACGCGACGTGTCCGCGATCATGGCGCAAACCGGATGGCAGCGATCGTTATCGCGGCAAGCTGTGGATCAGATCACGATGGGAACGACCGTCGGCGGCGAGATCGGAGCCAGCTCTCAAAGTACCGATTATGCGTCGCGGGGCGCTCGCGGCAAAGGAGACTCGAGCGCTGGCAAGCAGACGTCCGGAGCTGTTAGCGGAAGGCTTGGATATTCGAGCAACGATGTAGGCATCAGCACCGAGAACGCTCAGGCCGCGCTCGATATTGTGAACTACGATGTCCGAGGAGCAATTGCGACAGCCGAACGCGCCGCCGCCCATTCGGCAACCCCAGAGACTACCTTCACTCGTGAATTAAACCGTCAGGTGCTTGGGCCGGAAGGGCTTCGAGATCGCTATCTCGAGCAAGCCGATTCCGCGCGTGGAACTACAGACATCACCGCACCACTTACCTCGTACGAACAGTCATCCATCCTGCGCAAAGGCCGGTTCTCAAACGATCTTGCCAATGGTCCATTCGACGGAGATAACAGCAAGCGCTAGAGATACTTGCCGCTGTTTATTCCATTTGGGTTCCCGACGTAGAGGACGCCCGATCGTGGGTCATAGATATCGAAAGCAGGATCCGGTTGCCCAGATCTCCGTCCCGACCAATCGTCTTCGAACATCCTCATCTGTTCGAGTTCGTCGATTTCCTCGTCCGAGAGAGGGTCGCCAGACAGCGGCCTGTTCAGCCAAGCTCGGATGAATCCCAAACCAAGCACCAGCAGCGTTGTCAGCGGGAAGAAGAGCATGTTGAGATAGCCCGCCAGAGCGCTGGTATAAAACTCCGCCAGAGCCGGGAGTTTCAGCGAGGCCGCCGCGCCTACCCAGTAGACCGGAATCGCTGCCCACCAAAGCTTCGCGTACCACGGCTTCCAGAGCCAATCGCGCGCGACGGGCTCCCGAACGGTATCGGCTGTTGATACGTTGGAAGGTTGGCTCGCCTGCATGGGTTTTCTCGGTCGGCAGCCTATCAGACTATGCCGATTGAAGGAATCGAAAGAGTTTCCGGAAATGGACATTTTGCTTTCCCTGATCCGATATTCTCCAATTTCCTTTTGTAGTTACATCAACTTCGCCTTCCCTCTTTCTCCCTTGAACCTTGAAGCCAGATTCCTCGTCTCTCGTTTAGGCATGACAGATTTCGTTCTGGACGATCGAGGAAGCGGCAGCCATCAGGCATTCGCCCGGGACTTCGCATAGTCGTCCAGAATGCACCTGAGGATGGCTCGACCGCGAGCGGTCAGGGCGATGTTCGTTCGACGCCCGTCGTGAGGATCGCGCTCGCGAACCACAAATTTGCAGGATTCCATTTCAATGGTCTGCCGCGTCGCAGTCGGAATCGAAACGCCACTCGCATATCCCAGGCTCGAAACCGGCAGCCTCTTATCGACCGTATCCGCGACATAGAGTTCCAGTAGCATGATCCAGCCCGCATGGCTCCAGTCTTGCTTCTTGAGGTACCGCGCAATGATCTGCCGTTCGACAAGCAGCTCACGGCATAGGCGAAGCCGTCGAGCTTCGACATCGAACGGTGGATCATCTTGTTCGATCCGCGTCGCCATGCGTCCGTTTGCGCCTCGCGTCAGTTTGACGTGGAGAGCCGGAACATCCGGCGCCGAGGTGGATGCTGCGATCTATTGTGTTCCGTGCAGAGGCTCGAAAATCGGGGTAAGCTAAATCGAGCCCCCCTGTGGCAAGTCGATCCAGCGCATATGTCGCAATTGAAGATTGGCGTAAAAGATGATAAGCGCTTATCCGCTTAAACGTCCATGAGGAGTTTAGATTATGGGAGATGCGACGCGTTGGACCATCAATGTCGCGACCGAAACCGACATTGATGTCCGCACATATCTAGCTCAGCGCGGAATGAAAAAGGGCGATCTATCGCGCTTCATTGAAGAGTCCGTGAAATGGCGCCTGCTCGATCTTACGCTCGCCGAGGCCCGTGCCGGTTTCGATGACGTCTCGCCGGAAGAGATGAGCGAGTTGATCGATGAAGCGATTGCGGATGCGCGTCGGAACTGATCAATGCGCGTTGTCATCGACACCAATGTGCTTGTCAGCGCACTCCTGCACGGGCGGTCGCTTCCCTTTCAGCTGATTGCCGTGTGGCGCCAAGGGAAGATCACCTTAATCACCTCTGCGGATCAGCTAGAGGAAATTCGGCGCGTTACACGCTATCCCAAACTGCGAGCCCGCTTGAATCCAGCCGTTGCCGGCAGACTCGTCAATGAACTCAAGGGCAGCGCCATTGTCATAGAGAATCTGCCCGACGTGTCCGTCAGCCCGAATCCCTGGGACAACTATCTTCTGGCGACGATCGAGGCCGGGATGGCCGAACTTTTGATCACCGGCGATAAGGCCGACTTGTTGAGTCTCGGGCGCCATGGCGGGGCGCGGATTATCACCGTTCGGGAATGCCTGAAGCTGATCACAGGAACCGAGCCTGATATCTAGCGCCTCATCTAATACCAGAACCGGCGCCCCTTCAGCCGAGACGGCTCAATATCATTGGCCAACCTCTCAGAGCGGCGAAGCGCCGCCTTGAATCCATCGCCGGCGCAGCCCGTGACCAAGCCGAGTTCGCTAGCGCTCGCGTCGTCGACTCGGCGTCCTAGGAAACCCCGCGCGAGCAGCAGCGCGGGGCGATTGCGAACCGCCAGGCCGAACGCGACCGCAGCTGGCGCATGTTTGAAGCCGATCAGGCTCATGAAAAAGAGCGGCCGAAAGGCAAGGTCAGTGCGGCGCGTTAAATACGATCGCGCCATGCGCGGGTGGTGCGCGGACTGAGCTGGCGTTCGGCTCGTCACACGAGTCCGACGTCTCAGCGAATATTGCCGGATGCTCGATTGAAGCAGGGAAAGATTGCGGGATGCGAAGCGTAGCGTGAGGAGAGAGGGGAGACGCAGAAAGGAAACATGTCATGGCTGACACGGACATCGCCACGGACGAAACCAGCCGCCTGATCGCCTCGAACAAGGTGGAAGGCACCGCCGTCTACAACCGCGACCGCGAGAAGCTCGGATCGATCTACAATTTCATGGTCACGAAGCGCGAAGGTCGCGTCGAATATGCGGTCCTCCAGTTCGGCGGTCTATTCGGTCTTGGCAGCGATTATTATCCGCTGCCCTGGGACGTCCTGACTTACGACACCGAACAGGGCGGCTATGTCGTTGATCTCGACAAGAAGGTTCTCGAACAGGCGCCGCGTTATGGCGCCGATAGCGAGCCGACCTTTGATCGCGACTATGGCCGCGAGGTCTACGGCTACTATGGGATCAATTATCCGTTCTAGTTTCCGGCGCCGGATTCGGACGCGAGGCAGCCGCATCGGGGTGCTGTCTCGTCGGCCCGGACTGTCCCTGCGCGGCGGCACGGGCGGCAATCCGCCGACCGTCTGCCGCCGGCGATGCTATGCTGCCGACGTAGCGGATTTCATGGAGATCCGTCAGGCAAACGGCTACCTTCGTCCAGAACGCGGCGCCCGAGTGATCACCCGAGCGGCGCAAATCGTCGATCATTGTCGTGATAACCTCGGGTCCGCGATCGCCATATTGAGATTCGATGGCGAGCGCTTGGCCCCAAAGGTCGTTGTCGGCCTTGGCACCCATGATTGCGACTCCGATTTTCTTTGGATCGATCCTACCATGAATGAGCAAGCCGGCAAAACAGACCGCCGCGCGCAAAAGCCGCTTCAGCGCAACTGGCTGTCCTTGCTGCCGCGGCGATTGAAGCCCGCTGGCCGGATCGACGCATCGCGTTTGTCCTGACAGGAAACGCAGGTCCGGCTCGATGGCATCGCCTTGCGGCGCGCGGCGGGAATTTCCATGCCGCAGTCCTCGCAGAAGCGCGTCCCTTCGCCCGACGCGATGCGTGAACGCGCGATCTTGACCGCATCGGCAACTGTATCCTCGATCTGTTCCTGCACAGCACCGTCATGTGCCCAGCCGTTCGCCATCATCGACCCTTTCAAGGTTATAACGCCGGGAACTGCCGAGAGACGTCGTGGCCCTCCCTGCAGGCGAGGCTTCGGAACGTCACCGACCAGCGCGTCTTGTCCATCTCGGCAATGCTGTGCTCCCAGTCGTGCCGGGCCTCGCCGGACAGGTGATAGATGGAACGCGGCATCAGAAGCGCGCTCGTCCGCTCGAACTTCTCCTTCGCGCGTCGGCGCAATCGAAGCGTCGCTGGCGCGCCGAGCGAGATGCCCACGACATGCTCAAAGATGGGCCGGTCCTTGTGCCAGCCGATCCCGGCGCCCGAATCGTAGCGGATGATGAGCGCCTGCACGAGGTCAGCCGCTTCGAGGCCAGCGAATTGCGCCGCGCGCTCTTTTACCGGCCCGAGCCATGTGGGGATCGGATCGGTCGGGGCAAACCGCCCGGTCTCGAAATCATAGTTCCAGCCGAACGAGCGGGTAAGCCGCTTGCCCGTCCATTGCTGGAATTTGAACGGACTGAGATTGGCATCGTCGATAAGCGCGATCAGCGCCGCTTCCTCGGCAGGCGACACGATCGCCTCGGACGAGGACAGGCCGGGTAGCGCGGTCGTGCCGAAGAGATCGACCATCGCGTTTACCGCTTCCATCCCCGCCCGCCTTCGGCCGCGCCTTGCGCACGCAACATTTGCCCGACGGCGCGACTACGCAACGTGCAGGTGCCGATCACGCGGTCATAACTTCGCTTGCCAGCGCGACAGTAGAGCATCTGTCCGAACACGAGGCGCTCAAGGCGGCGCTTGGCTTCCCGCCCGCCTCTTTCGTGAAGCTCCGGGGCATAATAGTCGCCTAGACGAACCTCTATCCAGCGGTCTGGCCGTCCTGCGGGACCGATGCACAGACTGTCGCCGTCGCCGACATAGCGCACGACTCCGCTGAAATCCGTGCCCTTCGCCGGCAGCGTGCCCTCGCAGGGATCGGCGAGCGCGGGCGACGCCCAGCAACCGAATGCGAGGACGGCAACAATCGAGCGCAGAATAGGAACTGGAAACGCCATCGACCGGATAATCAGAGGGCGAGCGCCGCCTGTCTCGGGCTCTCGATGATTTCCTCGACGATGAACGTCCGCGCCGGCGGCGTCTCGAGGAGGTCGATTTCGGGCACGGTGCGGTCGAGCCATTGCATCACCTGCCGGCGATGGATGATCGCGCCATGGCGCTCCTGATATGGCGCGACCTCGGGATTGGCGGCGACGGTGACGACACGATAGCTCAGCGGCCAATCGCGCATCGCCGGTTCCCAGATAGCTGCGAGGTAGAAGTGGTTGCCGCCATCGAGCGTGACGCGGTAGCGCTTGTCGCCGACACGTAGCTGAAATTCGGATGCCGGGATCAGGCAGCGGCCCGCAGGGAAGGCCCGGCCCTCCGAGCGCACGAAGCGGTACGACAGGCCATCGGCAAATTGCGGGTTCGAGCCCCAAGCGGCTTCGACCATCTCGATTTCGCTGGCATCGTCCGGGTTTCGCCGGATGATGGCGCGACGATCGCCGAACGGCGCGTCCGAATCGAAAGGTGTTGGCGAGTCCATAGGAGAGAACATAATAGGAACTTCTCCAAATCGCAAGGAAGGCAAAAACGGGTGTGCAACGACTACAGGCTGGAGGTCGACATTGCCTCGATCATCGAGGATTTCGACGATCTCAAGATCAAGATCAAAATGCCCGAGGGCACCCCGAACGTCGCCGCGCGCGAGGACATTAAGATCACCGACATGGCGCCGATCGTAAGGTCGGCCGAAGGCGAGCGCGGCGTAGGCGAGTTGGTCAACCGACGATGGAGCTGGCCCGGACCCGGCGGCAAACCGGTCTATAATTACCGCTCGGAAGGTCGTGCGTTCAGCTCGCATCGGGCGCTCGTGCTCTGCGATGGTTTCTACGAGTTTACCGCCCCGGAGGAACCGAAACAGAAGCGGCTCGACAAATGGCTGTTCACGATGAACGACCATCGCTGGTTCTGCATGGCGGGAATCTGGCGCGCGCATCCAGAAATCGGCGAGGCCTTCACGCTGCTGACGATGGACGCCGGCCCCGATGTCGCGCCCTATCATCACCGCCAGATCATCCCGCTGCCGTGCGATCGCTGGGCTGCGTGGCTCGATCCCGAGGTACCCGCTGAGGAGGTGTTGACCTGGCTCCCGGAAGGCAGCCTCCCGGCCACGCGCGTTTTTCCGCCACCGCCCGCGCAAGCATCGCTGGCCTTCTCGTGAGCGACGACGGATCACTCGACCGCTTCGTCGAGGCGCAGACGCTCGCCTATGCCATCGCGCTTGCTGAAATCCGCCGCGGCGCCAAGCGGACGCATTGGATGTGGTTCATCTTTCCGCAGATCGCGGGACTTGGCCGCAGTGCTACAGCGCGGCATTTTGCGATCCGGTCGATCGACGAAGCTCGAGCCTATCTCGATCATCCCGTGCTCGGCCCCCGCTATGACGAGTGCGTCGCCGCACTGCAGGATCTGACGATCAGCGATCCGGTCGCGGTGTTCGGCGAAGTCGATGCGTTGAAGCTGCGATCTTCGCTGACACTCTTCGAGTCGGCCCGGCCCGATTCGCTCGTCGCCGCCGCGATCGACCGCTGGTTTGGCGGCAAGCGCGACGAGATAACGCTGCGGATTCTGGGCGCCGACCAACCCGAAACGCATGGCGACGGTCAAGCCGCTTGACTGCGCAAGGACTCGGTGGAACAAAATAGGAACACATGAGTCGATGTTGTTGACCGATGCCCACAGAATTTGCCCTTTCCGATCGGCTTCGCGCCGAACAGCTGGCCGTGCTTCGCACGCAGGTTGCGGCTGCCCAGATAGCGCGCGGGCCGGCGCTTGCGTTCGGGCTCGAGGCCGTCGATAGCCATCTTGCCGATCACGGGCTGGATGGCGCAGGCCTCCATGAAATAGCCGCCGCGTCATCGACCCTAAACGACGACGCGGCGGCGACGCTTTTCACCGCGGGTATCGCAGCGCGGTTCGCCGAAGGGCATGGATCCACGATATTGTGGGCGCTGACGCGGTTCGATCTCTACGCCCCCGGCCTCGAACAGGTCGGCCTCGCCCCTGCCAAGATTCTTTATGCCCAAGGTCGAAAGGACGCGGACGTTCTGGCAATGGCCGAGGATGGCTTGCGTGACGGTTCGCTCGCCTGCGTCGTCGCCGAGGTGAAGGCGCCCGACCAGACGGCGACGCGTCGGCTCCAACTCGCCGCTTCCGACGGCAAGACCCCGATGCTCCTCTATCGTCGCCACCGCGCCCGCGACCGCTGTCCGCTCGATCAGCCCTCGTCGGCGATGACGCGGTGGCGGGTCGGCAGCGCGCCGTCGACGCGGCTTCCCTATGCCGGGGTCGGGCGCGAACGCTGGCTGATCGAACTCGTCCGCCAGCGAAACGGCAATCCCTTTTCTCTTGAAGTTGAAGCCTGCGATGACACGGGTCGCCTCGCTCTACCTGCCGCAGCTCGCGATCGAACGGCTCCGCCGGAGCGAGCGGCTGCGCGGGTCCGAGCATTCCACCAAGCCGCCTGAACGCGGCGCCCTTCCCCTGCAATCGCGGCTTCCCGCGCCGATCGACCACAATTCCGGGGTCTGTTCGGTGCCGAGAGGCGGCGGCTGGCGCCCGGGCGCCCGGTGGGCACAGGGCGGCGCGCTGCCCGCAACGCCGACCAAAGCCGAGATCGACGCGCTTCCCGCCCACCAGCGCCCCGCGTCGCACGAACGAAGCCGTCGCAGTGAAGCGACCAATCATCCGTTTCGCGCGATGCCGCCCGATGACGGCATGCCGGGAGGTGCCCCGGCGGCGCCCGTGCCGATCTCCGCATGGGCGCCGCCGCTGATCCTGATCGAACGCGTCGGCCAGAAGGAGGTCGTCACCGCCGCTTGTTCCATCGCCCGCGACCTTGGCCTCTCCCCCGGCATGGCGGCTGCGCATGCCCGCGCGCTCGTTTCCGATCTGGACGTGCGCGATGCCGACCTCAGTGGCGACCGCGCGTTGCTCGATCGGCTCGCGCTGCATGCCGTCGGTCATTGGACGCCCATTGCCAGCATTTCTGGTCCCGACGGGTTATGGCTCGATCTCAGCGGCACCACGCATTTGTTCGGCGGAGAGGAGCGCTTCTGTCACCGCCTGGTGCGTTTCCTCCATCGCCTCGGTTTCACGGCGACCATCGCGATTGCCGGGACGCCCGGCGCCGCCTACGCGCTCGCGCGCTTCGGCGGCAACGTCATTACCATCCTGCCGCCCGCCGCCGAAACCGACGCGATCGCAGATCTTCCGCTCGCGGCGCTGCGGTTGTCGTCCGAAGCCTTGTCCGCCGCCTCGCGGTTCGGACTCGAGCGCATCGCCGATCTCTATCCGATGCCGCGCGGCCCATTGGCGAAGCGGCTTGGACTTTCCACGGTGACGCGGCTCGATCAGGCCCGCGGCGCAGTCGCCGAACCGATCGTGCCCGTCGTCCCATTCGAGATGCCGCGCACCGAACGACGGTTGCTGGAACCAATCGGCACCGCCGAGGCGATCACGCAGGTCATCGGCAACCTCATCGACGATATGGTGCTGTTGCTTCAGGAGCGCGGTCTGGGCCTGCGCGCGGCGGCACTGACCTGCCTGCGCGTCGATGGCGGCGAGCAGCGGATCGGCTTCGGCACCGCGCGCGCGACCCGTGATGCCAGGCATTTGAAGCGGCTCGCGGCGATGCGCGTCGAGACGATTGACCCTGGACTCGGTATCGAGGCGATGACACTCGCCGCGCCGCGTGTCGAGGAACTGCATGCCGTTGCGATCAGCGCCGGACTCGCGGGCGAGGAGCGGGCACCCGACATCGCGCCGCTCGTCGACCAACTCATTGGGCGCGCCGGCGAGAAAGCGCTGTTCCGCATGAGCCCACGTGAAAGCGACGTGCCCGAGCGCGCTGCCCGCCGCGCCGCGCCGCTCACGATTCCGACCGGCTGGCCGCGCTGGAAGCGCCCGGTGCGGCTGCTCGCGCGTCCCGAGCTTCTCGGGCGCGTCGTCGCATTGCTCCCCGATCACCCGCCGCGGCGTTTCGTGTGGCGCGGCAGGCCCTATAATGTGGTGGCGGGCGATGGCCCCGAGCGCATCCACGGCGAATGGTGGCGGACAGCCCAAGAAATGTGGGCCGTGCGCGATTATTTTCGGGTCGAAGCCGAGGGCGGCGAGCGCTTCTGGCTGTTCCGGCGCGGCGATGGCGTCGATGCTCCGACCGGCGATCTCTCTTGGTATATGCACGGACTGTTCGGCTGATGGTGACGCCGACCCCCTATGTCGAGCTTCAGGTCACGAGCCATTTCTCGTTCCTGCGCGGCGCATCGTCGCCCGAGGAACTGTTCGCCGCCGCCGCACTTCAAGGTCATACCGCGCTCGGCCTCGCCGATTGGGGCAGCGTCGCCGGCGTCGTGCGCGGCTGGGACGGACAGAAGACGACCGGCGTTCGCATGATCCCCGGCGCGCGTGTCGATCTGACCGACGGCCGCGCGCTGCTGCTCTATCCCACGACGCGCGCCGCCTGGTCACGGCTGACCCGGCTTTTGTCGGTCGGCAAAGCGCGCGGCGGCAAGGGTTGCTGCGTCCTCGACTGGATCGACGTTGTCACGCACGCGGAGGACCTGATCGCGATTCTCGTGCCGGACATAGCCAATGACGAAGCGGCGGCGCATCTCGCGGAACTGCGAGGCGCTTTCGGACCGCGGGCCTATCTGGCCTTGGCGCTCCGGCGCAGGCCGGACGACGCCGCGCGCCTTCATGCGCTCGACGCGCTCGCCCGGTCCATCGGCGTACGCAGCGTCGCGACGGGCGATGTGCTCTATCACACACCCGAACGGCGCCCGCTCCAGGATGTGCTGACCGCGATCCGCGAGAAAACGACGATCGATGCGCTCGGTCTCCGGCGTGAGCGACATATGGATCGCAATCTGAAATCTCCCGAAGAAATGGAACGGCGGTTTGTCGCCTTCCCCGACGCGATCAAAGCAAGCGCCGACATCGCCGACCAATGCCGGTTCGATCTCGGCGAGATCCAGTATCAATATCCCTATGAGGAGGTAATGGCGGGGCGGACAGCGCAGCAAGCGCTCGCCGCGCTGACCGAGGAAGGCGCCGCCCGCATGTTTCCGGGTGGCTTGCCGCGCAGATACCGCGATCAGATCGACCACGAACTGCGGCTGATCGACCAACTCGATTACGCACCCTATTTTCTGACGGTCAACTCGATCGTCGCCGAGAGCCGCCGGCGCGGCATTCTCTGCCAGGGACGCGGTTCGGCTGCGAATAGCTGCGTCTGTTTTCTGCTCGGGATCACCTCGATCGACCCGATCATGCACGAACTACTTTTCGAGCGCTTCGTCTCTGGCGAGCGCAAAGAGCCGCCCGACATCGACGTCGATTTCGAGCATGAGCGGCGCGAAGAGATCATACAGTGGATCTACGAGACCTACGGCCGCCATCGTTCGGCGCTGACCGCAGTCGTCACCCGCTATCGCACGCGCGGCGCGGTCGCCGAGGTCGGCAAGGCGCTCGGGCTGCCCCGCGACCTGACCAAGATGCTGACCGGTCTCGTCTGGGGCTGGTCGATGGACGGCGTCACGGACGAACAGGTCGCGAGTCTCAACCTCAATGCCGACGATCATCGACTTCGACTGACCCTCGATCTCGCGCGCCAGCTCATCGGCACGCCGCGACATCTGTCGCAGCATCCCGGCGGTTTCGTGCTGACCCAGGAGCGGCTCGATGATCTCGTGCCGATCGAGCCCGCGCGGATGGAAGATCGGCAGATCATCGAATGGGACAAGGACGATATCGACGCCCTCAAATTCATGAAGGTCGACGTCCTCGGCCTCGGAATGCTCGGCTGTATGAATCGCGCGTTCAACCTGCTCGAGGAGCATAAGGGCGTCCGCGTCGGCATGGCCGATCTGCAGGACGACGATCCCGGCGTCTATGCAATGATCCAGAAGGCCGACACGCTCGGGGTCTTCCAGATCGAGAGCCGCGCGCAGATGTCGATGCTACCACGCATAAAGCCCGACAAATTCTACGATCTGGTGATCGAGGTCGCGATCGTCCGTCCAGGACCGATCCAGGGCGACATGGTCCATCCCTATCTCCGCCGCCGCGAGGGCAAGGAAAAGCCCGAATATCCCAAGCCCGAGCTCCGCGCCGTGCTCGAGAAGACCTTGGGCGTGCCGCTCTTTCAGGAGCAGGCGATGAAGGTGGCGATCGTCGGCGCGGGGTTCACCCCGGCGGAAGCCGACCAGCTCCGCCGCGCCATGGCGACCTTCAAGCTCACCGGCGGCGTCAGCCATTTCTACGACAAGCTCGTCGGAGGCATGGTCGAGCGTGGCTATCCGAAGGATTTCGCAGAGCGCACGTTCAAGCAGATCGAGGGGTTCGGTTCCTATGGCTTCCCCGAAAGCCATGCCGCGAGCTTCGCCAAGATCGCCTATGCTAGCTGCTGGATGAAGCATCATCATCCCGACGTGTTCTGCGCCGCCTTGCTCAACGCGCAGCCGATGGGATTTTATGCGCCTGCGCAAATCGTCGCCGATGCCCGGAAGCATGGCGTCGAGGTGCGGCCCGTCTCGATCAACGACAGCCATTGGGATTGCACGCTCGAGGCGACGCGCGGCCAATACATGGCGGTGCGGCTTGGCTTCCGGCAAATCCGCGGGCTCGCCAATGTGCACGGCGCCGCGATCGTCGGTGCACGCGGAGAGGTGCCGTATGGAAGCGTCGAGGAGGTGTGGCGCCGCGCTGGTGTCCCGCGCGCGGCGATCGAGCGGCTCGCTGAAGCCGACGCCTTTCACTGCATCGCCGAAGACCGTCGCCAGGGATTGTGGAAGGTGAAGGGCCTGGGCGAAGCGCCGCTGCCGCTGTTCGCCGCGGCCGACGAGCGGGAAGCGAAGTTTTCGCCCGAGGGCCGCGAGCCGTTGGTAGCGCTGCGGTCGATGGCCGATGGCCGCGAGGTCGTGGAGGATTACCGCATGACCCAGTTGTCGCTACGCGCGCACCCGGTAAGTTTCCTGCGCGCCTCCCTCGCCGCCGTGAATATCGTCCGCTGCGCCGACCTTCCGGCGATTCGCGACGGCCGCAACATCGAAGTCGCCGGCGTTGTTCTGGTCCGCCAGCGCCCAGGCTCGGCGCGCGGCGTTTTGTTCATCACGATCGAGGATGAGACCGGCATCGCCAACGGCATCCTTTGGCCCGACAAGTTCGAGGTCTACCGGCGACAAATCATGTCTGCCTCGATGGTCGCGATGCGCGGGCGGCTTCAGAAGGAAGGCGAAATCATCCATATCATCTGCGACCGCATCACCGACCATGACGACATGCTGCGCTCGATCGCACGGATGGATTTCACCGTCGCGCCGGGACGCGGTGACGGGGCGAAGAATGGCGGCGGCCCCGATCCGCGCGATCCGACATGGGCGCCGCGCGGGCGGACATTGGCGTCACCGCCATTCGGCACAGCGGCCGAACATGATGAAATCCTGCGCATCCGCAGCCATGATTTTCACTGATCGCCTACCTCGCGGCGCTCAATTTCGAAAAACCCGCAGAGCACCCGGCGCCACTGACTGCAAAAAACTGTAATATCGACTCGACCTCCGGGCCTTCCGCGTGAAATATCGCTAACTCCGAAGGAAAATCTGGCCACCAGGGGTCACAGTGGCGGCGGCGCTATGGACGAATTGGGATCGCGAGAATCGGATGATGCCGAACGCTGGTCTCGGCTGACCGACAAGCAGCGTGCTTGCCTCGATCTGCTCGTCGAGCGCAAAACGTCAAAACAAATCGCCCGCGACCTCGGCATTGCGAAGGTGACCGTCGATCAGCGCATCAGGGCGGCCCGCAATATTCTCAGCGCTTCCGACCGCGATGAAACGGCGATCATCTATACCCGGCTAAAGCCGATATATGATCGGGTGATATATGATCCGGTAGACCTTCCCCAACCCCAGAACAGCGTGCCAAGCATCGACACGAACGGAAGTGCATTCAAGGCCATCGCACTGAGCGAGCACATGACGTCAGTGGTTGAGCCGCCGAGGCGCCCATCACCGTTCAAGGATCTATGGAGGCATGATCATGCCACGAAGAGCAGGTTACTGATCACCGTGACCATAGCGGTCTCTGCGGCGATCATAGCACTCGTCGGGCTTGCGATTGCATTGGTGCTTACGCAGCTGATTTCCGTCTGATCCCACATTGTCGCAACCACAAAGTCGGAGCCGCCGCGGCTTCCGGCAAGGAGAAGCCATGCATACCGAAGTCGAACCCATCGTAACCCGCCTGCAGCAGGACGTGCCGGCGGCAGAGGCTCGCATCGATGACGCGATGATCGCCCTTCTGTCGCTCACCACCAGTGTCGTGGCGGCCCGCCGGGACACTGCCGGAGTACCGGCTGCGAAAGGCCATGCGATGATCCAGCGTCTCGCCAAGGCGCAAATGTCGCTGGTCGATATCAGCGGCGAGGTATTCCGCGTTCACGGTGATCTGGTGACCATCGGTCGAGAAACCGCGGGCTACGACATCCACGAAGACTGCCCGCTCCAGGAATCGGCGGTCGTGCCGCTCCACGCCGTAGCCTGACACGGTTTGACCGGGAGCCATTACTATGAATATGGATCGCAATGCGCGTCGCGGCATTCTTCCTGCTTCTTTTGGTGGCTCTCGGTTACGCCGCACGGCGCGGTGGAGGTCCCGAACGGGTGATGGCGGCGATTGCGACCGTGATGGTCGCATCCGATCCGATTCTCCATCGATTCGTTCCGCTTGGCTATGCTTCACTCGATTTCGGTCATCTTGTTATCGATGGCTTCGGCGCTACCTCGACATTGGTCCTGGCGCTGATCGCACACCGATTCTGGCCGATGATAGCCGCTGCGCTTCACCTGCTCCCATTGATGGCGCACCTCAGCCGGACGTCCGATTTGTCGATGCACCCGGCTGCCTACATGATCATGCAGGTCGCCTGGTCATGGCTGGTGCCGCCTCTCCTGATCTTCGCAACATGGCGTCATCAGCAACGCTTACGGCAGAACGGGAGCGATCCGTCCTGGCGAAGTTCATCGCGATCGTCGCCCCTGAGCAAAGCCAGCAATTAGCTGGCGCGCTCCTCGCAGAGTTTCACACCCTCAAACGAATCGGCTCGCAGTCGAAGGAAAGCCTGGCTCGTATTTGCGGCAAAAGCAGCACGGTGCCCGGACTCCTGTTAGGCGCGCGCGCCCTGATGCTCGAAGGGTCGCGCGGGGAATTGGGAAAGCGAATAATCGACCCGGGCGACCAGAAGCTCCTGCGGCATCTGATTGCCACGATGGGCTCGCTCCAGGATGAAACCCTCCGTATCCTCTTTCTGGATGGCGTTGGCCGGCTGATCGCCGATGAGCAAATGCAGCGCGGCACCGTGCATCAGCTCGTGATTTATCCCCGGCCAATCTTTCGCCGGGCGATGGAACATAACGCCGCGAGCCTCATCCTCGTCCACAATCACCCCAGTGGGGATGCGACGCCCAGCGAGGAGGACCTGATTGCAACACGCGCGCTGGTACAGATTTCCCGATCGCTCGACATAGAAATCGTCGAACACATCGTTGTCACGAACTCCGAGTGCCGGCGAATAATGAAGTCGCGCCCACGACCGAATACAACCGCCAAATCGGCAGGCCAGAGCTTGAGAGACAGCGCTTCCGATCGATCGAGCTCGGAGCAAGCGCGAACGGATCAAGCGCTTGCTAACGCCCGACGCGCTGTCCGACGGCGCCTGTTAAGGCAGCAGTTATTCGGCTCGCCAGAAATTCTCGGCGAACCAGCATGGGATATGCTGGTTGAGCTCTTCATCCATGAGTGCGAGGACAAACCGATATCGACCGGATCGCTATGCGGGGCGGTCGAGCGTCCTCTGAGCAGCGCGATGCGGGTCCTGCAAAAGCTGTGCGACGCCGAGCTCATTTATCGCGCCGAAGATCCCAGCGACGGCAGGCGACAATTTGTACGGCTCGCGCCCTCGGTCGCGCACCGACTGCATGCCTATTTCTCCGAAGGCGGCGAGACATGACGAGGCTCGCCCCGACCAAGGCACACCAAATTCGCATCAATGTCCATGCCGAGACTTATCACCGCTGGCGGAACGACCCACGCCTTCGTCGGGGCGCAGCAAAGGAGAGAAGCCACCGAGCTATCCAGCATCTATTTCAACCGCTCGGTATCGAGCATTCATGTTCAGCGATCGTCGATGAAGGAAAGGAACCGAATTCGATGACATTTGGAGCGACCTGCGGGATCGCGGGTTGGGAACGCGCCCTCGGTCGATCGATGATCATGCGATTGCATTTGATGGAAGATCTGGTTTCAGAAATTTGTTCCGTAGATGACGAAGATGAACTTCATGCAGCGCTGATGACCGCAGCGCGTCGAATGTGTTTCGATCATTTTGCCTTGGTCTATGATCGGCGAGCCGGCGACGAAGCCGAAGCCAATTTGCTGATCCATGACTATCCGGACGCCTGGGCGAATGTCTATGTCGACTTCGACCTCGGGGGCGCCGATCCGGTGCGCCGGGCAGGCGAACGATCGCTAGTCGGCTTCGAGTGGCAGCATCTGCCTGATCTCGTCCCCATGACCGAAGGCGATCGGCATATGCTGGCGGTGGGACGCGAAAACGGCGTCGGCGACGGCTTCACGGTCCCCCGGCATTTGCCGGGCGAGGCCAGTGGATCGTGCTCTTTCGCCGTTCGTCCGAACCGGGAGATCCCTCGCGAAATGCTTCATGTCGCCGAAATTGTCGGCGCCTTTGCATTGGCCAGCGCGCGGCGGATCGTCGGGGTCGCACCCGTGCGCGAGCGTCCAGTCCTGAGCAAGCGCCAGCGCGAATGCGTCCTCTGGTCAGCTCGCGGAAAGTCCCAGGCCGAAATTGCCGCCATCCTTGGAATAAGCGAGGAGACGGTCAATCAGCATCTTAGAACGGCGCGCGATCGATATGCGGTGCATTGTCGGCAGGCGCTCATCCTTTGCGCGCTGTTCGACGGATTGATCGGCTTCGGCGACATCATCCGGTGGGCGCGGCCCGCCGTTCACTGACTGACACTGGATCAGGATGGCTCGGTGGGAAGCCATCCCCCTTTCATGCTATAGGCAGATTGGCAAAATCATGATGAGACTCCGGGAACAGACAGCCCAGGAGCCAATATGCCTACCCCTACCACGCGGACGCCAGAGGTGTCCGAGAACGATGTGCTGCGCGCCATGTTCGCGGCCCGCAAAGAGGTGTTCGTCGACCTGTTAAAATGGGACTTACCCGTTCTGGACGGCCGGTTCGAGATCGACCAGTTCGATACTCCGGCGGCCCATTATCTCATTCTGGCCGACGAATGGGGTCGCCACCGCGCATCCGCGCGGCTGCTGCCAACCGACAGCTCGCATCTGCTCGGCGACCTGTATCCCTTTCTCTGCGACGGGCCCGTCCCCGCAGGGCCGAATGTCAGGGAGATCACCCGCTTTTGCCTCGACCGGAATCAGACAGCCGGCGAGAGGCGCATGGCGCGAAACCAACTCGTAACCGCGCTTGCCGAGCATGCCTTGGCGACCGGCATCACGGATTACACTGGGGTCGCCGAAATCGGCTGGCTCCAACAAATTCTTCAATTCGGATGGCTGAGCCGGCCGCTCGGAAGGCCCTTACGCCAGGACGGGAGAACGCTCGCTGCCCTCCATATTCAGATCGACGAGCGCACGATCGATGGCCTGAAGCGCGGCGGCGTCTTCGAACCGCTGACATTCGCACTGTTCGGCCAGCAGGAGTTGGTGGAATGACATATATGTCTTCCGAAGAACTGACCGCCCGGCTGGTCGAATGCGGCTATTGCATCGTCCCGGACGTTTTGCCGACCGCGACGATCGATGCATTCAATGCCGACCTCGATCCCGTCTTCGCGGCGACGCCTTTCGGCCAGGGGCGTTTCTATGGCTACCGCACCAAGAGGTTCGGTGGGCTCCTCAAACGATCGGCCTATGCCGAGACCCTCGCGTTGGAACCGACGATCCTCGGCGCGGTTCAAGCAATACTCGGCGGCGCGTGCGACCGGATTCAGCTCAATGTGGCGCAAGCGATCGAAATCCATCCCGGTGAGACGCGGCAGTTTCCCCATCGCGATCATGATATGTGGAATGGCGCCAAGGGCGAGCATGAATATCTGATCAACGTCATCTGGCCGCTTACTCCATTCACGGCTGATAACGGCGCGACCCAAATCTATCCCTATAGCCACGGCCGCGACGGGATGGAGAAGGAGGATGTCGGGGATCCGATTGCCGCGATCTGCGATCCGGGTTCAGCAATTTGCTTCCTTGGCTCGACCGCGCACGGCGCCGGGCCCAATTTGACCCAATCGGTACGCCGCGGGGTGGTCATCGGCTACAGTCTCGGATGGCTCAAGCCCTATGAGAATCTGTGGCTTTCCTACCCGCCGAATATCGCCCGCAAATTCTCACCCGAACTCGCCGCGCTCGTGGGATATGCGCAGCATCGCCCCAACCTCGGCAATTATGAAGGGCAATGCCCATCGATATTGTTGAGCGACAATGTTCCCGACCATATCGGTGCGATCGATGCGTTGCGCCCCGATCAGGAGGCAATGCTTGCCGAATATTTCCGGGCGTCGGCGGGCTGAGCAATGAGTCCCGCCCATGTGCATGAGCCGACCTATTCCGCGATCAAGCAGCGGCTGATGACCGGCACTTGGTCTGCCGGCGTTCGGATCGAAGCAGCGCGGCTCGCAGACGAGATTGGCGTCAGCATCACGCCAGTACGCGATGCCCTCAATCGCCTTGCCGGGGAACGCATGGTGGATTTCATCGCCGGGGAAGGATTTCGCGTTCCGCAGTACAGCGAGGCCGAGCTACGCGACCTCTTTGGTCTCAATCGCCTGCTGCTGCTTGCGGCCGTTGGCAAGGCCGAGTTTCCACGCGACGGCAACCAGAATATGGGTGATGTTGCGGACCGCACGAGCCGGCTATTCCTTCGTCTGGCGAATTACTCGGCAAATGGAGAAATCGTCGCCGCGGTGGGCGCACTCAACGACCGATTGCATCGGACGCGTATGCTCGAACTCGAGGTATTCGCCGACGCGGCGGACGAACTTTCCGAGCTTGAGACGATGGCCAGCAAGAGACACGACCGCCGCATCTTTCGGGACCTCCTGGGACGCTATCACGAACGACGCAGACATGAAGCGGGCACCTTTGCGCGTCTGCTCAGCAGCACCGTTTCGCGATAGGAATCGGGCAGCAGAGAGATGATTATGACTGCGGATGAAAGCTTCAATGGGCAGCACCTTGGTCGTCCGCGGCGACCAGGGCTCGCTGCGAGGGTCGTCGACAAGAAAACCGATGGGCGCGCGCCGACCCGCCGCTTTAGTCAAAGATGGACCCGAAGAATGGGTGCATCGTGGGCACAGTGTTGCTAGGCTGTTCTCATGCGGACGAACATTGACCACATCCCTCCCCAGAAGCGTCGAGACCTCGAGCGGGTCGTCCAGATCATCTTCGAGGAATTCGAGGATGCGCTGGCGCTGGCAACGCAGCAATGGAAGAAGCGCGGTCGTATCGAGAAGATTATTCTCTATGGCAGCTATGCCCGCGGCGACTGGGTGGACGAGCCGCACACGGCCAAGGGCTATCGGTCGGACTTCGACCTGCTGATCATCGTCAACGATAAAAGGCTGACGGATCGCGTCGATTATTGGTTGAAGGCCGACGATCGGTTGATGCGCGAACTCGCGATCACCCAGACGATCAAGACACCGGTGAACTTCATCGTGCACACGATCCAGGAGGTGAATGACGGCCTGGCGCATGGCCGCTATTTTTTCATGGACGTCCGGCGCGACGGCATCGCGCTCTATCAGACAGTCGACGATGAACTCCACGAACCGAAGCCAAAGACGCCGGAATCGGCGCTGGCGATGGCGGAGGAATATTTTGAGGAGTGGTTCCCGGGAGCCATGCGCTGCTTCGATATTGCGAAATTAGGTATCGAACGGGAATACAATAAGAAGGCGGCATTCGACCTGCACCAAACGGTCGAAACTCTTTACCATTGCGTCCTGCTGGTCGAAACGTTCTACACGCCGCATGTCCATAATCTGATTTTCCTCCGCAAGCAGGCCGAGCGGATTGATCGTCGCCTTGTCGATGCTTGGCCGCGCGAGACGCGTGCTGACCGGGCGCGGTTCGAGAAGCTGAAGGACGCCTATGTGAAGGCGCGCTATTCGAAGCACTACCGCATCACGGTGGAGGAGCTCGAGTGGCTCGCCGCGCGGATCGAAGTGCTCGGGCAGCTGGTCCATGAGATTTGCACCGAAAGACTGGCCAAGTTGCGGGAAAATCTGGAGAGGCCGGCGAATTGATCTTCGTTGCCGTCGAGGTCGATTTCCGAAAGCCAGCTCTGACTTGCCAATTCATCGGGGATTCGCCATGAATATTGGGCGCGCATCGCAACTGGCAGCGGGCGCGTGGATCTTCCGCCAGGCATTATGAACACCGGTCCGCGAGGGACAGGTGGCCGAACCGGGGCAAGTCTGTCAGAGTGGCAGTCAACGGCGGCGCAGCACTGGACACCATTTGCCCGGCCTCGTCGGAGCATCTGGCTTGCCATATTCAGGCTGACGCGTGCCCTTCCATTCCTTCAAGCGCTTCACTGGCGCGCAGCACCCACGTTCCCGTTCGCCGGCGTGTCGCATCACCGCAGCGACCGTGCCCGAGACGTCGTGCTCGACCGGAGTAGCGCCGGAAGACACGATGGGCCTCGATGAGATGTTCCGCGTCCACGGGCCCAACCTGCTTGGTTATCTACGCCGTCATGCCGGCGACGACGCCGCGGCCGATCTGATGCAGGATGTGTTCGTGCGGGCCGCCGGAAGCCGCCACCGGAACAGCCTCGTGAACCCCGGAGGATTCCTGCGCCGGGTCGCGAAAAATCTGCTGATCGATCGCGCACGCAAGCGCAAGCGCGACAATGTCGTGCTGCTCCCCCTTCAGGAAGAATGGGATGCCATGAGCGCTCCCGAACAGGAACATGGGTTGCAAGTGACTGACGCGCTGAAAGAATATGAGCAGGCCATCAGAACCATGCCCGAGAAGACCCGCCGCGTTTTTCTGATGCGCCGCATCGACGGACTGAGCTATCGCGAGATTCATGAACAGTTGGGAATCAGTATCTCGACCGTAGAATATCATATGGTGCGGGCGCTTGGTCATCTCTCGGACGCTATGGAAATCTATCGATGAACGACAATGAACGGGGCGACGACGAACATGGGTCCATCAATCAGCAAGCCCGCGAATGGGTGGTGCGATTGGATCGGGACAAGAGCCCCGAAACCCGTGCCGAATTTGACGAATGGTTCGACGCATCGCCGGAGCACCGCCGTGAGTTCGAATGGATCGAGAAGATCTATGCCGTCGGCGAGCATCTGAAGGATTCCGAGGAGTTCGGGCTGGACCGTAACGCTCACCCCACGCACCGTTCGCGCTCCCGGCATTGGCTGATGTGGGGAACAGCGGCCGCTGCTGCAGTCGCGGTCCTGATGATCGCGTTCGGCGCGGGCGGCGCTCCCCTCCCCGGGCAGTCCATGTCGGCGCTAGCCGCCGAGCCGCTCGTGACCCAGCGCGGCGAGATCCGCAGTTTCCGACTCTCCGACGGCACAAATGCCACTCTCGATACCGACAGCCGGGTCGAGGTGTCGATGACCGCGACCGAGCGCAGTTTGCATCTCTCGCAAGGGCGAGCGCGCTTTGAAGTCGCGTCAGACGCTCGACCATTCCGGGTGCGGGCCGGCGCCGGCGAAGTCACAGCCTCTCAAGGCGTGCTCGATGTTGCCTATGGCGACGATCAGAACATTACCGTCCGCGTCATCCGCGGCGAGGCCAAGGTCGGTCCCATAGCCCCGGGACCGCAAGCGGCGCCAGCGCAGCCAGCGGATCAGAGTGAAGTGCTTGGCTACAGCGTAACCGACGGTCGTGCTATGTCGGTGCCGCCAGCTGTCGGCGCAAACGCACGCCAAGATTGGCCGAGCGGCTGGGTCCAGCATCGATCGATCCGCCTCGACCAGTTGGTGGCCCAAGCCAATCGCTATTCCGGGAAGCCCATCATCCTTGACGATAACGCCACGGCCGCGTTGATCGCCTCGGGGCGCTTCCAGATCAACAAGACCGATGTCTTCGTAGAGCGGATCGCTGAGTCTCTTAAGCTCCGTATCTCGTACCGCGACGACGGCATTCATCTTCGAAAGCGATAATTTTTTCGGCGACCCACTGCGGGTTGCGAAATCCCTTCGTCAGGCATCCCAGCGACCCGCGCTCAACACGCGCGGGCGGATCACGGATGGGGACAATGACTATGAGGAATTCGCGGCCCGCTTTGGCATTGCTGACTGGAATGGCGGCTTGCGCGGTGCCGACAAGCATCTATGCACAGGAAGCCGAGAGATACAATTTTGACCTTCCCGCGCAGGATCTGGGTGATGCGCTCCTTTCGGTCGCAGCCAAGGCCGGGTGGGAGCTCTACGCTCCAGCAGAAGACCTAACCGGCATCTCCTCTCCCCAGCTTCGGGGCAAATATACGGTCGAGCAAGCTATCGAGCGACTTTTGCGAGGCACCAATCTAGTAGCCCGCTTCGACGACAGAGCCGTTATCATCCGCGGTCGATCAACTGCAGCGACGGCGTCCGAACAGCAGTCGAGTGAAGCTATTATCGTGACAGGCACTCGGATCGAAGGCGCGCCACCCGCCGCGCCAGTGATCAGAATTTCGAGCGAGGACATCCGGAACGCAGGTCAATCCGATCTCGGCGAGGTTGCTCGCAGCCTGCCGCAGAATTTCGGCGGCGGGCAGAACCCGGGCGTCGGCAGCGGCCAGGGAAATTTCAATGAGAACGTAAACGTCAACGGCGCATCGACCTTCAATTTGCGCGGTGTCGGTTCCAACGCCACGCTCACCCTGCTTAACGGCAACCGCTTCAGCTATACTGGGACAAGCAGCGTCGTCGATGTAAGTGCGATCCCTGTTTCTGCCGTCGAACGCGTCGAGATCGTCGCGGACGGAGCCTCAGCAATTTACGGTGCCGATGCGGTTGCTGGAGTCGTCAACATACTGCTCCGCAAGGATTATGAGGGCGTTTCTACCAGCGGCCGTATTGGCGGGTCGACCGATGGGGGCAATTTCCAGCAGCAGTACAATATCCTCGGCGGCGCGAAATGGTCTAGCGGTGGCTTCCTGGCGACTTACGACTATTTCGAGAACGATGCGATTTTCGCCGGCGATCGGGCCTACACGCGCGCGAACAACCCCGACAGTTCCAGCTATCCCGCACTGCATCGCCACAGCCTACTTCTGAGCGGACATCAGGAATTGTCGTCGAGCCTGAACTTCCAGGCTGACATTATCTACAAACGAGGGGCGATGCGCAGTGTGCGTGGGATCTTCGTTGACAGGCCGATCAGTGCGCGCGGTCTCGATGTTCACACCAAATTCGAAAGTTTCGGCGTCGCGCCTGTGATGGAAGTCGAACTCGGCGGCGATTGGCGGGCGCGCATTGCGGGGTTCTATGGCACTGATACGACGGACGGCGTCACTCGTTCGTTCACGAACGGCGTCGAAACGCCTATTTATCGCCGCTATGCAAACCGCAATCTGGCACTCGAGGCTGGCCTTCAGGGACCGATCGTGGAACTGCCAGCCGGCGATTTACGTCTCGCCATCGGTGGCGGTGTTCGCGGCAATCGCTTTACGGTCGCGGTTGCCGGAACCAACTATGCGGCCAGTCGCAAAAACAGCTTCGCGTACGGGGAGGTATTCGTCCCGCTCGCCAGCCCGGCCCAGAATATAGCGTTTCTGCATCGGGCCTCGCTGACCGCCGCAGTGCGATGGGAGGACTACTCGGATTCCGGCAGCATTGTCATACCGAAGCTAGGCGTCCTTTATGAGCCGGCAGAGGAACTGACGCTCGGTCTGTCTTGGGGACGCTCGTTCAAAATGCCGACCCTCAAGCAGCAATATGACGGCTATTCTGCGGTTCTCCTGCCAATCGTCGGCTACGGAGATCAGTTTCCCGCGGGCACGAACTACCTCTATCTCGTCGGATCTGACCCGGATATGAAGCCAGAACGATCGGAAAACTGGACGTTTAGCGCCACTTTTCGACCGTCGGCCCGACTCGAGATCGTTACCAGCTTTTTCCGCATCGACTATCGCGGCCGCGTTGCTCCTCCTTTCGGGTCGCCGATCGGAGTTTTGACCAACCCGCTCTATGCCGACCTCATGACAAACAATCCTTCGGCAGCGATGCTGGAAGGGCTGATTGCGGGCGCCAGCGAGCCGCTGCAGAACGCAACGAGCGGCTCCTATAGCCCCGCGAACGTCATCGTTCTGGTCGATGGCCGAGATCGCAATATCGCGCGGCAACGATACGAGGGTGTCGACCTGTCACTTCGCTATCATGCGCCGCTGGGGGGAGGCCGCTCGCTGACGGCCACTGCATCTGCGAGCTGGCTCGATAGCCGCCAGACGTTGCTGCCGGGGCTTCCAACGACGGACCTCTCGGGGAATATTTTCAATCCGCCACATTTCCGCGCGCGGGGCGGGGTAAGTTACGACAGCGAGAATTTTACCCTTTCCTCGTTCATCAATTATGCTGGCGGCGTGACTGACCGGCGACGTGCTGTTCCGGCGGAGATTTCGCCCGTCGCTACCTTCGATCTGACGGGCCGATACCGACTAGGCGATCTCGCAGAAATCTCGATCAGCGCGCTGAATCTCTTCAACGCCAAGCCGGACGCGATTTATGTCGCCTCCGCGGGTGATACGGCGTTCGACAGCACAAATTACTCGCCTGTGGGCCGTTTCGTCGGCGTGACAATTCGTCGCGACTGGTAAGAGGCAATGCGAGATTCCTGCGCCTTCTGCGCTGCTACCCTGGCGGTGTTCTTCGTTCCGGCTTCATTTGCGGCGGATGTCGCGCCTGCGAGAAGCTGGATGCTTGAAGATATTCTCCTCGCCCCGAACGTCACCGAGATTGCCCTGTCGGGTGATCGCCAGCTCGGCCTATATTCGGTGGAAACCGCCGATATCGCCAACAACGAACCGCAAGCGTCTCTACGCATCGTGAATATGGTCGACGGCGCGCAGCGAGAGCTGCTCCGAGCGCGTTCGATCAAACTCATCAAGCGCATTCCGAAAAGCGACGCCTGGAGTGGACTGCTCGATATAGGCGCGGGGCAACAGCTATACAGAATTGAACGGTCCGGTGCGATCACACCCATCCTCATCAACGAGACGACGGTTTTGACGGGGCGTGCGGACATGGCGCTCTCCAAGGTCGGCAGCGAGCCGCCTCGGCAAGTCGGGGTACTTGCCTATGACTGGTCGCCGAATGGCCAACAGCTTTGGTACTCTCTGCTTAAGCCTGTCCTGAGTGCCGCGCGCATAAAGTTCGATGATGAAGTCCTCGGTGAACGCAATCGGCAACGGTCGCATATCGAGGCATCGGTAGAATTTCATCTTCGCGGATCGGAAGGCGACGACAGATCCATTATGACGCGACCTTCGACGGATCGCATGGCGCTTCTTTTTGGAGGCAATGTCGTTTGGCAGGGTGACGAAGTACAATTCCGCGTCGAGACCGGAGACGGGACTGCGGGTTCGGCGTTCGAAACGCGTGCATGGAATCGAAAAAATGGGGTGCTGCGCGTTCTCGGGACCGAGCGCGACGTGATGACCGCTTGGCTTCTCAAGGGACCGCGCGGCGGCGCGCTTTCGACTACCGACGTCGGCGAGACGCTGGAACTCGTCGAGCGCCTTCCGAGTGGCAAGCCATACAGCTATGGTGACGTCCGCTTCTCCATTGGCGATCCTCGGTCGGCGGGTTTCCGGCGTTCAAAAGACGGCAAGCGTGTCGTGGTGGGAACGCGAACCATAGAGAATCCTCGTTACGGGCTAGCGGTGATCGACGGGAAAGGTGTGCATCAGATCGGAAGCGATGTCAGCCTTACCCGATGCGATTTTGACGACGATGTTGCGATCGGCTTTTGCGTCCGCGAGGGGGTAACCTACGCGCCCGATTTGGTGAGGGTGGACCTAAAAAGGGGCGACATTGCCCGGATCGCGTCGGTTTCTCCGCAGCATGAGGCAATCGCTCCGCTGACGGCTAGACCGCGCACATGGGTAAATCGACTTGGCTACAAAGCTACGGGGTTCGTGATCTTTCCGCGACATTATGTCGTGGGACGTCGCTATCCGGCAATCGTGGTGACGCACGGCAGCGATGCTGACGAGCGCTTTGCAAATATCGGAATGCAGTGGAATTATCCCGTGCAGCTGTTTGCCGAGCGGGGTTATGTCGTCCTCCTCATCAATGATCCCTCTCCGCGACAGAAATCGGAACTCTGGGCCGCCTACGATGCTTGGACGCTCGACAAGGGTCCGCCATCGCCCGAAGAGGTGCAGCGCCT
Organism: Sphingopyxis sp. GW247-27LB; assembly: GCF_002277025.1. Lineage (GTDB taxonomy): Bacteria > Pseudomonadota > Alphaproteobacteria > Sphingomonadales > Sphingomonadaceae > Sphingopyxis. The sequence continues at coordinate 136,472 of NZ_NIWD01000005.1, forward strand.
CATTTGGGTGAATGGCGTGTACAGTTTCGAGGACGCGGTGCGGGAAATGGGCAACGAAGGGCTGGTCGATCTCGACAGAATCGGTATTGCGGGCTTCAGCCGTGGTTCCCAGATGGTCAATGTGGCGCTCACACATTCGAAGATGTTTCGCGCGGCGTCCGGCGGTGATGGCAGTTTTCTCGACCCTTATTCCTACCCGAACCCAATGCTCGGCTATAATGCCATCTTCGGAGGCTCCCCCTTTGGCGAGCATATCGATCAGTACCGCAGCTTTTCGCCTTCACTGAATGCTGAAAAGGTTTGCGCACCGTTGCTTCAGCAGATGGCCTCGCCGATGGGGGGCGCTCTGAACCTATACACGGCGCTCCGCCAACACTCCGTCCCTGCCCAGATCACCTACTATCCGGGCGAGAGTTCCGCCTCGGATGAAACGCATGTTTTTCACATCCCGTCCAACCGCCTCCTGGCAATGCGCGAAAACCTCGCTTGGTTCGATTATTGGTTGTTGGGTCGCCGCGATGTCGGCGCCCCTTTCCCGGGACGTCTAGCCCTTTGGGATCAAATGGCTCAAAATCCGAAATGGGCTTGCGGAACGCCGGCCACCGATCTCGATCACTGAATCAGCTATCGTTCCAGTGACGTGCCCAGCTTTCCGCCGCGGCAAATTCGAGGAGACGCTGTATGCGTTCGGCGCCGCGCCAGCTTGGATCGTCCGGTTCGTCCAGAAGCTTGGTATCGATTATCCCCTCGGCGGCAAGGTGACCATTCCGCAGAAGTGCGTGTATTCTCTCTCTATTGGCTCGATATATGGCAAAGCTGAACCCGCTCGGGCCTCCCTTGTGGACTCGCGTCGCAATCATCGGCGGGAGGCGATCTGAAAACGCTGAACGTGCGACGGATCGATTTATTCCATTCGTGATCCACATCCAGGTGGGAATGGAAAGACATAGTTCTACGACGGGCTGGGATAGGAGCGGCGCGATATGAGGCGGGGCTTCGGCGCGCGGATAGAGCTCAAGGCTCCGATGGGCGCGCATCAAGAACGCCACATGGCTTGTCTTTCCAGGCAAAGATTCCTCAGGCGCGACCAGCCAGGGATGGCGCTTGTCGGAGCGTTCCATCCGAGCAACAAAGTGCGATCGCAGCCCGCTCGTGTTGTGGCGGACATTATGGCGCCCTCCGTCACGGCGATATTTGTTCCACGCGTAGCGGAGGATTGTCGGAATGTCGGCACCGGTCACGCCGCTCAGATCGCGCAGCGTGGCGGCCAATGCGAGGCGGGGACCTTCAGCTATGACACGGTCTAGTAAAGGAGTCGGGCTGTAAAGACTGCAAAAGATCCCGTCCCCACCGTTGCCGGAAAAATGAGCCCCGACGGCATTCGCGGTGCGGAAGCGGCTATGCATCGCGGCGATTGCTTGTTTGAAGTGATAGGCGTTCGGCCAAGGATGGTGCGACGCCGGCGCCTGATCGATATCGATATCATCGAGAGCGAGCGAACATTCGTGGAGCGTAAGGCCGAGTGACTCGGTCACCGCGCGCGCATAGTGCCGTTCGTCGCCATCGCGATCGGGTCCGACATGTGTCAGACAGGTAATCTTCGAACTCAGAGGCGCGGCGGCTGCCGCTACGATCGAAGAATCAAGCCCCCCCGAAATGTCGAGCAATGCACGAGGAAAACAGTCAACCCACGCCGCCACGCAATCGCAGATCGTATCGCGCAACCGTGCAGCATTATCAGCGAAATCCATTCCATTCGGCGCGACGTGGCTCCAGGGTGACCACCAGCTCTCAATCGTGACTTTGCCGTCGGCGACGATGAGGCATTCACCCGCGACCAATTCCTCGATTCCGGTCACGCAGGTCCGTCGAGTGGGTGCATCAATGCCTGCGAGAAGGCGTCCTATCTCATCGAGGTCGGCTCGGTCGTTTGCCGGTGAGGCCAGTGCGGTGATGTCCGATGCCAGAGTGACACCATCGGAGTCGCGGCGATAGTAGCACGGACGCGCGCCCGACGGATCACGCAATATCATCGCCCGGCCCTCACCATCCGCTTGGATCAGCAGATACCCGCCCCAAAAATCTCTCAAGAGTGAACGGCCGCCGGTTGCTCGAAATCGATCGAGCACCGCATCGGGAATTCTCGACACCCGTCGGCTCGGCGGGCCGCGCGTGAAGAGATGACCAATGATCCACGCATCTTCGCTTATCTCGAGGATCGGCTCGTTCGACCAGACCCTCATTCCGGCCCGTTCAAAACTAACTCGGAGGTCCGCATCGTGCGCGCTCAGCGCCACGCTCTTGGCCGACGAGCCTAGCTGGATGCGATATCCGCCCGCCATCACGCGGCCAAGATCGGCTCGAAAGAGAGGACGAAGTCGAGAGTGTCCGTGAGAACTACGTCGCCTGCCTGCACCCAGCAATGCGCTGCAAAAGGCATGGTGACGCCGAATACCAATGAGGCTGCACACCCTCTGCGCATGAGAAGACGTCTCATCGCGATCCCGCGCACTAGGCATTGGTCGATTGCGGGCGCATAGCGGCGCGCGCGCACGAAACCTGCGGCGACGTCGCGGCATGCGGTCATCGAGATGCCTCGGGTGCTCACTTGCGCTGCCGCTAGGTCATCGACGATTTCAAGCATGCGTCGCCGCTTGATGTCCACGCGAGCTCGACGCTGAGCGCAGATGCTGGCAACGGTTGTGGAAAATTTGCCGCGCGGAAGGGCCGCGTTTAGCAGGCTTGACCGGGCCGGCGGAATTGGTTCCGGCTTGTGGCTCGCGCGTTCGGGTGCGAGAATGTCGCGCTCCGTTAGCCAGTCGAGGTCCGATGGTTCCGGTTCGCCAGCGACATAGCGCGCAAAACATTCAGCCGGTCGATCACGGAGGAGGAAGTAACGATCAGAAACGAGATCGAGGAATATGAAATCCCCTCCGATGCATCGATAGTAAAGTCCGCGGCGGACGCCGAACTGGCTTGCTTGACGAAAATCTTCGTCCTTATGAACCTTCATCGCCGTGGTTCCGATTCAATCTGCGGAAAGCAGGCCGACAATGAGATAGCGTTGCCCGGTCTCAGTTTCGAGGGCGCCGACTACGGAAACTCCGGTCGTTTCAGACGCTATCGAGCCGAGGTTGATGGGTTCGCCTTTGTGCAGTTCCAGGAGATGCAAGGCATTTCTCCTCAATTGCCTTGGAAGCGCTGCAAAATGCGGCGCACAGATTTCCGTGCGCCGCACTTTCGTCAGTCGTCGCTGAGGATGCCGGCGAAGACGTAGCGATCACCGGTCTCCTCGTCGAGGCGACCGAGACCACCGATGCCTTGCGTTTCTTCGGTGATGGCGCCGAGATCGATCGCAACGTCATCGATATGTTCATAGACTTTCATGACACTTCCTTTCCTTGATTGCGACCAAGCGTGAGTCGCTGGAAAAAGTTATGCCTCTGTGAAGAAACGATCTATTTTATAATCCAATTATAATCGGATTATAATCGCCGGCCATTCAGCGCGGGCGCTTTGCCTCCTGCTATCTGAATGACTGACCGGCTGACGCCGGTAGGACCAAGCGGAGGGGCTGAAGCCGTTTTTGTGGGTGTGTCGGTCGAGATAGCGGTTGATGATGTCATCGGTGATGTTGCCGGAGGTGGTTGAGAAGTAGCCCCTGCCCCAGAAGCGCTGGCCCCAGTAGCGTTTGCGGATATGCTCGAACTCCTGCTGGATCTTGCGCGAGGACCGGCCCTTTGCCCGGCGGACGAAGTCGCTGACCGAGATGTGCGGCGGGATTTCGACGAACATATGGACGTGGTCGCGCGACAGCACGCCATTGACGTTGGTCACCCCCAACTCGTCGCAAACCTGCTTGATGATCTCACGAACCCTGAGCCGTACCTCGCCATGCAGCACCTTGAACCGATATTTCGGTGCCCAGACGATATGATAGCGATGGTGAAAAGTCGTGTGACAACCCTTGCTGTAGCCCATAGCCTGTAACCTCGGAAAAATGAGACTCGACGCCCTTCGGGCTGTCTCATTTTTCCGAGGTTACAGGCTATCGCGCGAGTCGAACGGCTGAAGCCAGTATCCGACTGAAGTCGGAGGGGTTCCTCCCCAAGTGGGACTCTAAACGAATTTGGTCGGCCCGATCGATTTCGAAAATAATCTCGTGCATTTCCTAGGAAGCACTTGGCTCGTGTCTCTAACGGTATGGGGTGGAATACGAGCAGCGGACTAAGGAGGTCGGCACGTCCGAAGGATTGAACAGCGATCGGCGTCGACTGATAGCCGCGTGGGTGGGTGAGAAGATCATGCCCCATGAAGCCAGCGTGCGCGCGTGGCTGAGGCGAATGAAAGTTTCTGCCGACGACCTCGACGATTTGATCCAAGAAAGCTATTGCAAGCTCGCCGGATTAGACAGCGTCGATCATATCCACCGTCCAGACGCTTATTTCTTCTCGATCGCACGCAACCTACTACTCCGCCGTCTGCGGCGTTCTTCCGTGGTATCGATCACCGCAATTGCCGAGATCGAGGCCTTCGACGACGGCAGACCGTCGCCTGAACGGGAGGTTGCCGCACGCAAGGATTATGAGCGCGTGCGTGCCCTAATCGCTCAGCTTCCCGAGCGTTGTCGGCAAGTCTTCGAGATGCGAAAGCTCCAAGGGGCCTCACAGCGCGAAATCGCCCATAGAATCGGCATTAGCGAGGGCATGGTCGAGTATCACGTCTACGAAGGCACCAAGGCGATCGTACGTGCCATGCGTCGGCAAGATGAGGAAGCGGAAGTGCGAGCAGAGGAATTAAATCGCGGAAAGCTTTCGCCATGACTCGCGAGACTGCTTCCCAAATCGAGGATGCCGCGGCTCGCTGGGCAGCGCGTCTGGATGCCGGTCAATTGCGGGCCGACGACGAACGCGAGCTTACCATATGGCTGGCGAATGACGATCGCCGCAAGGGTGCCCTTCTGCAAGCACAGGCCGCGCTGTCGATGCTCGATCTCGATGAGGCCGTCAACAAACCAACGGCACAATCGATCAATATTACCCGGCGCTGGATGCTTGGGGGGGCGGCTGCGGCCGTTGCAGCGTCCGCAGGCTTTGCACCCCATGCCCCCGGCACGATCTATCGGACGCAGATTGGCGAAATTCGGCGCGTGCCACTTTCCGACGGCTCAACCGCCGCGATCAATACCGACAGTATCGTGGCGATCGATCTCCACGAAAAGGAACGCCTCGTGCGGCTGGATCGGGGTGAAGCGTGGTTTCAAGTAGCGAAGGATCGGACACGTCCGTTCCTTGTTGAAGCTGGCCGCGTTCGCGTTCTTGCCGTGGGAACCGCTTTTTCAGTCAGGCGATCGCAGGATGGCGTCGACGTTCTGGTGACTGAAGGCGTGGTCGAAGCGTGGGCGACCGGTGTCGAACAGCACAGGGTACGCATTGCGGCTGGCTCCAACGCATTTATCGGCGACGACGCCGCGATCCGACAATCCCTTCCTGAGGGATCAAGCATCGACCGCGCGCTGGCATGGCGCAGCGGAAAAATTGATCTTGAGGGACAACCACTCAGCGAAGCAGTGGCCGAATTCAATCGCTACAATCGCCGCAAGCTCGAAGTCGTCGATCCGACGCTTGCGAAAGAGCAATTCGATGGCGTGTTTCGGACCGACGATCCAGCTGGATTTGCCGCGGTTGTCCAGACCGCACTTGGGGTTCCCATCGATCTGTCTGACGCTGACCGCATAGAGATCGGTAGCCCGCGCCGGTAATCTTTTCGGGCGCTCCTAGGAAATTCCGGCCTGGGGACTCTTTCGTTCGACAGCAAATCAATCGAGGGGAGAGTTTCGTGATATTCAGGGGATCGGCACAACATGTTTTGATGGCCTCAGTTGCGGCTGGATGCGTGGCAGCGGCATCGCCCGCTGCTGCACAGACGAAGACCTTCGACATCGCCGCACAACCGGCCGCCACCGGCATTTCGACGCTCGGGCGCCAGGCAGATGTCCAGATTGCGGCCTCACGAAGAGTCACGAAGGGCAAGCGGACGAATGCGGTTCGAGGGACGATGACGGTCGAGAAGGCCTTGCAACAACTCCTTGACCGCACCGGTTTGATCGCCCGCAGAACTGGACCTGCAACATTTGCCGTTATTGCGGCAGGACCAACTGAACTACTCGATTCTGCCGGGGAAAGCTCGACGTCATTCGAGGGCCGCCCAACCGATCAGCGCGCATTGGAAGAGAACGACCCGATCATTGTGACGGGCACTCGAATCGAAGGCGGGCCGCCATCGGCCCCAGTGATCCAAATTTCTAGCGAAGACATACGGAACGCGGGTCAATCCGATCTCGGCGAGGTCGCGCGCAGTCTGCCGCAGAGCTTCGGAGGTGGGCAAAATCCGGGCATCGGCAACACTCAGGGCGCGCCCAATGAAAATGCCAACGTCAATGGCGCCTCGACATTCAATTTGCGCGGCATCGGGTCGAATGCCACCTTAACGCTGCTTAACGGCAACCGCTTCGCATACACCGGCGTCTCGTCGGTGCTCGATGTGAGCGCGATCCCGGTCGCGGCGGTCGAACGGATCGAGATCGTCCCCGATGGGGCTTCAGCGATCTATGGTGCTGACGCGGTCGCGGGCGTTGTCAATATCTTGCTCAAGCGCGATTATGATGGCGTGTCGGCGATGGCCCGCGTCGGGGCATCGACCGAGGGCGGAAACACGCAGCAGCAATATGGGCTGCTTGGTGGCAAGACCTGGTCTTCGGGCAGCTTGCTGGCTGCTTATGACTACAGCCAGGCATCGGCAGTCCACGCCGGCGATCGAAGCTATGCGACCGCCAACAACCCCGAGACGACGCTTTTTCCCCGCACTTGGAGGCACTCGGTCCTAGTGAGCGGGCACCAAGCCCTCGGCCCCGACATCACACTCGCGGCTGACCTACTCTACAAGAAAAGCCGGATTCACTCGGTCACCGGCTATGATCTGGTGCTCGCGCCCAACGTGAATGGCATCGACAATTTCAGTAGCTCGGAGATATTCGGCATCGCGCCGAGCCTCACGGCCGAACTCGGGGGAGATTGGCGGTTCAAAGCGAGTGGATTCTTCGGCACCGATCGCACTGGTGGATACGCCGATATTTATGTCGGCGGTGCGCTGGCGCGCCATAACGACAAGCATTTTTTCAATCGGAACCTAGCTCTCGAAGCAGGCATGGAAGGTTCCTTGACTGAGCTTCCGGCCGGTGCGCTCAGCGTCGCATTCGGGGCAGGCGTCCGGCGGCAGGACTTCTTTGGGATCTTGCCCTTCAATGACATAGACCGGCGCCGGGATAATCTTTTCGCATATGGTGAGTTGCTCGTACCGCTCGCCTCTCCCGCGCAAGCGACTGACGGCTTGCACCGATTGGCGCTGACCGGTGCGTTGCGCTTCGAGGATTATTCAGATGCGGCGAGCATCGTGACCCCGAAGCTCGGCATCATCTGGGAGCCGGTAGCCATCTTGCGCCTAGGGGCCTCGTGGGGGCGCTCATTCAAAATGCCGACGCTCTATCAGCAATATGGCGGCTATTATTCGGTGCTAGCGCGCGCCGCGCGTTATGGCACCGGCTATCCGGCCAACGCGACTGTTCTCATCGCCTCCGGTCCCGACAGTCGCCTTGGCCCCGAGCGTTCCGAGAATCTGACGCTCAGCGCGCAGCTGACGCCGACGCGCGGCCTCGAACTCACGGCAGCGTGGTACCAAATCGACTATAGCGACCGCGTCGCGGCTCCCACCGCCTCGCTCGTAGGAGTGCTCGACAATCCGCTTTACGCTGGCCTGGTGACGCTCAACCCGGACCCGGCCGATCTGGCGGTGATATTCAATGGATCGGTGCTGGGTCTCGAAAACAGTAGCGGACTCCCCTATGATCCCGCGAACGTCGTCGCCTTTATCGACTCACGCACCCGCAATATCGCGCGCCAACGCTATTCGGGCCTCGACTTGTCGGTCCGCTATCGCACTGCCATCAGCGGCGACCGGGAGCTCTCGCTTTCGGCGGCCGGTAGTTTCCTCAGAAGCCGCCAGCAGCTCATTTCTGGGGCTCCTTGGACGCGACTCGCAGCCACCATCTTCCACCCGCCGCATTTCCGTGGACGGGCCGGACTGACCTATGGCGGCGATCGCTACAGCTTTTCCGCCTTCGTCAATCATATGAGCGGTCTCGACGACGACCGCCAGATCGTGACCGTGCGTATTCCGTCCTATTCGACGGTTGACCTCACAGTGCGTGTCCGGATCGGCCGCAGATTTGACATATCACTCGCAGCTCTCAATTTATTTGATGCGAAGCCGACACCCATCAGCACTGCATCGCCGTTCGACACGCCGTTCGATACGACTAATTACTCGGCAGTGGGCCGATTTGTCGGCTTAACGCTGCGGCAAGAGTGGTGATGATGATGGCGAAGTCCGTCACCGGCACCTTGGCGGCCGCGCTGGCAATAGCAACCCCCGTCGTAGCAGAGCCTCTCCGCCACTGGACATTGCAGGATCTGCTCAGCATTCCCGAAGTTCGTGCGCTTTCTCTGTCCGCCGACGGTCGCACCGCGCTGTATGTCGTGCGCGTTGCAGACATGAGAAACGATCGCGTGGTTGCCGTGTTGCGGCGCGTCGAACTCAAGAGTGGCGCGACGCGCGACATGCTGCGTGTCCGATGGATCGACCAGCTCCGCCGCATCCCCGGCGAGGATGCGTGGAGTGCCCTGATTGACAAAGGTGATGGCGTGCAGCTCTACCGCCTTACGGCGGACGGCACGATTGCGCCCCTTGTGGTGCATCCCGCGACGGCAATCTTCGGGGATGCGGAAGGGGCGATTTATCCGGGATATGGTCATGCGCCGCTCGCGACAGGCGTGAGGGCGCATGACTGGTCGCCCGATGGAAAACGGCTGTTTTATGTCGTGCTCGATGCGGCACCGCGTTCCTCCAAGGTTCGTCATGGTGAGCAGGTCGTCATTGAGCGTGCGCGACGGCGCGCGCCTGGGACAGCGACCGCGTCGATCTACTTGCGATCGAATGGACAGGATTCGCTCATCGCTACACGCCCGCAAAGTGATCTCTCTACATTTTTCGCCCGAAGTTTCGTCCGGTGGAAACCCGGTGCTGTCCTCTTCGACGTGACCGAAGTTGACGCCGCGGACCGATCGCACGTGATGACATTGGCATGGTCCTTTAAGGACAAGGACACCCGGGCCGTCGGGTCGTCTGCCGACAGCGCCGAAGCGTTCGGCCCGCACGGTGGGCAGCTATCGTCAGAAGGCTTTGGAGAGCGCCGTGAACTAGTCGAGACCGTGGCGGGAGGCGAAACGCACAGCTATGGCCGCGTCGCTTTTGCTCTTGATGGCCGCGCTGTGAGCAGATTCCGTTCTGCGGACGGCAAGCGAACGATCGTGGGCATCCGGACGATCGAAAATCCACGCTTCGGCCTCGCGGTGCTCGATGCAAAGAAAATACGCAGGATCGGTGGCGCGCTCAGTCTCAATAATTGCGACTTCACGCCATCGCTGGGCAGGGGCGCGTGCATCGCCCAGAGCCAGACGCAACCTCCGACAGTCGTCGAAATCAACGTCGCGTCTGGACAGATCAGACGCATCGCTTCGGTATCGCCGAAGCACGAGCAGCTCGCCCCTTTGCAGATCGAACCGCGCACGTGGACCAACCGTCATGGCTACAAGGCGACGGGTTACATCGTCTGGCCTCGCGGCTATGATGAAGACCGACACTACCCCGCGATCGTCATCACGCACGGAACTGATGCCGACCAGCGCTTCGCCAATCGCGAGAATCAGTGGGAATATCCGGCCCAACTATTCGCCGAGCGGGGCTACGTAGTGTTGCTCATTAACGATTACAGCGCGCGTGAAAATGCGGAAGTCTGGTCCGCGCGCCAAGCCTGGATAAACGAAACGAAGTCGGTCGCCCCCGAGACGATGCGCCGGATGATTTGGCTCAATGGGGTGGCGAGCTATGAAGACGCGGTCATGGAACTTGTCAATGCTGGTGTCATCGATCGCGAGCGGGTCGGAATCGCTGGGTACAGTAGAGGCTCCCAAATGGTAAATGTCACCATCACCAACTCGACTCTGTTTCGCGCCGCGTCGAGCGGTGACGGCGGCTATCTCGAACCGGCCTTCTACCCTGACGTTGCCGGTTCTTATGATGCGGTTTTCGGAGGCCCCCCCACCGATCTGGCGGCGTTGGTCCATTATCGCCAGCTGTCGCCATCGCTTCGCGCCGAAAAGGTTTGCGCAGCTGTACTGCAACAAGTTGCGGCCCCCCTTGTTCCGTCGATCGATTTTCACACCGCGCTTCGGAAGGCCAGCGTCCCCGCGGAGCTCAGCCTCTATCCGGGCGAGGATGCCGCGTCGGACGAAACACATATCTTCCATATCCCTTCGAACCGTCTCGGCGCCATGCAGGAGAATATCGCCTGGTTCGACTATTGGCTCCTCGGCAAGCGGGATTCGACCTCGCCTGTTGCCGATCGCTATACGGTGTGGGACAAGATGCGCGATGAAGCGCAGCCGCGTTGCAATGGGGCGCGGCTCCCGCTTGAAGGTTAGGACAGATGTGCGTTGCCTTCGTCTTACCAGCACACTCAAGCTTCGGCAGCGGAAAAGCCAAGAGACGCCGATGTCGGTCGAATTTGCCGGTTCCATGACACTCCAATGAATGGGATGTCCCCATTTCCATCGGCTAATGCGGTGAAGGCAGTTCGGATACTCTCGCTCCTGACGGCCCCAGTCGATTCTGCGACACCCTCCTTCGTGCCGAAACGTCCGGCACAATTCCGCGCGCGAGAATATGATCTGCGCGTGGCGCCACGCTGGTTAGGCCGAAAAATAAAGTTGTCACTAAACCAACAACAAAAATGTGACCGAGCTATTGGAAACGCGCGTTGGGATCGCGTACCGGAGCCTTTAGCCAAAGCCTGAACATTCGCACCGGAACCCGGTCACGCGCTTTTAAAGAAAGCGCGACAATATAGTGATAAATCTATCTGTTCTTTCAAGGAGAACTGTAACCGGAATCGGTTATATTTCGAGACAGCGCCCTCTTGAACGCCGCCCCATGTTGTCGATGATTGGCTGACGAAATGCACGCCACATGGGCCGCCGCGCACGGTTCCGGTCGGAAGAGGCGAGACCCGCTCGCTATAAAGTTCGCGCGGGTCGCGGGATCAATTTCGATCCCGAGCACTGTAAATGCCCGTCCGCCATGATCTTGTGTTGAGCCGAGCCGCCTGCACTTCCAGCCGAAATTGGCAATCCATGATGTGTGTTCGGGGTGCGCGATGATCGTGTAAGTTTGAACCCCGGCTTCGACGGCGAACTTCGCCAGACCGAACAGCAACATTTCGCGAACTTCACGGTTTCGTTCGCTGCCCTCCGGGAATGACGAACAAATTCGGGTTATCTCCCAGAGGTCGCGCCCCTTCGGAACAATCCCTTCGACAAGATGCGGACAAGCGGACTCGATCGGAGACGGCCTGATAGTGTGGAGCAGGCGCGCTGAGGCTAGATGCTGATCGTCTTGATCGACAACGATCAGGTAGGTTGCGTGCCCATCATCGAACTGGTCGACTTCGTAGAGACCGGCCAGGACGGGCAAATTCCAGCCCAGCTCATCGACGAAGTAGCGCTTGCGCGCCTCGAACATCGAGCGGAGCGCAACATGCTCGCGCGTCCGATTGGAGCGGTCGATCATCTTGAGCATGGACTGCCTCCCTTGGCGAAGAAAGGCATTCCAATTGAACCGGAAAATCGCAGCGCGCTATAGCAAGAAGGGGGGTGTCGGGCCGGCGCGCCAAGCATAGATATTTCGCGCGGTGGGGGGGGGGCGCTTCGCTGCCTTGCACCGTCTTGTTTCGGAACGCATTCGGCTGACAACTCGGGCGGGCGTGCCTATCCAAATTGCATGGGGTCGCTAAAGCCAAATCACGAACTGTCAGAGTGAAGGGGCTGGACGGCGATCCCGGACCGGCACCTCAAGTGCCGGATTGGCTTCTGGCCAGCGAATATGCCCCGTTGCTGTTTGCCGATCGGCGCAGTTTCGCATGGGAATGGCTCAGGCGCAGCGCGCCCTATCGCGCGGCATGGCGGGATCGGGAAGTTGGTGAGATTGTCCCCTCTGACTTCGGGCTGATGAGACTCGAGGACCCGGATCTTGCGACGCCATATGCTCGACCAATATGGACGCCGGCGCTTGATCCCAGGGTGCTCCGTAGTAAGGCGGCTGACCATCAACCCGCGTCTGAATCCAACCTCCTCGATATCCGAGACCTTGCGGACTATGTGTCGGTCGCCGTCGACGAAACCAATGCGGAACACTGGCTCCTCTCAGACGGGCATTGGGTGATCAGGCTCGATCTCCACGACGGGACGCTACTCGGTGGCCCGCTGTTTCTGGATTATCAGATCGGAGGTCTAGTGGACACGGGACCGAAAATCTCCGCGCTGCAGCAACTCGTCGCACTGGCGACCGGCGGCGAATTGCCTACGTCCCTTAAGCCGCGCGAGACCCGGGCGCCGCGGTGGATATTGGAACTGCGAACAGCGGACGCGATCGCCGCGGGAGCGGCCCAGCAAGAGATCGCTCAGGCCTTCTTCGGTTCCGCTGTCGCGCCGGAGCGGTGGCGCAAAGAAAGCTCACCGTACCGGTCGCGCGTGCAGCGCCTGGTCAAGGCCGCCCAGCGCCGCCTTGCCGACCCGTTATGCGGGCCATGGTTTTCATGAGTCCGGCGCGGCCCCGTGCGGAGCTTCGGTTGTGATCAGAATATCGTCTTCCCAAATCTCTTTTGGAGATGCGCTGCGACGCTCGTCGCATAACGCGCCTGCCGCCAAGCGGTAGGACTATGATAAACGCCGATCGCTTTCCAATAGTCACCCGTGAGCGCCAGTCCCGAGAGAAAAATCCAGCGCGCCGCCTCGGCATTGAAACAGGCATCGTTCTGGAGCCAATGCCGGACATGGGTTTCGGATCGCCGGACAAGCGCCGCAATTTTGGGTACCCACGAACTGTTGATTTGCAGCGGCCCGAGATCATGAGTGCCATTGCTGTTGACGACAGCGGCGCCGATCCAGCCGCCTTCCTGATCGCGCAAACCCCAAAGCGTACGTTCGAGCCACGGCTTACCATGGGCTGCGCTGCGAATGCAGCGCGCGATCTCAGCATTGGCCGTCGCGACTGGCGCGCGAGCCATCGCCGGCAGCGAGAAGCCGAACGAGAAGGTGAAGATGGCCGCCGCCACCCCGGCCCGCAAACCTTGCGAAGCGCGGACCCGGATAGGCGACCTGACGGCTTCGGCTGTCCGTGGAAATCGGAATATGTTCATCGATCATGTCCTTGCTGTCGGGAATGCGGATGTTCGGCGGGCTCGGGAGCGGTCGGTGCCTGCGCGCGCTGGTCCTTCGTCGAGCCGGCGAGAATGCCGTTCAGATAGGCATCGAGCTTCGACATGCCGTCTCTCGCGCGGCCCGCGAGCATTTCTGCAAGCGATGGCGGGCGCAGAATCTCGTTCCATTCCCGCTCCCGCTCGGCCCTTCGCTCGGCGCGATCCGCACGCGTGCTCAGCATCTGCTTTCGCGCCCGGTCGAGACTTTCAGCGAGCCGGGCGCCGCGGATGCGATGGCTATCTCGCCAGAGCCGCCCGAGGCCTTCAAGCGAGGACGTCTTTTCGCCGGAATACCGCTCGAGCTTTTGCACAAGGCGCTCGAGATCTTCGGTCCAGAGTTTCACGCCATAGCGAGCGCGCGTGATGGCGGTGTAGTAATTCTGGCCATTGACGAGGCCCGATCCGACCGGGGCAAGGACATAGACTCGGTCATAGGTCTTCGACTGCGCTGAATAGACCGTCTCGGCATAGCCATGGTCCCAAGTCCGATGAACGGCGAGATCGATCTTCTGCGGCTCGGCGCTCCGGTCCCAGCGAATGGTCGCGACGGTCCCGTCGAGACACTCGATCGTCCCGCGCTCGGCATTTTTTAGGTCGAGTTCCTTGGTCGCCAGCCGCCACTGAATGCGATCGCCCGCGGCAATATCTCGCTCGTCCTCGACGAACACATTGACCTGCGACGCGCGGCCAAGACGGGGATTCCAGAGGATGGTCCGGCCCTTTTCGTCTACAAGACGCACGAGCTGGCGGCCGCGCGCATCCCGCGCGAGGCCACTGACGCGATACTCTGCCCCGGCGGCGATCCCGAGTCCCGCGTTGTCGCGCGCGAACGTCACTACCTGGCCGCCCGAGTAAAAGCGGGCAAAATGCTTCTCCTGGTCGGTCATGCCCGACGGAGCGAGAATATCGATCCGTGCGTCTTCGGCCGCGACGGCCCCTTCCCGCTTCAACACTTCGCGGATCTGCGTGTTGACGATCAGCCTGGTCGCGTTGTCGAGAACGAGGATATTGGTCTTGTCGCGGTTCTCGGGTTTGAGCCGCGTCCATTCCGCGACGAGGTTGGCCGCGAGCTTGTCGGCTCCCTCCCCGCTGATGATCTTGTCGAGCGATTGCAGCGACGCGGCATAATCCCCGCTGCGCGCGGTCGCGACCGCGGTCTTCATCGCGCGGGTTTGCTGCCGGACCGCCTCGGTGAGCTCGACCGTCGGGAGCCCGAGCTTCTGCATCAGCCAGAAGGGTTTGCCCTGCTCGATCGCTCCGGTCTGCTCGTTGTCGCCGAGGAACAGGACGCGCGCCCCGCTATCGTGGCTGATCTGCAAGATCCGCTGCGCTTGCCGGCTCCCGAGCTGGCCCGCCTCGTCGACGACCAGGACATGACGGTCGGTGATATCATGCCCTCCGCCGCCCAGCAGCGCGGCGACAGTACGGGAGTCGATGCCTGCGTCGTGACCCAGCTTCGCCGTCGCCGATGAGGTCGGCGCCAGACCGATGAAAGTCCAGCCGGGATCAGCCGCAGCCTTCAATTCCTTGATGAGAGTCGATTTGCCCGAGCCGGCGACGCCGTGAACACCCATGACGCGGTCACTGGATATCGCGATCTCGCCGAGCACCTTTCGCTGGTCATCATTGAGAATGCTGCCGCGCAGCGACGTGTCGATCTGTTCCGGCAATGCCAGCGGAAACCCGTCGCCAAGGCTCAGCGAAATATGCGTCGATAGCGCGATCTCTAGCCGCGCGGCGCGGCGCGAGGTCCTGCCGCGCGTGAGAATCTGGTCGCCGGTCGGCTCCCTCGTCTTCAGCAGCTTGAGCCGCGCTTCATGTTCCTCGAACAGCGGGCGGACGTCACGGAGCCTGACGTCGCCAACATGCGAGGCGAGCCCGGTGCGGATGAGTCGGCCGAGATTATTGACGGCTTCGCGCGTTTCCGACTGTCGCAGCCCGAATAGGGCGGCACGGCGCGCCGTGGCGGGGTCGGCATCCAGCCGGCTCTCCCCGCGTGCATCGGCGGCCGCGCGGACGGCGTCCAGCTTCGGAGCATGAGTTTTCGAGCGCTCCGCCCACTGGCCATGGAGCGTGTCGAGATCGACTTTCTGCTTAGCGCGCCGGGTCGCGAAGAAGGAAATCGATCGTTCGGCCTGCCCCTGGAGACCATGCTCCTTCGCATGCGCATCGATCTGCTCGGCGCGGCGCGACATCGCGTATATAAGATCCTTTGGAACATCGCGGATTTCGAACAGTCCCCTTCGCGGGTCGAACTCGATCTCGTAGCCAAGCTCGCGCAGGTCGTGCGCGAGTTCGTTGCGATAGATCTGCCCCGTGGTCATCTGCTCGGCGAACATGCCGCGGGTTTCGAGGCTCACCACCTGCTCGTCGCCGGCATGCCGAGTCATGTTGAAGATCACGACGTGGGTATGGAGATGCGGGTCGAGTTCGCGCGAGGCATGTTCAGTGAAGCGCGCATAGAGCAGCTGGCCTGTCGTTTCATGCCGGATATTGCCGTCCATACGTCGGCGAAGCTCGGCATGCTCTTCGATCCAGCCGATGGCGGTGCCGACTGCCCGCTCATGCGCGGCGACGATCCGTTCATCGCCCGTCACCAGCGCCATGATCGACACCGATTTCGGGGCGTTGACCGCAAAATCCCACCCCGGATGATGCTGAACCTCGCCGTGGCGGATGCGCCCGAGTTGCTGCTCCTCGACCTTGCCGGCGAGCAACGCCTCGAACGCCTTGCGGTCGACCGGGCCCGAAAGCCCGAGCCCGGCCGCAATTTTCCCGCCCCACTCCGAGGGTTCGTTCCCGCCCTTGGTGTAATAATCGCCGATCGTATAATAGCGGGCGATATTGCCGGGCTTGCCTCCGAGGCGCC
Organism: Sphingopyxis sp. GW247-27LB; assembly: GCF_002277025.1. Lineage (GTDB taxonomy): Bacteria > Pseudomonadota > Alphaproteobacteria > Sphingomonadales > Sphingomonadaceae > Sphingopyxis. The sequence goes on from NZ_NIWD01000005.1 coordinate 152,770, forward strand.
GCGGATGGATCATGCCGGTTTCGCCGGACGGCGACGACCACCCGGACGCCCATGCTGTCGCAGGGTGCGGTCCCAGTGCGGAGCGATGATTTCGAGCGGCGTGGCCGGGTTATCGGGCGAACCATCTGCAGCCGCGTCCCGGTCGGTTGGCGCCTCCCCATTCGTGTCTTCACGCGCGGGTTCGGACGCGCCGGTCGGGAGATCGAGCTTCAGCTCGGGCGCATTGGCATCCGATCCGCGCTTCCCCGACCGTTTGCGTGCTGGCGCACCGTTCCTCGCCGGATTCGCCGATGACGGGGCAGCCTCTACCGAACCCGAGGGCGGCTGCGGCGCGGGCGGCGGAACGATACGATGCGGGGGACGACGGCGCTCGGTGAAGGCCTCGCCGACAGATGACAGGTCATTATATTTATCCGCGAACCGAACGACGGGCAGGTCGCGACCGAACCGCAGATAGCCCGACAGGTTCGGCAGGTTGGTGACCTCGGTGTGCATCACAAGAGGTCTTGTCACCTGGATGCGCGAGAGGTTTACCCCGTCACGCATGTCGTTGACTCCGTAGCTCATCCCTTCGTTCGCCTCGACCTGCTCGACCTGCCCCAAATTCTCGCTGACATGCTTGGCAGTGGGGGTGTCGTTGGCTCGAAGTGCGACCCAGGTCGAGCAATAGCCGGTAATCGCCGCAGCATCCTGAATGCCATAGGTCGCCTCGAGCTGCGGATAGGACTGGAACCCGAGGATGCCGCAGCCGCCATATTTTCGGGCGCGTGCAAGGAAGTCGGAGAGCGACGGCAGTTTCTGGAGCGAGGGAAGCTCGTCGATCACGCAATAGAGGCGGCGCTGCTGATCGGGTTTCAGGCTCATGATCGCGCTGATCGCGATATCGAGCCACACCGTAATCAGGGGCCGGAGCGAAGGAAGCTGATCGGCCTTCACGGTAACGAAGAGCCAGCTGTCGTCCCCCTCGGTCGCGACCCAGTCGCGGATCGAAAGCCCGTCGTCGGTATCATCGAGATAGGCGAAGCTGCGCATCACCGACGCGAGCTCGGCCTGGACGCCCGCCGACGTGCGTTCGCCTTCCATCGAGATGAATGCCGCCGCATCGGTTCCCGCGGCGAAGGCGGACAGATCCTTCAGCGGCGAGCGGACGATGGTATGGAGAAGGATCGACACATAAGTGCGTCCCTGCACCGCGAGCTTGCGCAGCACGGCGACGAGCGTACCGCGCGCGGCCTTCGACCAGAAAGGATCGCCATGTTTGTCGGGGATCGTCGATTCCGCGATCTGGTCATAATGATAATCGTGCGGGACATCGACCCAGGGCGACCAGATGGCCGACCGCTCGTCGAGGGGATTGAGCAGGATGTCTTTCCCTTCCCGGTAGAATTTCTCGACGAAGGTTCCGGCGGTGTCATAGACGATCGCGCGCTTGCCCTTGGCGCGGATGCCTTCGAGCATCTTGACGATCATGTTCGTCTTCCCCGTTCCGGGTGCGCCGCAGATCAGGACATGCTCGGTTTCGAAGGCATGGGGGACGTTGATGCCGCCGATCGCGTAGCTGCCCTTCTCCTCCCCGCGGAGCGCGCGGCGGACCTGACGGGCGGTCCCGAAATGGGCGCCGCGCAGATATTCATTGGAACCGAGCCCCCTCCCCGTCCGGGTGAAATAGAACCAGGCGAAGACGAGCGCAGCAAGCGCGAACACGCCGGACAGGATCGCCCCGCTGATGAGATCGCTCTCGAGCTTTTCGAGCGCCTGTTTCGCGATCGCGGAGTCGATCAGCCAGTCAGCCGAGGTCCAATATTCGCGGCCCTCGCGCGTGCGGAACAGGACCGGGTCGTTCGTGCCCGGGGCCGCATCGGCCTTGAAGGTTGCCTCAACGAGCTTGGTAAGGACGAAGCGCTGATAGGCATCCGACTTTTCGAACGCGTACCAGATCGCGCCGATGACCCAGATGCTAAGGCCGGCGAGCGTCGTCTGGAAGAAGACCTGGGTGGTCATCCGGACATTGTGAACGATGGCCTGCCCTCCGCGCGTCCAGCTGCCGAGCGTGTCGTTACGGAAGATGCTCATGACGATGCCTCTCCCCCCAGAGTGGGAAGGTCGCCTGCGCCAATCAGCCCCCGGTCGAGGAGCAGCCGCCGCGTGTCCTCCATCCCCTTGGCGAGCGATTTGGGCGCGCGCGCGCCGACGTCGGACGCGAGGATCGCAAGCACCTGGATGACGGTCGAGTGGAGTTCGTCGAATCGGGCATGGAAGCCGAAGGGGTCGGCGCCGTTCAGCTGATCGAGGGCATCGCGAACGAAGGCCGCGATGGGGACGCCCGCCGCATCGGCATCGGCCGCGAGCCGGTCGTATAGTTCATCGGGGAGACGAATAGTCAGTCTTGCCATGGCAAGCTCCTGGTCTGGAGCTTCGGCAAGTGAGGACGCGTAGCCCCACTGTTATATCCGAGACCTGCCGCTTTTCCAATAGCTTAGCGTGGCAGCCACGGCTGCCCAAAGATGCCAAGGATTATCAGGACCTTGGCGCGGATGGCAGCCAACTGCTGCCGCATCGGGCTGCCACGGCGGCCAAATGACGCCGCCTGCGCCAGCGTTCGACTTTAGGGTTAGGCTATTGATTTGCTGGGAGGTTTGGCGCCGCAGCACCCGTGCGTAGGGTGCATTACAAACGCCAACGGCGTGCGTCCGCCCACCGCAGCGACGTGTCGCTGCGACACCTCGTGCCGGAAGGCGCGGGGGTTCCCCCCGCCGGGGGGGATTTCTTCATCTGCCGGCGGCACGCCGGCCAGGATAATTGACGTTTGATCATGGCGCATTCCTTCGGATAGAATTGGAAGCTGGCGGGCAGACCATTTGAAGGATGATGGTTATGCCCAAGAAGAGTGAACGTGAACGCCTCGCCGATCTCGAAGCGCGTCAGCGCAAGGTCGCCGAGGACGTGGAGAATGCCCGCCGCGCCCTGCGCGGCCGCTATGCGTCGATCATCGGCGAGCTTGCCGTCGAGGAACTGACCGAACGCGAATTTCGAGAGCTTGTAGGCCTTGCTATCCGGTCCGGCGGCGAAGCGGCGGTGGGGGCACTCAAATCCCTGCCGATACGTCCCGCCAAGTAACGCTATCCCGAAGGGATGCCCCTGCGACGAGCACGGCGAAGCCGCGCGCAGGAGGCCGATGGCATCGCCATCGCATCGCCCGCGCGACGGACCCCGCCAGGGGTCCACGAGCGCGGGCGACCTTCCCTTACACCAAAAAGAAAAGGGACGGCCCGGCACTCCGGACCGTCCCTTTGCGCCGCCCGATCAGGCGGCGAGACGCTGGTCGATAAGGCGGAAGAAATGCGCGGGCACGCCCTTCGCGCGGACCAGCCGGGCGAGATGTGACTGAAGCCCCGAGCCTTCGCAGACCAGGGCTTCCACCGGGTTCAGTCCGAGCAGTTGCTCATTGCGCATAAACCCCGCGCGTTGCCCGAACTTGCTGCTGAGGGTGAAAGCGACGAGCGGTGTTGCGGTCCGGGCCGCCCATGCAGCGGCAATGGCATCGCACCCCTTGGACTGCGCGGTCGTCGCCAGCACCATCGCCGGGATGCGCACCTTGATCTGGTCGAGCCGCTCGGTCAGCAGGGCGTGATCTTCCCATTGCTGCCCGCCCGAGAAGATCACCACGGGCCCCTGCGGGGCGTGGGCGTCGATCCGGCGCTGACGCCGCGCGGCGAGGAAATCGGTCGCCGCCACCACCGCGGCGGTGCGCTTGCTCGACACCAGCGACCCCCGGGGTGCCGCCCATGGGCGTCCGGTTTCGGCGGCGAAGGTCTGGGCGGCATAGTCGCGCATGCAGGCCACCGCGTCGCGCGCCTCGTCGAGAGAATGGCAGAAGGTCTGCGCCTCCTCCAGCTCGGCGGTCAGGATCTCGCTGCCGTCGGCGTCGCGGACGAGATCCTTGACCTTCAGCGCGGCCTTGTCGGCTTCGGCATCGAGCTGGTCCGCGACCTTGTGGAAGCTGTGGACGATGCCCCAAGCAATGCGGTCGGCGATCCCTTCGAGGCGGGTGTCGCGGAACAGATCGAAGAAGGTGCGGACCGCCATTTCCGTAGCGAGCTCCGCCGCGTGGGGGAGCGGCATGTCGGCGTCGGTCGGCTCGTCGGCATAGCCCATCCGGAAGCCGCCCGTGGTTTCGGTGAAGGCGTTTTCGAAGGCGGGCGACACGGTTTCCGCGGCGATGAGGTCAGCGATTTCTTGGTCGGTGCGAGTGGTTTGTGTATGCTTCGTCATGAGAACCTCCTTGAAAAAGAGGTCTCCTTCCCTGCACGGGCTCTGAGCGACGGGGTCAAGGATCGGGCGCAGCCCGACCGCGCAGCGGCGATGGGGGTCACGATTTTCTTTGGCGGCCACCGGCACCCGATGGGCTACGCCGCGCCCGCCGCGCCGAAGAAAATGGTGGGGCCCCGTCGTCCTTGAGGCCGGCGCTGCCCCCGTGCCACACTAAAAAGAGTTGAGAGAGAAGAAGAGGCTTGCGAAGCGGGGGCTCGATGCCCCCGATTCGCAAATGGTTGCATCAAACGCGATTATTTGCGGAAGGTCTCCGCCAGACCGGGAGGTGCGCCGCAACGGTGCTGGTCAGCCCTTCGAAGGGGAAGCGAGAGAGGATGAAGATAGTTGGACGCGTGTGAGCAGACCGAACGGGTGGACAGCGCATCGCGGATGATCCTCGCCACGCCGCGGCAGTTGTTCCGTACCTATTTTGACGCCGAGAAGATGAAGAGTTGGCGGGTGCCCGATGGCGCGACGGGCACCTATTCGGTGCTTGAACCGCAGCCCGGTGGGCGTTTCTGCCTAAATCTCCTCTATTCCGATCGGGCGGAGATCGACGGGCCTGAAGCCGCAATCGAAATCATCACCGGCACATTCACCGAGTTCCTACCCGACGAGCGTGTGGTCGAAGCGATTCGCTACACGAACGCCGACGCGGCTTATTCCGGCATGATGACGTTGACCCTCACGATCGAGCCAGCGAAAGTCGGCTCCAAAGTCTCGCTCCACGCGACCGGCATGCCCCCGGCGCTGGAGGTCACCGCCCATCGCGCGACACTTGCCGCAGCGCTACGGCGGCTGGCGCTGCTGACCGAATGAACGAGGAAGGCGGCCGCCTCGCAAGAAAGGCGACCGCTCATTTTCTTAACGTCGTTCGAAGGCTTCTCCGGTCGGCGGCATATAGGCCTCGAACGGATTGCCGTCATGCAAATGTCCGAACGGCGTCATGACATAGCTCGAACCCTCGCGCCCCACCGCGCAGATGACATAACGGGGCTCGCCCGACGCCGCATCGGTACATTCCATCAGGGCGAGGTCGCCTTTTTCCGCCGCACGGCGGAGCGTCGCGAAGTTCCGCCGATAAGCCTCAGGAATCGCCATCGCCGTCACGCCGTCAGGCGGAGGCCGGGGCCCCGCTGTGCCGCCGGGCGCGAAACGTCATCCGGCTTCTTGAAGGCATGAATCGGCACCCCGGCCTTGCGGAGGAGCTGGTAAAGATTGGCCTGAAGCCCCGACCCCTCGCAGAGCAAAGCCTCGACTGGCTTCAGCTCGGCGAGCTTGCGGTTGCGGTTGAAGGCGGTTTTCCGCCCCGAGCCATAAAGGCCATAGGCAACGAGTGGCACGCTGTTCTCGGGACGCGCCGCCCATGCGGCGGCGATCGCGTCGGCGCCCTTGCGCTGGCCGGTCGTCACTAGCGTCATATGCGGCACGCGGGCCTTGATCTGGTCGAGCCGCGCCCACAGCGGTTCCCAGTCGGCCCAGACGGCGGGACCCGAGAAGACGACGATCGGGCCTTGCGGGAGGGTCCGTTCGCGCGCGGCGAGCGCCCGCTCGCGCAGAAAATCTTGCGCCGCGATCTGGCTCGCCATCGAGACGGACGACGCCCGGGTTCCCTTCGCCGGCGACCATGGCCAGCCGGTGAGCGCGCGATACATTTCGGCGGCATAATCGCGCATGCATTCGATGGCGTCGCGCTGTTCCGCGAGCGAGCGGCAGAGGAGCTGCTTCTCCTCCAGGCTCGTCGCATAGACTTCGCTGAGGTCCGGCGTGCGCGCGAGATCACCGAGTTCCTGCGCAATTGAATCTTCGCGGCGCGCAAGCTTTCCGGCCGTGAAATGGAATGAATTGACGAAGCCCCATGCGATGTCCGGAGCGAACGCTTCGAGGCGCGTGTCGGTGAAGAGGTCGAAGATCGCGGCGATCACGCCGCCGCATTCGGCCTGCGCGGCGAAAGGCTCGGGCATGTCGAGATCGCTCGGCTCGTCCCCGGCGGAGACGATCGAGAGCGGGATTGGGTCGCCGAAGGCGGCCTGAAATTCAGGCGTGGCGATGGCCTCGGCGTATAGCTGTTTCAGGTCGGCGAAGCGGTCGACGGACGCGGGGTTGGCGTTGGTCATGATGGGCCTCCAGTCAGCAAAAATGAAAATCGGCCGGAGCGGCTGCGCCGCCCGGCCGCACGAGGATCAGTGGAGCGTTGCGCCCGCAGGCTTCCGCGGCGCCGGGCTGGCAGCGATGCCGTCCAGCGGGCGCAGCCCGTTGACGACCTCCCATGCGAGGACGGGCGCGAGCGGTTCGAGCGCGGTTCCGGCGACGATGTCGAAGACAGCGGCGATGACGGCGCCGCATTCGATGAGACGAATCTGGGCCATGACGGCCTCCCAAGCTGGATGAGAAAAATGGGCCGGGAACCGAAGCCCCCGGCCCGTCAAGCCTGACCGTCAGAACGGGACCTCATCATCGACGTCGGCGCCGGCGCCCGCGCCATTATCCATCAGCGCGCCGTCGGTGCCTGCGGTGCTCTCGCCGAACCCGCCGCCCTGCTCACCGTCGCCATAGTCGCGGCGCGACGAGCGGATCGCGGGACCGAAGTCGTCGCGGCGCTGCGGGCGCCGCCACGCGACGCGGTAGCCATCCTGCTCGGACCCGAAGAGCGCGATCGGGAGCGGTTCCGGGAGGCTCGGGTCGTCGATCGAGCCCTGAAGGAAGACTTCGCCGGTGGTATTTTTGGCGACGGCTTCCCAGAGAGCGCCGAGTTGGACCCAGCGATTGCCGACGTTGAGCGCGACGATCTCATAGGCCGGGGCCCGCTCGTGATCGCTCTCGACCGGACGAAGGCCGAGACGCGGCAGATCGATGGTGCGGGTCGCGATCGACCCCATCAGACGGCCGTTCCGATTGCTGAATTCACCAATATTCATGGGACTTTCCTTTGACGTTCATCGCTCCGGCCAATCCCGAAGCGACACCCGCCAAGGTCCCCCTCTCTTCTCTGTCCCGCCGCCGCCGTCCGGCGCCGCGGCCTGCGGTCGCACCCGCCCTCGCGCCCTCACGCACCCGCTCGCTTCAGGCGCGCGGATGCGCTATGCAGGTCGCATGGATGCCGAGACGATGAGGACGGTTGCGCGGCTCGCGCGGTCGCGCGCGGATCGCGGCAGTTCCGCGGCGCATGGTGACGGGCTCCAGCGGCTCGGGGCCGCGCGGGCGCTGCGCCAGCTCGCGATCGATCTCGAAGTCTCGGCCGATGCGTGCGAGGTCAGTCCCCCGCCATCCCGTCGGCGCGGCCGACCGGCCTAGCTCCACCCGGCCCCCGCGCATTTCCCTTTCGGCAGCCAATCGTTACCCTTCAGGGCCGAGATCCGGCGCAGCCGGAGCTCGGTCGGAGCGGCGCGCAGCGCCGCGGAGATAGAGCGGCGGTGCCCGCGGCAGCGGACAGCCGCCCCGCAGCGACATCCAACCATCTGCGGATCAAGCACAACAGTCCGGTGCCAGGCTATTCCAGGGGACAGAGTCTCGAACGCGCCGCAGGCGCGCTGCCAATGCGGCGCGCCTGCGATCGGTCGGACGGCAGTCTCAAGATAAGAGAGGCGGCGGCCGCTAACGCCGCCGGTAGTGTCATTCCGCGATGCGAGGGGTCAGAGCGAGCGGTAGCTCGCGGTCCGGTGACGGCGCGGTCGCGGTGTTGCGCGTGAAGGTCGCCGGACCGCCCACAGAGCGGCGGCCAACGTCAAGACCAATTTCATTGAGGCGTGCCCAAAGCGCGGACGATCTAAGGGCGGGACCTTCCGGAGGATAAGACCGGGCTATTTTGCCTTGGCGCGGCCACGCGGGGCCTTGCCGCCGCCGCCCCGACCCTTGGTTCCGAGGCCAATGGCCTTGGCGAGAGTGCGGCGGGTCTCGGCATAATTGGGCGCGACCATCGGATAGTCCTTGGGAAGGTCCCACTTCGCGCGATACTCGTCGGGGGTCATGTTATAGGCCGTCATCAGGTGGCGGCGGAGCATCTTGAGCTTCTTGCCGTCTTCAAGGCACACGATGTAATCGGGCTTCACGGAGGCGCGGATCGAGACGGCGGGCTCCTGTTTGACTTCGGGGGGCTCGGTCACGCCAAGACCGGCGAGGGCTTCATGGACGGACCGAATGACGAGGGGAATGTCGGATATCGCGACGCTGTTGTTGCTGACATGAGCAGCCACGATATCGGCGGTCAGCGTTACGAGCGTTTCGGAATCGTCCATGCGTTCACCCTTCGAATGCCAAGCTATCTAACTTTACCAATAGCAGGCATTCCACCGGGAACAAAGGGCAAGTAATCGGCAGTCCGACACCGAACTATCTCATCCAGACACTTACAGGGACCTACCAAGGGAACGTCGGTAGCAAGTCCTCGGTCGGTCCGTCGCTGTCGAGCAGCACATAATCACAGCCGTTGTCGCGGCCGAGCGCCAGGATCGCGGGCAGTTCCTTGGGGAGACAGCGCTGCGCTTCGGGCGGTAGCGTCATCGTATGGAGGAACCAGCCATATTGCGTTGGCGCGACGCACAGCGGCCGCCTGTGCGGCGGATAGTCTGCCCAAGCGGTGAGCAGCTGCCCGGTCGCGCAGCGAATATGGGCGGTGCTGAGCACAAGATATTGTCCGGTTTCCATGGCGTATTCCTTGAAGGGAGGCTCTGGTCGAGGGCAATTCAACGAACCGATTCCTGCTGTTCGATCCGCGAATTCGGATCCGCGGTGCTCGATGGTCACGCCGCGAGCCGCGTGACACCGGCGTTGAACCGGTCGATCCATTCGCGGAGCGGCGGTCGCTCTTCGATCGGGATCTGCGCCGCGACTGCCTGGAATTCGACGAGGGCGACGGGTGCGCCGTTCACGATCGCGGCAATCTCGCGGGGCGGCAACAGGCCGCGGTCCCGGATGAACTCGGTCATCGTACCGGGCCGCGCACGGGTGGACCGCCGCCACAGGCCTTCGACATTGATCAGGCGGGGGGCCGCGCGCGCTTCCATCAGGACGATCAGGCGCAGACACCAAGCGGGCAAGGTCTGAACCTCGTGCGGCTTCATCGCGGCGCAGAAGAAGCAGCTCGACTTGACGGGAACGGGAAGGCCTTCGGCCTTGATGCGAGCCGCGCATCGATGCCGGTCCCAACCCCAGTCGCGTAAGGGGTAACAATAGTCATAGCGCGGGTCGACATGCCCCTCGCGGTGCGCATACCGGCGGCTGTCCGCCGGCGATGCATCGTAGCCAATGAGCTTGATCACCTTGCCGCCGCGTGCCCACGCCTGCTTCGCGGGATCCCAGCTCTCGACCCATTTATCCTGTGGCTGGATCTTCCATTTCTGACTGCAACTGTGACGCCCGAAGCTGATCGAGGGCAGGGTCGCGTTGGTGAGGCAGTTTTCGAGCAGGGAGAAATAGGGCGGCCAATGCTTGAAGCGCTTCGGGGCATAGCGGACGATCTCGTGCGCTATGCCGCGGGCATCCATCCAGCGCTGAAATATCGGGAGATAGTCATAGGTTTCCGGACGCTCGCTGCCGGTGTCGGCCGTCAGCACGAGGTCCAGGGGTCGGCCGCGCGCGATCCATTCGATGATCATCGCCGTGCTATCGAGTCCCATGCCCCATGCGGCGATGACCGGCGGACGTGGCAGCGCAGGATCGTCCGGAAGACCCGGGTGTGGCCGGACATCAGACGAGAGGCGGGCGAGCGCGGTAGCCATATCAACGGCACCGGCAGCCGAGCGATCGCCGAAAGAAGCGGTGCGAATGTTGCGGGCGTGAAGATGTCATCGGCGAATACCCTTCCAACGATCCTCGCCGATGCTTCTCCCTTCCCTCCTCCGTATTGGCCGGTCAGGCGACGAGGGTCGTCAACCTTTCGCCATTGCCGGGCGGTCGCGATGAGACCCTGAAAGGCCGCAGCGTCTCTCCAGTGTTCACGATGAACTGGGCGCGACCGCTGGCGGCGCACCGCCTGACGGCAACGGCATAGCAACGCTCGAAGGAGGCGAGTTCCGCGCGCCGCGGCGACAATCGGATCGATGGTTCAGCGTTCGCCATGACAAAGTCCAGTCGAAGTGGATGAGGAGAGGCCCGCCTTCAGGTGCCGACGCGTTTGATCGTGAGCCGGAAGGCATCACCGTCTTCGAACACGACATGAATATGCGCGGCATCGATCCTGGAGCTGGTCGCGATGCTTGCGATATAAGCCTGCGTGCCAAATGCCTCGGAGACGATGTGCGGCGGGCGCTCGTCCGGACCGCCCCCGGCGTTCTCGCATTTGTCGATATGCGTCTCGATCAGTTCGGAAAGGAACGCGGCCATCGTCGAAAGGCGCGTCCTCGCGGAGCCCGCGTCGCCACTCTCGGGAGGGCCGAGGTCGCGCAAGATGGGCGCAAGAGCATCGTTGATCAGGTTCAGGAGATGCGATCTCCCCTCGGCATCCATTCCGGCGAGTAGCGAGGATGGGATCAAATTGTTGACCGCATGGGTCGCGTTGTCGACGAGATCGTCGAATTCGTCTTCCGCCATGGGAGTGACTCCTCGGGAATTGGGCCGGTCAGGTGACCACGGATCGCCCGCTCGGTTCAAGATTCCGGCATCGTCATGCCACAGTGGTTTCAGGGTCGGCGTCATTGGCCGCCAACGCGACCCGCACATTGCCGTGATAGGCCTCGAGCGTGAGCCGCCGCCCGATCGGGATCATCCATTGAACTTCTTCGGCGAAAACGGCGCGGATGTTCTCGGCGAGCGCTTCATCGGCTCCAAGAAGCAGTTCATTTGCAAATTTGCGGGCATCGCGTTCAAAATCGCGGTGCTGGGTGTGCCAACTATCGCTGCTACAATCCTCGTCGTAGGCAAAGCAGCAATCCTCGATCATCTGCGCAAGCGCCGCCGGCGCGATAGTGGCTCCTTCGCGAACGAAGACATGGGTTTCATCAAGACCGCTTCCGCCATTCGCACAGACCAGCATGTCGACGGGAAAGTTCAACGTCGCGATCGGCTCGTCGGACGCGGCGCAGCGGACGACTGGAACTTCGAGCGTGATCATAGGAACGCGGCCAGACAATGTGTCCGAGCAAATCACATCGCCGTCGGCGTAGTGAATCTGACGCCCGTCAATCTCGGTCGCAAAGGACAGGCCCGTGACGCGGGGAAGGTCATCATACCATTTGTAGCCCGCGAACGCGTCCTCGGCGCGGACGGCACGAAAGCCGAGCCTCTCTTCGGTCAGCAGCGATGCCGCGCATTGCTCGATATCGGCGTCATGATCGGGAATCAGGATCATCGGGACGGCCTCGATGCGGGCGCCCTCGGCGCCGCCACGATCGTCCGCCGTGCGTGGGCACCATTCGGAGAGCCAGGCACTGGCTTCGGGAAGTTCGATGCCGAGATCGGCTGCGCGCTGCCAGTTCTGGAATGAAAGTCGGTGGCTGCTCTCGGTTGCAATGGTTCGATAAATGGTGGCCTGAACGGCTACCCGCAGCGAAGCGAGCGCGGCATTATCGACCATTTCCTTGCGCGCAGGGAGCACGAGCTGCAACGATGGCGCGTCGACGATGTCGATCCGGGCCGTCCAGGGATACGAACCATCGACCTCTTTGACCGACGGCAAGCGGCAGGCGACCTTGACCCCGTGAAAGTTGATCCGCGGTTCAGTCGCGAGATCATAATTCGCGCGGAAGATGCCGATCCGGCAACCGTTCCATTCCTCGACCCGATGGGCCCCTTCGAGGAAATCCTCACGCGGCAGCAGTGCGCCGTGGAAGTGGACAGGCAGGGGGAAATGCTTGGCAGCGGCCTCGATCTGGCCCCGAAGATTGCAGAGCCATTCCTTGGGCATGGCGATGATGATCTCTGTGCCCGCCCGGATGCGACAGTTTTCGACAGCCAGGGGCTGCGCTCCTTCCCAGCCGTCCGCGGGGATGGTCATTGTCCAGCCCTCGTCTGCGACCCGCGAGAAGGACCGCACGGTCACGGTCCTGCCGGCCAGGCTGAACACACCCATGCCGGCCGGGTCCTCGCGCTGCGCGATCTCGTCGCTCCAGCCAGAGCGCCCAAGCGTGACGAAGGAAGCAGGGTCGTCGATACCGCGGCCATCGTCGGCGATGTGAAGGCTCGAGCTGCCCTCGTGGTCGCCCAGATGAACGTCGATCCGTCCGGCGCCCGCGCGGCGGGCATTCTGGAACAGCTCGTTGAGAACGTCGGTGATCGTCCCATTGAACAGGCGCGATACCTTCGTGATGAGTTCATCGCCGACCGATGGCCGAATCTCGCGGGGAAGCGTCATGACAGGATCTCCGGTTGCCGGGCAACATCATTGCTGCCGCACCGCCCCGCTCCCCCTTTCCTCCTAGCCCAGGGGAAGCGGGCGCATGGGCCCGTCATCAGGGGCCCCGCTTATCGGCTTCGGCGAATGGCTCGCTCAGCCTCGGTTTCGACATAGACCTGTTGTGAGCGACCGCGGCGGCGCTTGCGGATGCGGCCATCGACATGGGCCTCGGCCCAGCGCCGCGCCTCGGCGGCGCGCATGCCCATCGCGCATTCGTCGGCTTGCTCGAAGATCGTGTAGGCAAGCGCATATTGCTCGCGCTCGGGAAGAGCGAGCAGGGCCGAAGCGACCGGCAGAAGCCCCTCGTAGAATTCGAGAACATGGCGGCCGCCGCCATGGTGCATCAATATGGCGAGGCGGCCCTTCTTGCCGATGCCGGTCGGCCTTGCGACCATCACATCGTGCGAGGAATAGGTGACGCCTGCGCTGCAGCTGTCCGGTTCCGTCGGATAATAGACGCGTTCATCGCGTGCTGGTAGCGGGTGCGCGATAATATCGTAGCCGTCGAACGTTTCGACCTTTCGTATGTGATTATGTCCGATAACGGTCATTTCAGACCCTTTCTTTTTGGGTGACTTCATGACGAGGTTGCAGGTTTCGTGGACTCGGCCGACCGACATCAGGCGGCGCGCAGATTGTCGCCCTGACGCAGACCGAGGTCGAAGGCCGTGAGAATGTCGAGGTTGGACTCAAGGCGATCGAACGCGGCCGTGAGGTCCGCGATTTGGATCCAGACGCACGCATCGCCTGGGTCATGGTCGAGCTCGAATATGATCGGCACCGAGTCCGCGGTCATCTCGGGGAAGATCGAGCGGATGATCAGCAATTCGATCCTGCGGCTGAGCGCCCCGATGCGCGGCGCGAGGGCCGCACGTTCGACGGGGCTCATCATCAAATAGCGCTCGGGCGCCACGACGGGCGCCATGCGAACACATGCGATCCGCCCCGCGACCCTGGGCGCCACCGAAACGCCGCCTATTGCGCGGCGTTCAGCCGCCACGCCGTCGGCGGGGACCAGGACGCGGTAGACATAATGGGGCGGCGTCCCCGCGAGGCGGGAACGGGAGACAAGGATTTCCATGGATTTACTCCTCAGGCGACGAGCCGCAGGGGCGGCGTTCCGGGATTGGGGAGATGCAGGTCGCGGCGGATGCGAGCCGCCAGGCGATCGGGCTCGAGCAGTTCGCCAATGGCGGCCCAATGATTGCGATCGCCGCAATAGTCCCGCCGTCCTGCGACACGGCGGAACATCACCTCGCGGCCGGGCCCGATGCCGAGGCCGAGCTGGACATAGATGTCTTCGCCATGAAGGATGATCTCGCCGCTGACCGCGATGCCACCCATGTTCGAACGCAGGTCATAGCTTCCGTCGATGAGGCAAAGCGCGTCGGCGAGACGCTTCAGCGCCTTGCGGCCATCGCTATGGAAGAGCTTCTTGGCTTGCTCGTCATAGCTGACGCCCTTTTGCGCGAGCACCGCAAGGGCGGATCTGCCCCGCATATCGGCAAGCCGGTCCATACAGGCGCGGCGGAGCAAACTGTCACCCTCGCCCAAGTCTCTCGCGATGGCGCCGAGATGGCGTGCCAGCAAAATCACGGCGGGATCGAGGTCGTCGGACTTGCCGGCGTTCCGGCAATCCGAGATCGCGGCGGTCAGCGCGTGGAGACAGGCCGGAAGCGTCGACAGCCCCGAGGGATCGAGCGCTTGCTGAAATCGGAACGCGATATCGTAAGCCATGGGATAGGCTCCTGCCTTCGGACGCCCCATCGCGCCCGCCCCTGCCTATCCCCCTCTCCTCCTGCTTCAGTCGGCCGGCTGCGGGCCGCTATTCTCGATCAGTTCGGCGCAGCAATCCTCGATCTGGACGCCCATGGGGCTGGCACCGGGATCGAAGATCATCTGTAAGCAAGCGCAGATATCGGGCCGGTCCTGCGTCCCGCACATGAGTTCGAAATCGGGCTGGTCGGCGATTCCGCTCGTCTTTTCATAGGCGGAAAAGGCCGATTGCCACATGATTTGCTCGTCCCACACATCGACATAGTGCGTCACGCTCGCGCTGGCGATGCCGGTCACGTCCTCACTCCCGGGCGGAGCGATCGAAGGGTTTCGTCCATCATCTCGCGGGTCGAGGCGCCGAGAATCTGCGTGCCGGTGATGACGAAATATCCGCCGCCATGCTGGCCCGGCCTGAACTTGTCGCAGGTAGACGCCCACTCGAAACCGAAGGGGAGCGCGCTCATGCAAACCTTCTGGATCAGCGATGCGAGTGCCTGCACATCAGCCTCATAGCCGCGAATGAACGCGACGAGGCCCGTATCGTCGCGCTTGTCGTCGATCGAGATGTCCGCATCGAATGAGGGAATATCAGGATCGGGCCAGAGTTCGAGGAAGGACGCAAACGGATCTTCCTCCTGATCTTGCTTGGGGAAGGTTTTGCGGAAGGCATCGCTGCAGGCGGCGTAGTGTGGCTCGAGCACCTGCATCTCTCCGCTCGGTGTTCCTTCGAAATCGCCGGACAGCCTCTCGGCGACAAGAAAGCATTCTTCGAGCAGCGATGCTTCCTCGGGCGTGACGGGCAGATAGAAGGCCGTCTCGACATAGTTATTGGCCATGTTCGGGTTCCTTGCGGTTCGTGGCGACAGGTCATTTCTGTGAGAGGAGAACCTCGACGGCCTGGGCGAGCACGTCGCCGCTCGCGCCATTGACGATGACCGCATCGGGATTGGTCGCCCGGACCGCGCTGATGATCGTGTCCACCGGGCGCTTGCGAAGCGGGTACTGGTAGATCTGACCGCGCTCGATCGTGACGAGATAGGTCCGCATCAGCCGCTTCAACCGGCGGCGTTCGAGTTCGCGGGCGAGAAGGTCGCCGACCTCGACATCGAGGTCGTGATCGTAGCTGAACCTGCCGAAGGATCGCTGCGGCCGGTTCGCGACCAGCCATTGGTTGACATCGATCTCGGTCCAGCGGCCGACCTTGTGGAAGAAGTCGGCACCGCCCGTCCCCTGGTTGCGGGCATGGAACGCCAGTTCGCCATCGATATAGACGTCGGCCGTGTAGGCGCTGGTTTCCTGCGACAGCGCAGCATTATAGGTGATGCGGCGAAGTTCGATTTTCATGGGTGCCACCTCCTGATTGGGACGATCACCCGCGCGCCACCTCCTCTCCTCGCCGTGCAGCCGCCAGGATGGCAGTGCAGTCAGTCGCTGTTTGCCGAGAATTTCAGGCTGTGCTGGACAATCGAGCCTTGGCTCAATTCGATGTGCGGAGAGTCGCTGTTCGATCGTACAGGTCGAGGAGGATTCCCAGGCTTGCGGCTTCCGAATAGGTGAGATCGCGGTGGTCATCCGTATCGGGACCGATGGCCAGTTCGATTACAGGGTGAACTGAGGCAATTTGTCCTGAGGGAAGCCGAAACTGGTTCTCGATGCCGGGTGAGGGAGTGGTGCCGTCAGGCACGTCGATCCGACCTTGAATCTGGAAAATGATGTGCATTCGCTTTCTCCCTGAACGAACGGATTTTGGGGCTGCCAGCACCGATCGCTGAAGGGACCGCCTAGGCAGCGAGGTCGAGGAGCGGGAGCTTCGTGACGTCGCCTTCTGTCGCCGCCCGGTCGAGAATGGGATACGGCAGGCTCGGCACCTTGCGTGCGGCGAGCCGGGCCGCCTTCGTCAAAGGAAAGAGATAGGCGTGGCAGCCAGGATGGCGCCGCCGCGTCAAAAAGCCGGTGCGTTCGAGGCTGGCCAGCCATTCGCCGCGGTGCTCGCCGAAGTGCGGCGCGCGGGCACCGGCTCGGATCAAATCCTCCATCGCATATCTCTGACCGCATTCGGCATTGCGGATTTTGGATATTGCCCGCGACGATATGGGGCGGCCATCGGGCAGGATGAGGTCGGTGCGCGCGCTCGATCGGCCGACATAGCGGCTTCCCATCACCGAATAAAGGCGGCCGACATGGCCAGGAAGGAACACGTGTCCGTCTGCATCGACGCGCCTGACCGGGTCGGCATAGGATATGACCGACAGAATTTCGGGTTTCTCACGGCGGAGCAGCCGGAACGCCCGTGCCACCAGGAACGACTCCGAATTGGCGCCCTGACTGTCGAGTATGACGAGACGTCCAAGATCGCACGCCGCGCGCGGATCGCCGAGACCCGCCGTTTTCGGAACGCTTGCATTATTGACCGGGTGCGAGAACACGCAAACGCCCACGAGTTCCGATCGTCCATCGCGGCCGTTGGCGAAGAGGCCGACCGAGAGCCGTGCGACCGGCATCGATCCCGCATAATGATGTTCCCTGACGAACGGCGCGGCCTCGCGCCGGGTATCGATTATATCGACGGACAGGGTTGCGGGGTCGATTTCCGCGGCGCCCGGCACCCAGCGGCACCGGCGCTTGCGCCACCGCTGGGTCCGGTCGGTGATCATTCCGGGCTGCCCGCGCCGTCATCGGTGGACTGGGCCGAAGCCCTCCTTGAAAGGTCGGGAACGCGCGGGTCATTGTAGATGCTATCGAGCGACAGCGCGAGCGCGCGGTGCTGGGCGCCATTGGGCGTCGAAGCGTCGATCGTGAAGACCTCGGTCGCGAAGCGGTCATCGCCGCTATAGAAATCGACGTCGACGACATAGGTGACGATATCTGCCGGAGCGGTCGGCGACAGTGACTTGTCGAGCAGGTCGATGACGGTGGATCGCAGACCGTCGATATCAGGATCGAAATCTTCCCACGTCACATGGTCGGGGCATTCATCGACGAGATAGTTGGACATGAGATCCTGCATCGTCTCAAGCAGCGTGTGGCGTGCGTCGGCCATGGTTTTCCTCCTTCGGAAAATTGGCCGCCGGACGATCGCGTCCGGCGGCGCAGAATGTCAGTGGACGGCTTCGAGGAGCTTGCGGGCCTTGCTCTCGATATCGAGCCTGCTGTCCTGGTGGGTCTTGGTACGGGCGAAGGCGGTGATGCCCTGCACGAAGTCGTAGATGCTCTCGGGCGGGCGGCCTTCCTCGCCCAGCACCGTCGCGACAATCTTGGCGGACTCGGCCTTCGAGAAGCCCCGCTTGCGCAGAAAGTCCTCGCGATCTTCGTCCTTCCGGGCGACGATGCGTTCACGCGCGGTTTTGACGCCACTGACGAAGCGCATCGGCGAGGAGTCCGCGAAACGCTCGAGCGCCGGCGCGGCTTCGTGCGCGAAGCGGTTGGCAGCGAATTTCGAGTGCCGGATCTTGACCTCCTCGAAATTCTCCACGCCCCAGAGGTTCCGGTTCATGCAGACGGCGCGGAGATAGAAGGTCGCCATGCCGAGCGTCTTCGCGCCGACCTCAGAGTTCCAGCTGTAGAAGCCGCGGAAGTAGAGATCGGGCTCGCCGTTCGGAAGCTTGCCCGCCTCGATCGGGTGCGTGTCATCGACCAGAAAAAGAAAGACATCGCGGTCCGAGGCATAAAGCGTGGTCGTGTCGCGGCTGACATCGACATAGGGATTATAGTACATGTTCGACCAGTCGAGCACGCCCGGAACCTTCCACCGCGTCTGCCCGACGCCGTCGCCGGCGATCTTCATCACCGCGGCGACGAGTTCGTGATCGAATATCCGGCCATTATCCCGACTCTTCGGGACCGTCTCACCGATGCAATGCGGAAGTGATAGGACCATGATCGCCAGCCTTCTTGTTAAGGATGCGATGTTTTGCCGGGGTGGGCTCGAGCCCACCCCGGCAAAACATCGTCGCCCGGAGA
>NZ_NIWD01000018.1 GCF_002277025.1 Sphingopyxis sp. GW247-27LB
CCAATCTGGATAAGCTCGTTCATCGTTCGACTCCTCTGTTGAAGGAGCCGAAAGGGTCTGCCTGCGGCAGCCCGCGTTCAATCAGGCGTGACGCTCGCTGGGGCGCTTTACATCGAGGCTAACGCCAATCCGCGGAGCGGTTCGTGCACCGGCCCACCGGCAGTCATTGAGAGGGAAGGGGGCTTGCTTCTGTTTGAGCCGAATGAGCGTCGAAGGTCGATGCCCGGGCTCATATTCAGGAGTAAGTTCCATGATCAAGTCGATCCCGCTGAACAAGTTGGTTCAGTCCCCACGCAATGTGCGCCTTCACGGTGACCCAGCCGCAGATGCCGAATTAAAAGCGAGCATTGCCGCCCACGGATTGTTGCAGAACCTCATCGTTCGGCCTGCCTCCCGCGGAAAATTCGAGGTCGAAGCAGGAGAGCGCCGCCGGTGCGCCTTGCTGGCGCTGGCCGAAGAGAAAGTCCTGCCGAAGGGCTACGAGGTTACCTGCCTCGTGCTTGAAGACGATGCGGAAATCGCAGTCGAAACGAGCCTGGCCGAAAACTTCCATCGCCTGGCGATGAACCCAGCCGACGAAGCGCAGGCGTTCGCAGCCCTTATTGATGCTGGTGCCTCGACGGAAGATGTCGCTCGCCGTTTCGGGCTGACGGTCCGCTTCGTCGAAGGCCGTCTGCGCCTCGCCGCCCTCGCGCCTGTCGTCTTCGATGCTCTGGCATCCGGCGAAATCACTCTCGATCTCGCCAAAGCTTTCGGCGCGACCTCCGACCAGGAAATTCAGGCTCGCGTCTATGAACAGGCGTCTTCGGGCTATTATGCGCCCAGCGCCGACAGTATCCGGCGCATGGTGCTCTCCGGCACGGTTCGCGGCAGCGATGCTCGGGCCCGTCTTGTCGGTCGCGACGCCTATGTCGCTGCAGGTGGCCTGATCGAACGCGAACTCTTCGACGACGATGACAGCGAGTCCTGGGTTGATGTCGCGCTTCTGGAAACTCTCGCCTCGGAGGAGATGGAGAAACGCGCCAAGGCGCTCGCAGCAGAGCAGGGTCTGGCCTGGGTCAAGCCGACGCTTGACACCTATGCCAGTCACGATCTCGTTGAAGGCCTCATTCGCCTTCCGGCCGAACCGGCTCCGTTGACTGACGCCGAACTGGCCCGCCTTGACGAGCTCGATGCTTCCTACGACGAGCATGCGGCCATTCTCGAGGATGAAGACAGCGCAGAAGAAGCAATAGCTGCGGCCGAGGCGACGATCGAAGCGATCGAGCGCGAATGCCAGGATATTCGGGCAAAGCCCCCGGAGCTGGCACCCGAACTGAAGGCCGATGCCGGAATGATCCTCGTTCTCTCGCGCGACGGCACACCGGTTCTCCAGCCGGTGTTCTACGGCGAGCGTGACATCGAAGTCGTTGGTGACGAAGATTTCGTCGAAGTCGTTGCGAGTGTCGGCAGCGATGGCAAACGCCGTGCAGCGCTTTCCAAGCGTCTGGTCGACGAACTTGCGATGCAACGTCGTGACGTGCTCGCACTCCACGTGGCCTCGGATCCCGGCCTTTCGCTCGACATCTTGGTCTTCACGCTCGCGGATGCGGACACCCACGACTGGCGGTCGCGAGCGGCCACGACCATCCGTGGTGGCGTCCCTGCGGGTCCGATTGTCGGGTTCGAAGCGAAGGATGCGCCGGCAAGCGCATCCCTTGCGGACCTGCGCTCGAGTCTCGATGAGAACTGGCGATCTGGCGAAGACTCTTCGTCGCGCTTCAAGATGTTTCGGGCACTCGCTGATGAAAGTCGCGCAGCATGGCTCGGCTTTGTCGTCGCTCGCACGCTCGAGGCGAGCCTCAACATGGCAGGCGAACGCCAGATCGCGTTCCAGGATCATCTGGGCAGCGCGATCGGCATCGATATGGCGCAATGGTGGCGTCCGACCGCGGCAAACTACTTCGACCGCGTCTCGAAGCAGGTCATCCTCGATGCGCTCACCGATGTCGGCGGCCTGGAACTATCCTCGCGCTTCGCATCGGTGAAAAAGGGCGATCTCGCGATGAGCGCCGAGCGCGTCTTCGCGGGGACCTACATCACCGAGGTCGAAGTTCGGGAAAGGGCCCTCGCTTGGGTGCCCGAGGTCATGCGCTTTGCCGACCTGCCGGAAATTCCTGCCGATAACGAAGCGCAAAGTCCCGACGCGGATTTCGTCGCCAACGACGACAATCAGCCCCCGAGCGAGTTGGCCGCCTGACCTCCTCCTGACAGGAACGGCTGCTCGCCACCGTGAAGCGGTCCTCCGGCACATGCCGGGGGGCCGCTTCCTTCATGGAAAGAGAGCGGAGGGGGCTCCGGGACCTCCGGCACTGATCGACGGAACTGTCGTCAGGCCATTTCAGGAGATCCAACATGGCCTATCGCAAGGGACAAAGCGGCGGAATGTCGCCTGCTACGCGTATTACACAGGAAATCATCGCCCGCCTCGAGTCCGGCACGAAGCCGTGGATCAAGCCATGGCGCGGTGTGCCAGTCTCGCGCCCATTGCGCGCGTGCGGCGTCCCTTATCGCGGCATGAATGTATTCTGGCTCTGGATGGTTGCCGACATGTGCGGTTACGCTTCGCCGTTCTGGATGACCTACAATCAGGCCAAAGAACTGGGCGCGCAGGTGCGCAAGGGCGAAAAATCCACCATCGCCATCTTCTACAAGAGCTACACCAAGGAAGTCGAAGCCCCCGACACCGGCGAAAAAACCGACGAAAGTCGTCGCGTGTTGAAGGCCTATCCGGTTTTCAATGCTGATCAGGTCGAAGGTCTTCCGGAACGTTTCCATCCCGCCGCGACGCTTGAGGTGGTGGAGCCCGAGGGCCGTCAGGCTGAACTCGACTCATTCTTTGCCAGTATTCCGGCCGTCCTGCGTCATCAGGGCGACGAAGCCTATTATGAGCCAGTGGCTGACCGGGTGACAATGCCGCCCGCGCATCTCTTCTCGGGCTTCGACCACTATTACGCGACGCTCGCGCACGAGTTGTCGCATTGGACCGGCCATGCCAGCCGCCTCGACCGCAATCTCAAGAATCGATTTGGTTCTGCAGCTTACGCCGCCGAGGAGCTCATCGCCGAACTTTCGAGCGCCATGCTTGGCGCTGAACTCGGTCTGCCAGTCACCCACCTCGATAGCCATGCGAGCTATATCGAGCACTGGCTCAAGCTCCTGGAGCAGGATGACCGTGCCATTCTCACCGCTGCCGCAAAGGCGGAGGAAGCATCAAGGCTTCTGCTCAAACTCGCAGGACGGATCTCTGCCGATGATACCGACGAAGCGTCTGCCGACGCTGCGTTGGCCGCCTGAAGGAGGGTGTCATGGGCCGATCGGTCAGCTATCCTAGGGGGGCCATCGTGGCCTTCACCGTACTCGAAATCGAAAACGACGACGAATGGGACTTCGAATATGAGTGGCTCCGCGAGGAACTGCGCGAGCGCGCAGGGCAGGCATTCCCTTCCCTGATCGCGCACGACGGTTGGCGAGGCCGCGAAGACCGCATCCTCATGCGCAATGCCTATGCGGATTTCGGCGTGTCGGTTTACGCCGGCCTGGTTGCGGTGTGGATCGTCGAGCGTGACGATGGCGCCTATTGGGATGCCGATTGGCGCACGGCCAGATCGCCCAGAGCGCAGCGCTGGCTGTCCCAGATCGCCTCACGCTTCGAAGCCTTATTCGGCGACTACGTCTGCCTCGGTCACATGTCGAACGGTGAGGGCGTCTACGCAAAACGGGTAGCCTGATGCGCCAGTCACTTTGATCGTGACGAGGTGCCTGTCCTCCCTGACGAAGCCTGCATGTGCATTCATGGTCTGAAGCCATGCGAGAGAGGCCCTGGGCCAGCCGCCAGTCTTCCGCAACCCGGCTTGCGCAGGCCCGAGTTGGCCCGGCCCTGTGGGCCGTTGGCCTGCCCGCGCCAGCCTGCCCAAGCGGGTTTCCCCTGTCGGGTGCGGAGACTGCCTCAAGCTGGCCCTGACGGGCTCTCGCTGGCGCAGCCATGAGCGGGTGCGTCAGCCTCACGCCAGTCAGGAGGACAATACCCATGCACTCATCATTTTCTGACCAACTTGCCGGCCTCGATCTTTCCGGTTTTTCGATTGGTCCTGCCCCGGTTTCCACCAATGATTTTCCGGTCCACGATGCGGTCGTCCAGACGCTCGAAGCTGTATGGTCCGATCTATTTGCGATGGTCTCTGGGACTGCGCTGGAGGCCGATGCCGAGGACCTCGGCTGGGCGTTCGTCAACATCTTCCACCGTTCCGCGACCCGCAAATCGACCGCAGTCGACCGCGCAACCGACGAAGTCCGAGCGCTCCTGGCCACTGCAGATGGATCCGAAATTCACACCCATGAACTCGAGACCCAGGTTGAGCGTGCACAGTGTGCCGAAGGGGCCATGATCACGCTCGAAGAGATGCGCGAAGTGGCCGCTGCCCTCTATCTCAACGAATTCGGCTCCTCGTGGAAGCCCGTGTCGAGTTCGCGCTTCAATCACAGCGCCATGCTGACTTCCGCGCTTGTCGAGGGCCGCGAGTTCGTCCGAGCCCGGTCCGAAGCGAAGCGCCGCGCCGCCATGCCAGAAGGTACGCCGGTGATCTTTGCCGGTGGCCGCACACGCCATCCAAACGAGCAGGCTGCGCTCACCTTTGCCAACAATGTCTGGGCTACTCTGGACAAGGTCCACGACCGGGTTCCTGACATGGTGCTTGTCCATGGCGGTGATACCAAGGGCGTTGATCGCCTGGCATCCTCGTGGGCGGAACGACGCAACGTCCCGCAAATCAGCTTCTCCCTCGACATGCGCCTGGGCGCGCGCGCAGGCTTCAAGCGCAACGAGCGTATGCTCTCGCTCGACCCCCGTTATGTCGTCGCCTTTCCCGGAAACGGGGTCCTGGAGCGCCTCGTCATCGAAGCCAAATCCCGTCGGATTACCGTCGTTGATCGCCGCGGTCCGCTTGGAACTTCTCCCAAGCGCGCGGCTCAGGAAACCGACTGATGCGTCCGGCATCGCGCCAGCGCCATCGGCGCTGGCGCAGCCCTTCAGAGGAAAGAGATCGCCTGTTCTCGTGGGCAAGACGATTGGTGCTTGCCCCCCACATTGCAGGAGAAATCTGATGACTGATTTTCAGGCGATCATGGCGGATTTTGCTGTCCGCCAGGCCGAGCGCGCGGCGCAGGCACAAAGTGAAATCCAACGGCTCAAGGCAGCTATCATTGCCCCGCTGCGCAATGCCGAAATTGCCCGCGTAGAAATCCGTTTCGATGGGTGCGGCGACAGCGGTGCAGTCGAAGAATGCGTCTTCTCTGACGCCGTCGGGGCGAGTGTTCCGTGTCCCGAAGTGACGATCGACTGTGCTGGAGAAGGCGACGACCAGAGCCTCAATTCCGCCCTCGAGCAACTGACTTACCTTGCTCTCGAACGCCATCATCCCGGATGGGAAATCAATGATGGTGCTTGCGGCGAACTGGTCATCGACGTGGTTACGCCGAGTTTCGTTCTGGACTGCCAGCTGCGTTACACGGCGACCGACGACCATTCGACTGATCTCTAGGAGAGGTGCAATGGCTCATTGCTACTATCACGCCCTATCGTCGGTCCGGAAATGGGGAGGGGTGGTGGAAGATTACCTGCCGCTCCACCAATGGTTTGACCAATCGAAGGCGATCTTTGCTGATCCGCGGCACCGGGCCCTTCGGCATCATGCCGAAGGCATCTTCATGCTCGTTACATGGACATGCAAGCGGGCCTTTTCCCGGCCCCTCATGAGGAACAGGCCGACCGCCGCGCTAACCCGAAAAGCTGGCGGTGGTCGGCCTGTTCCTCGCATCGCGCAGCGATGCCTTGGCGCCGTATAGCCAGACCGCTCGCACAACCTGAAATTGCTACCGCTGGCTTTAGCCCGGTCGGGCTTCAGCCGGCTCATTCCTATGGAGGATATCATGGCCGATCGCGTTTCAGCATCGATCGAATTGGGCGGATCGCTCACCGCGGCCGACTACGCCGAACTGTCGGAAATCATCGCCAGCGAAGGGCTGTCGACCGAATGGGATGGCGAGCCCTTCGAGCCCGACCATCGCACCGTCGGCGAGTCGCTCAGTCTCTACGCACATGAGGTCGCCTGGGGCCGGTTCGAAATGCTCGAGACCTGGTGCGTCGAAAAGAGCCTGCCGTTCGTCAGATGGTCCGGCGCCTATGCCGGCCAATGGGGTGCGGAACGCGTCGTGTTCACGGGCGCGGGCGAACCCGTATCCTATGCAGCAGACGAAGACGACTATGTCGTGATCGGCCGCGGCACTGTCGAGAAACTCGGATCGCTGGACGCGATCATCGCCTACTTCGATGCGGCCGACACTCATGTCCCGCCCCTGGTGGTCGAAGGAGACCCGAGCGATGCGCCAGCAGTCTAGCTCAGCAATCCACGCCCTCGCCAAGATCCGAGAGCAGTTGCTCTATGCGGCGCGCAACCGCGCAATGCCGTTCGACCTCGCGCGGCCACGATCGCTCGCGCGCATCATCGGCGAGGGACAGCTCGAGCTGATGACGGTCGCGCAGCCGCGGCGCATAGGCCGGCGTCGTCACGAACCGCGAGCAGCTCAAGTAGAGATCGCACTCGCACGGCCCTTCCGATGGAAGGCGCAGGCAATGTCCGAGCTCCAGCTCGGTCTTCAGAAAGTTGGTGCGCAGCCAGTCAATCGCACCTTCGCTCAGTTCGCCGCTGCGGATCGCCTCTGCGCCGGCGCCGGCAATCACGGCGCCCGGCTCCAGCACCGAACGATAGTCGCGGAGAACTTCGGCGTCGCTGATCCGGCAATAGACCATCGCCATCCGGGGGCACTCGTGGCCGAGGACGCTCATCATGGTGTGCAGCTTTGCGCCGCGCTCCGCGAGCTCCGTGCCGAGCGTATGGCGGAACCGATGCATGGTGATCGTGCGCCTGCCGTTTGCATCGACCAATCCCGCCGTCTCGCACAAGTGCGTCAGCGGCGTCTCGAAGAGATAGCGCTCGCTCATGAGCTTCCCGCGCCACACGAACACGAATCGGACAAGCTGCCCGGTGCGTTCATCGGGAAGATCGCGGTCGGCGACCGTCTTGCGGATCGCCAGAACTGCCCGCAGCGCCTCGGCCGCTTCCTCGTGCAGCGGGACAAGGCGCTCCCGTGCGGTCTTGCCGACTGGCAGCCGCAGGCGCGCGGTGCCGTCGGCATAGCTGTCCAGGCAATCCGTCGTCAGGCGGCGAATCTCGCCCCGTCGTGCGCCCGACCACCGCGCCACGAGGAAGGCGGCACGCTGGAACGGGTCTTCGAGGGTCCGGACGGCAGCCATCAGACGTTCGAGATCCGCGCGAGGAATGTATCGCGGCACGCAGTCCGGTACGCGCGGCAGATCCCGCTTCGCCACCAAGGGCCAGCGCGGTATGCCCGGCCAGGCCCAATCTTCGGCATCCTTGAAGAACTGGGCAAGCCGAACGACCCGACCACGCTGCGATCGGGGTGTCAGCGGTCGCCCTGTCTTGGACGAGACCTCGGTGGTCATCGCGTCCATCCAGCTCATGATATGATCGTGCTTCACGCAGGCGAATGTCTGAACCTCCGGCGCCACCGTTGCGAGATGCTCGAGAAAGCGCCGTGCGGTCAGCGCGTGGTGGTAGACCGTGGCCGGTCGCAGGGACGCTCCTCGTCTTTGCAACCACTTCTCTACCAACGCGTCCATTGCCGGCTGCGGTGCCCGCACATCGGCTGAGGGCATGATCTTGCACGGAATCTCCTGCGCCTGCCCTCGGTGATAGAGCACCAGCCGAAGCTGTCCGATCATCGTGATCCATTGCTTGGAGGCGAGGCCGTAGCGCTCGACCGATCCCCAATAATCGGCAATGTCCGGTCGCGCACCGAACCGCCGGACCGCGCTCAGAAAGCCATCGACATCGGCGTCGCCGAGCCGCCCGACCGAACGGGCGCCGTGGTGCATCGCCAGCCTTCCCAGCGTCCAGCGCATCGCACGATCGGCGTTGGCCATGCGCAGTCCCAATGCAGCGCCTTCGCGCGCCAGCGTCTTGACGCCAAGGTCGATCTGCATGTGCCGGACGACAGCGTGAATGCACAGATCGCCGACGGCCAGCAGCCAGTCGTAGTCGATGCGCAAATACCCCTTCAGGGCCAGATAATAGAGGTAGGCCCGCGCGAAATAGGATGGCCGGTTCGAAAGGTTCCTGCGGGTCTGCCCGTTGATCCGCCCAACGCGCTCGGCAAGGGGCGCGTGCAACCACTCTTCAAGGTCCGGCCAGGCGTCGATGAACAGCTTGCGATGACTACGGCGCTGTTCCCCGAAATGCTTGCGAATGCGGCAACTGGCGAGAAACGCATCATACTCTTCCGCAGAACAATGGCTGCTGCGGAAGCTCTGGTCCTCGACGACGGTGCGCGCCTGCATCGCGGCGGCGGAAACCGGTCCCCGTCTCATGCGACGTCACCAGCGTCAGCTTCCTGGGCCTGTTCGTCGAGGCCAAGTGCGCGCCGATACTCGGCGACGACGATCGGATCCGAGACGCGCGTATATATGCGTGTCGCCTCCGGGGAGGCATGGCCGAGGCGCCGTTGCAGGGCCAGCTCGCGCATCCCGCCCTCCCACATCCGCGTCGCATGGGTGTGACGAAGCGCGTGCGGCGTGACCCATGGCGCGCGAATCCGGGCTCGTGAACATGCTCTCGCAAAAAGCTTGGCCAAGGCCGAATAGGATAGGGCGACGTGCCTCCTCGGCCCGTTGCCGCCCACCAGGAACAGGATCGGCGTGTCGGTATCCTGCGGCCGTTCGTGCATAACATAGGCGCTGACCGCTTCCAGAGTCGCCGCCTCGTGAAGATCGACGACGCGTTCGACCCTCGACTTGCTTCGCACGCCCCGCGGGTGGTCGTAGCGCACACGGATCGTCACTCGCCGCCGCCCATAGGCGATATCGGTGAGGTGAAGCCCGAGCACTTCACCGGGGCGCAGCCCGCCGTCCAGCATCAGCCGAACGATCGCGAGATCACGTCGGCACCGTAGTTGGGCGACGAGAGCATCGACCTGATCGTTCGCCATCGGACGCGGCAACCGATGCACCTGTCTTAGTCGCACCGGACTGCGGGTTGGCTGTGATGACGTGATACCGGTCAGGAATGGTCGATGCCGTTCGGAGACATGCATAGCCGCCCGATCATGCACACGCGTGATCGGGTTCCGACCATCGAACCGTTCGGTGATCCTGGCCCACTCGTAGAATGACGACACGGCCGCCAGCACGCGGTTGACCGTCGAACCGCTGAGACGCGCCACCGCAGGCTCGCCGTCTACCGTGGCGAGCGATGGCCGCTGACCCGCACCACGACGATGACTTGGCTTCTCCCGGAGGTGGATCAGCAGATCGACAGCAAGCGCCGGCGTCAGTGCATCCCAGTCCAACGACTGCTCAACAAGAAAGGACCGAAAATGAGTGAGATCATGCGCATAAGCACGCGCGGTGTTCGGCGAACAGCCCGAGGCAGCAAGATAGGTAACAAACCTCGCACTGACCTCGTCGAATGCGGCCAGCAAAGGCTCGGCAGTTGCCGCGGAATCATCAGCCATGGCCCGTCTCCAATCGAGTCGCACCCCTCGGCAATCCTATGCCCAAAGCGCCGTCTGACAGAGGCTGTCCATATAATGCTCGAAACGCTGTTCGGTTCTACCATCGTCAACGCCGACAGCCGTGTCGTGCCCGTTCGCCTTGTAGGCGAGCAGCACGTCCGCGAGGACTTGGGTACGATTCCTTCCTTTGCGGATTGGGGGCGCCTGATCACCCCCCAAGACTGGATGCTGCGCGGACATCGTCTGGACGAGCCTATGCCGCTAGGCACTGTGGAGACTGGTGCTGGCGGCGCGTTTTCAGGACGTCATTCGTCGGCTTCGGGAGGAGCTTTCGTAGTCGAGATATGAGGTCGCCTTCGAGGAAGGCGAAGTCAGGGGGCACGTCGCATCCCGATAGTACGAAAAGTCATGGCTTGGCCTGTGCAATGCACTCGGGACCAACCCGGCCTGTAAGCAAACCTTTCCTGAAGCATCCCCGTCGAGACGCGCAACCCCGATCAGGTCCGGCCGAGTTGCCGGGCTGCGCCCGGCTGCCCGCACCACCCGAACCAGATCGAGGTTTCCCTTCGGTGCGCTTCGCCGTGGCCGCTTCCTAGTCGGGTTTGCAGCCGGGATGGACCCGGAATGCTCGATCAGGAGAAAGACCATGACCAATCTCGTTATCCTCGTTGGCCGCATCGCTCGCGACCCCGAAACCCGCACTACCCAGGGCGGCACCAGCATCACCTCGATCTCGGTCGTCACCGACCGTCCCGCCCGCAAGGACGGCAAGACCTACAAGGACGAAAACGGCTACACCGCCAAGGACAGCGAATTCCACCGCGTGACCTGCTTCAACGGTCTCGGCCAGAACGTCGCCAAGTACTGCACCAAGGGCCAGCTCGTGACGGTCGAGGGGCGCATCCACTACACGCAGTGGGAAGACCAGGCCGGCACCAAGCGCTACGGCTGCGAGATCATCGCCGACAAGGTGGACTTCCTCACCAAGGGCCGGACGTCGAACAATGAGGGTGCGCCCGACATCGATGAGGACTGAGCGCCTGACGCAAACAACAAGGCTCCGATGGTTCGCGCCATCGGGGCCTTTTTTTTGTGCTCGCTGGCGTGAACGGCGGGGCGGGGCATCGAGCCCACACCCCGCCGCGATTGAAGTGTCAGGCGGGGGAGAGCCGCTTGAGAGCATCGTCGATCCCGATGGTGAGCGATGCGCGGATGAGCTGCTTCAGTTGCGCAGGTTCGATAGTCTCGGCTCCGCATTCAAGAAGAACCTTGCCCAGTTCGCCGGCCGCTTCATCACGGAGCCTGGCCTCCTGTGCATCGAGTTCTTCGCGCTGTTCACGCAGTTTCTTGAGCGCATTACGCGCGCTCGGTTTGGACCTGGCCATGAGTTTGTCCTTTCGCTGGCCTTGGTCCCCTCCACGCGCGACAGTGCCAGCGTGTGGCGATGTAGGAAAACGGTTTTTGCCGCGATGTCAGTGCTTTTCACGCTGACGTTGGAGAGGTCTCTCTCGCAGAAAGACCAAGTGTGATGCGGGCTTTGGGGCCGCGTCAAGGACGACGGGGCCCCACCATTTTTACCGGGCAAGCCCGGCAAAAATCGTTTCCCCCATCGCCGCTTCGCGGCCGCGCTATGCGCGGTCCCTGACCCGGCCCGTCACCCACATCCTCGCAGCTCCTGATGCGACGCATCGAACATCAGGAGGAAAGATCATGTACGCTTCACTGAATATCGCGCAGGGTTCATTCCAGGCAGATCAGGCAGCCTTCGTTGCTGCACTCGACAAGGCTCATGCCCGGTCCCTTCACAGCTACTTCACCCAATATGTCCTGACCGATGGTGACGCTGGTTACATCGCGGTCGATGAGGGCGATTACGGCGCACTGCCCAAGGCCATGCTGGACCGGGTCATCGACACTGTGCCCGGAAAGCTGAGCGATGAATTCTGAGGCTACACACAAGGAGGAAGTCCGGCAGGGCTTCCTCCTTTCTTTTTGCTCGGGTCCCGTATTGTCGCTCCCGTAGGTATCGCGCGAGCATTCCCTGCAGCATCAGTCCTCGGCGTCCGACGCATCGAATATCTCGAGCCGATCGGGCGTGTCGAGTACCTTCATTGCCGCTGCTGAAATGGCCTCGGCCTTCGTCGGAAAGGCTTCCGCTGAACTGATCGACACGCCGCTCGAATAGGTCACGGTTGCCTGGAATCCGTTGCCTTTGGGCGTCGCGCTCAGTGTTACATCCGCCATAGCCATGCTCCTGGTGGGGTGCCCGCGACACCATTCTTCCTGCCGGCGGACTCGATCGATCTTTAACACAATCGGCAATCGAGCGGCATGGTATTCATCCCTTGGTTTTGGGACTTCAAAACCGCCGATCCCGTGCTGGTCATGACACTGGAACCTACCCTCTAAGCTGGGGACAGATGTGCACACCGTACGCGACAAATCGCAGGCGGTAGTCAGTAAAAAAGATAGTTAATACAGGATGTTGATGGATTCTTGCAAAAATGGCTGCTTCTCAATCAGAAATAAATGGTCGCCAATTCGCCAATTGAATTTGATTGAAGGCATCCAGAAAGGGCGCATTCCTGCGCATCTCGCATGTTCTTGACATGTTCTCGTTTCTGATTTAGACAATAACCGCCTTTCGCAGTGCGTTCCGGGCTCCTGACCACAAGGAGTCCGTGCATGACACGGCCAAAATCTCTCCAGGTACATGTCACCGTCGAGCTCGCTGAGCGGGTTCGTACTGCAGCAAAGCGGCGCGATATAAGCGTCAGCGAATGGATCCGGTCGCTGCTTTCGCAGGCATGCGAAAACGACGATCTTGCATCCAAGCTCGAGGCATCGGTGGACCGCGTCAGCCGCCAATCGGTGTTCACAATGGTCGGCGTCGATGCCCTTCTCGCAGGGCATGCCGATCACGGTCTGCGTGAGCGAGCCCATCAAGCCTACGCGCGCAAATGCAAGGAACTTGGGCTCACCGCAAATGCCGGCGAGGGAGGTTCCGATGAAGCGTAACCTCGTCAACTTCACGCGCGGAAGTCAGCTGCTCGGACACTTCAGCTTCATGTTTGCAGCAGGTCTCAAGGGGCCGCTGATCATCGCCGCCATCGGCATTTCCTGGACTAGCTGGTGGACCATTTCGGCAGGGCTGAGCGATCACGAAGCCTACCTCGTCTGGATGCGAATTTATGCTGCCATCTACGGCTTCATGGAGTTCGATCCGGCCAAACAGGTTGCACTCGAAACGGGGTTTGGAGGAACCGTCCAACTCCCCATCATCATGCTCGATGCCTATCCGCCGGTGATCAATGCCTGGGGTCATTTGCTCGACTTGCTGGGCGATGCTTTGGTGCGTTCGGCCTTGCTTCTCGTGCCGGCGTTCGTGCTATTCTACTGGTTCGCAGCGCGCTTCGGCAGCCGTTCAAAAGAGCGCAAACATGAGCGCGGGGCCATGCTCGTGACACTACCGGAACTGGTCGATGAGCTGCGCGGGCACAACCAGCGCGAGCGCGCCCGTGAGCTTTCGAACGCTATGGGTTGGAAATGGCATCTGTGTTCGCCCAAGGAACTGTCTGCGGCATTTCCCTACCGGCCCTCGCATCTTGCGACGGTTGTCTATCCCTGGCGGCTTGAACAGAGCCACGCCATGCTCATCGGGACCACCGGCATGGGCAAGACAGTCGCCATGTCGGACATGATTGCCGAAGCCCGCGCCAAGGGACAGCGCTGCGTCGTCTTCGACCTAACCGGCGCTTTCATCGAACACTTCTACCAGGCCGACCGGGACATAATTCTGAACCCGCTCGACGCGCGCTGTCCCCAATGGAGCCTCTTCGACGATTGCCGCACCGAAGGTGAATTCTGGGCGGCAGCGGAAGCCCTCGTACCCCATGACGGGGGCGGGGAGGCGCAGTTCTGGGTCATCGCGGCGCGTGCCTTGTTCGTCGAGTTCTGCCTCAAGCTGGTGGCCGAAGGGCGGGGCACCAATGCTGCGCTTGCCCGCGAACTGATGACCGCTGATCTCTCGCGGGTCCACGCCATGATGCGAGGCACGATCGCCGATCCCCTGACTGCTCCTGAAGCCGCGCGCATGGCGGAATCGATCCGGGCAGTGTTCAACGTGAACGCCAAGGCGCTGAAGCTCCTGCCCACTTCCGGGCGCCGCTTTTCGGTCCGCGATTGGATCGAGGAGGGCGCTCATGAAGACGAGGGCACTAACGCCAAAAAAAGTGGCTCGATGGTCTTCATCTCCGCGCGCTACGTGGACATGAGCGTGTGCGCGCAGTTGCTCACGCTGTGGCTCGATACCGCGATGAATACGCTGATGACGATGCCGCGCACCAAAGACCTCAAATGCTGGTTCTTCATCGACGAGCTGGGCGCGCTTCACCGGCTCCCCGCTCTCGAGAAAGGCCTGCAGACAGCGCGCAATTTCGGCGGCGCAATCGTCACCGGCATCCATGCCTACGCCAAGCTCAAGGAGGTCTACGGTGAGAACATGGCGATGACGCTTGCATCGCTTGCCCGGACCAAATTGATCCTCGGTACGGCAGACCGCGAGACAGCTACCTGGTGTTCCGACTTCATCGGCCATCGCCAGGTTCGCGACATGGAAGAGGGCTACACCTATGGCTACAACAATGCTCGCGACGCCGTCAGCCTGACGCCGCGCAAGCATATCGAGCCTTTGCTGCTGCCCGACCAGTTGATGAACCTGCCGCGCCTGTCAGGCTTCATCAAATTCCCGGACGGCTTTCCTGCAGCGCCGGTCCGTTTGAAGCCGATAGACCGGGAAAGAATCGCACATGTATTCGTCGGTCGGGCCAAGGATCGAGAGCCAATCCGGAAAGCCGAAGGCGAAACTGAGGGCGGCCAGGCGTCTGCTAATCCGCCAACAAACCAGAGCGAACATCCTTCGTCGAACGATGACGGGGCAGGCAAGCCTGTCGTCCCAAAGCAAGGTACTCTTCCGCTTGAGCCAGCGGTCGAGGTCGATGCCAAACAGGCACGCCAGCTGGCGGCGAAAAAGGCGGAAAAGGACATTCCCGACGAAACCAGGAAGTCGTCAGGCAAGCCCAGTCCTCAGAGAAAATCGACGCCCGAAGAGCGCACGCCAACGCCGCGTACTTCCCGTCCGCTGCAGCCGACGAATACGGCGCTCCGCAAAGGCGATCATCGCGATGAGAAGAATCCATCGAAAAGCGTGAAGGAGGGACGCCGAAGCGACTTGCCGCGGGCCAATCCGCCCTCGGGTAAGCCGCAAGCCGCCGATCGGATAGCCCAGCGCCAACGAGAGGCAGAAGCTCGCAAGCTCATGCTCGAAGACGGCTTTCCCGAGCAGGATCAGCCTTCGCACGAGGGTCCCGATCTCGGCGATTTCGAACTGTGACGCACGAGGTAGACGCCGCCGGGCGGAGTGACGCCTGATGCTCTCTGTAGCCAATGTCCGCACGGCTGGCGGCGCTGCTAACTACTTTGCCGCTGACAATTATTATACCCGCGCCGATGCCGAGAGATCTGGTCAATGGCTTGGTAGAGGTGCGGAGACGCTTGGACTGCGAGGCGTTATCGAAGCCTCGCAGTTCGAGGCCGTGCTCAAGGGCATGCTGCCTGATGGAAGCCGTGTCGGGAGCGACAACAGGGCGCATCGCGCCGGCACCGACCTCACATTCTCGATGCCCAAGAGCTGGTCCATCCTTGCCCTCGTCGGCGGCGACAGGCGTATCCTCGATGCCTATGGCGCGGCCGTCCGCGAGACGCTGGCCTGGGCCGAGAAGAATCTCGCCGAAACCCGCATGGAGGTCCGAGGCAAAGAACGGGTGGTCGCGACGCGCAATCTCGTGATCGGGCTTTTCCAGCACGATACGAACCGCAATCAGGAGCCTAACGCGCACTTTCACGCGGTGGTTGCCAATGTAACCCAGGGGCCCGATGGCAAATGGCGAGCGCTTAGGAATGACAAGATCTGGGAACACAACACGCTGCTCAATGCCATGACCATGGCGCGCTTCCGCCTGGCCGTAGAAAAGCTCGGCTACCAGGTTGGGGAATACGGCAAGCATGGCAATTTCGAAGCGGTGGGCGTTCCCAAACCCGTTCGTGATGCCTTCAGTTCGCGCCGTGCCGAGATCCTCGACAAGCTTTCGACGATGGAAGGCAAGGGCATTGCGGCGCGCAATGCGGCCAATCTGATGACCCGGGCGGACAAAGGGCCGGTGGCAGACCGCCAGGCTCTCGTGAACCAATGGCGCGAGGCAGCAGCACAGTTGGGCTTTGATCCGAGGCTTGTCATTTCACAGGCCAATGCACGGGCCGCCACCGACATTGGCTCCGTCTCCGGAATTGGAAATTCAGTACGATCGATCGGCCAGCGCGCCCGCCTTTTGGCTGCGACCTTTGCGGAGCATCTGGGGCTACGTCAGGGCGACCCGCTTGTGCCTCGCGACATGGGGCGCCGGACGCCCGAGCAGATCGCAGCGGTTCATGCGGTCGCATCGGCGATCAGGCACTTGGGCGAGCGCGAGGCGGCCTTCTCGCGGACCGAGATATATCGCTCAGCGCTAGGCTTCGCCTTGCCCACCACGCTCCCCGACATCGAACACCGCGTCGACCAGTTGCTGCGCCAGGGCCACCTGCAAAAAGGCAAGGGTGCAGATCGCAATCTTGTCACGACCCGCGATGCGATCGGGCTCGAACAGCGCATCATCGCCGCCGTCGAAACCGGACGCGGGCATGGAACTGCCGTGGTCGAAGCCGATGTGTCCGGAGAGCGGCTACAGGCTCTCTCCCAGCTCAAATACGGCCTGACCTTGAACCCTGGGCAGGAGGGGGCAGGGCGCCTGCTGCTCGCCTCGCACAACCGGATTGTCGCCATTCAGGGTGTGGCGGGCGCTGGCAAGAGTACCGTTCTCAAGCCCGTTGCCGACATCTTGCGCGGGGAAGGCAAGTCCGTACTCGGGCTCGCGGTCCAGAACACGCTCGTGCAGATGCTTGAACGAGACACCGGCATTCCCTCGATGACAGTCGCGCGCTTCTTGCGCCAACATCGGGATCTTCTGGAAGGAGCAGACCAGGCGAGGCTTGCCGAGGCTCGCGCGTCTCTGCGCGGCACCACGGTGCTGCTCGACGAAGCCTCGATGGTCGGCAATGCCGACAAGGAAAGGCTCGTGCGTCTCGCCAATCTGCTTCAGCTCGACCGCTTCGCCAGCATCGGCGACAGGAAGCAATTGGGCGCTGTCGATGCGGGCAAACCCTTCGACGTCATGCAGAAGGCAGGCGTCGAAACCGCGATCATGAGCACCAATCTGCGCGCACGCGATAGGGCGCTGCGCGATGCCCAATATGCAGCGCAGGGCGGACATATCGATGAGGCCTTGCGACATATTGGTCCGCATGTGGTCGCGTCAGGTAATACAGCTGCCGTCGACGCTGCGGTGGCTTGGCTATCGCTTTCGCCTGCTGAGCGTGAGGTGACCGCGATCTATGCGTCGGGTCGCAATTTGCGCGGACAGGTGAATGACGCCGTTCAGACCGGGCTCAAGGCCAATGGAGAATTGGGACCGGGTTCTTTGCGGCTGAATGTCCTGTCGCGCATCAACCTGACGCGTGAGGAAATGCGCTATGCGCGCAGCTATGCGGCTGGCATGGTGCTCGAAGTCGACCGCCGGCAAAGGGGGCAGGGGCTGCAGAAGGGCCGCTATGACGTGGTCGAAACCGATCCCACCCGCGAACGCGTGATGCTGCAGAACGAGCGGGGCAAGCGCTTTGAATACCGGCCGGGCCAGATGCGACCGCAAGGTGACCAGGATCCGCTGCGTCTGTTTGAGGTTCGCCCACTCGAAATTCACGATGGTGACCGCATCCGCTGGACGGCGACCGATCATAAGCGCGGCCTGCTCAACGCCGATCAGGCGCGCATCGTGGCGGTTGATCCGAAGGGTGTCACAGTGAAAACGTCGCTTGGCGCCGAACACCTGCTGGGGCTGGACGACCCCATGCTCGAGCGTCTTGATCTCGCCTACGCACTCAATGCGCACATGGCGCAGGGTCTGACCTCCGACCGCGGGATCGCCGTCATGGATAGCCGCGAACGCAATCTTGCCAATCAGCAGACATTTCTCGTGACGATAACACGCCTGCGCGATGGTCTGACCCTGTTTGTCGACAATGCGGGCAAGCTCGAAGCAGCTGTTGAGCGCAATCCGGGAATGAAGCGCTCGGCACTCGAAACGGTCAATCAACTGCGCGATGCGGCAGCAACGGGCAAGGCTAAGGGCAAGGCGCCCGATCGTTCGCAAGAACCGGCTCGCGAGCCGCCCGAACTCGATCGCTCGATCACCAAGCCCTTCGAAATCGGGATCTGACGCAGGGTCTATCCGCATGGGTTCATATGGCACCGGTTGACTGTTAGTTCTGCTTTTGTTCTCATGGCGACCATGTCCCGAATCACCGATGAAATCCTTTTCACGCATATCGAAGTCGCGCTTGCGGTTGCGTCCAAAGCAACGCTTGTCGGGCTCGGTGCTGACGACCCGCGAACCCAGCGTAATGCTCGTGTCGATCTCGCGCGCCATCTGGTCGAGCGCATGCAGGGCTTGGAGATTGAAGGCGAGGCGAATGTAGGCAGGAGCTCTCAGCCCACTCTCTTTCCGGGCGATCTCTCGCCGATGGGCTGACCAGCATTGAGACCTGGCTGAGGCCGTTTTGGCTTACTGCAGGCGCGTCGGGCCATCCTTGCCCATCAGCTCTGCCACGCGTTGGGCGATGGTTTTCCAGGTGGCGATGCCCGCCTCGTCCTGTGCCAGCGCGAGCGCGCCGATCTGCTCGGCGACATGAAGCGGTGTATTCTCACCATGGGTCTCCAGGAGCTTGTTGGCACAAGCCCAGAGTTCCCAATCGCTCAGCATCAGCCGAGACGTCCAACAAGGCCGAGGAAGAACGCGATCAAACCGTAGCCCACGACACTGCCTGCCAAGAGAAGTTCGATATTGAATTTGGAGCGAGGAGGGCGGGGTTGTCCTGCTGGCCATACCTGAACGCAGATGAGCTCGTTGAACCCGGCGCGGCGTCCGCGGACTTCCACCTCGCGTCCGAGCAACCGGCGTGCTCCACGCCCGGTGTCGAGTTCCCACACCCCGCCGCCCGAATGCAGTTCAAGTCCGAAGGGACCTTCGGCAAGACGGCCTGTCAGATAGACTTCCGGGCCTAGCGGCATGCAGGCCCTTTCCAGTAGCGATCCCAACGCAGCACTGTGCGTGTCTGGATCATCGCGCAGGAGAGATCGGCTCCGCTCGGCAATCGGCACCAGGCAGCCGTCCGGTTGCCGCCTGCCGAACCTTCCGACCGGCACGTCAATCTCGGTCCACGAACCACGACATGCCCTGTCGAGATGGTCCCGCGAGGGCCGCCAAGAAGATCGACGAGAGCGTCACGCGCTTCGATTGCCGACGCGTCGG
Source organism: Sphingopyxis sp. GW247-27LB (assembly GCF_002277025.1). Taxonomy (GTDB): domain Bacteria; phylum Pseudomonadota; class Alphaproteobacteria; order Sphingomonadales; family Sphingomonadaceae; genus Sphingopyxis. The sequence goes on from NZ_NIWD01000018.1 coordinate 19,086, forward strand.
GGCAGGGCTGGTTGGTTCGGCATGTTCCGTCCATTTCGCGCGCGGCGATCCCGGCGATGCGGACATGGGGGCCTTCGGCGCACCATATGGGCCCGTCGCCATCCCACACATGCGTGGGTGTGCAAGTGAAGGTCTGGCCGGCGGCGACGATCGAGGCAGCAAGAAGCGCAAGCATTGGAAGGCTACCTAGCGCAGCGCGCGGCCGAACCAAAGCACGCGGCCGACGATATTGATCGTCCGCTTCTCCAGCCCGCGCCAGCTGGGATAGGCCGGATTGTCGCTGAGCACCGAGACCCGCTTGCCTTGCGGCTCGATAGCGACCCTCTTGACGCTGAGCATGTCATCCATGCGCAGCACATAGATCCCGTCGCGTAGCCGCGACTGTCCGTCATTGAGATCGACCATGACTTCATCGCCGTCATGCAGCGTCGGCTCCATCGAATCCCCGTGCACGGCGATGATCGAAAGGCTCGTCGCTTTGCTTGCGGTCAGACGGCGCAGCCACTTCTCGTCGAACCCGAACTGGGCGCAGTTGGATTCCATTTCGGCCAAAGCGCCGTGCCCCGCCGAGGCTTCGACATCGAGAACCGGGACATGGACCAGTTCGACGACCGGGCCGGATCGCCGCTCGGGCGCACCGAGGATCTTCTCGTCTACTCCGAAGAAGCGGGCGAGCACGGACCGGTCCTGCTCGTCCAGTTGCCGGGGACTGCCGCGGCGGATGTATTGCTGGATGTAGGCCGCGTTGCGTCCGAGAAGGCGGGAGATCGAGGAGTAATTACATCCTCGTTGCTGGATCAGATCGTCAAGGGCTTTGCGTGCATCTTCCATCGCTGCGGGTCCTATCGCATCCGTCTAGGAAATTCGATCCTAGACTCTAGGAAGCCTTCCTAATAAGAACATAACAAGAACACAAGCGGAAAGCGAGTCGAAGGCGATGGAGCTCCTGGACCAGATTGAGGGCTATTTGACGCGTAGCGGTACGAAGGCCAGCATGTTTGGTAGGCAGGCCGTCGGGGACCCACGGTTTGTTCAGGACCTTCGCGAAGGTCGCCGGCCGAGACGTAAGACGCAGGAGCGGGTGAGGCAATTTCTGGCGGAAAGGGGCTGAGCTCCTACTGTCTGCTCTCGCCAACAAAGCGGTCGTTGATCTGCCCAGATTGCACCGTTCGGATCCATCAATCATTCAGGAGTTACGGACAATGGCAACGGAGCCGATTGCCATCCGGCTGCCCTGGGGCGTCACGACAGCATCGTCAGACTGAGTAACGATTGAGGCGCGCACGTACTTCGGCTGCCGGCAATCGGCAGCGCGGATGCGTCGAGATCGTCGTTAGCCCTGCATGCAACTGCGCATAGCCAAGCACTTCATGTTCCTCGAAGCGGTCGCATAGCCAGAGCAGGCCATGCGTTTCAACTCCGCTATCGGCCGCAAGGCGCCTCAGAGCACCATCGCCGGTCAGCAGCGCCCAACGCCGCTGCTCGGCAATCGCAAAGGCAAAGGTGTCGGGCGCGAATAGAACTGTGCGCTCCCGGCGCACGGCAATGGCACGCGTTAGTTCGGCAGGGTCAAGTTCTTGGATAATCAGACCGAGTGCAACCAATCGATCGCCTAGCTCCCCTCGCAGTTCGCGGTGAAACAGCAGATCGGGAACCGCGAATGCACAGGGCAGACGAAAGAGGTCTTCGAGAAACCCGCCTCGTTCCAGATCGATAATCACAGAAGTATCCGAAACGAGGACGGGCAAAGGCTACACCATGTTCTGATCCAGTCGCGCATCGAGCTCGCGCACGGAAATGCCGAGCAGTTCCGCTGCCCGAGCCTCTCCAATTACTTGCTCTGTCAATGCTCTATAGCACAGCCGTTCGAACCGGCGAGGCTCCTCTTCTTCAGGTTCCATCCGCGCTGGCTCCTCATAAGGCGGCGAGCGCCAGCCCCGTTCGGCGAATATGCGGAACAGTTTTCCCAGAGACGCCTGGCTCAAGATGCCCACGTCCTTGCAGCGATAAGCCAGCGCCTGGATGCTCACGCCAAATCGTTCCTTGAGCGCAACCAGTTCGCCAATGCTGATTGACGATCGATGAGCGCCGACCTCTGAACGCAGCACATCGGCCGGCATCAGAAAGGCACCGGCAAAGCGATGCGCAGCCTTCTCTTCGTCGACACCGCCTTCGGGTGCCAGAACCATATGGCCAAGTTCATGTGCAAGATTGAACCTCTTGCGCTCGGACCACGAACTCTTTTTGATGACGATCACTCGTGAGGCAGCCCGGTCTTTGCGTCTAACCTTGGCGGCCAGCCCGTCGATCTCGTCGAGATCGAGCGACATCACCTTTATCCCGCGCTCTTCCAGCAGTTCCGACAGCTTGGGAATGGGATCATTGCCCAGCCCCCAGTCCTCGCGCACCGAGCGCGCCGCGTCTTCCGCATCTCGCAAATCTGCAACCGGATGCGGCGCGCTGCGCGGCTGCTCCCAATCGACGCTGCGCAGGTTGAGCATGTCCTCCACTGCCAGATAGCGTTCCAGCATATGGATCGTGCGCGCTTCGAGCTGGGCTTCCTCGCGCGCAGAAGCAATCGCCTTCTTGCGAAAGTCGACCCCTTCGAGCTCGAGTTCCTCCGCGCTCAGCAGATAATCGACCGACACGCACAATGCATCGGCAAGCGCAATCAGCACACCCGAACCCGGCATGGCCTCGTCGCGGTCATATTTGCCGATGGCCTGGGCGGACACGCGGTTGTCGATCGCCTCAGCGAGCCCGCGCAGCGACAGGCCGGCGGCCGAGCGCGCCACCTTGAGCTTGCGTCCTATCATATCGACCTCCTGCGATGCAGTTTACAAAATGCCATATAGAAATATTTTTGTAAACCGAAACCCCTTGAAATGGGTTAATGCCATCCTACATGCGCGATTATGAGGCCCAAAAATATCGGGTTTGTAAACCGAAGCGCGATGAAGCGCCCCGCAGCCGGGACCCGATACCGGCGCAACCGGCGAGCCCGCGCGCGAATGTTCAGGGAGTGCCCAAGATGGCATTGAGCAATACCGCGCTGCGCTATTACGACAGCAATGTGCTTCGCCTGCCGGCGGACAAGCGCAAGGAATATCACGAGCAGGTCGACCGTCTGGTCACGGAATTGTGCAAGTCGTTGCGCAACCGGACCGAGGTCAAGATCACCAAGGTCCTCAAGGCCGGTTCCTTCGCCAAATACACCATCCTGCGCAAGACTTCGGTCGACCCGGTTGATGTCGATGTCGTGGTCTATATCGCCGACAAGGATGCGGACCAGGAAACTCTGCAAAGCCTCAACGACACGATCTACGAACTGCTGATCAAGCAATATCCGACCAAGTCGGTTGAAGACTTCGAAATCCAGCGCAAGGCCGCAACCGTCACCTTCGCTGGGACCGGCCTCAGCGTCGACATCGTGCCGGTGATCGAAGATCCCGACCGGCCCGGCTATGGCTGGCAGTTCGACCTTCAAACCGGCGATCCGGTCGAGACCTGCGCACCTGGCCAGATCAAGTTCGTGCGCGACCGCAAGGATGTGGACGGCGACTTTCGCACGCTCGTGCGCATGGCCAAGAAATGGCGCAACCACCATGGCATCACCAAGCTCAAATCCTTCACCATCGAACTGATCATGGCCCATGTGCTCGATACGCAGGGCACTGGCGGCAGCATCGACCAGCGCTTCCGCAATTTCCTGCTCTATATCGCCCAGTCGGGTCTCTTGGACGAGATCAGCTTTCCTGAAAACACCCTCCCGCTCGGCGAGTTCAACGACCCGGTGGTGATCCTCGATCCGGTGTCCAGCCAGAACAATGTGGCCAGCCGCCTGTCCGAGCAGGAACGGCGCGACATCGTCGCGGCCGCGAACGAGGCTTGGGAAACTGCCAGCTTCGCCTCTGCGGAAAACGACAATGAGGTCTGGAAAGAGATTTTCGGCCCGCGCTTCAAGACGGAGGACTGAGCCATGAGCCAGACCGCAACCAGGACCAGCACTTACACCACGGCCGATATCGAGAAGGTCGTCACCCGTGTGCGCGCCGACCTGATGATGATCGGTGACAGTACGGGCGCATGGACCCCCGAAAAGGCGCACCAATATGCGCACGACATCGAACTGCTCGCCAAGGAAGGCTATCTCAAATCCGTCGATGTCACCCTCTTCAGCGGCGACACCGAAATCTGCGCCACGCGCTTCGAGGTCAATACAGACGCATCAAGCTGGACGTCGAGCCGCCCCGGCGGGGTTTTGTGGCCCCGTATCGCCAATTCCTACCTTCGCATCATCCTCTCCTATACGAGTGACTACGACGACGAAGCGCGGGCCAGAATGAAATCCAAGCTCGACATCAACTGGGTTAAGTCGACAGACGATACCAGCCACTGGATGCTGACCAACAAGGGTGGGCGAGACTATGCCAGCAACAGCTATGGCGTGCAGCGCAAGGACTGGGCAGCATGAGCGAACCAAGTCCCTTCGAGAACGAGACGGCGCTCCCCGACGAACTGCTGTTCGCTCGGGAGAAGACCCTGCTGGGCTTCAAGCCCCGCTTCGATAAAATTCATGACCAGCTGCGCCTGTTGCTCAATAGCGGCGAACTGCAGGCGTGGAACAATAAGCATCACAAGGGCAAGCTTGCGGTGACCGAGCTCGTCGCCGAACAATATCCGCTCGTGATATTTCATGGCGATATCGGGACCGGCAAGACCGCTATGGCTGAATGTATCGCCAATCGCCTTGTTGCCGAATCCCGCAGCGAGGATTCGATCCTCTTCAAGCTCAGCAACCGCGTTCGTGGCGGCGGCCTCGTCGGTGAAATGGGCACGCTCTTGGCCGATGCCTTCTATAAGGTGTTCCCCGTCAGCGTTCATGAGACAGATTGAGGTAGTTGGATAGAGGAGTGTTTTGGTCTCATCGCAGTGACTGTAAGGAACGAAGATGAGATCAAAACGAGCAAATTCCAAAGCGCCTGCCGAGCGGGTGGTGAAGGACATTCGG
>NZ_NIWD01000001.1 GCF_002277025.1 Sphingopyxis sp. GW247-27LB
CCGAATCCGAACCACTGTCTCCACGATCAACATCCCGTTCTCGCCAACTGATCAAAACCAGTCGGCCGACTAAATCCCCGGGATGAAGGGGTCCTTTTTGCACGCCGATCACCCCACGAAGGGGGTGCCTATTGCACGCTGATCCTCAGCCGATTGGTGACATTCAGCGAAGAGATGGGAGGCTATCGTCTAGGGAGGTCGCCTTAGGGCGTGATCTCAAAGCGGAACATTCCAGATTTCGCTGATTCAAACGATAGCTTTTCCGGTACCCCCTCCCCTGGATGCCGGGCGGCAATTTCAGGGCCTAATGCTATTCGGGATCGGATTTCGAGCGCTTCGTTCACGGGTTCATCTTCGGGATGGCGATACCCTGTCATTTAGTATCCCACACGACACGCCAGGCCGCGAATTCGGATGGACGTACCTGATAGCGAGCGAAATTCCCCTCATGGAGTCCGAGGAGTTCGGTCTCGGCGATATCGATGAAATGTTCGCGATCTTCGGCGGGGATAAGTTCAGCCGCAACTGCCACGAGATGCGCGCGCGCTTGCTTGCGGTCCATCGGTGCGCGCATGATATCGCGCACGATATCGCGCAGTGGCTCGCGATAGCGAAGACGGAAGGGATCGGGTTCGCCCAAAGACTGGCGCACGGCCGCGTAGCGCTGGGCGGAGCGTTCATAGGCCCAGAGGAAGACATCACGGAGCAAGCTGATGTCGTTCAACTCGTACACGGCAAGCATCGCTCGGGTGTAAAGATCGCCGGGCACATCGGTGAACGACAGGGGCGCCAGATTGGCTCTGATCAGCGGAATGTTTGCGGCGAGACGCGATACGCGCTTGTTCACATCGTCGAAGGGCTGGAGATAGGGCAGTTGGGCCATGACGAAAAAGGCTTGCTCGAAGGGGTCTTCGATTGCGGTCGCTGTTGCGAGCAGCTGGTCGAAGCATTCCTCGATCAGCCCCGGGATTTCCAGGGGATGGAAGGTCGAGCCATCGATGCCGACGATGATATGCCGGAGTCGTCCGACCGCGGCCGGGTCGGCGAGCAGGTTGTTGGCGAGCAACGCGTGCAGGTTGAGGATGGTGTAGCGGTTGAAACCGATCTCGTCGGCCGATGCGATAAGAAACTCGATCGCGTCCTTGTGATTGAGGATCATCTGCGCTTCGCGCTGCGCATGGCCTTCCGCCGCCTCGCCGAAGTCGATGAGGCGCCGGGTATCCAATAGCGAATAGGTGTTTCCTTCGAGGCGGCTGGAGTTCCACGCGAGGTCGATCAGCAGACGGCCGAGGATTTGCTTCGCATAGGTGCCGGCCGGTGCCGCTTCGACGCCCGGCTTGCCGAGGCCGGTGAGATGAGCGCGTTGGGCTTCGGTCAGATAGAAGCTCGCGTTGGGACGATAGCCATCAAGAAAGGCGCGATCATAGCCGACGGGCCGGCGTGCTTCGATGGGCTGCCGGACATAGGCGAGGGCCGCCTGGCCCTCCTGCGACAGGGGAACGATATCGGCTTGCCCATTATGATCGGGCGCGGCTTTGCCGGGGAGATGGTATCGCGCGGCGCGGTTCTCGCCCGTAACGCCAAGCCGCCCGGCATCGACGAGAACCCGCAGGCGATACTGCAGGGTGCGACGCGCTACCGGCGCCGCGAGGACTTCCTCGATCTGCGCAATCGATGCTCCGTCCGGATGGGCGGCAACGGCGGCGGTGATCGCTTCCAGTTCGGCTTCTGGGATCGGGCGGGCCATGGTGATTCCTTAGTTGCGCGCAAAGTGAACCGCGCAACTAAAGGTGTCAATGCGCAACTATGACCGTTTCCGCGCAACTAAAGGCTAACCGCGCAATCATAGTTGCGCGGTTAGGCCTGCTCAATCCACCATGACGGCGAGCACGGCACGCAGTCTGGTTGCTTGCGGCCCTCCTTTCAGCAGCAGTTCTCCAGCCTTTCTCAGCAACAGATCATCTTCACTGGCGGTGCCGGGCTCCGCAGCGGCTTTGACCTCCGCGCCCGAAAGTGCGGCCGCGATTCTTGTGCTGATCCGATCCGCGACCTGCCGGGCCGGTTCATGCTGGACATGGGCATAGATCGCCGTCGATCGCTGATTGGCATGCCCCAGAATAGCGCCGGCAAAGGCTAGGGCTTCGCCGGCGGATACCGTTGTTGACCCCATCGTATGGCGCAGCGTGTGCGGAGACACGCCGGGAAGAGCGGCCTTCTCGATCGCCCGTTTCCAGGGCGTCTTGTAACCTTGGAAGAAGTCGTCGCCGGATTCTGCGGGGAACACATATTCGCTATCATCCTCCCGAGCGATTTTCTGGAGAACAGCGATCGCCGCAACGCCGAGTGGCCGAATCGATTTGCCGGTCTTCGTCTGCGCGAGCTGGAGGCAACCATGTTCGAAATCGATCTCCGACCATTTGAGCGCCGCGATCTCATTGCGACGGCATCCCGTCAGCACCCAAAGGCGCATGATGTTGAGCGCCTTGGAGTTCGTTCCCTCGGCTTCGAGCTCATCGAAGGCTTTTCCGAGGCGTTGGACCTCAGCCAATGTGAGATACCGTTCCCGGCGATTGTCGGTCTTGCGCACCGCCGCGGTCTCACAGGGATTGCGCTCTACAATCTCGCGCCGCTTCGCGAAGCTGAACACGGCTGACAGATCCTGAAAAACTTTCCGTGCGGCTCCGTCGCCTCCACGTACCGAAACGACGCGGCGAGGTCCCAGCTTTTCGGTTTTAGCCGTTTTCCCGGCAGCGACCTCCTGGACGAAACGCTCTATGTCGCCGGCATTGATGTCACTCACACCCTTGCGCCCCAACAGCGGTACGACATGGTGTCGCAGGCGGGCCATCGTATAGGCCTTGGTCTGCTCCTTCATCGGATGACCCTGGCGTATACCGCGCTGGATATAGCAGCCTTCGGTTTCGTAGAGATCGATCAACTCCGACATCCTCATCTGCCGGCGCTTGTGCTTCAGTTCAGCAGCGGGATCCGCGCCCAGCGCCACACCGGCGAGAATCTTCCTCGCCTGTTGCCGGGCCAGATCCGTTGTCAGCGTACCAAGCCTGCCGATCGTGACCAATCTCTGTTCAGCTCGCCGTCCCCCTCCGTTTGCACGATAGCGAGCAATGAAGATTTTCTTGCCGCTCGGTTCGATGCGCACGGCGAAGCCGGTCAGTTCGCTATCCCATAGGCAATAGCGTTTGGCTCTGGGTTCCGCGTCATTCACGACGCGGTTTGTGAGCAAGATACTGTTGCTTTTACCCATGAGTTTCCGTTACCTGCCATAAAATCAGGTCAACACCTACGCATCACCGTGATGTGTAAACGACGGATAGGATAGTGCTATTGTTTTCGGTGACTTTCAACAAGAACAATAACTTGGTATATAATATCGTAGTTTTGGATAGAAGCGGGATGGATACTTGGACTCTTGCCAAGGTTGGGGTCGAGGGTTCGAATCCCTTCGCCCGCTCCAGTTTTTCCCAAGAAAAACGGAATATTGGCGGAATTCGAACCGCTATTTTCTTGGAGACAAGCCGCATCGCAGCTGGCTTTGTCTCCATATTGTCTCCAAAAATTCTCCAGAAATATGCTGCTCTAGCGTGCGGCAGCGTAAGCTCCTCGAATCCATCTCGGCAATCTGCGCTGTAGTGAGCCGAAGGCCTCGTGCTTGGACGCATTTTACGCGATGCTTTCGGTGTCGTTATGCCTCTGGTTCGGGTGCGGCCGTTTCGTCGGCGGCCGTCAGGCTCAATCGAAAGGAGAAATGGATGAACAGATAGGGGAAATGCTCTCCCATGTGATGGGGTAGATCCGCAGCCTTCTTTTGCAGCTGCGGATAGCTAAATGTGGTGACACGCCTCGAAGAGGAGACCCGGATCGGCAAGGGCGGGACCCTGGCGGCGCAGCTGTCGCGGCTTGACCTGATAGTGCTCCACGAGCTTGGATATCTGTCGTTCACACGCGGGGAGGGCAGCTGCTGTTCCACCTCATCAGCATGACGACCGCGTCACCCACCACTGCGATATCGTCGAGACCGGCAACGACAGCTGGCGCTTCAAAAACCGCAGCTGACCACCACCTCCGGCGTCTTCAAAAATCTATCTTGCGTTGCATGCGCCTCCGGTCGGGCTACGCCCGCCCTCCGCCGCACGCAGCGCAAGGCTCTCCTCAACAAACCAACATCATATCCGAAAAGGGGTGACGTGCTCCCCTGATTGTTACCAGTGAGAGGTGGAGTCCGGCTCCCTCATGATGGTTGATTGATAGGATGGCAATGGTCCTGGGGGCATGCCCCCAGGACCATTGGTCGGCGGGCACGCGCTTCATTGCCGACGTAAAAAGTGGAAAAGTGGGAAAAGGCAACCGCAAGTCCCGCATTCTCCATAGCAGCAGAAAGGTCGGTCGGCCCCGCGCGGCAGGTCGTGACGATACGGACATACGCCCCTTCGTTTTTCACACCGGTGCCATATCTTGCTGCGCTGAAGTCTTGTCCGCTGGAGCCTTGGTCATCTTCGCTTCTTCCGACCGCGCTAGTCGGCGACAGTACTGTAACTTGCGCGCATCGTACCCGACGGGCCGATCTCGATCAGGATATTGTTGCAGCCACCCGGGGTTTCGTCGGCATCGGAACCGATCTTGCGCGGGTTGAGTTCGCACGAGCGGCTTTCGTCCTCGATCCGGTAAAGATCGTCGCGATCGGTGCGGAAGACCTCGCCGCGGCCCTCGAGCTCGGTCACGATCTCAGGATCGGGGAGCCGGACGCGCTTGTAGGGATATGGTCCCGACGAGATTGCATAGATCGAGGCGCCGACGGCATCGAGAAAGGCGCGCCGCGACGAGGTGAGGCTACCGTGATGGCCAACGACGAGCACGTCCGATTTGATGTCGGCAGCGCAGCAGGCGAGAAGCCTGGCCTCGATGCTGTTCGACTGCGGCGGCGTGGCAGGCAATTCGCGTTCGCCGCCTTCGGCGTCGCCCGCGAGGAGAATGCGCCGATTGCCGAGATCGAGCCGGACGACGACGCTGTTGCCATTGGGATCGGCGTAGTTTCGGGGGTCGCGATAGAGAAATTGCATGCGCGCGCCGGCACCGAGCGCGACCGGCGCCGCGTCCATCATCGCGCTTTCGCGCACGCTAACCATTCCGTTGCAGCCGCTGCCCGAGAAGGTCACGGTCCGCGTTGCATTCGCCGCGATCGCGTCATGATATTGGACGCCCGGTTCGGCCATCGCGGCCTTGAGGAAATGGCAGTAGCCATCGGTCTTGTTGATGCGCCCCGACTCCCAGACATGGCCGACCTCGAAGCGGCGGAAGACGTCGGGCATCAGCTGGAGATGATCCTTGTGCGGATGGCTGAGGATCAGATGGTCGATGCGCGCAAGGCCGGGACGTACAGCTTCTATATAGGCGACGACACGGTTTTCGTCGCCGTCGTGGAGATCATCCTGGCTTCCGGCATCATAGAGCAGCGCGAAATCCCGGCCCTCGACGAATATGGCGAGCCCGGTGCCGACATCGATCACATGCACCTTGTAAGGCGCGCCGGTCAGGGCCTCGCCCGGCGGGGTGCCACCGATCTCCAGCGTCCATGCCTTGCTGACATAGCCTTGTGTGCCGTCGGGCAGCTCGATGCGGTACCAGCCGCTCACTTCGCCGACGAGCCGCGCGCTATCGCCAGGGCGCAGGCGGCCGAGGATGGCGGTATCGGTGGACGGCCCTTCGCGAACCAGGACGGCACTCGATACGCGCGCGCTCGGCACGATGTCGTCCGCCGCGGCGCGCGAGGCTCCGAGCACACTGATTAGAAGCAGGATGGCAAGTGTCAGCGCACGCATAGCATGTCCCCCTGGTCCCGCTTCCCTTTTAGCGCGTGGAGAGCGCGGCGGCTATGTCGCCACCAAGCCGGTCGCGGTGCAGGAAATCGCGCAGATAGCGCTCCATCTCGCCGATCCCGCGCTCGCTCAGAGCGACGCGGACGATGCCGTCGTCCTCGGCAGCTGACGACCGTATCACCAGCTCCCTCTCGATGAGAAGGGCGAGCCAGCGCAGCGCCGTGGTGCTGGCGGTCGCGGCGACCGTGCAAAGCCGGTCGACGGCAACCGGCTGGCCGCGGTGATACTGGATATAGAGATCGAGCAGCATATCCCACGCGGGTTCGGCGAAAAGATCGTAGCGAATGAGACTGTCGCGGCGCCGGCGGTTGTGGAACTCGCTTTGCGCGATGGCCGCGAGCTGATCCTGTTCATTGCCGCCGAGGAGCGGGATGTCGCCGGCTTCGCTTGCGGGCTGGTCAGGCTGCGACGTCACAGCAGACCCCGTTCGCGCATGCTGACGATATCGGTTCCGGCAAGGATGAGATGATCGAGAAGCTGGACGCCCACCGCCTGGGTCAGATCGGCGATCCGGCGCGTCAGCCTGATGTCTTCCGCGCTCGGCTCGGCCGATCCCGACGGGTGGTTGTGTGCGAGGACGACGCCTTGTGCGCCGACATCGAAGGCCCGGCCCAGAAGCCGGCGCAGATCGCCCTCGACGTGGGCAGTCCCGCCCTGTGCCAGCATCTCGTCGGCAAGATAGCCCCAATCCTGTGCGACGAAGGTCGCGTGCAGGCATTCGGTGGGCGACTTTGCGATAATGCTGCGCAGATAATCGCGAAAGCGCGGGTCGCGGACCGAGACCTGCGTCCGCGCGACCTGCTCGCGCAGTCCGGCCTTGATGAGGGCGCGGGCGGCGACGATCGCGCCGACCAGATCATCGTCGCGGCCGAGCGCGGCGGCGAGCTGCCCGGGTGAAGCGTCGAGCGCGCGCCCCAGGCTTCCGAAATGCGCGATCAGCCGGACGGCGGCGTCATCTGCGCGGTCTCCGGCGAAGGGTTCGAGGAGATGCGCCACGACCGGTACGGCCCGTGGCGCTGCGTCCGCACCGCATGACGCCAGATGCCGCCCGCCAGGATCAGGAGCAGGGCGTAATAAGGGACATAGTTCATCAGGAAATAGGCGAGCTCCGCAATCTTCCGGCTCTCCTCGCGAGCGAAGTGCGAAACGACCGAGACGAGCTGAAACGCCGATAGCCATAGCGGATAGACCCTGTTCGCCTTGAGCGCGACGCCGATGAAGACCGCCGCGACGAGCATATCGATGACGAGGTGACCGATATCGACCGATCCGTAGATCGTCCCGCGCCCGGCGAGGGCATGATAGATACGGTCCGCAACATTCATCGCGAGGAGCGCCGCCGCGCAGATCCGTTCGGGACCGGCTCCCCAGCGCAGCGCCGCCACGCCGAGAATCGCAACCGACAGGAAGTTGAAGGACCAGATCCAGCTCACTCGGTGAAACTGGCCCCGCGCGGCGGCGCCGTCAATCGTCAGGCAATAGCCTGTCGGCCCTCCTCTTCGACGGCGAAGCCTTTGGTGTCGTCGTGACCCGGCATGCCCGTGATCAGCGTCTTGTCGGCGACGAGCGCATTATGCGTGCGAAAGACGTCGTTCGCGCCGCTGATGTCGGACTGGATCGCGCGGCCGAGCCGGATGATCGCTTCCTGGCCGACGTGCGGCGCGGGGATATCCTCGATCTGGCGCGCCCGTAGGATCGAACTCATCACGTCGAGCTTGGCGAGCAGGCTTTCGTCGGCCTTGGCCTCGGCCGCCCGGATCTGGTTGCGGATGCGCATCATATAGGCGGGAACCGGTGCGGTCGGATTGGAAATGGTCATTATCGTCCCCCGGCCCATGCGCTCGCGGCCATGGGCTCATCATCTTGTCGTCGATGAGGGCGGCTAGCTGCCGAGCGCATCCGTGATTGCCTGCGCCGCGGCAAGGCCGAGGACCAGGCTGGCAATGAGCGCGAACAGGATGATCGCGATCGCCGCACCACGGGTGAGCGCGGCATTGTCACCGTCGAGCACCCTCGGGACGACCCTTTGCGCTTCCGGCCTCGTCCAGGGCGCGTCGAGCGTCATCTCGAGCGAGTCCTTGAAAGCGAGACCGGCCTCGGAGCCGTCCTGGGGCTCTCCTTCCTTGCCGGGCGGGGTTCCGGCGAGATCAATTATTTGCTTGGTAGGTTCTACACATGCGGGAGCGCCGGCTATCTGCCGGAAATCGCCCCGCCTTTCGCGGTAGCGCCGCGCGAGCTGCGCGCGGGTGATGCCGCCGCAGCGCGACCGCAATATCTCGATATGGCGGTTGACCGCTGATTCCGATGTTTGAAGTTTGGCAGCAATTTCCTTGCTGGTCAGGCTTCGCGCGAGAAGACCGAGAACCGCCGCCTGCTTTTCGGTCAGCAACTCGAATTCGTCGGGCTTTGATTTTGAGTCATTATCCATCGGCATCGTGCCGTCATATTAACCATAAGTTTCCGTTACGGCAAAAGACCGTTTTCCAGAATCGGATGGATATGCTGCCAATATGGCGACGATCGTGCGGCCGGGGCGATTGTGTGTGTGGTGCGCCGCATCTCCTATTTTGCGGGAGCGGGCTTTCCTACAATCTTCGCCGATGCCATCATGGCTGCATGAAGGGGCGGGACTCGAATAAATGGCGCGATCGTGCTGTCGCGATCGAATTCTGGATCGCGACCATCGTGGTCGGCGGTTCCTTCCTCGTCGGTGCCTGGCAGATGGTGCGCCGCTTGTTCTAGCCCGCCATCCTCGCGGGAAGGATGGACAAAGAGATCGGACGCCATGTCACCTCAAGAGCATGTCTGGGCCTGCGCGCTCGCGATCGAACGCCAGCATGGCACGCGGGCCGCGGTGGTGGTGGTGGCCTAACGGATCAGGGCCTTGGCGCTCGCGGGCGACCGCAAGGGCATCGCGATGTGGAAAGCCATCGCCGCCTGCCTCGACGCGCTGATCAAGGCGCAAAATGGGACACAAGGCCATTGAATCCGCCGCTTACCTCGTCCGATAGGATCATTTTGGTGAGGAAGATGTTTTCGCACGCCGCCGAGTTTGCTATTTGCCGCGCGCCTCGCCATCAGCAGCTGGCTGGTCTGGACGAGAGGCCGACAAGGCGCAAGGCATTATGGCGGAGGATATCGAAAGGTTGCAGGCCGTCCGCACGATCCGCGATACGCTGGTCGAGCAGATGCTTCGTCTCGACCAGCTAGGCGACAGCCGCACCGCAGCCGACCTCAGTCCGGCGATCGATCGTCTCAATCGCGAACTCGGCGAAGCCCCGAGCGAAGAGGAAATCGAGCGGCTGCGGCGCAATCTTTTCATGAACTGACGCCATCCGGCGCGTAGCCTTGGCGCGTATGCCGTTCGGAGGCCTGGATCAGTCCTCGAAATTGTCGAAATATTCGTCGAGTCTGCAGCGTGTATCGTCGCTGAGGCTCACGATGATGCGCCGTCCGTCATCGGGATCGGCGACGCGCACGAAGCGTCCGTCGTCGACCATCGTCTTGATCCAGCGCAGCGCCGTCGTTGCGGGAACGGCCGCTGCGATGCAGAGGCTCGAAACCGATATTTCGCGCCGTTCATAGTGCGCGGCGTAGAGATCGAGCATCATGTCCCATGCCGGATCGGCGAAAAGGTCGGACGGGAAATGCTGGTCGCGCTGCCGGCGCTTGCGAATGAGCCTGCGAACCAGCTTCGCGCGGCCGCTGTCGAAACCTCTGGGGCCAGCATCGCCGTGCCGGCTGTCGAAGGGAGCCCGCGCGAGGCTTGCGAATGAGGGTCTTGCCGCGGGCTCGCGGTGCGCGTGTCCGCCGTGATGATAGTCCGCTGTGAGCGGTTGGATGAAAGTGCCGGCAGCGGATGGAATGGCAACCTCTCCCATCAGCCTCCGCACCATGAGCTCTAGCTCGTCGAGACGCGCGTTCAGATCGCTATTCTGCGAGCCGGTTTCAGTGCCTATGCCCCCCATGCGTTGCCCTTTCCCCCGAAATGACGCAGCATTTATGTCCGATTTCTAGCATGGTTTCTGCGCCGTTTACATCCATTCTGGTGAGGGCTGCGGCAACGCCCGCATTCGCCATCCCAACAGGGTATGGTCTTCCCGCGTCGAATGATCGGCGATTTGGGTTGGGTTGCCGTCCACAATATCAATCGAGCGGGAGCGCGAACCCACCATAGGATGATCGGAACCGCGCCTAATTGCTCTCCGTATCGGCAGCGGTGCCGCCGCGAACCGGAGGAACTTTCAATATCGGTGCTGAAACGGATCAAACCGCGCATTGTGTTGAAGCGCAGTTCGAGTCCGTCCGCCGATTTTTCGAGTCTCCGATGAGCGCTCGCGACATTGACTGGAAGGTGCCCAATCGGTCCACGTTAATTTTAGGTAATATCCCGAGGGTACCGAGAACGTCTGCAATATGAGCCAGCGAGGCCCGAAGCCGACAGCTCGCTTTCGGCCAGTGCCGCGCATCGTCTTTCCAAAGGCGGTGCCTGAAAATTCCTGAGGTGGCTTTTGGCTGTTTTGCAGTCTGGCCATTGATATCTTTTCCCGGCGCCCGCCGTCCTTGGGTGCGTGGACAGCATTATATGATATCGGATTGTTGAGATCGGGCCGCGCAGAAGGGCGCCAGCCAGATCGGATAAATTGGCAAAACCGGATCGGCAAACTAAGCGATCCCGCATGGCCGAATTCCTTCCCTCTACACGAAAGGGCGCTTTGCGCCGGATCCGGGTGTCGCTGCGCCGGCGTGGCTGGACGGCGGCGGTGTGGCGGCGCCGGGTAGCGATCATGGGTGGCGCGATACTCGTCGGGCTTGCGGCGATCGCCTTTGCCTGGATTGCCGATCATGTCAGCGGCTGGTTCACCCGAGTGGTGACGCGCTACTGGTGGTCGCCCCTGGTGCTTACGCCGACGGGGTATATGCTGATCGTCTGGATCACCAACCGGCTGGCCCCCGCAGCACGGGGATCGGGCATTCCGCAAATCATCGCCGCCAAAAGGGATCCGATGCAGGCAACGACCAGTTTGGCATCCGCGCAAACCGCCCTATTCAAGGCCGTCCTGACGGCGGCGGCGCTTGCGGTTGGCGGGTCGGTCGGACGCGAAGGGCCGACGGTGCAATTGGGTGCCACGATCATGGCCTATGCGCACAAGCTGCTGCGGGTGCCGATCAACGCGTCGGTGCTGGTGGCCGGGGCCGCCGCGGGCGTCGCCGCGGCGTTCAACACGCCGCTCGCTGGGGTTGCGTTCGCGATCGAGGAACTTGCCGCCGCTTATGAACAGCGCATGACCTTGCTGGTGATGACGGCGGTGCTGATCGCCGGCATGATCGCGCAGGGCGTAGCGGGCGACTATATCTATTTCGGGATCGTCGGCCAGACCCTGCCGCTCAAGGCTGTTCTGATCGTGGCGCCGATCGCCGGGGTCCTGGGCGGCGTCTGCGGCGGCCTCTTCTCACGGCTGACCCTGTGGTTCGCCCGTGGCGGGGCGTATCGGATTTCGCGCGGGCGTCCGCTGCTCCTGGCCGGAGCCTGCGGCCTCATCGTCGCCCTGATCGGCATTGCCAGCGGAACGACGTGGGGTACGGGCTATGGCCCGGCGCGTGCGATCATCGAGGGGGATAATGGGTCGCTCTGGTTCGGTCCCGCCAAATTCGTCAGCACACTGGTGACGGCGGCGGCGGGCCTGCCCGGCGGCATTTTTGCGCCCAGCCTGGCGACGGGTGCGGGATTGGGCAATGTGCTCCATTTCCTTTTTCCGATGCAACCGACCGGCGCGCTCGTGCTGCTGGCGATGGCGGGATATTTTACCGGCGTCGTGCGGGCGCCGCTGACCGCGGTGATCATCATGTCCGAGACGACGGGCAGCCGGGGTTTGATGCTGCCGCTGCTCGCCACCGCCTTGATCGCCGAAGCGGCTGCGGGCCTTGTCTGCCGCGAGCGCCTCTATCACGGCCTGGCTTCCGGATTCCTGCCATCCGGCAAGACATGACAGGACTTGCGCTGGCTCAGGCCGCAAACTGCCGCAGATCCAGGCCGCTCGGTTCCTGAAATGCGCGAAGATGAAATTCAGGCAGGATCGCCAGCAGATGGTCGAAGATATCGGCCTGGATGTTTTCGTAATCGCTCCATGCCGTCGTGGTTGTGAAGCAGTAGATCTCGAGCGGCAGGCCCTGCGGCGTCGGGGCGAGCTGGCGCACGATCAGCGTCATGTCCTTCGAGATGCGGGCGCTGGCGCGAAGATAGTTGGCGACATAGGCCCGAAAGAGGCCGATGTTCGTTATCCGGCGCGCATTGACAGGTTCGCGTCCGGCCTCGCCGAGGCGCGCGTTCCATTCCCCGAGTTCGTCCCGCTTGCGATCCAGATGATCGCGGATCAAGGCGATGCGGCCCAGCTCGCGGCGTTCGTCGGCGGACAGGAAGCGGATGCAGCTCTGATCGAGCAACATCGAGCGCTTGATCCGGCGTCCGCCCGATTCCGACATGCCGCGCCAGTTTTTGAAGCTGTCGGCAATCAGCCGATGGGTCGGGATGGTCGTGATCGTCTTGTCCCAGTTCTGCACCTTGATCGTGTGCAGCGCGATGTCGATCACGTCGCCGTCCGCCCCCATCTGCGGCATTTCGATCCAGTCGCCGACACGCAGCATGTCGTTCGAGGTCAGCTGCACCGAGGCGACGAGCGAGAGGATCGTGTCCTTGAAGACGAGCATCAGCACCGCCGCCATGGCCCCAAGGCCCGAGAGCAGAAGCAACGGCGACTGTTCCATCAGCGCAGCAATGATCAGGATTGCGGCACCGGCATAGAGGACAATCTGGAGAACTTGGACATAGCCCTTGATCGGCCGGCTCGCGGCATCGGGGCGCCGGTCATAGATGCGGTTCGCGAAGCCGAGCGCCTCGCTGATCGCCATCGCAACGAAAAGGATGATCGAGGCCGCGACGACATTGCTGACGACGGTCGCCACCGCCGAGGGCAGGTGCGGCACGGCGCCGATGCCCGAAGAAATGATCAGCGCAGGGACGATGTTGGCAAGGCGCGCCGCGATCGGTGCGGGAGTGGGAATGTCATCGGGCAACCACCGCAGCGTAAATCGGATAATGCCGTACTTGACGACGAAATTGGCGAGCCAGGCCACACCGACGAGCAGGGCAAGTGCGGCGAGTGTTTCGCCCCATGGCGGCAGGCCATCGAGGAGAGGGAAATTGCGAAGGGAGGAAAGGTTCTCATTCGTCATTTCGAGCATGGCGGCGCGCCCGCGCATAGCGGGCCTTTCTCCTGTCGTTGGCGTTGGGGAGGCGAGTCGGGTTCAGCGATCGGCGCTCGCTGCGAATGGATCTTCGCGCAGCGATCTCCGCGCGGTTTCGGGCATATAGTGCAGCGCAACAAGGCCGATCAGGCAGGCGATGATCATATAGTAGGCGGGCATGAACTGGTCGCCTGTCCAGCCGATCAGCGCACTGCCGATCGCCGGCGCCGTACCGCCGAAGATCGAGGTCGAGACATTATAGGCGATCGCAAAGCCCGCGAAGCGCACCGGGGTCGGGAACAGCGCCGGAAAGGTCGCCGAGATGGTCGCGAGCTGGGGCACATAGAGGAGGCCGAGCAGGATGAAGGCGACGGTCGCGCCCGCGAGGCCCGTGTCCATCAGCATATAAAGCGGCACGACCCCGACCAGCAGCCCGAGCAGCGAGACGCGCCACATCGGCCGTCGCCCGACGCGGTCCGAAAGCGCGCCGGCAAAGGGCAGGAACAGCATCATGAAGAGCATGCCGACGATCGGCACGATCAGCGCCTGGTCGGGCGACAGGCCGATGCGGCGCTGAAGATAGGTCGGCATGTAGCTGAGCAGCGTATAGTTGACGACATTGAGCGCGACGACCAGTCCGCCGACGACGAGCAGCGGACGCCAATGATCGCGCATCAGTGCGCCGATTGGGGGCGAGCGGCGCGCTTCGGCGACCGCGCATTCCTCGAGGAAGATCGGCGTGTCCTCCATCCGCGAACGCAGATAGGTGCCGATCAACCCCATCGGCGCGGCGATCAGGAAGGGGATGCGCCAGCCCCAATCGTGCATTGCTGCATCGCCGAGCGTCAGCGAAAAGAGCAGCATCAGCGCCGCGCCGAGCGAGAAGCCGGCGAGCGTGCCGAATTCGAGGAAACTGCCAAAGAAGCCGCGGCGATCGTCGGGTGCATATTCGGCCATGAAGGTCGCCGCGCCGCCATATTCGCCGCCGGTCGAAAAGCCCTGCACCATGCGCAGCAGGATCAGCAGCGTCGGCGCCCAGAAGCCGATATGGTCGTAGGAGGGGATGAGCCCGACGCCAAAGGTCGCGCCCGCCATCAGCAATATGGTCAGCGCGAGCACCGACTTGCGCCCGATGCGATCGCCGAGCGGCCCCCAGAACAGGCCGCCCAGCGGCCGGACGAGGAAGGAGATGGCGAAGGTTGCGAGCGCGAACAGCACCGCTTCGTCGGTATCGCCCGGAAACAGCGCCGCCGAGATATAGGTCACGCCATAGGCATAGATGCCATAGTCGAACCATTCGGTCGCATTGCCGAGCGCCGAGGCGGCGATCGCGCGGCGCAGCGTCGAGGGGTCGGCGGGCGCGCAATCCGGCGTGGCGTCGGAGGGCAAAGCGGTTTCCATGGTCATGTCGTCACCTGGTGCTGGGAATCGTCGGGGTCGCCGGCGGGGTCGAGCAGCGCCGCGGTCGGCGTCGTGCGCGGCAGGATCTGGAAATCCCGCTGCGCCTCGCCCGGCACCGCGTCGGTCGCCGCGAGGCGCCAGACGCTGAAAACGAGCATCGCGCCGGCCGCGAGCGCGATGAAGAGGAAGAGGCCACCTGCGCCCGCGCGCGTCATCGCCGCCGCTGCGCCGATCGGGCCAAGCGCCGCGCCGGCGGAATAGAGAAGGACGAGCTGCCCGCTCGCGGTCACGCGCTCCGACGGCAGCAGCCGGTCGTTGGCGTGCGCGACGCTGAGCGGATAGAGCGCGAAGCTGAGCCCGCCGAAGGCGAAGCCGAGCGCGAGCAGCAGCACGCCCGTGGGCTCCGTCGCGAGCGCGATGCTGACCCCGAGCGTCAGCGCGAAGCCGCTAACGATGACGCGGCGGCGGTCGTAGCGGTCGGACAGGCGGCCGAGCGGCCATTGCAGCGCCACCCCGCCGACGATTACCACCGTCATGAAGGTCGCGGTTTCGGCGAGGCTGAGCCCAAGCCGCCGCGCATAGATGGCGGCAAGGCCGTAGAAGGCGCCGAGCAGCAGCCCGGTGATCCCCGCTCCGGCGACTCCGAGCGGCGAGGCGGCGAACAGGCGGCGCAGCGGCAGCGAGGCGGCCTGCGCGAATGTCGGTGCGGCGCTGCGCGTCAGGCAGACCGGCAGGATCGCGAGCGAGATCAGGATCGAGGCGATCTCGAATGGCACGTGCGGCGCGACGCCGCCGCCCGAGCGCAGCAGCAACTGGCCGACCGCCTGCCCCGAGTAGAGGGCGACCATGTAGGAAGCGAGGATCGTGCCGCGCGTGCCCGCTTCGGCGCGGTCGCCCAGCCAGCTTTCGAGGCAGACGAATACCCCCGCGACGCAGACGCCGTCGATCAGGCGCAGCGCGCCCCACGGCACGGGATGGCGGACCAGAGCATAGGTGAGGGTGCTGGCCGAAAGCAGTGCGACGAAGGCCGCAAAGGCCCGGATATGTCCGACCCGTCGTACCACTTTCCCGGCGCGCAGCGCGCCGATGACCAGGCCGGCGAAATAGGCGGTCGCGACGAGGCCGATGACCATCGTGCCGCTGCCCGCGCGTTCGAGCCGAAGGCCGATCAGGGTCGACAGGAAGCCGCTGCCCGCCATCATCACGAAGATGGCGAGGAGCAGGCTTTGGACCGGGCGGATTGAGGCGAGCATGGGCGGACGACGTCAGGCGGCGCGCCGGTCCTCCGCAGGCGCCGCCTCGTCCTCGACCAGCGCCCTGTGCAGCGCACGCACAGCGGCATCGAAATCGTGCGGCGCGAGGAGGAACTGCACGTCGACGTTGCGGATCTGGTGTTGCATCGCGATCATCGCCACCCCGGCGTCGCCCAGCGCGCGCAGCGCGTCGGGGACGAGGCCGGGGCGCGAGATGTCGCTGCCGATCACCGACACCATCGCGACCGGCTGCGCGGTGATCGCGGCATCGGGATAGCGGTCCTGCAACTCGGCGACAGCCGCGTTCACGGCGGCGGCGCTTGCCGAGAGATAATGAGTGATGGTGTTGGCGTTCGATGATTTGCTGACGATCCACAGTTTGTGGCGGGTCAGCACATCGAGGATCGCGGCGTCATAGCCCTTCACCCCGACCATATCCTGTTCGAAGAATTGCAGCGCCTGCATTTGCCGCAAGCCGGTGACGATCTCGACCCGCGGCACGTCGGAGACATAGTCGCCGGTGACGAGCGTTCCCGCGTCCTCGCGATCGAACGTATTGCGCACGCGCAGCGGAATGCCCGACTGGCGCAGACCGCGCCCGGCGCCGGGGTGTATCGCCTCCATGCCCAGATTCGCGAGCTGGTCGGCAACGTCGTAGTTGGTGCGGCCGATCTTGCGCGCCTTGCCTTCGCCGACCAGTTTCGGGTCGGCGCTCGACAGGTGGAACTCCTTGTGGATGATCGCCTCGCGCGCGCCGGTCAGCACCGCGATGCGCGAGAAGGTCATTTCGGTATAGCCGCGCGCATAGCGCCGCACCATGCCGCCCTCGCAGCCGGCATAGCCGGTGACGACGGGCAAGGTAGAGGATAGATCGATGGCGGCGAACGCCTGCTCGATCCGCGCGTCGAGGGTGCCGAGATCGTCTTGATCCCATGAAGTCAGGTCGACGAAGCGCGCATTCACGTCGCGGTCGCGAAGCAACAGGCTGGTGCTGTGCGCGCTATGCGCTTCGCCGATGCCGGCCAGCAATTCGCGCGCGGTTGTCAGCTGCTCCTTGACGCAGAAGCGGCCATGGCTGCGCAGCCGGGCAAGATCGTCGAGGCAGGCAGCGACCGCCGCGATCCGCTGATCGACGAACGCATCAGCTTCGGCACGGCTTTCGGCGCGCGCGAACATCGCCGCATTGCGCTCGTGCATAGCGCCGCGGACGGTTTCGATCGCCTCGCGCCAGCCGTTGTCATCCTGCTGCGCGACGAAGCGACCATAAACGCCAGGCGCGCCGCTCTTCTTGTTCTCGAGCAGCAGGTCGGTCATGCCGCCATAGGCCGAGACGACGAAGATGCGGTGATAGAGATCGGCGCCCGACCGTCCCCCGATCAGGACATTGTCGAACAATGTCGTCGTCGCGGTCATCGAGGTGCCGCCGATCTTCTCGACGCTGTGACGCCCCATCATGCCGACACGCCTTCGAAGAGGGGGCCACGCTCGACCGTCAATGGCTCGGGGTCGCCGCGGTCGGCGAGGAACCAGGGGCGGGGCTTGTCGACGCCGAACGGCTTTTGCAGCCGGTTGCTCACCGCATTATAGACGAGAAAAGCGTTGGCGCGCGGGAAGGGCGTGATGTTGCCGTTCGATCCGTGCATCAGGTTGCAGTCGAACAGGATGACGGTGCCGGGCTTGCCGGTGGGCGCGACGATGCCGTGCGCGTGCGCGAGTTCAGCCAGGCTGTCCTCGTCGGGGACGCCATATTCCTGTTTCTTCAGCGAACGCAAATAATGATTGTCGGGCGTCTCGCCGACGCAGGTCAGATAGGTGTGGTGCGACCCCGGAATGACCATCAGCGGCCCGTTGTGCGGCGTGTTCTCGGCCAGCAGGACCGACATCGACAGCGCGCGCATCCGCGGCATGCCGTCCTCGACATGCCAGGTCTCGAAATCGCTGTGCCAATAGAATTCGCGGCCCTTGAAGCCGGGTTTGTAGTTCAGCCGCGACTGGTGGATATAGACTTCGTCGCCGAGCAGGAAGCGTGCGACGTCGGCGAGCCGGGCATCGGACGCAAGCCGCGCCATGACCGGGTTTTGCCGGTGAATCTCGAAGATCGAACGTATCTCGTCGCTCTGCGGCTCGGTCACGATGGTGTCGCTGTCGAGCGCTTCGGGATCGGCAAGCAGGCCTCCGGCGGCACGCTGCAGGAAGGCGACCTCTTCGTCCGAAAAGATATTCTCGAGCAGCATATAGCCGTCGCGATCGAACGCGGCGGCCTGCCGCGCGGTGATCGGCGCGCCATCGCTCCAGTCGCTATGAACAACCGGATCGAGGCGGGGCAGCATCTCCGCTTCGGCCGCGCGGCGTGATGGGTAGAAGTCTTGCATCGGACGTCTCCCTTTCTCTTGTCGAATGGCTGTCAGTCGGCGGGCGCTGGCTCGCGCGCCAGATCGGGGTCGGCGGGATAGGCCCCGGTCTCGTCATGCACCTCCTTGCCGGTGACCGGCGGGTTGAAGGCGCAGGCGGTCAGGATGTCGGTTTCGGGCCGCACAATGTGGCGATCATGCTCGTTGAGCGCATATATCACGCCGGGCTCGAGCCGGTGGATTTCGCCCGTTCCCAAATCTTCGATGGTTCCGGTTCCCTTGAGAACGAACACTGCTTCCAGATGATTCTGATAGTGCATCTTGAGCTCGGTGCCCGCGAACATGGTGGTTACGTGGAAGGAAAAGCCCATGCCGTCGTCTTTCAGCAGCAGGCGGGCGCTGGCCCAGCCGTCCGAGCGGACGTTGCGGTCGGTCTTGCGGATGTCGCCGAGATTGCGAACGATCATGTGAGTATCTCCTGTAATTATTCGGCGGCGACGGCGTAATCGGCGGCCATCGCGTCGCGGATCTTGATTTCTAGGATGTCGAGCCCGGCGGCGAGAATCGCGTCGTCGATGACGAGCGGCGCCAGTACCTTGACCACCTCGTCATGCGCGCCGCTGGTCTCGATGATCAGTCCGGCATCGAAACAGGCGGCGGTCACGGCGGCGGCCAGTTCGCCCGACCCCAGATTGACGCCGCGCATCATGCCGCGGCCGCGCACCTCGAAGCCGTGCTCGGCGGCGATCCGGGCGAGCCGTGCTTCGAGCAGGTCGCCGCGGCGGCGTATGTCGCGCTGAAAGGCGTCGTCGCTCCAGAAATGCCGGAGCGCAGCCGCCGCGGTGACGAAGGCATGGTTGTTGCCGCGGAAGGTGCCATTATGTTCGCCCGGTGACCATTGGTCGAGTTCGGGGCGAAGGAGCGTCAGAGCAAAGGGCAGACCCATGCCTGACAGCGATTTCGCCAGCGTGACGATATCGGGCGTGAATCCCATCTCCTCGAAGCTGAAAAAGCAGCCCGTTCGTCCGCAGCCTGCCTGGATGTCGTCGACGATCAGCAGCGCGCCATGGGTCTGTGCGATGTCCGCAATCCGGCGCAGCCATTCGGGCGATGCGGCGTTAAGGCCGCCTTCGCCCTGGACGGTTTCGACCAGAATGGCGGCGGGCGCATCGAGGCCGCTCGATGGGTCGGCGAGGCGCTGTTCGAGCAGGTCGGCGGTATCGACGTCGGGGCCGTAATAGCCGTCATAGGGTTCGTGGGCGACATGGGCGAGCGGCACGCCGGCGCCACCGCGCTTGGCGGCATTGCCCGTGCAGGCGAGCGCGCCCAGGGTCATGCCATGAAAGCCGTTGGTGAAGGCGATCACCATCTCGCGTCCCGTGACCTTGCGCGCGAGCTTGATCGCTGCCTCGACCGCATTGGTGCCGGTCGGGCCGGTGAACATGACGCGATAGTCGAGCGCGCGTGGTTTCAGGATCAGCGACTCGAAAGCGCTCAGGAAATCCCGCTTGGCATCGGTGTGGAGATCGAGCCCGTGGGCGATACCGTCGGCCTCGATATAATCGAGCAGCGCCTGCTTCAATATCGGATGATTGTGCCCATAGTTGAGCGTCGAGCAACCCGACAGGAAGTCGAGATAGCGCCCACCCTGATCGTCGTGCATCCATACATTTTCGGCGCGGCTGAACTGACGCGGCATCGAGCGGGCATAGCTGCGGACCTGGGATTCGCGGCGATCATAGATCGCCGTGTCCGGAATCGATCCGGACGGCTGCGGTATGATAGTCATGATCTTATCCCCGTTTTTCTTGGATATTCTTGCGATTAATCGGTCCGATGCGGGCCAGAAATTCGGTGGCATGGGCGCCGGCAAAATGAGTCTCGCGCACAAAATGGGCGCTGCGGCGGAGGGGCGCCTTCCAGTCGCGGGCCAAGCCGCGAAACAGGGCCCATGAAGCTTGGTTGTCGTCTGTGATCGTTGTGATGAGATGAGTCACGCCGTCCTGCGCCGGCCTGGCGAACAAGGCGGAGATCATGCGGCTGGCGAGCTGCTTTCCGCGTCCTTCCGTCGCTACGGCGACCTGCCACACGAAAAAGGCCTCGGACTCAGAGGGCGGGCGGTAGCCCGATACCCAGCCGACGATGCGGCCAGCCTCTTCGGCGACGATGCAATGGTCGGCGAAATGGTCGCACTGGAGGAGGTTGCAATAGCGGCTGTTGCGATCGAGCGGCGGGCAGGCGGCGATCAGCGCCGTTATGGCCGGCCCGTCGGCTGCACGTGGCTTGCGAAACTGCACATCGTCCACTGTGGCTGAGGCCGCTGTGATTGGCGATTCATCCCGATCTTTCGCTGGAGGCAATGACTCTGCGTCTTTTTGCCGATCAAATATCTTTCATCTCCTGAAATGATTTTCCGATTGCCCGGATCGAGTCGGGTCATGATTGGAGCGAAATATAAGGGTTTGAGACACGATCTCAACCCTTGGCCATTATTTTATATTTCATAAACTGAAATATTATTCGATTCTCCCAAGTTGGAACGACTTTGCGCCGGCGTGCGACGGCGCTAACGAATATCCATGGAATCGGAGATAGCGAACGCCACGTTGAAGGCTTTGCGGCGCGTCCTGCGCGCTGCTGAAGGCGGCACCCGCCGCCTAGCCGCGACGACGGGGCTTACGCCATCACAATTGCTGGTGCTGCGCGAGATCGACGGCGGTGAAGACGTGACCCCGGGCGTGGTCGCCCAGCGCCTGCAATTCAGCCATGCGACGATCACCGCGATCGTGGATCGTCTCGTCGCCCTGCACCTTGTGACCCGCTCGCGTAGCGATCAGGACAAACGGCGCATATTGTTGGAGGCTACGCCGGAAGGCAGGCGCCGCTTGGTAGAGGCGCCCGATATGCTTCAGGAGATATTCGGCGTCCGCTTCTCGGCACTCCCCGCGTGGGAGCAGGCGATGATCCTGGCAGGCACGGAGCGGCTGGCCGACATATTGGGCGCGGGAGATATGGACGCAGCGCCCTTGCTCGATGCGGGCGCAATAGATCGAACCTGATCCCAGACATTTGAAAAATAGCCAATATCTCTATTTTCATGTTGCAAAACCGCAAGCTGCCACTCCGCCATCGGCCAAGTCGAGCGGTCAATTCCTGCTTGGCAGGGCGCCTAGCCAAATATGTCCTGGGGGTTTAGCTGATTGAGATCGGGAGCGGTTGTTCGGCACTATATCGCACGCGCCTCGATGGCGACCCCGAGACGCTTGCGCACGGTACCGAAGATGGCCGCAAGATTGTCCATGCTCGGGTTGCCCTTTTCCGAGCGGTGCAGGCTCTTGCTCGGCCGGTTGGTCTCGGCGGCAAAGTCTCGAAGCCGACTGAGGCATTCATCGAAACAGTCGCTCACGGCGTTTCCGGTGCGGTACAACTTGATTGATGCGCCGGAACGGGCGAACCTCCACGTGGAGCGGAAGATTCGGCTCGTAATAGCCCTGAGCAGCAGGGCGACGACGGAGGCACAGCGTGAGAATTGATGCCAAGGTCGAGTTAGGAAAGGCGCCCGACGGCTAGAGCGGGTTGGGAACGCGCCTGAGGACGTAGAAGGAGAAGATGCGTCTTGCGTTGATCGAACGTCATGGAACCGAGATTTTGGGATCGGCCTCGATCGATAGTTTACACGAAGCGCTCGCGGGCGCGGCCCGTGATATGGGTTTTGATCGCTTTGCCCTTTCTCTTGAGATCGGGCGCGGTGTGGAATGCGGCACTTCCGTACTCATTCACGATTACCCGCCCGGCTGGGCCGACATATATGTGAGTTTCAATCTGGCGGAGACGGATCCCGTCATCCGGGCTTCGGAACAGAGCCTTCTCACTTTCAGATGGGCCCAGCTGCCCAAAATGGTCCCGATGACGAGGGACGAAATCCTGACATTCGAAATGGGCCAGCGGCATGGGCTTGCCGATGGACTTTCCGTACCACGCCATCTTCCCGGCTCGATGACCGGGTGCTGCACATTCGCGGTTGGTGCGGACACGCCCATGCCAAATGATAATATTGTCGTTGCGGACGCGCTTGGCGCCGCGGCTTGAGGATCAGCGTGCAATAGGCACCCCCTTCGTGGGGTGATCGGCGTGCAAAAAGGACCCCTTCATCCCGGGGATTTAGTCGGCCGACTGGTTTTGATCAGTTGGCGAGAACGGGATGTTGATCGTGGAGACAGTGGTTCGGATTC
>NZ_NIWD01000014.1 GCF_002277025.1 Sphingopyxis sp. GW247-27LB
GCCAATCTGGATAAGCTCGTTCATCGTTCGACTCCTCTGTTGAAGGAGCCGAAAGGGTCTGCCTGCGGCAGCCCGCGTTCAATCAGGCGTGACGCTCGCTGGGGCGCTTTACATCGAGGCTAACGCCAATCCGCGGAGCGGTTCGTGCGTCGGCCATTATTCGCCGGTCGGAGAGAGGAAGAAAGACAGGAAATGTGTATCGGACCAGCCACTCTTTTTCCCGGCGGCAAGCGCTGCGATATCCAGTCTCGCCTGCCGCACGATCGTCAGGCGCCGTGACGGGATGACGTAGAGGCGCTGGTCGCCTGCGCCTGCCGCGACGACCAGGTCGGCCGGGAGCGTTGGCGCATGCGCAACGATGTCGGTCGAGCGCGTCACAGGATCGTCGGAGGGACTCGCTCGCGGAAGCCACCAGGTCAGGCCATAGGCGGGGKTGGCATCGCTTCCTTTGAACAACTCGGCCAAGGCCGCGGGATCGACAAGCGCCTTGCCGTCCTGCGTGCCGCCGCGGCGCACGAATTCGCCGACTTTTGCCCATTGCTCTGCGGCGAGTACCAGCCCCTGCGGCATCAGAGGCGCGCCATCCGGTCCATTGCGCCAATCGCCGATCGTCACTCCGACCGGGGTCAGGATGCGGCGCTCGAGATAACGGCGCGGATCGGCATCAAGGCTTGCGGCGGCCAGCTTGCGGCGTATAATCTCGCCGATTATCTGCATCGGCGCGGGGCCATATTGGAATTTCGTGCCGGGATCGGCGGCGAGCGGGGCGTTCACCGAGTCGAGATAACCCCGTGGCCGACCGACGGTCGACGCCTGTCCACTGGTCATCGCCAGCAATTGCCGGATCGTGATCGCGGCCTTTTTTGGGTCCTCGCGCCATTCGGCGAGCGTGGCCGACGCAGGTTCGTCGAGCGTGAGCAGCCTGTCCTGGACCGCCGCTGCCGCCATCAGGCCCACCAGGCTCTTGGTCCCCGACCAGAGTTCCTGCGGTGTCGAGACGCCATCGGAGGAGCAGTGGACCTTCCCGTCCTCGAGGACGAGCACGGCGACGCCTTGATGCGCCGACGAATAGGCCAGCGCCGCGGCACAGCCGGGAGCGGGGGCGGCCTGCACCGCCGGGGCTGCTGCGCAGCCCGCGAGCAGGAGAAGGGGGGCAATGCGTTTCAAATCCGGCTCCTGATTCCGATGCTTGTTTTTATCATTATTATCGATAATATTCCGAACTTCAATGATCGTTTGCTCCCGTGTTTTCCCGATCTAGGATGGCACCGGCAGACAGGGAGCCGAACGGGTGGAAATGGCCGCGACGAAGACCGACGACGAGCAGGCGCCGACACAGGACCGGGTTATCGCACGGTTGCTGACCGACGACATCGTCGAATGGCGGATTCCGCCGGGATCGTGGCTGCGCGAGCGTGAGATTGCGGCGCGCTTTGGAGTCAGTCACGCACCCGTTCGCGAAGCCTTTCGGCATCTCGCGAGCATCGGGCTGGTCAAGGTCGTGCCCTGGCGCGGCGCTTATGCGATCGACGTCGACGACCATGGGGCGGATGAGATCTACGAGCTGTGGAAAGCGCTCTTCGGGGTCGTTTGCCGTCTCGCCTGCACGGCGATGAGCGACCGCGACGGGCGCGAGCTGATGCACCGGCTGATCGAATATAAGGATGTGACCGAACGAACCACCAATTCCGCCGAGCATCTCAGGGTCTCGAACCGGATCGGGCGATTCATCGCCAAGCGATCAAATGCGCCGATGGCGCTCGAGTTGCTCGACCGGCTGGCGCTGCTCGCGCGCTGGCAGCACAATGTCTACACCGACGAGTTTGTCGCGACGCACGGCGAGGGCGAGGTCGGCCGCCGGTCGGCGGTGCTCTATGAGCAGCTTTGCCGGCATATCGTCGCGCGCGAACCCGACGACGCCGACCGCGTCGCGCGCGACCTGATTGCCACATCGCAACAGAATTTCGCCGAGGCGCTGGCGGAATATAAGGCACGGCGGACCAAGGCAAAGCCTGGCCGTCGCCGCGCCCGCGCGTCGTGACGCGGGGTTATGCCGGCCGGCGGAGCCTGCTGAAGGCAGGGCTTGCGGCGCCGATCGCTTTTCAGGCTGCTCCCGCCTTCGCCGCTGGGGGCGATGATGCCATATTCGCGGCCGAACGGCTTTTCGCCGATGTGAAGGCCTACGCCGAAGCGGGCAATAAGCAGTCGGGCGGGGCGGGCGATCGCTGGGCCGCCGACTGGGCTGCGCGGCGGCTTGCTGCGGCGGGCTTTGCGGTCGAGCGCCAGTCGTTCGACGTGCCCTGGTTCGAAGCGGCGACATGCGAATTGGCGCTCGGCGATCGGAAAATCCCCCTGATGGCGCAGCCGCTCGCCGTGCCGACGGGCGTTGGCGGGATCGGGGCGCCGCTGCGGCTTGCGGAGGTCAGCGATCGGCTCGATGGCGCGATCGCGGTGGTGCGGCTGCCGTATCGCCGCTGGTCGAGCCTGCTCGACCGGGCGGTGCGCGATCCGCTGGCCGATGCGCTGGCGCGGGGCGCGGCCGCGGTCATCCTTGTGACCACAGGGCCCACCGGCGAGGCGCTGCTCCTCAATGCGCCGGCCGATGCGCCGCTGTCGGACAATCCGTTGGCGCTGCTGGCGCCGCGCCTTGCGGCGCCCGTCATCGAAGCGGCGCGGCAGGGGCAGCCGGCGATGCTGGTGCTGCGCGGGAAGGGCGGTTCGCGCGTCGCGGAGAATGTCGTGGCGCGGCGCGTGCGCAAGGGGCGCCGCTGGCTCGTGGTCTCGACCCCGCGCTCGGGCTGGACCGATTGCGCGGGCGAACGCGGGCCGGGTTTCGCGATCTGGCTCGCGCTCGCCGAATGGATGCCGCGCGCCTTCCCCGATCATAGCCTGCTC
The DNA here is from genome assembly GCF_002277025.1 of Sphingopyxis sp. GW247-27LB. Lineage (GTDB taxonomy): Bacteria > Pseudomonadota > Alphaproteobacteria > Sphingomonadales > Sphingomonadaceae > Sphingopyxis. The sequence continues at coordinate 2,896 of NZ_NIWD01000014.1, forward strand.
TTCGTCTGCAACAGCGGGCATGAATATGAAAATCTGGGTGCCAGCCATATCGTCGAAAAGGTCGGGCCGCCGCCTGCCGACACCGATCTCTGGCTGCATCTCGGCGCCAATGTCGCGGCGCGCGACTATCAGGACATGCCCGGGCGCCTGTTGCCGTTGCCGAGCGCCGATCCCTTCCGCTTCCTGATGACCTCGGCCGCCTTTGTCGATCGCGCCCGGTCGGATTTCAGGGGGTTGCCGGGACTGGAGATGGCTTATCCCTCGACCGAAGGGGTCGCGGGCGAACTCTCCGAAGTGGTCAAGGCCGGCTATCCGCATCATGCCGGAATTTTCGGCGCGCACCGCCATCATCACGCGCCGACCGACAATCTTTCGGTCGTCGCGCCCGCGCCGCTTGCCGCTACGGCGCAAGCGGTTCGCGACTTCCTCACCGCCATCATTCCCGTCCGCCGCTGACCGGCGTCGCCGCGAGGGCGATGTTTCCGGCTTGACTCGCGTCGCCATATGCACAAAATTATCGATAATAATTGCAATAACGACATGGGAGGGATTTATGGGACGCAAGGCGCAGCTTCTTTTCGGTACGGCCGCGCTCTGGGTGGCGGCGGCCGCGCCCGCTTCCGCCCAAGATCGGGCTCCCGAGGCTCTTCCGGCCGATACGGCGGCGGAAGCGGGCGATGACGGCGCGATCGTCGTCACCGCGCGGCGCCGCGAGGAACGCCTGTCCGATGTGCCGACCGCGGCATCGGTGATCGACGCGACGGCGCTCAACGATCGCGGCGGGGCGACGGGAAGCGGCGAACTCCTCGCCGACCAGCCGAGCATGCGCTTCAACAATCTCAGCTCGTCGATCACGTCCGAAATTTCGATCCGCGCGTCGTCGACGGCGCGCGCGACCAACGGTGACCCGAGCGTCGGCCTCTATCGCAACGGCGCCTATATCGCGGGCGGTCCGGTCGGCGGGCGCAACTTCACGCGCCTCGATATGCTCGACATCGGCCGCGTCGAGGTGCTGCGCGGGACGCAGGGTGCGCTCTACGGCCGCAACGCGGTCGGCGGCGCGATCAACATCATATCGGCCGAGCCCGAATTCGACCTGTCGGGTTGGGCCAGCGTGCGATACGGGTTCGAGAACAACAGCCTGCAATTGCAGGGCGCGGTGAATGTGCCGCTGGGCGACGGGATCGCGGCGCGGATCAGCGGCGATCTGGTCGAACAGGACAAGGGCTTTTTCTACAACCCCGACAACGACGTCTATTTCGACCGGCAGAAGGGGCATGGCCTGCGCGGGCAGATCCGCCTGAAGCGCGGACCGGTCGACGCGGTGATCATGGCCGAGACGCAGCGGCTGACGACGCCGTCGATCCATTATCAGATCTTCATTCCGGCCGGCACGCCGGGCTTTCCGGGCGGCTATATCCAGGACCGTTTCCGTTATCCGTGGAGCACCGCGCCGCGGGCGTCGCAGGACGTCGACGGGTTGCAGGCGATCGTGCGTGTCGATCTTGGCGGAGCCGACCTCACCTCGACGACCTCCTTCCGCAAGCGACACAGCGAATATGATCTCGACAATGATGCGGTCAGCCCCGCCGAACTGGCGCGTGCGCGCGCCGCGGGCGAAGTCGGGCCGCTGACCCCGCTCGACCCGGGCAGCGCGTCCTATGTGGTCGATACGACCGACAATTTCTCGCAGGATATCCATGTCAGCGGATCGAACGACCGGCTGACCTGGCTGGTGGGGGCGGAAATGCTCCTCCTCGACAGCGATTTTTCGGTGACGACGACGCGCACGCCGACGCTCGCCAACCCGTCGCCGGGCAATATCGCGCCCGCGCGGCTCCATTTCGAAAGCTATGCCGCCTATGGTTCGCTCGGCTTCGACCTGACCGACAGCCTCAATATCACCGGCGAATTGCGCTATACGCACGACAGCCGCGGCATCAGCGCGCGGCTCTATGATCTCGGCACCGGGCTCCCGACCGGCGGGCCCTCGCGGATCATCGACGACAGCATCACCGCCGACAATCTCTCCTACAATGCGACGCTGTCGTACAAGCTGGCACCCGACATCCTCGCTTATGCCAAGGTCGGGAGCAGCTATCGCGCTGGCGGCTTCAACACGCGCTTGTCCGACCCGCGCGCGCCGAGCCCGGTGCAGGTGTTGTTCGGCAACGAAAACAGCACCAGCTACGAGGTCGGTTTCAAGGGTAGCCCGATGCGGCGCGGCTATTTTGCGGTCGCGGGCTATTATACCCAGCTCGACGATCTGATCGCGCAGGTCGACGACGGCTGCGCGCTGACCAACCCCACCTGCCCGGTCGCGGCGGTGAGCTATCTCACCAACGCGGGCGATGCGAAGAGCTGGGGCGTCGAAGCCGAATACAGCCAGGGCTTCGACCTTGGCCAAGGCAGCGGGCGTCTGGCGCTGAGCGGGTCGCGGCAGGGCGGCAAGGTGAAGAGCGGGCGTTACGACGGGCTCGACCTCGCGCAGGTGCCCGACTGGCTCGCTTCGGCGAACCTCAACCTGCGCGCCCCGGTCGCGAAAAATGTTTCGCTGACCGGCAACATCCTGGTCAGCGGCCAATGGGGCGGGAAGCAGGAACTGACCGCGACCTCGGTCGACCTCGACGACTATGTGCTCGTCAACCTGCGCGTCGGGGTCGAGTTCGGGAAGGTGAGCATCAGCGCCTTCGCGAACAACCTCTTCGACAAGGTCTACTATGTCGCGCAGGCGCCGACGATCAACCGCTACAGCCAGCCGCGAGTGATCGGGGTCGAAGGACGTATCTCCTTCTGATCCGGCGGCCGCCGCGCCGCGTTCAGCGGCGCCTCCTTTCGAAACGTGCAACGAAGAGGATGGGAGAGACGATATGGTTGAACGAAAGACATGGGCGTGGCTCGCCGCCGGTGCGGTCGTCGTCGGCGCGGGTGCCTTCGCGCAAAGCGGCGTGGGGGACCGCGGCAGGGGGGATGCGCGTCCGATGGTGCAACTGCCCCCGGCAGCGGTCGTCCCGGCCAGCTCCGCGGCGTCGGCCCCGACGGCGTTGTCGCCTGCCAGCCTGACCACGACAGTGGGCGGCTATACCTACGACTGGACCGCGCTGCAGGCGGCCATCGATGCCGACGCCGAAGTCGCGAACGGCTATTTCATCGTCGGTAACGCCACCGACCCCGACTATCTGTTTGCATATGAGAAGGGCAGCTTCGGAATCGATCGGGTGACGCCACTCGCCTCGGCCACCAAATGGTTCGCAGGAACGCTCGCCATGCGGATGGCGCAGGCGGGGATTGTCACGCTGGACGACCCGATGCGGCCGCCGCTCGCCTTCTGGACGACGACCGGGACAAAGAAGGACGTCAAGCTGAAGCATGCGCTGTCGATGACGTCGGGGTTCAACGGCAGCCCGCTGGTCGGAGGGTGCCAGCTGACACCGGCGCTGATCCTGTACAATTGCGCGAAAAATATCCACGACCTGCGATACGACATCCTGCGTCCCGGCAACGCGCCGGGTGCGCAATATAGCTATGGCCCGCACGGGATGCAGGTCGCCGCCGCCTATCTCGAGGCGAAGGATGTGAGCATCCAGCCCGGAACGACGCCGGCGCGCCAGCGCACCTTCCACGAACTTTTCGCCCAGCATGTCACGACGCCGCTCGGGATGACGAGCACGACATGGTATGATCCGACGGGCAGCGCACCGACGAATCCGTGGGTGGCGGGGGGCGCCTATTCGACCCCGCGCGACTATGCCAAGCTGCTGCGTGCGCTCCTCGGCGGCGCCTTTGTGACCGACATGACCGCCTTTACTCAGCCGCGCACGACCGGCCTGCCGCGCGTCTTCGTACCCTCGGGAGCCTCGAACTGGGAATATGCGCTGGGCTCCTTCGTCGAATGCGACACCCCCTCGGCCTGCGCGACGTCGATGATCAATTCGGCGCCGGGCGCTTATGGATGGACGGGCTGGATCGATCGCGGAACCGGCTATTACGGCCTGATCGCGACCGAGATTTCGAGCGGCGGAGATCGTAAGGGCACCGAACTGGAACAGGAGATGCAGGGCCTGATCGAAGCGGCTATCGCGAGCCGCGTGCCTGCGCCTTAAAATCTTGTTCGCAGCGCTTTTGGTTCGAGTGTCTGCTTCTCCAGATTTCGAACCAAAAGTTGCCTGACCGTAATCGGCCATTTACGTCAAATCATACTCAAAACTGAACAGGCGAACACCTCCCGAGATCGCCAGCCAATGTTCCCGGGGACATGCCCTGGGAATACTGGCATCAATCAATCGACTACCGCCGATGCGATCAGTCGCCGGGCCGATGTTCGAGAATGTCGCCGGGTTGGCAGTCGAGCACGCGACAGATCGCATCGAGTGTCGCGAAACGCACGCCCTTCACCTTGCCCGTTTTGAGAAGCGACAGGTTCGTCAGGGAAATGCCGATCTCCTCGGCCAGCGCCGTGACGGACATCTTTCGCTTGGCCAGCATCACGTCGACGTTCACAATGATCGCCATCAGACGAAAGCCTCGTTTTCCGCCCGGAGGTCGCCGCCGATCCGGAACGCCTCGGCCAGTGCGATGACGAGCAAGCCGCAGATCAGCAGCGCGAACGACAGGCTGGCATCCACTTGCGCGGCCGGCCCGGCTATTCCCGAAGCTACCGCCGGATACAGTCCCGATCCGTCGCGCACCACAAGACCGGGCAACAGCGCCAGCGGCAGCAGGATCAACCGGATCCAGGACCATATGTTCAGCGCGATCAGCGACCAGCCGATCACGCGAAGCCATTTGACCGACTGCGGCGAGAAGGGAGTCCCTTTCGCTATGCGATCAACGAGCCGCCGGGCGGACAGGACCACGAAAAGCCAGAGGATGCCCACCAGGCCGATGTCGGCCGCCTGTCCAATACGGTACAACGCACCGCCGGCGCGGACGTTGAGCGTCGCGTGATCGAGCGCGAGCGTACCCACTGCCACGCCGCTGCCGCGCAGCAAAACCTCGTGCAGCGGCGGCTCGCTCCACCGCATCGCAAGCGTCGTTTGCAGCGGCTCGCCAGAGCCGAGCGACACCAGGAAAAATGCCAGCCCCATCGCCATGCCAAGCACCACCAGCGCGGCAATGAACAGGAGGAGGCGATCGAGAATTCTCAGCGTCATGGAATGAATCTCCTGCAGCACAGGAGGATTAAATACAGCAAAGATTATTTTATGTAAAACATAAAATTATATTCGCGATATGGGTTGTTCGCGCGGTGCGCGAGGAGGTCGTTGCGACCCCGGCGGACTGTCCCGTCCCGCATCGACGGACCGGTAGAGGTCATGGACCCCGAACTAGGTTCGGAGTGACATGATCAAAAGGGGTGGCCTTCGGTCGCTCTGGATCGTTTCATAGGCTCGAATTCGATGTCAGCTTTCGCGCATTTCGTGCCCAAGAGCGGCCTGACAGCAGCCGGCCATAGCAAGCTATGGCCACGAAGAAGCCGCTCCTTAATTCTCACAACGGGCGGGGAACTTCTCACGAAACCTTTCGCATACAGTACGGGTGCGTCCCCGAAGCCATAGCGTGTCTCCCTCAACCATCCGTTGGCGGTGCCCAATTAATTGGCGATGATCAGCACTTGTCACCTTGTTTGAAGCGGTTAGACAAGGAGGCGGGTCGCACCACGAAACTTCCACTCGGGAGGCGTTGATGTGCACATGCAGGCAAACCGGCAAGATCCCGGTTCACGGGCAGGGCCGGATGTTCGACTATACGTTCGAATGCACGACGGCGGGGGGACGCAAATATACCGACAAGATCCGCCAATCGAATGACACGATGGCGAAGTCCCTGATCGAGCAGCGGTGCGAGGACGAAAACGAGGGCTGATTAGTGGAGCCCGCGACGGGCGGGCCGCTTGGGGAGGGAAATATGGAAAGCTGGGAACCGAAGCTCGCACATGCCGAGCCGCTGAAGCTCGACGAGCCGTTCACTTATGTCGTGGCCTATCCCTATCCCGGACCGCTGTCCTGCCTTTCGGGCATCCAGCGCGGCTGTTCCGACATCGTCGATGCGCCAGGCCTCGGCGTCGGACGGTTTTGTGACTATGCGGTGGTGTGCGCGGGCAGCACGGTCACGATCTTTTACAATCGCTTTCAGATCATCGGCTGATGGCCGAGCCGGTCTTCAACTATGACTATCGGGAAGCCGACTATGAGCTTGGGCTGACCAAGTTAAAGACAACCCGCTTCCCTACCGGCGCTGCAGGCATACCAAATGACGTGCAATGGGGCACGGGCGATCAGGTCTGGTTTACGGGTTCGGCCAATTGCGTCGGTCGTCTCGACCGGGAGCGCACGCTCAAGGTATTTCCGCGCGCCGTCGGCCATATGCCGACGATCATGCGGCCCGACCGCCACGCGCCGAGCTACGACTATGGGTGGCGCTTTCTCGATCCGATCGGACGGCGCATCGGCTTCATCGACGACTTTGGGAACTTCCGCGAGGAGGTCGAACTCGAGCCCGGGCTGACGCCGACGATGCTCGGTCCGAGCGAAGGCTATATCAGCTACGGCCTCGTTGCGACCCAGTCGGGCATCGTCGTCGATCTCGCACAAAACCGGCGCTTCCGGATGCGAACCCCAACCGTCGATGCCATCGGTTGGGCGCGCGATCTGACTTGGCAGATTTCAGGATCGATGCTCACGAGCTTCTATGCGGGCTACGATACCGGCGACCGGTCGCTCGTCCTCGATGGCGGACGCAGCAAGCCCGGCTTCATGGTGAAGGGGGCACCGAACGATTATCTCATCTACATGGACCCGGGACGCGACGTGATCGGGTTCATCGAGGATTATGACGAGATACTTGAAGTGAAGCTGCCGCCGGGGACGGGTATCCGTTCGATGCTCGTCTATACCGACTTGACGATCTGGTTCACGGGGAAGGGCGGCCAGTCGCTCTTTCGTCTCGATCGCAAGCGCACCGTGATCGAATATCCGTGCGCAACCGCCGGATCCGACCTTCTTCATATCGATCACGGGTCGCAGTGCCTCTGGTTCAACGAGCCGAAGAACGCTTGCGTGACATACGCCGACATCAGCAATCTCTAACAAGGTCCGAAAGGGGCGGCGCTGCCGTGCCCGGGCGAGGAAAGGCAGCCATGACGCGCAAGTCGCTAAACGGTCCCGAGTTCGACAGCCTGCGCGACCAACTGGTCGCCGCGGCGGGCGGTGCCGTGGAAATCGCGGTCGGGGATATCGCCACCGACCTTGCGGGCATCCTAACCGAGTATTTCGGGCTCGCGAGCCTGAAACTCCAGCAATTCCAGATGCTCGAGGACGGGGAGGCTGCGGTGCGGTTCACCTCGGTCATCAAGCTTCCGATCCCCCATAATCCGAGCCGCAAGGTCGAGATCGGCATCGACGCGCGCTTCCGGCGCGCAGGAAGCGGGATCGGCTATACCATCATATTCGCAGTGTCGCCTGCGGCGGCGCAGGCGATGCTCGGCGACCTCGGTCGCGTGCTGAAGGCACTGCCTGTTCCTATGCAGGGCCTCTGGCTTTCGCTGAGCTCCGATGCTGCGGGTGCAATCCGCATTGACACGCCGGGCCAAGAGCTTGGCGAAGCGGTGGTCGAGGCGGGCAGGGGCTATATGTTCCGCCTTGGGGGGCGGCTCCTCAAGGATCTCGGGCTCGACCAGACGGTCTTCTATCTCTCGAATTTTCCGGACTCGCTCCGCTTTGCGACCAGGACGCGCATCGTCGTCCCGATCGGGCCGCTGCTTCAGTTCACCATCCAGTCGATCGCGATCGAGGGCGCCCAGGCGATAGCGTTCACCGGTGAGGGTATTTTCGACTTCTTCGGCCAGAAACTGGCGTTTCAGGCGATGATCCGACTTACGGCGACAGGTGTGTCGTTCGGGATCGATCTCGGCCGCTTCGTGCCCCAGATAGACCAAGCGCTGTTCAAGCCGCTGACCCTCACCCGTGCCGTCGCAAGCTTCGACGGCACGCTCGCCAGCTATGCGGTCGGAATCGAAGGCGATTTCGTCATCGCGGGTTCGGGGAATGGCGGCGGCTTCGCTGTCAAATATGCGACCGGTGCGCCGAACATGATCCCCGACCTGTTCGAGCTCGAATCGAACCGCCTCATCCTCTCGGATATCGCGACCCTCGCGACCGGCTTCACGGTGACATTGCCGCCTTTTCTCGATCGCATAATCATTCTCGAGAACAGCTACATCTATTTCGCGAAACAGCCGGGGCTCATCACACGGAGTGGTGTTCCCAGCGTCGCCGGCATTCGGGCACATTCAAACATCAGCCTGCTCGGATACAAGACCTACGGCGAGGTCAATGCCGTCGCGGGCAACAAGATCGGCGCCAAATTCCAGTTCGCGCCGATCAAGCTCGGCAATGTGATCGAGATCAGCGGCAGCGGGCAGGGTAGTCCACGCGGCTTTTCGGGCAACCAGGTCGGCAAGAATGCGATCATGGTCGAACTCGACGGCGAGAATCGTTCGGCGGCGGCGTCGCTCAAGGTCCGACTTTTCGGGCAGACCGCGGTCGACGCGATCGGCGCGCTCTCCGATCGGTCGCTCGACTTCATCGTCAAGGCGAAGCTCCCGCCGCCGATCGGCGAAACGAGCTTCGCCGCAGCCCTCGAACATGACACGGTCACGCTGTCCGCGGGCATTCATATGTCTGTAGACGTCAAGGCCGAATGGGGGTTCGGCAAGTTCCGGATCGCCAAGGCCGCTTCGGTCGATGCAGATCTGAAGATCATTGCAAAACCGAATGGAGCCACCGGCCGCGCCGAGGTGCGCGCCGCGCTGGGACCCATCAAACTGGCCTTTCCGGTCGACTTCGATCCACTCGACATGCAGGGACTTGTCGAGAAGATCCGCAAGGAAGTCGAAAAGCAGGTTTTGGAGGCGCTCAAGCAGGCGGTTGTCTGGCTACAAGCGGTGCTCGACGAGACAATCGAATTTCTTCGCGAGACCGCCGAGCTGGCTGAGGCGATCGGTTACGAACTGCGTCACACATTCAGCCAGACCGCAAAGCAGGCGGCTGCGGCGCTCCGCGAGGCAGGCTATCAGATCAACAACGCTTATCTGATCCTCGAAAAGGGCTTTGGCGCGGGGTGGGACAATTTCAGGGACCTGCTGCAGGAAGCGGGCGGTTATGCCGAACGCGAGGTCGTCGAATGGATCCACAAGATATGCGATCTTGACGAGCCGCGCTTCGCCGCCCGGACGGTGGCGGATATCTTCCTGATGAACGGATACGGCATGGATCGCACGATCGCCGAGGTCCAGTCGATGCTGAACGACGTCAAGCTCGTCGCCGAAGTCATCGGCCAGCTCCGTGATGCGCCGCGCGAGGTTGCGCGCTTCCTCTTCAATGCCGGCGTCGGGGCGAAAGAAGCGGCCGACTATATCGCGCAGGGCTTTTACAGATTGAGCAGGGAAGCGGTCACCGCGACGTTGACGGAAACGGGCTATGCCGCACGGGAGGTCACCCGCGCCGTCGAGAATGTCTGGCGTGAATCGGGACGTGTGATCGACAATATTCGCAACGAACTCGGCCGCGGATGGAGCCGTTACGCCCCGCGCGTGACGATCCGATGGCGTGTGCGCTGGTAGGACGACGTCGCTCATCACATCGATTTGATTGGTACCTCAATTATGCCGCATTTGCTCGGCGTAAAATGGAGGCCGTTGCCGTAGGTCAGCTACCTAAATAATGAGGATGAGTTGCATCTTCATAATGGCGAAATGTCCGCAAATCTCAACTCTTTCGCGAAAGCTGCCAGTCCGAAATCGGCCATCGTGCGTCGTCCGCCTTAATGCTTTGGCGGGGTTCTACCCTCTGCGGGCATTATGTTCCTGGCTTGTCGAACCAGATGTGACAATTTCGTAGGCGCGGGCTCCACAGCTGATTGCAATAAGAGCGGCGGCGCGCCCGATCGCATCTGCGCCCGCCGTACCCTCGAAAAAATGACTCAGTTGGATTTCGTCGTGGTTTGCATGCGTACGAGCGCGCGAGACGCTCGCATGCAGTTCGTCATCGGTCCGTAGCGCGACTGCGATCTCGAGAATGACTTCGGAGTCTTGCCGCAGCGTTTCCGTCAGTGCGGCCAATGACGCCGGTCCTCGCCGTTCATCGACGCCGATCGCTTGATAATTATCGCTCAGCCTCTCGGCGCTCTGGTCAAGGAAGGTCGCCATTGCGTCGGCCACCAACTCCTGCTTCGTCTCGAAATGGTGAAACAGCGCGCCGCGCGAAACGCCAGCTTCGCTGACGATGCTATCGACGGAGAGCCTCGAATAACCATCGCGCGCGAGACAGCGCAGCGTTGCTTCGACGAGCCGCGCGGCGGTGCGCGCGCCGCGTCCGTGCGGACCGGAAGCGGCGCTAGCGATCAAGGCGAGATCCGCAGGCGATAGCCCCGGTGGCGCTCAGCCGAGGGGCTTGTCCTGCGCTCACCTGGCACGGCCCACTCGCTCCGACAGGCCGCGAACTTCGGCCGCCAGCGCGTCGACACGCGAAGCGATGGCAGTGAATGCGGCCCGATCGCTGTTTTGCGCCGCGACCAGCCGATCGATTTCTTGTGCCATTTCGGACTGAGGATCATGGTCGAGCGCCTGGCCGAACAGGACAATATTTCGCCAGAGACTGGCCATTTTTTCGCTTAAGGCCATGACATTATCTCCTTTGGTCGTGGATGCGTTCCGCTGGGCTGGTTGCCGGTTCGCCGCACGGTCATGCGCTACGCCGATGCCGATGCTGCTTGTGGAGCTTCGCGGTCGTCGTCGGGGCGGATGCGGTACCAGAGCGAGTAGAGCGCGGGCAGGAAGGCGAGAGTGAGGATCGTCCCGCCCAGCGTGCCGCCGATCAATGTGAACGCCATCGAGCCCCAGAACACCGAGGTGGTGAGCGGGACGAAGGCGAGCACCGCGGCGAGCGCGGTGAGGATCACCGGGCGGGCGCGCTGTACCGTCGCTTCGACGACCGCGTCATAGGGCGTTCGTCCCTCGCGCCGGTTATCCTCGATCTGCCCGATCAGGATCAGCGTGTTGCGCATCAATATGCCCGCGAGCGCTATGAGACCGAGGATGGCGTTGAAACCGAAGGGCTGACCGGTCAGCAGCAGCATCGGGACCACGCCGATCAGGCCGAGCGGTGCGGTCAGGAGCACGATCGCCATCGCGGAGAACTGGCGGACCTGGAGTATGATGACGATCATCATGAGCAGGATCATGATCGGAAAGATCGGTGCCAGCGCGGCGTTCGCCTTGCCGGCCTCCTCGATCGAGCCGCCCATCGCGATATGATAGCCCGAGGGTAGCGTGTCGATGACCGGCTGGAGCTTTTCCAGCATCGCCGTCGAGACGTCGGGTGGCTGCAGCCCGTTGGCGATATCCCCCCGTACGGTGATGGTCGGCACCCGGTCGCGGCGCTGCAGGATCGGGTCCTCCATGCGAAGTTCGAGCTCGCCGACCTGGCTGACCGGCACGCGCCGCCCGTCTCCGGTGATCAGCGTGAAGTCGCCGATCCGGGCGGGGTCGAGCCTTTGTTCACCGCCCGAGCGGGCGACTACGTCGACCATCCTGATATCTTCGCGCACCTGCGACACGGTGACGCCCGAGAGCAGGAACTGAAGCTGTTCGGCGACGTCGGACGAGGTAAGCCCGATCGCGCGGAGGCGATCCTGGTCGAGGACGAAGCGAAGCGTCGGGACCCGTTCGCCCCAGTCGGTGTTGACGGTGCGCATCATCGGGTCGGCGACCATGATCGCGCTGACCTTCTCGGCAATGTCGCGCAGCTTGCCGACATCGGGTCCGCTCACCCGGAACGCGACCGGATAGGGCGAGGGCGGGCCGAACAGGAGCTGGGTCACGCGAACCCGGGCCGCCGGAGCCAGGCCCTCGGCCGCCGCTTTCCGCAGCCGGTCCCTGATCGCATCGCGTGTTTCCTCGGAGGATGTAAGAACGATGATCTTGGCGAAGGACGGATCGGGGAGTTCGGGCGACAGCGACATGAAGAATCGCGGTGCGCCCTGTCCGATGTAGGCCGTGACCACCTTTGCCTCCGGCTGGCGCCTGATCCACGCCTCCACCTCTTTCGTCGCCGCGCTCGTCCGATCGATCGACGTGCCCTTTGGCATCTGGATTTCGACGAGCACTTCGGGCCGGTCCGAGGTCGGGAAGAACTGCTTCTTCACCAGCGCCATTCCCATCCCCGAGACGACGAGCGCGGCAAGCGTGGCGAGGGCGACCTTCCTGTTATGTTCGACCGCCCAGCGGATCCAGCGGCGCAGTTTCTGGTACCGCGGCGTCTCGTAGATCGCGTCATGGCCGCCTTCGACGGGCTTGATCACGGGCAGGAGCTTGACCCCCATATAGGGCGTGAAAATGACCGCTACGAACCAGGAGGCGATGAGGGCGAAGCCGACGACCCAGAAGATGTTGCCGGCATATTCGCCCGCCGTCGAGCGGGCGAAGCCGACCGGCATCAGGCCGATCACCGTCACCAGCGTGCCGGCGAGCATGGGTGCCGCGGTATGGCTCCATGCATAGGCCGACGCCTTGATGCGGTCGTAGCCTTCCTTCATTTTCACGACCATCATCTCGATCGCGATGATAGCATCGTCGACGAGGAGGCCGAGCGCGAGGATCAGCGAGCCGAGGGTGATGCGATCGAGCACCCGGTCGGTCGCCCACATGATCACGAGGGTGATCGCGAGGGTCAGCGGCACCGCGCCCGCGACGACAAGACCGACGCGCCAGCCCAGCGCGATGAAGCTCACGATCATCACGATCGCGAGGGCTTCGAGAAAGGTGTGCATGAACTGGTCGACGGCGGCCGATATGTTCACCGCCTGGTCGGTGACCCGCGTCAGCGACATGCCGAGCGGCAACTCGGACGAGATGGCGGCGATCTCGGCTTTCAGGGACTTGCCAAGGTTGAGCCCGTTCCAGCCCTCGCGCATGATCACGCCGAGGAGGAGCGCGGGTTCGCCCTCGCTGCGGATCAGGAAGGTCGCCGGGTCTTCATAGCCCCGCCGGACCTCGGCGACGTCGGCGAGCCTCAGCGCCTTGCCGTTCGCGACCACCGGCAGGTCGCGGATCTTTTCCAGATCGTCGAACGCGCCGTCGATCCGCACCTGGACCTGCGGCCCATTGGCCTCGATCGCCCCCGCCGGCGTGACCAGGTTCTGCTGCGCGAGCGCCGCGAAGATCGCGCGCGGCGAGACACCGAGTGTTGCGAGCCGGTCCTCGGCGAACTCGACGAAGATGCGCTCGGGCTGCTCGCCGACGATATTGACCTTCTTGACGCCCGGTACGTGCAGCAATCGCTGGCGCAGCGTCTCCGCCTCGCGCGCGAGTGCGCGCTGGGGTTCGCCTTTCGCCTTCAGGGCATAGAGCGCGAAGGTGACGTCGCCATATTCGTCGTTGACGAACGGGCCGAGGACGCCCCGCGGCAATTTCGGGGTTTCGTCCTCGATTTTCTTGCGCGCCTGGTAGAATTCCGACTGCACTTCGGACGGCGGTGCCTGGTCGCGCAGCACGAGGGTGGTGAAAGCGAGGCCGGGCCGGGTGAAGGTTTCGCTGCGGTCGTACCACCTCAGCTCCTGGAGGCGCTTCTCGAGCGGCTCGGCCACCTGATCCTGCATTTCCTGCGCAGTCGCGCCGGGCCAAGCGGTCACCACGGTCATCTGCTTGATCGTGAAGCTCGGATCCTCGGCCCGTCCGAGGCTCAGGAAGGCGACGATCCCGGCAAGGCCGATCGCGATGATGAAGAAGAGCGTGACCGCCCGTTCGCGAACCGCGATCGCCGACAGGTTGAGCCGGCTGCTCTTGTCGCCCGGCTCGCTCAACGGACCGCTCCCGCCGCAATGCGGACCGACTGGTTCGGATGGAGCATGTGTGCGCCGAGCGCCACGAAGCGTTCGCCGGGTTTGAGACCGGCGGAGATGGTCGCGCTTTCCTCGCCGATCGAGACGAGCTTGATCGCCCGGAAGCGGACCTTCGGTCCTCCCCGGAGGTCGACGACCCAGACGCCCGGAGTGCGTCCGCGATCGTCGACTGCACCAAGGGGGATAGTGAGGAGATCCCTGGTGCCGGGAGAGGCGAGCTTGATCGTGATGGTCGAACCGAGCGGGGCTGCCGCGGGCGCGCCCGCGAGGGAAAAGCGTGCCTCGAATGTCCGAGTCGCCGGGTCGGCGGCATCGCCAAGCTGGCGAAGCGTCGCTTGGCCGGCGAGGCCGCTGTAGGTCGCCGCCGCCGCCACGGTGCCGATGCCGGGACGCAGGGTCTCGGGAAGCGATACGATCGCCTCGCGCGGGCCCGACCGTGCCAGCCGCACAACGGTCTGACCGGCACCGACGACTTGCCCGGGCTCAGCCAGGGTCTCGGTGACGACACCGTCCGCGTCGGCGACCAACAGCGTATAGCCGGTATCGTTCCGGCTCGCGTTCGCCTGTGCCTCGGCTGCCGAAAGCTGCGCGCGCGCCGCAAGGGCGTCGGCCTTCGCCTTGTCATAAGCCGACGCCGAGACCGCGCCTGCCGAAACCAGATCGCGGTAGCGCGCCTCCTCGGCGCTGGTCTGAACCGCGCGGGCGCGCGCGGCCGCGACCGTGCCCGCCGCTGCCTGCGCGGCAAGTGCATAGTCGGTCGGGTCGATCCGCATCAGCGGCTGGCCGCGGCGGACGGCCTGACCTGCATTGACCAACCGCGCCACCACCTTGCCGCCGACGCGAAAGCCGAGATCGCTCTGCACCCGCGCGCCGACGATGCCGGTGAATTCGCGGGCGCTTCCCTCGGTCGCGCCGGCAGTAGCAACCCGTACCAGCGGCGGCATGGTGCGCGGATCGGTGTCCGATTTCCCGCACCCGGCCAGCGCGCCGGCAGAGAGGGCAAGGATCCCGATCGTTCGGGCGCAAGACGATAATGACACGCAGCTTCCTCCTGTTCAGGCGAAGCTAGATGTCATCAAGTGACCAATATGTCAACTAGTCACATGCAAGCATGTCGGTCTCAGGGTGCGAGACTGCGCAGCACCAGCCCGGTGACCTCGGTCTGCGCATCGGGCAGGAGGTCGAGGCTGCGTTCGAGGAAAACGGGATCGAAGAAAGGTTTGAAGGCATAGAAGATCGACCGGCGCGTTTCGTCGAGCGGCGTCTTGCGCTCGAACTCGCCGCTCTCGCGGCCTTCCTTCAATATCTCTTCGAGCAGGCCCTGCAGGCGCTCGGTATAGGCCTGCACGACCTCCCACTTTTCGGACGACGCATGGACCGCGATCTCATAAAGCTTGCGATCGGTGAAGAGCAGCTCGACGGTCGCGGAGGTCACGGTTCTCGCAAATCTGCGCAGCTTGTCGGTCGCATCCTCCCCTTGGTTCACCGCTTCGCGGGCTTGGTCGAACAGGTCATCCACGCACTCGCCGCAGATCGCTGCGCCGATCGCCTGCTTCGATTCGAAGAATCGGTAGATATAGGCTTTGGAGAAGCCGATCTCGCGCGCGAGATCCGACACCGTCGTCTTGTCATAGCCGTAATGTGCGAAGCATTCGCGCGCGGCCTTGACGATCTGGTCCCGCACCGAATGTTCCGCGGGTCCGCGGGTTGTGGCGATGTTCTTGCTCTGCGTCTTCATACCGGGCTTCATAGCGTCAAATGACCGGATTGACAAATTATGACCAATTACGTTAATGGTCACACTCTCATGAAATGGTTCATGAGCAGCTGCCGGACGCCCGATGATGCGAATTTCTCCCTCGTTCCTGACCACCGCCGCGGCCGCGGCGCTACTCGGCGGCTGTGCTGTCGGTCCGTCCTATGTGACGCCGGAGGTAGTGGCGCCGCCGGCGTTCATGGGCGGACCCGCCGTCGAGGCCGCCACCGGCCAGGCGGCGGAGGTCGACCTGGTGAACTGGTGGCGATCGTTCGACGATCCGTTGCTGGCAAGCCTGGTCGAGCGCGCGCTGGCGCAGAATCTCGATCTGCAGCAGGCGAGTGCGCGCGTCGTGCAGGCGCGCGCCGCACTGCGCCACGCCAAGGCCGATCTTCTTCCTTCCGGACAGGTCAGCGGCCAGACGAGCGAAAATTATCAGTCGCTCGAGACGCCGCAGGGCCGCATCGCCAGCGCTTTGCCCGGGTTTGACCGCGAGGCACAGAGCTATGAGCTGAACGTCGGCGCGAGCTGGGAGCTCGATCTCTTCGGCGGCAAGGACGCCGCCCGCGACGCTGCGCGCGCCGACTGGCAGGCATCTGCGGCGGGGGCGGCCGCCGCGAGGCTCGCCGTCGCGGCGCAGACCGCCGACACCTATGTCGCGATCCGCAGCCTGCAGGCGCGGCTCGACGTCGCCCGCAACCAGGCGGAGGTCCAGCAGCAACTGGTCGATCTGATCGCGCTTCAGTATCGCAAGGGCGTGGCGGCCGAATTGCAGCTGCGCCAGGCCGAGGGTGCCCTGGCTCAGGTCAAGGCCGGCGTCCCGGAGCTCGAGCAAAATCTCGACGCCGCGATGAACGCGTTGGACGTCTTGCTCGGTTTTCAGCCGGGCACCACCCGGCCCGAACTTGCCGCGGTCGCGCCCATCCCCGCCGTTCCGGCGGTGTCGAGCGCGGGCGGCCCGGCCGCCTTGCTGCGCCGGCGGCCGGACATCATCGCGGCCGAGCGAGCCTTGGCCGCATCGAACGCGCGGATCGGGGTCGCGGTTTCCGAATATTATCCGAAATTTTCGCTCAGCGGCCTGCTCGGCACGGCAACGATGGGCGTCGGTGGCTTGTTCGGCGGGAATGCCACCCAGGCGAGCGGCGTTCTCGGATTGCGGTGGCGCCTGTTCGACTTCGGCCGCATCGACGCCGAGATCGCCGCCGCGCGTGGCCGCAACGCCGAGGCGCTGGCCGCCTATCGCCTGACCGTGCTCAGAGCCTCCGAGGATGTGGAGAATGCCTTCTCGGCGCTCGTCAAGCAGCAGGCCCGCGCACAAATCCTTGACCAGGGCGTCTCCTCGCTCACCAAGGCCCGCGCATCCTCCCTCGCAGCCTATAAGGGCGGCGTGTCGAGCCTGCTCGATGTGCTCGACGCCGATCAGCGCCTTCTCGCGAGCCGCGATGCCGGGATCCAGTCGAAAGCGGCTGCCGCGCGGGCCGCCATCGCCTCCTTTCGGGCGCTCGGCGGCGGTTGGGATGCATCGAGTGCGCCCGGCTGAGCCGACGAGTTGGGTGCGTCTTCCAGCTTCGTTGCCGGATGGGCGACTTTCTCGCCGATACCAAATCCCTTCTCGCTGCTTGTCTCGGCATCTACCATTCGACGATATTGCGGGACAGCAACCCAATCTCTTCCATTCACAACACGGAGCCTCACTATGGATGACGTCATCATCATCGGCGGCAGCTTTGCCGGTCTTGCAGCCGCGCTGCAGCTCGGTCGCGCTCGCCGCAAGGTCACCGTTCTCGATACCGGCCTGCCGCGCAACCGCTTCGCCGGCCATTCGCACGGCATGCTCGGTCACGATCACAAGCCGCCGTTGGACATCCTTGCGGAGGCGCGGCAGCAGCTCGCGCGCTATCCGGCGATCAGCTTGGTCAACGCCCGAGCCGACAGCATCTCCGGCGCCATCGACGATTACACCGTTCTCACTGGCGAAGGCGAAAGCTTGGCGGCGCGGCGTGTCATATTGAGCTATGGCATTGTCGATCAGATGCCAGATGTTCCGGGCTTTGCCGAAAGCTGGGGTACGTCCATCGTGCCTTGCCCCTATTGCGACGGCTTTGAGGTCGCAGGCCGGCATTGGGGCCTTGTCTGGTCCGGCCCGCAGTCACAAAACCAAGCGCGGCTGTTCCTCGACTGGACCGACAGGCTGACTGTCCTGACCGACGGTCACGAAATCGCTCCTGATATCCGGGCCGATCTGGCGCGCCGCGGCATCGCAGTCGTCGATGGCAGGATCGCCGCAATCGCTCATCAAGGGGATCATGGCGCCGTCGTCACGCTCGAGACCGGTTCCCTGATTTCGGTCGACATCATATTCGCCCATCCGCAGAACAAGCCGTCCGCAAACCTGCATGAATCGCTTGGACTCGCCACGGTTGATACGCCCCTCGGCATCGTCCTCAAAGTCGACGAGCGTCGCGAAACCAGCATACCCGGGATCTACGCTGCGGGTGATCTCACCAATCCCCAACTTCCTTCGGTCACCACCGCATCATGGCAAGGTGCGATGGCGGGAATCTTCGCCCAGCAATCGATGCTGGCTTGAGAATATAGATCCTTCGGTCGGAGCCTGCCTGCAATGTCTGCATTCGAGAAGCGGCAGCCAAGACCGGACAGGCCGCAATCGTTGAGAGTTTCGGACGCCGCTAGGCGTCGGAAAGTCTTCGATGCCCGAACCGCGGTGGTCATGAGCTAAGCTATGGGGAAAGCTGTTTTGGTCTGATTGTGGGGAAGCCAGGTGCTGCCGAAAAGCGGACGTGCACGATAGCGGAC
>NZ_NIWD01000010.1 GCF_002277025.1 Sphingopyxis sp. GW247-27LB
TTGCGCTGCGCGCGCCTCCGGTCGGGCTACGCCCGCCCTCCGCCGCACGCAGCGCAAGGCGACCCTCAACTAACCGGCATCATATCCGAAAAGGGGGTCCCTCTTCGACGCCGATAGGGGGTCCCTTTTGAACGCCGTTTGACATCCATAATCTCGGCTTCCTCCGGACTCAGGCCGAGCGGATCGATCTTCGGCTCGTCGATGCCTGGCCGCGCGAGCGGCGCATCGATCAGAAGCGATGGGAGAAGCTCAAGGAAGCCTATGTGAAGGCGCGCTATTCCAAACATTATCGGATCGGCGTCGAGGAACTGCGCTGGCTCGCCGCGCGCGTCGAAGAGCTTGGCGCGATCGTTCACACGCTCTGCAGCGAACGTATCGCCCAGCTGGAAGCGGAATTGCCCCGCGTCCGATATAATGGTGAAGCGTAAAGGCGATGGCCCCGCCCGAAGGCGGAGCCATCGCGGCGGGTCAGGCCGGCGGGTTCCAGATGATGACCTTCTTCATCGGATCGTCGCCGGGGGCGTTGGCGACGTTGCCGTAGATGGTGCCGAACTCGGGGGCCGAGAGCGTGACCGAGATATATTCGGCGCCGCTGTTCTGCGACTCGCGGGTCCACGCCGCGCCCAGTTCGAAGCCATTCTTGCGACTGACGATACGATAATCGGGCTCGCTGTCCTTGATCTTGCGCCCATTGGGAACGATCGCGATCGGTGCCGAAACCGTGAGCGTTGCGAGATTGCCCTCGAAGCTGCCGTCGGACTTCACGACGAGATTTGCGATGGTGGCCATGTCCTGTCTCCTTGGTTGGTCGGGGACCATCCCCGATGGCGCCAACCGGAGGGTCCGGCAGCCGCCGTCACCGGAGCGCGAGCGAAGGGCGAACCCCGCCAGGGGTTGATGGCACTAGGCTGAGGAGACCCGCAGACCGGCGACAAGGAGGGGTGGTTTTCGTCCGGCCACGGGAGAGGGCCGCGAAGGTCACCGGCCTCGTCGGTGATGGCAGTCGGCAGGGGGGCGGTTTTTGAACCAAGCGCCCCAACGGCGAGATTCCGCTTGGCGCGCGCGAGGGCTTGGCTTCGAGGCCTCGATGCCGCCAACGGATCGGGAGGCTTTGGCAGGCGTCGCTTTTCCCGGAAGCTATAAACGGCCCAACCGGTCCCTATGGTTGAACCGGGCACCCTAGGATGGCCGAATGAAGAGTATGTCTTCAAATGCGGATGGGGATCCTTCAGACCAAGAATGCCCCGGCCTTGCCACCCATGCATCAAGTTTGGCCGATCTCCACATTTCGCTACAGATCTATGTCAAAATTGATTTTTATCGGCCGTGGCGCGCAAAGGGTTCGCTATGATTTAATCCTTTTCATGGGATTTATATAGAGAAAATATCCGGACAAAAATTCGATAAAAATCAAAATTGCTTTATTTTTATCGCCATGATACGAGAAAAACATAGCAATTTTGATCGGAGAAGTCGAATCGCCGACCGGGAAGCCATCGTCACCTATAAGGGCGCGCGCGCGGGGCTGCTCAGCGAGGCCGGACGCGGCAGTCACTTCGCCTATGATGACGGCTGGACCGCCGACATTGCCTGCGCGTTGCCGGCGACAAAGCGCGATCATGTCAGCCGCGATGCGTTGATTCCCTTTTTCGAGCATCTGGGTCCGGAAGGGTGGCTGCGCGGCTTGCAGGCGCGTGCGGGCGGCGCCGCCGATCAGGATGATTTCGGGATATTGCTGCAATATGGCGCGGACTGCATCGGCGCGGTCGGCATATTGCCGTCCGACGGGATTGCGCCGGTCCATCATCTCGATGGCAGCGTCGCCGAGGAAGCCGCGGTCACCGCGTCGCGCACTATCTCGGGCGTGCAGCGCAAGCTGCTCGCGTGGCGGGATGAGGCGACATTCCGCCCGTCGGTCGAGGCGAGCGATCCCGCAACGCATATCGCCAAATTCAACCATAATGACGAACCGACGCTCGTCCAGAATGAGGCGCTGAGCTTGCGGCTTGCGCGCGAGATATTGGGCGAGAATGAGGTAACGCGCGCCGAGCCAGCGGTTGTCGCGGGCATCGAGGGGCTTGCGCTTCTCGTCGAGCGCTTCGATCGTGTCGATGGCGAACGGCTCCGGCTCGAGGATTTCGCGCAAATCCTCGGCAAGCCGCGTGGGCCTGAGTTCGGCGGCAAATATGACGCAAGCTATGAAGAGGCGGCGAGCGTCATCGCCCATTTTTCATCGCGCGCGCGGCTCGACCTCGTCCGTTATTTCAAGCTCGTTGTCTTCAATCTCGCGCTCGGCAATGCCGATGCGCATCTCAAGAATTTCTCGCTTCTCGAACGGCCGGAAGGGCTGCGTCTCAGCCCCGCCTATGATCTGCTGAACACACTCCTTTATCCTTTCAACCGCGAGACGGCGCTCGAGATCGGCGGCAGGAAGCGCGAGTTCGACACGCTCAGCCGCCCGATTGTCGAAGCCTTCGGGGCCGAAATCGGTTTGCCGAAAGCGGCGGTCGACTTGGCGCTCGGCGAGCTCGCCAAGCGGCTCACCGATCCCAAGACGCTTCGCTTCGCCGCCCGCGTCGATGAAGGTGATTTTCGCGCCCGCTTCAAAGCGGGCGTCGAGGAGAATAGCCGGAGGATATTGGCATGACCGACTGGCCGCTCGACTGGCAAGCGCTCGTCGATGAGGCGGTGCGCCGCCGCAAGGAAGAAGGACATACGCAAAAGTCGCTCGCGGCGATCGCCGGGGTGAGCATGCCGACCGTCAACGCGTTCGAGCGGGGCGATATCAGGCTGCGCCTTGAAAAGGTCTTCGACATACTTGGCGCACTCGGCATGGTGACCCTGCCGAGTGCGCCCGGCAGTCTGGCGGCCTTCGTACGCGCGGCGCGCCAGCGCTGGTCCGAGCTCGTTGAGCCGCTGCCGCCCGCGCATCCCTCGCGCCAGTCGCTCGGCCATGTCACCTATGCGTATGCGATCGCGGACGGCGAAATCGAGTTGCCGCTCGGGTCGCTGCGCAAGCAGCTCCAGGACCTCCCGTCGACCTCGGGCTGGTCGCCTTTCTGGGTGCCGACGAAAGACAATATCCGGCCCGTAATCCGCGATGCTCTTATCGAGTGCTGGATCGGCAACCCCGACGCCGATCGTGTGTTCCGCGACGCGGCGCATAGCGACTTCTGGCAGGTGACCGGCGATCTCAAGGCCTATCTCCAGCGCGGCTATCAGGAAGACGGCTCGGGCAATCTCGAGCCGGGCACGATCTTCGATCTCACCCTTCCGGTTTGGCGGACCGCCGAGGTTTTTGTCCATATCCTCAACCTCGCGAAGGCGCTCGATCTCGATCTTGAGGCGCCCATTCAGTTCGAAAGCCGCTATACGGGGCTGGAAGGCCGCGAGCTTGTAACCTGGGCGGCACCGCTTCGTCGTCGGCCGGTCGCGGAAACGCATCGCAGCCGCACCAATGCGGTCAAGCTCGCGACATCAACGAGCATCATCGAGTTGATGAATGATTTCGGCGATGTCGTGCACCGAATCCTGACGCCGCTCTATGATCTCTTCGACGGCTTCGATGCGACGCGGCAGTTCGTCGAAGCCGAACTCGCCGAATTCCGGAAATCGGCACTTCAGGCCCAGGTCGAGCCGCGGTGATGAGGGGCCGATCCGCTGGTCGGCCGCCCATAGCTTCGACATCGTCACCCGACCGGCACGACGCGGAATCCCACGGGAGAATATCTCTCGGTCTTCGTGACGGAAAGCGAAGATATGCGGCTGTCGAATGCTCCGCTGGACTGACAACCGCGGACACAAGTTCGTGCCGTTCATCTTCCCCGCTCGCCGGAGCCCCGGGTAAGGATTAAATTCCGGGATCGTCTCGGCGTGCGGAACATCGGCTTTGCGCCCAAGCCCGGCCATTCACCGCCAGCGACGCGTGGCCCAAAACCAGTCGTTCGCAAATGGGCCATTATAGCAGTGGCCGGACGTCCGATCTCCCACGAAACCTAACAGCTGCGAGAAACGCCCTTATCTTTGGAACGCGAGAACTTGCCCCATGCCCGTTCGCTGCCCCACCACAGAGCGGCAAACCCGCCAAGCGTGACTCCGCCCAGAATACCCCAGCCATGTGGCCCCAGCGGCAGCATCCCAATCGCGTAGGCGACGACCAGTATCGCCATCCCAATCAGGAACGGTCCGGTGAAACGGCAATGAGTCCGGCCGCACCGTCTGGCGTTCATGATACAAGCCGCACCCATGGAGGCCAGCATGACGGTCCAGATGACCGCGCGGGGCGTAGGTTCCAGCCACATGGCGGCCAGCATGGCTAGGCCGGGAATAGCCCAGAGCCCGACAAGCGTGCGCCAGTTACCCGACCAATCCCCGGCGCCGCTGGCGGGATCGGAACCGCGCGGGCTACTCATGTCATCTCACCGCCGCGACGCGACCGAGCAATCTTATCCTGCACAGCAGGACAGCCTTTTCACATCCCGATCGAATGTCTGCGCAGCCAGCTTCAGTCCTTCGACCGTGGTCAGATAGGGGAAGATCATCTCCGCCAGATCGTCGATCGTGAGGCCGCAGCGGATCGCCATGGCGGCGGTCTGGATACTGTCCGCACCTTCCGGCGCCAAGATATGCGCGCCCAGCAGTTTGCGGGTCCGGCCATCCGCAACCAGCTTGATCAGGCCGCGCGTGTCGCGAGCCGCCAATGCGCGCGGAACATTCTCGAGCGGGAGGGTCGAGGTTCGCGTTGCATATCCTGCCGCGATAGCCTGCGCTTCGGTGAAGCCGACACTGGCTACCTGCGGATCGCTGAATACGACGGCCGGCATGGCCGAATTGTCGTACCGCAGGCTATCGCCGTTCAAGGCGTTCTTGGCGGCGATCTTTGCGCCATAGGCTGCCATGTAAACGAACTGGTCTCGGCCCGTCACATCGCCGGCGGCATAGACGCCGCGCACCGAGGTTCGCATATGGTCATCGACAATGATGGCACCGCTGAGCGTCTGCTTCACCCCTGCCTCGATGAGACCGAGGTCCTCCACATTCGGGGCGCGCCCGGTCGCTACGAGAAGGCGCTCCGCGACGATGGTTTCGGCGACCCCGTTGCGCAGGACGGTGAGCGCAGTGCCCCCTTCCGCCGTCTTGTGGGCCGACTGATAGGCGAGGTCGCCCAGAACCGTGATGCCTTCGCTCGAAAGATAGTCGGTCAGCGCGGCACCGATCTCCGGCTCCATATCGGGGAGAAGGCGGCTGCGGAAAACGAGCGTCACGTCGACGCCGGCGCGGGAGAACATCTGGGCGAGTTCCACACCGATATAGCCGCCCCCGAGGACGATCATCGATTTCGGCAACTCGGTCAGGTCGAGCGCGGTAGTGCTGTCGAGCGCATCGACGTCCGGAAGGCCCGGGATAGCCGGCACCGCCGGACGCGTACCTGTCGCAATCACGATCCGGTCAGCGGTGAACCGCCTTCCACCGGCCTCGACGCCATTTTCGACGAGCCGCGCCGTGCCTTCATGGTAGGCGATATTATTGTAGAGAGGCAGGAGATCCGCATATTTCGCCTGACGAAGGCCCGAGACGAGCGAGTCCTTTTCGGCGATCACCTTGCCCCAATCGGCCATTCGTGCCCCGGCCTCGACACCGTTGAACCGCATCGGCGCGGCATTCGCGTGGTGAATGCTCTCGACCGCGCGGATCAGCGCCTTGGAAGGAACGCAGCCGACGTTGACGCAGGTTCCGCCGATGGTGCCGGCACCGATAACGGCGACTTGGGCTCCTTGCTCCGCCGCGGTAATCGCGGCCGAGAACCCAGCCGAGCCGCCGCCCACGACGATAAGGTCGTACTTCTTGGCCTGAGAGCCGTCGCCCCGATTGCAGCAATCACTCATGATACGACTTTCACTTGCGGACTCGGGAAGGGTAGCCAGCGTTGGTGGTCGCCGCGATCAACGCCGCGGTGCTGGTCTTGGCGTCGTCATAGGTGACCGTCGCGGTATGCGTTTTGGCCGACACTTCGACAGCGGTCACGCCGGGTACGCGCGACAGGCTCTTTTTGACGGTGGGAGCGCAGGTCACGCAGGTCATGTTCTCGACCGCCAAGGTGGTGGTCCGGATTGCGGCAAAGGCCGGCCCGGATGCGAACAGCGCAGCCGCGGCCGCGAACAGGGTAAGCTTCTTCATCATGGTCTCCTTGTTCAAAGGTCGAGGAATAGGGGGGCGAGATAGGGGAAGAGGACGGCGAGTCCGATCAGCGCCGTTGCAAGCCACAAGGCCGTCTTTGCCAAGCGGTTGGAGGAAGGCGTGCCGCACTCGCCCTCGGCGCAGACCACGCGCGGCTGACGATAGATCCGCCAGAACCCGGCGGCCAGGAAGGCGATCGCCACCGCCAGGAAGATGGGCTGATAGGGGGCGAGCGCGGTCAGGTTGCCGATCCATGCGCCACTGACGCCCAGTGTGAAGAGCACTAGCGGGACGATGCAGCAAGAGGCCGCGCCGAGCGCGCCCAGACTTCCTCCAACAATCGCTATCCACGCACCACGTCTGGAAGCCGTTTTCGGCTGGGTCATTTTCTGTTCTCCGAATCACGTTGTTGACCCTAGATAGGATCTGTAGCGGCTACAGGTTCAAGAGGTATTTCAGCATGGATCGGAAAAATCTGCAGGACACAGCGCCCCGGCTCCCCATCGGAGCACTGTCGCGGCGCACCGGATGCAACATCGAGACGATCCGCTATTATGAGAAAATTGGCCTGCTCTCCGCGCCTGCGCGCAGCGACGGCGGTCACCGGCTCTATGGCTATGGTCATCTCATGCGGCTCGGCTTTGTGCGGCGCGCGCGGGAACTGGGCTTCACGCTGGACGAGATCCGCGCGCTGCTTCGGCTGGCCGAGGACCGCGATCGCCCATGCACCGAAGCGCGCGAGGTCGCCGTGGTCCATCTGACCGACATTCGTACCAAGATCGCGGATCTTCAGGCCATGGAGTCGGTGCTTGCCGAAACCGTCGTGCGATGCGCGGATGGCAAGACCCCGGAATGCCCGCTGCTGGAAACGCTATTCGGTTCGATCGATCCGTCTGCCCGGCCTCCTGCCGGCTAGCCGCCGTCGGCCAGCACAGACCAATGTCGGTTTTCGCAAGGACGACGCTTTGGCGAAGCTCAATGTCTGCTTCTTTCATTTTCAGTCCGAAAGCCGACAGGCTGGAAACGTTGAGAGTTTCGGACGCCGCTAGGCGTCGGAAAGTCTTCGATGCCCGAACCGCGGTGGTCATGAGCTAAGCTATGGGGAAAGCTGTTTTGGTCTGATTGTGGGGAAGCCAGGTGCTGCCGAAAAGCGGACGTGCACGATAGCGGAC
>NZ_NIWD01000012.1 GCF_002277025.1 Sphingopyxis sp. GW247-27LB
ACCGCAACCGCGTCGAGCGCATGTTCGGAAAGCTCAAACAGCAACGACGCATCGCCACTCGATATGACAAAACCCTTCTCTCGTTCGAGAGCTTCCTAAACCTCGCCGCCACGCGGCTATGGCTGAAGTCTTTTGTCAACGCGGCCTAGGGACCTCACCGGCGGATTTCCATCAAGGCCAGCGGCACTCAAAACGCCGCACAAACAGGCCGGACATATGAAAGCAACCGATCAAAGCCATCGCGACCACAAAGCCCTTGCCATAGGGGGCGTCCACATATGAATCAGAAAACCGCCCAAAAAAGAATCCCCTTTGAATCAGCCAAATGTCATCCCGCTCTAACTCCTCGCCCAGCCAATGATATCTACGGCGGAAAACTCTAACCGCAACTGGTCCAGAATTCAGGTGGCAGAGCACCTGAAATGGAGGCGGCGCCGTTCTCACAGGTCAGAGCCGCACGCATCCCCGCAGGGTATCGCGCAGCACTGCAATTGAATTGCTGAGCGAGGCTTCGCCTTCCAGCCGCCCGTTGATACGTAGCATCACCGTCCCGCTTTGCTGCATGAGCAGGGGAACAAGTTGCGTACCCGTCACGCCGCCGATCCATTGAGTGCCGTTCGCATTGGCGCGCTGAACGGATATGCTAACGAGCCGACCGGAGAAGTTCCACGTCATCGTCATCGCATTGTCGGCGGAGGGCTTGTTGAGCAGCATCGCCATGTAGGGCTTTCCGCCTTCACAATAGAGACTGAGGGCTTCGATGTTGGGCGATGCCGCGGCGCTCACATAAGCCATGGGCGCGCGACCTTGCACCGGTACAACTTCCCAGGGTGTACCGGGAAGCGGCACTGCCGTTTCGGGCGGGCTTTTGTCCAACAGCGTCTTGATTTCCGGCGCAATCGGCAGCCTAACGCCCGAAGCAGACGGATAAACTGTTAGCTTGCCGCGCTCCCAAAGGCCCACCTGCACCGCACGGCGCGCCGGGTCTATTATTATATAGGCCTGCTCCACACCGCCCTGATGCTGCGCATTGCCGGAAAGATAGTAATAGTTCCCAGCCCGCTGCAATGGCGAGACGGCTGAGAGATTGGTCCGCAGCGCAGCCATCTTCGGCCCCATCCGGGCCTTCAATGCCGCAGCCAAGGTACCCTTATCGAACAGGTCGATATTGTCCTTGGCGTAGCTTCCCGGATATTTGCCGACGAGGCTGGCGAGATTGGTCCATTCCGCTGGAATGCCTTGCACGGCCACCGCCGGCTCAGGCCGTGGCGGCAGTGGCGTGCCAGCAAGAGCGCTGCCCTGGCAGAGCGTGAACGGGCCGCCACCCGTGAAGGCCGCATGGAAAGAAGCCGGGCGTTGGCCGCGCGGCAGATCGGATTCAAAGCGGATGACACCGCGCTTCTCGTCGTCGTTCACATACATGAGAACCCGACCAAAATCATTGCTGCTAACTGGAAAGGGAAAAAATACTGCCATGATGCCGTCATAGCTCTGGCCCATGAAGGTGAGAGCATATTCCACCCGAGGGGGCTTTATTTCCCGACCATTGGCGCGGAACGTCATGCCCTTTTCATCGATGGTTACGCGCGGTTCCTTTGAGCAGTCGCCGCGCGGGGCGTAGCTGCCAAAGATATGGTCGACGCCCTGATCCTTGAAGCTGGATAGTGGTAGCGCCTGCGCACTTGCGGCAGCAATCGTGGCAATCGCACAAGCGGCAAGACCTACACCCGAAAGGCGGATTGTGGACGGCATGTGAAATGGCAATGTCATGTCGAATCCCCATCGAAGTGGTGACGGTTTTCGCGCGCACATGGCTCAGTCACGAGGTAAATTGGTGCGCCGGTCGCCTTGATCCTATTTGGCCAACAGGATAGCTGACTTAAGGGATGGTTTGGTTCTGGTCATGGATGCCCCCACGTGAAAGCCCTGCCCGGCAGGGACCGTGACGTGGTTAATACGATCTTGATGACTCTAAATTGAACGGGAAGGAATAGGTGAACTGACCTGACCCCCTGGTTTCCACCAGCCGGGATCAGAGCCCGGCCTTTTGCACTGCTATCCAACTTTCGACCACGCGGGTCATGCGCTCCGGATCGGGCATGCCGTACCGCAGCCGCATCCAAAAGTCGTCGGCGCGCGCTCGACCGCGCCAAGGCTGAAGCGCTGACAGCAAGCATCGGATGTATAAACTGATATCTTCGGATCTGAGATGGCACACCTCCCACCGCCCCGAGCAAAATAATAAAGTGCCATAATAAAGTTCTTTACCAAATGCCGAAAAACTGCTCATCTTCCAGCCGAGCGGCGAGAATCTTTTCCTCTCCGGAAATCTCCTTCTGGCCACTCCTCAAACTCGGGGCAGCTCGGCGAGCTGCCCCATTTTTGAACATCGACAATCGGGGACAAGGACGGGTTCGCGCAAGAAACGAAAAAATCGAGACAGGGAGAGATAGGGTGATGAATAAGAAAGCCTATTGGTTGGCAAGCGCCGTCGTGATGGCGTTGCCACAGGTCTCAAATGCTCAGGAAGTCATAGCCGAAGAGCCAGATGGCGGTGACAATGTCATCGTCGTGACAGCGCAACGTCAGGCGCAAAGCTTGCAAGACGTACCGATCGCTGTCAGCGCATTCAGCGCTGAGGCGCTTGAAAGCCAGCAGATCGAAAATGCCTCGGATCTACAGCTGACGCTGCCCAATGTATCTTTCTCGAAAGGCAATTTCACCTCAGCTTCATTCACTATTCGCGGCGTTGGCGACCTGTGCGTCGGCGTCACCTGCGATGCTGCGACCGCAATCCATGTCAATGGATCCCCCTTGTTCGGAACACGCCTGTTCGAGACCGAATATTTCGATCTGGAAAGGATTGAAGTCCTTCGCGGACCTCAAGGCACCCTGTTCGGCCGGAATGCGACCTCCGGGGTCGTGAATGTTGTGACCGCGAAACCCAAACTCTCCCGTTTCGAGGCTGAAGCGCAATTCGAGTATGGCAATTTCAACAGCATCGAAGCGCGTGGCATGGTCAACGTCCCGATCGGGGATATGATCGGCGTGAGGCTGGCGGGCATATATGTGAACCGCGACGGTTATACGACGAATCTCTATGATGGATCGGACATCGACGCTCGGGACCTCTATGCGTTGCGAGGCTCCCTTCGTTTCGAACCCGGTCCTGATACGACGATCGATCTCATGGGCTATTATTTCCGGGAAAAGGACACGCGCCTCAGAAACCAGAAACAAACGTGCCAACGCGATCCATTGGGCGTGCTCGGATGCCTGAACAATCGACGTGATTTCGATACCACGAACGCAAATTCAACGGTCGGTGCGACGCTCAGTTCATCCGAGTTCTTCGCCATTCAGGGCATTCCCGCCGTGCTCGGCCTCGGCAGCCTTTATGGCCCTGATGGGTTTTCCGGGTTTCAGGAGCCTGGCGATGTGCGTGTCGTCAACACGGCCTATACCCCTTTCTATTTTGCCGAAGAGCTACAGGTGCAGGCGCGCCTTGAGCAAAAATTCGGCGCGATGACCCTGACGGCCACCGGCATTTATCAGGATACTGAAGTCGATTCCAGGCAGGACTATTTTCTTGGAATTCAAAGCCGTGCCGGTTTCGCCCCGGCGCTCAATACGTTGGACTTTTTTGCGGCTAACGGATTACCGACAGGTCTTGCTCCGCCGGCGCCAGCCTTCATTCCCGGCTCTTCGGCCTATTTTTCGCCGATTGCCGGCGCTCTAATCCCGGACGGTCCGCAGGGCGTGCTGTGCACGTCGGATAATGATGATGGAAGCAGAGGCGCTTTCGAAGGGAACTCGCTGTGTTCCGAAACGCCGCTTTCTTTCGATCGATCTTCGGAACAACGCGAATCGTGGAGCGGAGAGCTCATCCTCACGAGTGACTTCGACGGGCCGTTCAATTTCCTGTTGGGCGGAATTTACGCGAAATCGAAAACCACCGACAATAGCTATTATGTGAACTCGTTTGCGCTCGATTACGCCAGTGCCGTATTGGGTTCATTCGGCTCCTTGTCGGGCGGCCTTCCGCCATCCTATTTCGCGACGTCGATGTATCGGAACAACTCGCTGGAATCGAATCTAGAGAGCTATGGCATTTT
Source organism: Sphingopyxis sp. GW247-27LB (assembly GCF_002277025.1). Taxonomy (GTDB): domain Bacteria; phylum Pseudomonadota; class Alphaproteobacteria; order Sphingomonadales; family Sphingomonadaceae; genus Sphingopyxis. The sequence goes on from NZ_NIWD01000012.1 coordinate 4,116, forward strand.
CGGCGAGGTCTATTTCGATCTAAGCGACCGGCTGACGTTGACCGGGGGGCTGCGTTACAATAATGACAAGAAGGATGTGACGGCGCGTACGACGCTGATCAGTTTCCTGAACCCTTATGCCAATGATGGAGATCCGTTCGATACCCCGATAACGCCCCTCACCGGGCCGTCTGGGCTTTTCGATGCCGACCCGGGGACGCCGGGCCAACAGCTCGCCCAGTTTCGCGAAGTAAGCTTCGACGAAATTACCGGACGAGCAGTTCTGGCCTTCGAGGTTACGCCGGACAATTCACTCTATGCATCTTATTCTAGGGGTTACAAATCCGGCGGGATCAATCCTCCGCTTTCTCCGATTTTCGCCGTCAGCGAGAGTTTCGGCTCTGAAACGATCGATGCCTTCGAGATCGGCTCCAAGAACGTCTTCGCAAACGGCGCGTTACAACTCAATGCCACCGCATTTTACTACAAATATAGTGGACTGCAGCTCAGCCGCATCGTGGCAAGAACGTCCGTGAATGACACGGTTGACGCCAATATCTGGGGTGTCGAACTGGAGTCTGTCATCAGGCCGGACCCGAACTGGCTTATCAATCTGTCCTTCAGCTATCTCAATGCCAAGGTCGCCGGCGATCAATTCTTCTCCAATCCGCGTGATCCGGGCGGCGGGGATCCTGATGCCGTGATTATCAAGGACATCAGCAATGGTGCGCACTGCGCTGTCACGGGACCTGCGCCTGGCGTTGCTGATGCGTTCGTTGCGGGCGTAAATGCGGCTCTCGGCCTTCGCGCACCGCAGGAATTTCCTTCGGACGGCAATATCGCCTCCAGCGGCGCGTTCGGCATTTGCGGTGTCCTCGCGAGCGCTATCCCTGCGAACAGCGGGATCCAGGTATTGAGTCCTGGCGTCGAGGTTAACATCAAGGGCAACACATTGCCGCAAGCGCCGAATGTCAAGGTCTCGATGGGCGTGCAGTACACGGCAGAGGTCGGGAATGGTATGACACTCGTCCCCCGCGTCGACATTTCCATGACCGGAAAGCAATATGGCAATATCTTCAACGGCAGAATTAATCGCATCCAACCTTTCGTACAGGCTAATGCAGTTTTGCAGTTGAATGGTGCCGACGAGCGCTGGTTTGTCCGGGGGTTCGTTCAGAATATCTTCGATAGCAACTCAGTTACCGGACTTTATGTCACCGATGCATCTTCCGGTAATTTTACAAATATCTACACGCTTGATCCGCGGCGTTATGGTGTCGCGATCGGCGCAAAATTCTAATGCTTTAGCTGTCCCAATCGATCGGGAAAAATTATACCGCATGAAAATCGCGGCGTCGGAGGGCCAGTAGCAGGCCCTCCGACGCCGATTTCATGCGCCAATTGCAGTCTTGGGCGAGGAATGGGTGTGAGATACGTCCGGCGTGCGCACTGCGGAAACTTGCGTCTCGCGCGAGCGATATGGGAGGCACATTGGCTCCTGCCCCTCGAATTGCACTGCTACCCAACCTTGGACCACGCGGGTCTAGAGTTTTCCGCCTTACTCACATCTGGTGGGCTGGTTGCACCGGCTGAGTTTGCCAGCCGTATCGGGGGGATATTCCCGATCGCGCTGTGCGGTCGCTCTTCGTTGTAGTGTC
>NZ_NIWD01000017.1 GCF_002277025.1 Sphingopyxis sp. GW247-27LB
GACACTACAACGAAGAGCGACCGCACAGCGCGATCGGGAATATCCCCCCGATACGGCTGGCAAACTCAGCCGGTGCAACCAGCCCACCAGATGTGAGTAAGGCGGAAAACTCTAGACCCGCGTGGTCCAAGGTTGGGTAGCAGTGCAAAAGCCGCTGGGCTCTAATCCCGGCTGGTGGAAACCAGGGGGTCACGTCATTCGCGTTCCGCGGCACCCACTCGTCGACCAAGCGCGCATATTGACGCGTGCTCATATGGCCTTGATGATTGACGCGTCTTGGGAAGAGATACTCGTTCACGGATCCACCCCGCCGCTCCAGCCAGGCAATCAGAGTGGCCCGAACGTCTGCGGTAATTTCGAATTGGACCGGTCGATTGGTCTTCTGCTGAACAACAGTCGCGCGGTTTCGAATGTCAGCCCCGGCCACGACGTCGCCGATCTTGATCTTAACCAAATCGCAGCCTCGCAGTTTGCTGTCGATTGCGAGATCGAAAAGGGCCTTATCCCTCAACCTCCCCTCGCGGTCGAGGTGGAAGCGGATTGCCCAAATCTGCTTTTGCGTGAGGGGGCGCTTAGTGCCCACGTTCTTTCCGGCGTTCCACGCTGCGCGAGCTCGCACAGCAGGGTCAAATCTTGAGTATCCCATCGTTCGTCTCCTCGGCCGCGATTGGCCGAGTTAGAAACGCTAGAGCTGTGCAACCTTTTTTGGGCCGATTGTTGACCGTCCTCTTGAAACTCGGGCAGCGCGGTGTCGTGCTGACAGCTAGGCCGGCCGAGCTTCGATCCAGAGCGCCCGATGGACAAGAATGACGCCCTTGGCTGCCCTGCCAACTCGGATACGCCTCATAGACGGTAGGAACGGTCAGACGGTTATTCGTGGAGGCTAAAAGCAGATTGGGTCCAGGGGCGCGATAGGCCTGGTTCTCGGACCGCCAGTCGCGCAGCACCTACTCGATAGCGGTTTCGACACTGGTCCGATCGCCGCACCGCTGCGCGCCTACCGCCGATCCGGTTTGCGTCCTGTTCCTTCGAGCGATAATATCGCCATCCGACGCTAAAGCATCTCGAGTGGACGGCGGTCGCGTGGCCTGGGAAATGCCGCGTCGAGTGTCGCAAGCTGAGCGTCGGAAAGAACGATATGGGCGGCCGCGCGGTTCTCCCGAACATATGCGACTGAACTCGCTTTCGGGATGGCGATGAGGCCATCGTGCCGCAACGTCCACGAAAGTGCGACCTGCACAGGGGTTGCGCCAACCTCGGCTGCAATCTTGTCGAGAGCGGGGTGCGTGGAAAGTCGTCCCTGCTCGACCGGACTATACGCCATAACCGGTATTTTATGATCGCTGAGCCACGGCAAAAGGTCTAATTCCGGGCCTCGGCGGACCAGATTGTAGAGAATCTGATCGGTTACGCAGCCACCGCCGCCGGCAGCGACAAGCTCGTCCATATCATCGGTATCGAGATTGCTGACACCCCAGTGCCGGATCTTTCCTGCCGATTTGAGCGCCTCCAAAGCCTCTACTGTTTCGGTGAGCGGCACCGATCCCCGCCAGTGGAGAAGGTAGAGGTCGAGCCGGTCGGTGCCGAGCCGCTTCAGGCTCGCCTCGCACGCACCGGCAAGGCGGGAGCGCGATGCATTCTGTGGATATGCCTTGCTGACGAGGAACAACTGGCCGCGAACGCTGCCCAGCGCCTCGCATATCAGCGATTCCGCCGCGCCATCGCCATACATTTCGGCGGTATCGATGAGCGTCATACCCAGTTCGACACCGGCGCGTAGCGCGGCGATCTCATCGGATCGGCGCTCGGCACGTTCGCCCATCTTCCAGGTGCCTTGACCCATTGAAGAAACCACTTCCCCGCCTGGCAATGTCACGTGTTTCATGTGCTTTCGTCCTATGAGATGAGTTCGACTGTTCGGTGGCGGGAGGCGGATTGGCAGATGACCACCACGTGACGATCATACCGCAGCCGGCCATCGATCGAGTGCCATTTTGGCGATGGAGAGCAGTTCGTTGATCGTAGCGCCGTCGCGCGCCTGAACGGACATGCCTTCCATGACCGTATTGATGAATTTGCCTAGGACGGCCGGATCGGCATCGGCCGCAAGCTCGCCCTGCGCGGCGCCGCGATGCAGACGCTCGATCAGGAGGGCCTCCGCCGCGATACGCTTGTCGCGCAGCAGGCATGCGATGGCGGCGGACGCCGGCGAAACGGCTGCCGCTGCCGAATACATGAAGCAGCCGGCCGGCGTTCCGGGTTCCGAGAACGATGACGCCGCTCGTTCCAGCAGGCCTTTGACGGCATCGTAGGTGGACAACGCCGGATCGTTGATGGGTGCATAGAGGTGGACGCTGAACGTCGCGGCGTAGCGCTCGATCACCGCCGCGAACAGCCCCGCCTTGTTGTCAAACGCTGCGTAAAGACTGGCGGCGGCGACGCCAGTCTCCGCCACCAGATCGGCCATCGATGTCGCCTCGTAGCCGCGCTGCCAGAACAGCCGTACCGCCTTGTCGAGGGCAGCGTCAGTGTCGAACGCGCGAGGGCGACCTGCGCCGCGGCGAGCTTTCGTCTCTGTCATGTCTGGTGCCCGATATGGAATGATCGATAAATAATATCTTGAAACTGGTGGCCCACACCGATACAGAACGATCATTCAATAATCAAGGAGTGTCCCATGAGCCGCATCGTCCGTATCCACGAATATGGCGACGCCAGCGTCCTCAGGATTGAAGATGTGGCAGTGCCCGCGCCCGCAGCCGACGAAGTGCAGATCGCGGTGAAGGCGATAGGCATAAACCGCGCCGAGGTGATGTTCCGCAATCATGCCTACCTTCAGGAAGCCGAGTTCCCGAGTCGCCTTGGCTATGAGGCTGCCGGCACCGTCGTTAAGGTCGGCGCGGACTTGACCGGGTTTGCGGAAGGCGAAGCCGTCAGCGTCATCCCCCCGCTCGATATCGCGCGCTGGGGCACCTATGGCGAGGTCGCCAACGTGCCCGCCCGCCTCGTCGTCAAGCATCCGGCGGCGCTGTCGTTCGAGGAAGCGGCGGCCGTGTGGATGCAGTATGTCACCGCCTGGGGTGCGCTGGTGGAGCAGGCGAAGCTCGGCGAGGGCGATTTCGTCATCGTCACGGCTGCTTCCAGCAGCGTCGGCCTTGCTGCCTTCCAGATTGCGCGGATGGTCGGCGCCACGGTGATCGCGACGACGCGTTCCGGCGCCAAGCGCCAGGCCCTGCTTGATGCCGGTGCACATCATGTCGTCGCGACCGGGGAAGAGGATCTGGTAGCGAAGGTGATGGAGATAACCGATGGTGCAGGTGCGCGCGTGGTGCTCGATCCGGTCGGAGGCCCGTCGTTCGAGCCGCTGACCGCGAGCATGGCGCGCGGCGGCATCCTGCTCGAATATGGCGCGCTCAGCGGCGAGCCGACGCCGTTCCCGTTGTTCTCCGTGCTGGGCAAGAGCCTCACGCTCAAGGGTTATCTCTACAGCGAGATCGTCTCGGACGATGCCGCCCTCGATCGCGCCAAGGCGTTCATCGTGGCGGGACTGGAATCGGGCGCGCTCAAGCCGCGGATCGCTCGCACCTTCCCGCTCGACGCCATCCAGGACGCGCACCGCTTCCTCGAATCGAACGACCAGATCGGCAAGGTCGTCGTCACGGTCTGACCGGCAATTCTGGGGGAGCGAGCGATGGCTCCCCCCTCCCGGACACAGGATCGGACCCTCAGCGCCCATACCGTCGTTGCTTGTGGCGCAGGCTTGAGAGCATGACCGCTCCTCCTCCGCGTGCCAGACCTGTCTCAGGGCAACATGGCGGCTATGCCTGCCCGATCGGGGGCGAATTTTGAAACCGACCAGAGAACCTCGCCCGATTGCAGAAGCGCCAGTCTGTGTGCAGGATTGAAACTCCCCCCCTGTATAGTATGCTGGAGCGATTTCTCGGGAAAGCGCGATGCCACATACATCAGAGGACAAGAAGCGAGCCATCACACGCTTGCGGCGTATCAAGGGCCAGGCGGACGCTCTGGAACGCGCGATCGAAGCCGGGGCCGATTGCGCTCCCCTGCTGCAGCAAATTGTCGCCATGCGTGGTGCGACAAATGGACTGATGGCAGAAGTGATGGAGAGTCACCTTAGGGAAACATTCGGTGTCGGCGAAGATCCGGCCGTCAAAAGCGAGGGTGGCGATCACGATGACGGCGTGGAGGGCGTAATGAAGATTCTGCGCACATATCTTAAGTAACGATTTCAGCGATCTTCTTCTTGCCCGTGCTCTCCCGCAGTCAGAGCAAAAACCTCGTATCCAGCCAACCGGCCCAGAGCGCAGACTTGGGCGGTCCGGACCCCGAGGGAGGTCTGCGAAGCGAAGCCAGCCGCTGGATGCTCCCTTGGTCGAGATCCTCAACGGGACACCTCTTGTATACTGGCAGGGAGTATCATAAATGTACTCCCTGCCAGTATGCGAACGTCTGTAAATCTGCGATCACGCAAGGACCTCGCGCCGGCAATCAAGTTCCATCAACGAGGGTACCCCAACATGAAATCTCGCGCCGCTGTAGCCTTCGAGCCGGGCAAGCCACTCGAAATCGTCGAGATCGATGTCGCCCCACCCCGGAAGGGTGAAGTGCTCATCCGGGTGACGCACACCGGTGTGTGCCACACCGACGCGTACACGCTGGCGGGCAGTGATCCGGAGGGCGTTTTCCCGGTGGTTCTAGGCCACGAGGGCGCGGGCATTGTTGTCGAGGTCGGTGAAGGCGTCACCAGCGTCAGGCCGGGCGATCACGTGATTCCGCTCTACACCGCCGAGTGCGGCAAGTGCGACTTCTGCGTGTCGGGCAAGACCAACCTGTGCGTCGCTGTCCGCGAAACGCAGGGCAAGGGTTTGATGCCCGATGGCACCACCCGCTTCTCGTACAATGGCCAGCCCCTTTATCATTACATGGGCTGTTCAACCTTCAGTGAATATACTGTCGTCGCCGAAGTCTCGCTCGCCAAGATCAATCCCGAGGCTAGGCCGTGTTGACAAAAGGGATTCCCAAATCCTCCTCCTTCTGATTCAAGACTGCTTTTTGAGGATCAGTCATGGGTCGCGGGGATTTGTCGGATGCGGAGTGGGACCTGATTGGGCCGCTGCTGCCGCCTGAACGTGGTCGCTGGG
>NZ_NIWD01000004.1 GCF_002277025.1 Sphingopyxis sp. GW247-27LB
CGGTCGTACGGTCGTAGCGCCCTGCGCAAGCACAACCTCCGCCTCACGTAGCTTGCCGATAATCTCTTCCGGGCGATGCTTCTTGCTCGGCATTCTATATCTCCTTCGTCGTCCAAAATATCATCAATTTTGGACCACTCAGAAGGGGGCAGATCAAACCGCGATCGCTGCTATCGTCACCGATCCCGATCAGTTCCGGTCGGGAAGGCAATTCGCCGCCTGGCTCGGCCTAACTCCGCAGCAGCACTCCACCGGCGGCAAGACCAGGTTGGGTGGCATCTCGAAGCAGGGAGACCGATATCTGCGCCGACTGCTCGTCGTCGGCGCCACCGCCGTCATGCGCCACATCAAGGATAAGCCAACGCCCATGGCCGACTGGATCAGGAAACTCTCGGAGAAAAAGCCGTTCAGGGTCGTCTCCGTGGCGCTTGCCAACAAGTTGGCCCGGATCGCCTGGGTCGTGCTGACCCGGAAGGAAGCCTATGGGCCCTATCAACTGACGACCTAACAGAATACCGAACAACCGAATTGGCAGTGGCAGTCAATGATGAGTAACGATCGAGCCAATGGTGAAACCAACCCGTCTGATTCAATGCGCTTCAACCGCGCGCCAACTTGATTAGGCCGTGTTGACAAAAGGGATTCCCAAATCCTCCTCCTTCTGATTCAAGACTGCTTTTTGAGGATCAGTCATGGGTCGCGGGGATTTGTCGGATGCGGAGTGGGACCTGATTGGGCCGCTGCTGCCGCCTGAACGTGG
>NZ_NIWD01000002.1:0-711074 GCF_002277025.1 Sphingopyxis sp. GW247-27LB
CGCTGGGATATCGACCACCGGCGCCGGAGGCCGTTCCATCGCCAGTGTCGCCCGCCGGTTCCGCTTCGCTCCACCTGCGGCCAACACTGGCGATGGACGCGTCAATGCACTAACAATCCCAGCGGACCACTCGGTGGGGGCCGGTCACGCCAGCACCTCGGCCGAGGTTCTCCCGCCATTGGGTTGCCAGACGTCCAGCGCGTTCGCCGTCGTCAACGGGACGTTTGTAACGCGACTACGTGCTCCGCTCGCGGCCGTGGTGCCGTTCAGCGCTTCGTATACGCAGGCGGTGCAGATAAGGCCGTAGTTGTTCGTGTAGCTGCGGCTGTGCCCGAACGCATTGCTGAGAGTCACGGTCCAGCTGTCGGACAGCCTGTATTCGGCATCGCCGTAAAGATAGAGCGTGTCATTTTTCGCCACCTGCGTTCCGTAGTCATTCCCGGGCCTGATCGCGGACCAGGTTATCACCTGTTGCGTCGCCGTGGGGTCTCCCGCTGGCGCTATATAGAACGGATTGATCTGGTCACTGCGACTCGACGCCGACCCCGGACCGAAGACGGTCACATTGTTGATCTCCGCGGGACCGAAGCGATACACGGCGCGCAAATGTTGGTAATTGGCGGTGCCGGTTACCGTCAACCGGTCGCCAAACGTGTTGTGGACGCGCAGCAGAACATTCGTGCGCTTGTGGTTTCCAAGCGCATCCGCATAGATCGCATCACTATTGCAAGGGGCGTTCTCCGTCACCACGGCTGTCGTCGTCGTCGCCGAGGGGGACAAATAGACTTCGCTTCCAGACGAAGGCGTGCGGATTGTGGCCGGCGAACAGTTGAAATTGTTGGTGTTGCGGCCGCCGACCGAGCGGAAATCGCCCCTGCTCAGGAAATCTCGGTCCTTCATCGCCAGCGGGCTTCGATACGTATGCTGAGCGGCGACATAGATGCCGCCGGTGTTCCATTTCGTTCCCACGATGCCGTTGACGTCGTAGGTGTGCCAATTATCGGCGAACCCGACTTTTCCGTCTATTTCCGCTCCGCTGAACGATGACCGCGTGATGTAGTTCACGACACCCGCGACAGCATCGGAGCCATAGATGGATGAGGCCCCGTCGGCGAGCACCTCGACCCGCTGGACCGCGCTGCTCGGGATGATGTTCGGATCCGTCTGAGCGGTTCGTGTGCCGCCGCCGGGGATCCGCATACCGTCGATCAGAACCAACGTCGTGTTGCTCGCGGCCCCCCCCAGGCTGTGGATTTGCGGCGAGTAATAGGAAAAGACGTTCTCGCCTGCATCCGCGCCCGCGGTGGTGATTGCCGGTACGGTGTTGAGCAGTTCGCTCATGTCGGTCGACGCCGTTTTTTCAGCATAATCCCGATCCAGCGTAACGAGGTTCGACCCAATTGGTGCGACGCCGCGAATGGCCGTGCCAGTGACGACAATTTCCTTTTCAGCCTCGTCCTCCCCGGCTTTCTGCTCGGGCACCCGCTTTCCCCCGGTTTTCTGTTGCCCCTCGGTTGCCTGTTCGGCCGCGAACGCGGGCACGGCCCCCAAAGACGAGGCCGCCAACACTATGGCGATAGTCGATACCGACCCGTTCAGCCGAATAGCCATGAATCTCTCCTCCCAATATTCAGTCATTTGTAATTTCAGTTCGAGCGCAAGCACTGAACCACGCATCGTCACGGAACGCCCAAGAGTTGTCGTGGTGCACTACTTACCTCCCTTGTATTATTCCGTTGAACGGAATATCATTTCATTTATAGAAATTCCCTAGCAAACGCGTTCGGACTTTTCAACCCTTGGCTGGCGATTGTGCGCACGCGCTTTGCATCGCCAGTCGGTGGCGCGCTCTCTGTCCTGGGATTGTCGTTGCGGGATGAGTCTCAAACGGCCCTTTAATTGCGGGTATCCGTCAAGCCTTTTTTTGATCCGAACCCGGGTCATGGTCCTTTTCCGGGTCATAGCTTCATGATGATGTCCGGGTCGGGTGCCTCAACGTGCGCAACGCGGTCCTGGAAGTCCCCAGCCGTTTGAACGAGATCACCGCAACCACCGTCCCGGTGGATCATCATAGGTTTGGCGTCAGTCCTGCAATCTCAGGGTGGATATGGCGGTCAGGCAGGCTATTTCCCATTCGAACTCGGTTCCATCCACCCAGATGCAATGAAGGATGATGGCGAGTTTTCGGGCGACGGCGACCCATCTCATCCCGGGCCTCGCGGTCGGGCACGACGATGAATCCAACCCGAGACATGGAGCGATCGAACGGATTGGCTGGTGAATGGAGGTTGGTCAATTGGGTCCGGGTCCGCGAGTGAAAGGCCCATCGCTGCATCCAGACTAGCTGAACAAAGGGCGGCTCATGCCAATCAACCGGCCCGATGCGGACTTTCGGGAAAGTCCGCAATAGCGGACTTCTGGCTAAGTGGACGAGTTTGAGCTTTGGGCAGGACTACGTGGGCCTGATATTGATTGGTAGGTCAGGCCATCTGGTCCTCAAACAATGATCGCCCAGTTCTCATCTTCGTCATCTTGGGCGCACCATCCAAATTAAAATATTGATATTATTTAATATTAGATCGGACGTTTAGAGGGGGCGTGATTTCGGAGCGCTTTGCGTCGGCGATTTTCGTGGCCACCGATTGCGATGGTGCATTGGTGCATTGGTGCATTGGTGCATTCGTCCGCGGTGCGGCCATCGCCCCGCGGTCGGCAGCCAGGGAACGAGATCGCGCCTCCCCGCTTTGCCGCTCCCGTCCGGCGCGGCATCGCTTGACGCGAAAGGCGATCCGGCTAGCACATCCTTTCATGGAACATCTGTCGCGCGGCCGCACGGGGGCCGGGGTCACCATCAACGACGTCGCGAGCGAAGCGGGGGTTTCGATCCGAACCGTCTCGCGGGTGATTAACAAGAGTCCCAAGGTCAATCGGGACACGCGTGCTCGGATCGAGGCAGCTATTGCGCGCCTGGGATTCAACCCGAGTCCACGGGCTCGAGGGCTTGCCACGGGGCGATCCTATCTGATCGGCGTCGTCCATAACGACCGGAATGCACTGGTGCTCGACGCTGTCCAGCGCGGCGTCGTCGCCGAGGCGTCGGCGCGGGGTTACGAACTCGTCGTGCATCCGGCTCCCGCCAGTGCGGAGGGGTCGGTCCAGGACGTGCTGGATTTCGTGCGGCGGTCGCGCGTCGACGGGGTGGTCGTCCTGTCGCCGGTTTCGGGCGTGCCCGGCATGGGCGCGGCGCTTCGCGACGCGGGCGTGCCCGCCGTCGCGATTTCGTCGGTGCCTATCGAAGGCTTTTCGGCGATTCTGGTTTCCGATGAGCGTCGCGCGGCGGCCGATGTGGCGCACTATCTCGTCGGCCTCGGCCATCGTCGCATTGCGACGATCAACGGCCCGATGGCCTTCTTTTCGGCATCCGAGCGCCGGGCGGGCTTCACTGCGGCGCTGGTCGAAAGCGGGCTGTCGCTCGCCGGAGAGGCCGAGGGCGACTATGATTTTGCGTCGGGTTATGCCGCGGCCGAACGCTTGCTCGCGCTCGATCCGCGCCCGACCGCTATCTTCGCCGCCAACGACATCATGGCCGCCGCAGTATTGAAAGCCGCTTTCGCGCGCGGAATCGCCGTGCCCGACATGCTGTCCGTCGTCGGTTTCGACGGCAGCATGATCGCCCAGATGCTGACTCCCGCGCTGACCACCGTGCATCGCCCGCTGGGCGAAATGGCGCAAAAAACGACGCGGTGTTTGCTCGACCTGATCGAGGGCGTGCCCGAACGATCCGACCTCGGGGCGGCACTCGTGATCGTGGAGGGCGGCTCGACCGCGCCGCCTCCCCTTTGATCAGGCTGCCGCCAAGGCGTCGAAACCTTGGGGATCCATGAGGGCGATCCGCGCCCGGCCGACTGTCTCGACGAAGACATCGTCCGCCGACAGGTCGCTGAAAACCTCGCGCATGGCGAGGATCGCGCGCCAATCGCCACCATGGGCGAGCAAGCGATCGGCGAGCGGGTCGGTGATGCGCTGACTGCCTTCCGCCGCGCGTTCGATGAAGCGCAGCCATGCGGCGACGGGAACCGCGAGCCGACCGATCGGCCGCCCGGCCGCGCGCGCGTCGCGCACCGTGTCGAGGATGCGGTAGGGCAGTTTCTGCGAGCCGTCCCACGCGATCTGCGACAGCCGGTGATCGATCGCCGGATTGGCGAAACGGGCCAAAATATCGCCGATATAGGCCGAAAGGTCGAGCCCGGCGGGGGGCGACAGCGATGGCGCGATGTCTTCGCGCATCAGTCGGCCTATGAAGGCGGCAAGGCGCGTATCCGCCATGGCCTGCGCGACATTGCCATGGCCCAGACCCAGTCCGAGATAGGCGAGCGTCGAATGCGCGCCGTTGAGCAGGCGGAGCTTCGCGGCCTCATAGCCATGGACATCGCGCGTGAAGGTCACGCCCGCGCGTTCGAGTTCGGGGCGCTCGCCGGCGAAATCGTCCTCGATCACCCATTGGGTGAAGCGCTCGCGCTGGATCGGCCAGGCGTCTTCGATACCGATCGCCGCGGCGACCCGGTTGCGAAGCGCATCGTCGGTCGCGGGCGTGATCGAATCCACCATCGCATTCGGGAAACGGACCTCGTCCCCGATCCAGCGCGCCGTGTCGGGGTCGGTCGCCGCGGCGAAGGCGCGCACCGCCGCACCGACCTTGCGGCCGTTGTCGGCGAGATTGTCGCAGGAAAGCACGGTCACGCCGCCCAACCCTGCGTGCCGCCGTGCGGCGAGGCCCGCGGCGATCCAGCCGATCGCCGACCTGGGTTCCGCCGGTTGCGCGAGATCGGCGGCGATCGCCGGATGGTCGAAATCGAGCTTTCCGTCGGGGCCGAGGCAATAGCCCTTTTCGGTGACGGTGGTGCTGATGATGCGCGTCGCCGGCGCGGCGAGCGCCGCGCGGATCGCCTCGCGCTCGCTCCCCGTCAGGACATGGGCGATCGATCCGATCACGCGATATCCGGTCTCGGCGTCGAGCAGCGCGAGCGTGTAGAGCCCGTCCTGCGGGCCCAGCGCGTCGGCGACCGAGGTCGAGTTCAGGCTGACGCCGGTGATTCCCCAGCGCGGATCATGCGCGAGCAGCGTGTCGAACGCCGCGGCCTGATGCGCGCGATGGAAGGCGCCCGGGCCGAAATGGACGACGCCGCGCAGCATCGCCGCGCGATCATAGCCGGGCCGGGCGACGGCGTCGGGTAAGCGGCTCAACGTCCCGTTGGCGAGGCGCGTCATGCGGGCTGCGCCGTCTTCGCGGGGGCATCGAGCTTATAAGCCTTGCGGACAAGGCCGTTGGTCAGTTCATAGGCGAGTTCGGCCGCTTCCCAGTCGGCCAGCCGCCCTTCGGCGACGAGGCGCGCGAGGAAGCCGCAATCGATGCGCCGCGCGACATCGTGGCGCGCGGGAATCGAGAAAAAGGCGCGCGTGTCGTCGTTGAACCCGACGGTGTTGTAGAAACCGGCGGTCTCGGTCGTCATCTCGCGGAAGCGGCGCATCCCTTCGGGGCTGTCGTGGAACCACCACGACGGGCCGAGCCGCAGGCACGGGTAATGACCGGCGAGCGGGGCCAGCTCGCGCGCATAGCTGCTTTCGTCGAGGGTGAAGAGGATGACCGTCAGGTCGGGCTCGTTGCCGACGACGTCGAGCATCGGTTTCAGCGCCTGCACATAATCGGTGCGCGTCGGGATATCGGCACCCTTGTCGCGGCCGTGGCTGCGGAACAGCTGCGCATTATGGTTGCGGCAGGCACCCGGATGGATCTGCATCGTCATGCCGTCCTCGACGCTCATCTTCGCCATTTCGGTCAGCATCTGGGCGCGGAAGAGTTCGGCATCGGCGGGCGACCATTTGCCCGAAAGGATGCGCCCGAACAGCGCCTCGCTTTCGGCCGCCGACAGGTTCGCCGTCTGCGCTGTGGCGAAGCCATGGTCGGTCGCGGTCGCGCCCGCCGCGCGGAAGTCGGCGCGGCGCTTGCGGTGCGCGGCTAGGTAGCCGCTCCAGCTATGGACGTCCTCGCCGGTCAGCGCGCCGAACGCCGCGAGCGCGCCGCCGAAGGCCTCATGTTCGACGTCGATCACCGAATCGGGGCGATAGGTGGTGACGACGCGGCCCTGCCAGCCCGAATCGCGGATCGCGGCATGATGCTCGAGCGGATCGTCGGCGCCCTCGGTCGTCGCGAGAAATTCGATCCGAAAGCGTTCGAACAGCGCGCGCGGGCGGAAGCCGGGGGTCGCGAGCGCGGCGTTGATGCGGTCGTAATAATCGTCGGCGCTCGACGCATCGAGCAACCGGTCGAAGCCGAAGACGTCGGCGAAGACATGGTCGAGCCACATGCGCGACGGTGTGCCGCGGAACAGGTGATAGTGGCTTGCGAACAGCCGCCAGGCCGCGCGCGGATCGGTCGCGGGAACGCCGTCCAGCCGCGGCACGCGCAGGGCGTCGAGGTCGATGCCCTGGCTGTAGAGCATGCGGAAGACATAATGGTCGGGCGCGAGGAACAATTCGGTCGCATTCTCCCACGCATCGTCGGTCGCGAACCATGCGGGGTCGGTGTGCCCGTGGGGCGAGATGATCGGGAGGTCGGCGACCGTTTCGTAGAGCGACCGCGCAATGCCCCGCGTCGACGGATCGGCGGGGAACAGCCGGTCGGGGTTCAGGGAAAGCTCGGGCATTTACCTCTCCATTCGCTCGTGATGGGCATCTTTCGCGGGGCTATAGTCTCTTGTGCCAGCGCTGGCAATTGTGTAGCCACGATGACGTCAAAGATGGACCGCGGCGCGATCGCGAGCCAAGAACAGTGAAATCGGGAGAGGGCATGGGACAGGAACAGCCAATTCGGGCGGCCGCGGCACGGGCAGGGCGCTATCGCTGGGGCATCGTCGCGCTGCTCTTCGCCGCGACCGTGATCAACTATGTCGACCGCCAGATGATCGGCGTCCTCAAGCCGACGCTGATGGAGGATCTGAAATGGTCCGAGGCCGATTATGCCGGCGTCATCGTCTGGTTCCAGTTCGCCTATGCGATCGGTTATATCGGGTTCGGCAAGGTCGTCGACATGATCGGCGCGCGCCTCGGCTACGCCATCGCCTTCGTCATCTGGCAGCTCGCGCATATCGCGCACGGCGGCGCCTATTCGATGACGCAGTTCGCGATGGCGCGCTTCGGGCTCGGGATCGGCGAATCGGGCAACTTCCCGGCGGGCATCAAGGCGGTGACCGAATGGTTCCCGGCGAAGGAGCGCGCGCTCGCGATCGGCATTTTCAACGCGGGCGCGAATATCGGCGCGATCATCACCCCGCTTGTCGTACCGCTGATCGTCGTCGCCTGGGGCTGGCGGACGGCGTTCGTCGTCACCGGGCTCGCTGCTTTCATCTGGCTCGGCTTCTGGCTGGTGATGTACCGCCGCCCGCGCGAGCACAAGAAGGTGAGCGAGGCCGAACTCGCCTGGATCGAGCAGGACCCCGCCGACCCCGTCACCCCGATGGGCTATGGCGCCGTTCTCACCCGCCGCGAAACCTGGGCCTATTCGCTCGGCAAATTCTTCATCGACCCGATCTGGTGGTTCTTTCTCTTCTGGCTGCCGGGCTATCTGCTCGAGCGTTATGACCTCAACCTGCTGACCTTCGGTCTGCCGCTGGCCGCCATCTATCTGCTCTCCGATGTCGGATCGGTCGCGGGCGGATGGCTGTCGTCGCGCTTGATGAAGGCGGGACGGAGCGCCAATTTCGCGCGTAAAATGACGATGTTCATCTGCGCCTGCGCGGTGGTGCCGATTTTCTTCGCCCAAAGCATCGACAATGTCTGGCTCGCGGTGCTGGTGATCGGCCTTGCGACGGCGGCGCACCAGGCCTTTTCGGCCAATCTCTACGCGCTTCCGTCCGACACCTTCCCGCGCGGGGCGGTCGGGTCGGTGGTGGGCATCGGCGGGACGATGGGCGCGATTGGCGGCATGCTGATGGCGAAGGGAGCCGGTTGGGTCCTCGATGCCGATCCCGACAACTACACGGTGCTGTTCGGCGTTGCTGCCTGTGCCTATTTCCTCGCGCTCGCCGCGGTGCATCTCCTGTCGCCGCGCCTTGATCGCGTGCAGCTGTGATCGTCGCGTCGTTTGAGGGATGATCGCTGCCGCCGCGTATGCTTATAGGGGAGTGGGTAGTCGGCAGGACGGGTCATGGACGACGAACTTCGCATCTTGGGCAGGATCGATGCGCCGGCGGCGCTGGATGCGCTCGACGACCGGATCATCCAAGCGCTTGGCGTGCGTCGCCGCGAGGCGGCGGCGATGCGCCGGGCGATGGCGCTCGCCGCCTTCGTATCGCTGGGCGGGGGCATCGTCGCGGGCAGCGCGGTCGTGCAGCCGGCGGTCGCGGCCAGCCCGCTCAGCCCGCTTGGACCGGCCAGCGTGCTCGCCCCTTCGACCCTGCTGGATGCGCAGTAGATGCCGTCGCGTCGCATGCTTCTTGTCGGGCTCATCGCCTTCGCCGCCGCCATCGCCGGCGTGTTCGTCGGGCGCATGGTCACGCAGGCACCAAGGGCCAGCGAGACCGAACTGCATGCGCTGCTTCACAGCCAGCTCCACCTGACGGCGCAGCAGGAGGCCCGGATCGAGAAGATCGAAGCCGATTTCGCCGGCCGCCGCCGTGCGCTGGAGCAGGAGATGCGCGCCGCCAACGTGCGGCTCGCGCAGGCGATCGAGGCCGAGCATGGCTATGGCCCGCGCGTGACCGAGGCGATCGACCATAGTCATCGGGTCATGGGAACGCTGCAAAAGGAAACGCTGGAACATCTCTTCGCGATGCGCGCCGTCCTCGACCGCGATCAGGCGCGGATGTTCGACAAGAGCGTGGTCAAGGCGCTGACCGCCGATGCGCGGTGAGTTCCGACCTTTCGCAATGCTCCGACAAGGAGCTGGCAGCGCAGGCTCGCGCGGGGCGCGAGCGCGCCTATCGTGAGCTGCTGGCGCGCTACAAGGCAGCGGTTTTCGGGCTGATCGTCCGGCAGGTCGGCGATGTCGACGAGGCGATGGACCTGACCCAGGAAGCCTTTGTCGCGGCCTTCGCGGCGATCGACCGCTATGACGGCGAACGATCGTTTCGCATCTGGATCAGCCGCATCGCGATCAACAAGTGCCGCGACTGGGCGCGGCGGCGCAAGGTGCGCGCTTTCTTCGCGCGCGCGCTCCCCATCGAAGCCGCGCACGCCGTCGTCAGCGACACGCCGCTTCCCGACAGGGAGGCGGACGACCGCTCCGAACTCGCCCGCGTCCAGGCCGCGATGGCGAGGCTGCCCCAGAAGCTGCGCGAGGTTCTCGTTCTGCGCGGGGTGGAGGAGGTCAGCCAGGCCGAGGCGGCGGCGATGTTGAACGTCAGCGAGAAGGCGGTCGAAACGCGCCTGTATCGGGCGCGGATTCGCTTGAAAGCCTTGCTGGCCGAACTTTGATCCGACGACACGCCGGCCGAGGCGTTTTTGGTGAGGGTCGCCAGTGCCGCCCGCGTATGGTTCTCAAGAGACAGCGGAAACGGTCAGGAAGAACATGCAGATAGACAGGCGTCGGTTCGTCGGTGCGGCTCTGGGCGGCGGCGCTGCTGCGACTGCGATGGCGAGCTGGTTTCCGGCTTGGGCGCAGCCGGTGTCACCCGGCATCGCGGCTCCCATTCCCACCGTGTCGGGCAGCGACATCAGGCTGCGCATCGCACGCCAGACGATGCGGATCGACGGCAAGGTCAGCCGCGCGATCGGCATCAACGGCACCGTGCCCGCGCCGCTGATCCGGCTGAAACAGGGCCAGGCCGCGCGGCTGACCGTCGTCAACGACCTCGACGAGGACAGCTCGATCCACTGGCACGGGCTGATCCTGCCGTTTCAAATGGACGGCGTGCCGGGCGTCAGCTTTCCCGGGATCACGCCCGGATCGACCTTCGTCTACGAGTTTCCGGTCGTCCAGGCGGGGACCTATTGGTATCATAGCCATTCGGGCCTTCAGGAGCAGCTCGGCCATTATGGGCCGATCGTCATTGATCCGGAGGGCGCCGACCCGGTTGCCTATGACCGCGAGCATGTCGTCGTGCTGTCCGACCACAGCCGGATCTCGCCCGAGGCGATCTTCCGCAAGCTCAAGGTCAACCCAGGCCATTTCAACCGGCAGCGCCAGACGCTCGCCGGGCTGCTCGCGGGCAGGGACCAGCCGCTGAAGGATCGCCTGGCATGGGGCGCGATGCGGATGGACCCGACCGATGTTGCCGACGTCAACGGCTCGACATACAGCTTTCTCGTCAACGGCCACGGCCCGCGCGACAATTGGACCGCGCTCTTCCGCCCGGGCGAGCGCGTGCGGCTGCGGATCATCAACGCGTCGGCGATGTCGATCTTCAACGTCCGCATCCCGGGGTTGCGGATGACGGTCGTGCAGGCCGATGGCCTGAACATCGTGCCGGTCGAAACCGACGAGTTCCAGATCGCGGTCGCCGAGACCTATGATGTCATCGTGACCCCGACCGAGGATCGCGCCTATACATTCATCGCCGAGGCCAGCGACCGGTCGGGACTGGCGCGCGCGACGCTCGCGCCGCGCGCCGGAATGGCGGCCGAAGTCCCGCCGCTGCGCGAACGGCCGCTCGCGACCATGAAGGACATGGGGATGGGCGATATGGGCGCGATGGCGGGCGGCGATGCCGCGTGCCCTCCCGAACATGCCGCGATGGGCCATTGCACGCCGGCGGGCGGCGCCGCGATGGCGGGCATGGATCATGGGTCGGGCGCTGCAATGGAGCACGGCATGCGCGACTTCGACGTCGCGCCGCAGGTCAAGCGCGACCCGAGCGTCCAGACGATCTCACCGATGCCCGTCGACCGGATGGGCGAGCCGGGCCAGGGTCTCGAGGATGTCGGGCACGATGTCCTGACCTACAAGGATCTCGTCGCACTCGACCGCAATCCGGACGTCCGGGCGCCCGAGCGCTCGCTCGACATCCATCTGACGGGGAACATGGAACGCTTCATGTGGTCGTTCGACGGCATGAAGATGTCGGACCATCACGAACCCATTCCATTTCTCGAAGGCGAGCGGGTGCGGGTGAACCTCATCAACGATTCGATGATGAGCCACCCGATCCACTTGCACGGCCATTTCTTCGAACTGGTCACCGGAAAGGGCGATCGGGCGCCGCGCAAGCATACGGTGCTCGTCCAGCCGGGTGGGACCGCGACCTTCGATTTCACCGCCGACGCGCTCGGCGACTGGGCGTTCCACTGCCACCTTCTCTATCACATGCACGCCGGGATGATGCGCGTCGTCAGCGTCCGTCCGCGGGGAGAGGCGGCATGACCCGGCTCGCGCTCGCCTTCGCAACGCTGGCGTTCGCCGTTCCGGCGGTGGCGCAGGACCATTCGATGCACGAGATGCCGCCAGCCGAGCCGGTGCCCGAGGTTAAGCCCGCCCCTGCGGCATCCGACCCGGACTACCCGCCGGAACATGCCCGAATGGGGCACTGCACGCCCAGGACCATGCCGTCCGATAATAGGTCGCGCGCGGTTGGCACCGACCTGCCCGCTGGGGATGCGCCCGCGCCGCCGCCGCCGGGCGACTGGTATGCCGACCGGATCTACCCCCAGGCCGCGATGGACCGGTCGCGCCGCGCGATGATGGAGGAGAATGGCGGGCAGACGATCGCCTTTCTGAATTTCGATCTCGCCGAATATCAGGCGCGCAAGGGACGCGACGGATTCCGCTGGGGGATCGAGGGCTGGTATGGCGGCGACATCGACCGCCTGACGATCAAGAGCGAAGGCGAGGGCACCTGGGGCGAAGGCGTCGAGGAGGCCGAGCTTCAATTGCTCTACAGCCGCGCGATCGGACCCTATTTCAACCTCCAGGCCGGCGTGCGGCAGGATCTGGGCGAAGGCCCCGACCGCAGCTATGCGACGGTCGGCTTCGAGGGGCTCGCACCTTATTGGTTCGAGGTCGAAGGCGCGCTGTTCCTGTCGAGCAAGGGCGATTTTCTGGGGCGGCTCGAAGGCTATTACGACCAGCGCATCACCCAGCGACTGGTCCTGCAGCCGCGCGCCGAAGTCAATTTCGCCGCGCAGGATATTCCCGAAACGCGCACGGGGTCGGGGTTCTCCGACATCGAGTTGGGACTTCGGTTGCGCTATGAGATCGTCCAGGAGTTCGCCCCCTATGTCGGGGTCGAGTGGGCACGGAAGTTGAGCGATACCGCGCGTTTCGCGCGCGACGCGGGCGAGGATGCGAACCGCGTCGGTTTCGTCATGGGAGTGCGCGCTTGGTTCTAGGCGCAACCTCGCTTTGAAGATCGCCGCCCGCGCCGATGCGGATCGCGGTGGGTGGCGGTGTGCTTTCCGGCTAACCGCTCGCCTCGGCGTCGCCGAGCGCCTTCTTCAGCGTCGCCTTGATGTTGCGAAGCAGGCGACGGAGCGCGACGATTACGACCACCGCCGCGACCGCGAGGAGGATCGCGATCACGATGGCGAGCGGTGGGTAGGCGATCGCGAGCGCGAGCAATCCGCCTGTCGCGACGTCCTCGCCGGTCGATACCACCGCGTTGCTGTAGGGCTCGGGGCTGACGTTGACGACCGCGCGCGTCGTCGCCTTGGCGCCGTGGCTCAGCAGGGCGCCGCCCCCGCCGAGCAGGAAGGCGACCACCTGCCACGCGGGGTCCGACGAATCGACGAGCGCGAGCGCGAGCAGCGCGCCGCCCAGGGGCCGGACGATACTGTGGATGCCGTCCCAGGCCGAATCGACCCAAGCGATCTTGTCGGCGAGGAACTCGGCGAGGGTGCCGGCCGCTGCGACGCCGAGCACCCATGGATTGGCCAGGATCTGCAGCGCCTTCAGATGCTCGGGTAGCGGCAGCCATCCGAAATACATCGCGATGCCGGTCGCCAATATGGTCAGATAGAGCCGCCATCCGGCGAGCAGGCTGAGGCTGCCCGCGACCCCCAATATCTCGATGATTCCCATGGCCCGCTCCCGGCTGTCGTCCCGGCGGCATCCTGCACCGTCGCCGCAGCCGCCGCAATGGCCGGATGACAAGGGGGCGAAGGCCCGGTATCGGTCTTCTCATGACGGATAACAGCTTGCAGACGAACGCGTCCCCGACGCTGCCCGCCGACGCCATTCCCGCCGCGACCCTCGTGATCATGCGGCGTTCCGAAACGGGCGGGCCCGACGAGATTTTGATGGTGAAACGCGCGACGACGATGGCGTTCGCCGCCGGCGCGGTCGTCTTTCCGGGCGGGCGGATCGACCCCGACGACTATCTGGTCGCGGCGCGGCACGGCTTTGCCGAGGGCGATGTCGAGGGGGCGGCGCGCGTGGCCGCGCTACGCGAAACGCTCGAGGAAACGGGCCTGGCGGTCGGCTGGCCCACCCTCGTCGAAGCGGAGGCCGGCGATGTTCGCCGCGCGCTGCTCGCCGAGAATCCGCTTTCGGGCATATTGGCCGCGCGCGGCGACCGGCTCGCGCTCGACAGCCTTGTTTCCTTCGCGCGCTGGTGCCCGAACTTCAAGGAAGCGCGGACCTTCGATACCCGCTTCTACGCGGTCGAGGCGCCGCCGCATGGGCACGAACTGACCGTCGAGGCGGCCGAGCACAGCCACATCTTCTGGGCCAGTGCGCGTGCGACGCTGGCAATGGCCGACCGCGGCGAGGTATCGATCATCTTCCCGACACGGCGGAACCTTGAACGCCTTGCGCAGGTCGATGATTTCACCGCATTTTCGGCTCATGCCGCAGACCATCCGGTCGAACTGGTGACTCCGTGGATCGAAGAGCGCGGCGGCGAATCGCATCTCTGCATCCCCGGGCATCTGGGCTATCCGGTCACCAGCGAACCGTTCGAGCGCGTTCGCCGGGGATGAGGGTGGGCCTGCCGGGAACTTTACTGCACCGGCGTTTTTCGACGGGGTTGCCGCTACAGGACGAAAGTCGTTGCAATTGTTGGCGACCGTGCCTAGAAGGGCCCTGCAGAAACGAGGTGGGGAAGCGATTCTCCTGCTCGATTCGAGAAGATTAAAGTTCCAGTGGATGGAGAAAAAGATGAATCTGCTCAAGAAAGCTGCGATCTCCCTCGCAGCGACTTCGATGATTGCGGCGCCGGTTGCAGCATCGGCTGCTCCGATGGTTGCGGACGCTGGCGCAGTGTCGCGCGTTGACGGCCAGAGCGAACTCGAAGGCAGCTCGGGCTGGCTCATCGGCCTCCTGGCGCTTATTGCCATCGTCGGCGGCATCGTGATCGCCGCGGGCAACAACGACGACTCGCCGACCAGCCCGTAAATTCGGCGGTCACGCAAGTTTCAAGGGGCTCCGGACGACGTCCGGGGCCCTTTTTGCGTTTGGTGCTTGGAAACTCCCCGGCTCACCGCAAGCCTTGCCTTGGAGGATGGGGGCTGCCCGACGAGGCTCGTCAGCGCTAGAGTTCGATATTGCGGATCGTGCGCGATCGCGCCAGCGGAATGGCTGCGCGCGCCCTTTGGACGGCGGCGGCGTCGATCTCTGCAAAGGCCAGCGTGAAGCCGGAATCCTCGGGATAGCCACCCGCGTCGATCGCTATCGCGCCCCATGGATCGGCAACCAGGCTGTGGCCATAGGTCGCGCGGCCGTCGGCATGCGGGCCGCATTGCGCCGCCGCCACGACATGGCAGCCGGTCTCGACCGCCCGCGCGCGCAGCAGCACATGCCAGTGCGCCTCGCCGGTGGGGACGGTGAAGGCGGCGGGGACCGCCAGCAGCGTGGCGCCGCGATCGACCAGCGCGCGATACAGCTCGGGAAAGCGCAGGTCGTAGCAGACGCTGAGACCGAGCATCCCGACCGGCGTTTCGACCACCGCCAGCGCATCGCCTCCGGCATAGCTCGCCGATTCGCTCCAGCGCTCGCCGGTGGGCAGGTCGACATCGAACATGTGGATCTTGTCGTATCGCGCGCGGATCGTGCCGTCGGCGGCGATCACATGGCTGCGATTGACGCGCCGGTCGCCGGTTTCGGCGAGCAGCGGCATCGATCCCGAATGCAGCCACAGACCATGGCGGCGTGCCATATCCTGCAATGCCGCGGGCCACGGGCTGTCGGCTTCGCGTGCGATATGCGCCGCGGATCGCTCGCGGTCGCGATCGAGCAACAGCGACATTTCGGGCAGAAACGCCATCGCGGCCCCGCCCGCCGCCGCGTCCGCGAGCGCGCGGTCGATTGCCGCCAGATTCGCGTCGGGGTCGATGCCGCTGGTCATCTGGACCAGTGCGATGCGGGAAAGCTGCGCCGAGGTTTCCATATCGCATCGCTAGGCAGATGCGATCCGTCGCGCAAGCACCTCCCGATGCCCATAGTTCAGTGGCCAGCAAGGTTCGAACGCGATAAGATCGGCCGATGTCCATTCTCCCCGCGCCGGCGCCGCTGCGTCTCGCCCGCTCGATCCTGTCCGCCGCCGCTCTCGCCCTGCTGGTCGCGCCGCCACTTGCCGAGGCCCAGCAGGTCGCTCCCGCGACGCCGACTGCGCCCGCGCCGCCCGCTTCGCTCAAACCCGCGGCGGACAGCTGGCTTTACGAGGGCAGCGATATTCCGCGCGATGCCGGCTGGCAGTTCGGCGAGCTTCCCAACGGTCTGCGCTATGCTGTGCGTAACAATGGCGTCCCGCCGGGACAGGTGTCGATCCGCGTGCGTATGGACGTCGGATCGATGTTCGAGACCGACAAGGAACGCGGCTTTGCGCACCTGCTCGAACATCTGACCTTTCGCGGCTCGGAGCATATCCCCGACGGCGAGGCCAAGCGTATCTGGCAGCGGTTCGGGGTGACCTTCGGCAGCGATTCGAACGCCCAGACGACGCCGTCGCAAACGGTCTATCAACTCGACTTGCCGAGCGTGACGCCCGCGAGCCTCGACGAAAGCATGAAATTGCTCGCGGGCATGGTCCGTGAACCCCGCATTTCCGAAGCCGCGGTGACCGCGGAGCGCGGGGTCGTATTGTCCGAGCTGCGCGAATCCGACGGACCGCAAAAGCGGATCGCCGACGCGACATCGGCGCATCTGTTCGCGGGACAATTGCTCGGAGATCGCTCGCCGATCGGTACGGTCGAATCGTTGACCGCCGCGCGCGCCGGCACCGTCGCAGCTTTTCACGATCGCTGGTACCGGCCCGACCGCGCCGTGGTGGTCATCGTCGGCGATGGTGATCCGGCCGAGTTCGCGCGACTGATCGAGAAATATTATGGCGATTGGAAGGGCGACGGACCGAACCCGAAGCAGCCCGATTTCGGCAAGCCGGATCCCAGGGCGCCCGTTGCCCGTACGATCGTCGAGCCCAATCAGCCGCTGTCGCTTACGCTCGCGACGATCCGCCCGTGGATCAAGCGCATCGACACGGTGGAGAACACGCGCCGGCTCTATCTCGAGTTCCTCGCTGTCGCGCTGGTGAATCGGCGGCTCGAAAATCGGGCGCGCAGCGGCGGCTCCTATCTCGTCGCGACGGTCGAACAGGAATATATGAACCGCAGCGCCGACATCACCATGGCGCAGATCGTCCCGCTCACCGACTGGCAGGCCGCGCTCGCCGACGTGCGCGGCGTCATCGCCGACGCGATGAAGACGCCGCCGTCGCAGGCCGACATCGACCGCGAGGCGAACGAGATCGAGGCGTTCCTGCAAAAGGAACTGGAGAACGCCCGCAACGAACCCGGCGCACGCCTTGCCGACGACCTCGTCCGCGCGGTCGATATCAACGAAACGGTGACGAGCCCGCAGGCACAGGTCGACATGTTCAAGGCGATCCGCGCTTCGGCGACGCCGCAGGTGATGCTCGACATCAGCCGCGCCATCTTCACTGGTCCCGCGACCCGCCTCGTCCTCACGACGCCCACCCCCGTCGAGGGTGGCGACGGTGCGCTGCTCGCCGCGCTCGCGCGCCCCGCGACGATCAAGGATGAGAGGCTGACCGCCATCAAGGCCGATTTCAGCCAACTCCCGCCGATCGGGACGCCGGGCATGATCGTCTCGACCACGACGATCGGTGGATTGCGTGCCGAGCGGATCGAGTTCGCGAACGGCGTTACCGCGCTGGTGTCGAACAACCCGATCGAACCGGGCAAGGTTCGCGTCAACGTCCGTTTCGGCAGCGGCAACCGCAGCGTCGCCGCCGACGCGCCGAATCTCTTGTGGACCGGCGACTATGCGCTCGTTGCGAGCGGCATTGGACCGTGGGGCCAGAATGCGATCGACCAGCTCACCAACGGCCGCCAGATCCAGCTCAACTTCGCGGTCGACGACGATGCGTTCGAACTGTCGGCGGAAAGCAAGCCCGCCGACCTCGCCGACCAGATGAAGCTGATCGCCGGCAAGCTGGCCTTTCCTCGGTGGGACGCGGCGCCGGTCGACCGGCTGCGCGTCGGCTATCTGACCGGTTACGACCTCAACGACGCGACCCCCAATGCCGTGCTCGACCGCAATTTGCGCGGCTGGCTGTCCGGAGGCGACACGCGCTGGGCGCCGCCCGATCGCGCCGAGATCGAGGCGCTGACGCCAGCGGCCTTCAAGGCTTTCTGGGCGCCACGCCTCGCGAGCGGGCCGATCGAGGTGCAGATTTTCGGCGACCTCGCGAGCGTCGACTACAAGCAGATATTGGCGAACACCCTTGGCGCGCTGCCGCCGCGCAAGCCGCTCGCGCCGCCGGGTGGACAGAAGGTCGCCTTCGCCAAGCATGTGACGGTGCCCGAACTTGCCTATCATCGCGGCGAGAAGGGGCAGGCCGCGGCGATGACCGCCTGGCCGACGAGCGGCGGCCTCACCGCGCCGCGCGACCAGCAGGGACTCCAGGTGCTCGCCGCGATCTTCAACGATCGCTTGTTCGACCGGCTGCGCGCCGAACAGGGCGCGAGCTATGGCCCGGTGGTCGACAGCCATTGGCCGACCGCCTTCGACAGCGGCGGCTATCTGCTGGTCGGCAGCCTGCTGGCGCCGAAGGATGTCGACCGCTTCTATGCCATTGCCAGGGACATCGCGGCCGACCTCGTCGCCAAGCCGGTGACCGCCGATGAGCTGGCGCGCAACGCCGGCCCGATCCGCGAGCAGGTCGCGCGCGCCTCGACCGGCAATGTCTACTGGATGTTCCTGCTCGAGGGCGCGACGCGCGACCCGCGGATCGCCGCGGCGGCGCTGTCGGTCCAGGACGATATCATGGCGGTTACTCCCGCCGATATCCAGCGGCTCGCAAAGCAATATCTCCAGCCCGCGCGGCAATGGTCGCTGGCGATTCTGCCCAAGGGGATGACGCTTGCCGAGGCCGCCGCGCTGGACGTCACTCCGGCCGCGGCGGCTGGCGGGCGCTAGGAAGCCCTAGCTCTCTTCGCCCGCGGGCGCCGGCGTCGATCGCACCCTGCGGATGCGCGGTTCGCGGTCGAGATGGCTCTTGGTCATGATGTCGTGGCGCATCTTGGCGCGCACGTCGTGGATCGAGGCGATCACCGGCCCCATCGCGACGCCGAGGTCGATCAGCACCGCCTCGGCAAGTTGCAGCGAGCTTTCGAGCGTTTCGGGCACCGCATCGGTCGCCCCCGCCTGATAGAGTGCGGCGGCATGGTCGGCGCCGCGCGCGCGCGAGATGATCGGCAGATCGGGGTGTTTGCGGCGGAGCTGGCGCGTCATGCGCAGCTGCTGCACTGGATCGTCCATCGTCAGCACGACCGCATCGGCGCCTTCGATCCCCAG
This sequence comes from Sphingopyxis sp. GW247-27LB, assembly GCF_002277025.1. Lineage (GTDB taxonomy): Bacteria > Pseudomonadota > Alphaproteobacteria > Sphingomonadales > Sphingomonadaceae > Sphingopyxis. Next base: position 18,743 of record NZ_NIWD01000002.1, read on the forward strand.
CTTGTCGAGACTGCCGGGCCGCGCGACATCGGCATAGCGGACGATGAAGCCGTCACGCCGGGCCTGGGCGACCGCGTCGATGTCTGCATCGACGGCGATATAAGGCCGCTGATGCTCGCGCAGCAGTTCGGCGACGATCCGCCCGACGCGGCCAAAGCCGATGACGACGGTGCGTTTCGGCGGCGTGTCATCGGCCTCCGCCTCGACATTGCTCATCTCGATGCGCCGCGCGATGTCGTGGCCGATGCGCGCGAGCAGCGGAGTAATGGTCAGCCCGATCGCGGTGACGAGTTGCCAGAATTCGGCGGTCTGGCGGCTGATCAGCTGCGCCTGGAAGGCGGTGGCGAGCACGATCAACGTGGTTTCCGACGGGCTCGCCATCAGCAGGCCGACCTCGGCGGCGGTGCCGCGGCTGGCGGACCCCGAAAAGCGCAGCATCGTCGCGGTCACGATCGCCTTGATCGCGACGACCCCGACGACTGCGGCGACCAGCGCGGGCCATTGTCCGGCGATCGTCTTCAGGTTGAGCCCCATGCCGACGCTGATCAGGAAGACCCCGAGCGCGAGCCCCTTGAACGGCGCCGTGATCGCCTCGACCTCGCCATGATATTCGGTCTCGGCGATCATCAGCCCCGCGAGCAGCGCGCCGACGATCGGCGATAGGCCGACCGTTGCGGTCGCCAGCGCGGCGACGATCACGACGAGCAGGCTTGCGGCGAGAAATAGTTCGGGGTCCTTCGCGCGCGCCGCCTGGGCAAAGATGCGCGGCAGCAGGAACCACCCGCCGATCGCCAGCGCGGCGACGACGAGCGCGCCCTGCCAGAGGGTCGTCAGCAACAGTTCGGCATTGTCGCCCCCCGCGCTGGGGGCGAAGGCGCCGAGGACGAAGATGATCGGGACGATCGCGAGGTCCTCGAACAACAGCATCGAAAAGGACGCCTGGCCGACCGCCGACTTGGTCCCCGCGATCGGCAGGACGAGTGCGGTCGAGGAGAGAGCGAGGGCGATGCCGAGTCCGAAAGCCGCGGGCGGCGACAGCGTCCCGATCATGTAGAGCAGGCCGCCGAGTATCGCGCCACTGATCAGCAGCTCGGCCGCGCCGACGCCGAAAACAAGCTTGCGCAGTTGCCAGAGGCGCCGGAACGAGAGTTCGAGGCCGATCGAGAAGAGCAGCAGGATGATGCCGAACTCCCCGAACAGCGCGATGTCCTCGGGCGATCGGATCGTGATGTGCCGCAGCCACGGATAATCCCCGACGAGCGCGCCGAGCCCCGACGGCCCGACGAGCAGGCCGACGAGGATGAAGCCGATCACCGGGGTGATGCGGAAGCGCGCGAAAGCGGGGATCACGATCCCCGCGGCCCCCAGGACAACGAGGGCGTTGCTGAGGCTGGATGCTTCCGTTTCGATGGACATGAAATGGTCTTAGGGAGCGGTGCGGGGCTTGGCTATGCCTTTGTCAATCAAAACGCTTGTTTGAGGATGGCAGGGCCATGCGGATGGGTGGAAACGGCCATTGTAAGCCCCTCCTCTTCAGAGGAGGGGTTTGGGGTGGTGGCCGCGGCAGCGCGCACGACGTCCAGCACCACCCCGCTGCGACTAACGCGCAAGCGCGTAAGTCTCGCTGCCCCTCCTCTGAAGAGGAGGGGACGGGAATGGCTCAAATCTATCCCTCAGGCGCCCATCTTCTTGTCGAGATTCTCAACGATCGCCTCGAAGAAGCCTTCGGTGGTCAGCCAGTTCTGGTCGGGCCCGATCAGGAGCGCGAGGTCCTTGGTCATCTTGCCGCTCTCGACCGTCGAGACGCAGATCTTTTCGAGGTCGTCGGCGAACTTCACCACTTCGGGCGTGCCGTCGAGCTTGCCGCGGTGCTTGAGGCCGCCGGTCCAGGCGAAGATCGACGCGATCGGGTTGGTCGAGGTCGCCTTGCCCTGCTGGTGCATGCGATAGTGGCGGGTGACGGTGCCGTGCGCAGCCTCCGATTCCACCGTCTTGCCGTCGGGGGTCATGAGCACGCTGGTCATCAAGCCGAGCGAGCCGAAGCCCTGCGCGACCGTGTCCGACTGGACGTCACCGTCGTAATTCTTGCAGGCCCAGACGAACTTGCCGCTCCACTTGAGCGCCGAGGCGACCATGTCGTCGATCAGGCGATGCTCATAGGTGATGCCGAGTTCGTCGAACTTCGCCTTGAATTCGGTCTGATAGATTTCCTCGAACAGATCCTTGAAGCGGCCGTCATAGGCCTTGAGGATCGTGTTCTTGGTCGACAGATACACCGGCCACTGGCGCGCGATGCCGTAGTTCAGGCTGGCGCGCGCGAAGTCGCGGATCGAATCGTCGAGATTGTACATCCCCATCGCGACGCCCGATGTGGGGAACTGGAACACTTCTTCGTCGATCAGCGTGCCATCCTCGCCCTCGAACACCAGGCGCAGCTTGCCGGGGCCGGGGACGCGGAAGTCGGTCGCCTTATACTGGTCGCCGAACGCGTGGCGGCCGACGACGATCGGGTCGGTCCAGCCGGGGACGAGGCGGGGGACGTTCTTCATCACGATCGGCTCGCGAAAGACGACGCCGCCCAGGATGTTGCGGATCGTGCCGTTCGGCGACTTCCACATCTTCTTGAGGCCGAACTCCTCGACGCGCGCCTCATCGGGGGTGATCGTCGCGCACTTCACGCCGACGCCGTGCTTCTTGATCGCGTTGGCGGCCTCGACCGTGATCTTGTCGTCGGTGCGGTCGCGTTCCTCGATTCCCAGGTCGTAATAATGGAGGTCGATGTCGAGATAGGGCAGGATCAGCCGCTCGCGGATCCATTGCCAGATGATCCGGGTCATTTCGTCGCCGTCGAGTTCGACGACGGGGTTGGCTACCTTGATCTTGCCCATATGCGTGCCTTTTCCTGTGGGGAGTCGAATTGCAGCGGGCCTTAGGCAATGCGGTTCGATTGATCAACCGCCCTGACGGAACCCGCGCCGCCTAATTCGATTGTCAGTATGGGGAGCGCACCGTAGAAGAACCGCCATGTCCACGACCATCTCTTCCAACCGCCCCGGCGGCGGCATCAAGTGGCGCTGGCCCTCGATCCACCCCGAAGGCCGCAAATTCCTGTTGATCGCGGCGATCGTCACCCTTTGTTTCTGGCTGCTCGGCTGGGAAATCGCGGGGTGGCTGATGTTCGGCCTGACCGTCTGGGTCGGCGCCTTCTTTCGCGACCCGGAGCGCATTACCCCGCTCGGCGCCGACCTCGTGATCGCGCCCGCCGACGGGTTGGTGACCCAGATCGCTGAAGTCGCGCCGCCACCCGAGATCGCGGGGCCCGACGGGCTCGGCGACGCGCCGATGCTGCGCGTGTCGATCTTCATGAGCGTGTTCGACGTCCACATCAACCGGACCCCGGTCGCAGGCACGCTGCGCAAGCTCGCCTATATTCCCGGCCGTTTCCTCAATGCCGACCTCGACAAGGCGAGCGAGGATAATGAGCGCCAGCATTTCGTCGTCGAGCGGCCCGACGGCATCCGTATCGGCTTCACCCAGATCGCGGGGCTGGTCGCGCGCCGGATCATGCCCTTCGTCAGCATGGGGACCGAGCTTTCGACCGGGCAGCGCGTCGGCCTGATCCGCTTCGGCAGCCGCGTCGACGTCTATCTGCCCGCCGGCACGACGCCGCAGGTGCTGCTCGGCCAGCGCACGCTGGCTGGCGAGACGATCGTCGCGCGGATCGGCGACGGCGCGATCCTCGACGGCGTCGGGCAATAGATGGCCGAACCGGCCGTCCCTTCGCCCGGCGCGCCGGGGCGCGGCATCCGCGGCATTCCGTTGCGCGCCTTCGCGCCCAATGCGATCACCGCGCTGGCACTCTGCTTCGGTCTGACCGGGGTGCGCTTCGCGATCGGCGGGGAATGGGAAAAGGCGCTCGCGGCGGTGATCTTCGCCGGTGTCCTCGACGGGATGGACGGGCGCATCGCGCGGCTGCTGCGCGCGCAGAGCAAATTCGGCGCCGAGCTCGACTCGCTGTCCGACGTGATCGCCTTCGGGGTCGCGCCGGCGATGATCCTCTTCCTCTGGTCGCTCGATGACGCGCCCAAGTTCGGCTGGACTGCGGCGCTCGCGCTCGCGGTGTGTTGCGCCCTGCGGCTCGCGCGCTTCAACTCGCGCATGGAGGCCGATTTCCAGCCGCACAAGTCGGCGGGTTTCAATACCGGCATCCCGGCCCCCGCCGGCGCCGGGCTGGCCTTCGTTCCGGTCTATCTGTGGCTCGCGACAGGTCACGAGCTGTTCCGCGCCTGGTATGTCGTGATGCCCTGGGCGCTCGGCGTCGCGATGCTGATGATCTCGGCGATCCCGACCTACAGCTGGTCGTCGATCCGCCTCCGCCGTTCGTGGCGGCTGTTCGCGCTCGCCGGGGTCGGCCTGCTCGGCGCGGCGCTGGTCACCGCGCCGTGGCCGACCTTGCTTGTGGTCTGCGCAATCTATCTCGTGCTGCTGCCGTTCGGCGTCGCGAGCTATGCGAAGGTCAGGCGGCGCGGCTCAGCGGCGGGCGGGCGGGCATAGCGATCCGCACCGGCCGCGGCGCATCGCGGCGGCCGGTCGCACGGCGCAGCGGCACGATCTTCGATGACGGGCCGGTCTGCGGTCCCGCGACGATCGGAAAAGCGCCTTCGCCGACGAGCGCCGAGAGGATCGCCTCGCTATTGGTCCTCAGCATGCCCAGAATCACGGTGATGCCCAGCCCGGCGGCCAGGGCGAAGAGGAGAGCGGTGGCGATCTGAACCATGATCTTGTCCTTCCGGCTTCTGTGTGCGAAACCCGTGTCCAGCGGACGGTTTCCTTGCGCTCCTCGTTCCATGTTCCCTATTTGTTCTCAATGATATTGCGATGAAGCGAGTTGCTTCGTCGATGAATCGAGTATGCGCGGGGCAGGATGATGATCGAAGGCGCGTCGGTTTCGGGGTGGAAATCTGCCCTGCCTTCTTGCGTTATCGCAGCTTGGATCCCGGGGGCTGGTCGGCGCAAGGAGCGCGTGGTCATTCCAAAGTTCAGGAAAGTTCAGCCTATTGCGTGCCCAATCGGGGCCTTGAAGAGCGCTGAACGCGCCCAGCACGCCTCGCCGTGGCCGCCCCCGCAAGCTGGACCGTCATCGCTTTTATCCACCAAATGAAAGAGCCGGATACAAAACTGGCACAGCCCGATAATGTAGGAAAGGCCTATTTGACGCCGATGCCTGCTTTGGGGTGGGAAGCTGTCAGGGCGGCTACAGACCGCCAGACTAGCAGTCGGAACATTATTTAGCGCGCGAAAAGGATTCTTCGTAATCTGTGATCAGCTTGGCGAACCGCTGTTTTGACCGAGCAACCCTTTGCTTATGCCAATAGGTGAATAAAAGTATCGCAACTCCAGCGACGGACGGTCCGGCGATCCATTCAGGCTGGCGTTCACGAATGGCGAGCATGACCAAGAATGCCATCAGTGCAGCCGTGATCCATGCATATGCCGTGAAAAAGGGAACGACTTTCCACCACATGGGCGGAATAGGTCTGCCGCTTCTCGGGTCGAAGGTGATGGAATACAATGCCGCCATGCCTGTTCGTTCTCATATTTCAGTAATGTCCGCAACCGGTCGACGTTAGCCATGTCATGCCACTCTCACCGAAGCCCCGCCAGCCCACCCCCCTCCTCCTTCCCGCTTGCTTTTCGCCGCGAACGTCGCTAACGGGCCGCCCATTCCACATGGAAGGCGCACATACCGGTGCCGGGCCCATCCCTTCGCGGATGCCTCGGTTCTTGCCTTCCAGAGGACTAACCGGAAGGAGAAAGACTATGGCGACCCCTGTCGTCACGATGCAGAATCTTATCGAGGCCGGCGCCCACTTCGGCCACCAGACCCACCGTTGGAACCCGCGCATGAAGCCGTATATCTTCGGCGCGCGCAACGGCATCCACATCCTCGACCTGTCGCAGACCGTGCCGCTCTTCGCGCGCGCGCTCGACTTCATTTCGTCGACCTCGGCCGCGGGCGGCAAGGTGCTGTTCGTCGGCACCAAGCGCCAGGCGCAGGGTCCGATCGCCGACGCGGCGCGTGCGTCGGGTCAGCATTTCGTCAACCACCGCTGGCTGGGCGGCATGCTCACCAACTGGAAGACGATCTCGAACTCGATCAAGCGCCTCAAGACGCTCGAGGAACAGCTTTCGGGCGATACTTCGGGCCTCACCAAGAAGGAAGTGCTCAACAAGACCCGCGAACGCGACAAGCTCGAAATGTCGCTTGGCGGCATCCGCGACATGGGCGGCATTCCCGACGTGATGTTCGTGATCGACGCGAACAAGGAAGAGCTGGCGATCAAGGAAGCCAACGTCCTCGGCATTCCTGTCGTTGCGATCCTCGATTCGAACGTCTCGCCCGACGGCATCGCTTTCCCGGTTCCCGCGAACGATGACGCCGCGCGCGCCATCCGTCTCTATTGCGACGCGGTTGCCCAGGCGGCGACGCGCGGCGGCCAGCAGGCCCGCGCCGACCGCGGCGAGGACCTGGGTGCGGCGGTCGAGCCCGTCGCCGAGCCCGCGCTCGTGGAAGAGGCTGCCGCTCCGGCGACCGAGGACGAGCAGGTTCCGGCCGAAGCCGCTGCCGAAACCGAACGTCAGAGCGACGCCTAAGCGAACGCTCGCATGACGGGACGGCGCGCGGCGACAGGCGGCGCGCCGTCCCGGTCATCACTTTGACTTATCGCCCCGCCATGCGCGCGGGCAGATCGCAGGCCGACAGCAAGGGCCTGCCGCTTTTGGAAAGGATATTCCCATGGCTGAGATTACGGCCGCTCTCGTCAAGGAGCTGCGCGACCGCACCGGCGCCGGCATGATGGACTGCAAGAAGGCGCTCGCCGAAAACAACGGCGACATCGAAGCGTCGATCGACTGGCTGCGCACCAAGGGTCTCGCCGCCGCCGCCAAGAAGGCCGGCCGCGTCGCCGCCGAGGGTCTCGTCGGCGTCGCCACCGACGGCGCCAAGGGCGCGATGGTCGAAGTGAATAGCGAAACCGACTTCGTTGCCAAGAACGAACAGTTCCAGGGCTTCGTCCGCGACGTGACCCAGGTCGCGCTCGCCGGCAGCATCAGCGACGCCGAAGCGCTGGCGGCCGCCGCCTATCCCTCGGGCGGCACCGTTGCCGAAGCGCTGACCCAGAATATCGCGACGATCGGCGAGAACCAGTCGCTGCGCCGCAGCGCGATCGTTTCGGTGAACTCGGGCGTCGTCACCGGCTATGTCCACAATGCTGCCGCACCCGGCATGGGCAAGATCGGCGTGCTCGTCGCGCTCGAATCGACCGCCGGCGCCGATGTGCTCGAACCGCTCGGCAAGCAGCTCGCGATGCACGTCGCGGCCGCGAACCCGCTCGCGCTCAACGGCGACGATCTCGACGCCGACCTCGTCGCGCGCGAACGCGCGATCGCCGAGGAAAAGGCGGCGCAATCGGGCAAGCCCGCCGACATCGTATCGAAGATGGTCGACGGCACGATCGCGAAGTTCCGCAAGGAAAACGCGCTGCTGTCGCAGCCCTTCGTGATCGACGGCAAAACCCCGGTCGCCGAAGTCGTTGCCGCCGCCGGCAAGGACGTCGGCGCGACGATCACCTTGAAGGGCTTCGTCCGCTTCCAGCTCGGCGAGGGCATCGAGAAGGAAGAGAGCGACTTCGCCGCCGAAGTCGCCGCCGCCGCCGGCCGCTGATTTGAAAGCTGCGGCTGCCGCGCTTCGCTGCGCGGTAGTCCGCTTGGCAATGGCGCGCACTCTGACTAGGGTGCGCGCCATTCGCATATTGTGACCCCATCGATAGAGGTTCCCCCATGGCATTGCCCGGCCTGAAACGCATCTTGCTCAAACTGTCGGGCGAGGCGCTGATGGGCTCCAGCGCCTTCGGGATCGATCCCGATACCGTCGCCAGCATGGCGGCCGAGGTGAAGGCGGCCAAGGATCGCGGGCTCGAAATCTGCCTCGTCATCGGCGGCGGCAACATCTTTCGCGGCATGGCGGGCGCGGCGAAGGGCATGGACCGTGCGCAGGCCGACTATATGGGCATGCTCGCGACGGTGATGAACGCGCTCGCGATGCAGAATGCGCTCGAACAGCTCGGCGTCGAGACGCGCGTCCAGTCGGCGATCGAGATGGACAAGGTGTGCGAACCGGTCATCCGCCGCCGCGCCGAACGCCATATGGAAAAGGGCCGGGTGGTGATTTTCGCCGCCGGCGTCGGCGCCCCCTATTTCACCACCGACAGCGGCGCCGCGCTGCGCGCCGCCGAGATGAAGTGCGACGCGCTCCTGAAGGGCACGAGCGTCGATGGGGTCTATAACGCCGACCCCAAGAAGGATCCGACCGCGACCCGCTACGACCGGCTGACCTACGACCGCGTTCTCGCCGACAATCTGAAGGTGATGGACGCGAGCGCGGTGGCGCTGTGCCGCGACAACCATATCCCGATCGTCGTGTTCAACATCCGCGAACCCGGCAATCTCGCACGCGTCCTGGCGGGCAACGGTGTCGCCACCGTCGTCGGCGACGCCGCCCAGTAGAGGAAAAGACGATGGCGAAATATGACAAGGCCGACCTCGAGCGCCGCATGCACGGCGCGGTCGAATCGCTCAAGCACGACCTCGCGGGACTGCGCACCGGTCGTGCGCATACCGCACTGCTCGATCCGGTGACGGTCGAGGTCTACGGCAGCCACATGCCCCTGAACCAGGTCGCCTCGGTCAGCGCGCCCGAACCGCGCATGCTGACCGTGCAGGTGTGGGACAAGTCGAACGTCGGCCCGGTCGACAAGGCGATCCGCTCGGCGGGTCTCGGCCTCAATCCGATCGTCGACGGCCAGATGTTGCGCCTGCCGATCCCCGAAATGACGCAGGAGCGCCGCAAGGAGTTGTCGAAGCTCGCCGGCCAATATGCTGAAAAGGCTCGCGTCGCGGTGCGCAACGTTCGCCGCGACGGCATGGACAATCTGAAGGCCGACGAGAACAAGAAGGAAATCAGCGAGGACGAGCGCAAGCGCCACGAGACCGAGGTGCAAAAGCTCACCGACGCGACGATCGCCGACATCGACGCCGCCGCGACCGCCAAGGAAAAGGAAATCCTGGGCTAGTGTTCGCTCGTGCTTCCCTTTCAACCGTTCGGGCTGAGCCTGTCGAAGCCCCGTCCTTTCCTTCCGGAAGAAAGAACGGCCCTTCGACAAGCTCAGGGCGAGCGGAGTTTTAGGTTTTCCAGTGCCCGAGACTGACCACCGCGCGCGCCATGTCGCCATCATCATGGACGGCAACGGCCGCTGGGCGAAAAAGCGCCACCTGCCGCGCGTCGCCGGCCACCGCGCGGGAGTGGAAGCGGTGCGAAAGATCGTGCGCGCGGCGGGCGATCTCGGCCTCGAAGCGCTGACGCTCTATGCCTTTTCGTCGGAAAACTGGAAGCGCCCCGAGGAGGAAGTCAGCGACCTGATGGGGCTGATGAAGCGCTTCATCGTCAGCGACATCGACGAATTCGCCGCCAATGACGTGCGCCTCAAGATCGTCGGCAACTGGCGCGCGCTCGCCCCCGATGTCGTCGCGCTGATCGAGGACGCGCTGGCGCGCACCGCGGGCAACAAGCGCACGACGCTCGCGGTCGCGCTCAACTATGGCGCGCAGGACGAGATCGTGCGCGCCGCGCGCGCCGCGGCGGGGGAGGGGGCGATCACCGCCGAGGCGATCGAGGCGCATCTCGACACCGCCGACCTGCCGCCGCTCGACCTGCTCATCCGCACTTCGGGTGAGGTGCGCCTGTCGAATTTCCTGCTGTGGCAGGCGGCCTATGCGGAGCTATATTTCACCGATCGGCTGTGGCCTGATTTCACGCCCGCCGATCTGGCGGCGGCGCTCGACCAGTTTGCGCGGCGCGAACGCCGCTTCGGAGGGTTGTAGGAATGGCGACAGCGGCAAGATCGGACCTCTGGGTGCGGATCGCATCGGCGCTCGTGCTGTTCGCGATCGCCGGCACGGCGCTGTGGTTCGGGGGCATCGCCTTCGGCCTGCTGCTGCTCGTCGGCGGCGCGCTGGTGCTTGTCGAATGGTTCGCGCTGGTGCGCGCGATGACGCTCGGCGGGGGGGTGAAGGGCGCGCTGATGGTGGCGGGGCCGATCCTCGTGCTCGGCGCCATCGCCGGGCTCTGGTTCATCCGCGACCGCCTGGGCGTCACCGCGGCGCTCTGGGTGTTCGGCATGGTCTGGGCGACCGACATCGGCGCCTATTTCGCCGGCCGCGCCTTTGGCGGCGCGCGCCTCGCGCCGAAAATCAGCCCGTCGAAGACCTGGTCGGGGCTGATCGGCGGGATGGTCGCGGCGCTGATCGTCAGCGCGACGCTGGGCGACCGCGGCGGCATCACGGGCGTGCCGCTGTGGATCGGCCTTGTCATGGGCCTGCTCGCGCAGCTCGGCGATCTGGGCGAAAGCTGGATGAAGCGCCGCGCCGGCGTCAAGGATTCGGGCAAGCTGATCCCCGGCCACGGCGGTCTCTTCGACCGCGTCGACGGGTTGCTTCCGGTCGCGCTGGTCCTCGGCGCGCTTGCGGTGCTCGGGCACATCGCCGTGCGGGCGGCGGGCTGAAATGACACGCCGCCTGTCGCTGTTCGGGGCCACGGGCTCGGTAGGGCGCTCGACGCTCGACCTCGTCCGGCAGGACGGCAACGCATGGGCGCTATCGGTGCTCACCGCGAACAGCGACGTGCCCGAACTGGCGAGGCTTGCGCGCGAATTCCGCCCCGGCCTCGCCGTGATCGCCGAGGAAGCGCGCTACAGCGAGCTGAAGGATGCGCTCTCGGGAACCGGCATCGAGGTCGCGGCGGGCGCCGAGGCGCTGGTCGAAGCGGCGCGGCGGCCCGCCGACCTCGTGATGGCGGCGATCGTCGGCTGCGCGGGGCTCGCTCCGACGATGGCGGCGCTCGAGGCGGGTCACGACGTCGCGCTCGCCAACAAGGAGGCGCTGGTCTCCGCAGGCGAATTGATGACCGCGGCGGCGCGCGCGTCGGGCGCGACGATCCTGCCGGTCGATTCGGAGCATAATGCGATCTTCCAGTGCCTCGCGGGCGGGCGCATCGATCAGGTGCGGCGGATCATCCTCACCGCGAGCGGCGGGCCCTTCCGCACGATGCGCGCGGCGGACATGGCGCATGTCACCCCGGCGCAGGCGGTCGCGCATCCCAATTGGTCGATGGGCGCGAAGATCAGCGTCGATTCGGCGACGATGATGAACAAGGGCCTCGAACTCATTGAGGCGCATCATCTTTTTCCCGTGGGTCTCGACCGCATCGAGATCCTCGTTCATCCGCAGTCGGTGATCCATTCGATGGTCGAATATGTCGACCGCTCGACCCTCGCGCAGCTCGGCTCGCCCGACATGCGCATTCCGATCGGCAGCGCGCTCGCCTGGCCGCAGCGCATGGAAACGCCGTGCGCGCCGCTCGACCTCGCGGCCATCGGCCGGCTCGATTTCGAGGCGCCCGACGAAACGCGCTTCCCCGCGACCGCGCTCTGCCGCGCCGCGATCGCCGCGGGCGGCGCGCGCCCGGCGCAGCTCAACGCCGCGAACGAGGTGGCGGTCGCCGCCTTCCTCGCCGGGCGTATTCCCTTCCCGGCGATCGTCGACACCGTGCGCCGCGTGATCGACGCCGAGGCGCCCGCCCATCCGGTGTCGCTTCAGGACATATTCAGCGTCGATGCCGCATCGCGCGCGGCCGCGCAGCATTTTGTGGACCAGCTTGAACATGCCTAATGTGCCGATTTGGCTCTATTTTGTCGCCTTCCTTCTCGTGCTCGGGCCGCTGGTCTTCGTGCACGAATATGGCCATTATATCGTCGGCCGCTGGTGCGGCGTGAAGGCGGATGCCTTCTCGATCGGCTTCGGGCGCAGGATTCTCGGCTGGACCGACAGGCGCGGGACCGAATGGAAGATCGGCTGGCTGCCCCTCGGCGGTTATGTCCAGTTCGCCGGCGACCGCGACGCGGTCAGCCAGCCCGACGCCGAGTGGCAGAACCTGCCCGCCGACGAGCGGGCGCACAGCTTTCCCGCCCAGCCGGTGTGGAAGCGCGCGCTGATCGTCGCCGCGGGGCCGGTCACCAACTTCCTGTTCGCGATCCTGATCCTTGCCGGCTTCGCTTCGCTCAGCGGCGTGCCGACCACCCCCGCGATTGTCGGAATGGTGGAGGCCGGTTCGGTCGCCGAATCCGTGGGACTGCGTCCCGGCGACAGGATTCTGTCGATCGACGGGCGACCGATGGAAAAGTTCATCGATATCCCGATGGCCGTCGCGCATCGTCCGGGCGAGGCGATGGACGTCCGTTTCGAACGAGGCGGCGGCGAGCGGACCGTCCGCCTGACGCCGCGGCTGGTCAAGGAAAAGGACCGGTTCGGCAACGTCTTCGAGCGCGGCCTGATCGGCATCGGACCGGGCAAGGTCGAGTTCGAGAAAGTCCCGCTCGCCGAGGCGCCTCTGGTCGCGGCGCGCCAGACGGCGCAAATCGTCCGGCAGACCTGGGAAGTGCTCGGACAGTTGCTTACCGGCAACCGTTCGATCAAGGATTTGAGCGGACTGGTCAAGATCGCGCAGGTATCGGGGGAAGCGGCCAGCCTCGGCGCGTCCCAGCTCGTGTTTCTCGCGGCGCTCATCTCCATCAATCTGGGGTTCATAAACCTGTTGCCATTGCCCATGCTCGATGGTGGCCATCTGCTCTTTTACGGCTATGAAGCGATCCGGCGGCGTCCGGCGCCGCTGGAAGTGCAGGAATGGGCGTTCCGGTTCGGCTTCGTGGCGATCGTCGCGCTGATGTTGGTCGTGACTTTCAACGATTTGGGCTCAATCGGGGCCTGGGACCGGATCGCGCGCTTGATTGGATAAGCGGACTGGTGCAGGAGTGCGCGCCAACCCGCAGGCAAGCGGGTTTGTCGCTTTTGAGTTATTTTGGCGGGATGAACAGCGTGGCTTCACACAATTTCACGGCGCGGACGCAGCTGTCGGCACTCCTTATGGCGGGAACGATGCTGGCGTGGCCCGCCGCGCCGCTGCTCGCCCAGGAAGCCGCGCCGCCGCCGCCGCCGGTCGTGCCGACCCTTCCGGTTCCGGCGCCCGAAGCCGTTCCGACCGCATCGACGATCAGGTCGATCACCGTTACCGGCAACCAGCGCCTCGAATCCCAGACGATCCTCTCCTATCTGCGCCTGCGTGTCGGCCAGTCCTATGACCGCGCGACGCTCGACCAGGCGCTGAAGGACCTCGCGGCGACCGAACTGTTCAAGGATTATCAGATCACCGACGATGCCGGCGCGCTGACGATCCAGGTCACCGAGAATCCGGTGATCAACCGCGTGATCCTGGAGGGCAACAAGCGCCTGAAGGAAGACAAGATCCGGCCCGAGATCAAGCTCGCGCCGCGCCAGATCTTCACCCGGTCGAAGGTTCGCGCCGACGTCGCGCGCATCATCGAGCTCTACAAGCGCCAGGGCCGCTTCGCCGCGACCGTCGAGCCCAAGATGGTGCAGCTCGACCAGAACCGCGTCGACGTGGTGTTCGAGATCAACGAGGGGCCGAAGTCGAAGGTTCGCCAGATCAACATTCTTGGCAACGAGAAGTTCAGCGACGGCGATATCAAGGACGAGATGGCGACCAAGGAGACAGGGCTTCTCACGATGCTCTCGTCGAACACCACCTACGATCCCGACCGCCTCGCCTACGACCAGCAGAAGGTGCGCCTTTTCTACCTGCAGAACGGCTATGCCGACTTCCGCGTCATCTCGGCGGTCGCCGAGCTGACCAGCAACAAGCAGGACTTCATCATCACCTATGTCGTCGAGGAAGGCGAACGCTACAAGTTCGGCGACGTGAACCTCGAAAGCAGTCTGCGCGACTTCAAGCCGGAGACGATGAAGGCGATGCTGCCGATGAAGACCGGCGACTGGTACAATGCCAAGCAGGTCGAGGACACGGTCGAAAGCCTCAGCGAAACGGCGGGCCTGTTCGGCTACGCCTTCGCCGACATCAATCCCGAATTCCATCGCAACCCCGAAACGCGGACGATGGACATCACCTTCAACGTTGGCGAAAGCCCGCGCACTTACGTGGAGCGGATCGACGTCAACGGCAACACGCTGACGCAGGACAAGGTGGTCCGCCGCGAATTCCGCCTCAACGAAGGCGACGCGTTCAACAGCTTCGCGGTCAAGCGCACCGAAGGCCGCCTCAACAGCCTCGGTTATTTCCAGGAAAATCTGGAGATCGAGCGCAAGGAAGGCAGCGCCCCCGACCGCATCATCCTCGAAACCAATGTCGAGGAAAAACCGACCGGCGAACTGTCGCTCTCGGCGGGTTTCTCGTCGATCGAGAGCTTCCTCGTCCAAGCGTCGATCCGCCAGCGCAACTTCCGCGGTCTCGGCCAGCAGCTGCAGGCCTCGGTCAATTATTCGAGCTATTCGAAATCGGTCGAGCTCGGCTTTACCGAGCCCTATCTGTTCGACCGCAACATTTCGCTCGGCGGCAGCGTCTATCGTCGCGACCTCAATTCGTTCAACTTCATCAACAACGACCGCCGGACGACGTTCGAGCAGACGACGACGGGTTTCCAGATCAACGTCGGCGTGCCGCTGACCGAATATATGTCGGCTTTCGGCCGCTACAGCCTCAACTTCGACGATGTGTCGCTCGACCGCAGCATCTATTATTTCGGCGACGAGTGCGACCCGCTGGTGGCCGGCCGCTATCTGTGCGACGCGATCGGCAAGCGCACGACATCGCTTCTCGGCTTCACGCTCGCCTATGACGACCGCGACAACAGCCGCCGTCCGACGCGCGGCCAGTCCTTCTCGTTCAGCCAGGATTTCGCGGGTCTCGGCGGCAGCGTCAAATATGTCCGCAGCCGCGCCGCGGCGAGCAAGCATTTCAACCTCGGCAGCCGCTTCATCCTCAACCTCTCGGCGGAAGGCGGCTATATCTATCCTCTCGGCGGCCGGCCGACGCCGACCAGCGACAAGGTCCGGCTGACCGACCGCTTCTTCCTGGGCGAGCCGCAGATGCGCGGCTTCGACATTCGCGGCCTCGGCCCGCGCGTGATCCGCTACTCCAGCGTCGATATCAGCGACCCGGCGAACCCGGTGCTCGACACGACGATCGACCGCAACCAGCTCATCGACGACGCGCTCGGCGGCCGTGCCTATTATCAGGGCCGCGTCGAGGTCGATATTCCGCTCGGCTCGGGCGCCAAGGAAATGGGGCTGCGTCCGTCGATCTTCCTCGACGTCGGTTCGGTGTTCAGCGTGAAGCGGCCGAATCTGACGACGCTCGCCAACTTCAAGGATCCGGCGGACAATCTCACCAAATATCTATGCCGCAACGCGGCAACCGGCGACCAGCAGTTCGGGACTCAGGGGACGGATTCGAACGGCGCACCTACCGGTAACTACAGTATCTGTCCCGATGGCTATTCGTCGATGGCTCCGTTCGAGGAACGCTTCTATGGCGACACCTGGATGCCGCGTGTGTCGATCGGCGCCGGCGTCAACTGGAATTCTCCCTTCGGTCCCTTCCGGATCGACTTCGCTTACGCCCTTCGCAAAGAAGAGGGCGATGATACGAAACGCTTCTCATTCAACGTAGGAACCCAATTCTGATGAAGAAAATTTTTGTCGCTTCGGCGCTCGCGATCGCCGCGCTGTCGGTTTCGCCCATGGTCGCCGCCCCCGCCGCGGCCCAATCGAAGACCGGGATCGGCATCGCCGACCTCGATGTGGCGACGACGCGCTCGAGCGCCTACCAGACCGCGCTGGGGCAGATCCGCACCACCTACAAGGCGCAGATCGATCAGGTCGAGGCTCGCGATCAGACGCTGGGCGCCGAGCTGAACGTGCTGCGCGCCAAGGCGAACGAGGAAGCCAAGAAAACGCCGCAGAACAAGGCGGCGATCGACGCCGCGGTCAAGGCTTTCCAGGACAAGTCGGCGGCCGCGCAGCGCGAACTCGCCCAGATGGCCCAGCCCTACGAACTGGCGCGCGCCTATGTGATCGACCAGATCACCGTGCGTCTCGACGACGCGGTCAAGGGCGCGATGACCAAGCGCAAGGTCGACCTGCTTCTGAACTATGATCAGCAGGTCGTTCTCGCCGCGCAGCCGCCGGTGGACATCACCGATGCGATCACCGCCGAGCTCAACACCCTGCTGCCGGCCGTCTCGATCGCGGTGCCGGCCGGCTATCAGCCGGGCCAGCTGATGCAGCAGAAGAATCAGGCGATCGTAGACGCCGCCCGCGCCCGTCAGGGTCAGACGGCACCCGCGGCGCCCGCTCCGGCCGCCGGCACGCCTCCGACCACGCGCTAAGGCGATGGGCGAGGGGGACAAGGCGGAAGGCGCTCTGGGTCCGGCGGACATCCGCCGGATCCTGGCGCTGCTGCCGCATCGTTATCCGATGCTGCTCGTCGACCGGGTGGTCGCGATGGTGAAGGACACCTCGATCCACGCGGTCAAGGCGGTGACGATGAACGAGCCCTTCTTCCAGGGCCATTTCCCCGGCCGGCCGATCATGCCCGGCGTCCTCATCGTCGAGGCGCTGGCGCAGGCGGGCGGGGTCCTCGCGATCGAATCGCTGGGGCTCGCGGGGACGGGCAAGCTCGTCTATTTCATGGGCATCGACGGGGTGAAGTTCAGGAAACCCGTCGAACCCGGCCACCTGCTCGACCTTCACGTCACCATCCTCCAGGCGAAGCGGAACATCTGCAAGTTCGAAGGACGCGCGATGCTGGACGGGCAATTGGCGACCGAGTGCCAGTTCACCGCGATGATCGCCGATCCACCGGGCGACTGAACCCAATCCATTTCGTTCTCGCCGTCATTGCGAGGAGCGCAGCGACGAAGCAATCTCCAGCCATCGGCCTTGCGCAAGACCGATAGCTGGAGATTGCTTCGCTTCGCTCGCAATGACGAGGGGAGGGTGTTGCTTTTCCCGCGATTGCCCGGTAAGGGCGCGCCTTAGCGTCCCCGGGCGCACGGACTCAGCCGCTGGTCGGAAACCAGCGGCGCAGGAGCTATAAGATGAAAAAAGACATTCACCCCGACTATCACATGATCACGGTCAAGATGACCGACGGCACCGAATATCAGACTCGCTCGACCTGGGGCAGCGAGGGCGACGTGATGACGCTCGAAATCGACCCCACCGCGCACCCGGCGTGGACCGGCGGCCAGGGCCGCATGCTCGACGCGGGCGGCCAGGTCGCCAAGTTCAACAAGCGTTTCGGCGGTCTGACGCTCAAGCGCTAAGGCGCTTCGAACTTACCTCAAAACCTTTGCAAGCGCGCTTTGCCACCCGGCAAGGCGCGTTTTGCGTTGTTGCGCATCCAGCGCCGGGGTGAAGCGCGTCGTGCGCCCGCGCATCGCCCGGGCGGCGCTCGCGAGGTCGGGGTAGAGCCCGGCCCCGGTCGCGGCGAGCATCGCGGCGCCGAGCGCGGTGCTTTCGACGAATTCGGGCCGCTCGACGGTCAGGTCGAGCATGTCGGCCAGGTCTTGCGCCATCCAGTTGTTCGCCGCCATGCCGCCGTCGATCCTGAGCTCCGCCCAGTCGACCCCGTCGGCGGCGAAGGCCGATTTCAGATCGTGCGCCTGATAGGCCTGCGCCTCGAGCGCGGCGCGCGCGACATGCGCCTTGCCGCTCGCGAAGCTGAGCCCCGACAGCGCCGCGAGCGCGTTCGGCCGCCAGTGCGGCGCCCCGAGACCCGACAGCGCGGGCACCAGATAGACCCCGCCATTGTCGGCGACCGAACGCGCCAGCCCCTCGCTCTCCCCCGCGCTCGCGAGCAGGCCGAGCCCGTCGCGAAGCCATTGGATCAGGCTGCCCGCGACGAACACCGACCCTTCGAGCGCGTAGGACCGCGCGTCGCCCTCCTGCACCAGCACGGTGGCGAGCAGGCGGTTCGCCGAATGCGGGCGGGTAAGCCCGCTCGCCGAGAGGATGAAGGCGCCGGTGCCGAAGGTCGCCTTGGTCTGCCCCGGCGCGAGACAGGCTTGTCCGATCGTCGCCGCCTGCTGGTCGCCCGCCATGCCGCAGATCGGGATCGCGCCGCCGAACAGGTCGGGGGCGGTGGTGCCGACGGTCGCGGTGCAGCCCACGATCTCGGGCAGCAGCGCTCTTGGTACGCCGAGCAGGTCGCACAGCCCCTCGTCCCAGCCGTGCGCGCCGTCGATCGCCATCAGCAGGGTGCGCGAGGCGTTGGTCGCATCGCTGACATGGACGCCGCCGGTCAGGCGATAGACGAGATAGGATTCGATCGTCCCGACCGCGAGCCGATCGCCTGCCTCGCGAAGCTGCGGCCAATTCTTCAGCGCCCAGCCAATCTTGCTTCCCGAAAAATAGGGGTCGAGCAGCAGGCCGCTCGTCGCCTGCACTGCCGCCTCGTGCCTTGCCTCCTTGAGCGCCGCGCACTCGGCGGCGGTGCGCCGGTCCTGCCAGACGATCGCGGGGGCGAGCGGCTCGCCGGTCGCACGGTCCCAGAACACCACCGTTTCGCGCTGATTGGTGATACCGATCGCCGCGATCCGATCCGAACCGCCCGCCTTGTCGATCATCGATCGCGTGCAGGCGAGGGTCGCGTTCCAGATTTCGGCGGCATCATGCTCGACGAGACCGGGGCCGGGGTAATGCTGCCGAAACTCGCGCTGCGCGCTGCCGAGCGGCGTGCCATCGGCGGCGAACAACATCGTGCGGGTCGAGGTGGTGCCTTCATCGATGACGATGATCTTCTCGGCCAAGATATCTCTCCCATCGTCACCCTGAGCTTGACCCGGGGCCCGCCTGTTTTGAAGGGAAAGACAGACCCCGGGTCAACCCCGGGGTGACGGTAGGCGCAATAATCTTGCATTCCTTCGCAACGCATGCCATATGATTGTGCAGCGCAGCATGGCGGATCGATTCGCCGCAACCCCCGGCAGCGTGATTTCCCGCCCATTTTCAGGCGCGGGCGAGCCGGACCAGCGCTTTGTCCCCAGAGGCACCCTTTCACGCGGGTCGTTTCGAACCCGCGGCCGTGCGCCGTCCGTTCGATGCGAACGGATGCGCCTGCGCGTCGCCCTATGTGAGTATTTTATGACGACTTTTAACGACTTTGGCCTGCATGCCGACATCAATCGCGCGCTTGCCGCCAAGGATTACACCATCCCGACCCCGATTCAGGTCCAGGCGATTCCGCCGCTGATGAAGGGTCGCGACCTGTGCGGTATCGCGCAGACCGGCACTGGCAAGACGGCCGGCTTCTCGCTGCCGTCGATCCATCATCTGCTGACCTACCCGCATCGCGCGACGCCGCGCGGCTGCCGCATGCTCGTGCTGGCGCCGACGCGCGAACTCGCCGCGCAGATCGCGCAGAGCTGCCGCGACTATGGCCGTTTCACCAAGCTCAGCGTCTCGACCGTCTTCGGTGGCGTGCCGATCAACAAGCAGATTCGCGATCTGGCGAAGGGCGTCGACATTCTCGTCGCCACGCCCGGCCGCCTGCTCGACCTGATCGACCAGCGCGCGCTGCGCCTCGACGATGTCGAGATCTTCGTCCTCGACGAGGCCGACCAGATGATGGACATGGGCTTCATCCATTCGCTGCGCCGCGTCGCCAAGCTGCTGCCGTCGCGCCGTCAGAATCTGTTCTTCTCTGCCACCATGCCCAAGGAAATCGCGGGTCTCGCCGATCAGTTCCTGAACGATCCGGTTACCGTTTCGGTCGCGCCGCAGGCGACGACCGCCGAAAAGGTCCGCCAGCAAATCACCTTCGTCGAGCAGAAGGAGAAGCAGGCGCTGCTCCATCATGTCCTCAAGACCGAGGACATCGACCGCGCGCTGATCTTCACCCGCACCAAGCACGGCGCCGACCGCGTCGTTCGCCACCTCGCGGGTGCGGGCATCCAAGCTTATGCGATCCACGGCAACAAGAGCCAGGCGCAGCGCACGACGGCGCTCCAGGCCTTCCGCTCGGGGCAGGTGCGGCTGCTCGTCGCGACCGACATCGCCGCGCGCGGCATCGACGTCTCCGGGGTCAGCCATGTGATCAACTTCGAGATTCCGAACGTGCCCGAACAATATGTCCACCGCATCGGCCGCACCGCGCGCGCCGGGGCGGAGGGCATCGCGATCAGCTTCGTCGCCCCCGACGAAAAGGCCTATCTGCGCGACATCGAGCGCGTCACGCGCACCCGCGCCGAGCCGGTCAAGCTGCCCGACGGCTTTTCGGAAATGGTCCGCAACCTGCCCAAGCCCGCCCAGCCGCCGCGCAACACCGGCGGCAAGGGCCGCGATCCGCAGCGCCAGCGCGAGGACGCGCAGCGCCAGCGTGACGGCGGCAAGCCGCGCGGCGATCGCGGCCCGCGCCACGAAGCGGCTCCCGCCGCCGATGGCCAAGGCCAGCGCAAGCGCCGCTTTCGCCCGCGCCGCGGCGGCGTCGGCGCGCACAAGGGCGCGGTGACGCGCGTCGGTTAAATCACAGACAAACCTCATTTTCCGTTTGTGCTGAGCTTGTCGAAGCACCGTCCTTTCCTTAGCATCGCTAAAGCAAGAACGGCCCTTCGACAGGCTCAGGGCAAACGGGGGAAGAGATGGCCAAAGATACCGCGGCAGTGGCTCCCACCGAAACGCGGCAGAGCGAACGCAAGGTCATATTGGCCTCCTCGCTCGGCACCGTCTTCGAATGGTATGATTTCTACCTCTACGGGCTGCTCGCGACGATCATTTCGGCGCAGTTCTTTTCGGGGGTCAACGAAACCACCGGCTTCATCTTCGCGCTCGCCGCCTTCGCCGCGGGCTTCGCGGTGCGCCCCTTCGGCGCGCTGGTCTTCGGCCGGCTCGGCGACCTCGTCGGGCGCAAATATACCTTTCTCGTGACGATGGGCCTGATGGGCCTGTCGACCTTCCTCGTCGGTGTCCTGCCCAGCTATGCGGCGGTGGGCGTCGCGGCGCCGATCCTGCTCGTGGTGCTCCGGCTCGTGCAGGGGCTCGCGCTCGGCGGCGAATATGGCGGCGCCGCGACCTATGTCGCGGAACATGCGCCCGAGGGGAAGCGCGGTCTCTTCACCAGCTTCATCCAGACCACCGCGACGCTCGGCCTGTTCGCGGCGCTGCTCGTCGTCATCGCGACGCGCTTCCTCGTCGGCGAGGAGGCGTTCGCGGACTGGGGCTGGCGCATCCCCTTCCTCGTCTCGGTCATCCTCCTCGGCGTCTCGCTGTGGATTCGCCTCCAGCTCGAGGAAAGCCCGGTGTTCCGCCGCATGAAGGAAGAAGGCACGACCTCGAAGGCGCCGCTCACCGAAGCCTTCGGCCGCTGGGTCAACCTCAAATGGGTGCTCGTCGCTCTGCTCGGCGCGGTCGCGGGCCAAGCGGTCGTCTGGTACACCGGGCAATTCTACGCGCTCTTCTTCCTCGAAAAGACGCTGAAGGTCGACGGCGCGACCGCGAACATCTTGATCGCCATCGCGCTTGCGCTCGGCACGCCCTTCTTCATCCTCTTCGGCTGGCTTAGCGACCGGATCGGACGCAAGCCGATCATCCTCGCCGGCTGCGCGCTTGCGGCGCTCACCTATTTTCCCGCCTTCCAGATGCTGACCGCCGCGGCCAATCCGGCACTCGCCGAAGCGCAAGCGCGCGCGCCCGTCGTCGTGTTCGCTCAAGCAGAGACTTGTTCGTTCCAGTTCGACCCCATCGGCCGAACCTCGTTCGACCGGACCGGCTGTGATATTGTCAAGTCCGGGCTGGCCAAGGCGGGGATTCCATACGCCAATGAGGATGGGACCTATGATGGCCGAGCGGTGGTCCACGTTGGCGAAGAAGTGCTTCCCGTTACTGACAAGGCAAGCTTCGGTGTCGCCCTCCCGCGATTGCTGGCCGAGGCGGGCTACCCCGAGAAGGCTGACCCTGAGGCGATCGACAAGCCGCTCGTCGTCGCGATCCTCTTTTGGCTCGTGCTGCTGGTGACGATGGTCTACGGCCCGATCGCCGCGCTGCTCGTCGAGCTTTTCCCCAGCCGCATCCGCTATTCGGCGATGTCGCTGCCTTACCATATCGGCAACGGCTGGTTCGGCGGCTTCCTGCCGACGACCGCCTTCGCGATGGTCGCGGCGACGGGGAATATCTATTATGGCCTCTGGTACCCGGTCGCGGTCGCGCTGCTGACCCTCGTCGTCGGCCTGCTGTTTCTTCCCGAAACCTTCCGCCGCACGATTCATTAGCGGCGCGGATTGACCCCGCCGGGGCACCCGCTAGGGTCGAAGGCGGGGTCGGGGAGGCTTTATGATCGACGATGACGAATTCGAGGGGCCGCCGCCGCGGCGCCCGCTCCTGCGGCGCAAGCGCGTCCTGATCCCGCTGGGCGTAGTGCTGGCGATTCTCATCGCCTTCCTCGCGCTGCGCACCCCCGATAGCGATCGCGACGCGATGATCGCCAAATATGGCGGCCCCGACGTCCAGTTCGCGCTGGGTCCGGCGGGACAGCACATCCATTATCGCGACCAAGGCCGGCGTGACGGGCCCGCGATGGTGCTGCTCCACGGATCGAACAGCAGCCTCCAGACATGGGAGCCGCTGGTGAAGCGGCTCGGCGGAAGCTATCGCATCGTGACGCTCGACCTTCCCGGCCACGGGTTGACCGGCGCGACGCCCGACAAGGATTATGGGGCCGATGGCATGATCGCCGCGGTCGATGTCGTCGCGGCGCGGCTCGACCTCGATCATTTCATTCTTGGCGGCAATTCGATGGGCGGCTGGGTCGCCTGGCGCTATGCGCTCGCCGAGCCCGGCCGGGTCGACGCGCTGCTGCTGCTCGACGCCGCCGGCATGCCGCTACGCAAGGGCGAAAAGCGCGCGCCGTCGAACGTCGGCTTCCGCCTGCTCCAATATCCGTTCGGCCGCTGGCTCGCGAGCCAGATCACGCCGCGCGCGCTGGTCGAAAAGTCGCTGCGCGGGTCGGTCGCGCGGCAGGAGATCGTCGATGACGCGATGGTCGACCGCTATTGGGAGCTGCTGCGCTTTCCGGGCAACCGCGAAGCGACCTCGCTCCGTGCGAAGCTCGACCGCGAACCGGCGATGGCCGACCGGATCGGAGCGATCAAGGCGCCGACGCTGATCCTGTTCGGCAAGGAGGACCGGCTGATCAACCCGAGCGCGGCCGAGACATTCCATGAGCGTATCGCGGGGTCGGAGGTCGTGCTGCTGGGCGGGATCGGCCACCTGCCGATGGAGGAGGCGCCCGATGCGACCGCCGCGGCGATCGCCGATTTCCTCAAGCGGCGGCTCGCGCCGCCGTCTGCGGTTGGTCCAGAAACGCCGTGATCCGCGCCGCGACCGTCGCGGCATGGGTAAAGGGGAAGAGGTGCGATCCCGGCACCACCTCCAGCACCGCGCCGTCGATCAGCTCGGCGATCGTCTGGCCGTGGCACGCCGGGACGACGCCGTCGCGTTTGCCCATCAGGACCAGCGTCGGCAGATTCTTCAGCGACGGCAGCATCGGCGCGCTCGTCCAGCCCGCCATCGCCGCAGCCTGATAGGCCAGGCCGAGCGGGGTCGCGGTGGGCAGCTTGAGTCCGCTCGCGAGCATGTCGTCGTCGAGCAGCGCCGCCCAGCCGATTCCCGGCGCCGCGACCGTCGGAGTGGTCGCCATCAGCACGAGGCGGCGGACGCGCCCCGGAAACTGGACCGCGATCTGCTGCGCCAGCGCGCCGCCCCAACTGAAGCCCGCGAGATCGATCGCGTCGTGGCCGAAGCGGTCGGCGATCTCCACCACGATCGCCGCCATCGTCGGCGCGCCATAGGGCATCAGCGCATCGGGCGAGCCGCCGACACCGGGCATGTCGAGCGTCCACACCTCGCGCCCCGATATCTGCGCGAGCAGCGGCGCGGCGGCGGTGATGTCGGCGCCGATGCCATTGAGGAAGACGAGCGGCGTCCCGGCCGCGCCCTCACGCCAGCGCGCGACGCGCAGCGTCAGGCCATAGGCGCGCTGCATGTCGAGAATGGGGTTGCCGGCGATCCTGCTCATCGCGGGCTGCCTTGGCATATCCTGATGACGGGGGAAAGTCCGGGCGCCGCCTATGTCGCAGGCTGGGACGCCGCAGCCGCCTTCGCCGCCTGTTCATAGCGCAGGCAGTCGAAGATCTTCGCGCCCGCGAGGAACACCGAGCCGCTGCACGCGACGAGCAGCAATTTGCCGCCGATCCCCGGATAATGGTCGAGATAGGCCATCCCGCGCGCCATCGCGCCGACGCCGAGCGCATAGATGATCAGGCAGGCCTCGAACCGGGTCTTGATGACGAAGAGTCGTCGGATTTTGTTCCACATCATCATCGGTCCAGCAAAAGCCATGCCACTGGCGCAAATCGGGGAATCGGCGCACCGGGCTTATGGTAAACTGTAAGTTAATCCGACATGCGAGGGAAGGGGGATGACGGGCAAACGTCGATTTTGGGGTGGAGAGCGGACGTTGCGTCCCGATGAGCCCCTCCCCTTCAGGGGAGGGGCAACGCAGACTTGGCAGCTTGCTGCCTAGTCGGAGTGGGGTGGGGTCTATCCGCCTTGCGCAAGGCCGATAGACCCCACCCCAACCCCTCCCCTGAAGGGGAGGGGCTTTCTCTCCGCCTATGTCCCCTTCCGGTCGGGAACGGACGCATTCGCACGCAATGCCCTCCCCGAAAATCACGCCGTCGCAAAATTCTCCCGCGCGGCAGTCGCGGAAATTCGCTAAGCAAGCCGCGATATGACAGCGGCGTTCGTCCTCGGCATCAACATGGTCATCGCGGGCATCTTCGCCATTGCCTTTGGCGTGGTCGCCGCGACCAACCGGTCGGCGCGCGGTGCGCTGTGGATGGCGTCGGGCTATGCGACGGGTATCGTCGACGTCGCGCTCGAATTCCTGCTGCGGATCCAGTCGAACCCGACGCCGGTCGGGATCGGCATCTTCCTGACCTTTCTGCTCGCGCTGACGCTCTGCCTGATCGGCGTCGCGCGCCATTATGACGTCGCGCCGCCGTGGAAGGCCATCGCCGCGATCTGGGTCCTCAGCCTTCTCGCCGTTCCGCTTCTCTTCGCCATGCCGGTCACTTCGGTGCTGCGCCGCGCGCTCTATCAGCTGCCCTACATCGCGACGCAGCTCCTGTTCGGCTTCGTCGTGCTGCGGTCGGGGCGGCGGCAGGCGCTCGACCTGCTTCTGATCGGGCTGGCGGTCCTGTCGGCCCTCCTCTATGCGGTCAAGCCGCTGATCGCCTGGACGGTCGGCGCGGCCAGCACGCCGCAGGCTTATATGGCGTCGACCTATGCGGCGATTTCGCAGAGCATCGGCGCGGTCACGCTGGTCGCGCTCGCGCTCGTCCTGCTGCTCGTGATGATGCGCGACACGACGGCCGAGATGCTGGTCCGATCCGAAACCGATTCGCTGTCGGGGCTCCTCAATCGGCGCGGTTTCGACCGGCACGCCGAGCGGCGGATCGAGCGCGCGCTGCGCACCGGAGCGCCCGCGGTTCTGATTGCCGCCGATCTCGATCATTTCAAGGCCATCAACGACGGCTACGGCCATGCGGCGGGCGACGGCGTGATCGCGCATTTCGCCGATGTTCTTCGCCATGCCGTGGCGGAGGGCGCGGTCGTGAGCCGGCTGGGCGGCGAGGAGTTCGCGGTGCTGCTCGCGGGTGCCGACCTTGCCGAGGGGCGCCGTCAGGCCGAGGCCGCGCGGCGCGCCTTTCGCGCCGCATCGTTCGCGGGGCTGGGGATCGACGGCACGATCTCGGCCTCCTTCGGCGTCGCGCAGGCGATGGCGGGCGATACCCTGTTCGACCTGTCGCGCCGCGCCGACGCCGCGCTCTACCGGGCGAAGGCGGGCGGGCGCAACCGGGTGTGCGTCGCGCTCGGCGAACTGCCGCCGACGCCGACGCCGATGGGGGTGCGCAAGCTATCGGGCTGATCGTCGCGCGGGGCGGTTGCCATCGCGCGGCAATCGCGGCATAGGGCGCGGGCCCTTCCTCCCCGGATCCCATGCGCGTTCGCGCCGACCATAGGGTGTTTGCATGACTGATTTTCTCGATCGCCGCGGCCTGTCGGTCGATTCGCGCCTCGTCTCCTTCATCGAGGAGAAGGCTATTCCCGGAACCAGGCTCGACGCCGACGCCTTCTGGGCGGATTTCGCCGCGCTGCTGGGTCGCTTCGCGCCCGAGAATATGGCGTTGCTCGCCAAGCGCGAGGACCTGCAGGCGAAGATCGACGCCTGGCACGGCGCGCGCGCCGGACAGCCGCACGACGCGGCCGCCTATCAGGCCTTTCTGCGCGAGATCGGCTATCTGGTTCCCGAGCCGGCACCGTTCGCGGTCGGCACCGCGAATGTCGACCCCGAGATCGCGACGATGGCGGGGCCGCAGCTCGTCGTCCCGGCATTGAACGCGCGCTTCGCCCTGAACGCCGCCAATGCGCGCTGGGGCAGCCTGTACGACGCCTTCTACGGCACCGACGCGCTCGACGCACCGGCGGCGAAGCCTGGCGGCTATGACACGGCGCGCGGTGCGGCGGTGATCGCGCGGGCGAAGGCGTTCCTCGATGAGGCGGTGCCGCTCGCGTCGGGAAGCTGGGCCGACTGGCAGGGCGGGCAGGTGACGCTTGCCGACCCGTCGCAATGGGCGGGGAGCAAGCCGGGCGGCATTCTGCTCCGCCACAATGGCCTGCACATCGAACTGGTGATCGATCCGGACAGCGCGATCGGCAAGACCGACCCCGCGGGCATCGCCGATGTCGTGCTCGAGGCGGCGCTGACGACGATCATCGACCTCGAGGACAGCGTCGCGGCGGTCGATGGCGAGGACAAGGCGCTCGGCTATACCAACTGGCTCGGGCTGATGCGCGGCGACCTCGTCGAGAGCTTCGACAAGGGCGGGCGAACGGTCACGCGCGCGATGGCGGCGGACCGCGAATGGACGTCGCCGTCGGGCGAACCCTTCACGCTGCACGGCCGCAGCGTGATGTTCGTGCGCAACGTCGGTCATCTGATGACGACGCCGATGATCAGGCTGCCGAACGGCGCCGAAGCGCCCGAGGGCATCTGCGACGCGGTGATCACCAGCCTCTGCGCGCTCCACGATCTGAAGGGGCTCGGCACGCTGACGAACAGCCGCGCGGGCAGCATCTATATCGTCAAGCCCAAGCAGCACGGGCCCGAGGAATGCAGCTTCACCAACCGTCTGTTCGATGCGGCCGAGGACATGCTCGGCCTCGCGCGCCACACGATCAAGGTCGGGGTGATGGACGAGGAGCGGCGCACCAGCGCCAATCTCGCCGCGTGCATCGAAGCGGTGAGGGACCGCATCGTCTTCATCAACACCGGCTTCCTCGACCGCACCGGCGACGAGATTCACACCTCGATGCAGGCCGGCCCGATGATCCCCAAGGGCGAGATGAAGGCGTCGGACTGGATCGCCGCCTATGAGGACCGCAACGTCCGCATCGGGCTCGCCTGCGGGCTTTCGGGCAAGGCGCAGATCGGCAAGGGCATGTGGGCGATGCCCGACCTGATGCACGCGATGCTCGAGGCGAAGGTGGGTCATCCGAAATCGGGCGCGAACACCGCCTGGGTGCCGTCGCCGACCGCCGCGACGCTGCACGCGCTCCACTATCATCAGGTCGACGTGTTCGCGCGGCAGAAGGAGATCGCGGGCGAGGCGGTTCCGGGGCTCGACCGGCTGCTCGCCATCCCCGTCGCGAACGGGCGCAACTGGAGCGAGGCCGAGGTGGCGCGTGAGCTCGACAATAATTGCCAGGGCATATTGGGCTATGTCGTTCGCTGGATCGACCAGGGCGTCGGCTGCTCGAAGGTGCCCGACATCGACGACGTCGGGCTGATGGAGGATCGCGCGACGCTGCGGATTTCGAGCCAGGCGCTCGCCAACTGGCTGCTCCACGGCGTCTGCACCGCGCAGCAGGTCGACGCCGCGCTTGCGCGCATGGCGGCGAAGGTCGACGCGCAGAACGCCGGCGACCCGCTCTACGAAAAGCTGACCCCCGACGGCATCGCCTGGCAGGCGGCGCGCGCGCTGATCTTCGAGGGCGCGACGCAGCCGTCGGGCTATACCGAGCCGCTGCTGCACAAGTTCCGGCAGGCGAAGAAGGCGGCATAAGGCGGCGCGTTCCTGTAGGATTGCCAGCCGGCCGGGGGATGGGTAGGGGATTGGCCGCTGCCCTTCCCGGGCAGCCATCGGGGCCACGTCCCCGCCCGCCGGCGCGCGGGTTTGAAGTCCGGGACGGCCCGGCGGCCCTTGAAGGAGGCTGCCCGTGGCGTGGATTTACCTAGTGATTGCCGGACTTCTCGAAGTCGTCTGGGCCTTTTCGATGAAGCAATCGGAGGGCTTCAGCAAGCTCGGCCCGTCGATCGTCACGATCGCCGCGATGATCGCGAGTTTCGCGCTGCTGGCGCTGTCGATGAAGGCGCTGCCGCTCGGCACCGCCTACACGATCTGGACCGGAATCGGCGCGGTGGGCGCGTTTCTGGTCGGCATATGGGTGCTGGGCGAGGCCGCGAGCGCGATGCGGATCGCGGCGGCGCTGCTGATCGTCGCCGGGCTCGTGCTGATGAAGCTATCGTCGCCGGCCTGAACCGGCGACGATATCGCGCGGGGTCAGCTCTCGAAGCGCCGGATGCTTTCGAGGTCGGCCTGTTCGAGCGGTGCGGTGAGCCAGACGCCGCTCTGGCCCTTGCGCGACCAGCGGACGATGCCGCGGCGGCGGACGCCGCCCCACAGCACCAGTTCGAGCTTCGTTCCGACTTCGAGCTCGCCGTCATGGACGAGCCCCGCGCCCTGCTGCGACAGGTTGACCACGTCGATTTCGCGGGGGCCGTCGTCGGTCACGATCGTCGCATGGCCGCGAACCGCCAATCGTGGCGGGCGGTAGCCCGAAGCCTTTTGCTCGGCCGCCAGCTGTTTCAGCAATTCCGCCGCATTGACCGGCGTGTCGAACGCGACGCCGCAGCGACCGTTTTCGGCCCAGACGACCTCCGCAGACAGCCTGATGCTGTCCGACAGCGCGATCTGCAGGCGCTCGCCGGGGTCGACCTGCACGTTCGCCGCGAGCATCATGCCCTCGTCGGAAATATTGCGGACGCGCCAGAAGCCGGCGTCGCCCTCGCGCTCGATCGTGGCGATGCGGTAGACGGTGCAGTGGCGGCTACTGTTCCGCCGATCGGCGTCCGTCAGGTCGGAAGCGATTCCCGATGGGTGGGGGACCCGGGATACATTCATGCCATTCTCCGTATCAAAGACTGCGCGCCCAGACAGAGCCAGCGAATGTTTTGGTTGTGTGCGACATGTGGCTCCAATTGCTGATGATGTAAATTTACAAAGATTATCGCCGCAACATCGCTAATCTAATATTAATCTTCACCCCTTTGTAATATTATATATAATCTCGATTTATCAGCGGCTTAATTCCGATCGCTGCCAGCCTTGCAGCGATAGATCGGGCTTCTGGCGCGAAGTGGGACAAATTTGCGCGAAAAAAGGCGGACGATACAAAAGGGATTTTCCCGTGCGGCCCATCGGGGCCGGCGCGATGCGGCTATCGCTTGCCAAGGGCAGGGGGCACGGCTAAAGGCCGCTTTCATTCGGACAGATGCGCCGTTTTCGTTCCGCCTTTCGCCGGCATGCCCGGGGAGGGTGGGCGGACTATTGCCCGAAACGCTTGACGCGGACGGAGCGGCAACCCATTTGGCCGGAACCATTGGACAGGCAGGAACAGGACGATCGACATGGCGAAGCCGAAGATTGGCGAATTCGTCAACCAGGTGAAGACCGAAGCCACCAAGATCGTGTGGCCGACCGGTCGCCAGACGATGCAGACGACGATCATGGTGCTGATCATGACGACGCTGCTCGCGCTGTTCTTTCTGGGCATCGATACGGTTTTCAACGCGATCGTCGGCTGGCTGACGTCGCTCGCGCGCTAAGCGCGCTCACACGGGGATACGCAGACTTATGGCGCGCTGGTACATCATTCACGCCTATTCGGGTTTCGAGAACAAGGTCCGCGATTCGGTCGTGGCCGAAGCCGAACGCATGGGCCTCACCGATTTCGTCGAAGCCGTCGAGGTGCCGGTCGAAACGGTCACCGAGGTCAAGCGCGGCAAGAAGGTGCAGGCCGAGCGCAAATTCTTCCCCGGCTATGTCCTCGCCAAGCTGACGATGACCGACGACGTCTATCACCTCGTCAAGAATACGCCGAAGGTCACGGGCTTTCTGGGTTCGATGGGCAAGCCGCAAGCGATCAGCGAGGCCGAGGCCGCGCGCATCCTGAACAGCAAGGAAGAGGCCGCGGCGCGCCCGAAGACCGAAATCCGCGTCGACTACGAGATCGGCGATCAGGTCAAGGTGCTCGAGGGCCCGTTCGCGAGCTTCAACGGCGTCGTCGAGGAACTCGATTTCGACAAGGCGCGGGTCAAGGTCTCGGTGTCGATCTTTGGCCGCGCCACCCCCGTCGAGCTCGATTTCGAGCAGGTCGAACGGATGAAGTGACGACCCCGACAGGTCGTCATCCCCGCGAACGCGGGGATCTCGTGCGTCATTACGGAACGATAGCGGGAGATTCCGGCTTTCGCCGGAATGACGAAAGGGGTTCTGCATCGTGACAACGCTCTCTCCCGCGGAGATCCAGGCTCGCATCGCCCGCGCGCGCGAGATCAACGCCAGCGTGCCGGCGGAAACCGTGGTCGGCGCGGTCGCGCGGCTCTTCGATCTCGATCCCGTCCCCGGCCTCGCGGACGAATTCACCTTTCCCGCGTTGGCGACCACCGCGCGCGACCGCATCTTCGGCGGGCAGGTCATCGCGCAGGCGATGATGGCCGCCGCGCGCACCGTCGATGAGGGCAAGCAGGTCCATTCGCTCCACGCCTATTTCCTGCGTGGCGGCGACGAGACCAAGCCGCTGCATTTCCGCATCCACCGCGACTTCGACGGGCGCAGCTTCTCCAACCGCCGCGTCGTGGTGCGCCAGGACGGCAAGGTCATCTTCAACCTGACCGCCTCGTTCCAGGTGCGCGCCGAGGGGCTGGCGCATCAGGTGCCGATGCCCGACCTGCTGCCGCCCGAAAAATGCTGGGACTTCACCGATTTCGTCGCGGCGGCGCCCGAAATTTCCGACCGGCAGCTCGCCAATATGGCGCGAACGCGGCCGTTCGAGGTGCGCAGCTATCGCCCGCCGGCGTCGGCGAAAGCGACGCAGCATTATCAATGGTTCCGCGTCGCGGCGCCGATCGGCGACGATCCGCTGGTCCATCGCGGCTTTCTGGCCTTCGCGTCGGACATGGGGCTGCTGTCCTCGGCCATGTTGCCGCACGGGGTGAATTTCTGGACGCCAGGCGTGGTGTCGACCAGTCTCGACCATGCGATGTGGTTTCATGCCGACGTCCGCGTCGACGAATGGTTCGTCTTCGTCATGGACAGCCCGTGGACGGGCGGCGACCGCGGGCTGTGCCGCGGCTCCATCTATCGCCAGGATGGCACGCTGATCGCGAGCGTCGTGCAGGAAGGATTGCTACGGTATCGGCCGCCGGCCGGGTAGGAACGCCAGGGCGAGATCCCGGCCTGCGGGTGGTGGCTCAGTTTGGATTTGGAAGGCGTCGTTCCCTGCCTCGTCACCCCGGATCAAGTCCGGGGTGACGAAGAAAGAAAAATCGCACGCTTGCCTTCAAACCGAGTCACCACCGGCCTGCGCCTCCGCTTGCAATTTTTCCCGCTTGCGCCTATGCGCCGCGCTTCGCGTCAGACAAGGGCGTGATTCCGCGCGGGAGGAAGGGGTGATGCCCTTCCGTTCGACCGCTTATTTTGAGTCCCGGACCTAATCCGGGGCGACAGAAAGAAAGGAGGCCATCATGGCCAAGAAGATCAGCGGCTACATCAAGCTGCAGGTGCCCGCCGGCACCGCCAACCCGTCGCCGCCGCTCGGGCCGGCGCTCGGCCAGCGCGGCGTCAACATCATGGAATTCTGCAAGGCGTTCAACGCCGCGACCGATTCCATGGACAAGGGCACCCCGACCCCGACCATCATCACCGTCTATGCGGACAAGAGCTTCTCGTTCGTCACCAAGACGCCCCCGGCGACCTATCTGATCAAGAAGGCCGCGAACCTGAAGTCGGGTTCGAAGGAGCCCGGCAAGATCAGCGGCGGCAAGATCGCGCGTTCGAAGCTCGCCGAGATCGCCGAGATCAAGATGAAGGATCTGAACGCCAACGACATCGAACAGGCGACGAAGATCATCGAAGGCAGCGCCCGCTCGATGGGCCTCGAAGTGACGGAGGGCTGAACCGATGGCAAAGCTGACCAAGAAGCAGAAGGCCCTCGAGGGCAAGGTTGACGCGCTGAAGCTGCACGCCGTCGACGAAGCGATCAAGACCGTGCGCGAACTCGCGTCGACCAAGTTCGACGAGACGCTGGAAATCGCGATGAACCTGGGCGTCGATCCGCGCCACGCGGACCAGATGGTCCGCGGCGTCGTGACGCTGCCCGCCGGCACCGGCAAGGACGTCAAGGTCGCGGTCTTCGCGCGCGGCGACAATGCCGACAAGGCGCTGGCCGCCGGCGCCGACAAGGTCGGGGCCGAAGACCTGATGGAAGACATGCTCGCGGGCAACCTCGACTATGGCCGCGTCATCGCGACGCCGGACATGATGGGCATCGTCGGCCGCCTCGGCAAGACGCTGGGTCCGAAGGGCCTGATGCCGAACCCGAAGCTGGGCACCGTGACCCCGAACGTCGCCGAAGCCGTGAAGGCCGCCAAGGGCGGTCAGATCGAATTCCGCGTCGAAAAGGCCGGGATCATCCACGCCGGCATCGGCAAGCTGTCGTTCGGCGAAGAGAAGCTGCGCCAGAACTTCGACGCCTTCGTCGACGCGATCGTCAAGGCGAAGCCGGCCGGCGCGAAGGGCAAATATGTCCGCAAGATCGCGCTGTCGTCGTCGATGGGCCCGGGCGTGAAGGTCGACACCGCCGAAATCGGCGCCTGATCGAAGCGCACAAGCTATAGGGAAGGGCCGGAGGAAACTCCGGCCCTTTTCCTATGGGGTGCCGCGCATCAGTTGATGATTTCGCCGCGCTCGTCCGCGCGCAGTGCGGCCAGTCGTTCTCTCCACACCTGCAGGGCTTCGGGCGTCAACCTGGTCCAATGCGTGATTTCGCCAGTGACCCTGAGCGGTGCGCTGCTGCGATACGACCGGGTGGGGTTGCCGGGAAATTTCTTGTCGGTCACGTTCGGGTCGTTCTCGAACGCCCCGGTCGGCTCTACGGCATACACACGCGGAAGTGCCCCGCCTTCGGTGAGGTCCGCCGCGATTTCGGCGGCGAGCCCCGCGCCGTCCACCAAGGCAGTGAAATAGATGTGGTTCATCACCACCTCGGGGCGATAGTTCGACCGGAATCCCGCTGTAAGCAAATCACCCACGCGCAAATCGGCGATGGTGCCGTGAAAGAACGGACCCTCGTCGAGCACTTCGGTCATCGTCATCGTCCTTGCCTTTCAGCGGGTGCGTTCAATCGGTGCCAAAGTCCGCGAAACTCAGCCCGCCTTGCGAAACTCGATCAGATCCCATCGGTTGCCATAAAGGTCGAGGAAGACCGCGACGGTGCCGTAGTCGGCCTCGAGCGGGTCGCGGACGAAAGTGACGCCGGCGTCCTGATACCGCCGATAGTCGCGCCAGAAATCATCGGTGCGCAGGAACAGGAAGACGCGCCCGCCGGCCTGGTCGCCGATGAACTTCGCCTGTTCCTCATTGGCGGCGCGTGCGAGCAGGATGGTCGCGCCGCGGTCGGCGTTGCCCGGCGGCGCCACGAGCACCCAGCGCTTGTCCTGCGCGGGCTGATAGTCGTCGGCGACGAGGGTGAAGCCGAGGGTGCCGACGTAGAAGTCGATCGCCTCGTCATAATCGCGAACGACGAGCGCGACGTGCGCCAGCGATTGGCGGGGCGCGGTCATTCGCGCAGCCCCCTGAGCGCCGCCCCCGCCGCGAAGGGCCCGATCGCGGTGAGCAGCAGGCTCGACGCCGCGAGCAGTTTCACCGCCCCGCGCCCCGACGGATCGAGCATCCCGGCGCCGAAGATCAGCAGCGGCACCGCGAGCGGGAGCACGAGCAGGCCGCCGATCGCACTACCGCCCTTGAGGTTCGCGGTGAGCGCGGCGCTGAGCACCGCGAGCGCGGCGAGCGCGGGGATCGCGATGGCGAGCCCCGTCGCGAGCGTCGCGACGCGCGCGCCGTCCTGCGCGAGCAGCGCCGCGGCGGGAAGCAGCGCGACGAGCAGCGGCAGGCCGAAGCCGATTGCGTGCGCGGCGATCTTCACTGCCGCGATCAGCTCGTCGGAAAATCCCCGCACCGCGAGCTGGTCGAGCACCCCGGCGTCGCGGTCGGGCCGCACCAGCCGGTCGATCGGCAGCAGCGCCGCGAGCAGCGCGGCGACCCAGACCATGCCGCCACCGGTCTTCGCGAGCAGCGGCGCGTCGGGGCCGACCGCAAAGGGAAAGGCGGTCGCGACGAGCAGGAAAAAGACGACCGGCAGCCACAGCGCGCCGCTGCCCCATGCGCGGCGCAGGTCGCGCCAGAAGAGGGCGAGAAGGGCGGTCATTCGCCGTCACCGTCATTGCGAGGAGCGTAGCGACGAAGCAATCTCCAGCCATCGACCTTGCTCAAGGCGGATGGCTGGAGATTGCTTCGCTCCGCTCGCAATGACGGGAGGCGGGTCACGCCAGCGCTCCCATGTCCAGCTCCGCCATGTCGGGCACGCCCAGCGCGAAGTGCGACGCCAGCAGCACCGCCCCGCCATTCGCGCGATGCGTCGCGATCGCCGTGATGAGTCGCGCCTGTGCCGCCTCGTCCATGCCGTTGGCGGGCTCGTCGAGCAGCCAGATCGGCGCGCCGCTCGCGATGACGCGCACGAGGCCCGCGCGCTTGCGCTGGCCGGTCGAAAGCATCGACACCGGCACGTCGGCCAGGTTGCCAAGCGCCATCGCGTCCATCGCGCGGCCCAGCGCATGCCCGTCGACGGTGTCGATCCGCGCCCAGAAATCGAGCGCGCGGCGCAACGGCAATTCGGGATCGAGCGCCGAGGCCTCGTCGATCAGCGCGATCCGCTCGCGGCGCGTCACGGTGCCCGCGGCCGGACGCAGCAGGCCGGCGGCGAGGCGGATCAGGCTCGACTTGCCCGCGCCGTTCGGGCCGCGCAGCCAGAGCGCGTCGCCGCGGTTCAGCGTCAGCGACAGGCCCTCGAACAACAGCCGGTCGCCGCGGATGCAGGCCACGCCGTCGAGCAGAAGCAATGCGGTCACGCCATATCCTCGAGCGCGTGCATGTCGTCGTCGGAAAAGCCGAAATGATGGCCGATCTCGTGGATCAGCACATGACGGACCAGCCAGTCGAGCCGCTCGCCTTCCTCGATCCATTCGACGAGGATCGGGATGCGATAGAGGGTTACGCGGTCGGGCATGCCGCCGCTCTGGTCGATGCTGCGCTCGGTCAGCGGGCGGCCTTCGTAGAGACCGGTGAGTTCGTAGGGATGCTCGATGTCGAGCGAGGCGAGGATTTCGTCGTCGGCGATCTCCTCGATCGCGATGACGAGGCCCGCGACATGCGGCGCGAACACCGCGGGCAATGTGGCGAGCGCGGCCTCGGCCATCGCGTGAAAAGCGTCGGCATCGGGCGCGCCGCCGGTCCAGCCGTCGGGAAGGTCGGAGAGGGCGGGCTTGTCGCTCATCGCGCCCTTCCTTATGGCGGGCGGCACGGCTTGACCAGCGGGAGAAAAATGCGGTGGTTCAGAAACTCGACGACGATGCGCGCGCCGCGCTGCTCGCCCGTTTTCCCGAATGGACGCACGATCCGGCGCGCGACGCGATCACGCGCCGCTTCCGCTTCGCCGACTTCGCGCAGGCCTTCGGCTTCATGGCGAGCGTCGCGATCGTCGCGGAGAAGATGGATCATCACCCCGAATGGTCGAACGTCTACAACCGCGTCGACATATTGCTGACCACCCACGATTGCGATGGCCTGTCGGAGCGCGACGCCCGGCTCGCCGAAGCGATCGAGGCGCTGCTCCGGCCATAGCGGCAGGGAAAAGGGGTTGCCACGGCGGGCACCCCCATGCAGTTTGGCGGCGGGTATGAAATGGGGCAGGGGGCAGATTTCGATGATGGTTTGGCGCCAGTTGGCGTTCGTGGCGGCGATTGTCGCGCCCACCGTGGTTTATGCGGGCGAACAGCCGCTCTATGAAGCCGCGCCGGCGTGGGTGGTCGCGACCAGGCTTCCCGATGCGAGCGAGTCCGGCGGCGGCCCGATGCTGTACGACGCGCAGCAGCGGATCGACGGCGCGACGGTGTGGAGCTATTTCGACACCGCGGTCAAACTCGATACGCCCGAGGCACTGTCGCAGAACAGCAATGTGACGCTCGCCTGGCTGCCCGACAAGGGCGACCTGATCATCCACGAGCTGTCGATCGTGCGAAACGGCGAGGTGATCGACGCGCTCGCCGGGGGACAGAAATTCACCGTGCTGCGCCGCGAGCAGACGCTCGAGCAACGCGAGCTGACCGGCATATTGTCGGCGACGCTCGCGGTGGAAGGGCTGCGCGTCGGCGACGTCCTGCGCCTGCGCATGTCGACGACGGTGAAGGACGCGGCGCTCGGCGGCCGCGCGCAGCTGTCGCTGCCGCTTGTCGCGCAGCCCGCGCGCGTCGCGGCCGCCAACTATCATCTGTCGTGGCGGAGCACCGACAAGACGCAGTGGAAGCTGCTCGCGAGCGGCGTCGATGCGAAGGTCGGAAAGAGCGGCGGCTTTTCCGACCTCAGCTTTGCCGTGCCGATCGCCAAACAGCCCGAGATGCCCGGCGACGCGCCGGCGCGTTACCAGATGCCGCCGGTCATCGAGGCGTCGACCTTCGCCGACTGGGCCGACGTCTCGCGGACGATGGCGCCGCTCTATGCGACCGACGGCACCATCGCCGATGGCAGTCCGCTTGCCGCCGAAGTCGCGACGATCGAGGCCGCGACCGATGATCCGCTGAAGCGCGCGGCGATGGCGCTGCAACTGGTGCAGGACAAGATCCGCTACCTCGCGGTCGGCATGGACGGCGGCAATTACGTCCCGCAGGCGCCCGCCAAGACCTGGGAGGTGCGCTACGGCGACTGCAAGGCGAAGACGCTGCTGCTGCTCGCGCTGCTCCACGCGATGGATATCGAGGCCGAGCCGGTGACGGCGCACGCGGGGCTGGGCGATATCGTCGCGAGCCGCGTGCCGAGCGCGCTGGCCTTCAACCATGTCCTCGTGCGCGCGACGATCGGCGGCGAGACGCTGTGGCTCGACGGCACCGATCTCGGCACCCGGCTTGCCGACATTCGGGACACCCCCGCGCTCGGCTATGTCCTGCCGGTGCGAGCCGAGGGCGCCGACCTGCTCAAGATCGCGATGCGCCCGCCGGCGCGCCCCTATATCGACCTCAGCATCGATGCCGACGAGAGCACGAGCATCGACCTGCCCTCGGTGATCGATCTGACGATGGTGATGCGCGGCAGGTTCGCGAGCCTGCTGACGCTCGCCTCGGCGCAGCTCGGCCCGAAGGAGCAACGCAAGCTGACCGAACAGTTCCTGCAATCCTATGTCGGACAGGCGCAATATGAATCGCTGACGACGACCACCGATGCCGAAGCGGGAACGGCGACGATCAAGGGGCGCGGCGTTTTTTCGACGGGCTGGAAGCGCGACGATCGGCGAATGGAGCGCTGGCTGTCGCGCATCCCCGATCTCTTGAGCTTCGCACCCGATCGCGCGCGACCGGCATGGGCCGACATTCCCGTCGCCACCGCCGCACCCGACCTCGCCCACTATCGCATGCGAATCCGCCTGCCGAACGGCGGCGAAGGCTATAAGGTCGAGGGCGAGGGCGCGCTCGACGGCCGCTTTGCGGGCTATGGTCTCAAGCGATCGGTGACGCTGGCGGACGGCGCCGTCACGGTCGACGAAACGCTCGCCTCGTCGGGCGCGGAGATTGCGGCGGCCGATGTCCCCGCCGAGCGCGACCGCTTTGCGACG
The DNA here is from genome assembly GCF_002277025.1 of Sphingopyxis sp. GW247-27LB. Lineage (GTDB taxonomy): Bacteria > Pseudomonadota > Alphaproteobacteria > Sphingomonadales > Sphingomonadaceae > Sphingopyxis. The sequence continues at coordinate 56,849 of NZ_NIWD01000002.1, forward strand.
ATGACGGCGCGGGCGCCGCGGCTGATCGCGCCGCAGGATGCGCGGCGCCGGTGGCAGCTCGCCGCGAGCGACCGCCCAAGCGGAACGCAGCTCGCCGCCGTCGAAGCGATCTTCGCCAAGGTCGCGAAAGATGCCGACGAGGACAATGTGACCCCGCTGGCGGGCGCGGCTTCGTTTCACAGCGGAATCGGCGATTATAAGGCGGCGATCGCGGATTATACGCGGATGCTCGCGATCCTGCCGTCGGCCGATACCTATCTCAGCCGCAGCTACGCGCGGCAGTCGGTGGGCGATGTCGCGGGCGCGCTCGCCGATGCCGAGGCGGCGCGCAAGCTCGACCCATCGTCGTCGAACGCGATCGGTGCGGTCGCAATGCTGACCGCCGAACAGGGCGACGTCGACAAGGCCGTCGCGATGCTCGACGAGCGGATCGCGATCGGCGGCAAGCAGCGCGACGATTACAAGCTGGGGAAGGCGAGCTTGCTCGGCGAATATGGCGACGCGCAGACGGCGCTCGACGTCGTCAATGCGATGATCGAGGAAAAGCCGGGTTCGCCGTGGCTGCTCAACGCGCGCTGCTGGATCAAGGGCACGCGCGAGATCGAAGTCGAGTCGGCGCTCAAGGACTGCACGTCGGCGATGGAACTGAGCGACAGCAGCGCGTCGATCCTCGACAGCCGGGCGCTCGCGTGGATGCGCCTCGGCCGCGACGAGGATGCGCTGCGCGATCTCGACGCCGCGCTGCTGCAGGCGCCCGACCTCGGGTCGAGCCGCCTGCTGCGCGCGATCGTGCTGAAGCGGATGGGCCGGATCGACGATGCGAACCGCGACCTCGCGGCCGCGCGCCGCATCGCGCCGTCGCTCGAACGCGAATATGCGCGCTATGGGCTGAAGCCCTGATAGCGGGCTAGCCGCTCGCGGACGGTTGCCAGTCGAAGGCGAGCGGTGCCTCGCGGAAGGCGAAGCGGTCGAGGTGGCGCGCGACGGCGCCTTTCAGCGCCTCGAGCTGCCCCTCGGCGCTCGCGTCGATGCGGACGGCGAGCGCATCCGCACCGGCATCGAAGGTCACCAGCGCATCGCCCGGCCAATCGGCACCGCGCGCGTCCCTGGGGAAGGTCACGGTGCCGTGATCGGCGGTGAACTCGACCGCCAGATTATGCTGCCAATGCTTGCAGAGCTGCTGCAGATATTTGCTCGCCTGTCCGGTCGGAACATGCGCGGTGGCCGAAACGGTCATGCGGTCCTCGCTCACAGGCGTTCGATCTTCTGCGCCGCGTCGTCGATCAGGGCGACGATCGCGTGCAGCGTTTCCGCATCCGCCTCGCGGCGGCCGAGGCGGTTCATCAGCACCTGGCGAAGATTGCCCATGGCGCGGCGCACCGACGCCGAATCGGTGCGCTGACGCTCTTCGCCGACCGCGGCCAGCCGCGCGATCAGCGCGTCGATCAGCGCCTTGTTCGCGTCGAGTTCGGCCTCGCCTTCGGGGGTGATGGCGAACAGCTTCTTCGCGCCCTCGCTCTGCTGCGCGGCGATCTGGCCCATGTCGTCGAGCAGGGTAAGCGTGGGGTAGATGACCCCGGGGCTCGGCGCATAGGCGCCGCCGGTCAGCTCCTCGATCTGGCGGATCAGGTCGTAGCCGTGGCGCGGCTCGTCGGCGATCAGCTTCAGGAGGACGAGCCGCAGCTCGCCGCTGTCGAACATCCGCCGCCGCGGCCCGCGACCCTCGTCGTCATCGCCATGGCGCCCGCCGAAACCGCGTCCGAAGCCATGGCCGAAACCGCGGCCGCGGCCGCCGCGATGCATCCCGTGACGATGGCCGCAAGAGCCCGAAAATTCTCTGTGATTACGCATCTCATTTTTCCTTAGAGTGATTCGTGATAGGTCTAAGATATATCTTAAATGCTATCTTGCAAGGGCGATTTGCATCTCGGCAGCCGATCAGGGCGCGAGGCCGTCGCCGAGCCGACCGCACGGCACTCGGTTCGTCGATTCTGAATGACGTCATGGCTTGACTTGGTTTCGACGGAAACTAGAAGCGCGCGTCGCTGAGACCGCCAAGGATGCGGCCGCGAATTGCCGGTACCAGGATTCCGCGAACGGGCGGGGCCGGGGCGGATACGGAGTTTTTCGTCAGATCAGTTTTGGCTCGCGCGTGGGCGGGTCCGGTTCATCGAGGTGCCGAGCGGTGCAGGTCGTGCGCCGCCGCGGCTCGTGCCGGCCCGATGCGCGGGATGGTGGGATTAGAAACATGTCGGGACTATTTGCTTCCGCGCGGGGGCGCGGTGCCCTTGCGCCGGCGGATCGCGCGATGCCGATGCCGTCGGCGCGCGAAGAACGGTGGCGCCGCCTCTATCTGGGCGTGCGCGGCAAGTTCCTGCTCGCCGTGTCGATCGCGACGCTGTGGACCGCGCTGAGCGTCTGGTTGTCGCAGCGCTGGCTGATCGATCTGGCGGCGGTTACCTACTGGCCGTTCGCGCTCGTCTCGATCATCTTCATCGCCTATGTGCCCGGCTTCATGAACGCCTTTCTGATCGCGACGCTGTCGCTCGATCGCAGGCCCATCGCCCGGATGCCCGCAAAGGCGCTGCCGGGGGTTACCGTCCTCGTCGCCGCCTATAACGAGGCGAGCGCCATCCGCGACACGCTGACCAGCCTCGCGCGCCAGGATTATCGCGGGCCGCTCGAGGTTCTGGTCCTCAACGACGGATCGTCCGACACGACCGCGACCATCGTTCGCGAACTGCTGGCCTCGCTGACGCTGCCGGCGGGCGCCACCTTCACCCTCCATGATTTCGCGGTCAACCGCGGCAAGTCGGCGGTGCTCAACGACGGCTTGCGCGCCGCGGCGCACGGGCTGATCGTGACCATCGACGGCGATTGCTGGATGCGCACCAACGCGCTGACCCAGATCGTCAGCCGCTATCTGTCCGACCCGGACAATACGGTCGCGGTGGCGGGCGCGGTGATGGTCCGCAACTCGCGGACCAATTTGCTGACCCGCGCGCAGGAGTGGGATTATTTCCACGGCATCGCGTCGGTGAAGCGGATGCAGGGCATGTACCATGGCACGCTCGTCGCGCAGGGCGCCTTCTCGCTCTATCGCCGCGACGCGCTCGAAGAGGTCGGCGGCTGGCCCGAATGCGTCGGCGAGGATATCGTCGTGTCGTGGGCGCTGCTCGAGCGCGACTATCGCATCGGCTATGCCGACAATGCGCTCGCCTTCACCAACGTGCCCGAAGGATTCCGCCAGTTCGCGCTGCAGCGCAAGCGCTGGTCGCGCGGGCTGATGGAGGCGTTCAAGGCGCATTGGCGCCTGCTGTTCAAGCGGCGGATGACGACGCTGTTCATCTGGTGGAACGTGTGCTTCCTGCCGCTCGACGTCGTCTACAGCTTCGTCTTCATTCCGGGGCTGATCCTCGCCCTGTTCGGCTATTTCTACATCGCTGGGCCGCTGACGCTCGCGGTGCTGCCGCTCGCCGCGCTCTGGAACATCGTCATCTTCCGCATCCAGCGGGGCGTCTTTGAGGGCGAGGATTTGAAGGTGCGGCGGAATCCGATGGGATTCCTCTTTTACGCTTTGGCGTACAGCCTGCTGATGCAACCGGTTTGCGTGTGGGGTTATGTCGTCGAGATCATCGGGATGAAGAAGAAATGGGACACCAAGTGAAACGGGCATCGATCATCGCCGCGACCGGGCTGATCGCCCTGACCAGCCTGCCCGCGACCGCGCAGGACAGCGCCGCCGCGGCCGCCGAAGCCGAGGCGCCGGTGCGGCACGCCGTCGGCCTCGACCTCTTCGCGTCGACCGACGCCGACAACACCGACGTCTATCGCGCCGGGCTGAACCTCGACCTTCGCTATCGCGACCAGCAGGACTATCTGGGCGTGCGCGTCGAAAAGGCCTGGTACCGCCCGCTCGGCCAGAAGACGGTGGGCAAGGAGCGCGTCTTCCTGCGCTACGCCGATACCGGCGGCCATTGGGCTTGGAACGCGCAGGTCGGCACCGACGGCGACAGGGTGATCGGGTCGGCCTCGATCCACGACGATGCCGCCTTCCGGAAGGAATTCTTCGTCGAGCGCGACGTGGTCGAAACCCCGCGCGGCGTGAACGAGGGCATCTATTACACCTTCGCCGGGGCGGCGCTCGACCTGCCGGTCGACGATCGCAACAGCTTCACGGTCGTCGCGGGCGCGCAGGAATTCACGGGCAAGAATGTCCGCCTGCACGCGCGCGCCAATTATGTGCATGTGGTGAAGCCCGAATGGGGCCTCAGCGCGCAGCTTCGCACCCGCTATTTCCACAGCACCGAGCCCGGCGAATATGATTATTACTCGCCGCGCTGGTACGCCCAGATTCTGCCGGTGCTGCAGATGCGGCGCTACAGCGGCGGCTGGCGCTACATGGTTGCGGGCGGGGTCGGCGCGCAGCGCGATTCGATCAGCGACTGGCGCGCTTCCTATTATGCCGCCGCCGAGGTGACGAGCCCGGAGGTCGGTCGCAACTGGTTCCTGAAGGCGAGCGTGCAATACAACAACATCCCGCAGAACAGCGGCGCCTATGACTATGGGCAGGCGACGGTCGGGCTGACCCGCGTCTTCTGAGGCCGGGGCGGCGACGTCGCGGCGCCACGCGCCTTGACTTCGCCGTGCCTGCCGCTATGAGGCGCCCCGTGTTGCCGCGGGTTTCGGCCCCGGCAATTCCGTCCGAGACAGTTGGTGAAGGGACTCTGCCCTTCTTAATTTCCAGCCGAGACGGGGAACAGTCTTTATCGGTCGCCCGCCTGTATTCAGGCGACGCGTCTTGACCGACCCCATCGGACATCGTTGCGCGAAGGACAGGCGGATACGTCCCATGTCTGTCTTCGCGTGTGTTAGCCGCCCGGCGGCGCGCATGCTTCGGCGTGCGGGCATCCGGGCAGATGAGTGGAGTATAGGCATGGATCGTACGGAAAAGGCCGAAGCCGTATCCTCGCTGAACGCTACGCTGTCGTCAGCTGCCTCGGTTGTGGTCGTCCGCAACCTTGGCATGACCGTCGCCCAGTCGACGGTGCTGCGCCAGCAGATGCGCGATGCGGGGGCCGACTTTCGCGTCACGAAGAACCGTCTTGCCAAAATCGCGCTCGATGGCACGTCCTACACCGGCATCGGCGACCTGCTGACCGGTCCCACGGCGCTTGCGACCTCCACCGATCCGGTGGCGGCTGCGAAGATCGCCGTGGAATTTGCCAAGACCAACGACAAGCTCGAGATCGTTGGTGGCGGCATGGGGGATGTGCTCCTCGACGTCGATGGCGTGAAGGCGCTGGCTTCGCTTCCCTCGCTCGACGAGCTCCGCGCCAAGATCATCGGTCTGGTGCAGGCTCCGGCCACCAAGGTTGCGCAGATTGCCGCGGCCCCGGCGGGCCAGTTGGCGCGGGTTTTTGGCGCATATGCCGCCAAAGAAGCAGCGTGATTTCGAACTGAACTGAAACTTACTGCCGGGATATCCCGGTTCTGATGGAGAATGAACATGGCTGATCTTGCAAAGATCGTTGAAGACCTTTCGGCGCTGACCGTCCTCGAAGCGGCTGACCTGTCGAAGCTGCTCGAAGAAAAGTGGGGCGTTTCGGCCGCCGCTGCCGTGGCGGTTGCCGCTCCGGGCGGCGCGGGCGCCGCTGCTCCCGCCGCTGAAGAGAAGGACGAGTTCGACGTCATCCTGACGGGCGACGGTGGTCAGAAGATCAACGTCATCAAGGAAGTCCGCGCGATCACCGGCCTGGGTCTTGGCGAAGCCAAGGCGCTCGTCGAAGGCGCGCCGAAGGCCGTCAAGGAAGGCGTGAACAAGGCCGAAGCCGAAGAGCTGAAGAAGAAGCTCGAAGCCGCCGGCGCGACCGTCGAACTGAAGTAATTCGGTTCGCGGACGGGGGCCGGTTCGCCGGCTCTGTTCCGATGAAAAGAAAAAGGGCGGTGCCGCGAGGCACCGCCCTTTTTTCATGGCGTTCCAGCGGAGCGATCAGCGACGGGTCCAGCCAGGGCGAAGATCGCCGGAGCGGCCGCGGGCGGGCTCGGGGCGGCGCACTTCCTGCTCGACCGGCGCGGGTTCGACGCGGTGCGAGATTTCCCACGCGCTCGCGGGCTTGCGGCGCAGGTCCTTCTGCCCGGCCAGCGTGTCCTCATAGGCCTGGCGCTCCTGCTGATCGAGGAAGCGCGCACGTTTCAGTCGCTTGGCAAGGGTAGCGAACGGATTGTCGGGCGTCGGCCCGGCGAGCGCCATCGCTTCGTGGCGACCCATGCTGCCGTGCGGCGCCGCGGCGAAAGCCGGCGTGGAGCGCGGCTCGGGCGGTGCGGCGGGCGCAACCGGCTCGGCGGCGGGCGGGCTATAGGGGACCGCTTCGGCCGCCGCCATCTCCTCGTAACTCATGCCTTCGTCGATCGCTTCGCCCGCGTGGCGGCGGCGGCGGGCAAAGGCAAGGCCGGCACCGCCGACGATCAGCAGCGCGGCGGCACCGCCCGCCAGCTCCCAGGGAAAATCACCGTCGGCCGGGGCGGCCGTTTCGACCGGAGCCGGCACGGCGTCGGCGACCGGTTCGGGCAGGGTCGTCATGGGCGCGGTTGTCGATCCGGCTTCCGTTCCAGACACCGCATCGGCCGACGCTTCGGCAGGGGCGGGCGCGGCGGCTTTCGGCGAAGCGGCGGGGGCCCGTTCGGCGCTGCGCTGGCGGGGCGCGGGGCGCTCGGCGCGCTCGGACGCCGTCGAGGCGGCGGGCGCCTCGGCCTTGGGCGCGGGCTCGTCGGGAACGGGCGGCAGGTCGAGCGGCACGCGGATGACGGGCTTGGGCGCCGGCGTTTGCGCGGTCTGCTGCGCCGGGGCGGGTGCTGTCGGGTTGGGTGCAGGGGCAGGCGCCGGGGCTGCGACCGGCGGCGGCGTGCCGACGGGCGAGGTCATCGGAACGGTCGGGGTCTCCTGCGCCAAAGCGGCGGGAGCGGAGAGAGCCAGGAACGCGGCAATCGCGCTCATGGCGGGGCGGGAGAGGGGAATATTCTTTGTCATGGCGAAGGAGAAACGAGCGGCGCTCGCAAAGTGCTGCCGAAAAGCGCCGGTTTTCGCGATGAACGGTGGCCGCCGGGCGGCTGGACGAAGAATCGGGCCCCCTTCGTCGTGTCCAAGAACCGCTTTTGCGGTCAGCCGAGCGCGGCGGCTTCGTGCTTGTCGAGCGTTGTCGATGCCGCTGCGGAGATCGCGGCGCCGACGAGCGCCATGTCGCGGTCGAGCCGGTCGTCGAGTGCGGGATCGGGCAGGGCGGCAAGCTCCGCGATCAGCGGCATCGACAGCGACAGGCGCAGCGTGCCGGCGGCACGGCCGTCGGACATCCGGTGAGTGCGGACGGGTTGCCCCAGCCGCACCTCGCGTCCCAGCCAGAGGCGCGAGCGGCGGGCGATATGGCCGTGTATCGTGCGCGCGGCGTCGAAGTCGCAATCGGGCCAGCGCGCGGTGAGATCGAGCGTGCGCAGCGTCTCGGTGGCGAGGCAGGCCGTGCCGGTGCCCGGCACCTCGGCGAGCTCGAGCCGCTGCGCGAGCCGGGCGGCGTGGTGACCGAAACGCGCGGCGACGGCGCCCGCGCGCTCGGCGGGCAGCGCGGCGAAGCGCTCGAGCTCGATCATCGCCGCTTCGAGCCGCAGCAGCAGGCCGAAATTGCCCGACGCGGGTAGCGCGTCGGCGCCCGGCCAGTCGGCGGGCCATTCGGCGCGGTTCGCGATCCGGCGGTAGCCGACGGGTAGCGGCAGCGCCCGTTCCCGCATCGCTTCGGGAATCAGCGCGAAGCCGCTGAAGGGTGGGCCGCCCGCGAATTTCGACCCGGTGAGCAGGACGACGCAGCCGAGCGCGAGATATTGCCGGATCGCCGCGGCGGCGATGCGGAGCTGGCAGGCATCGACGACGATCGTGACCGCATCGCCGTGCGTCGCGACGAGCCGCTCGACGTCGGCGAGCACGGGCAGCGTCAGGCCTGATTTCGACCCGTGCACGACATGCACCACCGCGCGGCGGCCGCGCGTGGCGGCGCGCTCGATATGGAGCGACAGTTCGGCGGCGACGGCGGCCGAGGCGCGCGGCGCTCCCGCCGCGTCGCGGATGGCGACGTCGACGAGCTCGGTTCCCGCGAAGGCGGGGTCGATCGCGGCCTGCGCGACGACGCGCGCGCCCGTCGCGGTCTCGCCCGCGAAGAAGCGGCCCGCCGCGCTGTGGACGCAGCCGCTGCCGACCTCGTCGCGCCCGAGCAGGACCGCGGTGACCGGCCGCCCGTCGTGCCGCGCGGCGAGCCCCGCATATTCGAGGTCGGTGCCCGACGCCGCGAACACGATCGCGGTGTCGGTAAGGCCGAAATAGGCGGCGAGCTTGAAGCGCAGGATCGCCAGCCCCTCGGCATAATCCTCGTCGGCGACGGGGCGGTCGAGGCGCGTGCCCCAGCGCGCGGCGAGTGTGTCGAACGCCGGGCGCGAAATGCTGCTGATCGTCGACGAACCATAAGCGAGCGCGTCCGACGGCAGCACGCTGGCGTAATATAGGTTGCAGCCGCTGGCGTCGGGCCGGATGCGGGCGTCGCCGCCGCTCACCAGCGCGGACGCGAGCCGGGCGGCGTCGCGGGGCCAGGGCGCTGCGCGGCCTTGGTGGGATGCGGACGCGGTGAGCAGCATGAGGGGCCTTTCCGGAAGAGGAGCCTCGGCCGGGCTAGCGCGCCAAGATGACAGTGATTTGGCGTTTCGGTTTCAGCGCTGTCATCGAACGGTCATGCCCCTGCAACCTGGCTGTGGTCGGATCGCAACATGCAAACGACCGACCTCGTCCCGACCCGGCTGCCCGATCGCCTTCGCGATACGCAGCGGCTTCTGTTCATCGCCAAGCACGCCCGCTGGACCGGGGGCCTGCACCCCGAAGACGGCAATCACGCCCTCTACCACCGCGAGGTGCGCGAGATATTGGAGGGGCTGGGCCTGCGACTGTCGGTGGCGGACAGCTATGCCGCGCTGTTCGACCGGCCCGACGCCGACTTCGTCTTTCCGCTGCTCAACCGCGGCGGCTTCTTCAATTCGGAGATGCTGCTGCCGCTGCTCTGCAACCGCGTCGGCCTTTCCTATGTGGGTGCCTCGCCGATCGTGCGCGGGCTGTCGGACGACAAGCATCTGACCAAGCTGGAGGCGGCGGCGCGCGGCGTGCCGACCGCGCCCTGGACGCTGTTCCGCCGCGGCGCGCCGGTCGACGTCGCGCGCTGCCCGCCCGCGCGGCGCTGGGTCATCAAGCCGAACAACAGCTCGGCCTCGTGGGGGATTCGCGACGCGCACGACCGCGGCGAGCTGGCGCAGGCAGTGGCCGAGATCCACGCGCTCGACCATGACGCGATCGTCGAACCCTTCATCGACGGCAGCGATGTCGAGGTGCCGGTGATCACGGTAGGCGGCGCGCCCGCTATCCTGCCGATGATGATCTTCGAGCAGACCGATCCGACGCACCTTCGAACCTATCAGGAGAAGCGCGACCTCGTCGACCGCAGCGCCAAATACAGCCTGCGGCTGTTCGACGACGCCGAACTGGAGGCGCGGATCGCCGCCCATGTAGAGCAGATGGTCGAGGTCTTTCGGCCGTTCGACTATGGCCGTTTCGAGTTCCGGGTCGATTTCGCGAGCGGCGAGGTGCGGCTGCTCGAGGTCAATCTGAACTGTAACCTCTGGTCCGAGAAGGTCTTCGGCCGCGCGGCGGTGGCGGCGGGCTTCACCCAGGCCGACCTGATCGAGACGATCGTCGCCGAAAGCATGATCCGGCAGGTAGAGGCCGCCGGCGCGCGGCGCGACGCCGCATGACCGGCTCGATCCTGATCCTGGCCGGCCGCCGCCCCGGGGCGGTCGACGCGCTCGCGGCGGCGCACGGCGTCGCCGACAAATGCCTGGTGCCCGTCGCCGGGCGGCCGATGATCGCGCATGTCCTCGACAGTGCGGCGGCAAGCGGTGCCGAGCGGATCTTCGTGTCGACGCACCACACCACGCTTCTCGAAGACATCGACGATCGGGTCATCGCCGCGCTGGGCGAGCGGCTGGTCGTGGTTCCCGCCGCCGATAATCTCGCGGACTCGGTGCTCGCGGTCGCCGGCCTCGCGGCTTTTCCGCTGCTGATCACCACCGCCGACAATTGCCTGCTCACCCCCGACACGATCGCCGAGATCGGCCGCGAAGCGGCGCGGCTCGGCGCCGGCGCGGGGGGTCGCGCTCGCGCGGCGCGAGGATGTGCTCGCGGTCCATCCCGAGGGACAGCGGCGCTTCTATGAATTTTCGGATGTCGCGGTGTCGAACTGCAACGCCTATTGGATCGGCGACCGCGGTGCGCTGAAGGCCGCCGAGGCGTTTCGCGGCGGCGGCCAGTTCGTCAAGAAGCCGATCCGGGTGATGCAGGCCTTCGGGCTGATCAACCTGCTGCGCTTCCGCTTCGGGCTCGGCCCGATCCACCACATCTTCCGCCGCATCTCGCGCCAGTTGAAGGTCGACATCGCTCCGCTGCTGGTCAGCGACGGGCAGACGGCGATCGACGTCGACAACGAACGCTCGCTGCGCGTCACCGAGACGCTGATGGGGCGCCGGGCCGCGGTCAGTCCGCGACCCAGTTTCCGTGAAAGCCCGGCGGCACCCGATGCGGCAGATGCACGACGGCTTGCGGCGGTCCCATAAAGTCGTCGGCGTTCAGGATCATGAGGTCGGTGGTCTCGTCGTTCCTGTCGACGACGAGGCCGACCAGCCAGCCGTCATCCTCGGCCCCTTCGGTAGCGCGCGGCACGAAGACGAACTCGCCGGGGTGGCGGCCGGGGCCGAAATCGCGCGTCTCGGTGATCCCGCGTTCGAGGTCGTGGCGGAACAGGCGGGTGTCGGCGATCGCCAGCTCGCCCGGCCCGTCGGGTAGCGCGACGCTGTAGACATAGCGATAGGGCCGCGTCGTCCGCCGCTCGTCGTAGCGCGGGAATTCCTGGTTGTGATCGTGGATGACGGCGCGGGTCGTGGTGCCCGCGGCCGGATCGATCGTCCAGCGCTCCATGCGCGAGCGCGGGCTGTCGGGGCCGCGTTTCGATTCCGCGAACATCGTCTCGTGCGCGGCGACATCGACGATCACCTTACCGTCCGCCGTCTCGAACGCGTTGGCGGGGTGGAAGACATAGCAGGGGTCGACCGGCACCCAGACGATCTCGCTGCCCGCGCCGGTGCGCGGGAGAAGGCCGACGCGCGCCGGGTGCGCCTCGTTCCACGCATAGGGGAAGCGATAGCCCGCGAGCAGCGACTTCATCGAGAAGGTCACGGGCAGATCGAAGACGAGGACGTAATTCTGCGTGATCGCGCAGTCGTGGATCGACGGGCCGTCGGCGACCGCGACCGCTTCCTCGCGGATCACATGCGCGTTGGCGTCGAGCACGACGTGCCACACCTTGTTGGGCTGCTCGCCCTGATAGGTGATCGCGTGCGTTTCGCCCGCGAAGGGGTCGTGGTGCGGATGCGCCGTGTAGGGGCCGGCGAGCGTGCCGTCGAAAGGGTTGTGCGCGATGGTGTCCAGCGTGTCCGACATTTCGACCGGCTTGCCCCCCGCCTCGACGATCGCGAAGGTGCGGCCGGCGAGGCCGACGACATTGGTGTTGGGCGCGTCGAAGCCCTCGGCGCGCGGGCCGGGAGGTATCTCCTCGCCGAGCTTCGCGCACGCCTCGGCACCGCGCACCCAGCGGTTGCGATACCAGAGCGCGGCGCCGCCCTCGATGCGGATGCCGTGGACCATGCCGGCGCCCGTGAACCAGTGATAGCTCGCGGGATCGGGGGGGAGAGCCGGGTTGGGACCGTTGCGCAGATAGCGGCCGGAGAGCGCCGTGGGGATCTCGCCCTCGACGCGCAGTTCCTCGAGGGTGAACTCCTCGGTCATCGGCTTGTGGATGCCGGTGAGATACGGATGGGCGTCGGTGGGGCGGGGGAGGCGCTTGCGGTTGAAGTCGGCGACCTTGCCGATGCCTTTGGTCACCGCGCTGCGGATCAGGGTTTCGACGTTGCTGGCCATGACGCTTCTCCTTAAGCCGGAAGTTGGCGAAGGTGCCGCGGAGCGTGGGTTGCGGAACCGACTCGCAATGTTTACAGTGGAAACATGATGGCGAACAAAGATAACAGTGTCAACATAAAAGATGCGCCCGCGAAGGCCGGGCGCGCTTACCATCATGGCGACCTGCGCGCGGCGGTGATCGCGGCGGGGCTCGAGCGGCTCGCCGGAGGCGACGCGGGCGAGCTGGGGCTGCGCGCGCTGGCGCGCGATGTGGGGGTCAGCGCGACCGCGCTCTATCGGCATTTCCCCGACAAGGAGGCGCTGCTCGATGCGCTCGCCGAGGAAGGGCTGCGGCGATTGGGCGCGCTGCAGGCGCAGGCGTGGCTGAAGGCGGGCGGCGGGCGCGCGGGGTTCAAGGCGACCGGCATCGCCTATGTCCGCTTCGCGCATGACGAGCCCGCGCTGTTCCGCCTGAGCTTCACGCGCCAGATGCCTGAGCGCAAGGGCGAGGATGAGGGCGACGGCGGCGAGGTCGCCTATAATCTGCTGCGCGCCGGGGTGGGCGAGGTGTTCCCGGCGGAGTCGGTCGACGCCGCCGCGCTCCACGCCTGGGCGCTGGTCCACGGCCTCGCGATGCTGGTGCTCGACCGGCGCGTCGACTGGGACGAGGCGATGGTCGCGCGGGTGGTCGGGCTGACCTTCGGCGGGGTGGATTGAGGGATCGGTTCGGGCGCTGGCGGATGGCGGTTTCGGGGTGGATTTGAGCCATTCCCCTCCCTTTTAGGGAGGGGTTAGGGGTGGGTGCGCGAGCGGAGCGAGCCCACAAAGGACGCCGCCTTCGGCGGCTACCCACCCCCAGCCCCTCCCTAAAAGGGAGGGGAGAAGCTATGGCCGAAACCGGCCGAAAGCTCCTTCGCTCCATGCGCAAGCAAAAGGGCGCGAGAACCGTTGTTCTCGCGCCCTTTCGTGAAAGCCCGCCGAGCTTAGTTGGCTTCCTTCGCCTGCGGTTCGTCCGCGGCCGCGGCGGCCGCATCGGCGTCGGCCGTTTGCGGGGCCTCGGCGCCGGTCGCCTGGGCGACGGCGGCGGCGAACTGATCGGCGGTGTAGGCGGCGGTGAGGCCGCTCGCGCCCATGTTGAAGGCGCTGCGCGGCAGCGCGACGTCGCCGCTCGTCGTGGTGACGACCACATTGGCGGCGTCGAACGACTTGACCGTGCCGAGCACCGCCGTGCCCTGGAGGCCGCGCACTTCGGCGCCCGGCTTCAGCGCCGCGGTCACCGCGGCGTCATCGGCCGCCGAAGCCTGGCTCGCCTGCTGCATCGCGGCGGCGAACTGGTCGGCGGTGAAGCTGGTCTGGAGGCCGTTCTGCGCGACGAAGAAGGCGTTCTTCGGCACTTTGACGTCGCCGGTCGGGGTGGTCACGACAACGCCGGACGCGTCGGCGAGCTTGACCGTGCCGAGCACGGTCGAGCCGTTGGCGCTGCGCACCTCGGCGCCGGGCTTGAGCGCGGCGTCGAGCGCCTGGGCACTGGCGGCGGCGGCCTGATCGACCGCGGCGGTCAGCTGGGCGACGGTGACAGTGATCGTCGGGCCCTTCTCGCCCTTTGCAAAGGCGTTCTTGGGCAGGGTGACCGGCTTGCCGTTCAGCGTCACGACGACATTGTCGCCGGCGTCGCTGGCGACGGGGCCGATCGTCGCGCCTTCGCTGTCGTAGACGACGGTGCCGGGCGCAAGGTTGGGGCCGGCGGCCGGGGCAGCGGCGGGCGTACCCTGCGCCATCGCGGGCGCACCGGCCGCGAGGGCCATGCCGAGGGAAAGGGAAGTCACAAAAGCAGCGATCTTTCGCATCGCGTCGTCTCTCCTTGAAAATTTGGTGATTGCGGTCAGAGTCTCAACGCATCCGCGCGGGCGATGACCACGGAAATGCTGCCGAGCCGTGGCTGTTGCGGGATGAACCGTTTCAAAGTGGCGCACATCCTGCTGCGCTGAGCGGCAGAAGGTCGTGGTTTATACTCGGGGTTCGCCGCCCTAGGATCGCCGAATACGCCGGTCGACCGAGTCCCGGCGCGCGAAAGGAAAGGCGGATGACGACCATGACCGCAGCGACGGCACCCGAACTCGACATCGCGCGCTGGTTCAACAGCGCGCCGCTGTCGCTTGCCGACCTGCGCGGGCGCGTCGTGGTCATCGGGGCGTTCCAGATGCTGTGCCCCGGCTGCGTCGCCGAGAGCCTGCCGCAGCTTCGGCGCATCCACGAGATCTTTCCCGGCGACGCGGTAACGGTGATCGGCCTGCATAGCGTGTTCGAGCATCACGCCGCGATGACGCCGGTGTCGCTCGAGCCCTTTCTTCATGAATATCGCATCGCCTGGCCTGTCGCGGTCGACCGCCACGACGATCCGGCGGGGGTGCCGGTCACCATGGCGCGCTATGGCCTGCGCGGCACGCCGAGCCTGTTGCTGATCGACCGGCAGGGGCGCCTTCGCCTCCACCGCTTCGGCCATGTGCCCGACCTCGCGGTCGGCGCGGCGATCCAGCAGCTGCTCGACGAAGGCGAAGGGAAGGGCGTGGCCGTGGTGGCCGAAGGCGGCGGCGAAAGCTGCGCGGTCGGGGGCGATTGCGGCTGATGGTGGCGAAATTCGGTGGAGCGGGTGATGTTTTTCTTTCTTCGTCACCCCGGACTTGATCCGGGGTCCCGCTTTTCGACGTTGCTGAGCGGGACCCCGGATCAAGTCCGGGGTGACGAGGGTGGACGGGGTAACGGAGCCTTCGCAAGTCAAGCGACGTCGCACTCGAACCACGCCCCCCCAGCGTTGACTTCGCGCGCCCCCAATCCTATATGGCTTGCACACCCCAGCGTCCGGGACGCGGCCTGACTTTGCGCATCGGGCCACAGGAATAGGGCGCCGGGGATTTCGAGATGCGTTGAGAAGCTGCGGTAAACCGGCAACGGTTGCTCGCGGCCTTTTTGCGTCTCTATCGCGCTCGCGATTTGATTTTATTGAGGCGAGACAATCACATATGGCGACCAAGGCGAAGTCGGTGGGCAAGGCCCTCGAAGCAACCGCTAGCAAGCGAATCCGCAAGCTGTTCGGCAATATCCACGAAGCGGTGGAGATGCCCAACCTCATCGAGGTGCAGCGCGAATCCTATGAGCAGTTCCTGCGGTCCGACCCCTCGGTCGGCTATGTTTCGGGCCTCGAGAAGACGCTGCGCAGCGTGTTCCCGATCCGCGATTTCGCCGGCACCGCCGAGCTCGACTTCGTCCATTACGAACTCGAAGACCCGAAATACGACGTCGAGGAATGCCGTCAGCGCGGCATCACCTATGCGGCGCCGATGAAGGTCACGCTGCGCCTGATCGTCTTCGAGGTCGACAGCGAAACCGACACCCGCTCGGTTCTCGATATCAAGGAGCAGGACGTCTATATGGGCGACATGCCGCTCATGACCGAGAACGGCACCTTCTTCGTCAACGGCACCGAGCGCGTCATCGTGTCGCAGATGCACCGTTCGCCGGGTGTGCTCTTCGACCATGACCGCGGCAAGACCCACTCGTCGGGCAAGTTCCTGTTCGCCGCGCGCGTGATCCCCTATCGCGGTTCGTGGCTCGACTTCGAGTTCGACGCCAAGGACATCGTCAACGTCCGCATCGACCGCAAGCGCAAGCTGCCGGTCACCAGCCTCCTCTATGCGCTGGGCATGTCGGGCGAGGAAATCCTCAACCATTTCTATGACCGCCTGATCTTCGAGCGCGCCGAAAACGGCTGGAAGGTTCCCTTCGTGGTCGAGAATTGGCGCGGTTCGAAGCCCGCGTTCGACGTGGTGGACGCCAAGACCGGCGAAGTCGTCTTCGCCGCCGGCCACAAGATCAGCCCGCGCCTCGCCAACAAGGCGGCGAAGGACGGTCTCGACACGCTGCTGATCCCGACCGAGGAAATTTTCGGCCGTTACTCGGCCTATGACCTGATCAACGAAGCGACCGGCGAGATCTACATCGAGGCCGGAGACGAGGTGACCGCCGAGAATCTGGAGAAGCTCGACGCTGCGGGCATCGACAAGCTCGTGCTGCTCGACATCGACCACAACAACACCGGCCCCTGGATCCGCAACACGCTGAAGGCCGACAAGGCCGAGGACCGCGACCAGGCGCTCAGCGACATCTACCGCGTCATGCGCCCCGGCGAACCGCCGACGCGCGAGACCGCGGAAGCGCTGTTCGGCGGGCTGTTCTTCGACCCCGAGCGCTACGACCTGTCGGCGGTCGGCCGCGTCAAGCTCAACATGCGCCTCGGCCTCGATGCCGAGGATACGGTGACGACGCTGCGCGCCGAGGACATCCTCGCCGTGGTCAAGGAACTGGTGAACCTGAAGGACGGCAAGGGCGAGATCGACGATATCGACAATCTCGGCAACCGCCGCGTGCGTTCGGTCGGCGAGCTGCTCGAGAACCAGTATCGCGTCGGCCTGCTGCGCATGGAACGCGCCGTCAAGGAGCGCATGTCGTCGGTCGACGTCTCGACCGTCATGCCGAACGACCTGATCAACGCGAAGCCCGCGGTCGCCGCGGTGCGCGAATTCTTCGGCTCGTCGCAGCTTTCGCAGTTCATGGACCAGACCAACCCGCTGTCGGAAGTCACCCACAAGCGCCGCGTGTCGGCGCTCGGGCCGGGCGGTCTGACCCGCGAGCGCGCGGGCTTCGAGGTCCGCGACGTCCACCCGACCCACTATGGCCGCATCTGTCCGATCGAGACGCCCGAAGGGCCGAACATCGGCCTGATCAACAGCCTCGCGACCTTCGCGCGCGTCAATAAGTACGGCTTCATCGAGACGCCGTACCGCAGGATCATCGACGGCAAGGTGACCAACGAGGTCGTCTATCTGTCGGCGATGGAAGAGCAGAAGCACACCGTCGCGCAGGCGAACGCCGACCTCAATCCCGACGGCAGCTTCATCGACGAGCTGATCTCGGCGCGCGAGGCGGGCGAATTCCTGATGGCGCCGCGCGACCAGATCACGCTGATGGACGTGTCGCCGAAGCAGCTCGTTTCGGTCGCGGCGTCGCTGATCCCGTTCCTCGAAAACGACGACGCCAACCGCGCGCTGATGGGCTCGAACATGCAGCGCCAGGCGGTGCCGCTGCTTCGCGCCGAAGCGCCGGTCGTCGGCACCGGCATGGAAGGCACCGTCGCGCGCGATTCGGGCGCGGCGATCGTGGCGCGCCGCGGCGGCGTGATCGACCAGGTCGATGCGACCCGCATCGTCATCCGCGCGACCGACATGGTCGAGCCGGGCAAGTCGGGCGTCGATATCTATCGCCTGCAGAAGTTCCAGCGCTCGAACCAGAACACCTGCATCAACCAGCGTCCGCTGGTGAAGGTGGGCGACGTCGTCCGCTCGGGCGACATCATCGCCGACGGCCCGTCGACCGAGCTCGGCGAGCTGGCGCTCGGCAAGAATGTGCTCGTCGCGTTCATGCCGTGGAACGGCTACAACTATGAGGACTCGATCCTCATTTCCGAACGCATCGTGAAGGACGACGTCTTCACCTCGATCCATATCGAGGAATTCGAAGTCACCGCGCGCGACACGCGCCTTGGCCCCGAAGATATCACCCGCGACATTCCGAACGTCGGCGAGGAAGCGCTGCGCAACCTCGACGAGGCGGGCATCGTCTACATCGGCGCCGAAGTCGGCCCGGGCGACATTCTGGCCGGCAAGATCACCCCCAAGGGTGAATCGCCGATGACGCCGGAAGAGAAGCTGCTGCGCGCGATCTTCGGCGAAAAGGCCAGCGACGTGCGCGACACCTCGCTTCGCCTGCCGCCGGGCGTGTCGGGCACCGTCGTCGAGGTCCGCGTCTTCAACCGTCACGGCATCGACAAGGACGAGCGCGCGATCGCGATCGAACGCGAGGAAATCGAGCGGCTGAAGCAGGACGCCGACGACGAGCGCGCGATCCTCAACCGCGCGACCTTCTCCAGCCTCAAGGACCTGCTGATCGGTCAGACGACCAGCGCGGTGCCGAAGGGCCTGAAGAAGGGCGACGAGGTCAGCGAGGAGATGCTGACCGGCCTCGAACGCGCCGACTGGTGGAAGCTCGCCGTCGTCGACGACAAGGCGCAGACCGCGCTCGAGGCGATCAAGGCGCAGTATGACGACGCGATCAAGCGGATCAACGCGAAGTACGAAGACCGCGTCGAGAAGCTGCAGCGCGGCGACGAACTGGCGCCGGGCGTGCTCAAGATGGTCAAGGTCTTCGTCGCGGTGAAGCGCAAGCTGCAGCCGGGCGACAAGATGGCCGGCCGTCACGGCAACAAGGGCGTCATCAGCCGCATCCTGCCGAACGAGGACATGCCGTTCCTCGAAGACGGGACGCCGGTCGACATCGTGCTGAACCCGCTGGGCGTGCCGTCGCGCATGAACGTCGGGCAGATCCTGGAGACACACCTCGGCTGGGCCTCGCGCGGCCTCGGGCGGCAGGTCACGCAGGCGCTGGAGGATTGGCGCGACGCCAACCCCGACGCGACCGGCGGCCAGATGCCCGAAGCGGTGCGCGACACGCTGGAGCATGTCTATGGCGCCGAATATACGGCCGACATCCATTCGCGCGATGCCGACAGCATCGTCGAGCTGGCGTCGAACCTGAAGGTCGGCGTCCCGTTCGCGACGCCGGTGTTCGACGGAGCGAAGGAAGCCGACGTGTCGAACATGCTGACGCTGGCGGGTCTCGACTCGTCGGGCCAGTCGGACCTTTACGACGGCCGCACCGGCGACAAGTTCGACCGCAAGGTGACCGTGGGCTACATCTATATGCTGAAGCTCCACCACCTCGTCGACGACAAGATCCACGCGCGGTCGATCGGCCCGTACTCGCTTGTTACCCAGCAGCCGCTGGGCGGTAAGGCGCAGTTCGGTGGTCAGCGCTTCGGTGAAATGGAGGTCTGGGCGCTCCAGGCCTATGGCGCGGCCTACACGCTGCAGGAAATGCTGACGGTGAAGTCCGACGACGTGATCGGCCGCACCAAGGTCTACGAAGCGATCGTCAAGGGCGATGACACCTTCGAGGCCGGCATTCCCGAGAGCTTCAACGTGCTCGTCAAGGAAATGCGCTCGCTGGGCCTCAACGTCGAGCTTTCGTCCTACGCGGACGAAGATCCCGACGAAGGTCCTGAGGCGCTGCCGGAAGCGGCGGAGTAAAGCAAATGCAGGTGAGGCATGCAGCGTTGACCTTTCTGGTCATCGAGCATGCCTTGCTTGCAGGCTTCCTGTCGGCCGATCCTCGATCGATTAACTGGGGTGTCTTCGTATTCTTTCTTATCGGTGGATTAGCACTCTACTGGATCTACGAGACTGCCGCGCCGGATAAAATTGACCGCGAGATCGAAAAGTTTTTGTCCCAACCCAAGGGAA
Organism: Sphingopyxis sp. GW247-27LB; assembly: GCF_002277025.1. GTDB lineage: Bacteria > Pseudomonadota > Alphaproteobacteria > Sphingomonadales > Sphingomonadaceae > Sphingopyxis. The sequence goes on from NZ_NIWD01000002.1 coordinate 76,292, forward strand.
CTGAAAAATGAACCAGCTTACCAACTTCATGAACCCGGTCGCGAAGCCCGAGACCTTCGACATGATCAAGATCGGCATCGCGAGCCCCGAGCGTATCCGCTCGTGGTCGTTCGGCGAGATCAAGAAGCCCGAGACGATCAACTACCGCACGTTCAAGCCCGAGCGTGACGGCCTGTTCTGCGCGCGCATCTTTGGTCCGATCAAGGATTATGAGTGCCTGTGCGGCAAGTACAAGCGCATGAAATACAAGGGCATCGTCTGCGAGAAGTGCGGTGTCGAAGTCACGGTGACCAAGGTTCGCCGCGAGCGCATGGGCCATATCGAGCTCGCCGCGCCCGTCGCGCACATCTGGTTCCTGAAGTCGCTGCCGTCGCGCATCGGCCTGCTGCTCGACATGCAGCTGAAGCAGCTCGAGCGCGTCCTCTATTTCGAGGCCTATATCGTCCTTGAGCCCGGCCTGACCCCGCTCGAGAAGTTCCAGCTTCTGACCGAAGACGAACTGCTCGACGCGCAGGACGAATATGGCGAGGACGCCTTCTCGGCCGGCATCGGTGCCGAGGCGATCCGCGTGCTGCTCGAGAATCTCGATCTCGAACAGGAACGCGTCGACCTGATGGAAGAGCTGGCGACGACCAAGTCGGAGCTCAAGCCCAAGAAGATCATCAAGCGGCTGAAGGTCGTCGAGAGCTTCATCGAATCGGGCAACCGTCCCGAGTGGATGATCCTCGAAGTCGTGCCGGTCATTCCGCCCGAACTGCGCCCGCTGGTGCCGCTCGACGGCGGCCGCTTCGCGACGTCGGATTTGAACGACCTCTATCGCCGCGTGATCAACCGCAACAATCGTCTCAAGAGGCTGATGGAGCTGCGCGCGCCGGACATCATCGTCCGCAACGAAAAGCGCATGCTGCAGGAAGCCGTCGACGCATTGTTCGACAACGGCCGCCGCGGCCGCACGATCACCGGCGCGAACAAGCGTCCGCTCAAGTCGCTCAGCGACATGCTCAAGGGAAAGCAGGGTCGCTTCCGCCAGAACCTGCTCGGCAAGCGCGTCGACTATTCGGGCCGTTCGGTCATCGTGACCGGTCCCGAACTCAAGCTGCACCAGTGCGGCCTGCCGAAGAAGATGGCGCTCGAACTGTTCAAGCCGTTCATCTACGCGCGCCTCGACGCCAAGGGTCTGTCGATGACCCTGAAGCAGGCGAAGAAGTGGGTCGAAAAGGAACGCAAGGAAGTCTGGGACATCCTCGACGAAGTCATTCGCGAGCACCCGGTCCTGCTGAACCGCGCCCCGACGCTCCACCGCCTCGGCATCCAGGCGTTCGAGCCCGTGCTGATCGAGGGCAAGGCGATCCAGCTTCACCCGCTGGTCTGCGCCGCTTTCAACGCCGACTTCGACGGCGACCAGATGGCCGTGCACGTCCCGCTGAGCCTCGAAGCCCAGCTCGAAGCGCGCGTGCTGATGATGTCGACCAACAACATCCTCAGCCCCGCGAACGGCAAGCCGATCATCGTGCCGTCGCAGGATATGGTGCTGGGTCTCTATTATCTCTCGATGGAGCGCGAAGGCGAGCCGGGCGAGGGGATGCTGCTCGCCGACATGGCCGAGGTGCATCAAGCGCTGTTCACCGGCGCGGTGACGCTGCACACCAAGGTGATCAGCCGCGTTCCGCAGACCGACGAGCAGGGCAATGAATATCTGCGCCGCTTCGAAACCACGCCGGGCCGCATGCTGATCGGCGAATGCCTGCCGAAGTCGCACACCGTGCCCTTCGACGTCGTCAACCGCCTTCTGACCAAGAAGGAAATCGGCGACGTGATCGATCAGGTCTATCGTCACACCGGCCAGAAAGAGACGGTGCTGTTCGCCGACGCCATCATGGCGCTGGGCTTCCGCAACGCGTTCAAGGCGGGCATTTCCTTCGGCAAGGATGACATGATCATCCCCGATTCGAAGGAAGGCATGGTCAACGAAACCCGTGCGCTGGTGAAGGATTTCGAGCAGCAGTATCAGGACGGTCTGATCACGCAGCAGGAAAAATACAACAAGGCGATCGACGCCTGGTCGCAGTGTGGCGACAAGGTCGCGAACGCGATGATGGACGAAATCCGCGCCGAGCCGAAAGATCCGAAGACGGGTCGTCTCGCTCCGATCAACTCCATCTACATGATGGCGCACTCGGGTGCCCGTGGTTCGCAGGCCCAGATGAAGCAGCTTGCCGGCATGCGCGGCCTGATGGCCAAGCCGTCGGGTGAGATCATCGAAACGCCGATCATCTCGAACTTCAAGGAAGGCCTGACCGTCCTTGAATATTTCAACTCGACCCACGGCGCCCGCAAGGGCCTCGCGGACACCGCGCTCAAGACGGCGAACTCGGGTTACCTGACCCGCCGACTCGTCGACGTGTCGCAGGACTGCGTCGTGATCGAGGATGATTGCGGGACCGAACGCGGCATGGAAATGCGCGCGATCATCCAGGGCGGTTCGACGATCGCCTCGCTCGGCGAGCGTATCCTCGGCCGCACGACGCTCGAGGACGTCGCCGACAAGGACGGCAACGTCATCGCTCCGGTGGGCACGCTGCTCGACGAAGCGATGGTCGCGAAGATCGAGGACGCCGAAGTGCAGGCGGTCAAGATCCGCAGCCCGCTGGTCTGCGAAGCGACGCTGGGCGTCTGCGCCAAATGCTATGGCCGCGACCTGGCGCGCGGCACGCCTGTGAACATCGGCGAAGCGGTCGGCGTCATCGCCGCCCAGTCGATCGGCGAGCCCGGCACCCAGCTGACGATGCGGACCTTCCACATCGGCGGCGCGGCGCAGGTCAACGAGCAGTCGAACCTCGAAGCCATCTCCGACGGCACGATCGAATATCGCGACATGGCGACGATCGTCGACCAGCGCGGCCGCCGCCTGGCGCTGTCGCGTTCGGGCGAGATCGCGGTCATCGACAGCGAGGGCCGCGAACGCGCGACCCACAAGCTGCCCTATGGCGCGCAGATCATGCACAAGGACGGCGAAAAGGTGAAGAAGGGCGACCGGATCGCCGAATGGGATCCGTTCACCATGCCGCTGATCACCGAAAAGAACGGTGTCGTGAAGTATCAGGACCTGATCGATTCCAAGACGCTGATCGAACAGGTCGACGAAGCGACCGGCATCGCGCAGCGCGTCGTGATCGAATATCGCGCCGCCGGCCGCGGCAAGAAGGAAGACCTTCAGCCGCGCCTGACCCTGCTCGACGACACCTCGGGCGAAGCCGCGCGCTACCTGCTCGCGGTCGGCACGATGCTGTCGGTCGAGGACGGCCAGGAAGTGCAGGCGGGCGACGTTCTCGCTCGTGTGACCCGCGAAGCGTCGAAGACGCGCGACATCACCGGCGGTCTGCCGCGTGTTGCCGAGCTGTTCGAAGCGCGCATCCCGAAGGACAACAGCGTCATCGCGAAGATCAGCGGTCGCATTGAATTCGTCAAGGATTACAAGGCGAAGCGCAAGATCGCGATCGTTCCGGAGGAAGGCGATCCGATCGAATATCTGATCCCCAAGTCGAAGGTTCTGGAAGTGCAGGAAGGCGACCATGTGAAGCGCGGCGACGCGCTGATCTCGGGCTCGCCGAACCCGCACGACATTCTCGACGTCATGGGCGTCGAGGCGCTGGCCGAATATCTGGTCGCGGAAATCCAGGAAGTCTATCGACTCCAGGGCGTGAAGATCAACGACAAGCACATCGAGGTGATCGTCCGCCAGATGCTGCAGAAGGTCGAGATCACCGACGGCGGCGACACCACGCTGCTGCCGGGCGAACAGCTCGATTATCTGGAGATGATGGAATATAACGCGAAGCTGCCGAAGAACGGCAAGCCCGCCGAAGGGCGCCCGGTGCTGCTGGGCATCACCAAGGCGAGCCTGCAGACGCGCAGCTTCGTGTCGGCGGCGTCCTTCCAGGAAACGACCCGCGTCCTCACCGAAGCGTCGGTGCAGGGCAAGGTCGACTCGCTGATGGGCCTCAAGGAAAATGTCATCGTCGGCCGCCTGATTCCGGCGGGCACCGGCGCTGCCATGAACCGCGTCCGCGTCACCGCCTCGTCGAAGGATGCCGCGCTCCGCGCCGCGATGCGGGCGAACCAGGAGCATCTGATCGCGCCGCAGACCGCGGCCGAGGAGCATGAGGCCGAACTGGCGCAGGGGCCCGAAGCCGCGATGGGCGACGACCCGCTCGGCAAGGTGCAGGGCGAGGACTTCACGACCGACGACGTGATGGTCGAAGAGCGCCCCGAAGGCGGCGAGGAAGAATAAGCCTCGCCGGCCCGATGGCCTGACGGAAAAGAGCCCCGCCGGAGCGATCCGGCGGGGTTTTTTCTTTGGGTGAAGATGGTTTGGGGTGGGGAGCGGATGTTGCATAACTCGTCGCCCCCGCGAAGGCGGGGGCCGCCGTCGTCTTACGCAGCGGCGCAGGAGAAGGCCGACAGCGGCCCCTGCCTTCGCGGGGGCGAGGGCTGTTATCGGCCGTCAGCGGCCTGCTACCTCGGGCCTTCCCCTTTGCCGCCAAGCTGATAGCTTCGCCCTTCCGATCGGGAGGAGAGGGATGATGCGGGCTTTTCTGTTTGGCGCCGCGCTGTTCGCGGCGGCGACGCCGGCCGTGGCGCAGGACAACAGCAATATCGTGGGCGAGGTGGTGGTGACGGGGCAGCGCGCCTCGGCCGACTATCTGTCCGATGAGCAGACGGTGGTCGGACTGCGCCGCACCGCCGACAGCGCGATCCAGCCGGTGAAATTCACCTCGGACTCGCGCGACGAGGATATGCGCAAGCAGGAAATCCACGCGATGCTGGAGGCGGCGATCCGGCGCGCCGACGCGGCGGGGGTCGAGCTGGCGACCGGCGACTTCGAACTCGCGAAGGTGACGCTGGCGAATTACAAGGATCTGGCGTTCGCGCGCGGCGCGCGGCCCGACACCAGCGAGATCGGGCTGTTCGTCAAGGCGAGCCTCGCGGGGTCGGTCGGCGGCGCGCAGGGGCGGATCGACAGCTTCATCAAGTCGGTGCCGGCGACCGGGCGCGCGCTGATCGAAAAGCGCGGCGGCATCACGCTGACGATCATCAACCCCGACCAGTATCGCGAGCCGATCGTCAAGCTGGTCGCCGCCGAGGCGCTGAAGACCGCCGCGGCGTTCGGACCCGACTATGGGGTCGAGGTCGCGGGGCTCAACGAACAGCTGATCTGGGCGCAGGCGAGCGCCACCGAGGTGTTCCTCTATATTCCCTATCGGTTCTCGGTGCGGCCGAAATGATCGGGACTCGCCGCAGCGATCGATGTTGGGGACGCGTTGGAGGACGTAATGGCATTTCAGCCATTTGGTTATAAGTTTGACATCCGCTCGGCATCGAGAGTGGCCGATGTGAAAGCCGACATACGCGCGCGAAAAAAGGGATGGTTCGATCCGGGCTATGGCGCCCGCGGCTGGATTTGCGGCCCGTTCATCTGCCTCTGGTTCAGCGCGTTCGACCGTTACGGCCCGATGCTGTTCGGCCTGATACGGCAGGATGGCTTCGGTTCGCGAATTCATGGCAGAGCCGGTTCGGACCTCAACGGTGTGTTGCTGGTCGCGATATCGCTTCCCTGGCTTGTTCTCGTTCTTTTCGGGATGCTTGCCGCGGTGCAGCATGAGTGGAGTGATATTGCCGTCATCGGCGGCTTCATTTTGCTGATGCTTCTATGTTTCTGGTTGGCCCATAGCGATCGCCGCGAAGCGGAGCCCCTGGTGCGTTTCTTGCGTGATATTCTTACCGCGACCGGCCGTTCGCTTCGTGCCACGTCTGAACGGCATGAAATATCCGAGGGCTTGACCCTCATAGTGGGGAGCCGGGAGCGCGATGCTCCGGCTTCGGCGTTGGCCGTTCACGATGCACTGCTTGGTTTGGGGGAGGGGGATTTCGCAATCTTAGAGAGGGCGTCCGAAGATTATATCCAGACCATGTTGCGCGATGGGAGCTTCACGATCGAAATGCGCCGCGGGACCGGATCGCATTTTCAGGCGGCGCGGCGGGGGGTTCTGGATACCGATGACGCGCGTCTCCGCTTCTCCTTCGAACAAGCCCTGGCCGCGTTTCTTGCCTTCGGTTCGGGAAAGGAGATGCCGTCAACATTCCTCTGGCTCCCGATGTCATTGCCCGGCTGAAGCTCTTTTGCGTCCAAATAAAAGGGCCCACCGGCGCGGCCGGTGAGCCCTTGGTCCTTGGGAATGTGCGGGCCGGTGCGACTGCGCCTGGAAGGCGGCCGGCCCGGGGCTGCTAGGGTGCGAGGATCGCGACCGTGATATAGAGCAGCAGCGGCAGGCCGAAGCCCAGCAAGGTCAGCGCCACGAAGGCGACGCGCGTCCACAAGACGTCGAAGCCGAAGTGGTCGGCCATGCCGGCGCAGACGCCGAAGACCATGCCATCGCGACGATTCTTGCGAAAACCCTGTTTCATTTTTTTCCTTTCCGTCCCGGCGCGAGGGCCGGCATCATGGGGTGGGCGAACCGGCCGCTGGTCAGATGACCAGGCGGCCGAGTTCGGCACCGTTCGGGCCGACAGCGGCCAGGAACATCAGCGAGCAGTAGAGCGAGGCGACCGCGGCGATCGCGTAGCTCTTGAGCGATTCGGTGGTGAAGTGAGCCATGTTGAAATCCTTTCGTTCCTCCCATCCGGACCATCCGGTGGATGCCGACACTGTTGCAGGAGGCGTGCCAATTTCATTCATGGGCGGTTAAGCGCGGTTTTTCCGGTTTTGGAATTTTGTTTCGTTGGAAGTTTTGCCGTCATATGGTGAAAATTTCAGATTATGAGAAAAATTTTTCAACGTCGCCCCCGCGAGGGCGGGGGCCGGCGGCGGTTTACGCAGCGACGCAGCCTTGAGCCTCCAGCGCCCCCCTTCGCGGGGGCGACGAGGAGTGGGCAGCAGGGAAGGAAGAAAGGACATTTCCCTCCACGCAGGAAATATCCTACGCGCGATCGGGATGACGCTGACCCGCCTTTCGCTGACCGATTTTCGCAATCATGCCGGCGCGGATCTGGGCGCGGGGCCGGGTCTGGTCGCATTGCATGGCGACAATGGCGCGGGCAAGACCAACATATTGGAGGCGATCTCGCTGCTCGCACCCGGGCGCGGGCTGCGGCGCGCGCCGCTTGCCGAGATGGTGCGCGACGGCGCGGGCGGGGGCTTCGCGGTGTTCGCGGAGGTGCTCGCGGGCGAGGGACTCGCCCCGGTCGCGCTCGGCACCGGGATCGAGCCCGCGCATCCGGGGCGGCGGCTGGTGCGGATCAACGGCAGCCCCGCGGCGGCGACCGCGCTCGGCGACTGGCTCGCGGTATTGTGGCTGACCCCCGCGATGGACCGGCTGTTCGTCGAGACGGCGGGAAACCGGCGGCGCTTCCTTGACCGGCTCGTCCTCGCGCTCGACCCGCGCCACGCGCAGCACGGCAACCGCTACGAGGCGGCGCTGCGCGCGCGCGGCAAGCTGCTCGCCGATCTCGCGGGGGCCGACGCGCGGTGGCTGACGAGCCTCGAGGCGCAGCTCGCCGAGCATGGCGCGGCGATCGACGCGGCGCGGCAGCGCACGCTCGCCGCGCTGTCGGCGGAGCTGGCGGAGCAACCCGACGCCCCCTTCGCGCGGCCGCTGCTCACGCTCGTCGACAGCGAAGGCGCGGCGCGCGAGGAACCGTGGAGCGAGGAGGCGCTACGCACGCTGTTCGCGGGGCGGCGGCGGATCGACGCCGCGGCGGGGCGCGCGACCGCGGGACCGCACCGCGACGACCTTGCCGCGGTCCACGCCGCCAGCGGCCGCGCGGCGGCGCGCTGCTCGACCGGCGAGCAGAAGGCGATGCTGCTGTCGCTCGTCCTCGCGCACAGCGATTGCGTCGCGCGGGCGCGCGGGCGGCGGCCGGTTCTGCTGCTCGACGAGGTCGCCGCGCATCTCGACCCCTCGCGCCGCGCCGCGCTTTACGAACGGCTCGCGGGGCAGGGCGGACAGGCGTGGCTGACCGGGACCGAGGCGGCGCTGTTCGAGGATATGCCGGGGCCGGTGACGCGGTTTCGGATTGCGGGGGGGCGGATTTCGGCGGGGTAGCTTATGCTCCCCTCCCGCTTGCGGGAGGGGTCGGGGGTGCGCAGCGACCGTGCGATAGCTCACCCCGCTGCGGCTGGGCAGCAAGCTGCCAAGCCTCGCTGCCCCCTCCCGCGAGCGGGAGGGGAGATGAGCGTTCATTCCCGAATCTACAAAATCTCCCGCACCACATCCTGCGGGCGGCAGAAGCGGACGCCCTTGTCGGTCTCGACGAACGGCCGGTTCACATAGGCGGGATTGGCGACCATCGCGGCGATGATCGCATCCTCGTTCGCGTCCGGCAGGCCGCGCTCCTCGGCGTCGGTGCCGCGGAGGCGCAGCGCCTCCTTTGCGGTCAGGCCGGCGCCGGCGAAAAGCTGGCGCAGCTTGTCCGCCGCGTAGGGCGTCTTCAGATATTCGACGACGGTGACGTCGACGCCCGGCGTCTCCTCGAGGATTGCGAGGGTCTTGCGCGAGGTGCCGCAGGCGGGGTTGTGCCAGATGGTCGCTTTCATGGGAGCGGCTCTATCGCGCCGGTGCGGGCGGGGCAAGGGCGGGTGGGGGCGGCGCGTAAACCCGCTGTTCATGGCGATTATGGCACAACACCCCGCATGAAGACGATGATGCGTCTTGCCTTTAGAGGGCAAGCTGCGGCTAATGTCCCGACGAAGGACCGCCAGAGGCGGCATGCGGGGTTGGGTTGCACGTGAACAAGATGATCGATCGCAGGTCGATGCTGGCGGGGCTCGCGAGTGCGGGCGCCTTCGCGGCGGCAGAGGCGCGCGCGCAGGTGCCGGACTGGATCGCCCAGCACCCGCAGGCGCCGGCGGCTCCGCCCGTCGACTATCTCGCGGTGGCGCGCGCGCAACTCGCGCGCGAGGGCCGTCATATCGCGCTGACCGACCGCGTTGGCATCGTCGATTTCGGGCTTCCGTCCTCCCGCCCGCGCTTCGCGCTCGTCGACATGGTCGCGGGGCGGATCGACCTCTATCCGGTGACGCACGGCCGCGGCTCGGACCCGCAGCACGACGGCTGGCTCAAGAGCTTCTCGAACGCCCCCGGCAGCCTCGCGAGCTCGCGCGGCGCCTATCGCACCAGCGACTATTATTGGGGATCGAACGGCTCGTCGATGCGGCTCGCCGGGCTCGATCCCGACAACAGCAACGCCGACATGCGCGCGATCGTCGTCCACGGCGCCTGGTACGCCGAACCGTCGCTGATCGCGACGCAGGGCAAGCTGGGGCGCAGCGAGGGCTGTTTCGTGTTCGGCGAGGAATTGCTGCCGCAAATCCTCTACAAGCTCGGCCCGGGCCGGCTGCTGTTCGCCGACAAGCTGAGCCTTCCGCCGCCGCAACCCGTGCTGCCGCCGCCGCCGGGGACCGAGGCTATCGTCCGGACGAGCGCGACGAGCGGGGTGATGCCGGGGACCGCGGATTGAATCGTCAGAGGGCGGCCGAAGCCGTCACGAATACGCGCGCGGGCTCGCGGGTGAGGAAAACAATCACCGGATGCTTTGTAAAGGGCGCGCACCCCAGGCCGGCGGCAAAGACATGGAGGTCATTGCCGCTCCAGCGAACGTTGAGTGTGGGTCGACCGGTGGGAAACACCGCACGCACCAGATAGGCATGATACTGATCGCCCGGCGGGATGGTTTCGGAGGCCTTCGTTCCCATGAACTCGACAAGTTGACCGTGCGTCAGGGGAATGGCGCTTCGATCGCCCAGCAGCGCGATCGCCCGCTTGATATTGCTTGATATGGGGCGAACGAGCGCCGGATCGATTTTCTCGCCTTCGTCCACGTTGGAAGGGGAGGCGAGCCATTCGTTCCTTGTCGTCGCGTCGCATTGAAATTGCGCGTCGGGACGTTCTGCGGAGATGGCAGGCGGCACAACCAAGGAAAGCAGGATCGCCAGCGCCATCAGACCTTTGCCAGTTGAGCGCCCAGCTTCCATGACTGCTCAATAAATCCCCGAGGTCCCCGGCGCGGTTGCGCTCGGCGCGCTCGCCGGTGCCGGCTGGCGCGCAGCGGTCGTCGTCGTCGGGACGACCGGCGGGGGGGTGGGGGAGATCAGCACCGCGGTCGGGCGGCCGGGCTTGGCGAAGCTCGCGACGACGGGCGCATCGCGGCCGTAGAGGTCGGCGAGCTTCTTCACGCCGCCCTTGCCGTCGGGCACCACCGTCCAATAGGCGACATAGACGGGGAAAGGCTGGTCGAAGCCAAAGCGCGTCGTCTTGCCGCTGGCGATCGCCTCGCCGAATTCCTCGGGCGATTTGCCCGCGAACATCACCGCCATCAGGCCCGAGAAATGCAGCGCCTTTTCGGTGCGGATGCAGCCGTGGCTGAACGCGCGCTTGTCGGCGGCGAAGGCGCCTTTCGACGGCGTGTCGTGGAGGTAGATGGCGTGCGGGTTCAGCATCTCCATCTTCATCACGCCGAGCGAATTGCCCGGCCCCGGCTGCTGCACGACCGATAGCGTCTTGCCCTTGCCGGTCCAGGTATAGCCCTGCGCGCGGGCACGGGCGGGGTTGCTGGCGATCGTCGCGCCGATGCCCTCGTTGATGATGCTGCGCGGCAGCGTCCAGGTCGGGTTGACGATGACGCCGGTCGCCATCGGGTTGAGCTGCGGCGTCGGGGTGGTGGGCTTGCCCACGACCGCCTTGTGCGTTGCGATGACGACGCCGTCGTGGATGACGCGGGTCAGATATTCGGGGACGTTGCTGACGACATAGCCGGTGCCGAGGTCGCGCGGCATCCAGCGCCAGCGCTCCATGTTGACGCGGATCGCATTGGCCTCTGCAGGGGTCTTGGCGGAGGCGAGCGACGCCTTCAAAAGCGCGAAGGTGGGGTGGACGGGATCGAGGCCGCCGAGCGCCACCGGAATGTCGTTCGCCGTCAGCGCATAGCTGAGCAGCGGGATCAGCGGGGTGCCGTCGGCGTCGCTGTCGGTCATGAACCACTGCTTGCGGGCCGCGTTCGGCGTGCGGCCGTCGCGCAGGTGCGTCGCGAGCAGCAGGAAGCTGTCGGTCGCCACCTTATCGAGTTCGACCTGATTGCCGCTGGCGATCGCCGCCTCGATCCCTTCGGAATTATAATCTTTCGGGAAGAGCCCTTCGCCGCCGACCGTCGCGATGAAGGCGAGCAGCGCGCGGGCGTTGTCCTTCGACCAGCTCGGCAGGTTCGCCTCGGCCAGCGTTTCGACGACGGGCGCATCGTCGGCCACCTTGTCGGGCTGGAAGACGACCGAGTCCTCCTTCACATCCGACGTCTGGGCCAGTGCGGGAGCGCCAGCGAGCGCGAGCGGGAGGAGAAGCGCCGCGGCGGGTGCGGAAAAGGGAGAGTTTTTGACCATGGGGGCCGCCATAGCCAAAAAAACAGAGGTTTGGAAGGAGCGCGCGCGCGATCGGTGACCGCCCCTCCCCTTCAGAGGAGAGGGCAGGCGGTCGGTGCTCAGGCCTCCGCCGCGTCCTGCTGCGCGAGCCATTCCTCGAGCCATTTGATCGTATAGTCGCCATGGATCACGTCGGGCGCGGCGAGCAGCGCCTGGTGGAGCGGGATGTTGGTCTTGACCCCGCTGACGACCATTTCCTCAAGCGCGCGGCGCATCCGCATCATGCAGCTTTCGCGCGTGCGGCCATAGACGATCAGCTTGCCGATCATGCTGTCGTAATAGGGCGGGATCGCATAGCCCGCGTAGAGTCCGCTATCGACGCGGACGTGCATGCCGCCCGCGGGGTGATATTGGGTGACCTTGCCCGGCGAGGGCAGGAAGCTGCGCGGATCCTCGGCATTGATGCGGCATTCCATCGCATGGCCGCGAAATTCGAGATCCTCCTGCCGCACCGACAGGCCGCGGCCGTCGGCGATGCGAATCTGCTCACGGACGAGGTCGAAGCCGGTGATCATCTCGGTCACCGGATGCTCGACCTGGATGCGGGTATTCATCTCGATGAAGAAGAACTCGCCGTTTTCCCAGAGGAATTCGATCGTCCCCGCGCCGCGATAGTGCATCTTGGCCATCGCGTCGGCGCAGATCTTGCCCATCCGCGCGCGCTCCTCGGCCGAGATGACGGGCGAGGGGGCTTCCTCGAGCACTTTCTGGTGGCGGCGCTGGAGCGAGCAGTCGCGCTCGCCGAGGTGGATGGCGTTGCCGTTGCCGTCGCCGAACACCTGGAATTCGATATGGCGCGGGTTGCCGAGATATTTCTCCATATAGACGGTCGGGTCGCCGAACGCCGCCGCCGCCTCGCTCGACGCCTGGCCCATCAGGCTTTCGAGGCTGTCCTCGTCGGGAACGACCTTCATGCCGCGCCCGCCGCCGCCCGAGGCGGCCTTGATCAGCACCGGATAGCCGATCTCGCGCGCGAGCGTCTTCGTCTCCTCGCCATAGGTGACCGCGCCGGGCGAGCCCGGGACGACCGGCAGGCCGAGCTGGACCGCGGTGCGCTTCGCCTCGACCTTGTCGCCCATCGTGCGGATATGCTCGGGCTTCGGGCCGACGAAGACCAGGTCGTGCGCCTCGATGATCTCGGCGAAGCGGGCGTTTTCCGACAGGAAGCCGTAGCCCGGATGGATCGCGTTGGCGTTGGTCACCTCGGCGGCCGAGATGATCGCCGGAATGTTGAGATAGCTGTCCTTCGCCGCGGGCGGGCCGATGCACACCGCCTCGTCGGCCAAGCGGACGTGCATCGCGTCGGCGTCGGCGGTCGAGTGGACCGCGACGGTCTTGATGCCCATTTCATGACACGCGCGATGAATGCGCAGCGCGATCTCGCCACGATTGGCGATCAGGAGCTTTTCGATGCTCATGGGCTGGATCAGCCGATGGTGAACAGCGGCTGGTCGAACTCGACCGGCTGGCTGTTCTCGACATGCACGGCCTGAAGCGTGCCCGACTTGGGGGCGGTGATCGGGTTCATCACCTTCATCGCCTCGATGATCAGGATGGTGTCGCCTTCCTTCACCGCGGCGCCCGAGCTCGCGAAATTGGGCGCGCCGGGTTCGGGGGCAAGATAGACGGTGCCGACCATCGGCGACTTCACCGCATCGGCGAAGCTGTCGGGGGCGGGGGCTGCCGATGCGGCTGCCGGTGCGGCCGGCGCAGCGGCGGCCGCGGCGACCGGAGCGGGGGCGTAAGCCAGCGGCGCGGCGGCGGCGGTCAGCGTGCGCGCGACGCGCACCTTGCGATCGCCGTCCTCGACCTCGATTTCCGAAAGCTGCGTGTCGTCGAGCAGTTCGGCCAGCGCGCGGACGAACGCCGGATCGATGTTGATGCCCTGCTCCTTATGGTCACCCATATGTAATTTCCCGTTGTTGCGGCGCCGGATTGGAGGCGCCCTGACCCCTGTTTCTGATCGCGCCTCTTGTCAGAAGCGCGCGGCGGCGTCCAGCGCCAGCGTGTAACTGTCGGCGCCATGCCCGGCGAAATGCGCGGCCGCCGCCATGCCCACATAGCTGATATGGCGGAAATTTTCGCGTTTCATCGGGTCCGACAGATGGACCTCGATCACCGGCACCTTGATCGACTTGATCGCGTCGTGGATCGCGATCGACGTGTGGGTATAGCCGCCCGCGTTGAGCAGCACCGCCTTCGCCCCCGCGACATAGGCCTCGTGCAGCCAGTCGATCAGCACGCCCTCATGGTTCGTCTGCCGGCATTCGACGCGGAGGCCGAGTCCCGCAGCCTGCGCCTCGAGCCGGGCGTGGATATCGTTGAGCGTGTCGTGTCCGTAAATCTCCGGCTCGCGCGTGCCGAGCAGGTTGAGATTGGGGCCGGAAAGGACATAGACGGTCGGAAGTTCGGAACGCTCTTGGGGCAAGGGGGCGGGCTTTCGGTTGCTACGTTGCTCGCTCCCCCTATATGGGCTGCTCGGCAAAAGGCAAAGCAAGGGTGCAGCGGTGATTTCGATCGTCCTCAACGGCGAACAGCGGCAGGTGCGGAGCGGCAGCATCGCCGATCTCGTCGCCTCGCTCGGGCTCGACGTGAAGAAGGTCGCGGTCGAGCGCAACCGCGAGATCGTCCCCCGCTCGACCCTTGCCGACGTCGCGCTCGCCGAGGGCGATGCGCTGGAAATCGTTCATTTCGTAGGAGGCGGTTGAGGTGTCAGCGGACCAGTGGAGTGTCGCCGGACGGACGTTCACGTCGCGGCTGATCGTCGGCACCGGCAAATATAAGGATTTCGAGCAGAACGCCGCCGCGGTCGCGGCGTCGGGGGCGGAGATCGTCACCGTCGCGGTGCGCCGCGTCAATGTCTCGGACCCGGCCGCGCCGATGCTCACCGACTATATCGACCCCAAGAAGATCACCTATCTTCCCAACACCGCCGGCTGCTTCAACGCCGACGACGCGATCCGCACCCTGCGGCTGGCGCGCGAGGCGGGGGGGTGGGACCTCGTCAAGCTCGAGGTGCTCGGCGAGGCGAAGACGCTCTATCCCAACATGCGCGAGACGCTGGAGGCGACCGAAGTGCTCGCGAAAGAGGGCTTCCTGCCGATGGTCTATTGCGTCGACGATCCGATCGCCGCGAAGCAGCTCGAGGATGCGGGCGCGGTCGCGATCATGCCGCTGGGCGCGCCGATCGGGTCGGGGCTCGGCATCCAGAACCGCGTGACGATCCGCCTGATCGTCGAGGGCGCGTCGGTGCCGGTGCTCGTCGATGCGGGCGTCGGCACGGCGAGCGACGCGGCGGTGGCGATGGAACTCGGCTGCGACGGCGTGCTGATGAACACGGCGATCGCCGAGGCGAAGGATCCCGTCCGCATGGCGCGCGCGATGAAGCTCGCGGTCGAGGCGGGACGTGACGCCTATCTGTCGGGCCGCATGGGCCAGCGCCGCTATGCCGATCCATCGAGTCCGCTCGCGGGACTAATCTAGGTTAGTTTTCTCTTTTAATTGAATGGCTTGATGCGTTTCCATGGAACGCCGACGGCGCGCGCTCGTTGATCGGGCACGAGGCTATGCCGCCTCGTGCCAGCCAAGGAGACTCCCCGTGGGTGAATTCAAGGACAAAGCCAAGGGCCTCGCCAACGAAGCCGCCGGCAACGCCAAGCAGGCGGTCGGCAAGGCGACGGACAACGAACGTCTGCGCGCCGAAGGCGAAGCGCAGGAGCGCAAGGGCGAAGCCCAGAATCTGAGCGGCAAGGTCAAGGGCGCGCTCGGCGACAAGATCTGACGCTCGACCTTTCCCGAACAGAAAAGGCCCCCGGACGACCGGGGGCCTTTTCTTTGCGTGCGCCGCCGGTTCAGGGCAGCCGCTTCAGCGGCGGTGGCGTCCAGCGCCCTTCGAGTGCCTCGCGCCGCGGCAGGTAGAGGCGCAGGTTCATCGTGAACGGTCCCGCGGGCGCGGGGAGCCAGTTGGCTTCCTTGTCCGCACCGGGATTATCCTTCTGGATATAGAGGTCGAGCGAGCCGTCGGGGTTGAAGGCCAGCTTGTCGCGGTCGCCGATCGCGAAGCGGTCGATCGGGTTTGCGACGAAGAACTGGTCGGCGCCGTACATGGTCAGCGACCAGAAGGCGTCGGCGGGCGGAATCTGGTCCTTGTCGAAGTGCAGGACGTAGCGCGCCGCGCCGCTGAGCGGCTGGCCCTCGCCGTCGAGCGGCACCATCGGATAGATGGCCTCCTCGGGCGGCAGCGCGCCGAGGCCCGCATAGCCGATGAAGGCGCGCTGGAGATAGTCGTTGCCATAGACGCCGAGCGCGTTGCCCATCGCGACCCAGCCGTTCTTGGTCAGGCTGAGCCCCTTGCGGCGGTTCAGGATCCGCGCATAGGCGTCGGCCGCGGCGCGGGTCAGGCCGCGCTGCACCGCGGGGTCGGCGGCGGCGAGGTCGAAGCTCTTCCCCGGCACCAGCCCGACGCGCTCCATGCGCAACAGCATGGCATAGTCGCTCGCGTGCGGCGGGTTGCGCTTCAGCGTCTCGGCGAACAGCGCGAAGAAGGCGCCGGGCGCCATCTGCGCGACCTGCTCGACCGGCGGAGTCTTCATGTCGACCGACGGATCGGCCTTCGCCTCCGCCGCGGCCTGCGGCTTGCCCCAACCCGACAGCGGCGTCGCGGCATAGCCCGCCTGCAGCTGGTGGACATGGTCGTAATCGGCGGCGCCGTTGGTCTGGATGCGCCCGATGATCCAGCCCTGCTCGGTCGGGCTGCGCACCATCCGCATTCCCGCGGGCAGCGTCCCCTGCCAGTGCGGGCCGACGAGCGCCACGGTGCCGCCGTCGTTGCCCGTGGTGCGCGTGCCGAGCGTCGCGAACACCTCGGTCCACATGTCCATGATCGGCACGACATGATAGCGGCCCGCAGTGTCCGGCAGGGTCAGGATCAGCGGTTCCCGGCCGACGTCGAACCACAGCGTCGAATAGAGGGTGTCGGCGTTGGGGCGCACCACATCCTTGAAGCTCGCGTCGGGATAGGTCTTCATGTGCGCGAATTGGTTCACCGGTGCGCGCAGCCGGCCTTCGCGGGCGTTGGTCGACACGCGGCGCGTCACGTCCATCAGCACCATCGGATAGGCGTAGGTATAGGCTTCGAGGCCGATGGCGTAGGCGTCCTCCTCGGTCGTCGTCGTTTCCTGGGGTGTCGCTTGCGGCGCGGCGCGCGCCGGGCCGGACAGGACGGCCGCCGCCATCGCGGCCAGGGCAAGAAGCATCTTCATGCGATAGGTCTCCTCTCGATCTCGCCTTCCGCTAGCGATGGCCGCGCCGCCAGTCTGTCATCCAGCCGACAATCTCTTGGGATTTTCGGATGTGCGGCATAGAGGTCGGCAGCGAAGGGGAGCGAAAGCATGTCGACGAGGCCGCAGGCGAACCGATCGCCCGAACATTGGGGCCCCGACGCGCGCCTCCGCGCGCTGCGGCTCTGCCCGTTGTTTCGCGACTGGCCCGAGGCGCGGCTGACCGAGGTCGCGGCGATCGCCCGCGCGCGATCCTATGCGCGCGGCACGGATATAGGCACGCACCACCATCCCCGCAGCCGCGACGTGATCATCGTCGCCGCGGGCGGCGTCGAGATCAGCAGCGCCTCGGCGGAGGGCAAGCGCTTCGTCCTCGGCCTCGCGAGCGCGCCTGAGGTGCTGGCGCTCGTCTTGCTCCTGTCGGATGTGCGATTACCCTATGATTTCCGCGCCTATGCCGACAGCGTGCTGTTGCACCTGCCTTGCGACGCGCTGACCGCGATCCTCGATGCCGAACCGATATTGTGGCGCGACGTCGCGCTGCTGCTCTGCACCCGCCATGGCGACAGCCTGCGCCTGCTCCACGACCAGACGCTTGGCACGCTCGAGCAGCGCATGGCGGCGACGCTCGCCCATCTCGGCCGGATTCACGGCATCGCGGCGGATGGAGGCACCGAACTGGGGCTGCGGCTGCCGCAGGAGCAGCTCGGCGCGATGCTGGGGGTCACGCGGCAGAGCGTCAACCGCGTGCTGCGCGACATGGAGCGCGCCGGCGTGATCGCGATCGACTATAACCGCATCACGATCCGCGATGCAGCGGCATTGGACGGGATCGCAGCGCGGGTAGCCTGAAGACTCAGCGGCCGCCCGAGGCGACGATGTCGACGTCGGTCATGCCGCCGTCACGGCGCAGCATCACGACATAGGCAAGCTCGCCCTTGGTGCCGCCGAGCGTATGCTCGTTGCCGCGCACGCGATGATCGCTCGTGTAGCCGGCGCGGATTGCCATCGTGTGATAATAGTCGAGCACGCCCTGGATCGAGGCGGCGGTCTGGAAATTGACGACGCGGATGTTGCACTTGCCGCCGTTTATGCCGGCCGCTTCGCGCAGAGTCGCGCGCGGATAGACGGGGAAGGCCGCGGGCATGCGGTCGGCCCAGCCGTTGCCATAGGTCAGCTTCGCGTCGCAGCTGCCCTTCGTCTGCTCGCGCGCGAGCGCGCCGATAGTGGCGGGGCGCTTGGCGGCGCAGTCGCCGGCGCAGCCTTCCTCGAAGGGCAGCGCCCTGGGCGCGGCGAGCAGCTTGCCCGCCTTCATCGCCGCGGCGGCTTCGGCGGCGGTCGCCGCCTTGCCCGCGGCGATACCGGGAACCCCGCCATCGACCGGCCGGTTGCCGGGGCCGGCGGCGTTGCGGTTGGCCTGGCCCGCGAGCTTGGGGTCGACCATGATCTTGTCTTCGAGCGCGCCCTTGATCGCGGGATCGGCATTGGTCAGCCCGTCATCGAGCGGCGCGAGTTCGGCCTTGCCGTCGGGATTGTCCCGGCAGCCGGCGAGCCCCGCGGTTGCCATCAGCAAGCCGGCAACGAGCCATTTTCCCCGCAACATCATCGCTAACACTCCCTTAATCTTTCATCCGGACTAGCCGAATTCTGGTTAAGAAGATGTGAGGAAAAAGCGTTAATCGGTAAGGCTTTGTTAGCCGAAAACTGTCTCGGGCCGGGACGCTTTCGGGTCGCAACGGATGAGGCGCGAGGTTTCGACCGCCGCCTGGCGATGGACCACCGCCTGCCGGTAGACGGGGTCGGTGACCATCTCCATGAAGGCGCCGCTGTTCGGATATTCGGCGACGAAGATCGCGTCCCAGCGTTCGCCCTCGGGGCCGATCACCATCGTTTCCATCGTGCCGCGCCAGACGATGCGCCCGCCGACACGCTGGAATATCGGGCCGCTGTCGGTGCCGTAATGGGCATAGGCCTCCGCGCCGGTCAGATCCTGTCCGGCGAGCGGATGGTCGGCGGGATAGGCGGCCGTGTCGCGGAAGCGCACGAGGTTGAGCATATGGATCACCGTGTCGCGCGGCAGCGCCTTGAAGGCGTCGAACTGCGCGCGTTCGGGGTCGACATGATGGTCGGTCATGGCGTCAGCTCCTTCCGCTTTTGCCGCCACTGGTCGGCGCTTTGCGTCCAGGCGTCGACCGGGGCGTCCTGAAAGGGGGCGGGGAGGCGGGTGGGGCCGCTGTTCGTCGCGCCGAGCCGCTTCGCGAGCGCCTGCGACCGGGTGTTGGCGGGGTCGATGCTGTGCATCAGCTCGGGCCACTTCAGGAACTCGACCGCGAAGTCGCACGCGGCCACCGCGCCCTCGAAGGCATAGCCCTTGCCGGCGAATTTCGCGCGCACGCCATAGGCGATTTCGGCGCCCGGCCAGCCGTCGGGTTCCCACGGCCCGAGCCGCCCGACCCATTCGCCGGTTGCGCGCTCGATCACCGAGAACATCGAAAAGCCGCGGATGTGCCACGCGCCCGCGAGCGTGCACCAGAGCCGCCACGCCTGCGCGCGCGGGCAGGTGCCGCCGATGAAGCGCATCGTGTCCTCCTCGCCGCACATTTCGGCGAAGGCGTCGAAATCCTCGGCGGCGGGCGGGCGCAGGATCAGCCGCTCGGTGACGAGAAGGGGGCCGTTCAGCATGGCGATCCTTTCGGGGCGGCGGGACAAGGCTTTCGTTTCTGGGCGAAGACGCCAGCGGGGGCAAGGCGCAATCGCTGGCGCATCGGGCGCAAACGACGAGGGCGCCGACCGAAGTCGACGCCCTCTCCATCACGCGGTGCGGGTGGAGGGGTCTCGGACCCGCACCCGTAACGGTTTCCTGTGCCTTAGCGGCAGCGATATTTGTCGCGGTCGATCTCGCGACCCAGCAGCGCGCCGCCGGCGGCGCCGAGCACGGTGCCGAGCAGCTTGTCGCCGTCGCCCGCGATCTCGTGACCCGCGAGGCCGCCGACCGCGCCGCCGATCAGCAGGCCGGTGGTGCCATTGTCCTTCTTGCAGCGATAGCGGCCGTCGCTACCGCGCCAGATGCGCGTGTTCGAATTGACGCGCTGGTCGCGCGCATAATTGCGGTGGTGGCGCTTCTTGCGATAGAAGCCGGCGTCCTGATCGGCCTTGAACAGGCCGTGGCCCTGCGCCGGCGCCGCGGTCGACAGACCGGCGTAGGCGGGGGCGGTGGCGGCAACGCTGATCGCCGCGAACGCGCCCAACAGGCCCTTGGTGAATTTACGCATCATAAGTCCTTTCCTGGTTCGACGCCTGTGTCCATGAGGGCATCCGGCGCTTCGATGGGAGAACGAGCGCAGGCTGAACTGCGTTGCATGAACCCTGGGCAACAAGACGAAGCGAGTGCTGGCGTCGACGAACCGAAAGGCCCTTGCTCCCCTTTTCTCCGCGTGCGAGAATGGCGCCATGCTCAACATCGTATCGATCGTCATCGGGGTTATCGCCTTGATTCTGGCCATTCCCGCCTTCATCCCGCTGCTCGGCTGGGCGAACTGGGTGGTGGTGCCGATCGCGGTCGTCGGGCTCGCGCTCGGCGCGATGTCGAACCGGACCAGCGGCCGCAACCTCAATATCGTCGTCATCGTCATCGGCGTGCTGCGCCTGATGATGGGCGGCGGCATCATCTGATCCCACCGACCGCACGAGCAAGACCATGAACCGACCGCCGGCCCCCGCGGGGAGCGACCAGGGAGGGCTGCCCTATGCCTTGGGCGCCTACACGATCTGGGGCTTCGTCCCGCTTTTCTTCAAGCTGCTCGAAAGTGTGCCGCCGGTCGAGGTGCTGTCACAGCGCATCATCTGGTCGCTGCCGCTCTGCTTCGTGATCATGCTCTTCCGCCGCCAGATCGGCGATTACCTGGCGGCGCTGAAGGACTGGCGCGTACTGCGGCTGCTGCTCGCGAGCGCATTGCTGATCGCGCTCAACTGGCTCGTCTATATCTATTCGATCTTCTCGGGCCATGTGCTCGCGTCGAGCCTCGGCTATTATCTCAATCCGCTGGTCAATGTGATGCTGGGCATGGTTTTCCTCGGCGAGCGGCTGAGCCGGCTGCAGGTGGTCGCGGTGGCGATCGCCGGGGTCGGGGTCGCCATCCTGCTCGCGGGCGCGCTCGACACGCTGTGGATCAGCCTGACGCTGGCGCTCAGCTTCGGCGTCTATGGCCTGCTCCGCAAGGTGGCGCCGGTCGGCGCACTGCCGGGGCTGGCGGTCGAGACGACGCTGCTGTTTCTGCCCGCGCTCGCGATCGCGGCCTTCTATGTCCAGGCCGGCGACGGCGTCGGCTTCGGGTCGGGCAGCGCGATCAGTTGGCTGCTTGTCTCGGCGGGCGCGGTGACCGCTATCCCGCTGCTGATGTTCGCGACAGCGGCGCGGCGGATGAGCTATGCGGCGCTCGGCTTCTGCCAATATCTCGCGCCGAGCATCGTCTTCCTGCTCAGCCTCTTCCTGTTCGACGAGCCGCTGAAGCCCGCGCAGCTCTTCTGCTTCCTGCTGATCTGGATCAGCATCGCGGTGTTCAGCTTTGACATGTGGGTGAAGGCCCGCGCGCCGCGCGTGCCGCCGACGCCCTAGACGATCCGCCAGCCGAGCGTTTCGCCGGCGTGGAAGGGAACGACTTCGCCGACCCGGTCGGGAACGACGGTTTCGCCGCGCTCGAGGGTGATGGTGCCCTCGTTGAGCGGCAGGCCGTAGAAGCGCGGGCCATGTTCGCTCGCGAAGCCTTCGAACCGGTCGAGTGCGCCATCCTCGTCGAACGCCGTCACATAGGATTCGAGCGCGTAAGGCGCGTTGAAGATTCCGGCGCAGCCGCACGCCGCTTCCTTGGTGTGGACCGCGTGCGGCGCGCTGTCGGTGCCGAGGAAGAATTTGGGCGATCCCGAGGTGGCGGCGGCGCGCACCGCGAGGCGGTGATGCTCGCGCTTGGCGACCGGCAGGCAATAGGCGTGCGGCCGGATGCCGCCGACGAGCATCGCGTTGCGGTTGATGTGGAGATGCTGCGGGGTGATCGTCGCGGCGACATGGGCGGGCGCGTCGGCGACGAACTGCGCCGCTTCGGCGGTGGTGATATGTTCGAGGACGATCTTGAGCTCTGGCAGCGCCTTCGCCAGCGGCGCGAGGGTGCGCTCGATGAACACCGCCTCGCGGTCGAAGATGTCGACGTCAGCGTCCGTAACCTCGCCGTGGATCAGCAGCGGCATGCCGATGGCCTGCATGCGTTCGAGCACGGGCATGATGTTCGCGACGTCGGTGACGCCATGCGCGCTCCCGGTCGTCGCATGCGCGGGGTAGAGTTTCGCGGCGGTGAAAATGCCCTCGGCATGGCCGCGCGCCATCTCGCCCGCGTCGCTGTGGTCGGTCAGATAGGCGACGATCAGCGGAGTGAAGTCGAGATCGGCGGGAACCGTGGCCCGGATGCGGTCGCGATAGGCGATGCCCTCGGCGGCCGTCGTCACCGGCGGCGACAGGTTCGGCATCACGATCGCGCGCGCGAACTGGCGCGCCGTGTACGGAGCGACATGCGCCAGCATCGCGCCGTCGCGCAGATGCACGTGCCAGTCGTCGGGGCGGCGGATGGTCAGGCGGTCGGTCATACTGTCTCCCCCCTCCTCTTCAGGGGAGGGGCCGGGGGTGGGGTCTCGAAACATAGAGCAAGGTCGATGGACCCCACCCCAACCCCTTCCCTGAAGGGGAGGGGCTTTAAGTTGGCTCACGCGCTCCCTATTGTCCGCTCATGTCTAACACAACCCTCAACGATCGTGCCCTCATCCGCCTGTCGGGCGACGATGTCCGCGGCTTCCTCCAGGGCCTCGTCACCAACGACGTGGCGGGCAATCTGCCGGTTTGGGCGGCGCTGCTGACCCCGCAAGGCAAGGTGCTGTTCGACTTCCTCATCTGGGGCGACGAGGACGATTTGCTGATCGATTGCGAGCGCGAGGCCGCCGACGACCTTGTCAAGCGCCTGACCCTCTATCGCCTGCGCCGCGCGATCACCATCGCGCGCGAAGAGGGGCTCGCGGTGCATTGGGCGCCCTTTGGCGATCTCGGCGAACCCGACCCGCGGCTCGCCGACCTCGGCCAGCGCTGGCTCGGGCCGGCGGACGAGGGCGAGGGCGTCGACGCCGGCTGGCGCGCGCACCGGCTGCCGCTCGGCGTCACCGAAGGGCGCACCGAGCTCGGCGACGGCACGACGCTGTGGCTCGAATGCAATGCCGCCGAGCTGAATGGCGTTAGCTTTTCCAAGGGCTG
The DNA here is from genome assembly GCF_002277025.1 of Sphingopyxis sp. GW247-27LB. GTDB lineage: Bacteria > Pseudomonadota > Alphaproteobacteria > Sphingomonadales > Sphingomonadaceae > Sphingopyxis. The sequence continues at coordinate 99,327 of NZ_NIWD01000002.1, forward strand.
CTATGTCGGGCAGGAGAATACCGCGCGGATGAACTGGCGGCAGAAGGTCAACCGGCGGCTGGTCGTGGTGCCGATCGCCGCGGCCGAACCAGCGCGGCAGATCGTCGCCTATCCCGAACTCGGCTGGTCGGTCGAGCATCGCCGCGTCGAGACGATCGACGCCGCAAAGGCGCCGGGGTGGCTGCGCGAAGGGCTGGCCGCATCCGGTTCATGACGCATGCAGCGGGACGTGATATGATGCCGGCCATGCGCGCGCTTCTGATCCCGTCGGCGCTGATCGCCGCTTTCGCAGCCCTGCCGGCCGCAGCACAGGACTGCGCCGCGCCCCCTGCGCCGATCGCCGGCACGGCGCCGCTGGTGCCGATCGAGCCCGAACCCGCCGCCGAGCCCGCGAGACTTGCGCCGCTCGCCGCGGATTCGCCCTGGCTCGCGCGCTTCGCCGCGGCGGCGGACGAGCTGCTCCCCGCGCTGCGCTCGCGCGAACCCGCGCGCTGGCAGCCGCTGCTCGGCGGACGCTGGCTCGGCGCGGCCGAACGGCGGGCGGTCGCCGCGCTGCTCGCCGACCGCTGCGCCGCCTTCGCACCGCTGTTCGCGGCGTCGGAGCCTATCGAGCGCCGGATCTTCGGCTGGAGCATCCCCGCCACCTACAGTGCCGCCGACCGCGCCCAGATCGCGGCGCGGCCCGAGGCCGAGGCGCTGGTGTGCTGGGCCGCCGGGCAGGACGGCGTGGCGGCGTGGCCGGAAACCGCCGCCGAGGCGGACAACAGGGCGGGGCGGCCCTATGCCTGCGCGCGCATCACCTATTCGCTGCGCGGCGGCGCGCCGAGCTGGCGCGCCTTCGTCGAGCGCGGTTGAGCCCGCTTCGCGTTTAACCATTCCCCAACGCCATTGTGCGAAAAGCGCGGCATGTTGGGGCGATTTCTCGGTCTGGCCGCGGTGATCGCGGCGGCGTCGATCGGCATGGCGGGGATCGCCAGCCGCTCGGCCCCCGATCGCGCGCAGGCGTCCTCGGATTCGGGTGGCGACAACGGCAATTGGACGACCGAGCACCGCGCCCAGGGCGGCTGGTCGCCGGCGCCGGCGGCGGCCGGAGCATCAGGCGAGGTCCGGCTCGACCGCGCGGGCGATTCGCATTTCTATGCCGACGCCGACGTCGACGGCGCGAACATCCGGATGATGATCGACAGCGGCGCCTCGATCGTCGCGCTCACCCGGCGCGACGCCGAGGCGATCGGCATCGACGTCGATCGCCTTCCCGTCGCGGGCAGCGCGCGCACCGCGGGCGGCGACGTCCCGGTGCGCCCGGTGATGCTGCGCAGCGTCGAGGTCGACGGTATCGAAGTGCGCGGCGTCGCGGCGGCGGTGGTCGACACCGACATGGGCGTCTCGCTGCTCGGCCAGAGCTATTTGTCGAAACTCGACGCGGTGACGATCGAAGGCGACACGATGACGCTGCGGTAGGAGCCGCGGGTAACGCATTGACTCGCGCATCGGCACGGACCGATAAGGTGCGGGACGGGCCGACGCGGACGCCCGTTCAGACGGGTTCGTTCAAGTTCCGCTCCACCCGCCGCGTTCGCGGCGCTCGGAGCGTTATATGACGACCAACATCCCCGCCTCTGTCCACCCGTTGCGGCTGAGCCTGACCGCGCTGTTCCTGAAATTCTTGCGCTTCGGCTTTCTGGCTTTCGGCGGCCCGGTCGCCCAGATCGCGATGATCCGGCAGGCGCTGGTCGAGGACGAACGCTGGATCGAGCCGGCCCGCTTCAACCGGCTGCTCGCCGTGCTGCAGATATTGCCGGGACCCGAGGCGCACGAACTGTGCGTGCATCTGGGCATGGTCGCTCGCGGCCGGGTGGGGGGACTGCTCGCGGGGCTGGGCTTCATGCTGCCGGGGATGGCGCTGATGCTGCTCGCGGGTTGGCTCTATGTGACGTGGATCGCCGGCGATGCCGGCCTGTCGAGCCTGTTGCTGGGGGTGCAGATCGTCGTGCTGGCGATCATCCTGCGCGCGGTGGTCCGGATCGGCGAGCATATCGTCGAGGACTGGCTGTCGGGAGCGATAGCGGTGGCGAGCCTGATCGCGACGCTGGCCGGGGTTCCCTTCTGGATTCCGCTCGTCGCGGCGGGTCTGGCCTATGCCGCGTCCGACCGGCCGCTCGTCGCGGCCGCCGTTCTGGTCGCGGCCATCGGCGTCGCCGCGGCAGTGCATGGCTTGGCGCCGTCGGGTGCCACCGCATCGGCTGTCGCCGAACCCGTGACGCTCGCGGCGCTGTTCGTGGCGGGGCTGAAGGGCGGAATGCTGACCTTCGGCGGCGCCTATACCGCCATTCCCTATGTTCGTGCGGACACCGTGGGGCGCGGCTGGATCGGCGACGCGACCTTCCTCGACGGCATCGCGCTCGCGGGCGTGCTGCCGGCGCCGCTGGTCATCTTCGCGACCTTCGTCGGCTATGTCGCCGGCGGGATCGGCGGGGCGCTGGCGATCACCGCCGGCATGTTCCTGCCCGCCTTCGCCTTTTCGCTGATCCTGTTCGAACGGCTGGAGGCGGTGGTCGAGAGTCACGCGCTCCATCGTCTGCTGGCGGGGGTCGCCGCCGCGGTCGTCGGCATCATCGCCGCGACCTTCGTCCAGCTCGGCGAGGCGACGGGCGCGCGCATATCGAACGGGGTGGCCGCTGGCCTGCTGTTCGGCGTCGCGCTGGTCGCTGCCTGGCGCCTCAAGGGCATGTGGGTGACGCCCGCGCTCGTGGCGGGCGGGGCCATCGCCGGTTGGCTGGTCATGCCGTAGAGTTGGGGGGGGCGACAACCCTTGCCATCCCCGCCGCTTTTCCCCACATCAGCGGCCATGAACGCTCCCAATCCGCCCCTGCGCGCCGCCGTCGTGCCCGTCACCGCCTTTCAGCAGAATTGCACCTTGCTCTGGTGCACCGAGACGAACAAGGCGGCCTTCGTCGACCCCGGCGGCGATCTCGACAAGCTCAAGGAGGCGGTGCGCCAGACCGGGGTCGAGGTCGAGAAGATCCTCGTCACCCATGGTCATATGGACCATTGCGGGCAGGCGGGGGTGCTCGCGAAGGAACTGGGCGTGCCGGTCGAGGGGCCGCACGAGGACGACCGCTTCTGGATCGAGCGGCTCGGCGAGGACGGCGCGCGCTTCGGCATGTCGGGCGAGCCGTTCGAGCCCGACCGCTGGCTCGTCGACGGCGACACCGTCACGGTCGGCAATCTGACGATCGACGTTATCCACACCCCCGGGCATACGCCGGGGCACGTCGTCTTCTATCACCGCCCCTCGAAGCTGGCGATCGTCGGCGACGTCCTGTTCCAGGGCTCGATCGGCCGCACCGATTTCCCGCGCGGCGACCATCAGCAGCTGCTCGCATCGATCACGCAAAAGCTGTGGCCGCTCGGCGACGACACCGTCTTCCTGCCGGGGCACGGCCCGCACAGCAATTTCGCGCAGGAGCGGCGGACCAATCCCTATGTCGGCGATGCGGCGCTCGAAGCGTAGAATTTCCCTTCCCGCAAGCGGGAGGGGCAGCGAGGCTTGCGAGCTTGCTCGCTAGTCGCAGCGGGGTGGGCGGATGCGACGTTGCTGGCCCACCCCCGACCCCTCCCGCCTGCGGGAGGGGAGGCCGTCAGTTCGGAGCGACGGACTCGGTTTCCTGCACTTCGGTCGCGACGATCGTCGTCGGGGTCGTGTAGACCGCGATCAGCGCGGTGATCGCGAGTCCGGCCTGGGTGAGCATGGTGATGGCGGTCCCCGCCATGCGCCCCCACATCATGCCGTCCATGCCCAGCGCGTGGAGGATGCGCCCGACCAGATAGAGCGCGCCGACCGCCCACAGCCAGATCGACGAACCGAGTCCCAGTTCGACGAGAATGAGCAGGATCAGCACGAAGGCGGTGTTCTCGACATAATTGCTGTGCGCGCGCATCCGGCGGATCACCGCCTCGTTGCCGCCGTCGCCGACGAAGATCTTTTCCTTCGTCCGCACCCGGCCGACGCGCGTCGCGAGCCAGATGTTGAGCAGCGCCGCCCCCGCGGCGATCGTCAGGCTGATCGGCAACATCGTCATCGGCTTTCCCCTCCTGCGGTTATCGCATCCGATGTGGCATTGTCGCGCCTCGCGGGCAAGCATTGCCGAGGGGCTTGCCTTTGCGGGCAGAAACGCTATAGCCGCGCCCGATCCGGCACCCGACACCATCAGGCGTTGAGGCACCTTCCGGCGGAAGATTTTCCTGTCCTTTTCGAACGGGAACAGCCTTCGGCGCGGCGGGCGGGCCAGTCGTTTCCGGTAACGGGCACGACAAATCCGGGTTTGCCGATTCGTAACGAACAGTTTGAGAATACAGGATATATCATGGCCGTCCCCAAGCGAAAAACATCGCCCTCGAAGCGCGGCATGCGTCGCAGCCACGACAGCCTGAAGGTCGAAGCCTATCAGGAATGCCCGAACTGCGGCGAGCTGAAGCGTCCGCACAACCTCTGCAACGCTTGTGGCCATTATAACGGCCGCGAAGTGGTGGCCGGCGCTTAAGCCAAGCCGGAGAGTGTCCCGATGAGCCTGACACCGCGAATCGCGATCGATGCGATGGGCGGTGACGTCGGCGTCCGCGTGATGTGCGCGGGCGCGGCGATGGCGCGTCATCAGCACGACGGTCTCCGCTTTCTGCTTGTCGGCGACGAGACGCGGATCAAGACCGCGCTCGACAACCATCCGAACCTGCGCGCGGCGTCGGAGATCATCCACACCGACAAGGTCGTGTCGGGCGAGGACAAGCCGAGCCAGGCGCTCCGCAACGGCCGCGGCAGCTCGATGGGGCTCGCGATCGACGCGCTGAAGCGCGGCGACGCGGGCGGCGCCGTCTCGGCGGGCAACACCGGCGCGCTGATGGCGATGGCGAAGCTAGCCCTCAGGACCATGCCGGGGATCGACCGGCCGGCGCTCGCGGCGCTGCTGCCGTCGCTTGGCGACAACGACGTCGTCATGCTCGACCTGGGCGCCAACACCGATTGCGACGCGACCAACCTCGTCCAGTTCGCGGTGATGGGCGCCGCCTATGCGCGCACCGCGATGGGGCTCGAACGCCCGCGCGTCGCGCTGCTCAACATCGGCACCGAGGAACTCAAGGGCACCGACGAGATTCGCGACGCTGCCGCGATGCTGCGCGGCGCCGAGCATCTGCCGATGGAATTCACCGGTTTCATCGAGGGCGACAAATTGTCGCGCGGCCATGTCGACGTGGTCGTTCACGACGGCTTTTCGGGCAACATCGCATTGAAGACGATCGAAGGGACGGCGCGCTTCGTCACCGACCTGCTCCGCCGCGCCTTCACCTCGTCGGTTCGTTCGAAGATCGGCTTCCTGATCTCGCGCCCGGCGACCGAATTGCTGCGCCACCATCTCGACCCCAATAATCACAATGGCGCCGTGTTCCTCGGCCTCAACGGCGTGGTGCTCAAGAGCCACGGCAGCGCCGACGCGAAGGGCGTCGCCAATGCGGTGCATCTGTGCGCCGAACTCGTCGAAAAGGATATCACGCGTCAGGTGACCGAGGATCTCGCCAATTTCCGCGGGAGTGCCGCGGCATGACCCTTCGCGCCATCCTCGCCGGCACCGGCTCGGCGCTGCCGCGCACGCGCGTCTCGAACGAAGAACTCGCGCGGCGCGTCGATACCAGCGACGAATGGATCGTCGAGCGCACCGGCATTCGCTTCCGCCATATCGCCGAGCCCGACGAGACGACCGCGACGCTTGCCGCCGCCGCGGCGAAGGAAGCGCTGGCCGCCGCGGGGCTCGAGCCATCGGACATCGGGCTGATCATCGTCGCGACCGCGACCCCCGACAATACCTTCCCGGCGAGCGCGACCAAGGTGCAGGCGCTGCTCGGCGCGCCCGACTGCATCGCCTTCGACGTCGCCGCGGTCTGCTCGGGCTTTCTCTACGCGATTTCGGTCGCCGATTCGATGCTGCGCACCGGCGCGGCGAAGCATGCCCTGATCATCGGCTCCGAAACCTTCAGCCGCATCCTCGACTGGGAGGACCGCACGACCTGCGTGCTGTTCGGCGACGGCGCGGGCGCGGTGGTGCTGTCGGCCGAGGAGGTCGCGGACGACCGCGGCATCCTCGCGACGCGGCTCCATGCCGAGGGCCAATATTGCGACATGCTCTATGTCGACGGCGGCCCCTCGACGACGGGAACCGTCGGCCATGTGCGGATGCAGGGGCGCGAGGTGTTCCGCCACGCCGTCACCAATCTCGCCGCCGTGCTCGGCGAGGTTCTGGCCGACGTCGGGCTGTCGGCCACCGACATCGACTGGGTCGTGCCGCACCAGGCGAACAAGCGCATCATCGACGCGACCGCGAAGAAACTCGGCCTTCCCGCCGAGCGCGTCGTGTTGACCGTCGACCAGCACGCCAACACGTCGGCTGCGTCGGTGCCGCTCGCGCTCGACCTCGCGGTGCGCGACGGGCGAATCCGGCGCGGCGACCTCGTCGTGCTCGAGGCGATGGGCGGCGGCTTTACCTGGGGGGCGGCGGTCCTGCGGGTCTGAATCCGGGATACCCGCGGCAACAAGGCCGCGTTTGCGGCGTTCGTCGCTTCAACTTCTCCGTCCATCCGTTTCAGTTTTGCGGATTTATTCGCTTTTGTTACAACTGTGCGCGGGACTCGTGACGGTGGGGGCCTTCCGGGAACCGGCTTCGGTTATCGTTTCAGGAGGGGAAGGGATTAACATGGCTGCAGGAACGCTTACCCGCGCCGACATCGCGGCGCGAATCAACCAGATGGTGGGTCTGTCGCGCAATGAATCGGCGACGATCGTCGAGAGCATCTTGTCGCACATGTCCGACGCGCTGTCCGAAGGCCAGAATGTGAAGATTTCGGGGTTCGGCACCTTCGTGTTGCGCGACAAGGCGCAGCGTATCGGCCGCAATCCCAAGACCGGCATCGAGGTGCCCATCCTTCCACGCCGCGTGATGACCTTTCGCGCCAGCCAGGCGATGCGGGCCCGCGTCGCCGGCAGCTGAGCCGGGGATCGGCCATGCCCGATTTCGACGAGCGCGGCGACGGCAGCAAGGCGGCGGGCGCGATGCTGTCGATCGGCGAGCTTGCTGACCGGATCGGCGTTCCCACCCATGTGCTGCGCTATTGGGAAACCCGCTTTCCCGAGCTTCGGCCGCTGCAGCGCTCGGGCCGCCGCCGCTATTATCGCCCGGGGGATGTCGCGCTCGCCGAGCGTATCCATCATCTGCTGCATGTGAAGGGCTTCACCGTCGAGGGCGCGCGCAAGGCACTGTCGGGCAGCGAAGCGGCTGAACCGGCTGCCGCGCCCGCGCCGCCCCTGGACACTGCGTCGCCGCCGGTGCCTGCCGCGGGCGGCGTGCCGCTCGCGGCGCTCGTCGCGCTTCGCCAGCGGCTGGCCGCGGCGCTCGACGCCGCCTAATCTATCGCGGGTGACAGCGCCGGGTCGAGGTCGCGCGGGCGGATGAACAGCGCGAAGCGCGCCTGTCCCGCCTCGAGCGCGTGCCAATCGTCGATGTCGAGTTCGAGCCGCGCGAGCGCGGAGGTCGGCAGCTTTTCCTCGACCTCGGCGCGCAGCGCATCGCCCGCCGATTCGGGGACCAGCATCAGGATCAGATCCTCGAGCCCGGGATTATGCCCCGCGATCAGCACATGATCGGCGTCGCCGCCGGTGTCGCGGACCACCTCCATCAGCGTCGCCGCCGAGGCGAGATAGATGCGCCGGTCCCAGTGCGGCTCGATAGCCACGAGTCCCGCCGCGGGCTGGAAGATGTCGAGCGTCTCGGTGACGCGCACCGCGGGCGAGGCGACGATGCGTTCGACCGGCAGCCCCTGCCGCTTCAGATATTGGCCGACCAGTTCGGCGCCGCGCCGGCCCCGCGCGTTGATCGGACGGTCGAAATCGCGCTCGACGGGGGCGTCCCAGCCCGATTTGGCGTGGCGCAGGATCGTCAACGTCTTCAAAGTCTCTCCCCACCTGTCGGCGCTGTCCCCGAATCGCCGCCTTGTGCCGCAAACTCATGACGGTGGGAAGGCATATGCGCGGCCGCGCTGCGCGACATTGGCGGCGGCGACATGGTTCACCACCTCGTCGAGCGGCAGGCGGCGGATCGGCGTCCCTTCGGGAAAAGCGCTGAGCAGCCGCGAGGGGAAGGAGGGCGAGAGCATCACGAACTGCCCGAAATCGTCGGCGCGGCGGATCAGCCGGCCGAACGCCTGCGCGATGCGGCCGCGGATCACCATATCGTCATAGGCGCCGCCGCCCTGCGCTGCACGGCGCGCGGCGTGGAGGATTGTCGGGCGCGGCCAGGGCACGCCCTCCATGACGACGAGCCGCAGCGAATCGCCCGGAACGTCGACGCCATCCCTCAAAGCATCGGTGCCGAGCAGCGAGGCGTGCGGATCGGCGCGGAAGATGTCGACGAGCGTGCCGGTGTCGAGCGGGTCGACATGCTGGGCATAGAGCGGCAGGCCCGCGCGCGCGAGGCGGTCGGCGATGCGCGCATGGACGATGCGCAGCCGCCGGATCGCGCTGAACAGGCCGAGCGCCCCGCCGCCCGAGGCCTCGATCAGCCGGCTGTAGGCGCCCGCGAGCGCGGGGAGGTCGCCGCGCGCGATGTCGGTGACGATCAACACCTCCGACTGGCGCGCATAGTCGAAGGGGCTCGCGACGGCGAAATGCCCGACATTGCCGTCCATGTGCCGCGCCCCGGTGCGAATGTCGGCGTCGGCCCAGCCCGCGCCGGCATGATGCCCGCCGCGCAGCGTCGCCGAGGTGACAAGCACGCCCTGCGCCGGGCGGTAGACGATCTCGGCGACCGGGCGCGCGGGGTCGAGCCAGTGGCGATGCAGGCCGCAATCATATTCGCGTCCGTCGAAGCGGTCGACCGCGAGCCAGTCGACGAAGTCGGGGTCGGCGGGCCCGCCGACGCGGCCGAGCAGCGACAGCCACGCGCCCAGCGTATCGATCCGCCTGCCGAGGCTGGCGCGCGCCCCGTCGACGCGCGCGCGCGCCTGTCCGTCGAGCCAGTCGGGCGGGTCCTCGATCAGCGCGTCGAGCCGCTTGCCGAGCGTGAGCAGCGGACGCAACAGCGCCTCGATCGCGTCGCTCGCCGCGGCGGCGGCGCCGACCAGCGCGCCGTCGGGATCGGCGAGTTCGGTTTCGAGGCCATAGCCGCTGTCGGCGCCCTTCGGGTCGGCGCCGCGCGCATAGACCTGCGCGCGCACCGCCGCGAGCAGCCGCTCGATCGCGCCCCACGGCTCGTTCTCGGCGAGCCGCGCGAGCCAGCCGTCGCCGGGCAGCTCGGCGGCGGCGGCGATCGCCATCTGGATCGCCTGCTCGCCCGCCTCGTCATAGCTCGCGACGTCGGCGAGCCGCGCCGCGAGCCCGCGCCGCCGCCCGCGCGACTTGCCCTCGGGCCCCAGGATCCAGCGGCGGATCTCGACCGCCTCTTGCCCCGTCAGCGCCGCGGCGAACATCGAATCGGCGGCGTCCCACAGATGATGGCCCTCGTCGAAGATCAGCCGCGTCGCGGGCCCCCCGCCGTCCCGCGGGCGCGCCGCCTGCACCATCGTCAGCGCATGGTTGGCGATGACGATGTCGGCCTGGGTCGCCGCGCGCGCCGAGCGCTCGATGAAGCATTTGCGGAAATGCGGGCAGCCCGCATAGATGCACTCGCCGCGCCGGTCGGTGAGCGCGGTGGCGCCGTTGCGGCGGAACAGCGCGGGAAGCCAGCCGGGCAGGTCGCCGCCGATCATGTCGCCGTCGCGCGTATAGGCGGCCCAGCGCGCGACGAGCTGCGCGAGGATCGCGGCGCGGCCCGAAAAACCGCCCTGCAGCGCGTCCTCCAGGTTCAGAAGGCAGAGATAATTCTCGCGCCCCTTGCGCACCACGACCTTTTCGCGGTGCGTCGCGGCGTCGGGGTAGAGCTTTTCGGTCTCGCGCGCCAACTGGCGCTGCAGCGCCTTGGTGAAGGTCGAGATGCAGACCGCGCCCGCCGAGGCGTCGATCCACTGCTTGGCGGGGGCGAGATAGCCCAGCGTCTTGCCGATCCCTGTGCCCGCTTCCGCCACCAGCATCTGCGGCGCATCCTTGCGCTCGCGCGGTTCGAAGATGGCGGCGACGGCGCGGGCATAATCCTGCTGGCCGGGGCGGCGCTCGGCGCCGTCGCCGGTCAGCCGGTCGAGCCGCGCCGCGACATCGGCCGCTTCGATACGGATCTGGCGCGGCGCCCCGCGCGGTGGCACCTCCTCCCATTCGGGCAGGCGCGCGAACAGCCAGCGGTCGGCCTTGTCGGGCGTATCGAGCCGCGGCTGGATCAGCGGTGCCCACGGCCAGCGCTGCCGCGCGAGCGCCTGCAGGCTATGCCAGGCGCCCTCGCGCTCGGGCCAGCCCGAATCGCCAAGGCTGTTCAGCATCGCGGCGGCGGCGCGCGGCAGGAAGGCCGCGATCTCGGCCTCTGCCTTCGGCGGATCGATCCCGAGCGCGGCGGCAAAGCCCGCCGGCGTCGGCACCGCGAAGCGCGCGGGATAAAGAAAGGCGAAGAGTTCGAGCAGGTCGAGCCCCGACAGCTCGGGATAGCCCAGCCGGTCGCCGGTCAGCGGCGCGCCGAGCAGCAGGTGCGGAGTCGCCGCGACCGCCGCGATCGCCTCGCCGCGCCCGACCCGCTGCACGCGCCCGGCGGCGTCGGCGATCCAGATACCGACATGGCTCGCATGGATCGCGGGGAGGGGGAGCGGAGCGGACGCCATGTCCCGACGCTAGGGACAAAAGAGGAACGCGGCAAGGGCGGGGCGCCACCTCGATTTCGCTATTCCGGCAAAGCCTATCGGAAAACGCGAGGAGCGGGGTTACTGCGATTTCGCGAACCCGCACTGCGCCTGTTCCATCTCGATCTGCTTGGTGATGCGGCTGGCATTCTCCGCATAGGCTTCCGTCACGGAGCCTTGATTCACGGTCTTTCCAGCGAGCGGACTCACATTCGCGCAAAGATGAAAGACATGCGGTGTCGCGGATTTCTTGGCCCCGTTTTCGGGAGCGATCCAGTACACGACATCCTGACCAGCCGGGTTTTCGGCGTTCTTCGTCGCATCGGCCACCGCGTTTGAATCGCGGGCGATGTCCTGCGCCTGAGCCGCGACCTCGGGTGAACAGGCCGTGGTGGGCTGGCCGGCTTTGATCTGGGCCGCGCACTGGTTCATATCCTGGGTATATTGCTCGACCGACGGCGGATTATAGCTCACCCCGATCAGCGTGGCGACGACAGCCAGGACGGCCCCGACACCCCCGGCGATCTTCTTGTTCTTCGGATCCATATCCTTGTCCATGAAGATCAGGACAACCAGGGGGAGGAAGGCGACCAGGGTGATGATCGCCCCAAGCTGGTTCTGGATAAAGAAGCGGAACTTTTCCGATGCGCGGGCCGGATCGTGCTTGTTGGCCGCCTTCCACATCAAGCTGCCGGCAATCGCAAAGACAGCGATCCCGACCAGAAGCCCTATCAGCAGCCCGAGGTTTCCGTGATCGAACATGTGCCGGTACAGCATGACGATGCCGGCGACCTCGCCGCCGATGGCGACGATCCATGCGATCAGGGCAAAAATTCGAAGACGCTTGGCCGTCGAGGTCTGGGCCTGGGTTGCCTGCCAGTCTTTCGTGACATCGGCCTTTGCGGCCGGATCGTCGTCGGGCATGCTCGGATCTCCCTATCGACATGTCTGCACGATGGACGTCGACCGGAAAGCCTCCGCTGCCTCGCGCACAGCTTCATCGCAAGATCTTCTTCACCCGCTAACTAGCCGACGTGCCTGGCCGGGACCAGAAAAAACGCCGTTGTCGCCTCCTGCCGGATCGCGATCGGCCGGGAATGAGCGCCAGTCGGTGTCCCCGCCTTCGTGGGAATGAGGAAGATCGGGTTTGGTGCTGGGACTCAATTCAGCCCGCGGCGCCCGAAGCCCGTCGGGCGCATCGCCCGGAAAATCTGTCCCGGCTCGACCATCGCCGCGCCGCGCGCGCGTTCGAGCGCCTTGTGGAGCGGGCCGTGGGTCAGTTCATAGGGGAAGCGCACCCCCATGCGGTCGACCTCGGACCACATGACGACGGCATAGACGGTCTGGCCGCCATAATGGATCTCGCACCGCGATCGCGCGGGTAGGCTCGCGCCGTCGATGCGCGCGCCGCCTTCGGAAAGGTCGATGATCCGCCCCTCGACATGGTTGAGGACGCCGTTGACGACGATGTCGAGGTCGACGGTGGTGCGCTTGTGATGGCGCGGCGTGCGGGGCAGGGAGCTGGTCATGCCGCGACGCTACGGCAAAGATGGTAAATTTCGGGTAACCATGATGCGCGGCGTGCGGGCAATTTTGCCTTTCGATTCCGCCCTGCTTGCCGCTATGGGCGCTGCCATGACCGACTTGCACCTTCATCCGTCGCTACGCGAACCCGCGCAAAGCTCCAAGGCCTGGCCGTTCGAGGAAGCGCGCAAGCTGGTCAAACGCTATCCCGATGGCAAGCCGGGCGGCGAGCCGGTGCTGTTCGAGACCGGCTATGGCCCATCGGGGCTGCCGCATATCGGAACCTTCAACGAAGTGCTGCGCACGACGATGGTGCGCCGTGCCTATGAGGCGCTGACCGCCAATGAATCCGGAGTGCCTGCGGCGACGCGGCTCGTCGCGTTCAGCGACGACATGGACGGGCTGCGCAAGGTTCCCGACAATGTGCCGAACGGCGACATGCTGCGCGAATATCTGGGCAAGCCGCTGACGGCGATCCCCGATCCGTTCGGAAAGTATGAAAGTTTCGCGCATCATAACAATGCGATGCTGCGCGAATTTCTCGACCGTTTCGGCTTCGACTATGAATTCGTCAGCTCGACCGAGCGCTACCGGTCGGGGGCGTTCGACGAGGCGCTGAAGAATGTCCTGCGCCACAACCAGGATATCCTCGACATCATGCTTCCGACGCTGCGCGCGGAGCGCGCGGCGACCTATTCGCCGATCCTGCCGGTCAGCCCCAAGTCGGGCATCGTGCTCCAGGTCCCGGTGACGGTGGTCGACGCCGACGCCGGACTCGTGGCGTTCGAGGACGAGGGCGAGACGGTCACGCACAATATCCTGTCGGGCGGCGCCAAGCTGCAGTGGAAGGTCGACTGGGCGATGCGCTGGGTCGCATTGGGCGTCGATTACGAGATGTACGGCAAGGATCTGACCGACAGCGGCGTGCAGTCGGGCAAGATCGCGAAGGCGCTCGGCGGGCGCAAGCCCGAGGGGCTGATCTACGAGATGTTCCTCGACGAAAAGGGCGAGAAGATCTCGAAGTCGAAGGGCAATGGCCTCAGCCTCGAACAATGGCTCGACTATGGCAGCGAGGAAAGCCTTGCCTTCTACATCTATCGCGAACCCAAGTCGGCGAAGCAGCTCCACATCGGGGTGATCCCGAAGGCGGTCGACGAATATCTGCAGATGCGCGGCAATTATCCGGCGCAGGAAGCCGACAAGAAGCTCGGCAACCCGGTGCATCATGTCCATGTCGCGCGCGGCGAGGATATGCCGGATGCGGTGCTGCCGGTCACCTTCGGCCTGCTCCTCAACCTCGTCGGGGTGATGGGCGCCGATGCGTCGAAGGATCAGATCTGGCGCTACCTCGGCCAATATGTCGCGGGCGCGAATGCGGGCAGCTATCCCGAGCTCGACCGGCTGATCGACAATGCGATGGCGTATAACCGCGACTTCGTCGCGCCAACCTTGCAGCGCCGCAAGCCACAGGGCGGCGAGGGCGCGGCCTTGCGCGACCTCGACGACAAGCTCGCGGCGCTCCCCGCCGACGCCTCGGCCGACGATATCCAGAATATCGTGTATGAGATTGGCAAGAACGAAGCCTATGGATTTGAAAATCTTCGCGATTGGTTCAAGGCGCTCTACGAGACCCTGCTCGGGTCGAGCGCGGGCCCGCGCATGGGCAGCTTCATCGCGCTGTTCGGGGTGGAGAATACGCGGCGGCTGATCGCCGAGGCTTTGGCGTGAAACGGAACGTCATTGCGAGCGAAGCGAAGCAATCTCCAACCATCGGCCATGCGCTAGGGCCGAGAGCTGGAGATTGCTTCGTCGCTGCGCTCCTCGCAATGACCAAGGGGTGCTTATGATCGACATCTTCACCACCGGCGGGACGATCGACAAGGTCTATTTCGACGCGCTTTCGGAGTTCCAGATCGGCCCCGCGGCGATCCCCGACATGCTGCGTGAGAATAATGTCCATGTCCCGCATCGCGTCACCCAGCTTATGCGCAAGGACAGCCTCGAGCTTACCGATGCCGACCGCGAGGCGATCCGCGCCGCGGTCGCGGCGAGCGATGCCGCCCGCATCCTCGTCACCCACGGGACCGACACGATGGTCGTCACCGGCCGTGTGCTCGCGGGGATCGCGGGAAAGACGATCGTGATGACCGGCGCGATGCAGCCGGCTTCGGTGCGCGCGAGCGATGCCGAGTTCAACGTCGGCTTCGCGCTCGCCGCGGTGCAGACGCTGCCGCCGGGGGTCTATATCGCGATGAACGGGATGCTCTTCGACCCCGCGACGACGGTAAAGGACCGCGCCGGCGCCCGCTTCGTCGCCGAATAGGGCTCAGCCCAGCGCGGTCACCTGGCGCAGGACCGCGCCGTAGCTGGGCGCGATCGTCATCGCCTCATGCTTGCCCGCGCGGCCGAGCGCGGCGTGGACCTCCGGCAGGCGATAGCAGGGCACGCCCATGAACAAATGATGTTCGGCGTGATAATTGACCCAATAGGGTGCGACCGTCGCCCGCGCGATCCAGCCCGCATGGGTGGTGCGCGCATGGGTGAAGGGGTCCTGGCTCCCCGTCGTCGTGCAGGCGTGCTCGGCGATGTTGCGGATGCGCAGATAGAGCTGGAAAGTCGTCGCGAGCCCCGCGAGCCACAGCAGATAGGGTGTCCACCCATAGAGCAGCAGCGATGCCGCGAGCAGCACTGCCTGGACCAGCAGGAAGCGGCCGACCGCGCGGGTCACCGCCATCGCGCCCGCGACGTCGGCGGTCGGCGACGTCATGCCGTCGTCGGACTGCTTGTTGAACGGCGTGCCCGCCTTCGTCCCGGCGGGGGCCTTTTCCGGCCTTTCGCCGCGCAGCATCGCCTTGAGGCCGGCGATCGCATAGGCGAACTGCGCCATGCGCTGCTTGAAGAAGGTCTGCCCGGTCAGGTCGCGCACGATCTTGCGCGCCAGGCTGGCGCGGGTGGTGGGGAAGGGCTTCGACAGCGAGAGGTCGGGGTCCTCGGGCTGCTGCGTGTATTTGTGATGCTGCAGGTGATAGGTGCGATAGGCGATCAGGTCCGATCCGACCGCGGCGCCGGTGAGCCACTGGCCGAGGAAATTGTTGACCTTGCGGTTCGGGTGGAGCGCGCCATGCGCCGCATCGTGCATCAGGATCGCAAGGCCGAGCTGGCGCCCGCCGACGAGGATTACCGCGAGCAGCCATGCGGCCGGATTGCCCGACCAGGCGGCGAGGCCGATCGCCGCGATGCTGACGATCCAGGCGTGCGCGACTAGCCAGACGCCGCGCCACGACGAAGCGCGCGTCACCGCGGCCCATTCGGTGCGGTCGAAGAAACGGTCGGGCGGCAAGAGGCGGACGGCGGGCATGACTTGGGTATAACAAGTTGCGAACCGAAACCCAACCCCTCCCGATATGGCGCAACAATGGGGGGATTTCGCCTTTCGGAATAAGGATTTGGAAACCCCTTTCTGACAGTGCTCCATCCGGGTCGAACCAGCAGGATCAAGGGATTTTGGCGTCAAAGCGTTCCATAGTGCGACCGCTTTCCGGTGCGGCGTCTTCGGACGAATCGCTGCTCGACTCGCCCGAGTTCGTGACCCGGCTGAGCCGCGTCGCGCAGCTATGGCATTATGTGTTCATCGCGCGGGCGCTCGCCTTCTTCTCCTTTGCCTTCTTTCCCGGCGTCCACGGCTTCCTCGATCATCGCCCGCAATGGCTTGCGATGGCGGTCGGCGTCGGCTGCGATCTCGTCCTGACCGTGCTCGGCCAGATGTCGCGGTCGCGGCCCAGCCTGCCGCCGCGGCGCCTGCGTATCGCGGCGGCGCTGGCGATGGCGCTGGTCGCGCTCGGGACGCTGCTGACCTCGGCGGCGATGTTCGCGGCGACGGCAATGCCCGACGGCAGCTTCTATTTCGACGCCTTCACGGCGATGGTGTTCGGCGCGATCCTCGTCGCCGCCTCGGCGTCGGCGATCGCCCGGCCGGCCTTTTTCGCCTTCGCCGGCGCGGCCGCCTTCGGCGGCGCGATCGGCGTCGCCTCGTGGCCCTTCGCCGTCGCGGGCATGGTCTTTCTGGCGCTGCTGATCGTGATGGTGCGCGAGGATATGCGCCACCAGCGCCGCGCGACGCGCGCGGGACGGCTCGCGGTCAGCGAGCAGCAGCGGGCGCTGAACCTCGTCCGCGATTTCGAGCGCGCGGGGCGCGGCTGGTTCTGGGAAACCGACCGCTACGGCCAGCTCGTCTATATTTCGCCGACCATCGCGGCGAAGCTCGGCCGACCGCTCGCCGAGGTGCTCGGCCGCCCGTTCACCGACATCATCCGCAAGCGGATCGGCAACGACGAGAGCGAGGAGCGGACGCTGGGTTTCAGCCTGTCGTCGCGCACCCCCTTCAACGACCTGACGGTCCAGGCGGCGGTGCCGGGCGAGGAGCGCTGGTGGTCGATCTCGGGCCATCCCATCTCGAACGAGTTCGGCCATTTCTTCGGCTTTCGCGGCAGCGGCACCGACCTGACCGAAAAGAAGAGGTCGGAACGCGAGATCAACCAGCTCGCGCGCTACGACACGCTGACCGGCCTCGCGAACCGGCTGCACATCACCGACCTGCTCGAACGCGCGCTCAAAAACCATATGGGACAGCCGCAGCCCTGCGCGTTGCTGCTGCTCGACCTCGACCGCTTCAAGGCGGTGAACGACACGCTCGGCCATCCGGTCGGCGACCAGCTGCTCCAGCAGGCGGCCGGGCGGCTGACGCAGATCATCGGCGACAAGGGGCAGGTCGGGCGGCTGGGCGGCGACGAGTTCCAGATCGTGCTGCCGCAGATCAATCAGGCCGAAAAGCTCGCGAGCATCGCCAACGCGATCATCCTGAGCCTCGCCAAACCCTTCGCGATCGAGGGCGAACAGGTGCGGATCGGATCGTCGGTCGGCATCGCGGTCGCGGACGGGGAGGCGGTGAGCGCGGCGGCGCTGGTGCGCAACGCCGACCTCGCGCTCTATGCCGCGAAGGATGCGGGGCGCGGTGTCTATCGCTTCTACGCCGACGCGATGCACAACCAGGCGAGCGAGCGCAAGGCGATCGAGGACGCGCTGCGCGACGCGCTGGCGAAGGACGAGCTGAAGCTGCTCTATCAGCCGATCGTCGACGTCGCGCGCGAGCGGATCACGGGCTTCGAGGCGCTGATCCGCTGGCAGCGCGGCGACGGCGACGCGGTCAGCCCGTCGAAGTTCATCCCCATCGCCGAGGAATCGAACCTGATCGTGCCGATCGGCGAATGGATCATCCGCACCGCCTGCGACACGATCGCGCGCATCGGCCCCGGCTATCGCGTCGCGGTCAACGTGTCGCCGCGGCAGTTCGCCAACGACCGGCTGCCCGCGACGATCATGAGCGCGGTGTCGGCGTCGGGCATCGCACCCGAACAGCTCGAACTCGAGATCACCGAAGGGGTCTTCCTCGACGAGAGCGCCGAAAATCTGGAGATGTTCCAGCGATTGAAGCGCACCGGCGTCCGGCTCGCGCTCGACGATTTCGGGACCGGCTATTCGGCGCTCGGCTATCTGAAGAAGGCGCCGTTCGACAAGATCAAGATCGACCAGAGCTTCGTGCTCGGCGCCGCCGACAAGAACAGCATGAACGCGGCGATCATCTCGTCGATCGTCGGCCTCGCGACCGCGCTCGACATGGAGACGACGGCGGAAGGGGTCGAGACCCACGACGACCTCGCGCTCGTCCGCCGGCTCGGGTGCAGCCACGTCCAGGGCTATATCTATGGGCGTCCGATGGACCTCGACGGGATGCTGGCGCTGCTCGGCGAAAGCGGCGGCCAGGTGGTCGCGCAGGGCTATCAGAGCGCGCGCGAGCCGCGCCGCCACATCCTGCGCGCGATCCATGTGATGAGCGGCGGCTATCGCTATGAGGCGATCGTTCGCAACATCTCGTCGGGCGGGGCGCTGATCGAGGGATTGTGGAACGTGCCGCCCGGCACGCCGCTGACGCTCGAATTCGGGCCCGGAATGCGGCTCGACGCCGTAGCGCGCTGGTCGAACGACAATCGGGTCGGAGTGCGCTTCGCCGACGCGATCGAGATCGAGGCGCTGATCGGACAGGCGGGACAGGGCCGATCGTCGGCCCCGCGCCGCCGTGCCAATCGCGCGGCCTGAGCGTTACAAAAGAAGGGCCGGCAAGGCCGGCCCTCCAGTTGGCTTCCGGTAACCGAAAGGAATATTACCAGAAGAAGTCGTAGATGACGTCGACCACCTGACCCGAGTAGACATCGACGAGCAGCGCGTCGTCATAATAACGAATCCAGCGGTAATTGCCGTAGGCCGGCGGCAGGCGATAATACCAGGGATCGTTGATCCAGTAGCGCTGGCCGTAATAGAGCGACCCCAGCGTGAAACCGATGCTGAACCGCGTATAGCGATGGTTGCGATACGGCGAATAATAGCGCGGCATGCGGTAATAGCTGCGGTGCGAATTGCGGTAGTCCCGCCAGTCGTAGCGGCGGTCATGGCGCCAGTCGCGGCTCCAGTTGCGCCGGTCGTTGTCGCGGTAGCGGCGGTTATCGTTGCGGTCCCACCGGCGGTTGTCGTTCCGATCCCAGCGGCGATTGTCGTTGCGGTCGTAGCGCCGGTTATCGTTGCGGTTCCAGCGGTTGTCGTTCCGGTCTCGATCATAGCGCCGGTCGACCTGGCCGTTGCGGTTGCGGTCCCACTGACGGTCGGGGCGGCCGTCGCGGTTGCGGTCGTAGCTGCCGCCGCGGCGCTGCGTCTGCTGGGTGCGCTGGCGGTCGCGCCAGCGATTGTCGCGCTCGCTGCGCTGCGGGCGCTGAACCTGCTGACGTTGCACCTGCGGGCGCTGCGACCGGTCGCGCTGGACCTGCGGGCGTTGCCGCTGGACTTGCGGTCGCGGTGCGCGCTCGCGCTGGACGCGAGCCTCGCCGCGACGGCCTTCCGAGCCGCGGTGGCCGCGTTCGCCGCCGCGCTGCGCCACCTGCACGCCCGCACTGTCGGGTCGCGCGAAGGCGGGGCCCAGCGGGGTCAGGATCGTTGCTGCCATCAGCAACCCTCCGAACATCTTCTTCATGTCGCCAGTCTCCAATCCATGTCCCGCATACTGGAGGCGCCAGTCGGGATGATGGAGCGATTCCTACGCCCCGCAAGATGAGTCGGTGCTGACCGGGGCGTTGTCTGCGGTTCAGCTTCCGCGCGGCGGGCGCATCGCGGGGACCGCGCGCGCGGCGTCCTCGGGCCGGATGCCCGGCGGCGGCGCGGCGGCGACCCGTTCCTCTCCGCGCAGCACGCGCCCGGCGAGGCGGATCGCGCCGCGAATGCGCGGATAGGTGCCGCAGCGGCAGATATTGGTCATCGCCGCGTCGATCTCGGCATCGCTGGGATTGCTGTTGGTGCGCAGCAGCGCGGCGGCCGCCATGATCATTCCCGACTGGCAGAAACCGCATTGCGGCACCTGCTCGGCGACCCACGCCTGCTGCACCGGATGGCTGCGGTCGCGCGACAGGCCCTCGATGGTGGTGACGAAGCGCCCCTCGCATTCGGCGATGGTGACCAGGCAGCTGCGGATCGCCTCGCCGTCGATGTCGACGGTGCAGGCGCCGCAATCGCCGGTGCCGCAGCCATATTTGGTGCCGGTCAGGTTCGATGCGTCGCGCAGCGCCCACAAAAGGGGCGTTTCGGGCTCCATCCGATATTCGACCGGCCGGTCGTTGACCGAGAATTTCGTCATGCGGGTCTGATGGACCGGTTTGACGGATTAGTCACGCCAGCTTGTGTCGATCTTGTCGACCTTGCGCACCATCGCGTCGAATTCGGCCTTGCCGGCCTGTCCGGGGATCGAGGCCATGAACAGGTCGCGCTGGTGGACCGCGATCACTTCGTCCGGAACGACGATCGGCTTGCCCATGCTCATGGTCGCGAGCTGGATCTCGCACGCGCGCTGGAGCGCCCAATATTTGATGAAGGCTTCGGTCAGCGTCTTGCCCATCACGACGGGACCGTGATTCCTCAGCATCAGGATGCGCTTGTCGCCGAGGTTCTGGACGAGGCGCTCGCCCTCCTCCTCGCGCACCGTCACGCCCTCGAAATCATGATAGGCGAGCTGGCCGGCGAAGTTGCAGGCATAGAAATTGACCGGCTGCAGCCCGCCTTCGAGCGCGCAGACCGCGGTCGTCGCGGTGGTGTGCGTGTGGATGATCGCGTGGGCGTCGGGCAGGACGCGATGGAACAGGCTATGCTGGACGAAGCCCGCCTTGTTGACGTGCCAGGGATTGTCGGCGTCGACCTTGTTGCCGTCGATGTCGATCTTGATCAGGCTCGACGCGGTGACCTCGCTGAAATGCATGCCATAGGGGTTGATCAGATAGCTGCCCTCCTCGTCGGGCACCTTCACCGTGATATGGTTGAAGATCATCTCGTCCCAGCCCATCATCGCGAAGATGCGATAGCAGGCGGCGAGTTCCTGCCGCGCCGTCCATTCGGCTTCGCTATATTTGCTGTTGCGCTTGAGCTGGGTCGCCATGGCCTGTCCCTCGTCCTGATGTTAGTTTCGTCCTGCTACCTATGCCACAAGGCAAGGGGCGGGCACAATCCCGGCAGGGCGCTGGGCGGTTCGATGGCGCGCTGGCGGCAGTTCGCCGCGCGGGGCTTGCATTTTGCCGCGAATCTCTTTAGTCGGCGCTTCATCGGAACGTCGCGCTTTCGCGGCGCTCTTTTTATTGCCCGAATATCGGCGGTTTACGGCAGACCGGAGCATCCGGCGGCCCAGATCGTTTGGACGAACAGGAGACGACACGGCGTATGCAGATCATCGTTCGCGACAATAATGTCGACCAGGCCCTTCGCGCGCTCAAGAAGAAGCTGCAGCGTGAGGGCGTGTATCGCGAAATGAAGCTGCGCCGTCACTACGAGAAGCCCAGCGAAAAGCGTGCGCGCGAACGCGCCGCCGCTGTCCGCCGCGCCCGCAAGATGGAGCGCAAGCGGATGGAGCGCGACGGGATCAAGTAAGACCCGTTTCCCGTTCGGGATCCTGATCGTGAAAAGGGCGCCGCGGCAACGCGGCGCCCTTTTTCGTTGCCCTCGAAGCGCGGATGGCGGCGGGAGTCGACGGTGGACGCGCCTGCGAAGCCAGGGTCGGGTCGATGGCGATCCCGGGGCCTGCGCTATATAATCATATAATAACGTGATTTACACAGCGCCTGTCGAGCCTGTATAGCCGGGACAGACGGCGAGGTGCACCCCCGCCCATTCGCCCCCAGCCCGCCACCGGTCAGCGAGGATCGCATGCAGCTCACCCATTTCATCGGCGGCAAGCCCGTCGCCGCCGACACGCCGTTCGAGAGCCTGAACCCTTCGAACACCGACGAGATCGTCGCCACCTATCCCGCCGGCGGCGCGGCCGAGGTCGATGCGGCGGTCGAGGCCGCGACCGCCGCCTTCCCGGCCTGGTCGCAGGCGTCGCCCGAGCTGCGCTCCGATCTGCTCGACCGCGTCGGGACCGAGCTGTTCGCACAGGCGGCCGCGCTCGGCGAGCTGCTCGCGCGCGAGGAAGGCAAGACCCGCGCCGAGGCGACGGGTGAAGTGCTGCGCGCCGCGCGCATCTTCAAATATTTCGCGGGCGAGGCGCCGCGCCGCCACGGCCAGACGCTCGAATCGACGCGCCCCGGCGTCGACGCCGCGACGTATCGCGAGGCGGTCGGCGTGTTCGGCCTGATCACCCCGTGGAATTTCCCGATCGCGATCCCGGCGTGGAAAGCCGCGCCCGCGCTCGCCTTCGGCAACACTGTCGTCATCAAGCCCGCCAACGCGACCCCGGCGATCGCCCACGCGCTCGCGGCGATCATCCACGAAGCCGCCGACAGCCTGAAGGCGCCGGCCGGCATCTTCAACCTGGTGCTCGGCCAGGGCGGGGTCGGCGCGGCGATCGCCGACCATCCCGGTATCGCGGGGGTCAGCTTCACCGGATCGCAGGCGGTCGGCGCCAAGGTCGGCATGGCCGCGATGGCGCGGCAGGCACGGGTGCAGATGGAGATGGGCGGCAAGAATCCGCTCGTCATCCTCGCCGACGCCGATCTGGACAAGGCGGTGGCCATCGCGCTCGACGGCGGTTTCTTCCAGACCGGCCAGCGCTGCACGGCGTCGAGCCGCGTGATCGTCGAGGACGCGATCCACGATCGCTTCGTCGCCGCGCTCGCCGAACGCGCGCGGGCGCTGAAGGTCGGCGCCGCGCTCGACCCCGATACCCAGGTCGGTCCGGCGGCGAGCGAGCAGCAGTTCGAACAGAACCGCCATTATGTCGAACTCGCCCAGCAGGAGGGCGGCCGGCTCGTCACCGGCGGCGAGGCGTTGCGGCTCGCGGCGCCCGGCTATTATATGAGCCCGGCGCTGATCGCCGACACCGATCCCGCGATGCGGATCAACCAGGAGGAGGTGTTCGGCCCTGTCGTCTCCACCGTGCGCGTCAACTCTTACGAGGAAGCGCTCGCGCTGGCCAACCAAGGGAATTTCGGACTGTCGGCGGGCATCGTCACGACCTCGCTCAAGCACGCGCGCCATTTCCGCCGCAATGTCCGCGCGGGGATGGTCATGGTCAACCTGCCGACCGCCGGAGTCGACTATCACGTCCCCTTCGGCGGCACGCGCGGGTCGAGCTATGGTCCGCGCGAACAGGGTTTTGCCGCGGTCGAATTCTACACGCAGATGAAGACCGTCTATACCGCCGACTGACGGCGGCGCCGACGAGGAGGAAGTCATGGCCGATCTTGCGTCGCCCTTCGGTCTCTCCGGCCATCATGCGCTGATCACCGGCGGCGGCAGCGGGATCGGCCTCGCGGCGGCGCGCTGCATGCGCGATGCCGGGGCGGCGGTTACGATCGTCGGGAGCGACGCGGCGAAGCTGAGCCGCGCTAAGGCCGAGCTGGGTGACGTGTCGGCGGTGGCGTTCGACGTCACCGCGGTCGATGCGGCGGAGGATTTCGCCGCGCGCGTCGCCGATAGGCATGGTCCGGTATCGGTTCTGGTCAACAATGCCGGCAACACGGTCAAGAAGCCGCTCGACGCGATGACGCCCGCCGATTTCCAGTCAGTGCTCGACGTCCATGTTTCGGGTGCCTTCGCGCTCACCCGCGCCTTCCTGCCTCAGATCGCCGCGCAGGACGCGGGGTCGGTGCTGTTCACCGCGTCGATGGCGTCGTTCCTCGGCATCCCCGAGATCGCGGGCTATTCGGCGGCGAAGGCGGCGCTCGTCGGCCTGACGCGCTCGCTGGCGACCGAGCTGGCGCCGCGCGGCGTGCGCGTCAACGCGGTCGCGCCGGGCTGGATCGACACGCCGCTGTTCCGGAGCGCGAGCGCGAAAGACCCCGCGCGCGTCGACCGGATCAACCGGCGCATCCCAATGGGCCGCTTCGGCACGCCCGAGGAGATCGGGCTGGCGATGGTCTATCTCGCCTCCCCCGCCGCCGCCTATGTCACCGGGCAGGTGCTGGCGGTCGACGGCGGCGCGCTCCACGCCTTCTGACGCGCCCCAGGTCCTGACCCTAGTCGGCGACGATATCGACCGCCGAGACGATCGGTTCGCCGACCCGCTTTGCAAAGTCGATCGTCAGCATCCCGTCCGACACGCTCGCCGGCAGGACGATCGTCGCCGCCTTCAGCTTTCCCTTGCCGAGCGCGAAGGGGTCGACCCCGCGTCGCGTGGCGCCGCCGCTGACCGCGACGTCGAACACGCGCTTGCCCGCGGTGTCCTCGGCCGGCTCGAAGAGATGGAGCGTCACGCGGTAGCTGCCGTTGGCGACGGGAACGCGGTAGGCGGCGATGCCGCTGCGGTAATTCTCGTAGAGAGCGGGCGCGTCGGTCCCGGTCACCTGCAGCACCGGGTCCTGCTTCTCGCTGCCCGGCGCGGCATAGATCTCGCGGCGGAAGCGGTTGAGCGGCGCGCCCTTGCCGCCCTCGAAATAATTGTCCGAGCCATAGCGGACGCCGCCCACCACCGTGCCGGTCAGCGTGCCGCTGCGGATATGGACGTCGTTTGCGCCGCCGTCGTAACGCCATTCGGCGCTGTCGCGCACCGATCCCGCCTCGGCGACGAGGTTGTTCGCGCCCGCATCGAGCCGGACGGATTTCCACACGCAAACCGCGTCGATGCAATTCGTCCAGCCGATGTCGCGGCCGTTGACCGACAGGCGCGCGCGCGGCTGGTTCGAATAGGCGCGCACGTCGATGCTGCGATAGGCGCGGTCGGTGTAGCGCTTGCCGGTCAGGTGCAGCACCGGCACGTCGGTCCGCCACGCGGCCTGATAGAAATAATAGGCGTCCTTCTTCACCTTGCGGTCGAAGCTGACCAGCCCCTTGGTATTGACGTCGGTGGTGTCGCCTTCTTCGCGCACCTCGCTCGCGGCGTCGAACATCTGCCAGACCCATGCGCCATAGAGCCACTCGAGCCCCTTGATCTGCGCCCACGAGCGCTCGTGGATATAGCTTTCGATCTCTTCGGGCTGCGGGCGCGACACGTTCATGACCTTGCCGCCATGGACGTTGTCGGTGTGCTGGCT
Organism: Sphingopyxis sp. GW247-27LB; assembly: GCF_002277025.1. Classification (GTDB taxonomy): domain Bacteria; phylum Pseudomonadota; class Alphaproteobacteria; order Sphingomonadales; family Sphingomonadaceae; genus Sphingopyxis. The sequence goes on from NZ_NIWD01000002.1 coordinate 124,205, forward strand.
GAGCGCGCCGCCGCCGCCATATTCGCCGAGCGAAACGGGCAGGCCGGGGAATTTGCGATGCAATTCGGTCAGATGCGCGGCGAGATCCTCGACCTCGTCGACATAGCCCTTGCCGTACCAGCCGATATAGCGGTTGAAGCCGACGGTATCGGCGATGCCGGTCAGGATCGGGCGGTCGTCATCCTCGCCCGGCAACGGCTCGCAGCAGGTCGCCATCGTCGTCGGGCGCGTCGGGTCCTCGCGTTTGGCGAGCGCGTTCAGCGCCTCCATCAGCGGCCGCGGGTTGGACGGGGTCAGTCCCTTCCAGCTCCAGTTGGTGACCTCGTTGCCGATCGACCACATCGCGACCGAGGGATGGTTGTAATTCTGCCGGATCAGTTCGGTGAGCTGCATCTGGGCATTGGCGAGCATTTCGGGCGGCGTGTCCTTCACCCCCTTGGGCGCGGTCTGGTTGACGAGGCCGAGTTCGGCCCACAGGATCATGCCGGTGCTGTCGGCGAGGTCATAGAAGGGCGTCGCCTGATTATAGTGCGACAGCCGCACCGTATTGGCGCCGAGGTCGCGGATCAGCTTCATATCCTCTTCATGGTCGGCCTGGTCGAGCGCCCAGCCCTTGGCATAGCGGTCCTGGTGGCGCGACACGCCATGGAGCTTGAGCGGCTTGCCGTTGAGGAAAAAGCCCTTTTCGGCGTCGATGGCGATGGTGCGGATGCCCAGCGGCTGTTCGACCCGGTCGATCAGCCGTCCCTTCGCGTCGCGAACCTCGGCCAGGATGCGATAGAGATAAGGGTCGGCGAGCCCGTCCCAGCGATGCGGATCGGCGACGCGCAGCCGCGTCTCGTCGCTGGCGACCGTGTCGGCGGCGAGCGGCATCTTGCGGTCGCTGCGCGCGACCGCCTTTCCATCGGCGTCGAGGATGGTCACCCGCAGCCGCGCCTCGGCCGCCTTCGCGCCGTCGTTCGCGAGGCGCGTGCGCACCACGACCTCGGCCCCCGCCGCGTCGAGCGCGGCGACATGGCCGTAAACGCCGGGGCCGCCATGATCCATCAGGTCGATATGGACGGGATCGACGGCGATCTGCGTCACCGGGCGATAGAGGCCGCCGAACATCATGAAGTCGCCCGACAGCGGCACGACATGCCATGTCGCGCTGCCCGGATCGGGCTTGCTGTTGTCGGTCCGCACCGCCAGCACATTGTCGCAGCCGGGCCGCATCGCCGCGGTCGCGTCGAGGCGAAAGCGCGAGAAGGCGCCCTCGTGGCGGCCGAGCTTGACGCCGTTCAGCCAGACGTCGGCGACGATGCTCGCCGCGTCGAATTCGAGGAAGCTGCGCTTGCCCGCCGCGGGCGCGCAGAGGGGGCGGCGATACCAGCCCATGCCGCGGTCGGCGTCGATCGTCGCGTCGCGGGCCATGCCGGGATTGCCGAGCCGGTTCCACGTGTGCGGCACCGCGACCTTCGCCCAGCCTTTATCGTCGAAGCCCGGCTGCACGGGAGATTCGTCGGCGATGCCGAAGTCGAAGGACCAGCCGTCGGCAAGCGCCTGCGTCTCGCGCGCCTCGGCGGGCATCGCCGCCGCCAGGGCCAGAACCGAAATCGTCGCGATCCACCGCACATCCATCTCCCGCGTTTCTGAAATATAAGAATCATATATTGATATCTCAGAAACGCCAAGGCATAACGTCGCCCGAAACGCAAAATCGGGGAGACGCGACATGCCGGGCCGAATCGGAACGACAAGCCTTGCGGTGCTGGGCGCCGCGATGCTGGCGCCGTCGGCCGCGGCGCAGACCGAGGGCTTGAAGCGCCCGACCGTTACCATCGCGGTATCGCCGGCCGGCAACGACGCCGCCGACGGCAGCGCGGACCATCCCTTTCGCACCCTGACCCGCGCGCAGGTCGCGGTGCGCGACGCCAATGCCAAAAGCGACGTCGTCGTGCGGATCGCCGACGGCGTCTATCGCCTCGACGCGCCGCTCACCCTCGCCGCCGCCGACGGCGGGCAGAAGGGCTGGGTCGTCACCTGGGCCGCGGCGCCCGGCGCGAAGCCCGTGCTGTCGGGCGGGATCGCGGTGACGGGGTGGAAGCTCCACGACAAGGCGCGCCATATCTATGTCGCCGACGTGCCGCGCGGTATCGCCAGCCGGCATCTGTTCGTCGACGGCCGGATGGCCGATCGCGCCGCGGTCGAACTCGACCGCGGCAAGGTCCGCTTCACCAATCAGGGGCTCGAAGTGAACGATCCCGCCGCCGGCGACCTGTCGCGCCTCGGCCGGAACGGGGCGCTCGAACTGGTCGGGCTCGGCCATTTCACCACCCGCTTTTCGCCGGTCGAGCGGATCGAGGGCCGGACGCTGGTGATGAAGCAGCCCGCGTGGGCGAACAATATCTGGGGCTATGACACGCTCGCGCACCCCTATAACCCCAAAGAAGGCAAGCTCTATCTGCGCGGCGACCTCGCCTTCCTGGCCCGGCCGAACCAGTGGGTGCTCGATGCCGCGGCGGGCAAGCTCTATTACCGCCCCGCCGATGGCGCCGATATCGCGAAGCTCGACGTCGAGCTGCCGCGTCTCGAAAGCCTGCTCCACATCGCGGGCACTTATGACGCGCCGGTGCGCAACGTGACGGTCAACGGCCTGCGCTTCTCGCACACGAGCTGGCGCGGCCCCAACGGGCCCGAAGGCTATGCGAGCCAGCAGAGCGGGTCCTATCTGACCGGCCGCGCCGCCGCCTATCCCACCGACCCGCTCGTCACCTGCAAATGGGGCTGCCCCGAGTTCGAAAGCGTACGCAACGAGTGGTCGCAGATGCCCGCCGCGGTACAGGTGTCGGCGGTCGAGGGCATCCGCTTCGACGGCAATATCTTCGCGCACATAGGCCAGTATGCGCTCGGCATCGGTAACGATCCGAGCGCCAATGCCTCGGGCGTCGGGCTGGGCGCGGTCGATGTCGTCGTCTCGCGCAACGTCTTCACCGACCTTGCCGGCGGCGCGATCGTCGCGGGCGGGGTGCGACGCGACGCGCACCACCCCTCCGATCCGCGGATGACCAACCGCCAGCTCACCATCGTCAACAATCTCATCCGGTCGGTGTCGAAGGATTACAGCGACAACAGTGCGATCCTCTCGACCTACGTCGATGGGGCGCAGATCGTCCACAATGACATCAGCGACACACCCTATGACGCGATCGACATCGGCTATGGCTGGGGGATGCACGACGCGGGTGGCAACGCCAATTACCGCACGCGGATGCACGGCTACGACTGGCCGCAGAACAAGGTCTATGAAACCCCGACCACTCACCGCAACGTCGTCGTCGCCTATAACCGCATCTACGACACCAAGAAGCATTTCGAGGACGGCGGCGCGATCTACAATCTGTCGGCGAGCCAGGGCACGGTGATCGCCGAAAACCACATCTTCGACCTCAACCGACGCATCGCGCTTTACCTCGACGAGGGGTCGAAGTTCATCACGGTGCGGGGCAATGTCGTCGACGGCGCCGGGACCTGGCTCAACATCAATGCGGTGACCCCGGCGGTGAAGATGTGGCTGCGCATCTCGACCGACAATCTCGCGACCGGCAACTGGCATGAAGGCGGCGAGGTCGGCGGCTGGTGGACCGCCTATCTGAACAACCGGATCGAACAGGATCATCCCGTCACGGGCGACGCCTGGCCCGCCGAGGCGGTCGCGGTGATGGCCAATGCGGGGATCGAGCCCGCCGCCGGCGACATATCCTATGGCGACGTTCGCGCCCACCCCAATCCCCATGCCAGGGCGAAGAAGGGCGAATGACCGGCGTATCGCTTGACATGCTGAACCGCGCCGAGGTCAGCCGGCGCGCCGCGCTGCTCGGCGTCGCCACCGCCGCGGCGATGAGCCCGTCGATGGTTCGCGCCACGGGATCGCTGGCGGGTTTCCACGACGTGCGCGACCATGGCGCGAAGGGCGACGGCCGTACCGTCGATTCGGACGCGATCAACAAGGCGATCATGGCCGCCGCGCGCGCCGGTGGCGGCACCGTCGTGGTCCCGCCGGGCCGCTATCTCTGCTTCTCGATCCGCTTGCAGAGCGACGTCACGCTCGCTCTCGCGGCCGGCGCGGTGATCGAGGCCGCCGACCCCGCCAGGCATGGTGGCCGCTATGACGCCCCCGAAAATTATCTGGAGGAGCAATTCCAGGATTTCGGAATCACGCACGTCCATAACAGCCTGATCTATGGCGACGGCGTCAGCAATGCCGCGATCGTCGGCCGGGGGATGCTGCACGGGCTGGGGCTCGACCGCGAGGGCCCCGGCGCACACTGGCACGGGGTCGAGGGGTGGCAGTCGGCGAAGGCGCTCGGCCTTTCGCCCAGGGAGTTGCTGCTGCGCGATCCCAAGGAGCAGGCCACGCTGGGCCGCGCCAACAAGACGATCGGGCTGATGAACTGCCGCAACATCCTGCTGCGCGACTTCACCATTCTGCAGGCGGGCCATTTCGGCGTGATCGCCCACGGCGTGACCAACATGACGATCGACGCGCTGACGATCGACACCGACCGCGACGGCATCGACATCGACTGCTGCCGCGATGTGCGCGTGACGAACTGCATCGTCAACGCGCCCAAGGACGACGCGATCGTGCTCAAGAGCAGCTATGCGCTGGGACGCAAGGTCCGGTGCGAGGATATCGCGATCCTCGGCTGCAAGACCAGCGGCTATGCGATGGGCAGCCTGCTCGACGGAAGCTATCGCAAGTCGGACTATATGGCCCCCGACAAGATCGGCCCGCTCGGCCGGATCAAGATGGGGACCGAGACCAACGGCGGCTTTCGCAATATTTTGATTTCCGACTGCACCTGCGAAGCGAGCCGCGGCATCCTGATCGGCGTCGTCGACGGCGGTACCATGGAGGATGTGGTGGTGTCGGACATCGTGATGCGCGATCCGGTCAATCATCCGCTGTTCGTTCATCAATCGGGCCGCCTGCGCGCGCCCGAAGGCACGACGATCGGCCGATGCCGCCGCATCCGCTTCGACAATATCCAGGTCTCGGGCGCCAATCCGCGCTTCCCGTGCGGGCTGACGGGGCAGAAGGGCTATCCGGTCGAGGATGTGACCTTCTCCAACATCTTCGTCCAGAGCGCCGGCGGCGGCACCGCGGCCGACGCCGCGCGGGTGCCCGAGGAGCGGCCGGCGTCGAGCCTCGAAGTCACCTATCTCGGCACGCTGCCCGCGCAGGGTCTCTATGCCCGCCATGCCGAGCGGCTGACGGTGCGCAATGTCGAATTCGTCACTGACAAACCCGACGCGCGGCCGCTGTTCCTGCTCGACGACGTTCAGGGCGCGACGATCGACGGCGTGACCTCCGCGCAGCCGCGCGGCAAGGCGCTGGTCCAGCGCGGCAGCAGCAATGTGGCGCTCGGCGACGTGCGGACGCTCGGATAGGGAGAATCCATGACCGGAGTTTCAGATCATATGCTGGCCCGCGCCGACGTCAGCCGGCGCGCGGCGCTGTTCGGCGTCGCCACCGCCGCGGCGATGAGTCCCTCGATCGTCCGCGCTACGGGCGCGCTGTCGGGTTTCCACGACGTGCGCGACTATGGCGCGAAGGGTGACGGCCGCACGGTCGATTCGGACGCGATCAACAAGGCCATCATGGCCGCCTCGCGCGCCGGCGGCGGCACGGTCATCATCCCGCCGGGCCGCTATCTGTCCTTCTCGATCCGGCTGCAAAGCCACATCACGCTCATCCTTGCGCAGGGCGCGGTGCTCGAAGCCGCCGACCCTACGAAACATCCCGGCCGGTACGACCCGCCCGAGGGGGTCTATGAGGAGCAATATGTCGATTACGGGCTCGCCCATTATCACAACAGCCTGATCTATGGCGACGGTGTCAGCGATGTCGCGGTGCTTGGCCCCGGCATGATCCACGGGCTCGGCCTGCGCCGCGAGGGGCCGGGACCGAAATGGCACGGCGTCAAGGGCTGGGTGTCGCCCAAGGCGCGCGGCATGGACCCGCACGAGGCGCGGCTCAGCGATCCCGCCGAGCGCGCCGAGGAGGGCAAGGGCAACAAGGCGCTCGCCTTCAAGAACTGCCGCAATATCCTGCTGCGTGACATCACCATCCTGCAGGGCGGCCATTTCTGCCTATATGCGCTCGGCTGTTCGGGGATGACGATCGACAATCTGCGCGTCGACACCGACCGCGACGGGATCGACATCGACTGCTGCCGCGACGTCAAGGTCAGCAACTGCACCGTCAACGCGCACAAGGACGACGCGATCGTGCTCAAGAGCAGCTATGCGCTGGAACGCAAGGTCGTGTGCGAGGATGTGACCATCATCGGCTGCAAGACCAGCGGCTATGCGCTCGGCACGATGCTCGACGGCAGCTACCGGCTATCCGACTATCGCGCGCCCGACGATGTCGGCGTGCTCGGGCGGATCAAGCTCGGCACCGATTCGGTCGGCGGCTTCCGCAACATTCTGGTCACCGGCTGTACATGCGAAAATTCGCGCGGGCTGCAGATGGGGGCGATCGACGGCGGCACACTGGAGGATGTGACCTTCAGCGACATCACGATGCGCAACATCGTCAACCATCCGATCTTCGTCCGCCTGTCGGTGCGCAACCGCGCGCCGCGCGACGCTGGCGTCGCGACGGTGCGGCGCGTGCGCTTCGACGATATCAACGTGTCGGGCGCCAACAGCCGCTACGCCTGCGGCGTCGTCGGCATCGAGGACGGGATCATCCAGGACGTCACCTTCTCCGGTGTCCATGTGTCGAGCGAGGGCGGCGGGACGGCGGCCGATGCGGCGCTGGAGCCGCCCGAGCGCCGCAACAGCAGCCTGGAACCGAGCTTCATGAAAACCTTTCCCGCGCATGGCCTCTATGTCCGCCACGCGCAGCGGATCGCGGCGGTCGATTGCAGCTTCGTCACCGAAAAGCCCGACGCGCGGCCCGCGATCCTGTTCGACAATCAGAGCAGCGGTTTCGTCTCGGGCCTGCGGTCGCAGCACGCGCCGGAAGAAGCGGTCGTGGCCCGCAATGGCGGCCGGGTGAAGGCGGTCGACACGGTGCAACTAGGCTGATGACCCGACCCCGCCTGCTGGTCACCCGCCGGCTGCCCGACGCCGTCGAGGATCATTTCCGCGCCCATTACGACGTCGAGCTCAACCCGGCCGACACGCCGCTCGACGCCGCGGCGCTGCGCGCTGCGATGACGCGGTTCGACGCCATCTGCCCGACGATCACCGACCGCTTCGACGCGGCGGTGCTGGGCACGGAGAAGGCAACGGTAAAGATCCTCGCCAATTACGGCGCCGGCTTCGAGCATATCGACCTCGCCGCGGCGGAGCGCGCGGGCATCGCCGTCACCAACACCCCCGACGTGCTGACCGAGGCGACCGCCGATCTCGCCATCCTGCTGATGCTGATGGCGACGCGGCGCGCCGGCGAGGGCGAGCGCGAACTGCGCGCCGGACGCTGGACCGGCTGGCGCCCGACCCACCTGATCGGCCAGGGGCTGGCGGGCAAGACACTCGGCCTCGTCGGCTTCGGCCGCATCGCCCGCGCCACCGCCGAGCGGGCGCGCGCCGGCTTCGGCATGACAATCGCCTATTTCAGCCGCCGCGAAGCCGAGGATGCGGGGGACGCGGTCTTTTACCCGACGCTGGAGGCGCTCGCCCGCGCCGTCGATATCCTGTCGCTGCACGTTCCCGGCGGCGCCGAGACGCGGCACATGATCGACGCGCCGCTGCTCGCCGCGCTGAGGCCCGGCGCGGTCGTCGTCAACACCGCGCGTGGCAGCGCGATCGACGAGGCCGCGCTCGCCGCGGCGCTCGCGAGCGGGCACGTCGCCGCCGCCGGGCTCGACGTCTTCGAGCGCGAACCGGCGGTGCATCCGGCGCTGCTCGCCTGCGACAATGCCGTGCTGCTGCCGCACCTCGGCAGCGCGACGATCGAGGCGCGCACCGCGATGGGGATGCGCGCCGCCGCCAATCTGGAAGCCTGGTTCGCGGGCCGCGACCTGCCCGACCGTGTCGCCTGACGATGCCCCCGCCATCGCCGCCGCCGCGATCGCGGGCTGGGCGGCGGAGCCGAATGCGCCGCGCCCGCTGGTCGTAGGCCTGTGCGGCGCGCAGGGCAGCGGCAAGTCGACCCTCGCCGCCGCGCTCGCGGATCGGCTGAACGTCGCCGGATACCGCACCGCCATCCTCGCCCTCGACGACCTCTATCTCCCCGCCGCCAACCGCGTCGCGCTGGCGGGCGCGGTCCATCCGCTGCTGCGCGTGCGCGGCGTCCCCGGCACGCACGATCCCGAACTCGGTCTGGCGCTTCTGAGCCGGCTCGGCGAAGCGGGACCGGTCGCCCTGCCGCGCTTCGACAAGGCGACCGACGACCGCGCCGCGCCCGCGACTGTCGAGGGGCCGTTCGACGTCATCCTGTTCGAGGGCTGGTGCGTCGGCGCCGCGCCGCAGGCGGCGGACGATCTTGCCCGGCCCGTCAACGCACTCGAAGCCGACGCTGATGTGGGCGGCGTCTGGCGGCGCCATGTCAACGCCGCGCTCGCCGGTCCCTATCGCGCCTTGTTCGGCCGCATCGACCGGCTGATCCTGCTCGCGGCGCCCGGCTTCGACGTCGTGCATCGCTGGCGGCTTCAACAGGAAGAGGAACTGCGCGCGCGCAGGCCCGAGGGCGCGGGCCTGATGGACGCTGCCGCGGTCGCCGCCTTCGTCCAGCATTATGAGCGGCTGACGCGGCACATCCTGGCCGAGATGCCCGGCCGCGCCGACCTCACCCTTCACCTCGACCCCGACCGGCGCGTGATCCGCGCCGACAGCAAGGATATATCCCGATGACGCTTCCCTTCACGCTCGACTGGCTTCCCGACGACTGGCGGGATGCGCGGCTGCTCGGGCGGATCGAGACCGCCGACGGGCCGACCCCGGTGCTCGTCGAGGGCGGCATCGTCCACGACATGAGCGCGGTCGCCCCGACGGTTTCGGCATTGATCGAAGCGCACGCCTTCGACGCGGGGGCCGGGCGCACGCTCGGCCCGCTGGAAGACCTTGCGCCGACGCTGGCGCTGCTCTCACCCATCGACCTGCAATGCGTGAAGGCCGCGGGGGTCACCTTCGCCCTGTCGGCGGTCGAACGGGTGATCGAGGAACGCGCGCGCGGCGATGCGGCGGCCGCGGGCGCGATCCGCGCCGCGCTCGAAGCGCGCGTCGGCGCCAGCATCCGCTCGGTCGTTCCGGGAACCGACGCCGCCGCCGCGCTCAAGGAGGCGCTGATCGGCGAGGGGCTGTGGTCGCAATATCTGGAGGTCGCGATCGGCCCCGACGCCGAGATCTTCACCAAGTCGCCGGTGCTGTCGACCGTCGGCGCGGGCGGCGACATCGGGGTGCGGTCCGATTCGACCTGGAACAATCCCGAGCCCGAGGTCGTGCTCGTCGTGGGCCCCGACGGCCGCGCGGTCGGCGCGACGCTGGGCAACGACGTCAACCTGCGCGATTTCGAGGGGCGCTCGGCGCTGCTGCTCGGCAAGGCGAAGGACAATAACGCCTCCTGCGCGATCGGTCCTTTCATCCGCTTGTTCGGCGACGATTTCGGCATGGACGAGGTGCGCGGCGCGGTCGTCGAGCTGACCATCGACGGGCCCGAGGGCTATCGTCTCGAAGGCCGCAGCGCGATGGACCAGATCAGCCGCGATCCCGAGGAATTGCTGCGCCAGGCGATGAGCGAACATCATTATCCCGACGGCTTCGTCCTCTTCCTCGGCACGCTGTTCGCGCCGACGCAGGATCGCGACGAGCCGGGCCGAGGCTTCACGCACAAGGTCGGCGACGTGGTGCGCATCGCCGAGCCGCGGCTCGGCGCGCTGGTCAATAGCGTGCGGACGAGCGCCGCAGCCCCCGCCTGGACCCGCGGCATCGGCGCGCTGATGCGCAATCTCGCACGGCGCGGCCTGCTGAACTGATGGTGGTGACGTGATGGTTCCTCCTCCTCGTCACCCCGGATCAAGTCCGGGGTGACGAGGAGGAGGAAAGTCAAACCACGTCATCATTACTGATATATCTGTTGATTGAATTGATCTCTCTGTATATGCTCATCGTATAACAGCAGAGAGGGTTTTCTGATGGTCGAGCTTTTCGGCCGCCGCATGAGCCGCCGCGACGTCGCCGCGCATTGCGGCGCGCTGTCGCAATTCGCGGGCGTGCGCCTGATGACGCTCGGCGACGGGGTCGAGCGCGGCATCCGCATGCTCGAATTCCGCACCGGGACCGGGCTGCGCTTCACCGTCCTCGTCGACCGCGCGCTCGACATCGCCGACTGCGAGCACAAGGGCCGGGCGGTCGGCTGGAACTCGCCCGCGGGCTTCCGCCATCCCGGCCTGCACGACTATGAAGGGGAGGGCGGGCTGTCCTGGCTGCGCTCCTTCTCGGGCCTGATCGTCACCTGCGGGCTCGACCATATCCTGTTCATGGATGACGACGACGCGACCCATTATGTCTATGGCCCGCGCGAGACGGTCTCCTCCTCGCTCCACGGCCGGATCGGGACGATCCCGGCGCGGCTGACCGGTTACGGCGAGCGCTGGGACGGCGACGAATGCACGCTGTGGTGCGAGGGCGTTGTCCAGCAGTCGACCGTGTTCGGCGAGGACCTCCACCTGATCCGCCGCATCGAGGCAAGGGTCGGCAGCGACGAGATCCGGCTCCACGACCGGGTCGTCAATCACGGCTTCTACCGCACCCCGCACATGTATTGCTATCATATCAACGTCGGCCATCCGGTACTCGCCGAGGGCTCGCGCTATCTTGCGCCGATTGGCGAGACGGTCTGGGCCGCGCATGCCGGCGACGATTATCGGGGACAGGGCGCCGGCTATCGCACCCTTCCCGCGCCGCAGATGAATTTCCACGAGCAGGTGTGGCAGCACGAGATGGTCGCCGACGCCGCCGGCGAGGTGCCGGTCGCCTTGGTCAACGACGCGGCCGGCCTCGGCTTCGAGGTGGTGACGCGCAAGGAGCAGTTCCCCTGCCAGTATCAATGGCAGAATCTGCAGTCGGGCCAATATGCGATGGGCATCGAGCCTTCGACCAACCATGTTCTCGGCAAGCCCTTCGCGCGCGAGCGCGGCGAACTGATCTGGCTCGAACATGGCGACGAACGCCGCTACGACACGGTGCTGCGCGTCCTCGACGGCGGCGAGGCGATCGCCGCCTGCGAGCGGCGTATCCGTGCCATCTCGCCGCAGCCCGACACCGATTATCCCGAACCGACGGGCGATTACCGGCCGATCGCCGGGCGGGAGGCGCGGGCATGAGCGTCGCGGGCAAGACCATCCTCTATACCGGCGCCGCGGGTGGATTAGGACTGCGCTCGACGCAGGCGCTGCTGGCGAAAGGCGCGCGCGTCGTCGCGGTCGACCACGACCCCGCGAAGATCGCGGCGCTGACCGAAGCGGCGGGGGGCGACGAACGGCTGCACCTGGTCGCGGCCGACATGTCCGATCTCGACGCCTTCCGGGCCGCGCTGACCGAAGCAAGCGCCGCGACCGGCGGCTTCGACGTCGTGATCAACAATGCCGCCATCTATCCGTCCAAGCCCTTCGACGAATTCACCGTCGAGGAGCATCAGGCGGTGCAGCGCGTCAATGTCGACGCGGGGATCGTCGCGGTGCAGGTCGCGCTGCCGACGATGCGTGCGCGCGGCTGGGGCCGCATCGTCAATATCGCCAGCGTGACCTTCTACGGCGGCTGGGCGCTGCTGTCGCCCTATGTCGCGTCGAAGGGCGCGCTGGTCGGGCTGACGCGGGCATGGGCGCGCGAGTTCGGCCCCGACGGCATCACCGTCAACGCGATCGCGCCCGGCGCCTTCCCGACCGATGCCGAAAAGATCCACCCCGACCCCGAAGGCTATACGCGCTTCGTGCTCGACCATCAGGCGGTCAAGCGCCGCGGCACCCCCGACGACATCGCCGAAGCGCTCGCCTTCCTCGCCTCCGACGCGGCGGGATTCATCACTGGCCAGACGCTGAATGTCGATGGCGGCTGGGTCATGCATTAGGACCGGCCGCCCTTTGGCCCCCGGCGGCCTGCAAATGGCGACTTTTAGCGCTTCCGGTGCTCACGTGCAGAAGCACGCTGCGCTCCGGGTCGCAAAAAGCCACCATTTTCGACTCACCGGGAGCCAAATTGCGACCGGCCCTGAAACGAGGAAAGCAACGGATCATGGGTATTTTGAGCGGCTATCGGGTTCTCGATTGCTCGATCGCGATGGCGGGGCCGTTCGCGGCGCAGCGGCTGGGCGATCTCGGCGCCGATGTGGTCAAGGTCGAGCCGGTCACCGGCGAATGGCAACGCTATGCCTCGGCGGGCGGCGCCCGCGGGAACCGGATCAACGTCTCCTTCCTCTCGCTCAACCGCAACAAACGCTCGCTCGCGGTCGACCTCAAGGCGCCGGAGGGCAAGGCGATCCTGCTCGACCTCGTCAAGAGCGCCGACGTCTTCATCCAGAACTACCGCCCCGGCGTCGCGAAGCGGCTCGGGGTCGATTATGAGACGCTGTCGGCGATCAACCCGCGCCTGATCTACGTCTCCATGTCGGGCTATGGCGAGAGCGGGCCCTATGTCGACCGGCCGGGGCAGGATTTGCTGCTTCAGGCACTGTCGGGCGCGATGCTCTCGGCCGGCCGCGAAAGCGATCCGCCGCAGCCCGCGGGGCAGTTTCTCGCCGACGCGATCACCGCCTACACCGCGTTCGAGGGCGCGCTCGCCGCGCTCCTCCACCGCGAGCGCACCGGCGAGGGGCAGCTTGTCGAGGTCAATATGCTCGATGCGATGACCGCGGTGCAGATGCAGGAAATCTCGGTCCATACGGTCGGCGGCAAGGCGCAGACGCGCTCGGCCGAGCCGCACGCGCACAGCTATATCCGCGCGCCTTATGGGGTGTTCGAGACCGCCGACCATTATATCGTCGTCGCCTTCGCCAGCCTCGACGCCTTCGGCAGGCTGATCGGCGAACCGAGCTTCGCCGGGATGGACGACGAGACCGACAGCTGGGCCCATCGCGACGAAATCTTCGCGAGGACGCGCGAACGGCTGAAGGCGAAGACCACCGCCGAATGGCTCGACATATTGCTGCCCGCCGGCGTCTGGGCCGGGCCGGTCCACGGCTATGCCGAGCTGGTCGACGACCCGCAGGTCCGGCACAACGGCAGCTTCATCGAATATGACCATCCGAGCGAGGGCAGGGTGAAGACGCCGGGGTTCCCGATCCGTTTTTCGAAATCCCCCTCGACGCTCGACCGCGGCGCGCCGCAGGTCGGCGAGCACAGCCGCGAGATACTGGCCGAGGCCGGAGTCGCCGCCGGCGAGATCGACCGGCTGCTCGCGGGCGGCGTCGTGAAGCAGGACTGAGGCGCGAGCCATGACCGACAACGTTCTTTTCACCGTCGACGGCGCCGTCGCGACGATCACGCTCAACCGCCCCGACAAGCTCAACGCCGCGACCCCCGAAATGGCGAAGGCGATCGTCGCGGCGGTGACGGCGTGCAACGACAGCGATACCATCCGCTGCGTCATCGTCACCGGCGCGGGGCCGAAGGCTTTTTGCGCCGGGTCCGACATTGCTGAACTCGACAGCTATGCGACACCCTGGGATTTTCGCAACCGCTCCGATTATTGCGACGCGATCCACCGGCTGTTGAAGCCGACGATCGCGGCGGTGAACGGCTATGCGCTCGGCGGCGGGCTGGAAACCGCGCTGTCGTGCGACATCCGCCTCGCGTCGAGCAATGCGCGTTTCGCGGCGCCCGAGATCAAGCTGGGCTGGATCGGCGGCGGCGGCATGGCGGCGATGCTCGCCCACTCGATCGGCCTGTCGAACGCCGCGCTGATGATCATGTCGGGCGACCTGATCGACGCGCAGCGCGCCCTGCAATGGGGGCTGGTCAGCGAGGTGGTCGAGCCCGAGGCGCTGATGGACCGCGCGCGCGAGCTGGCCGTGACCATCGCCTCGCGCGCGCCGATCGCCGCCGAGACCGCGAAGCTCAACCTGCGCGCGGCGGTGTCGATGCCGCTCGACAAGGCCATGGAATATGAGCGCGACCTGCAGGCGATCTGCTTCGCGACCGACGATGCGAAGGAAGGGCGCGCCGCCTTCGCCGAAAAGCGCCCGCCGCGATTCCGCCGGCGCTGAACCCGAGGGAGGGGTGAATGACGATGTGGCGAGCGATGACCGCGATCGCGGTGGCGGCCTTGCCGGCCGCCGCGCCGGCGCAGACGGTGTGGGACAAGCCGAACACCACCTTCCACGTCTCCCCCGACGGCGACGATAAGGCGGCGGGCAGCGCCGCGGCGCCGTTCCGGTCGCTGGAGCGCGCGCAGGCCGCCGTCCGCGCGGCCAACGCCCATCAGGACGTGACCGTCATCGTTCATGGCGGCGTGTGGACGCGGATCGAGCCGCTGATCTTCACCGCGAAGGATGGCGGGCAGAACGGCTTTGGGGTTCGCTGGCGCGGCGCGGACGACGCGCGGCCGCTGATCACCAGCGGCATCGCCGTCACGGGCTGGACGGTTCAGGACAAGACGCGCGGCATCTACGCGGCCGATGTGCCAAAGGGAACGTCCGCCCGCCAGCTCTGGGTCGACGGCAAGCTGGCGCGGCGCGCCCGCACCCGGATCGACCGCGGCGATGCCCGGTTCGACGCGCGCGGCATCAGCTTCACGGGCGCGGGCGCCGATATCGTGGCGCAGGCGGCGGGCGAGCGGCACGTCGACGTCGAGGCGACCGGTTTCTTCACCCACCGCTTCTCCCCCGTCGAGCGCATCGTGGGGGCGCGGCTCGACATGCGCCAGCCGGCGTGGAACAACAATATCTGGGGCTATGACACCATCCCCGACCCCTTTCACCCGGAAGGAGCGCGCCTCTATGTCTCCAATGCGCTGGCCTTCCTCGATGAAGAAGGGGAATGGTATCTCGATCCGGAGGCGGGCAAACTCTATTACAAGCCCGCCGCGGGCATGGACATGGCGAAGGCCGACGTCCGGCTTCCCCGCCTGCCGGTGCTGGTCAGCGTGTCGGGGACGGCGCAGCATCCGATCCGCGACCTGACCCTGTCGGGGTTCCGCTTTTCCCATACGAGCTGGACCGGCCCATCGCTCGACGGCTACGCCAACCAGCAGAGCGGCACCTTCATCACCGGCCAGTCGAAGGCTTTCCCCGCCGACCCGCTCAGGACCTGCCGGCAGGGCTGCCCCGAGTTCGAGAATGAGCGCAACGTCTGGCGCCAGATGCCGGCGGCGGTGCAGGTCTCCGCGGCGCAGCATGTCACGATCAGCGGGAATGTCTTCGCGCATCTCGGCCAATATGCGCTGGGCGTCGGCATGGACGCCAACGCCAATGTCTCGGGCGTCGGCCTCGCCACGGTCGACGTCACCGTGCGCGACAATCTGTTCGCCGACCTGTCGGGCGGCGCGATCGTCGCCGGCGGGGTGCGGCCCGACGCCCACCATCCCTCCGACCCTGCACTGACGAACCGCCAGCTGATGATCCGCGGCAATCTGATCCAGGGGGTCGGGCGCGATTACACGGACAATGCCGCGGTGCTCGCGACCTATTGGGACGGGTCGGTCATCATCCACAACGATATCTCCGACGCCCCCTATGACGGCATCGATATCGGCTTCGGCTGGGGCTATGTCGACCAGGGCGGCAACCCCAATTATCGCGCCCGCCAGCGCGGCTATGATTCGGGCGTCAATCGGGTCTGGGACACACCGACGATCCGCCGCGACGCGATCGTCGCCTTCAATCGCCTCTACAAGGTCAAGCAGGTCGCCGACGACGGCGGGGCGATCTATAATCTGTCGGCGTGCCAAGATTGCGTCATCGCCGAGAACCATATCTTCGACATCGGCCCGCGCGTCGCGCTCTATCTCGACGAAGGCTCACGCGGCTTCACCGTCCGCGACAATGTCGTCGAGGGCGGCGTCCGCCAGTGGCTGAACGTCAACACGGCGAGCGCCTTCCAGCCGGGGCGCACCAATTCGATGAACAATGTCGCGCGCGGCAACTGGCACGAGGCGGTCAATGTCGGCGGCATCTGGAACGATTATATGAACAACCGGATCGAGGACGATCATGTCGTCCTGTTCGATAGCTGGCCCGGCGGCGCGCTGCACGTCATGGGCCATGCCGGGCTCGAGGCCGAAAGCAAGGTGCCGTCCTACCTCGATTACAAGCCTCGCCCCAAGCTGGGCCTGCCGGCACCCTTGCCGAACGGCCGCGGTACCTATGGCCGCAACAATCCGAAGACGGCGCCGAAGCCTGCCGGCGAGTGAAAGCCGGCGGCGACGGCTATTTCACGCTCTTGATCGGCAGGACGAAGAAGGATCCGGCATAGACGAAGACGATCGCGGCGATGAACAGGGCCGTATAGTCGCCGCCCGACAGGCTGAGCAGCCAGGCTGCGAACACCGGGCTCAATATCTGCGGGATGTTCACCGCGGTGGTCAGGATGCCGAGGTCCTTGCCGGTCGCCTCGCCATCGGCCTTGGGCAGCACCTGCGTCATCAGCGCCATGTCGACCGACATGAAGGCGCCGTAGCCGATCCCGATCAGCGCCGCATAGATCAGCATCCCCTGCAGCGAAGGCAGGAACAGCGGCACGGTGAGCGCGGCGCCCATGACGATGCTGGAGGCGAAGACGATCGGCTTGCGCCGCCCGATGCGGTCGGAGAGCAGGCCCGAGGTGAAGGCGGCGAACACCAGCGCGAAGAAGGTGATGGTCGACAGCGTCGCGATCGTCTTGTTCGCGTCGGCGAGCGACAGGCCGATATAATCCTGCAGGATATAGAGCATGTAGGTGATCACGCCCTGATAACCCATGTAGATGGTGAAGCGCCCGAAAAAGGCCCAGGCGAAATCGGGATGCTCGCGCGGACTGACCCAGAAGCTCTTGAGGAACTCGGACGCGCGGAAAGGGGGCGGCAGCGCCGCGGTGACCTTGGGCTCGCGGTTGATGGCCACGAAAGCGAGGCAGACGACGATGATCGCCCCCGCGAACAGCCAATAGGCGAAGGTGATCGTCCCGGCGAGCAATCCGGCGACGATCGTGCCCACCGTCAGGCCCGAGGTCATGCCCGCGCCGACGAAGCCCGACGCGGTGCCGCGCTCGTTCGGCGCGAAGCGGTCGGCGACCACCGTGGTCAGCGCCGCCTGCATCGCATTGAGCGCGATCACGGCGCCGACCCAGAACAGGGCGATCGCCCACAGGCTCGTCATCTGCGGCACCGCGAACAGGCAGAGGCCGCCGACCACCGATCCGGTCACGATCCACGGCGTCCGCCGTCCCCAGCGGGTGCGGGTGCGGTCCGAAAGGGCCCCGGCGATCGGCGTCGTCAGCGTGCTGAAGATTGAGGTGATCGCGAACACCACCGCCAGCCCGCTCGCCTTGTTCGCGGGATCGAGCGCCTGGATCTGATTGGGAAGCAGCACCGCCAGCACCGCCGCGTAGAGCGCAAGCAGGACGAAGAAGACCGCGGTCATCGAAACGAGCAGCACCCATTTCCCGCGCCCGGCGACATGGCCGGTCGAGCCTTGCAGAAAAGCGGCCTCTTCGGGCGCGCCGCCGGCATAGGCGGCATTCAGGTCCGACATCGCTCTCTCCCGTCCCCGCGGCGCCGTTCCGCCGCGGGTCACGCCGTCATGCGGCTTTCCTGATATCCACCCGCTGCTGCACCGGCGCGGTTCCGAGCGCGTCGCGCTCCAATATTTCGGGCCGCCGCTCGTCGCGGCGCGCGGCTTCGCTGAGGACGAGACCGTGCCCCGGCGCGTCGCTGCCGTGGATGAAGCCGTCCCTTATCTCATAGGGCCGTTCGACCATATGCTCGAAATTCTGGAAGCTGTATTCGACCCAGGCGACCTCGGGCAGCGCCAGCGCCATGTTGACGCCAACCTCCAGGAAGCTGTTGCCCATCGTCACCTCGACCCCCATGTCGGCCGCGAGCCAGCCGATCCGCATCACGTCGGTGACATGGCCATGGACGTTGAGCATGTCGGCGCCGCCCGCCTGGATCAGCGCGCGCTTGCCCGAAACGTCGAGATATTCGCCCGAATTGAGCTGCGTCTCGCCGAGCGCGCCGCGCAGCATCCGAAGGCCCTCGAAATCCGAGCGCAGGATCGGATCCTCCATCCAATAGATCGCATGGCCCGCACGGCGCATCGCGGCGATGTTCTGAAGCGTCTGCTTGGGCGACCAGGCTTCGTTCGCGTCGATCATCACGGCCGCGTCCTTGCCGACCGCGCGTTTGAGCAGGTCGAGGCGGTGGATGTCGCGGTCGAGTTCGGGGTGGCCGACCTTGATCTTGAACGCGGTATAACCCTGCTCGGCGGCGGCGGCGAACAGCGCACCGAAATCCTCGTCGGACAAATGGAAATCGAGCCCGCTCGCATAGGCGCGGACGCGGTCGCGGCGCGCGCCGAGCATCTTCCACAGCGGCAGGTCGGCCGCCTTCGCCGCCAGATCCCATATCGCCTGCTGCAGCGCTTCCTCGAAGGGCACGCTCATCCGGCGGATATTGCCGCCGCGCGGCCTGCCGACCCGGTGGGCGAGCGCGAGCGCGCTTTCGCCTTCGAGCGCGGGCCAGGCCTCGCTGCGGAACACGCGTTCGAGTTCGGCCTCGGCGGGAAGGGGATGGAAGAGCGACTGCACGAAGCCGAGGCCGGTCCGCCCCGCCGAATCGACCAGTTCCAGCGCCGCGACATGGACGTCGTCGGCGCGCACCTGGCTGTCGCCGATCACCCGGTCGCGGGCGAACTGAAAGCGGGTAATGCGAAAGTCGACTATGGGCATATTCGGTGCTACCATCTTCCAGATGCCAAACGTGAAATATCAATGATAGGGATTAGATATGACAGATGGGGGCAAACGGCAAGCTGGATTCGTCATCGAAGCGGCTGAAGCCGGTGGGGAGCGCCCCGCGAACGGCGAACGGCTCAGCGACGTCGCCTATCGGGCGATCCTGCAAGGTTTGTTCGACCAAAAGGTGCCGGCGGGCGCCTTCGTCTCGCAGAACGATCTCGTCCGCCTGCTTGGCATTCCGGTGCAGCCGCTGCGCGACGCGCTGCGCGTGCTCGAGGCCGAAGGGGTGCTCACCATCCACCCGCGCTCGGGCATCCAGTTCCTGAAGCCCGACCTCGAACTCGCGCGGAGCACCTATCAGTTCCGTTCGATCATCGAGCGCGCGGCGGCGCGGCGCTATGCCGAAACCGGCGACGCCGAAAAGGCCCGCGAGCTGATCGCGGGTCACAAGGCGCTGATGACGCGGATCGAGAAGGAGGGGCTGACCGACGGCGCGCTCGAGGCGCTCGAAGTGCTCGAGGTCGGACTGCACGGCAGCATGATCGCCAATATGAACAATCCGCTGATCGAGACGACCGCGCAGCGGCTGAAGAATTATGTCACGCTGATCCGTCTCGACCGGCTCGTCACCGCGCCGCTCGCGCTGCGGACGCTGGGCGAGCATCTCGAAATTCTCGAAGCCTTCGTCGCCCGCGATCCCGACCGCGCCGAAGCGGCGATCGCGTCGCACTTCCAGGCGGCGTTGCAGCGCATTCTGGGCATGTTCTGATCGGTCTGCCGCCTTGCCTTGTCGTCACCCCGGATCAAGTCCGGGGTGATGAAGCGGATAATGTCACGCGCTGCTTTCCCTCTCATCCATCTGAAATATGAATTGAGATTTTTGAGATATCAGACTAGGCGCAGACCATGGATAACGCACCTGCCGCCCACCGCTTCGACCAAGCGACGCTCGGCCGTCTCGGCTTCGGCGCCTCCACGCTCGGCAATCTCTATCGGCCGATGAGCGACGCGGCGGCGGCGGCGACCGTGCGTGCCGCGCTCGATGCCGGAATCCGCTATTTCGACGTTGCGCCGCACTATGGTTTCGGACTCGCCGAAAAGCGGCTCGGCGCCGCGCTCGCCGAGGCGGATCCCCAGGAAAGCACCATCATCTCGACCAAGGTTGGGCGCCGGCTCGACGCGGTCGCGCCCGGCACCGACCTGTCGGCGGTGCGCCAGGCCTTCGTCTCGCCCGAACCCTATGAAAGCGTGTTCGACTATAGCTACGACGCGGTCATGCGCTCGTGGGAGGACAGCCGGCGGCGGCTGCGTCGCGAGCGCATCGACATCCTCTATGTCCATGACATCGGCCGCTACGCGCATGGCGACGCGCACCCGCGGCTGTTCCGCGAGCTGATGGACGGCGGCTACCGCGCGCTGCGCGAGCTGCGCGACGGCGGCGCGGTCGGCGCGATCGGGCTTGGCGTCAACGAATGGCAGGTGTGCGAGGAAGCGCTCGCCGCCGGCGAGTTTGACATGATGCTGCTCGCCGGCCGCTATACGCTGCTCGAACAGGGGGCGCTCGACAGCTTCCTGCCGCTGTGCGCGGCGCGCGGTGTCCGGCTGGTCATCGGCGGCCCCTACAACAGCGGCATCCTCGCGCATGGCGTGAAGGGGCCGGGGCCGTTCCATTACGAATATCAGCCCGCCTCACCCGAAATCGTCGCGCGTGTCGCGGCGATCGAGGCGCTGTGCGACACGCATGGCGTGCCGCTCGCCGCCGCCGCGTTGCAATTCCCGCTCGCCCATCCGCAGGTCGCTTCGGTGATCCCCGGCATGAACAGCGCCGCGCGCGTTGGCGAGGCGGTCGCGCTGACCGAGCGGAAAATTCCCGCCGCCTTCTGGGCGGACCTGCGCGCCGCGGGCCTGATCCGCGCCGATGCTCCCACCCCTGCCTGAAACCCGAAGGGGAACGCGAATGACCCGCCGCATCTGCCTCGCGCTCGATCTCGTCGACGATGCCGAACTGATCGCCGACTATGAACGCTGGCACCGCCCCGGCGAAGCGCCGGTCGAGATCGTGCGCTCGATCCGCGAGGCGGGGATCGCCAATATGGAAATCTATCGGGCGGGCAATCGCCTGTTCATGATCATTGATGCCGAAGACCGTTATTCGGACGAAGCGAAGGCGCGCGCCGACGCCGCCAACCCGCATGTGCAGAAATGGATCGCGCTGATGCAGCGGTTCCAGCAGCCGATCCCGGCCGCGGGCCCCGACGGGACGTGGATGGCGATGGACTGCATCTATCGCCTGACCGACCACCTCGACTTCCACGCCATCGACCGCTGACGGCTGGTTGCGCGGCGCGGCATCGCTCGCCTGCCAAAACGCACGCGAGGACGTCTCCTTTGGGGGAGAGAGCGGGTGTTGCCATCCCATTGTGCACCCCCCGCGAAAGCGGGGGCCCAGGGCGGTAGAAAGCCGGCGTCGCGTGACTACCCTCTGGGCCCCGGCTTTCTGCGGGATATATCCGCCACCGGCGAAAACCGGCGCAAGGGGTTCTCGCAAAACACATAGTCGCAAAAAAAGAGGGGCCTTCCGACATGCGGAAGACCCCTCGGTGCTAGGGGGCGGCCATGAGGGTGGCCGCCGGGAGGATCGGGTCAGAATTTCGCGCGCACGCCGAACGACAGCCGCCGGCCGGTCATGCGATATTCCTTGGTGCGGTCGGGCGTCATCGAATAGAGGAACTCCTTCGAATTCGTCAGGTTGAGCCCGTCGGCGAAGATCGTGAAATTGTCGGTCAGGTCATAGGACAGGCTCGCGTCGAGCTGGCCGTAACCGTTGAAATATTCCTGTTCGCTGTTGCGGCCCACCGCGGTCTGCAGGAAGTCGTCGCGATAGGTGTAGGCGACGCGTGCCTGGATCCCGTATTTCTCATAATAGCCGACGAGGCTGTAGGAATATTTGGAAAGGCCCTCGAGGCTGTAGGTCGCCCCCGCCACCACGCTCGGATAATTGGCGTTCGACTTGGTGTAGTTGAAGCTGGTCTGGACGCCGAAGCCATCGAACGGCGCCGGCAGCCAGTTGGCGAAGGACTGGCGATAGCCGAGCTCGAAGCCCTTCACCGTCGCCCCGTCGCCATTGCCCGGCACGGTGACCTGGAAGGTGATCTGGTCGACCGTCTGCGGGGTCGTGATCAGCGTCACGAAGCTGTCGATCTTCTTGTAGAAGACCGCCGCGTTGAGCAGCGATTCGGGCGCGAAATACCATTCCACGCCAGCCTCGGCCTGCCACGCGCGGAAGGGCTGCAGGTCGGGGTTGCCGCGGCGGATCGTCTCGTTGCCCGGATTGGTCTGGATCGACTGGCGCGGCGACAGGTCGGTCAGCGTCGGACGGGTCATCACCTTCGATCCCGCGAAGCGCAGCACCAGATTGTCGGTGACGTCGAGCCGCACGTTCAGCGACGGCAGCCAGTCCTGATATTTGCCGCGGAAGCTGACCGGGATGATGTCCGACACGACGATGTCGTTCTGCCCCGTCGGATTGCCGTTCTGGTCGACGCGCGGCTTGGCGCTCAGCACGGTGCGCGACGCCCCCGACGAGGTATAGTCGGTGTCCTCGAAGCGCACGCCGGCGTTGACCGCGAGCCGCATGCCGCCAAGCTCGGTGTCGAGCGACGCCATCAGATAGGCTGCGCGAACGCTTTCGTTGATGACCGACGAGGCCGAAGCCGAGCGGACGGCGGGGTCGAAGGCGATCCCGTCCGCCGCGGCGTAACCGTCGACGACATTCACCAGTTCGCGCGGATCGTAGATGATCCAGTCGTGCAGGATATTGCCGTCATAGCCGCTGAAGAAATCGCGGTTGGTCGACTGGAACAGCGATTCGGGCAGCGCGCGGTCGGAGCCGCAATAGGCGCATTGCTGGCCGAAGGGCATTTCGAAGCCGTTGATCGTCTTGATCCGCGACGAAGCCATGAAGCCGCCGGCCAGCGTCAGGTCGCCGCCGCCCGGATTCCATTCGAGGTCGCCGCGATACTCCTGGATCTCGTCGTCGGCCTCCGCACCGCCGCCCCAGATATAGTAGTGCGCGGTCAGTCCCTGCGGATTGGTCGCCGCATTGGCGTAATTGGGGCTGTCGAAGCCATAATCGTAGATCGGGCTGCCCGAGCGGCGGTCGAACCAATGGTCGATGTTCTTGCGGCGGATCGTCGTGAACAGATTATTCTCGCCCCCGCGCTTGCGCGCGTTCGACAGCGACATGTCGAGCCGGACCTTCAGATCGTCGGTCGCCTGCCAGTCGACGTTGACGCCGAGCTGGTCCGTCGTGACGTCGCGGTCGTCATATTGGATGATCTCGTCGACGAAACCGCCGACATAGCGCTGGTACACCGCTTCGCCGCCGGTCTGGACGCCATTGACGACGCTGCCGCCCTCGACCACCTGCTCGACCAGCGTGCCGCCCGAAAAGTCGTAGGCGAGGCCGGTCTGCTGCTCGATGAAGCGCGACTTGGTGTAGAGGCCGTCGATCGTCACCGTGAAGCGATCCGACGGACGAAGCTGGATCGCGCCGCTCAGGCCCCAGCGCTTCAGGTCGCGCTCGAAGAAGAAGGGCGAGAGGTTCGAGGGCATCGAGACATTGGCGAACGGCTCGACATCGGGCCCGATGCGGGCGCCGGCGACACCGCCCGCGGTATAGTAGGAATCGGTGCTCGACCGGCGGACATGGCCCGCGCCGATCGTGAATTCGTCGTCGCGGTTCTTCTGCTTCGCCCAGACCGCCGACAGCGAAACGCCGAAGCTGCCGGCGTCGTTGCGCCAGCTGCCGACCGCGGCGACCTCGGGATTATACTTGTCCGACAGCTCGGACCATTGCAGCGTGCCCGATCCCGCGAACTTGAACCCCGCGGGCTGGTCGAGCGGCCGCATCGTGCGGATGTCGACCGTCGCGCCGATCGACGCGCCGTTGATGTTGGCCTGCGGCGATTTATAGACGTCGGCGCCCGAAATCACTTCGGACGGCAGGACGTCGAACGAGAATTCGCGGCCGTTGTTGTCGGTGGCGAGGGTGCGGCCGTTGACGGTCACCGCGTTGAACTTCGGCCCGAAGCCGCGGACGGTCACGAAGCGCCCTTCGCCGCGGTTGCGCTCGATCGTCACGCCCGCGATGCGCTGGAGCGATTCGGCGACATTCTGGTCGGGCAGCTTGCCGAGGTCCTCGGCGACGATCGAATCGACGACCGCGATATTCTCGCGCTTGAGGTCGATGGAGGCGCGCTGGCTGGCGCGGATGCCGGTGACGACGATCGCGTCGCCCTGTTCTTCGGCGGCCGGCTGCGGCGCATCGGCCGACTCGGTCTGGGCCAGGGCGGCCGTGGACAGGCCGACACTCAGGGCCGACGCGGCAATGCCGCCGGTCAGGATGCGCTTGAAAACAGACATGAAAACCTCCTCCACAGGGAAACGGCAGTGTCGTCAGAAATCGCACCGCCCTTATCTGATATTTCAGATACAGTAATTGACATGGCAATGGCAACAGATTTTTCGACGCCGGGTGCCGAAAAAGACGAGCGATCGGGTCGGAAAAGCCTGACGCACGCGGCACCACGGACAAGCGCCGCCGGTCGTCCGCGCCTTAGTTGTTAGTATTATTATATTTTCAGCCGATCCCGCGCCCGCGAAGCGGGCATCGGTGTTCCGCGGCGATGGGAACGGGAGGCGCCGCGAGCGTGGCGCGCAACGGGCGGGTTACAGCGTCACGCCGCGCTTCCAGATCGCGATCTCGCGTTCGCCGTTGCGCTCGGCCGCCGTCTCGCGTCCCGACGCGACCTCGGCGATCAGCCCGAGCAGCGCGGCGGCGCCCGCGTCCATCCCGTCGTCGAGCACCTGCCCGCCGTCGAAGTCGATCCAGCCGGGCTTGCGCGCGGCGAGCTCGTGGTTCGATGCGACCTTGATCGTCGGCACCGGAAAGCCGAGCGGCGTCCCGCGCCCGGTCGTGAACAGGATCACCGTCGCGCCCGCCGCCGACAGCGCGGTCGAGGAGACGGCGTCGTTCCCCGGCGCCTCGAGCAGGGTCAGCCCCGGCTTCGACGCGCGCGCGCCATAGCCGAGCACATCGGTGACCACCGCGCGCCCCGCCTTCTGCACCGCGCCGAGCGACTTTTCCTCGAGCGTCGTCAGCCCGCCCGCGATATTGCCCGGCGACGGATTTTCCGAAACCGGCTCGCCATGCGCGGTGAAGTAGGTCTTGAAGCCGTCGACCAGCCGTCCGATCGCCTCGAAGGTCTCGCGATCGGCGGCGCGCGCCATCAGCAGATGCTCGGCGCCGAAAATCTCCGGGATCTCGGTCAGGATCGCCTGGCCGCCGGCCCCGGTCACCGCGTCGCTCATCCGCCCGACGAGCGGGTTGGCGGTCAGCCCGCTGAGCCCGTCAGACCCGCCGCACTTGACCCCTATGACCAGTTTGCCGAGCGGCAGCGGTCCGCGCTTTGCCGTTGCGGCCGCTTCGACGAGCTCGTCGATCAGCGCCAGGCCTTCGTCGACCTCGTCGCCCGCGCTCTGCGCGCGCAGGCTCCGCACGCGGCCGCGCGCCTCGGGCGGGATCGCCTCGATCAGCCGGTCGATCTGGTTCGATTCACAGCCGAGCCCGACGAGCAGCACCCCGCCGGCATTGGGGTGCGACGCCAGCGCCGCGAGGATCGCGCGCGTGCCGTCGAGATCGTCGCCGAGCTGCGAGCAGCCGAAGGGATGGGTGAAGGCGTGCACCCCGTCGACCCGGCCGCGATGCCGCCGGTCGGCCGCCTCGGCGATCTTGGCCGCGATGCGCGCGACGCAGCCGACGGTCGGCAGCACCCAGATCTCGTTTCGCGTCGCCGCGCGTCCGTCGGCGCGCAGATAGCCCAGGAAGGTCGGCGGGTCGGAAAGCGGCGTCGCCGGATCGGCCGCCGGGCGATAGTCATGGCCGCCCTCCGCGCTGAGCGCGGTCGCCATATTGTGGCTGTGGACATGCGCGCCGCGCGCGATCGCCGCCTTCGCCGTGCCGATCGGGAAGCCGAACTTGATGACCGGTGCGCCGGCGGCGATGTCGACGACGGCGATCTTGTGCCCGCGTGCCACGGGTTCGGTCAACGCAACCCCGCCCGCGACGGCGAGCCGCTCGCCGGCCTCGAGGTCGCGCAGCGCGGTGGCGACCGAATCGCGGGGGTCGATGAAAATTGCGGTATTCGCGGTCATGGGCGGCGGGGCATCCTTGCCTTGTCGGGCTGGCTTGGCTTCAATGGGAAGCGGTGTCATATATCAATATGTCGAATTTATATATCACCATTCGATCGGTACCCGCAAGCACGCTTCCGCGGGCCGGCGGTCCCATGCGCTTACAAGGGGACATGCTGGTCTGTCGATCCCCGCGGGCCTCGCGATTGCCACTGGACCGCCCGCGCCCCCTCCGCCTATAGGCGGGCCCGACATTCGCGCCCGCGGGCGCCAGCGAAGGATCAGCGACGATGAGTGTGACGACGGTTCCATTGCGCCCGGTGGGCAAGGGCGGGCTGTGGCTGCTGTGGATCGGCCTGGCGGTGCTGGTCGCGGCGGCGGTTGCCTTCGCGGTCCATAGCACCCCGCGCATCGGCTTCGAGGTCGTCAAGGAGGGCACGGGCGCGAGCCCGACCAAGGCCGACATCGTGCTGGTGAAATATGAAGGTAAGCTCGACGACGGCACGGTCTTCGACGCCAACGAACAGGCGCCGATGCAGGTGTCGCAAGTCGTTCCCGGCTTTTCCGAAGCACTGACCCGGATGAAAAAGGGCGGTGAGTACAAGATCACCATCCCGCCGCAGCTCGGCTACGGCGACCGCGCCGTGGGGCCGATCCCCGCGGGCAGCACGCTGCATTTCGACGTGACGCTGATCGACTTCCGCTCCGAAGCCGAGGTGCGCGCGATGCAGCAGATGATGCAGCAGCAGCAAATGATGCAGGGCGGCCCCGGTGGACCCGGCGGCCCTCCGCCGGGCATGCCGCAGCAGTAACCGATCGTCGTCCCGGCGAAAGCTGGGATGACGTTATTTTGCTACCTTGCCCTGCGCCCCGGCGTTGCGTTCGGCCTCGCGCTCCAGCGCGACCTTGATCATCGCGACGATCGGGTCGGCGAGGAACAGCCCCATGATGCCGAGCAGCGCGCCGAACAAGATCTGCGCGGCGAGAACAAGCGCGGGGGCGAGGTCGACCGTTTGCTTTGCGACCATCGGGACGATCAGATAGCCGTCGACCGTCTGGACGACGAAATAGATGATGATCGCGTAAAGGCCGGTGTCGGTCCCCGCCGAGAAGCCCACGAGGACGAGCAGCACGCCCGAGACGATCGCCCCGATGTTGGGAATGAAGGCGAGCAGGCCGGTCAAGAGGCCCATCAGTGCCGCCATCGGAATGCCGACCGCGAGGCAGGCGAGCCAGGTGCCGACGCCCTCGACGAGCATGCCGAGCAGCCGCCCCGCCATCAGCCGCCGCAAGGTAAAGCCCATGCGCGCGGTGGTGATGTAGAAATTCTCGCGCGATTTCATCGGCAGCATCCACGCGACGCCGCGCTCGTAGAGGCGCGGCTCGATCGCGAGGAAGATGCCGAGCACCAGGATCATGACGAGGCTGGTCAGCGCGCCGAGCACGGTGCCGACGGCGGCGGTCACGCGCCCGACCGTGCCGGCGAGATTGTCGGTGATCGTCTTGGTGTCGAGCTGGAGATTGCCCATGCCATGATCGCTGGCCCACGCCGCGATGCGTTCGACCTGTCCCATCACCACCTTTTGCAGGGTCGCGGCCTGATCGGCGATCTGCGAACCCGCGAACAGGATCGTCCAGGTCAGGAAGGCGACGAGCGACAGGCAGACGATCAGCAGGCGCCAGCCGCGCGCGATCGGCAGCACCCGGCCGAGCAGGCGGGTGCCGCCGTCGAGCATCGACGCCATGACGATGCCCGCGAAGATCAGCAGGATCGGCTGGATCAGGATGATGCACGCGCCGATCAGCAGCGCGAGGCCGAACCAGACGCCCGCCCTCAACAGTTCGGTGCGGACGAGCTGGCTGCGGATCTCGGTGGGGCCGGGGGCCTCGGCGCTCGCCTTGGCTTGCGCCGCGGCGCGCTCTTTCCTCTCCGCCATCGCGTCACTCCCTGTTGCCGCTGCTCTCACGCTCGGGCCTGAGATCGGTTCCGGCGCGGCCCGATCGCAGCCCCTCGAACCAGCTCAGCGGATTATACCATTCGGTGGTGCCGTCGGTCGAAAAGCTGATGATCTCGGCGCGCCCGGCGATCGCGTCGAAGGGGACGGGTCCGCCCAGCCCCTTGCGGTCGACCGAGACTCGGCTGTCGGCGCTGCCGTCGCGGTTGTCGCCCATCAGGAACAGATGGTTCGCGGGCACCTTGACCGGCCCGTAATCGTCGGTCGCATAGCCGGGTCCCATGTCGATCGTGTCGAAGGTCGCGCCGCCGGGCAGCGTCTCGCGCACGATCGGCAGTTCGAGCACCTCGCGTCCCTTCGCGTCGCGGGTGACGAAGCGGAACAGGCTGCTGTCGGGGCCGGGCAGATTGGGATCGGCGGGGATCGTCAGCATCGGCTGAACCTCGCGCCTGATCGGCTTGCCGTTGATGATCAGCGCGCCGCCCTTGAGCTCGATCGTGTCGCCGGGCAGGCCGATGACGCGCTTGATATAGTCGATGCGGGTTACCGGATGTTCGAGCACGACGATATCGCCGCGCTGCGGCAGCGCTCCGAACAACCGGCCCTCGACCTTGGGCGCGAGGTGGAAACTCACCGAGGCATAGGACCAGCCATAGGGATATTTGCTGACGATCAGCCGGTCGCCGTTGCGCAGGGTCGGCATCATCGAATCCGACGGGATATAGAAGGGTTTGGCGACGCAGCTGTGGATGCCGAGCACGAGCAGCAATATCACCACGATATCGCGGATCAGCTTGCCCCAGCTTCCCTCGTCGTCGGCCTTCTTCTTCTTCGCCATTATTCGTCCTTGATCGCTTCGATGATGACGAAGGCCTGCGCCCAGGGGTGGTCGTCGGTCAATGTCAGGTGGATATGCGCGCGATGCCCCGCCGGGACCATCTGCGCGAGCCGGTCTGCTGCGCCGCCGGTGAGCGCAAGCGTCGGCGCCCCCGAAGGCGCGTTGACGACCCCGATGTCCTTCATGAACACGCCGCGCTTGAAGCCGGTCCCGACCGCCTTGGAGAAGGCCTCCTTGGCGGCGAAGCGCTTGGCATAGGTGCCCGCGCGCGTGAAGGGCCGCCGCGCCGCCTTGGCGCGCTCGACCTCGGTGAAGACGCGATTTTCGAAACGCTCGCCGAAACGGTCGAGCGACGCCTGGATGCGCTCGATATTGCAGAGGTCGGAGCCGAGACCGATGATCATGCCATCAACCCAATGCCGTCATTGCGAGCGAAGCGAAGCAATCTCCAGCTATCGGCCGCGAGCTGGGCCGATAGCTGGAGATTGCCGCGTCGCCTTCGGCTCCTCGCAATGACGAAATTCTTCACCCTCGCGCCTCGTCCATCAACCCGCGCATCCGGCGCACCGCGTCTTCGAGTCCGGTAAATATCGCCTCGCCGATCAGATAATGGCCGATGTTCAGCTCGGCGAGCTGCGGGATCGCGGCGACCGGCACGACATTGTCATAGGTCAGCCCGTGGCCCGCGTGCGGTTCGATGCCGTTTTTCCACGCGAGCGCGGCGGCGTCGGCGAGGCGGCGGAGCTCGGCGGCGCGTTCCTCGCCCTCGCAATGGGCGTAGCGGCCGGTGTGGAATTCGACCACCGGCGCCTTCAGCCGCATCGCCGCCTCGATCTGGCGCGGGTCGGGCTCGATGAACAGGCTGACGCGGATGCCGGCGTCGGACAGGCGCGACACGATGGGCGCGAGGTGGTTGTGCTGGCCCGCGGCGTCGAGCCCGCCTTCGGTCGTGCGCTCCTCGCGCTTCTCGGGAACGATGCAGGCGGCGTGCGGCGCGTGGCGCAGCGCGATGGCGAGCATCTCGTCGGTCGCCGCCATTTCGAGGTTCAGCGGCAGGTCGGTCGCGGCCTGGATGCGCGCGAGGTCGTCGTCGCGGATGTGGCGCCGGTCCTCGCGCAGGTGCGCGGTGATGCCGTCGCCGCCGACCGCCGCGACGATCTCGGCGGCGCGCACCGGGTCGGGATGGTCGCCGCCGCGCGCGTTGCGGATCGTCGCGACATGGTCGATGTTGACGCCGAGCCGCAGCCGCGCGCCGGAGGGGAGGGGGGCGCTCATGCCGCCGCCCGACTCCCCGGCTTGACCGCGGGCGACGCCGCGAGATGCTCGGGAAGCTCGTCCTCGGCGTAGGTCGGGAAGTTGATCGCGACGAGCGGATAGAAGGGCACGCCCAGATCGACGCTGCCCGCCGAGCGGTCGACGAGCGCCGCCTCGGCGACCACCTCGCCGCCAGCGGCGCGCACCGCCTCCATCGCCTCGCGCGACGAGAGGCCGGTGGTGACGACATCCTCGACCATCAGCACTTTCGCGCCCCGGTCGATCGCGAAGCCGCGGCGCAGCTCGAAGGTGCCGGTGGGGCGTTCGACGAAGATCGCGGGCTTGCCGAGGGCGCGGCCCATTTCGTGCCCGATGATCACACCGCCCATCGCCGGCGAGACCACGAGATCGATCGCCTGCTTGAGCTCGCGCGGCAGCTTCGCGGCGAGCGCGGAGGCGAGGCGGCCGGCGCGGTCGGTGTCCATCAGCACGCGCGCGCACTGCAGATAATATTCGCTGTGGCGGCCCGAGGAGAGGAGGAAGTGTCCGTGCAGCAGGGCGTCGGCGGCGCGGAACTCGGCCAGGATTTCGTCGTCGGTCATCGGGAGATCGGTCTTTTTCCTATCGTCGCCCGCGCGGGCGACCGGGTTTTGGCGGCGCGGATTTGCCAGCCGCAAAATAGTGTTAGAGATGCTTGAGGCAAGCGGCAAGCGGGTCTATAGCGCCCGCGAGATTCAGCCTGTCCTTCGGCCGTCGCGACCCGTGTCCGGCGGCCGGTTCGGATAGGCTGGAGGATCGAGAACACAACAGGCAACGGGCGGCACTATCCTTATGAAGAGCTTGAAAACCCTTGGTATTGCGGCAGCCTTGTCGCTTGGAGCGATGGGCGCTGGGCATGCGCAGGCCCCGGCGGCGGCGCCCGCCGCGGCCCCGGCTGCGACCACGATGGCGACTCCGGCGCCGGCCGCCCCCGATGCGGCCGCGACGATGCCGGCTCCGGCCACGACGACCGCCGCCGTGCCCGCCGGCGACGCGACCTATGTGCCGATGAAGCCGACCCCCGGCGTTGGCCAGCCGGTCGACGGCGGCATCAATTTCCAGCCGCAGGTCAGCCCGGTCGGCGAGACGGCTTATACGTTCAATCACTATATCCTTCTGCCGGTGATCACGGTCATCTCGCTCCTCGTCCTCGGTCTGTTGCTCTGGGTCGTCGTCCGCTACCGCGCCGCCGCGAACCCGGTGCCGTCGAAGACGACGCACAACACCTTCATCGAGGTCATCTGGACCGCGATCCCCGTCCTGATCCTCGCGGTGATCGCGGTGCCGTCGATCCGCTTGCTCGCGCAGCAGTATGAGCCGCCGAAGAAGGACGCGTTGACGATCAAGGTCACCGGCTACCAATGGTATTGGGGCTATGCCTATCCCGACCAGGGCATCGGCGAATATGTGTCGAAGATGCTGACCGAGGACCAGGCCGAGACCGCCGGCGAGCCCTATCACCTCGCCGTCGACAACCGCATGGTCGTGCCGGTCGGCAAGCAGGTGAAGCTGATCATCACCGGTGCCGACGTGATCCACAGCTTCGCGGTTCCCGCGCTGTGGACCAAGATGGACGCGGTTCCCGGCCGCGCCAACGAAACCACCTTCACCGTCGACAAGCCGGGCGTCTATTACGGCCAGTGCTCCGAACTGTGCGGCGTCGACCATGGCTATATGCCCATCGCGGTCGAGGCGCTGCCGATGGACAAGTGGAAGGCGTGGGTCCGCTCGAAGGGCGGCAATCCCGACCCGCAGGCGGCAGCGCCCGCCGCCGCCGCGCCCGCGCCGGCCGGTCCGGTGCCAGCCGCGACCGTGACCCCCGCCGCCACGACCGAACCCGCGCCGGCTGCGGCTCCCGCCGCCGCCCCGGCCGCCAAGAATTAAAGACAAGGGGTCCGACAGATGACCGATATCGCAGCGACTGCACCCGCCCACGGCCACGATCATGCGCACGACGACCATGACCACAAGCCCGGCTTCTTCGTCCGTTGGTTCATGTCGACCAACCACAAGGACATCGGCACGCTCTACCTGATCTTCGCGATCATCGCCGGCATCGTCGGCGGTGTCATGTCGGGGATGATGCGCCTCGAACTCGCCGAGCCGGGCATCCAGTATCTGCACGGCTGGGCGCAATTCTTCGACCCCGCCGCCGGCGACACGCAGGCGAAGCATTTCTGGAACGTGCTGATCACCGCGCACGGGCTGATCATGATCTTCTTCATGGTCATGCCGGCGATGATCGGCGGCTTCGGCAACTGGTTCGTGCCGCTGATGATCGGCGCGCCCGACATGGCCTTCCCGCGCATGAACAACATCAGCTACTGGCTGACCACCGTCGCGTTCGTCATGCTCGTCGCCTCGATGTTCTTCCCCGGCGGCAGCGGCCTCGGCGCGGGCACCGGCTGGACGCTTTACGCGCCGCTGTCGACCAGCGGATCGGTCGGCCCCGCGGTCGACATGGCGATCTTCTCAGTCCACCTCGCGGGCGCGGCGTCGATTCTCGGCGCGATCAACTTCATCACCACCATCTTCAACATGCGCGCGCCGGGCATGACCCTGCACAAGATGCCGCTATTCGTGTGGTCGGTGCTGGTCACCGCCTTCCTGCTGCTGCTCGCGCTGCCCGTTCTCGCCGCCGCGATCACCATGCTGCTGACCGACCGCAACTTCGGCACCACCTTCTATGATGCGACGGGCGGCGGCGATCCGGTGCTCTACCAGCATCTCTTCTGGTTCTTCGGCCACCCCGAAGTCTACATCATGATTCTGCCGGGCTTCGGCATCGTCAGCCAGGTCATCTCGACCTTCAGCCGCAAGCCGGTGTTCGGCTATCTCGGCATGGCTTATGCGATGGTCGCGATCGGCGTCGTCGGCTTCATCGTGTGGGCGCACCACATGTTCACCGTCGGCATGAGCGTGAACCTGAAGATGTACTTCACCGCCGCGACGATGGTCATCGCGGTCCCGACCGGCATCAAGATCTTCAGCTGGATCGCCACCATGTGGGGCGGCTCGCTCAGCTTCAAGACGCCGATGGTCTGGGCGCTCGGCTTCATCTTCATGTTCACGGTCGGCGGCGTGACCGGCGTCGTGCTCGCCAACGGCGGCGTCGACACCAACCTGCACGACACTTACTATGTCGTCGCGCACTTCCACTATGTGCTCTCGCTCGGCGCGGTCTTCTCGCTGTTCTCGGGCTTCTATTACTGGTTCCCGAAGATGTCGGGCCGGATGTACAGCGAGGTCCTGGGCCAGCTCCACTTCTGGATCTTCTTCATCGGCGTCAACATCCTGTTCTTCCCCCAGCACTTCCTGGGCCAGCAGGGCATGCCGCGCCGCTATCCCGACTATGCGGAAGCCTTCACCTATTGGCACCATATCTCGTCGATCGGCTATGCGATCATGGCCGTCGGCATGTTCTTCTTCTTCCTGAACCTCGTCTATGCGTTCGTCGCGGGCAAGAAGGCGGCGGACAATCCGTGGGGCGAGGGCGCGACGACGCTCGAATGGACGCTGTCGAGCCCGCCGCCGTTCCACCAGTTCAACGAACTGCCGCGTATCGCCTGATCGGTATGACCCCCTGCTACATCCGGCAGGGGGTCTGCCCATCCGGCCGGAGGATGAATTGGCGCAGAGCCTGACACACGGCGAAATGACGCTGCCCGCGGATTGGCGCGACCTGTTCGCGCTGACCAAACCGCGCGTGATGTCGCTCGTCGTCTTCACGGCGCTGTGCGGGCTGCTCGCGGCACCGGGGCATGTCCATCCGGTGCTCGGCTTCTCCTCGATCCTCGCGATCGCGCTCGGCGCGGGCGCGTCGGGGGCGCTCAACCAATGGTATGAGGCGGGGCTCGACGCGAAGATGAAGCGGACCGCGAACCGGCCGCTTCCGGCGGGCCGGCTCGACCCGCAGACCGCGCTCCATTTCGGGGTCGGGCTCGCCGCCTTTTCGGTCTTCCTGATGCTGTTCGCCGCCAATTGGCAGGCCGCGGCGCTGCTGACCGTCTCGATCCTCTTCTACGTCCTTGTCTACACCATGTGGCTCAAGCCCCGGACGCCGCAGAATATCGTGATCGGCGGCGCGGCGGGCGCCTTTCCGCCGCTGATCGGCTGGGTCGCGGCGACCGGATCGGTCGCGCCGCTGCCGGTGATGCTCTTCCTCCTCATCTTCCTGTGGACGCCGCCGCACTTCTGGGCGCTCGCGCTGTTCGTGCGCTCGGACTATGCCGCGGCGGGAATCCCGATGATGCCGGTGGTGGCGGGCGAGCGCTCGACGCGTCGCCAGATCCTCTTCTATGCGCTGATCATGGCGGCGGCGGCGATCGCGCCCTGGCCGCTCGGTTACACCGGCGCGCTCTATGGCTGGACCGCGATCCTGCTGTCTGCGCTCTTCGTGGCGCTGTCGGTGCAGGTCGGGGTGCGGCAGACGGGCGCGAGCGATGCGATGCGCCCCGAAAAGCGGCTGTTCGCCTATTCGATCGCCTATCTCTTCATCCTGTTCGGCGCCGTTGTCGCCGACCATATATGGCCGCTATGACCCAGGACCCGACCCCCGAACCCTTCGACGAAGCCGAATATCGCCGCCGCCAGCGGAGCCGCGCCAATCTGATGGCGTGGATTCTCGGCGCGCTGGCGCTGCTCTTCTTCTTCATCACCATGGCGCGGATGGTGCACTGATGAGCGGCGACGCGATCCGTTCGAGAAATCTCCGGACCGCCGGGCTGGCGGGATTGCTGGCGGCGGCGATGGTCGGGCTCGGCTTCGCCGCGGTGCCGCTCTATAATCTGTTCTGCAAGGTCACCGGCTTCGGCGGGACGACCCAGCGCTACGACCCGGTCGCCGCCGCGGAGCAGCCGAAGGTCCTCAGCGACACCATCTCGGTGCGCTTCGACGCCAACGTCTCGCCCAAGCTGCCCTGGAAATTCTATCCCGAGCATCCGACCGACACGGTGAGCATCGGCGCGCGCGACATGGCGATCTTCATCGCCCAGAATAATTCGCCGCACCCGATCACCGGCACCGCGACCTTCAACGTCACGCCCGATCAGGCGGGCAAATATTTCACCAAGATCCAGTGCTTCTGCTTCACCCAGCAAACCCTGCAGCCGGGCGAGCAGATTCGCATGCCGGTGCTCTTCTTCGTCGATCCGAAGATCAAGGACGACCTCGATGCGCGCGACATTCAGGAAATCACGCTGAGCTACACCTTCTACCCTGTGGACGAGGGCAAAAAGGCGAGCTAAGGCCGCGATCGAGAGTCTTCAAGGACCGGCGGGCGATGGGGAATCGCGATGCTGGGGCAGCTAAACGGGAATAATGACATGGCCGGTGCCAAACATCATGACTATCACCTCGTAAACCCCAGCGTCTGGCCGATGATCGGCTCGATCGCGGCGCTCGTCATGTTCTTCGGCGGCGTGATGTGGATGCACGCCGACTATTTCGGCGGCGCGGGCAAATGGGTGTTCGGTCTGGGCGTCGCGGGCGTGATCCTGACTTTCTTCCAATGGTGGGCCGACGTCATCAACGAGGCGCATGCCGGCGACCATACGCCGGTGGTGCAGCTTCACCTGCGCTACGGCATGATCCTGTTCATCGCGTCGGAAGTCATGTTCTTCGTCGGCTGGTTCTGGGCGTGGTTCGATTTCTCGCTGTTCCCGGTGCCGGTCGAGATCGTCGACGGCGCGGTGTCCTCGCTGTTCGGCCAGGATGGCGCTGCGGCGATCACCCAGTGGCCGCCGAAGGGCATCCACGTCATCGACGCCTTCTCGCTGCCGTTGCTCAACACGCTGATCCTGCTCTGCTCGGGCACCACGATCACCTGGGCGCACCACGCGCTGATCCACGGCGACCGCGAAGGGCTGAAGAAGGGGCTGTGGCTGACGATCATCCTCGGCCTGACCTTCAGCTCGATCCAGGCCTATGAATATGCCGAGGCGCCGTTCCCCTTCGGCACGATCAACTATACCTCGGCCTTCTTCATGGCGACCGGCTTCCACGGCTTCCACGTGCTCGTCGGCACGATCTTCCTGATCGTCTGCCTCGTCCGCACCTACAAGGGCCATTTCACGCCGCAGCAGCACTTCGGTTTCGAAGCCGCGGCCTGGTACTGGCACTTCGTCGACGTGGTGTGGCTGTTCCTCTTCATCATCGTCTATGTCTGGGGCGGCTGGGGCGCGCCGGTCGCTGCGCACTAAATTGCCGGACAGCGATTCCAATCCAAAGGGGCAGCCGCCGATTGCGCGCGCTGCCCTTTTTGGTCTCTGCCCCGAATGCGGCGCGCCGACCCTGTTCGACGGGCCGGTGAAGTTCCGCGCGAAGTGCGACGCCTGCGGGCTCGACTATGGCCGCTACAATGTCGGCGACGGGCCCGCGGCCTTTCTGACCCTGATCGTCGGCGCGCTGCTGATCGCGCTCGCGCTGACGCTCGACGCGCTGCTGCACCCGCCGCTGTGGGTTCATGTCATCCTGTGGATACCGCTGACCGCGCTTGCCGTGGTCTACGGCCTGCGCGTCGGCAAGGCGGCGCTCCTCGCGAGCGAGCACCAGCGCCAGGCCGCCGAAGGCCGCCGCGTGGAGGAGGAACCGCATGACTGATCCCGCCGCTCCCGCGCGCCGCTGGCCGCTGATCCCGACGCTGCTCGTGATCGCCGCCGCCGCGGTCATGGTCGCGCTCGGCGTGTGGCAGCTTCAGCGCAAGGGCGAGAAGGAGGCGCTGATCGCGCTCTACGATCGGAACCGCGCGATGTCGGCGACGGTCGCCTATCCCGAGCTGCCGCCGGTCCCCGACGCGCTGCTTTTTCGCAAGAGCAGCGTGACCTGCCTCGAACCGGTGCGCTGGGATCCGCGCAGCGGTACCGACCGTGCCGGAAAATCGGGCATCCGCATGGTCGCCGACTGCCGCACTGGCGCAGAGGGGCCCGGCGTGCTGGTCGATGTCGGTATCGCCGACGATTTCACGCCGCCGAAATGGAGTGGCGGGATCGTGGCGGGAACGATCGTGCCCGGCCCCGAGCAGCCGAGCCTGATCGCGCGGCTGACCGGCAAGGCGGCGCCCGCGCGCGCGATGCTCGTCGCCGATGCGCCAGTCGCGGGCCTGCGCGCCAGCGCGGTGCCGAACGGCGCCGACCTGCCCAACAATCATCTTGCCTATGCGGTGCAATGGTTCCTTTTTGCCCTCGCGGCGGTGGTCATCTACATATTGGCAGTTCGCCGCCGCTTGCAGCGCTGAGCCGGGGCACCTTCCATCTTCGTCATGCTGAAACAAGTTCAGCATGACGAGGGACAGGGGACGGCTTTTCGCTTTTGTCGCCTTCCACGCATCGGCGGATGTTCCCTTTGGCGCGGAATCGTTTTAGGCGCATTCCCGCCATGGATTATATCAGCACGCGCGGCTCTGCGCCGACCCTCGATTTTCGTGCCGCCACGCTCGCCGGCCTCGCCGGCGACGGCGGGCTCTATGTGCCGGCGCAATGGCCGCGGCTGAGCGCCGACGAGATTCGCGCGCTCGCGGGCCTCGATTATGTCGAAACCGCGGTGCGGATCATGGCGCCCTTCGTCGTCGGGGTGCTCTCCGAGGACGAACTGCGGCGGCTGTGCACCGCCGCTTATGGCCGTTTCGGCCACGACGCGGTGACCCCGCTCGTTCAGCTCGACCATCGCCACTGGCTGCTCGAATTGTTCCACGGGCCGACGCTGGCGTTCAAGGACGTCGCGCTGCAATTGCTCGGTCAGCTTTTCGAGACCTTCCTCGCGGGCGGCGACACCGACATCACGATCGTCGGCGCGACGTCGGGCGACACCGGATCGGCGGCGATCGAGGCGGTGGCGGGGCGCGAGCATATCCGCATCTTCATGCTCCATCCCGAAGGCCGGGTCAGCGACGTGCAGCGGCGGCAGATGACGACGGTGCTCGCGCCGAACGTCCACAATATCGCGATCGACGGCAGCTTCGACGACGCGCAGGCGATGGTGAAGCGGCTGTTCGGCGACGCGGAGGCGCGGAGCCAGGTCACGCTGTCGGCGGTGAACAGCATCAACTGGGCGCGGTTGATGGCGCAGATCGTCTATTATTTCTACGCCGCCGTCCGCCTCGGCGCGCCCGACCGCGCAATCGCGTTCAGCGTGCCGACCGGTAATTTCGGCGACATCTTCGCGGGCTATGTTGCGGCGCAGATGGGGCTGCCCGTGGCAAGGCTGGTCGTCGCGACCAACGTCAACGACATTCTCCACCGCGCGCTGACCAGCGGCGATTACAGCGCCGGCACGGTGACGCCGACCGCGACGCCGAGCATGGACATCCAGGTCAGCAGCAATTTCGAGCGGTTGCTCTTCGATCTTTCGGGCCGCGACGGCGCGGCGATCTCGGCCATGATGGGCGAGTTCGACAAAAGCCGCGCGATGACGATCCCCGCCGACATGCTGCGCGGGGCGAGCGGGCTGTTCTCCAGCGCACGGATCGACGGCGACGCGATGGCGCTCGCGCTGCGCTGGGCGCAGGAGCATGGCGGGCAGATCATCGACCCGCACAGCGCGGTCGGGCTGGCGGCCGCGCGCGATCTCGACATCGGTCCTGCCGTGCCGGTGGTGACGCTGGCGACCGCGCATCCGGCGAAGTTCCGCGATGCGGTCGAGCGCGCGACCGGCGTGCGCCCACCGCTGCCGGCGCGGCTCGGCAATCTGTTCGACCGCGAGGAGCGCTACGAGAAGCTCCCCGGCGATTATGACGCGGTGAAGGCCCATATCCTCGCCGAAGCGGCCCGTGGCTGACCTGCTTCCCTTGCGCACGCTCATCGGCGAGGCGTGGGAGGATTATGGGCTGATCGACAGCGGCGGCGGGCGCAAGCTCGAACGCTATGGCCGCTATCGCTTCATCCGCCCCGAACCCCAGGCGATGTGGGCGCCGGCGCTGCCTGCGAGCGCGTGGGACGAGGCCGACGGCGAGTTCGTCCCCGCGTCGGATGAGGATGGCGGCGGACGCTGGTATTTCCATAGGCCCGTTCCCGCCGAGGGCTGGCCGCTCGGTTGGTGCGAGACGCGCTTCACCGCCTCCTGCACGCCGTTCCGGCATCTGGGCTTCTTTCCCGACATGGCGCCGGTGTGGGACTGGCTGCGCGAATGCACCGCCGACAAGGCCGACCCGGCCTTCCTCAACCTCTTCGGCTACACCGGGGTCGGCAGCCAGGCGCTCGCCGCGACGGGGGCGACGGTCACCCATGTCGACGCGTCGAAGAAATCGGTCGCCCAGGCGCGCGACAATGCCGCGCTCGCGGGAATGGCCGAGAAGCCGATCCGCTGGATCGTCGACGATGCGGGGAAATTCACGGCGCGCGAGGTGCGGCGCGGGCGGCGCTACGACGCGATCCTGCTCGACCCCCCGAAATTCGGCCGCGGCCCCAACAATGAGCGCTGGCAGATCGAGGAGGGGCTGGCGCCGCTGCTCGCCGATTGCCGCCAGCTGCTCGACGCCGACAGCCGCGCGCTGTTCCTGACCGTCTATGCCGTGCGCATGTCGGCGCTGGCGATCGGCGAACTGCTCGCGCAGTGCTTCGCCGACCTGCCCGGCACGGTCGAATGCGGCGAACTCGCGGTGCGCGAAGAAGCGCGCGGGCTGCTCCTCCCCACCGCCATCTTCGCGCGCTGGAGCCGCTAGAGCGGCGTGACATTGAATGGAATCGTCATTGCGAGCGGAGCGAAGCAATCTCCAGCTATCGGCGAGGCGGGTCGATAGCTGGAGATTGCTTCGTCGCCTGCGGCTCCTCGCAATGACGAGTCTATTCTAAACCGGCTGGTTGTACATCTCGGTCGGCCCCGGATATTCGCGGCCGTCGTCGATACCCACCTCGCGCTTGATCAGCGCGTTCGCCATCTTGTTGAGGCGCAGGACATCCTTCCTGTGCTTCGGGTCGTTCGCGAGGTTGACGATCTCGCCCGGGTCGGCGTGGGTGTCGTAGAGCTCGAGGTCGTTCATCGCGGTCAGCGCCTTCCAGTCGGCCGGCATATTGTGGTGCGCCGGCGCGAA
Organism: Sphingopyxis sp. GW247-27LB; assembly: GCF_002277025.1. GTDB lineage: Bacteria > Pseudomonadota > Alphaproteobacteria > Sphingomonadales > Sphingomonadaceae > Sphingopyxis. The sequence goes on from NZ_NIWD01000002.1 coordinate 164,372, forward strand.
ATAGCGCGCGAACTTGTAGCGCCCGTCGTGGACGCCGCGGTGCAGGCGCCGCTTGGTCAGATCGAAGCGTTTGGAATAGTCGGGTTCGCCCGACGGCAGCGTCGCGGTCCGGTCCTTCGTCGGCTCCCAATAATGGACGACGGCATAGTTGAAGAGATGCCCCTGCCGGTCGCGCTCGGTCGGCGCGGTCGGCGCGGTCAGCAGGCCCGACACGTCGAGGCCCGGCAGGCCGGGGAAGCGGTTCGCCTGCTCGTCGGCGGAAAGGCCCGCGAGGCTCATCAGCGTCGGCGCGATGTCGATCGCGCCCATCAGCCCCTTGGTCGTGCGCCCGCCCGCGACGTCGGGGTGGGCGATGATCATCGGGATATTCACCTCTTCGCGGTACATGGTCGCGCCCTTCTGGCGCATCCCGTGCGCGCCCGCGCGCTCGCCATGGTCGCTGGTGTAGATGATGATCGTATTGTCGATCTGCCCGCTCTCCTTGAGCGCCCAGAGCAATTGCCCGAGCCGCCGGTCGACGTCGCGCAGGCAGTTGTAATAATAGTTGATGAAGCGGTGCCAGCTTTCCTCGTCGTCGTGGCGCATGGTGCCGTAGAAGAGGTCGTTGAGCCGCACGATCGCGCGGTGCGCCTCGGGTTTGGTGCTGAGGTCGTCCTTGTAGAAGCTCTCGGGCAGGTCGAACTTGTTGTCGACCTCGTAGAGCGGGTCGCCGGGCTCGCGGCGCAGCGGCCCCAGGATGTTCGGATCGGGACGGCTTTCGGCCTGCTTGCCCGTCGCGTCATAGAACATGATGTCGTGCGGATTGACCAGCCCGACGACCTGGAACCACGGCTTCCCGCCCGCCTTGTCGCGCCGCGCATAGTCGAAGATCGCGCGCGCCGCGTCGCCCGCGACGAACATGTCGGCCTTGTAGCCGTCCCACGTCAGCCCGACTTCCTCGCCGTCGAAGCCGTAATCGTGAAAGCCGTATTTCTCCATCGCATCTTCGGTGGTCGGATAGATGCCGCCCGGAATGCGCGTCCAGTTGCGATCGTTGTTGATGCGGCTGAGGTGCCACTTGCCTTTGTAGCAGGTGTAATAGCCCGCGGCCTGCATCATGTGGCCGGGCGTCGGCATGTCCTCGGCCGCGACCGGATAGGGGGCGTTGTCGCTGTTGAGGAAAAGCCCCGTCTGCTGGGTATGGTGCCCCTGAAAGATCGTCGAGCGCGACGGCGTGCAGGGGGTGGTGTGGACGTGATAATTCTCGACCAGCAGCCCGCGTTCGAGCAGTTCGCGGTGCGCCGGCAGCTTTTCGAGCAATCCCTTGGGATAGCTCGCGATGCTCTGTTCCTGGTCGGTGACGATCATCAGGACGTTGAGCTTCTTGCCGTTCTTCGCATAGGCCGGCATCGCCAGTCCCGCCGCCGCCAGCGCGCCCATGCCGCCGACGAACGTGCGGCGATTCACATCCCAACCCATAACCCGTCTCCCATTGTCTTGTCGGCTTCGCCCGCGACGCAGCTAGGCTGCGCCGCGGGCCGAACGCTCAGAATTTGAACGCCACGTCGACGCCGAATTCGCGCGGCGGCTGGTAGAATTGCTGGATCGGCGTCGCGCCGGCCGAGATCGCGCCCGAAATCACCTTCTGGTCGGTGAGGTTCGACCCGTAAAGCGTGACCTTCCACTTGTCGTCCTCGCCCGCGACCGCGACGCTGGCGTTCAGCAACACGACCTCCTTGCGGTAATAGCCCGGGTCGTTGTCGCGGCCCCAGGTGTTGAAGCGGCTCGAATAGCGCGCGTCGCTGTGCAGCTTGATCTCGCCGAACGACATCGGGATCACATAGTCGGCCGAGACGCTGCCGCTCCACTTGGGTGCGTTGGCGAGTTCGAGCCCCGTCGAATCGGTCGGGACCGCGAAGGTGCCGTTGGGAACCCCGTTGAGCAGGATCGGCACCGCGGGGCCGCACTGGCCGGGCTCGGGCGCACCGTTCGTGAACACGCCGTCGGTGTCCGCGCAGAAGTCGGTGTAGCGCGCGTGCAGATAGGCGATGTTCGCGCCCAGCGTGAAATTGTGCGACGGGCGCAGCAGCGTCTCGACCTCGAAGCCATAGATTTTCGCGGCGGCGACATTGGTCGTGATATTCTCCGGCCGCACCGAGCCCATCTTGGTCACCGAGCTTTGCAGGTCGCGGTAATTGTTGACGAAGCCCGCGACGTTGAAGCGGAGCAGGCGGTCGAACAGGTCGGTCTTCGCGCCGATCTCGAAGGCGTTGACGCGCTCGGGATCATAGGGGCCGACATTCTCGGGGATCGTGCCGCGCGAATTATAGCCGCCGGCCTTATAGCCTTGCGAATAATTGGCGTAGAGCATCGCCGACGGGCCGATCTTGTACTCGACCGTCAGGCGCGGGGTGAACTCGGCCCAGCTCGCCTCGAGGCTGCTCTGGAACGAGGATCGCTGGACATTGTTCACCAGCACCTGCGAGGCGATGTCGTACTTCTTGCGATCGTGGCTGTAGCGGCCGCCGATCGACAGCGTCAGGCTGTCGGTCGGGTGCGCGTTGACCAGCGCGAACAGCGCGTAGCTTTCGGTGTCCTGGTGAAGCTGCGCGAGCGTCGTCGTGGTCGGATTGGCGAGCACGGTGTTGAACTGGCGCCACTTGTCGGCCTGATAATAGGCGCCGACGACGAAATCGACCGGCTCGTCGGCGGGCGAGACGTAGCGCAGCTCGGCGCTCTTCGAATTGCCCGAGAAATCGCGCGTCACGTCGAGCTGCGGCGCGGGGGTGATCAGCCCGTCGAAATCGCCGCGCGTCACATAGTCGAGGTGGCGATAGCCGAGCACCGCGGTGACCGTGCCGTAGCCGACGTCGAGGTTCGAGGTCCACGACCCGCCATAGCTTTCGGTATTGGCATAGGGGTCGAAGGGCACCGCCGCCTTGCGCACGTCGGTCTTCACCTCATCGGGCAGCAGGTCCCAGTTGGCATCGCCATTGTCGAGAACGTGCGGCGCGGGGCCGGTCGTCTTCTGCTTCAGCCAGTCGACCACGACGGTCGAATCGAAGGCGCCGCCCTGGTCGAAATTGAGCGCGCCGCGCACCGATTTGACGTTGGCGCCGTTGAGCCGGTTGCCGGTGATGACGTTGCGGCTGTAGCCGTCATAGTCGCGGAAATTGACCGAGACCTTGGCGGCGAGCGCGTCGCCCGCGAAACGCCCGGTGTTGATCTTGCCGCGAAACTGCTTGAGCCCGAACGAGCCCGCGGTCAGCCGCACTTCGCCGCCGAAATCGTCGGTCGGCCGCGCGGTGATGACGTTGATCGTGCCGGCAAGGTTGTTCTTGCCGAACAGCACACCCTGCGGGCCCTTCAGCACCTCGATCCGCTCGACGTCGAACAGGTCGAGCATCGTGCTCGACACGAAGGGGATATAGACGCCGTCGATGATCGTGCTGACCTTGGGGTCGGCATTGGGGTCGGGGTCGGCGGTGCTCATGCCGCGGATCGAGATCATCGGGACGTTGGCGACCAGGCCCTGCGTCTGCAGCACGACGTTGGGTGCGAGGCCATTCAGGCTGGTGATGTTGGTGCTGCCGCTCGCCTCGACCATCTCGCTGTTGAAGGCCGAGATCGCGATCGGCACGTCCTGCACGCTTTCGGAACGGCGCTGCGCGGTGACGACGATGTCGCCGCCATAGCTGTCGTCGGCGGGCGCCGTGGCGGCACTGTCGTCGCTCGCTGCGGCGGCATCGGTCGACTGGGCGTGAACCGGGGTTGCCGCCAGGGCGGCCATCGCGGTCGAAAGCAATAGATAGCGGGTCGTCATGCTGTCCTCCAAACTGGCCGCGCGGTTCCGCTTTCCGCACGCACCACCGCGGCGGATATGCGGCTCGCGCATCCGGCCTTTTCTGTCTCGAGGGAAGCGGGCCGATCCCGACGGCTGCCGCATGGTCCGGGTGGCGGGGAAGATCTGTCGCCTTCGCGCTCGCCATCGTGCGGACGGATGATCCCCGTTCCCATCGTCGCTCTAGCAGATGACAAAAATACTTCAAGTGCTAAGTATTATTTTCCGAGGGCAACGCTTTTCCGACGGCTGCCGCTTGCGAAGGTTCGTGTCGTCTGCATATAAGTTAGTATACTAAGTAAATGATGAAAGCGATTCGATGGCGGCGGAGCGGCTGACGATAACGAAACGACGGGGAATGCGATGACCGGCGCGCGGACGCTCTACGACAAGATCTGGGACGCCCACGCGGTCGCCGAGGACGAGGGCGAGACCCTGCTCTACATCGACCTCCACCTGCTCCACGAGGTGACGTCGCCGCAGGCCTTTGCCGCGCTCGCCGCGGCCGGGCGGCGGGTGCGGCAGCCTTCGCGCGCGCTCGCGCTGTCCGACCATAATGTCCCGACCGAGGGGCAGGCGGCGGGCCCGGCGGGCGTCGCCGACGACCAGGCGCGCGCGCAGCTCGAGGCGCTCGCCGCCAACGCCGACCAATTCGGGATCGAGCGTTTCGCGATGGGTGATCCGCGCGGCGGCATCGTCCATGTCGTCGGGCCCGAGCAGGGGCGCTCGCAGCCGGGCATGACGATCGTATGCGGCGACAGCCACACCTCGACCCACGGCGCCTTCGGCGCGCTCGCCTTCGGGATCGGCACCAGCGAGGTCGAACATGTGCTCGCGACGCAGACCATCCGCCAGCGCCGGTCGCGCAACATGCGGATCGCCGTCGACGGCATGCTGGCGCCGCATGTCTTCGCCAAGGATCTGGCGCTCCATATCCTCGGCGCCATCGGGGTCGACGGCGCGGGCGGGCATGTGATCGAATATGCGGGGCCGGCGATCCGCGCGCTGTCGATGGAAGCGCGGATGACGCTGTGCAACCTCAGCATAGAGATGGGCGCGCGCGCCGGGCTCGTCGCGCCCGACGACACGACCTTCGCCTATCTGGAGGGCCGACCGGCGACGCCCATCGGTGCGGCGTGGGACGCGGCGCGCGCGCGCTGGCGCCTGCTGTCGAGCGACGCCGATGCCCGCTTCGACCGCGAGGTGCGGATCGATGCCGCCGCGGTGCGGCCGATGGTGAGCTGGGGTACCAATCCGTCGCAGGTGGTGCCGGTCGACGGCCGGATTCCCGACCCGACGATGCTGGCCAATGCCGAGTTGCGCGCCGCGGCCGAGCGCGCGCTCAAATATATGGATCTGACGCCCGGAACGCCGGTCGCCGATATCCGGCTCGATCGCGTGTTCATCGGTAGCTGCACCAACAGCCGGATCGAGGATCTGCGTGTCGCCGCCGCCATCGTGCGCGGCCGCCGTGTCGCGCCGCATGTCCGCGCGATGGTCGTGCCGGGGTCCGGTCTCGTGAAGCGGCAGGCGGAGGAGGAGGGGATCGCCGACGTGCTGCGCGCGGCGGGTTTCGACTGGCGCGAGCCCGGTTGCTCGCTGTGCGTCGGCATGAACCCCGACCGGCTGAACCCGGGCGAACGCTGCGCCGCGACTTCGAACCGCAATTTCGAGAACCGCCAGGGCCGCGGCGGCCGCACCCACCTGATGAGCCCCGCGCTCGCGGCGGCAAGCGCGATCGCGGGGGCGATCGCCTCGCCGGAGAGCTTGGCGTAGAGCGCCAAACAAGGGGAGGGGCATCGCCCGCAACCCGCCAGAGGCGGTTTTGGGGTGGGAGCGGACATTTCCTACTTTTGTCATTCCCGCGAAAGCGGGAACCCAGAGCGAGCGTCGGCTGACCCCACTCTGGGTTCCCGCTTTCGCGGGAATGACGAAGATAAGAGATGCTGAGCGCGATTTTCAGCCTCTCGTCATCCCCGATCAAGTCCGGGATGACGAAAGAGGGCCCGGGTCGACGAAAGAGGGGAAGCGACCAACTCCGCTCGTTTCCGGTCATTCCAGCCAAATTTCCCTCGGATGCGGCTCGATTCAGGCTCCGAGCCTACCCCGCCTCCTCGAAACGCGTGATCGCACCCGCGTGGCGCAGCGTGCGGCCGATGTCGTCGAGCCCTTCGAGCAGGACGCGGCGGTCGTCGGGATCGACCGCGAACGCGATCGTCTCGCCCGATGCGAGCCGGATCGTCTGCGCTTCGAGATCGACTTCGACCGGAGCATATTGCGACAATTCGATCTCGCTCCGCAGCCGTTCGCAGACGGCATCGGGCAGGCGGATCAGCAGCAGGCCGTTCTTGCGTGCGTTGCTCGCGAAGATGTCGCCGAAGCTCGGCGCGATCACGCAGCGGATTCCGAAATCGGTGAGCGCCCACGCCGCATGCTCGCGCGACGAGCCGCAAGCGAAATTGCGGTCGGCGACGAGGATTCCGGCGCGGCGGCACGCGGGGCGGTTGAGGATGAAGTCCGCGCGCTCGCTGCCGTCGCCGGCATAGCGGAGTTCCTGGAACAGATGCTTGCCGAGCCCGTCCCGGGTGAGCGCCTTCATGAAGCGCGCCGGAATGATCATGTCGGTGTCGACATTGGCGAGCGGCAGAGGGGCGGCCACCGCCGTCACCCGCACGAATTTTTCCAAAGGGGGGACTCCTATAACTTAGTATTCTAAGTATATCGTATCTTCGGGCTTTGTCCAATGCTATCGCGGGCTTGTGGCGCCGTTCCGGCGACGAAGCGCCTTGCCGGGCGAATCTTCGGCCTCTAAGGTTCGCGCAGAGGCGGGCTGCGGGCCCGCCACCGAAAATGGCCGAAGGGGAATGGAAATTGGCCAAGAAAACAAAAAGCTATCGGCACCCGGCCGAATTCTACACCAACCCGGAAAACAGCATCGGCTATCTGGCGCGCGTCGTCTTCCGCTCCTTTTCACGTCTGCTCGAGCGGCGCACGCTCGCCTATGACGTCTCCGCGGGCCAATGGCGCTTCCTGCGCCAATTGTGGCGCGAGGACGGCATCACCCAGCGCGAGCTCAGCGAACGCGTCGGGATGCGCGAGCCGACCACGGTCGTGGCGCTGAAGGGTCTGGAGAAGGCCGGCTTCATCACGCGCAAGAAGACCGAGGACGACCGGCGCAAGACCTTCATCTTCCTGACCCCGCACGCGAAGAAGCTCGAACTCGTCCTCGCGCCGATGAACGCCGAGATCCACGAGATCGCGACGCGCGGCATGACCGACGACGAGGTCGAGACGCTGCAGGCGCTGATGCGCCGGGTGATCGACAATCTGGCGGACGAGACGCGCAAATTATCGGTGCTTTCGGACGTGAAGGCCTGAGCGCGAAGCGGGAGTTGCGTTTCGCCCGAATCATCAGTTAGTATTCTAATGATCTGGTTCGGGAGGAATGATGACAAAGATTGCGGTAATCGTCGGCAGCACGCGCGACGGGTCCTATAACCGGGCGCTGGCGCGGCTCGCCGCCGCGCGGCTTGCGGCGCATGGCGCCGAGGTGACGGCGCTCGATCTCGCGACGCTCGACCTGCCCATCTATTCGGACGCGCTCGAAAAGGGCGCCTTTCCGCCCGATGCGCTCGCGCTCAAGCAGCTGCTCGCCGCGCAGGACGGGATTCTCTTCGTCTCGCCCGAATATAACGGCTCGATCCCCGCGCTGCTCAAGAACGCGATCGACTGGGCGTCGCGGCCGACCGGCGACGAGGGCCCGGTGGCGCTGACCGCCTTCCGCGGGAAGGTGGCTGCCATCATGTCGGCATCCGTCAGCCCCTTCGGCGGGCTGCGCGGGCTGACGCATCTGCGGCAGATCTTGAACACGATCCAGATGGTCGTGATCCCCGAGCAGGTGCTGGTGCCGCTGGCGCACACGGGCTTCGGGGAAGACGGTCAGCTCAAGGAACCGCTGCCGGCCTCGCTGGTCGACATGACCGCGGCGCGGTTGGTCAGGGTCGCGGCGGCGCTCGCCGCCTAGGCGCTCCGCCGCCGCGGGGCGCTATCGCTCGATATTTTCGCCCCAGTCGGCTTCGAGCGCGGCGAGCAGCGCGTCGAACCGGTCCTGGCCGAGCCGCGCGGCGATCTGCGCCGACAGCGCGTCCATCGAGCGCTGCGCGTCCTCGCGCATCCGGGCGCCGAGGTCGGTCAACGAGACGATCATGTGGCGCCGGTCGCTCGGATCGACCTCGAGCTGGACGATGCCGAGCTTGACCATCTGGCCGATCGTGCTGTGGATCGCCTGGCGCGAAATGCCGAGGTTGCGTGCGATGTCCGACGGGCGCACGATGCCGCTGACGATGTTGGTCATCACCATCGACTGCGGCCGGTTGACGTCGGGCCAGCCATGATCGTGGAGGCGCGCCTGCAGCCCCTCGTCGAGCCAGCAGAAGCGTTGGAAAAGGGCGATGATAAGCTGATTGGTGCGCATGAAGAGCCGCGATAGTCCCCGTTTGCCGGCCAAGCGCCAACGGCATCACGCTAGAAGAAGGGCCGGGGCGAGGCAAGGCGGAGCGGCATTGCAAAGGTAAAATACTTAGTATACTATCTTTCTGCGATAAGGTAGGACAATGGGCGCAACGATAGCCACGATTGGGAGAAGCGGGCCGACATGGACGGGTTGATGCAGAATGTGCCGCTGACGGTCGACCGGATCCTCGACCATGCGGCGAACTGGCACGGCGGCCGCGAGATCGTGTCGCGCGATGCCGAGGGACGCGTCACCCGGTCGACCTATGCCGACGTTCATGCCGATGCGAAGCGCGTGTCGAATGCGCTGGCCGCCGAAGGCATCAAGCCCGGCGATCGCGTCGCGACGATGGCATGGAACGGCGCGCGGCATCTCGCCGCCTGGTATGGCGCGGCGGGGATGGGGGCGGTACTCCACACACTCAATCCGCGGCTCTTCCTCGAGCAGATCGCCTATATCGCGAACCACGCTGGCGACCGGCTGCTGATCGCCGATCCGGCGACCGCCGATCTGGTCGAGGAATTGCTGCCGCAGGTGCCGTCGATCGAGAAGGTGATCTTCTTCTGCGACGCGGCGTCGATGCCGAAGACCAGCTTCGATGCGATCGCCTTCGACGACTGGATCGCGGGGCAGCCGACCGACCATGGCTGGGGCGGGTTCGACGAGAACGCCGCTTGCGGCCTCTGCTATACCAGCGGCACGACCGGCAATCCCAAGGGCGTGCTCTATTCGCACCGCTCCAACTATATCCACGCGCTGATGACCTTGCAGCGCGACGCGCTCGCGCTGTCGGCGCGCGACACGGTGCTACTCGTCGTGCCGATGTATCACGCCAATGCGTGGGGCGTCGTCTATTCGGCGCCCGCGGTCGGGGCGAAGCTCGTCCTGCCGGGGCAGCGGATGGACGGCGAGTCGATCTATAATCTGATCGAGCAGGAGGGCGTCACTTACTCGGCCGCGGTGCCGACCGTGTGGCAGATGCTGCTCCAGTATATGCAGGAGAATGGCAAGCGCTTCACGACGCTGCAGCGCGTGACGATCGGCGGCTCGGCGTGCCCCGAATCGATCATCCGCACCTTCCGCGACGATTATGGCGTTGATGTCATCCAGGGCTGGGGCATGACCGAAACCTCGCCGCTCGGCACGGTGTCGGTGCCGAGCGCGTCGGTCGCGGCGAAGTCCGACGACGAGCAGATGGCCTACAAGCTCAAGCAGGGCCGGCTACTCTGCGGGCTCGAGATGAAGTTGGTCGACGATGCCGGAAACCGCCTGCCGCACGACGGCAAGACACCGGGCCGGCTGATGATCAAGGGGCCGACGATCGCGGCGGGCTATTTCGGCGGCGAGGGCGGCGACGTGCTCGACGAAGAGGGCTTCTTCGACACCGGCGACGTCAGCACGATCGATGCCGAAGGCTATATGCAGATCACCGACCGCGCCAAGGACGTGGTCAAATCGGGTGGCGAGTGGATCAGCTCGATCGAGATCGAGAACATCGCCATGGGGCATGAGGCGGTCGCCAATGCTGCCGTCGTCGGCGTCGCGCATCCCAAATGGGACGAACGCCCGATCCTGCTGTGCGAGCTCAAGCCGGGCATGACGGCCTCAGCGGACGACCTCAAGGCCTTTCTCGACGGCAAGATCGCGCGCTGGTGGATGCCCGACGACGTGCTGTTCGTCGACGGCATTCCGCTCGGCCCCACCGGAAAGATCGACAAGAAGGCGATCCGTGCCGGGCTGGACGGCTACACGCTGCCTTTCGACGTGACCCGCTGACCCAAGCAGATAATCAGGAGAGACGATGATGGTGGACCCGAACGGGATCGAAGGACTGGACGCGCAATTCATCGGCCGCGTGTCGCCGACCGCGCCGCGCATTCAGGCGGGCGGGCATCCCTGCCAGGGCATCTATTGGACCGAGGCGGGCAAGCGCCCGAAGGTCGCGATCATCGCTACCCATTACAACGTCGACTTCTCCGAACATTATATCGCGCCCTATTTCGCCCGTCAGGGCTTCGGTTTCCTCGGCTGGAACACGCGTTATCGCGGCGTCGAGGACCAGTTCCTGCTCGAACATGCGGTGCTCGACATCGGCGTCGGCATGAAATGGCTGAAGGAAGAGGCGGGGGTCGAGCAGATCGTCATCCTCGGCAATTCGGGCGGCGGCTCCTTGATGGGTGCCTATCAGGCTGAGGCGATCGCGCCCACCTTGACCGACCGGCTGCCCTCGGTCGGACAGGACGCGCTGGCGAACCTCGTGAAGGGCGACCTCTACATCAGTTTCAACGCACACCAGGGGCGGCCCGAAGTGCTGACCGACTGGATGGACGCGTCGGTGATCGACGAGAATGATCCGACCTTGACCGACCCCGAACTCGACCCGTTCAACCCCGACAACGGCCCGCCCTATTCGGACGCGTTCATCGCCAAATATCGCGCCGCGCAGCGCGCGCGCAACCAGCGGATCACCGACTGGGCGAAGGCGGAACTGAAGCGCCTCAACGATGCGGGTATTCCCGACCGCATCTTCCCGATGTTCCGCTGCTGGGGCGACATCCGCTGCGTCGATCCCGCGATCGACCCGTCGGATCGCAAGCCCAACTGGTGCTATCGCGGTGATCCGGCGATCGCCAACCGCACGCCGAGCATCGGCCGCGCGAACACCATCAAGACGTGGCTCAACATGTGGAGCCTCGAAACCTCACCGTGCCAGGGCCAGCCGCATCTCGCCAAGCACGACACCCCTGCGCTCGTCGTGCAGGGAAGCGCCGACACCGGCGTCTTCCCCAGCGATGCGCGCAAGATCTTCGATTTCCTGGGCTCGAAGGACAAGAAGCTCGAACTCATCCCCGGCGCGCATTATTTCGAAGACTCGATCGAGGAACGCCGGAACGCCGCCGACCTGGTCGGTGCATGGATCCGGGAGAAGCTGTGACGTGACGGCGGAGGCCGAAATCATTGCCGGATTGCAGGGCGCCGGTCTGACGGGCGAGGGCGAAATCATCCTCGAGCCGCTGACCGGCGGCGTGTCGTGCGACGTGTGGAAGGTCGAGACACCGACCGGTCCGATCGTCGTCAAGCGCCCGCTGCCGCAGCTGCGCGTCGCCGCCGAATGGCTCGCACCGGTCGAGCGCGGGACGAGTGAAGTTCGCTGGCTGCGGCGCGCGCGCGGCGTGAAGCCGAGCATCGCGCCCGAGGTGCTCGCCGAACTACCGACGGGGCATGCGTTCGCGATGCGCTTTCTGCCCGGCTGCCCGGTGTGGAAAGACGAGCTGATGGCGGGGCGTGTCGACGTCCCCTTCGCAGGAGAAGTGGGGCGGGGCATCGCCGCGGTCCATGCCGCCACCGCGCATAACGAAGGTGATCGCGCCGACTTTCCGAACGACGAGATGTTCCGCGCGCTGCGCGTCGATCCGTTTCTGCTCTATGTTGCGCAGCATGACGTCGAACTCGCGCCCGCGCTCACTGCGCTCGCCGACGATCTTTCGGGGCGCAAGATCGCGCTGGTCCATGGCGACGTCAGTCCCAAGAACATTCTCGTCAGCGCCGACGGCCCGGTGTTCCTCGACGCCGAATGCGCGGTCTATGGCGACCCGGCGTTCGATCTCGCCTTTTGTACGACGCACCTGCTGCTGAAGGCGGTGTGGTCGGGCGACGCGCGGCTGAGCGAAGCGGCCGCCGCGCTGGTTGCCGCCTATCGCACGGGGATCGACTGGGAAGATGCCGAGGAGGTGCTGCTGCGCGCAGGCAAGCTGACCGCCGCGCTGCTCCTGGCGCGGGTCGAGGGCAAGTCGCCGGCGCCCTATCTTACCGACCCCGACCACAAGCGCATCGTGCGCGATCAGGCGCGGACGCTGATCCGGGCGCCGTCGCCGCTCGGCGAACTCGTCGCCCACTGGAAAAGGACTCTCCCATGACTTCGCGTATCGCCTCCGTCACCGGCCGCCAGCTCTGGGATTCGCGGGGCCGGCCCACCGTCGAGGCCGAGGTTGTGCTCGAATCGGGCGCGGTCGGCCGCGCCATTGCTCCCGCCGGCGCCTCGCGCGGCGCGCATGAAGCGATCGACCTGCGCGACGGCGGCGAAGCATACGGTGGCTTTGGCGTGAACGGCGCGGTCGCGGGGATCGGCGCCGAGATTGCGGGCGCGATCGCGGGCATGGATGCGCGCGATCAGGCCGGAGTCGACCGCATGCTGTGCGACCTCGACGGCACGCCGAACAAGGCGCGGCTCGGCGCCAATGCCGTGGTCGCGGTGTCGATGGCGGTGCTCCACGCCGCCGCGTCCGATGCGCGCGAGCCGCTGTGGCGCTATCTGGCGGACGGGCGCAAGGTGCGTGTGCCACTTCCCGAAATCCAGATTTTCGGCGGCGGAGCGCATGCCGGGCGGCGGACGGATGTGCAGGATTTCATGGTCATGTGCCCGAAGGCGGGCAGCTTCCGCCGCGCACTCGAGATCACCGATGATGTCTATCGCGCCGCGGGGCGGCTGATGGAGGCGAAGGGTCCGCTGTCGGGCGTCGCCGACGAGGGCGGCTGGTGGCCGAATTTCGATTCCAACGAGGATGCGCTCGACACGCTGACAAAGGCGATCGAGGCGAGCGGCCACCGCGCGGGCGAGGAGGTGTTCATCTCGCTCGACATCGCCGCGAATGAACTCGGTGATGCGTCGGGCTACAGCCTCGCGCTCGATGACGGCCGCCTGACGAGCGAGGAGATGGCGGCGCGGATCGTCGAATGGGCGAAGGCCTATCCGATCCTGTCGATCGAGGATCCGGCGGGGCAGGATGACTGGACGGCGATGGCGGCGGTGACCGCGGCGATCGGCGAGCGGGTGCAGATCATCGGCGACGATGTGCTCGTGACCAACGCAGCGCGGGTCGCGCGCGCGGGAGAGGCGGCGGTGTGCAACGCGGCGTTGATCAAGGTCAACCAGGTCGGCACCGTGACCGAGGCGAAGGCGGCGCTCGACGCGGCGGTGGCGCGCGGCTGGGGCGCGATCGTCTCGGCGCGCTCGGGCGAGAGCGAGGATGTCACCATCGCGCACCTCGCGACCGGCTGGGACGCGGGGCAATTGAAGGTTGGCAGCTTCACGCGCTCCGAACGCATGGCGAAGTGGAACGAGATGCTGCGGATCGAGGAGGCGATGGGCGGCGACGCCGAATTCGCCGGTTTCTCGGCCTTCGCCGGGTCGATCGGGCGGGTGGCGGCATGATCGTCCTCCACGCGCGTCCAAGCCCCGGTTTTAGCGAAGCGGTCGATGCGATTTTCGGCCCCGGCGTCGTCGTGCATGTTGATGAGGCGGCGCCGCTCGATGAAGTGGCGCCCGAGATCTCCGTGTTGCTCCATGTGCTGACCCCGGTCACGCCGGACTTCATCGCCTCGGCGCCGAAACTGAAGCTGATCCAGAAGCTCGGCGTCGGAGTGAACACGATCGCGCTCGATGCCGCGCGCGATCATGGCGTGGCGGTATGCAACATGCCTGGCACCAACAGCCAGGCGGTCGCCGAAATGGCGCTGTCGCTGATGATGGCGGTGCTGCGGCGCACCTGCTTCTTCGACGCGCGCACCCGCGCGGGTGAGGGGTGGACCGCAGATCCGTCCGAACTCGACAGCGTGGGAGAGATTGCGGGGCGCACCGTCGGGCTGGTCGGCTTCGGCCATTCGGCCCAGTTGCTCGCGCCGGTGCTAGCGGCGCTGGGCGCGCGGGTTGTCTATACCGCACGGAACGCGCGCGATGTGCCCTACGATTATTGGCCGCTCGACCGGTTGCTGGCGGAAAGCGACATCGTGTCGCTGCATATCCCCCTGACCGACGAGACGCGCGCATCGATCGATCCCTTGGCCATGAAGAAAGGCGCGGTGCTGGTGAATACGGCGCGCGGCGAACTGATCGACGAGGCTCGGCTGGTCGAGGCGCTGACATCGGGTCATTTGCGCGGAGCGGGACTCGATGTCTTCGCCGAAGAGCCGCTGCCGCGCGGCAATCCGCTGCTCGGCCTGCCCAATGCGGTGCTGGCGCCGCATATCGCGTGGCTGACGCCCGAAACGCTCGTCCGCAGCCTGTCGGTTGCGCAGGAAAATTGCCGCCGCCTCGCCGCGGGCGAGGCGCTTCTTCATCAGGTGGTCTAATGTCGCTTCCTATCATCCTCATAACCGGCCAGCTTTTGACTGATGCGGTGTGGCAGCCCTTGCTCGATGCGTGGGCCGACCGCGAGGTGATCGTCGCCGACAATCGCGGCGACGACACGATCGGAGGCTTTGCGCAGCGATTGCTCGACAATGCCCCGCCGAAGTTCGTGCTGGTCGCGCACGCCATGGGCGGCTTCGTCGCGTTCGAGGTGATGCGCCGGGCGCCCGAGCGCGTCGCGAAACTTGCCTTGATCTCGACGCTCGCTTCGGCCGACGGCCCGGCACAGACGGCGCGGCGGCAGGGCTATATCGACCTCGTCGAGAGCGGCAATTTCGACCAGGTTGTCGAAGAGCGCATCCCGATCCTGTTTCCCGAGGAGAAGCGCGGCGACGAGCGCCTGCTCCGCATCGCGCGGCAGATGGCGGCCGACACCGGCGCCGACACCTTCCTCGCCCAGCAGCGCGCGATCATGGCGCGCATCGACAGTCGCCCGCGGCTCGGCGAGATTGCGGTGCCGACCTTGCTGCTCTGGGGCGAGCAGGACGGCATCACCAGCCGCGCGCATCACGACGAGATCGCGGAGGCGATTCCGGGGGCGCGGCTGGAGGTGATTGAGGGCGTCGGGCATCTGCCGACCGTCGAGGCGCCCGAGGTGGTGGTGCCGTTGCTGACGGATTTCATCGATCGATAATCTTCGTCATTGCGAGCGAAGCGAAGCAATCTCCAGCTATCGGCCCTCCGCAAGGCTGGTAACCGAAGGCCGGTATCTGGAGATTGCTTCGTCGCTACGCTCCTCGCAATGACGAGCTAGGTTATTTCAACTCCGCCCGCACCAGCGCGGCGCCGTCGACCATCGCCTTCAGCTTCGCCTGCGAATGTTCGCGGCTGTGGTATTTCATCCCGCAATCGGGGGCGATCCACAGCCGTTCGGCATCGACATAGCGTAGCGCTTCGCGGATGCGTCCCGCGACCACCTCGGGCGTTTCGACCTCGGGAATCGACAGGTCGAGCACGCCGTACATGATCGTCTTGGTCGGCAGTTCGGCGAGGATGGCGGGGTCGAGCCCCGGCTGCGCGGCTTCGATCGAGATAACGTCGATATTCGAGGCTTCGAGCTCGGCGAGGAAATCATAGGCCTTGGGCTTCGGTCCCGTCGCGCCCGCGCCGTGGTGCACCATCGCATAGCCGAAGCAGATGTGGAGCGCGGTCGTGCCGTCGACCCCGTCGAGCGCGCGGTTGATCGCCTCGATCGCATAAGCGCCCGCGGCGTCGGCACGCGCCTGCAAATAGGGCTCGTCGAGCTGGACGACGTCGACGCCCGCCGCAAACAGATCCGTGACTTCGGCATTGACCGCGTCGGCATAATCCATCGCGAGTGCGCGGGCGTCGGGATAATAGCCATTCTCCGCCTGCTGGGTCATGGTGAAGGGGCCGGGGAGAGTGAGCTTGACCGGCTTCGTCGAATGGCGGCGCAGGAAGGCCGCGTCCTGCGCCTCGATCGGCGCGACGCGGCGGATCGGGCCGGAGACGAGCGGCACCGGGTTGGCGTTGCCGGTGCGGTCGATCGCGGTCCCGTGCTTTTCTCGATCGATCCCCGACAGCGCGGTCGCGAGCCGGTTCGAATAGCTTTCGCGGCGCATTTCGCCGTCGCCCACGATGTCGATGCCGATCTCTTCCTGGTCGCGGATCGCCATCAGCGTCGCCGCCTCCTGCGCGTCCGCAAGCCAGGGTTCGGGAATGCGCCATAGCGTCTCGGCACGCACGCGCGGCGGCAGGCTGGCCTTCAGCCGCTCGCGATCGATCAGCCAGTCGGGTTGGGGGTAGCTTCCGACGATCGTCGTGGGCAGGATGGGGTGGTCGAACAAGGCCATTCCTCTCGATTTTTGGGCTGGTCAAACATTTGCTTAGTATTCTATCTAATTCAAGGTCAAAGTGACGGTGGGAGAGCGAAATGATCGATCTGGATGCGATAAGGACGCTGGCCGATATTCCGGCCGCGCAGGCGCGCGCGCGCGGCGATGCGATCGCGGTGAAGTTCGGGACGCGCGAGACGAGCTTCGCCGAACTCGATGCGCGGTCGAACCGCGTCGCGAACGCGCTGATCGCTTCGGGCGTGGTTCCGGGGGATCGCGTCTCGGTGCTCAGCAAGAATCACGACGGATGGTATCCGCTCTTTTTCGGAACCGCGCGGGCGCGCGCCTGCCTCGCGCCGGTCAACTGCCGGCTCGCGGCAGGTGAGATCGCCTTCATTCTCGGCGATGCGGCGCCGAAGCTGCTGTTCGTCGGCGAGGATTTCTTCGACACCGCGCTCGCAGCGGTCGCGGAACTCGACAATCCGCCGCGGCTGATCGCGCTCTACGGCGGACATCCGGCCTTCGAGAGCCTCGATGCGTGGTTGGGCGATGCCCCTGCGACGCCGCCCGCCGACGAGCCACACCTCGGCGACGATGTGCTTCAGCTCTACACCAGCGGCACCACCGGGCGGCCGAAAGGTGTGGTGCTCGCGAATAAAAACTACCGCCGCTTCCTGGAAATGGCGACCGAGGTCGACGGCTTCGCCTATGGCGAGGACGAGACGGTGATGATCGTCATGCCGCTGTTCCACGTTGCGGGCACGAACGTCAGCTTTTCGGGCCTCGCACAGGGCGGGCGGTTGGTGCTGGTCAAGGATTTCGCTGCGCCCGACGCGATCCGCATGATGAACGAGGAGAAGGTTGCGCACGCCTTCCTCGCGCCGGCGATGATCCAGATGATGCTGCAGCAGCCCGAGGCGGCGGCCGGCGATTATTCGCAGCTCCGTTCGATCGCCTATGGCGCCTCGCCGATCGCTGAGGATGTGCTGCGCCGCGCGCGGACGACCTTCGGCTGCGACTTCGTGCAATTCTATGGCATGACCGAAAGCTCGGGCGGCGGCTCCTATCTGTCGCCTGCGGCACACAACCTGCCGGGCAAGCTTACCTCGTGCGGCCAGCCGTGGCCGGGGACCGAGATGGCGATCCTCGATGGCGAGGGACGGGCGATGGGCGACGGCGAGATCGGCGAGATCGCGATCCGCGGCGACATCGTGATGAAGCAATATTGGAATCGGCCCGAGGCGACCGGGGAGACGGTGGTCGACGGCTGGCTGCACACCGGCGACGTCGGCTATCGCGACGCCGACGGCTTTTATTTCGTCCACGACCGGATCAAGGACATGATCGTGTCGGGCGGCGAGAATATCTATCCGGCCGAGGTCGAGAGCGCGATCATGGGCTGCCCCGGGGTCGCCGACGTCGCGGTGATCGGCGTTCCCGACGACAAATGGGGTGAGGCGGTAAAGGCTCTGATCGTGCCCGTGCCCGGTGCGGCTCCCGATCCGGGCGAGGTAATCGCCTGGGTGCGTGAGCGGATCGCGGCCTATAAGACGCCCAAGAGCGTCGACTTCCTCGACGCGCTGCCGCGCAATCCTTCCGGCAAGGTGCTGCGGCGCGAATTGCGCACCCCCTATTGGGAAGGCCGCGATCGCGCCGTAGGGTAGGGATGCGCCCGCTTTTGGGGTGATTTGAGCCATCCCCCTCCCTTTTAGGGAGGGGTTAGGGGTGGGTGCGCGAGCGGAGCGAGCCTACAAAGAACGCCGCCTTCGGCGGCTACCCACCCCCAGCCCCTCCCTAAAAGGGAGGGGAGAAGGTATGACCGCTTCCGGCCCAATCCGGTCGCCGCCTTCGTGCAAAAAAAGCCCGGCGCGAACGCCGGGCTCCAGGGGTCTTCTCAGAGGAGAAATCTATTCCGCCGGGACCGGCGTGCGGCCTGTGATCATGCCCTCGGCCTTGGTGCCGTCGGCGCGGATCGGATCGTGCGCGACGTCGCTTTCGTCGAACACCTTAGTCCAGGCCGCGAATTCGAGGCACACGCCGTCCGGGTCGAAGAAGTAGACCGAGCGGACGAAGACGTCGTCGTTCATTTCGGGCGACGACTGGGTCGGCGAGTTGTCGTGGTTGAGGATCGGCGTCACCTCGACGCCCTTGTCGACCAGCCGCTGGTAATATTCGTCGAATTTCTCGGCGCGGACGTTGATCGCGATATGATTCATCGAACCGTGCGCCGACACGAAGCTGCCTTTTGTCGGCAGCGCCGCAGGGGCCGACACACCCGGCGCCGCTTCGGGCGCATTCGGGAACCAGAAGAAGGCGAGGCTGTCGCCATTGCCGATGTCGAAGAAGAAATGCTGGCCGCGCCCGCCAGGCAGGTCGATCGTCTTGGTCAGCGGCATGCCGAGGATGTCGCGATAGAATTCGACCGTCTTCGCCATGTCCTTGCACACGAGCGCCAAATGGTTGACGCCGCAAAACTCGAATTCGCTATTCGTCTCTGCCATCATCCGTCTCCTTTGTCTTAGCTGGGGTTGGCACTGGGCCGGGCCTTCATGCCCTCGTACCAGCGCAGGATATTGCCATTGGCGGGGTCGAGCGGCTGTCCCACCCCGGCCCCGAAATCGAGGAATGCGAAGAGCAGAATGTCCGCCAGGCTGATCCGGTCGCCGGCGACGAATTCGCGTTCGGCGATCAGCGGATCGAGCCATCGGAGCCCGTCCTGCGCAACGGCTTTCAGCCCCGCCGCCGCCTCGGGCAGGCAGCGCATCCGCGATTCGAAGAGGGGCAGCCCCTCGGCGAAGCGGAAGCCGTTGGCGAGCGGCTCGCAGATCTTGAGGTCGATGCGGCGCGTCCACATGCGCGTTGCCGCGCGCTCCTCGGGCGTCGTGCCGATCAGCGCGGGATCGGGAAAGCGCTCCTCGAGATATTCGCAGATCGCGGTGATTTCGGTGAGGATCGTGCCGTCGTCGAGTTCGAGCGCCGGGGTCTGACCCGCGGGATTGACGTCGACATTATAGGGCGCGCGCCGGTTCTCTCCGCCGCGAAGGTCGACCACGACCTCGGGAATGCTGATCCCCTTTTCCGCCATGAACAGCGCCACGACGCGGGGATTGGGGCCGACGCTGGTATAAAATTTCATGGCCATCCTCTCAGTTTCGCTTTCTCGCATATTCTGCGCTAACTGTCAAGTAAATTGACGATTAATGCAACGGCAGCCCGGATCGGGGCCAGCGCACGCGATAGATCGTTCCCGTCGTCGACGCGGTGATATAGGCGTCGCGCCGATCGGGGCCGCCGAAGGCGATGTTGGTGATGCCGATGTCGGGCAGCGGCAGGAAATCGGGCGGGCCGCCGTCGGGATCGAAGATGGTGATCCCGCCCTCGACCATCGTGCCGACGCAGATGCGCCCGCTTTCCTCGACCGCCAGGCTGTCGAGCAGGCGAAAGGACGGCGGCGTGCCGACGAAGCGGCCGGGCGCCCACGGCGGCGGCGGCGCGAGTTCGCCCGGTGCGACGACATCCATCGCCCAGACGCGCGCGGTCATCGTCTCGCTGACATAGAGCGTCCGGCCGTCGGGTGAGAGGCCGATGCCGTTCGGGCCCATCACCTCGGCGCGCTGGCGGGTGATATGCGAGCCATCGGTCTTGGCGTAATAAATCGCGCCATGATCGCGGCCACTGGCGCGCACCTGGCCGTGATCGGTGAACCAGAAGCCGCCGTGGCCATCGAAGACGATGTCGTTCGGCCCTTTCAGCGCTTCACCCTCGAACCCGTCGTAGAGCGTCGTCACCGCGCCCGTGGCGAGATCGACGCGCTGGATCGACCCGCAAGCCGCCTCGTTGGCGGCATGCCCGGGGAAGAGCAGCGGGCCGGCCTCGACCCACTGGAAGCCGCCGTTGTTGCAGACATAAGCGCCGCCGTCCGGGCCGATCGCCAGCCCGTTCGGCCCGCCGCCAAGCTCGGCGACGACCGACAGGCTACCATCGGCCAAGACGCGGGTCAGCGTGCCGCGCGCGATCTCGACAAGCAGCACCGACCCGTCGGGCATCGGCACCGGCCCTTCGGGAAACCGAAGGCCCGTCGCGACGACCTCGGGCGCGCCGAAACCGCTCATTCGGATTTCGGCCGCGGCGCGCTGAGGAAGTCGGCGGCGCTGAAGCCTTCGGGTGCAGCGATCTCGACGATCGGGTCCTCGCGCGCGTCATATTCCATGCGCAGCGCGCGGGTGATCACCGCGTGCATGTCGTAAAGGCAGGTGATGTAGGTGAACTCGAAGATCTGCTCGTCGTTCCAGAAGGTCTTGAGCTTGTCGAACACTTCGAGCGGCACGCGCCCTCCGGCCTGGCTGAGGCAGTCGGCATAGGCGAGCACCGTGCGTTCCTGCTCGCTATAGCAGTCGGCGACGGTCCAATAGGGGATGCCCGCGATCTTCTCCTCGCTGACGCCAAGGCCGCGGAGCGACTTGCAATGTTGCGAAAAGACGAACTGGCTGCCCTTGACCCAGCCGGCGCGCGTCTGGCCGAGTTCGCGAAGAACCGGGTCGATCGTGCGGGCGGGGTTGCGATAGACGGCGAAGCCCTTGACCGCATGTTCGAAGATGTCGGGCGACAGTGCGAAAACAGTCCACCAGTCGCCGGGCGTGCCCGTCGCGGTGCCGGGCTCGGCCACCGGATCGCGCTCCCCGAACAGGCGGTTGTAATAGGCGGTGACGGTCTCGTCGGTGACTTCCGAGCGGGGAACCTGGCGCAGGACGGGCATGGGATACTCCTCAGGCGTTCGCGAACTTGCGGAATTCGGCAACGTGCGCCGAATCGAAATATTCGTCGAGCCGCGTGATCTTGCCATTCTCGACCTTGCAGATGATCGCGCAGGGCAGGCGGACCTCGCCGTCGTCGTGGACGCGCTTGCCCTTCAGGACATGCTGCTGGACGAAGCCGCCGGGAAAGGCGGTGAGGCGACGGTCGGCATATTCGCGGTCCTTGATCCGCGCGACCATGCCGGTCAGCGTCTGCGCGGTCTGCGCGGGGGTGACGATCAACTCGTCGGTGTTGTGCCAGATCTCGGCGTCGGGGGTGAAGCTGTCCTGCATCGTTTCGATGTCGCCCGCTTCGATCGCGTCGAAGAAGCGCTTCGCCATGTCGCGGATCTCATTCTCTTCGGCCATGTTTCTCTCCTAGTGTTTCGCGCCGAACATGCGGCCGCCATTGGCCGCGATCAGCCCATCGATATCGTCGCCCCTGTACGCCGGATCGGCCGACGGCCCGAACGCCGACAGCATATCCTGGGTCACCAGTTCGGCCATCGCCTTCCATTCGGGGTGGGTGAAGATCCAGTAATCGCCATTCTCGATCGCCTGTGCGACGCGCGCGCCGATCCTGTCGGGCGACATGCCGCCTGCGAGGACGCCCTGCATCGCCTGGCTCGTCGCGGCCGCTTTGCCGACCTCCTGGTCGACCGGCCGAAGATCGCGCGTCGTCTCGACGATCCGTGTCGCCGACATGCCGGGCATCAGCACCGAAATATCGACGCAGGTCTCGGCGAGTTCGTTGCGCAGCGCCATCGCGATGCCCAGCGTCGCATATTTGGAGCTGATATAGGCGACCGAAATCGGCGGCGGCACGATCGCGACCATCGACGAAGTGATGACGAGGTGGCTCGGCTCGCCGCTCGCCTTCATGTCGCCGAGGAAGGTGCGGCAGGCATAGAGGTGGGCGTGCGCGTTGACGGCATAGTTCCAGCGCCAGACGTCGGTGTCATACTGCTCGAACGGTCCCGACCCGCCGCCGACCCCGGCATTGCTGAACAGGATGCGCACCGGTCCGAAATCGCGCGCGGCGGTGCCGGCCTTCGTCCAACTCGCCTCGTCGGTGACATCGAGTTGGAGACCGAGCGCATCGGCGCCTTCGCCGCGCAGCGCTTCGGCGGCCGCGATGGCGCCGGCGCCGTCGATGTCGGCCAGAATGACGCGCGCGCCTTTCGCCGCCAAGGCGCGCGCGGTCGCAAGGCCGATGCCGCTTGCGCCGCCGGTGATGAAGGCGGTCTTTCCGGTCACCTCGGTCATTCGGCGAAATCCTTTTCGAGATGGCGCGTCATCGCGAACTGCGCGAGACCGGCGGCGACCGCGAAGGGGATGATCGTCATCAGCGCCCAGCGCAGGCTTTCGTCGCCGTGCCCCGGCTTGAGCGCGTCGCTGACGACGCCGATGAACAGCGGGCCGAGCCCGAGGCCGACGATGTTGAACATCAGCATCAACACCGCCGCCGCGGTCGCACGGCTGCGCGGCGGGGTCAGGTTCTGGACCAGCGCCAGCGCGGGGGCGACATAGGCGGTGCACGCGGCCATCGGGATCAGCATCAGCGCGAGCGAGAGCTGCCATGTATCGACGAGCAGCGCGGCAGCGAACGTCGGGATCAGCACGGCGGTCGCGAGCGCGGGGATCGATCCATAGGCGCGCGGCGAGCGCTTCGCGGCGTGGCTGACCAGCCAGCCGCCGCCGAGGATGCCGATACCGAAGGTGATGCCCGCGGCAGGGGCGAACCAGGTGGCCATCGCGTCGAGCGGCATGCCCTGCGTCCGCATCAGGAAGGCGGGGATCCAGTTGAGCATGCCATAGCTGACGAAGGCGGCGAGGCCGCTGCCGATCATCACCATGCGCAGCGACGGGCGGCGGACGAACATGGCGAGGCTCTGCGCGAAGGGCAGGGCTTCGTCGGCGGGCTTGTGCGCGTCCATCGCGCCGCGCGCGGGCTCGCGCACCAGCCAGATCAGCAGCGGCGCGACGATGACGCCGACCACCCCGATGACCAGAAAGGCATTGCGCCAGCCGATGTTCGCCGCGGCCCACGCGCCGAAGGCGGCGCCGACGAAGACGCCGAACGGGCCGTTCAGCGTGAAGAGGCCGATCGCGAGCGGGCGCTGCGCCGATGGGTAGAGGTCGGCGATCACCGACAGCGACGGCGCGGTACCGCCCGCCTCGCCAGCACCGACGCCGAAGCGCATCAATGCCAGTTGCCAGAAATTCGACACCATGCCGCACGCGGCGGTGAAGCCGCTCCACACGACGCACGCGATTCCGATCAGCTTCACCCGGTTCCAGCGATCGGCGATCATCGCGACAGGGACCCCCATCGCGGCATAGAAGAGCGCGAAGGCGAGACCGGTCAGCAGCCCGAACTGGGTATCGCTGAACTGCATCTCGGCCCGGATCGGCTCGACGAGCACCGACAGCAGTTGGCGGTCGACGAAGTTGATCGTCCCGACGAGGAACAGCATTGCGAGCGCCAGATTGCGGCGCAGCGCGAGGCTGGAACCGGACGCGGCGGTGCCGCGATCGACGACGGTGGCCTCTGACATAACTCTCCTCAACGCGACGAGTCTTCTCGTTCGAAAAATACTTAGGTATTTAAGTTTATCTGTCAATGTGCTTTACGGTAGCGGCAGGATAGGCGGGAGAGAAGCCATGGATATCAACGCCAAGACGGCGATCGTGACCGGGTCCGCAGGCGGTATCGGCCGCGCGACGGCGGTGATGCTGGCCGCGCGTGGGGCGGCGGAGGTCGCGCTGGTCGATGTCAATGAAGCGGGGCTCGCGGAAACCGCGCGACTGGTCGAAGCCGCGGGCGCGCGGGCGAGCGTCCACCGGCTCGACCTGTCGGACGTCGCCGCGACCGAGACGTGGTTCCAAGCGCATGGCGACGTCGACATCTTGCACAATAATGCGGGGGTCGTGTCGGGCTTGCCCCAGTTTCCCGACGTCGATGCGGCGCGGATCGCTTGGATCGTCAACGTCAACGTGACGTCGCTAATCGCGGCAACGCAGATCGCCGCGCAGGCCATGAAGGCGCGCGGTGGCGGGGTGATCGTCAACACGGTTTCGACCGTCGCGCTCGGGACCGGATTCTATGACGCGATGTATGCGACCACCAAGGCGGCGGTGATGATGTTCACCCGCTGCTGCGCGTCCCTGAAGGAGGAGTGCAACGTTCGCGTCGCGGGCATGCTGCCGGGGCTGGTCGACACGCCGATCCTCGACACGACCGGAGCTGGCGGTAAGTCCGAGTGGATGAAAACGGTGCTCGCGAACAACGAGGCCTGCAGGCCCGAAGACATCGCCGAGGGGGTCATGGCGCTGATCGGGGACGACAGCCTGGCGGGTGGCGACTGGGTTGCGGTGCGGCGGCTGAACGGGAAGGTCGAATATCAATGGGGGCATGCCGACACGGTTTGATGAAGGGAATTAGCGCGTCGGCGCTTCCAGCATATTCTTCCCGAACAGGTTCGACCATTGTTCGTCGGTCAGCACCGGGCGCGCGCTCGACAGGTTGGCGGCATTCTTGACGTCCGTGCCGGCGATCACCGCGGGGCGCTCGCCGATGCGTGCGAACCAGTCGGCGACCGCGGGATAGTCGTCAAGGGCCAGCCCGATGGCGCGGATCGCGCGCGTCCACGGCCAGCATGCGATGTCGGCGACCGAATATTCCTCGGCCAGATAGTCGGCCTCGCGCAGCCGCCCGTCGAGGACGTGGAGCAGACGCAGCGTTTCGTTGCGATAGCGTTCGACCGGATAGCTTTGCCCCTCGGGTGCGTAACGAATGAAGTGGTGGGCCTGGCCCTGCATCGGGCCGAAGCTCGCCATTTGCCACATCAGCCATTGCTGCGCCTGGCTGCGCCGCCGCGGGTCGGCGGGAAGCAGTTGCCCGCTCTTTTCGGCGAGATAGAGCAGGATCGCGCCGCTCTCGAATATGGGCAGCGGCGCGCCGCCGCCTAAGGGCTCATGATCGATGATCGCAGGTAGGCGGCCATTGGGGTTGATGCGCCGATATTCGGGGGTCAGATGATCGCCCGCCAGCATGTCCATCTTGAGCAGCCGGTGCGGCAACCCGGTCTCTTCGAGCATGATCGAGACCTTGTGGCCGTTGGGAGTGGGCGTGAAATAGACGTCGATCATCGGGCGTGTCTTTCGGCAAAAATGGCGCGCGCGGCGGCGAAGGCCGCGTCGAAGGCGGCTTTGCCGGCGGGATAGCCAACGACGGTCAAGGTGACGCCGGCAATTTTCCAGCCGTTCTCGCGAACGAGGCGGTGGGCATAATGGCCGATGAGATCGCCCATCAATTCTCGGTCATCGAGGGCGATGAAATGGGCGGCATCGACGATGCTGGTGACCAGCGCCGCGTCGCCGTCGATTGCCGTGACGATGTTGTGGAGCCGGTGCGCGGTCGCATCGAAGCCTTCGAGCGCGCGGCAGCGGTTTGTCCATTCGTCGGCAGGGATGATGGCGACGAGCGAACCGATCGCGCCGTAATCGATCGCGATCTCGTCGGTGAAGAGGGCGTGATAGGCATCCCAGTCGCGCGCGTCGAGTGCGCCCGCGTAAGAGGTCACGGCCGCGACCGCCGCTTCCCTGTCGAGGAAAGCGTCGATCGCGGCCGATCGCTGGGACATCAGAATTTGAACCCGGCCTCGACCGAAATATTGCGGGTGGGTTCGAGGTAGAGGATCGCGCGCGACACGCCGGTGATCGGCGCGGGCAGGCGGAAGGCGCTGCCGGTCGTGAGCTGGTTGGTCAGATTCTTGCCGACCAGCGCGAGATGCCAGCCTGCGTCCTGATCCGACAGCTGGACGCGCAGGTCGAGCTTCACATAGCCTTTCTGGACGCCGAAGATCGGGCTCTGGTCGTCGGAGTCGAAATATTTCGACCGGCCCGCGGCGACCCCGGTGATATCGAGCTTCAGGTCGCTCGGCAGGTCGAAGCGCGCATGCGCCGTCATGCTGCCCGTCCATTTCGACGTATAGGCGGGGCTGTAGCCGGCGAGGTTGTTGGTCGCGGGCGTACAGGTGGCGGGCTGCGAGGCGAGGCAGGCCGCGCCCGGATAATCGTCGTATTTGATATCCTGATAGGCGCCCGACGCGGTGACGTCGAAGTTGGGGAAGGGGAAGATGCTGAGCGACCCCTCGATTCCCTTCGACGTCGCGCTCGCGGCGTTCCCGGTCAGGTAGCTCGACGATTCGGGCTGATAGACCGAGACCTGCAGATCCTTGAACTCGGTGTGATAGGCCGACACGTTGGCGACCACCGCGCCATCGAACAACGTCGACTTGATGCCCGCCTCATAGTTGGTCGAGCGTTCGGGCTCGAAGGTGAAGGTCGAATCGACCGTTCCGAGCGTGTTCGACACGAAGCCGCCCGATTTCGACCCGCGGCCATAGGTCGCATAGACCATGACGCGCGGCGCGATGTCATATTGCAGCGTGATCGAGGGGTCGACATTGCCCTCGCTGATCGAACCCTCGGCGCTCGAGATCGGGCGGATCGCGAAGGGGCCGTAGACGAGGCGGGAGGCGAAATCGCCATCCTTGCTCGTGTGGCTGTAGCGCAGGCTGCCGATGATGCGGAAGGCGTCGCTGAGGTTCAGCGTGCCCTGGCCGAAGACCGACCAGCTTTCGGCCTTTTGGTTGAAGCGACTGTCGATGCGGCCGAAATAGGGGCTGCCGAACAGATCCTCGATGTTGAAGCCCTGGAGCTGGTCGAGCCGGTAGTTTGAGCGGTCGTAATAGGCGCCCGCGATGAACTCGAAGGTGCGGCCCGTCGGCGACAGGATGCGCAGTTCCTGCGAGAATTGGTCGAAACGTTCGGGGAAGCTGTTGTAGACCGAATTGTTGGTCGCTGCGCCGCCGCCGCCGGGGATCGTCTGGTCGAAGCCGTTGACGATGTTGGCGTTGAACCACGAGTAGCCGGTGACCGAGGTCAGTGTGTAATCGCCGAGCGCGATATTGCCGGTGCCCGACACCATCACCGATTCGGTCCGCGTGCCTTCGTCGCCGAGCGCCGAGCGTTCGAGATAGCGCGTCGTGTGCGGATCCTGCGGGCCGTCGAGCGGGCTCGACACGGTGATGCCGCCGATGACGTCGCGGTTCGCATATTCGGCCTTCACCGTATAGTCGAAGTCGCTCGACGGCTCCCATTTCAGCGTCAGGCGCGCGAGCTGCTGGCGCACCTCGGGGTCGTCGTGGTTGGTCGCCAGATTGCGGATATAGCCATCCTGGTTGACGATCTTGTAGGCGAGGCGCGCGCTCAGCGTGTCGCTGATCGGGCCCGAGATATAGCCCGAGACGTCGATGCCCTTGTGGTCGAAATTATAGAGCGCGGTGAAGGCGCCTTCGGGCGTGCTCGTCGGGCCCGCCGAAACGACGCTGACCGCGCCCGCCGCGGTGTTCTTGCCGAACAGCGCGCCCTGCGGGCCGCGTAGCACCTCGACGCGCGCGAGGTCGAAGAAGGGCGCCTGCGCCTGGCGCGAGCGGCCGGCATAGACGCCGTCGACATAGAGCGACACCGACTGGTCGAAGGCGAAGTTGGCCGGCGGCGAGCCGAAGCCGCGGATATAGATGACGTCGTTGCCCGCGGTCGACTGGACGAAGACGTTCGGCGTGTAGTTCATCACCGCCTTGATGTCGTTCGAGTTGAATTCGGCGAGCTTCTGGCCGCTGACGACCTCCATCGAGATGGGCACGTCCTGCAGGCTCTGCTCGCGCTTCTGCGCGGTGACGATGATTTCGTTGCCGCCGCCGCTGTCGCTCGCCGCCGCCGCATCGCCTGCGTCGCTCGCTTGCGCGAACGCCGGAACGGCATAGGACGTCATCGCGGCAATCGCCGCGCCCGACAGCAGAAGATGATTCAGAGCCTTCATATGCACCCTCCCATTGAGTGATCCCGTCGACGGTCGCGGGAGACGCCGAAGCGGCTCCATCCGTCAATCTGATTGACCCTTAGTATACTAATGGTTTTATACTTGTCCATAGTCTTGGAAGGAGGATTCAGCATGACCCAGCAAGTTTCGGCGCCGGTTCCGCCCGCGCTCGAAAGCCGCCACCTCTGCACCGTCGAATTCGACGTAAGTGGCGGAATTATCGCGATTGGCGCGTCGCCCTTCGGCGAACAGCGCGTCGGCTATGTCACCGGTGGACGCATATCGGGGCCGCGGATCAGCGGAGAAGTCCTGCCCGGAGGCGGCAACTGGCCGCGCTCGGGGCGACTCGGCGACGCCGCTGTGGGGACCTTCGATGCGCGGGCGGTGTGGAAGACCGACGAGGGCGACCTCATCTATCTGACCTACACCGGGCGCAGCCTGATCCCCGACGACGTCCGCGTGCTGTTCGCCGACCCCGCCAAGCCGCCCGTCGATCCGTCGCGCTATTATCTGCGCATCGCGGCGGTGTTCGAGACCGCGAGCGAAACATATCGCTGGCTCAACGGCACGCTGGCGGTCGGCGTCGGCGAGGTCACGAGCTTCGGGGTCCGGCACGTCTTCCATGAGGTCGGCTGATGATCGACCTTCACTATTCGGCGACGCCGAACGGCCAGAAGATCGCGATCATGCTCGAAGAGATCGCCGAGCCCTGTCGCGTGATCGCCTACGACATATTCGAGGGCGATCAGCTTACCGCCGAATTCGGGCGCATCAATCCGAACCACAAGCTGCCGGCGATCGTCGACCGGGACCCGGCGGGCGGCGGCGACCCGGTCACCGTGTTCGAATCGGGCGCGATCCTGCAATATCTGGCCGAAAAGAGCGGGCGCTTCCTGCCCGCGTCGGGCGCGCCGCGCGCGGCGGCGCTGTCGTGGCTGACGTGGCAGGTCGCGGGGCTCGGCCCGATGGGCGGGCAGGCGAGCCATTTTCTGCGCTATGCGCCCGCGGGGCAGGATTATGCGATCGAACGCTATACCAAGGAACTCAATCGGCTGCTCACCGTGCTCGAACGGCGGCTGGAAAAGAGCGCCTATGTCGCCGGCGACGATTATACGATCGCCGACATGGCGATCTGGCCCGGCCGCGCCTCGGCCTTCGTCATGGGGATGGGGCTCGACGAATGGCCGGCGATGCACCGCTGGTTCGAACGCATCCGCGAACGGCCCGCCGTCGCGCGTGCGATGAACCGCGAGGATCTGAAGGCGCCGGCGAAATATGTCGGGCGGCATCAGGCGCTGGACGAAAAGGAATGGTCGAACATGTTCGGCGATGCGAACCATGCGGCGGTGAAGGGGGATTGAGGCCGGAGGTTTGGTTGCGGTCGATAACAGCCATACCTTCTCCCCTCCCTTTTAGGGAGGGGCTGGGGGTGGGTAGCCGCCGAAGGCGGCGTTCTTTCGTGGGCTCGCTCCGCTCGCGCACCCACCCCTAACCCCTCCCTAAAAGGGAGGGGAATGGCTCAAATCCACCCCAAACTTGCCATTCGTAAGCTTCCCGCAGTCGCCTCAACGCTTCACATGCTGCCGGTCGCCCCACAGGATCGCGCGGTGCTCGTCGGTAAAGCCGGTCAGCCCGCCCTCGATCGTCTCGGCGCGCGCGATGCCGACCTGCATGCCCTCGGCGACCGCGGGGCGTTCGAGCATCGCGGCGCCCCACCGCTCGACGTTCGGGAAGCGTCCCGCCTTGTCGATGAACTGGCGGCGCAGATAGGGGAGCGTCGCCATGTCGGCGACCGTATACGCGTCGCCGGCGAGCCATTCGGCCTCGCCCAGCCTTTTGTCGAGCACCATCATCAGCCGGTCGACCTCGCGCGAATAGCGCTCGATCGCATAGTCGTGCCGGTCTTTCGCATAATGGGTGAAGTGCGCTTCCTGTCCGAACATCGGGCCGACACCCGAGACCTGAAACATCAGCCACTGCCAGCAGATGGCGCGCTCCACCGGGTCTGCGGGCAGGAAGCGCCCGGTCTTTTCGGCGAGATAGAGCAGGATCGCGCCGGTTTCCCACAGCACGAAGCCGGGGCCGTGCGGTCCCTCGTCGTCGACGATCACCGGGGTCTTGTTGTTCGGGTTGAGCGCGAGGAATTCGGGAGTCAGCTGGTCCCCCGCGAGGATATCGACCGGCTCCAGCCGCCATTCGAGCTCCATTTCGAGGAGTGCGATCGTGATCTTGCGCGCATTGGGGGTCGGGCCGCCGTAGAGGGTGATCATCGCCTTATCCTTCGCGGCCGAGCCAGCGTTTCAGCACCTCGGCACCGTCTTGCCCGACGCGGAGCGGGGCGGGGCGGCGGATGCTGCCGGGGGTTCCGGACAGCTTGGGGAAGATACCCTGCATCCGGATTTCGCCCAGCTCTTCGTCGGGGACGGTGACCAGCGCCTCGCGCGCGGCGAAATGCGGGTCGGCGAGCATGTCCTCGGCATCATAGACGCGGCCCGCGGGAACGCCGGCCTCGACCATCTTCGCTTCCAGCTCGTCGATCGTCATCGCTTTCGTCCATTCGCCGATCAGCGCGTCGAGCTCCTCCTGCCGCGCGCCGCGGGCGCGATGCGTCGCATAGCGCTCGTCAGTCGCGAGCCCGGGGCGTCCCATCGCCGCGGCGAGGCGCGCGAAGACGCCGTCCTGGTTGGCACCGATCAGATATTCGCCGTCGCGGCACGGATAGACGTTCGACGGCGCGATGCCGGGCAGGGTCGATCCGGTGCGCCGGCGCTTGGTCCCGCTCGCCGAATAATCCGACACCGTCGATTCCATCACTTGCAGCACCGCTTCGTAGAGCGCGGAGTCGACGATCTGGCCTTCCCCAGTTTTGCTGCGATGATGGAGGGCGGCGAGCGCGCCCATGCAGCCGTAGGTCGCGGCGAGCGTGTCGCCGATCGACACCCCCATGCGCGCGGGCGGCCGGTCGGGATAGCCGACGATGCCGCGCCAGCCGCCCATCGCCTCGCCGATGCCGCCGAAGCCGGCCCGCGCCGAATAAGGGCCGGTCTGGCCATAGCCAGACACGCGCACGACGATCAGGCCCGGGTTGGTCTTGCGCAGTTCGGCGGGGTCGAGATTCCATTTCTCGAGCGTGCCGGGGCGGAAATTCTCGATGAGGATATCGGCCTTCGCGATCAGGTCGCGCGCCAGCTGTTGGCCTTCTTCGCTGCGCAGGTCGGCCGCGACCGAATATTTGTTGCGCGCGATGACGCGCCACCAGCTCGGCTTGTCACCCTGGCCCCAGTGGCGCATCTGATCGCCGGTGCCCGGCGGTTCGAGCTTGACGATCTCGGCGCCCATGTCGCCGAGCAGCTGGCCGCAGAAGGGGCCCGCGATGAGTTGCCCCATCTCGACCACCTTGATGCCGTCCAGCGCTCCCCCATGTATCGTCATTGCGTTCCTTTCGGTGCCCGAGCCGGTCTATGAAGCCTGTTGCGGCGGCTGGCATCAACTCTTGTGGTCATGATATACTTAGCATGCTATGTAATTTTCAACCAGCAAAATGACTCGAGCGAAAACGGAAGCGCGAAATGGCGGAAAATCGAACGGTGGAAATGGTCGAAGTCGGCCCGCGCGACGGGCTGCAGAACGAATCGGCGATCGTTGCGACCGCCGACAAGGCCGCGCTCGTTCGCCGCGCGATCGATTATGGCGCGCGGCGGATCGAGGTGACGAGCTTCGTCAACCCGAAGAAGGTGCCGCAACTCGCCGATGCCGACGAACTGGTGGCGTTGCTGCCCGACCGCGACGACGTCACCTATATCGGGCTGGTGCTCAACCGCCGCGGCGCCGAGCGCGCGCTCGCGACCGGGCGGATCGACGAACTCGGCGCGGTGTGCGTGACGAGCGACAGCTTCGGCATCCGCAACCAGGGGCAGTCGTCGGACGAATCGCTCGCTGCGGCGATCGAGATCGTGGGAATGGCGAGGGCGGCGGGGCGGAGCGGGCAGATCACCATCGCCACCGCCTTCGGCTGCCCGTTCGAGGGCGAGGTCGCTCTCGCCCGCGTCGTCGAGACGGCGAAGCGCGCCGCCGATGCGGCCCCGCGCGAAGTCGCGCTCGCCGATACGATCGGCGTCGGCGTGCCCGCGCAGGTCGCGGAGATGGTGGGGCGGGTCGCCGAGGCGATCGCGCCGCTGCCGGTGCGCGTGCATTTCCACAATACGCGCGGCACCGGCCTCGCCAATGTCTGGGCCGCGGTGGGAGAGGGGGCGGCGACTGTCGACGCGTCGCTCGGCGGGCTCGGCGGCTGCCCGTTCGCGCCCGGCGCGGCGGGCAATGTCGCGACCGAGGATGTCGCCTATATGCTGGAGCGCAGCGGCGTCGCGACCGGCCTCATGCTGCCCGCGGCGGTCGATGCCGCGCACTGGCTGGCGGGCGTGATGGACCGCCCCTTGCCTGCGATGGTCAGCCGGGCACCCGCTTTTCCGGGCTGATTTCCGGCCTTCCGGCGCGCTCTTTTGCTGCGCTCCGTGGTGCGGCATTTTTGCACCATCCGCATCGCAATCGTATGCGCTCCGCATTGACAAAGAGAACGTTATCAATTAGTGAACGTTCACATAAGACGAATGCCGCCGATATGAGCGGCTGACATTGGGGAGGATAGGGGTGCAGGCATCTCATAAGCGTTGGTTCGCCAGCTTGCTCGTCGGTACGTCGGCGTGCTCGCTGATGGGTTTCGCGCCGAGCGCGATGGCGCAGGAAGCGCCGGGCGACAGCGTGGCCGACGGCGACGCGATCGTCGTCACCGGCATCCGCGCGAGCCTTGCCGCATCGGCCGACATCAAGCGCGATGCACAGGGCGTCGTCGACGCGATCTCCGCCGAGGATATCGGCAAATTCCCCGACACCAACCTCGCCGAGTCGTTGCAGCGCATCACCGGCGTCTCGATCGACCGCCAGAATGGCGAGGGTTCGCTGGTCACGGTTCGCGGCTTTGGTCCCGAGTTCAACCTGGTCACGGTCAACGGCCGTCAGGTCCCGACCGCGCTGATCGGCGACGGCGGCAGCGCGCCCTCGTCGCGCTCGTTCGACTTCGCCAACCTCGCCTCCGAAGGCATCGCTGCGGTCGAGGTCTACAAGAGCGGCCGCGCGACCGTGGAATCGGGCGGCATCGGCTCGACCATCAACATCCGCACCCCGCGTCCGCTCGACAATCCGGGGCTGCGCGGCAGCCTGTCGGTCAAGGGCGTCTACGACACGTCGCGCAACGAGGGGAATCCGATCACCCCCGAGGTGTCGGGCATCATCAGCACGACCTTCGCCGACGACACGATCGGCGTCATGATCGCCGGGTCGTATCAGAAGCGCAAGTCGAGCACGAACACCGCGAACGTCGGCTGGCGCGATGGCTATCTGGGCAGCGAGAACAATTGGGGCTCGCTCGCGCAGCCCGGCGATCCGCGGTACGACAACATCACCAATCGCCCCGAAGGCAACGACGTCTACCAGGTCCCGCAGAATGCGTCCTACGACCTCAACGACATCGACCGCGAGCGCATCAACGGCCAGGCGGTGCTGCAGTTCCGCCCGACCGATGGGCTGACCGCGACGGTCGACTATATCTATTCGCGCAACACCGTCGAAACGCGCAACAGCAACGTCGGCGTGTGGTTCAATCATGAGGACACGTCGAGCGCGTGGACCGACGGCCCCATCGCCGGCCCGATCTTCTACTCGGAGCATTTCGGCGCTCCCGCGGGCGTGCCGAGCCCCAACGCCCTCTATGGCGGCAAGGATCTGTCGTACAGCGGCGCGCTGACCAAGAACCGCGCCGAGAACAAGTCGCTGGGCTTCAACCTCGAATGGGAAGCGCCGGGCGGCGTCACGATGGAGCTCGACGCCCATCATTCGACCGCGCAGGTGAATCCGGTCAACCGCTTCGGGTCGAGCATGTCGCTCGGCAATGCGGTGTTCGGGGTCGAGAATCAGACGATCAACTTCGAGAACGACCTGCCGGTCATCTCCTACGGCATGTATCCCGGGATCGACCCGCTCGACCCGGCGATGATCACCCCGACCGGCAACGCCTTCCGCAACGCCTATTTCCGCAACCGCATCAACCAGGTGCAGGTGCGGGGGCATTACGACCATGACGAAGGCTTCCTCGACAGCATCGATTTCGGCGTGTCCTATGTCGACAGCAAGGTGCGCTCGGCCTTCGGCACGATCCAGAACGACGATACCTGGGGCGGCGCCGGCCCGGCTTCGGACATCCCCGACGACATCTTCAGCCTCGTGACGCTGCCCGACAAATTCCCCGGGCTCGCGCAGCCGGGGATGATCGACAGCTTCTACACCTTCGATTTCGAGCGGCTCGCCGATCTCGTCGAGCAGAATTACCAGGCGTGCAGCAATCCGGTGACCGGGTCGGCGCAGCCGGGAACCTGTCTCGCCAACTTCAACACCGACCGCCGGATCAGCGAAAAGACGCTGGCACCCTATCTGCAGGTCGCGACGCAGTTCGACCTGATGGGCAATCCCGGGCATTTCGTCGCCGGCGTGCGTTATGAAACGACGACCATCTCGTCGGCGGCGCTCGTACCGGCGCCCGAGACCACCGACTGGGTAGGCGAGAATGAGTTCAACATCGTCCTGTCGGGCGACAGCGAATTCACGCGCTTCAAGGGGTCGTACCAGAACTGGCTCCCCGCGTTCGACCTCGATGTTTCGCCGATGGAGAACGTCAAGCTGCGCGCATCGTACAGCCACACGATCACCCGGCCCGACTATGCGAGCATGCAGGGCGGGCGCACGCTCGACACGCTGTTCCGCGTCGGCGGGGGCACGGGCGCGCAGGGCAATCCCGGCCTGATCCCGTTCAAGTCGAAGAATATCGATCTGTCGGCGGAATGGTATTACGGGCGCGACAGCTATGTGTCGGTGGGATGGTTCCACAAGGATGTGAGCAATTTCATCTCTTCGACCCGGGTCGACTCGACGGCGTTCGGGCTGACGACACCGGTCGAAGGACCACGCTGGCAGGCGGCGGTCGCGGCGCTGGGTGCGAACGCGACGGTCGGCGACATCCGGCAATATATCTTCGAACATTTCCCCGACACGGTGACGATCACCGGCGGGACGGCTGGCAGCTATACCGGCATCATCCATGCCGCGGCGGGCGACCCGCTGGTCAATTTCGAGATCAACCAGCCGATCAACAGCGACCAGACCGCCTCGCTCAACGGGTGGGAGTTCGCGATCCAGCACAGCTTCTGGGATACCGGCTTCGGCGTGATCCTGAACTATACGATCGTCAACGGCGACGCGACCTACGACAACACGCAGCCTTCGTCGGTGGCGCAGTTCGCGCTCGTCGGGCTCAGCGACAGCGCCAACGCGGTCGCCTATTACGACAAGGGGCCGATCCAGGCGCGCGTCGCGTGGAACTGGCGCGACGAATTCCTGGCAGGGTCGGGGCCCAACCCCTTCTATGTCGAGGATTATTGGCAGATCGACGCCAGCGCGAGCTATGAGTTCATCCCCGGCTTCACCGGCTTCGTCGAGGCGATCAACCTGACCGGCGAAGGACGCCGCGGGCACCTGCGTCACAAGAACAACGTGACCTTCGCATCGCCGGGCTTTGCCCGCTACGCGGCGGGGATACGGTTCAACTTCTGACGGGGCGGCGCCCCGCCATGGCTCTGGCGAGGGAGCCGCACCTCCTCCCAGGTGCGGCTCTTTTGCGTGACGCGGCGGGCCGGCTCGCATAGGGTCAGGACCCAGGGATATCGGCAATGAACGGAATGGTCGGGAGAGTGGTCATCGTGGGCGGCGGCACCGCCGGCTGGCTCTCGGCCTGCTCGCTCGCGGCGGCGCGTCCGGACCTTTCGGTCACGCTGATCGAGGCGCCCGACATTCCGACAATCGGCGTCGGCGAGGGGACGTGGCCGACGATGCGCGCGACGCTCGCCTCGATCGGCATCGGCGAGGCCGAATTCCTCGCCGCCTGCGACGCTTCCTTCAAGCAGGGGTCGCGTTTCGACGGCTGGGTCGATGGCGCCCCGAACGACCGCTATTTCCACCCCTTCACCTCGCCGCCAGGGATGCCTGCCCACGCGTTGCTTGCGGCATGGCGCGACGATGCGAGCGAGCTGCCCTTCGCGGCAGCGATGACCCCGCAGGTCCATGTCTGCGAGCGCGATCTCGCACCGCGCCAGCGGGCGATGCCCGACTATCAGGGCGCGGCCAACTATGCCTATCATCTCGACGCGGGGAAGTTCGCGGCGCTGCTCGCGCGCCACGCGGTCCAGCGGCTCGGCGTGAACCATCTCGCGGACCATGTCGTCGATGTGCGGGCGGACGGACAAGGAGGAATCGCCGCCGTCGTCACGCGTGAAAATGGCGAGATCGCCGCCGACCTGTTCCTCGACTGCACCGGCCATGCGGCGCTGTTGATCGGGCGGCATCTGGATGTCGAATGGATCGACCGCGGCGATGTGCTGATTAACGACCGCGCGCTCGCGGCGCAGGTGCCGGTGTTGCGGGGCAGCCCCATCGCCTCGCAGACGGTCGCGACCGCGCATGCCGCAGGCTGGATCTGGGACATCGGCCTCCCTGCTCGCCGCGGCATCGGCTGCGTCTATGCGAGCCGCTTCATGGACGACGAGGCGGCCGAAACGGTGCTGCGATCCTATATCGCCACTGCGCTGCCCGATGCCCCCGACGTTCCGATACGCAAGCTCAGCTTCCCCACCGGGCACCGCGCGCGCTTCTGGCAGGGCAATTGCGTCGCGGTCGGCCTGTCGGCGGGCTTCATCGAACCGCTCGAATCCTCGGCGATCGTGCTGATCGAGCTGTCGCTGCGCGCGCTGACCGAGAATTTTCCCGCGAGCCGCGTCGCGATGCCGATCCACGCCGGGCGCTTCAACGCGCTGTTCCGCTACCGCTGGGACCGGGTCGTCGAATTTCTGAAGCTCCATTATGTGTTGAGCCGCCGCGACGAACCCTATTGGCGCGCGCAGCGCGACCCGGCGCATGTGCCGCAGGGCCTCGCCGACATGCTCGCGCTGTGGCGCGACCAGCCGCCATCGACGTGGGATTTCCCGCAGGCCGAGGAGATTTTCTCGGCCGAAAGCCACCAATATATCCTCTACGGCATGGGGCACCCGGCGCCCGATGGGCAGGCCGCGACCGAGCGCGCGCGGGCGGCGCTCGCCGCGAATGGGCAGCGCGCCCGCACGCTCGCGGCGGCGCTGCCGACCAACCGGGCCTATCTCGACGCGCTGCTCGCCGAGGGCGGCGCCGGGCCGGCACATATGGAAGGGCATTGATGACGAGCCACGCGCCCCTCGACAAGAATGTTCATCGCGACCTGCGCGTGCGCACCGACGTCGGCGCGGCGCTCGGCGACGCGGTAATGGCGACGCTGACGGTGCCGAGCGAATTCCGCAGCGTGCAGGGCCATTTCCCGATCCTCTTCCGCCGCGAGCCGGGGCAGGGCGATTTCATGGCGCTCGCGCTCTTCGGATTCGAGAATGGCGAGAATCTGATGCTCGACGGCGACCGCTGGGACGCGCGCTATCGCCCCTGGTCGCTCGCGATCCAGCCCTTTCTGGTCGGGCGCCCGGCGGGCGGCGAGGGGCCGGGGCAGGTCCATATCGACCTCGACCATCCGCGCATCGCCCAAGGGGGCGAGGGCGTGCGACTGTTCGACGAGGACGGCATGGCGACCCCCTTTCTGGACGCGATCGCCGAACGGCTCGGTGCGCTCGACGAGGGCTATCGCGCGAGCGGCGAATTTTTCGCGGCGCTGCGCGATCATGACCTGCTCGAGCCCTTCACGCTCGAAGTGCCGCTTACGGACGGGTCGAAGCATTCGCTCGTCGGCTTTCACATCATCGACGAGGCGAAGCTCGCGGCGCTCGGCGCCGATACGCTCGGCAAGCTGCACGCGGCGGGCCATCTGATGCCGATCTTCATGGCGCTCGCCTCGCTGTCGCAGATTTCGGCGCTGGTCGAGCGCAAGAACCGGCGGACGCGCGGTGGCTGAACGCGACGGCCCGATCTACGACCGGCTCGCGCGCGTTCCCGAGCGCGAATGGGATAAGGGGGCGGGGCTCGACGCGTTGCTGAAAGGCGCGCGCGAGCCCTTTGTCCTGCGCGGGCTGGTCGCCGACTGGCCGCTGGTCCGGGCGGGACGGCAATCGGCACGCGCGGCGCGGCGGCATCTGCTGGACCACGCGCGCGACCGCCCTTTCACCGTCGCGATCGGGCCGCCGGGACACGACGGGCGGCTGTTCTACGACGCCGGCATGGCGATGAACTTCCGCACCGGGACCGGCAAGCTGCCCGACATCTTCGCGGGGCTCGACACGGCGGAGGAGCAGGGTGAGGCGCGCACCGTCTATCTCGCCTCGATCGACATCCCCTCGCATTTCGACGGGCTCGACGAAGCGAACCCGATCGACCTCGGTGCACGCGAGCCGTTCAAGAGCATCTGGATCGGCACCCGCACGCGCATCGCCGCGCACAACGATTTTCCTGACAATCTCGCCTGCTGCGCGGCCGGTCGGCGCCGCTTCACGCTGTTTCCCCCCGATCAGTTCCGCAACCTCTATCTGGGGCCGATCGACAATACGCCCGCCGGACGCGCGGTGAGCCTCGTCGATTTCGACGCGCCCGACCTCGCCGCGCATCCGCGTTTCGTCGACGCCATGGCCCATGCGCAGACGGTCGAGCTGGAGCCCGGGGACGCGATATTCATCCCGTCGATGTGGTGGCACCATGTCGAGGGGCTCGAGCCCTTCAACATCC
Organism: Sphingopyxis sp. GW247-27LB; assembly: GCF_002277025.1. Classification (GTDB taxonomy): domain Bacteria; phylum Pseudomonadota; class Alphaproteobacteria; order Sphingomonadales; family Sphingomonadaceae; genus Sphingopyxis. The sequence goes on from NZ_NIWD01000002.1 coordinate 203,164, forward strand.
TCGTCAACTATTGGTGGCGCGATACGCCGGCGTGGCTCGGCCAGCCGCAGGGCGCGCTCAACCACGCGATCCTCGCGATCCGCGACCTTCCGGAGGAGGACAAGGCGATGTGGCGCGCGCTCTTCGACCATTATGTGTTCGCGAACGACGGAACCGTCACCGACCATATTCCCGAAACCGGGCGCGGCGTGCTGGCGCCGCTGACCGCCGAAACCGCGGGGCAGCTCCGCGCCTATCTGTTGAGGACCCTGAGCCGATGAAGGAAGAGCAAGCAATGCGACGGATCGTGATCGCGGGCGGCGGCACCGCGGGCTGGATGGCGGCGGCGGCGATCGCGCGGACGCTGGGGCCGGTCGTCGAGCTGACGCTGATCGAGTCCGAGGCGATCGGGACGATCGGCGTCGGCGAAAGCACGATCCCGCCGTTGGTCAACTATAACCGGCTGCTCGGGATCAACGAGGCCGATTTCATGCGCGCGACGCAGGCGACCTTCAAGCTCGGCATCTTGTTCGACGACTGGAAGGACCTCGGCACCCGCTATTTCCACAGCTTCGGATTGACCGGCAAGGATCATTGGTCGGCGGGTTTCCAGCATTTCTGGCTGCATGGACGCGCGAAGGGGCACGACGCGCCCTATGAGGATTATTGCCTCGAACTGGCCGCGGCGGTTCAGGGCAAGTTCGCGCATCTTCCGGACGACCGGCTCAACTATGCCTATCAGCTCGACTCCGGGCTCTACGCGCGCTTCCTGCGCCAGATGGCGGAGGGCGACGGCGCGAAACGGATCGAGGGCCGGATCGCGCGCGTCGAACTCGACGGCGAAAGCGGCGACATCGCCGCGCTCGTCCTCGATGGCGACCGGCGGATCGAAGGCGACATCTTCATCGATTGCACCGGCTTTCGCGCGCTGCTGATCGAGGGCGCGCTTCACGCGGGGTTCGAGGATTGGAGCCACTGGCTGCCCTGCGATTCTGCGATCGCGATCCAGACCCCGAACGTCGGCCCGCCGACGCCCTATACCCGCGTGATGGCGCACGATGCCGGCTGGCAATGGCGCATCCCGCTGCAGCACCGCACCGGCAACGGGCTCGTCTATTGCAGCCGCTACCTCGACCGCGAGCCCGCGCTCGAACGCCTGCTCGGCAATATCGAGGGCGATCCGCTGACCGAGCCCAATTTCCTGCGCTTCACCGCGGGAACGCGGCGACGGCAATGGCATCGCAACTGCGTCGCGATCGGGCTGTCGGGGGGCTTCATGGAGCCGCTCGAATCGACCGCGATCCACCTGATCCAGCGTTCGGTGCTGCGCTTCGTGCGGATGTTGCCCGCGGGCCGGGTCAGCGAACGCGACATCGCCGAATATAACGACCAGCAGATGCAGGACATGGTGCAGATCCGCGACTTCCTCGTCTGCCACTATAAGGTGACCAACCGTCGCGACAGCCCCTTCTGGCGGCATTGCGCGGCGATGCCGATCCCCGACACGCTCGAGCAGAAGATCGAGCTGTTCCGCGAGACAGGGCGCGTCTTCCGCCGCAACGAGGAATTGTTCGCCGAGAACAGCTGGGTGCAGGTGATGATGGGGCAGGGGGTCGAACCCGAAAGCTATCACCCGATCGCGGCCAAGCTGCGCGACGACGAGCTTGACAGGCTCCTTCGCATGATCCGCGGCCAAGTCGCCGACACCGTCGCCTCGCTGCCCGATCATCAATCTTATGTCGCGCGCTATTGCGGCGCCGAGGTGCCGCAGGCGGCATGATCGGCGCGCTCGGCCTGATGCTCGCCGCGGCGATGGCGGCGCCCGCGGCTGCGCCGAAGGAGGGCTGGCATCTCGTCTGGTCGGACGAGTTCGACGGGCCGCGGATCGACGCCGCGAAATGGGATTTCGACGTCGATTGCTGGGGCGGCGGCAACGAGGAACGGCAATGCTACACCGACGATCCGCGCAACGCTGCGATCGAGGATGGCAAGCTGGTGATCACGGCGCGTCGCGAACGCAGCACCGGCCCCGCCTTTCCCCTATCGCAGCGCAGCGATCCCGCGAAGGCCGATGCGATCGCGACCAGGGATTTCACCTCGGCGCGCCTGGTTACCCGCGGCAAGGCGGCGTGGACCTATGGCCGGATCGAGGTGCGCGCGAAGCTGCCGCAGGGGCAGGGAACATGGCCCGCGATCTGGATGCTGCCCGAGACCCCGCACTACGGCCCCTGGGCCGCGTCGGGCGAGATCGACATATTGGAGGCGGTCAACCTCGGCGTGCGCTGCGCAGGCTGCGCGGGCGGGATCGAGAACCGCATCCTCGGCACGCTCCATTTCGGCGGTGCGTGGCCGGGCAACAAGCACAAGGGATCGGAAACCGCGCTTGCCGCGCCACTCGACGGCTGGCACGTCTTCGGCCTCGTCTGGCGCAAGGGTCGGATCGACTGGACGGTCGATGGCCGGGTCTATGCGACGCAGGTCGCGGGCGACTGGAGCACGAGCGCGTCGAGCGATCCGGCGGCGCCCTTCGACCGGCCTTTCCACCTGATCCTGAACCTCGCGATCGGCGGCGGACTGGCCGAGAGCCGCGGGGTCGGCGGCGTCGACGCGGAGGGCTATCCGAAAAGGATGGAAATAGATTGGGTTCGCGTCTGGCAAAGCGGCGAAGAGGGCGCTAGCAGCACGGATAAAGGCGTGACGGAGGGGCGGAAGGACTGATGGGGCGTCGGCGGCAGTCGGTGACGATCAAGCATGTTGCGGCCGACGCGGGCGTGTCGCTGCAGACGGTGAGCCGCGTCATCAACAACGAGCCCAACGTCCGCCCCGAGATGAAGGAGCGGGTGCAGGCGTCGATCGACAAGCTCGGCTATGTCCCCTCGATCGCGGCGCAGCGGATGAGCGGCTCGCGTTCCTATCTGATCCTCGCGATCAACGACCGCGAGCGCACCATCGCCGACTGGCGGGGGCGGCAGGGGATCGACTGGGTCGACCAGATGCTGCTCGGCGGGATGCTGAAATGCGCCGAGCTCGGCTACCGGATGATCTTCGAACTGGTCGACACGCACAACGACCACGTCGAGCGCGAACTGCGCGCGACGATCGCTGCGCTGCAGCCCGATGGAGTGGTCCTGACCCCGCCGCATTCGGACAATCCGCTGATCGTGGGCCTGCTCGACAAGGCGAAGATTCCTTTTGCGCGCATCGGGTCGCTGGGCGGCGCGGCGGGCATCGCGCTGACGATGGACGACGAAGGGTCGGCGCAGCTCGCGACGCGGCACCTGATCGACCTCGGCCATCGGCGGATCGGTTTCATTGCCGGATCGCCCGAATATAGCCTGAGCGGTTGGCGCGTGGAGGGCTGGCGCGAGGAAATGGAAGCGGCTGGGCTCGGCACGGACGATCTTCTGGTCGAAGGCGACTTCAGCTATGCGTCGGGCGAACAAGCGGCGCGAACCCTGCTCGACGGCGCCGATGCGCCGACCGCGATCATCGTCAGCAACGACCAGATGGCACTCGCGACGCTCAAGGTTGCACGGTCGCGCGGGCTCGAAATTCCGCGCGACCTGTCGATCATCAGCTTCGACAATACGCCGATCGTTCGCTTCACCCAGCCGCCGCTGACCGCGGTCGATCAGCCGATCGCCGAGACGGTGTCGCGCGCGGTCGAATTGATCATCGCCCAGCAACGCGGCAAGCCGAAGGTCGACGCGCCGACCGTGGTGCGCGGCAGCCTGGTCGAGCGCGCGTCGACCGCGCCGCCGCCGCCCGGACGGGCATGAGGGACGGCGATTTTCCGCGCCGCCAATCGCTCGGCTTTCTGCTGCTCTATGCGCTCGCCGCCGCGGGCGGCGCGATGGCCTATGTGCCTTTCCTGACGATCTTGCTGCCCGCGCGGATGACCACACTCGCGGGTCAGGCCGACGTCCAGTATCTCGGTTATATCACCTTCTGCGGCGCCGTCGCCGCGAGTCTTGGCGGCATCCTCTTCGGCTGGCTCAGTGACATCACCGGCAACCGCCGCGGCTGGGTCTCGGGCGGGTTGGTGCTGACGATCGCGTTGCTGCTCTCGGTGCCGCTCGCGAAGGACGTATGGACGCTGATCGGCATTATCATCGTCTGGCAACTGGCGCTCAACATGATGCTCGGCCCGCTCGCCGCCTGGGCGGGCGACTGCGTGCCCGACGAGCAGAAAGGGCTGCTCGGCGGCCTGCTCGCGCTGTCGCCCGCGCTCGGCGCCTGGTCGGGCGCGATCGCGACGATGCCCGGGCTCGTGTCGGTCGACGGCCGGCTCGGCGTCGTTGCGCTGCTCGTCGCGGCGGCCGTGCTGCCGGTGCTGCTGCTCGGCCGGCCGCGGCCTTTCCCCGAGCTGACGGCGCCCCCGCCGGTCGAGGCCGACGGCGATGTCGCGGCGCGGCCGAAGGGACCGGCGGTTCGTATGTGGCTCGCGCGGCTGCTCGTCCAGATCGCCGAGGCGGCGTTGTTTGCTTATCTTTATTTCTGGTTTCGTGCGATCGACCCTGCCATGCAGGACAATGAAAAGGCGCGGCTGTTCAGCCTCGCGCTGACCGCCGCGGTGCCGATCGCGCTCCTCGCCGGGCGCTGGGCCGACCGCAAGGACCGCCCTTTTCGGCCGCTGGTGCTCGGCGCGAGCGTCTCGGCGGTCGGGCTCGTCGGCATGGCGCTCGCGGGCGACGCCGATACGGCGAAGGCGAGCTACCTCGTCTTCGGAATCGCGACGACGGTGTTCCTTTCGCTCCATTCGGGGCAGACATTGCGCATTTTGCCGCGATCGGACCGCCGTGGGCGCGACCTTGGCGTGTTCAACCTCACCAACACCGTCCCGTCGCTGATCATGCCGTGGCTGACGATCTCGCTCGTCCCCGGCTTCGGGTTCGGGGTGCTGTTCCTGCTGCTCGCCGCGCTCGCGGGGGGCGCGGTGCTGCTGCTCGCGACCATGCCGCGCATCCGCTGAGACGCTGGCGCACAAACTAGCCCTTGATTTCGGGAAGGCGCTATGCAAGACGATTATTGATAACGTTCACATAATCGGGATTGGGATAGAGATGCAGCGATCGGCACTTGCGATGGCGACGGCGCTTTTGCTGGCGGGAACCGCCCTGGCGGCCGCTCCCGAAGAGGGCGCGGGCACCGCGACCGTCCATCCCGAACTCTGGCCCGCGGCGAAGAGCCCCGCTGCGATCACCGACGCCGCGACCGAGAAGCGCATCGACGACCTCATGGCGCGGATGACGATCGAGCAGAAGGTCGGCCAGCTGATCCAGGCCGACATCAGCACCGTCACCCCCAAGGACCTCGAAACCTATCCGCTCGGATCGATCCTCGCCGGCGGCAACAGCGGACCCAACGGCAACGAACGGTCGAGCGCCGCCGACTGGGCCAAGCTGGTCGGCGAGTTCCGCGCCGTCTCGCTGCGCCCTCAGGACAATGGCGTCGCGATCCCGATCATCTTCGGCGTCGACGCGGTGCACGGACACAATAATATCCCCGGCGCGACGCTCTTCCCGCACAATATCGGGCTCGGTGCCGCGCACGATCCCGAACTGATTCAGCGCATCGGCGCGGTGACCGCCGCGGAAATCTCCGGCAGCGGCATCGAATGGACTTTCGCCCCGACGCTCGCGGTGCCGCAGGATCTGCGCTGGGGGCGCAGCTACGAAGGCTATTCGTCCGATCCCAAGTTCGTCGCCGATTATGCGCGCGCGATGGTGTTCGGGTTGCAAGGCAAGCTCGCGACCGGTCGGCCGGTCGACGCCACGCATGTCGCGGCGACCGCCAAACATTATCTCGCCGACGGCGGCACCTTCGAGGGCAAGGATCAGGGCGATGCCAAGATTGGCGAGGCGGAGCTGATCGCCAAGCATGCGCAAGGCTATCCCGCCGCGATCGACGCCGGCGCGCTGACCGTGATGGCCAGCTTCTCGAGCTGGAACGGGGTCAAGAACCACGGCAACAAGGGGCTGCTCACCGATGCGCTCAAGGGCAAGATGGGCTTCGAGGGTTTCGTCGTCGGGGACTGGAACGGCCACGGCCAGGTCGCGGGGTGCAGCGTCACCGACTGCGCGTCGGCGGTCAACGCCGGGCTCGACATGTATATGGCGCCCGATAGCTGGAAGGGGCTTTACGAAAGCACGCTCAAGGAGGCGAAGGACGGCACGATCGGCGCGGCGCGGCTCGACGATGCGGTGCGCCGCATCCTGCGCGTCAAATACAAGCTCGGCCTGTTCGACACCGACCATGTCGACCGCGGCGATTTCGCGGCGGTCGGCGCGCCCGATCACCTCGCCGTCGCGCGCGAAGCGGTCGCCAAGTCGCTGGTGCTGCTCAAGAATAATGGGAGCCTGTTGCCGATCAAACCGGGTGCCAAACTGCTCGTAACGGGGCCCGGCGCCGACAATATGGCGATGCAGGCAGGCGGCTGGACGATCAGCTGGCAGGGCACCGACGTCACCCACGACGATTTTCCGAACGGCCAGACGATCTGGGAAGGGCTGAAACAGGCGGCCGAGGCCGCGGGCGGCAGCGCGACCTTGTCGGCCGACGGCAGTTTCACCGACAAGCCCGACGTCGCGATCGTCGTATTCGGCGAGGAGCCCTATGCCGAGTTTCAGGGTGACGTGCCGACGCTCGACTATCAGCCTGCCGAAGCGACCGACCTTGCGACGCTGAAGAAGCTCAAGGCCGCGGGCGTGCCGGTCGTCGCGCTTTTCCTGTCGGGCCGGCCGATGTTCACCAACCCGGAGATCAACGCCGCCGACGCCTTCGTCGCGGCGTGGCTGCCGGGATCACAAGGCGCCGGGGTCGCCGATGTGCTCGTGGCGGGCGCGGACGGAAAGGCACCGAAGGATTTCACCGGCACGCTGCCCTTCGCGTGGCCCGCCGATGCGCGCTCGCCGGTCGAAAAGCCGCAGTTCGCGGTCGGCTATGGGCTGACCTATGCCGACAAGAAGACCGTGCCTGCGCTTCCGGAGGATCTGGGGGTCGATGTCGCGGCGATGATGAATGTCGAGAATTTCTTCGCGGGCGGCCGCGCGCGGGCGCCGTGGACGCTGTCGATCGCCGACGCGGGCGGCTCGCGCCAGGTCGGGTCGGCACCGCAGGACAGCAGCTATGGCCTGCTCCAGACGCGCTCGGTCGACGTGAAGGCGCAGGAGGACGGCAAGGCTTTCGTGTGGACCGGCCCCGCGACCTTCAATCTGTCGGGTCCGGTCGCGGACATGACGCGCCAGCTCAACAACAGCTTCGCGTTGCGGCTCGACTGGCGGATCGACGCCGCGGGCAGCGCCCCGGTCAGGCTGGCGCTCGGCGGGGTGCGGCTCGATGTCGGCGCGATGGTCAAGGCGGCGCCGGCGGGCGAGATTTCGACGCTGAAGGTCCCGCTCCGCTGCTTCGCCGACGCGGGCGCCAATCTGGCGCGGGTCGACCATGCGGTGTCGGTAACCGCCGACAAGGGCTTCGCGGCGACGCTGCTCGCTGCGAAGGTCGAGGCGGTGGGCGAGAATCTGCCCTGTCCGGCGAAGGCGGAATAGCGGGCGCTACGCCCCGCACGATTCCCGCACGATCAGATTGGTCGGCAGATATTCGGGCGGCTGTTCCGAATCCGAATCCATGACCTGCGACACCAGCCGCCGCCCGGCCTCGGCAGTGTCCTGCTGGATCGTGGTGAGCGCGGGGGTGCTGAGCCGTGCGAGCAGCATGTCGTCGTAGCCGACCACCGACACATCCTTTGGGACCGCCCGGCCGCCCTTGCGCAACGCCCGGATCGCGCCCAGCGCGATGAGGTCGCTCGTCGCGACGATGCCGTCGATTTCCTGCCCACGTGCCAAGAGCTTGGCGGCCGCACTTTCTGCCGATTCGAAGCCGAAATCGACCCGGACGTCGAGTGCGGCGTCGAAAGCCACGCCGCTCGATTCGAGCGCTTCGAGATAGCCCTGGCGGCGCTGCATCGCTTCGGGGTCGCTGCTGCCGAGGAAGGCGATCCGCCGGCGCCCGAGGCGGAGAAGATGGAGCGTCGCGCGGCGACCGCCGAGCAGATTGTCCGAACCGACCGAGCGATATTTCTGTCCCGGCAGATGCGCGCCCCAGACGACGAAATTGCCGTTCGAATCGGCGAGCCGGTTGAATTCGTCGTGGAGCATGGACTGGCCGAGAAAGATCACGCCCTTGGCCCGGCTGGTCGTCGTGACCGCGACGAGGTCGTCGAAATCGCGCGGCGCGGTGTGGCTGACGGTGAAGTCGCAGTCGCGCGCGCGCGCCGCCTCTCCGATGCTGGCGAGCAGTTCGAGGAAAAAAGGGTGCGAGAGCGGCAGCGGCCGGCCCTGCATATGCGGGGTGACGACGACGATCGAGCCTTCGGACCCGAGCGGTGCCGCGGGCATCGAGCTGCGGAAGGGATAATGATTCTCGCGCGCCAGCGCCCAGATTTTCTTCTTGGTCTTGAGGCTGATGAGCGGATGATCGTTGAGCGCGCGCGACACGGTCGAGGTCGAAACGCCCGCCATCTTCGCGAGGTCTTCCAATCTGGTATTGCTCTGGGTCATAAACAGATCATCCGTGTCTGGCGCCGCGAGCGTTAGCCGCGCAGGGGAGGGCAATGCAAGATTTGCATAGCGGCGAGGGGGTGGCGCTTCGGGGCGAGGCTTCGCGCGCGCGCAGCGCGGACGGCTTTCGCCTGTGGAGCATGTGCTTCGCGCTGTTCGGCATCCAGATCGTCTGGGGGCTGCAGAACGCCAACACGAGCCGCATCTTCCAGGCGCTCGGCGCCGACGTCGCCGAATTGCCGCTGCTGTGGATCGCGGGGCCGATCACCGGGCTGATCGTCCAGCCGATCATCGGGCATCTGAGCGACCATTCGCGCTCGCGCCACGGCAAGCGCCGTCCGTTTCTGGTTGCCGGCGGGCTGCTGTCGGCGCTCGCGCTGATCCTGATGCCCAATGCCGCCACGCTGTGGGCGGCGATCGCGGCGCTGTGGCTGCTCACCGCGTCGAACAATATCGCGATGGACCCGTCGCGCGCCCTGGTCGCCGACAATCTGCCGCAGGCGCAGCGGGCGCGCGGCTATGCGGTGCAGGTCTTCTTCATCGGCACCGGCGCGGTCTTCGCCTCGTCGCTGCCGTGGGTGCTCGTCAACTGGTTCGGCGTGTCGGGGGTCGGCGAGGCGGGCGGTCTGCCGCCGTCGGTGCGCTATGCCTTCTATATCGGCGCCGCCTGCCTGCTCGCCTCGATGCTGTGGACCGTGCTGACGACGCCCGAGCGGCCCGCCGACAGCCCCATCCGCCGCCCGGACGACGCGCGCGAGGCGGAGCCGCCGGTGCTGCGCCGCGCCTGGGGACTCGCCGCCGGAGGGGGCGGGCTGATGGTCCTGTCGCTCGCGCTCGACTGGCAATGGGAGGTGGCACTGCTCGCGGGAGCGGCGCTGTTGATCGGGGCGGCCGAGATCGCGGTGGCGCGGCGCCGCGCGCGCGGCGACGGCGCGCTCGGGATGCTGCAGATCGTCGAGGATTTCCGGCGCATGCCGCACGCGCTGCGTCAGCTCGCGCTCGTCCAATTCTTCACCTGGTTCGGCCTGTTCGCGATGTGGATCTATGCCGCGCCGGCGGTGGCGCGGGCGCATTACGGCACCGCGGATGCCGCCTCGGCGCCGTTCAACGCCGCCGCCGACTGGGTCGGGATTCTCTTTGCCGGCTACAATGCCGTTGCCGCGCTCGCCGCGCTGGCCCTGCCCGCCGTCGCCGCGCGGATCGGCGAGCGGCGCACCTATGCGCTGTGCCTGCTGTGCGGCGCGGCGGGGATGGCGGGCTTCGTGACCTTGCCCGATCCGCGTCTGCTTTGGCTCGCCTCGCTCGGTATCGGGCTCGCCTGGGCGGCGGTGCTGTCGCTGCCCTATGCGATCATCGTGAGCGCAGTCGCGCTCGAGAAGGTCGGGGTTTACCTGGGCATCCACAATATCTTCCTCGTCGTGCCGCAGCTCGTCGCGGCGGTGTGCCTCGGCCCCGCGATCCGTCATCTGTTCGGCGGCGAGCCCGGCCCGGCGCTGGGGCTCGCGGGCGTGCTGCTCGCGCTCGCGGCCGGCGCGGCGCTGTCCATCCGGTCGCGCCCTGAAGTTGGCGAAAGCGCTGCGGAGCGCGGTTGATCGGCTTTTCATGTGCAAATATTTGCATAAAATATGCCTCTATGCAATCGTATTCGGCGAGGGGATTCGGTTGTTTTATCGGGATTACTCTCAGGAAATTCTAGGATTTTAGCTAATTATATAGCTGTAATCAAATAGATAGCCATCCACGGAAAACGGGCTTGCCATTCCTGCAACAATACGCAAAATAGTGCAAACGGATGCAGCGGCGATCGGCCGTCTGTCCGTGCGAACGAAAGGCCCGGAAAAATGGGTCAGCAGGGAAGGGGAGAGCCGTGATGCTCAACGGATTCGGACGAGGCGTGGATTTGCGCGGTGGCGCGTCGCTGTCGGTGCTGGCGGCGGCGGGGTTGCTGATGGCCGTGCCGGCCGCGGCGCAGGAAGCGGCGGCGCCCGCCGACGACACGGCGGCGGACAGCACGGGCAACGAGATCGTCGTCGTCGGCGTCCGCGCCGCGCTGCAAAGCGCGCAGGACCGCAAGAAGAACGCCGACACCGTCGTCGATTCGATCGACGCGACCGACATCGGCGCCTTCCCCGACAATTCGGTGGCGAGCGCGCTGCAGCGCGTTCCCGGCATCACCGTGTCGCGGCTGCAGTCGACCGACGACAGCACCCACCCGTCGGGCGAGCCTGCGGGCGTGCTGATCCGCGGCCTGACCTTCGTGCGCACCGAGGTCAACGGCCGCGACAGCTTTTCGGCCGACAGCTATCGCGGGCTCAACTTCAACGACATCTCGCCCGAACTGATGGCGCGGGTCGATGCCTACAAGAACCAGACCGCCGACATGATCGAGGGCGGGATCGCCGGGACGGTCGACCTGCGCACGCGGTTGCCCTTCGACGAGCCGGGGCTGGTGATCACCGCTAACGCCAAGGCGACCTATGGCGACCGGTCGGACAAGTGGAACGGCGAATTTTCGGTGCTGGCGAGCAAGACGTTCGACACGCCGATCGGCCGCTTCGGGCTGATGGCCGACTATGCGCGCAGCCATGTCGTCACGCGCACCGAGAGCGTGATCATGGACAAGATCCGCAGCTATTGCTCGTCGGGCGCGACGAACCCCGACGGCAGCGGCATCGTCAATGCCGACGGCAGCGTCGCGTGCGACAGCAATCCGTTCGGCGGCACGGGCTGGGCCTTCGCCCCCGACGGCGTGCGCTATTCGCTGGTCGATTACGACCGCACGCGCGAGGGCATCGCGCTCGCGGGCCAATATGAAAGCCCGACCGGCAATGTGCGCGCGACGGTGCAGTTCATCAAATCCTCCTATCACAATGCCTGGCTCGAAAACGCCTCGCATGCGATCCTCGAAGGGACCTATTACGGGACGCCGGCGTTCAACCCGGTCGCCTCGACGATCCTGCGCCCGCAGATGGGCAGCGGCGCCTTCACCTTCGGCCCCGACGGCATGCTGCAATCGGGGATATTGACCCAGGCCTATGGCAGCTGGCGCGGCAGTTTCGGTAGCGCGGCCGAGATGACCGACACCGGATCGGCGGTCCCCGGCCAGCCTTTCGTCGATTATTGCCCCGACCCCGCGGCGTGCACCAACGGCATGTATTTCCAGAACGAGGCGCGCAATTTCGACCATCGCGAAAAGACGCGCGACCTGTCGGCGAACCTCCAGTGGGATGCGACCGACCGGCTGCATTTCAACTTCGACGCGCAGTGGATCAAGGCGAGCACGACCAACGACGACATCCTGGTCGCGACGGGGTCGATGGCCGACTACGACTATCGCGTGAACGCCGACGGCACGCCCGAGATCACGCTGCTGCCCGGATCGCACGTCAACTATGCCGACGGCGGCCTCGCCAATCCGCACAACTACTGGATCCCGTTCATCCAGGCGCATCTCGAGGACAATGACGCCGAGGAACTCGCGCTGAAGGCCGACGCCGAATATGAGTTCGAGGGCAATGACTGGATCGACTCGCTGAAGGTCGGGGTGCGCTATTCGGACCGCAACCAGAATGTCCGCTATTCGACCTTCAACTGGACGCCGATCGCGGCGAGCTGGAACTGCAACGGGCCGGGCTTCAACGTCGACAACAGCACCCCGGCCGCCTATCCGGCGGGCTGCGGCGCGCGCCCCGATTTCCAGGGCTATGGCGCCGGCCTGTTCGAACCCTATAGCCTCGGCGGCGGCTTCTACAACGGCACCGCCTACGACAATGGCGACCTCGTCTTCCTGGGCCGCGACGCAATCCGCGATCGCAGCCGGCTGGTCGACGGGCTGCGCGGGTCGAACGTCAATCCGCCGATCCTGCCGGGCTGGACGCCGATCTGCGATCGCGGCGAGGCGACGGTCGGATGCTTCACCCCGTCCGAGGTGATGGAGGTCACGGAAAAGACCAAGGCCGCCTATGCGGTGCTGCGCTTCGGCGGCGACAATGCGATGATGGGCAATGTCAACGTGCGCGGCAACATCGGCGTGCGGATCGTCCAGACCAATATCGACAGCGCCGGCAATGTCGGCTTTCCGCAGCCGAACGTCTTCGCGCAGCTGCTCGCGACGCCGTGCGGCACCCCGCTGGGGCCCGACGCGGTGGTCAACCCGGCCTGTTACCTGACGCCCGAGCTGATCGCCTTCGCCGACGGCAGCGGGACGCCGAACAACCTCAAATCATCTTACACCAACGTCCTGCCCAGCTTTAACGTGCGCTTCGGGCTCGATGACCACAACTTCATTCGCTTCGGCTATTCGCGCGCGATGGCGCGGCCCGATTTCGGGCTGCTGCGGAACTTCGTCTCGATCCAGGCGCCGCTGATCGACGCGACCGCCGACAGCCCGTTCATCGTCCGCGACGGCGCGGGCAACATCACCGGTTATAATTTCCTCTTCCGCGCCGAATCGGGTTTCGCGGGGCTGAAGCCGATCCTCGCCGACCAGTTCGACCTGACCTTCGAACATTATCGGGGCAGCACCTCGTTCCACGCCGATATCTTCTACAAGAAGCTGCGCAACACCACCTCCTACGGCGAGTTCATCCGCACCTTCGACAATGGCGGGTCCGAACAGACGGTGGTGATGCGCGGTCCGCGCAACGTGAAGGACGGCGGCGAGCTCTATGGCTTCGAAACCGGCTTCCAGACCTTCTTCGATTTCCTGCCGGGGGCGCTTTCGGGCCTTGGCATGCAGGCGAACTACACGCTGGTCGAACAGAGCGGCATCAACAATTCGAACCTGGTGACGCAGGGCGCGCTCGATGGCGGCGGCACCGGCGGCTTCGGGGCCGGGCTCGACGTATCGGGCGGCCGCGGCGCGGTGATCGACTCGCACCGGCTCGCAGGGATATCGAAGCACACGTTCAACCTCGTCGGCCTTTATGAAAAGGGACCGATCGCGCTGCGCCTCGCCTATAATTGGCGCTCGCGCTTCCTGACCAACAATCTCGACTGCTGCATCGGCTTGCCGGTGTTCCAGAAGCCGGTCGGCTTCCTCGACGGGTCGATCCGCTTCTCGCCGACGCCGTGGCTCGAATTGTCGATCGAGGGTCAGAATCTGCTCAACACGACGACCGTCTATCAGCAGCAGATCTTCGGCGACACGGTGCTCACGCCGGGCGCGAAGCCGGTCTATCGCGACGCCAACTGGGGCCGGGTCGACCGCCGCTTCCAGTTCGGCGCGCGCGTGAAATTCTGACCAAAGGGGAAGGGGCGGCCGGGCGCCGCCCCTTTTTTCGCACGAGCGGAGCGGCCATGACGGACAGCCCCTACAGGATCGTCATATTGGGCGGCGGGACCGCGGGGTGGATGTGCGCCGCGGGGCTGTCGCGGCTGCTGCCCGCCGCCGATTACGACATCACGCTGATCGAATCCGACGAGATCGGGACGGTCGGGGTGGGCGAGGCGACGCTGCCGCACATCAAGACGTTCAACGACATGCTCGGGCTCGACGAGGCCGAATTCATGCGCGCGACGATGGCGAGCTTCAAGGTCGGCATCGAATTCGTCGGCTGGGCGCGCGAGGGCGAGCGCTATATTCACCCCTTCGGCACCTTCGGCGAGCGCTGGGCCGGCGCCGATTTCCAGCACCACTGGGCGCGCGCGCGGCTGGCGGGATCGGACCGCCGCTCGCTGCAGGATTACAGCTTCGCGGTCGCGGTGTGCCGTGCCGCGGGGTTCGAGCATCCGGGCGAAGACCCGAATTCGATCCGCTCGACCTATGCCTATGCCTATCATTTCGATGCGGGCCTTTATGCGCGCTATCTGCGCGAATGGACGACGACGCGCGGGGTGCGGCGGCTGGAAGGGAAGGTCGCCAGCGTCCGGCGCGACGGGGAGAGCGGCGACGTCGCGGCGCTGGCACTCGAGTCCGGGGCCGAGATCGCGGGCGACCTGTTCGTCGACTGCTCGGGTTTCCGTTCGCTGCTGCTGGGACAGACGATGGGGGTGCCGTGGCACGACTGGAGCGAATGGCTGCCGTGCGACCGCGCGCTCGCGCTGCCGTGCGCGGGAACCGCGCCGATGCTGCCCTTCACGCGCTGCACCGCGCAGCTTGGCGGGTGGACGTGGCGCATCCCGCTCCAGCATCGCATCGGCAACGGCCATGTCTTCGCGAGCGAATTTTGCAGCGAGGAGGAGGCAGAGCGGACGCTGCGCGGCGCGATCGACGGCGAGGCGCAGGGCGAGCCGCGGCTGCTGCGTTTCCAGGCGGGGCGGCGCGGCGCCGGCTGGGCGGGCAATGCCGTCGCGATCGGGCTGTCGAGCGGCTTTCTCGAACCGCTCGAATCGACGAGCATCTTTCTGATCCAGGCGGCGGTGACCGACCTCGCCGCGCTGATGCCGCGGCGCGGGCAGCGCGTCGATCCGCGGCTGCGCGCCGAGTTCAACCGGTTGTTCGAAGTGCATTACGACCGCACGCGCGATTTCATCGTCCTTCATTATGCGGCGAACGCGCGCGAGGGCGAGCCGCTGTGGGATCATGTCCGCCACATGGCGCTGCCCGACAGCCTGGCGCACAAGATCGAGCTGTTCCGCGAAAGCGCGATCGCCCCCGACTATGCGCTCGGCCTCTTCTCGCGCGATAGCTGGCTGTCGGTGTTCGAGGGGCAGGGGGTCGTGCCGCGCGCGCACAGCCCGATCGCCGAACGCGTGCCGCTGCCCGAAGTGCAGCGCCGGCTCGACGATCTGGCCGAGCGCATCGCGGTCAACGCCGCCGAGATGACGCCGCTCGCCGAATTCCTCGCCGGCACTTGCGCGGCGGAGGGCGTCGCCTTGCCCGGCATCGCGGCGAGCGCGGCATGAGCGGGGTCGCGATCCTCGGGCGCGGCGCGCCGCTGTGGCTCGCGGCGGCGGCGCTGCGGCGCGCGCTGGCGCCGGCGGGGGTCGAGATCGATGCGGTCGCATTGCCCGATGACGCCGCGCCGGGCGACCTTTATCCGACCTGGCCGGCGATCGAGGCGCTGCACGATCAGATCGGAATCGACGAGGCGGCACTGCTGCGCGGCGCGCGCGGGGCGTTTACGCTGGGCCGCAACATTGTCGACCGGAGCGGGGCGGAACAGCCACCCTTGCTGCTCGCGCACGGCGGATATGGGACGCGCATCGAGGGTGAGGATTTCTTTCCGCACTGGGTGAAGGCGCGGCATCACCGGCTCGGCGTCGGGCTCGACGATTTCTCGCTGACCGCGAGCGCGGCGCATCAGGGCCGGCTGTTCCTGCCCGACGAGGCCAGCGCGCGCTATGGCCGCGCCGACTATGGCTATCATCTGCCCGCCGCGGGCTATGCGAAGAGCCTGAAGGCGATCGCGCGGCATCTGGGAGTGCGGATTGCCGAGACGCAGACGGTCGACGTCGAGCGCGGCGAGGCGGGGGTGGCGGCGCTGCGGATCGACGACGGGACGCGTATCGCGGCGGCGCTGTTCGTCGATGCGACGCGCGAGGGCGTGGTGCTACGCGAAGGGCTGGGCGAGGCGTTCGTGCCGTGGGCGGCGCCGGGCGACCGGATGCTCACCGCGCGGGCTCCGCGGCTCGCTTCGGTGCCGGCCTATGCCGAGGTGCGCGCGGGCGCTGAGGGCTGGACCGCGCTCTATCCGGGGCTGACGCATCTGCACGTGGCGCATGTCTGGTCGAGCGCGGCGGCGAGCGACGAGGAGGCGCTGGAGGCGGCCAGTGCGGCGAGCGGGCTCGCGCTCGAAGCGCCGGCGGTCCGGACGGTAGCGCCGGGCTTCGTCCATGAGCCGTGGACCGCGAATGTCGTCGGGGTCGGCGAGGCGGCGGCGGGGTTCGATCCGCTGCACGGCTTCGCGCTGCACGCGCTGCAACTCGGGCTCGTCCATCTGATCGCCTGCTTCCCGGCGGGCGGCGCGATGGAGGCGCGGCGTGCCGAATATAACCGGCAGATGGCGATGCACATCGCGCGGGTGCGCGATTTCGAGGCCGCGCATTTCGTCTTGCAGCGGCATGCGGGGCCATTCTGGGATGCGGCGCGGCGCGTGCCGCTTTCGCCCGAGCTCGACCATCTGATCGCGCTGTTTCGCGCGCGCGGCGAGATCGCGCCGCAGGAGGGCGAGAGCCTGCCGCCCGACGCATGGCGCGCGCTGTTCACCGGGCTCGGGGTCGTGCCCGAGGGGTGGCGGCCGGCCGCCGACCGCCTGCCGCCCGATGTGGCGAAGGCGCATTTCCGCAAGATGCTGGGCTTCGTGCGCGAGCAGGTGCTGCGCCAGCCGACCCATGACGCCTATCTGGCGCGCATCGCGCAAGCCTCGCGTGGCTGAACCCGCGCGCCTCGACGCGCCCGGCGATGCGCCGTCGCCGCTCGACGCGCTGCCGCGTATCGCGGCGCGGCGCGCGCCGGCGCCCGCCGATTTCGCCGCGATCGTCGCGGCGGAAACCCCCGTCGTGCTGAAGGGACTCTTCGACGACTGGGTCGCGCTGGCGGCCGGGCGCGCGTCGCCCGGCCGCCTGATCGCCTATCTGGCGGGGATGGACCGCGGGGTGCCCGTCCCGGTGATGGAGGCGCCGGCGCGCGCCGGGGGGCGTTTCGCCTACCGCGCCGACATGCGCGAATTCACCTTCACCAGGCGGCACGCGCCGCTGCGCGAGGCGCTGGCGCGGATCGAGGCGCTGACCGGGCGCGAGGGAGCGCCGACCGCCGCGATCCAGATGCTGCCGCTCGCCGAGGCGATGCCCGATTTCGCGGTTCAGAACCCGATGCCGCTGCTGCCCGCCGGCACCGGGCCGAAGCTGTGGCTCGGCGGCGCGGTGAAGACGCAGACGCACAACGACCGCGACCATAATCTCGCCTGCTTGATCGCAGGCGGCCGCCGCTTCCTGCTGTTCCCGCCCGAACAGGTCGCGAACCTCTATGTCGGGCCGCTGGACAACCCGCCGCCGCTGTCGCTCGTCGACCCCGAGGCGCCCGATTACGAGCGCTTCCCGCGCTTTCGCAAGGCGATGGCGGCGGCGCGGGTCGCGCTGCTCGAACCCGGCGATGCGCTGTTCCTGCCGCGTTACTGGTGGCACCATGTGACCTCGCGGGATCCGTTCAACGCGATGGTCAATTACTGGTGGGGCGGAAGCGATGCGCCCTACGACGCCTTCCTTGCCGCGCTGCTCGCGCTGAAGGACCTGCCGCCGGGCGCGCGGACCTATTGGCGCGCGATGGTCGAGACGCATGTGTTCGGCGACCCCGGGACCTCGGCGGGCCATATCCCCGAAGGACTGCGCGGCGCGCTCGGGGCGATGCGGCCCGACGAGCGCGCGGTGCTGCGCCGCCGGCTCGCCGCCGCCTTCCAGACATGACCCTCCCCCCGAAAGAGAGATAGGATGACGCTGAAAACCCCGTTGCTGTTCGGTCTGTCGATGCTGGCGCTCGCGAGCCCCGCCGCGGCGCGCGAATGCGTCCGGTCGCCGAGCAAGATACTCGAGCTCTGCGTGTCGGTGGCCGACGGCAAGGCGCTTTACGAGGTGACGCGCGGCGAGGTGACGGTGATCGCGCCGTCGCGGCTGGGGCTCGCCTTCGCGGGCGAGGCCGACCCGCGCTATGCGGCGATCACCGATGTGGCGCGCGGCGCGTCGGACACGACATGGGAACAGCCCTGGGGCGAGCAAAGGCTGATCCGCGACGATCATGGCGAACTCCGGGTGACGCTGGCGGGGGACACGCCGCTCAGCCGGGCGGTCGGCGTGACCTTCCGCCTCTTCGACGACGGTTTCGGCTTTCGCTACGACTATGCCGCCATCCCCGCGGGGCAGGCGGTCGCGGTGACCGCTGATCACAGCCAGTTTCGCACCGTCGGCACCTATCAGGCGTGGTGGTATGAGGCGCTCGGCGTCGACCGCGACGAATATCTGTACAAACAGAGCGATGCGCGCCGGATCACCCTCGCCGAGACGCCGCTGACGCTGAAGGGCGACAATGGGCTGTATCTGAGCTTCCATGAGGCGGCGCTGGTCGATTTTCCGTCGATGCTGCTTCGCGGCAACGGCGCGGGAACCTATGACGCCTGGCTGATGCCGTGGCCCGACGGGACGCTGGCGAAGAAGACCGGGCCCTTCGCGACGCCGTGGCGAACCGTGCTGGTGGGCGATAGCCCGGCCGCGCTCGCCGACAGCCGGATCACCCTCAACCTCAACGAGCCGAGCAAGCTTCCCGACGTCGGGACTTGGTTCAAGCCCGGCAAATATGTCGGCGTGTGGTGGGAGATGCACCTCGAAAAATCGACCTGGGGCAGCGGGCCGAAACATGGCGCGACCACCGCGAACGTGAAGCGCTATATCGACTTCGCGGCGAAATACGGCTTCGACGGCGTGCTCGTCGAAGGGTGGAACCGGGGCTGGGACGGCGACTGGATCGCCAACGGCGACAAGTTCAGCTTCACCGAAGCCTATCCCGATTTCGACATGGACGCGATCGCGCGATACGGAAAGGCGAAGGGGGTCAAGCTGATCGGGCATAACGAGACCGGCGGCGCTATCGAGAATTACGCGCGCCAGCTCGACGCCGCGCTGAAGCTCTATGCCGATCACGGCGTGTCGGTGATCAAGACCGGCTATGTCCGCCCGAGCGGGACGATGGTCGACGGCGAGGGCGGGCAGCAGTGGTTCGCGGGGCAATATGCGGTGCGCCACCACCTCGACGTCGTGCAGCGCGCGGCGAAGCATCATATCGCGATCGATACCCACGAACCGGTCAAGGATACCGGGCTGCGGCGGACCTGGCCCAATTGGGTGAGCCGCGAGGGCGCGCGCGGGCAGGAGTTCAACGCCTGGGGCGACCCGAGCAATCCGCCCGAGCATATGACGATCCTGCCCTTCACGCGGCTGCTCGGCGGGCCGATGGATTTCACTCCCGGCATCTTCGACATCGTGCGCGGCGGCAAGGCGCTGACCCGGCGGGTGCAGTCGACGCTCGCGACCCAGCTCGCCGAATATGTCGTCGTCTATTCACCGATCCAGATGGCCGCCGACCTTCCCGAGAATTACGAGGCGCGGCCCGACGCCTTCCGCTTCATCCGCGACGTGCCGGCCGACTGGGAGACGTCGAAGACGCTGCAGGGCGCGATCGGCGACTATGTCGTCGTCGCGCGGCAGGCGCGCGGCGGCGGCGACTGGTATCTGGGCGCGATCGGCGACGAGGAAGCGCGCAACCTCGATCAGCCGCTGAGCTTCCTCGCTGCGGGGAAACGTTACGAGGCGCAGATATACGCCGACGCGCCGGGCGCCGATTACCGGACCAACCCCGAAGCACTGGCGATCTCCAGGCGGATCGTGACGCGCGCCGACACGCTGGCGCTGGCGCTGGCGCCGGGCGGCGGCGCGGCGGTGCGGTTCCGGTTGCTGGATTAGGGCGCGGGCTAGCGCGAAGCTCGTTAATCTATCCGCATCCCCGAGCGAAGACGAGGGGCTCGTTCGAGCGAAGCGAGAACCCGCGGGCGCCGCGGCCTCGACTTCGCTCGGCAATGCCCCTCGTCTTCGCTCGGGGATGCGGCTGATATTTATGACTCGCCGCGCTCGCTTACGCCGCGACAGCGCGCTGGGCGCCCGCGATCACCGCCTCGGCCATCTCGTCGGCGACCGCGGCGGGGGAGCGCTCTTCCTCCCGGGCAACGCGGAGAATGTCGGCGACGCGCGGCGCGATTCCGGCAACGCGCGCGGCGACGCTCGCTTCATCCTCGCCCAGATATTCGGCGGACACGTTGATGATCCCGCCCGCGTTGACGACATAATCGGGGGCGTAGGCGATGCCGCGATCGAGCAGCAGCGCGGCGACGTCGG
Organism: Sphingopyxis sp. GW247-27LB; assembly: GCF_002277025.1. Taxonomy (GTDB): domain Bacteria; phylum Pseudomonadota; class Alphaproteobacteria; order Sphingomonadales; family Sphingomonadaceae; genus Sphingopyxis. The sequence continues at coordinate 223,521 of NZ_NIWD01000002.1, forward strand.
GCGTCGCGAGCTGGTTGTTCGCGGCGCCGCAGACGAGCCGCGCCTTCATGCGCTTCACGGTGTCGCGGTCGAGCGCGCCGCCGAGCGCGCAGGGCGCGAAGATGTCGGCATCGGCGAGGGCAATTTCGTCGACCCCGACGACGCGCGCGTCATGAACATGGGCGAGCCGGTCGCGGCGATCGGGATTCGGGTCGGCGATCACCAGCTTCGCGCCCGCGCCTGCGAGGCGGCGGCAGAGGTCGGCGCCGACATTGCCGGTGCCCTGCACCGCGACGGTCAGGCCTTCGAGCTCGCTGCCCAGCGCGAAGCGCGCCGCGGCCCTCATCGCCTCGAACACGCCGAGCGCGGTCCACGGCGAGGGGTCGCCGCCGGCACGGCCGTCCTTCGCGTGCAGGCCCGCGACGTGGCGCGAGACGCGTGCGACCTCGTGCATGTCGTCGACGCTGGTGCCGACATCCTCGGCGGTCACGTAAAGACCGCCGAGCCTTTCGACCACCTCGCCGAAGGCGCGGAACAGCGCGGCGCGGTCGAAATCGCCCGCGGGCCGGCGCAGCACCGCCTTGGCGCCCCCGAAGGGCAGCCCGGCGAGGGCGTTCTTGTAGCTCATCCCCTCGGCGAGCCGCAGCGCGTCGGCGAGCGCCGCGTCCATGTCGTCATAGCTCCACAGGCGGCAACCGCCCGCGCCCGGCCCGAGCGCGGTCGAGTGGATGGCGATGACGCCGTCGAGCCCGCTGGCGGCGTCGAAAAGCCGCACGCATTCGACGGGCGGGGTCAGGCGGGCAGGGCGGGAAACCATCGTCATTGCTCCTTCGAGTGGAGCCGGGATCATCGCACCGCCGACGAGGATAATCTTTCGCGCATTGCCGCGGATTTGCGCAAATATGGGGATGTTATGACCGGATAATCGGTGATATGGGAATATTATGACCGACCTTGATCCATTCGAGAAAAAGATCCTCCGCGAACTGCAGCGTGACGCGAATCAGACGACGGCCGAGATCGCCGAGCGCGTCGGGCTCTCCTCCTCGCCTTGCTGGCGGCGGATCGACCGGCTCGAGCGCGAGGGGTTCATCCGCAAGCGCGTCGCGGTGGTCGACCGCCGCAAGGTCGGATTGAACGCGCATGTGTTCGCGCAGGTGAAGCTCAACGCGCACGGCCGCGCCAACCTCGACGAGTTCAGCGAGGCGATCCGCGCCTTTCCCGAGGTGCTCGACGCCTATGTGCTGATGGGGTCGATGGACTTCATGCTGCGCGTCGTCGCGAAGGACATCGACGCCTATGAGCGCTTCTTCTTCGACCAGTTGAGCAAGCTGCCGGGGGTGCAGGAAATCAATTCGACCGTCGCGCTCTCCGAGATCAAGTCGACGACCGAACTGCCGCTGGGCTGATGCTGTTCGCCGGTCCGAAAATCGCCTAATGATGGATGCGATGGAACGAAAAAGCCGCGGCAAGCTGAGGATCAATGACCCCGAGGGGATGCGCGCGCGCATCCTCGACGCCGCGGCCGACCTGTTCCAGGCGCGCGGCTATCACGATACGTCGGTGCAGGATGTGAAGCGCGTCGCGGAGGTGTCGAGCGGCGCTTTCCACCATCATTTCGAATCGAAGAAGGCGCTGGGCCTCGCGGTGGTGAACGACCGCGTGTCGGGCGCGCTGCGCGAGGCGTGGCTCGACCCGCTGCTCGCGGCGCCGACGGTCGCCCAGGGGGTACGGGACGCGATCGGCGCGACGAGCGGCGACTTGCGCGCGCAGGGCTTCGTGCGCGGCTGCCCGGTCAACAATCTGGCGGTCGAGCTCGCCTTTTCGGATTCGGATTTCCGCGAGGCCTTGCAGGCGATCTTCGCCGACTGGCAGCGGACGATCGCATCGCGGCTGGCGGCGGAACCCGAGCCGTCCGCCTTCGCCGGCGTCAGCGCGCACGATCTCGCGGGCTTCATCGTCGCCGCCTATTCGGGCGCGATGACGATGGCGAAGGCCGAGCAGTCACCCGAGCGGCTCGACGCGACGGTCGCGATCCTGATGCGGCTGTTGAGGGCTTAGGTCGCTGTGAATGCGAATCCGCTGAGCCAATTGCTCGACGATATCCGCGCGTGCCGGCGCTGCTCCGACGATCTGCCCTGCGGTCCGCGCCCGGTCGTGCAGGCGGCGGAAACCGCGCGGCTTTGCATCGTCGGGCAGGCGCCCGGCAGCAAGGTGCACGAAACGGGCATTCCGTGGGACGATGCCTCGGGCCGGCGGCTTCGCGACTGGCTCGGGCTGACGCCCGCCGCCTTCTATGATCCGGCGAAGGTCGCGATCGCCCCGATGGGCTTCTGCTATCCCGGCAAGGCTGGGTCGGGCGACAATCCGCCGCGACCCGAATGCGCGCCGCTGTGGCATGGCAGGCTGACGGCGCTGTTGCCCGATATCGGGCTGACCGTGCTGGTCGGGCACTATGCGCAGGCCTGGTATCTGGGCCGCAGCCGCAGGGCGACGCTGGCCGAGACCGTGCGCGCCTGGCGCGATTATCTGCCTTCGGGCTTTCTTCCCCTGCCGCACCCTTCGCCGCGCAATCAGCCCTGGTTGGCGAAGAATCCGTGGTTCGAGGCCGAACTGGTGCCGCACGTCCGGGCGGCGGTGTGCTCGCTGGGCCTGTAGGCGTCAGTCCGCGATCTTGCGCAGGGCCGACCCCTTGTGCATCGCGACATGGTCGGTCTTGTCGCTCTTGATCTCATATTGCGGTTCGGACGGGCTCGCGTGATGCGTATAGCCCTTGTAATCGACGTTGCTGGTATGGATCTTGAGGATGTGGCCGCTGACGTGCCCGGCTTCGGAGTTCCATCCGACATGGTCGCCCACCTTGAAGCGATCGCTCATTGTTCGTCTCCCGCGATGGACCAGAAACGAGTTCTGGGGCCGGATCGTTGCACGCGCGGAGGCGCTTATCCCATCACGTCCTGAGGCGCGCGCCAGCCGGGACGGGCCTCGATGCGCGCGAGCCAGGCGCTTATCGCGGGATAGATCTCTAGGTCGAGGCCGGGGAGGTCGCGGTAGAGAAGATAGGCGCCGCACGCGATATCGGCGGCGGTGAGCGCGTCGCCGAGCAGAAAGGGAGACGCCGTCACCGCCTCCTCGAGCGCCGCGAGATCGGCCAGCATCCGGCCGCGCAGCCACGCCATCACCGCAGTGCCCGGACCATCGCCGAACAGGGCGTGAAAGCGGTAGTTGGGCAGCGAGAAGCCGATGCGGTTGGCTTCCCAAAACAGCCAGCTCGTGACGCCGTCGGCCTGCTCCGGCCAGCCGAGCGCGCCATGCGTGCGGCAGAGGTGGAGGAGGATCGCGTCGGACTGGACGATGGGGACGCCGTTCGCGATCAGCACCGGCACTTCGCCGAAGCGGCTGTGGCGCCGCCATTCGGGATCGCGCGCGGCGCGCGGCACCGCGATGTCGATCGCGCGATAATCATGATCGATCCCGAGCAGCAGCAGCGCGAGCCGCGCCTTGTAGGAATGGCCCGAATGGAGGCTGCCGAACAGCGTATAGGCGGTCATGCGCGGGTGAAGTCCATGATCCAGTTCGTTTCCCAGCTGGCGCCGCCGTCGGCGGAGAAGGCCTGCTCCCACCGCGCCGACGCCGGGGTGATCCGGGACCAGATGAAGCGCATGTCGATCGGCCGGCCCTGCCATTCGTCCTTGCCGAAGAAGGTGCCGATGCCATCCTCGAAGCGGCCGTCGAGCGGCGCGGCGAGACCCGGAAAGCGCAGGTCGATCCACCAGATCGTCCAGATGCCGGTCGCGGGATCGGCGCGCCGCACCGTCGCGGCGGCGTACGCGCCCGCGGGGTCATCGAGCCAATGATCGTCTACATTGCCCGCGCCGCCGAGCATTTCCCAGCCGCGGCAGGTGCCGCCGAATTCGTGCCAGTCGTCGCTCCCCGCGAGCCGCTGGCGCAGCTTGCGGTGCCGCACCCGCCAGTCGCCGGTCTGAAAGGCGAAATCATGCAGTCCCTTCATGTCGCCCCTCCCGTCAGCGCAGCGCCGAGCGCGGGGTCGGGTCGAGGCGCAATATCTGCGGCGCGCGCTCCTCGGCATCGCGCAGCGGCGCTTCGACCTCGGCCCGCCAGCGCGGCGACGCTCGCGCCGAGGCGAGCGCGGCCTCGATCGCTGCATGGCTGTCGCCGCGCACGAACCAGACGAGCAGTTTGCGGTCGTCGCGGACCGGAAGGCGCGGGAAATTATTGGGCTCGGCGAGCGGCACATAGGCGCCGACGACCTTCAATCCGGCTGCGGCCAGCGCCGGCTTCATCCGCTCATCGAAGAAGGCGGCGAAACCTTCGTCGGGCGTCTTCCACAGATATTCGATGACCACCCATACCGCGCCGCCCGGCGCGCCGGCGGCTTCGCGCGGCGCGGCGGGCGCGAAGGCGAGGTCGGGTGCGGCGGGGCGCAGCAGCAGGACATTGTCGTTGTCGACGAGCATCGGGTTCGCCGCCTCGCGGTTCGCCTGCCAGACCGGGCCGAAATAGAAGGCGTTCAGCCCCGTCGCGCGCGACGGCATGTCCGCGAAGGCGCGAATCCAGGTGAAGCGGTCGGGGTCGGCATGGTCGCGAAACTGGCCGACGAGCCGCATGCCGAGCGCCTCCTGGCTTTCGACGAACCTGTCCTCGAACAGCTCGACGAAGGCGTCGCGACGCCCCTCGGCCAGCTTGTACTGCCGGAGTTCGACGACTTGGGCGTCGCCCTCCTTCGCCATTGCGGGCGCGATGCCCGCCGCCGCGATCGCCGCTATCGATGCTGCCTTGAACAGGGGTTTGACCATGAATGCGTCCTCCGAGTCCAATACAGACGGGTCGACCTGTTTTGTCAAGGGTGCGGAGATGTGGGCGGCGGCCGAAAGGTGATCGGATTTCTCTCCACCGATCTGGACATGATATCCTCCCTGCCGCGAAGCGGTGGGGAGGGGGACCGCCGAAGGCGGTGGAGGGGCTGCGAGCGCAGCGAGCGCTGCGCGCTCGGCCCCTCCGTAGCGGCTACGCCGCTGCCACCTCCCCATCGCTACGCGACGGGGAGGATCATGAGCCGCCCTTCCCGAGGCTCGGAAAAGGGGGGTATTTCGATGGAAGCCGCTCAGTCGATCGTGCGTGCGAGTTCGCGGTTGAGCCACAGCGCGACGAGCGTGCCGATCGCCCCCGAGAGGAGATAGGCCCCCGCGGCGAGCAGGCCGAACTCGCTCGACAGCCACAGCGCGACCATCGGCGCGAAGCCCGCGCCGAACAGCCAGGCGAGATCGGAGGTGAAGGCCGATCCGGTGTAGCGGTGGCGGGGGTGGAAGTTCGACGACAAGGCTCCCGACGACTGGCCGAAGGCGAGGCCCAGGAGGATGAAGCCGAGGATCATGAACGCGGCCTCGCCGACCTCGCCCGCGCCGAGGAGCTGCGGGGCGAAGCCGCTGAACGCCGCGATCGCGGCGGCGGTCGCGCCGAGCAGGGTGCGCCGCCCGATGCGGTCGGCGATGGTGCCCGAAGCGATGATCGCGGCGACGCCGAAGACCGCGGCGATCGCCTCGATCATCAGGAAGCGCACCGGGGTCTCGTCGGTGAAGAGGAACACCCACGACAGCGGAAAGACGGTGACCATGTGAAAGAGGGCGAAGCTCGCGAGCGGCGCGAAGGCGCCCGCGACGATGACCCGCCATTCCGAACGCACGGTTTCGAGGAGCGGCGCGGGTTCGAGATCGCGGTTTGCGAAGCCTTGCTCATATTCGGGGGTCACGACGATGCGCAGCCGCGCGAACAGCGCGACGACGTTGATCGCGAAGGCGACGAAGAAGGGATAGCGCCAGCCCCAGTCGAGGAAATCCTGCGCCGGCAGCGCCGCGATCAGGAACATGAAGAGCAGGCTGGCGACGATCAGGCCGAGCGGGGCGCCGAGCTGCGGGATCATCGCGTACCAGCCGCGCTTGCCCTCGGGCGCGTTGATCGCGAGCAGCGAGGCGAGCCCGTCCCACGAGCCGCCGAGCGCGACGCCCTGGCCCATGCGGAACAGCGCGAGGAGCAGCGCGGCGCCGAGGCCGGCCGTCTCATAGCTTGGCAGGAAGGCGATCGCCGCGGTCGAGCCGCCGAGCAGGAAGAGCGCGATGGTCAGCTTTGCGCCGCGGCCATAGCTGCGGTCGATCGCGGTGAAGATGACGGTGCCGACCGGGCGCGCGGCGAAGGCGAGGGCGAAGATGGCGAAGGACCAGAGCGTGCCCGTCAGCGGATCGAGGTGCGGGAACACCAGCTTCGGGAACACCAGCACCGAGGCGATGGCATAGACGAAGAAGTCGAAGAATTCGGAGGTTCGCCCGATGATCACGCCGATCGCGATCTCCGCGGGCGCGAGGCTGTGGCCGTCGTCGTGCAGCGCGCGGGCATCGCGTTCGGCCTGCGTCGTATGAGGGCTCGTATTGGGCGCGGTATCGGCAGACATTGATCTTCGGGTCCTGCTGCTGGCACCCTAGCACATGGGCGCGCGAGTCGGAAACAGGGGCAAGGCCCCATGATGGAATGCCCCCTGCGCCAAAGCGCCCCGCGGGGGGATTGGACAAAATGTCCTATGTGCACTGCAACAAACCAGGCCTAGGCGCGCCATATGCCCAAGATGCTTCCCCGTTCGACCGCCCGATTCAAGCTGCTGGCGCCGCTCGGCCTGCTGCCGCTGCTCGCCGGATGCAATATGGTCGTGCTCGACCCCGCCGGCGACGTCGCACGCCAGCAGGGCAATCTGATCCTGATCTCGACCGCGCTGATGCTGCTGATCATCGTCCCGGTGATGATCCTGACGGTGCTTTTCGCGTGGCGCTATCGCGCCGCGAACAAGGAGGCGACCTATAAGCCCGACTGGGACCATTCGACCCAGCTCGAACTGGTGATCTGGGCGGCGCCGCTGCTCATCATCATCTGTCTCGGCGCGCTGACCTGGGTCGCGACGCACCTGCTCGACCCCTATCGCCCGCTCGCGCGCACCGCGCCGGGGCAGGCGGTGACGGCCGAGGTGCGGCCGGTCGAGGTTCAGGTCGTCGCGCTCGACTGGAAATGGCTGTTCATCTACCCCGAACAGGGCATCGCGACCGTCAACGAACTCGCGCTTCCCGCGCATCGTCCGGTACGCTTCCGCATCTCCGCCTCCTCGGTCATGAACAGCTTCTACATTCCCGCGCTCGCCGGGCAGATCTACGCGATGCCGGGGATGGAGACCAAGCTTCACGGCGTGTTCAACAATACCGGGCAATATACGGGTTTCTCGGCCAATTATTCGGGCGCGGGCTTTTCGGACATGCGCTTCGCGGTGAAGAGCCTGTCCGACGCCGATTTCGCGGCGTGGGTCGCGGCGACCAAGGCGGGGGGAGGCACGCTCGACCGCGCCGTTTATCTCAAGCTCGAAAAGCCGAGCGAGAAGGTGGCGGCGCAGCGCTTCGCGTCGGTCGATCCGCAACTGTTCGACGCCGTCGTCAACATGTGCGTCGAGCCGGGTAAGATGTGCATGCACGACATGATGTCGATCGACGCCGCGGGCGGCGCCGGCGTCGCGGGGATCGGCAACGTCCGCAGCCTGACCTACGACAAGTTCGCCGCGCGCGGCACCGAGCCCGGCTATTGGGGCCGGCGCTACGTCGGCGCGCTGTGCAGTTCGCCGCTGATCGCGAGCGGCGACCGCCCCGACGCGACTCCCGTCGACCTGGCCCCGCTGACCGGCGCCGGCCTCAAACAGACCGCCTTCGCCGACCGCTCCGCGCCGCCGCATTCCTGATCGCCTGCAAGAGATCGTCATGACCCCGCATCCCGCTCCCGAAACCGGCCCCCTGCTCGGCAAGCTGTCGCTCGACGCGCTGCCGCTGCACGAGCCGATCCTCGTCATCACCTTCATCGCGGTCGCGATCGGCGGTCTCGCGCTCGTCGCCGCGATCACCAAATACCGCCTCTGGGGCTATTTGTGGAAGGAATGGTTCACCACCGTCGACCACAAGCGGATCGGGATCATGTACATGATCCTCGGCCTCATCATGTTCCTGCGCGGCTTTTCGGACGCGATCATGATGCGGCTCCAGCAGGCGATGGCGTTCGGCGGGTCCGAGGGCTATCTGCCCGCGCACCATTATGACCAGGTGTTCACCGCGCACGGCGTCATCATGATCTTCTTCGTCGCGATGCCGTTCATCACCGGCCTGATGAACTATATCGTGCCGCTGCAGATCGGCGCGCGCGACGTCAGCTTTCCCTTCCTCAACAATTTCAGCTTCTGGATGACGACCGCGGGCGCGGTATTGTGCATGATCTCGCTGTTCGTCGGCGAATTCGCGCAGACCGGCTGGCTCGCCTATCCGCCGCTGTCGGGGATCGCCTACAGTCCCAATGTCGGGGTCGATTATTATATCTGGTCGCTCCAGATCGCCGGCGTGGGCACGACCTTGTCAGGCATCAACCTGATCGTGACGATGCTCAAGCTGCGCGCGCCGGGCATGCGGCTGATGAAGATGCCGGTCTTCACCTGGACCAGCCTCTGCGCCAACATCCTGATCGTCGCGACCTTCCCGGTGCTCACCGCGACGCTCGCGCTGCTGACCCTCGATCGCTATGCCGGCACCAATTTCTTCACCAACGACTTCGGCGGCTCGCCGATGATGTATGTGAACCTGATCTGGATCTGGGGTCACCCCGAAGTCTATATCCTGATCCTGCCGCTGTTCGGGGTCTTCTCCGAAGTCACCTCGACCTTCTCGGGCAAGCGGCTTTTCGGTTATACATCGATGGTTTACGCCACGATCTGTATCACCATTCTCAGCTATCTCGTGTGGCTGCACCATTTCTTCACCATGGGGTCGGGGGCGAGCGTCAACAGCTTCTTCGGCATCACGACGATGGTGATCTCGATCCCGACCGGCGCGAAGCTCTTCAACTGGCTGTTCACCATGTACCGCGGCCGCATCCGCTTCGAGCTGCCGATGATGTGGACGGTCGCCTTCATGCTGACCTTCGTCGTCGGCGGCATGACCGGGGTGCTGCTCGCGGTGCCCCCCGCCGACTTCGTGCTGCACAACTCGCTGTTCCTCGTCGCGCATTTCCACAACGTCATCATCGGCGGTGTATTGTTCGGCCTGTTCGCGGCGATCAATTACTGGTGGCCCAAGGCGTTCGGTTTCAAGCTCGACGTCTTCTGGGGCAAGATCAGCTTCTGGTGCTGGGTCGTCGGCTTCTGGCTCGCCTTCATGCCGCTCTATATCCTCGGCCTGATGGGGGTCACCCGCCGGATGCGGGTGTTCGACGACCCGAGCCTGCAGATCTGGTTCGTCGTCGCCGGCATCGGCGCCGCGGTGATCGCGGTCGGCATCGCGGCGATGCTCGTCCAGTTCGCGGTCAGCATCTGGCGCCGCGACCAGCTTCGCGACGAGACCGGTGATCCGTGGGACGGGCGCACGCTCGAATGGGCGACCAGCTCGCCGCCGCCCGACTATAATTTCGCCTTCACGCCGGTGATCCACGACCTCGACGCGTGGCACGACATGAAGCGGCGCGGCCACGGCCGCCCGGTGACGGGCTTCCGCGACATCCACATGCCGAGCAACACCGGCGCGGGGATCATCCTCGCGGGGATCAGCCTGGTGATGGGTTTCGCGCTCGTCTGGCATATCTGGTGGCTCGTGGCGGCGAGCTTCATCGCGCTGATCGGCGCGGCGATCGTCCACACCTTCAACTACAAGCGCGATTTCGACATTCCGGCGGCGACCGTCGCGGCGGTCGAAGACGCGCGCACCCGCCAGCTCGCGGCGACGGGAGCCTGACATGAGCACCAAGACCCTCGCCGCCGCGGACGAAGAGCTGCGCTTCTACGACCTCGACGAACATGCCCATCCCGAGGGGCACAGCACGATGCTGGGCTTCTGGATCTATCTGATGAGCGACTGCCTCATCTTTGCGATCCTGTTCGCCTGCTACGCCGTGCTCGGCGGCAATTATGCCGCGGGGCCGGCGCCGAAGGACCTGTTCGAGCTGCCGCTCGTCGCGCTCAACACCGCGATGCTGCTCATCTCGTCGATCACCTTTGGTTTCGCGGTGCTTCAGATGCAGCAAGGCAAGGTGCGCGGCACGCAGATTTGGCTCGCGGTGACGGCGCTGTTCGGCGCCGCCTTCCTCGCGATCGAGCTCTACGAGTTCCGGCACCTGATCCATATCGGCGCGACGCCGCAGCGCAGCGCTTTCCTCTCCGCCTTCTTCACGCTGGTCGGGACGCACGGGCTGCACGTCACCTTCGGCATCGTCTGGCTGATCACGCTGATGGTCCAGCTGAACAAGCACGGGCTGATCGCCGCGAACAAGCGCCGCGTCATGTGCCTTTCGATGTTCTGGCACTTCCTCGACGTCGTCTGGATCGGCGTCTTCACGATCGTCTATCTGATGGGAATGCTCCAATGAGCCGCGAATCCACCCCCGGTCATGCGGACCACCCGCACGAGATCGAGATGCCGCACGCCTCGCTGCGCGATTATCTGATCGGCTTCGCGCTGTCGGTCGTGCTGACCGCCATCCCCTTTTGGCTGGTGATGACGATGCCGCTCTCGGCGGGCGCCACCGCGGCGATCATCATGGGCTTCGCGATGGCGCAGATCGTCGTCCATATGGTCTTCTTCCTCCATATGACGCCGAAGGCCGAAGGCGGCTGGTCGCTGATCTCGCTCGTCTTCACGATCATCGTCCTCGGTATCGCGCTCGCGGGGTCGCTGTGGGTGATGCACCACCTCAACACCAACATGATGCCGATGCCGCACGACATGAACCAGTTGCCGTGAAACGCCGGCTGCTGACGGCGCTGGCGCTGCTGTTCGCGGCGGGCTTCGTCGCGCTCGGCATCTGGCAGGTCGAGCGGCGCGCGTGGAAGCACGAACTGATCGCCGCGGTCGATGCGCGCACCCATCGGCCGCCGGTCGCCGCGCCGGGGTCGGCCGAGTGGCCGGGCATTTCGGCGTCGCGCGATGCCTATCGCCGGATCAGCGCGACCGGCCGCTTTCGCCACGATCGCGAGACTTTGGTGCAGGCGGTGACGACACGCGGCGCGGGCTATTGGGTCCTGACCCCGCTCGAGACGCCGGGCTTTACCCTGCTCGTCAACCGCGGCTTCGTGCCGCCGGACAAGCGCGCTGCGACGACGCGCGCCGCGGGGAATCGGGGCGGAATGGTCACCGTGACGGGGCTGCTGCGCATCAGCGAGCCCGGCGGCGCCTTTCTGCGCGCCAACGATGCGGCGGCGGGGCGCTGGTATTCGCGCGACGTCGCGGCCATCGCCAGCGCGCGTGGGTTGCGGCGCGTCGCCCCCTATTTCCTCGATGCGGACGCCGCGCCCAATGCGGGCGGCTATCCGGTCGGCGGGCTGACCGTGGTGCGCTTTCGCGATAGCCATCTCGTCTATGCGCTGACCTGGTTCGCGCTCGCCGCGCTCAGCCTGTTTTTCGCCTGGTTGCTGTGGCGTCCGGCGCGGCTTCGGTCCAATAGTAACGCCCGATGACCATGCAGCCCCCGATGCCCGCGCTGCCGGAAGCCGACGCCGGCCGCCGCAACATGACGTTGCTGATCCAGCTCCGCTGGCTCGCGGTCGGCGGCCAGCTCGCGACGATCGGCGTCGTCATCGGGCTGATGGGCATCGCGCTGCCGCTGGCGCCGCTGCTCGCGGCGGTCGCGGTGCTGGTCGCGATCAACATCGTCAGCCTTGGATTGCTCCGCCGCGGGCGCACGGTCACCAACATCGAACTGACCGCCGCGCTGCTGTTCGACGTCGCGGCGCTGGCGTGGCAGCTTCACCATAGCGGCGGGCTTTCCAACCCCTTCGCCTCGCTCTTCCTGCTCCAGGTCGTGATCGGCGCGATCCTGCTGACGCCGCGTTCGTCGTGGGCGATCGTCGCGGCGACGCTCGCCGCGCTCGCGGCGCTGCGCGTCGACCCGACGCCGCTGCTGCTCCCCGCGCGCTACGCCGCCGATCCGCTCGGCCTTTACCTCCAGGGCAGCCTCGTCTGCTTCGTGCTGATCGCGGTGCTGCTCGTCGCCTTCGTCACGCGGATCAGCCGCAATCTGCGCGACCGCGACGCGGCGCTCGCGGCGGCGCGCCAGCGCGCGGCGGAGGAGGATCATATCGTCCGCATGGGCCTGCTCGCGTCGGGCGCGGCGCACGAACTGGGGACGCCGCTGTCGACGCTGTCGGTGCTGATCGGCGACTGGCGGAGCGCGCCGCGGCTCGCCAAGGATGGCGAGTTGCAGGCGGATCTCGTCGACATGGATGCCGCGGTGGGGCGCTGCAAGACGATCGTCAGCGGCATATTGATGTCGGCGGGCGAGGCGCGCGGCGTCGCGCCGCGGCTGACGACGATGCGCGCCTTCCTGACCGACATCGTCGAGGATTCGCGCGCCGGGCGGCTGCCGGGGACGGTCGAATTCAACGATCTGTTCGGCGCCGACGTCGCCATCGTCTCCGACCCCGCGCTGCGGCAGGTGATCGGCAACGTCATGGACAATGCGGCCGAGGTGTCGCCCGATTGGATCGGCGTCACCGCCTCGCGCGACGGCGACATGGCGGTGATCGAGATCGCCGACCGCGGGCCGGGGTTCAGCGACGAGATGCTCGAACATTTCGGCCAGCCCTATCGTTCGACCAAGGGGCGGCCGGGCGGCGGGCTGGGGCTGTTCTTGCTCGTCAACGTGCTGCGCAAGCTGGGCGGCGGCGCGAGCGTCGCGAACCGCGACGCGGGCGGTGCGCTCGTGCGCATCCTGTTGCCGCTTTCGGCTATCGCGCAGGGCGAGGGAGAGGCGCCATGACCGGCAGGCGGCAATTGCTGATCGTCGAGGACGACGAGGCGTTCGCGCGGACGCTGAAGCGCTCGTTCGAGCGGCGCGATTACGATGTGCGCACCGCGGCGAGCCCCGACGCGATGGAGGCGGTGCTAGCCGACTATCGGCCGGGCTATGCGGTGGTCGACCTGAAGCTGGGTGGCGCCTCCGGGCTGGCCTGCGTCCAGACGCTGCGCGCCGCCGACCCCGCGATGCGGATCGTCGTCCTGACCGGTTTCGCGAGCATCGCGACCGCGGTCGAGGCGATCAAGCTGGGCGCCTCCTATTATCTCGCCAAGCCGTCGAACACCGACGACATCGAGGCGGCGTTCGATCGCGCCGAGGGCAATGTCGATGCGCCGCTGGACGCCCGGCCGTCGTCGATCAAGACCGTCGAGTGGGAGCATATCCACCAGACGCTCGTCGAAACGGGCTTCAACATCTCCGAAACCGCGCGGCGGCTCGGCATGCACCGGCGCACGCTGGCGCGGAAGCTGGAGAAGCGGCAGCTGCGGTAGTTGTGGGACGGCATCCATTGAATCGTCATTGCGAGGAGCGAAGCGACGCGGCAATCCAGAGTAGGCGTAACCCGCCCTGGATTGCTTCGCTGCGCTCGCAATGACGAAGGTGGGTCAATCTAAGGTAATCTCGCCTTACACGCTCACCCAATCATCATCAGGCTGGCATTGCCGCCCGCGGCGGTCGTGTTGATCGAGGTCGAGACCTCTTCGAGCAGCCAGTCGGGGTGATAGGCGAGGCCGGGTTCGCGGCTCGCCGCATGGAGCGAGGCGATCGGACCGGGAAGGGCCGCGACGGCCGCCGCGGTGTCGGCGACCCGCGCGGCGTCACCCTCGACCAGCGCGGCGCCGAACGGGCCTTCGCCGCCGGACGAAAAGACCGCCGCGACGCGCCGGGGCAGGCCCGCGGGCAGGACCATCCCTTCGACGACGCCGCGATTGCCCGTCGCGAGCACCGCCGCCATCTGCTCGAACAGGCCCGCGCGCGTCGCGGGGCGCAGCAGGATGCGGCCCCGCGCGTGGAGCGCGTAGACGTTGCGCTCGCCGACGGGGCCGGGGAGCAGCAGTTCGGCGCCGAGTGCCGAGGCGCCCTCATAGCGCCGCGCGGTCGCCGCGGCCTCCGCCTCACCCTGCGCGCTGAGCCAGTCGGCGAAATCGTCGAGCGGCGTATCGAGATGCCCCGCGCGCGCCGCGAACACCGGCGGAGTGGCCACGAGCCGGCCGAGATAGAGCGGGCCCCCGGCTTTCGGCCCGGTGCCCGACAGGCCGCAGCCGCCGAAGGGCTGGGTGCCGACGATCGCGCCGATGGTGTTGCGATTGACGTAGCAATTGCCCGCCTTCACCCGCGCGAGCACGTCGGCGATCGTCTTGTCGAGCCGCGTATGAAGGCCGAACGTCAGGCCGTAGCCGGTGGCATTGATCGCGTCGATCACCTCGCCCAGTCGCTCGCGACGGTAGCGCAGGACGTGGAGAACGGGCCCGAAAACCTCGCGCTTCAGGTTGGCGATGTCCGCGATCTCGATGATCGTCGGCGGCACGAAGGTGCCGTGCGCGGCCTCGGCCGGGAGCGGCAATTGCTCGATCCGATGGCCCAGCGCGCGCATCGCGTCGATATGCTTTTCGATATTGGCCTTGGCCTCGGCGGTGATGACGGGGCCGATGTCGACCGCGAGCCGGTCGGGGCGGCCGAGCGCGAGTTCGGCGAGCGCGCCCTTCAGCATCGCGAGGGTGCGGTCGGCGACATCGTCCTGCAGGCAGAGGATGCGCAGCGCCGAACAGCGCTGGCCCGCGCTGTCGAAGGCCGAGGCAATGACGTCGCCGACAACCTGCTCGGCGAGCGCCGAGCTGTCGACGATCATCGCATTCTGCCCGCCCGTCTCGGCGATCAGCGGGATCGGCCTGCCCGCGGGCGACAAGCGTTTCGCCAGTTCGGCCTGGATCAGCCGCGCGACTTCGGTCGAGCCGGTGAACATCACTCCGGCCGTCTCCGCCGCCGCGACCAGCGCCGCGCCGATCGCGCCGTCGCCGGGGACGAGCTGCAGCGCGTCGGCGGGCACGCCCGCCTCGTGGAGCAGGCGCACGCCCTCGGCGGCGATCAGCGGCGTTTCCTCGGCGGGCTTGGCGAGCACCGGATTGCCCGCGACCAGCGCCGCGCAGACCTGGCCGGTGAAGATGGCGAGCGGGAAGTTCCACGGGCTGATGCAGGTGACCGGGCCGAGCGGCGCCTGTCCGGAGCCGAAGGTCGCGCGCGCCTGCGCGGCGTAATAGCGCAGGAAGTCGATCGCCTCGCGCACCTCCGAAATTGCGTTGGGGAGCGACTTGCCCGCCTCGCGGACGATCAGCCCGAGGAGGATCGGCATGCGCGTCTGCATCGCGTCGGCGGCGCGGTCGAGCATCGCGGCGCGCGCCGCGACGGGGGTCGCGCCCCAGCCGGAGGCCGCGGCGCGGGCGACGGCGGCGCGTGCCGCGTCGGGAGAGACTTCGACGACGGTGCCGACATGATCGCGATGATCGGCGGGGTTGAGCACCGCGCGCGGCGTGCCTTCGCCATCGGCCGGGGCGGCGCGCCAGTCGATCGCCGCGCTTTCTTTCAGCGCGTCGGCGAGCGCCGCAAGCTGGCGCTCGTTGCTGAGGTCGAGCCCCGCCGAGTTGCGGCGGTCGGGGTAGAGGTCGGCGGGGAGCGCGATCTGGTCGTGCTGCGCGCCCGGATGCGGCATCGCGCGGACGATCTCGGCGGGGTCGGCGATCAGCTCGTCGACCGGCACCGCGGGGTCGGCGATGCGGTTGACGAAGGAGGAGTTGGCCCCGTTTTCCAGCAGGCGGCGCACCAGATAGGCGAGCAGCGTCTCGTGGGTGCCGACGGGGGCGTAGATGCGGCACGGCCGGTTCAGCTTCTTCGCGCCGACCACCTGCTCGTAGAGCGGCTCGCCCATGCCGTGGAGGCACTGGAACTCATATGTCCCGATCGCGAAATCATCGCCCGCGAGGCGATAGATGGTGGCGAGCGTCTGGGCATTGTGCGTCGCGAACTGCGGGAAGACCGCATCGGTCGCGGCAAGCAGCTTTCGCGCACAGGCGATATAGGCGACGTCGGTGTGGACCTTGCGCGTGTAGACCGGAAAGCCTTCAAGCCCGTCGACCTGCGCGCGCTTGATCTCGGCGTCCCAATAGGCGCCCTTGACCAGTCGCACCATGATCCGCCGCCCGGCGCGGCGCGCGAGGTCGACGATCCAGTCGATGACGAAGGGGCAGCGCTTGCCATAGCCCTGAACCACGAAGCCGAGGCCGTTCCAGCCCGAAAGATCGGGGTCGAGCGCGAGGCTTTCGAGAAGGTCGAGCGAGAGTTCGAGCCGGTCGGCCTCTTCGGCGTCGATGTTGAAGCCGATGTCGTAGCCCCTGGCCTGCAGCGCGAGCGCCTTCACCCGCGGCAAGAGCTCGCCCACCACGCGGCCCGCCTGCGCGCGTGAATAGCGCGGATGGAGCGCCGACAGCTTGATCGAGATGCCCGGCCCCGCATAGATGCCGCGCCCCGCCGACGCCTTGCCGATCGCGTCGATGGCGCGCTTGTAATCGTCGTAGTAACGGTCGGCGTCGGCCATCGTCGTCGCGGCTTCGCCGAGCATGTCGTAGCTGTAGGCGAAGCCCTTGGCCTCCATCGCCCTGGCGCGCTTCAGCGCCTCGGCGATCGTCTCGCCGGTGACGAACTGTTCGCCCATCAGCCGCATCGCGAGGTCGACGCCGCGGCGGATCACCGGTTCGCCGGCGCGCGCGACGAGGCGCGCGAGCGCGGCGCCGAGGCCGCGGTCGTCGACGCTGCCGACGAGCTTGCCGGTGACGACGAGGCCCCAGGTGGCGGCGTTGACGAACAGCGAGCGGCCGTCGCCGAGATGCGCGCTCCAGTCGCCGTCGGCGATCTTGTCGCGGATCAGCGCGTCGCGCGTCGCATCGTCGGGAATGCGCAGCAACGCCTCGGCGAGGCACATCAGCGCGACGCCTTCCTCGCTCGACAGCGAATATTCCTGCACCAGCCCCTCGACGCCGCTGCTCTTGCGACCCGCGCGAAGCGCGGTGACGAGGCGGCGGGCGGTCTCGCTTATCTCGGCGCGGAGCGGATCGGGCAGCGTCGCGGCTTCGAGCAGCGGCGCGAGCGCCTCGGCTTCGTCGCGGCGGGTGGCGGCGGTGATCGCGTCGCGGAGCGGGGTCGCGGAGCGGATCGGCGGGGCGAAGTCGGCGAAGATCGGCATGGCCGCAACCTTACTATCATCGTCCACCGGCAGGTGACTTTTGATATGGAAAGCTCCAGGTCGATCGGCCTATATTGAGGGGGTATATGGTCGAAAGGACTAGAGATGACCGATAAGTCAGGCGATCTGGACGAGTTCGACCGGAAAATGCTCGCGATTCTGCGCGATGAGGGGCGGATCACCGTGACCGAGCTCGCCGAGCGGGTCGGGCTGTCGAAGACGCCGTGCCAGGTTCGGCTGCGGCGGCTGATCGGCAGCGGGGTGATCCGGGGATTCCGCACCGCGATCGATCCCGCGAGGATCGGCATGGACCATGTCGCCTTCGCCGAGGTCAAGCTGAGCGACACGCGCGAGGCGGCGCTCAAGGAGTTCAACGCGGCGGTGCGGCGCATCCCCGAGGTCGAGGAATGCCACATGATCGCGAGCAGCTTCGACTATCTGCTGAAGGTCCGCACCGCGAACATCAACCGCTACCGCGTCGTCCTCGGCGAACGCATATCGAGCCTGCCGCACGTCGCGAGCACCTCCACCTTCGTCGCGATGGAGACGGTGAAGGACAGCTGGAGCTAGGCTCAGAATTAAAATTGAACCGTCATTGCGAGGAGCGAAGCGACGCGGCAATCCAGAACCCGCGTAAACCGCCCTGGATTGCTTCGCTTCGCTCGCAATGACGAAATAGGTTAATCCGCCCCGGTGCTGAGCCCCAACTCCGGGATGCCGATCGAGCGGCGGCCGCCGAAGTCGGAGCGGACGACGACCGCGCCCTGCCGCTCCATATATTCGACGAGCCGGCGGACGCGGCCCGGCGAGCGGGTGCCGTAGGCGCGGCCGAGTTCGTCGTCGTCGGGGCAGGGAAGTCCCTCGGCCGCGGCACGCGCGATCAGCACGAAGGGGGCGAGCATGTCGTCGGGGAGCCGCGCCGCCGCGCCCAGCATCTCGTGCCAGCGCGGTTCGGCGGGATCGAAGATGCCGCCCTTGGCGAGCGCGAAGCGACGGCGGAAGGCGGCGAGATCGAGCGGCACCCGCGCGAGCCGCTGCATCCGGCAGCGCACCGAGAAATCCTGATAGAGAAAGCTTTCGGGGTGGAAGGCGCATTCGGGGTCGGCGAGCATTTCGCGCAGCGCCGCGGCGATCGCTTCCTCGACATCGGTGGCGTCGGCCTCGGCGTCTTCGGGGACCGTCGGCGCGGCCGGGGCGGCGCTGTCGTCGCTCTCGCTGATCCGGCGGAGCAACTCGCCGGCGGCGACCGGAGCAGGCGCGGGCGGAGGCGGCGGGGGCGGGGCGGTCTCCATCGCCGCGAACAGCATCGTGCGCATGTCCTGCGGCTCGGCATCGGGGAGTGGCAGCAGCCCGTGCGTTCCCGCGCGCGAATGGGTCTGCGTCGACCCGATCCGCACCGAGACCGGGCGGCGCGCGATGGCGGGGCCGAGCCCGAGGAAGCAGCCGCGTTCGAGGTCGCGGATCGCCTCGGCCTGCCGCCGCTCCATGCCGAGCAGATCTGCGGCGCGCGCCATGTCGATGTCGAGGAAGGTGCGGCCCATCAGGAAATTGCTCGCCTCGGCCGCGACATTCTTGGCGAGCTTGGCGAGGCGCTGGGTCGCGATCGCCCCCGCGAGCCCGCGCTTGCGCCCGCGGCACATCAGGTTGGTCATCGCGGCGAGGCTGGCGCGGCGCACCGCGTCGGAGACGTCGCCCGACGCGCTCGGCGCGAACATCTGCGCCTCGTCGACGACGACCAGCGCGGGAAACCAGTGCTCGCGCGGGGCGTCGAACAGCGCGTTCAGAAAGGCGGCGGCGCAGCCCATCTGCGCCTCGATATCGAGTGCGTCGAGGCTGAGGATTATCGAGGCGCGATGCTCGCGGATGCGCGCGCCCATCGTCGCGATCTCGCGCTCGTTATAGTCGCCGGCGTTGATCACGACATGGCTGTAGGCGTCGGCGAGGGTCACGAAATCGCCCTCGGGATCGATCACGACCTGCTGGACGAGTCCCGCGCTTTCCTCGAGCAGCCGGCGCAGCAGGTGCGACTTGCCCGATCCCGAATTGCCCTGGACGAGCAGGCGCGTCGCGAGCAGTTCCTGCACGTTGACATGCACGGGCCGGCCGGCGGCGTCGGTTCCGATTTCGATGCTGTTGTTCACGCCGCCGCCCTACCGGGGCGCCCGCGGCTTGACAACCGGACGGCGGCGGCCTTCGGTTCGAGCCGGCCGGGACGGCGAGGAAAGAGGCAGGCGATGGATTTCGACGACCAGCTCAGGCGCTATTTCGGGACGGCGGATCTCACCGTGGTCCACCCCGAGGCGCTCGCGGCGGGGACCGAGCGGATGCGCGTCGACCTGGGGCTGGAGACGAACCGCGGGCGCCGTTTCGCGCTCTGGTCGCTGCTCTACATGCTCGGCGCGGCGCCCGACCTCGACGTCGCGTTCGAGGATACGGCGGAGCGCGATGCGGCGCGCGATTTCATGGACATGATCGACCGGAGCGAAGGCGGGTGAGGGAGACGTTCAATGCATCAAGACCCTGATTTATCACCGTCATTGCGAGCGAAGCGAAGCAATCCAGGGCGGTTTACGCTACTCTGGATTGCTTCGCTTCGCTCGCAATGACAGGGCTGAGGG
This sequence comes from Sphingopyxis sp. GW247-27LB, assembly GCF_002277025.1. Taxonomy (GTDB): domain Bacteria; phylum Pseudomonadota; class Alphaproteobacteria; order Sphingomonadales; family Sphingomonadaceae; genus Sphingopyxis. The sequence continues at coordinate 243,225 of NZ_NIWD01000002.1, forward strand.
CATCGCGTCCTGCATCGCGCGGTATCGGGCGATCGATTTTTCCATGTGGCGGCGCGCGGCGCGGCGGGCGGCAGTGGGGTCGCCGGCCTCGATCGCGGCATAGATGGCGCGGTGGTCGCGGTTGATCGTGCGCGCATAATGCTGGTGGCTCGGCTTGTCGCTGCCCTGCAGATAGAGCCGCCGCGAGGGAACCATCCGCACCCCGAGGAACTGGGTGAAGCGAAGGAAATAGACATTGCCCGTCGCCGCGGCGATCGCGGCGTGGAAGCCCGCGTCGGCGCTCACCGAGGCGTCGACGTCGGCGCTGTCCTCCATCGCGTCGAGCGCGCGCCGGATCGCGGCGAGATCTGCGTCGGTGCGCCGCCGCGCCGCGAGGTCGGCCATTTCGGCCTCGAACCCCATACGCATTTCGAGCAGCTTCAGCACATCCTCGATCTCGCCGACCTCGTCGGCGGCGATCTGGAAGGCGCGATATTGGGCGCCTTCGGGGACATAGGCGCCCGACCCGCGCCGCGATTCGAGCAGCCCGCGCGCGGCGAGGCGCGAATAGGCCTCGCGCACGACGGTGCGGCTGACGCCGAACGCCTCCGTGATCGCCTTTTCGGTCGGAAAACGCGCACCCGGCGGCATTTCCCCCGATTCGATCTGTTCCTCGAATCGCTGGACCAGATCATCGGCCAGCGACGCCGCCTTCGTTGCCATGGCCGGAACCGTTATCATCGGCCTTTGGCGCTGGCTAGGGCCGGAAATCCGGCCGCTCGGCATCGACATAGCTGCTCCAGTCGGCTTGGCCCGCGAAGTCGCCGCCCTTGCCCCATGCGGCGCCGCTGTAATAGACGAAGGGCTTGCCCGGCGCGACGCGGACGAGGATCAGATAATTGTCGGCATCCTCGGCAAAGCCCGCGAAGGCCGCGGGGTCGACGATGACCGCCGCGGCCATCCGCCCCTTGTCGCCGTCGACGGGCCCCCACCAGCTCATCCGTGCCGCCTTTGCGTCCTTGCGGATTTCGCCCAGCGCGCCGCCATCGATCGGCCGTTTCGATATCCCGATTCCGATCACCAGCTGGTCGGCGCTGCTCGACGCGATGGTCGACGTCAGGCGGGTGAAATTCGTGCCCGCGGGGAGGGTGAAGCGCCGCGTCTCGCGCACCGTTCGCACCGTGTCGACCGGCCAGGGGTCGTAGTCGACGGTGAAGTCGGCGGCGTCGGGGCCGGCGCTCAGGATCTGCGGCCGGACATAGTTGCGCGAGGTCCACAGCTTGTTGTCGTACCAGACGCCGAGACCGCCGACGCCGCGGCCCGTGCCGACATTGTAGAAGTCGAGCCCCTCGCCATGGTCGGCGTGCTGGTCGCCGGTGCGCAGCTGGCGGTCCATATAGGGCCAGCGCACGCGCTTGCCCCAGGCGTCGATCCCCGACGAGGAAGGCGGTTCGGCGGCTTCGAGCGCGCGGCCATAGATGCGGTAGGCGATGCGGTCGTTTTCCCAGAGGAGGTCGTCGTAGCGATAATCGGCGATCAGCGCCGCGGCATGCTGTTGCCGCTCCCCGGCGGTGGCCGGGCGCATCGGCTGATGCTCGCTGGCCACGGCCGCGGTGCCTAGCAGGACGGCGGCGAGAAGCAGCGCGCGCATCACCAGTTCCACATCGTCCCGTCCTCCAGCCGGTTCACCGGCAGATAGGCACGGGAATAGGGGTGGGTTTCGGCGAGCGCCTCGTCGATATCGACGCCGAGCCCCGGCGCGTCGCCGGGGTGGAGCATGCCGTCCGCGAAGCGATAGGCGTGCGGGAAGACCGCGTCGGTCTCCGCGGTGTGGCGCATATATTCCTGGATGCCGAAATTGGGGATGGAAAGACCAAGGTGAAGCGCCGCCGCCATCGTCACCGGCGACAGGTCGGTCGCGCCGTGGCAGCCGGTGCGGACCTGGTGGAGATCGGCGAGCGCCGCGATCGCGCGCATATGGGTGATGCCGCCGGCGTGGAGCACGGTGGCGCGGATATAGTCGATCAGCCGGTTCTCGATCAGCGCCTTGCAGTCCCAGATCGACGAGAATATCTCGCCCACCGCGAGCGGAGTGGTGGTGTGCTGGCGGATCAGCCGGAACGCCTCCTGATCCTCGGCCGGGGTCGCATCCTCGATCCAGAAGGGGCGCCAGGGCTCGAGGTCGCGGCCGAGCCGTCCGGCCTCGATCGGGGTCAGCCGGTGGTGGATGTCGTGGAGCAGGTGGACGTCCCACCCCAGCGCCTCGCGCGCCGCCGCGAACAGTTCGGGGACGACGCGCATATATTTTTCGGTCGACCAGATATTCTCGGTCGGCAGGTCGGCGTCGGCGGGCTCGTAGAAATAGCGGTCGCCGCTGACGCCATAGGTCGAGGGCAGGCCGGGTACGCCGCATTGCAGGCGGATCGCCTTGTAGCCCTGGCGCTGATAGTCGAGCGCCGCCTCGATCGTGTCGGCGACGGTCGCGCCATTGGCATGGCCGTAGACCATGCAGCCTTCGCGCGCCGCGCCACCGAGCAGCTGATAGACGGGCAGCCCCGCGAGCTTGCCCTTGATGTCCCACAGCGCCATGTCGGCCGCGGCGATCGCGGTCATCGTGACCGGCCCGCGCCGCCAATAGGCGCCGCGATAGAGGAATTCCCAGATGTCGCCGATGCGGTGCGCGTCGCGCCCGATCAGGCACGGCACGACATGGTCGGAGAGATAGCTGGCGACCGCGAGCTCGCGCCCGTTGAGCGTCGCGTCGCCGACGCCGGTCGTGCCGTCGTCGCATTCGACCTTCAACGTCACGAAATTGCGCCCGGGACAGGTGGTGATCACCCGGGCTGACACGATTTTCGGCATTCGTTTCCCTCTTGGTCGTGAAAGTTGTCTGACAACATTATTGACATATCCGTGCGAAAAGGAAAGAGATTGTTACCGGTGTCAGAGACCATGCCGTTCCGCAATAAGGGAGATCATATGTCGCTGAGCCTGCTTGTGCCCTTTGTCCTCGCCGCCGCGCCGGCAGAGGCCGCGCCCGCGATGCCGCGCGCGTCCGAAATCCTAGCCGAGACGCGCCGCGTCGCCGATTGGCAGCTCGCCAACCGGACCAACTGGGCGGCGATGCCGCTGGCGCGCAAGAGCGTGCGCAATCCGCGCGACTGGCAACAGGCGACCTTCTGGGTCGCCTTGAGCGAACTCGCGAACCGCGACCGCCGCTACGCCGAGCCGCTGTTCGCGCTGGGTCGCGAGGTCGAATGGAAACTCGGCGACAAGCCCTTTCATGCCGACGACCAGCTGATCGCGCAGGCGTGGATCTGGGCGGCGCGGCACGGGGCGGGGGAGGCGGCGATCGCCCCCGCGCGCGCCTATTTCGACCATGTGCTCGCGAACCGGCCCACGGTGAGTCTCGAATTCCTGCCGCACGCGCCGGGGAAGGGAACGTCGGATTGCACCGACCGCTGGTGCTGGTGCGACGCGCTGTTCATGGCGCCGCCGACGCTGCTGCGGCTCGCGCAGGCGACCGGCGATGCGCGCTACGCCGATTTCGCGCATGAAGAGTTCAAGGCGACGACCGACTATCTGTTCGACCCCGCCGAACATCTTTATTTCCGCGACAGCCGCTTTTTCGAGATGCGCGACGACCAGGGGCGCAAGCTGTTCTGGAGCCGCGGCAACGGCTGGGTGATCGCCGGGATCGCGCGGATGCTGCAGGCGATGGCGCCGGGCGATCCGCAGCGGCCGCGGTACGAAGCGCTGTTCAAGGAGATGGCGGCGCGGCTCGTCACGCTGCAAAAGCCCGACGGCTATTGGTCGGCCTCGCTGCTCGATACCGATCCGGGCACGAAGACCGAAACCAGCGGCACCGCCTTTTTCACCTATGCCTTCGCCTGGGGAATCGACGCGGGATTGCTCGACCGCGCGACCTATCAGCCGGCGGCGATTCGGGGCTGGCGGGCCCTGGTGCAGGCGGTGCAGCCCAGCGGGATGCTCGGCTGGGTCCAGCAGGTCGGCGACCGCCCCGACAGCGTGTCGGCGAGCGAGACGCAATTCTATGGCAGCGGCGCCTTCCTGCTCGCGGGGACCGCGATGTACGACCTCGCGCGGAAGGATGGTAAGCCTTCAAAATAGGCGGTTATGCGCGCGTTTCATCAGCGCCGGCCGCCCTTTTTCCCCTCCCGGTTGACACCGTCAAAAAAGATGTAATACAACTGTAGTTGTCATACATCTAAAACTGACACCGGTATCAATCGGCGATCAGGCCCTCCGCGAGAGGGGTCAACAGGGAGAGCGACATGACATCACGACCGGTCCAGGCAGCCCGCGCGACGCTTCTGGCATCCAACATGCTGGCGGTGGCCGCCCCGGCCTTCGCGCAGGACGCATCGCCGGCGGCAAGCGAAGCGATCGCGGCGGCGCCCGCGCCCGGCGAGGAGATCATCGTCTCGGGCGTGCGCGCGACTCAGCGCAGTTCGATCGATTTCAAGCGCAACGCCGACGTCGTCGTCGACGGGCTCGTCAGCGACGAGATCGGCGCGACCCCCGACAATTCGGTGGGCGACACGCTCGAACGCATCGTCGGCGTCTCGGCCGACCGCTTCAAGGGCAACGCCAACGAGCTGTCGGTGCGCGGGCTGGGGCCGACATTGAGCTTTTCGACCTTCAACGGCCGCGAGGTGTCGACCGCGGGCCCCGACCGCTCGGTCGCCTTCCAGCAATTCCCCTCGGAGCTGATGAACGGCGTCCTCGTCTACAAGACGCAGCGCGCCGACTTCCTCGAAGGCGGGGTCGGCGGGGTGATCGAGCTCCGGTCGATGCGGCCGCTCGACTATGGCAAGCGGCGTATCCAGTTCGAGGTGCGCGGCGATTTCCAGCCGCAGGACGACGACGTCTATCAGCACGACGGGCTCGGCTATCGCGCCAATTTCTCCTACACCGACCAGTATGAGACGGGGCTCGGCGATATCGGCGTGTCGATCGGCTACCAGCGGCAGGACACGACCGCGCCCGAGGATTATTACAACGGCAATTCGACCTTCCAGCTCTGCAACACCTCCGCCAACGATCCGTGGCAGCTCACCGGCAATTCGGCGACGCAGGCGGCCGCGGGCGCCAACGTCAACTGCACCTTCGCAGAGGGGCCGCGCACCGCGAACGGGGTGACGGTGGGCGAGACGATCGGTGACTATTATTTCCCGACGTCGTCGCGCAGCTTTCGCACGCAAAGGACGTCGGAGATTCGCGACGGGCTGATCGCGGCGATCCAGTGGCGGCCGTCGCCGACGCTCGAAATCGCGATCGATGGCCAATATTCGAAACGCCGCAGCCTCGAGGACCGCAACGTGCTCGGCATCGCCGAGGGGCTGCGCGGAATCGAGCCGCTGGTCATCGGCAACGGCAGCAACGGCTATTCGCCCGGCGCGCTGATCAGCTATCGCGGCAATTCGAACATCGAGAACCAGCTCGAAACGCGCCAGCGCAACGAAACCTACAAGGGCGGCGGGGTCAATATCATCTGGACCCCCGACCGCTGGACGGTCTCGCTCGACGGGTCCTATTCGGACAGCCATCGCACCGAGACGCAGAAGGCGACGCGGATGCGGTCGAACCGGCGCGTCGGCTATACGCTGACCTATCTGGACGACGATGTCGTGCCGAACGTCGAGTTCGACGATTTCGACATCACCGACCACGACCTGTTCCTGACCACCGCGGCCAATTCGGTCTACGCGCGCAACCGCTTCGTGACCGACCGCCAGGACACGATCTGGGCGGCGAAGCTCGACGCCGAGCGCGAACTCGACGGCTTCGTCACCTCGATCAAGGTCGGGGGGCGCTATTCGGATCACCAGCGCACGAACGACAATGCCCGCAACAGCGACCGCAACACGCTGATCCCGGTCGACGGCCTGACCCCGGCCGAACTGATCGCGCAGGCGAACGCGCAGTGCCGCGCGCCGTTCACGACGACCTCCTACATGCAGGGAATGGGAACCAACGTCACGCGCTGGGCGACCTTCGACAACGACTGCCTGTTCCGCACCTTCACCGGCAGCGACGACGCGCTGCCCTATCCGACCGACGGGCGCGACCCGAGCGACATCGACGTCACCGAGCGCATCTATGCCGCCTATGCGATGGCGAATTTCGCCTCCGACGCGGGCAGCATTCCGTTCAGCGGCAATGTCGGGCTGCGCTGGGTCAAGACCGACATCACCTCGATCGGCTATCGCCAGGCCTATATCCTGACGGTCGACACCGCGGGCGACACCTATACCGTTGATGTCGATCCGAATGGCGAGCTGGTCCGGAACAGCGCGAAGGGCAGCTATAATTATTTCCTGCCGAGCGCGAACGTCTCGTTCGACCTGTCGCAGCAACTGAAGCTGCGCCTCGCCGCCTATCGCGCGATCGCGCGGTCGGGGATCGAGAGCTTCGGCGCGGGGATCGATCTCAATCCGTCCGAGGGCACCGGGCTCGACAACATCATCTTCGACGCGACGACGGGCAATCCGAACCTCAAGCCACTGCGCGCGTGGAACCTCGACGCGAGCCTCGAACTCTATGCGTCGAAGGACACGCTCGTCTCGCTCGCGGGCTATTATAAATGGGCGAAGGGCACGGTGATCCGCGCCGAGCAGCCGATTCCGACCGACGTCACCATCACGACGATCCGCGACGGCGGCGCGCCGGTGACCGAGACCGTCACCATCTCGCCCACCGCTCCGGCGAACGACAGCGAGACGCGCCATCTCTATGGCGTCGAGGCGACCTTCAGCCACGCCTTCACCTGGCTGCCCGACCCGCTCGACGGCTTCGGCATCCAGGGATCGGTCAACCGCGCCTTCGCCAATTTCGAATATCCCGACACCTCGCCGATAGCCGATTACGTCGATCCGGCGAACCTGATCGGCCTGTCGAAATGGACAGCGAGCGGGTCGGTCTGGTTCGAGAAATGGGGGCTCTCGCTGCGCGCGAACCTCCGCTACCGCTCGGGCTATTACAAGCCGAACAGCGGCACGAACCGCGAGATCCGGTCGGCGACCTATCTCAACCTGTCGGCGCAATATGATCTGACCAGGAATGTGCAGCTGAAGCTGCAGGCGCTCAACGTCACCGGCACCAACGACGTCATGATCAAGGGCGGATACGACAGCATCGCCGAAGTTTCGCACAGCGGCCCGCAATATTTCTTCGGATTCCGGGTCCGCCTGTGAGGCGAAAAGGAAAAGCCCTCCACCCATGGGCTCTGACTGCCGCCGCCGTATGTCTTCCGACTGCGGCGGCGGCTCTTTCCCCGCCGCCAACTCCACCCCCCGCCTGCCAGGCGAGCGACGGCTACGCCGGGGCGTTCGGCGGGCGGCGCATCTTCGCGCTGCGCCCCGACGAACTCGCCGCGACCAAGGCGTCCTTCGCGGCCGATCCGTCGGCGCCGGCCTATCGCGACCTGATCGCCGAGGCCGACCGCGCGATCGCGCGCCGGCCCGGATCGGTGATGGACAAGCGGACGATCCCGCTGTCGGGCGATCGCCACGATTACCTGAGCCTCGCGCCCTATTGGTGGCCCGACCCCGCCGACCCCGAGGCGCCCTATGTCCGCCGCGACGGCCAGGTGAATCCCGCGCGCGCGACCGACCGCTTCGACCGCACCGCGCTGGGCCGGATGGCGCGCGACGCCGAAACGCTCGCGCTCGCCTATTATTACAGCGACGAGCCGCGCTATGCCGAGGGCGCGGCGCGGGTGATCCGCGCCTGGTTCCTCGATCCGGCGACGGCGATGAACCCGAACATGGCCTATGCGCAGGCGGTGCCGGGGCGGTCGAACGGCAGAGCGGAAGGCGTGCTGGAGACGAGCGGCTTCATCGGCGTGATCGACGCGGCCGGGCTGATCGCGCCGTCGGGCGCGCTGTCGCCCGCCGAGAGCGCGGCGCTCGAGCGCTGGTTTTCGCGCTATATCGACTGGATGACGACGAGCGCCAACGGCCGCGCCGAGCGCAAGGCGGGCAACAACCACGGCCTCTGGTACGACGCGCAGCTCGCACGCTTCGCGCTGTTCGCGCGCCGGCCCGAGGTGTCGCGCGCGGTGGTCGCCGATTTTCCGAAGGCGCGGATCGCGCGGCAGTTCGACCCGTCGGGCGCGCTGCCGCATGAGCTGACGCGCACGCGCAGTTTTCATTATTCGCTCTACGCGCTGCAGGCGGCCTATACGCTCGCTGACAGCGCGGCGTGCCTCGGGGTCGATCTTTACGGCTATCGTGATGACAAAGGCCGCTCGCTGCGCCGCGCAACCGATTATGTCGCGGCCTATCGCGGCCGCGCCGCCGACTGGCCGCACAAGGAGCTGCGCTGGCCCGCCGCGATGCTCGACGAGCTGCTGGTCCGCGCGCGCCGGGCGTGGGGCGCCGATGCCTTTCCGGTCGCCCCGGTGGCGGAGGAGCGATGATCGCGCGCCGCGCCCTGCTCGCCGCGGCGCTGCTTGCGGGACCGGCGGCGGCTTTGGCGCGCAGTGCTGAAGCGCCGCTCGACATCGGCGCGATCGAGCGGCGGCGGGTGCTGCCGCGCGCCGCCGCGCTGCTGAGCGAGGCGCCGCGCACCATAGCGGCGATTCCGGCGCCGCGCAGTCCGGCGGGCCCGCAGGTCTATTATTCGGAAGGCGATTACTGGTGGCCCGACCCCGCGCATCCGGGCGGTCCCTATGTTCGCCGCGACGGCCGGTCGAACCCCGACAAGTTCGACGGCCACCGCGACGCGCTGATCGCCTTCGGGCGGACGGTGCCGACGCTCGCGGCGGCGTGGGCGCTGTCGGGCGAGGCGCGCTTCGCTGAGGCTGCGGCGCGCCATATGGATGCGTGGTTCGTCGATCCGGCGACGCGGATGAACCCGAACCTCGACCATGCGCAGGCGATCATCGGGGTGAATGGCGGGCGCGCGATCGGGGTGATCGACACGCTGCAGATCGTCGAGGTCGCACGCGCCGCGACCTTGTTCGCGACGCGCGGCGCGCCGGGTTATGCGCGCATCCGCGCCGGGGTCGAGGACTGGTTCGCGCGCTATCTGGACTGGCTCGCCACCTCGCCCTTCGGGGTCGAGGAGCGCGATCAGGAGAATAATCACGGCAGCTGCTGGCTGCTCCAGGCGGCGGCGTTCGCGGCGCTGGTCGGGCGCGGCGATGTGCTGGCCGAGGCGCGCGACCGGCTGCGGACGGTGCTGATCCCGACCCAGATCGCGCTCGACGGCCGCCAGCCGCTCGAACTCGCGCGGACCAAGCCCTATGCCTATTCGCTGTTCAATCTCGACGTGTTGGCGACGACGGCATGGCTGCTCGCGGGCGAGAGCGGCGAACTGATCGCGTGGAGGACTGCCGACGGGCGCTCGATCGCCGGCGCGATCGCCTTCATGGCGCCGTTCATCGCCGACAAGGCGCGCTGGCCCTATCCGCCCGACGTCGAATATTTCGAGGGCTTTCCGGTGCGCCAGCCGAGCCTGTTCTTCGGCGGGCTCGCAGCGGGCAGGGACGACTGGCTCGACCTCTGGCGGCGGCTCGACCCCGATCCGGCGATCGGCGAGGTGGTGCGCAATTTTCCGGTTCGGCAGCCTTTGCTGTGGCTTGCCGAGGATCGGGATTACATATTGAATTAGAGGTATAATTTTCCAATCGGGTTCGGCGGTTCGCGCCCGCATAGTTGTCATACAATTTTTTCTTGACAGCGCGGCGGTGCAGGCAGATCATTCATGACACCGGTTACCAAGGCCGGACAATGACAGACAATGACAAGGGCGTCGACGAATGTCGCGGCGCCGAACGTGGGGAGGATGAGATGGCTATTCGCGGAAGAGATGCGGCCGGCATCGTGGCGCGGCTGGCGGGCGGGGTTTCGCTCGCGGCGCTCGCTATGGCTCCGGCCTTCGCGCAGGACGCGCCCGCAGGCGACGCGACGGCGGGGGACGATGCGATCATCGTCACCGGCATCCGCGCCTCGCTCGAGCAGGCGGCCGAGATCAAGCGCGATTCCGACCAGATCCTCGACGTCATCACCGCCGAGGATGTCGGCAAGCTCCCCGATTCGAACGTCGCGGAGGCGCTGCAACGGGTGACCGGCGTCCAGATCACGCGCGTGTTCGGCGAAGGGCAGGCGGTGTCGGTGCGCGGGCTGCAACAGGTGCGGGTCGAGGTCGACGGCCGCACCCTGCTCGGCTGGTCGGCGCGGCTGTCGCCGCCCGAGAACGACCAGCTCGGCCGCTCGTCGGGGCTCGATTCGGTGCCGTCGAGCCTGTTCGGCAGCCTCGAGGTGCGCAAGTCGCCGCTCGCGAGCCAGGCCGAGGGCGGGCTCGGCGGGACGGTCAATCTCGTCACGCCCAAGCCGCTGAGCTTCAAGGAGCCGACCGCGTCGCTGCGCGTGCAGGGGGTCTATTCGGAAAATTCGGACAAGTTCGAGCCCGCGATCACCGGCTTCGCGACGACCAAATTCGCCGATGGGCGCATCGGCGTGATGATCGCGGGCGAATATCAGAAGCGCACCTCGACCACCCAGGCGTTCGAGCGCAACAATTTCCTGAACCGCAACTACACCGGGACCGGCGGGACGGTGGCGCAGCCGACGCCGGTGCTGCTGCAGTACGAGAATTTCGTTGTCGACCGTTCGCGGCTCGGGCTCAACGGCGCGATCCAGTTCGAGGTGACGCCCGAATTCACGCTGACCGCCGACGCGCTCTATTCGAAGCTCAAGACCGGGCGGCACCAGGATTTCTTCGCCTTCCGCCTGCCGACCGGGGCCAATCCCGTGACCAATGCGGTGGTCGAGGATGGAATGGTCGTCGCGGGCAATGCCAACGGCACGGTGACGACCGCGGGGCAGATCCGCAACGAGCCGACCGAGAGCTTCCTCTATGGCCTCAACGGCAAATATGAGAGCGGCGGGCTGACGATCGAGGCCGACGGCTATTACAGCAAGGGCACGATCGACCAGACGATCCAGATCATCACGCTGCAGGCGGCGGCGCCGGTTCCGGGCGCGTTCGATTTCCGGGACAACGCCGTTCCGTCGCTGACGCTCGGCGGCACGTTCGACCCCGCCGACTATGCGTCCTACAATCCCGCCAACAACGGCGTGCGCAGCAACCGGCTGCTCGGGCTGCTCGAGGAATGGACCGGCAAGTTCGACGTCGCCTATGAAAGCGATAGCGGCGTCACCGTGTCGGCGGGGGTGCGCTATACCGATCTTCACGCGCGCTCGAACGCCTTCCGCAGCCAGGTCACCCCGACGCGCGACGAGATCGAACCCTATCTGACCTTGATCGACGCGGGCGACTTCCTGCCCGATATCGCGGGGACCTTTCCGCGCGGCTTCCTGAGCACCGCGCCGACCTACGATTATGTCTTCAACCGCGCGCAGGCGGCGCAGCCGAACCCCGATGCGGACGGGCGGTCGACGCTGCTTCCCAATTCGCAGCGCGACTATGATTTCAGCGAGCGGACGCTCGCGGGCTATCTGATGGTGTCGGGCGAGGGGGAGATCGGCGGCATCCCCTTCCGCGCCAACGCGGGGGTCCGCATCGCGAGCACGCGGCTGTCGGTCGACACTTTCCTCAACGTCGGCAGCACGAGCACGCTCGTCACCGACAAGAATCGCTATACCAACGTGCTGCCGAGCGCGAACATCGCGTTCAACATCACCGACAATTTCATGATCCGCGTGTCGGGGTCGCAGACGATGCAGCGCGCGTCGATCGCCGACCTCGCGCCCTCGACCTTCTTCAACGCGACCAACCTGTCGGTGACCGGGGGCAATGCGGGGCTCGAACCGCCCATGTCGACGCAGGCCGACATCAGCTTCGAATATTATACGGGCAAGAGCTCGCTGATCTCGGGCGCGGTCTTCTACAAGGACGTCACCAACTTCATCGCCAATTTCGTGACGTCCGGGGTCGACCTGAACCTCGACCCGCAGGGGCGCGAACTCGTCTTCTCGCGGCCCGAGAATCTGGCGAGCGCGAAGATCAAGGGGTTCGAAGTCGGCATCCAGCAATTCCTCGACTTCCTGCCGTCGCCGCTCGACGGCTTCGGGATCATCGCCAACTATACCTGGTCGGACTCGGAGGATAATGCGGGCTTCCCGCTCGTCGCGGTGTCTAAGAACAGCTACAACCTCGTCGGCCTCTACGAGAAAGGGCCGTTTTCGGCGCGCCTCGCCTATAATTACCGCGACGAGGCGGTGTTCGAATTCTCCGAAGGGCGGCCGAGCTTCATCGGCCCGCGGTCGCAGCTCGACGCGCAGATCGGCTTCGACATCACCAAGAATTTCGCGCTGTCGCTGCAGGCGCAGAATCTGATGCCGAAGAAATCGGCGACGCAGGAGTATAGCAATTTCGTGCCGACCGCGCTCAACAGCTATGCGCTGTCCGAGCGGCGCTTTTCGGTCGGGCTGCGCGCCAAATTCTGAAGCGGGCCAAATTCTGAAGCGGGAAAGGGAAGAGAATCCATGAGGTCGCCGAGCGCGGGAACACGCGCCTTTTGCATCATCCTGGCCGCCGCCGCCGGCGCGGTGTCTGCGCGCGCCGAGCCGCCGGCACTGCCGAAAATCCTTGCCGATCCCGCGACGCAGGCGGCGCAGCCGTTGCCCGATTACAGCTATGCCGGCTACGGCTTCGGCACCGCGCCGATCCCCGAGGATGCGGGGACGGTGGTCGATGTCACCGATTATGGCGTGGTCCCCGACGACGGGCTCGACGACAGCAAGGCGGTGCTGCGCGCGCTCGATGCCGCGAACAAGGTGAAGGGCAAGGTCACGCTGCGCTTTCCGGCGGGGCGGACGCAGATCACCGAGGTGCTGCGGATCACGCGCAGCGACATCGTTCTCGACGGCGCCGGGGACGGGGCGGGGGGAAGCGAACTCTTCTTTCCGCGGCCGCTGAAGCTGATCGACAAGAGCCACGCTTTCGACGAGCTTCGCGCCTATCTGGTGCACGAGAAGAAATATCAGGTCGAGCCCGAGCATAATATCGACTATCTGTTCACCGAATATAGCTGGGCCGGCGGGATGATCTTCGTCGGGCCGGAGAATACGCGCCCCGTCTCCTACGACGGCAGCAAGGACGTTCGCGATCCGGTGCTCGCGAACGGCGTCGCGGGCAAGCAGTTCGGGCGTATGCTGACCGTCGACGATCCGGCGAAGCTGCACGTCGGCGATGTCGTCCAGCTCCAATGGTTCTCGGTCGACGGGCCCGATAGCCGGATACTGAAATCGCTTTACGGCGACACCGACCTGCCGATCGGGTCGCACCACTGGAGTTCGCCGAACCGGCCGGTCGTGGTCCAGTCGACGCGCGTCGCGGCGATCCGCGGCAAGACGGTGACCCTCGGCGATCCGCTGCTCCACGACGTGCGTGCCGACCAGCCCGCGGTGGTGGCGCGGTGGGAGCATCTTTCGAACATCGGCATCCAGAATCTGCGGCTGCAATTTCCAGAGGCGCCCGCCTTCGGTCACCATCTGGAGCAGGGCTATAACGGCATCTACATGACCGGCGTGTTCGACGGCTGGATCCGCAAGCTGACGATCGATCGCTCGGACAGCGGCATCCTCACCGACAATGCCGCGAGCCTGACGATTTCCGACATCACGACCACGGGCGATCGCCGCGCGCATTATTCGGTGCACGTCGGCGCCGTGCACAATGTGCTGGTGAAGAATCTGAAGGTCGCAAACCCGGTGATCCATCCGCTGAGCGTCAACACGCGCTCGACGCGCTCGGTGTTCCTGCGCGCCGATGTCGAGACGCACGCGATGATCGACCAGCACAGCGGATCGAACCACCAGAATCTGTTCGATCAGGTGACGCTGCGGATCGACCCCAGATTGGTGAAGGGCGACTGGCGCTATCAATTGTGGGTCGGCGGCGGCGCACCCTATTGGAAGCCGGGGCACGGCCTCTACAACACCGTCTGGAACGCGCGGCTCGTCATTCCCGACAATGTTCCGCACGACGCGACGGTGATGATCGACAGCGGGCTCGAGGGCCCCGGCGAGCGGATCGTCGGGCTGCACGCGAACCGCGCGATCGCGGTCCACTATAACCCCACGCCCTATATCGAGGGGACGGGGCAGGCGGTCGCCAGCGCGCCATCGCTTTACGACTATCAGCTCGCGCGGCGGACCCCGTCGGCGCGATAGCGCACCTGCAAACGGGCAGGCGATTTGCGGCGGATATTCGGATAGACCGGGGCGGGCGGACAATCCGTTCGCCCCGATCCGAGGTGCCGTAGATGGAAGAGTCCGATTCCCGAATGTTCGAACGCGACTCGATCGCGCTTCCGGTCCGGCGCATCGGTCTGGGCGAACCCGGCGATGACGCGCTGACGCGTGCGGTGCCGATCGAGGCGCCGGTGTCGATCGAAGTCTGCGGCATCGGCTATGCCGTGATGATGGCGACGCCCTCCGACCTCGAGGACTATGGGCTCGGCTTCGCGATGAGCGAGGGGCTGGTCGACGGCCCCGGTCAGGTTCGCGGCATCGACGCGCAGGCCATCGAGGGCGGCTGGGCGCTGCGCATCTGGCTGCCGCCCGAGCGCGCCGCGCAGGCGCTGGAGCGGGCGCGAAACCGGGTGAGCGAGAGCAGCTGCGGGCTGTGCGGGATCGAGAACATCGAGCAGGTGCTGCGCCCGCTGCCCGCGGTCACTGCAAGCATCGCGGTCGATCGCGCGGGACTCGCCGCCGCGCTCGCATCGCTCGGCGATCACCAGCCGCTCGGGCGCGCGACGGGCGCGGTCCACGCCGCGGCCTTTTGTTCGCCGGACGGCGCGATCCGGCTCGCGCGCGAGGATGTCGGGCGGCACAATGCGCTCGACAAGCTGATCGGGGCGCTCGCGCGCGCCGGCATCGATCCCGCGAGCGGCTTCATCCTGCTGTCGGCGCGGTGCAGCTACGAACTGGTCGAAAAGACTGTCCGCGCGGGCTGCCCGATGCTCGTCACCATCTCCGCGCCGACCAGCCTCGCCGCCGAGCGCGCCGCTGCCGCGGGGCTGACGCTGATCGCGCTCGCGCGGCCCGATTCGGCGCTGGTCATCAGCGGCGAGGCGGTCAGCGGGCTTTAGGCGCCGCCGATCGCGTTCACCGTGAATGCCAATATCCCCATGTTGAACAGGAAGGCGGCGAGCGAGTGGCCGAGCACGACGCGCCGCATATGCGCGCCTGAAATCGTCACGTCGGAGGTCTGGAAGGTCATGCCGAGCGTGAAGCTGAAATAGAGGAAGTCCCAATAGCCCGGCTCGCCCGCGCCCGGAAACTCCAGCCCGCCGCGGTCGTGGCCGTGCGGCTGGAGATAGAAGAGATGGGCATAATGGAGCGTGAAGACGAGGTTCGCGAATAGCCACGAGAGGGCGAGCGTCGCGACGATCAGCACGATGTCGCCGCGGCCGAGCGCCTGCGGCCCCGCGATCAGCGAACCGACCGCGAACAGGATGACGAGCGACAGGAGCACCGAGATGGCGAGGAGGCCTGCGCGGTTGGCGTCGTTGCGCTCGGCGGTGCGGCGCATCGCGTCGGGGTCGGCGCCGAGCAGCGGCCAGGCCGCGCAGAGGAAGAGGAAGGCGGCGGCGTCGAAGCCGGTCAGCAGCGCGATGCGCGGGGGAGCGTCCGCCGCCATCGCCGCGCCGCCCGCCGCGAGGAAGGTCGCAACGAAAAGCAGGAAGCGCGCGGGCGCGATGCGATCCCCCGGAGCGAAATCGCGCCGTGCGGCCATCGGCGCGTTAGCCTTTCGCCGCCGGAGCGACGACGCGAACCGGGATCGACTTCGCCGCGGGCGTGCCGCTGATCCGGTCGTAATGGTCGAGCGGCAGCAGCGGGTTGAGCTCGGGATAATAGCCCGCCACGGCGCCGCGCGACATCGGATAGTCGATGATCGTCAGCCCGTCGACGCGCCGCTCGACGCCGTCGTCGCTGATCGTTTCGAGCGCGACGCGCGCGCCGGCGTCGAGCCCGCGCGCTTCGCGATCCGCGGCGTTCATGAACAGTATCATCCGGTCGCCGCGCACGCCGCGATAGCGGTCGTTGTAGCTGTAGATGGTGGTGTTGAACTGATCGTGCGAGCGCACCGTCGCGAGCCGCAGCATCGCGGGGTCGGCGATCTCGGCGTTGACCGCGAGGCCGGGCAGGACCAGGAAATTGGCCTTGCCGTTGGGGGTCGCCCACACGCGGCGGCGCGGCGGGATATCGAGGTGGAAGCCGCGCGGCGCCTTGATCCGCTCCGAAAAGCCTTCGTAGATCGCGGGATAGACCTCGGCGATCTTGTCGCGGATGCGGCCATAATCGTCGATATAGCCCGCCCAGTCGACCTTGCTGGCCGGCAGCGCCGCCATCGCCATGCGGCAGACGATCTCGACCTCGGGCATCAGATGCGGGCTCGCGGGGTCGAGCACGCCGCGCGAGGCGGTGACGTTCGACATCGAATCCTCGATCGTCACGAACTGCTCGCCCGCCGCGGTCTCGATACGCTCGGAGCGCGCGACGACGGGGAGGATCAGCGCCTCCCTGCCGTGAACGAGGTGCCCGCGGTTGAGCTTGGTCGCGATGCCGACGGTCAGGTCGAGCTTTCGCATCGCATCATAGGCCCGCTCGGTGTCGGGCACCGCGCGGACGAAATTGCCGCCGAGCCCGATGAAGACCTTCGCGGTGCCTGCGAGCATCGCCTCGACCGATTCGATCGTGTGATGGCCGTGCGCGCGCGGCGGGTTGAAACCGAAGACGTCGCGCACCCGGTCGAGATAGGCCGCGCCCGGCTTTTCGTCGATGCCGACGGTGCGGTCGCCCTGGACGTTCGAATGGCCGCGGATCGGCGAGATGCCCGCGCCGGGCCGCCCGTAATTGCCCTTGAGCAGCAGGATGTTCGCGACCTGCTGCACCAGCCGCGACCCGAGCTGGTGCTGGGTCAACCCCATGCCGTAGCAGATGATCGTCGCCTTCGAGCGGATGTAGATTTCGGCGCAGCGACGAATCTGCTCTTCCGAAACCCCGGATGCCGCGACGATGTCGGCCCAGTCCTGCGCCTCGATATCGGCCTTCAGCTCCGCGAAGCCTTCGGTGTGCTCGCGGAGGAAGTTGTGGTCGAAGACGGTCTCGCCCGCCGCCTCGCGCTCGACCATCACCTTCATCATGCCCTTGAGCAGCGCGAGGTCGCCGCCGACGCGGATATGGACGAACTCGCTCGCGATCTCGGTCGAGCCGAAGGTCGCCATCTGGATGGCGTCCTGCGGTTCGGTGAAGCGGATCAGCGCGCGTTCGGGCATCGGGTTGACCGCGACGATGGGGACGCCGCGCTTCCGCGCCTCGACGAGCAGGGTCATCATCCGCGGCGCGTTGGTGCCGGGGTTCTGGCCGATGACGAAGATCGCTTGCGCCTGTTCGAAATCCTCGAGCACCACCGTGCCCTTGCCGACCCCGATCGCGGGCGGCAGGCCGCGGCTCGTCGGTTCGTGGCACATGTTCGAACAGTCGGGGAAATTGTTCGTGCCATATTCGCGCACGAAGATCGAATAGAGGAAGGCGGCCTCGTTCGGGGTGCGGCCCGAGGTATAGAATTCGGCCGCGTTGGGGTCATCGAGCGCGCGAAGATGGCGGCCGATCGTCGCGAAGGCCTCGTCCCAGCTCACCGGCACATAATGATCGGTCGCGGGATCGTAGCGCATCGGCTCGGTCAGGCGGCCCTGCATTTCGAGCCAATAGTCGGACTGCGCCATCAGCTCGGCCACGCTGTGCTGCGCAAAGAAATCGCGCGTTACGCGGAACTTCGTCGCCTCGTGCGCGAGCGCCTTGGCGCCATTTTCGCAGAATTCGAGCGTCTTGGTGCAATCGGCGTCGGGGAAGGCGCAGCTCGGGCATTTGAAGCCGCCGGGCTGGTTCATCGACAGCAGCGCGCGCGAGCCCTTGGTGACGACGCTCTGTTCGAGCAGCACCTTCGCGGTCGCGGCGGCGGCGCCCCAGCCGCCCGCGGGGCTGGTGTAGCTTCGATATCTCGGCTTGCTGTCCGTCATTCGCGCCGGGCTCCTCGGAGGTGCCTCACCCTATCGCCAACCGCGACGCGCCTCAAGCTAGTCGCCTCCGCTCCCGCGCGCCGACTTGCGCGCGCGGCCCAGCGTCGTGACGATGCCGTGCATCATCCGGATGTCGTTGTGCGACCAGCCGGTCTTGGTCAGCGCGGTGCGCAGCGTCCGCAGCGTCGCCGTGGTCCGCTCGGGCGGGAAGAAATAGCCCGCGGCGTCGAGGTCGCGGACGAGGTGTTCGATCAGATCCTCGAGTTCGCCGTGCGGGGCGGGGGGATCGAGCGGCACGTCGGGCGGGCTCGCGAGGCTCATGCCCTTCGACCATTCATAGGCGAGCAGGATCACCGCCTGCGCGAGGTTCAGCGACCCGAATTCGGGGTTGATCGGCACGGTGACGATCTCGTGCGCGAGCGCGACGTCGTCGCTTTCGAGGCCCGAGCGTTCGGGCCCGAAGACATAGGCCGATCGCAGCGCGGTCGCATGAACCTGCCGCGCGGCCGCCTCGGGGGTCAGCACCGGCTTGGTCACGCCGCGCTTGCGCACCGTGGTCGCATAGATGTGGCCGCAATCGGCGACCGCCTCGGCAAGGCTGTCGAACACCACGGCGTCGGCGAGGACGCGGTCGGCGCCCGAGGCGGCGGGCCCCGCGTCGGGATTGGGCCAGC
Organism: Sphingopyxis sp. GW247-27LB; assembly: GCF_002277025.1. Taxonomy (GTDB): domain Bacteria; phylum Pseudomonadota; class Alphaproteobacteria; order Sphingomonadales; family Sphingomonadaceae; genus Sphingopyxis. Next base: position 261,900 of record NZ_NIWD01000002.1, read on the forward strand.
CGTCGCGCGGGGCGACGAGGCGCAACTCGGTCAGCCCGAAATTGAGCATCGCGCGTGCCGCCTTGCCGATATTCTCACCAAGCTGCGGGCGGACGAGGACGATGACGGGGGGAGGGGCCTTGCTCACGAGCCGTTCTTGTGCGCCGCTTCGTTGATCGTCGCGGCGAATTCCTCGAAATCCTTGGCTTCGGTGAAATCGCGATAGACGCTGGCGAAGCGGATATAGGCGACATTGTCGAAGCCCTTCAGCGCTTCCATCACCATCGCGCCGATCTGCGCCGCCTGCACCTCGTTCTCGCCCGAGGTTTCGAGCTGGCGCTGGATGCCCGAGACCAGCCGTTCGATGCGCGCGCCGTCGATCGGGCGCTTGCGGCATGCGATCTGGACGCTGCGCATCAGCTTCTCGCGGTCGAAGGGCTCGCGGGTGCCGCCCGCCTTGAGCACCGCGACTTCGCGCAGCTGGATGCGCTCGAAGGTGGTGAAACGCGCGCCGCAGTCCTCGCACTGGCGGCGGCGGCGGATCGCGGCGCCGTCCTCGGTCGGACGGCTGTCCTTCACCTGGCTGTCTTCATGGCCGCAATAGGGACAGCGCATGGATCAGCGTCGGATCCGGCTGTAGAGCGCGATCGCGGCGCCCGCGAACAGGCCGACCGGCCAGCTGATCACGGGCAGCACGGCCCCCGCGACGGCGCCGATCGCGCCGCCGGTGAGCACGGGCTTGGTCGAAGGATGGTCCATCCCCTGCTTGCCCATCGCCTTGATCTCTTCGACCGTGTCGCCGAGCAATGTTTCGATTTCGGGCTTCGCCATGATCAGCCTCCGTAAATCGGGAAGCGCTCGCAGAGCGCGCGAACACGCCCGCGAACGTCGGCCTCGACATCGGCGTCGCCATGCTCGCCCTTGTCGCGCAGCGCTTCGAGCACATCGGCGACCATGTCGCCGATTTCCTCGAATTCGGCGATGCCGAAGCCGCGCGTGGTTCCGGCGGGCGAGCCGACGCGGATGCCGCTGGTCTTGATCGGCGGCAGCGGGTCGAAGGGGATGCCGTTCTTGTTGCAGGTGATCGCGCTGCGCTCGAGCGCCTCGTCGGCGTCGCGGCCGGTGACGCCGAGCGGGCGCAGGTCGATGAGCGCGAGGTGGGTGTCGGTGCCGCCCGCCACGACATCGGCGCCGCGCGCCTTCAGCCGGTTCGCGAGCGCCTGCGCATTGGCGATCGTCGCCTTCGCATAGGCTTTGAACTCGGGGCGCAGCGCCTCGCCGAACGCCACGGCCTTCGCGGCGATGACGTGCATCAGCGGGCCGCCCTGCAGGCCGGGGAAGACCGCCGAGTTGATCCGCTTGGCGATCGCCTCGTCGTTGGTCAGGATCATGCCGCCGCGCGGGCCGCGCAGCGTCTTGTGCGTGGTCGTGGTGACGACATGCGCATGCTCCATCGGCGACGGGTGCGCGCCGCCGGCGACGAGCCCCGCGAAATGCGCCATGTCGACCATCAGCAGCGCGCCGACATCGTCGGCGATGGCGCGGAAGCGTGCGAAGTCGAGCGTGCGCGGATAGGCCGAACCGCCCGCGATGATGAGGGCCGGGCGATGTTCCTTCGCCAGCGCCTCGACCTGATCGAAATCGACGAGATGGTCATCGGCGCGCACGCCGTACTGGACCGCGTTGAACCATTTGCCCGACATCGCGGGCGCCGCGCCGTGGGTCAGGTGGCCGCCGGCGTCGAGGCTCATGCCGAGGATCGTCGCGCCGGGCTTGGTCAGCGCGAGCATCACCGCGCCGTTCGCCTGGGCGCCCGAATGCGGCTGAACGTTCGCGAAATTGCAGTCGAACAGTTTCTTGGCGCGGTCGATCGCCAGCGTCTCGACCTCGTCCGAGGGGGCACAGCCCTGATAATAGCGGCGGCCCGGATAGCCCTCGGCATATTTGTTGGTGAAGACCGATCCCTGCGCCTCGAGCACCGCCTTGGAGACGATATTCTCGCTTGCGATCAGTTCGATCTGATAGCGTTCGCGTTCGAGTTCATGCTTCATCGCCGCGGCGACCGCGGGGTCGACGGCGGCGACGCCATCGGTGAAATAGCCGGCCGATTTGATGGGCTTGTCGAGCGTTTCGGTGGTCATCGGCTGTTCTCCAGGACGGGCGGGTGGGAAAGCTTGTCGACGCGGCGCGCGTGGCGGTCGCCGGCGAAATCGGTAGCGAGAAAGGCGGCGACGCACGCCTTGGCCATGTCGATGCCGGTCAGCCGCGCGCCCAGCGCGACGACGTTGGCGTCATTATGCTCGCGCGCGAGCTTCGCCGACAGCGGTTCGGACACGAGCGCGCAGCGGCACGCCGGGTTGCGGTTGACCGAGATCGAGATGCCGATCCCCGATCCGCACAGTGCGACGCCGCGCTCCGCGCTGCCGTTCGCGACCGCTTCGGCGAGGCGGTATCCATAATCGGGATAGTCGACGCTTTCGGGACCGTTGGTGCCAAGGTCGGCGACCTCGTGTCCTTCGCCGCGCAGCCAGTCGGCGAGCAGCGCCTTCAGCTCATAGGCGGCGTGGTCGGAGGCGATGGCGATGCGCATGGCGCGTCTCCTGCGGCGAAGAGGGAATCGATGAGCGCGCTTTAGTGGAAGGAGGGGAGATTGGCCATAAGCCAGGTGGCAAATTTGTGACGCGGGGGGTAAAGCCGCGCCATGTCCGACACCATCATGTCCCTGCTGATGCTCACCGGGGTCGTCCTGACCGGCGGCGCAGCCTATGTCTTCCGCATGGGCGACCGCCGCCGCGCGCTGCTGATGTTGGTCGCGGCGCTGGTGATGTTCGCCAATATCGCGATCTGGCTGGTGCCGACGAAGTGACCGTCGCCCCCGCGAAGGCGGGCGACGGTCTTTCCTCAGCGGATCGGCGAGTCCGGCGCGAGGCGCATGTCGAGATAATTGTCGAGCGACTTCATCAGCTGTTCGAGCTCATGTTCGAAGAAGTGATTGGCGCGCGGGATCTCGTCGTGGTGGATGGTGATGCCCTTTTGCGTGCGCAGCTTGTCGACCAGCTTCTGCACCGCGGCCGGCGGCACGATCTCGTCGGCGCCGCCCGCGACGATGATGCCCGATGAAGGGCAGGGCGCGAGGAAGCTGAAGTCGTACATGTTCGCCGGCGGCGCGACCGACAGGAAGCCGCGGATCTCGGGACGGCGCATCAGAAGCTGCATGCCGATCCACGCACCGAAGCTGAAGCCCGCGACCCAGGTGGTCTGCGCCTCGGGGTGGATCGACTGGACCCAGTCGAGCGCCGAGGCGGCGTCGCTGAGCTCGCCGATGCCGTTGTCGAACGTGCCCTGGCTGCGCCCGACGCCGCGGAAGTTGAAGCGCAGCACCGCGAAACCGCGCGCGACGAAGCTCTTGTACATCGCCTGCGTGATGCGGTCGTTCATCGTGCCGCCGCCCTGCGGATGCGGATGCAGGATCAGCGCGACCGGCGCGCGCGGGCGCGGCGGGGGAGAGAAGCGGCCTTCGATGCGGCCCTCGGGGCCGGGGAAAATGACGTCGGGCATGGGCGCACCTTCTATGGTTCTTGGGCTTGCCAGTGATTCGCCGGGAGACGGGGTGGCGGAGCGGAAGCGGCGCCTATATAGAAAATGGGTAGCAAGTTGCAACTTTTGCGAATCGTTCGCAATAAGAAGCCTTGCCATCCTTCGTTCGCCACCCCCGACTTGATCCGGGGCCCCGCTCAGCGGCGGTGATAAGCGGGACCCCGGATCAAGTCCGGGGTGACGAGGATTTCATGCGTTACTCGACACGAACGGGATTAGGGGGCAGAGGCTCGCAAGATGATCTACCTCGATTACCAGGCCACGACGCCGCTCGCACCCGAGGCGCGGGAGGCGATGCTGCGCTGGCTGGGCGACGAAGGCGACAGCTTTGCGAATCCCTCCAGCACGCACAAGGCCGGCCGCGCCGCCGCCGCCGCGGTCGAGGTGGCGCGCGATCAGGTCGCGGCGTTGCTGCCGCGGGGCGGGCGCGTCTTCTTTACTTCGGGCGCGACCGAGGCGCTCAACTGGGCGCTGTTTCGCGGGGCGGACGCGAAGCCGGGCGGGGTCGCGGGGCTCAGCATCGAACATGCGGCGTCGCTGCAATGCCTCGAACGGCTGAACGCGGCGATCCTGCCGGTCGATGGCGAGGGGCTCGCGCTGCCGTCCGATGAGGTGCTGATCCCCCAGAATGGGATCGTCGCGACGATGCTGGTCAACAACGAGGTCGGCACGATCCAGCCCGTCGCCGATTTCGCCGCCGCGGCCCATGCGAAGAACAGCCTGCTGCTCTGCGACGCGGTGCAGGGCTATGGCCGCGTCGCGATTCCCGATGGCCCCGACCTGATCGCGCTGTCGGCGCACAAGATCCACGGGCCCAAGGGCATCGGCGCGCTGTGGGTTCGGGACGGCGTCGACCTCGAACCGCTGATGGTCGGCGGCGCGCAGGAGCAGGGGATGCGCTCGGGCACCGTCTCGCCGGCGCTGTGCGCGGGTTTCGGCGCCGCCGCGGCGCTCGCGGCCGAGCGCTTCGACGCGGACGCCGCGCATGTCGAGCGGCTGTGGTCGCTCGCGATGGACATGCTGCCCGAATGGACGATCAACGGCGCGGCGAGCCCGCGCTACCACGGCAATCTCAACGTCCGGCGCGAAGGCGTGAACGGCCTCCGCCTGATGTCCGACGCGCGCGATGTCGCTTTCTCGCTCGGCAGCGCGTGCGGCAGCGGGTCGGGCAAGGTCAGCCATGTGCTCCGCGCGATGGGGGTCAGCGAAGCCGACGCGCGCGCGTCGATCCGCCTCGGCTGGGGGCGCTATACGAGCGAGACCGAGCTTCGCGACGGCCTCGATGCCATCAAGGCCGCGGCGCGGCTGCAGGGGGTCAATTGATGCGCGTCACCTTCGTCCACGCCGACGGCAAGGGGCGCACCGAGGCCGAGGCGAACCCCGGCGACGTCCTGCTCGACGTCGCGCAGGCGCATCTGATGCCGCTCGAAGGGACGTGCGAGGGCCAGATGGCCTGCTCGACCTGCCACGTCATCGTTGCGCGTGAGGATTTCGACCGCCTGCCGCGCGCGAGCGAGGAGGAGGAGGACATGCTCGACCTCGCCGCCGGCGCGCGCCGCACCAGCCGCCTGTCGTGCCAGATCGTACTGACCGAGGAACTGGACGGGCTGACGGTCCATATCCCGGCGGAAAGCCGCAACATGCAGGGGCCGCGTTGAGGCTCCGATTGAGCCGCGGTTCAAATTGTTCGCACGAAGCCACGAAGCCACAAAGATGGGGCTTATCCAAACCGTTCGTGCTGAGCTTGTCGAAGCACTGTCCTTTCTTTCGGCGTCGGAAGAAGGAAGAACGGCCCTTCGACAAGCTCAGGGCGAACGATTTTTGAGTGCTTCTTTGTGGCTTCGTGGCTTCGTGCGAAACAAAATGGAGCAGCGAGTGAGGACTAGGTGGCCGAACGGGTTTGCACCTCGATCACTTGCATTTCGCGCGCGCGCCCGCCATATGCGCCGCGGGAGTCGGGCGGACGCAGTCTTCGCCAACCCGGTCAGGTCCGGAAGGAAGCAGCCGCAACGAATTCGCTGCGGGTCGTTCCGGCTCCCACCCATTTCCCCCTTCGACAAGATCGCGCGTCGCCCCTAAGACGGGCGCATGGACGATTCCGCCGACGACGATACCCCGATGCTGGGCATGGACCTGCCCGAGACGCCTGCGGCTGCGGTTTCGAGCGGTCCGTACCGCGTTCTGGCGCGCAAATATCGCCCGCAGACCTTCGCGGAGCTGATCGGCCAGGACGCGATGGTCAAGACGCTCGGCAACGCGATCGCGCGCGACCGGCTGGCGCACGCCTTCCTGATGACCGGGGTGCGCGGGGTCGGCAAGACGTCGACCGCGCGGCTGATCGCCAAGGCCTTGAACTGCATCGGCCCCGACGGGCAGGGCGGGCCGACGATCGACCCGTGCGGCGTCTGCGAACCCTGCCGCGCGATCACCGAGGGGCGCCATATCGACGTGATCGAGATGGACGCCGCGTCGAACACCGGCGTCGACGACGTGCGCGAGATCATCGAGGCGGTGCGCTATGCCGCGGTGTCGGCGCGCTACAAGATCTACATCATCGACGAAGTGCACATGTTGTCGCGTAACGCCTTCAATGCGCTGCTGAAAACTCTCGAAGAGCCGCCGCCGCACGTCAAATTCCTGTTTGCCACCACCGAGGTGAACAAGGTGCCGGTGACGGTGCTGTCGCGTTGCCAGCGCTTCGACCTCCGCCGCATCACCCCCGACATGCTCTTCGCGCATTTCAGCGCGATCCTGCAGAAGGAAGGCGTCGAGGCCGAGGCGCCGGCGATCTGGCTGATCGCGGGCGCCGCCGAAGGCTCGGTGCGCGACGGGCTGTCGATCCTCGACCAGGCGATCGCGCACGCCGACCTGGAGGGCGGCGGCACGATCAGCGCCGACCAAGTGCGTGTGATGCTCGGCCTGTCCGACCGCTCGGCGATCGCGCAGCTGATGGCGGCGATCCTGGAAGGCGAGGCGGGCGGCGCGATCGACCTTGCGCGCGCGCAATATGCGCTGGGGATCGAGCCGGTCGCGATGGTGCGCGGGCTGATGGACCTGGTCCACGCGATCACCCTCGCCAAAGTGTCGCGCCACGACGACCCGGCGCTGGCCGCGGCCGACCGCGAGCGGATCGGCGACTGGGCGCAAAAGCTGGGCTTCGCGCCCCTGAACCGGCTCTGGCAACTGCTGCTCAAGGGACATGACGAGGTGCTGCGCGCGAACAACCCGCTCGAACATCTCGAAATGCTGCTGCTGCGCGTGATCTACGCGGCGTCGATGCCCGACCCCGGCGAACTCGCGAAGCTGCTCGAATCGGGCGGTCTGTCGGCGCTTCCGCAGCCTTTGCCTGCGCCCTCCGGGGGGAAGGAGGACAGGGCGGAGGCGCCCGCCGCGGCCGAAGCGCCCACCCCCGAGGCGCCCGCGTCCGCGCTGACCGTGGCGCAGATTCATCAGCTTCTCGAAAGCATGGGAAATCATCGCCTTGCTGGCCTTGTCTACGACCATCTCAAGCTGATCGAACTCGAACCCGGCAGCCTCGTCTTCGCGCCGGTGCCGGCGCTCGGCGACGGCTTTGCGCGCGACCTCGGCGAGGCGCTGCTCGCCGCGACGGGGAGCCGCTGGCATGTGCGCGGCGGCGAGGGGACGGCGCGGCCGAGCCTCGGCGAGATCCAGCAGGCGAAGATCGCCGACCATGACGCGCGCATCCGCGAACTGCCGGTCGTGAAGGCCGCCCTGGCGGCTTTTCCCGATGCGACGCTTGAACCCCCCGAAGACAATCGCCATAGGTCGAACCCATGAAATCGATCGAAGAGATGATGAAGGCGGCGCAGGAAGCCGCCGCCACGGTGCAGGCGCAGATGCAGGAGGCGCAGGCGAAGCTCGACAGCGTCGAGGTCGAGGGCGTTTCGGGCGGCGGTCTCGTTCGGATCGTCGCGAGCGCGAAGGGCCGGATCAAGTCGATCCGCATCGACGACAGCCTGATCGTCCCCGCCGACAAGCAGATGCTCGAGGATCTGCTCGCCGCCGCGTTCAACGACGCGCGCGAAAAGGCCGACCAGGCGAGCAACGAGGAAATGGGCAAGATGACCAGCGGCCTGCCGCTGCCGCCGGGGTTCAAGCTGCCGTTTTGAGTTCCGTCGCCCCCGCGAAGGCGGGGGCCGCCGTCGTTTCATGCCGGAGAAGCCGGAATGGGCCTCCAGCGGCCCCCGCCTTCGCGGAGGCGACGATCCACACCCATTCACCCCACCGTCATTGAACGCGGCGCAAGTTACGCCATATTAGTGCGGACCACCCTATAGACGGGCGGCGCGCCGGTTCGCGACGCCGCCCAGGAGCCATAATGACGCAATCCTTCCCCTTGTTGCCGCTGCGCGACATCGTCGTCTTTCCGCACATGATCGTGCCGCTGTTCGTCGGCCGCGACCGTTCGGTCGCCGCGCTCGAGGCGGCGATGGAAGCCGACAAGGAAATCTTCCTCGTCGCCCAGCTCGATCCCGGCGAGGACGACCCGCAGCGCGACGACCTGTACGACGTCGGCGTGATCGCGACCGTGCTCCAGCTTCTGAAGCTGCCCGACGGCACCGTTCGCGTGCTCGTCGAGGGCAAGGAGCGCGCGAAGCTCCTCGCGCTCGCCGCCGAAGACAAGGCGGTGATGGCGAGCGTCAAGCCGATCGCCGACACGATCGACGACAGCGTCGACACCGCGGCGCTGATGCGCTCGGTCGTCGACCAGTTCGAAAACTATGCCAAGCTCAACAAGAAGATGCCCGCCGAGACCGCGGTGCAGCTCTCGCAGATCGACGAAGCCTCGCGGCTCGCCGACTCGGTCGCGGGCAACCTCAACATCAAGGTCGCCGACAAGCAGGCGCTGCTGGTCGAGGATGCGCCCGCGAAGCGGCTGGAGATGGTGTTCGCCTTCATGGAGGGCGAACTCGGCGTGCTGCAGGTCGAAAAGAAGATTCGCGGCCGCGTGAAGCGGCAGATGGAGAAGAGCCAGCGCGAATATTATCTCAACGAGCAGTTGAAGGCGATCCAGCGCGAGCTCGGCAACGACAATGGCGAGGGCGGCGACGACCTCGCCGAACTGCAGGCCAAGATCGACAAGCTCAAACTGTCGAAGGAAGCGCGCGCCAAGGCCGACGCCGAGCTCAAGAAGTTGCGCGCGATGGCGCCGATGTCGGCCGAGGCGACGGTCGTGCGCAACTATCTCGACACGCTGCTCGGGCTGCCGTGGGGCAAGAAGTCCAAGCTCAAGAAGGACATCGCGACCGCGCAGGCGGTGCTCGACGACGACCATTATGCGCTCGAAAAGGTCAAGGACCGGATCGTCGAATATCTCGCGGTGCAGGCGCGGACCAACAAGCTGAAAGGCCCGATCCTCTGTCTCGTCGGCCCTCCGGGGGTCGGCAAGACTTCGCTCGGCCGTTCGATTGCCAAGGCTACCGGTCGCGAATTCGTGCGCCAGTCGCTGGGCGGCGTGCGCGACGAGGCCGAGATCCGCGGTCACCGCCGCACCTATATCGGCTCGCTGCCGGGCAAGATCGTGACCAACCTTAAAAAGGCCGGCACGATGAACCCGCTGTTCCTGCTCGACGAGATCGACAAGCTCGGCCAGGATTTTCGCGGCGATCCGGCGTCGGCGCTGCTCGAAGTGCTCGACCCCGAACAGAATGCGAAGTTCCAGGACCATTATCTGGAGATCGACGTCGACCTGTCCGACGTGATGTTCGTGACGACGGCGAACTCGCTCAACCTGCCGCAGCCCTTGCTCGACCGCATGGAGATCATCCGGCTCGAAGGCTATACCGAGGACGAGAAGGTCGAGATCGCCAAGCGCCACCTGATCGCCAAGCAGGTCGAGGCGCACGGACTGAAGCCGGGCGAATTCGAGCTGACCGAAGAGGGGCTGCGCGACCTCATCCGCTTCTACACTCGCGAGGCGGGCGTTCGCACGCTCGAGCGCGAGATCGCGCGGCTCGCGCGCAAGGCGCTCCGCAAGATTCTCGAGGGCAAGGCCGAGAGCGTGAAGATCACGCCCGAAAACCTGTCCGAATTCTCGGGCGTCCGGAAGTTCCGCCACGGCGTCGGCGACCGCGAGGACCAGGTCGGCGCGGTCACCGGGCTCGCCTGGACCGAGGTCGGCGGCGAACTCCTGACCATCGAGGCGGTCACCGTCGCGGGCAAGGGGCAGGTCCGCACGACCGGCAAGCTCGGCGAGGTGATGACCGAGTCGGTGCAGGCCGCGCTCTCCTTCGTGAAGGCGCGCGCGCCGGCCTATGGCATCAAGCCCAGCCTGTTCGCACGCAAGGACATTCATATCCACCTGCCCGAAGGCGCGGTGCCGAAGGACGGCCCGTCGGCGGGCGTCGGCATGGTGACGGCGATGGTGTCGACGCTGACCGGCATCGCGGTGCGCAAGGATGTCGCGATGACCGGCGAGGTCACGCTGCGCGGCCGCGTGCTCGCGATCGGCGGCCTCAAGGAAAAGCTGCTCGCGGCGCTGCGCGGCGGGATCACCACGGTGCTGATTCCCGAGGAAAATGAAAAGGATCTGGTCGAGATTCCGGCGAATATCACCGACCAGCTCAAGATCATTCCGGTGAGCCACGTCGACCAGGTGCTCGCCGAGGCGCTGGTGTCGCCGGTCGAACCGATCGAGTGGACCGAGGCCGACGAACTGGCCGCGTCGCCCCCGCACGCGCCGGGCGCCGACCCCGAAACGGCGATTCGCCACTGATCCGGATGGCCCGGTGATCGCCGCCGGGCCGTCTTTTCGTCGCAAAAACGTCATTTTATGACGTTTCCCGCCATTTTTTGCTTTGACAAGCCGGGGTCAAACAGCGTTAGTGGCGCGCCATGGCCCGGCCATGAATCACTTATCCAACCACATACAGGGGTTCCTTAGGCATGAACAAACAAGACCTGATCGCCACCGTCGCTGACTCGAGCGGCCTCACCAAGGGCGATGCGAGCAAGGCGGTTGAAGCCGTTTTCGACGCGGTCACCGCGGCCCTGAAGAAGGGCGGCGAAGTCCGTCTGGTCGGTTTCGGGACGTTCTCGGTCAGCAAGCGCAAGGCGTCGACCGGCCGCAACCCGCGCACCGGCGAAACGATGACCATCGCGGCGTCGAACCAGCCGAAGTTCAAGGCCGGCAAGGCCCTCAAGGACGCCTGCAACTAAGTTGCCGGCGCCTTCTGGCGAATGTCATTCGGGCCGCGGCGTCAAACCGCGGCCCGATTTGCATCCGATCGACCGGTCGCATGCAAATCGCCGTTGCAATCATCGCCGCAACGGCTATGGACGTCCCGCTTTCGGATGTCCGCTTCGTCGGAGCCGGAACGGGCGCGTAGCTCAGTGGTAGAGCACACCCTTCACACGGGTGGGGTCGCAAGTTCAATCCTTGCCGCGCCCACCATGATCCCGAAGGCCGAACGGCCGCCGAACGGATCATTCATCGCCTATTCAATGCGCTTGCCTTAGGACCGGGGCCATGATCCGCGCTTTGACCCTCTCGCTTGCATCCGCGCTGCTCCTCGCCGGGACGCCCGCCGCCGCGCGCGGCGACCGCGACCGCGACCAGGACAATCTGCGCGAGGCGGCCGCGCAGGGGCAGGTGATCCCGCTGGGCAAGCTGATCGCCGAAGTCCGCTCGCGCGCGCCCTACAGCGACATGACCTATCTGGGCGGGCCGCAGTTCGACGCGCGCCGCATGATCTATGCGCTGAAATTCATGGACGGCAGCCAGGTGGTGATCGTCTATGTCGACGCGCGCACCGGACGCATCGTCGGGCGCCGGCCCTGATCGGGGTTTTTGCGGCACCCCCGCAACGACTTTTTGCGATGACCGTTCCGACTTGATAGAGACGAATGAACGGACCGGCGCGTCGCCGGCCCGCGGTTGAAAGGCGCCTGAATGCGGATTTTGATTGTCGAGGACGAGCCCACGCTGGGGCCGCAGCTCAAGGCCACGCTCGAAGGCAACGGCTATGCCGTCGATCTCGCCACCGATGGCGAGGACGGCCATTTCCTGGGATCGACCGAGGATTATGACGCCGCGGTCCTTGACCTCGGCCTGCCCGAGATCGACGGGCTGACCGTCCTCGACCGCTGGCGCAAGGAAAAACGCAATTTTCCGGTGCTCGTGCTCACCGCGCGCGACAGCTGGTCGGACAAGGTGGCGGGGCTCGACGCCGGCGCCGACGACTATCTCGCCAAGCCTTTCCAGACCGAGGAGTTGATCGCCCGCCTGCGCGCGCTGATCCGCCGCGCCTCGGGCAATGCGTCGAGCGAGCTGATCGCGGGCAAGGTGCGCCTCGACACGCGTTCGGGCCGCGTCACGCTCGACGGCCAGCCGGTGAAGCTGACCGCGCAGGAATATAAGCTGCTGTCCTACCTTCTCCATCACAAGGGCAAGGTGGTGTCGCGCACCGAGCTGATCGAGCATATCTACGACCAGGATTTCGACCGCGATTCGAACACGATCGAGGTCTTCGTGACGCGCATCCGCAAGAAGCTGGGCGCCGACATCATCACGACGATCCGCGGTCTCGGCTATCAGCTCGACGACCCGCAGGGCTGACGCGGCGTTCGCATGGCCGATGCCCGCGTCGCCCCGGCGGTCGAAACGGACCCGGATGCGGCGGAAAAACCGCAGGCGCTGACGAGCCGGATCACCGGCTCGCTGGCGCGGCGCATGATCGCGATCGCGGCGATCTGGATTTCGGTGCTGCTGCTCGGCGGCGGCTTCGCGCTCGACCGGGTGCTCACCGGCGCGATCACGCGCAATTTCGATTCGGGCCTCGAATATGTGCTGATCGCGATGATCCGCTCGTCGGAAATCGGCCCCGACGGCGAGGTCCGCCTGCTCCAGCCGCTCGGCGACCAGCGCTTCCTCGAACCCTATAGCGGCCTTTACTGGCAGATCAGCGGCGGTGGGCAGGAACCATATCCCTCGCGCTCGCTGTGGGAGCGCCGGCTCGCGACGTCGGACAAGCATGAGGATCAGCAGCTCCACACCTATGACAGCCACCAGTTCCCCGACGAGGAATTGCGCGTGCTCGAACGCGACGTCGTGCTGCCGGGCAGCAACACCAAGTGGCGGTTCCAGATCGCCCAGTCGCGCGACGCGCTCGACCTTCAGATCCGCGCGGTGCGTGCGACGCTGATTCCCAGCCTGGGGCTGCTCGGGCTCGGGCTGATCGTCCTCGCGGCGCTCCAGACCTTCTACGGCCTCTGGCCGCTCCGCCACATCCGGCGCGCGATCGCGGCGATGCGCGGCGGGCAGAACCGCCGCGTGATCGCGCCGCTGCCGCTCGAGGTGCAGCCGATGGTCGACGAATTGAACGCGCTGCTCGCGCATAACGAGAAACAGGCGGAGGAAGCGCGGCTCCACGCGGGCAACCTCGCCCATGCGCTCAAGACGCCGCTGACCGTGCTCGTCAACAGCGCCACCGGCTCCGACGATCCGCTCGCCGACACGGTGCGGCGCGAGGCGGCGACGATGCAGCGCCAGGTCGAGCACCACCTCGCGCGCGCGCGCGCCGTCGGGCGCCGCGGCGCGGCGCAGGCGCGCGCGAATGTGTGGGACAGCGTCGAGGGCGTGTCGCGCGCGGTTGCGGCCCTCTATCCCGACGCGCGGCTCGACGCCGCGGGCGACAGGTCGCTGATCGCGCGGGTCGAGCGGCAGGATCTCGACGAACTCGTCGGCAACCTTCTCGAGAACGCGGCCAAATATGGGGGCGGTAGCATCTTCGTGACGATCGAGCGCGAGGGCGGCATGGCCGAGATACTGGTCGAGGACGACGGCCCCGGCATCTCGCCGGCCGACCGCGTGCGCATCTTCGACCGCGGGGTGCGGCTCGACAGCAACAAGCCCGGCACCGGGCTGGGCCTCGCGATCGTCCGCGACGTCGCGGAGATTTATGGCGGCAGCATCGGGCTCGAGGAAAGCGAGGACCTGGGCGGGCTGCTAGTGCGATTGAGGCTGCCGGCGGGGTAGGGTGGAATGTAGGCTTTGGGGTGATTTGAGCTCTTCCCCTCCCTTTTAGGGAGGGGTTAGGGGTGGGTGCGCGAGCGGAGCGAGCCCACGAAAGAACGCCGCCTTCGGCGGCTACCCACCCCCAGCCCCTCCCTAAAAGGGAGGGGAGAAGGTATGGCCGCAATCGGTCGGATTTCGGCCGCCTTCAGCCCGCCGTCACTTCCAGCCCGCGCTGCACGCCCGGCCGGGCGAGGCCGCGGTCGAGCCAGCGCTGGACATGGACGAAGCGATCGAACCCGACGATCTCGCGCGCCTCGTAGAAGCCGATCAGGTTGCGCACCCAGCCGAGCAGCGAGATGTCGGCGATGCTGTAGTCGTCGCCCATCACCCACGTCCGTTCCGCCAGCCGCGCGTCGAGAACGCCGAGCAGGCGTGCGGATTCGGCCGCGTAGCGATCGCGCGGGCGCTTGTCCTCATAGTCCTTGCCGGCGAATTTGTTGAAGAAGCCGAGCTGGCCGAACATCGGCCCGACGCCCCCCATCTGCCACATCAGCCACTGGATCGTTTCGTAGCGCGCGTTCGGGTCGGCGGAAAGGAATTGCCCCGTCTTGTCCGCGAGATAGATCAGGATCGCGCCCGATTCGAACAGCGCCAGCGGCGTGCCGTTCGGCCCGTCGGGGTCGTAGATCGCGGGAATCTTGCCATTGGGGTTGAGCGTCAGGAAGGCGGGGTCTTGGCTCTCGTTCGCCATGATGTCGATGCGATGCGGCTCGTAGGCGAGGCCCGTTTCCTCGAGCATGATGCCCACCTTCACCCCGTTGGGGGTCGGCGCCGAAAAGAGCTGGAGGCGGTTCGGATGCTGCGCGGGCCAGCGCGCGAAGATCGGATGGGTCATGCGTCCTTCTCCCGTTTGACCTGCTCGTGGTGGCGGATCACCTCGTCGATGATGAAGCGCAGGAATTTCTCGCTGAATTCGGGATCGAGGTCGGCCTCGCGCGCCAGCGCGCGCAGCCGTTCGATCTGCCGCGCCTCGCGGTCGGGGTCGGCGGGGGGCAGGTCGATCGTCGCCTTGAGCTCGCCGACCGCCTTCGTCACCTTGAAACGTTCGGCGAGCATATAGACGAGCGCGGCGTCGATATTGTCGATGCTCTGGCGGTAACGGCTCAACTGGTCGTCCATCGGGCGGGCGGCTCCTCTCGTTCGCGGCACGCTTGGCACCGCAAAGGGGGCGCTGGCAAGCCGAAAGTCGTTGCAAATTGCCCCCCGCGCGGCCAAGGGAGCGCTCGCCATGACTGCGGAAATCCATCAGCTCCACGGGGACCGCCCGCCCTCGCTCGACCCGATGATGGCGCTCGTCGCCGCCGACATGAACGAGGTGAATGCGGTCATTCTCGACCGGATGCAGTCGGAGGTGCCGCTGATCCCCGAGCTCGCGGGGCATCTGATCGCGGGCGGCGGCAAGCGGATGCGACCGATGCTGACGCTCGCCTGCGGCCAGCTGCTCGACTATCCGGGCCACCGCCACTGCAAGCTCGCCGCCGCGGTCGAGTTCATCCACACCGCGACCCTGCTCCACGACGATGTCGTCGACAAGTCGGACCTGCGCCGCGGGCGCAAGACCGCCAACACCATCTGGGGCAACAGCGCCTCGGTGCTCGTCGGCGACTTCCTGTTCAGCCGCGCCTTCGAGGTGATGGTCGAGGACGGCTCGCTGAAGGTGCTGAAGATCCTGTCGCGCGCCTCGGCGGTGATCGCCGAGGGCGAGGTCAACCAGCTTTCGGCGCAGCGCCGCATCGAAACGAGCGAGGACCAGTATCTCGCGATCATCAACGCCAAGACCGCCGAGCTGTTCGCCGCCGCGTGCAAGATCGCGGCGGTGGTCGCCGAGCGCGACGAGGCGACCGAGGCGGCGCTCGACGCCTATGGCCGCAACCTCGGCATCGCCTTCCAGCTCGTCGACGATGCGATCGACTATGTGTCGGACGCCGAAACGATGGGGAAGGGCGTCGGCGACGATTTCCGCGACGGCAAGGTCACGCTGCCCGTCATTCTCGCCTATGCGCGCGGCACGGCGGAGGAGCGCGAATTCTGGAAGCAGGCGATCGTCGGCCACCGGACCTCGGACGAGGACCTCGCTCACGCCAAGGGCCTGCTTTTGAAGCACGACGCGATCGCCGACACGCTGGCGCGCGCGCGGCATTACGGCCAACGCGCGGTCGACGCGATCGGCGGGTTCCGCGCCAGCCAGGCGCGCGCGGCGCTGACCGAGGCCGTCGCCTTCGCGGTGGCGCGCGCTTATTAACATCATGAGGCAGGCGCTGCCGATCGATGCGGTGCTGCCCGACATCATGGCGGCGCTGGTGCTCAAGCCCAATGCCGTCGTCGTCGCTCCGCCGGGCGCGGGCAAGACGACGCGCGTCGCGCCGGCGATCCTCGACCAGCCGTGGTGCACGGGCGCGGTGTGGCTGCTGTCGCCGCGCCGCCTCGCCGCGCGCGCGGCGGCGGAGCGCATCGCCGAAGAGATGGGCGAGGCGGTGGGCGGCACCGTCGGCTATGCGACGCGGCTCGACAGCAAGCAGTCGGCGGCGACGCGGCTGCTGGTGATGACGCCGGGGCTGTTCCGCACCCGCATCCTTGCCGATCCCGAACTCGCCGGGGTGAGCGCGGTGCTGTTCGACGAAGTGCACGAACGCAGCCTCGACGGCGATTTCGCGCTCGCGCTCGCCATCGACGCACAGCAGGGGCTGCGCGACGACCTGCGCCTCGTCGCCATGTCGGCGACGCTCGACGGCGCGCGCTTCGGCGCGCTGCTCGGCGATGCGCCGCTGGTGAAGAGCGAGGGCAAGAGCTGGCCGCTCGAACTCCGCCATGTCGGCCGCCGGCCTGAGGATCGGCTCGAGGCGAGCGTGCTCGCCGCGGTGCGGCAGGCGCTCGCCGACGAGGGGGAAGGCGACATGCTCGCCTTCCTGCCGGGCGCCGCCGATATCGAGCGCGCCGCGACGGCGGTCGAGGAGGCGCGGCTGCCGCTCGCAGTCCACCGACTCCACGGACAGATCGACCCGGCGATGCAGCGCCGGGCGCTGGTCCGCGATGCCGAGGGGCGGCGCAAGCTGATCCTCGCGACGAGCATCGCCGAGACCAGCCTGACCATCGACGGGGTACGGATCGTCATCGACGCCGGCCTGTCGCGGCGCCCGCGCTTCGACAAGGCGGCGGGAATCGCGCGGCTCGTCACCGAACGCGCGAGCCAGGCGTCGGCGACCCAGCGCGCGGGTCGCGCGGCGCGGCAGGGGCCGGGGGTCGCTTATCGCCTGTGGGAGGCGCCCGCGACCGCGGGGATGCCGCCCTTCGACCCGCCCGAGATCCACGAGAACGACCTGATGCCCGTCGTGCTCGACTGCGCGAGCTGGGGGATTGTCGACCCGCGCCAACTGGGCTGGCTCGACCCGCCGTCGCCCGCCGCGATCGCCGAGGCCAAGGCGCGGCTGATCGCGATCGGCGCGCTCGGCGAGGACGGGCGGATCACCGCGCACGGCAAGGCGCTTGCCGCGGTGCCGCTGCCGGTGCCGCTCGCGCATATGCTCCTCGACGCCGCCGCGGCGGGCGAGGCCGAGCTGGCGGCGCGGCTCGCAGTGCTGCTGACCGAGCCGGGGCTCGGCGGGCGCGGGGTCGATGTCGAGGCGCGGCTGCAGCGCTGGCGCGGCGCCAAGGGCGAGCGCAGCGAAGGCGCGTGGCGGCTTGCGCGGCGGCTTGCGAGCCTTGGCGAGCGGCTCGCGGCGGGCAGCGACCGGGTGCCGTCGCGCTCGATCGGCGGCTGGATCGCGACCGCCTGGCCCGACCGCGTCGCGCGGGCGCGCGCCGGACAGCGCGGCGAATATCTGAGCGTCGGTGGGCGTGCCTACCGGCTCGACCCCGTCGATCCGCTCGCGAACGGCGAGTGGCTCGCCATCGCCGACGCGCAGGGCCACGCGGCCGGCGTGCGCATCCTCGCCGCCGCGCCGATCGACGCGGCCGAGGTCGAGGCGCTGTTCGCCGACCGCATCGTCGCGCACGCCGCGAGCCGATACGACGCGGCGAGCGACCGCGTCGATCATCGCCGCGAACGGCGGCTCGGCGCGATCGCGCTGGCGAGCGGCAAGGCGGGGCGCGGCGAGGGCGCCGAGGACGATGTCGCCGTCCGCCTCGCAGCGGTGGAGGGCAAGGGGTTCGGGCTGATCGGCTGGGGGCCGGCGTCGCAGGCGCTGCGCCAGCGCGCGTCCTTCGCGGGGCTCGACACGCTGTCGCCCGGCGCGCTCGCCGACAGCCTCGACCTGTGGCTCGCGCCGCTGCTCGCCGACAGCCGGGGGCTGCGCGACATTCCCGATCGCAAGCTCACCGACGCGCTGATGGGCCTGCTCGACTGGCCGGCGCGGCAATTGCTCGAAAAGCGCGCGCCTTCCGACTATGCGACCCCCGCGGGCAGCCGCCACCCGATCGACTATGGCGCCGAGGGCGGCCCGACGGTCGCCGTGCGGGTGCAGGAGCTGTTCGGCCTGACGCGCCATCCGAGCGTCGGCGAGCCGCCGGTGCCGCTGGTCCTCGCGCTGACCTCGCCCGCGCACCGCCCGATCCAGACGACGCGCGACATCGCGGGCTTTTGGGGCGGCAGCTGGCACGACGTCGCGCGCGAGATGCGCGGCCGCTATCCGAAGCATAGCTGGCCCGACGACCCGGCGGGCGCGCGGCCGACCCTGCTCACCAAGGCGGCGCAGGCGCGGCGCGACGGGGCATAAGCCCTCTTTTCGCACGCCGCGCGACCGGCTAAGGCGGCGGCACAGACATTATTTCGAGGACGAGCGATGAAAGCGCGGATTTTCCAGAAGCCCAAGAATGCGATGCAGTCCGGCCGCGCCGGAACGCAGCGCTGGATGCTGGAATTCGCCCCCGCCGAAGCGCGCAAGGCCGACCCGCTGATGGGCTGGGCGGGCAGCGGCGACACGCGGCGCCAGCTCCGCCTCGGCTTCGCGAGCCGCGACGAGGCATTGGCCTATGCGGCGCGCAACGGCATCGAGGCCGAGGTCGTGTCGACCCCCGCGCGCACGCTGAAGATTCAGGCCTACGCCGACAATTTCCGGTAGGCGGCCGGGTCAGGCTGGCGCCGGCAAAGCCCTGATTCCTTCGATCGCCGTGCGCCCCCGGGCGCCTCGCCATGTCAGCCCGCGGCGAGCCCCAGCCTGGCTTCGGTTTGCGCCAGCAGGGCGCGGTCGTCATGGTCCCATGGGTGGAACCCCGGCCGGTAATATTGGAGATAGGGGCGGAAGCAGCGGCGCAGCACGCCGGGCTCCGCCAGTAGATATTTCGCGGTCCGCCACCAGGTGCGCGGCGTGTTGAGGCCGTCCTCGCGGTACAGCGACGCCATGTTGGCGCCGATCGTCCAGAAAAAGAGCAAGGTGCTCGCCGCCATCGTCAGCGTCCGCAGCAGATAGCGCCGCAGCGGCGACCAGTCGCGCGTCGCGACGCGCATCGTGTCGAAGGCGACCGCCTTGTGCTCCAGCTCTTCCATCGCGTGCCAGCTCCACATGCGTCGCGCTTCCTCGGGCGCGCCGGTCAGGTCGGTGCTGCCCGCGGCGAGCAGCGCATGGGCGAGGATCGCGGTGAAATGCTCGAGCGCGCAGGTCGCGGCGAGCTGGCGGATCTTCGCATTGCGCTGACCGAAGGCGATGACCTTGCGGGTCCGTGCCTCGAGCCGGGCGATGTCGTAGCCGGCATCGGTCGCCAGCGCGTTGAACGTGCGGTGCTCGCGGCTGTGGACCGCCTCCTGCCCGACGAAATCCTTGATCTGCGAGCGCAGCGGTTCGTGGGTCAGGTGGCGAAAGTGGCGGACGCTGTCCATGAAGAATTTCTCGCCGTCGGGGAAGGTCGCCGACAGGGCGTTGAAGAAGGCCGTCGCGACCGGATCGCCACCGTGCCACCAGCGCTGGCTGCGCGTCGCATCGTCGAAGCGGAACTGGAGGTTGCGGACGCGGATCGACAGGTCGCTGGGGCTTCTGGCCTCGCTGGGCGTTTCGGGGGGCATGGGCTCGACTCCGTTTTGACAATGATGTCAATATAAATGCTTATAGACATTGGTGTCAACACAAACTTGCGAGGCGCCCCTTCCGCCTTCCCGCTGGCCGGGCGTGACAAGTCGAATAGCCGCCAGATAGGAAAGATGAGCCCGGTTTTATGTGGCTTTCATGCTGAAATACAGGAATATTCCTTTCCGTGGCGCGGGTCCGGGCAGCGATTGGCGGTTGATAGGGACCAGGGCCGTCCGGCTCGATCGCCCGGATGGGGAGGGGGTATAAATTTGATATTGACATTAATATCAGCAATCGCCCATCTGAAGGCGCAACGAATAATGTGCGGCGGATCAACCGCCGTTCTCAGGGGAGATGGGTTATGCGATCGCACAGGGTGACGCGCGTCTGCGGCGCGGTGAGCTTGATGGCCGTTTCGATCGGGCTGACGATGTCCGCGCAGGCGCAGGACGCGGCGGCGCAGGAGGAAGCGCCTCCCGCGCGCTCGGCGAACGAGATCGTCGTCACCGCGCAGAAGCGCGTCGAGAAAGTCCAGGACGTGCCGATCGCTATTTCGGCGTTCAGCGGCGAGGATCTGAACGCGCAGAAGGTCGAAGGCGGGTTCGACCTGATGAAGGCGGTGCCGAACCTGACCTTCAGCAAGAATAATTTCTCGGGCTATAATATCTCGATCCGCGGCATCGGCACCAAGTCGATCTCGACGACGTCGGATGCCGGCGCCGCCGTCAGCTTCAACAACACGACGCTGCTCCGCAACCGACTGTTCGAACAGGAATATTTCGACGTCGAGCGGCTCGAGGTGCTGCGCGGGCCGCAGGGCACGCTCTATGGCCGCAACGCCACGGCGGGCGTCATCAACCTGATCTCGGCCAAGCCCAAGCTCAATAAGTTCGAAGGCAGCATCAAGGGCGAGGTCGGCAATTACAACAGCCGCCGGCTCGTCGGGATGCTGAATATCCCGATCGTGACCGACAAGCTCGGCCTGCGCCTCGCCGGGTCGATGACCCAGCGCGACGGCTATGATTATAACAGCGTCACCAAGCATCGGATCAACGGGCGCGACCTGTGGTCGGGGCGCGTGACGCTGGGCTTCGAGCCCGTGCCGAGCGTGCGGGGCAGCCTGATCTGGGAGCGTTTCCACGAAAAGGACGACCGCTCGCGCACCGGCAAGCAGATATGTCACCGCGACGACGGACCGGACATTGTCGGATCGACCCCGGTGGTGGAGGACGATGCCGGCGATCCGGAAGGCAGGGGGTTCAACAATATCAGAAGGGCGCTGTTCAGCACCGGGTGCAAGGCGGGCAGTTTATACGATGACGACGCCTATGGCACCCCCAACGGCCTTTCGTTCCCGCCGATCGCGGCGCTGATCGAGCTCAACACCCTTTTCGGCTTTGGATATGATGCCAGCGGTAATCCGGTGACATTGATAAATCCGGTCGATCCCTATGGCGGGGTAACGCAGTCGCGCAATCTGCGTGAGATCGCCTCGTTCAACGATCCGATCTATCGCGCCGGCGCCGATATTCTTCAGTTCAATCTCGATGTCGATCTGACCGATACGCTGACGCTGTCGTCGCAGACCGCCTACAACTGGGATCATGTCTATAGCTTCCAGGATTTCAACCGTTTCAACACGGTGCCGGTGTTCAACGACACCAGCGTGATCGATATCAATACGACGATGCCCCAGCCTTACGGTCGCTTTGACTATCGTGATCTCGCGCCGGGAGGAATATTCTGCGACCCGCAGATCGGATGTTCGAACACGATCGGGACCTTCGACGTCGCATCATCCGATTCGAAACAATTTTCGCAGGAACTGCGTCTGCAATCGGACTTTGACGGCCCGTTCAATTTCAGCCTCGGCGCCAATTTCACGAAGTTCAAGGCGCAGGAAGATTATTATATCATGAGCAACGTTCTAACGGCGCTCTCCTTGATCTTCCCGTTCAATAACGGCAGCGACATAACGAATTGCGGGTTCTCTGGCCCCGCACTTGAACCGGCTAATTCGCCGATCCCGATCAAGAACAGCTTCTGCCCCTATATCGACCCCAATCCGGTCGCGACCATGGACGGGCTCGGTCATAATTATTTCCGCAGTTCGAACCCCTATTCGCTCAAATCATACGGGCTCTTCGGCGAAGCCTACTGGAATATCACGCCCGACCTGAAACTGACCGCCGGGCTGCGCTATACGCTCGACAAGAAGCGCTTCACCCCGATCCCGAGCCAGCTTCTGCTGGCGCCGACGCTTATTGGCGGCGGCCTCACCGGCACCGGTTTCATCCCCGATCCCGACATCAATTTGAAATGGGGCACCTTCACCGGCCGCTTCGGTGTCGATTGGAAGCCGGTGCTTGATTTCACCGACGAAACGATGATCTACGCCTTCTATTCGCGCGGATATAAGGGCGGCGGCATGAACCCCCCGAGCCCCGGATATCCGACCGGCGAGCAGCTTGTGGAAGCGGGCGTGTTCCGACCGGGAGATGGCCTATATGACGCCATTCTCGCCACCAACCCGGATCTCTTGAACATATTGACTCTGAGAAGCGTCGAATATGACCGGACCTTCAAGCCCGAATATGTGAACGCGTTCGAGGTCGGAACGAAAAACAGCCTGCTCGGCGGCGCGCTCATCCTCAACGCCAGCGCCTTTTTCTACGATTATAAGGACTATCAGGTTTCGCAGATTCGCGACCGCACCGCGGTGAACGAGAATTTCGATTCGACGATCTATGGCGCCGAGTTGCAGGCAGCTTTTTCGCCGACGCCCAATTTCCGCCTGATCGCCAATGTCGGGTATCTGAAGACGAAGATCGGCAAGGGCGAAACGTCGATCGACATCATGAACCGCAATTTGGGCAATCCCGACTACACGGTTTTCCGGCCGTGGGTGCAATTGCCTTCGAACTGCGTCGTTCCAACGGCGGTCGCCGAATCCTGGCTCCAGAATACGACGGAGTTGGTCAACTATTGGTCGGTCTGCGGCGGTATCGGGGGGTTGCTGGGCTTGATCGGCGCTCCGCCGACCGATCCTGCTACCGGCGCGCCCTATGATCCCGCCAACTATCCCGAGCTTAATGGCGGGGCGGGCCTCAAGACCGACATTTCGGGCAACGAGATGCCCAACTCGCCGCGCTGGACGGTCAATCTGGGCGCCGAATATACGATCCCGTTCAGCGAGGACTGGAGCGCCACGATCCGCGGCGACGGTTACTGGCAGGCCAAAAGCTGGGCGCGCGTTTATAATCTCAACCTCTATGACCGGCTGAGGAGCTGGACGAACTTCAACCTGACGCTCGCGGTCGACGGGCCCGAGGGCCTGCACATGGAGGCCTATGTGAAGAATGTCTTCAATTCGACGCCGATCACCGACTCCTTCCTCAACAGCGACGATGCCGCGCTGACCACGAACATCTTCGTGCTCGATCCGCGGATCATCGGGTTCAACATCAGCAAGACCTTCTGATTGCGCGGCTGGTCTCCGGAGCGAGGCCTCTTCGTTCCTCTCCCTGCGGCGGGTTTCGACCCGCCGCTTTTGTTCGCCGAAAAGCGTGAAAAGCTGCCGCTACGCAGGCTGAGCCGCCCGCAGCAGGCAGCCCTAAAGCGGCCCGATGACGAACATCGGCAGCAGCTTCGCGGCGAGGCTGCGCATCGCGTCGTCGTCCTGCCCCAGCATGTCGCGCAGCTGGGGCCCGATCACCGCGTCGCCGAAGGCGCAGACCGCGATCATCAGCACCGCCGAACGGACGCGCGGGTCGGCGTCCTCGTCGAGGAACTTGTCGCGAAAGGCGACGACGAGGCTGTTCACCGCCTCGCGCACCGGCTCGAGGTGCGAGAAGTCGCGCGACAGGGCGATCCAGGCCGCGAGCTGCCCCGCGCCGCCCTCGCCGAAGGCGTCGAACACCTGGTCGACGATCACGCGCGGCGCGGCGCCGTCGGTCTTGATCCGCTCGACCGCGCCGTCGAGCGCGTCGGTCAGGTCGCGGATCATCGACCCCATCAGCGCCGACTGCAGATCGGCCGCCGAGCCGAAATGATAGAGGACATTGGCGTGCGACATGCCGATCGCGTCGCCGACATTGGCGAGCGTCACCCCGGTGGGGCCGCGTTCGAGCAGCAGCTTGCGCGCCGCGACCAGCCCTTCCTCGCGCGCGACCTCGCCCTGTCTTTTGCGCCGCCGGACGCGCGGCGGCTTCGCGTTCGCCGATTGAGTCAATGCCGCTCCCTTGTCGCCCCACGTTGCGTGCGCCGCAGGGGGCGCAACGGTCCAATGGGTCTTCCCTGAACCCCCGGGGCGGTTTCGTCAATATGACAGCAATGTTGAAAAGGGGATCAGGCCGTCCGGCGCCGACCAGACCATTCGTGTCCGGCGGAGCTTTTATGCATAGGAGCCCCGCATCGGAAGGATGCCGTGCGGCGGGGCGGGCAGGGGCCATGTCTCCACAGCGATGCCGGCCCTTCGCATAAGCTCCGCGAGTTGGAGGCTGTTCGTGCGAATTTGACATGAACAAACATATGAATTGGAAAAGTGGAGATTGGCGGGACCGGGGCTGATGGAAAACAGGCGGTTTTCAACTGGCCCATGATGTGGCGGTCATCTATAATTGACATATATGTCAAAATATGAAATCGAGGCCGGCATCGCAAACGAGGATGGAGCTCCCCCCATGTACAACATGTACAAACCGACCGCCTTGATGGGCGCCGTTTCGATCGTCCTGGCCGCGCCGGCGGCCTCGTCGGCCGCTCCTGCCTCGAGCCCACGCGCCACGCTCGTCACCGCGGCATTCCAGACGACGAGCAAGACGCAGGCGCTCGCATTGGTCAACAAGGCGATCGGCGCGATCGACGCGACATTGGCAAAGGCGCCCGCGAACCGCGATGCGCAGCTCCAGCAGGGGATCGCGCTCGGCTATCGTGGCAAGCTGACGCGATCGATGGGCGATGCGCGCCGCGGCCGCGACCTGCTGACGGCCTTCGCGAAGCGTCATCCCAGCGACCCCGAAGCGCAGATCGCGCTCGGCGGATGGCATCTCACGGTGATCGGCGAGGTGGGGGGATTTGTCGGCGGCACCGCGCTCGGTGCCAGCAAGAGCAAGGGGCTGACCGCGCTCGACAGGGCGGTTCGCCTGGGCGGCAACCGCGCTTTCTTCCCTGCCTATGCCGGGCTGGCGCGGATCGCGCTGGATTCGGGGGACACCGCCGCGGCGAAGCCCTTGCTCCAGAAGGCGGCCGGCGCTGCGGCGCCGTCCGAGGTCGACCGGATCACCCAGGCCGCGGCGAAGCGCGTCCTCGCGCTGGTCAACGCGGGTGATGCGAAGGGCGCCTCGCGCCTCGCCAGGCAATTGCTGCCCTTCGGCCGCGTGTCCTGAACGATGCCGCCGCGTCGGCGGCGGCCGGATAGGGGTTCCGCTTATTCGCCGTCGGGCTGCAGCAGCTTGTGCAGGTGGACGACGACATATTTCATCTCGGCGTCGTCGACGGTGCGCTGCGCGGCGGCGCGCCAGGCCTTTTCGGCCGACTTGTAATCGGGAAACAGGCCGACGACGTCGAGCGCGCCGAGGTCGACGAAATCGAGGCCCTGCGGATCGCTGACGCGTCCGCCGAATACGAGGTGCAATTTGCTCATGATGCTGTCCTTGGCGCGGGGCGCGGGGGAGGAATGGGGCGCCCCCTAACAGCGCCGCGCCCTTACGGCAAGCGCGTCAGTCGTCCTTGCGGCCCGACTTCGGGAGCAGCGAGCCGAGCAGCGCGCCGATCGCGACCGCGCCCGCGACGAGCGCCATCGGTTGCTTTTCGGCGACGTCCTTGAGCTTGCTGTTGGCGCGCTTCGCCTGCGCCTTGCCCTTTTCATAAGCCTGTCCCGCGGCCTCGCGCGCGGCGTCGGCCTGTTCGCGGCCCTTCGCGGCGAGCTCGCTCGTCGCCTCGCGGGCGCGGTCGTAGCCGTCCTGCAGCCGCGCGCGCGCCGCCTCGGCGGTCGCCTTTGCGCTTTCGGCGGTTTTCTCCGCCAGTTCGCTCGCTTTCGCACGCGTTTCGCGCGCGGTTTCACCGAGGGGCTTCATCATCTTCCTCCATAGGGGTTTCGGCGTCGTCGGCCGCTTCGTCTTCGGCGTGCGCCGGGTGCAGATGCGCGATCGCGCCGTCGGCGAGGTCGCGCAACTTGCGGCCTAGGCGCGGGACATGCTCCTTGATCGGCTCGCGGAACAGCCATGCGAGCCCCGCCGCCGCGGCGAGCGCGATCGGCAGGCGGTTGTCGCGGAACTGCTCGCGAACGACATGCGCGGCGTCGTCGACCTTTTCGCCGACGCGATATTTGCCGCGGTCGAGCAGCGATTTGGGTTTCAGCGCGTCGCCGGCGACGTGCAGCTTGCGCCGCAATTCGGCGCGCTGGATCATCGACCGGCGCACGGCGTTGATCAGGCGGGCGCGAGACGGGCGCATCAATCATCTCCCCGGGCGAGAAGGTCGTCGCGGAACGCTGCCTTGACGTCGCCATAGTTGAGCCGCGCGCGCCAGCCGGCGACCGCCGCGACCAGCAGCAGCACCGCGAACACGATCAGCGTCGCGAGCAGCGGGCCGATATGCTGCGCCAGCACCAGGATCGCGCCGAACGCCAGCGCGAGCATGGCGACGAGCAGCGCGCAGGCGGCGATGAAGCCCCACGCCGAGGTCCAGCCGACGCCATGATATGCGAGCGCGCCGCGCGCCTTGAGCAGCGTCAGCTCGGCCTCCGCCGTCGCCCGCAGATCGTCGACGACGTCGCCGACGATCTTTTCGAGCGGCACCGGGGGCGGCGTGACCGGCCGACCGTCGGGCGCATAGCCGTGGCTCACGCCATCGAAGCTGCGCTGGGGCGGGTTCGGGGTATCGGGTTCGGAGGACGACAAGGGATCAGCCGTTATTCGATCCGCCCTTCAGCATGCGGGCGAGCACGAAGCCGAGAACCGCGGCGGCACCGACGGCGACCGCGGGATTCTTCTTCACCATGTCCTTGGTCGACGCGGCGAGCTCGTCGAGATCCTTCTTGTCGAGCGTCGAGGCGAGGCCGGCGACGGTCGAGGCGGCCGAGCGGGCATAGTCGCCGTACTGCTTGCCGAACTTGCTGTCGACGGTGCCGGCGCTGTCCTCGAGCATCTTGGCGAGGCTGCCGACGGCTTCGGCCGCCTTGTCCTTGCCCTTGGTCGCGGCGTCGCGCGCCTTGGCCGAGGCCTGGTTCTTGAACGCCGTCGCTTCGTCCTTCAACGATGCGGCCTTCTTCGACGCTTCGGACTTGATGGTGTCGCGCGTCGCGGCGAGCTGGTCGCGGATCGGGTGATCCTTCGCGGCCTTCACGGTCGCCGGCTTGCGCGCGGGCGCCGCCTTGGTCGCGCCGGCCTTCGCGGGCGCCTTGGGACGGGGAGCAGCGGCTTTCTTCGTCGCGGGAGTAGCGGCCTTTGCCATCATCATGTCCTCTTCTCGTTCCGGGCGTCACGCCTGCCGGTCGTGCGCGTCCCTTTTTGGTCCTGTCAGAATATATAGCAAGGCGCGCGCAATGGTTCCATAGCGCCGCAAAATTCCTATGCGTCTTGCGCTCGTGCAAAGCCGCCGATAACAGGCGGGCGCCTTTCCCACCCGGCTCCTTTGCGGCCGCCAGCAGGACGACATCCATGACCGCCATCATCGACATCCACGGCCGCGAAATCCTCGACAGCCGCGGCAACCCCACCGTCGAGGTCGATGTGTTGCTCGAGGACGGCAGCTTCGGCCGCGCCGCGGTGCCCTCGGGCGCGTCGACCGGCGCGCACGAGGCGGTCGAACTGCGCGACGGCGACGCGGCGCGCTACCTCGGCAAGGGCGTGACCAAGGCGGTCGCGGCGGTGAACGGCGAGATCGCCGAGACGCTGATCGGCCTCGATGCCGAGGATCAGCGCGAACTCGACATGGCGATGATCGACCTCGACGGCACGCCGAACAAGGGCCGCCTCGGCGCCAACGCGATCCTCGGCGTCAGCCTCGCCGCCGCAAAAGCAGCGGCGGATGCGCGCGGGCTGCCGCTCTATCGCTATGTCGGCGGCGTCTCGGCGCGCACGCTTCCCGTGCCGATGATGAACATCATCAATGGCGGCGAGCATGCCGACAATCCGATCGACGTTCAGGAATTCATGATCATGCCGGTCGGCGCGGGCAGCATCGCCGACGCGGTGCGCTGGGGCAGCGAAATCTTCCACACGCTGAAGAAGGGCCTCGCGCAAAAGGGCCTCGCCACCGCGGTCGGCGACGAGGGCGGCTTCGCCCCGAACCTCGCCTCGACGCGCGACGCGCTCGACTTCATCGCCGCCTCGGTCGAGCAGGCGGGCTTCAAGCTCGGCAGCGACGTCGTCCTCGCGCTCGACTGCGCCGCGACCGAGTTTTTCAAAAACGGCAAATATGAGATCAGCGGCGAGAAGCTGTCGCTGAGCCCCGAACAGATGGCCGACTATCTCGCCGCGCTGGTCAAGGATTATCCGATTCTGTCGATCGAGGACGGGATGAGCGAGGATGATTTCGCGGGCTGGAAGGCGCTGACCGACCTCGTCGGCGACAAGTGCCAGCTCGTCGGCGACGACCTGTTCGTCACCAATCCGCTGCGCCTCGAAGAGGGCATCAAGACCGGCCTCGCCAACTCGCTGCTCGTCAAGGTCAACCAGATCGGCACGCTGTCGGAGACCCTCGACGCGGTCGATATGGCGCATCGCGCGCGCTACACTGCGGTGATGTCTCACCGCTCGGGCGAGACCGAGGATTCGACGATCGCCGACCTCGCGGTCGCGACCAACTGCGGCCAGATCAAGACCGGCAGCCTCGCGCGATCGGACCGGCTCGCGAAATACAACCAGCTCATCCGCATCGAGGAAGAGCTGGGCGACATGGCCCGCTATCCGGGGATGGCGATTTTCGGCTGATCGCAAAAGCGTGGATAGGCGTCACGCGGCGCCTTGACGCCGCGAATCAACTCTGATTCAAGCGGTCCGATGACGCAGCGCCACAAAGTCCGCAAATCGGTGAACCGGGCCATCGGTCCGACCGTCGCGGTGATCGCGGTGGCGGCGATGATCGGCTATATCATCTTCGGTCCGACCGGCCTCTACGCCTGGGGCGATTACAGCCAGTCGGTCGAGAAGAAGCGCGTCGTGCTGACCGAGTTGGCCAAGAAGCAGAGCGAGCTCCAGAACCGCGTCAACCTGCTCGACCGTCGCCGTGTCGATCCCGACCTCGCCGACGAATATGTGCGCGAGAAGCTGGGCGTGATGCACCCCGACGAAATCGCGATCCCGATGGACGGGAACGAGAAGCCTTGAATGATATCCAAACCCCTCCTCTTCAGAGGAGGGGCAGCGAGACTTGCGAGCTTGCTCGCTAGTCGCAGCGGGGTGGTGCTCCTGCACCGGCGTCCACCACCCCAACCCCTCCTCTGAAGAGGAGCGGCTTTCCTTACACACCCCCGATTGCAAAAATTGCATACGTAACGCGTGCGCGCTCCGCCGCCCATGCGGGCGTTGCCAAACAGGGCGGGGCGCTCCTATAGGGAGCCTTGCCGTAACGGCTAAACGCAAAGGAAATCGCCTTGGCCAAAGCACCCGCGCGCAAACCTGCCGCGCCAAAAAAATCCGCTTCCACCCCAGCTCCCACGACCAACCGCGAGAAGCCCCGCGACCCCGCGCCCTATGAGGCGTCGCCGGAGGAACTCGAGACCTTCTATCGCGAGATGCTGCTGATCCGCCGCTTCGAGGAAAAGGCGGGCCAGCTCTACGGCCTCGGCCTGATCGGCGGCTTCTGCCACCTCTATATCGGCCAGGAAGCGGTCGCCGTGGGCCTGCAGTCGGCGCTCGACGGCGACAAGGACAGCGTGATCACCGGCTACCGCGACCATGGCCACATGCTCGCCTATGGCATCGACCCCAAGGTCATCATGGCCGAGCTGACGGGGCGCCAGGCCGGCATCTCGAAGGGCAAGGGCGGCTCGATGCACATGTTCAGCGTCGAGCATAAATTCTACGGCGGTCACGGCATCGTCGGCGCGCAGGTGTCGCTCGGCACGGGGCTCGCCTTCGCGCACAAATACCGCGGCGACGGCGGCGTCGCGATGGCCTATTTCGGCGACGGCGCCGCGAACCAGGGCCAGGTGTACGAGAGCTTCAACATGGCCGAGCTCTGGAAGCTGCCGATCATCTTCGTGATCGAGAACAACCAGTACGCGATGGGCACCTCGGTCAATCGCTCGTCGGCCGAGGACCAACTCTATCGCCGCGGCGAGAGCTTCCGCATCCCCGGCATGCAGGTCGACGGCATGGACGTGCTCGCGGTGCGCGGCGCGGCCGAGGCGGCGCTCGAATGGGTGCGCGCGGGCAAGGGACCGATCCTGCTCGAACTCAAGACCTACCGCTATCGCGGCCACTCGATGTCCGACCCCGCCAAATATCGCAGCCGCGAGGAAGTGCAGGCGGTGCGCGACAAGTCGGACGCGATCGAACATCTCAAGAAGCTGATGCAGGATGCCGGGATCGGCGAGGACAAGTTCAAGGAGATCGACAAGGAAATCCGCGGCGTGGTGAGCGAGGCGGCCGACTTCGCCGAAAGCGCGCCCGAACCCGACCTTCCCGAACTCTATACCGACGTGCTGGTGGAGCAATATTGAGATGGCGATCGAACTGAAGATGCCGGCACTGTCGCCGACGATGGAAGAAGGCACGCTCGCCAAGTGGCTCGTCAAGGAAGGCGACACGGTCAAATCGGGCGATATCCTCGCCGAGATCGAGACCGACAAGGCGACGATGGAGTTCGAGGCGATCGACGAAGGCACGATCGCGTCGATTCTGGTTCCCGAAGGCACCGATAATGTGAAGGTCGGCACCGTGATCGCGACGATCGCGGGCGAGGGGGAGGAGGCGGCTCCGGCGCCCGCTCCCGCTCCCGCCAAGAACGTCGCCCCAGCGGAAGCCGGGGCCGCTCCCGAAGCCGCTCCGACGCCAGCAGCCCCCGCCTCCGCGAGCGCGCCGGTCAAGGCGCCAGCCCCCGCCGAACGCGCATCCGACCCCGCGATCCCCGCCGGCACCGCGATGCAGCGGCTCACCGTGCGCGAGGCGCTGCGCGATGCGATGGCCGAGGAGATGCGGAAGGACGACCGCATCTTCGTGATGGGCGAGGAGGTCGCCGAATATCAGGGCGCCTACAAGGTCACCCAGGGTCTGCTCGACGAATTCGGCGACAAGCGCGTCGTCGACACGCCGATCACCGAATATGGCTTTGCAGGGCTCGGCACCGGCGCGGCGATGGGCGGGCTTCGCCCGATCATCGAGTTCATGACCTTCAACTTCGCGATGCAGGCGATCGACCACATCATCAACTCGGCGGCGAAGACCAACTATATGTCGGGCGGCCAGATGCGCTGCCCGATCGTGTTCCGCGGCCCCAATGGCGCGGCGAGCCGCGTCGCGGCGCAGCACAGCCAGAATTACGCGCCCTGGTATGCGAGCGTCCCCGGCCTGATCGTGATCTCGCCCTATGACGCCGCCGATGCGAAGGGGCTCCTGAAGGCCGCGATCCGCAGCGAGGATCCGGTCGTGTTCCTCGAGAACGAGCTGCTCTACGGCCGCAGCTTCGACGTGCCCGAGGTCGAGGATTTCGTGCTGCCGATCGGCAAGGCGCGGATCATGCGCGAAGGGACCGACGTTACCATCGTCAGCTATTCGATCGGTGTCGGGCTCGCGCTCGAAGCGGCCGACGCGCTGGCGGGCGAGGGGATCGAGGCCGAGGTCATCGACCTTCGCACCCTGCGCCCGCTCGACACCGCGACGGTGCTCGCGAGCCTCAAGAAGACCAACCGCCTCGTGATCGTCGAGGAAGGCTGGCCGACCTGCTCGATCGCCAGCGAACTCGCGATGGTCGCGATGGAGCAGGGCTTCGACGACCTCGACGCGCCGGTCACCCGCGTGTGCAACGAGGACGTGCCCCTGCCCTACGCCGCCAATCTCGAAAAGGCGGCGCTGGTCGACACCCCGCGCGTGATCGCGGCGGTGAAGGCGGTCACCAACCGCGGCTAACGTCCTCGTCATTGCGAGGAGCGAAGCGACGAAGCAATCCCCAGCCATCGGTCTACAGGTCGCCGGCTGGAGATTGCTTCGCTGCGCTCGCAATGACGGTAATGGGATGATAGCGCGTCCCGGATGAACCGCACCGCTGAATCCGAACCCAGCCTCACCCCCGACCTCCGCGATCCACGCGTGACGGTCGCGGTGCCGCGCGAACGCCGCGCGGCGCTCGCGACGCTGTGGGCGCTCGCCGAGCGGCTGACGAAGCTGCTCCATGACGCGCGCGAGCCGCTGATCGGGCAGATCAAGCTCGCCTGGTGGCGCGACATGCTGGCGCTGCTCGCGAGCGACCCCGCCGCGCTACCCAAGGGCGAGCCGCTGCTCGCCGAACTGCAAGCGAGCTGGGCGGGGCAGGGCGGGCTCGGCGCCCTCGCCGACGCTGCCGAGGCGATGCTGCTCGCCGAAAGCGGCGAGGCGCGGCGCGATGCGGCGAAGGCCTTCGGTGCTGCGCTGTTCGGTCTCTCGGGCGGCGCGGAAACCGCCGGAAACCGCTGGGGCCTGGTCTGGGGCGCCGCCTTGCAGGAGGACGAAACCGCGGCGCGCGACCTGTTCGCGGCCGCGCGTGCCGAACCCGCGCCGCCGCGCGCCGCCTTCGCCGGAGCGCGCGCGCTGCTGATGCTCGATCGCTGGGCGGGCGGCATCGCGGCGCGCGGCGGCGAGCGGCGCTGGCGGCGCGAAGGACTGCTGCTGCTGCGGATCGGGCTCATCGGCCGCTGATCGAATAAAATGCGCCGGGGGTGGAAATGGCGCCGCCGAACATCTATCTTGCGCGGTACAGAAATAGGGTCGCAGGGGACATTGCATGTTCAACGGGCTGGTCGCCTATCTCGATTCGATCAAGGCGCGCGACCCTGCGCCGCGGTCGCGTTGGGAGATCCTCCTCTATCCGGGGCTGCTCGCGGTCGGCATGCACCGCGTCGCGCACTGGCTGTTCGAGGCCGACCTGTTTTTCCTCGCGCGCTTCGTCAATCATCTGGCGCGCTGGCTGACCGGGATCGACATCCATCCGGGCGCGAAGATCGGCCGCCACCTGTTCATCGACCACGGCTTTGGCGTCGTCATCGGCGAAACGGCTGAGATCGGCGACAATGTCTCCATCTATCAGGACGTGACGCTCGGCGGCACCGATCCCGCGAACGGCATCGGCGGCAAGCGCCATCCGACGCTCGCCGACGACGTCATCGTCGGGTCGGGCGCGCAGATATTGGGCCCGGTGACCGTCCACGAACGCGCGCGCGTCGGCGCCAATGCGGTGGTGACCAAGGACGTGCCCGAAGGCGCGGTGATGGTCGGCATCCCGGCGCGCTCGACGCTGGTCGACGCCGCCGAATATGCGCGCGAGTTCGTGCCCTATGGCACGCCGTGCAGCGAGACCTTCGACCCCGCGACGCAGAAGATCGAGATTCTCCAGTGCCAGCTCGAACAGATGCAGAAACAGCTCGCGGCGCTGATCGCCGAACGCGATGCCGAGGGCGACGACGCGCCGCGGCGCAAAGGGAGCCGGAATCGCGCCTAGGGTCAGAATCCATTCATTGCGCGTTCGAGGTTTGAAGCGATTTTGTTCAGGGCGAGGAAGCGAGGCGCAGGCATATGAGAATATTCCAAGGCTCGCTGACGCGGCCATGGACAAAATCGGTCAAATCCCGAAGGGACGCCGAAATGGCTTCGATCTCGGCTTCGGGCGGCTTTGCGGGTAGAACCACTACCCGCTGCATCCGCCCGAAGCCGATATCTTCGCCATTTCGACGCCTCGAACGCGCAATGAATGGATTCTGACCCTGTGGGAACGGTCACGCCCTGGCCGCACAATCCGCGGACCATCCCGCTGCAGACCGGCTTCGCCCGGCACGAACTGACCCGCATCCTCGACCTTTACGGCCGCATGGTCGCGGCGGGGAAGTGGCGCGACTATGCGATGGATTTCCAGCGCGACGTCGCGACCTTCTCGGCCTTTCGCCGTACCGCCGAGCGCCCCGAATATCGCATCGAAAAACGCCCCGCCTTGCGGAGCCGCCAGGGCATGTGGGCGCTGGTCTCCGAAGGCGGGGCGATCTTGAAGCGCGGGGACGAGCTTTCGAATGTGCTCGCCCCCGTCGAACGCAAGCTTATGAAGCTGGTTGGGGGCTGATCGTCGCCGGCAGCTGGCTCGCCAGATTGGCGGGCAGCACCCCGACCACCGCCGCGCGGGCGTTCTGCCAGAAGGCCGAGAGCAGCAGCAGCGCCGAACCGATCACGAAAGCGGTCAGCGCGACGTTGAGCTCGACCGCGCCAAAGGTCTGGAACAGCTGGGTCAGCGCGAACAGCACATAGGCGAGCGCCGAGACGAGCAGCGCGCGGCGGTCGATCGCCAGCGCGACCAACCCGAACAGAACATAGATGCCGACCACCAGCACCGCCGCGCCGCTCGAGATATTGTCGCCCTGCGTCACGCCGAGCAGGTGGAAGATCGGGTGCGCGATCATCGGCGCGGCGAGCAGGTGGAGCCAGAAGGCGACGTCGCTGCGACGCGTCTGACGCACCCGGTCGCTGCGATCCCACCACATGGCGATCGTGAAGACCCCGAGTCCGGCGACGAGCACCAGCGACATCAGCAGGTCGACATTGGGCTTGTCGGCGCCGCCGACCACCGCGAGGATCAGCGCGATCGCGGTCCCGGCGAGCGCGGCGCTGCCCGCGGCGACGGTGATCGGCACCATGAAACGCTTCCAGTGCAGCCAGGTCGCGGCCGCGGTGATCAGCGCCATCGCCGCGGCGACAATCGCGATCACCGATTCGTCGGGATGGCGGCCGAAAATATCTTCGCCATGCTTGACGAGAAAGCCGATCATCGAACCGAGCACGCCGCCGGCAAAGGCGAGGACGAGGACGATGCTGGGAAGCGCCATGCGGCGCTGGCGGGTGAAATATTCGGCGAGGCCCCACGCCGTGGCGGCGACGCCGACGCCGGCGAGCGCCGGATGGATCGAATCGCCGATCCACGCCACCGCGACGAGCAGGATCACCGCCGCGATGCTGACGAAAATATCGTTGAATCCGGTGATGAGGCGGAAATGTTCCTCGTCCGCGCCGGGGGCGGAGCGGGCCGACGCGATGTGCGACCGGAAAGCCGCGGCGGCCTCCGGCGTCAACACTCTGGCATCGACCGCGGCTTGCAGGTCGCTTTCACTATACATCGGGGTCGTCCTTCTAGACCGATCCCCTTGCCCCGCGGTGGTTATCGCATAGGCGTGTTAGTGTGTCAATACAGTGTGTCGCCGGGTGGAGAGCGCAACTCCGCTCTCCTCGTCATGCTGAAACAAGTTCAGCATGACGACATTATCGGGAGGTTGGGTTGACTGTATCAACCGTAACTCCAGGCCTCCGCTTGAACGACGGGCGGCTGACTCACCCCAGCGCCTGCAACGCCTTCATCACGATCATCGACTGCTCGCTGCCCGACTGCGGGACGATCTCGCCATTGCGGTCGATGATCCTGTCCCACGCCGCCGCGATGCCTTCGGGAGTGCGCTCATCCTCGGGCAGCGCGACGCCGGGGGTCGCGGTGACATAGGCGGCGTGATAGGCGCCCGCGCCCGCGCCGACGATCATGTTGGTGGGGGCGTCCTCGCTGACGAGGAACAGCGCCGCGGGCACGACATTCTCCGGCGTGAACTTCTCGAACAGTTCGGGCGGGAAGATGTCCTCGGTCATCCGCGTCCCCGCGACCGGCGCGATCGTGTTGCAGCGGATATTGTATTTCGCGCCTTCGAGGTGGAGCGTCTTGGTCAGCCCCGCGAGCCCCAGCTTCGCGGCGCCGTAATTCGCCTGCCCGAAATTGCCGTAGAGCCCGGTCGACGAGGCGGTCATCAGGATGCGGCCATAGGCCTGCTCGCGCATCAGGTCCCACGCCGCCTTGGTGACGTTGGCGCTGCCGAGCAAATGGACCTGCACGACGAGGTTGAAATCCTCCATCGTCATCTTCGCGAAGCTCTTGTCGCGCAGGATGCCGGCGTTGTTGATCAGGATATGGACGCCGCCCCATTCCTCTTTTGCGCGTGCCACCATCTCGGCCATATGATCATATTCGGTGACGCTGCCGCCGTTCGACATGGCGGTGCCGCCCTGGCTACGGATTTCCTCGACGACGGCCAGCGCCGCGTCCGAATGGCCGGTGCCGTCGCGCGCGCCGCCGAGGTCGTTGACGACCACCTTCGCCCCGCGCCGCGCCAGTTCGAGCGCATAGGCGCGGCCGAGGCCGCCGCCGGCGCCGGTCACGATGGCCACGCGTCCGTCAAAATTGATCGTCATGATGAACTCCCAAAGCAGGGCCCCGATGGGTTGCCCATGAAAACTGGCCCGTCCTTAGCCGTTCGCGGCGCGCTGGCAAGGGGCGAAAGAAATCGCGCCTGTCACCGAAATGTCACCCAATTGACGTGCAACTGTCATCTATCGGTCATAACAGCGCCCCCAGATTGTCACCCTTACGCAATGGAGCAACACCGCATGCGCACCCGCTTGACCGCCGCCCTGCTGGCGACGACGATGTTCGCGATGCCCGCCGAAGCGCATGCGCAGGCGATGAGCGCCGAGGAAGCGGCGTCGCTGCGCGCCGAGCTCGCGGCGCTGCGCGCCAAGGTCGAGACGCTCGAAGCCCGGCTCGACGCTGCGCAGACCGCGCCCGCTCCGGCGCCGGCATCGTCGCTGGCGCCCCCACCGGCGCCCGCCCCCGGCACTCCGCCGGTGACCGCGAAGCCCGCGACCGAGATCGCGTGGAAAGGCGCGCCCGAGATCAGGACCGCCGACGGCTGGAGCTTCAAGCCGCGCGGCCGGGTGCAGATCGACATCGCGGGGGTCGACGCGCCCGACGGCGCCGGTATCCGAAGCGGCCTCGCGACCGAGTTCCGCCGCGTCTATCTGGGCGTCGACGGCAAGATTCCCGGCGGCTTTTCCTACCGCGTCGAGGCCGATGTCGCGAACAATGCGGTCGAGCTGACCGACGTCTATTTCACCTATGGCACGGGCCCGCTCTCGGTCACCGTGGGGCAGGTCAAGCCCTTCTGGTCGCTCGACGAGATGACGAGCGACCTGTTCACCAGCGCGATGGAGCGCGCGGCCTTTTCGCAGGCGTTCGGCTTCGAACGCCGCGTCGGCCTGTCGGCGCAATACAAGCGCGGCGCGGTGCTGCTGCAGGGCGGGGTGTTCGGGGCGAACGCCCGCGACCTGCTCGACGACGACAATCGCAGCATGAGCGTCGACGGGCGCGCGGTGTGGATGCCGAAGCTGGGTGACGTGCAATTGCACCTCGGCGGCTCGCTGCATCTGCGCGACCTCGGCAATCCCGCGGCGACCGTCCGCTACCGGGCGCGACCCTTCGCCCACACGACCGACGTGCGCCTCGTCGACACGGGCGAGCTCGACGCCAAGGGCGAACGCGGCATGGGGCTGGAGGCCGCGGTGATCGCGGGGCCGTTCCATGCGGCGGGCGAGGGCTATTGGCAGACGGTCCAGCGCCGCGCGTCGGTCGACCCGACCTATTTCGGCGGCTATGCCGAGGTCGGCATGGTGCTGACCCCCGGCGACCGCCGCGGCTACAAGGACGGCGCCTTCGACCGGCTCAAGCCCTCGAAGCCGATCACCGAGGGCGGCATCGGCGCGATCGAGCTCAACGCGCGCTACGACCATCTCGACCTCAACGACGCGGGGCTTGTCGGCGGCCGCCAGCAGGCGGCGCTGCTTTCGCTGGTCTGGGCGCCGATCGACTATATCCGCCTGACCGCCAACTACGGCAAGCTATGGATCGACGACGCCCGCGTCGCGACCGCGACGGGCGACCGGGATTATACCGCCGACACCTTCGGGCTGCGGACGCAGATCGACTTCTGATCGGGGCGACTTTGGGGGTGGGGAGCTGTGGTCTGAAGGTTGATTTGATGCCCCCTCCCGCAGGCGGGAGGGGCAGCGAGGCTTGGCAGCTTGCTGCCTAGCCGCAGCGGGGTGGGCTCTTGCCCCGTCGCTGCCCACCCCCGACCCCTCCCGCCTGCGGGAGGGGAGATGAATGACCGCAATCGGTCGGTTTTAGACATTCGTCACCCCGGACTTGATCCGGGGTCCCGCTAGATACCGAAGCCAGTCGATGCCTCAAAAAAGCGGGACCCCGGATCAAGTCCGGGGTGACGAGCAGAGAAACCCGGCTTTTTGGTTTATTGTCGCCGGGCCTCGCGAACCTTCAGACGCTCTTCCCCGCGTCGAGCGCATAGCCCGCCGAGCGCACGGTGCGGATGATGTCCGCGGTGCCGGGCAGGTTGATCGCTTTGCGCAGCCGCCGGATGTGGACGTCGACGGTGCGCAGCTCGATGTCGCTGTCCTGGCCCCAGACGCTGTCGAGCAATTGCCCGCGCGAGAAGACGCGGCCCGGATGCTCCATGAAATGGCGCAGCAGGCGGAATTCGGTCGGGCCCATCGCGACGATCTGGCCGCCGCGCACCACCTTGTGCGCGACCGAATCGAGCTCGATGTCGGCATAGCTCAGCATCTCGCCGGCGAGCGCGGGGCGAAGGCGGCGGAGCACCGCCTGGACGCGCGCGACCAGTTCGCGCGGGCTGAACGGCTTGGTCACATAATCGTCGGCGCCGGTTTCGAGGCCGCGGATGCGGTCCTCCTCCTCGCCGCGCGCGGTGAGCATGATGATCGGGACGTTCGCCGACTTGGAGTTGCGGCGCAGGCGCCGGCACACCTCGATGCCCGGCAGGCTCTCGATCATCCAGTCGAGCAGGACGATGTCGGGAACGCGTTCCTCGACCAGGACGAGCGCCTGCTCGCCGTCGGGGGTCTGGCGAACCGAAAAGCCCTCGCGCGCGAAATGCCAGACGATGAGTTCGGCGATCGCCTCGTCATCCTCGATCAGCAGGAGGTCGGGCTGCGGCATCAGCCTGGCTCCTTCTCCGCTGCGGCGCTGTCTTCGGGGGTCTCGCCGCGCTCGCGCTCCTCCATCCGCTCGCCGGTGACGACATAATAGACCATCTCGGCGATGTTGGTCGCATGGTCGCCCATGCGCTCGAG
Source organism: Sphingopyxis sp. GW247-27LB (assembly GCF_002277025.1). Taxonomy (GTDB): domain Bacteria; phylum Pseudomonadota; class Alphaproteobacteria; order Sphingomonadales; family Sphingomonadaceae; genus Sphingopyxis. Next base: position 300,671 of record NZ_NIWD01000002.1, read on the forward strand.
GTTCTTGGCGACGAACAGCAGGTGCGCGCTCTCGGTGATATGCTTCGGATTTTCCATCATGAAGGTCACGAGGGTGCGAAAGATGCTGTTGTAGAAATCGTCGACATTCTTGTCGCGCACGGTCACCCGCACCGCGAGCTCGGCGTCGCGCGCCGCGAAGCTGTCGAGCGCGTCATGGACGAGCTCGGCGACCAGCGACGACATCGAGGTCAGCACCGGGATCGCCTCGATCGAGCGCGTCGGGTCCATCAGCGCGACGCGCTTGGCGATATTCTTCGCATAGTCGCCGATGCGCTCGACCACCGAGACGATCTTCAGCGCCGCGATCATCTCGCGCAGGTCGTCGGCCATCGGGGCCCTGAGGGCGATCGTCTGGACGGTGAGCTGTTCGACCTCGGCCTCGAGCGCGTCGATCTTCTTGTCGCCCTCGACGACCTGTGCCGCAAGCTCCTGGTCGCCCTTGCCGAGCGCGGTCATCGCCTGGAGCAGCGCCTGTTCCGCGCGTCCGCCCATCTCGCTGATCAGCCCGCGCAGGCGGTTCAGATCCTCGTCGAAGGCCTTGACGGTATGTTCGTTGACTATTGCCATCGTAACTTCCTTTCGCGGCTATGGCTCAGCCATAGCGGCCGGTGATGTAATCCTTGGTGCGGTCCTGCTTCGGGTTGGTGWAGATMTCGGTGGTCTTGCCATATTCGACCAGCGTCCCGAGGTGGAAAAAGGCGGTGCGCTGCGACACGCGGGCCGCCTGCTGCATATTGTGGGTGACGATCACGATCGCATATTTGCCGCGCAGCTCGTGGATCAGTTCCTCGATCTTCGCGGTCGCGATCGGGTCGAGCGCCGAGCAGGGCTCGTCCATCAGGATCACCTCGGGGTCGACCGCGATCGCGCGCGCGATGCACAGGCGCTGCTGCTGGCCGCCCGACAGCGCGGTGCCGCTCTCGCCAAGCCGGTCCTTGACCTCGTCCCACAAGCCGGCGCGGACGAGCGCGCGCTCGACGATGCTGTCGAGGTCGGCTTTCGCCGCCGCCAGCCCGTGGATGCGCGGGCCATAGGCGACATTGTCGTAGATCGACTTGGGGAAGGGGTTCGGCTTCTGGAACACCATGCCGACGCGGGCGCGAAGCTGCACCACGTCCATCGACGGCGCATAGATGTCCTCGCCGTCGAGGGTGATCCTGCCCGTGACGCGCGCGCTCGCGACCGTGTCGTTCATCCGGTTCAAGGAGCGCAGGAAGGTCGACTTGCCGCAGCCCGACGGGCCGATGAAGGCGGTGACGAGGTCGGTGCCGACGTCGATCGACACGTTGCTGATCGCCTGCTTGTCGCCATAGAAGACGTCGACCCCTTCGGCCTTCATCTTGGGATCGGCGATAGTGAGATCGTCTTGGGTCATGTTCACCAGCGTTTTTCGAACTTGTTGCGAAGATAGATCGCGAGCGCGTTCATCGACAAAAGGACGATGAGCAGCACGATGATCGCGGCGGAGGTCTTCTCGACGAAGCCGCGGTCGACCTCGTCCGACCAGAGGAAGATCTGCATCGGCAGCACGGTCGAGGGCGAGCAGATGCCGCCCGGCACGTCGCCGATGAAGGCGCGCATGCCGATCAGCAGCAGCGGCGCGGTCTCGCCCAGCGCGCGCGCCATGCCGATGATCGTGCCGGTGAGGATGCCGGGCAGCGCGAGCGGCAGGACATGGTGGAACACCACCTGCACGGGACTTGCCCCGACCCCCAGCGCGGCGTCGCGGATCGACGGCGGCACCGCCTTGATCGCGTTGCGCGCGGCGATGACGATCACCGGCATCGTCATCAGCGCCAGCGTCAGCCCGCCGACGAGCGGGCTCGCCTGGCAGAGCCCGAACCAGTTGATGAACACCGCGAGCGCGAGCAGGCCGAAGATGATCGAGGGCACCGCGGCGAGGTTGTTGATCGACACCTCGATCAGGTCGGTCCAGCGGTTCTTGGGCGCATATTCCTCGAGATAGAGCGCCGCGAGCACCCCGGTCGGAAAGGCGATCAGGAAGGCGATGACGATCGTCAGCAGCGATCCCTTCAATGCCCCCCAGATGCCCGCGACCGCGGGGTCGGTGGCGTCGGCGTTGCGGAAGAAGGGCCAGTGGATGCCGGTCGAGAGCCGCCCGTCGCGTTCCAGCGCGTCGACGCGCGCGCCGAGCTCGCCCTTGGCGCCCTCCTTGGCGGCGATGTCGACCTCGCTCGACGCGGGCAGTTCGAAAACGCTCTTGCCGATCAAGATCTCGGGGTCGGCCTTGATCTCGGTCCGCACCTCTTTCCACGCATTCTCGCTGATCAGCGCCGACCCGCCGTCGCCCAGCGCCTCGTCGGCGGCAAAGGCGACGATGTCGGCGAGCCCGGCGTTCGCGATCATCTGGTCGGCGTCGGCGTCGCTTAGCCGCGCCGCGTCGACCGTCAGCGGGGTCGCCTGAAAGTCGATCGGCACCGACACATGGGTGTAGGTGAAGCCGCGCGCGCCATTGCCGACCATGACGGTCAGCAGAAAGGCGAGGAACAGGCCCGACAGCAGCACCGCGCCGAGCCCGAGCGCCTTGAAGCGGCGCTCGGCGGCGTAGCGCGCCGCGATGCGCTTCTGCATCGCGGGAGCCGTCCAGTCGGTGGGGGCGGTGTTTCTATTCATAAGCTTCGCGATATTTCTTCACGATCCGCAGCGCGACGATGTTGAGCAGCAGCGTGACGAGGAAGAGGACGAGGCCGAGCGCGAAGGCGGCGAGCGTCTTCGCGCTGTCGAACTCCTGGTCGCCGGTGAGCAGCTTGACGATCTGCGCGGTCACCGTGGTGACGCTGGCGAAGGGATTGGCGGTCAGGTTGGCGGAGAGGCCCGCCGCCATCACCACGATCATCGTCTCGCCGATCGCGCGGCTGACCGCGAGGAGGATGCCGCCCATCACGCCCGGCAGCGCGGCGGGGATCAGCACCTGGCGGATCGTCTCGTTCGGCGTCGCGCCGAGCGCGAGCGAGCCGTCGCGCATCGCCTGCGGCACCGCGTTGATGCTGTCGTCGGCCATCGACGAGACGAAGGGGATGATCATCACCCCCATCACGATGCCCGCGGCGAGCGCGCTTTCGGTCGAGGCGTTGGGCACGCCCAGCATCACCGCGAAATTGCGCAGCGCCGGCGCCACGGTCAGCGCCGCGAAATAGCCGTAGACGACCGTCGGCACCCCCGCGAGGATCTCGAGGCACGGCTTCACCCAGCGGCGCACGCGCGGCGCGGCATATTGGGTCAGGTAGACCGCGGTCATCATGCCGATGGGAATGGCGACGATCATCGCGATGATCGCCCCGATCAGCACCGTCCCCCAGAACAGCGGAATGCCGCCGAAGGTGTCGGCGACCGGCGCGCCGCTCTGCGGGTTCCAATAGGTGCCGAACAGCAGCTCGGTCGCGGGGACGAGGCGGAAGAAGCGGATCGATTCGAACAGCAGCGACAGCACGATGCCGAAAGTGGTCAGGATCGCGACGAGCGAGGCGAGCAGCAACAGCCCCATCACGATCCGCTCGACCCGCGACCGCGCGCGGAAATCGGGCCTGATCCGCGTGAAGGCGTAAAGGCCCCCCGCCAGCCCGAGCGCGAGCATCGCCGCGATGCCGATCCACGCGTAATGCCGCGTCGCCGCGGCATAGGGCGCGACCAGCGGCGCCGCGGCGGGAATGCGCACCGCCGCCTGCCGCCCCTGCGCGACATTGCGCGCGTCGGACAATATCGCGCCGCGCTCGAAGCCGAAGGCGGGCAGACTTTGCGCGGCGTCGGTCGCCAGCACCTGGTTTGTGACCAGCGCGGGCGACACGCTCGCCCACACCGCGAGGAAGATCGCGGCGGGCGCGAACAGCCACAGCGCGACGTACCAGCCATGATATTGCGGCCGCGAATGCAGCTTCGCCCCCGCCCGCCCCGCGAGCAGCGCCGACCGCGCCCGGCCGGCAAGCCAGCCGATCAGCGCGAGGCCGAGGATCAGGAGCAACAGGGCGGCGGCGTTGAAGGTCACTTGCTTCTCTTAACCTGCCCCCAATTCCGTTCGCCCTGAGCTTGTCGAAGGGCCGTTCTTGTCTTCAACCGGAAGCAGAAGGACGGTGCTTCGACAAGCTCAGCACGAACGGAAAGAGGAGAATGCAACGTAAAAAAATCGGCGGCCGGGGAAGGGCGAACCCGCCCCGGCCGCCAGGCGGGGAGAGCCCTTATTTCAGCACCGATCCGTCGAGCGGCGTCATGCCCTTCGCCGCGGCGTTCGCGGTGTCCGCGACGTCCTTCGGCGAGACTATCAGGCCCTTGGGCGCCAGATAGCCGCCCTCGGCCGCGCCCTTCAGGAATTCCGCCACATAGTCCGCGAGCCCCGGGACGACGCCGACATGCGCCTTCTTCACATAGATGAACAGCGGGCGCGATCCGGGGTAGCTGCCGTCGGCGATCGTCGCATAGGTCGGCGGCACGCCCTGCACCGGCACGGCCTTGATCTTGTCCTTGTTGGCGTCGAGGTAGGAAAAGCCGAAGATGCCCAGGCTGTCGGGATTCTTGTCGAGCTTCGAGATGATGAGGTTATCATTCTCGCCCTGCTCGACATAGAAGGGCGCGCCGCGCAGGCCGGTGCACACCGCCTCATGCTTGTCCTTGTCGCTGTCCTTCAGCGCCTTCATCGCGGGGTTGGCGTCGCAGCCCTTGCCGAGGATCAGCTCCTTGAACGCATCGTACGTGCCGCTGGTCGACGGCGGGCCGAAGACCGAAATGCCGACCGCGGGCAGCGCCGGGTTGACGTCCTTCCACGTCTTCGCGGTGTTGGGCTTGCCATAGGGGTTCGCCGCGAGCGCCTTGTAGACGTCTTCCTCGGTCAGCTTGAAGCCGGGGCCGCGCGAAGCCTCGCCAAGCGCGATGCCGTCGATGCCGACCTGGATTTCGACGATGTCCTTCACGCCGTTCGCGGCGCAGGTGTCGAACTCCTTCTTCTTCATCCGGCGCGAGGCGTTGGCGATATCGGGCGTGTCGCCGCCGACGCCCTGGCAAAAGCGTTCGAAGCCGCCGCCGGTCCCGGTGCTGTCGATCTTGGGCGTCTTGTTACCGGTGGCTTCGGCGAACTTCTCGCCCACCGCGGTGGCGAAGGGATAGACGGTCGACGATCCGACCGCGCTGATATAATCGCGCGCACCGCCGCCCGAGGACGCCTGATCCTGGCACGCGGAAAGCGCCAGCGCGCACGTCGCGGCGCCGGCGAAGCCAAGGACCTTGGGGCCGAATTTCTGGAACATGGGGCAATCCTGTCGGGGGTCGTTACCGAACCAAGCCGCCACCCCCGCGGCGACTCGCTGAGCCGCCAATGGGGGTTTTGTGTGACGAGTTTGTGACAGGGAGTGTCATGGAAGTGTCATGGTTCGTTATGCTTGATCGATGAACCACCAATGATACAAGGCAACTGGGAGGCGACGATGATAAACTTTATAACGCTTCGAAACTTTCGCGCTTTCAAGCAGCAGACGTTTCATTTTAAAAAGCTTAACATCTTTGTGGGACGAAATAATTCCGGGAAATCTAGCGCGCTGAGCGCTTTAAATGTCTTGGCTCAAACAATACAAGACACAGATCTGGATGGAACTCCCCTCATCTTAAACGGCCATTTTGACCAGCTTGGAACGTTTATCGATGTTGTCAGTGGGAATATATCAAGAAGAAAGATGGGCATTGATATAAGTTTTGACAATTTTTTGATATCAACAGAATTTAAATATAGAACCCAAAGAAGGCAAATAGAGCTTGTAAATTTTGAATTATCCCAAGATGGTAATTCAAAATATAAATATTTTGAAGCGAAAGACTCTTACGATATCCATGTAAATGGAAATAGATTTGAAAATATATTTCAAGGATATAGAAAAATAAGACCGAGATTCAATAACTTCTTCCCAATGACTAACTTTATTAGAGATATTTACTCTATGAATAGGTCGGGAACCGGGTCATTTAAAACTGCGGAAGAGATGTATAGGGACGCGTCGATGGCGCTTTCGCGTGCCAGACGTTCTCTTTTTGAGCATTTCGATAAATTCGATAGTATTTCTCCCTTTCGGGATCGCCCGCAACGGACGTACCTTTATAGCGGAGAGACTGCTCGTCGTGTTGGCATTACTGGTTCGAATATGGCGGTTATGTTGGCGGCGGACGCTTCAAGGAGAGGGAGTTTAAGGAAGAATCTAGTCGGTCAAGTTTCTGAGTGGTTTGAATATACTGGTATTGCTCGATCAATTGAAGTCGAGAGTCTTACACCTAGGCATTTTGAACTGTGCCTGATATCAAATGATGGAACAAAGCATAATATATGTGATGTTGGATTTGGATGTAGTCAAGTTTTACCAGTTCTTGTTTCTGGACTGAGTTTATTTCATAATATTACTCCAAGTCAAAGACGAAGAATTATGATTGTACAGGAGCCAGAAATACATCTTCATCCTGATGCCCAGGCAGCGATGGGTTCTTTTTTTTCAAGCTTAGTTCCTAGGGGTGGTCAGATATTTATAGAGACGCATAGTGACAATCTCGTGCTCCGCGTCGCGCGCCATGTAGCGCTGGGTGATATCGAGCCAGAAGACGTGGCCATCTTTTTCGTGTCAGATAGTGGCGAGGACCGAGTTCAGGAAATTTCAATCGGGGAAGATGGGACTTTCAAACCAGATTGGCCTCAAGGCTTCTTTCCACAGAGGCAGTCTGAAAGCTTGCTTCTTGCGAGGGCTGCGATGCAGCGGCGATCGGTCGGTAAGCAGCATGAGCTTGATTTTAAATATCCGGAGAAGCCACAATGAACGCGTTTGTTGTGGACGCAAACGTCGTTCATGTATTTCAAGAAGAGCGAGTTCGGGAGGATCCCGGTATCGGTTCAGCAGCCATTTCCGCAGTATTTAATATCGGCTTCGTTGCGCTTGATGCGGAAGAAAAATGTCAAACCGAATGGATGAACTGTGCACTGGCTAAATATCCACTCAACTTGATGGACTGGATCGCCGATCGGATGGTCGATGGAAAAATTAAGTACTGCCCACTTGGCGATCAGCCTTCATTCAAAGAAATGACAGCTCAAGGAATTCCTAAGCCCGATCACAAATGGATTAGATTGGCAAAGTCAAGCTCTGCTGTTGCAGTTATTACCAATGATATAGATCTTATAGACTGTAAATTAAAAAAGGCACCAGCTAAAATTAAGGCAAAAATTAGGGCGTCGGGACGGGGTCAAACAAGAAGATATATAAAAAGACAGACTGGAGCTGACGTGATCTGCTGCGAAGAAGTCGAAAATTTTTGTTCGGGTTTTGGGTAATCCGATAGATGATCCTCATCACCGGCCACGTCATCCTCACCCCCGAACATCGCAAGCGCATGATCGCGCTCGGCGCCGAGCATAGCGCGCGGTCGCGTTCCGAGGCGGGGTGTCTGGCGCATCATTGCCATGTCGATGTCGAGCACCCCGACCGCCTCGTCTTCGTCGAGGAGTGGGAGAGCGTCGACGCCGTGCGCGCGCATTTCGCGGTGCCCGCGTCGGGGGCCTTCGTCGCCGAGATGCGGCGCCTTTCGCCCGAGCCGCCCGCGATCCGCATCTACGCCGCCGAGGATATCACCGCGAAGCTGATGGGGTAGGGGCGGGGCGAAACTCCCCTCCCTCCTGCGGGAGAGGCAGAGGCTCGCCAGCCTCCTTCATCCCTCTCTCGTCATTCCCGCTAAAGCGGGAATCGCGCTCTTCTTCGTGGCTTTGTGTCTTTGTGCGAGATTTTTCGGCTCGCACAAAGACACGAAGCCACGAAGAAGGGGAGATGAAAAGCACCGCCCCTCGGCCCCTCCCGCCAGCGGGAGGGGAGAAGGACAAAAATCGCTTTCCTACATTATTCGGCTGTGCCAGCCTTGATCCTGGCTCTTTCGCATCATGGACAAAAGCGGTGGCGCCCGGCGTGCGGGCGCGGCCCGGTTTGGCTTCGCCGCGGCGCGCGGGGTATGGCCGCGGCAAATCGGCGCACAAGGCTGAACTTTACTGAACTTTGGATCGTCGGGGCGCGCGATCGCCGCAACCGCCCGCGATGCGCATCGATGCTGCCGAGAGTGTTACCGCGAGGCTGATGGGATCGGCATAGCGCAACCCGTTTCCGTCACCCCGGACTTGATCCGGGGTCCCGCCCAGCCATGGTGATAAGCGGGACCCCGGATCAAGTCCGGGGTGACAATGAAGAGGGGGAAGGGTGTCGCCGCCCTATTTCCCCAGCAGCGGCGCCAGATACTGCCCGGTGAAGCTGCGCTTCTCCTTCACCACCTGTTCGGGCGTGCCCGCCGCGACGATCTCGCCGCCCTTGACGCCGCCTTCGGGGCCCAGGTCGACGATCCAGTCGGCGGTCTTGATGACGTCGAGGTTGTGCTCGATCACCACGACGCTGTTGCCCTGGTCGACCAGCGCCTGCAGCACTTCGAGCAGCTTGCGGACGTCCTCGAAATGCAGCCCCGTCGTCGGCTCGTCGAGGATGTAGAGCGTCTGCCCGGTCGAGCGCCGCGACAGCTCCTTCGCCAGCTTCACCCGCTGCGCCTCGCCGCCCGACAGCGTCGTCGCCTGCTGCCCGACCTTGATATAGCCAAGGCCCACGCGGCACAGCATCGCCATCTTGTCGCGGATCGCGGGCACCGCCTTGAAGAAGTCGGCGGCATCCTCGACCGTCATGTCGAGCACGTCGGCGATGCTCTTGCCCTTGAACTTCACCTCCAGCGTCTCGCGGTTGTAGCGCTTTCCGTGGCACGTCTCGCACGTCACATAGACGTCGGGCAGGAAGTGCATCTCGATCTTGATCAGCCCGTCGCCGGTGCAGGTCTCGCAGCGCCCGCCCTTGACGTTGAAGCTGAAGCGCCCGGGCTTGTAGCCGCGCGCCTGCGCCTCGGGCAGCCCCGCGAACCAGTCGCGGATCACGGTGAAGGCGCCCGTGTAGGTGGCGGGGTTCGACCGCGGGGTGCGGCCGATCGGCGACTGGTCGATGTCGATCACCTTGTCGCAATGCTCGAGCCCCGTCAGCGCGTCGTGCGGCCCCGCGACGAGCCGCGCGCCGTTGAGCGTCCGCGCCGCGCTGGCATAGAGCGTGTCGATGACGAGGCTCGACTTGCCCGAACCCGACAGGCCGGTGACGCAGGTGAAGGTGCCGAGCGGGATCGTCGCGGTGACGCCCCGAAGGTTGTTCGCCCGCGCGCCCTTCAGCACCAGGTCGAAGCCGTTGCCCGGGCGGCGGTGCGCCGGCACCTCGATCCGTTTCGCGCCGGTCAGATAGGCCGCGGTCAGGCTCTTCTTGTTCGCGAGCACCTGTTTCAGCGTCCCTTCGGCGACGATCTCGCCGCCGTGGAGGCCCGCGCCGGGGCCCATGTCGACGACATAGTCGGCGTGGCGGATCGCATCCTCGTCATGCTCGACGACGATCACCGTGTTGCCGAGGTCGCGCAGCCGCTTGAGCGTCGCGAGCAGCCGGTCGTTGTCGCGCTGGTGGAGGCCGATCGACGGCTCGTCGAGGACGTAGAGCACGCCCGACAGCCCGCTGCCGATCTGGCTGGCGAGGCGGATGCGCTGGCTCTCGCCGCCGCTCAAGGTGCCGCTGGTGCGGTTGAGGTTGAGATAGTCGAGCCCGACATTGTTGAGGAAGCCGAGCCGCTCGTTGATCTCTTTCAGGATCGCCTTGGCGATCTGCTTCTGCTGCTCGTTCAGCTTCTCCTCGAGCGTGCCGAACCAGTGGAGCGCGTCGGCGACGCTGCGCCGCGCCGACTGGCTGATGTCCTCGCCCGCGATCTTCACCGCGAGCGGCTCGGGGCGCAGCCGCGCGCCGTGACAGGTCTCGCACGGCTGCGCGGTCTGATATTTGCCCAGCTCCTCGCGCATCCACGCGCTCTCGGTCTGGAGCATGCGGCGATTGAGGTTGCCGATCACGCCCTCGAACGCCTTGTGCGTCGTGTAAGTGCGCTTGCCGTCCTTGAAGGTCAGCTCGACGGGCATGCCGCCGGTGCCGTGCAGGATGATCTCCTGCACCCCGCCGGGCAGGTCCTGCCACGGCGTGTCGAGCCCGAAGTCATAGGCTTTGCCGAGGCTTTCGAGCACCTGCATATAGTAAGGCGAGGGCGGGTTCGATTTCGCCCACGGCACCACCGCGCCCTTCTTCAGGCTCAGCGCATGGTTGGGGACGACGAGCTCGGGATCGAACTCGAGCCGCTCGCCGAGCCCGTCGCACGCGGGGCAGGCGCCCTGCGGCGCGTTGAAGCTGAACAGCCGCGGCTCGATCTCGGCGATGGTGAAGCCCGAGACGGGGCAGGCGAACTTCTCGGAGAAGATGATGCGGTTGAGGGGAATGCCGGCGCCTTTCATCGCCCCGCCGGTGTCTTCCTCCTCGCGCCCCGGCACCACGCCGTCGGCCAGGTCGACATACGCCAGCCCCTCGGCGAGTTTCAGCGCGGTCTCGAAGCTGTCGGCGAGCCGGGTCTCGATGCCTTCGCGCACGACGATGCGGTCGACGACGACCTCGATGTCATGCTTGTACTTCTTGTCGAGCGCCGGTGCGTCCTCGATCTCGTGGAAGGTGCCGTCGATGCGGACGCGGGTGAAGCCTTCCTTCTGCCATTGCGCGAGTTCCTTGCGATACTCGCCCTTGCGGCCGCGCACGACGGGGGCGAGCAGATAGGCGCGCGTGCCCTCGGGCAGCTCCATCACGCGGTCGACCATCTGGCTGACGGTCTGCGCCGAAATCGGCTCGCCGGTCGCGGGCGAATAGGGGATGCCGACGCGCGCCCAGAGGAGGCGCATATAGTCGTAGATCTCGGTCACCGTCGCGACGGTCGAGCGTGGGTTGCGGCTCGTTGTCTTCTGCTCGATGCTGATCGCGGGCGACAGGCCGTCGATATGCTCGACGTCGGGCTTCTGCATCATCTCGAGGAACTGGCGCGCATAGGCGGACAGGCTCTCGACATAGCGCCGCTGTCCCTCGGCATAGATGGTGTCGAAGGCGAGGCTCGATTTGCCCGAGCCCGAAAGCCCGGTGATGACGATCAGGCTGTCGCGCGGGAGGTCGACGTCGACGCCCTTCAGATTATGCTCGCGCGCGCCGCGCACGGAGATGTGAGTGAGACTCATGGGGGAGGCTTGTTCCAGATTTGTTCTTACGGCGCAAGAGGGTCTGCGCCAGCCCGGAACATGGGACGCAGCGGCACCAACCGCAAGGTCCGCCGATGGCGTCCCTGCGTTCGTCGAAGCAATTCCGCCGCTTGCCACAAATATCGTGCCAGCCGGCGGCGGCGCGGCCATGCGAGGCTATCGCCCTTATGGGCATCAGTTGAAAACGGGGACATGTGATGAAGACACTCTTGCTCTTGTCGGCGGCGTCGCTTGCGCTGGCCGGCTCCGCCGCGCTGGCCCATTCGGACGACGCGCCCGCGGCGCAATCGGCGCCCGCGGACGCCGGCTCGCTCAAGCCGCTGAGCTTCGGCAGCTGGGGCGTCGACCTCGGCGCGCGCGACATGTCGGTGAAGCCGGGCGACGATTTCGATCGCTACGCCAACGGCACCTGGTTCAGGAACACCGAGATTCCGGCCGATCAGGCTTCGGCGGGGGTTGATTACGACGTCTATAACCTGACCCAGCGGCAGCTTCGCGCGCTGGTGACCGGCGCGCCGGCGACGGGGCAGGTGGGCGGCCTCTATCAAAGCTTCATGGACGAGGCGCGGGTCGAGGCGCTCGGCGCCAAGCCGCTGATGGCCGACATCGCCAAGGTCGAGGCGATCAAGGACAAGGCCGAAATGGCGCGCTTCATGGGGCGCTCGCAGGGCGCGTTCGGCGCGAGCATCGTCGGCGGCGAGCCCTATGCCGACACCGCCGATCCGACGATGAACATATTGTGGCTCGGCCAGGGCGGCATCGGACTGCCCGACCGCGAATATTATCTGTCCGACGAGTTCAAGGCGCAGCGCGACGCCTATCGCGCCTATATCGCGCGGACGATGCAGATGGTCGGCAATGCCGCGCCCGAAAAGGCGGCCGACGCGATCATGGCGTTCGAGACCGACATCGCCAAGGCGAGCTGGGCGATCGCCGATCGCCGCGACCTCGGCAAGATCAACAATCCGATGTCGTCGGCCGAACTCGCCGCCTATGCGCCGGGGCTCGACTGGAACGCGTGGTTCGCGGGCGCCGGCATCGCGCCGCAGAAGCGGATCATCGTCAACGAGAACAGCGCGATCCGCGACATCGCGGCGGTCTATGCGAAGACCCCGCTCGACACGATCAAGCTGTGGCAGGCCTTCCACGTCGCCGACAATGCCGCCCCCTATCTGTCGAAGGCGTTCGTCGACAGCCGCTTCGAATATGCGAAGGCGATGAGCGGGGTCAGCGCGCAGCGTCCGCGCTGGAAGCGCGGGCTGACCCTGGTCGACGGCAGCCTCGGCGAGTTGGTCGGCGAAACCTATGCCCGGCAATATTTCCCGCCGAGCGCCAAGGCGAAGATGGAGACGCTGGTCGCCAATCTGAAGCTTGCGATGGGCGACCGGATCCGCGGCAATGGCTGGATGGCGCCCGCAACCAAGGAGGCGGCGCTCGCCAAGCTCGAAAAGATGGACGTCATGGTCGGCTACCCCGACAAATGGCGCGACTATTCGGGGCTCAAGATCGATCCCGCCGACCTCTATGGCAATGTCGAGCGCAGCGCGGCGTTCGAATACGCCTATGCGCTGAGCGAGCTGAACAAGCCGGTCGACCGCAAGAAATGGTCGATGAACCCGCAGGAGGTGAACGCCTATAACGGCGGGCTCGAGAACAAGATCGTCTTCCCCGCGGCGATCCTGCAGGCGCCCTATTTCAGCGAGGGCGTCGACGACGCGGTCAATTACGGCGCGATCGGCGCCGTCATCGGCCACGAGATCACCCACGGCTTCGACGACCAGGGGCGCAAGATCGACGCGAGCGGCGCGGTGCGCGACTGGTGGACGAAGGAGGATGCCGCGCGCTTCGAGGCGCAGGCCAAGGGCTTCGGCGCGCAATATGCGAGCTACGAGGCGGCTCCCGGCGCCTTCATCAACCCCGACCTGACGATGGGCGAGAATATCGCCGACCTTGCCGGGCTCGAGGTTGCCTATGACGCCTACCACCGCTCGCTCGGCGGCAAGGAGGCGCCGGTGATCGACGGGCTGACCGGCGACCAGCGCTTCTTCCTCGCCTTTGCGCAGGCGTGGCGCGACAAGGCGCGCGACGATGCGATCAAGCAGCAGGTGGCGAGCGACGAGCACAGCCCGGCGCGCTGGCGCATCATCGGCCCGCTCCGCAACGTCGATGCGTGGTACAAGGCGTTCGGCGTGACGCCCGACGCCAAATATTATCTGAAGCCCGAGGATCGCACCCGGATCTGGTAAGCCGACCTATCCGGGCAGGACGGGGGCGGCGTCGCGCCGTCCCCGCACCGCCATCACGCACAGCGACAGCGCCGCCCCCGCGATCACGAACAGCGCCGGAAAGCCGCCGAGCACCGACATCATGCGGATGCCGTCGATCCCCGACGACGCGACGAGGACGATCGCGACGAGGCCGACGGTGACGCCCCAGACGATCTGGACTACCAGCGGCGCCTCGGGTGCGTCGGGCGAGATGCCGTGCGTCGACAGCGCGCTCATCGCCGAGACATTGGCGTCGGCGCCCGCGACATAGGAGAGGAAGATCGCGAACAGCACCGTCGCGGTGACGAAGGAGCCGCCGCCGAGCGCGTCGAACAGGCGGAACAGCACGGGATCGGGGCCCTGGCTCGCGAGCACGGCGTAGAGGCTGGCGCCGCTATGCTGGTCGATCGCGATCGTCGCGCCGGCGATCGCCGTCATCCACACCGCGCCGAACAGCGCGGGCAGGATGAGGTTGATGAGGATGAAGGCGCGCACGCTGTAGCCGACCGCGAGCCGGCCGAGGAACAGCGCGGTCACCGGCGCCCAGGCGAACCAGTTGGCCCAGTTGAAGATCGTCCATTGCCGGTGCCAGTCGGCATCGACGTCGAGGCCGAGGTTGCGCGGCACGAAGGTGCGGACATAGTCGGCGCCGCCGCGCAGCGACAGGCCCAGCATGTCGCCGAGCGGCCCGGCGAAGAGCACGAAGGCGATGATCGCGAAGAACAGCCAGGTATTGAGCACCGACAGGCCGGCGATGCCCTTTTGCAGCCCGGTCGCGGCCGAGATCAGGAAACAGGCGACGATCAGCGCCGCGATGGCCCAGCGCAGCGGCACGCCGCCCGAAAAGCCGCCGAGCCCCTCGACGCCGCCCGCGAGCGACAGGATGCCGGCGCCGAGCGACGCCGCCATGCCCGCGACGAGCGCGTAGAGGCACAGGATATCGACCGCCGATCCGACCGGCCCGTGCGCGCGCTGCCCGATCAGGGGCACGAACAGAGACGACAGGCGAAAGGGCTCGCGGCGGTTGTAATAGACGATCGCGAAGGCGAGCGCGGCGACGGTGTAGATCGCATAGGGCGTCAGCGTCCAGTGGAGGAACATCGTCGACATGGCGAAGGTCGCCGCGGCATCGCTGCCCGGTGCGAGCCCCAGCATCTTCGGCGGCGCATTGAGGTGGAACAGCGGCTCGGCGACGCCCCAGAAGAGGATGCCGGTGGCGATGGTGGTGCACAAGGTCACCGCGAACCAGCGCCAGCGCCCGAGCAGCGGCTTCGCGCCCGCGCCGCCGATGATCGTGCCGCCGAAGGGCGACAGCGCGATGCCGGCGAGCAGCACGAGAAAGACCACGCTGGTGACGGTGAAAACGGGGCCGAAGTTACGCAAGATCCAGTCGTTGAAGGCCGTCTCGGCGGCGAGGAAGCGCGCCCCTTGCCACAGGCTCGCCACCAACGCGGTCGCGAGCACCGCGAGCGGGATGAAGAAGACCGGGCGGTTGATCGGACGAGGCTGGGGCGCTGTCATCGAGCCGCCAGCATGACGGCGGCATGGAGCAACGTCAAATGCGGCGATGAGGGGAACGCAAGTCGCGGCGAAGCGTTTTCGGCGGCAGACAGCTATGTTGGAGAAGGAGGCGCTTCGATGACGAGGATGATTTTGACGGCGGTTGGCGTCTTGGCGTTGCTGGGCGCCGGATCGGCCGCCGCCTTTCAAACGCAGACCGAAGAACCGGCGACCGAGCAGCCGGCGACCGGGGCCACCGACCTCGACGCGGTTGCCGCCGACCTTGCCAAGGACAAGGAGCAGCCCGACGGCACGACGCCCGAGGAGCGCACGAACACCGCGCGGCTGAACGCCGAGCAGGCGGCGCGCGCCAAGGCCGAAAATACCGCCTATGAACAGCAGGTCGCGGCCGCCGCGCAGGAGGAAGCGGCGGCGCAGGCGGCCTATGCCGACGAGACCGCGGCCTACGAAGCCGAAAAGGCGCGCGTCGCTGCCGAGGCGGCTGCACAGCGGCAGAAATGGGAGGCCGATGTCGCGGCGTGCAAGGCGGGCGATACGACACGCTGCGCGCAGCCCGCGACGCCGCCGAAGCCCTAGGGGGCCTGGTTCGCAGCCGGAATCGGAACGGGTGCCGGCACCGGCGCATCCGGCACGGTATCGGCGGGCAACACCAGCAGCCTGGAATCGCCGACCTCGCGCGCCATTGCCTCTGCGGGTGACGGCGGCGCGACGTCCGCGAACGTTCCGCCATAGCGATAGCCGTCGTCGGCGGGCGCTGGCGACGCATAGTCGATCGTGACCGGCTCGGACGGATCGAACGCGTCGAACCCGTCGCCGTGCCGCGCCGCAAAGACCCGCGTGGCCGGTACATATCCGTCCGCGCAGTCATGGCAGGAAGAGGATGGCAGTCCGTCCGCGCCGATGGCATCGGGATTGCTGCTGAGGTCGGCGTAGTTCGCGCTTGCGGGTATCGAGCCGTGCAGGCTCTCGCCGACGACGAATTCGCCGAGGAACATCCCGCCGATCGCGCCCGCGCCAGCGAGCAACAGGCAGGACAATGTGCCTTTGACCAGCGCGTCGGCGCTATGCTTCGATCCCCCATGCCGGACCATGCGCCATCAACGCCGCGACGCGCGAAGAGGTTGCACGGCGTCCGCCGGCCATTGGTCGATAGGCGAACGCCCTTCATCCCCCGATCGAGGGCGCGTCGTGGTCCGTCGAACGCCGGATGCGCCGGCGGCGCGGCGCAGGCATCAAGACCCTGCGGGATAGGAGGCAGCGGTCTCCCCGGTCCGGGCCTTCTATTCCGCATCCCCTGGTTCGAAAGGACTTTTCGATGGCGAAGCTTCCCCTCTTTCTCCTCGCCGCTCCCTTCATCGCGACCGGCGCGCCTCTGATGGCGGCCGAAGACGGCGTCGGAAAGCAGGTCATGGTTCCTTACGGCGACCTCGATCTCGCCAACGCCGACGGCCGCAGGAAACTGACCGCGCGCGTCAAGCGCGCGGCGCACGAGGTTTGCGGAGGCCGCTCGACGGTCCGGCCGAACCTCAATGAAGTCCTGGCGTACCGCGAATGCCGCGCCGCGGCGATGCGGAGCGCCGAACCCCAGCTCGCCAGCCTTTTCGCCGGTCAGAAGCTGGCGGACGGAGGTCCCTTGCACGTGGCGGCGAACTGACCGACCAGTGCCGGAAAGCGGTCATGCCCCGCGCATGACCGCTTTCGCGCCGCGCGGTCAGGGCTGCATGATCGCCTTGACGTCGTGGAGGTAGGTGCGGCCGATGCGGTGGAGGCCGCCTTCGCCAAGGTCGACGCTCCACGCGCCGTCGCCGTGATGCTTGAGCCCGACGATGCCGTCGCGGCGGACCATTTTCGAGCGGTGGATGCGCATGAACTGGTCGGGGTCCATCCGCGCCTCCAGCGATTTGATCGTCTGGTGAATGAGCCAGCTTCGCGCGCCGACGTGGAGCCGCATATAGTCGCGCTCGGCCTCGATCAGGTCGACCTGGTTCGCGTCGATGCGCAGCATCTCGCCGCGGTTCTGGACCCAGAATTCGCCGATCCACCGGCTTTTGCGCGCGCGGCTGTGATCGGTCGCGCGCCATTCGCGCACCCGCGCCAGCGCGCGGGCGAGGCGGTCGGGCGATACGGGTTTGAGGAGATAGTCGACCGCGGCGACGTCGAAGGCGGCGACCGCATAGCGGTCGAAGGCGGTGACGAAGACGACCGCGGGCGGATTGTCGAGCTTGTCGATCGCGGATGCGACCTCGAGCCCGTTGAGGTCGGGCATCGCGATGTCGCAGAGCAGGAGGTCGGGCGCGAGCGCGTCGACCATGCGCAGCGCCGAGGCGCCGTCGCTCGCGGTGCCGACCAGCGACACGCCGTCCTGCTGGCCCGCGAGGATCTGGAGCCGTTCGATCGCGAGCGGCTCGTCGTCGACGATCAGGGTGCGGAGCGTCTGCGTCACCCTCAGCAGCCCTCGCGCGACAGCGGCAGCCACAGCGAGACGAAGAAGCCGCCACCGTCCGACCGGCCCCATTCGCAGCCCGCCGACGGGCCGTAGCGGGTCAGGAGGCGCTCGCGCACATTGCCGAGCCCCAGCCCGGTGCCGGATTCGGGCATCGGGACCGAGGCGTCGACGTCATTCTCGACGCGCAGCACGAGCAGCCCATATTCGTGGCTCGCGGTCAGGCGGACGCCGATTTTCCCCTTGCTGGGCGCGACGCCGTATTTGAGCGCATTCTCGATGATCGGCTGCAGGATCAGCACCGGGACGCAGGCGCTTTCCAGATCGCCCGGCACCTCGACCTCGACCTGGAGTCGGTCGGGAAAACGCGCCTGTTCGATGTCGAGATAGAGCCGCTGGAGCGCGATTTCCTCGTCGAGGCTGACGAACTGTTCGGGGTCGATCGCAAGGCTCGTTCGCAGAAATGCCGACAAATTCATGATCATCGCCTCGGCCTCCGCCTTCGACCCGCGCATGACGAGGGTCGACAGCGAATTGAGCGTGTTGAACAGGAAGTGCGGATTGACCTGATAGTGGAGCGCGCGGAGCTGCGCATTCTTGGCTTCGAGCCGATAGTTGTTCGCGCGCCGCTCGACCGCGCGCATTTCGTTCGCATAGCCGAAGGCGACATAGAGCGCGGCCCAGACGGCGAAGAAGAAATACCAGCGGATCGAGCTGTCGAGGATCAGCACCGTTTCCCACGCGACGGGGAATTTCGCCTGCACTTCCGCGATGATCTTGTGCGTGTCGCTCGACGGAAACCAATAGAAGAAGACGAGCAGGTTGACCGTCGCATAGACGATGACGAGCGGAATCGCGGCGCCCATCGCGGTGGCGAGCCGGGCGCCGAAGCTGCGCGGCTGGACCCGCTGAAGGAGCTGATAAAGCACGAAGGTGCAGAAGATTCCGGCAACGACGACGATCGCGCGGCGGCCGATGAACGCCCATTGATCGGGCGCGCCCGAGAGCATGGCGAGGCCGGTGGTGATCAGGAAATAGAGCAGCCACATCGCGACGATCGACCCGATCGCGACGCGCGGATTGACGCGCGCGTCGGAGGCGCGCCAGTCGGGGGCGGCCGCGAGCAGCCGCGCGCGCGTGTCGCGTTGTAGCAATCGGGGATCGGACGCATTCATCATTCTTCCCCTATCGCACGGCGGCCGCCAAAGGCCAGCACCGCGCGCGCCGCCAGTCGAAGCGAAGGGGGAGTTGGTCGAATGCCGCCCCTCAGCCGGGAACGCCGGGCTGGTGGAGCGTGCGCCGCCAGTTGCCGCGTTTATAGACGATCCACGCCATCGCTAGCGACGCGAGCGAGGAGAGCGGAAAGCTCCACCAGATCGCATCGCCGCCGAGCGCCGGATAGCCGAGCCAATAGATGCCGAGGCGGATCGGGAACATCGACAGTGCGAGGATGATCAGCGGCGGCACCACCGATCCGTTGGCGCGCAGCGTGCCGATGATGACGATCGTCGTGCCGAAGGGCAGAAAGGTCCAGGTCGCGATCAGCTGGATATGCCGTGCGACCTCTATCGCCTCGCTGCCGCTGCCGAGGAACAGGCTGAGCGCGGCGCGATCGAAGGCGAGGAGGAGGGCGATCAGCACGCCGGTCATCAGGAGATTGATCGCGATGCCGCTGCCGGTGATCGAGGTGACGCGATCCCAGCGGTGCGCGCCGATATTCTGCGCCGCCATCGCACTGACCGCCGCGCCGACCGCGAGCGCGGGCATCTGGACATAGTTCCAGAGCTGCAGCGTCGCGCCATAGGCGGCGGCGGTGACGAGCCCCTCGCGATTGACGAGCCCGACTATGACCAGCCCCGCGCCCGAGATGACGAGCATCTGCGCCCCCATCGGCAGACCGCGGCCGATAATGAAGCGCAGTTCCTCGATATCGGGGATCAGATAGGACAGCTCGCGCCCGCGCAGGCGCAGCACATGGTCCTTCGCATAGAACCAGACGAGCATCGCGGCGAGGCTGATCGTCCCCGCGCTGGCGGTGGCGAGCGCGCTGCCCGCGATGCCGAGGCGCGGGAAGGGACCGAGACCCAGGATCAGCACCGGGTTGAGGACAATGTCGAGCGCCACCGAGAAGATCATGAAACGCAGCGGCGTCACCGCGTCGCCCGCGCCGCGCGAGGCCATCATCAGCGTGACCATCAGCATGCTTGCCGGCACGGCGATGAAGGTGACGCGCAGATAGTCGTGCGCGAGCGCGAAGGCCTCCGCCGGGGTTTCGAGCGCGCGCAGGATCGCGTCGGACGCGAACCAGCCGGTGATGGCGATGACGACCGAGAAGATCAGCGCGAGCCCGATCGCCCCGCCGCTCGCGCGCCGGGCGGCGTCGATGTCGCCGCGGCCGATCGACTGGCCGATCAGCACCGTCGCCGCCATGCCGAAGCCGAAGAAGCTCGCGAACATCAGGAACATGATGATATTGGCGTTGGCGGTCGCGGCGAGCGCGCTTTCGCCGAGGAATTGCCCGACCCAGATCGAGTTCACCGAACTCGACAGCGTCTGGAGGATGTTCGAGGCGAGCGTGGGGAGCGCGAAGAGGATCAGCGTCCTGGTGATCGGCCCGTTCGTCAGGTCCATCCGTTCGCCGCCGCGCGCCGTCTGGCGCGGTGGCACCGGCCCCGCGGCGGGGTCGGCCGCCGTGGCGACGGGAAGGATGGGCGTGTCTTCGCTCACCCCAGCCGCGCCAGCGCGGCGGTCAGGCGGTCGGCTTCGGCCGCCTTGGCGGCATGGTCGGCGCGTGCCTTTTCGACCGCTTCGGGCTTGGCGCGTTCGACGAAGCTCGGATTGGCGAGGCGGCCGGCTAGGCCGTCGCGCTCCTTGGCGGCCGCGGCGAGCGCCTTGGTCAGGCGGTCGCGTTCGGCGGCGATGTCGATGACGCCTTCGAGGGGGACTATGATCGTCTCGCCCTCGACGACGAGCTGCGCGGAAGCGCCGGCGGGCGCGGGGTCGAAGCGGATCGCCTCGAGGCGTGCGAGGCGGTCGAGCTGCGCCGCGAGCTTGTCGGTGCGGCCCTTCAGCG
Source organism: Sphingopyxis sp. GW247-27LB (assembly GCF_002277025.1). Lineage (GTDB taxonomy): Bacteria > Pseudomonadota > Alphaproteobacteria > Sphingomonadales > Sphingomonadaceae > Sphingopyxis. The sequence goes on from NZ_NIWD01000002.1 coordinate 321,145, forward strand.
ACGCCGGGAAATGCGCCGTCAATCGCGCGCCCGGCGGCAGGCCGAGTTCGGCCTTGGCGCCGCGCAGTTCGCCGACCAGCCTGATCAGCCAGTCGATGTCGGCGCTCGCCTCCGCGTCGCGCTCCGCCTTCGGTTCGGGCCATTTGGCGGTGATCAGCGGATAGGCTTCGCGGTCGCCGAGTCCAGTCCACAACTCTTCGGTGATGAAGGGCATGAAGGGGTGGAGCATCACGAGAATCTGGTCGAGCACCCAGCCCGCGACCGCCTTGGTCTCTTCGTCGATCGCCCCCTTGATCAGCTCCAGATACCAGTCGCAGAAGCGGTCCCAGGCAAAGCTGTAGATCGCATTCGCCGCATCGTCGAAGCGGTAGGCGGCGAAGGCCCGCTCCATCTCCGCGACGGTGTCCGCGACCTCGCCGATGATCCAGCGGTTGACCGGCAGGCTCGCCGCGGGCGCTTCGAGGCTGGTCGAGGCCGAAATGCCGTTGGCTTCGCAGAAGCGCGCGGCGTTCCAGAGCTTGGTCGCGAAATTGCGATAGCCCGCGAGGCGCGCGTCATCCATCTTGATGTCGCGGCCCTGGCTTTCCATCGCCGCCATGAAGAAGCGGAGCGCATCGGCGCCGTACTGGTCGATCAGGCCGAGCGGATCGACGACATTGCCCTTTGATTTCGACATTTTCGCGCCGTCGGGCGCGCGGACGAGGCCGTGGAGATAGAGCGTCTTCCACGGCACCTCGTTCAGGAAGTGCATTCCCTGCATCGCCATGCGCGCATCCCAGAAGAAGAGGATGTCAAAGCCCGACACGAGCACGTCGTTCGGGTAATGGCGGCGGAGCATCTCGGTATCGTCGGGCCAGCCGAGCGTTGCGAAGGGCCAGAGGGCGGACGAGAACCAGGTGTCGAGAACGTCGGGGTCGCGAACCAAGCAATAAGGAATAGCTCCCGATTCCGTGACGCTGGAATCCCAAGCACTTCGATTCTCGCGAATGTCGATCTGGTCTAGAGGGCAGCCATAATATTCTGCTGCGTTTTGACGAACCTCGTCTTCATTAGAAGCCACAAAGGGGATGAAGTTGGTTGGGTTTCCAAGCTCAGGTCCATACCACGCCGGAATCCGGTGACCCCACCAGAGCTGGCGCGACACGCACCAGGGCTGGATATTCTCCATCCAGTTGAAGAAGGTCTTTTCCCACGTCTTGGGGACGATGTTGATGCGGCCATCGCGCACCGCCTGCATCGGCGGCTGGGCGAGGGTTTCGGCGTCGACATACCATTGGTCGGTCAGCCAGGGCTCGATCACCACGCCGCCGCGGTCGCCGAAGGGGGTCTGGATCGTGCGCGGTTCGGCGTCATGCTCGCCGCCGTCCTTGTCGATGTGCGGGATCAGGAACCCCTGTTCCTTCATCCGCCGCACGACCAGTTCGCGCGCGCCGTCCGTGCCGTCGCGCTTGAAGCGATGGAGGCCGAGATATTCGGACGGGATCAGCCCGTCGCTCGTCTGGGTGACGTTCGCCTCGGCGTCGAACATGTTGAGCATTTCGCCGGGCTTGAACCCCGCGCGCTTGCCGACCTCGAAGTCGTTGAAATCATGCCCCGGCGTGATCTTCACCGCGCCGCTGCCGAGTTCGGGATCGGCATGCTCGTCGGCGACCACCTTGAAACGGCGGCCGGTGATCGGCTGGAGGATATCCTTGCCGATCACGCTCTTGTAGCGTTCGTCGTCGGGGTGCACCGCGACCGCCATGTCGGCGAGCATCGTTTCGGGGCGCGTCGTCGCGACGACGATATGGTCGCGCCCGTCGTCGAGGGTCACGCCGTCGGCGAGCGGATATCGGAAGTGCCAGAAACCGCCCTGCACCTCGTGCGTCTCGACCTCGAGGTCGCTGATCGCGGTCCTGAGCTTGGGGTCCCAGTTCACGAGGCGCTTGTCGCGATAGATCAGCCCCTGGCTGTGCAGATCGACGAACACCTTGGCGACGGCGCGGTTGAGCCCGTCGTCCATGGTGAAGCGCTCGTTCGCCCAGTCCATCGAGCAGCCGAGGCGGCGAAGCTGGCCGGTGATCTGGCCGCCGCTTTCCGCCTTCCACTGCCACACCTTCTCGACGAATTCGTCGCGGGTGTAGTTGGTGCGCTTGTCCTGCCGTTCCTCGAGCTGGCGCTCGACGACCATCTGGGTCGCGATGCCGGCGTGGTCCATGCCGACCACCCACAGCGCATCCTTGCCGCGCAGCCGCTCATAGCGGACGAGCACGTCCTGCAGCGTGTTGTCGAGCGCATGGCCGATATGCAGCGCGCCGGTGACATTCGGCGGCGGATTGACGATCGTGAACGGCGTCGCGTCGGGACGCGCGGGGCGAAACAGCCCGCGGCTTTCCCATAAATGGGCCCATTTCGCCTCGATAGCGGCGGGATCGAACGTCTTTTCCATCGGCATAGCCGGGGCGCTTTGCCAGCGGGGAAAGGGGGCGGCAAGCCCTTATGCGCTGCCTTGCGGCGCTTGCCTTGCGCGCGGCGCTGTGCAGGATGGGCTCATGACGAAGGGGTTGGGGATCGCGGCGCTGGCGCTTGTCTTGACGGCGGGCGGGGCGGCGGCGCAAACTGCGGAGCCGGGCGGCGCGCGGATCGAGGCATCGGCGGACGGCGCGACGCTCTATTTCGCGGGTGAGATCGACCTCGCGGGCTATAACGCGTTTCACGCGCTGGCGACGGCGCGGCGCGGCGCGAAGCGGCTCGTCATTTCCTCGCCCGGCGGCGAGGTGATGGCCGCGCGCCTGATGGCCTCGATCGTCAACCGCCAGCACCTCGCCGTGCATGTCGAGCATCTCTGCGCATCGGCCTGTACGATCGTGCTGATGGCCGGCGCTGACCGGTCGATGGGGCCTGCCGCCCGGATCGGCTTTCACCAGAGCTATGTCGCCGCGCTGCCGCCCCCGCCAGCGATGAAGGAAAGCGCGGATTCGAAAATTTCGGGCAATCCCAGACCGGCGCAGCCCGATGCGGGCGCGCCCGGCCTTTTCGGCGATGCCATGATGCGCCGAATCATGGCCGACGCTGGGGTCGACACCGCCTTTATCGGCCACGCGCTCGCGACGCCGCCCGACGACATGTGGTATCCCGCCGCCGACGAACTGCTGGCGGCGAAGGCGATCACGCGCCGCGAGGCCACGGGTCTCGTCGCGGGCCCGTCCTGGGCGATCGGCCGGGCCGAGGCGACCGCCGCGCTGACGGGGCCGCTGTGGGACGCCCTGCGGCAGCATCGCCCGCAGCAATGGGGCGAGGCTACCGACGATATGTGGCGCCAGCGGAACAGCGGGCGGACGACCGGCGATGCGCTGGCGATCGTGCGCGACACGTGGGTGAACCGGCTGATGCACGAGGCGGCGCGGGCGCCCGATCCGCTCGTGGCGCGTCTGCTCGATGTCGAGGCCCGGCGGTCGCGGCAAGCGCGCGCGAACGGATACCGGACATGCACGGCGAATTATGCGCCGTCGCCCGGCGAAGCGGCCGCCGACGCCGCGGTCAACGCGAGCGAGGATGCGGTGCTAGCCGAGCTGCTCGCGCTGACCCGGTGGAAGAAGCCTATGTCGGAGGACAAGGCGGCCGACCTGATCGCCACGCACCTCTTCGACTATGGCACCGGCGGGCAATCGCCGTTCGCGCGGTCGACCGAGGAACGCGACTGCCGCGAAGGGACGCGCATCCTCGAACGCATCGCCGCCCAGCCGGAAAAGCAGCGCCTTCGGCTCTTCCGGGCGCTGCTCACCTTTTACTAGCGGCCGCGCTATTTCTTCAGATAGCTGCCCAGCCAGTCGAACACCGTGCGGTGCCACTGGACGCTGTTCGCGCCCTTCAGCACCCAGTGATTCTCGTCGGGGAAGACCAGAAGCTGCGATGGGATATTGCGGCGTTGAAGCGCGGTGAAGGCGGCGAGGCCCTGCGTATAGGGGATGCGGAAATCCTTCTCGCTGGTGATCACCAGCATCGGCGTCTTCCACTGGGCGACATGGTTCACCGGGTTCCATTTCTCGAACTCTTCGGGAACCTCGAAATAGGGGCCGCCATGCTCCCATTCGTCGAACCACAGCTCTTCGGTCTCATAGGCCATCGCGCGCGCGTCGAAGACGCCGTCGTGCTGGACGAGGCATTGGAAGCCGTCGGTCCACTGCCCCGCGATCCAGTTCATCATGTAGCCGCCATAGGAGGCGCCGAGCGCGCATGCGTTGGCGACGTCGAGCTGCGCGTCCTGCTGGCCCGCGGCGGCTAGGCCGAGCTTCAGGTCCTGGAGCGGCTTGCCGCCCCAATCCTTGTTGATGCTGTCGGTGAAGGCCTGACCATAGCCGGTCGAGCCGTGGAAATCGACGGTCACGACGCCATAGCCCTGTTCGGCGAAGAGGCGCGGGTTCCAGCGCGTCGACCAGCTGTTGCCGAAGCTCGACTGCGGGCCGCCGTGGACGATGAAGGCGACGGGGAGCTTCGCGGCGGCATTCGCGGGCTTCAGGATCATGCCCCACACCTTGTCGCCGTTCGCGCCGGCGAACTGCATCCGATCGAGCTTGATCGGGTCGAAGGCGGCGAGGCGGTCGGCGTTGACCGCGGTGATCTGCGCGACCTTGCCCTTCGCGTCGCGGACATAGATGTCGGTGGGCAAGAGCGCGCTGTTGCGCGAATAGAGGAGGCCGCCGCCCGCAAGCGGGGTCACGTCGCCAATATTGCCGTCGAATTCCTCGGTCGATGCCTTCAGCCGCTCGACCTTGCCGCTCGCGGCGTCGACGCGGAAAACGGGATGGTCGAGCACGTCCTGCGCGGTGACGTAAAGCGACTTGCCGTCGGGCGCCCAGGCGATCGAGGCGACCGAGCGGTCCCAGGCGTCGGTGAGTTTGCGCGTTTCGCCGCTCGCCAGGTCGCGCAGCATCAGCACCTGCCGGTCGGCCTCATAGCCCGGCCGCGCCATCGCGGCATAGGCGAGCCATTTGCCGTCGGGCGAGGGGGCGGGAAGCGTGTCGGTCGCCTGATTGGCCTCGGTCAGGTTGACCGGCGCGATGCGCGCGTCGACCTTTGCCTGATAGATGTCGAGATTGGTCGAGCGCGGCTCGTCGCGGTCGGCCTTGCGCAGCGTGAAATAGACGGAGCGGCTGTCGGCGCCCCAGGCGAGTTCCTCGCCGCCGCCGAAAGGTTTGGAAGGCGTATCGCCGATCAGGCCGCCGTCGATCGCGCGGCCCGCGGTCGCCTTGCCGTCGACGAGGTCGAAGACGAAGGGGCGGCTGTAAGTGCCCGGCGTCTCCCACTGGTCCCAATGGCGCACGAAGCCAGCGCCATCCTTGTAGAGGCGGCCGCTGCCGGGACCGACGAGCGCGCCCTTGTCCTTCACGTCCTTGGCGTCGCAGCCGAAGCTGATGCATTCCTTGGCGATATCGCCCCACGCGAGCAGCTTGCTGCCGTCGGGCGACAGCTTGAAGCCCGCGACATCGGCCTTTTCGGTCGTGACCTGAACCGCCGGTGTGGCCATCGAGCGCGTGTCGACGCGCCAGACCTGGTCGCTGCCCGACGCGTCGGAAACGAAGAAGAGCGTGCCGTCCGGGTGGAACGCCGGGGAGGTCTCGTTCTTGCCTGCGACATCGGCGACCCGCACCGGCTTCGCATCCTTCGCCGTGCGGTCGACGATCCACAGGCCGGTCGAGCGCTTGTAGGTCGCATCCTCGGTCTCGGTCATCTGGAACACGACCCAGCGCCCGTCGGGCGAAGCGGTCGGCGCCGCAACGCGCTTCAACGTCGCGAGATCGACCTCGGTCATCGGCCGGGCAAGGGTGGGGGAGGAGGAAAGGGCGGCGGCAAGCGCGATCGCGCTGGGGATGAGATGGTTTCGCATGAAAGCGGTTTAGCGGCGCGGCGGGAGGGTTCAACCCTGTTGATGGGGCGGGTCGCTGGAGGGTGGCTTTGGGGTGGGGAGTGGACGTCGCTTTAATTCCCTCGTCATCCCGGACTTGATCCGGGATCCCGCTTTTTGATGCATCGACTGGCTTCGATATCAAGCGGGACCCCGGATCAAGTCCGGGGTGACGATGAAAAAGAGGGCACGCCAGGTGACAGCACTTGGTGAACCCCAGTTTTCGCCGGGGAGCACGTCGGATAGGACCGCAACCAGCCGGCTAGCGGACGATCGCGCCGCCCTTCATCACATGATCGATCTTTTCCAGCACCGTGATGTCGGCGAGCGGGTCGGCCTTGATCGCGACCATGTCGGCGTAACGCCCGGGCACGATCGCGCCCACGTCCTCGCGGCCCATTTCCTCGGCGGCACGGCCGGTGGCGGCCTCGATCGCCTGCATCGGGGTCATGCCATATTTGACCATGTTCGCGAACTGCCGCGCGTTAAGCCCGTGCGGATAGACGCCGGCGTCGGTGCCGTAGCCGATCTTGACCCCGATCTCGACCGCGCGGCGGAAGGCGGCGCGCTGGGTGTCGGTGGTCTCGCGGTTCTTGCGCAGATATTCCTCGGGCCAGCCCTCGCGCGTGCCTTCCTCGTCGATATAGGTGCCGTTGTAGATGTCCATGACGAGCCAGGTGCCGTGCGCCTTCGCCATTTGCAGCGCCTCTTCGTCGGCGAGGCTCGCATGCTCGATGCTGTCGACCCCGGCGCGGATGGCATTCTTGATCCCCTCGGCGCCGTGCGCGTGCGCGGTGACGCGCTTGCCGCGGGCGTGCGCGACCTTCACAACCGCGCGGAGTTGATCCTCGGTCAGTTCGGGCGCGCCGGGCTCGGTGCCGATCGCGAGCACCGCGCCGGTCGCGATCGTCTTGATGAAGTCGGCGCCATGATCGAGCAGGAAGGTGGTTTTCGCGGCCGCCTCCTCGGGCGTCGCCGCGACGCCGAGCCGCATGTCGGGCGGCAATTGATCATTGGGAACGACCCCGTTGAGTTCGCCGCCGCCGCCGGGGACGGTGATATAGGCGCCCGCGACCCACATGCGCGGTCCGGGCACGTCGCCGCGTTCGATCGCATTGCGCAGCGCGACGTCGGTGAGGCCGCGATAGCAGCCGACGTCGCGCACGCTGGTGAAGCCCGCGTCGAGCGTGACCCGCGCGTTGCGTGCGCCGACGAGCGCGGTCTCGGCGGGCGAGGCCTTGATCGGCGCGGCGAGATCGGCGCTCTGGCCGAGGTCGGCGAGATGGGTGTGGAGGTCGATCAGGCCGGGCAGCACGGTATAGCCCGACCAGTCGATCCGCGTCGCACCCCCGGGCGTCTCCCCGCACGGCCCGACCGCCGCGATGCGCTCGTCCGCGATCGTGACGCACTGGCCGGTGCGAACCTCGCCCGACACGCCGTCGATCAGGCGCCCGGCCTCGACATAGAGCGTCGCCGCCGCCGCGGGCGTCGCGGCGAGGGCGGCCGCCAGCGCGACGGTCAGATGGGCGCGCTGAAGGTATCGCACTGGCGCGGATCCCCCGTTTGCAGCCCGCGGCGCAGCCAGGTCATGCGCTGCTCGCTGGTGCCATGGGTGAAGCTTTCGGGGACCGGTCGCTGACCTGCGGAGCGCATCAGCGTGTCGTCGCCGATCGCGTTGGCGGCGGTCATCGCCTCCTCCATGTCGCCGGGTTCCATGACCGGCTGGCCGTCGCGCGTCTTGGCGAGCGCGGCCCAGACGCCGGCGTAGCAGTCGGCCTGCAACTCCATGCGGACCTGCAGCGCATTGCCTTCGGCCTGCGAGGCGCGCTGCTGCCGCTGGCGGACCTGATCCGAAATGCCGGTGATCGTCTGGATATGGTGCCCGACCTCGTGTGCGACGACATAGGCCTGCGCGGCGTCGCCGGCGGCGCCGAAGCGCTGCGCGAGTTCGTTGAAGAAGGCGGTGTCGAGATAAACGCCCTGGTCGGCGGGGCAATAGAAGGGGCCCATCGCGGCCTGCGCGGCGCCGCAGCCCGATTGGTTCTGGTCGGTGAAGAAATTGAGCGACGGCTTTTGATAGCCGTTGATGACCTGACTCCACACCTGATGCGTCGAGCCGAAGACGTTGCAGGCGAATTTCTCCGCGGCGGTGTCGCAGGCGACATTGGCGCCGCCGCGGCTGTCGGCCATCGGGTCGGACGAGCCGCCGCCGGTGCTCAGCATGTTCGCGCCCGGTCCCAGGAAGACGAAGGCGAGGATGCCGAGCAGGATGATCGTTCCGCAGCCCATCTTGCGGCCAAGCAGCATCGGCAGCAGGCCGACGAGCAGGCCGCCCATGCCGCCGCCTCCACCCCCGCCGAACCCGCCGCCGCCGCGGCCGAGATCGCGGATGTCGTCGCCGGGATCATAATCGTCGAGGCGCATGGGAATTCTCCAGCCGGTTGCCGTATCTTGCGCTTGTTGTGGCAGCAGCGTGGGCGGTTGGGAAGAGGCTTCGAGGGCGGGCTTGCAAAGCCGGCGCGCGGGGTCCACCTAGCGGGCCTTCGCAGAGCCCAGCCAAAGGATCGCCCGAGTCCCATGCCGCGCCGCGCCGCTCCCGCCGCCTTGCCGCTGCCCGATCTCGTCGTGCTGGTGCTGCAGGGCGGCGGCGCGCTCGGCGCCTATCAGGCGGGGGTCTATGAGGCGCTGATCGACCTCGGCATCGAGCTCGACTGGGTCGCGGGCATCTCGATCGGCGCGGTCAACGCCGCGATCATCGCCGGCAATCCCCGCGACGAAGCGGTGGGGAAACTGCGGCAGTTCTGGGACGGCGTCTCTTCGGCGCTGCCGTCGCTGCCAATGGTCGACAACGACCTGATCCGCGAATGGACGCATGTCGCGGCGGCGGGGCAGGTCGCGACCTTCGGCGTGCCGGGATTCTTCACCCCGCGCTGGCCGCCGCCGATGCTGGCCGAACCGCAAACCCCCGCCGCGGTCAGCCTCTACGACACGGCGCCGCTGGTCGAGACGCTCGACCGGCTCGTCGACTGGGATCGGGTCAATACGGGCAAGGTGCGGCTGTCGGTCGGCGCGGTCGCGGTCGAGACCGGCAATTTCCGCTATTTCGACACGAAATGCGATCGCATCGACGCGCGCCATATCCTGGCGTCGGGGGCATTGCCGCCGGGATTGCCGCCGGTCGAGATCGATGGCGTCTGGTATTGGGACGGCGGGCTCGTGTCGAACACTCCGCTCGAATATGTCGTCCAGTCGGCGCGCGAGGATATGCTCGCGTTCCAGGTCGACCTGTTCCCCGCGCGCGGCGATCGGCCGCACGATCTGGAAGAAGCCTGGTCGCGCGAAAAGGACATCCGCTTTTCGAGCCGCACCCGGCGCATTTCGGACGGGCTGGTGCGCCGCCGCAAGGAGCATCGGCTGATCGACCGGATGCTCAAGAAACTGCCCGACGAATTGCGCGACCTGCCCGAGGTCAAGGCGGTCGAGCGCATGGTCGAGCGCAAGGCGCTCAACGTCGTGCAACTGGTGCACCAGCCGCCCGCGTGGCAGACCGGCGCGCGCGATTTCGAATTTTCGCGCGCGACGATGGAGGCCAATTGGGCGCAGGGCCGCGCCGCAGTCGAGGCCGCGATGAAGGACGGCCATCTGCTCGCCGACAGCATCGCCGAGGGGCGCTCGGAAAGCTTCGCCGTCCAGCCCGGCGGGTTGCAGCCCAAGGCCGTTCCCGACACTCCCCCCGATAATCCTTGAGTCTCCCCTTCCGAAGAAAGGACAAGCATATGCACCTCAAAGGCAAGACCGCTCTCGTCACCGGATCGACCTCGGGAATCGGGCTCGGCATCGCGAAGGCGCTCGCGGCGCATGGCGCCAACATCATCATCAACGGCTTCGGCGACGCCGATGCGATCGAGGCCGAGCGCAAGGCGCTCGAAGGGGTGAAGGGTGCCAAGGCCGCCTATTACGGCGCCGACCTCACCAAGCCCGACGCGATCGGGGAGATGTTCGCGCGCGCCGATAAGGAAATGGGCGGGGTCGATATCCTCGTGAACAATGCCGGCACCCAGTTCGTGTCGCCGATCGAGGATTTCCCGCCCGAGAAATGGGACCTGATCCTCGCGCTCAACCTGTCGTCGGCGTTCCACACCATCCGCCATGCCGTGCCGGGGATGCGCAAGAAGGGCTGGGGACGGATCATCGGCACTGCCTCGGCGCATTCGCTCGTCGCCTCGCCGTTCAAATCGGCCTATGTCGCCGCGAAGCACGGGCTCGCCGGGCTGACCAAGACCGTCGCGCTCGAGGTGGCCGAGGCGGGAATTACCGTCAACTGCATCAGCCCCGGCTATGTCTGGACCCCGCTGGTCGAGAATCAGATTCCCGACACGATGAAAGCGCGGAACATGACGCGCGAGCAGGTGATCAACGACGTGCTTCTCGCCGGCCAGCCGACCAAGCAGTTCGTCACGGTCGAGCAGGTCGCGGCGCTCGCGGCCTTCCTAACCCGCGACGAGGCGGCGAACATCACCGGCGCCAACCTCAGCGTCGACGGTGGCTGGACCGCCGCCTGACCGGGTTCGGCCACGCCCTTGAGCATTTTTTCTCGCCCCCCTAAGCTCGGCCGGGGACCAGACCAGGAGAGAAATGATGTGGGGGCGCATGAAGTTGATTTCGGCCGTGACGGGGAGCCTCGCGCTCGCCGCGTGCCAGACGGTGCCGTCGATGCCGCCGTCGGCCGCGGACACACCCGATACGGGCACATGGCGGGCGACCGCGACCGAGCAGGATCGCGGGCGTATCCGGAACTGGTACAAGAGCTGGGAGATGGCGCTCGCCGATGCGCGCGCGCGCGGCTACGGCGCCGACCTCGATCGCGAGGGCGTGCTGCTCCAGCCGATGGCGGCGCTGCCGAACCCGCACCTGCCCGCGGGCGACTATCGCTGCCGCACGATCAAGGTCGGCGCGCAGACGGGGACGCTGGGCTTCATCGCCTATGACTGGTTCCGCTGCCGCGTCTCGGCCGAGCAGGGGCTGGCGAGCCTGACCAAGCTCACGGGATCGCAGCGGCCGGTCGGGCTGATCTTTCCCGACAATCTGAAGCGCCAGATCTTTCTCGGCACGCTCGAACTCGGCGACGAGACGGTGCCGGTCAATTACGGCAGCGACCGGATGCGCGACATGGCGGGGCTGATCGAGCGGATCGGCGACAATCGCTGGCGGCTCGTGCTGCCGGCACCCGCCTATGAATCGCTGCTCGACGTGATCGAACTGGTACCGGCGGGCTGATAGGAAAAAGGGGCGACTATGCGGATTGTGTGGACGGGCATCGCGGCGCTGGCGCTGATGGCGCCGGCATCGGCGCAGACGCTGGGCGAGCAGGTGAAGGCCGAGATGCCGTCACTGATGACGATCTACGCCGACCTTCACGCCAATCCGGAGCTCAGCTTTCACGAGGTCCGCTCGGCGGGCATCCTCGCCGCCGAGGCGCGCAAGCTCGGCTTCGAGGTCACCGAGAAGGTGGGCGGCACCGGGGTCGTCGCGGCGATGAAGAACGGCGCCGGGCCGGTGGTCCTCGTCCGCGCAGACATGGACGGGCTGCCGGTGACCGAGCAGACGGGCTGGCCCGGCGCGTCGAAGGTGCGCGTGACCACCGACGAGGGCGTCGAGACCGGCGTGATGCACGCCTGCGGCCACGACACCCACATGACGAGCTGGATCGGCGTCGCGCGGCTGATGGCGGCGAACAAGGCGAAATGGTCGGGGACGCTGGTGATGATCGGCCAGCCCGCCGAGGAGCGCGGGGCGGGGGCGCGGATGATGCTCGAGGACGGGCTCTACACGCGCTTTCCGAAGCCCCAATATGCGCTCGCCTTTCACGACGCGGCGCAGTTCCCGGCCGGAATGATCGGCTACACGCCGGGTTACGCGCTCGCCAATGTCGACAGCGTCGACATCACGGTCAAGGGCATCGGCGGCCACGGCGCCTATCCGCAGACGACGAAGGATCCCATCGTCCTCGCGAGCCGGATCGTCGGTGCGCTGCAGACCCTCGTGTCGCGCGAGATCAGCCCGCTCGATTCGGCGGTGGTCACCGTCGGCAGCTTCCACGCCGGTGCGAAGCACAACATCATTCCCGACGAGGCGAAGCTGCAGCTTACCGTCCGCAGCTATACCGACGACGTGCGGAACAAGCTGCTCGACGGCATCGCGCGCGTCGCGAAGGGCGAGGCGATCGCGGCGGGCATGCCCGAGGACAAGATGCCGGTCGTGAAGGTCGACCGCACCGAATATACCCCCGCGGCCTTCAACACGCCCGATTTCACCGAGGAGATGGCGGCGCTGCTCAAGACGCGCTTTGGCGAGCAGCGCGTCGTCCAGATGCCGCCGGTCATGGGCGGCGAGGATTTCGGACGCTATGGCCGCGAGGACAAGAGCATCAAGAGTCTGATCTTCTGGGTCGGCGGCGTCCCGCCCGCGGAGATCGAGGCGGCGAAGACGGAAGGCCGTACCCTGCCGAGCCTCCATTCGCCCTTCTGGGCGCCCGACGCCCCGGCGGTAATCTCGACCGCGACCGAGGCGCTGGCCACCATGACGATGGAGCTGATGGCGAGATAGACGGCAAGCGTGCGTCGATGATGAGAGTCCGTGGCCCGATCCTGCTTGTGGTTGCCCTGCTGGGCGGGTGCTCGGCGCCTTGTGAAGAAGTCCCGATCAGTCGCAACTTCGCTCCCGATAATAATCATATTGCGTATGTGACGGGCAGGAACTGCGGAGCGACCGCGGATTTCGCTACTGTGGTGTGGGTCGGTCGCAGCGATGCTGACAAAGACTCCGCGCAGGAAGTATTCGTGGCCGACAGCAATCATGGCCGAGCCACCACGTTCGACCGCGGCGGACCCGTGGTGCGCGTAACCTGGCTCGACGCCCGTCACCTTCACGTTGCCGGCGTGAATGAAGCACGAATATTCAAGAATCAGGCGCGTTCTGACGGCATCTCGATCAGCTATGGCAAGTTGACGGTCGACTGACCTTCCGCGGTTTCAGTCAAATTTGCCCGCACGCCCCGCGCCTCCGGTAAAGCGCTGCGCCCCCTCGGTCGCGCCTTCGCGTAGCGGTGCGACGCCGGCATGGGCTTCGTGGACGAGCGCGGCAGCGAGGTCGAAATCCCATTGGCGATAGGCGCTCATCCGGTCGCTGGTCATGCAGAGCTGCGGAAAGGCGGCAATCTGCTTCGCGAGCGCGACGGCGGCGGACAGCGCGTCGCCGTCAGGGACGATCCGGTCGGCGAGGCCGATGCGCTGGGCTTCGTCGGCGGCGACGGGGCGGCCGGTCAGGATCATGTCGAGCGCGCGGCCCTGGCCGACGATGCGTGGCAGCCGCACCGTCCCGCCGTCGATCAGCGGGACGCCCCAGCGCCGGCAATAGACGCCGAATATCGCGCTCGCCGCCGCGACTCGCAGGTCGCACTAGAGCGCGAGTTCGAGCCCGCCCGCGACCGCATGCCCCTCGACCGCGGCGATTACCGGTTTGTCGAGCAGCATCCGCGTCGGCCCCATCGGCGCGGGCCCGTCGGGATCGTAGCGGGTCGTGCCGACCGCGCCGAGATCGAACCCCGCGCAGAAATGTCCTTCGCTGCCGGTGAGGATCGCGACCCGCGCTTCGGCATCGTCCGCGAAGGCGGCGAAAGCCTCGCGCAGCGCGATGGCGGTCGCCGGGTCGACGGCATTGCGCTTCGCCGGCCGGTCGATGGTGACGATGGTGACCGGGCCATCGCGCGCGACGAGAACGGACATGGGATTTCCTTCGGGCCAAGAGGGATGGGTGACGGCGTCATCAGACAAGATGGCGCATCGGTCCAAGGGTTGAAAGCCCGCACGCGCCACCCTAGATACAACTTATGCGGGCCGGGCCCCTCTGGCGTCGGCGGGATTATTCCCGCGGCGTGATGTCGGACCGCATCGGGTGACACCGATGCTTTGCGGCCCAGCTCTCCCCCCTGAAACGGGTCCCGGCATCGGCGTCACCTGTCTTGAGTTCGCTCAATCAGGAGGCCTTATGTCTGTGAATCCCCATATCTATCGCCTGACGGTGCTGCATCGGCGGCTCGATGAAGCGGTGCGGCGCGAAGTGCGCCGCCGCGGCGGCGACCCGTTTCGCGTGCTGCGGCTGAAAAAGCTGAAGCTCGCGGTCAAGGACCGGCTCGCGGCGCTGATGCGGCGCCCGCTCTACGCCCGCTAAAGCTCCAATGAATTTCGGGAAGCGCGCTGCCCTCCGGCGGCGCGCTTCGCCTGTCCGGGGATATCGATCATGGAATTTCTCTTCGCCGACTGGCTGGGTACGCCGGTCTGGTTCTGGCTGGCCTTTCTGGGGCTGGTCATTGCGCTCACCGCCTTCGACCTTGGGATATTGAACAAGGAGAACAGGGAGATGGGCATCGCCGAGAGTCTCAAACTCTCGGCGCTCTACATCGGCATCGCGCTGGCGTTCGGCGGCTGGATCTGGGCCGCTAAGGGCGGCGAGGCCGGCCTCCAATATTATACGGGCTTCTTTATCGAGAAGGCGCTGTCGATCGACAATATCTTCGTCATCTCGCTGATCTTCGCGACCTTCGCCATCCCGGCGCGCTATCAATATCGCGCGCTGCTGTGGGGCATCGTCGCGGTGATCGTGCTGCGCGGCATCATGATCGCGGGCGGTGCGGCGCTGGTCACCGAATATCATTGGCTGCTCTATGTCTTCGCGGCCTTCCTCGTCTTCACCGGCGTCAAGATGCTGTTCGCGAGCGAGAAGCCGATGGACGTCGCGGGCAATCCGGTGGTGCGCTGGCTGTCGCGGCGCATCCCGATCACGCGGGACCTGCACGGCGAGAAATTCTTCGTCCGCGTCCCCGACCCGCGAACCGGCAAGCTGGCGCTCGCCGCGACTCCCCTGTTCCTCGCGCTCGTCGTGATCAATCTCGCCGACCTCGTCTTCGCGGTCGACAGCGTGCCGGCGATCTTCGCGATCACGACCGACACCTTCATCGTCTATACGTCGAACATCATGGCGATCCTCGGCCTGCGCGCGCTCTATTTCGCGCTCGCGGCGATGGTGCACCGCTTCCACTATCTCAAATATGCGCTCGCGCTGGTGCTCGTCTTCATCGGGTCGAAGATCTTCGTCGCCGATTTCCTGCTGAGCGGCGCGAAATTCCCGTCGCTGATCAGCCTCGGCGTCACCGTGGCGCTGATCGCGGGCGGGGTGGTCTGGTCGCTGGTGAAGACGCGAAGCGGGGAGGAGGCGCCCTCGATCCACTCCTGAACCGGCCGGGAAGCGGTGTCAGACGGCGAGGATCAATATGTCGTCGGGCTTGGGCGGCTCGGGCGCGAAGGCGGGAAGGGGATCGAATTCCTCTTCCTGCAATTCGACGTCGCGGAGGCCGTCGAGCTTGAAATGGCCGAGGCGCGGCTCTTCGTCCGACCGCCAGCTCTTGCCGAGGTTGAGCGCGCTGACGAATAGGTCGCCGTGCCGCTCGAACATCAGATGCGGGGCGAGGTCGAGGCGGGCGCCGTTGTAGCTGGCCACCACCTTGCGCTTCAGCGCAATGGCCTGCATGAAAGTCAGTCGCGGATCGTTGTGCATCGCACCATAATGCCTCGGCGCGGCGATGGAGGCAAGCGCCACCGCGCAAGATACGTAGTCGATCGCAACGAAAATGCCCGCCGGAAGCGCGAAGGCTTCCGACGGGCAGGCTTTCCTCCCCAGGAAAGCTCTGGAGGCGCGGGGGGCAACGAATTCCCCCGCGCCAAGCTCGTGTCAGGCGGCGAACTGATTCATCGTGTTGTCCTTGCCCGCCGCTTTCAGCGCGGCTTCACCGGCGAAATATTCCTTGTGGTCGTCGCCGATGTCGCTTCCGCTCATATTCTGGTGCTTCACGCAGGCGATGCCCTGGCGAATCTCGGCGCGCTGGACGTTCTTGACGTAGCCGAGCATCGCCTCGTCGCCGAAATATTCCTTCGCCAGATTGTCGGTCGACAAGGCGGCGGTGTGGTAGGTCGGCAGCGTGATCAGGTGGTGGAAGATGCCCGCCCGCTTCGCCGCGTCGCGCTGGAAGGTGCGGATGCGGTTGTCGGCCTCGTCGCCGAGTTCGGTGCCGTCATAGTCGACGCTCATCAGCCTGGCGCGGTCATAGGCGCTGACGTCCTTGCCGTCCTTCTCCCAGGCGTCGAACACCTGCTGGCGGAAGTTGAGCGTCCAGTTGAAGCTCGGCGAATTATTGTAGGCGAGCTTCGCATTGGGCACGACTTCGCGGATGCGGTCGACCATGGAGGCGATCTGTTCGATATGCGGCTTTTCGGTTTCGATCCACAGCAGGTCGGCGCCGTTCTGCAGGCTGGCGATGCAGTCCATGACGCAGCGGTCCTCGCCGGTTCCGGGGCGGAACTGATAGAGGTTCGAGGGCAGGCGCTTCGGGCGCATCAGCTTGCCGTCGCGGTTGATCAGCACGTCGCCGGGGTTGCCCGCGCCGTCGACCTCTTCGCAGTCGAGGAAGCCGTTATACTGGTCGCCGAGGTCGCCGGGCTCCTTCGAGACGGCGATCTGCTTGGTCAGGCCCGCGCCGAGGCTGTCGGTGCGCGTCACGATGATGCCGTCCTCGACGCCGAGCTCCATGAAGGCATAGCGGCAGGCGCGGATCTTCGCGATGAAATCCTCGTGCGGCACGGTGACCTTGCCGTCCTGGTGGCCGCACTGCTTTTCGTCCGAGACCTGATTCTCGATCTGCAAAGCACAAGCCCCGGCCTCGATCATCTTCTTGGCGAGCAGATAGGTCGCCTCGGCGTTGCCGAAGCCCGCGTCGATGTCGGCGATAATCGGCACGACGTGGGTTTCATGATTGTCGATCGCCGCCTGGACCTGTTTGGCCTTGAGTTCGTCGCCCTCGGCGCGCGCGGCATCGAGGTCGCGGAACAGAAGCCCAAGTTCGCGGGCGTCGGCCTGGCGCAGGAAGGTATAGATTTCCTCGATCAGCGCGGGAACGCTCGTTTTCTCGTGCATCGACTGGTCGGGCAGCGGACCGAATTCGCTGCGCAGCGCCGCGATCATCCAGCCCGAGAGGTAGATGTAGCGGCCCTTGACGGTGCCGAAATGCTTCTTGATCGAGATCATCTTCTGCTGCGCGATGAAGCCGTGCCAGCAGCCGAGCGACTGGGTGTAGTTGGCGGGGTCGGCGTCATAAGCGGCCATGTCGGCGCGCATGATGCGCGCGGTGTAGCGCGCGACGTCGAGCCCGGTGCGGAACTTGTTCTGGGCGCGCATGCGGGCGATGCTCTCGGCGCTGATGCCGTCCCACGTGCCGTCATAGTCGCGGATCAGGCGGCCCGACTGCGCCATGTCTTCCTGGTAGCCCATCATCTTGTCCTTGTTCGAAGCTGATGGGTGGACGTTGGCGAAAGCGCCGCGGAAAGTGAAAAGCTTTGTCAATTTTTCTTGTGAAAAATGCGGTGAAAGTGCAAATTGGCGTGTAAATTAGTAAAGAAAGTTACAAATCATGACGGAGCGGCGCGTGTTTGCGGGGCCGGCGGTGCGCAAGGTGCGGCGCGAGGCGGGGATGACGCAGGCCGCGATGGCCGAGGCACTCGCCATCTCGCCGAGCTATCTCAACCTGATCGAGCATTCGCAGCGGCCCTTGTCGGCAACGGTGATCGTGCGCCTCGCCGAACGGTTCGGTTTCGACGCGGCATCACTGGGGGGCGAAGAGGTGCCCGGCGGGCTCGCGGGGCTGCGGCGCCGGCTCGCCGACCCGCGCTTCGCCGACCTCGGCATCGGCGCCGAGGAGGTCGAGGAGTGGCTGCAGAGCGCCCCCGCGACCGCGGCGGCCTTCGCGCGGCTGTTCGATGCGGCGCCCGAGGGTCGCGGCGAGGCGCAAGCCGACGCGCCCGAAGTTGCCGCCGTGCGCCGGGCGATCGAGACATGGCGCAACCATTTCGCCGACCTCGACGCCCGCGCCGAGGAGCTGGCCGACGAACTGCGGCTCGCGGGCGGCGATCTTTACGGCACGATTTCCGAGCGGCTGCGCACGCGGCACCAGCTCGGCATCCGCATATTGCCGAGCGACGTGATGCCCGACCGGCTGCGCTGGCTCGACTGGCACGCGCGGCAATTGATGCTGAACGAGCTGCTGCGCCCCGCCTCGCGTACCTTTCAGGCGGCGGCGACATTGGCGCAAATCGAGGCGAAGGACGAGATCGACGCGCTCGTCGCCGGCGCCGAATTCGCCGAGCCCGCGTCGGCGCGGCTGTTCGAGCGCCACCTGATCCATTATTTCGCGGCGGCGCTGATGATGCCCTATGGCCGTTTCCTGCGCGCCTGCGACGCGACAGGCTACGACCTGCTGCTGCTCCAGCGCCGCTTCGGGGCGGGATATGAGCAGGTCGCGCACCGGCTGACCACACTGCAGCGCGTCGGCGCGCGCGGGCTGCCCTTCTTCATGCTGCGCATCGACCGCGCGGGGCAGGGGAGCAAGCGCTATGCGGGGGCGAGCCAGTCGCCGCTGGTCGACGGCGAGGCGCGCTGCCCGCTGTGGGGCGTCCACGAAGCCTTTGCGCGCCCTGGCGAAGTCGTCGCCGATCTGGTCGAGCTCGAGGACGGGTCGCGCTGGTTCACGCAGAGCCGCAGCGTCGCGGCGCCCGGCGCGACCGGCAGCGGCACCCCGGCGCGCTTCGCGGTGTGCGTCGGGGTCGACGCCAAGGTCGCGGCGCCGCTGATCGCCGCGCGCGGGATCGACCTGATGCGTTCGCCGGCGACCCCGATCGGGCTCGGCTGCCGCCGCTGCACCCGTACCGGCTGCGTCCAGCGCTCGATGCCGCCGCTCGGCCGCCCGCTGCGCTTCCGCGAGGGCGAGCGCGGGGTCAGCGCGTTCGACTTCGCGGGGGATTGAGCCCCAGTCCTAAAGGCGGTCCATGCGGAGCCAGCGCCGGTCGCCGAGCCACGCCTTCGCGAGCGCCTTGTCGGCGGCGGCCGCCTCGAGCTTGCGGCCTTGCGCGGCTTCGCTGCGGCTGAGCCCGTAGAGCGCCCAGCCGTTATTGGGGGCTTGGGTCAGCGCGGCGCGAAAGGCGTCGCTGGCCTCGCCATAGCGCCGCGCCTGGAAAAGTGCGGCGCCGAGCGACTGGCGGACGGGATAATACCAGTAGGTCGGCTCCTGATAGGGAATGCGGCCCTCGATTTCGATCGCCTGACGGTAGAAGGCGACCGCGTCGTCCGGGCGGCCTCGCGCCGCCGCGAACCGGCCGCGCGCGACCCGTTCGGCGAGCCGTATCAGCTCGTCGGCCGGCACGCCCTGCGCGATCATGTCCTTAAGCGCGTCCGAGGAGCCGATCCGCGCCATCGCGGCGATTTCCCCGTCGAATCCGGCGCGGTTGCGAAGCCGGGCATAGGCGACGGCGCGTGCGTAATGGCGCATCGCGGCCGGATAGGCGAGCCGCGCGTCGGGCGCGGGCATCGCCAATATGGCCTTGGCATCGGCGAATTGCGCCATCGCGAAATAGGGCGCGGCGTCGATCGCCTGGATCCACGCGATCCGCGCCGAGGTCGCGGGGTCGAGCACGGTGCGCAGGCGCCGCGCCTCGCGGATCGCGGTGCCCATGTCGCCCGCCATCTGCGCCGACGTGACGATGAAGTGGATATTGTGCGGATAATAGCCGTAGCGCACGAGCCCCTGGTCGCCGGCACTGCGGATGAACGCCTCGTCGGCGCGCGCCGCGGCGACGTTGACGCGGATCGAGTCGGCGTGGCGCCCGCGGAGCTGGTAGATATGGCCGGGCATGTGGACGAGATGCGCGGCGCTGGGCGCCGCCGGGTTCGACAATCGATCCGCCGCCGCCTCGGCGCGCTGCGGATCGCTGGCCTCCATCAGGTGGATATAGAGGTGGTTCGCCTGGACATGCGCCGGATTGCGGCGAAGCACGGTTTCGATCAGCCGCACCGCCTCGCCGGCGCGGCCCACCGCCGTCCGCTTGTCGCCCTCCCAATAATTCCACGGGGTCGTATCCATCGCGGCCTCGGCGGCGAGCACCGCGACATCGTCGTCGGCGGGAAAGCGGCGCGCGACGTCGAGCATCGCATCGGCGTAGCGGGCGTCGAGCGCGGCGCGGTCGGCGGCGGGGTCGGCCGAATAGCGCCGCGCGACCGCCTCGATCAGCGCGCGTTCCATCGGCGAGGCTTCGCCGCGCAGAGCCATCGCGCGCTCGACAGCGGCGAGCGCCGCGCCATGGTCGCGATCGTCCATCGGCGCGTTGATGTTCGGCCCGAGCGCCACCGCCTCCCCCCACCAGCAGATCGCGCAGCCCGGATCGCGCCGCTGCGCCTCGCGGAAGGAGCGCACCGCGCCGGCGTGGTTGAAGCCATAGGTGAGGAGCAGGCCCTGGCTGAAATAGCGCCGCGCCTGATCATCGCGCGTCGACGCGGGGAAAGGCGAGGCGGTCAGGTCGGGAAAGAGCGGGATCGGCCCCACCCGGCTGGCGGGGGCCGCGACCGCTGCCGCGGCGAGAAGATCGTGGGCGAGCGTCGCGCCCGCGCGGCGGGCGCCGCAGAACAGGGTGGCGAGGCGGCCGGGGTCGAGCGCATCGAGCGCGGCGGCCGAAAAACCGGTCGGCGGCGCGAAGCTGGCGAGAGAGAAACCGATGCTGGCGATCGCGGCGGCCCTGAACGCGTGGTGCATGCCCATTCCCCTCCCCAACAGGCGAACCCGAAACAGCGGGGCAAGGCTATCATGAATGGGGGAAGGCGCCCAAGCGCAATCGCGAGGGGGGAGGAGGTGGCGAATGTCGGGGACCGATAGCAGCCATGTCTTCTCCCCTCCCTTCTAGGGAGGGGCTGGGGGTGGGTAGCCGCCGAAGGCGGCGTTCTTTTGCGGGCTCGCTCCGCTCGCGCACCCACCCCTAACCCCTCCCTGAAAGGGAGGGGAATGGCTCAAACCCACCCCAAAGCGGCCGCCCAAAAAACGCTTTCCTACATTATCGCGCCGTGCCAGCCTCTTCTCCCATCGGCTCTTTCATTTCGTGGATCCCTCCGCCACCGGCGCCGCATCAAGGCGCGTCGGCGCCCCAAAATTCCCCACGGGTATTATTTTACCCGAGGGGAGTGACAAGTTTGACAACCTAGGAAATAAAATCACGCAGCGCCGTGCTTCCTTCCCCGTCACCCCCGGACCCTTCGACAGACTCAGGACAGGCTTGATCCTCGGNTCGGCGCCCCAAAATTCCCCACGGGTATTATTTTACCCGAGGGGAGTGACAAGTTTGACAACCTAGGAAATAAAATCACGCAGCGCCGTGCTTCCTTCCCCGTCACCCCCGGACCCTTCGACAGACTCAGGACAGGCTTGATCCTCGGTCCCGCTTCTGGGGCGCGGATCGATTCGCTATCCGCCGGACGGAACATAAAGCGACACCCGCTTTCCACCCCATAACAGACCTCCTCGCTTGCATTGGCAATCCATATGATCGCCAATCCAGAAGTGGCGCAAACCGCTCTGGATTGCTTCGTCGCTCCGCTTCCCGCAAGGGCGAGGTCATGCGGTGCCATGCGGCTCTATAATCCCGCCCTATAATCCCGCCTTGTCGAAGACATGCCCCTCGGGATCGAGGTCGCGCAGGTCGCTGCCGCGCGTCTCGCGGCCGTGGCGCGCGACGAGGATCAGCGACAGGGCGGTCGGAACGGCGATCATCAGCGCGCTGACGGCGAGAGTCGGGATGATCGCGAGGATCGCGAGCGCCTGGGCAAAGACGCCGCCGAGCTTGCTGCACGCCGCGACCCAGCCGGTCGCGCGGCCGCGGATGCGCAGGGGAAAGCTTTCGGCGCAATAGGGCAGGATCATCGCGATGATGCCGTTGCTGCCGACGATCAGCAGCGCGACCGGCAGCACCGGGCTGGCGCCGCGGGTCAGCGCGAGCCAGAGGACGCCCGCAAGCCCGAGCAGCGTCACCGCGATCGACGCCAACACCGAATATTTGGTGCTCCACGCGCTGTAGATCCACGCGACGAGAAAAACCGTGGGAAGCGCGATCAGCGCCGAGGCGGCGAGAAGCCGGCTCGATACCTCCATGCTGTAGCCGCGCGCGACCAGCTCGACCGGCAGCCACAGCAACAGCCCGAAATTGACGAGACCCCAGCAGATGGCGGTGAGGCTGAGCGCGATCAGCTTGGCGGTCTGAGCGCGTCCGACGGGCGCCGAGGCCGCCGTTCGCGGCGGAGCACCTTCGACCGGAGCGAGGCGGCGCACTCCCGACCCGAAACGGTCCATCACGCGCTGCGCCTCGGCCGTCCGCCCGCGCGCGACCAGGAATTTCGCCGATTCGGGGATGAAGGCGCCCAGAAGCACCAGCAGAAGGCCGCTCGGCAGGTTGGCGAGCCACAGGCTGCGCCAGCTGAAGATCGGCTCGAGCCAGACCGCCATCAGGCTCGCGGCGGCATAGCCGCCGACCGCGCCGAGGCCGCCGACGAGGACGAGGCTCCAGCCGCGATGGCGGCTCGGCATCATCTCGGCGAGCAGCGCGTAGGTCACGGGCAGCATTCCGCCCGCCGCCGCGCCCATCAGGAAGCACATGCCGACGTTCCACGCGAGCGAGGGCATCGCCCCGCAGATCGAGGTGCCGACGAACATCACCGCCGACAGCATGATCGACGCCTTGCGGCCATAGATGTCAGCGACGACGCCCCACAGGAAGGAGCCGACGACCGTGCCGACGAGCGCGAAGAAGGGGACGAGCGACACGGTTTCGCGCGGCACGCCATATTCATCGATCATGCCCGGGATCACGAAGCCGAGGCTCGCGGGTTTCATGATGTCGATGACCAGCGCGACGACCAGAACGGCCATCAGCCGCCAGTGCGCGCGCGACAGCGGCGCGTCCTCGGGCGCGGCGACGACAAGCTCGCTCGCCGCTGCCATCTGCGCCGACAGGCCCTTGGGGAGCAGGCCATAGGCGGCGATGCCGATCCCGGCGACGATCAGTCCCATGCCCGCGATCATGCCATGATCCATCGGCATGCCCGCCATGCGGAACCCCATGTCGCGGCCCATCCAGAACATCGGCAGGTGAAGAAGGACGCCGACGGTCACCGCCGCGACGCCGATCGCGAACGCCCACAGACGCCGGTCGCTGCCGATTGCCCCGCTCACCCGAATCATCCTCCCCTGCGCCCACTCGTGGGAACGTTCATTTCACAGGACCGGGGAGGCGGCAATCGCGATGTGGGGTCGGGGTGTCGGGGAGAGCGTTGGCATATAATCCTCCCTGCGGCGCAGCCGTGGGGAGGGGGACCATCCGAAGGATGGTGGAGGGGCTGCGAGCGTATGCGAGCGCTACGCTTTGCCCCTCCGTCAGCCCTGCGGGCTGCCACCTCCCCATCGCCGCGCGACAGGGAGGATCAGTAACGGTGGACCCGCCTCACCCCGCCAGCGCGGCGATCGGGCTGGCGACCAGGCTGGCGATGAAAAGCCTTTGCAGAAGCCGCTTGGGTCGCGGTTCGGGGCGGATCGCCGCCGCCAGCAGGATCAGCGCGGTGAGTATCCAGAAGATCGCGGTGAGCGGCGCGGCGTTGCCGGCGAGCAATCGCGCGAGGAAGGTCAGCGCCAGCGCGAGCGGCACGCCCCACAGCACCGCGTCCCACAGGCTGCGCAGCCGCGGTTCGTGAAGGCCGCGGCGCGCGCGCTTGCCGAGCCAGATCGAGGTGCCGGTCGCGACGACGATGGTGAGTGCGAGGCCGAGCCCGAAATAGGCGAATTTGACCGGCAGTCCCCCGAAATTACCGAAATGGAGATTGTAGGTCGAGGCGGCCATCTGTTGCCCGAGATGGCCGTCGGCGAGGCCCACGGCGCCGAGGAAGCGCCCGTTCGCGTCGAAATTATAGCTTTCGCCGTAGATCAGCCGCTGCGGATGTTCGGCGAGGAGCTGGACATGCTGGCCGCGCGTGCCGGGGTCGTGGAGGATGATGTAGGTCGGGCGCAGCTCGGGATGGGTGGCGGCGATCCAGGCGAGGGGCGTCGCAACGTCGGCGATGGGAGCGGCGCGCGCGTCGGGCTTGCCCTCGCCGCCGAAGATCGGGGCGTAGGCCGCCTCGACATCGCCCTTGTAGAAGCTCGCCGCGAGGCCGTAGGCGCCGATCGTGCCGAGCCCGATCATCGCGCCCGTCAGCGCGATCGCGAGCGCGAAGGGGAGCGACCAGACGCTCAGCCGGTTGTGCCAGTCGGCGAGCCCGACTCCTTCCTTGTCGCGGGCGCGGAGGCGGAAGGCGTCGCGGAAGATGCGCGGGTGCGCGATCACCCCCGACAGCGACAGCGCAACGATCATCACCCCCAGGATTCCGACGAGGATCAGGCCGACAAGGCCGGGGATGTTGAGCCGGTAGTGGACGGCGAGGAGGAATTCGGACCAGGCGTTGCCTTCGGGCCCCGCGATCGCGCCGGCCTGGTCGACGTGCACCGCCTGGCTGTCGGTCGTGATCGTGGCGCGCGGCAGGTCGGGGACCGGGAGGTGGACGTAGAGGTGCGTCGTCGCGGGCTTGCCCTCTTCGGTCGCGAGGACCGCGGCGACCGCGCTTTGCACCGCGCCCGGCGCGATGCGCGCCATTTCGGGCGCCGCCGGCTGCTCGATCCGCTGCCATTCCTGATAGAAGACGACGATCGTGCCCGTCAGGCAGACGAGGTAGAGAAGCGCCGAGGCGAGCAGCCCGATCGCGGCGTGCGCCGAGAGGGCGCGCTGCACCATCCCCTTGTCGACCGGTCCCGTCATGCCGCCCCTCCGATCCAGATCAGCCCGAGGCTCGCCGCCGCGGGGAGCAGCAGCCAGGCGAATTGCGTGCGCCGCCGCGGCATCATCAGCAGCGCGAAGGCGAGGATGCCCCAGAGGAGCGGCAGCAAGAGCAGGGTAAGGCCGTTGCCGTCGGCCTCCGCCCAGCCGCCGAGCCCCGCGAGCGAGCGTGCGGCGAGCGCGGCGAGCAGCGAGACGAGCATCGCGAGCGGTATGGTGACGAGAAAGGTCAACAGGCGGCGTCCGATGCGGCGCGGTTCGCCCTTCGCGGGAAGCATGTGCGCCTTGCGGTCCGAGGCGCGCGTCTTGCCCGGGCGCGACGCCGCGGCGGCCTGCGCGAGGAGCAGCGCCGCCATTCCCATGCCAAACAGCGACACCATCGCGGCGCCCCATGCGCCGTTGCCGGCGACGCCGAGCGCGGCGCCGACGAGGAGCAGCGCCCACGCCGCGCCGTTCAGCGCCGCCGAGCGCCGGGGCAGGCCCCAGGCGCGGCGAAGCAGCAGCACGCCGAGGATCGCGGCGACTGCGCCGGCCCAGACGAGGGGCGAGGCGCCGTTCACCGGAAGCGATAGCCGACGGTCGCCATCACGTTGCGCGGCGCGGCCATGAAACAGTCGCCGCGCGCGAGGCAGGAGGCGAAATATTGCTTGCCCAGAAGGTTGGTCGCGTTGACGGCGAAGCGCCAATTGTCCCAGCTGATCTCGGCGAGCGCGTCGATCGTCGTGCGCGACGGCGTGACGATCGACCAGACCGGGCTGGTCGAGACGCTTTTGCCGCTGTAGACGACGCCGGCGCCGAGACGCAGCTGCGCTTCGTCCGGAAGGCCGAAGGTTTTGGTCGACCAGAGCGACGCGGTGTGGCGCGGCATATAGTCGAGGCTGGTGTTGGTTTCGGACTTGAGCTTCGCATAGCCGTAATTGGCGAGCAGCTCGAAATTTCCGGGCAGCGTGTGGCTGGCCTCGATCTCGAAACCCTTGGTGTTGAGCACGCCCGACTGGGTGGTGCCGCCGGCGGCGAGATAGAGGACGCGGTTGCGTTCCCTGATCTTGAAGGCGGTCGCGGTGACCAGCGTGTTCGGCGTCGGCTGCCACTTCACGCCCGCTTCATATTGTGTGCCGGTCTGCGGCCGATAGGGATCGCCGAAGGTGCCGTCGCCATTGTCGATCCGGCCGGCGACCGGCAGGAAGCTTTCGGTATAGCTGAAGAAGGGCGAGAAGCCCGCGCCGATCTCCCCGATGATGCCGGCGCGGAAGGTGGTGGCATTGTCCTTCTGGCCCGACGAGCCGGTGACGCGGTCGCGGCGAGCGCCGAGCACGACCGAGATGCGGTCGTAGAAGCGGATCTGGTCCTGGACATAGATGCCGAGCTGCTTCTGGCTTTCCGTGGTGAAGGGACCGGCGGGGTCGTAGGTCAGCAGCGCGTCATAATCGATGTCGTAAAGGTCTACGAGCTCGAAGCCGCCGGCACTGCGTTTTTGCACCTTGTTCCAGCTATAGTCGATGCCGACGAGGAGCTTGTGCTCGATATTGGCGCCGGTGCCGAAATTGAACTCGACATTATTGTCGGTCGAGAAGACGTTCATCCGCGCATCGCTGGCGTCCGCGATCAGGGCGATCGTGCGGCCGTCTGTCCCGTAGACCGAGAAGGGATCCTGCGGGTTCGTATAGCTGTCGGCATAATGGGTGTTATATTCGAGGTCACTGTCGATATAGCGCGCCTTGAGGCTGAGCTTCACATTGTCCGAGAAACGATGCGTGATCGATCCGCCGCCCTGCAGCGAACGGCCGGCATAGCGGTCCCAGCCGGCCTTGCCGACGAAGGTGTAGCGATCGAGCTGCTCGCCAGCGACCGTGTTGGGCCTGAAGGTGCCGACGATCGGCAGGAATTGCGAGGTCGAGCCGGTGTCGTCCTCCTGATAGAGACCGGTCAGCACGACGTCGGTGTCGGGCGTCGGCTGCCAGCGGATCGAGGGCGCGAACATCACGCGGTCGTCGGGCACATGGTCGACGAAGGTGTCGGCGTCGCGCGCGCGGCCGACGAAACGCACCGCGAGATTGTCGGCAAGCGCGAGGTTGACGTCGCCCAGCACCTCCTTGCGGTCATAGCTGCCATAGACGAGGTTGATTTCGCCGCGCGTGGTGAAGTCGGGCGTCTTGCTGACGAGGTTGACGATACCGCCGATCGAGCCCTGGCCGAACAGCACCGAGGCGGGGCCGCGCACGATCTCCACGCGGGAGAAGTTGTAGGGGTCCGACGTGATGCTGGCATAATAGGAGAAAATGTCGCGCATGCCGTCGCGGAACTGCAAGGCGTCGAGGCCGCGCACGTTGAAGCCGTCGACGCGGGTGTCGCGTCCATAGGGATTGGCTAGGACCCCCGCGGCATATTTCACCGTGTCGCTGATGTTGATCGCGCCCTGCGCCTCATATTGCTCGGCAGTGATGACCTTGATCGGCTGCGGCAATTCGGTCAGCGCGGTGTCGGTCTTGGTCCCCGCAAAGCCGGTGACGACGATCTGGCCCTGATCCTGCCCCTGATCGTCGGACGATGCGGCTTCCTGGGCCAGCAACTGACCGCTTGCGAGTGCGGTGCAGACCAACAGGGTGAAACGCGCGGCTGTCATGAAAGGCCCCCTTCGAGCTCGATTGTTGTTCGAGGGGGCTCCTAATGCGAGTCAATCGCATTAGCAACGTCTATCGCGAAATTTCTGCATCAGCTTCTGCCGGTATCGACATAACCATAGCGTCGGTTCGACGGGGTGGAGCCGGCGGCGCGATAGTCGCGGCGAAGCGCGCTGAAGCGATCGTCGCCGACCGCCGCGGCGGCGCTTTGGGGCTCGATGCCATAGAGGCGCGCATTGTTGCCGCCGAAGATCGCGCGCTTGACGGCGCCGTCGGCCGCGCCGAGCGGCTCGAACCCGTGCGCCTTGCGCATGTCCTCGGGGATTTCGAGCCGGCGCAGTCCCTCGATCTGCCATTGCGGCGAGCCGGTCCACACCGCGTCGGTGCCCCAGCAGACCCGCGTCGCGCCCAATCCCTTCACCAGCTGTCCCATGATCGCCGCGCAGATGCGCGGCTGCGCGATCAGCGTCTGCGCGAAAATCTGCCCGAGATCGGCATGGACGTTGGTCACCCCGTGCCTTGCGGGGATTTCGGCGAGATCGGTGACCCAGTCGATGCGGCCGGTGCGGTCGAACTCGGCGAGCGCCCAATCGGCGTCGTCGAGCCGGTAGGCGGCATGGTAGATGATGAAGTTGAGCTGCGGCCAGTCCTTCGCCGCCTGCGCGACATCGTCGACGCGCGCATGGCGTGCAAGGCCCGGAAAGCGCGCGTCCATGCCGCGCCCCCACAGCCCCTTGTGGACGCAGATGTTGCGGATGCCCGCCTTCGCGGCCTTCTCATAGCCGCGATAGACCTCCTCATCGTCCATCCGCCAGGGATAGCGCGCGAGATCCTTGTGGGTGTTGTCGCCGACCGTATAGCCCTTAAGCGAATCGGGATCGAGTTCGAGCGCGGCGTCGAGGTCATCGAGCCAGCCGGGGCGTCCGGGGGTGATGATCGCGTGGGTCATCAGGCGGCGGCCGCCTGCCGCCGCATTCACCTTTGTGCGCGCTTCCGCCATCTGGCGGTTGGTGAGGAACCAGTCCTCGGCAATCTCCGATGGCGCCGATGAAATGAGCGCGATCTTGGTATCGCTGTCGAGAAAAATCTCCTTGTAATAATTGTCGAATTTCAGATCATCGAGCGTCTGGGCGCCCGCGCTCGACAGGTGGGGATTCCACCCTGCCGCGGCGACCGATTCGCGCAGCTTGACGAAATTGGCGAGCCGCGTGTCGTCGCGCAGGAAATGGGTGTGCATGTCCATCACGAACTCGTCCGACAGCGCCTCGGCGCGGGCGTCGGCGGTCTCCGGGCTCATCGCCTCGGCGCGGCCGGCATCGAAGATCGCGCCGAAGCTGTCGTTGAGCGCGACGAAGGCGGCCGCCACGCCCGCCGAGGTCTGGAAGAAGCGGCGGCGGCTGATCCCCAGCCGCGGCGCGATCGCGTCGGCAAGCGCGTAGAGACGGCACTCGGTCTCGCGCTGCTTCGCGGTCTGGCGCACCGGGAGATATTCCTCGCTGGCGACCATCCGCACCGGCAGCGGCGTGCGCGGTTCGCGCCGGTCGGCAGGGTCGAATCCTGCGCGGTCCTCGTCCGAGAAGAGTCGCATCGCATCCTCCTTCGCCGCCCGCGGCGAGGATAGCATCGACCGCGCGCTGAGGGAATGAAGGGTGGCTATTCGCGCGCCTTGGCGGCGGCGCGGACATCCTGGGCGCGGGCGAGGGGGATGACGAGGATGTCGTCGCCGTCGACGATCACCGCGACATCGTTCATCCCGACGAGCGACACGCGCTTGCCGCCGGCGCGGACGAGGTTGCCGCGGCTGTCATGGACGAACGCGTCGCCGCCCAGCGCATTGCCGCCGGCGTCCTTGTCGGCGAGCGCGTGGACCGCGTGCCAGCTTCCGAGGTCGGACCAGCCCATCGCGACGGGCACGACGGCGACGCGGTCGTCCTTTTCCATCACCGCATAATCGATCGAATCGGTCGGCGCCTGTTCGAACGGGATCGCGTCGGCGTGGAGCGCGTCGCCGTCGCGCTGGCCGGCGGCGAGCGCCCGGTCGGCGGCCTCGAAGATCGCGCGGCAATGGGTGAGCATCGCGTCGCGCATCCGCCCGGCGCGAAAGAGGAAGATGCCGGCGTTCCAGCTGTAGCCGCCCGCCGCGAGCATCGCCTCGGCCTTGGCGAGCGGCGGCTTTTCGACGAAGCGCGCGACGGCGAAGCCGTCGTCGCCCAGCGCGTCGCCGCTCGCGATATAGCCGAAGCCGGTTTCGGGGCGGTCGGGCGCGACCCCGAAGGTGACGAGCCAGTCGTGCTGCGCGAGCCGCGCGCCCTTGGCGATCGCGGCGTGAAAGGCGGGAATGTCGGCGATGACATGGTCGCTCGGCATCACGAGCAGCAGCGTGTCCGCGTCGGCCGCCGCCACCGCGAGCGCGATCGCTGCGGCGGTGCCGCGCGGCATCGGCTCGACGAGCAGCGCCGCCTCGCGCGCGTCCATCTGCTCGCGGATCGCGGCGATATGCGCGTCGCCGCACAGGACGACCGGCGGCAGGAAATCGGCGCCCGCGGGCGTGCGGCGGACAGTCTGGCGGAACAGGCTGTCGGGACCGGCGAGGGTCAGGAACTGCTTGGCGTGATCGCCGCGCGATTCGGGCCAGAGCCGCGTCCCGGCGCCGCCGCAGAGGATGACGGGTTGGATCATCAGCGTCATGGGGCGGCTCTATCGGGTTGCGGGGCGGCGGTCACGCGCTATCGTGGAGGTGAGGCGTTGCTTCAGCAAGCGGCGTCTGTATTGGCGGTCACAAGATGAAATTGGGGGCGGGGATGAAAGGTCAGCTGGCATTTGCGGTCGCGATGCTGTTCGCAGCGCCTGTCGGCGCGCAAACGGCGCCGGCCAAGGCGACCGCCGCGCCGCCGTCTGCGACCAAGCCTTGCGATCCGGTGGCTCCGGAGATCGGGGCAAACGGAGATCCCATCTACACCGGCTGCCAGATCAGAACTCTCGGTGGAACTCTGCCGAAGCTGGCGTCGGCACCTGAGGAGCCCGATTTGACGAGCCTCTATCAACGGGGGATTCAGGGGGGGATAATTTTCGATATCGTGATCGGGAAGGATGGCCGCGCTCACAATGTGACTGTGAAGGTCTCTTCACGGTCGCCGGAGCTCGATGCGATCGGCCTGGATATCGTGAATCGCAGCGTCTTTTCGCCAGCCACCGACCGCGACGGGAAGCCGATAGATGTCAAAGCCGTCTATCCGACCTATTTTTGGAAGGACAGCATCGGCAAGGATGAATTCACGAACAAGAGATGCGACCAATTTCTGATTGATACAGCCTGGCACCAGAATAATTTCCCGGAAGAAAAACCCGAACAATACCGGGGCTGGCTGTTGATCACGGGCCTGCTTTTTGCGAATTCCGTCCAGACAGGAAAGCTCAAGAAAAATCTCGACCTTCCGACATATTCGCAAGTGGTGGAAACCTGCAAAAGCAATCCCGGTGAACCGTTCATCGCGGCGGTTCTCGGCAAGCCGTAGGAAGGCCCCCTCTTGCGCCATGCGCTAAACCCACCAGCCAAGTGTAAAATTAACCGACAGTTGACGCCTCGCGATTAGGATCGGGCGCCGGAAAGGGCGCGCCAGTCTTCATGTTCAGGTTGTTCAAACATTATGTGCCGCACGCGGTCGTCTGGCTCGCGCTGTTCGAGTTCGCCGCGCTGCTCGTGTCGGCGGAGGCGGCGTGGCATCTCTATGCGCATCAGGCGGGGTTCGATGCCGGGCCGCTCGCGGGGCGCTGGTTGCCGGTCGTCACCTTCGCGCTTTCCAACTCGCTCGCGATGATGGCGGTCGGCATGTACGGGACCGAGGCGCTGCGCGCGATGGGGTTCGCGACCGCGCGGCTGCTCGCGGCGATCTCGCTCGGCGTCATCTTCCTGTCGGTCGTCGGCTTCCTGCTGCCTGATGCGACCCTGTGGCGCGCGAACAGCCTCTATGCGATGGCGCTCGCGATCGCGGCGCTGCTGCTGATCCGGCTCGCGCTGACGCAGAGCGCGGGGGCCGATGCCTTTCGCCGCCGTATCCTCGTGCTCGGCGCCGGGCCGCGCGCGGCGCGGCTCGCGGCGCTCGCCGAGGCGCCGGGGAGCGGGCTCGGCATCGTCGGTTTCGTTGCGATGACCAAGGCGGAGCACGCCGTGTCGGGCGCGGTTCCGCGCGCGTCGGTACCAAGCCTCGCCGACCATGCCGTCGCGCTGGGCGCGGGCGAGGTGGTGCTGGCGATGGAGGAACGGCGCGGCGCGCTGCCGCTCGCCGACCTGCTGCGCGTCAAGACCACCGGGGTGCATGTCAACGAGATGGCGAGCTTCCTCGAGCGCGAGACGGGGCGCGTCGACCTTGCGACCACCAACCCTAGCTTCCTGATCTTTTCGGACGGCTTTTCGGCCGGACAGCGGATCGCGAAGGTCAGCAAGCGCCTGTTCGACATCGCCGCGAGCCTGGCGGTGCTGGTGATCGGGCTGCCGCTGATCCTGATCGCGGGGATCGCGGTGAAGCTCGACAGCAAGGGGCCCATTTTCTATCGCCAGCCGCGCGTCGGGCTGTTCGGCGAGCCCTATAATATCGTCAAGATCCGCTCGATGCGGACCGATGCCGAGGCCGCGGGGAAAGCGGTGTGGGCGAGCGCCAACGATCCGCGGGTGACCCGCGTCGGGCACATCATCCGCAAGCTCAGGATCGACGAGCTGCCGCAGACCTGGTGCGTGCTGAAGGGCGAAATGAGCTTCGTCGGGCCGCGCCCAGAGCGGCCGAGCTTCGTCGAGGAACTGACGCGCGAACTGCCCTATTATGCCGAGCGGCACATGGTGAAGCCGGGGCTGACCGGTTGGGCGCAGATCAACTATCCCTATGGCGCGTCGGTCGAGGATGCGCGGGTCAAGCTCGAATATGATCTCTATTATGCGAAGAATTATTCGCCCTTCCTCGACCTGTTGATCCTGCTCCAGACCGTGCGCGTGGTGCTGTGGCCGGAGGGAGCGCGCTGACCGTGCCGGCGCTCGCCGCCCTGTCGGAGCTGCTCGCGATACTTGCGCTGGTCGGGTTCGCCGGCGTGACGCTGTGGCTGCTCAGCCGGCCGCGCGGGCGGATGCGGGCGCTGATGCCGGCGCCCGCATGGCTGGTCGCGGCGGCGGGGGCAACGGCGATCTGGTGCCTGCTCGTCCATGCGTTCGGGCCGGGATCGGCGCAGGCGCTCGCCGGGCGGGCGCTGCGCAGCATCGGATGGCTCGGCTGGCTCGGCGCGACCTTCTGGAGCGCGCAGGCGCCGATGTCGCGGCCGCTGCGGCTGATCCTGCGCCTGCTCGTCACCTTCTGCGCCGTCGCGCTCATCGCGGCGGGCGGGAGCCTCCTGCGCGACGGCCTGCTGTCGGTCGAATGGATGGCGCCGAGCCTCGCGATCGTCGCGATGATCACGGCGTCGGGCGGGTTGCTGCTCGTCGACAGCGGGGTACGCCACGGCAGCGCGGGCTTGCGGATGCCGGTGCTCGCGGTCGCGGGCGGCTTCGCGATGCTGTGGGCTTATGAGCTCAACGTTCAGCTGATCGGCGCGCTGACCGGCGCGCCGGCGACGACGCTGATCCTGCTGCTGCCCGCGGTGGCGCTCCTGATCCTGCCGACCTTCATCGTCGCCGCGATGGATGTCGGGCGCGAGCGGATGCGGTTGTCGCGAACCGCGGCGACACGCACGATCCTTCTGCTCGGCGCCGCCGCCTATCTGATGCTGATCGGGCTGACCGGCGCGGTCGCGCGGCTGGTCGGCGGCGATTATGGCGAACTGGCGCAGGGCATCTTCCTGCTCGTCGCGCTCGGCGCGGGCGGGCTGCTCTTCGTCTCGGGCCGCGTGCGGGCGTGGCTCGCGGTGATGATCTCGAAGCATTTCTTCGAACATCGCTACGACTATCGCGCCGAATGGATGCGCTTCACCGCGACGCTGGGCCAGGCGGAGGACGGCGAAGGCGGCACGAACCTCCACCGCCGCGTCGCCAAGGCGCTCGCCGAACTGACCGGCAGCCCCGGCGCGCTGCTGATGCTGCCCGACGCGCAGGGGAATTTCCGCGTCGCCGACCAGTGGCATTGGCCGGGCGGGGTAGACGAGGCGGCCGAGCTGCCGCTGCGCTGCGCCTTCGTGCTGCAGGAGACGCAGCATATCGTCGACCTCGACGCGGTGCGCCGCGGCGGCGCGGGGGCGGGCGACGACATGGCGATCCCCGGCTGGCTGGTCGCCGATGCGCGCGCCTGGGTCGTGGTGCCGGTACTGCATTTCGGGCGGATGATCGCGGCGGCGGTGCTGCACCGTCCGCCGGTCGCGCGCGCGCTCGATTGGGAGGATCTCGACGTGCTGCGCATCGCGGGGCGGCAGGCGGCGAGCTATCTCGCCGAATCGCAGAGCCAGGCGGCGCTGTCGGAGGCGAAGCGCTTCGACGAGTTCAACCGCCGCTTCGCCTTCATCATGCACGATATCAAGAATCTCGCGAGCCAATTGTCGCTGCTCGCGCGCAATGCCGAGCGGCACGCGGACAAGCCCGAATTCCGCGCCGACATGGTCGAGACGCTGAAGCTGTCGGCGGGCCGGCTGACGGGGCTGCTCGCGCGCCTGTCGCCGCGCGAGCGCGGCCGCGCGGCGGAGGCGGCGCGAACCTTCGTCGAGCCCGTGCTCAGCGACGTCGCGGCGCAGTTGCGGCCGCGCGCGCCGCTCGTCGTCGGCTGCGAGACCGGGCTTGCCGCCTGGGCCGACGCGGCGTCGCTGCGCCAGATCGTCGAGCAGCTCGCGGCCAATGCGATCGACGCGTCGCCCGAGGGCACGCCGGTGCAGCTGATCGCGGCACGCGAGGCGGGGCGGGTGCGGATCGACATTCTCGACCAGGGCGTCGGGATGAGCCGCGCCTTCATCCAGGGCGAATTGTTCAAGCCTTTCGTGTCGACCAAGGAGGCGGGCTTCGGGCTCGGTGCCTTCGAGGCGCTGCAGCTCGCGCAGGCGATGGGCGGGACGATCGACGTGGCGAGCGAGCCGGGGAAGGGGAGCTGCTTCACTCTGTGGCTGCCGGCGGCGGGTGAGGATGGCGCGAGCGCCGCCGGGAATGAATGGGTGAAGGTGGGATGATGACGAGCGACCGAACCGACGCGCGGCGCAAGCTGCTGGTGGTCGAGGACGACCCGGGGCTGCAGACGCAGCTCAAATGGGCCTATGAGGATTATGAGGTGCTGATCGCGGGCGACCACGACCGCGCGATCGAGCTGCTGCGCGCCGAGGAGCCCGCGGTGGTGACGCTCGACCTCGGCCTGCCCCCCGATCCCGACGGCATCCGCGAGGGATTCCGCGTGCTGAGCGCGATCCTCGAGGCCAAGCCCGATACCAAGGTCATCGTCGTGTCGGGGCACGGCGAGCGCGCGAGCGCGCTGACCGCGATCGCGAACGGCGCCTGGGATTTCTACCAGAAGCCGATCGACATCGAGGAGCTGGGACTGATCGTCCGCCGCGCCTTCCACGTTCGCGCGCTCGAGGTCGAGAATGCGCGGCTCGCCGAGGTGGGCGCCAGCGACAATCGCGTGCTCGGCGGGATGATCACCGGCGCGCCCGAGATGCTGAAGGTCGCGCGGACGATCGAGCGCGTTGCCAATCTCGACGTGTCGGTGATGCTGCTCGGCGCGAGCGGCACCGGCAAGGAACTGCTCGCGCGCGGACTGCACGAGGCGAGCGCGCGGCGCGACGGGGCGTTCGTCGCGATCAACTGCGCCGCGATTCCCGAAACCCTGCTCGAAAGCGAATTGTTCGGGCACGAGAAGGGGGCGTTCACCGGCGCGGTCAAGACGACCGAGGGCAAGATCGAGCTGGCGCACGGCGGCACCCTATTCCTCGACGAGGTCGGCGACATCCCGCTGCCGCTGCAGGTCAAGCTGCTGCGATTCCTTCAGGAGCGGACGATCGAGCGGATCGGCGGGCGCAAGGCGATCGCGGTCGACACGCGCATCGTTTGCGCGACGCACCGCGATCTCGATGCGATGATCGCCGAGGGCAGCTTTCGCGACGACCTGTATTACCGGCTCGCCGAGATGGTGGTGAAGATTCCATCGCTTGCCGAGCGGCCGGGCGACGCGGTGCTGCTCGCGCGGCACTTCCTCCACCATTATGCGCCCGAGATGAATCCCGGGGTGCGCGGCTTCGCGCCCGACGCACTGCAGGCGATCGACGCGGCGCGCTGGCCGGGCAACGTCCGCGAGCTCGAAAACCGGGTCAAGCGCGCGGTGATCATGGCCGACGGCAGACTGGTGACGAAGGACGACCTCGACCTGTCGGCGGCGGACGCGGGCGAAGAGGCCGACTGGCTCAACCTGCGCAGCGCGCGCGAAGCCGCCGACCGCGTCGCGATCCGCCGTGCGATGACGCAGAGCGAGGGCAATATCTCGGCCGCCGCCAAGCTGCTCGGGATCAGCCGGCCGACGCTCTACGACCTGCTCAAGCAATATCGGATGCAGGCCTGAATGACCCTGCGTCGCGTCTGGATGGGCACGCTGCTGATTGCGGCGGTGCTGGCCGGGTGCGACGGGCCGCGGCCGATGGGCGGGCGCCAGGCGCTCGAACAGCGGCGCGCCGAATTGCAGGATGCCATCGCGGACGATCCGCGCGCGATCGAAGCGCGGGTCGAGCTCGCGCGCATCGCCTTTCGCCTCGGCGACGGGGTGGCGGCCGAAGCCGCGGTGAAGGCGGCGCTCGCGGCGGGCGGGCGCGTGGAAGTGCTGCGTCCGCTCCTCGCGCGCGCCTATGCGCTGCAGGGCGACGGCGCGCGCGCGCTACAGACGCTCGGCGCGGGGCCGGTCGCGCCCGAGATGGAGGGCGAGGCGGCGTGGGTCGCGGGCACCGTCCATCTGGCGGACGGCGATCTTGGCGCGGCGCGCGAAGCGCTCGACCGCGCGGTGCGCGAACTGCCGCGCGACGCGGCGCTGTGGGTCGATGTCGCGCGCTTCCGCGACGCCAATGCCGATGCGCTGGGTGCGCGCGACGCGGTCGATTATGCGATCGAGCTCGATCCCGCGAACAGCGACGCGCTCGCGCTCAAGGCCAATCTGGTGCGCGTGCGCGAGGGGATGACCGCGTCGCTTCCCTGGTACGACAAGGCGCTGGCGGCCAACCCCGACAATGCCGGGGCGCTGATCGATCAGGCCGCGACCTTTGGCGATCTCGGCCGCTATCACGACATGCTCGCGGCGCTGCGCCATGCCGCGATGATCGTTCCGGGCGATCCGCGCCTCTATTATCTGCAGGCGGTGCTCGCGGCGCGCGGCGACGATTATCAGCTCGCGCGCAGTCTACTCCAGCGCACGCGCGGGCAGATGGACGAGGAGCCGGGCTTCATGCTGCTGAGCGCGGTGGTCGAGCTCGAGCTCGGCGGCGAGGCGGTGTCGGCGACCTGGGCCGACCGGCTGCTGACCGAACAGCCGCACAACGGAACCGCGCGGCGCATCCTCGCGGCGGCAAACTGGGCCGACGGCGATGCCGATGGCGCGGCGGAGGCGCTGGCGCCGATCGTCGACCGCGACGATGCCGACAGCTGGTCGCTGCTGCTCGCGGCGCGTGTCGCCGCGGAGCGTGGCGATCGCCGCGCTTCGGCCGCCTATCAGGCGCGCGCGGCGGCGCTGACGCGCGGCGATGCGGCGCCCTTTGCGGTCGACGACCGCTACGGGCTGGTGTCGATGGCCGCCGATGCGGCGCCGCTCGATCCGGCGAAGGCGATTCCCGCCATCTCGGCGGACATCGCGAGCGGCCGGACGCAAAGCGCGATCGCGCGCGCGGCGAGGCTGCGCGACGCCAATCCGGGGGTCGCCGACGCGCATATCCTGCTCGGCGACGCGGCGCTGGCCGACGGGCGCTTCGACCTGGCGGTCGGCGCCTATCGCAAGGCGCGCGACCTCGACGCCGGCGAGCGCACGACGCTGCGGCTCGCCAACGCGCTCTATCGGGCCGGCGACCCCGCGGGGTCGGGCGCGGCGATCCTCGCGCTGCGCGACAGCCAGCCGTCGAGCGTCGCTGCCGACCGGCTCGCCGGGCACCTCGCGATGGATCTCGAGCATTGGAACCAGGCGATTGCGCATTTCGAGCGGGTGCGCCGGAGGGTCGGCAATCGCGACGTCGTGGTGCTGCGCGAACTCGCGCGCGCCTGGGCGGCGAAGGGGCAGCCGAAGCGCGCGCTGCCGCTGATCGCGCTCGCCTATCGGCTGCAGCCGCTGAACGCGGAGATCATGGGGATTTATGCCGACCTGCTCGAAGGGCAGGGTGACCGCCAAGCGGCGGCGGATCTGCGTGACAAGGCGGCGCAGATCGGGCGGTAGGTTGGGTGTGGTTGGGGGTAGCTCTGGGGTGGGGAGCTGCCACCCAACCTCGTCATGCTGAACTTGTTTCAGCATCCATGGCCCAATGTCACCCTTCTGCGCCGCGCCCAATTCAAGGGCAGGCCATGGACCCTGAAACAAGTTCAGGGTGACGAAGAATGAAACGTCCCCTTCCGGTCGCGAACCGACCTAACAGCCGCCCGCCTAAGCCTCGGTCAGGCCGAGCAGCGTCCGCGCGTCGAGGCCGATGCGGCGCATCTGCTGGGCGACGGGGGGCCAGATGTTGGTCAGGAAATCCTCGCGCATCAGTTCGCGCAGCCGGTCGGTCGCGCCCGCCGCGACGAACATGCCGACCCCGCGCTTGACCGTGACCAGCCCCTCGTCCTGAAAGGTCTGATAGGCCTTGGCGACGGTGAGCGGGTTTGCGCCTTCCTCGGCGGCGAGCGAGCGTACCGACGGCAGCATGTCGCCGTCGCGATAGGTGCCGTCGAGGATGGCGTTGGCGATCACGTCGCGCAGGCGCTGGTACACGGGTTTGGTCTGATCGAGCATGCCGCCTTAATGCCATAAGACAGCAGCACAGTCAAATCGCGGTCATTGCTTCGCGAGGCGATGTCGCGAAATTATATGTCCCACCCGCTCACCACATCGTCATATTCTGGCCGCGGCCGCTCCTTGAGTGGTTCGCCCGGCGTGCCGAAGAAGAAATAGCCGGCGATCCGGTCGCCCTCACCGACGCCAAAGGCGGCCACGACTTCGGGACTGTAGGCCGCCCAGCCGGTCAGCCAGCTGCCGACAAAGCCGTGCGCGTGCGCGGCGTGGAGCAGGTTCATGCCGACCGCGCCCGCCGACATCTGCTGTTCCCAGACCGGGATCTTCGCGCCGGGCACCGGCGTCGAGATCAGCACGAGCAGCGTCGGCGCCTGATGCGCGAACTGGTCGAGCGCCGACAGATCCATCCCCGCGGCGCCGGGATTCTCGGCGACCCACGCGCGCTTGAGCAGGCTGGCGAAGGTTTCGCGCTGGCCGTCGGCGATCATGACGATACGCCAGGGCGCGAGCTTGCCATGGTCGGGCGTGCGTAGCGCAAGGCCGATGATATCCTTGAGCTGCGCGGCGTCGGGACCGGGGGCGACCATGTCGCGCGCCTTGCCCGAGCGGCGGGTGGCGAGGTGCGAGCGGAGCGAGGAGGTGTCGTTGAACATGCGGCGCATGTGGCTCTTTTGCGAAGCCTTCGCAAGAGCGCGTTGGCCTCCCAACCAGTTTCACGCGCAATTAGATTCTTCCATTGCGCAATTTTCGCGCTAGGTTGGCCGGATATAGGCGGCGCACGGCCGCAAACGACATTCGGCGACACATTCGGCGACAAGGGGACGCATTCGCATGAAAGACATGAGCCTTTGGGACGGGGGCGATTGGACCTTCGTCATCGCGTTGGTGGTATTGGGCGCGTTCCTGACCATCGGCGCACTGATCGCCGGGAGCCGGAAGCCCGAGTTCGCCGGCCATCCCAAGGGCCTCTACATGCTCTTCTTCGCCGAAATGTGGGAGCGTTTCTCCTACTACGGCATGCGCGCGCAGCTGATCCTCTATCTGACCCAGCACTGGCTGTTTTCCGACGGCAAGTCGAACCTGATCTACGGAGCCTATACCAGCCTCGTCTACATTACCCCGGTGCTTGGCGGCTATCTTGCCGACCGTTATCTGGGGCAGCGCAAGGCGGTGCTGTTCGGCGGCGTCCTGCTCGCCTTCGGCCATTTGTTCATGGCTTTCGAGGGAGTCGGCGGTCAGGACGACCCGACAATCAACATCTTCTGGCTGGCGCTCGCGCTGATCATCGTCGGATCGGGCTTCCTGAAGGCGAATATCTCGGTGATGGTCGGGCAACTCTATCGCCTGACCGACATGCGCCGCGATGCCGCCTACACCATCTTCTACATGGGGATTAACTCGGGCGCCGCGATCGGCACCATCCTCGTCGGCTATCTGGGACAGAAGATCGGCTGGGCCTATGGCTTCGGGCTGGCAGGCATCGGCATGATCGCCGGCCTGATCGTCTTCGTGCTGGGCAAGAAGGTGCTGCTCGGGGCTGGCGAGGCGCCGGCGCCGCTGAGCCGGCAAAAGGAATGGACGCTCTACGGCACCGGCCTTGCCGCCGTGCTCGTGATGTGGGGCCTCATCCAGTATCAGGACGTCATCGAAAATCTGCTGCTCGTGTCTGGCACGCTGCTGCTCGTCTATGTCGCCGCGGTCGCGGCGCTGCAGCTTCCCTATGGCAAGATGGCCAGCGCGCCCGGCGACAGCCGCGCCATCCTGATCGCGGGCATGGCCGCGATGTTGTTCCTGCCGCTGTCGAACGCGCTCGGCCTGCCGCTGTCGGACGATGGGGCCAAGATCATGGGCCTGACGGTCGCGCAGCTCATCTATATCGTCGGCATGCTCGTCGTGCTGGTGGGGCTGGCGATCGAGAAATTCCGCATCGAGCATCATGCGCGCGACCGCATCTATGCGATCCTGTTCCTGATCGGGCTCAACCCGCTGTTCTGGGGTCTGTTCGAACAGGCGGGCGGCAGCTTCAACCTCTATACCGACCGCTATGTCGATATCGGTTCGGTGCCGGCGTCGCTGTTCCAGTCGATCAACCCGATCTACATCATCATCTTCGCTCCGTTCTTCGCGGCGCTGTGGCAGCTTCTCGGCAAGCGCGGGCTCGAGCCGTCGGCGCCGGCCAAGTTCGCGCTGGCGCTCGCGCAGGTCGGGCTCGGCTTCCTCGTTTTCGTCTGGGGCGCGCGCAGCGTCGGACCCGAGGCGCTGACGCCGGTGATCTTCGTCTTCCTGCTCTATCTGCTCCACACCACGGGGGAGCTCTGCCTGTCGCCGGTGGGTCTCAGCGCGATGAACCGGCTCGCGCCGTCGTTCATGGCGTCGCTGATCATGGGCGCCTGGTTCTACATGACCGCGGTCGGAAATTTCGTCGCCGGCAAGATCGGCGAGGCGACGGGCGGCGAGAGCGGCGAGATGACCAAGGAAGCGACGCTCGCCATCTATAATGAGATCGGCTGGATCACGCTGGGCGTCAGCGTCGTCGTGCTGGCACTGTCGCCGATCGTGAAGAAGTGGATGCACCTCGACACGCTGCGCGACCGCGAGGACGATATCGCCGGATCGGGCGAACTCGGCGAGGCGCAGGCCGCGGGCGTCCACCCCGAACCCAAGCCTGCGACCTGATCGTGAGGCGGGGGCTGAAGGGCGGCCTGCTCGCCGCCGTATCGCTGGCGTTCGCGGGCTGCGCCGCGGCCGGGCAGGACGCGAAGCCGGCGAGCGATGCGCCGCCGCCGGCCGAGAAGAAGGCCGAGCGGTTCAGCAAGGATCCCTATCCGTCGACCTATCACGCCTACCCCGGCCGCGTCACCGCGGTGCGCGGCGTGACGGTCTTCGACGGCGAGGGCGGGCGGATCGACAATGGCACGGTGGTGCTCGCCGAGGGCAAGGTCGCGAGCGTCGGCGGCGCCGACCTGCCGATCCCAGCCGACGCGGCGGTCGTAGACGGGACGGGCAAATATCTGACCCCCGGCGTGATCGACGTCCACAGCCACCTCGGCGACTATCCGACCCCCAGCGTCGACGCGCACGACGACGGCAACGAGGCGACGAGCCCGACGACCCCCGAGGTGTGGGTCGAGCACAGCGTCTGGCCGCAGGACCCCGGCTTCACCCGCGCGCTCGCCAATGGCGGGATCACGACGCTGCAGATCCTTCCGGGCAGCGCGAACCTGATCGGCGGCCGCTCGGTGGTGCTGAAGAATGTGCCGGCGCGCACGGTGCAGGGAATGAAATTCCCCGGCGCGACCTATGGACTGAAGATGGCGTGCGGCGAGAATCCCAAGCGCGTCTATGGCGGCAAGGGGCGGATGCCCTCGACCCGCATGGGCAATTTCGCGGTCGACCGCGCGACTTGGGCGAAAGCGGCGGCGTACAAGAAGAAGCTCGACGAGGGGAAAGCGGTCGACCGCGACCTCGCCATGGAAACGCTCGCCGGGGTGCTGTCGGGCGAGATTCTCGTCCACAATCATTGCTACCGCGCCGACGAAATGGCGCTCGTCATCGATATGAGCCATGAGTTCGGATACAAGGTGACGGCGTTCCACCACGCGGTCGAAGCCTACAAGATCGCCGACCTTCTGGAGAAGGAAGGCATTTGCGCCGCGATGTGGGCCGACTGGTGGGGCTTCAAGATGGAGGCCTATGATTCGGTGCCCGAGAATATCGCGCTGGTGAACCGCGCGGGCGCCTGCACCATCGTCCATTCGGATGACGAGAACCAGATCCAGCGGCTCAATCAGGAAGCGGCGAAGGCGCTCGCCGCCGGGCGCCGGATGGGAATGCAGATCAGCGACGAGCAGGCGTGGACCTGGCTGTCCTACAACCCCGCCAAGGCGCTGGGCATCGCCGACAGGACCGGCAGCCTGAAGCCGGGCAAGATGGCCGATGCGGTGCTGTGGAACGGCAATCCATTCAGCGCCTATACGCGCCCCGAAAAGGTGTGGATCGACGGCGCGCTGCTGTTCGACGCGATGGACCCGAAGCGGCGCCCGGTGAGCGATTTCGAACTGGGCCAGCCGGGCGAGGGGGACGTGAAATGATGCGCGCGCTGATGCTTTCGGCCGCCGCGCTCGCCTTCGCGCTGCCCGCGGCCGCGCAGGATGTCGCGATCGTCAACGCAACGCTCGTCATCGGCGACGGCAGCGCGCCGATCGAGGGCGGCTCGGTGATCGTCCGCGGCGGCAAGGTCGTCGCGGCCGGCGACGGGGTGGTCGTTCCCGCGGGGATGGAGCGCATCGATGCCGAGGGCCATTATGTCACCCCGGGCATCGTCGCCGCGTTCAGCCGCGTCGGGCTGACCGAGGTCGATGCGGTCGGCGGCACCAACGACCGTTCGGCGCCGCGCACGCGTTTTTCGGCGGGGCTCGACATCGCCCCGGCGCTCAACCCGATGGGATCGCCGATCGCGGTGAACCGCGCCGCGGGCGTCACCCGCGCGATCGTCGCGCCGGGCGGCAGCAGCAATCTGTTCGCGGGCCAGGGCGCGGTCGTCGACCTCGCCGACGACATGGACATGGTGACGCGTCCGCGCGCGCTGCAGTT
Organism: Sphingopyxis sp. GW247-27LB; assembly: GCF_002277025.1. GTDB lineage: Bacteria > Pseudomonadota > Alphaproteobacteria > Sphingomonadales > Sphingomonadaceae > Sphingopyxis. Next base: position 363,926 of record NZ_NIWD01000002.1, read on the forward strand.
CGTCGCCTTCGGCGAGGCGGGATCGGCGAAGGCGGGCGGCAGCCGCGCCGCGACCTTCCTTCTGTTCCGCGAGCAATTGCTCGCCGCGCGCAGCTATGCCCGCAACCCCGCGGTGCTCGCCGAATGGGGCAATGACGCGATGATCCAGCGCGCCGACGCCGACGCTCTGGTGCGGGTGATCGACGGCGCGACGCCGCTCTTCGTCCGCGTCGACCGCGCCGCCGACATCGTCAACGTGCTGAAGCTGAAGCAGGATTTTCCCGCGCTGAAGCTCGTGCTCGTCGGCGCGACCGAGGGCTGGATGGTGGCGCGCGAGATCGCCGCGGCCAAGGTGCCGGTGCTGGTGTCGCCGCTGACCGATCTGCCGGGGAGCTTCGAGCGGCTCGGGGCGACCCAGTCGAACGCCGGGCGGATGAAGGCGGCGGGGATCGACGTCGCGGTCGGCGTGTTCGACGACGACGACGCGCATAAAATGGGCTATGCGACGCAATATGCCGGCAATCTGGTCGGGCTGACCAAAATGCCGGGCGCGAGCGGGCTGAGCTGGGATCAGGCCTTCGCCTCGATCAGCAGCGCCCCGGCGCGCGCGGTGGGCATGGACGGCCAGATCGGGTCGTTGCGGCCCGGCCGTGCCGGCGACGTGGTGATATGGGACAAGGATCCGCTCGAACTCGGCAGCCGCCCGACCGCGATTTGGATCGACGGCAAGCGCCAGTCGCTGACAACGCGCCAGGACCGGCTGCGCGACCGCTATGCCGATCCGGTGGAAGGCGCGCTGCCGAACGCCTATGACTGGTGACCGATAAAGACCGCGCCTGACCGACGCGGCACCGTGAAGAGAGGTGACGGGCCGTGGAACCGATGACGTTGCTGATCGTGACCTGCATCCTGTTCGTGGGCACGCATCTTTTGCTGTCGCACCCGCTGCGCGCGCCGCTCGCCGGGCGGATGGGCGAGCGGCCGTTCCAGGTCGTCTATTCGGTGGTCGCGATCGCGACATTGGTGATGGTCGTCCAGGCGTGGCGCGGCATGCCGCCCGAACCGCCGCTGTGGGCGGCCGGCGACGGGCTGTGGGCATTTGCGTCGCTGATCGTGCTCTTTGCGAGCATCCTCTTCATGGGCTCGCTGGTCGGCAACCCCGCGCTCCCCGCGCCCGGCGCCGCCTTCGCCGCGCAGGGCGCGCCGCGCGGCGTCTATGCGATCACGCGCCATCCGATGATGTGGGGCTTCGCGCTGTGGGCGCTCGCGCACGCGCTCGTCATGCCCACGGGCGCTCAGATGGTGCTGTCGGCGACCATCGCCTTCCTCGCGCTCGTCGGGGCGGCGGGGCAGGACGTGAAGAAGGCGCGGCTGATGGGCGACGCGTGGCGCCACTGGGCGGCACGGACGAGCTTCGTGCCCTTCGCGCGCCAGCTCAGCGGCATGACGCCGTGGGGCGATACCATCCCGCGGCCGCATGCCCTGTTCGGCGGCATCGCGGTCTGGCTCGCCGCGACCTGGGCGCACGGCGCGCTCGGCTATATGGCGGCGGGCATCTGGCACTGGATCGGCTAGCGACATGATGAGCCGCGACGAGCAGATTTCGGACCTGTCGCTGCGGCTGCTCGGCTGCCCCTACGACGATCTCGACGCGGGCGAGCGGCGCGTCATCCGCGCCATCGCCGAACGCGCGCCGACGAGTCGCGACGTCGGGGCCGACGCCGACGATCCGACGACGCGCCCGAGCCTCGGCGCCCGGCTCGCCGACAGGGTCGCCGCGGTCGGCGGGTCGTGGGGCTTCATCATCGGCTTTTCGCTGGTGCTCTTCGCGTGGATGCTGATCAATTCGAAGGCGCTCGAGCATCTGGGGCTGACCTTCGATCCCTATCCTTTCATCTTCCTCAACCTGATGCTGTCGATGCTCGCGGCGATCCAGGCGCCGGTGATCATGATGAGCCAGAATCGGCAGGCGGCGAAGGACCGGCTGACCGAGAAACTCGATTACGAGATCAACCTGCGCGCCGAGCTGGAGATCATGCGGCTGCACGAGAAAATCGACCAGATGCGGATCAGCGAGCTTGCGGAGAAGGTCGATGCGCTGTGCGCGCGGATGGAGACGAGGGATTCAGGCGGATAGGTCTGGGGCGGAAGGCGGCTTTCGGAGTGGGGAGCAGACATTGCTCCCCTGTTTTCGTCATCCCGGACTTGATCCGAGATCCATTCATTCGGCGCTCAGAGAATGGATCCCGGATCAAGTCCGGGATGACGATGTAAGATAAGCCTGCTTCCGGCCGGAAGCGGACTAACGCTTTGGCGGCGGCGTGGGCACGTAAATCGGATTTGGATTCTTCCCCCCAACGCATAAATTGAAATCGCCGGCCTCGCGGTCGCGAAATCGCGTCGGCCAGCCGCCCAAGCAATCGGTCGGCGTTGTGTCGATGCCTCGCACAATGGCGATCGACATTGAGCGGATACGCGCCTCTCCGATCAGGCAATTCACTTTCTCAGGTGGGGTTGTATCTAGGGCGATGAATGAAGAGGATGCAGCGTCATTGCCGCCAGCGTCGGTCAAAAAGGCTTCTACCTTGCAGTCCCGCAGCACCTTGAGGCTCGTAGGACCCTCCGTTTCAGGCTTGTAATCCGATCCGAGAATGTAATCAAAATCGTCGTCGACGAGACGGAGATATAGCGGCTGTTGATCATCCCGATGCCACAGCGTTGCGGCTCCCCATGCACAAATGCCAAGAGCCGCCCCGGTTAACACGCCTACCAGAAATTTCCGGTTCATTCGATGATCCTTGCCGGTTGTTGCCACCGTCCATTCGCTGAAGATCCGAAGGTCCGCAATCGATCAAAAACCGCCGTCCTCCTCTAAATCCGCACCATCCGCATGCCCTGCTCGCCATAGCGCGGACCGCTGGTGCCGCCGCGCGGGGCCGCCGCTTCGATTGCGGCGAGATCGTCGGCGGTCAGGGTGACGTCGGCGGCGGCGACGCTGTCCTCCATCGTCGCGCGGCGCTTGGTGCCCGGAATGGGAACGATGTCGTCGCCCTGCGCCAGCAGCCAGGCGAGCGCGACCTGCGCGTTCGAGACGCCGCGTTTCGCCGCGACGCCGGCGATCGCGTCGACGATCGCGAGGTTGGCGGGCAGATTCTCGTCCGAATAGCGCGGATCGCCCCGCCGCCAGTCATGCTCGGGAAGCTCGTCGCGGCTGCGGATCGTGCCGGCGAGGAAACCGCGGCCGAGCGGCGAATAGGGGACGAAACCGATGCCGTTCTCGCGGCAGATGCCCAGGATTTCCTCTTCGACGTCCCGCTCCCATATCGAATATTCGCTCTGCAGCGCGGTGATCGGCGCGGCCCTGGCGGCGCGGCGCAGCGTGTCGGGACCGGCTTCGGACAGCGCGATGTGGCGGACCTTGCCTTCCCTGACCAGCTCCATCATGCCGCCGACCGTCTCCTCGATCGGCACCGACGGATCGACGCGGTGCTGGTAGAAGAGGTCGATCGTGTCGATGCCGAGCCGCTGGAGCGAGCCTTCGCACGCGCGGCGAGCGTTGGCGGGCGAGCCGTCGACGCCGGTGATCCGCTTGCCGTCGAACTGGAAGCCGAACTTGGTCGCGATGACGAGGCCCTCGCGCTTGCCTTTGATCGCCTGCCCAAGCAGTTCCTCGTTCGCGAAGGGGCCATAGATTTCGGCGGTGTCGAAGAAGGTGACGCCGAGGTCGATCGCGCGGTGGATGGTGCGCGTCGATTCGTCCAGATCGACATTGTCGCCATAGAGGATGTTGCCCCCCTTGATCATCGGCATGCAGCCGATCCCGATCGCCGATACCTGAAGGCCGTGGCCGAGCGTGCGATATTTCATGGCGTTTCTCCTGCAGGTTCGTCCGCGACACCGTCGGCGGCATATTTGGTGGCGGCGACGTCGGCGACGACATTGCCCAGCGTACGCCAGATATCGGGAAAAGTCTCGACCGCGACGAGCAGGCCGAGCGGCGCGACCGGAACCCCCATCGAGACCGCGATCGGTGCGATCGAGGTGACGAAGCTGATCGATCCGGGCAGGCTGACCGAGCTCAGCGCCGCGGCGACCGCGACCGCGAGGCCGATCGCCATCGTCCAGGGCGTCAGGCCGATGCCGAACAGCCAGGCGACGTAGACGACCACCGCCAGGTTCATCGCGGTGCTGGTGAAGCGGAAGAGCGCGACCGCGAGCGGCAATATGATGTCGGCCTTTTTGGGATCGACCCCGAGGGTCTTGGAAGCGTCGAGCATCGCGGGCAGGCTGGCGAGCGAGCTTTGCGTGCTGAGCGCGACCGCGAGCGTCGGGATCATCGCACGCACGAAGCGCGGCGGCGCGACCCCGACGACCAGCCACGCGAGGATCAGGCCCAGGATCACGCAGGCGACCCCGACGCCCGAGACGATCAGCACATAATGGAGGAGCCCGCCGAACGCCGCGAACCCGGCCTTGACGGCGAGCGCGTAGCCGAGCGCGAACACCCCGATCGGCGCCAGCGCGAGCACCCAGCCGATCACGACCAGCATCGCGTCGCCGAGCGCCTTGAACAGCCCCGACAGGCTTGCGCGCTGCTCGGGCCCGATGCGGGTGATCGCGAAGGCGAAGATGGTGGTGAAGACGATCAGCGGCAGGACCGCGGTATCGGCCGCGGCGGCGATCGGGTTGGTCGGCACCAGGCTGAGCAGATAGTCGGCGAAGGTCGGTGAAGCCGGCGTTTCCACCACTCCGCCGAGCCCGTGGCGAAGCGCATCGGCAGCCGCGGTCGACAGCGGGAAAAGCCGCAGCAGCAGCGGCGTGAGCAGCAGCGACATGGCGCCGGTGATGACGATCGCGGCGATGAAGGTCGCGACCGCGCGCGCGGCGAGCGCCCCCGCGCGCGCGGCGTCGGCGGTCGCGGTGATGCCGGTGATCAGCAGCGCGACGATCAAAGGCACGATCGTCATCTTGAGCGCGTTGAGCCAGAGGATGCCGACGGGCTCGACGATGCGCAGCGACGCGCTCGCCCCGCCGGGCGACCAGCTTTCCACGCCGACTCCCAGCAGCATTCCAACGACCAGCGCCGAGAGGATGACCCATGCGGATTTCACGTTCAAATTCCCCGGGCAGTCGCTGGCCTGCTTGCCAAGCAAAAATGGGTGACCTAGGGCCATCCCGGGGGTGCCGGGGCAAGCTCTTGTCCTGATGTTCGGCTTAAGTAGCAGAGGTGCCATGCGCAAGTTTTTCGGAACCGACGGTATCCGCGGGATGACGAACGAGATTCCGATGACGGTCGAAGTGGCGATGCGCGTCGGCATGGCGGCCGGCGCCCATTTCCTGCGCGGCACGCACAAGCACCGCGTCGTCATCGGCAAGGACACGCGCCTCTCGGGCTATATGCTCGAGAACGCGCTCGTCGCGGGCTTCACCAGCGTCGGCATGGACGTGGTCCAGGTCGGCCCGATGCCGACCCCGGCCGTGGCGATGCTGACGCATTCGATGCGCGCCGACCTGGGGGTGATGCTCTCGGCCAGCCACAATCCCTTTCACGACAATGGAATCAAGCTGTTCGGTCCCGACGGCTACAAGCTGTCGGACGAGGACGAGGCGCAGATCGAGCTGCTGCTCGCGCAGCAGCCGAAGCTCGCCGCCCCCGCGCAGATCGGGCGCGCCAAGCGGATCGAGGACGCGCGCGGCCGCTATATCCACGCGGTGAAGCAGAGCCTGCCCGAGGCGGCCCGGCTCGACGGGCTGAAGATCGTCGTCGATTGCGCCAACGGCGCCGCCTACAACAGCGCGCCCACGGTGTTCTGGGAACTGGGCGCCGACGTCGTCGCGATCGGGGTCGAACCCAACGGCATCAACATCAACGACCGCTGCGGCTCGACCGCGCCGGGGCTGCTGCAGGAAACCGTCGTCGCGAGCGGGGCCGACATCGGTATCGCGCTCGACGGCGACGCCGACCGGCTGATCGTGGTCGACGAAAAGGGCGCGATCGTCGACGGCGACCAGATCATGGGGCTGATCGGCGCGAGCTGGGCGCGGCAGGGGCGGCTGAAGGGCGGCGGCGTCGTCGCGACGGTGATGTCGAACCTCGGCCTCGAACGCTTTCTGGAGGGCGAGGGGCTGCGCCTCGAGCGCACCAAGGTCGGCGACCGCTATGTGCTCGAACGGATGAAGAGCGGCGGCTTCAACGTTGGCGGCGAACAGTCGGGGCACATGATCCTGTCCGACCATGCGACGACCGGCGACGGGACGCTCGCCGGGCTCCAGGTGCTCGCCGAGCTGGTGACGTCGGGCAAGCCCGCGAGCGAATTGCTCCACCAGTTCGACCCGGTGCCGCAGCTTTTGAAGAATGTGCGCTTCAAGGGCGGCAAGCCGCTCGACGACGCGCAGGTCCAGGCGGCGATCGCCGAGGGGGAGGGCGCGCTCGACGGCCGCGGCCGCCTCGTCATCCGCGCCTCGGGCACCGAACCCGTGATCCGCGTGATGGCCGAGGGCGACGACGCCGGCGAGGTCGAGCGGGTCGTCGACATGATCTGCGACGCAGTGCGCGTCGCCGCAGGAGAATAGACATGCTGGAAATGCGACCCGATTGCGAACGCTGCGGCCGCGACCTGCCCGCCAATATCCACGGCGCCTTCATCTGCTCGTTCGAGTGCACCTTCTGCGCCGATTGTGCCGACAAGCTCGACGAGCGCTGCCCCAATTGCGGCGGCGACCTGCTCGACCGCCCGTTGCGCGAAGGCGCGGCGCTGGCGAAGTTCCCGGCGTCGACCGAGCGGCGGCATCCGGGCGCGCGATGATTTTTCACTTCGAGCCTGTTCGATGACCGCGCGCGTCCTGATCATCGCCGGGTCCGACAGCGGGGGCGGCGCAGGCATCCAGGCCGACATCAAGACGGTGACGATGCTCGGCGGCCACGCGATGACCGCCATCGCCGCGATCACCGCGCAGAACACGCTCGGCGTGCAGGGCGTGCATCCGGTGCCGACCGACATGGTGCTGATGCAGATCGACAGCATCGCGTCGGATATCGGCGTCGATGCGGTCAAGATCGGGATGATCGGCAGCGCCGAAACCGCCGCGGCGGTCGCTGAGCGGCTCGCCCGGCCCGACCTTGCCGGCGCGCCGGTCGTGTTCGACCCGGTGATGGTCTCGACGAGCGGCTCGGTGCTCGCCGACGCCGCGACGATCCGCGCGTTCGAGGCGCTGCTGGCGCGCGCGGCGGTGGCGACGCCGAACCTCGGCGAGCTGGCGGCGCTGGGCGGCGAGGAGGCGATCCTCGCGCACGGCTGCGCGCTGCTCGTCAAGGGTGGGCACGGCGAGGGCGACACGGTGACCGACCGCCTGCTCGAACCGGACGCGGGCGAGGTCGCGCGCTGGGAGGCGCCGCGGATCGACACGCCGCACACCCACGGCACCGGCTGCACGCTGGCGAGCGCGATCGCGTGCGGTTTGGCGCAGGGCATGCCGATCGAGCCCGCGGTCGCGCGCGCGCGCGATTTCGTGCGCCTCGCGCTGCTCGATGCGCCGGGGCTGGGCGAGGGGCACGGCCCGATGGGGCAGCAGGCGGTGCGCAACGACGGGCTGTTCACGGGGCCCGCGCTCAACCAGATCACGCTGCCCGCGACCGACTATGCGGCGTCGGTCGCCTTCTACAAGCAGATGGGGCTGACGCAGATCGTCGACAGTCCGGGTGCTGAAGGAATTGGGGGTTATGCGCGCTTCGAGGCGGCCAACGGCGTGACTCTGTCGATTCACGTCGGTGACGGCACGGCGGGCGGCGCGACGGCGTATCTGGAGAGCGGGGCGCTCGACGCCTGGGTCGCCTATCTCGCGCGGCGCGGGGTGCGCTTCGACCAGATGCCGAAGGACGAGGAATGGGGCTGGCGCGAGGCGCGACTGACCGATCCCGCGGGGAACCGCCTCTGCCTCTATCAAGCGGGTGAATATCGAAGGTATCCGCCGTGGCGTATCTAACGGTGGGTGTCGACGAAGCCGGGCGCGGGCCGCTTGCGGGGCCGGTGGTCGCGGCCGCGGTGATCCTGTGCGAGGACGGGATCGACGGGCTCGATGACAGCAAGAAGCTGACCGCGAAGCGGCGCGGCGAGCTGGAAATCCTGATCAAGACGCGCTGCCGCTGGGGCGTTGGCGAGGCGAGCGTCGCCGAGATCGACGCGATCAACATCCTGCAGGCGACCTTCCTCGCGATGACGCGCGCGGTCGAGGCGCTGGGCTGCGACCCGCACGAGGTGCTGGTCGACGGCAACCGGCTGCCGCGCTGGAGATATCGCGCCCGCGCGGTGGTCGGCGGCGACGCGCTGCACCCCTGCATTTCGGCGGCGAGCATCATCGCGAAGGAGCATCGCGACCGCATCATGGTCGCCGCGGCGCGCGACTATCCGGTCTTTGGCTGGGCGACGAACATGGGCTATGGTACGCGCGAGCATCTCGCGGCGCTGCGCCAGCACGGTCCGACGCCGCTCCACCGGACCAGTTTTGCACCGGTCGCGCAAATGCAGCTGGTCTGACGCAGGGGCCTGAGGAGGGGAGAGAGCATGCGCAGCGGATTCAGCGCCGAAAATGTCGGCGTGCAGACCGGGCGGCGCTTCCTCGTCACCGGCGCCAATGCCGGGATCGGCTTCGAAACCGCGAAGATACTGGCCGCGCGCGGCGCGCATGTCGTGCTCGCGTGTCGCGACGAGGCACGCGTCGATGCGGCGATGACGGCGATCCGCGCCGACGCGCCCAAGGCCGAGTTCAGCTTTCTGCGGCTCGATCTCGCCGACCTCGATCAGGTGCGCGACGCGGCGGCGGCGGTGCTCGCGGGGCCGCGGATCGACGTGCTGATCAACAATGCCGGCGTGATGATCCCGCCGCGCACATTGACGAAACAGGGTTTCGAGCTGCAGTTCGGGGTCAATCACCTCGGCCCCTTCGCCTTCACGGGCCTTGTTCATCCGCATGTCGACGACCGCATCGTGATCACCGCGAGCCTCGCGCACAAGGGCGGCCTGATGGATTACAGCGATCTCGACGCGAGCCGCAGCTACCATAATTGGCAGCGTTACCAGACGAGCAAGCTCGCCAACCTGCTCACGATGTTCGAGCTCGACCGGCGCCTCGGTGCCGCGGGGCGGGCGACGCAGGCGATCGGCTGCCATCCCGGCGTCGCGCTCACCGAGCTGACGCGGCACCTTCCGTTGCCGCTGCGCTATATGACCCCGCTCGCGACGCCCTTCTTCAACAGCGCGGCGCAGGGTGCGTGGCCGACGCTGCAGGCGGCGACCGGAGCGAACGTCCAGGGCGGCGACTATCTGGGGCCGCAGGGGCTGGGCGAGGTGACCGGCCGTTCGGGCCCGGCGCGCGCAACGAGCATGGCGCGCGACCCGAAGCTGGCGCGCGAATTGTGGGAACGCTCGGTCGACCTGACCGGGGTCGATCCGGGGATTTGATTCCTCTCCTCCCAAGGGAGAGGAATTTTTTCGCCACTGAGTCCTCCCGGTCACACCACCAGTGGTTGAGTCTCCGAGTCGCGACAGGCTCCATATGTCGTGGCAGACTCCTTTCGTTCTCATCCCCTTAACCATTTGGACACGCGGATTCCTTAGAATCCTGAGCTTGACGGCGGACTCCGCCGGACTCATCAAGGCCTTCTTTGCAATGAAACAGGGGCAAGCGGCATGGGTGTGATGGAGCGGGTCAAGGCCCCGGCGGTAAAGCAGCGCGCGGCGAAAACGGCGCGCACGGACCTTCCGCTCGACAGCATATTGCAGGGCGATTGCGTCGAGATGATGCGCTCGCTGCCCGCGGCGTCGGTCGACATGATCTTCGCCGACCCGCCATACAATCTCCAGCTCGGCGGCGACCTGCTGCGCCCCGACGGTAGCCAGGTCGATGCGGTCGACGACGATTGGGACAAGTTCGACAGCCTCGCGACCTACGACCGCTTCACCCATGCGTGGCTCAAGGAAGCGAAGCGCATCCTGAAGCCCGGCGGCAGCATCTGGGTGATCGGCAGCTATCACAATATCTTCCGCGTCGGCGCGGCGCTGCAGGATCAGGGATACTGGATCCTCAACGACATCGTGTGGCGCAAGGCGAACCCGATGCCCAATTTCAAGGGCACGCGCTTCACCAACGCGCACGAGACGCTGATCTGGGCGTCGATGGGCGAAAAGGCGCGCTACACCTTCAACTATCGCGCGATGAAGACGCTGAACGACGAATTGCAGATGCGTTCGGACTGGCTGATCCCTATCTGCGGTGGGCAGGAGCGCTTGAAGAAGGGCGGAACGAAAGTTCACCCGACGCAGAAGCCCGAGGCGCTGCTCTATCGCATCCTGCTCGCCTGCTCGAACCCCGGCGACGTGATTCTCGACCCCTTCTTCGGCACCGGCACCACCGGCGCGGTCGCGAAGCGGCTCGGGCGCCATTTCATCGGCATCGAGCGCGAGGATGATTATATCGCGGCGGCGAAGGAGCGCATCGAGATGGCGCTGCCGCTCGACGAAAGCGCGGTGAAGACGATGATGGCGCCCAAGGCGGCGACGCGCGTCGCTTTCGGCACGCTCGTCGAATGCGGGATGATCGCACCCGGGACGGTGCTCACCGACACGAAACGCCGCTGGAAGGCCAAGGTGCGCGTCGACGGCAGCCTCGATTGCGAGGGACAGGCCCCGGGGTCGATCCACAAGGTCGGCGCGGGCGTGCAGGGCGCGCCGAGCTGCAACGGCTGGACCTTCTGGCACGTCGACGACGGCAAGCAATTGCGCGTGATCGACGCGGTGCGGCAGGATTGGCTGCTCGCGAACGAGGCGTAACAGGCAAGAATGATCGTCGCCCCCGCAAAGGCGGGGGCCGTAGTCGGCTTACCACGACGTGGCGGTTCAATGATGCCAGCGGCCCCCGCCTTCGCAGGGGCGACGGATAGGGGGGAACGGGCATGTTCGCACCACTGACCAGGCCCGGCCTCGGCGCCGTCTCGCCCGGCGCCAAAATCTATTGCCGCCCGGCCTGTTTCGTCGACCGGCCGCACGAGCTGGACGACGCCTGCCTGCGGCTCGCCGACACGATGCTCTGGTTCGCCGCGTGGCACGTCAGCCTGCGTGACAGCGGCACGGTTCGATCGGCGGTCGTGCCGGTTCCCCAGCTCGGGGACTGGATCGCCGCCATGCCCGATGCGCTCGGTGAAGCGGCAACCGTGCAGCGCGCCGCGGTGCAGCGCCCGCGCGGTGCGCTGGCGCTCGGTGCGCGGACGGTGCGGCTGAGCGAACCGCAATTGATGGGTATCCTCAACGTCACGCCCGACAGCTTCTCCGACGGCGGCAAGCATGTCGATGCCGCGGCGGCGGCGGAGGCGGGCTTCGCGATGGCGTCGGCGGGCGCCGCGATCCTCGATGTCGGCGGCGAATCGACGCGGCCCGGCGCGCCGCTGGTCTGGGAAGGCGACGAGATCGCGCGCGTCGAGGGCGTCGTCGCGGCGCTCGCGAAAGGCGGCGTCGCGGTGTCGATCGACACGCGCAAGGCGGCGGTGATGGAAGCGGCGCTCGCGGCGGGCGCGACGATCGTCAACGATATTTCGGCGCTCCGCTACGACGACCGCGCGATGGACGCCGTCGCGCGCGCGGGCTGCCCGGTGGTGCTGATGCACGCGCCGTCGGCGAAGAGCGACCCGCACGAGGGCGGCGGCTACGATCATGTGCTGTTCGAGGTGTACGACATGCTCGCCGAGCGCATCGCGGCGTGCGTCGCCGCGGGGGTCGATCCCGCGAAGATCATCGTCGATCCGGGGCTCGGCTTCGGCAAGGGGATCGCCGACAATCTGGCGCTGGTGAACGGTCTGGCGCTGTTCCACACGCTCGGCTGCCCGATCCTGTTCGGAGCCAGCCGCAAACGGATGATCGGCGCGCTCGACAATGAAGCGCCGGCCGACCAACGGTTGGGCGGGACGGTGGCGCTGCATTATCAGGCGGCGTCGCAGGGCGCGCAGCTCTTGCGCGTGCACGACATTGCGGAAAACCGGCAGGCCTTGCGCATCTGGCGCGGGTTGCGGGATGCGGCACTGACCGCTTAGTTCCCCTCCCACTTGCAGGAGTGGGATCAGTTTTCACCTTCCATCGTCCGCGCCTTCTTCCCCCGCGCCACCTCGGTCGCCAGCGCTTCGAAGCGCGGCTCCCATGTGCGCCGGAAGCGTTGCACCCAGGCGTCGATCTCGTCGAAACGCTCGGGTGCGACGGCATAAATCCTGCGTCGCCCCTCGGCGCGGGCGGTCGCGAAGCCATGGTCGCGCAGGACGCGCAGATGCTGCGACACCGCGGGCTGCGTGATGCCGAACTCGGCGGCGATCACCTCGACGACCTCGCCCGAGCTCCGCACGCCCTCGGCGAGGAGTTCGAGGATGCGGCGACGTACCGGGTCGCCGAGGATGTCGAAGGCGTGCATCAGGCTTGAATCATTGGGGCGCGGCGCCGCCGGTGTAGAAGGCGGTCGTGTCGGCGCCCGCGCGGTTCGCGGCGTCCGCGGCGGTTCCATAGGCGATCGATGCGGCGGTCCACGCGTCGCTGCTCGACGTCGCGAAGGCCTTGCCTTCGTCGCTCAGCGGCCAGGTCTCTTCGGCGAAGCGTTCCTTCACCGCCTCACCGGTTTCGAGGTGCCATGCGAGGCCGAGCAGCGACAGGTCCCAACCCACGCCGACCGCGCCGGGGCCGAAGCGGTCCCAGAACTCCTCCGACTTGTCGTCGAGCGGCGCGATATGGCGCAGCGTCAGGCGGGTGCCGCCGTCGCCGGCTTCGGCCAGCCCGACCTCGACCCAGCTCGTGCCGCCCCCGAACTCCCAGGTCAGCGCGAAGCTGCGCGGCGGTTCGCACGCGGTGACGGTGCCGCCGGCATTGCCCTTGATCTGGTATTTTCCGCCGAGGGTGAGGTCGCCCTCGACCGGTGCGAACCAGCGCGGGATGCGCGCCTTGTCGGTGATCGCGTTCCACAGGTCGTCGATTCCGGTCGCATAGTCGCGCGAAGCGACGACGGCACGCGCGGGCTGGCCTTCGTGGGTGGTGTCTTCGACCTTGCGGACGACGAGGGCGGCTTGCTGGATGGTATCGAACGCCATGATGATTCTCCCGGCTGATGGCTGGGATCATATCAATCGGTAATTATATAAGTCCAGACTTATATTATGCGGCGGTATCGATGCCAAGATCGCTGAGCTTGCGATAGAGGGTCGAGCGCCCGATGCCGAGCCGCCGCGCGACCTCGCTCATCCGGCCGCGGTAATGGCCGATCGCGAGGCGGATCACGTCGGCCTCGATTTCTTCGAGCGGGCGCAGATTGCCGTCGGGAAGGTAGAGGGTGACGCCGATCGCTTCGCCGTTGATCGCGATCTCGCCCTGTCCGTTCGACCCGCTGCCGCCCAGCGCGGCCTCGATCGCGGTAAAATCGGCGCTGGTGAGCACGTCGGTCTTGCTCGCGACCGCGGCGCGGAACAACACATCCTGGAGCTGGCGGACATTGCCCGGCCAGGCATAGGCGGCGAGCAGGCGGAGCGCGTCGTCGGTGACGCCGATCGGGCCCATGCCGGGAAGCCCGCCGATCCGCGCGAGCAGGTGGCGCGTGAGCGGGCCGACATCGCCGCGCCGCTCGCTCAAGGAGGGCAGGGTGAATTGCGCGCTCGACAGCGCATAAAACAGGTCCTCGCGGAAATGCCCCGCCTCGATCAGCTTGTCGAGCGGGCTCGCGCTGGTCGAGATGATGCGGACGTCGACGCTCTGGCGGATCGTGCCGCCGATCATCTGCACCTCGCCCGTGTTCAGGAATTCGACGAGCTTCGCCTGCGTTTCCAGCGGGATGCACTCGACATGGTCGATGATGATGCTGCCGCCGTCGGCCTGGACGATCCGGCCGATCTGGCGGTCGAAGGCGCCCGGAAAGGCGCCGCGTTCGTGGCCGAACAGGCCCGATCCGATCAGCCCCGGCGACACCGCCGAGCAATCGACCATGACGAGCTGGCCGCGCGCGCGCGGGCTCGCGCTATGGATCGCGCGGGCGAAGACTTCCTTGCCGGTGCCCGGCTTGCCGTTGATCATGACGGGCACACGCGCGCGCGCGGCCTTGGCGGCGATCGCGAGCGCGCTGCGGAAATTGGGGCTCGACCCGATGATCTCCTCGAAGGCGAGCGGCGCGCGGAGCTTTTCGGTCAGCGGGCGAAGCTCGCCCTGCGGGCCGGCGGTCGAGGCGATGCGGTCGAGCGCGCCGAGCAGCCGATCGGGGGCGATGGGTTTTTGCACGAAATCGCTCGCGCCCGCGCGCATCGCGCTCACCGCGACCTCGACCCCGTTGCGCATCGTGATGACGATCAGCGGTAGCGCGGGGCGCCAGCGGCGCAGTTCGGCGACGAATTCGGGGATGGCGATCCCGGGTGCGCCCTGGTCGACGAGCACCGCGTCGAGCGCCATGCCCTCCTGCGTGCCCAATTTGGCGAGCGCGGTGTCGGTGTCCGCCGCCACGGTGCTGCGCCAGCCGCCACGCGACACCAGCGCCGACAGGAAGCGCTGCTGTGCTGCTTCGCTGTCGACGATCATCACCGTTCGTGTGTCGCGCGTGCTCGCCATCGCTCTCGAATCTGCCCCTTCGCCGGCCCGATCCGGCCGCTGTTCCGCTCTCCCCGCCCGTTTTATGCAAGAGGGGTAAAGGGGCGATTAAGGCCGTCCGGCTTTGGCCGCGGGCGGCGCGCACCATTCCGCCCCTTGAGCATCGCGGGAGGCGTGGCTAAGACCAGCGCGAATCCAGATTTCGATCCCGCGCGCGCGGCGCGTGCGCGAAGCGAGCAGCAAAAGGGGAAGAGCCATGGCGTCCGAACAGGAAATGAAAGCGGCACAGGAAACCTATTCGGGCTTCCTGAGCCTGTTCAAGGTGGGGGCGATCATCACGATCGCCGTGACCGCCTTCGTCGTGCTCCTGCTCGCGTCCTGACCGGCCCGGCATGCGCATCGCCGTTCTGAAGGAACTCGCCCCCGGCGAGACCCGTGTCGCTGCGACCCCGGAAACCGTGAAGAAATTCATTGGCTTGGGGGCCGATGTTGCCGTCGAGGCGGGGGCGGGCGAGCCAGCCTCGATCGCCGACGCCGATTATGCCGCCGCGGGCGCCAGTGTCGGCAGCCGCGCCGATGCGCTGAAGGGCGCGAACATCATCCTCGGCATCCAGGGACCCGACCCCAAGACGCTGTCGGGCTTCGCCGACGGCGCATGGCTCGCCGCCGGGTTGAACCCCTTTGGCGAGCGCGAGCGCGTCGATGCCTATGCGAAACTCGGGATCGAAGCCCTCGCAATGGAGTTCATGCCGCGCATCACGCGCGCGCAGTCGATGGACATCCTCTCCAGCCAGGCGAATCTCGCCGGCTACAAGGCGGTGCTGATCGCCGCGAACGCCTATGGCCGCGCCTTCCCGATGATGATGACCGCCGCGGGCACGGTAAGCGCCGCCAAGGCGTTCATCATGGGCGTCGGCGTCGCGGGGCTGCAGGCGATCGCGACCGCGCGGCGCCTTGGGGCGCAGGTCAGCGCCACCGACGTGCGCGCCGCGACCAAGGAACAGATCCTCAGCCTCGGCGCCAAGCCGATCTTCGTCGAGAGCGTCGCGGGGATCGAGGGCGAGGGCGCGGGCGGCTACGCCACCGAAATGTCCGACGAATATAAGGCGGCGCAGGCCGAACTCGTGTCGTCGCACATCGCCAAGCAGGATATCGTCATCACCACCGCGCTGATCCCCGGGCGTCCCGCGCCGCGGCTGATCAGCGACGCACAGCTCGCGACGATGCGCAGCGGCAGCGTGATCGTCGACATGGCGGCCGAAAGCGGCGGCAATGTCGAGGGCTCGGTCGCGGGCGAGACGAAGCGCATCCACGGCGTCACCGTGATCGGCGCGCAGAATATCGCCGCGCTGATGCCCGCCGACACCAGCGCCTTGTTCAGCCGCAACCTGTTCAACTTCCTCTCGGCCTTCTGGGACAAGGAGGCGGGCAAGCCCCTGCTCGACGAGGAAATCGGCAACGCGGTGCGCCTCACGCAGGGCGGCAAGGTCGTGAACGAGCGGTTGCTCGGATAACCAACGAAGATCGGAAGACATATCATGGACTTCATTGCGATTTTTTCGATTTTCATTCTGGCCTGTTTCGTCGGCTATTTCGTCGTCTGGTCGGTGACCCCGGCGCTGCACACGCCGCTGATGAGCGTCACCAACGCCATTTCGTCGGTGATCATCGTCGGCGCGCTGATCGCCAGCGCCGCGGCGGGTTCGGCCTCGTCGAAATGGCTCGGCCTCGCCGCGGTCGTGATGGCGAGCATCAACATCTTCGGCGGTTTCGCCGTCACGTCGCGCATGCTCGCGATGTACAAGAAGAAGGGACGCTGAGATGGACGTCCAAGCGATTCTTTCGGCCGCGACCGGCAACCATGGCGCGGTAAATCCTTACGCGGCCATCGCCTATCTGGTGTCGGGCATCCTCTTCATCCTCGCGCTGCGCGGGCTGTCGAGCCCGGCGACGGCGCAGAGCGGGAACCGCTTCGGCGTGATCGGCATGACGATCGCGGTGGTCACCACCATGATCACTCATGCGCCCGAGGCGATGGTTCTCGACGGAGACGGAAGCTTTGTTCTCGATACGGTCGGCCTGATCGAAATCCTCGTCGCGATCGGCATCGGTGCCGTCATCGGCATCGTCATGGCGCGCAAGATCGCGATGACCGCGATGCCGCAGCTCGTCGCGGCGTTTCACAGCCTCGTCGGCCTTGCCGCGGTCGCGGTGGCGGCGGCGGCCTATCTCAACCCCGGCGCCTTCGGCATCGCCGATGCGGCGGGGCAGATCTTCACCGTCAGCCGCGTCGAGATGGGCCTGGGCATCGCGATCGGCGCGATCACCTTTTCGGGGTCGGTCATCGCCTTCCTGAAGCTCAACGGCAATATGTCGGGCGCGCCGATCATGCTGCCGCTGCGCCACGTCATCAACCTCGGCACGCTCGCCGCGATCATCGGCCTCGTCGCCTATTTCACCGTCGACCAGAGCCCTTGGGTGTTCTGGACCGTCACGGGCCTCAGCTTCGTGATCGGCTTCCTGCTGATCATCCCGATCGGCGGCGCCGACATGCCGGTCGTGGTGTCGATGCTCAACAGCTATTCGGGCTGGGCCGCGGCGGCGATGGGCTTCACGCTCCACAATACGGCGATGATCATCACCGGCGCGCTCGTCGGTTCGTCGGGTGCGATCCTCTCCTACATCATGTGCCGCGCGATGAACCGCAGCTTCATCAGCGTGATCGCGGGCGGTTTTGGCGCCGACGCCGCGGCTTCGGGCGGCGGGTCGAAGGAACAGCGTCCGTGGAAGCCGGGCAGCGCCGACGACGCGGCGTTCCTGATGAGCCAGGCCGAGAACGTCATCATCGTCCCCGGTTACGGCATGGCGGTCGCGCAGGCGCAGCACGCGCTGCGCGAAATGGCCGATGTGCTCAAAAAAGAGGGCGTGAACGTCAAATATGCGATCCACCCGGTCGCGGGACGCATGCCCGGCCATATGAACGTGCTGCTCGCCGAGGCGAACGTCCCCTATGACGAGGTGTTCGAGCTCGAGGACATCAATGGGGAATTCGCGCAGGCCGACGTCGCCTTCGTCATCGGGGCCAACGACGTGACCAATCCGGCGGCGAAGACCGACAAGACGTCGCCGATCTACGGCATGCCGGTGCTCGACGTCGAAAAAGCGAAGACGGTGCTGTTCGTGAAGCGCTCGATGGGCGGGGTCGGCTATGCCGGGGTCGACAACGACGTCTTTTACATGGACCAGACGATGATGCTGCTCGGCGACGCCAAGAAGATGGCCGACGACATCGTCAAGGCGTTGAACGGCGGCGGGCACTAGTTTTCTGCGTCTTGACGGCGCAGGCGGCACCGGCCCGCTCCCCCACCCGGCCTCCCATAGGATACTATGATCGGGAGGCCGGGTGGGGGGGCGGGCCGGTGCCGCAACCGATGGAGGAATTATGCGTAAAATCGGCCTGATCGGCGGCATGAGTTGGGCGTCGACCGAAATCTATTATCGCCATCTCAACAAGGGCGTGCAGAAGCGGATCGGGACGAGCTGTTCGGCGCCGATCCTGCTCGAAAGCCTCAATTATTGCGAGCTGTCGCGGCTGACCACGCCCGAGCAATGGGCGCACGCGAAGGATGTGCTGATCGAATCGGCGAAGCGGCTCGAGGATGCGGGCGCGACGGCGCTGATGATCGCGGCCAATTCGATGCACAAGGTGGCGGAAGAGGTCGCCGCGGCGATCTCGATCCCGCTCCTCCACATCGTCGACGAAACGGGGGAAAAGATCCGCGCCGATGGCGTCAAGTCGGCGGCCGTCATCGGCACGCGCAACGTGATGACCGAAGCCTGGTATCGCCAGCGGCTCGTACGCTACGGCCTGACGCTCGCCCCCTATGACGGCAGCCGCGCCGAGGAAATCGACCGCATCATCTACGATGAGCTGATGCAGGGCAAGGTGACCGAGGATTCGCGGCGCACGATGCGCACCTTCATCACCGACATCGCCAAGCAGGACGTCCAGGCGCTGGTGCTCGCCTGTACCGAGCTCGTCATGCTCGTCGATCCCGATGCCAATGTGCTGCCGATCTACGATGCCGCGCGGATCCACGTCGCCGCCGGGGTCGACTGGATCCTGGGCGACGCGCCCTGACAGACTCCCTTCCGCTCGCGGGAGGGTCTCAACTCACCCGCGTCCAGGTTACCGTGCGGCAGAAAACCGCGACGCACCCCTTCATCGTCAGCTTGTTGCCCCTGACGCGGAGATGCGCCTTGTAATAGCGCCCGTCCTCGGGGCTGTAGCCCTGGCCGCGCCAGCCGCCGTCGTGCGGGATCAGGTCCCAGTAGATTTGCAGCCCCGTCACCTGCCGTCCGCGCTTGGCCTTGTCGGGATTGCGCTCGTCGCGCTGGCCTCCCGCGGGCTGGTCGATCAGCAGGCGGTGGATGCGGCCGCACAGCTTGGCGCCGCACGGCATGATGTCGACGATGCCCTTGCCGTCGTCGGTCTTCCACCGCCCTGTGATCGGCGCCGGAGCCGCGGCGGCGGCGGCTGGAACGGCGAGCGCGACGAGCGCCACGAGATAGATGTGAAACATTGCGACCTCTCCCCCCTATTTTAACTACACCGATGTCAGCAACATGGCTTGGCTTCCGCTCACTCTTGCCGCATGACACGGGCAAAACAAGGGAGAGAGATATGCGAGTCACCTATTTGCCGCGCGCAGCCCTGCTGTCCTTTGCCGCGCTCGCCGTCGCCGCGGCGCCCGCCGCCGCGAAGACGATCAGCGTCAGCGCCGGCACCCCCGATGCGAACGAGAAATTACAGGAAGCGCTGATCCTCGCCGAACCGGGCGACGTCGTCGAACTGGGCGCGGGAACGTGGACGCTGACCGACGGGCTGTCGCTCGACGTCGACAATGTCACGGTGCGCGGCGCGGGGACGAAGGCTGGCGAGGGTTCGATCCTCGATTTCGCGGGCCAGCAGGGCGCGGGCGAGGGGCTGCTCGTCACTTCCGACGACGTCTATCTCACCAATTTCGCGGTGCTGAACACGAAAGGCGACGGCATCAAGTCGAAGGGCGCCGACCGCATCGTCTATCACCAGCTCCGCGTCGAATGGACCGCGGGGCCGAAGGAAACCAACGGCGCCTACGGCATCTATCCGGTCGAGAGCAGCGACGTGCTGATCGACAGCGTCTATGTCCGCGGCGCGTCGGACGCGGGCATCTATGTCGGCCAGTCGAAGAATATCGTCGTGCGCGATTCGATCGCGATGGAGAATGTCGCGGGGATCGAGATCGAGAATTGCTACGACGCCGACGTCCACGACAATGTCGCGACCAAGAACACCGGCGGCATATTGGTGTTCGACCTGCCCAGCCTGCCGCAGCAGGGCGGCCACAATGTCCGTGTCTTCGACAATATGGTGAACGACAACAGCACGCCGAACTTCGCGCCGAAGGGCAATATCGTCGCCAGCGTGCCGACCGGCACCGGGGTGCTGGTGATGGCGAACAGCCGGGTCGAGGTCTTCGACAATATGCTGGCCGACAACGGCACCGCCAATGTGATGATCGTCGGCTATCGCTATCCCTACAAGGACGAGAAATACCAGCCGCTGCCCAAGGATATCGCCGTCTGGGACAATCAGCACGGCAAGGCGGGCTTCGCGCCGGCCTTTCCGGGCGGAGCCGAGATCGCGGCGGCGATGGGCGGGAGCATCCCGCCGGTGCTGTGGGACGGCGCGGGGAGCGCGGTCGTCAACGACGACGTCGCGGTGCTGTCGCTGAACCTGCCCGACGTCGGGACGCCGCAGAGCGAGGCCAAGCCGTCGCCCGCGGACCTGAAGGGCGAGGCGCCGGCGCCGCTGCCCGGCATCACCCTGCCGGAAAGCATGGAGGCGCGGGTCCAGTGAAGCGCGTCGCCGCAGCTTTCGCCGCGGCGCTGCTGTGCGCGAGCGGTGCGGTCGCGGTCTCCGAACCGGGGCCGAACCAGGCGGTGATCGACAGCGCGGACATGCCGGCGAAGCTCTCCGCCTTCGGGATTTTCCGCGCCGGGACGAGCGAGCCGGTCGATGCGCTGCTGCCCTATACGCTGCACACGCCCTTGTTCAGCGACTATGCCGAGAAGCACCGGCTGATCTGGGTGCCGGCGGGGCAGCAGGCGCGCGTCGCGGCGGACGGGCATATCGACTTTCCGGTCGGCAGCCTGATCGTGAAGAGCTTCGGCTGGCCCGAACAGAATGGCGGCCGGCCGGTCGAGACGCGGCTGCTCCTCCACCGCGCCAGCGGCTGGACCGCGCTGCCCTATATCTGGGACGCCGACGGCAAGGACGCGACGCTCGCCATCGCGGGGCGGCGCGTGCCGGTGAGCTTCAAGAGCCCCGACGGCGCGGCGCACAGCATCCGCTATGCGGTGCCGAACAAGAATCAGTGCAAGGAATGCCACAGCAAGGCGGGGACGATCGTGCCGATCGGGCCCAAGGCGGCGAATATCGACTTCGGCACCGCGCTCAGCCGCCCCGATTTCGCACGCTTCTTCGTCAAGGTTCCGAGGACTACAGCGCCGATGCCGCGCTGGGACGACCCCGCGAGCGGTTCGCTCGAGCAGCGCGCGCGCGCCTATCTCGACGTCAATTGCGCCCATTGCCACAACCCGCGGGGTAGCGCGTCGAACAGCGGGCTGTTCCTGCGCTGGACCGACCCCATCGGCGTCAACTATGGCATCGGCAAGCGCCCCACCGCGGCCGGGCGCGGCAGCGGCGGGATGGAGTTCGCGATAAAGCCGGGCGATCCCGACCACAGCTTTCTCATCTATCGCCTCGAAAGCCTCGAGGCGGGAATCGCGATGCCCGAACTCAGCCGCTCGACGGTGCACAAGGAAGGCGCGGCGCTGCTCCGGCAATGGATTGCGGAGATGCCGAAGGACGGGCATTAGGCGGGGCCATGACCAGCCTCGTCCTCCACGACTATTTCCGCTCCTCGGCGAGTTATCGCGTCCGCATTGCGCTGAACCTCAAAGGCCTTGCCTACGAGCGCGTCGAGGTCAGCCTGATCGCGGGCGAACAGAAAAGCGACGCTTATCTCGCGCAGAATGCGCAGGGCTTCGTGCCGATGCTCGTCGCCGACGGCGAGACGATCATCCAGAGCCTCGCGATCATCGACTGGCTCGACCGCGCCCATCCCGAACCGCGGCTGATTCCCGACGAGCCGATGCCGCGCGCGGTCGCGCTGGCGCAGGCGCATGTCGTCGCGTGCGACATCCACCCGCTCAATAATCTGCGCGTGCTCAAATATCTGAAACGCGACCTCGGGCTCAACGAGCAGACCAAGGATCACTGGTATCGCCACTGGATTCTCGAAGGCTTCGACGCGCTCGAGGCGATGGCAGATTCGGGGGCGGGCGAGGGGCGTTATCTGGGCGGCGACACGCCGGGGATCGCCGACTGCTGCTTGGTGCCGCAGATGTACAACGCGCGCCGCTTCGACGTGCCGCTCGACGCCTTTCCGCGCCTCGTCGCGATCGACGCCGCGTGCATGGACCATGACGCGTTCAAAAGGGCGCACCCCGACGCGGTGAAGGCGGCGTGATCCGCCTGCTCGCGGGCGCAGCCGCGCTGGCGCTGCCGGCGGCGGCGATGGCGCAGGACAAGGACGAGCCGATCATCATCCCGGCGCGCCATGTCCCGGCCGAGGAGATCGTCGTCGTCGGAGGCGGATCGCTCAAGCCGACCGACGGCAATTCGGTCCAGTCGGCCGCGATCCTGCGCGATCTCGACCCCGGCCTTGGCACGCGCATCGAGAATCGCCTCCGCGACGAGGGCGGACTGGCGCAATTCCGCCGCTCCGATGGCCGCTCGGCGCATCCGACGAGCCAGGGCGTGACGCTGCGCGGGCTCGGCGGCAATGCGTCGAGCCGCGCGCTTATCACCCTCGACGGAGTGCCGCAGGCCGACCCCTTCGGCGGCTGGGTCGCGTGGAGCGCCTATGACGCGATCCGGCTCGGCGGCATCATCGTCGCGCGCGGCGGCGGCAGCGGCGTCGACGGGCCGGGCGCGCTCGCGGGGACGATCGGCCTCTATTCGGACATGACCGAAGGGGTGGAGGCGAGCGCCGCATACGGCAGCCGCGATGGCGTCGACCTGTCGGGGAGCGCGGGAACGCGGCTCGGCGACGGCTGGTTCGCGGTCGACGGCCGCTACAGCCGGGGCGACGGCTTCGTTCCCGTCGTCGAGAGCCAGCGCGGCGCGGTCGACCACGCCGCGCCTTACGAGCAGGGCGGCCTCGGCGTGCGGCTGCGCTTCGACGCGGGCGACAACAGCCGTATCGAGGCAAGCCTGCGCGGCTTTTCGGATCGGCGCGATCGCGGCACCGATTTCAGCGAAAGCCGCGTCGATGGCATCGACGCCAGCCTGCGCTTTCTCCACCAGCCCGGTGCGGGCGTGCAGTGGCTCGCCCTGGCCTATGTCCAGCTCCGCGAGTTCGACACCGGCTTCGCAAGCGTCGCGGGGGATCGTGACAGCGTGGTCCCGGCGCTCCACCAGCGGGTGCCCGCGACCGGTCTCGGCGCGCGCGTCGAGCTGCGCCCCGCGATCGGCAGCGCCTTTCCGCTGCGGCTCGGCGTCGACTGGCGGCGGACGGTCGGGCGCACGCAGGAGGATTATCTGTTCACCGGGCTCGTCCCCGGCCGCCACCGCATCGCGGGGGGCAGCAGCGACACGGTGGGCGCCTTCGCCGAATGGACCTCGGGCGAGGCAGACGAGGGGCTCTTGTGGACCGCGAGCGTGCGGGTCGACCGCTGGTGGCTCGGCGCGGGCTATCGCTTCGAGACCAATATCGCCGGGCCGGTGATCACCGACGCGCACTATGCCGCGCGGCAGGGGTGGGAGGCGAGCGGGCGCGCCGGGCTGCGCTGGACCGCGGGGCCGCTCGCGATCCGCGCCGCCATGTATCGCGGCTGGCGACTGCCGACGCTCAACGAACTCTACCGTCCTTTCCGCGTCGGCCCCGACGCGACGGCGGCGAACGAATTGCTGCGCCCGGAGCGCCTGTGGGGCGGCGAGGTCGGCGCTGAGCTGACGAGCGGCGAGGCGCATGTCGGGATCACGCTGTTTCGCAATCGGCTCGAAAATGCGATCGCCAATGTCACGCTCGGCACCGGGCCTGGCAATTTTCCCGGCGTCGGCTTCGTCGCGGCGGGCGCGACCTACAGCCAGCGCCAGAATCTCGACGCGATCGACAGCAAGGGGGTCGAATTCAGCGCCGACGCGCCGCTCGGCCCGCTGACGCTGCGCGCGAGCTATGCCTTCACCGACGCGCGCGTCGACGCCTCCGGCGTCGCGGCGGTGCTCGACGGACTGCGGCCGGCGCAGGTCGCGAAGCACAGCGGCAGCATCTCGCTGAGCAACCGCGGGGACGGCCCGCTCGGCGGCTTCGCGACGCTGCGCTATGTCGGCAAGCAAAATGAGGACGATCTGGGGCTCCAGCCACTGGACGACGCGCTGACGCTCGACGCCGGGCTGTCGTGGCGCGTTTCGGATGCGGTCAGCCTCGAGGCGCGCGGCGAGAATCTGTTCGACGCGCTCGTGCCCGCCGCGATTTCCTCGGCGGGCATCGTCGAGCGCGCGACGCCGCGGACGCTGTGGGTCGGCGCGCGACTGTCCTTTTAGGCGGATTTAATCACCAGCCCGTCTTCACAGACGCCGAACAGGCGATAAATACGAGTTATGGCCGCCAAGACGCTGAACCTCGACCAGTTCCTGCCCTATCGCCTGTCGATAGCCTCCAACGCGCTGTCGGAGCGGATCGCCGCCGATTATCAGAACAAGTTTGGGCTCAAGATTCCCGAATGGCGGCTGATGGCGGTGCTGGGGGAGGGCAAGCCGCTGACCCAGCGCGAGCTGGTGCAGGCGACGCGGATGGACAAGGTGACGGTCAACCGCGCCGCCAAGGCACTCGCCGACCGCCAGCTCATCGCGCGCCAGGCGCACGAGGCCGATGGGCGATCGCATCATCTCGACCTCACCGAGACCGGCCGCTCGCTCTACGACGCCATCGTCCCCGCGGCGCTCGCGACCGAGGAGCGGCTCGAATCGCATATCAGTGCGTCCGAGCGCACCGCGCTGATGGCGATCCTCGCCAAGCTTATCGCCGCCGCCCAAGATTATGGCTGACCCCGTCTATCGCGCCGCGCCGGTCGAGGCGCTGCGCGTCGAGCGGCTGGGCGAATTGACCGCGATCTTCGACCGCCGGTCGATGCAGACCCATCTCGTCGTGTCGCCGCTGCCCGAGATATTGGAGGCGATGAGCGGCGAGGCGTGCAACGCGGCGCTGCTCGCCGCGCGGCTCGCGGCGAGCTTCGACCTTCCCGACGCGGCGGAGACGCGGGCGATCCTCGGCGAACGGCTGCGCGAGCTGGCGAGCCTCGGCCTGGTGGAACCTGCGTGAGGCACAGCACGCGCATCGCGGTCGGGCCGGTGCAGTTCCGCATCGGCAGCGACTGGCGCGCGCCGGTCGCTGCTCTCGAACGGCTCTACGCCGCCTACCCGCAGGACGCCGCGCGCCCCGCCGACGCGACGGTACGGCTGTTCGCCGCGCGGCCGTGGCGGCGCTGGCTGCGGCCGTCGGTGCAGATCGGCGGCGATTTCGTCGTGCCCGACGCGCTGCCGCTGCCGCTTTCGATGGGGCTGCTCGCCGCCGAAATGGGAATGAATTTGCAGGTCGCGCTCGGCTGGCGGCGGCACCTGCTGCTCCACGCGAGCGCGGTGGCGCGCGATGGACGCAGCGTCCTGATGTCGGGGGTTTCGGGGTCGGGGAAGTCGACGCTGGCGGCATTGCTCGGCGAGGGCGATTGGCGGTTGATGGGCGACGAATTCACGCTGATCGACCCCGCGAGCGGCGACGCGCTCGCCTTCCCGCGCGCGGTTAGCCTGAAGAACGAGGCGATTGCCGAAATGGCGGCGCGGGTCGATGCGACGCGGCTCGGGCCGCTGCTCGCGGGGACGCCGAAGGGCGATATCTGCCATCTGATCCCGCGCGCCGACGCGGTCGCGGCGATGCACGAGCCCGCGCGCCCCGCGCTGCTGCTCTTCCCGCGCTTCGGCGGCGCCACGGCGATCGAGCGACTCGGCGAGGGCGAGGCTTTCGTCCGGCTGACCGAGGCGTCGACCAACTACACCGCGCTCGGCGAGGCGGGGTTCGAGGCGCTGACGCGGCTGGTGCGCGCGGTGCCCGCGTTCGGCATCTCCTATCCCGACAGCGCGGCGGGGCTGGCGCTCGTCGAGCAGCTCTGGGCCGAGGCGGAGCGGTGAGCGCGGTAGGAACCTTCGTCGATTTGCTTGCCGGGCGGCGCGACGCGGCGATGCTGACGCCGCGCGACTGGGACGGGGTGATCGGCGTCGCGCGCGCCGAGGCGATGCTCGCGACGCTCGCGCACCAGTTGAAGGGCGCGGCCTTGCCGGCACCGGTCGCAGCGCTCCTTGCCGACCAGCGCGCCGCCGCCGAGGTCGCGACGCAGCAGGCGCTGTGGGAGGCCGAAATGGCCCGCCGAGCGCTGGCGAGCGAGCGGATCGAGTTCGTTCTGCTCAAGGGCACCGCCTATGCCGCTGCGGGGCTTTCGTGCGCCGAAGGACGGCAGATCGGCGATCTCGATATCCTCGTCCCCGCCCACGACATCGGCCGCGCCGAGAACGAGCTGCTCGAAGCGGGGTGGGAATGGGTCAAGTCCGACCCCTATGACGACGCCTATTACCGCGAGCATATGCACGAGCTGCCGCCGCTGATCCACAAGGCGCGCGACCGGATGATCGACGTCCACCACACGATCCTGCCGCAGACGCATCGCACGACGCCCGATCCCTTGGCGCTGGTGGCCGACGCGGCGATGACCGAGAGCGGCTTCGCGGTGCTCGCGCCCGCCGACATGGCCTGCCACTGCGCGGCGCATCTGCTCGCCGACGGCGATTTGCAGGGCGGGCTGCGCAACCTCTGGGATTTCCACTGCCTGACGCGCGATTTCGCCGCCGTCGATCCGGGTTTCTGGGGGCGGCTCGACGCGCGCGCCGCCAAGCATGGCCTGCGCGCGGTGGTGCATCGCGCCGCGCGGCTGGCGCGCGATCTCTATGCGAGCGAATTACCGGAGGGCTGGGGCCGGAGCAACCCGCGCGACCGCTGGTTCCGCCGCCGCCTGCTCGCGCGCGACGACTGGGGCCACGCAAGCGACTTCGCGCTTCAGCAGGCCTTCTACATCCGCTCGCACTGGCTGCGCATGCCGCCGCTGCTGCTCGCGCGGCATCTGTGGACGAAGTGGCGCAAGCGCGCGGCGGGGTGATAGGAGTCGGCGATTGGCCCGCTTCGTCATTGCGAGGAGCCGAAGCAATCCAGAGTGGCGTAGACTGCTCTGGATTGCCGCGCGGCTTCGCCGCTCGCAATGACGATTCCAGCCCATGTTATCCCGCGTTCAAAAGAACAACCACCGCGCCCTGGCCATCACGCCGTCACTGTACGCGCCGGACCTTCACGCCTTCGGCCGCGAGCATCGCCGGCACGCCGTCGGCGCCGACCAGATGCCCGGCACCGACCGCGACCAGCAAGGTGCCCGGCTGCGCCATGCGGCGCTTCACCCAGGCGCTCCACACGCGATTGCGGCCGGTGATGATCGCCTCGCGCGCCGCGGGAACGGCATCAACATCCTCGTTGATCACCTTTTCGAGCGCCGCGACATCGCCGCGCGACCAGGCGTCGGTCAGCGCGCGGACATCGGCCACCGCGTCGCTCGCGCCCTCGGCCGCTTTGGCGAGCAGCGCGCGCTGGGTCGCGGGGTCGAGCGTTTCGAACAGCATCAGCTGGCTGCGCGCGGTCTCCAGCCCGCCGATCGGCTTGCCCGCGGCGCGGAAATCCTCGGTCAGCCGCGCCTCGACGCCGTTGTCGGACGAGAGCGCCGCTTTCTGCGCGACGCGCTGGCCCATCAGCACCATCACTGCCCAATCGTCGAGCGCGTCGGCGCGAAAGTCGGGGCCACCCGCTTCGAGCGCATGATATTGGGCAAGCGCGGCGGGCGTCAGCCGCTCGTCCATCGGCAGCGGCGCGCGGCGCGGCGCGAGGCGCTCGAACTCCTCGCCCGCCGCTGCGAGCTCCTCGGGCGACAATTCCATGACCAGCTCGTCGGCCGCCGCGACGGCCTCGGCGACCTTGCCGCGATCCCAGTCGGTGCTCTCGGGAAGCGCGTGCATCGTGCCGAGCAAATAGATGCGCGTGTCGCCGTCCTCGGCGAGCCACATCGCCGGATGCGCGTCGAACGTCACCTTGGGCGGCGAGCAGGCGGCGAGCAGGCACGCGAAGAGGGCCGCCGCGACGCGGCGGCCCCGGGGCCGGACGGGGCGGCCCGCGCCGGTCAATAGTCGACCCGCGTCGCGGTCAGCCCGCGTTCCTTCAGATAGTCCTGGACGCTGTGCTGGCCCGCGAGATGCCCCGCGCCGACCGCGACGAAGACCGTCCCCGGCTGATCCATCCGCGCCTTGATCTGGTCGGCCCAGTTGGCGTTGCGCTGGAACAGCAATATCTGCGCCAGCTCGGGCGTCGTCTCCATGCTCTCGTTCAGCGTTGCGGCGAGCGCGTCGGAGTCGCCCTTGCTCCACTGGTCGATCAGGATGTTCAGCATGGGTTCGAGCGTATCGATGTCCTTCACCACGGCGTTCAGGAACGCGACCTGTTGGACTTCGGGCAGCTGGTCGAAAAGGCCAAGCTGCTGCTCGACCGTTTCCAGCCCCGCAATGGGCTTGCTCGAGGCCTTCGCCGCGGCCGTCAGGACCATCTCGGGGCCTTCCGCCGGATTGTAGCCGAGTTTGAGGAGCGGCAGGATCGAAAGATTGATGCCCATGTACCAGGGCTCGAATGTTTCGAACCGTTCGACGGGAAGGCCCAGCGCGCCCACGGCGGCGGCATAGCTCGCATGGTCCTCCGGCGTCATGCGGCTGGCCAGCGTCTTGCCTTCGGGGTCGATCGTCAGCGCCTTCGTGATGTCTTCGATGTCCTTGGGATTCTCCGGCAGCACCATTTCGAGCATCAACTGGTCGGACTTGTCGAACGCTTGCCTAACCGCCTCGTCGAACCAGCTGAGGCCGGGTTTCAGCACATGGACCGTCCCGAACAGATAGATGGTGGTGTCCTCGTCCTTGACCACCCACAGCGCGGGATCGGCGTCGGTCGTGGCGACCGGTTCGGCTGGCGCGGCGGGCGGCGCGACGGGGGCGGACTGCGGCGCCGGTTCGGCCGCGACGCTGTTGCCCGGGATCAGCGCGCATTGTGCCAGCGGGATGATCGCGCAGGTGGTGGCGAGCGTCTTGAGCCATTTTTTCATGGGAGAGGCCTTTCTGGGGCGGTTGTAGCGGTTGGACGGAAAGTGAAAAGGGGGGTCAGCGGAACTTGAACCACAGATAGACGGCGGCGTTGACCAGCATGGTCAGGAGGAACAGCGCCATGACGCTGACCGGCGGGGCGAGAGCAGCACGGTGGAGGACCCACCAGACCGGCGCGGGAAAGACGAAGGCGTACCAGCCCGCGAGCCCCGCCCACAGCCAGGCGCGTTCCTCATGATCGTCGATTGCGCGATGATAGAGGACCATGCCGACCGCGAGGCCCGCGACCCACAATAGCGAAGCGCCGATCGCGAAGCCGGGGCTCAGCACGCCGCTGCTGAACAGGTCGGCCGCGCTGCGGCCGGTCGGCTGATCGAGGACGAGCCAGCCGCCGATGATGCCGCCGACCACCGCCGACAGGCCGAGCGCGGTCCAATAGCGGCGCTGGCGAGGCGACAGCGCGCGGAACCAGCCCGCGTGGCGGCGGAAATAGAGGAAGAGGCCTCCGATGCCGAGCGCGGCGGCGATCAGCGGCCCGATCCACGGCGCGAGCGTCGCGTCCCCCGCTTCGGCGGCGGCGGCGTTGTATCCGGCGAAGGCGCCGGCGAGCATGATCGCGCCAAAGCAGATCAGGGTGGGCCAGACGAAGCCCGGCGCACGCGGTTCCTGGGGTTCGGTGACCATCATCCTATCCTTCGAAGCCATCGTCGAAAATCTCCTCGATCGGCATGTCGAACAATCGCGCCAGCTTGAAGGCGAGCGGAAGCGACGGGTCGTATTTGCCCGTTTCGATCGCGTTCACCGCTTGCCGCGACACGTCGAGCCGCTGGGCCAGTTCTGCCTGGCTCCAGTTTCGCATCGCGCGCAGCACTTTCAGCTGGTTGTTCATGCGGATCCATTCGTCATGCGTCCCTGACCGAATGTCAGGTGTTATTGACTAAATGACAGGATTCGCTGACCATGTCAACAAGACCTGACATTTGGCATTGGAGGGTTCGATCACCATCGTCACCCCGGACAAGCAAACTCGCGCCCCGTTCGGCACATTACCGCCGGCTTCACCCGCTGTCCCCTTGACCCTGCGGCCCCGCTGCGCCAAGGGCTGCGGCGATTGTTGCACCTGCGAAAGAAGGCGAAAAATGGCCGACGCGGCGGATAAGACACCCCTCAGCTTTCAGGACATGATCCTGACGCTGCACGCCTATTGGGCGGCCCGCGGCTGCGCGATTCTCCAGCCCTACGACATGCGGGTGGGCGCGGGGACCTTCCACCCCGCGACGACCTTGCGAAGCCTCGGGCCCGAGCCGTGGAACGTCGCCTATGTCCAGCCGAGCCGGCGCCCGACCGATGGCCGCTATGGCGAGAACCCCAATCGGCTCCAGCATTATTACCAGTATCAGGTCATCCTGAAGCCATCGCCCGCCGACCTGCAGGAACAATATCTGGGCAGCCTCGCCGCGATCGGCATCGACCCGCTGCTCCACGACATCCGCTTCGTCGAGGATGATTGGGAATCACCGACATTGGGCGCGTGGGGGCTGGGCTGGGAGGTCTGGTGCGACGGGATGGAGGTGACCCAATTCACCTATTTCCAGCAGATGGGCGGCTTCGATTGCAAGCCCGTCGCCGGCGAGCTCACCTACGGGCTCGAACGCCTCGCCATGTATATCCAGAATGTCGACAATGTGTACGACCTGCGCTTCTCCGACGCGGTCGGCGACGTGCCGGGGGTGAGCTATGGCGACGTCTTCCTCGAGAATGAAAAGCAGTTCTCGAAATGGAATTTCGAGGTCGCCGACACCGACAGCCTGTTCGCGGGCTTCAAGGCGGCCGAGGCCGAATGTCAGCGCGCCATCGCCGCGAACGTCCCGCTCGCCGCCTATGACCAGGCGATCGAGGCGAGCCATCTCTTCAACCTGCTCCAGGCGCGCGGCGTGATCAGCGTCCAGGAACGCGCCAACTACATGGCGCGCGTCCGCGACCTCGCGAAGGGCAGCTGCAAGGCGTGGATCGACAGCCAGTCCGAACGCTGGACCGCGCAATATCCGGGGTGGGTGCTGTGATGGCCGTTGCCAATCCTCCCCGGAACGGGGAGGGGGACCACGCGAAGCGTGGTGGAGGGGGCTCACGGAGCCCGCAACGCCCGGAGGTTTACACCGCTCGGAAGCTCCGCCGCAAATTGACGCTGCCCGAAGTCCTGCTCTGGGAGCAATTGCGCGGGCAGAAACTTGGCCTGAAGTTCCGGCGCCAGCATACGATCGGCCCATATATCGCCGATTTTTGTAGCATAGCGGCTAATCTTGTCGTTGAAATCGATGGCGAAGCGCATGATCGCGGAACGGCGCCCCAGCGTGACGCCGCCCGGGATGCGTTTCTGGCGGCACAAGGATTTGAGGTCGTGCGCGTGACAGCAAAAGATGTGCTGGAGAATATGGACGGAGTAATCGCTCAGCTGCGGTCGAAGGTCGATAACCCCCTCCACCATGCCTCCGGCACGGTCCCCCTCCCCGCAAGCGGGGAGGATTTTCAATGACCGACTTCCTTCTCGAACTGCGCAGCGAGGAAATCCCGGCGCGGATGCAGGCCGGCGCGCGCGCCGAGCTCGACAAGCTGTTTCGCGCGCAGCTCGCGGCCGCAGGCCTCGAAGCGGGCGAGCTCACCATCTGGTCGACCCCGCGCCGCCTCGCGCTGATCGCCAAGGGGCTGCCCGACGCGACCGCCGCGATCAGCGAAGAACTCAAGGGCCCGCGCACCAGCGCGCCGCCGCAGGCGCTCGAAGGCTTCCTCCGCAAGACCGGCCTAACGCAGGGCCAGCTCGAAGACCGCGACGGCGTGTATTTCGCGGTGCTCGACAAACCCGGCCGCGCGACCGCCGAGGTGCTGGCCGAGGCGATCCCCGCGATCGTCCGCGGCTTCGCATGGCCGAAGTCGATGCGCTGGGGCCGCGAAAGCACGAGCAGCGAGAGCCTGCG
The DNA here is from genome assembly GCF_002277025.1 of Sphingopyxis sp. GW247-27LB. Classification (GTDB taxonomy): domain Bacteria; phylum Pseudomonadota; class Alphaproteobacteria; order Sphingomonadales; family Sphingomonadaceae; genus Sphingopyxis. The sequence goes on from NZ_NIWD01000002.1 coordinate 395,809, forward strand.
CTGGGTGCGCCCGCTGTCAGGCATCGTCGCGATCTTCGGCGAAGATTTGATACCGTGCGAAGTCGGCGGAATTTCCGCAGGCTTTGCGACGCGCGGCCACCGCTTCCACTGCCCCGGCGAGATCACCATCGGCTCGGCGGCGGACTATGCCGACAAGCTGCGCGCCTGCCATGTCATCGTCGACCATGAGGAGCGGCAGGCGATCGTCCGCGATGGCGCCGCGAAGGCCGCGGCCGATGCGGGGCTGACGCTGGTCGAGGACGAGGGGCTGGTGATCGAGAATGCCGGCCTCACCGAATGGCCGGTGCCGCTGCTCGGCCGCTTCGACGAGGCGTTCCTCGAAGTGCCGCCCGAGGTCATTCAGCTGACGGCGCGGGTGAACCAGAAATATTTCGTCGTGAACGGGCCCGACGGCAAGCTCGCGAACGGCTTCGTCTGCACCGCGAACATCGTCGCGAGCGACGGCGGCGCCGAGATCGTCGCGGGCAACCGCAAGGTCCTCGCCGCGCGCCTGTCCGACGCGCGCTTTTTCTGGGAACAGGACCAGAAGAAGACGCTGGCCGAGCACGCGGAGAAGCTCGCGAACATCACCTTTCACGAAAAGCTCGGCACGGTCGCCGACAAGGTCGAGCGGGTCGCGAAGCTCGCCGAATGGCTGGCGAGCGAAGGGATCGTCCCGAACTGCGACCCCGCGCTCGCGCGGCGGGCGGCGGAGCTGGCGAAAGCCGACCTCGTCACCGAAATGGTCGGCGAATTTCCCGAGCTGCAGGGCCTGATGGGCGGCTATTATGCCCGCGCCGAAGGCCTGCCCGACGCCGTCGCCGACGCGATCCGCGACCATTACAAGCCGGTCGGGCAGGGCGACGATGTTCCCACTGCGCCGGTGACGGTGGCTGTGGCGCTGGCGGATAAGTTGGATAGCCTAGCCGGCTTTTTTATGAAGTCACTTCGTCCGAGTGGATCGAAAGATCCGTTTGCACTTCGCCGCAGTACGCTGGGGCAGTTGGCGATGGTTTTTGAGAATGGGTTGCGCGGAGAGTTGACCGAGTGGCTTCTTAGGGCACGTGAGCTTTATCTCGCGCAGAACATTCAAGATGAATATCCCGATGCGCTTCCGCATGAGACCGCGAGGGACACCGTATTGGATACCTTAAAACGGAGCTATCTGGGGCATCTGAAAGACTTTGTTTTGGACCGCCTCAAGGTCCAGCAACGCGAAGCCGGCGTTCGTCACGACCTGATCGACGCGGTGTTCGCGCTCGGCGGCGAGGATGATCTCGTCCGCCTGCTCGCCCGCGTTAAAGCGTTGCAGGCATTCATGGCGACCGACGACGGCGCCAATCTGCTCGCGGGCTACAAGCGCGCGGCGAATATTCTGAAGCAGGCGGAGAAGGACGGTGCCATCCCCGCGGCTGGCGAAGGCACGTCGACAATAGCGGCCCCCGCCTTCGCGGGGGCGACGGATGTGGATCGCGCTTTGCTCGCCGCGCTCGACGCCGCCGAGCCCGCGGCCGCCGCCGCGGTGGCGGACGGGCGTTTCACCGACGCGATGGCCGCGCTCGCCTCGCTCCGCTCGGCCGTAGACGCCTTTTTCGAGGGCGTGATGGTCAACGATCCCGATCCGGCGGCACGCGCGTGGCGGCTCGGGCTGCTCGCGCGCTTCCGTGACGCGGTGCACAGCGTCGCCGATTTCTCGAAGATAGAGGGTTAGTGTCCGTCCATCATCCACAGGGGGAATGGCACCATGAACGATACCCATCTCATCTGGCTTTTCGCGCTCGGCTTTCCGCTGTTTTTCGTCGCGATCTGGCTGTTCGTCGTCCGCATCCTGTCGTGGGTGGGCTGGTCGAAATATCTGCCCGCCTTCGCCTGGGACCGCCCGATTCCGCCCGACGCGCGCCGCTATGGCTGGGCGACGATGGTCATCGGCCGCTTTCCGGGCGGCGTCAGCTACAAGAATGCGATGAACGTCTGGATCGACGCGCGCGGCTTCTATCTGCGCCCGCCGGTCTTCTTTCGCCTGTTCCATCCGCCGCTGCACTTCGGCTGGGACGCGGTCGCCGCGATCGAGCCGCGCCAGACCTTCTGGATCAAGGCGTGGCAGCTCGCCTTTCGCCGCGACGTGCCGATGCTGACCTTCGGCGGCGCGGCCGGGCAGGCGCTCTTCGACGCGTGGCAGCGCCGCGGTGGAGGCAGGCCAGCCTGACATCGCTAAAGCAAAACTGAATCGACCAATCCGCATTGCATACCTATTCCCCCGCCAACCTTCTCCCCAGGGGCAGCAGGAGCCTGACATGACGACGACGCCTACCCAGACGAATATGGTGCATCTGTTCGGCGGTGCGGCCACCACGGCCGAGCGCGCGAAGGAATTACTGGGCGGCAAGGGCGCGAACCTTGCCGAAATGGCGTCGATCGGCCTGCCGGTCCCGCCGGGCTTCACGATCACGACCGAGGTCTGCACCGCCTATTATGCGAATGGCGAGCAATTCCCCACGGGCCTGACCGATGATGTCGAAAACGGCATCGCGCATATCGAGGGCATCACCGGCAAGCGCTTCGGCGATCCGGCGAACCCGCTGCTCGTCTCGGTCCGTTCGGGCGCGCGCGTGTCGATGCCGGGGATGATGGACACCGTCCTCAACCTCGGGCTCAACGACGCGACCGTCGCTGGCCTCGCCGCAGCCTCGGGCGATCCGCGCTTCGCCTGGGACAGCTATCGCCGCTTCATCCAGATGTACGCCGACGTCGTCATGGGGCTCGACCATGCGGCGTTCGAGGAAGCGCTGGAGATCGCCAAGGAAGACAAGGGCTTCTATCTCGACACCGAGATGGCGGCCGAGGACTGGCAGGCGCTGGTCATCGAATATCTGGCGATCGTCGAGCGCGAGACCGGGGCGCCCTTCCCGCAGGAGCCCAAGGACCAGCTGTGGGGCGCGATCGGCGCCGTCTTCGCGAGCTGGGAAAGCGATCGCGCGAAAGTCTATCGCCGCCTCAACTCGATCCCCGGCGAATGGGGCACCGCGGTCAATGTGCAGGCGATGGTGTTCGGTAATATGGGCGACACCTCGGCCACGGGTGTGGCGTTCACGCGCGACCCCGCGACCGGCGAGCGCGCCTGGTACGGCGAATGGCTGATCAATGCCCAAGGTGAAGACGTCGTCGCCGGCATCCGCACCCCGCAATATCTCACGAAGATCGCCCGCGAAAAGGCGGGCGCCAAGCCGCTGTCGATGGAAGAGGCGATGCCCGAGACCTTCGGCGAACTCGGCCGCGTCTTCGACACGCTCGAGACGCATTACCGCGACATGCAGGACATCGAGTTTACCGTCGAGCGCGGCACGCTGTGGATGCTCCAGACGCGCTCGGGCAAGCGCACCGCCAAGGCGGCGCTGAAGATCGCGGTCGACATGGCCGCCGAGGGGCTGATTTCGGAAGAGGAAGCCGTCGGCCGCGTCGACCCCGGCGCGCTCGACCAGCTCCTCCACCCGACGCTCGACCCCAATGCCGCGCGCGACGTGCTGACCAAGGGACTCCCCGCGAGCCCCGGCGCGGCGTCGGGCAAGATCATGTTCGACGCCGACAGCGCCGAAAAGGCGGCGGGCATGGGCGAGGCGGTGATCCTCGTCCGTGTCGAGACGTCGCCGGAGGATATTCACGGCATGCACGCCGCCAAGGGCATCCTGACCGCGCGTGGCGGGATGACCAGCCACGCGGCGGTCGTGGCGCGCGGCATGGGGCGCCCCTGCGTCTCGGGCGCGGGCGGGCTGGCGATCGACGGCGCGGCGCGCGTGCTGCGCGTCGCCGGGCGCGAGCTGCGCGAAGGCGATGTGATCACGCTCGACGGCTCGACCGGCGAGGTGATGGCGGGCGAGGTGCCGACGCTGCTTCCCGAACTGGTCGGCGATTTCGGCACCTTGATGGCGTGGGCCGACAAGGTGCGCCGCATGAAGGTGCGGACCAACGCCGAAACCCCGCAAGACGCCCAGGTCGCGCGCGATTTCGGCGCCGAGGGCATCGGGCTTTGCCGCACCGAGCATATGTTCTTCGACGCCGCGCGCATCACCGCGGTGCGCGAGATGATCCTCGCCGACAGCGAGGAGGGCCGCCGCGCCGCGCTCGCCAAGCTGCTTCCCGAACAGCGCGGCGACTTCGCCGCGATCTTCGGCGTGATGGCGGGCCTGCCCGTGACCATCCGCCTGCTCGACCCGCCGCTGCACGAGTTCCTGCCGACGCGCGAAGAGGATTTCGCCGAGGTCGCGGCGGCGGCAGGCGTCGGGATCGAGGCGCTGAAGGCGCGCGCGAACGAACTGCATGAATTCAACCCGATGCTCGGCCATCGCGGCTGCCGCCTTGGGGTGACCTATCCCGAGATCTACGAGATGCAGGCCCGCGCGATCTTCGAGGCGGCGTGCGACGTCGCCGCCGAAACCGGCGCGGCGCCGATTCCCGAGGTGATGATCCCGCTGGTGGCGACGCGCCGCGAGTTCGACCTGATGAAGGCGGTCGTCGATACGGCCGCCAAGGCGGTATTCGCCGAGAAGGGGCGCGAAATCGCCTATCTCGTCGGCACGATGATCGAACTGCCGCGCGCCGCGCTGATGGCGGGCGAGATCGCCGGGTCGGCCGAATTCTTCAGCTTCGGCACCAACGATTTGACCCAGACGACGATCGGCATCAGCCGCGACGACGCGGGCCGCTTCCTGACCCAATATGTCGACAAGGGCATCTTCGTCACCGACCCCTTCGTCAGCCTCGACGTCGAGGGCGTCGGCCAGCTCATCGAACTGGCGGCGGAGCGCGGCCGCGGTGCGCGCGCGGGCATCAAGCTCGGCATCTGCGGCGAGCATGGCGGCGACGCGCCGAGCATCCATTTCTGCGAGAAAACCGGGCTCGATTACGTCAGCGCCTCGCCCTACCGCGTGCCCATCGCGCGGCTCGCGGCGGCACAGGCGGCGCTCAAGGCGAAATAGGGAAAAAGGGGGTTGCGCACCCGCGCAACCCGCCTTAAAGGCGCCTCTCCACGCACCCGTAGCTCAGCTGGATAGAGCACCAGACTACGAATCTGGGGGTCGGACGTTCGAATCGTTCCGGGTGCGCCATTTCGGTTCAAAACCACGAACGCCTAGCACCGCCGCCTCTACGCCAGAGGCGGCGGTTAGAGTTCGGAGCAATTCGCTCCGCAACCCGCGAATGCGGACCTCTTTCCGGCTCACGACTTCCACCCGCTGCGCAACCGCGCGCACTTGATCGCGGGCGAATGTGCCGTCGCCATTCCGCAGCTTCTTGCGCAGGGCGGCCGAGAACGCGCGCAGGCTCTCCGGCGTGATCGCTGGCCCAATCTTCACGATATGCGCCAAGGCGCGCTCAGAGTCGCCCTTGGCTTGGTCGCGCGTCGCGGTCAGTTCGGCGATTCGATCCTTGAGCGACGGGTCGCTCACGTCGATGACGCCGTTCTCGATCGCGTCATAGAGGCGCTTCAGCTTCGCTTCCGCCTCGGTCGCACGGCGCTCAAGATCGGCGACATGCTCGCGGCGCTGGTTCACCCACTCATCGCGCCGTTCGAGGATCTGATCCATCAGAGCTTCGAGCCGTGCCGGGTCGAGCAGCCGGTCTTGGAGATGATCGACCACCGCCTCGTTGAGCCGGTCCATCGGCACGGTGATGCCGGGGCAGCCGGTCGCACCCTGCCGCGCCTTCGTCGAGCAGGTGTAATAGCGATACTCCCGGCCGACGCTGCTGGTGCCCGTGCGCAGCGTCATCGCACCGCCGCAGCACGCGCAGAAGCAGATGCCGGTAAGCAGCGTCGGGCCACCCACCGCCATCGGCGCCATCATCTTCGGGCTGCGCGCCCTGAGCGAGCGCTGGACCGCCTCGAACTCAGCTTCCGAGACGATAGCGGGCACTTCCATGACCGCGTGCTCGCTCTCGGGCTTGCGCGTCTTCGTCTTGTGATCGCGGGTGTTGAAGCGGTGCTGGCCGATATAGGTCGTGCGGGTGAGCACCTGATGGACCGCGCCCAAACCCCAGCGCCCGCCGTCGCGGGTGCGGATGCTATTTTCATTGAGCCAGGTGGCGATAGACTTGAGGCCCATCGGCCCCCGGTCCTCGACGCCGTTGAGCGCCATGCGGTAGATGCGCCGCACCGTCTCGGCCTGGATCGGGTCGATTTCCAGCTTCTTCTTGATCTTCGCGCCGCGCTCGCCGGCCGCGACCACGCGATAGCCGATCGGCGCCCGCGCACCGTTCCAGAAGCCTTGCCGGGCGTTCTCCTTCATCGCGCGAAGGGTGTGCTTGCCGTTCTCTTTCGACTGATACTCGTCGAACAGCGTCATGATCTGGCGCATCATCACGCTCATCGGATCGTCGCCCAAATCCTGCGTGATCGAGATCAGCCGGACGCCGTTCTTCGCCAGCTTCCTGACGTAAAACTCGAACTGGAACTGGTCGCGGAAGAACCGCGAGAAGCTGTGGACAAGAATGACGTTGAAGGTCGGCGGCTTGACCATCGCCGCTTCGATCATCGCCTGGAACGAGGGCCGACGATCATCGGTCGCGGTGTTGCCCGGCTCGACGAACTCGGCCGCGACTTCCCAGCCTCGCGACAGGCAATAGCCTTCGATTTGGCGACGCTGGTCGGGAATCGACAGGTCGCTTTCGGCCTGCCGTCCGGTCGAGACGCGCAGATAGAGCGCGGCGCGCGCGGTCGTCACGACCGGCGCCTCATCCTCATCTCGTCGCAGGGCGGCGCTGGTCATGACGCTTCACTCCTCACTTCACGGCAGCGGTCCGAACAGCTTGTCCAGCTCTTGCCGCATATGGCCTTCGATCGCGCGCAACTCGGCGTCGCCGATTGGAACTTGCTCCGGCCAGTCGTCGGTGACGACGATCGGCCCGTCGTCCTCGCGCGACCGACGCGAAGCCCGGCGCGGCGCGGCGCGGTTGACATAGTCGTGCAGGTCATCCGGACTTTCAGCCCAGCGACGGGGCGTGCGGCGGCGGAGCTTGCGAGGAAGGGCCATCCAGACACGCTGCGTGGAAACCGCGCTTCGCGCAAAGCCTCTGTCGCGGCGTAGCGCAGATAGGGGCGTGCTGCGGGGAGCGTCATGCTTCGCCCCACGGATCGACGACCGTGATCCCGCAATCGGCGAAATCGCGGACGTTGCGAGTCGCCAGCCGCGCGCCGCGCGAGCGGACAATGGCGGCGATTTGCGCGTCGATCTGGCTGATCGGCTTGCCACCCTGTTTCCGCCCGGCGGCGATCTCCGGATAGACAACCGCCGCGTCGGTATCGAACGGCAGGACACGCCCCGCCAGATCGACATCGAACATCGGACGTGCGGCCGCCAGCAGATCGTCGCGCCGGCGTCCCTCTGGCAGCAGCGCCAGACCGTAGAAGATTTCCGCCTGCGTCAGCGTCGTCGTGAACACGCCGGCCATCGGCTGCTCGGCAATCCACGCCATCACCCTCGGGTCAGGCTCGCGCCGCATCAGCTCGGAGATGACGTTGGTGTCGAGAACGATCATTCGCTAAAGTCCACAGTCGGCCGGATCGCTTCGCGCGTCACGACTGGCAGATCGACGCCGCCCAGCGGGCCGAAGCGCTCATGGATCGCATGAGCGAGATTGCGGGGTCGCGGATCGTCTGTGGAGAGCGCCGAGCGCAGAATGTCGCGCGCCTCATCCTCCATCGACCGACCATTGACGGCCGCGCGCACGCGGAGGCGCTTCTTGATTACATCGTCGATGTTTCGGATCGTCATCACCGCCATGCCCGGCCTCCATAAGTCAATGACTGCATGTTAGTCGATGATGTTGGAATTTGCAAGGTTAGCGGAGTTTGCGCCTCCCTGCGGGACCGCCGCTCTATCTCCGCTGCGCTTCGACCAAGCCCCTGACGGGTCTTGGCCCATCCGGGTGACGATCCGACTGGCGGGTCGGCGCTACCGCGCCGAGCAGCACGCGGATTCAATCGGCCGCTCTCTGCGGCTTCTGGCGAAGCCGACAGGGTGCGCGCGTTGTCACGGCCGCGTGGCACTCTTGCTCTTCCCGGAGGGCGCGGCGGCGGCTGGCCCCCAGGCCCGCGCGCACGCCGCCGCGCCGGCCGGTAGCCGCAAGGGTGCGCAGTTTCGTTCGGCGCCGGTGGCGCGCTGATCGGTGAACCCGCCGGGGCGGGTTCGATGTCTTTGCACGCTGCGGAGATCGGGCCAGGGCTGCGCCAGCCCGATCGCGTTTACGGTCGTTGCACTCCCCGAGATGGGGTGGGCGTCGCTTCCCTCTAGGCCCGCCGCGCCGGGCCGCAACGCGCGTGCCGCGCTTACCTCCTCTTCGTTCCGGCCCTGCGGGTGCTGCCCGGCTCCGCCGGCGGGCCTGCCGGTCGCTCTTTCGCCGCCCACCCCATTCCGGGGTGTGTGTGGTTTTAGAAGGAGTCGTGTGATGAACGCTGTTACCGAAACCGCAGCCGCAGAGCCTGTGTCTGGCGTCGAGATTTTCGTGCCGCTCGCCAAGCTCAAGAAGTCTCCGCGCAATGCCCGCAAGGTGCCGCACGGGGAAGCCGCTATCGTGGCGCTGGCCGCTTCGATCCAGCACAAGGGGCTGATCCAGAACCTTGTGATCGAGCCCGAGGTCAAGGAGGACGGGACGCCGACCGGGTACTATCTCGTCACCGCTGGCGAGGGCCGCAGGCTGGCGATGCTGCTGCGCGTCAAGCGCAAGCAGATCAAGAAGTCGGAAGCCGTGCGCTGCTGGCTCGATACCGCGAACGATCCGGCCGAGATCAGCCTGGACGAGAACGTGACCCGGACCCCGATGCACCCCGCCGACCAGTTCGAGCGGTTCCGTGAGCTTTCCGAGAGCAAGGGCTACGGCGCGGAGGAAATCGGCGCGCGGTTCGGCGTGTCGGCTTCTGTGGTGAAGCAGCGCCTCCGCTTGGGCGCTGTCTCCCCGAAGCTGTTGCAGGTCTATCGCGAGGACGGGTTGACGCTGGACCAGTTGATGGCCTTCGCCATCACCGAGGATCATGCCCGGCAGGAGCAGGTGTTCGAGAGCCTGCATCATAACCGCGAGCCGTGGATCATCCGCCGCGACATGACCGCGAGCAACGTGCCCGCCACAGATCGGCGCGCGGTGTTCGTCGGTGCAGACGCTTACGTCGAGGCGGGTGGCAACATCATCCGCGACCTGTTCAGCGAGGACCGGGGCGGCTTCTTCGAGGATGCTGGCTTGCTCGACATGCTAGCCGTCGAGAAGCTGCGCGAGATCGCGGGCGAGGTGCAGGCCGAGGGCTGGAAATGGGCCGAAGCCTATATCGACTATCCCCACGCCAACGGTTTCCGGCGCTTCTATCCCGAGCCGGTCGCCCTGTCCGACGAGGACGAGACGCGGCTGGAGGCGCTGTCCACCGAGCATGACGCATTAGCCGAAGGCTATTCGTCCTATGACGAAATGCCCGAGGACTTGGCGGAGAAGCTGGAGGGGCTGTCCGACGAGATCGACGCCATCAGCGCCAAGCGTTCGGCCTACGACCCGAAGGTGATCGCCAACGGCGGCGTGTTCGTCATCCTCAATCACGACGGCACGGCGCGGATCGAGCGCGGTTTCGTCCGGCCCGAGGACGAGGCGCTGGCAGACCCGCAGCCCGAGGATGAACCGGAGGGCGAAGTTGTTTCGTCCGGCGGTGAAGACGAGGACGAGGGCGGAGACGAGCAGGCCGAGGACGAGCAGGAAGCCGAGGAAGAGGAGCCGGGTAAGCCGATTTCCGACAGCCTCATTCGTGACCTGTCCGCGCACCGGACGCTCGCCTTGCGCGTGGCGCTTGGCGAACGGCCCGACCTTGCGGTGGTGGCGCTCACCCACACCCTGACGGCGCAGTTGTTCTACAGCTATGCCGAGGCCGGTTGCCTTGAGGTCCGTCCGACCGCCACCCCGCTTGGCAGCCATGCCGATGGGATCGACGACACCCCGTTGGCGGCGCGCGCAAGCGAGGCGCACGAGGCATGGGCCGAGCGGATGCCGCGTGACGTGGCGGACCTGTGGGGCTTCATCGTCGGGCTGGACGATGCGAAGCGGCTGGCGTTGCTGGCGCATTGCGCGTCCCGCACCGTCAACGCCTTGCGGCTGCCGTGGGACCGCAAGCCTCGTTCGTTGCAGACGGCGGACAGGCTGGCGAGCGCGCTGGGGCTTGATATGGCGAAGGACTGGACGCCCACCGTGGACAGCTATCTTGGCCGCGTCACCAAGGCGCATATCGTCGAGGCCGTGACGGAAGGCGTGTCGGAGGACGCCGCCTGCCGCATCGCCGACATGAAGAAGCCGGACATGGCGCAAGCCGCCGAGCAGCTTCTGGCCGGGACCGGATGGTTGCCCGCGACCTTGCGGACCACGCAGCCCGAGCCGAAGGCGATCGAAGCCGATGCCGTCAATACGGGGGATGCGGATCAGCCGTCCGCAGTGGAGGCGACTGAAACCGGAGCGGAGGACGAGGCGGACCAGCCTTACGCTGTCGCTGCCGAGTAACGGTGGACCGGGGTCGCGCGAGCGGCCCCGGTCTTTTCTGGCCCGCCGGAAATCGGCCGCGCACCCCGTTGGGTGCGCGGCCGATCGTCATTGATGGAACCGGCGCGCTCGCCGGGCCACGGCCCGGCTCGCGCATAGAGATAGGAGGCGGCGCGTCAGCCTTGCCGCGCTACTGCAATGCTCGACCAGTCCGTGGCAGGATCCAATGTCACCCCGGCCTGCTTGCGTTCGGAATAGCGGTCCACGAGCTGATCGGCATGGGGCCGCAGCAGCACTGTGAACCGAACCAGCTCCTCCATCACGTCCACGATCCGGTCATAATAGCTTGACGGCTTCATTCGGCCAGCATCGTCAAACTCGTTGAACGCCTTTGCAACGCTCGACTGATTGGGAATCGTGACCATCCGCATCCAGCGTCCGAGCACGCGCAGCGTGTTGACGCTGTTGAACGACTGCGACCCGGCCGACACCTGCATGACCGCGAGCGTGCGGCCTTGCGTCGGGCGCATCCCGCCCATGTTCAGCGGCAGATGGTCAATCTGCACTTTCATCACGCCGGTGATCTGGCCGTGGCGCTCCGGTGAGCACCACACTTGCCCCTCCGACCACATTGACAGCTCACGCAGTTCGTGGACCGCTGGATGGTCGTCTCCGGCTACCTGGTCCGGCAGCGGCAGTTCGCCGGGATCGAAGATGCGCGTCTCGCACCCGAAGAAGCGCAGCAGGCGCGCAGCCTCCTCAACGCATAGACGCGAGTAGGACCGCTCCCGCAGCGAGCCGTAGAGCAGGAGGATGCGCGGGGCTGGATCAAGCGAGCCCAGCCCGATTGCAGGGCGCTGGCGGGCATAGGCCGGATCGAGCGCCGGCAGATGATCGGAATCGACGAGCTGGCGCAGCCGCATCAGGCGACTGCGCCCCGCTCGTACCAGCCACGTGTGCGCTTCACGATCGCGACGACCGAGAGCATGACGGGCACCTCGACCAGCACGCCCACCACTGTTGCGAGCGCCGCGCCCGAGTTCAGCCCGAACAGCGAGATCGCGGCCGCCACCGCCAGCTCGAAGAAGTTGGACGCGCCGATCAGCGCAGCCGGGGCGGCCACGCACCAGGCGACCCCGAACCGGCGCGAGAGCCAGTAGGCGAGGCCCGCGTTGAAATAGACTTGGATAAGGATGGGAACGGCCAGGAGGGCGATCACCAGCGGGCGCGCCAGTATCTGTTCGCCCTGGAAACCGAACAGCAGCACCAGCGTCGCCAAGAGCGCGACCAGCGACACCGGCCCGAGGCGGGCGAGCACCCGATCGAGCGCGGGCTTGCCCCCGCTTCCCAGCACGCCGCGCCGGATCACCTGCGCGACGATGACGGGCACCACGATGTAGAGCAGGACCGACAGCATCAGCGTGTCCCAGGGCACGGTGACGGCCGCGACGCCGAGCAGCAGGGCCACCAGCGGCGCGAACAGGAAGATCATCAGCACGTCGTTCAAAGCGACTTGGGAGAGCGTGTAGTTCGGCTCGCCGTCACACAGGTTGGACCAGACGAACACCATTGCCGTGCAAGGCGCGGCGGCGAGCAGGATCAGCCCGGCGATGTAGGACGGGCCTTCGCCGGCCGGCAGCAGCGGCGCGAACAGATAGCCGATGAAGAACGTGCCGAGCGCCGCCATCGAGAACGGCTTGACCGCCCAGTTGATGAACAGCGTGACGCCCACGCCCTTCCAGTGCTGGCGGACGCTGCCGAGCGAGCCGAAATCGATCTTGAGCAGCATCGGGACGATCATCAGCCAGACCAGAACGGCGACGACCAGATTGACGCGCGCGACCTCCGCCGCGGCTATGGTCGCGAATATCCCCGGCATGACCGAGCCCAAGGCGATGCCGGCGACGATGCACAACGCCACCCAGAGCGTCAGATAGCGCTCGAAGGTGGACATGCTTGGGCGCGTTTGTTCGGAAGCAAGCGTCGCCATCAGGCCACCCGCGCGCCGGAACCGTCGATCACCAGCTCGCCGTCTTCCTTGGCGAACGCGCCTCGCTGCGGCGCGGGCAGCAGATCGAGCACGGCTTCGGATGGTCGGCAGAGCTTCACGCCCAAGGGAGACACGACGAGCGGCCGGTTGATGAGGATCGGATGCGCCATCATCGCGTCCACCAGCGCGTCATCCGGCAGCGCGGGATCGTCGAGACCCAGCTCGGCAGAAGGCGTGCCCTTTTCGCGCAGCAGGTCGCGCGGAGTGATCCCGGCGCGGTCAATGAGCTGGACCAGCAGCGCGCGCGAGGGCGGGGTTTTCAGATACTCGACCACATGCGGCTCGATCCCGGCATTGCGGATCAGGCCCAGCGCGTTGCGCGACGTTCCGCACTCGGGATTGTGGTAGATGATGATATCGACGGGCATGTGCTGGCGTCCTTTCAGCGGCAGAGGGCGAGTTCGGCGACCAGCGGCGCGCACACGCTGGCGTCTCCGTCGCAGCAGTCTTTGACGAGGAACAGTGTGAGCGCGCGCAGGCCGTCCAGATCGGCGCGGTAGATGATCGAGCGGCTATGCCGCTCCGAGCGGACCAGGCCGGCTCGCGCGAGGATGCCCAGGTGCGCTGACATGGTGTTCTGCGGCACGTCGAGCTGGCGGGCGATTTCGCCGGCCGCGAGGCCATGCGGTTCGTGCCGCACCAGCAGGCGGAATACGTAGAGACGAGTGCCTTGAGCGAGCGCACTCAGCGCAGCAATGGCCGATTCGCTTTCCATATATCCAGCTTAAACGATATGTTGGCGCTGGCGAGAGACTTTCTGTTGTTCGAGCCGGCCTCATGGACGAGCCTGCCGGCAGCCGTCTTCAGCTCGGTCCCGACCGGCGCGGTGACAGCCAGAGCGGAGAGCATCCAGTTTGACGTGTCGCGGCAAGATCATCGCGGCTGGTTTTTCACCCGGCGAACCTCGTCGAACCGACGGCGCGGAAACGGCGCCATGTGGCTCGACGGCCGGCATGATGTCACCGATTTCGCTGACGATGGAATGGATGGTCCGCTATTTCCGGTGTGCTGACGAAGCTGACGAGGAGCTGTCGCGTCACGATCCGCATCCGCGCAGCCACAGCCACACGGCCTCTTGATTGGCTTGATCTAACCGGGGCCGGCTCCGCCTCGATCGGACTGGCGCAACGGCGGCGCGCGGCTTTTTTCCGCCGCCTTCGGCTTTGCATCGCGAAGCAAAAAAGCCGCGCGCCGCCGTCCTCCGCTGCGCTGCGGCCGCAAGCGGTGCGCGTCCGATCGTCCCCGCTTCACCGATCGCCATCGAGGCCGCGGTGGTCGTGGCCCGAGAGCGAAAGGAACTTCGACATGGCGACCATCGGCACCTTCACCAAGGCCGACAACGGCAACTTCAACGGGACCATCACGACCCTCACCCTCAAAGCAAAGACGACCATTCGCCCGGTCGACAAGGAGAGCGACAAGGCCCCCGACTACCGCCTCGCCATTGGATCGGTCGAATGCGGCGCCGGGTGGAAGAAGACCAGCCGCGAGAACCGCGACTACATCGTAGTGAAGCTGGACGATCCGACGTTTCCGGCTCCAATCTATCCCACCTTGGTCGAGACCGACACCGCCGGCGAATACGCGCTCATTTGGTCGCGCTGATCGGCAACGACGCCCCGCTCCGAGTGGGCGGGGCGTCTCCCCCCAAAGGCTTTGCGACACCCTTGACCCAGATTCGATCGGCGTTAGTCTTCGCTGCGTGGGATGGGGATGGAGCTCCCCGACAACCGCCCGCGAGGGCTGATAGCTCCTGCTGCGAGGGCCAACAGCCCAACCGTGGCGGGAGCGCGTCCGAAGCGAACCCGCCATCGGCGGGTTTTTTTGTTGCCCTCTCGAGGAGACGGAGAGCGGCATGGATTACCTGATCGTGTTCTTGGGAGCGGGCGTCGGCGGCGCTCTGCGTCACGGCGTGAACGTGGCCGTCCTGCGGCTCGGCTGGACGGCGTTCCCGGCCAGCACCCTCGCCGTCAACGTAATCGGCTCCTTCCTGATGGGCGTCATCGTCGAGTATTTTGCTCTGAAGGCGCACCTGCCGCAGCACTGGCGGCTGTTCCTTACCACCGGCATCCTTGGCGGTTTCACCACCTTCTCGGCGTTCGCACTGGAAGCTGCGCTGCTCTACGAGCGCGGCAGGCCAGCGCTGGCCGCCGCCTACGTGCTGGCGTCGGTCATACTGTCGATCACCGCATTGTTCGTGGCACTGGCCATCACCCGCTCTTTGGTGAAAGTCTGATTCATGGATCAGCATAGCTCGGACGACGCGACAAACCTCGGCCTTCGGCGAGTGGTCCTCCTCGTGGGGCTCCTCAACCTCGGCTATTTCGGTATCGAGTTCGCGGTTGCGCTCGCGATCGGATCGGTGTCGCTGTTCGCCGACAGCGTCGATTTTCTCGAAGACGCCTCAGTCAACCTGCTGATCCTCCTCGCGCTCGGTTGGTCGATGCGTCGCCGCGCGCAGGTAGGCATGGCGCTCGCCGCGATCCTTCTCGTGCCGGGTCTCGCCACGCTCTGGACAGCGTGGCAGAAGTTCAACCTCCCCGTCGCCCCCGACCCGCTACTGCTGTCGCTCGCGGGCCTGGGCGCACTCGCGGTGAACCTAACCTGCGCCTTCATGCTCGCGCGTTACCGCCACCACAGCGGCAGCCTGACCAAAGCGGCGTTTCTGTCGGCCCGCAACGACGCGCTCGCCAACGTCGCGATCGTGGCGGCCGGCTTGATTACTGCCTCCCTGTGGCGCTCGGCGTGGCCGGACCTGATCGTGGGCATCGCCATCGCGGCGATGAACGCTGACGCTGCTCGCGAGGTCTGGAAAGCGGCCCGCGAAGAGCGCCGGGCAGCAACTTGAAATCCCGGTGTCGTGAATAGGCCATTGCGCCACGATCTGTCAGCGTGGAGGCGTTGGCGCCGGAGCAAGGCAGGACTCTAGGTCCGATCTCGACTGAGCTCCGGCACGTCTTGATATTCTGCGTCGCCGGACTGCGCCGCGGTGCTTGGGGCTCCGCCCCCGGCGCACTTCAAGCGGCTTCCGCCCAGCTTCCCTCGCTTCGCTCAGTGCAGCCGGTTCCCCGCGAAGCCGCCTTCCGTTTGCACCCCCGGTCTCGCCGACGGGCAGGGTTTCAGCGCGGCGCTTCGCTGCGCGAAACCCAAGCCCAAGGAAGGAACAGACCATGTATCACCAGCTTGCCACCCGGTTCGGCCGCAACGCCCATCAGATCAGCGGGCGCGAGGCGCTCGACAATGAGGCGCTGTATCGGCACGTCCCGTCCATCTTTGCCCGAGAGGCGCATGACAGCCGGTCGGAGCGGTATGTCTATGTCCCGACCATCGAAGTCGTGGAGGGGCTGCGCCGGGAGGGATGGTTCCCGTTCTTCGCCGTTCAGTCGGTCCCCCGCGACGGCAATCGTCACGGCCACGCCAAGCATATGCTGCGCCTGCGCCGGGATGACGGTATCGGCAAGCCCGAGGCCGCCGAAGTCATCATCGTCAACAGCCACGATGGCACCAGCGCCTACCAGATGTTCGCCGGGATGCTGCGCTTCGTCTGCACCAACAGCATGATTGCGGGCGAGCGCTTCGAGGAGGTCCGCGTGCAGCACAAGGGCAATATCCAGCATGAAATTATTGAGGGCGTCTACACCGTCGCGGAGGACTTCCCGCGCCTGATCGACGCCAGCGAGACTATGAAGGAGATCCAGCTTTCCCAAGACGAGCAGCGCTTGCTCGGCGAGGTGAGCTTGGTCGCCCGCTATGGCGAGGACGAAAGCCCGTTGCAGCCCGAACAGGTCATCGAGCCGCGCCGCCGCGACGATGTTGGGCGTAGCCTATGGACCACGTTCAACGTCATTCAGGAGAATGTCGTCCGGGGCGGATTGCAGGGCCGCAAGCGCAACGCGGAAGGCCGCATCCGCCGCAGCCAGACCCGCGCCATCAACGGCATTGACCAGAATGTCACCCTCAACCGCGCGCTGTGGACGCTGGCAGAGGGAATGCAGCGCTTGAAGGCGGCGTGAGCCGCACCGCCGTAGGGCCGGGCTTCCGGTCCTACGGCTCTTTTTCTGGGGCCGGCGAAATCGCAGTGCCCGCGCTCCCCGAAGGTCGCGCGGGCACCGCTACTGGCGCGCTCGCCGGGCTTGCGCCCGGCTCGCGATTTGAGAGAAGGCTAATCGGCGTCGGTCTCATCAATTTCGGCGACAAGTTCAGCCGGCGTGATGCCAAGTGGGGAAGCCAGGTGAAACAGCGTCACGACCGTAGGATTGCGGCGGCCTCGTTCGAGATCACTGACATATTGCTGCGTAAATCCCGAGGTCTCGGCGAAACGCTCTTGGGTAAAGCCCTTCTCCTTCCTCAGTCTGGCGAAATTCAGTCCCACAAGGCGGCGCATGTCCATGCGCGCCAAGCTGGACGATACACACTATGCGGTTTATCCCATATAAGGTGTATCAGGACACGGAGTCGGGCTGTCGCTGCAATTCTTGCATCGAACGATGCGATACCTGCGCGTAACCGGCGTCTGTATTTGGTCTAGGTTGGTTAACGGGAGACATGACGGGGGCGCCATGAGCACCAGCCAATTCGCGGATCGCGCGCCGGACGTATCGCAGCTCACCACCTACGATGAAACCCATCTCGTAGATTATCTGCGTTTGCTGGACGCTGACGGTGAAGGCGCAGACTGGCGCGAGGCCGCCGCCCATATTCTCGGCATCGACGTCGCCTCCGAACCGCACAGGGCAAAGACAATGCACGACAGTCATCTTGCGCGAGCTAGATGGATGACCGAGGTTGGCTATGCCCATCTTCTCGGATGCGAGCGACCAGTAAAGCGTTAAGATTTCATCCGTTTTGGAGTCCTTTCGTTGCTGGCGCCACGGCGCACCCGGCATGGTTGAGCGCTGCCTTCGCGCTGTCGCGACCTTGCGGCCAAGTCGATGCTGCGCTTCCTGAAATCCGCGCGGAGCGCGGTTGGGAGGATGCAATGCCGACGCCACAGCGACGGCGCCAGCGACGCGACGGCAGTCTGTCCGACGCGATCGGGCGCGCCGACATAGCCGCCGAGTTCCTTCGGCGAAACCGCACCTACCGCGCCGAACATGCGCAGATGCAGCAGCGCATCGCGGACGGCGCCGTCGCGAAGAACGCCGCCGAGTCGGCGTTCGCGCGGCGCTGGGGGTTATCCTTTCGCCACGGCGCCGGATGATCTTGCAGAGCCGGTTGTCTGGCGCCCGGAACTGACTGCCGTCACGGTCATTCTCGACGCCGCGCCGGATGGGTTCGAGACCGCAGCCCCGGTCGATCCGCGCGCGCTGGGCGCGCTGCTCGCCGATCAGGCCGGTATAGACGGACGACATATCATCGTCGCGGACGCCGCCGGCGAACATCGGCTGTGGCTGCGCGACCCGACGCCCGGCCGGCCTCTCGCCGCGATCGTCCCGCTCGACAAGGATTTCGTCACCCGCATCGCAAGCCTGCTTCGCTTTCACCGCCGCCTGCTCGGCCGAGCGCCGGGGCCGTTGCCGCGCGGCTGGCCGCTTACCGCCTACCGGCTGGCGCGCCTCGACCTCATGCTCCGCGCGCTCGACCTACGTCACGGCGGCGCGACATACCGCCAGATCGCCGCCGAGCTGGGGCGCGAAGACGCTGCCCGGCTTCCCGCGACCGAGTGGAAGATCTCGTCCGCGCGCTCGTTCGTCGTGCGGCTGGTCCGCGACGCGACTGCGCTTATGAACGGCGACTACCGCAAGCTGCTGCGCATCCGCTGATCCGCTCACCCGGTGGCACCCTCTCCGGGGGTGGCGACATCCGTGCGGTCGCACATCTTCATACTCCACCCGGCCGCGCCCGCTTCGTCACTTTCGCCTCCTGCCGCAACCGTCCGCAGGAGCCGTCACTTGTCCAATACGCCAGCAAACCTGCCGCCCCGCTTCCTGCGAACGCCGGAAGCCGCGCGCTTTCTCGGCCTCTCCGGCCGCACGCTGGAGAAGCACCGCTATTTCGGGACCGGCCCGGCCTACCGCCGGATCGGCGGCCGGGTCGTCTATTCGGTCGATGACCTGCGCGCCTGGGCCGACATCGGCATCAAGCATTCCACCTCCGATCCAGGGCAGGACGACCTCATGCCACGCGCGGACTCGGCCTTTGCCCGGAGTCGGCGATGACCGTCCCGCCGTCTCCCATGCGCCACCGCCAGCCGTCCGACGACGGCATGACGCGCGTCGAACTGACGTGGATCGAGAAGCGGATCGAGCACTGGATCAGGTTCGGCCGCGTCGCCGTGGACGAGATCGTGGACCGCCGCCGCCGCATCGTCCGGTTCCGTCCGGGTGCGATCTTCGCGTTCGTCCGCTGGGCGGCGAACGACTACGGCACGGTCAGCTCGCGCATCGACATCATGTGCGCGGTCGGCGCCGGCGAGCCGTTCACGACCCTGCCGTTCGTGCGGCCCGGCGGCGACATCCTGCTCAAGATTGAGGGCTGGCCCAAGGTTAGCCAAGTGCTCGCCGCGATCGACGCGACAGAAGCCGTCGGCGTCGATCCCTGCGACGCCGCGCCCGACCATTGGCGGCACGTCCACAACCGGATCGTCGCCGGACATCAGCCGCGCTCCTACACGCTGGAGCGCCATCGCGCATGGCTCAAGCGCCGGGAGATCGAACGATGACGCGCCGCTTCTACATCCGCGCGACGGCGATCACGGCATCCGCGTTCGCCATTACATTCGCCGTTATCGCGATCACCGATCCGCTGCCGCGCGTCGTCTGGAACGCCAGCGCGAGCGCGCCAATTGGCCTCTACCGGATCGTGCCGGACCGCGATCTGCCGCGCGGTGCGCTGGTCGCGGTCGCACCGCCAGAGCGGCTCGGCCGGTGGATGGCCGAGCGCGGCTATCTCGGCAAGGACGTGCCGCTGTTGAAGCACGTCGCCGCCACGGCCGGCCAGCGGGTGTGCCGGATCGGCGTCGCGGTGAGCGTCGATGGACGGCCGGTCGTCGTCGCCCTGACCCGCGACCGCATCGGCCGTTTGCTGCCCGTCTGGCAAGGCTGTCGCGCCCTCGCTTCCGGCGAACTGCTGCTGCTCAATCCCGCTCATCCCGACAGCCTGGACGGCCGCTATTTCGGTTCGCTGCCGGCCTCGACCGTGCTCGGCCGAGCGATCCCGATCCTCACCCGAGACACGCCCTACGCGCCGCTGACCTGGCGCGCCGCCCGTCCCTGATCCCCGCATCCACCTGCCAACCGAAAGGACCATCCCATGCAGATCGGTAGCTTCTTCCGCACCGCCAACGGCTACGAGGGCATTATCGAGACGGCGACGCTCGACATACGTATCTCCATCGTTCCGGCCGAGCCGAGCGACGCCGACAAAGCGCCGGACTGGCGAGTTCACCGCGGCGACGGCGATGAAGGCCCGGAGATCGGCGCCGGCTGGAACGAGAATGGCGAACGCGCCGGCGATTACGTCTCGCTGCGCATCGACGATCCTGCCTTTCCGCAGCCAATTCGCGCCGCCCTGTTCCAGAGCGGCAGCGACAAGTCGGCCTGGTCGCTGCGCTGGAACCGCCAGCCGAAGTCACGCGAGCAGGATTGATCCGGTGCGACCAATCATCATCCCTTTGTTCGCGGGAAGACCGTCTCATCCCTTCGTCCCGCTCGGTTGCAGGCCGGCCGGCGCGCGCAGCGAAGGTCAAGGGCGGCCAGCGGCCGGCGCACCGCGCACACCCTTTACCGCAGCGAGCACGCTGGCAGGCTGGCGGCGGAGCGGAGTCGGATCGGCGGTGGCGCTTGCCGTCATGCTGCTGTCCGGCAGCGCTGCGCCTGTTGCGGCGTTGGCGCAGGATATGCCGGCCGCGCGATCGGCGACCGTTCATCCTTACGCCGGCCATGTCGCCGACGCTGCGCGGCGGTTCGGCATCCCCGAGGCTTGGATTTGGGCGGTGATGCGCGTCGAGAGCCGTGGCGTTTCGCGCGCTGTCTCGCCGGCCGGGGCGATGGGCTTGATGCAAATCATGCCCGCGACCTGGACCGACCTTCGCGCGCGCTACGGCCTTGGCGCCGATCCGTTCGACGTGCGCGACAACATCATGGCGGGCGCGGCCTACCTGCGCGAGATGCACGACCGCTACGGCAACGCGAGAGCGATGCTGGCGGCGTATAATGCGGGGCCGGGCCGCTACGATGACTATCTCTCGCGCGGCAGGCCGTTGCCCGCCGAGACGGTCGGCTATCTCGCCCAGCTCACGGCCGTAGTCGGCACGTCGGGCGCGGCGGAGGTGGCGGCGAGCGCTCCGCCCGATCCATTCGCCTGGCGCCGCGCGGCGCTGTTCGTGCGCACTGGGGGTGCCGCATCCGATGCAGTCGCCGTGCAATCGGGCGACGTGCCGGATGCGTCCGGATTGCCGCCCGAACGCATCGGTGCGGACGAGGAAACCGCAGCAGCGCCGTTGCCGGACAGGCAGGCAGACACGCTGTTCGTCCCCCGCGCCCGCGCGGGCCGACCGCAATGATCGGTCTGACATCCCCATCATCCGTCCGAAACAGCATTGTGGCTGGGGAGGAAATAAACGGCAGGGACAGACGAGGGCAAGATATAAGGCGCACCCCGTTTCGCCGAAAAGCCGAGGCTTTTCCGTGGCTTCACGCGGGGGCGTCGGTCGGCGAGCGTGCCGCTCGGAAGAGAAAAGTCAGCAATATCAACGCCTCGAATGGCACCATAGGCCATTTTCGGCGGGAAGCGGCCCGGCCATGAGCAAGGAGCGCGAGTTCCGCGTCCGGCCGGGCAAGGCGAAGCGCAGCAAGGCGCAAGGGCGTAACGCGCGCAGCCTGGTCGCTGAGGTTCTGCGTGTCGCCGCGCTCCATAGTGGGGGCCGGCGCGGCGGTTCGAGCGGGTCGCGCCGTCAGGGCCAGTCGAGCTTCGGCCGAGGCCGCACGGCGTTCGCCCGCAGCCGCCTGTTCGGATCGGGGCGGCGGGTGATGGTCAAGGCGCTGCCCGTCACCCACCGAAGCCGCAGCGGACGGCGCATGGCGCCGCTGTCCGCGCACGTCGCCTATTTGAAGCGCGAGGGCGTCACCCGCGACGGCTCGCCGACGCGGATGTTCGACGCGGGGGGCGACCGCGCCGACGATCGCGGTTTCGCTGAGCGGTGCAAGGACGACCGGCATCATTTCAGGATCATCGTCTCGCCCGAGGATGCGGCCGAGCTGTCTGACCTGCGCGAATACACCCGCGATCTTGTCCGCCAGATGGAGACGGACTTGGGGACGCGCCTCGATTGGGTGGCGGTCGATCACTGGAACACCGACAATCCCCATGTCCACCTGATCGTCCGCGGCGTGACCGATCAGGGGGCCGATCTCGTCATGGCGCGCGACTACATCAGCCACAATCTGCGCTCGAACGCCGAGGAGCTGGCACAGGCCGAGCTCGGGCCGAAGCCCGAGCAGGAAATCCAGCGTGCGCTAGACCGCGAGGTAAGGGCCGAGCGTTGGACTCGCCTCGACTCCGAGATTGGCCGCGCGGCCGACGAGTTGGGCGTCATTGACCTGCGCCCCGAGCATTCCGGGCCGGACGATCCCCAGCTTCGCAGGCTGATGATCGGGCGGTTGCAGCAGCTTGAAACGATGGGCCTGGCTGCCGAGGGCGAGCCCGGCCAGTGGGCGATGGCGGATGGCGCGCAACAGAAGCTGCGCGACTTGGGCGCGCGTGGCGACATCATCCGCACGATCGGCAAGGCTCTGAAAGATCACGGACAGGATCGACCCCTCGACAGCTACGCCGTGGTGAGCGGCGCCCCCGAAACACCGATCGTTGGCCGGCTGATCGACAAGGGCTTGCACGACGAGCTGGCCGGCACCGCCTTTGCCGTGATCGACGGCACAGACGGGCGCACCCATCATGTCCGCCTGCCCGGCATTGAGACACTTGAGCATAGCCCGGCGATCGGCGGTATCGTCGAAGCTCGGGCGATCGGCCGGCCGGGCGAGCAGCGTCCGACACTGACCCTTGCCACCCGCTCCGATTTCGATCTCGCCGCACAGGTGAAGGCGCCGGGCGCGACCTGGCTCGACCACCGCCTGATCGAGCGCGGCGCCGGTGTCGCGGACGGCGGGTTCGGTGCGGAGGTGCGACGTGCGATGGACGCGCGCACCGATCATCTCGTCCGCGAGGGGCTGGCGCGTCGCTTTGGCGAGCGCACCGTGTTCGAGCGCGGAATGCTCGACACGCTGCGCAAGCGCGAACTGGATTCCGTGGGCGCGAAGATCGCGGGCGAAACCGGGCTTGCCTATCGCCCCGCCGCGTCCGGCGAAAAGGTGGCGGGCGTCGTTCGCCAGCGCCTCGCCCTCGCGTCCGGCCGCTTCGCCATGATCGACGATGGCCTGGGTTTCCGTCTCGTCCCTTGGGCCAGCACCCTCGAACAGCAGCTGGGCCGTCAGGTGTCCGGCGTTGTCCGCGCCGGCGGCGGGATCGACTGGACGCTTGGCCGCAAGCGCGACCTCGGCATCT
Organism: Sphingopyxis sp. GW247-27LB; assembly: GCF_002277025.1. Lineage (GTDB taxonomy): Bacteria > Pseudomonadota > Alphaproteobacteria > Sphingomonadales > Sphingomonadaceae > Sphingopyxis. The sequence goes on from NZ_NIWD01000002.1 coordinate 418,853, forward strand.
GACTCAGGAGAGAACTCATGTCCGCGACCAAGATTTTATGGGGCCAGGTCATCATCGTGTTCTTGATCGTCCTCGCCGCTGTGTGGGGCGCGACCCAATGGACCGCTGCCGCGCTCGCCTATCAGCCCGAGCTTGGCCCGCCCTGGTTCATGCTCGGCGAGTGGCGAGTCTATCCGCCACCGGCCTTCTTCTGGTGGTGGTTCAGCTTCGACGCTTACGCACCCCACATATTCCTGACGGGGGCATATATCGCCGCATCCGGCGGGTTCGCGTCGATCGCCGTCGCCATCGGCATGTCGGTGTGGCGCGCGCGCGAGTTGAAGAACGCCGAGACCTACGGCTCGGCGCGCTGGGCGAGCGAAAAGGAGGTGCGCACGGCCGGGCTTCTCGAGCCGAGCGGCGTCGTGCTTGGTAAGCTCGCGCGCGAGTATCTGCGCCATGACGGTCCCGAGCATGTGCTTTGCTTCGCCCCGACGCGCAGCGGCAAGGGCGTTGGCCTAGTGGTGCCGTCGCTGCTGACCTGGCCGGGAAGCTGTGTTGTCCACGACATAAAGGGCGAGAACTGGACGCTAACCGCTGGCTTCCGCGCGCGCCACGGCCGCGTGCTGTTGTTCGATCCGACCAACGCGGCGTCGGCCGCCTACAACCCGCTGCTGGAGGTGCGGCGCGGCCAGTGGGAGGTGCGCGACGTCCAGAATGTCGCCGACGTGCTCGTCGATCCCGAGGGAAGCCTGGAGCGCCGCAATCATTGGGAGAAGACCTCCCACTCGCTGCTGGTCGGCGCGATCCTCCACGTCCTCTACGCCGAGCCGGACAAGACGCTGGCCGGCGTCGCGGGGTTCCTATCCGATCCGGCGCGAACGATCGAGCAGACGCTGGCGGCGATGATGGCGACGCCGCACTTGGGCGACACTGGCGTTCACCCTGTCGTCGCATCGGCCGCGCGCGAGCTGCTGAACAAGTCGGACAACGAGCGGTCGGGCGTGCTCAGCACGGCCATGTCGTTCCTCGGCCTCTACCGCGATCCCGTCGTCGCGCAGGTCACACGCGCCTGTCATTGGCGCATATCGGATCTGGTCGATGGCGAGCGGCCCGCGACGCTCTACCTGGTCGTTCCGCCCAGCGACATCTCGCGCACCAAGCCGCTCATCCGCCTCATCCTCAACCAGATCGGGCGCCGGCTGACCGAGGAGCTGACTCCGAAGCATAACCGCCATCGCGTGCTGTTGATGCTCGACGAGTTTCCCGCGCTCGGCCGGCTCGACTTCTTCGAGTCCGCGTTGGCGTTCATGGCGGGCTACGGGCTCAAGGCTTTCCTGATCGCGCAGAGCCTCAATCAGATCGAGAAGGCTTACGGCCCGAACAACGCGATCCTCGATAACTGCCATGTCCGGGTGAGCTTCGCCACCAACGACGAGCGGACCGCCAAGCGCGTGTCGGATGCGCTCGGCACCGCAACCGAAATGCGGGCGATGAAGAACTATGCCGGGCACCGGCTGTCGCCGTGGCTGGGGCATCTGATGGTGTCGCGGTCGGAGACGGCCCGCCAGCTCCTTACGCCCGGTGAGGTGATGCAGCTCTCGCCCGACGACGAGATCGTGATGGTGGCTGGCGTGCATCCGATCCGGGCGAAGAAAGCGCGCTACTATCAGGACCGGCGTCTCGCCGAACGGATCATGGACGCGCCATCGCCGGCCGCGGTCGTGGCGCGCACGGATGATTGGACCGGGCGGACGGCGGCGGCCGATCCGGCGCAGGTCGCACGGATCGTCCGCGACGAGGAAGACGCCGCCAACGGCGGGCTGCGCCGCGAGCCCGAGCTGCCCGAGCACGTCGCGATCGTGCCGGAGACGCCGGCCTCGCCGGCGCAGGAATTTGCGATCGTCGATGACGAGCCCGACGACGCCGTGCGGCAGGCGGCGGCACGGCGCCAGATGCGAGGACTCGCGCGGCAGGCGTCGCTCGACCCCGGCGACGGTATCGAGCTTTAGGAGACGACAGTGCGAACCCGGCTCAACGTCTATTTCCCACCCGCGCTCGCCAAGCAGGTCGACGAACTGGCGATCCGCCGCCGCATCTCGCGCTCGGCGATCGTTGAAGCCGCGGTGGCGTCCTATCTTTCGCCGGACGGGGCAGATCGGATGGAGGCGGCGTTCGCGCGGCGGCTCGACCGCCTGTCGCGGCAGGTGCTGCGGTTGGAGCGCAACACCGGCCTGACGACCGAGGCGCTGGCGCTGTTCGTTCGGTTCTGGCTGTCCGTGACCCCGCCGCTGCCCGACGAGGATCAGGCGGCCGCGCAGGTGAAGGGCCGCAAGCGCTATGAGGGGTTCGTGGAGACGCTTGGCCGGCGCTACGCCAGCGGCAAGAGCTTGATGGACGAAATCCCTGAGGATGTCTGGCCGAAGTCGCCGACCGATTCGGAATAAAGGCATCTGAAGCCGGACTGTGGCGAACTGGTAGTCCGCATCGCGCAAGTATCGGCCGCCGCCTCTACTACGCCGCCAAGTAGCTGTTGCAGCCTCGATATTTCTGCGTCTCTTGATGTGCTCCTGACGCCGGGCGGCGGTTTGCCCGGCCACTTTAGGGGCCGATCCTTGAACGTCCAGCCGATCCGATCCGAGGCCAAGACACGCGGCGCGCGGATGCTGCGCACGGCGCTAGGCGCGTCGATCGCCGTTTGGCTTGACGATCCCTCCGTCATCGAAGTGATGTTGAATCCGGACGGCCGGCTGTGGGTCGATCGACTGGGCGCAGGCATCAGCGATACGGACGAGTTACTGTCGGCCGCCGATGGTGAGCGGATCATCCGCCTGGTCGCGCACCATGTCGGCGTCGAGGTTCACGCCCGCGCCCCGCGCGTCTCAGCCGAGCTGCCGGAGGGTGGGGAACGCTTTGAAGGGCTTCTGCCACCCATCGTCGCCGCACCCACCTTCGCAATCCGCAAGCCGGCCGTCGCCGTCTTCACGCTCGACGACTATGCGCGTGCCGGGATCATGTCGGCGGTTCAGGCCGAGGCGCTGCGGCACGGTGTCGAAACCCGCGCCAATATCCTCGTCGCCGGCGGGACCGGCAGCGGCAAGACGACGCTGGTCAACGCGCTGCTCGCCGAAGTGGCGAAGACAACCGACCGCATCGTTCTGATCGAAGACACGCGCGAACTGCAATGTGCGGCGCCCAATCTCGTCGCCATGCGAACCAAGGATGGCGTCGTCTCGCTGTCCGAGCTGGTTCGGTCGTCGCTGCGCTTGCGGCCGGACCGCATCCCCATCGGCGAGGTGCGCGGCGCCGAGGCGCTCGACCTTCTCAAAGCATGGGGCACCGGCCATCCGGGTGGCGTCGGCACGATCCACGCCGGCTCAGCGCTCGGGGCGCTGCGCCGGATGGAGCAGCTCATTCAGGAAGCCGTTGTCACGGTCCCGCGCGCGCTGCTGGCGGAGACGATCGACCTGATCGCCGTGCTGGTTCGCGACGGACACGGTCGCCGGCTCACCGAACTGGCCCGCGTCGAAGGACTCGACGCCGCGACCGGCGATTACTGCCTGACCTCCCTCACATCCGCACCCCAAGGAGACGAACAATGATCCATGCCGTTCGGTATGGCGCACGCCGCGCCATGCTCGCCGCCACCGCCAGCGTCGTCGCGCTGACAATCGCCGCCCCCGCCCATGCGGGCGGCTCGTCGATGCCGTGGGAAGCGCCGCTGCAAAGCATCCTCGAAAGCATCGAGGGGCCAGTGGCGAAGATCATCGCGGTTATGATCATCATCATCACCGGACTGACACTCGCGTTCGGCGACACGTCGGGCGGCGCGCGCAAGCTGATCCAGATCGTGTTCGGCCTGTCGATCGCGTTTGCGGCCAGCTCGTTCTTCCTCAGCTTCTTCAGCTTCGGCGGCGGGGCGTTGGTCTGATGTTGGACGGGGCCGAGCCGATCCCCGGCTATTTCGCGCCAGTCCACCGGGCGCTGACCGAGCCGATCCTGCTCGGCGGCGCCCCGCGCTCGCTTGCCATCGTCAACGGCACGCTGGCGGGCGCGATCGGTCTCGGCCTGCGTCTCTGGATCGCTGGCCTGGTCATCTGGGCCGTCGGCCACGGGCTGTCCGTCTGGGCCGCGCGCCGCGATCCGCAATTCGTGGACGTGGCCCGCCGCCACCTCCGTTACCCGACATGGATGCGGCCATGATGAGTTTGCGTGAATATCGCAGCAAGGCTGCGCACTTGGCCGACTTCCTGCCCTGGGCGGCGCTAGTCGGCGAGGGCGTCGTTCTGAACAAGGACGGAAGCTTCCAGCGCACCGCCCGTTTCCGCGGTCCCGATCTCGACAGCGCGACACCTGCCGAGCTGGTCGCCACGACCTCGCGGCTGAACGGGGCACTCCGCCGGCTCGGCTCGGGCTGGGCGATCTTCGTCGAGGCGCAGCGGACGCCAGCGCTCGACTACCCGGCCTCCAGTTTCCCCGATCCCGTAGCGGAGCTGGTCGATATGGAGCGGCGCGAGCAGTTCAGCGAGGAAGGCGCGCATTTCGAGAGCGGCTATTTCCTCACGCTGCTGTCGATGCCTCCCGCCGAGGAAGCCGCGCGCGCCGAAGGTTGGCTCTACGAGGGCCGGGCCACGACCGGCGTCGATCCGTGGGAGCTGCTCAAAGGCTTCACCGACCGCAGCGACCGCGTGCTCAATCTGGTCGAAGGCTTCGTGCCTGAGGTCCGCTGGCTCGATGACGCCGAGACGCTGACCTACCTTCACTCCACCGTCTCGACCCGCCGCCAGCGTGTGCGGGTGCCGGAAACGCCGATGCACCTCGACGCGCTGTTGGCCAACGAGCCGCTGACCGGTGGGCTCGAACCGAAGCTCGGCGACCATCACCTCCGCACGCTGACGATCACGGGATTTCCGAGCGTCACGTTCCCCGGCCTGCTCGACGAGTTGAACCGGCTCGCCTTCGAGTATCGCTGGTCCACCCGCGCGATCATGCTCGACAAGACCGACGCGACCAAGCTTCTGAGCCGCATTCGCCGTCAATGGTTCGCCAAGCGCAAGAGCGTCATGACCATTCTGAAAGAGGTGATGACCAACGAGGCGAGCGCGCTGATCGACAGCGACGCCTCGAACAAGGCGGCCGACGCCGACATCGCCCTGCAGGAGCTGGGCGCCGACTATGCCGGCATGGCCTATGTCACCGCGACGGTGACGGTGTGGGACCGCGATCCGGCCATCGCAGCCGAAAAGCTGCGCCTGGCCGAGAAGGTGATCCAGGGCCGCGACTTCACGGTCATCCCCGAGGGCATGAACGCGATCGAGGCATGGCTCGGGAGCCTTCCCGGCCACACCTACGCCAATGTCCGGCAACCGCCGATCTCCACCATCAATCTCGCCCACCTGATCCCCCTGTCAGCTGTATGGGCGGGGCCGGAACGGGACGATCATTTCGGTGCTCCCCCCTTGCTCTACGGCAAGACCGAAGGATCGACCCCGTTCCGGTTTTCCCTTCACGTCGGCGATGTCGGCCACACGCTGATCGTCGGCCCGACCGGTGCTGGCAAGTCGGTGCTGCTCGCGCTGATGGCGATGCAGTTCCGCCGCTACGAGGGAGCGCAGGTCTTCGCCTTCGACTTCGGCGGCAGCATCCGCGCCGCCGCGATCGGCATGGGCGGCGACTGGCAGGACTTGGGCGGGATGCTCGCCGACGAGGCGGGCGATGCCGTCCAGCTCCAGCCGCTCGCCCGCATCGACGATCCGGCCGAGCGCGCCTGGGCGGCCGAATGGCTGGCGGCGATTCTCACGTCCGAAGGCGTCGCGGTCGATCCGCAGGCCAAGGAGCATTTGTGGTCTGCGCTCGGCTCTCTCGCCAGCGCCCCCATGTCGGAGCGCACGCTGACGGGCCTGGCTGTGCTGTTGCAGAGCCAGCAGCTCAAGCAGGCGATTGCCCCTTATTGCCTTGGCGGGCCGTGGGGCCGGCTGCTCGACGCCGAGGCCGAGCGCCTGGGCGAAGCCGACGTGCAGGCGTTCGAGACGGAAGGTCTGGTCGGCGCCGGCTCAGCCGCCGCGGTCCTGTCCTACCTGTTCCACCGGATCGAAGGCCGGCTGGACGGCTCGCCGACCCTCATCATCATCGACGAGGGCTGGCTGGTCCTCGACAGCCCGGACTTCGCGGCGCAGCTCCGCGAGTGGCTCAAGACGCTCAGGAAGAAGAACGCCAGCGTGGTGTTCGCCACGCAGAGCCTTGCCGACATCGAGACGTCGAACATCGCGCCGGCCATCATCGAGAGCTGCCCGACGCGCATCTTCCTGCCGAACGAGCGCGCCGCCGAACCGCAGATCGCCGCCATTTATGAGCGCTTCGGCCTGAACGCCAGGCAGATCGAAATCCTCAGCCGGGCCACGCCGAAGCGCGACTATTACTGCCAGTCGCGGCGCGGCGACCGGCTGTTCGAGCTGGGGTTGGGCGAGGTCGCGCTCGCCTTCGCCGCCGCCTCTTCCAAGACCGACCAGCTCCGCATCGCCGAGCTGGTCGAGACCCACGGCCGCGAGCGCTTCGCCGCCGAATGGCTGCGCCATCGCGGCTGCGCCTGGGCCGTCGAGCTTCTTCCCCCCAGCCAGCAGGAGTTGCCGATATGAAGACCACCATCCTGCGCCGAGCCATCCTGGCCGGCGCCATCGCCACGTCGAGCGTCATTGGCATCACCGCCGCCACGCCCGCTCACGCCCAGTTCGGCGGGATCGTCTATGACCCGACCAACTATGCGCAGAACGTGCTGACGGCCGCCCGGTCGCTCCAGCAGGTCAACAATCAGATCCAGCAAATTCAGCAGCAGGCGACCAGCCTCATCAATGAGGCGCGCAATCTGGCTTCGCTGCCGTTCAACTCGCTTCAGCAGTTGCAGCAGCAGGTGCAGCGCACCCAGCAGCTTCTCGGCGAAGCGCAGCGCATCGCCTACGATGTGCAGAACGTCCAGCAGGTGTTCAGCAGCCGCTACAAGGGCGCGGCACTGACTGGAACCCACGCGCAGATGGTCGCCAACGCCAATGCGCGCTGGGAGGATAGCGTCGGTGCGTTCGAGGACGCGCTGCGCGTTCAAGCCGGCGTCGTCGGCAATATCGACGGCGCACGCACGACGATGGACGGCCTGGTCTCGTCTAGCCAGTCGGCGACCGGTGCGCTTCAGGCTGCGCAGGCGGGCAACCAGCTTCTCGCGTTGCAATCGCAGCAGCTCGCGGACCTGACGGCGCTGCTCGCCGCGCAGGGCCGTGCGCAGGCGTTGGATTCCGCACGCAATGCGGCCGTCGAAGCCGAAAGCCGCGAACGGCTGCGCCGCTTCCTGACCCCGCGCACCGGCTACCAGCCGGGCAACGCGCGCATGTTCCACGACTGAGTCGATGGACACCAAGCTCCTCGCGCGCATCGGCGCCGTCATCTTCATTGCCATCGCGTTCACGATGACGGCGATCGAGATGAGCCGTGCTCCCGAAACTGCGCGTGCGGAGTCAGCCGCCGTCGCCGAGACATCGGCGACGGACCCGCTGCTGATCGAGCTGCGTCGATGCCAGTCGATCGGCGCGGCCGGGGCGAGCGACCCCGACTGCCTTCGCGCTTGGGGGGAGAATCGTCGCCGATTCCTTGCGCCCGGCGCGCGCCCCGCCGCCCGCATCGCCGACGGCACGTCGGCCAAGGAGAACTGACATGGGCGGCACCGGCGTCGTCGATCGCTTTCTAGATGTCTTCACGCGCTATATCGACAGCGGGTTCGGCCTGCTCGGCGGCGAGGTGGCGTTCATCGCCACCACCCTGATCGTCATCGACGTGACCTTGGCCGCGCTGTTCTGGACGTGGGGCGAAGGCGACGACATCATCGCCCGGCTGGTGAAAAAGACGCTGTTCGTCGGCGTCTTCGCCTACATCATCGGCAACTGGAACAGCCTGGCGCGCATCGTCTTCGAGAGCTTCGCCGGGCTCGGCCTCAAAGCGTCCGGCACCGGCTTCACCGCCGCAGAGCTGCTCCAGCCGGGCCGCGTCGCCCAAGTCGGTCTGGAGGCGGGTCGGCCGATCCTAGAATCCATTTCAGACTTGATGGGCTGGGTCGCATTCTTCGAGAACTTCATCCAGATCGCGGTGCTGCTGATCGCCTGGCTGCTGGTCATCCTCGCCTTCTTCATCTTGGCGATCCAGCTCTTCGTGACGCTGATCGAGTTCAAGCTGGCGACCCTCTGCGGCTTCGTCCTCATCCCGTTTGGCCTGTTCGGCAAGACCGCCTTCATGGCCGAGCGTGTGCTGGGGCTGGTAATCTCGTCGGGCATCAAGGTGTTGGTGCTCGCCGTCATCGTTGGCATCGGCTCGACATTGTTCGACGAGTTCCGCGCAGGGTTCGGCGGCGCGCAGCCGAGCATCGAGGACGCGCTGGCCGTCGCGCTCGCCTCGCTCTGCCTGCTGGGGCTCGGCATCTTCGGGCCGTCAATTGCCAACGGCATCGTCTCCGGCGGCCCGGCGCTCGGCGCGGGCGCGGCGGCCGGAACCGTGCTCGCGGCCGGCGGCGCGCTGGCTGGCGGCGCCGCTGCCGCCCGCCTCGGTGTCGGCGCGGCGGCAGGCGCGATCGGCGGTGCGGCCCGAGGGGCAGCTTTCACCTCCGGCGCCGCCAACAGCGCCTATGCGCTCGGCTCCACCGGTAAGACCGGCGCGGCAGCCGTCGCGGGCGGCGCTGGCGGCGTTGGCCAAGCGGCGGCCGGCGCAGCCATGTCGCCGCTCCGCAAGGCCGCAGCCTCGCTCAAGGACAGCTACCGTTCCGGCGGCCGCGCCGCCGTTACCGCCACGGGCGGAACGATTTCGGGCGGCAGCGCCACGCCATCGCCCGAGGCCGGCCAGCCCGCCTGGGCGGCGGCGATGAAACGCCGCCAGACCATGACCCACGGCGCGACCGTCGCCGCCCACACGCTGCGCTCCGGCGACGGCGGCGGCGGCGGCGCGTCCGTCGACACCAGCCAGAAGGATTGAAGCCATGTTTAGACGCCCAAGTATCCGATACGGCCAGGCTCCCGAGCCGGCCACGCCCTATCAGCGCGCGGCGCAAGCGTGGGACGACCGCATCGGCTCGGCGCGCATTCAGGCGCGGAGCTGGCGGCTCGCGTGCTTCGGCGCGCTCGCCCTGTCCGGCGGGCTCGCCGGCGGCCTCGTCTGGCAATCGACGCGAGGCCATATCGTGCCCTGGGTAGTGCAAGTCGATCGGCTGGGCGAGGCGCAAGCCGTTGCGCCGGCCGAGGCCGGCTATCGCCCGACCGATCCGCAGGTCGCGTTCCATCTCGCGCGCTTCATCGAACAGGTCCGCGCGATCCCGGCCGATCCGGTCATCGTCCGCCAGAACTGGCTACGGGCTTACGACTTCACGACCGATCGCGGCGCGCTCGCACTCAACGACTATGCGCGTGCCAACGACCCGTTCGCCAATGTCGGCCGAGTGCAGGTCGCGGTGGATGTGTCGAGCGTCATCCGCGCGTCGCCCGACAGCTTCCGCGTCGCCTGGACCGAGCGGCGCTATCAGGATGGCAGCCTCTCCGCCACCGAGCGCTGGTCGGCGATCCTCACCGTCGTCGTCCAGCCGCCGCGCACGACAGACGCCCTGCGCAAGAACCCGCTCGGCGTCTTCGTCAACGCCCTCAATTGGTCAAAGGAACTGTCGCAATGATGCGCTCGCCATTCCGCTCCGCTTCGGCGGTTCTCCTCGTTTCCGCATCCGCTCTCGCTGGCTGCGCCACCACATCGGCGAGGCCGCCCGTGATCGCCTATGACGATCCGCCGCCCGCGGTCGCGGCGACGCTCGCGGCCGAGCCGCCGCGCGCCGTCGAGATCGTGACGATCCCCGAACCTCTACCGCTGCCCGGTCAATTGAAACCGCTGGCGGAGAGCCCGCGACCGGCGGAGCCCGCCGATCCGCGCCGTCGCGTGGGCGACGCCAACGCTGCCGCCCGTATCCAGCCGGTGCGCGATGGGTTCCTCAACGCCATCCAGCAATACCCGTGGACGGATGGCGCGCTCTATCAGGTCTATACTGCGCCCGGCCAGATTACGGACATCGCGTTGCAGGAAGGAGAGCAGCTCGTGGGGCCGGGGCCGGTCGCGGCCGGCGACACGGTGCGCTGGATCATCGGCGACACGGTGAGCGGCAGCGGCGCCACGGCCCGCGTGCATATCCTCGTCAAGCCGACCCGGCCCGATCTCGGCACCAACCTGGTCATCAACACCGACCGGCGCACATATCATCTCGAATTACGCGCTAACCCGACGACCTACATGGCGTCGGTGAGCTGGACCTATCCGCAGGACCATCTCATTGCCTTGCAGGGTCGCAACGCTGCGGCCGTTGCCGCTGCGCCAGTCGCGACCGGCGTGGACGTTTCCACGCTGAACTTCCGCTACCGCATCGAGGGCGACCGCGCGGCATGGAAGCCCGTTCGCGCGTTCGACGATGGCCGGCAGGTGTTCGTGGAGTTTCCGGCCGGGATCTCGCAGGGCGAGATGCCGCCGCTGTTCGTCACCGGGACGACCGGTGACGCCGAGCTGGTCAATTACCGCGTGCAGGGCCGCTACATGGTGGTCGATCGCCTGTTCGCCGCCGCGGAGCTGCGCCTGGGCGACCGGCGCAGCGAACAGCGCGTCCGCATCGTGCGCGACGACGCGCGGAGGGGGCGGCCGTGACCGACAGCCACGATCCCGCCGTTGAAGGCCGGCCCATGCCCCAAGCGGAACGGCCCGATCCTGCCGCGTTCCAGCTTCGCGGCGATCCGCCGCGCGTCATGCGGCTGTCCCGTAAGGCACTCGCCGTCGTCGGCGTCGCCGCCGGCCTCGGCATCGGCGGTTCGCTAATCTATGCGCTCCGGCCGCCGGGTGAGAAGGCCGCGCAGGAACTCTACAACACTGACAGCCGCGCAACATCCGAGACGATCACGTCCGGGCCGCGCGACTACGCCCAGACGCCCCGGCTCGGGCCGCCGCTGCCCGGCGACCTCGGCCGCCCGATCGTGTCGGCGCAGCAGGGGGGCGAGGACGTGCCTATGCCAACGATCGGTGCGCAGCCGGGTCCGCCCGATCCGCGCGCGCAGGCGGCGGAGGCGGCTCGGCAGCGCGCCGCTCAGGAGCGCGATGCGGCGCGCACCAGCTCGGTCTTCCTCGGCAGCGGCGGCGCGCGTGCAAGTGCGGAGCCCGTCGCGGCGCCCGGCTTGCCGGCACCGTCCAGGCAGGAGCCAGTTCAGCAAGCTGCGCAGGGCGACCAGGCCGGTAAGCGCGCGTTCATGGCCCAAGCGTCGAACCAGCGCACGGTCAGCGTCGAAAGACTGACAGCCCCGGCATCGCCGAACATCGTGCAGGCCGGCAGCATCATCCCGGCCGCGCTCATCACCGGCGTCCGTTCCGACCTCCCCGGCCAGATCACCGCCCAGGTGACGGCCAATGTCTACGACAGCCCGACCGGCCGCATCCTGCTCATCCCGCAGGGCGCGAGGCTGCTCGGCGAGTATGACAGCGAGGTTGCCGCCGGCCAGACCCGCGTGCTGCTCGCCTGGGATCGGCTCATCATGCCGGACGGCCGCTCGATCGTTCTCGAGCGCCAGCCAGGTGCGGACGGAGCCGGGTTCGCTGGCTTGCAGGACCGGGTGAATCAGCATTGGGGCAATTTGCTCAAGGCCGCCGCCATCTCGACACTGCTCGGCGTCGGGGCCGAGCTGGGCGCGGACAGCGAGAACGACCTGACCCGCGCGCTACGGCGTGGCTCGCAAGACACCATTAATCAAACCGGCCAGCAGATCGTGCGTCGGCAGCTCAACGTGCAACCAACGCTCACCATCCGGCCGGGCCATCCGCTGCGCGTCGTTCTTACCCGCGACCTGGTTCTCGAACCGATTGGAGCATCACGATGACGAAGTTGAAGCTGGGGGCGCTCGCCGATGACAGGCCGGTGAAATTAGCGGCGGAGGTGCCCGCCGCCGTCCACCGCGATCTTGTCGCCTATGCCGCCGCACTCGCGGTTGAGACGGGCGGTGAGCCGGTCACGCCGGAAAAGCTGGTTGCGCCCATGTTGGAGAGATTCATGGCGAGCGACCGCGGATTCGTGCGCCGGCGAGGTGGCGCGAAAAACTGAGTGCTGCGCTGCGATCAGTTGCCCAAGAACCGCTTGCGCCGTTCCTGGGCGTCGACCTTGATGATCGCTTCCTCGGCGGTGGCGCATTCGCCGCCCCGCACCGAGCCGTCCTGGCATCCAGCAACGACCTGACGCGCTTCGTCGATATGCGCCACGAAATACTGCGTGCCGCGCGCCTCGCTGGGCGCCGCAGCGATGGGCGACGGGATGGCGACGGGCGCTGTCTGCTGCGCCGGCACGATCACCGGCCGCAGGACAAATCCACCCGCGAAACCGACAAGCAAAGTGACAAGCACAACGATGATTGTCTTACCTTGCGACATGGCCCTCAACTCCAACAACTAGCTGTTCATTTTACTGGAATCTCGGCAGAAAATCAAAAGACAGCGCGTAGCGTGCCTTGATGAATCCAAGGAAACGGTGAAGGGCTGGATTGCCGTTGTCGTCGCGCCAGCAACCGGAATAGCCGGTCAGCGCCGGCCCCTGTTCACCGTGTATTGGACGATAAACGACGTCGGGATACCGCGCTCCCGTTGAACCCTCGCAGACGATGCTCACCCCGGAGCTGCCGCCGAGGACGCTGAGGATCGTCTCGCGGCTCGACTGGTGCATCCGAATGTCGGGTTTCGCGCCCGACACCGACAGTCGGCCGAGCAACAGGTCGCGCATCTCCGGGCCGGGATCAGCGGCGGGCAACAGGAACCGTTCGCTCCGAAGATCCGTCCAGTGAACCACATCGCGGTCAGTAAGCGGATGCGAAGCGGACAGCGCGATGAGCATCCGTTCGCTCCATAGCGGCTCGCAGCGAAACCCGTCATGGCCGGCCGCGCCCATGAGGATCGCGATGTCGATCTCGCCTATATCGAGCCCAGCGAGCAGGACGCTGCGGTCAGCTTCCACACACTCGACCTCCACGTCGGGATGCGCGTCGCGCCAGCTCATCATCGTCGCGCGCAGATTTCCGGCTGAGACGGAATTGTTGTGTCCCAGCCTCAGCCCGCCGGCCCGGCCCTGTCCAGCGGCCCGCATCATTACCACTAGCTTGTCAGCGCTGGCGACCATTGTCCTGGCGCCGCTGAGGAATGTGCTGCCTGCAAGGGTTGCAGAGACACCCGCGCGAGATCGCTCGAAGATCGGCATCCCGATGGAGCGCTCCAGCTTCAAGATGTTCCGGCTGAGCGTCGATTGTTCGATGTCGAGCGCGCGCGCCGCGCGGTAGAAGCTGCCATGATCCGCAGCCGCGATAGCGTATCGAAGCTGGCGAATGTCGAATGTCACACAGAACTCCTGAACGCCATCAACTTACGTCAAACAAAAATGTCGTAGAGAGCCTTGGACGCTCCCGCGCCCGGTCGAGCCTCCATGCTCGTCCCGGTTCAGCCTATGCCCCGAGAAACCCAAGTATCAGGGCCGTACCGATGGCGAGCATCAGCGAAGCGACGATAGCCCTCACCACGCCAACCGTTGCTTTCTTGGAATAACGGGCGCCGAGCCAGGCACCAGCAAACGCGCAAAGGGTGCCTACTACTATCAATCTCAGCCCCTGATCACCGCCCAACGCCGCCCCGCTGAAGCTCGCCGCGTAAGTCGGCAGCCGCGAGAGGTCGATGATGATGGCGATCATGACGCCGGTGGCGATGTAGTGCTGCGGATCAAGGCCGGACTTCAGCAGGAACATTGAGCGTAAGGCGCCCTGCTGGCCCGACAGGCCCCCGATGAAGCCGGTCAGGAGCCCTCCTAAGGGCATCAGCCGAGGCGGCGCGGCCAGCCGTTGGAACCACGGCTGGAGTTCCAGCAGGGCGAATATGATCATAAGCGCCCCAATGACAACGCCTGCGCCCGATGGCCGAAACGCGCGGCCAAACGCGCTCCAATCGTAAACGACTCCCGTCTCGCCCAGCTGAGCGAGAACCCAAGCCCCTAGGATAGCCGCAGGTATTGCCGGGAGGCCGAAGCGCATCACGATCCGCCAGTCCGCGGTCCGCCGCAGGAGGCCACCCTTGAAGAGATTGTTAAGGAGGTGAACGGTGCCAGTCGCCGCAACGGCTGTCTCCGCCGGGAAGAAGAGCGCAAACGCAGGGAGCAGCACCGTGCCGAGGCCGAAACCTGAGTAAAGCGTCAATCCTGAAGCCAGGAAAGCAACCGTCCCGATGATCAGATAGTCCATCGCGCCTACTCCGAGCGCCGCGCGCGCTTCGACAAGGACGGGTGCAAGGAAAGCCGGGCTTTCATTCGGCCGACCCCTCTCGGAAGGTGACCACTCGGTAGATGTAGACGACGACGATGCCCCCGACGATGATGGTCGAGATCGGGTTCAGATACTCTGCGACGGTCTGATACCGATTTTGGAGCAAATAACCCGCGCCCGCCAGCAATGCCGTCCAGAGCGCCGTTCCAAGCGTCGTAAGGAGCAGGAACCGCGGCAGATTCATCCTGAACACCCCCGCTGGAACCGAGATAAGCGTGCGGAGGGTGGGCACGAGGCGACCAAAAAACACGGCCTTGCCGCAGTGCCGGTGGAACCAGCGATCGACTCGATCAACGTCAAGGGGCTTGAGCGTGAGCCAGCGGCCATGTCGCCCCGCCCAGCGTCTCAAGCGATCGGTTCCGATCCACTTGCCGACGTAATACCAGAATAGCGCGCCGGCGACCGACCCTGCGGTTCCCGCCGCGATCACGCCCGCTAAGCTGAGCTTTCCTTGCCCGGCGCTATAGCCGGCCGACGGCATGATGATTTCGGAAGGAATCGGCGGGAACAGATTTTCGAGGAACATCAGCACGGCGATCCCGAGATAGCCGGCGCGGTTCAACAGTTCGACAAGGTGCTCGAACATCATCGCCCTAATGCCGAAGATAGCGTTGGAGACTGACGCGCAGCACCACACGGAACTCATCTCCCGGGTTGCGGTCGGTAACGATCGCAGCGGGACCAGAGAGCGCGTTATGCGCATACTCAACGTGCAGGCTGGCGAGCTTGTTCGTGTAGGGGAGGTTATAGTTCGCCCCCACACGGACCGCCCGCTGCGTCGCCCGGCCGGCAATGCTGTCGATGCCGAGACTTACCAGGTCATAACGCGCGAACAGGTCGAGATCACCCGTATGCGGCGCATCGAACAACGAGAACTGGACCATCGCATAGCCGCCGCCCACGTCGGCGTTGCTGCCCGAGAAGGTCGAATAGAGCGCTTCCGCCTCGACTGTCGTCGGGCGGCCGAATAGCGGGAAGGTGTAAGCGATGTCAGCTTCGCCGGTGAGCTTATTGCCGGTAGCGGCCACGCCGCCCAGCGGCGTTGCGCCGATCGCGGTGGCGAGCGTGAACACCCGATCGCGAATGTCGCGGGTATGATCCACGGCCGCGCCGATAGTGAGCTTTCGGCCATCGGAGTTCACCGGCGTCAGGATGACCTTGCCGGAGAAGGAGTTGCCGACCGAATAGCGAGGGTCAGGAGCATTAAGCGACCCCCGATTGTCGAGGGCGGCGAGCTGGATCGTCAGCCGGTCGGAGAGCGCCCTCTGGAACTGGACGCCAAACTGTGTCCCAAAGCTGTTGACCGAGCCATGTTCTTCCAGGATCAGCGAGCGATTAATCGTCGGCAGGTTGCCCGACGACAGATTGTCCTCGCGCGAAAGGATATGGGTATTCTCGCCGACGAGCAGGCGGAACTTGCCGGGATCGTCCGGGTGCTGGAGCGCGACGAACAGGTTCTCGAAGTTGCGGCGGCCGAGGTTACCGCCCTTGCCACCGAAGTCGCCGAAGAAATTGGTGTTTGTGAGATCGACCTCATAGACGATCGCGGGGCGCAGGCTGTCAGACAGGCGCGGTAGGTCGATTTCCATGCCTTGACGGACGCGTCGGAAATAATCGGAACCGTCCGGGTCGATCGCGCGCTCCGAATATCCCCACGCGGTGACGCGGAAGTCGCCTGATTGATAGACCACACCGGCATCAGGGTTGAATGAAAAGTCCGCTTTGGGCGGCGGCGTCACATTTTGGTGGGCGGGCGGCGACTCGGAGCTGGTCGGGGCCGGAGGACCGAGCGAGTCTTGCGCCCAAGCCGGCGCAGAAACGGCCGCTGCACCCGCCGCGAGGACTATTGGAAGGCAGGAGAAGGCCCTCACCAGAACAACCCGCGCTTGCCGCTGCCCTTGAGGCGGCGCCGATACATATCGACATAGACCCAGCCTCCGGTGATCAGGAGCACGATCAAAGCCGTGCCCCACATCACACCCAGCACCACACCAGGCTCTCCGAGAATTTCGCCGCTGTGGATGCGGAGGATTAGTGATTCTGTCTCACGGCGTTCGTCGCTCTTGATCCGGCCCGAGTTGGCATCGACAATGATCTCGCGGAGCGGATCGCCAGGCATGTCAACTACGCCCTCGATATCGCTGCCTTCGCCGCGAAGCGAGACGGATGCGATGACCGCGTTTGGTGCGCGCTGACGCACCGCATCCAATGTGTGGGAGACAAGCGCTCCGTAAACAGGAGATGGAATCGCCGTCGAAAGCACCGTCGAACCGGCCCGGTCCGCATCAGAGTCTTCGCCTCCTAACCGCTGGATTTGAAGAATGACGCCGCTGACTGCAACAACGATGAGAAACAGCGCAGCAACTGCGCTGATCCATCTGTGATACTTCCGCAATTCGATGTGCCAGCCCTTCGAGGGCATAACCGTCTCCATGATATTCGCAAGGGTGCCGTGATATTCGCAAGGGTGCCGTGGCGCCTATCAAGACGTTCCTCAAGCGGCGCGCGGTAGTAATAGATCGCGGGAACAAGATCTGTAGATGGCACCGGAAGCTGACCGCAACCTGACGAAGCTCTATGTACGCGCGCCATTTTCCTCAACGAGCACGTCAGGCTGGCGTCAGAAAAGGCAGGTACTGGAGTTGCGATGCGATACGGAGAGAGTTGCCCATCGGCCAGTGACCACTGTCGTTCCGAGCGATCATCACGGACAGAGGCTCGTCCGGCGCAAAATCCAAGCTTGCGCTGCGTCGCACTCGCCCCGGCAAGTCCGATTGGACGAATTGCTTGATCTGTCTCGTGCGTCCAAACTGGAACCCAAATCCCGGCTATTAACAAGCTGGGGCGACCTGATCGCCACTTGCCGTCTTGGTGGAGACTATACTTGGAAAAAACTGATCAATCAGGAATTCTTGCAGTACAATCTGCTCGACTTGGCGCTTGGATATTACGCTAGTGCCACGACGGCAAAGATGGCTGCGCCCCGCCTTTGCCGTCGGCTGGACGATGATACTGTGTGCGCTGTCGGGATGTGGTGGCGAAGCAGAACACGGAAATGGCGCACGCGGTCAGGAAACGCCGACCGTTGGTGTCTTCACGGTCCAGCCGACTAGCGTGTCCGTTGATGTTGAACTGGCCGGACGCACCGCACCCTATGCAATGTCAGAGGTGCGCCCCCAGATTTCGGGGGTTATCCAGCGCCGACTGTTCATCGAAGGCGCGCTGGTCCGCGCCGGCCAGCCCCTTTATCAGATCGATCCCAGCCTCTATCGTGCCAGTGTCAATGAGGCCCAAGCCAATGTCGCGATCGCCCGCGCCAATGCCGAGGCGACCCGGTTGCGCGCTGATCGCCTGAAGCCGCTGGCCGATATCGAGGCGGTCAGCCGGCAGGAGTATACTGATGCCGCCGCTGCCGCCCGCCAGGCGGCCGCGACCGTCCAGCTAGGTCAGGCCCAGCTCGAAACCGCCCGCATCAACCTCGGCTTCACGCGCGTGCCCGCGCCGATCTCGGGTCGCATCGGCCGATCAATGTTGACTCAGGGCGCCCTTGTCACTGCCAACCAGACCGAACCGCTGGCGGTGATCGAGCAACTCGATCCGATCTTTGTCGACATCCAGCAGTCCAGCGCCCAGTTGCTGGCGCTGCGCCGGTCGCTCGGCCGTGAGGGCGTGACCGCGGCCGAAGCCGTGGTCAGACTGAAGCTTGAGGATGGCAGCGACTACGGCCCCACCGGCGTCATCCAGTTTTCCGAAGTGATCGTCGATCCCGCGACCGGCACCGTCACCCTGCGGGCGCGCTTTCCAAATCCGCAGCAATTGTTGTTGCCAGGCATGTTCGTGCGCGCCAGCTTTGCTCAGGCGATCAACACCCGCGCCTTTTTGGTCCCGCAATCCGGCCTGACCCGCGATCCCCGCGGACAGGCACGGGTGCTGGTGGTGAGCCGCGACGGGAAGGTCGTGGAAAAGACGGTCCGGGCAGATCTTACGCAAGGAAGCTACTGGGTTGTGACCGACGGTCTTGCGCCGGGCGATCGGGTTATCGTGCAAGGTACCGCCAATCTGCGACCCGGCCAGGCCGTAGTGGTCGTACCGGCGGATACGCCTCAGCGCGTTGCGCCGCGCCGCCCAGCGGGCGGCGCGGCGAAGCGGGATTGATTGCGCTATGATTTCACGCGCTTTCGTCGCTCGGCCGGTCATCGCTGCGCTGACGCTGGTCCTGCTGAGCGGATGCTCGCTTGCGCCACGTTATGAACGGCCGCCGCCGCCGGTCACCCCCTCCTGGCCGGTCGGCGACGCCTATCTGCCCCAGAGCGAGGCAGATCTCGCCAGCTTGAGCTTCGATCAGGTGGTCCGCGACGCCCGCCTGCGCCAACTGATCGAGGCCGCGCTTGTCAATAATCGCGACTTGCGTGTGGCGGCCGCTAATATCGAAGTCGCTCGCGCCCAATATCGCATCCAGCGCGCCGAACTGCTGCCTGTCGTCGCCGCAAACGCCACCGTCGATCGCAATCGCGGCGGCACCTCGGGCGCGATCGAAAGCGCGACGGATTCCGCGACGGTCTCGACCTTCTACACGGTAAGCGGCGGCATCACCGCGTTCGAGATCGACCTGTTCGGTCGCATCCGTTCCTTAAGCGACGCGGCGCTCAACCGGTTTTTCGCCACCGAAGCCGCAGCCCGTGCCACGCGCCTGACCCTGGTCGGCGACATCGCGACTGCCTGGCTCACCTATGCGGCCGACGAGAGCCTCTATGACGTCGCCTTAGAGACCGAACGCAACGCCCGGCGCAGCGTGGAGCTTACCGGCGCGCGGCTGAGCGGCGGCATCGCCCCGCGCACCGATCTGCGCCAGGCCGAGCAGATTCTGGCCCAGGCGCAATCTGACCTGGCGGCAAGCCGCACCGCGCTGGCCCGCGACGTCAACGCCCTGACCTTGCTGGTCGGCGCGCCTGTCGACGCCGCGCTGCTGCCTGCTTCGATCGAACAGGTTGCTGAGAGCGTGGGCGAAGTGCCCGCCGGGCTCGATTCATCGGTCCTGCTGCGCCGCCCGGACGTGCTCCAGGCGGAATATCAGCTGCGCGCCGCCAATGCCCGGATCGGCGCGGCCCGCGCGGCGCTGTTCCCACGGATCTCCCTCACCTCGGCCCTTGGCTTTGCCAGCCCGGCGCTCAGCAGTTTGTTCGCCAATGGCTCGTTCAACTGGTCGGTCGCGCCTAGCGTCGACTACAACATCTTCCAGGGTGGGGCAGGCCGCGCCGGCGTGCGCCAGAGCCAGGCGGAGCGCGACGCCGCGCTCGCCACCTATGAAGGCGCGATCCAGACGGCATTCCGCGAGGTTGCTGACGCGCTGGCTCGCCGCGGCACCATTGGCGACCAGCTCCGCGCCGATACGTCGCTGGTCGCCGCCGCCCAGGATACCGCCCGGCTGACCGAGGCACGGTATCGCGGCGGGATCGATCCGTTTCTGACCGTCCTCGACGCGCAACGCTCGCTCTACGCGGCACAGCGCACGCTGGTGACGACGCGGCTCATCCGCGCGACAAACCTGGTTACGCTCTACCGTACACTGGGGGGCGATCCTGGACTTGATGGGCGGTCGGACCTGGCAACCGGCAACTGACGGGGACCACCGCGCGGCGGCGACCAATGGCGCCGGGCGGTATCAGTCTGGGCGAAGGTGACCGGCACCATTAACAGTTCCAGCGTCGTCGTTTCTCGCCGTTCCTCCGCCGAACAGTTTGCGGACGACCACAAAGAATAGCGGAACGAAGAAGATGGCGAGAACGGTGGCGGCGAGCATGCCTCCGATCACGGAGGTGCCGATCGCCAGACGGCTCTGTGCGCCTGGACCTGTCGAGAGCGCGAGCGGAAGCGAGCCGAAGATGAAGGCGACGCTGGTCATCAGGATCGGCCGCAGCCGCAGCCGCGCCGCGTGGACAGCCGCGTCGCGGATGGACTTGCCCGCCTTCTCCGCCTGCTCCGCGAACTCGACGATGAGGATCGCGTTCTTGGCGGACAAGCCGATGGTGGTGAGCACGCCCACCTGGAAATACACGTCGTTCTCCAGCCCGCGCAGAGCGACAGCCAGCACCGCTCCGACCAGCCCCAGAGGAATGACCATCAGGACGGAAATGGGGATCGACCAGCTTTCGTATAGGCCAGCCAGGCACAGGAACACGACCAGGATCGAGAGCGCGTAGAGAAGCGGCGCTTGCCCGGCCGACAGGCGTTCCTGATAGGAAAGCCCGCTCCAATCCACCGAAGTGCCGGGCACCTGCTCGGCTAACTCGATCATTCTCGCCATCGCCTCGCCGGAGCTTCTCCCCGGCGCTGGTTGCCCTTGGATCGCGAACGAGGGCAGTCCCTTGAACCGGGTGAGGGTGGCGGGAGCCTGTGACCAGCTCGTCGTGGCGAACGAAGCGAACGGCGCCATCTGCCCGCCGGCGGTCCGCACATGCCAGTTGCGCAGGTCTTCGGGCGATGCCCGGTATGACGCGTCGCTCTGGACGTAAACGCGCTTCACGCGGCCCCGATCAACGAAGTCGTTCACATAGACGCCGCCCCAAGCGGCGGTCAGCGTCTCGTCGACATCGGCTTGATCGATGCCAAGCGCACCAACCTTGGCCTGATCCACCTCCACTTGCAGGGTAGTCGTATCCTCAAGGTTCCGCAGACGAACGGACGCGAGAACGGGATCGGCCCTGGCGGCCGCGAGGAGCTGATCACGACGGGCCTTGAAGGTTTCGCGATCTAAGCCGGCCGCGTTCTGGAACTGCATGGTAAAGCCGGCGCTCTGGCTGAACCCTTGCACTGGCGGTGGCGTTCGGGCGACCACATCGGCATCGCGTAGCGCCGACAGTTCTTCGGTCGCGCGCTCGGTGATGCCGGTGGCGCTGTGGGCAGTGCCCGCCCGCTCGCTCCAAGGGGCGAGCTGAAGGAAGCCCTGTCCGACATTCTGACCCGTTCCGCCCGAGCGCGAACCCGTCACGGTGAAGACGCCCTCGACGTTGGCGTTCTCCGGCCCAAGGAAGTAGCGCTCGACCGCCTCCGCGACTTCCAGCGTACGGGCGGTGGTCGCGCCGGTGGGCAGCGTATATTCGAAAGTCGCCTGCCCCTGATCCTCAATCGGCAGGAACCCCTTGGGCAGTTGAAGGAAGACGATCATCAGAAGGCCGACGATGCCGGCGTAGCCGAGCAGCGTCACGCCGGGCCGTCGAATCGCACCCTCCACCCCCGCCACGTAGCGGATTCGAGTGCGGTCGAAGCGATCATTGAAGCCCGTCCGAAGCCGCGCTGCAATGTGGGCGATGCGACCCGATCGGCGTTCGGCCGCGTGCGATTCCGGACGCTTGAGCAGGGTGGCCGTGAGCGCCGGGGTGAGGATCAGCGCCACCACGACGGATAGAATCATCGATGAGATGATGGTAATCGAGAATTGCCGGTAGATCACGCCGATCGAGCCGCCAAAGAAGGCCATCGGCAGAAACACCGCTGAAAGCACCAATGCGATCCCGATCAGCGCCGATTGGATCTCGGACATGGAGGCGAGCGTCGCGTCCCGCGGCGAAATGTCGGGATCCTCCTCCATCACACGTTCGACATTCTCGACCACGACGATCGCGTCATCCACGAGGAGTCCGATCGACAGCACGAGCCCGAAAAGGGTGAGGGTGTTGATCGAGTATCCGAACAACGCGAGCACGCCGAAGGTGCCGAGCAGCACGACGGGAACGGCGATGGCCGGGATCAACGTCGCCCGCCAGCTTTGCAGGAACACGAACATGACCACCACGACGAGAACGATCGCTTCGACCAAGGTTTTGGCCACCGCGCTGACTGACAGGCGGATAAAGACCGTGCTGTCGCGCGGAAACGCATAGCGGAACCCTGATGGAAACGATTGGGCCTGCCGCGCGACCAACGCCTTGACGCTATCCGCGGTCGCCAAGGCATCGGCACCGGGCGCGAGTTGGACGGTGATTCCCGCGGCGGGATGACGATTGTAGCGGCTGATCGTCGTATAGCTTTCGTTGCCCATCTCGACGCGGGCAATGTCCGACAGCAGCACCTGCGACCCGTCGGTCCGAGTCTTCAGGATGATGTTCCTGAACTCCGCGGGGGTCGTGAGTCGCGACCTGGCCGTCACGGTCGCGTTCAGCATTTGAGTCCGCGGCGAGGGCTGCCCGCCGATCTGGCCCGCGGCGACTTGCGTGTTCTGCGCTTCGATCGCCGCAATCACGTCCGAGGGCATGAGCGAGAAGGCGGCGAGCCGGTACGGGTCGAGCCAGATGCGCATGGCGTATTGCGAGCCGAAGACATTCGTGGAATCGACGCCGGGCAGTCTGGCGATCAGGTCTTGAAGGTTTGACACCAGATAATCGGCTACGTCGCCGTCCGTTTGGCGGTCGGTTTCGTCATAGATCGCCAGCAGCAACAGCGTGTCGTCGTTCGACTTGGTAACGGTAAGCCCTTGCTCCTGGACCTCTTGCGGCAGGCGTGAGAGCGCCTGCTGCACCTTGTTCTGCACCTGGACCTGGGCGATGTCGGGGTCGATATCCTTGTTGAACATCGCCGAGACGGTGACCTGTCCGTCCGAACTCGACGTGGCGGAGAAATAGAGCAGTCCGGGCAGGCCGGTGAGTTGCTGTTCGATGATTTGCGTGACGCTGGATTCGAGCGTTTCCGCTGAGGCGCCTGGATAGTGGGCGCGCACATTCACCTGTGTCGGTGCGATATCGGGATATTGCTCGATCGGCAGGGTGAAGATTGCGCCCGCGCCGGCGAGCATGATCCCGATTGCGATGACCCAAGCGAGGATCGGCCGGGCGATAAACGGCTGGCTGATCACGAGGCCACGGCCTTGATACGACCGCGACGAACGCCTCTTCGGTTCTGGCTGTCAATCCCGCTTACTGAGGAACTCGGCGGCACGGTCAAAATGATGCTGTCCTCAAATGGCGGGTGTAGCGTTAGAGGAAGATGCGCAGCGCCGACCGCTCGAAAACCGAGAATCGTGCCATCGCGTAGCCGTCGCCGAGGAGGGGCCAGATCCCGCGCGACGCGAGCGCAAGCGAGTATGGCGAGTTCGCGACCTGCGGGGTCGGCCTTTTGGCGGAGATCGAGAGGTGAAGGGCCGCGGACAAGGTCAGCTTCACCGAGTGGGAGAGAATTGATCGCGATCTGGAGAAGCTGACTGTGTGGCTTGCCAAGATCGAGGCGCACGAGTTCTTTTCTCTGGCGAACATCACGATTGAGCGGCAGCCTTGCTGGCGAACGGCCGCTGAATTGGCACGCGCCAGAAACAAATCGCATGAACATGAACCATAAATGGCAGCGAAAGCTGACGGCAATCTGACCGACCTCTGCAGTCCCCTCGCGTGCGCCCTAAGCGGCCACGTCAGGCTAGCGTCAGTAAAGGCGCGTACCGGCGCTGGGATGAGAGACGAAGAATGTAGCCCATTATCCAGCTATCCGTGCCAATCTGAGTGGTTGTCGCGGACAAGCACTGGTCAATCGCCGAGAGTGAGGGTGGGGGCGCGACGAGTTGCGCTCTTTTCCGGTAATTACAATTGCGTGCGCGACGGTGCGAACAATGCGCTCAACCGCCTCTGCGAACATCTGCAATGGTGCGGCGCGTCGGTTCGGGTCTATTCCCCGACCAATCGAACTCCGGCATTTGCCCCTGCTGGTGAACTGATCTCAGTGCGGTCGGTCCACATCCCTGGGCGCTCCGAATACCGCTTCGGGCTCCCCCTCTCCCGAACGCTTCGTGCAGACATTGTGACGTTCGCCCCCAACATAATTCACGTCTCGGCGCCCGATGCGTTGGGCTGGAGCGCTCAAACGCTTGGGCGACAGCAAGGTGTCCCTGTCGTCGCAAGCTTGCATACAAGATTCGAGACCTATCTGACATATTACGGCCTAAACTTCGCCCGACGATGGGTAGAATATTATTTGCGATCGTTTTACAGTCGTTGCGACCTGGTCTTGGCTCCGACCCCGCCTCTTGCCGATGAGCTGCGTCGGTTTCTTCCGGAAGAGCAGGTCGCGGTCTGGAGTCGTGGTGTCGACGAGTCGACTTTTTCACCCAGCCGTCGGGATATGTGTTGGAGGCGCGGCCTGGGGTATTCGGACGACGAGCCGATCATCCTTTTTTTCGGTCGATTGGTTCGAGAGAAAGGCATCGCGACCTTCGCCAAGATTGTATCTTTAATCCGGTCAGCCGGCCTGCCGGTGCGACCCTTAGTGATTGGAGCAGGCCCCTCGCGGGCCGAGATGGCTCGGCTGGTAGGCGACGCCGTCTTTACCGGCCACTTGGAAGGGCACGAGCTCGGGCGCGCCGTCGCATGTGCCGACATCCTTCTGAATCCCAGCACCACAGAGGCATTTGGCAATGTCAATCTGGAAGGAATGGCGTCGGGCCTTGTGGTCGTCAGTGCCGACGTCGCAAGCGCCAGGGCCCTGATCGAAGATTCCAAGACTGGTTTCCTTGTCGATCCACACAGCACCCAATGCTTCGCTTCCTTGCTGATCAGACTGATGCAGAATCCTTCGTGCCGTCAGCACATCGCGCTCGCCGCTGTCCGGGCAGCCGCTCAACGTGGTTGGCCAACGGTGCTCGATCAGGTGCTGAAAGCATATGATCGCACGGTTTCATATCACCCCCACCCAGTCCAATGTTGAGCGGTCCTACCATCATGGTGATGAAATCCGTTGCTCATACCAGCGCTCAAAGAAGGCTAATCCTATTTGGCTTCCTCTTCCTGTCCGCGTTCACTGCAAAGGCGCTGGGGCTGGATCCAATAAAGTTGATCAGCGCGATTCAATCAAACCAAAATTACTTAGCTGCTGCATTCGAAAGCAACCCGTTGCCGCTTTTGTCGATCTTCGTTTTTCTGCACATTTTAGCTCTGACTTTATCTCTACCTGGAGCGGTTCTCCCTTTTTGCGTCGTCGCGGGCGCGATTTTCGGTCCACTTTGGGGCTCGGTTATAATAGTTGCCTCACTGACCGTCGGCGATAGTTTAGGCTTTTTGGTGGCCCGCCACCTTTTGAGGGATTGGATTCGAGAACGCTGCTCCAAGCAACTGACTTACATCGAACGCGAAATCTCAAGCAATGGAGCGCTCTACCTCCTTTCCCTTCGTCTCTCAGCAGCCGTTCCATTCTTCGTGATTAATGTCGGCATGGCGCTTACACGCATGCGCTTACGGATATTCGCCCCAGTAAGTCTCCTTGGGCTGATTCCGTCATCCATTTTGTATGTTAATGCGGGATCTAAAGTCGCAGTCATCCGCACACCTGCTGATGTGCTTTCTCCACAATTGATCATCTCGCTGGTGCTCCTCGGCGTGCTTCCGCTGCTCATGAAAGCTCTGCTTTCGCGAACCTGGTCGAAACACGTCTCGCGTTAGGTTTGCGATTGGTGAGGCATGTCGCCTGACTTACAGTCGCCGAGGCGGAGCACGTCGATTTGCCTTAAGGTCCGCCACGAGCTGAACGTGGCCCGGCAAAGAGCGGAACCCCGACTCCAACGGCGCCACAAGTCACACGGCGAGCACCATGCCTCACACTGCCTGAGTGCCGCCGGGCTTACCGACAGTGCTGGCAGGCAGGCGTGGCGCCCGACCTGATCTGATCTTGACCGGGCGTTCGCCGCATCCTGTCCCCACAAAGTCGGCGTGTCAGGAAGTGGTCAGCAAAGAGCGCCAACTCCGGCGAACCGGAATCTCGCGAATTGCATGAGGCAGTCAGAATATGGGTTCACAAACAGTCGACGGCGCTATCGCCATTGAGGTGAGGTGGAGCAACTTGCTCGCAGCGAAGGTGTGGATTGTCACGACCCGCGCCTTATTGCGCCTCCTGTGGTCTGCCGATCGAATGGTCCGTCATATGATCCCTCTGCGAGGAATACGGACCAAACTGGATTGCTATAGGAGGGCAGATCACGACCTGCGGCATCTCGCTGATTTGCTGCGAATTTCGATTAGCGAGCTGCCTCCTACAGGCAATTGCGCTGGAGCACCCGATTTTCTCTTGTTGCTCGCGCGAGCGGTTCTCACGGAACGTCCTGAGGTGATTGTCGAATTCGGGTCCGGTGTATCCACATTCGTGCTCGCAAAGTGTCTGGAGATGAACGGGACCGGCCGCCTGATTAGTTTCGACCATAGCCCGGCATTTGCTGAGCTCACGCGGCGTCAGCTCGAACGCCAGCGGCTGTCGGCGGACATTCGTGTCGTCCCGCTGCGACCTTCCGAGAGCGCGGACCATCCCGGCTTCTGGTATGATGCGAACGACCTTCCCCACGCCATTGATCTTATCATAGTTGATGGTCCGCCAGCATCGCTGCATCCTGAAACGAGAGGCAGTGCCGGGCCTGCGACCTTTGCCAAGCTTCGCAATGGCGGCATGGTGTTACTGGACGACGCCCATCGGTCTGGAGAGCGCAAAATCCTCTCGCGCTGGCGCCGTGCATACCCGGACATCGAATTTTCCAATGTCGACACGATGAAGGGTACTGTTGTGGGGCGTAGGATCGGGGACGGGTTTAGCAGCGAGATTAGGAGCGCTCGGCAGAGATCGGCGCCGGGTGAGACTATTGAAACCGCTGCAAAAGGTGCTTTGGTGCTATAAATCGGGTTCAATGCTGTTCGCGTAGGGCAGGTAATGATGTGAGCGGAACTCGATGAAGGCACTGCTGATCGAAGACAATCCTGATTTACGCGGGATGATCGCGTCGTATCTCACGGCCAGCGGGTACGTCGTGGATTCTTTCGTGACAGGTGCCGAGGCGCGCGCCGCCCTCGCCACCTCGACCTATGATATTCTGCTTCTCGATCTAGGCCTGCCAGATTGTGATGGCCTGAGCCTTGTCGCAGAAATGGCAAGCCGGGCTGGAACGCCTCCGATCATCATCATCACTGCACGAGACGCCCTGGCTTCGCGTATTGCGGGACTGCATGCTGGGGCCGACGATTATCTGGTCAAGCCTTTCGATCTACTTGAATTGCAGGCAAGGGCGCATGCCGTTCTGCGTCGTCCCAGAGAGCGACATACCGGAATCCTTGCCTGCGGAGATGTGAAGCTCGATCTGTTATCTCGCGAAGGCTTCGTTGGTAACCGAGCCATGTCGTTGGCCAGGCGAGAGGCTTCGATGCTGGAAGTGTTGCTGAGGGCCGAGGGCCGCACTGTTGTCCGCGATGTTCTGGAAGAGCGGCTCTATTCGTTCAACGAGCCGGTCACACCGAACGCGATCGAGGCAGTCGTTTCCCGTCTCCGTCGCAAGCTGGAACTGCTCGGCGCTAGAACGTGCATTCAAACCAAACGCGGTATTGGATATAGAATAACACCCGACGTGGAGCCGACCTCATGAGTCCTCGCGCTCGCCTCGGGCGTCTCATTTCGCCATCGAGCCTACGCGCGCGACTTATCCTGATCCTCTCTGCTACTTTTGCCGTAGGGATCCTAGCAGCACTCCTATTCTTTTATTGGGAGGCAACGGCAATCCACAGATCGCTGCAAGAGCGGAGTCTTCAGGAGCAGGCGCGTGAGCTGTTACAGAGCGTCCGCTTGGATGCCGCCGGAGCACCGACCATCCCTTCTGGTCGGTCTCTGAACCCCGTCTACACTGAGCCCAATTCTGGCTTTGGTTATGCTCTCTTCGACCGAAACGGTTCACTGAAGGCGGAATCGCCAAGCAGGGCGGGCAATGCGTCCCTTCCGCTTATTGAAATCCCGGCCCCTAATGAGCAGTTTGGACCAGTGTACTTTGTTGGCCCAAGTCGAAACGCGGCGATAACTACGCGAGCACCGGACAACAGCTACTTTCTCGTCGTTTCTCGGGATGACCCTGATCCCAAAGCTCTTGCTGGCAGCTTGATCGAGCAGGACGCCACGCCACTGCTTTTGTTCGTTCCATTCATCTTCGTCGGCTTCGTTGTTATTGTCCTTGTCATCAATCGCACACTGCGTCCGCTCCAGCGGGCGTCCTCCGAAGCCTCGCGCATTGGCCCCGCGTCACCGATCGCGCGAGTGAACCCGTATGGTCTGCCGTCGGAGATCATCCCCCTTGCTGCTGCGTTCAACGGCGCCTTGGACCGGCTGAACAGAGCCTATCAGGTAGAAAAACGTCTTACCGCAGACGCTGCTCACGAGCTTCGCACGCCCTTGGCGGTGCTGCGAATGCGTCTAGAGCAATCTGGTTTCGCGGAGGAAAACCCAATGGCCTGGGACGCCATCCGACGCGATTTCGCTCAAATCGACCGCCTTACGGGGCAACTACTCGATCTGGCACGCAAGGAGCAGGGCGATACCGTTCGGACGGGGCGCGTCAATCTTTCCAGGGTAGCTCGGGAAACAGCGGCACTTGTGTTGCCATTTGTGGAGAAGGCTGGACGCACGCTGTCCGTTAACGCGCCCGAGGCCGTATCTGTCCGCAACGCAGCCGAGGACGACCTCCGCGATATGACCCGCAACTTGATTGAGAACGCCCTCATCCACGGTGCTGGCGCAATCACCGTCGCTGTCGAGCAGCAAACCGAATTGAGCGGCACCGTTGCAGTGCTCACCGTGACGGATGAAGGACTAGGCCCGCCAGCCGCGCTACGCGCGACGGTCTTCGAGCGCTTTCGTAAAGGCGACAGCGCCGCGCCAGGGGCTGGTCTTGGCCTCGCGATCGTTCGGCATGTTGCCGAGAGCCACGGCGGAGACGCCGCTTTCATTGATGGCCAAGGGTGCGCGGTGCGCGTCACGCTGCCGGTATCACCGCGGCCAATCTCAGACTGAGAGGGCGGCAATTGCGGGCCGTTGATCAGCGATGTGCGGGAAGCGGCCTTTCTCGTCGCCCACCTAGACGCTTGTGATTGAAAGCATCAATCCCTGGTCTGAAGCGCCGCTCGGCAAGACCGAAAGCCGCAAGTCCGCTCCCGGCGATTCTCGCCCCAAGCAGTAGCGCTCACGGTGACGCGGAGCTGTGAAGGGCGGAGAGCGGCTGCCTCAGGCGGCCCTAGGGTAGTACAAACGGCGATACATATTCGTTATGTTTATCCGGTGCGGGGCGCCATTCCTCCCATATTGACGGATTTCAACGCGGCTCGCCGACGCGACCGAGCGTTTGGCGCCCCGGTTTTGCGCCGCTGGCCGTGCCCGCGCTATCGTTCAGCAACGGTTCGGGTCCGTCCCCCTATGCCGGTCCGGTCCTCTCAGGAGAATCAGCCGTGAAGAAATTCCTTGCCGCCGCCATTCTCGCGAGCCTCGCCTTGCCCGCGGCTCCCGCGTTCGCCGATCCGCCGCCCTGGGCCCCGGCCCACGGGAAACGCGCGAAGGATCGCGGCCTTTATGACAGCTATGGCCGCTATTATGAGCCGCGCCGCCTGTCGCGAGACGACCGCATCTGGCGGAGCAGGGACGGACGCTATCACTGCCGGCGCGACAATGGCACGACCGGGCTGATCATCGGAGCCGCGGTCGGCGCGCTGGTGGGCCGCGAACTCGACGGCGGGCGCGACCGCACGGTCGGCACGATCATCGGCGCGGCGGGCGGCGGCCTGCTCGGGCGGGCGATCGATCGCGGCGAGCTCAAATGCCGCTGACGTTCGCGCTCCCGCGTTCAGCCATCCTGTAATACATCCGTCCGGCGCGCGTCGGCTTCGTCGATCGCGAGCAGCGACACGCCGCGCGTCTCGCGCATGACCAGCGCGGCGATCAGGCTGACGGCGCCGGCGAACAGGATATAGATCGCGATCGGTGTCCAGCTGTCATATTCGCGCAGCAAGGCGGTGCCGATCAGCGGCGCCCACGACCCCGCGACGATCGCGGTCGCCTGATAGCCGATCGAGACGCCCGAATAGCGCATCCGGGTCGGGAACATCTCCGCCATGATCGCGGGCTGCGGCGCATACATGAAGGCGTGGATCGCGAGGCCGAGCATGATCGCGGCGAGGATCATCACGGTGCCCCCGGTGTCGAACATCGGAAAGGCGGCGAAGGGCCATGCCATGGTGAGCGCGGCGCCCGCGATATAGACGGGCCGCCGCCCCACCCGGTCGGCGAGCGCGCCGACCAGCGGAATCACGACCACATGCAGGATATGCGCCGCGAAGAGCAGCGCCAGGATGCGCGTCGTGTCGATGGCGCGGTGGTGGAGATAGGTGATCGAGAAGGTGACGATCATGTAATAGACGATATTCTCGCCGAACCGCAGCGCCATCGCGGTGAACACGCCGCGCGGATAGCGCTTGAACACCTCGACGAGCCCATAGCCCGCCTCGGCCGCGCGTTCGGCCTTCGCCTTCGCCGCCTCGAAGATCGGCGAATCGCTGACCTGGGTGCGGATGTAATAGCCGATCGCGACGATCACCACCGACAGCCAGAAGCCGACGCGCCAGCCCCAGGAAAGAAACGCCTCCTCGGACAGCGTCGCCGAAAGGACGAGCAACACGACCGTCGCGAGCAGATTGCCGAGCGGGACGCCCGCCTGCGGAAAACTGCCCCAGAAGGCGCGGCTTTTGTTCGGGCTGTGCTCGGTCACGAGCAGCACCGCGCCGCCCCATTCGCCGCCGAGCGCGAAGCCCTGAACGAAGCGCAGCAGCACGAGCAGCGCGGGCGCCCAATAGCCGATGCTCTGAAAGCTCGGCAGGCAGCCCATCAGGAAGGTCGACGCGCCGATCAGGATCAGGCTGAACTGGAGGAGCGACTTGCGCCCGATGCGGTCGCCGACATGGCCGAACACCACTCCGCCGAGCGGCCGCGCGATGAAACCGACCGCATAGGTCGCGAAGGCGGCGATGATGCCGTCGAGGTCGTTGCCGGTCTCGGGGAAGAAAAGCTGGCCGAACACCAATGTCGCGGCGGTGCCATAAAGGAAGAACTCGTACCATTCGACGACCGTGCCCGCCATCGAGGCGCCGACGACCTTTTTCAGATAGGGCAGGTCGGCCCTTTGCTCATGCTCCATAGTCCCGCTCCCGTGCCGCTCCCGCCTTCTCTATGGAACGGTCGAGCAGGGATTTGAAGGGCGCGCCTTGCAGCGGGCCGGGCTGCGCGCATAGCTATGCCCTGTTGCGTCGCCGCGGCGGCCGCGACAATCTGGGCCAAAGGCGGCGTTCGGTCGCACGAGGGAGAGACATGAGCCAGTCCATCGTCACGGTCGATATCGGCGGGACCCACGCGCGCTTCGCGATCGCCGAGGTGGAGGGCGGCCGCTGCATCGCGCTCGGCGAGGCCACGACCCTGCATACGGAGGATCATGCGAGCTTCCAGACCGCGTGGCAGGATTTCGAGCGGCGCCAGGGCGGCAGCCTGCCGCGCGCCGTCGCCATCGCCATCGCGGGGCCGACACGCGGCGAGATCATCCGCTTCACCAACAATCCGTGGATCATCCGCCCGGCGCTGATCCGCGAAAAGCTGAACGTCGACGATTATGTGCTGGTCAACGACTTCGAGGCGGTGGGCCACGCCGTCGCGCAGGCCGACGCGCGCTATTTCGAGCCGCTGTGCGGCCCCGACCAGCCGCTGCCCGAAAGCGGAACGATCAGCGTCATCGGGCCGGGCACCGGGCTCGGCGTCGCGCATGTCTGGCGCGACCGCGATGCCTATCGCGTCCAGGCGACCGAGGGCGGCCATATCGACTTCGCGCCGCTCGACAGCATCGAGGACGCGATCCTCGCGCGGCTGAGGAAACGCCACCGCCGCGTGTCGGTCGAGCGCATCGTGTCGGGGCCCGGCATCGTCGACATCTTCGAAACGCTCGCGGCGATGGAGGGGCGGGCGGTGACGCCCGAGGAGGATGTCGCGATCTGGACGCGCGGCATGGCGCAGGAGGACAGCCTCGCCGCCGCCGCGGTCGACCGCTTCTGCCTGTCGCTCGGCAGCGTCGCGGGCGACCTGGCGCTTGCCCAGGGCGCGAGCGGGGTGGTGATCGCGGGCGGGCTTGGCCTTCGGATTCGCGATCATCTGGTCCGCTCGGGCTTCCCCGAACGCTTCGTGTCGAAGGGGCGGTTCGAAAATTTCATGGCGGCGATCCCGGTCAAGCTGATCACCCACCCGCAGCCCGGCCTGTTCGGCGCCGCCGCGGCCTTCGCGCGCGAGCATGGCTGACCCGTTCGCAACACCCCTTTCGCGCGCCGCTTTCGCCCGGTAGAGCGGAGCAGCATCACGAAACAGGGGACGGATTTTTCATGCCTTCAGGCCTTTTTGCCCTGCTCGACGACGTCGCGACCATCGCCAAGGTCGCCGCCGCGAGCATCGACGATATCGGCGCCGCGGCGTCGAAGGCGGGGGTGAAGGCCGCGGGCGTGGTGGTCGACGATACGGCGGTGACGCCGCGCTATGTCACCGGCTTCACCCCCGACCGCGAGCTGCCGATCATCTGGCGGATCACCAAGGGGTCGCTGTTCAACAAGCTGATCCTGATCCTGCCCGCGCTGCTGCTGCTCTCGTCGCTCGCGCCGTGGGCGATCACGCCGCTGCTGATGCTCGGCGGCGCCTATCTCTGCTTCGAGGGCGCGGAGAAAGTGCTGCATTCGCTGCAGGAGGACAAGACGAGCCTCGCCGAGGATGCCGCGATCGTCGCCGACAAGTCGCATGAAGAGACGATGGTGAAGGGCGCGGTGCGCACCGACTTCATCCTCTCGGCAGAGATCATGGTGATCGCGCTCAACGAAGTGCTCGACGAGCATCTGGTCATGCGCGGGGCGACGCTCGCGCTGGTCGCGGTCGCGATCACGATCGCCGTCTATGGCGTGGTCGGTCTGATCGTGAAGATGGACGATATCGGGCTCCATATGGCCGAGCGTGGATCGAGCGCGCGGCGCGCGCTCGGGCGTGGGCTCGTGCATCTGATGCCCAAATTGCTCGCCGCGCTCGCGACGATCGGCACCGCGGCGATGCTGTGGGTCGGCGGCCAGATCGTCCTCCACGGCCTCGACGAATATCATATCGGCGGCCTTGGCCATGCCCTCCACGACTTCGCGCACCGGATCGGCGGCGGGTTGCCGCTGGGCGGCGCGTGGGAATGGCTGATCGGAGCGGCGGGCGCGGGCGTGTTCGGGCTGCTGCTGGGCGGGTTGATCGTGGGGCTGCTCCACCTGCTGCCGGGCAAGAAGGCGCATTGATCGACCCAAAGGAGACGGGCGAATGAAGGGCGAAAATGATCCGCTGGCGGCCTTCTGGATGCCCTTCACCGCCAATCGCGCCTTCAAGGCGCACCCGCGCCAGCTCGTCTCGGCGAGCGGCATGCACTATCGAAGCGCCGACGGCCGCACGATCCTCGACGGCACCGCCGGCCTGTGGTGCAGCAACGCGGGGCATTGCCGGCCCGAGATCGCTGAGGCGATCGCGAAGGCGGCGGCGAGCCTCGATTTCGCGCCGACCTTCCAGCTCGGGCATCCGCAGGCGTTCGAGCTGGCGCAGCGACTCGCGGCACTGATGCCCGAGGGGCTCGACCGTATCTTCTTCACCAACAGCGGGTCCGAATCGGTCGATACCGCGCTGAAGATCGCGCTCGCGATCCAGCGCGCGCGGGGGCAGGGGACGCGCACCCGGCTGATCGGGCGCGAGCGCGGCTATCATGGCGTCGGCTTCGGCGGGATCAGCGTCGGCGGCATCGTCAGCAATCGCCGGACCTTCGGCGGGGGGCTGCCCGGCGCCGACCATTTGCGCCACACGCACGATATCGCGCGCAACGCCTTTTCGCGCGGATTTCCTCCGCATGGCGCCGAGCTTGCCGACGATCTCCAGCGGCTCGTCGACCTGCACGGCGCGGAAACGATCGCGGCGGTGATCGTCGAGCCGATGGCGGGATCGACCGGCGTCCTGCTGCCGCCGGCCGGCTATCTCCAGCGGCTGCGCGAGATCTGCGACCGGCACGGCATTCTCCTCATCTTCGACGAGGTGATCACTGCCTTCGGGCGCGTCGGCGGCGCGACGGCCGCCGGCCGGTGGGGCGTGACCCCCGATATCCTCACCATGGCGAAGGGGCTGACCAACGCCGCGGTGCCGATGGGCGCGGTCGCGGTGAAGCGCGAACTGCACGACGCGGTGATCGACAGCGCGCCCGGCGGTATCGAGCTGTTCCACGGCTATACCTATTCGGGGCATCCGCTCGCCTGCGCCGCGGGGCTCGCCGCGCTCGACCTCTATGCCCGCGACGGGCTGTTCGACCGCGCCGACGAGCTGGCAGGCTATTGGGAAGATGCGGCGCACGGGTTGAAGGGCCGGCGGCATGTCATCGACATCCGCACCATCGGCCTCGTCGCCGGCATCGAACTCGAGCCGCGGCCCGGCGCGCCGACCGCGCGCGCGATGGAGCTGTTCCATGCCTGCTTCGACAATGGCCTGCTCGTCCGCGCCACCGGCGACATCATCGCGCTGTCGCCGCCGCTGATCGTCGAGAAGGCCGAGATCGATGCAATGTTCGGGACGCTCGGCGAGCTGATCGAGACGATCGCCTGAGTCTCCGCTTCAAAGCCGTTCGAGCAGCGGGACCAGTTCGGAATAATCGCCGATGACATGATCGGCGCCCAGTTCCTCGACGGGGCGGTCGAGGAAACCGAAGCGAACCGCGATGCAGGGCACATTCGCTGCGCGCGCGGCCCTCACGTCATAGATGCTGTCTCCGACGAAGACGGTGCGGCCGCGGCCGCATCGTTCGATCATCGCTAGTACCGGCGCCGGAGACGGTTTGCGATTGCCGGCCCCCAGCGTGTCCCCGCCAATGATGGTCGCCATCCGGTCCGCAAGGTCGAGTTCGCCCAGCAGCTTGCGTGCCAGGCGCTCGGCCTTGTTCGTGACGACCGCCGTACGGACGCCCAACGCGTCGAGCCGGTCGAGCGCTTTATGCAGGCCCGGGAAAGGGCGGCTGCCGATCGCGATATGCGCTTCGTAATAGCGCAGCAGTTCCGAATAGAGCCGTTCGACATCATCGGTCGGAATGCCGCCGGTCGCCGCCAGCCCTTGTTCGAGCATATGCTTGCCGCCGAGTCCGATCATCGGCCGCACCTCGGCTTCGGTCAGCGGGGCGCGGCCGATCAGCGACAGCGCGTGGTTGACGGCGGCGGTCAGGTCGCCCGCGGTGTCGACGAGCGTTCCGTCGAGGTCGAAACCGACGATCGCGAAAGGAAAATCATTCATCGCCCGCGCATGCCGCGACGGTCTGGAAACCGCAATGATTTGCTGGCATGGGAGCGCGCATGAGCAACCGACCGATCGCCGCCATCATCCTTGCCGCGGGCAAGGGCACGCGCATGAAATCCGACCTGCACAAGGTGCTGCATCCCATCGCCAGCCGGCCGATGCTGATGCACCTGATGGCGAGCGTCGACGCGCTGAACCCCGCAAAGAAGGTCGTGGTCGTCGGCGACAAGGCCGATCAGATCGAGGCGGCGCTGGGCGGCAGCGCGAGCCTCGCGGTGCAGGAGCCGCAGCTCGGCACCGGCCATGCGGTGCAGCAGGCCGAAGCGGCGCTCGCGGGCTTCGACGGCGATGTGCTGATCCTTTACGGCGACGTGCCGTTCGTGCCCACAGCGACGATGCGGGCGATGATCGACCGGCTGAACGCGCCCGATGCGCCCGCGGTCGTCGTGCTCGCCTTCGAGCCCGCCGACGCCCAGCATTATGGCCGCGTGATCACCGAAGCCGATCGCGTGACGAAGATGGTCGAATATAAGGATGCGACCGAGGCCGAACGCGCGGTCAAGCTCTGCAATTCGGGGCTGATGGCCGCGAAGGCGACGGATTTGTTCGCGCTGCTCGCGCGCGTCACCGACGACAATGCGGCGAAGGAATATTACCTCGTCGATATCGTCAACATCGCCAACGCCGACGGGCGGCCCTGCGCGGTGGTCACGACCGATCCGTTCGACGTCACAGGCATCAACAGCCGCGCCGAGCTCGCGGCGATGGAGGGCGCGTGGCAGGCGCGGCGACGCGCGGCGGCGATGGCGGGCGGCGCCAGCCTGATCGCGCCCGATACCGTCTGGTTCGCCTGGGATACTCAGCTCGGCCGCGACGTGCTGATCGAACCCAACGTCTTCTTCGGTCCCGGAGTCAGCGTCGCCGACGGCGTGCGGATCCGCGCCAACAGCCATATCGAAGGCGCGGCGATCGGCGCGGGGTGCGAGGTCGGCCCCTTCGCGCGCCTCCGCCCCGGCACGGTGCTGGGCGAAAAGGCGAAGATCGGCAATTTCGTCGAGACCAAGAAGGCGGTGCTCGGCAAGGGCGCGAAAGCGAACCACCTGACCTATCTGGGCGACGCCACCGTCGGCGCGGGCGCGAACATCGGCGCGGGGACGATCACCTGCAATTACGACGGCTATTTCAAATATCAGACGGTGATCGGCGAGAACGCCTTCATCGGATCGAACAGCGCGCTCGTCGCGCCGGTGAAGATCGGCCGCGACGCGATCGTCGGCGCGGGCAGCGCGGTGACCCGCGACGTCGCCGACGGCGAACTGCGCCTCGTCCGCGGCGAGCAACTCGTCAAGCCCGGCTGGGCCGACCGCTTCCACGACGCGATGCGCAAGAAGAAGGCGGCGGAGAAAGGGACGAAATAGCCTCCCGGCATTCGATCCCGGCGCCGCGTCGCCAGGTCCGGTTTCGCGTCAGCGATCCTTGCCGCTCTGTTCGGCTATATAGTTCAGTTCCTGCAGCGAGGCTTCGTCGCCGGGCACGATCGCCAGGCATTTGTCGAGCGCGGCGCGGGCCTCGTCCCAGTGGCGCAGTTCGGATTGGTTGAAGGCGATGCCGCGATAGGATCGGCAACGCCGGTTGTTGCGAATGCGCTGCACCGCGGCCTTGTCTTCCATGAAGTCGAGCGACAGAT
The DNA here is from genome assembly GCF_002277025.1 of Sphingopyxis sp. GW247-27LB. GTDB lineage: Bacteria > Pseudomonadota > Alphaproteobacteria > Sphingomonadales > Sphingomonadaceae > Sphingopyxis. The sequence continues at coordinate 456,038 of NZ_NIWD01000002.1, forward strand.
CGTTCGTCTCGCTCGCCCGGGTGAAGATTTCGAGCGACTTTTCCCATTGGCGCCCGGCCTTGTACCATTCGCCGAGTTCATTGGCGTAGTGATTATTGTCAGGATCCATCGCGACCGCCGCCTCGAGATTGGGCAGCGCGTCATCGCGGCGGCCAAGGTCGATCAGCGCAAATCCCTTGAGGAAATAGGCGTCGCAGATATTGGGCGACAGAGCGACGGTCGTCGCAGTTTCTTTGCTGCTTCCCTCGTTTGCAGCCGCCGCGGCGCTCATCAACTGGGTCAGCGTATCGCCCGGTCCCGACGCGCAGACATAGGCGGTGTCGGGGCTGCGCCCGGCCTCGAAGCGCCCGATGATCTCCTGTGCCTTGGCAACAGTCTGGCCGAAGTCCTTGGCACGCAAGGCATCCATGGCTTCTCCGATGGCGATCGAGTCGGCATCGTCCTGCGTGTCCGCCGATGCGGGAACCGCGACAAGGCTTAGGGTCGCGGCAAATATCATGGCAACTGGTCGAAACATCGTCACTCTCCCCCGAACGCATGTCATAAGCCGCTGCGCCGCAGAGGCAACTTTGAAAGCGTGAAAGCGTTTGCGAACCTTGCATTTGCCTCGAGAGCATCGTCCAGGGACTGATCTGCCGGGACGGAAGAGGGAAGGCCGAAGGCCATGAAGCTGGAGAAAATGATTTGAGCGACCGCTACACCGACACGCCTTTCCTGCGCTTCGTCGATGCCTATGTGCTCCGCGCGATCGGCCATCTCGACACCGCGACCGCCGCCTATTGCGACGCGATGGTGCCGCAGCTCCGGCAAAGCTTCGCCACGGCGGAAGGCGGCTGGGTCGAGATCGTCGAGCGGCAGATGAAATTCCCGCCCGAGCTGCCCGGGCAGATTCGCAAGATATGGGAAGACGGCAAGGCGCGCTTCGCGGAAGGCCACGGCGAGGCGCCCGATCCGGTGCAGTTCGCGATGATCTTCGTCGACCGGAATTTCGGGCGGAACTGAAACGCTTACTTGCAATGATATCATGATATGATATCGGATGTTCATGCGATTCCTCGCCGATATTCCCGACGACGATGTCCAGTGGCTCGACGCGCTCGCGGCCGGTCAGGGCGTGTCGCGTGCGGAGCTCGTCCGCCGTGCGATCGCGGTCTATCGCGCCGAGGTGTCGGGCGATGCCATCGACAATGCCTTCGGCATATGGCGCGCACGTGACGACATTGGCGACGGGCTCAAGTATCAGCGTCGCCTGCGGGGCAAGCGCGAATGATCGAGGCGCAGTTCGACAGCGACATCCTGATCGACGCCTTGAACGGCGTCGAGGCCGCGCGCAGCGAGATTCGCCGCGCCGGCCGCCGGAGCGTCAGCCGGATCAGCTGGACCGAGGTCATGTCGGCCGCCGATCCCGCGTCGGTCAAGGCGGTCGAGGCGTTCCTTGGCTGCTTCGCGGTCGAAGAGGTCGGCGATGCGGTGGCCCGGCGCGCCGCCGCGCTGAGGGCCGAGCGCAAGGGCTTGACGCTGGCGGACGCCTTTGTCTTGGCTACCGCGCAAATATCGGGCCGCATCCTCGTTACGCGCAATATCAAGGTGTTTCCGGCCGCGATGCCGGGTATTCGCGTTCCCTATACGCTCTGAAAGAAAGCCAGACCCCCATGTGCGGAATTATCGGAATCATTGGCAAGGACCAAGTGGCGGATCGTCTGGTCGACGGCCTCAAGCGGATGGAATATCGCGGTTATGATTCGGCGGGCGTGTGCACGGTCGAGGGCGGCCAGCTCGTCCGCCGCCGTGCCGAGGGCAAGCTCGCCAATCTCGTCAAGGAACTCGCGGGCAACCCCGCACCCGGCACCGTCGGCATCGCGCACACGCGCTGGGCGACGCACGGCGCGCCGACCACCAACAACGCGCACCCGCACGCGACGGGCGAGGTCGCGCTCGTCCACAACGGGATCATCGAGAATTTCAAGCCGCTGCGCGAAGCACTCACCGGCCGCGGGCGCGTTTTCGAAAGCGAGACCGATACCGAGGTCGTCGCGCATCTCGTCTCCGAACAGGTCGAGGCGGGCAAGTCGCCCGCCGATGCGGTGAAGGCGGTGCTGCCGCAGCTGCGCGGCGCCTTCGCGCTCGCCATCGCCTTTCGCAGCCATCCCGACCTGCTTATCGGCGCGCGGCTGGGATCGCCGCTCGTCGTCGGCTATGGCGAAGGCGAAACCTATCTGGGGTCGGATGCCCTGGCCCTGGCGCCGCTGACGCAAAAGATCGCCTATCTGGAGGAAGGCGATTGGGTGATCATCGGCCGCGACGGTGCGCAGATTTTCGATCATGAAAACAATCCAGTGGAGCGCGAAGTTACCACAAGTGGCGTCTCCGCCGCGACGATCGAGAAGGGCAATTACCGCCACTATATGCAAAAGGAGATCTTCGAGCAGCCGACGGTGGTCGCGCAGACGCTCTCCTCCTACATCCGCCCGCTCGAACAGACGGTCGCGCTGCCGCAGATGGATTTCGACCTGAGCAAGATCGACCGCATCACGATCGTCGCGTGCGGCACCAGCTTCTACGCCGGCATGGTCGCCAAATATTGGTTCGAAACCTTCGCGCGCGTCCCCGTCGACATCGATGTCGCGTCGGAATTCCGCTACCGCGACCCGGTGCTCGCACCCGGCGGGCTCGCGCTCTTCATTTCGCAGTCGGGCGAGACCGCCGACACGCTCGCGGCGCTGCGCCATTGCAAGGCGCACGGCCAGACGATCGCGGTCGTCGTCAACGTGCCTACGAGCAGCATGGCGCGCGAGGCCGACCTCCTGCTCCCCACCCATGCGGGCCCCGAGATCGGCGTCGCCTCGACCAAGGCCTTCACTTGCCAACTTGCGGTGCTCGCCGCGCTCGCCGCGCACCTCGCGCTCAAGAAGGGCAAGCTCAGCGAGGAACAGGAGCGCGAGATCGTCCGCCACCTGATCGAGGCGCCCGCGGCGCTCAACGCGGCGCTCGCGCACGACGAGGATATCGCGGCGATGGCGCACCTCGTCGCCCCGGCGCGCGACGTCCTTTATCTCGGCCGCGGCCCCGACTATCCGCTCGCCCTCGAAGGCGCATTGAAACTCAAGGAAATCAGCTATATCCACGCCGAAGGTTATGCGTCGGGTGAAATGAAGCACGGACCCATAGCGCTGATCGACGAGGCGGTTCCGGTCGTCGTCCTCGCGCCCTCGGGCCCACTGTTCGAAAAGACGGTGAGCAATATGCAGGAGGTCCGCGCGCGCGGCGGCAAGGTCGTGCTGATCAGCGACGCCGAGGGTCTCGCCGAAGCCGGCGAAGGCTGCCTCGCGACGATCGAGATGCCCAAGGTCCACCCGCTGATCGCGCCGCTCGTCTATGCGGTACCGGTACAGCTTCTGGCCTATCATGTCGCGGTGGCGAAGGGCACCGACGTCGACCAGCCGCGCAACTTGGCGAAGTCGGTGACGGTGGAATGAGCTTGATGAATAGCTGTCCGATCTGGGGGACGCCCGCGCAGCGAATTGCCGGATATGAAGGCAGGGATGGCATTGCCGTGGACTCGCCAAGGGCAGGTGGGAAATTCTTTATCTCACACAGCGCGAAGATGAATCTTCAAAATTCTGATGATTCCTTGCGAGCCAAAGTCTCTTTTGAGATTGTTAGACACAACTATATTTCGTCAATACCAGAAATTTCAACCGGCACCATCGAAGCATTGGCTTCGACCCAATTGAAGGTAACAGATCGATCGGTTTGGCTTTTGAGATTTTTGGTCAAAAGATCGAAGCATCTCGGAGAGATTCTTGATCATTTCTCAGTCGTCGATACCCAATCCAACGATACCTTCTTTTACATTGGGCGAAAGCTGGGCCCTGGGGCTGCTGAGCTTTTCGCGTGGAGCGGCTCGGTAGAAACCGATGAGGTCATCTTCCTTCTTGATATTCTCCAAGAGCGCGGTGCCGTTCGGTTAGCTGACGATCAACCTATCCCGAAAATCACGGTCATGGCAAAGGGGTACGACGAGGTGTCTCCAGCAGGCTCAAATGGCGAGCATGAGCAAGCTTTTGTAGCGATGTGGTTTGATAACTCGATGCTTGAGCCATACGAACTCGGCATCGAAACTGCTGTTCGCTCGGCCGGATACCGTCCTATGAGGATCGATCGGAAAGAGCACGTCAACAAAATCGACGACGAGATAATAGCAGAGATACGACGATCTCGTTTTCTAGTCGCCGATTTCACTTCCCAACCAGCTTCTCCGCGCGGAGGCGTATACTTTGAAGCAGGATTTGCATTGGCGCTAGGAAAACCGGTTATCTGGACTTGCCGAGAGGATTTAATCGAGCACGTCCACTTTGATACCCGGCAATTTAATCACATCGTCTGGGCTGACCCAGCGCAGCTCCGAGATCGTTTGCTCAACCGTATTCTCGCGGTTCTGGGACAAGGTCCCTTGAACTGAGGCTATCTCTGGAACAGGTCTTTGCCGTGATGGGCTCCAGAGAGCATTAGGGACGATATCGAATTCTGATGGATTGGAATACCACCTGCCATTGCGGCGCCGTCTCGATTCGCCTCGCCAAGGCACCTGAAGAGATCGTCGAATGCAATTGCTCGCTCTGCTTTTCGCACGGAATCCTCTGGGCCTATTATTCGCCGCGCGATGTGGTGATCGAGGGCGAGACACGGACCTATAATCGCGCCGACCGGCCGAACCCCAATTCGGACCTGCATTTTTGCCCGACCTGCGGTTGTTCGACCCACTGGTCGGCGACCGAGGGGCTGATCGAGCGGATGGGCGGCGAGGTCGATCTGATGGGCGTCAACATGCGCCTGTTCGCCCCGTCGCAGCTCAGCGGTTTGAAGCTGAGCTTTCCCGACGGACGCCACTGGTCGGGCGAGGGATCGTGGGACTATGCGCGCGAGTCCGGGGTCATGCCCTGATCCGATGACCCCAGCCGCGATCATCTTCGACTTCGACGGCGTCATCGCCGACAGCGAGGTGCGGGCGAACCAGACGCTCGCCGAAAGCCTGACCGCGATCGGGCTGCCGACGAGCTACGACGACTGCTTGCGCGACTATTACGGGCATAATTGGCAGGAGACGCAGCGGCGGATCGAGGCGCGCTTCGGCCGTGCGCTTCCCGCCGATTTCCGGGAGCGTCACCGCGAACGCGCGCGGGCGCGCTTCGCCGAGGGGTTCGGGCCGGTGCCCGGCGCGCCCGAGTTTCTCGCGTCATTGGGCGACCGGCCGCGCGCGGTCGCCTCGTCGAGCAGCCCCGCCTATATCGCGATGTCGCTGGATCGCTTCGGCCTCGCGCATCATTTCGGGCGCCATGTCTACAGCGCCGACGGCTGGGACCGCGGCAAGCCGCATCCCGACATCTATCTCGCCGCTGCGAAGGGGCTAGAGGTCGATCCGGCGACATGCCTCGCGATCGAGGATTCGCCGACCGGTGCACAGGCCGCGCTCGCGGCGGGGATGACGGTGGTGGGTTTTTGCGGCGCGGGGCACATCGCCGACCGCGCAGCGCATGGCGCAGTGCTGCGCGCGGTCGGGGTGCACAATGTTGCGCACCGTTTCGACGAGATCGTTGTCGCCGCTTGACTCCACTATTCGTCACCCCGGACTTGATCCGGTCGTCACCCCGGACTTGATCCGGGGTCTGCCTGCCTTGAAGGAAAAGGCGGATCCCGGGTCAAGCCCGGGATGACGAAGACGGGGCGAGGGCCGCTGCACCTGAGCTTCCTTGGCAACGCGCCCGGGATGAAAAACCGCTGTCCTACAAAGCATGGGCGGGTTAGCCTACCCTATCAGGCCTAGACCGGTGGAGCCGCTGTGCAGCCGCTGCGCGATGCGAATTGCGAGTGAAGTTGCCCAGTTTTCCGCGCCTTTCGATGAAAGGCCCGAAGGAGAGAGACCATGTGCAATGACATCACCGAAGCCGACCTCGACCGCGCCGGGCTTCCCGTCCGGCGGCGCGAGTTCGGCGCCCTCGTCGGGGCCGGGGCGCTCGCGTCGATGCTGCCCGCCGCCGCCTGTGCGGCCGGCGCGGTGAGCGGGCGCGACGTTTCGATCGCCACCGCCGACGGCACCTGCGACGCCTATTTCGTCGCGCCGGGCGAAGGCAGGCACCCCGGAGTGCTGATCTGGCCCGACATTCGCGGCCTGCGCCCCGCCTTTCGCCAGATGGCCGACCGGCTGGCGGGCGAGGGCTATGCGGTGCTGTGCGTCAACCCCTTCTATCGCTGGGCGAAATCGCCGGTGGTCTATGCGGGCCATGATTTCGACGACCCCGCGGTGCGCGAGACGCTGTTCGGCTATCTGAAGCGGCTCGACAAGGCGGCGGTGACGACCGACGCGACCGCGCATCTCGCCTTCCTCGATGCGCAGAAGGAGGTCGATAGCGCAAAGGGCATTGGCACCGCGGGCTATTGCATGGGCGGGCCGATGGTCATCTACACCGCCGCGCTCAGCCCCGAGCGGGTGAAGGCGGCGGCGAGCTTCCACGGCGCGAGCATCGGCACCGACAAGCCCGACAGCCCCCACCTCCTGATCCCCCAGACCAAGGCGGGCTTTCTGTTCGCGATCGCCGACAATGACGACCAGGAAAATCCCGAGGAAAAGACCCGGCTGAAGGCGGTGCTCGACCCGCGTCCCGAATGGCACGAGGTCGAGGTCTACAAGGGCGCGCTCCACGGCTGGTGCCCGCCGGACGGTCGCGCCTATAATGAGGCGGCGGCCGAAAAGGCGTGGGGCCGGATGCAGGTGCTGTTCAAGGCGGCGCTCTGACGCCTCCGTCCTTCGATGCGATGAGGGTGGATTTCATCAGGTCGGGCGAGCGCCGCTACAGCGTGCGGGTCGAGCGCGGCAATGCGCCGCCGCTGGTCATGGATCCGGCGCCGGGGTTCGACGCCGACCTGCCGCACGACATGGTGCATTTCGTCGCCGAGGGCGTGTTGGGGCTGAAGACGGGCGTGTTCGGGCAGATCGCGGCGGGTGGCAACGCCGGCGGCTTCCGGATCGAGGCGGCGGACGGGGCGCGCGATGCGAAAGAGCATCGCCGCGCGGTGCGCAAACAGGCGGCCAAGGGACAGCGGCTGGCGAGGGATCAGGGCCGCGAGGGCGAACTCTCCGAACTCGCGGCCTTCCTGTTCGACGTCGAGTGGCGCCGCCGGTCACGCCCGGACAGCGCAACGCAGCGGGCGGCGCTGGGCGAGGCCGAACGGGTGCGCGCATCGCTGAGCGCGGACGAAAGGGCACGCCTCGACGCGGCCGCGCCGCGGGTGTTCGACATGTTCGACGCGCTGTCGGCGGCATGGCGGGCGCTGCGGGCCGGCGAGGCGCTGGCGCTCGAATGGCCGACGCTGGAGCGGGTTGGCTAGCTCACCCCATCGGGTAGAGGATATCCTTGCCGACCTGGTTCAGCGCCTTCATCACATCCTCGCCGAGCACCAGGTCGATCGCATCGAGGATCGGGTCCAGTTGGTTGTCGGCGCTGACCCCGACGATCGTCGAGGCGACGAAGTCGTGCTGTTTCGACCAGGCGATCGCCATCGTCACCGGATGCAGTCCCGCCTCGGCGGCGATCGCCAGATAGCGCGCCGTCGCGGCGAGCGACTTGTCGTTGACGAAGCGGCGTCCCATCGCGGCCTGCCGCCCCTCCATCCGCAGATAGCGCGAGAAGCGCGCGCCCTCGGGCATGGCGCCGTCCTGATATTTGCCCGACAGCACCCCGCCGGCGAGCGGCGAATAGGGGATCAGACTGACGCCCTCCTGCCGGCTGACCTGCGCCAGCTCGTCCTCGAAACGGCGGTTGTTGAGGCTGAAATTATTCTGGATCGTCTCGTAGCGCGCCAGGCCGAGCCGTTCCGATGCACCGAGCGCCTTCATCAGTCCCCAACTCGCCTCGTTCGAGCAGCCGAGGATGCGGACCTTGCCCTCGCCCACCAGTTCGTCGAGCGCCTCCATCATCGCGTCATAGGGCGCGTCATGGTCGGGCCAGTGGGTCTGATAAAGGTCGATATAGTCGGTCTGGAGGCGCGTCAGGCTCGCCTCGACCGCGGTGCGGATATGGTGGCGGTCGAGCGCGGTCGTGCCACCCCGGCATGGTGACTTGAACCAGACATGGCTCGGTCCCGACACCTTGGTCGCGAGGATGATCGCGTCGCGGTTCTTGGTCTTGAGCCAGCGGCCGACGATCTCCTCGGTGCGCCCGACCCATTTGATATCGGGCGGCACCGGATAGCCCTCGGCCGTGTCGTAGAAATTGATTCCGGCCTCGAAGCAGCGGTCGAGGACGCGAAACGCGGTTGCTTCGTCGGCCTGGCTGCCGAAGGTCATCGTTCCCATGCAGATGTCGGACACATGGATGGCGCTTCGGCCAAGGCGGCGGCTCTTCATGGGCTCTGATCTCCGGTCGGGCGGGGAGGGGAGCGCCGTGCATAGGTGGCGCGCCGCGACCTTGCAATCAGATGAGCAGCGCGAGCGATCCGACGAGCAGCGCAGCCATCGTCCAGTTGAAGACGCGCAGCCGCGCCGGACTCGACAGCCAGCCGCGCAGCGCCTGGCCCATCACCGCCCACAGGCTGGTCGAGGGCAGGTTGATGACGCCGAACACGGCCGCGACCAGCGCGACCGCGGCGAGATTGCGGTCGGGGGCGTAGAGGGCGATCGCGGTCAGCGCCATCGACCAGGCCTTGGGATTCACCCACTGGAACAGCATCGCCTGGACGAAGCTCATCGGCTTGCCCCGCGCGCCGCCTTCGGTGTCGGGCGCCGCGGCGTTGGCGATCTTCCACGCCAGCCACAGGAGATAAACGACGCTCACCACCTTCAGAATCAGGTTCAGGACGGGGAAAAGGTCGAACAGCTCCATCAGCCCCACGCCGACGAGCACGATCATCAGCGTGAAGCCGATGCCGACGCCGAGCGCGTGCGGTACGGTGCGGCGCAGGCCGAAATTGGCGCCCGACGCCATCAGCATCATGTTGTTCGGTCCCGGCGTGATCGAGGTGACGAGCGCGAAGGCGGAGAGCGCGGCGAGGGTGGTCTGTTCCATGCGCGCAATATAATTCGTCATCGGCGGCAAGTGATTGCAAAGTTAGCTGTCATTCGGGTATTATATGCAATCTATGAATGAGATCGACGCCATAGGCCGCAAGATATTGCGCGAGCTGTCCCGCGAGGGGCGAATCTCCAACCTCGACCTTGCCGAGCGCGTCGGGCTGTCGCCCTCGGCCTGCCTGCGCCGTGTGCAGGAGCTCGAACGCAGCGGAGTGATCAGGGGTTATCGCGCGCGCATCGATCCGGCGCGAACGGGGACGACCTTCATCGCCTATGTCACGGTGGGCCTGTCGCGCCATACCAAGGACGCGCAGGCGGGTTTCGAGGCTGCGATCGCCGAAGCCCCCGAAGTGCGCGAGTGTCACAATGTTACCGGCTCGATCGAATATCTGCTGCGCGTCGAGGCCGCCGACCTGGCCGCCTACAAGCATTTCCATACCGAGGTGCTGGGCGTGCTGCCGCAGGTGAACGCGATCACCACCTATGTGCTGATGGATTCGCCGAAGGACGAGCGGGGCTGACTGTCATTGCGAGCGAAGCGAAGCAATCTCCCGCTATCGTTAGGCGAGGCCGGCAGATGGAGATTGCTTCGTCGCTGCGCTCCTCGCAATGACGAGGGGAGGTTGAACCAGCGGTAATGACACCGCATATCGGTTGCATGCCGAAACTTTCCTTCCTCGACCTCGTCCCCGTCACCGACAGCGGGACGATCGCCCAATCGCTCGCCAACGCCGCCGATCTCGCGCGCCATGCCGAGGCGCTTGGCTATCATCGCTATTGGGTGGCGGAGCATCACGGCATGGCGGGCATCGCCAGCGCCGCGACCTCGGTCGTGCTCGCGCATATCGGCCATGCGACGCAGAGCATCCGCATCGGCGCCGGCGGGATCATGCTGCCCAACCATGCGCCGATGGTGATCGCCGAACAGTTCGGCACGCTCGAGGCGCTGTTCCCCGGCCGGATAGACCTGGGGCTGGGCCGCGCGCCCGGCTCGGACCAGCGCGTCGCGCAGGCGCTACGCCGCAACTTCGCGAGCGACGAGCGGCAATTCCCGCAGGATGTCGTCGAACTGCAGGCCTTCCTTGCCGGCGACGAGCGGCTCGGCATCCGCGCGGTGCCGGGGGAGGGAAGCCAGGTGCCGCTGTGGATCCTGGGATCGAGCCTGTTCGGCGCGCAGCTCGCGGCAATGCTCGGGCTGCCCTATGCCTTCGCGAGCCATTTTGCGCCCGATGCGCTCGACGAGGCGCTCGATATCTACCGCCGCCAGTTCAAGGCTTCGGCGCAGCTGTCAGAGCCTTATGCCGCCGCGGCGTTCAACGTCTTCGCCGCCGACACGCGCGAAGAGGCCGAGCTGCTCGCATCGTCGCAGCAGCAGGCGTTCGTCGCGCTGCGCACCGGCAATCCGGGCAAGATGAAGCCGCCGCTCGAAGGCTATAAGGACGGCCTGCCGCCCAATGCGCGCGCGATCCTCGATCATGTGCTGCAATGTTCGGCGGTCGGTACCGTCGACGATGTCGCGGCGGGCCTCAAGGCCTTCGTCGCGCGCACCGGCGTCGACGAAGTGATCGTGGCGTCGTCGATGTACGATCATGAGGCGCGCAAACATTCGGTCGCCTTGGCGATGGAGGCGGCGCGGGGCCTCTGAACCGTCAAGAAATATGACGATCGGAGTCATCGAAACATAATCGAAAGGTCATCGGAGCGTCCTCGAATCGACGCGCTGCCTGCCTAGGCGCGGCGCGTCGTTCCAAAAAGGGGTCGCTTCCATGTCCATCGCCATCCGTCTCGCCGGTGCCAGCCTTCTGGTGCTGGCCGCTTCCCATCAGGCCTATGCGCAGGAGGCGGCGGCCGACGAAGGCGATGCGATCGTCGTCAGCGGCCAGCGTGCGCAACAGGAGCGCGCGATCGAGATCAAGCGCGACGCGATCGGGATCGTCGACGTCGCGGCGGCGGACGAGATCGGCCAGCTCCCCGACCGCAACGTCGCCGAAGTGATCGAGCGGCTGCCCGGCGTCGGGGTGCAATATGACCAGGGCGAGGGGCGCTATGTCGCGATCCGCGGCATCCCTTCCGACCTCAACAATTACACCGTCAACGGCTTCGAACTCGGCAACCCGGACGGCAATACCCGCCGTCTGCCGCTCGACGTCGTGTCGGGGCAGCTTCTCAACCGCGTCGAGGTGACCAAGGCGAAGACCGCCGATCTCGACGGGCAGGGGATCGGCGGCACGATCAACCTCGTCACGCAAACCGCCTTCGACTTCGCCGAACCCTTCGTCCTGTCGGCCAATGCGCAAGTCGGCTATCAGACGCTCAACGAAAAGACACCGATCCGCGGCGACGCGAGCATCGGCGGGCGTTTCGGCGCCGACGAGCAGTTCGGCGTCCTGATCGGCGGCAGCTATTCGAAACGCGATTTCCAGAGCTTCGGCATCTTTCCCGACGACTGGTCGCCGTTCCCCGGCGCGGCGCGCGGCGGGATGCCGACCAACATCAAATATACCGATTACCAGCTCGAGCGTGAGCGGATCGGCGGGGTCGCGTCGTTCGACTGGCGAGCGAGCGACACGACGCACCTGTGGGCGCGCGGGCTCTACAGCAAGTTCACCGAGAACGAATATCGCCAGCGCTTCCGCCTCGACTTCGCGACCGCCGCGCAGCGCGAGGCCGGGACGGTCACGCTCAACCCCGACGGTGTGAGCGGCGTTTCGACCGCGACCGAGCAGCGGTCGGATCTTCGCCTCGAATATAAGGAAAAGTCGGTGCTCGTCGGGATGGTCGGCGGCACGACCGAAACCGACGACTGGACGTTCGACTACGGCCTCGCGCGCTCGCACAACAAGGTGGTCGAGCCCAACCAGCTCTGGCAGTTCCGCGGCAATCCCGGCACCGTCGATTTCGATTTCAGCGACAAATTGTTCAGCGCCGCGCCGCGCGCGCCGCTGTCCGCCGACGCGGCGGGCTTTCGCCAATATACGGTGCAGGACGAGAGCGGCGACGAGTATATCTGGACCGGGCGGCTCGACGTGACGCGCCGGCTCACCTTTGGGGACGAGAGCTGGCTGAAGGTCGGCGGCAAATATCGCGCGACCGACAAGGATTTCGATTCGAACAACACCGTCTTTTCGCGCGGCGGCAACGCCGCGACGCGCTTCACGCTCGGCCAGTTCGATCTCTCGGGCGCCGACGTGATCTCGCGTGTCGGCGGCGGGCACGACTATCTGATCACCCCGGTGATCGACGCCGAACGGATCGATGCCTTCACCGCTGATCCCGCTAACGCCGCCTATTTCGTCCTCGACGAGACCTCGTCGATCGCCAATGCGACGCTGAGCGATCTCGACCTGTCGGAAAAGATCGCCGCGGGCTACGCGATGGCGAACCTCGATTTCGGCACGATCACCGTGACGCCGGGGCTGCGCGTCGAGCAGACCGACCTGACGATCAAGGGCTTCCAGCTCGAAAATGAGAGCGATGTTGTTCCGGTCACCGCGAAGCATAAATATACGAACTGGCTGCCCAGCCTGGTCGTCCGTATCCGGCCCAATGAGGAAACGGTCTTCCGCTTCGCTTATACGCGCAGTGTCGGCCGTCCGAACTATTCGGACCTGACGCCCGGCGGCGAGATCGCTTACGAGCAGAATGACGACGGCACGTTCGACGGCTCGGTGTCGCTCGGCAACCCGAACCTCAAGCCCTATGTCGCCGACGCGCTCGACGCTTCGGCCGAATGGTATTTCGCCAAGGGCGGTTTGCTTTCGGTTGGGGTGTTCGCGAAGTTCATCAAGAACCCCGTCTATACGCAGAGCTATTTCGTGCTCGATGCCAGCTATGGCGGGCGCGACTATGCGGTGCTCAGCTTCTCGCAAAAGGCGAACGGCACCAGCGCTGACCTGATCGGGCTCGAACTCGCTTATCGCCAGCAGTTCGACTTCCTTCCCGGCTTCCTGTCGGGTTTCGGGGTCGAGGCGAACATGGCGCTGATCGATTCCAAGCTGAAGGTGCCCGGCCGAGCCGACCCCGCGGCCTTCCCCGAACAGTCGGGGCTGCTCTATGGCGCGCAGCTCTTCTATCAAAAGGGTCCGATCGAGGCCTCGGTCGCCTATCACAACACCGGCCGCGCGCTGATCGCGCTCGGCGCCGACGCAGCGGGCGACCAGTATAACGACGACCTGCGCCGGCTCGATGCCAAGGCGTCGTTCGCGCTGACCGATGCGATCAAGCTGTTCGTCGAGGCGCAGAATCTGACCGACGAGCCGACGCGCCAGTATCAGGGCAATCGGCGCGACTGGATCATCCAGAACGAGCGCTATGGGCGGACCTTCTACGCCGGCGCGTCGGTGCGCTTCTGATGCTCGCCGCCGCGCTGCTGACGCTCGCGACCATCGCCGCGCCCGAGGCCGATCAGGGCGTCGCGGCGGACGCGCGACACGTCTATGCGATCGATAACAATGCGATCGGCAAATATGACAAGGCGACGGGCGAGCGCGTGGCGCGCTGGGAGGGCGATGCCAGGCTGTTTCCGCACATGAACAGCTGCGCGGTGGTGAAGCCGCAACTCGTCTGTGCGGCCTCCAACTATCCCGCGGTGCCGATGGCGAGCACGGTCGAGATCTTCGACACGAGAACGCTGAAGCATGTTCGCAGCGTCAGCCTCGGCCGCATGTACGGTTCGCTGACCGCGATGGACTGGCACAAGGGCAGCTGGTGGGCGGTGTTCGCCAATTACGACGACCGCGGCGGCGAGCCGGGCCGCGACCATCGCTTCACGACGCTGGTGCGAATGGACGCATCGTTCCGGCCGCTCGAATCCTGGCTTTTCCCCGCCGAACTGCTCGCGCGCTTTGCCCCGAAAAGCTGCTCGGGCCTTGCCTGGGGAAGCGACGGACTGATCTATGCGAGCGGCCACGACCGCCCTGAAATCTACGCGCTGAAGCTGCCGGAGGCGGGCGCGACGCTCGATCTCGTCGCGACGCTGCCGGTGCCGACCGAGGGGCAGGCGATCGACTGGGACCCCGTCGAGCCGCGGCTCTTGTGGACGATCGACCGGCGGAAGAAGGAGGTTCGCGCGACGCCTATTCCAGCACCTTGAGGATTTTTGGCTCTCGTCTCGCCGCCCAACAGGGCGAGCGAAACGGGCTGCCGGGCACGCGCGCCGCCCGTGTTGACGCGCCTCCGGCCGCGGCAGTATAGGGACGGCGCCAATCGGGCGGCCCGCATGGGGTCGCCTTTTTACTTTACCTGTCTGGAAAGGTGCTGTGCCATGTCGATCACGCCGCTGATGCCCGTTTACCCCCGGTGCGCAGTGCGTCCGGTGCGCGGCGAAGGCGCCTATCTGATCGGCGAGCGAGGCGAGCGCTATCTGGACTTCGCGAGCGGCATCGCGGTCAACCTGCTCGGCCACGGGAATCCGCACCTGACGAAGGCGATCCAGGATCAGGCGGCGACGCTGATGCACGTCTCGAACCTCTACGGCAGCCCGCAGGGCGAGGCTTTTGCCGCGCGGCTCGTCGAGAACACATTCGCCGATACGGTCTTCTTCACCAATTCGGGCGCCGAGGCGGTCGAATGCGCGATCAAGACCGCGCGCGCCTATCATTCGAGCGCGGGCAATGCCGAAAAGCATGTTCTGATCACCTTCAACAACGCCTTCCATGGCCGTACGCTCGGGACGATCTCGGCGACCAACCAGGAAAAGCTGCGCAAGGGTTTCGACCCGCTGCTGCCCGGCTTCGCTTACGCGCCGTTCGACGACGTCAACGCCGCGCTCGACCTGGTCGACGACAACACCGCCGGCTTCCTCGTCGAACCGGTGCAGGGTGAGGGCGGCATCCGCCCCGCCTCGCAGCCCTTCCTGCAGGCGCTGCGCGACATCTGCGACAAGCGCGACCTGATGCTGATCTTCGACGAGGTGCAGTGCGGCGTCGCGCGCACGGGAACCCTCTACGCCCATGAGCAATATGGCATCGCCCCCGACATCATGGCGAGCGCCAAGGGCATCGGCGGCGGCTTTCCGATGGGCGCGTGCCTCGCGACCGAAAAAGCGGCGCGCGGCATGGTGATCGGCACTCATGGATCCACCTATGGCGGCAATCCGCTGGCGATGGCGGCGGGGCAAGCGGTGTTCGACGTGATCCTCGAGGAAGGCTTCCTCGACCAGGTCAAGGCGACCGGCGAGCGGCTGCGCGGCGCGCTCGAACAGCTTATCCCCAATCATGACCATCTGTTCGACAGCGTGCGCGGCATGGGGCTGATGCTGGGGGTCAAGCTCAAGTCCGACAGCCGCGCCTTCGTCGCGCATCTACGCGACAATCACGGGCTGCTGACGGTGGCGGCGGGCGACAATGTCGTCCGCATCCTGCCGCCGCTCAACATCGGGCAGGGCCATATCGACGAGTGCATCGAAAAGCTGTCGGCGGGCGCGGCGAGCTATACGCCGCCGGAAGCCTGATGCGGCATTTCCTGAACCTGTCGGACGCCGGCGGCGATGCCGTCGCGGCGATGCTGACCGACGCGATCGACCGCAAGGCGGCGCGCGCGGGCTGGCCCAAGGGCCGGCCCGACGCCGACAAGCCGCTCGCGGACCATGTGCTGGCGATGGTGTTCGAGAAGAATTCGACCCGCACCCGCGCCTCGTTCGACATGGCGATGCGCCAGCTGGGCGGCAGCGCGATGGTCCTCGACGCGGGGACCACCCAGCTCGGCCGCGGCGAGACGATCGCCGACACCGCGCGCGTCCTGTCGCGCTATGTCGACGCGATCATGATCCGCACCGACGATCATGCCAAGATCGAGGAACTGGCCGCGCATGCAAGCGTGCCGGTGATCAACGGTCTGACCGACCTGTCGCATCCGTGCCAGATCGTCGCCGACCTGCTGACGCTGGTCGAAAGCGGCAAGGCGTTGCCCGGGCTAGAGCTCGCGTGGCTCGGCGACGGAAATAACGTACTCGCCTCGCTGATCGAGGCGGCGGGGCTGTTCGGCTTCAACGTCCGCGCGGGATGCCCGCAGGGCTATGACCCCGACCCGGCCTTCGTCGAGGCGGCGCGCGCGAAGGGTGCGCGGATCGACGTCGTGCGCGACGCGCGTGAGGCGGCGGCGGGCGCCGACGTCGTCGTCACCGATACCTGGGTGTCGATGGGGCAGGACCATGCCCA
This sequence comes from Sphingopyxis sp. GW247-27LB, assembly GCF_002277025.1. GTDB lineage: Bacteria > Pseudomonadota > Alphaproteobacteria > Sphingomonadales > Sphingomonadaceae > Sphingopyxis. Next base: position 472,262 of record NZ_NIWD01000002.1, read on the forward strand.
CAACAAGCTCGCGGCGATGGCGCCGTTCCAGGTCGACGAGCGGCTGATGGGCGCCGCGAAGAGCGATGCGCTCTTCCTTCACTGCCTGCCCGCGCATCGCGGCGAGGAGGTCGTCGACGCGGTGATCGACGGATCGCAGTCGCGCGTCTGGGACGAAGCTGAAAACCGCGTCCATGCTCAAAAATCCGTCCTCCTCTGGGCGCTGGAAAAACTGTGAGCGACTCCGTCGAGACCTGGTTCGACCAGCCGCTGCTCTTTACCATTGCCGAACGTCATGTTCGCGGACGACTGGTGCGGCTGGGACCGGCGCTGCGCACGATCATCGCGGCGCACAGCTATCCGCCGGTCGCGGAAAAGCTGCTGGCCGAAGCGCTCGTCCTCACCGTTCTGCTCGGCTCGACGCTCAAGGACGAAAAGGGTCAGCTCACGCTGCAGGCGCAGACCGGCGGCGGGCCGGTCGAACTGCTCGTCTGCGACTATCGCGGCGGCGAGCTTCGCGGCTATCTGAAGTTCGACGCCGAGCGGCTCGCCGAGATCGGCCCGGAACCGACGCTGTTCGCGCTGTTCGGCGAAGGGTTCCTCGCGATCACCTTCGACCAGGCGACAACGGGCGAGCGCTATCAGGGGATCGTCCCGCTCGAAGGCGCGTCGATCGGCGACGCCGCCGAACATTATTTCGAGCAGTCCGAGCAGATTTCGAGCCTGATCAAGCTCGCGGCGCGCCATGATGCCGAGGCGGGCTGTGTCGCCGGCGGGCTGCTGCTCCAGCATCTACCGGAGGGCGAGGTCGGCCGCGATCGGCTGCACGTCCGCCACGATCTTCCCGAATGGGAGCATGCGCGGACGATCGCCGAGACGTTGAAGCCCGACGAGCTGACCGACCCGGCGACCTCGCTCGAAACGCTCGCATGGCGCCTGTTCCACGAGGATGAGGTGCGCGTCGCGCCCGGCGTCACCATATCGCGCGGCTGCCGGTGCAGCACCGGCTATTTCGCCGGCGTGCTCGCCCAATTCCCCGAAAGCGAGCGCCGCGAAATGGCGGACGAACAGGGGCTGGTCCAGGTCGACTGCGCCTTTTGCTCGCGCGTCTTCCCCATTCCGCTCGGCGAGATCGGCGCGGAGGACTGAGCGCCCCGGGACGGCGTTCCCCATCGGTGAAGCGGGGTCATCGAGGGCCGGGCGGTTGAAAGGCCGCGACCGGATCGCTATCTCCTTGCGAACGGGGTCGCACTCTTGCCCGGTTGTGGGTGGCCAGGTGGATAGGTGGACATGGCGATCTTCTCTCATTTCTTGCGATGGACTTTGGCGAGCGCGACTTTGGCGCTGGCCAGCACGGCGGCGGTTCCGGCGCAGGCGCCTTCGCTCGCGATGCTCGATCGGCTCGAAAAAGGCCGCTGGCAGCTCAGCGAGCGCGGCAAGTCCGACGTTCTGCAATCGATGTGCCTTGGCGACGCGCGGCGGATGATCCAGGTCTATCATCCGCGCAGCGGCTGCTCGCGCTATGTGATCGAGGACAAGCCGAATTCGGTGACGGTGCATTACACCTGCCCCGGCGCCGGGCATGGCCGTACGACGATCCGTTCGGAAACCAACCGGCTGGTGCAGATCGACACGCAGGGGATCGCGAACGGCAAGCCTTTCTCGCAGGCGATCGAGGCACGCCGCGTCGCGGCGTGCACGGGTGGCTGATCCACTCCGGCGATAACCCGATATTAACCATCCCGCGCTATCGGGGATGAATGACGCACCGATGTGCGTCCTTCTCCCTACGGCTTCATGCCGAACTGGGCCGCCGGCACCGCCGCGCGGCCCATTTTCTTGGTGCGGCGCAGCGCGGGCCTTGCACGGCTGCATGGGCGGGCGTATCGGGCGCCGATGCACGACATGCACGGAAAAACGGTCATCGTCCTTCTCTCGGGCGGGCTCGACTCGATGGTCTGCGCCGGCCTTGCGCGCGAGGCGGGGGCGCGGATCGTCGCGCTGACGGTCGATTACAACCAGCGCCACCGCGTCGAACTCGAATCGGCCGCGCACATCGCCGACTATGTCGGCGCGGCCGAGCATATCGTGCTCCCGCTCGACCTTCGCCGCTTCGGCGGCTCGGCGCTGACCGCCGACATCGACGTCCCGAAGGACGGCCCGATCGGCGAAGCGAGCGACGTTCCGGTCACCTATGTGCCCGCGCGCAACCTCATCTTCCTGTCGCTCACGCTCGGCCTCGCCGAGGCGCGGCGCGCGCAGGACATCGTGATCGGGGTCAATGCGCTCGACTATTCGGGCTATCCCGATTGCCGCCCCGAATTCATCGCGAGCTTCGAGGCGCTCGCGCGCCTCGCGACGCGTGACGGCGACAAGGGCGTCGATTTTCATATTCACGCTCCGCTCCAGCACATGACCAAGGCCGATATCGCCGCCGAGGCGGCCCGGCTGGGCATGGACGCCGGGATGAGCTGGTCGTGCTACGACCCGACGCCCGAAGGGCTGCATTGCGGCCATTGCGATAGCTGCCGGCTGCGCAGCAAGGGTTTCGCCGACGCCGGGCTGACCGACCCGACGCGCTACGCCTGAATCATGGCCTACGCTGTCAAAGAGATTTTCCTGACCCTGCAGGGGGAGGGCGCGCAGGCGGGCCGCCGCGCGGTCTTTTGCCGCTTTGCCGGCTGCAATTTGTGGACGGGGCGCGAGCAGGACCGCGCGAAGGCGGTCTGCCGCTTCTGCGACACCGATTTCGTCGGCACCGACGGGACGCTTGGCGGCAAATATGCCGATGCGGCAGCGCTCGCCGATCGCATTGCCGGGGCATGGGGCGCGGGGAGCGATGACCGTTACGTCGTGCTGACCGGCGGCGAGCCGATGCTCCAGGTCGACGACGCGCTGATCGCGGCGCTCCACGAGCGCGGTTTCACCATCGCGATCGAGACCAACGGCACGCTCGCGGTGCCGCGCAGCATCGATTGGATCTGTGTCAGTCCCAAGGCGGGCAGCGAACTCGTTCAGACGAGCGGCGACGAATTGAAACTCGTCTGGCCGCAGCCGGGCAGCGATGTGGAGCGCTTCGCGACGCTCGATTTCGCGCATCATCTGGTCCAGCCGCTCGACGACCCGAACGCGGCCGCCAATGTTCGCGCTTGCATCGATCTGGTGATGGCCGACCCGCGCTGGCGCCTGTCGCTCCAGACGCACAAGAGCCTGGGGTTGCGTTAAGCTTTATTCGGTCGAAGCTTTGGGGGCGGGGGCTGTGGTCACCGCCTTCTTGGCTGCCGGGGCGGCGACGGCGTCGGGATTTTCCGTTTCGCCCGCATCATCCGTGGCAGCGTCGTCGGCCGTGTCCTCGTCCTTCTTCTCGGTCTTCTTGGCGCTGCCATCGTCGGGCACGCTGTTGTCGACCGCGGTGCCGTCGATGCTCGAATCGTCGAGGATGATCATCGAATCGCTGATCGTGCCGGGCTGAACCTCGACCGCGTCGAGCTTCGTCGTCGACGAGCCGCCCGAATCGCCGCCTCCGCAGGCCGCGAGCGACAGGAGGAGGGCGGAGGACAGGAGAAGACGGGTCATGCGCCCCTCCTAATCGCTCGGCGAAAGCTTGTCGAGAAAGGCGGGAAGGGCCGCCGCCAGCGCGGCATCGACCTCGGCGAAACCCGCCTGCTTCCCCAATGCGGCGAGGCTGGTCACAGGGAATTCGGCGATCCCGCACGGCACGATCCCGCCGAAATGAGTGAGGTCGGGCGCGATGTTGAGCGAGAAGCCGTGCAGCGTCACCCAGCGCCGTACGCGCACGCCGATCGCGCCGATCTTCGCCTCGCGGCCCTGCGGGTCGTCGGTCCAGATGCCGATGCGCCCCTCGGCCCGCCGCGCCGCGACGCCGAGCGCGGCGAGGGCATCGATCACCCAGCCTTCGAGCGCCGAGACATAGGCGCGGACGTCGCGGCCGCGATGGCTGAGGTCGAGCTGGACATAGCCGACGCGCTGGCCGGGGCCGTGATAGGTATAGCGCCCACCGCGACCGGCATCATAGACGGGAAAACGCGGGTCGAGCAGCTCGGCGGGATCGGCGCTCGTCCCCGCGGTGTAGAGCGGCGGATGCTCGAGCAGCCAGATGCGCTCGCCGACCCCGCCCGCGTGGATGGCCGCGGCGCGCGCCTCCATGTCGGCCAGCGCGGCGGGATAGTCGGTGAGACCGGGCGAAACGCTCCATTCGGTTGACGGCAGGCGGGTCATCGCGCGCCTCCTGCCCGCGTCGGAGGCCGAGCGCAAGGGGGCGGCTTAAATCGTTAACGAGGCTGGACAAGGGAGAGCCGGGGCGTCAGTCTCCATGAACGAGGGGCCTGACAAAGACGGGATATTGATGCCGAAATTCGACATGGGCGCAGCCTGGGAGGACAGCATGACCCTCCTGCGATCGTACAGCGGCCTGACCTGGGCGATCGCCGCGGTATTCTTTTTCCTGCCGACGCTGGCGGTAAGCTGGTTCGGGCCGACGCCGATCGAACCCGCCGCAGGCGCAACCTTCGACCAGATCATGGCGGCGATGGGTGCCAATGTGCGTCAGGGTCTTCCCTATCAGCTGCTGGTCGCGCTGATCGCCGCAATCGGCGGGGTTGGCATCCTGCGGCTCTGGCTGTCTCGGACGGGCGTGAGCGTCGGCGAGGCGCTGACGTTTGCGGCTAAAATGGCGCCGACGGTCATTGCGGTCCAGTTGATCCTGTTCGTGGCGCTCGTGCTCGCGGTCCTGATACTCTTCGCGCCGGGTATCGCCGCCGGCCGCGGGGGCGCCGGTGTCCTCCTGCTGGTGGTCGGGCTGCTGATTTTCCTCGGGCTCTCCGCCTATTTCTGGGGTCGTCTGTCGACGATCTCCGCCGTGATCGCCGACCGCGCGCTTCACAACCCGTTCGCGGCGATCCGCGAGGCCTGGGCGCTGACGAAGGGCAATGGCTGGCGGATCTTCCTGTTCCTGTTTCTGGTCACGCTGGTGATCCTGATCATCGCCGCGATTTTGGGCGGCATCGTCGCCGCCATCGTCGGCACGGGCAGCGATGCGGGGCGCATCCTGATCGGGCTGGTCGAGGGCGGAGTGGCCGCGGTCAGCGGCATGGTCACCTTGGCGATCGTGGCGGCGACATACCGCCAACTCGCGATCCGGGAAAGCGGGGAGATTTTCGGATAATTCAGAACTGGGGTCGTTTGTCGCAACATATCTAGCAACGGGGAAAGACATCATGAATCGATTCAGTATCGGACAGGCTTGGTCCCATGCGACCGGCTTCTTCAGCGGCAACGCCGCCAATCACGCCATCGTCCTGATTGGGATAGGCATTCTGGTCCCGCTCGTCCTGCAATGGGTCATTATCGGGAACCCGATGGCGAACGCATTCAATCCGGCCGTCATGGCGGGCAACCCGACGATGATGGCGGGCATGGGCGTCGGTTTGATCGTGATATCGCTGCTGTCCTACGTCCTGCAGTTCGGCAGCTATTTCTCGTCGTGGCGATTGGGAATCACCGATGCCGGCGACCTGCCCGGCGGCCTTCGGTTCGGCATGATCGCCGGCGCGGTCCTGGTCGGATTGATGATCGCCACGATCGTCGTCCTGGCAGCGGTGGCCTATGCAATCTCGCCTTGGCTCGCGATCCCGTTCATCCTGGTGCTGATGCTGTTCTTCATCGTCATCTATCCATGGCTGTTCGGCTTCATGGCCATCCTCTTTCTTCTGCTTGCCGCGTTCGGCTCCTACGCGCTGACCTCTATGGCGCCGATGATGGGGGGCACTGCTGCGGGCGGAAGCGGGGTCATGGTGATCCTCCTGGTGGCCTTCGGGGCGCTGTGCCTCTGGTTGGCGGCGCGGTTGTGCTGCACGGGGCCTTCGATGGCCGACCGGAGCGAATATCTGCCTTTTCAGGCGCTGAAGCGCAGCTGGAGCATGACCAGCGAGGGACAATGGCGCATCGTTGGTTATTTCCTTCTGATCGGCGTCGTGCTGTTCGTTCTTGCGATCATCCTGGGCCTGCTGGTCGGGTCGAGCTTCCAGTCGATGATGATGGGCGGCGGCGTGCCGGGATTCGGAACGATCATCCTGCTGACGCTGATCGTGAGCATCCCGATGGCTTATTTCACCGTCGCCGTTCCGGCGGGCATCTATCGGGCTCTCGGTCACGAGAGCGCGGGTGAAGTCTTCACCTGATCGGAGTCGGTCAGGGTCTTGTGAGGGGCGCTCCGGCGACGGGGCGCCCCTTTTTCGTCAGGCCCATTTGGCGAGCGGCGGCAGGCTCATCAGGATCGCGTCGATATTGCCGCCGGTCTTGAGCCCGAACAGCGTGCCGCGGTCGTAGACGAGGTTGAACTCGGCGTAGCGGCCGCGCCAGACGAGCTGTTCCTCGCGCTCGGCCTCGGTGAAGGGCAGGGCCATGCGGCGCCGAACGATCTGCGGGAAAATGTCCAGGAACGCCTCGCCGACGGCCTGGGTGAAGGCGAAGTTGCGGTCGAACTCGGCGTCGTCGCCGCATTCGAGATGATCGTAGAAGATGCCGCCCACCCCGCGATGAACGCCGCGGTGTGGGATGAAGAAATAATCGTCGGCCCATTTGGCGTAGCGTTCGTAAACGTCGGGGCCATAGGGTGCGCATGCGGCGCGGAAGCGGGCATGGAAGGCGTCAGTGTCCTCGGCATAGGGGATCGGCGGGTTGAGGTCGGCGCCGCCGCCGAACCAGCGCTTCGTCGTGACGAGGAAGCGGGTGTTCATATGCACAGCGGGGACGTGCGGATTCGCCATATGCGCGACGAGGCTGATGCCGGTGGCGAAGAAGCGCGGGTCCTCGCTCGCGCCGTTGATCGACGCCGCGAAGTCGGGCGCGAATTCGCCGCCGACGGTCGAGACATTGACTCCGACCTTTTCGAAGACCTGCCCGGTCATCACTCCGCGCACGCCGCCGCCGCCTTCCCCGGGGGCGAGCCCTTCGGCCTCACGGTCCCAGGGCGTATAGGCGAAGCGCGCGTCGCTGCCCGCTTCGGCCTCGATCGCCTCGAACTCGGCGCAGATGCGGTCGCGCAGTGTTTCGAACCAGCTGCGCGCCGCCTGTTGCTGGGAGTCGAGCGAAATCATGCCGCAAAGCCTTTCGTCTGCCGGAGTGCCTCGGCGAGCGCGATGCCAGCCGCGACCGCGACATTCAAGGAGCGAAAGCCCGGCTGCATCGGAATCGCGACCCGCGCGCTCGCCGCCGCGTGCACATGGGGTGGCACGCCCGAGGATTCGGCGCCGAACAACAGGATGTCGCTCGGGGTGAAAAGGAAAGCGGGCAGGGGAGTCGCGCCCGCGGTCGTGAGCAGCACGATCCGCCTGTCCGCGCCCGCCGCCCAGTCGCCGAACGCAGCCCAATCGGCGTGGCGCCGGGTGTCGGCGCGCGCGGCATAGTCCATCCCGGCGCGCCGCAACGCCGCCCCGGAAAAGGGAAAGCCGCACGGCTCGATGATATGCGCGGGCACGCCGAAACAGGCGGCGGTGCGCAGCGTCGTGCCAAGGTTGCCGGCGATGTCCGGCTGAAACAGGGCGATTTCCATCGCGCCGCCATAGCCGCCGCCGGCGGGCGAATCGAGCCTGATCGCGGCCGCTGCCGCCGCACGAGGCCCGAGGGGAAATTGCCTGTTGGCAAGCCCCGGATGTGCGGCTATCAGGCCCGCAATTCCCGGAGGGGCCGCCGGGATGCGCCGCGTCCTGCGTGCGCAAACAGGGCGACCCGGCATCCGCGCGAATTTGTCAGTTCAGCCATGCAAGGGCAATCGAATGGCCAGTGAAACCAATCTCAACGCCGGCATCGAAGATGGCGTGCGGCGCCGGGATTTCATCAATATCGCCGCAGTCAGCTTCGCCGGAGTCGGCGCCGCCGCGGTGGTCCTTCCCCTGGTCAACCAGATGAACCCGTCGGCCGACGTGCTCGCGCTGTCGTCGACCGAGATCGACATTTCGGCGATCCAGTCGGGACAGGCGATCAAGACGAGCTGGCGCAAGCAGCCGGTGTTCGTGCGTAACCTGACCCCGGTCGAGATCGCGGAAGCGAACAAGGTGCCGCTCGGCGACCTGCGCGATCCGCAGACGCTGGCCGAGCGTACCAAGACCGGCAAGGAAAACTGGCTGATCACGCTCGGCGTCTGCACCCACCTCGGCTGCGTGCCGCTCGGTGCCGCCGAAGGCGAGCCGCGCGGCGATTTCGGCGGCTATTTCTGCCCGTGCCACGGGTCGCACTACGACACCGCTGCGCGCATCCGCAAAGGCCCGGCACCCAAGAATCTGACCGTGCCGCCCTATGACTTCACCAGCGACACCGTCGTGACGATCGGCTGAGGAGCGAGATAAGATGAGCTTTCCCTGGGCCAAGAATTACGAACCCCAGCAACCGCTGATGAAGTGGCTGGACGAGAAGCTGCCGCTGCCGCGCCTCGTCTACAATGCGGTCGGCGCGGGCTATCCGGTGCCGCGCAATCTCAACTATTTCTGGAACTTCGGCGTTCTCGCCGGGGCCGCGCTGGCGATCCAGATCATCACCGGCATCGTGCTGGCGATGCACTATGCCGCCAATGCGGGCGTCGCCTTCGATTCGGTCGAGCACATCATGCGCGACGTGAACGCCGGCTGGTTCATCCGCTACGCGCATATGAACGGCGCGAGCATGTTCTTCATCGTCGTCTACCTCCACATCTTCCGCGGCCTTTATTACGGTTCGTACAAGGCGCCGCGCGAGATGGTGTGGCTGCTCGGCGTGGTGATCTTCCTCCTGATGATGGCGACCGCCTTCATGGGCTACGTCCTTCCCTGGGGTCAGATGAGCTTCTGGGGCGCGCAGGTCATCACCGGCTTCTTCTCGGCGATACCGGTCGTCGGCGAGCCTATCCGCGTCTGGCTGCTCGGCGGCTTCGCACCCGATGACGCCGCGCTCAATCGCTTCTTCTCGCTGCACTATCTGCTGCCCTTCGTGATCGCGGGCGTCGTGATCCTGCACATCTGGGCGCTGCATATTCCGGGTTCGAGCAACCCGACCGGCATCGAGGTGAAGGATGAACAGGACACCGTCCCGTTCCACCCCTATTACACCGCGAAGGACGGCTTCGGGCTCGGCGTCTTCCTGCTGCTGTTCGTCGCGCTGACCTTCTTCAGCCCGAACCTGCTCGGTCACGCCGACAACTATATCCCGGCGAACCCGCTTTCGACGCCGGCGCATATCGTCCCCGAATGGTATTTCTGGCCCTTCTACGCGATCCTGCGCGCCTTCACCTTCAACTTCCTGTGGATCGACGCGAAGCTGTGGGGCGTCATCGCGATGTTCGCCTCGATCGCGCTGCTGTTCTTCCTGCCGTGGCTCGACAGCTCGCCGGTCAAGTCGTCGACCTATCGGCCGCTCTATCGCAAATTCTTCTGGGTGCTCGTCGTCGACGTGCTGATCCTCGGATATTGCGGCAAGAGCCCGGCGGAGCAGCCCTATGTGATCATGAGCCAGCTCGCGGCCGCCTATTATTTCGCCCACTTCCTGATCATCCTGCCGATCGTGTCGCGGATCGAACGCCCGGCTCCGATGCCGAATTCGATCACCGAGGCGGTCCTCGCGAAGCACGCCGACAAGTCGTCGGCTTCGGCAACGGCCTGAGCGCCGGACTTTAATAGGAGCTGATACAGCCATGGTTCGTCCGCTCGGATTTCTCGTCGGCCTGGGGTTCATCATCGCGCTGTTGTGCGCGATCGTCACCACGCCCCTGTCGAACGAGCCGCAAGCCGCTCACGCGTTCCACAAGCATCCGCGTCACCTCGCCCTGTCGAGCGACGGCCTGTTCCCGCACTGGGACAAGGCCAAGCTGCAGCGCGGGATGCAGGTGTACAAGGAAGTCTGCTCGGCCTGCCACAGCCTGAATCACGTCGCCTTCCGCGACATCCAGGACCTCGGCTATACCGAAGGCCAGGCGAAGAGCTTCGCCAAGGGCTTCCAGGTGCCGTCGATCAACCCCGACACGGGTGAGCCGGCGACGCGTGACGGTCTGCCGTCGGACCATTTCCCGGCGCCCTATGCCAATGAAGTCGCGGCGCGCGCGGCGAACAACAATGCGCTGCCGCCAGACCTCTCGCTGATCACCAAGGCGCGCGAAGGCGGCAAGGACTATGTCTATTCGCTGCTGACGGGCTTCCAGAACCCGCCGAAGAACCTGCCCAAGGAGCTTCAGCCGGCGACGGGGCTGCACTACAATCCCTATTTCGCCAACCTCAACCTCGCGATGGCACCGCCGCTGACCGACGGCCAGGTGACCTTCGCCGACGGCTCGCCGAACGATGTGAAGGCGATGGCGAGCGACGTTTCGGCCTTCCTGGTGTGGACCGCCGAGCCTAAGCTGGTGAAGCGCGTCTGGACCGGCTGGGCGGTGTTCCTCTACCTGCTCATCTTCACCGGCCTGACCTATATGGCGTACCGGAACATCTGGGCCGACAAGGAACATTGAGGGATGGGGAAGGGCGCTCGTCGCCGATGATCGCCCTTCCGCCCCGACCCGATCTCGACCTCGCGGCACTCGTCCGCACCATCCCCGATTTTCCGAAGCCGGGGATTTTCTTTCGCGATATCACCACGCTGATCGGCGACGCCGCCGGCTTTTCGGAAAGCGTGCGCCGCCTCTGCGAGCGCGCCGCGGCCTATCGTCCCGACCTGATCGTCGCGGTCGAGGCGCGCGGCTTCCTGTTCGGCGCCGCGATGGCGACCGCGATGGGGCTTGGCCTCGTTCCGGTGCGCAAGGCGGGCAAACTCCCCGGTGTGACGATCGGCGTCGATTACGAGCTCGAATATGGCACCGATCGCCTGGAGCTTCACGAGGGGGCGGTGGTCGCCGGGCATCGCGTCGTGCTGGTTGACGACCTGCTCGCTACAGGCGGGACGATCCTCGCCGCGGCGCAATTGATGCGCAACGTCGGGGCCGAGGTCGCCGCCGCGATGTTCGTCATCGACCTGCCCGATCTCGGCGGATCAGAGCGGTTGGCGGCCGCCGGCCTCGCGTGCGAGACGCTGATCGCCTTCGACGGGGGCTAATAGAACTGCCCGCTTTGGGGTGGGTTTGAGCCATTCCCCTCCCTTTTAGGGAGGGGTTAGGGGTGGGTGCGCGAGCGGAGCGAGCCCACGAAAGAACGCCGCCTTCGGCGGCTACCCACCCCCAGCCCCTCCCTAAAAGGGAGGGGAGAAGGTATGGCCGCTCTCGGTCGCAAACCGCCACGCTCGCTGCCCAAAGAAAAAGCCCGCGCCGAAGCGCGGGCTATCGCCCCCTTGGCAAGCAGGTGGGATCAGAAGGGCAGCCAGCTCTGTTTCTTGCGGAACTTCATATAGCCGACATTGGCGCCGAGGCGGGCGCCGACGCCGACGCGGATCGGGATCAGCACGATATCGCCGCTGCGCATGTAGGAGGCGTTGAAGCCGCCGATCAGATAGGCGGCGCCTTCGCCGGCGGGGAAGCGCTTGTAGAGGTCTTCGCTGTCGAAGAGATTATAGACGAGGATGAAGGTGTTGCCCGCGTTGGCGCCCGCGTCGAAACCGATCGAGGGACCGGTCCAATAGGCGGGGCGTTCGCCCTCGATCTTGTGATAGAGCGTGCCCGAACCGTAACGCACGCCGATGCCGAGCGCGCCGCTCGCTTCGCGGCCGACGATATAGGCATTGGGCTCGCCCTGCTTCTTCAGGATATCCTCGATCAGGCCGGCCAGGCCCTGCGCGCCCTTGCCGAACACGCCCTCGGCGGCGCCGATCAGGTCGTCCTCCTTGTAGGTCTCGGCCGGATTGGCGGTCGTCGCCGCAGTCTGCGGGTCGGTGGCGGCAGTCGTCGCGGTCGTCGTGTCGGCCGGGTCGGACACACCATTGATCTGTTCGTCGCCGGTGGCAAGGTCGCTGTCGAGCGACGGGTCGGCGGTCGGCTCGGTCGTGGTCACCGGCGGCGGGGTCGGCTGGGGATTGTCGAGATCCGAATCGATCACCGTATTGGGATCGACCTCGGTCATCTGGGCCGCGGCGGGCAGGGGCGACAGGGCGATCCCGATGGTCGCGATTCCCATCGTGGCGAATTTGGTAAACATAGAACGCATCTCATTCCCCCAAGGGCTGGACTACGGCGCGCATCGCCGCCGCGACCCCTCGTTAATCATGACTCTCTTTGCGTGGCGGGCAATGAACCGGCGATGACCCGAGTCGATTTTGCGCTGGATCGAATCGCGTTCGCCGCCGAAGCCCGCGTCCGCAGGCAAAAAGGACAATATTGGGCGTTGCGGCCCGGTGCCGGGCTGGCTATAGCGCCCGCCGAGGCCAAGACTGCCGTTAGCGCGGCAGCCATGCGGAGACGTGGGTGAGTGGCTGAAACCAACGGTTTGCTAAACCGTCGTACTGGTAAATCCGGTACCGAGGGTTCGAATCCCTCCGTCTCCGCCACCTAGCTATTTCCATGAAATTTGCGGCCGCCCGTACGAGCGGCCTGATGGCGCCCATGAGCGCGATGCAGTTGCTACAGGTCGATGGTGATCCGGATGCGGTCGGGCGATACGCCCGCGACGGCGGCGATCTGTGCCTTTGCGCGCTCGGTGGCGCTTCGCAGCGTTTCGCGCGATTCGATGCCGAGCAGATCGGCGCTCTGGACGCCGAGCAGCTTGGCCAGCGCTTCGATGCGTCCAGCCTTGGGCCGCGCCTTGTCCTGCTCCCAGGCCGAGATCGACGGTTCGCTGACGCCGAGTTCGGTCGCGACCTGTGACTGGGTAAGCCCCTGGGCCAGACGCAGGCGCTGCAAGCGCAGGCCGAAGCTTTCGAGCGTGGAGGCGGGGGCGTCGGGCTCGATCGGCGCGTCAGGGGTCGCGACACTCCGCAGGCTGGCGGCGCTGAGGGTGGCGGTCGAGACTGGCGTGTCGAATCGGCAGCCATAAAGCGGCCCGCTCGCCCAGATGATGCTGACCGACGTGGCGCCCGCATGCGGCAGTGCGATTTCGATTCGATCGCCGGGCTTCATGTCGGCGTCGGCCTCGATCAGAAGGCCGGTCGCCGAGATGTTGTGGACGAGCGCCTTGATTCCCGAACCGCTGGCCTTCGCGCCCTGCAGCAAAAGCCGCAGCCGCCGCCGCTCGCTCGAACGTGGATGCCCCGGTTGCGCCGTCTCTTCGATAAAAGCTGTCACTGCCATTCGCCGGACAGTCGCGATCGGGGGTTAACGCTTGGTTAGTGCGTGCCCATTCCGTGCCGGCGATCGGACGGAACGAGCCTGTCCTGAGGTGCGCTGGGCCCTTTTGCCCGAGAGTCGTTCTCGTAAATAAATAGCTAAGGATCGGATGCGGACATCGAGTGGCGCGAAATCCCAGGGCTCACGACAGGGGCAATTGTCGCTTTTCCCGGCAAAAATATATATAACTAATTGATTTATATACATAATAATAAAGACATTTGGAACTGTGCCAGACCGGAACAGGGCTGCGGCAGAGAGGGCGTGTGCCCACAATCTGATGGCAGTGGGATTGCCAATATAAATAAACTGTTTACCTTCGCTTTCGGACTACGGCGATTCTTCGTCCGCGGGGGCGGACACATGGGGGATCGCCTGCCGTGGCTCTTTCGGGCCGGCGGCGATTTGGGTGGGGATTTTCTTTGGCTGAGGCCTTTTGCCGGTTTCGGGCAGCGTGTTGCGTTGCCTTTGCGGGGTTGCTGGTTTCGACCACGGCCGCCGCTGCGGATGCGCCCGACAAGGCGGCCGCCAACGGGGGCGTGTCGCTCGACATCGTCCTGAACGGGCATATCACGCCGAAATGCACCGTGGGCGGCGGCGACACCATCGATCTCGGTCAGTTGAATGTCGACAAGAATGTTTCGGCGCGCTTCGACGTCGCCTGCAACGTGCCCTTCGAAATGGTGTTCCGATCGTCGGAGGGCGGCATCGCCCATGTCAGCAAGCCGCAGGGCGAGGGCCCTTATGCGGGCATCGTGCCCTATCGCCTAGGCGTGAGGGTTCCGGGGCTGACGCCGGAGCCGGTGCAACTGCAGGCCGATTTCACGAGCGGACAGATGGTTGGCGGCGCGACGCTGAACAGCGGCGATGCGATCGCCAAGGGCGGCGGAGAAATCACGCTGCAAACGGAAATGACGGCGGGCCGGGATCTGCTGGCCGGCGATTATGCGGATTCGATCACGATCGTGATCAATCCGCGCGTCTAGGAATGCTGACCGCGAAGGTCAGCAGGGTCGTAGTGAGTAGTAAGTAACTGAGTAGAAAAGGGAGTTAAGTAATGAAAATTTCTCATCTTATGATCGCGGGTGCGGTTGCCGCGCTGAGCAGCACCGCCGTTTCGGCGCAGACCACGCCGGCGAATGCCGTCTACGAGCCGGGCGGGAACGCCAACATCGGAAACGCGTCTTCGTCGGTAGACGCGGATTTCACCATCACCGGCAATGTCAGCCCGGCGTGCGTCCTCGGCGCGGGCGGCGACCTGCGCGATCTCGACATGGGCAGCATCGGCATCTACGCCGACGCGACCAGCTCGGTGGAAAACGTGTTCACCTCGGTCGGTGAATCGGATGCCCACACCCGCACCAACCTCGCGGGTTGCAACACCAAGAACCGGATGACGATCACCAAGACCAACGGTTCCGAGGGCCTCGTCAACGCGGGCGCGGCGGACGGCGGTTATGACGGCAATGTCTTCCAGAAGAACATTCCGTACACGGTCATGGCTCGCTACACCGCCGGTGCGGTCGGCACCACCACCGCTTCGCTCGCCAACCAGATCACGGTCCTTCCGAACGACGATTCGGAATCGCGCGAGCATGGGGCCTGGAAGTCGGCCCCTGCGTTCAAGGTCACCCTGACCGATCCGACGAAGGCGCTGGTTGCCGGCACCTACACGGACACGGTGACGGTGGTGCTCGAAGCCATCTAAACGGCAAGACTGAGTATCGCGGGGAACGGGTTGTTCCCCGCGATACTCGCATATCGGGGGCAGGGGGAAGCGCTACGGCGCGAACGCCATCGACCGCTCCCGGGCGAGGGACGAATGGCGAAATTTCGGTTTGCTGGCCTCTTGGGGAAACTGCGCCTCGGCGCGGTATTGTTGTTTCTGGGCATCCTTGCCTCGACTTCGGCGCTGGCGATGCGCGTTTCGCCGATGGTGTCCGAATTGACGACATCGGGCGCGGGCGCGGTCGCGCGCATCGAGGTCGGCAATGTCGGCAGCGCGTCGATGCCGTTCGAGACCAGGATCACGCGCATCGATTTCGACGAGAACGGAAAGCTTGTCGAAACGCCCGCCGATGAGGACTTCATCGTCTTCCCGCCGCAAGGTCTGGTTCCGGTTTCGGGCCGTCAGGTCATCCGTGCGCAATGGATCGGCCGCCCCGACATCCCGACCTCGCAGGCTTATTATCTGTGGGTCCGCCAGTTGCCGGTCGAAACCAACCCGCAGAAGATTCAGGGGACCGATGCAGCGGTCTCCATCGATATTCTCTATACCATGAAGGCGCTGATCGTCGTCGCGCCGCCGGGGGCGAAACCCGATGTGGAAGTGGTGTCGCTGACGCCGGAGATGATCGTGCCTCCCGCGCTCGAGGGCGAGGCCGCGACCCAGGGCGAGGGGGCCGCCCCGCCGGGCGCCGAGCCCCGCCCGGGGCTGAAGGTCGTGGTGACGAACAAGGGCAATCGCTATGCGCTGATGAGCGGCGCGAAATGGGTTGTCTCCGGCACCGATACCAGCGGCAAGCCGTTCGAGCGGACCTATAGCAATGAGGAAGTCGCGACGCTGCTTGGCGTCGGCTATCTCGCTCCTGGCGGCGGCAAGCGCATTTTCGAGATTCCGACCGGCGTGGCGCTCGATCCCGCCAAGCCGCTGACGATGCGATTCATTCGGTGAGACGCTGGCTTCGTGTCGCCGGCAGCGCGGTCGCCATCGGCGCCGGCCTTTGGGCGGCCACCAGCGCGTGGGCGTTTGAAGACCCCGGGGCCGGGACCGGTGCGACGAACATCGCCCCCGCGCCGGACACCCCGTCGCCGGCCGCGCCGCGGGTCGACATCAATCCCTATGATCGCGATGTGGACATCACCGCGCCGTTGCAGTTCAACCGGCGGATATTGGGCGAACTGCCGGTCCTGCTGACCCGCGACGACCGTTTCATGGTGGGCTCCGAAGGGTTTCTGGCGCTGATCGGGCCTTTGCTCACCCCCGAAGCGAATGCCGAGCTGACCGCGCTGCTCGACGGCAAGCAGCGCTTCCTGCCCGAGGAAATCGCACCGAGCGGAATCCGGCTCGACTATGATCCGCAACAGCTCGCGGTGCTCGTGCTCAAGATCGCGCCCGAAAAACGGTCGGTCGAGATCCTCTATCAGCGCGGGGAACCCGAAGCGCCGGGCGCCGCGCCCGAGCCGTTCAGCGCCTATCTGAACGTCAACACGATCGTGTCGCGATTGTCCGGCGCGGGCGGCGTCCGCACGCCCGAACTCTATCTGAACGGCGCCATTCGATACAATGGCCTGGTCTTCGAGGCCGACGCCCAGGCGCGCAGCGATTTTGCGACCGGCGATTACAAGTTCGAGCGGCGCTACGCGCGACTGGTTTACGATCAGCCCGAACAATATCGGCGCTGGTTCCTCGGCGACCTCGATCCCGAAACGCGCGGGCGCCAGGGCTTCATCAACATGGGCGGCATCGGCGTGGTGCGGCAACGGCGCCGTTTCGACGCGTTCCGCAGTAATATTCTGTCCGGCGGGCGGCAACTGGTGCTGCAGGAGCAATCGACGGTTCGCGTCATTCGCAACGGCATCTACCAGCGCGAATTCATCCTCGACCCTGGTCAATATGATGTTTCGAACCTGCCGCTCGACACCGGCAGCAACAACATCCAGATCGAGATCGAGGGCATTTCGGGCAACCGGCGAACGGTCGACTACCAGGCCTATCTCGACACTATCGATATCGAGCCGGGCGATTATGAATATGGGGCCTATATCGGCTTCCTTGACGAGGGTGGTTTCGGCAATCCAGATTATTCCGGAAAAAAGCCTGTGTTTACCGGGTTTTGGCGAAAGGCATTCCTGAATCGTCCGGCGATCGGCATCGGCACGCAAATTTCCGAAGATGTGCAGAACGTGACCGCGCAGACGCAGTTCATTCTGCCGAACAGCGGCCTGCTTCGCATCGACGTCGGGGCCAGTCACGGTAAAACCGGCCAGGGCTTCGCGACCACATTCGGCTATGAACAGATCGTCGGCGGCACGACGGGTTACGACACCGTGACCGTCGTAGCCGACTATACGTCTTCGCACTACGCGACCGTGGGCGGCATCGTCGGGGTCAACCCCATCTCGTGGAACCTCAACGCCGCCTATACCAAGCGTTTCTCGACGAAATTGTTCGCGACCACCAACGTCTCATACCGAAAGAGCCGGAGCCCGCTGCTCCGCGACGCCTACAGCATCGGTTCGACCGCCAATTATCGTTTCGACCGGCAGTGGTCGCTGCAGTTCGGCGTCGAATATAGCCGGACGAGCTTTTCGAGCAGTTTCGGCCGCACAGGCGGGTTCGGGGCGAGCATCGGTCTGGTCTGGCAGCCGGGCTATAACCGCCGTGCCGAGGCGCGTTACAATTCGGTCCGCAATGCCGCGAGCGCACGCTATCAGCAGACGGCCGAGAACCGTGCCGGCTCCTTCGGCTATGCGGTAGCCTCCAACTACGACGATGGCGCGACCTCGGTCAGTGGTCAGCTCGACTATGTCGGCAACCGGTTCGACGCAAATCTGTCGCACACGGCGTTCGGGGATGGTTTCGACAGCATCGGCGACAGCCAGCTCACCACGCTGCGCATCGGCAGTTCGATTTCCTATGTCGGCGGGCGTGTCGCCATCGGTCGCACGATCGACGACAGCTTCGCCCTCGTCTATCCCCACGATACGCTGAAGGGGCGTCCCGTGATCGTCGGCGACCGGCTGGAGGATGGCGCCTATACGAGCAAGAGCGGCGCTTTGGGGCCGGCGGTGCAGAATTCGCTCACCGCCTTCTTCAACCAGTCGATCCGCTATGATGTCGTCGATCCGCCGCTCGGATATGACGTGGGCGAAGGCGTCAAGCGCGTGCGACCGGCCTACAAGAGCGGCTATGTCATCGAAGTCGGCAGCGCCGCCTTCGTCAGCGCCGTCGGCACATTGAAAGGGGTCGATGGCCAGCCGCTCAAGCTGGTCAGCGGCATATTGCGCCGCGCGGACGCGCCCGAGGCCGAAGGCGAACCCTTCTTCACCAACACGGCCGGCAGGTTTGCCGCGGCCAAGCTGGAACCGGGCGTGAAATATTCGGTGCAATTCTATTCGGGCGGCTTCGAAGGATTCGGTTTCCGGGTGCCCGAGGATAATGAAGGACTTTTGGACCTCGGCGTGATCGAGGTCAGGCGCAAGGAAGGCCAATGATATGATTGTTCGGGGCACCTCTTGGGCGCGTTGGCCGTATCTTTGCGCGGCGGCTTTCGGACTCGCCGCCGCCCCTTCGGCGGCCCAGGCCGCGTGCGTCCTCTCGATCGAGCCGGCGCAGGATGAACTCCTCATCCGTCACAATGTGCTCGAACCGGGCGCGGCATATGGAACGATCGAGCTTAACATCGTCAACCGCGGCGACAGCGAGTGCATCGGGCAACTCGGTGCGTCGCTGCGCGGCGAACAATATGGGTTCCGATCCGGCAGCAGCGCGCCATCGATCCTTTATCAGCTGGTCGATGAAAAGAGCCGCAGCGACATCACGCCGCGTACCGGGCGGAATCTCGATCGTGCGGGCGGACGAATGCTGCACCTCGCGCCGGGCGAACGGAGCCTCGAGGTCATCTCGGTCACCGCGCTTCCCGACGAGGCAACCTCACAGGGCCGCTATGTTCAATCGCTCGACCTGACGGTGACCGATGCGAGCGGCATGTCGCTGGCGGCGGCGCCTCTGACGCTAGGCCTCGACATCGTCTCCGCCGCGCTGATCGGAGTGAAGGGCGAGGTTTCGCGCGTGCGCGGCGGCCTTTCGGTCGACCTCGGCGAGCTCGAGCCGGGCGAGCGAAAGCTGCCGGTGACGCTCTATGTGGTGTCGACCGGCGCCTATCGCGTCTCGGTGTCGTCACTGAACCTGGGTCGGCTCAAGCATGTGGGTTCGCAATGGTATGTCAGCTATCGCATGTGGCTCGGCGGCCAGAGCCTCGACCTGTCGGCGCTCGACGGGTTCGATGTCACGTCGGATCGCTGGCATTTCGACGATTATCCGGTGCGGATCGAAATCGGCGAAACCGAAGGGAAGCGCGCGGGCAATTACAGCGACCGCGTGATGCTGACCGTCGCCGCGCTATAGTCAGATGGGCTGAATCGTCAGCGACAGGGTCAGCGGCGCTTCGAGGCGCACTTCGTCGAACCGATAGACGACCTGCTGGATTCGCGGACCATGGGCGCGGTGCACTTCCTGCTCGCCGGCCGATGAAAGGTCGAACATCCGATCGCCATAGATCAGGCGCGCGTGCTCGGACGGATCGAGCGGGCGGTACATCGCCGACACGACATAGCCCGACGCGCTGTTGCACGCTTCGGTCACGCGTCCGTCCGCCGGACTCATCGCGTCCGCCTCCACGGCATGGTCGACCCAGCAGGCCATCGGCACGGTGGCCGAAATCTGGAAGGTCCCGGCCGCCTGCGACCCCGCCATTGCCGGTGCCGAAACGAGCGCTGCGGCCGCGCAACCGATGGCGGCCATGGTTCGGATCGCTGTCGTTGGCATAGTGAAAGCCCCTACATCTACGGCTGCCCTCTTAAGGCCCAACCGTTAAGGGGCTGATGTGGAGGTATGGTTAACGTGTCGGACTATTGACAGGCGGGCCGCGTCGCGGCGGCCGGTGGGGCGGCCGCGGCGATGATGCTCCGCGCAAGCGCTCCTTCCCATGCGATTTCGTTCGGTAGGGGGGCGATATATTATTGTAATTGATAATCGTTCGCGATAGTGGCGGGTCATCCTTTCCTCGACCAGACCATCCGATGCACGCACCCACTTCCCCGCGACGGGCGCAGAAAAAGAGCCGGAAAGCCTTCTGGCTGAAACAGCTCCACATGTGGCACTGGATGAGTTCGGCCGTCAGCCTGATCGGGCTCCTGCTGTTCGCGATCACGGGTTTCACGCTCAATCATGCCGCCGACATCGAGGGACGGCCGGTGGTCGCCGAACGGACGGTGCAATTGCCGGCGGCGCTTCTCCGCGAGATCGCGGCCGGACCAACCGAAGGGAAGGCGCGCCTGCCGCACCCCGTCGTCGCATGGGTCGAGCGGACGCTGCCGGTGCGGGCGTCGGCCGAAGCCGAGTGGTCGGCCGACGAGGTCTATCTGCCGGCGCCGCGTCCGGGTGGCGACGCCTGGGTCGCGATCGACCGGGCGAGCGGCGCGGTGACGGCCGAGGTCACCGATCGCGGCTGGATTTCCTATCTCAACGATCTCCACAAGGGCCGCAATTCGGGTTCGGCGTGGAGTCTGTTCATCGACGTCTTCGCCGGCGCCTGCCTGATCTTCGCGCTGACCGGGCTTCTGCTGCTCCAGCTTCACGCGGCGAAGCGCAAGAGCACCTGGCCGCTCGTCGCCTCCGGGCTCGTCATCCCGGCCGCGCTCGCCATTATTTTCATCCATTAGGAGATCCGCATGCAGCCTCTCTCTCTCACCGCCCTGACCGGTCTCACGCTCGGCCTCGGCTGCACGCTCGCCGCCCCCGTGCTCGCGGCCGAACCCGCGACGATGGACGTCACGGTCGCGATCCCGCGGCTCAAGGTCGCCGAATATCATCGGCCCTATGTGGCGATCTGGGTCGAGAAAGCGGGGGCTTCGGCGAAGACCGTCGCGGTCTGGTACGACCATGACATGAAGAACAACGAGGGGACGAAATGGCTCCGCGACGTACGCCAATGGTGGCGCGCGTCGGGCCGCTCGCTGCGCTTTCCCGCCAACGGCATCACCGGCGCGACGCGCGCGCCGGGGACGCACAAGATATCCTTCTCGCGCGCGCAACTCGGGGCGATGGCGCCCGGCCAATATACGCTGGTGGTCGAAGCCGCGCGCGAGGTCGGCGGGCGCGAATTGCTGCGCATCCCGTTCGTGTGGCCGGGCAAGTCGGGCGCCGGAGGGCGCGCCGCGGGCAAGACAGAGCTCGGCGCCGTCTCCATTTCCTTCCGCTGATCTGAAAAAGGGGCAAAGCGATGAATAAGCATTTCCTGGGTTTCGCGGCGGTCGCCGCAGCGGCAATTCTGACGGCGGCGCCCGCGAGCGCACACCGGCAGTGGCTGCTGCCCTCCTCGACCGTGCTGTCGGGCGACGACGTCTGGGTAACGGTCGACGCTGCGGTATCGAACGACCTTTTCTATTTCGAGCACCAGCCGCTGCGGCTGAACTCCATGAAAGCCTGGGCGCCGGACGGCAGCGAGGCGCCGATCGAGAATGCGTCGACGGGGCGCTATCGCAGCACCTTCGACGTCCATCTGACGCAGAAGGGAACGTGGCGGATCGCGTCGGTCTCCGACGGGGTGATGGGCACCTATGATCTGGGCGGTAAGACCGAGCGGTTGCCGCGCGGAACGACGACCGCGAACCTCGCAGAGCGGCTCCCGGCCGGAGCGACCAATGTGAAGACCGCCGAATCGAACAACCGCAACGAGATTTTCGTGACTGTCGGCGAGCCGACGACGACGCTGTTCAAGCCGACCGGCAAGGGCATCGAACTGGCGCCGGTCACCCACCCGAACGACCTGTTCGCGGGCGAGGCCGCGACCTTCCAGTTCCTGCTCGACGGCAAGCCCGCGGCGGGGCTGCCGGTGACGGTGATCCCGGGGGGCATCCGCTACCGCGACCAGCTCGGCCAGATCGATCTGACGACCGACGCGGAGGGCAAGGTGGAAGTGACTTGGCCCGAGGCTGGTCTCTACTGGCTCAACGTCACGACGCCGCGCGCCGAGCGCGAGGAAGGCGAGGCCGCGCCGGCCGCGCCGCAGCGGCGCGCGAGCTATGTCACGACGCTCGAAGTGATGGCGCCCTGACCGATCGCGTCCTGATCCCGCGGGCGCTGACGCCCGCCGCCTTCGCCGCCCGCGATGGCGGCGCGGCGATCCGGTCGTTCGCGGGCGAGACGATGGGAACCTATTGGTCGCTTCAGGCCGTGTCGCCGCCTGCCGATGCAGCGCCCGGCGTCCAGGCGGTGCTCGACCGGGTGGTCGCGCAGATGAGCCAGTGGGAGGCGACGTCCGACCTCTCGCGCTTCAACCGGGCCGCGCCGGGCGTCTGGCGCGACGTGCCGGTGGAACTCGCCCATGTCCTCGAGGCGGCGCTCGCCGTGGGCCGAGCGAGCGGCGGAGCGTTCGAGCCCGCGCTGGGACGGATCACCGAGCAATGGGGCTTCGGAAGCATGGGACCGGTCGATCGCGTGCCGGACAATCCTCCCGCGACCGGCCGGATCGAGTTCGATGCCGAACGCCGTCAAGCCCGGCGGGGCGAGGACGCGCTGCTCGATCTGTCGGGCATCGCCAAGGGCTATGGCGTCGATGCCGCGGCCGAATGGCTGTTGGCCAAGGGCGTGCGCCATTTCCTGATCGAGGTCGGTGGCGAACTGCGCGGCGAGGGCATTCGGCCCGACGGCCAGCCCTGGTGGGTCGATGTCGAGCTGCCGCCCTCCTGGCCCGGCGCCGGCTGGCGGATCGCGCTGCACGATCTCTCGGTAGCGACCTCGGGCGACTATCGCCGCGGCTTCGAAGTCGATGGCCAGCGCTATTCGCACAGCTTCGATCCGCGCACCGGGCGGCCGATCGTCAATGGCGTGCGCTCGGCGACGGTGATCCATCGCAACTGCATGATGGCCGACGGCTGGGCGACGGCGCTCACCGTGCTGGGGCCGGAGAAGGCGATCGCGCTTGCCGATGCGCAGGGATTGGCGGCGTGCGTGCTCGCCCGGGGGCATGAATTCACTTCGCAGGCTTGGCGCGCGATGCTCGAATAGAGTCTGTCCCGATGGGGTTCGTTGAATCCGTTCAAGCAGGACAGGCGCTAGGAACCGTTCCCGCGCAAGATGAACGGGATTTCGACCAGTCCCTTGACCTTCACCGCCTGTCCGTTCCGCGTCGTCGGCGCCCAGCGCCATTTCCGCACCGCGCGCAGCGCCGCTTCGTCGAGACGCTGGAAGCCGCTGCTCTGCGCGACCGAAATGGCTGCGACCGAGCCGTCGACGTCGAGGGTCAGCGCGAGCACTACCGTTCCCGTTTCGCGGTGACGCCGGCTTTCCCGCGGATAGCTCGGCGGCGCTCCCGACAGCATGCGCGTGCCCAGATCGTCCGCACGCACCGTCGCGGGCAGCGCCGGGGGCGTCGGAGGGTTGGGGGGAAGGGCGACCGGCACCGGTGGGGTGGGGACCGGATCGGGCGACACCAGCAGCGGGGGGCGATCGTTCGGCACTACGACCAGCGGGCGGGGCGCGACGATCGGCGTCGGTTGTTGTTGCGACACGTTCTTCGGCGGCGCCGGCGGGGGTGGAGGCGGGGCGACCGACAGATTGACCACCGCCAGTTTCGTCGTCTCGGTCTGCGCGCGATGATAGTTCGTCTGTACCAGCGCTGCGAGCAAGGCCGCCGACAGCAGCAGAGTCAGGGCCGCGGCGGGCAGGTCGGGCCCGTGATCCTCGCCATAGCGCGCGGCCGCCGCCGGGCGGGCGCCGACAGATGCGCGCGCCGCGGAAGCGACGCGCCTTGGCTCCCCGGTCTCGTCAGGTCTCGGACCAGCGCCGGAGGAGGTTGTGATAGACGCAAGTGAGTTGGAGGACAGCATCGTCGTCGGCTCCGTCGAGCGTGAGTTTCTGGATGGCGGTGTCCATTTCGAACAGCATCCGCCGTTGGTCGTTGTCGCGCACGAGGCTCTGGATCCAGAAGAAGGACGCGAGCCGGGCGCCGCGGGTCACCGGCTCGACGCGGTGGAGACTGTTCGCGGGATAGACGATGGCATCGCCCGCCGGCAGTGCGATGCCGCGCCCGCCGGGGCTCCCGCTGATGACCAGCCGGCCGCCGTCATAATCGTCCGGATCGTTGAGGAAGAGCGTGCAGGACAGGTCCGATCGCAGATGCTCGCCGTTCGCCATGTGCATCACGGCGCCATCGACGTGAAAGCCATATTCGCCCCCGCCGGTATAGCGATTGAAGCGCGGCGGCAGGATCTTGCGTGGGAGTGTCGCTGCGAAGAAAGTGGGAGTCCGCTTCAAAGCCCCGAGCACCGCGGCGCTGAGTTCGGCCTTGAGCGGCGAGCTATCGGGCAATTGCTCGTTGCGCTTGACCTTCGCCCCCTGCGCGCCGACCGTTTCGCGCCCGTCGGTCCAGTCGGCGGCGTCGAGGCGGCGGCGGAACTCGGCCACCTCGTCGGGCGTCAGGACCTTCGGGATATGCAGCAACATGCCGGGCTCCAATGTCTTTAATGGCGAAGGCGGGAGGCAAGCCCCCCGCCCAAACCCCCGTTCCGCCCCGGCCTAGAAGCGGAAGTCGGCGCTGAACAGGAAGGTCTGCGGCTGCCCCGGCGTATAGCGGTAGCCGCTCTTGTTGATCGCCGCGACATAATCTTCGTCGAACAGATTATAGGCGTTCGCGCGCAGCTTGATATTGTCGTTGATCGCATAGCCGAGCATCGCGTCGACGACCGTATAGCCCTCGGTGCGCGGCGGCGTGCCGGCCGCGCCGTCGGTCCCGCGCCGCATCCCGCTGGTATAGCGGACGCCGCCGGCAACCTCGAGGCCGAAAGGTGTGCGATAGCTGGTCCATGACGAGAAGCTGTCGTCGGGGGCATAGGTCAGGCCGCTGCTGCCGTCGACCGCGACGGCGCCGCCATTGGTCACCTTGGTCTTCTGATGTCCGTACCCGGCGGAGATCGACCAGGCATCGGTGATGTTGCCGACGACCGACAGTTCGAAACCGCGCACCCGCTTCGAGCCGCTCTGGATGTCGGACGGGTCGGCGGCGTTGACTTCGTTCAGCACCTTGGTCTGGAATACCGCCGCGTTGAGCGCCAGCGCACCGTCGAGCACGTCCCACTTCAGGCCGGCTTCGATCGTCTTGGCCTTTTGCGGGGCGAAGTCGGGGTTATTGGCGCTGTTGCCGGCAGCCAGGGTGAAGTTCTCTCCGCCCGGGGGCTGCTGCGACAGCGCATAGTTCACATAGAGGCTGACCGGCTCGCTCGGCTTGAGGACCGCGCCCAGCTTCCAGTTGAACAGCGTGTCCTTGGCCTTCAGGTCGGCAGTGGTGACGATCGAGCCGACGGGTGCGGTGCCGCAGGGTACGGCGCCGCGGCCGGTGCCGTTGTTGCAGACGGCGGTGTTGAAATAGGTCGTCTTGTAATGATCGACGCGCACACCGCCGGTCACCAGCAGCAGCCCGTCGAAGAATTTCGCGGTGTCGAACGCATAGAAGGCGAGGGTGTTCGTCTTGCCCCGGGCGGCGGTGCCGTTGCGCGAATGGGTGTAGTCGCTCGTGTCGTTCCAGTCGGGATTGTAGAGATTCGCGACCGGCAACGTGCCCGAGGAGCTGTGGCCGTATATGACCTGCTTCTCGCCGGTGATCTCGGCGCCGATGCTCAGATTATGCTCGATCGCACCCGTCGCGAAATCGGCCCGCAGATTGAGCTGGTTGGTCAGAATGCGGTTTCTCGCGTCGCGGATCGTCGGGTTGCCGCGCGTCATCTGATAGGCGGACAGGTCATCGGGGTTGGCGGGATCGCCCGTGATATTGGCTCCCGTCGACATGAAGGCGGTCAGAAGATAGTCCTGCTTGGTCTCGCCCGCGCGCGCGATGTTGGTCAGCCGCACGCTGTCGGAAAAATCATGCTCGATGATGAGCGTCGCCATCTGCGCCGTCACGTCGTCGTGATCCTTGCGCGTGCCGTAGAAATTCTTCGAATCGACCGGGTGGCCGACCAGCGGTTCCAGCCCGGCCTGGGGCTCCCAGCCGAGAAGGGCGATCGTCGGAACATAGCCGTCGGGAATATTGTCCTGATCGACATAGAGTAGGTTGAGATAGGCGCGGGTCGGGGTGTCCAGCCCGAGGCCGAGCGAGGCGGCGAGGCCGAGCCGCTGATTCTCGACATGATGGCGCCCCGGAACGTCGCTGTCCTGCCACAGCATGTTGAGCCGGAGCGCACTGTTGCTGAGGCCACCCAGCGTCTGGTTGACGTCGGCGGTCACCCGCCTTTGTCCATCGACCCCGACCGACAGCGCGCCTGATAGCGAGGTTTCGAGCGATGCGCGCTTGGTCACCATGTTGATCGCGCCGGTCGGCGCGGTGCGGCCGTTGTCGGTGCCCGCCGGACCTTTCTCGACCTCGACCGCTTCGGTGTTGAAGATGTCACGCGAGACCGATCCCAGATCGCGGATACCGTCGACGAAGATGCTGTTCGACGTGTCGAAGCCGCGCATGCGGATCGAATCGCCGCTCGTCGTGTTGCCGTTTTCGCCGGCATAGAAGGTGCCGACGCCGGGGCTGTTGCGCAACACTTCGGTCAGCGTCGTCGCGCCCTGTTCGGTGAACAGTTCCTTGCTGATGATCTGGATCGTCTGTGGCGTGTCGCGGAGCGGCTGCGTGAATTTGGGCGAGGAGGGCTTGTCGACCTTGTAGCCGTCCTCATCGATGGCGGTGTCGACGACCGTGACGCCGCCGAGCACCGGCTGCTTCGCTTCCTGCCCGCTATCCTGCGCGGCGGCGGGGGAGGCGGCGAGACCGAAGCAGCTGAGCGCCAGATAGGCCGGAGCCGCCGCCGACATGGTTTCGCGCAAACGCAAGATTGACATGAATTTCCCCTTTTTTCGAGCGAGCTTCGTAACGGCGATGCCGCTATTGCGAGTCGGTCGCAAAGTCAATGAAATTGAGAATCGTTCGCGATATTGTCGCAAAATCGTCGCGATCGATCAGCGCCGGGGTTCGAGCCACCAGCTCTGCCGCCAGCCATATTGGCTCGCGATCGGGGCTCCGCGGCCCTCGGTCGCGGGCTTGAAGCGGAAGCGCTTTTCGATCAGGCGGCACGTCGCCGCGTCGAGCGAGGGATCGCCGCTGGTTCGGGCGATACGGCAGCCGCTGACGCGGCCCGTCGTCTCGATGGTGAAGCGCACCTCGACCTCGCCGCCGACCCTCGCGCGGGCCGCTGGGCTGGGATAGTCGGAATCGCGGATCGCGCCGCTGAGCCACACGGGGCGCGTTCCGCCGCCGGTGCCGGTGCCCGATCCGCCGGCGCCGGTCCCGTCGCCTTGCCCGCCCGCGCCAGATCCGGGACCGGGGCTGGGCGCTGCGCCTGCCGAGGATTCGCTGCCGGCACCGGGGGTGGGTGAGGTCTGAATGGTCGGTTCGATCGGCGGCAGCTTTGGCTTGGGCGCCGCGACAGGCGCCGCCTTGGCGAATTTGTTGGCGGCCCCTTCGTTGCCGCTCGCCTTCTCGTCGAAGCGGGGCTTTGGCGGTGGTTCCTCGCGGGGTGGCGCGGGGATGGCGATCGCGCTGATCGTCGCATTGGCGATGCGGACGACCGTCAGGTCGAGCCCGCTCACCAGCCCCAATCCCACGGCCACCACCGCGAGCAAGCTGCCGACCGCCGCGATCCCGCGCTGCCGCACTGAAATCTGCCCGCTGTAGCTCATCGCTCCGTCCGCAGCGCCCGAACGCCGGGCACCTTCCGAACGGGGTCTACAGAAATTCGTCTAGCGTGGACATGAACCGCTCGAACTGGTCGTGGTGCAGCCAGTGGCCGGCATTTTCGAATTCGATCACCTTCGCGGTATTGAAATGGCGGAGCCGCCCATCGCCTTGGGGGTTCGAGGCCCAGCTGTCGGCGCCATAGAGAAGCAGGGTGGGACAGGTGATCGCCGACCATAGTGTCTCGATGTCGGCCTGCGGCATGTCGAACACCGACCAGACGTTGAGGTAATTGTCGAACTTCCAGCTCCAACTGCCATCCTCGTTGCGGTTGATCCCCTGCACGGTCAGATGGCGCGCCTGTTCGGGGGTCAAATAGGCGTTTTCCGCCATCATCCGGGCGAGCGCATCGTCGAGCGTCGCATAACGCTTGGGCATCCGCCCCGCCGCCTTGCGCTTGTCATCGATCCATTTGCGGAAGCGGTCGCCGACCGGCACCGCAGCGCGTTCCGCCAGCACCTTGGGCGAGGGCCCGAGCCCCTCGATCGCGACGAGCTTGCGAACATGGTCGGGGTAGAGGCCGGTATAGCGGAGCGCGACATTGCCGCCCATCGAATGCGCGACGATGGTAACCGGCGCGAGGTCGAGCTGATGGATCAGCTGCGCAAGGTCGTAGACGAAGGCGTCCATGTCGTAATTGGCGTCGGGCGACCAGGCACTGTCGCCATGGCCGCGCAGGTCGGGCGCGATGACATGATAGCGGTCGGCCAGTTTCTCTGCGACCCAGTCCCAGCTCCGGCAATGATCGCGCCCGCCGTGAACGAGCAGCAGCGGTAGCGCGCCCTCATTCCCCCAGTCGACATAGTGCAGCTTCAGCCGCTGCGAAATGAAGCTGTTGGAGGTGGGGCCTCTTGCCATCGGTTCGTCCTTGCTGTCTGGTTGAGTTTCAAAAGGCGACCGAATCCGATCCGTCAACCCCGGATCGTACGCGCCCCAAGGGAGACAAGTGCATGACGACCTTTCGTGAGAATCTGTTCGAGGGCAAGACGGCGTTCGTCGCCGGCGGCACGAGCGGGATCAACCTGGGCATCGCCAAGCGCTTTGCCGAGCTGGGCGCGAAGGTCGCGGTCGCCGGGCGCGACCCCGACAAGGCGCAGCGCGCCGCGGCGGAGATCGGCCATGACGCGATCGGCCTGTCGGGTGACGTGCGTGATTATGATGCGATCCGCGGAGTGATGGAGACCGTCGCTGACAAGCTCGGTGCGATGGATATCGTCGTCTCGGGCGCGGCGGGCAATTTCCTGGCGCCCGCGCTCGGCATGTCGTCCAACGCCTTTCGTACTGTGGTCGACATCGACCTCAACGGTACTTTCAACGTGTTCCGTGGCTGCCACGACTTGCTGGCTCGTCCGGGCGCCTCGCTGATCGCGATCACCGCGGGGCAGGCGGTCAACGCTTCGGCGTTGCAGGCGCATGCCTGCGCGGCGAAGGCGGGGATCAACCAGCTCATCCGCGTGCTCGCGCTCGAATGGGGCCCCGAGGTGCGCGTGAACGGCATCTCGCCGGGCCCCATCGCCGACACCGAAGGCATGAAGCGCCTCGCCCCCGACGCCGCCTCGCGCGAGGCGCATTACGCCCGCATCGCGATGAAGCGCTGGGGCAAGGTCGAGGAGGTCGCCGAATCGGCGGTGTTCCTCTGCTCGCCGGCGGCGGGCTATATCACCGGAACCATCCTCGACTGCGACGGCGGCAGCCAGGTCGGCGATGCGTCGCGCGGCGACCTGGCGCGCGGGATGGCCTGACCGAGCCTTAGAAAGCAAAAACGCCGCCAACCCGTTGGGGTGGCGGCGTTTTGAATGGTGGGCGTGGCAAGGATTGAACTTGCGACCCCTGCGATGTCAACACAGTGCTCTACCACTGAGCTACACGCCCATCCCTTGGGGTGACGCGCCCCCTAATCGCCCCGGCGCGGCTTGGCAAGCCCTTCGCGCGAGGCGGCGGCGTTATTGTTGGTTCGAGCGGTCGGCGCGGCCAAACAGATTGTCGACCTCGCGCACCAGATCCTTGAGGTGAAAGGGCTTCGACAGCAGCTTGGCCTGCGGCACATTTTCCTCGGCGCGCAGCGATACCGCGGCAAAGCCGGTGATGAACATCACCTGTGTTTGCGGGGCCGCCTTGGCGGTGTGCTGCGCGAGTTCGATACCATCCATTTCGGGCATGACGATATCGGACAGCAGCAGATCGAAGGTACCCGAATCGATGTATGGCACCGCTTCGGTGCCGCGGTCGACCGCGGTAACGTGATATCCTGCGCTGGTCAGCGCGCGCGCAAGATATTCGCGCATCACGTCGTCATCCTCGGCCAGCAAGATACGAATCATGTGAACTTCATGCCCCTGGTCCCGTGCCGCCGCCCTCCGCGGGCGCGGCCTTGTTGCGAAGGCCCGTCATAGCGCGAGAGATTTAACAAATTGACGCGCGCGGCTGGATTCAGGCGCCCTTTTTTGGCACCCGTCATTCCATGCCGCGCCGTTCCATCCCGCCGCCCGCCATCGCTGTCAACCGCCCCGCGGCGAATGGAACCGTGATCGTGTCCGTTCCGCATGCCGGGCGCATCTATCCGCCCGAGATTCTCGCCGCGGCGCGGGTGCCGCGCGAACAGCTCGAGCGATTGGAGGACAGCTGGTGCGATGCGATCGCCGCGCGCGCCTGCGGAGCCGGGGCCGTCGTCGTCGAGGCGCTGTGGGCGCGCGCCGTCGCTGACTGCAACCGCGGCGAGGGACAGATGGCGCCGGGCGAGGTCGAAGCGTCGCTGCACGCGCAATTTTCGGCGCCGGGGCGCAAGGAGCGCGCTGGGCTGGGCGTCGTGCCGACGCGGCTCGCCGACTGCGGGCCGCTGTGGCGGCGGCCGCTCGACCGCGCGGCGCTGCGCTGGCGGCTCGAATCGCTCCATCGCCCCTATCACGCCGCGCTGGCCGAGGAACTGGCGGCGGCGCGCGATCGATACGGCCAAGCCGTGCTGATCGACCTTCACAGCATGCCGCCGATCCCGGCGGGCCAGCCCGGGCACGGCGCGCGCATCGTCGTCGGCGATCGCTTCGGGGCGACCGCGGACGGCTGGCTGGTCGATCTAGCGATCGAGGCGGCGGGGACGCTTGACGTTCCGGTGGCCCGCAACCAGCCCTATGCGGGCGGCCACATCGTCCGCACGCACGGCAGGCCGGACCGGGGCATCCACGCCGTCCAGATCGAAATCGACCGCAGTCTTTATCTGACGCCTGACAGAATGCCCGATCGCGCTGCGACGGCCCGGCTCGCCGAGTGGTTCGCCGACCTGGTCGCGCGCGCGGCGCAAGCCGGAAGCGATTCGCTGCCACTCGCTGCCGAATAAAAAACCACCTCGTACCGGGGTACGAGGTGGCCAGGGTCCAGGGAGGACGCACCCGCGTCATGCGACGGGGCACTCGCCGTGATGGAAAGGGGGTGAACCACAACGGCGTGACATCAATCTAGGTGTTCCGCGCGCAGGTTACAAGACCGATGATTGCAAAAGAAACTGGTCGGGGAGAGAGGATTCGAACCTCCGGCCCCTGCCTCCCGAAGACAGTGCTCTACCAGGCTGAGCTACTCCCCGACCGATCCTGCGCCGGCGGACCGGCGCGAAGGCAGGGCGGTCCTCTAGACGGGCGTTTCGCGAACTTCAAGCGCCAATGCGCACATCGCGTACGATTGCCGTTTCTACAGCAATTGGGCGCGGCGAAAGCTGAAGTGCCCGCTCTCGACGAAAATCAGATGATCGACCAGATCGACGTCGAGCACCGCCAGAAAGGCGGCGGCTTCGCGGGTGCAGTCGATGTCGGCTCGGCTCGGCCGTGGGTCGGCGGAGGGATGGTTGTGTGCCATCAGCACATGGCGGACGCCGCGACCGAGCAGATTGTGCCAGCGCGGCGGTGTGATCGCGCAGCGCGCCGTCGCCCCTTCGTCGATCCGCTCGAAGGCGGCCAGGCGCTCGAAGGCGTCGAAGGCGGCGAGCAGCAATATCTCGCGGTCGCGCGCGAAGCAGGGGCGCAGCAATTGGCGCGCGACCTCGTCTTCGTCGGCGCGCGCCGTGAAGCCGGCGGTTTCCGCCGGGTCGGGCGCGCCGCCGACGGGTTCGAATTTCGTCATCGGTCCTTCTTGCGCGACGATGGCGTTGTCTCCAACCGGCAACTGGCCCGGAACGGATCGATGCCGGCGGGTGCTTGCCGCGCCCCCGCGGGGGGCTTAGCAAAGGCGGGCAACCCGGGAGCGATTCTTGCCTGATTCCATCCATTATGAGCTGCAATATCTCGACCTGATGCGGCGGATCTGGGTCGAAGGCGACGAGCGCGTCGACCGCACCGGCGTCGGCACCCGCTCGCTGTTCGGCGAGACGATGCGATTCTCGCTCGCGGACGACGCGATCCCGCTGCTGACGACCAAGCGCGTCTATTGGAAGACGGCGCTTCGCGAGCTTCTTTGGTTCCTGACCGGCGACACCAACATCCGCCCGCTGGTCGCGCAGGGCGTACGCATCTGGACCGACTGGCCGCTCGACCGCTACCGCCGCGAAACGGGTCAGGCGATCAGCGCCGAGGATTTCGAGGCGCGCATTCTTGCGGACGAAGCCTTTGCCGTTGCCTGGGGCGACCTGGGGCCGGTCTATGGCCATCAATGGGTCGACTGGCCGCGCTACGAACCGGTGGAGGGGGGGCTCTATCGCCGCGCCGAACGCGGGCATAACCAGATCGCGGCGCTGATCGACGGGTTGCGCAATAACCCCGGATCGCGGCGGCATATCTTTACCGGCTGGAACGTCGCCGATCTGGATCGCATGGCGCTTCCCCCGTGCCACATGACCTATCAGTTCCACGTCCGCAGCGACGGCGGATTGTCGTGCCTGCTCTTCCAGCGCTCGTGCGATCTCGGGCTTGGCTTCGCCTTCAACGTCTTCGAAGCGGCGCTGTTGACGCGCATGATCGCGCAGCAGTGCGATCTCCGCGCGCATGAGCTCGTTTGGACCGGCGGCGACGTGCACCTCTACCTCAACCATGCCGAGCTCGTCGAAGCGCAGCTTTCGCGGGTTCCCGAAGGCGCGCCCAAGCTGCGCATCCTGCGCCGCCCCGAGAGTATTTTCGATTATCGGTTCGAGGATTTCGCGGTCGAGAATTACGCGCCGCAGGCCCATATTCCCGCGCCTGTCGCGGTCTGAGCGGCGGGCATTGCATTGGTATGCGGAAAGCAATAATATGTCGCCACATTGAAATATAACGGCGCGGCGATTCGCGCCTCGAAGGGACGAAGATATGCCCGAAACGCGCCCCGAGCGGAGAGTGGGGAGCCCGGCGAGCAATCTGCCGCCGCTGTCGCTCCATATTCCCGAGCCGCGTTATCGCCCCGGCGATACGCCCGATTTCGGCGATATCGAGATTCCCGCGGTCGAGGCGACGCCGCGTCCCGGCGAAGCGACCAGGCCCGACGCGATGCGCGAGCTTTGCTATGGCCTCGTCCGGGTGCTCGACTTCGACGGCGAGGCGAAAGGGCCGTGGGACCCGAAGCTGACCCCCGACCGGCTGCGGACGATGCTGCGCACGATGATGCTGCTCCGCGCATTCGACGACCGCATGTTCCGCGCCCAGCGCCAGGGCAAAACCAGCTTCTACATGAAGTCGACTGGCGAGGAAGCGACTTCGGTCGCCTCGACGATGGCGATCGACCGCACCGACATGGTGTTTCCGAGCTATCGCCAGCAGGGCATATTGATCGCGCGCGATTATCCGCTGATCCAGATGATGAACCAGATCTATTCGAATCGCGGCGATCATCTGCTCGGGCGCCAGCTTCCGATCATGTATTCGGCGCCCGAGCATGGTTTCTTCAGCGTGTCGGGCAATCTCGCGACCCAATATCCGCAGGCGGTGGGCTGGGCGATGGCGTCGGCGTCGAAGGGCGACAGCCGGATCGCGACCGTCTGGTGCGGCGAGGGCTCGTCGGCCGAGGGCGACTTCCACTCGGCGCTGACCTTCGCGACCGTCTATAACGCGCCGGTCATCTTCAACGTCGTGAATAACCAGTGGGCGATTTCGAGCTTTTCGGGCTTTGCCGGCGGCGAGCGCACGACCTTTGCGGCGCGCGCCGTGGGTTACGGGATTGCGGGGTTGCGGGTTGATGGCAACGACCCTCTCGCGGTCTATGCCGCGACGCAGTGGGCGGCCGATCGGGCGCGGACGAATAACGGCCCGACCTTGATCGAGCATTTCACCTATCGCGCCGAAGGGCACAGCACCTCGGACGACCCGAGCGCCTATCGCGCCGCGCAGGAAGCGAGCGCCTGGCCGTTCGGCGACCCGGTCGCGCGGCTGCGCCAGCATCTCGAACGGCTCGGCGAATGGGATGCCGAGCGCCATGAGGCGCAGGCGAAGGAACTCGACGATCTGGTCAAGACGACCCAGAAGCAGGCGGAAAAGCTCGGCATATTGGGGCATGGCATGCACCAGCCGTTCGAGACGATGTTCGAGGACGTGTTCGAGGAGATGCCCTGGCACCTCAAGGAACAATGCGCGCAGATGCTCGCCGAGCAAGAGGCCAAATTCGGCCCGAACTGGAAGCCTGAATGATGGCCGACCAAAGCAAAACGATGAACATGATCGAGGCGATCAACAGCGCCATGGACGTCATGCTCGAGCGCGACCCGGCGACCGTCGTGATGGGCGAGGACGTCGGCTTTTTCGGCGGCGTGTTCCGCGCCACCGCGGGGCTGCAGAAAAAGCATGGAAAGACCCGCGTTTTCGACACGCCGATCAACGAATGCGGCATCATCGGCGTCGCGGTGGGCATGGGCGCCTATGGCCTGCGCCCGGTCCCCGAAATCCAGTTCGCCGACTATATCTATCCGGGCCTCGACCAGCTCGTCAGCGAGGCGGCGCGGCTGCGCTACCGCTCGGCGAACGACTTCATCTGCCCGATGACGGTGCGGACCCCCTTTGGGGGCGGCATCTTCGGCGGCCAGACGCACAGCCAGTCGCCCGAAAGCATCATGACGCATATCTGCGGCGTGAAGACGGTGATCCCGTCGAACCCCTATGACGCCAAGGGGCTGCTGATCGCGGCGATCGAGGACAATGATCCGGTCGTCTTTCTGGAGCCCAAGCGCATCTACAACGGCCCGTTCAGCGGCTATTACGACCGCCCGGTCGAGCCCTGGTCGAAGCATGCGGCGAGCGCGGTACCCGAGGGCTATTACCGCATCGACCTCGGCAAGGCGGCGACGGTGCGCGAGGGCGAGGCGGTGACGGTGCTAGCCTATGGCACCATGGTCCATGTCGCGAAGACGATCATCGAGGAACGCGGCATCGACGCCGAAATCCTCGATCTGCGCACGCTGCTGCCGCTCGACATCGAGGCGATCGAGGCGTCGGTGAAGAAGACCGGCCGGTGCCTGATCATCCACGAAGCGACGCGCACTTCGGGTTTTGGCGCCGAGCTCGCCGCGCTGGTGCAGGAGCGCTGCTTCTATCACCTCGAGGCGCCGGTCGAACGCGTCACCGGCTTCGACACGCCTTACCCACATAGCCTCGAATGGGCCTATTTTCCTGGCCCGGTGCGTATCGCGACCGCGCTCGACAAGATCATGCGTGATTGACGTGAGCACCACGGCAAACGCGCATGCCCCGGACCGCGATCCGGGGTCTAAAGACAAAAAGGACTGACCGCCATGGCTCGTTATTCGTTCCGTCTGCCCGACATCGGCGAAGGCATCGCCGAGGCTGAAATCGTCGCCTGGCACGTCAAGGTCGGCGACCGCATCGAGGAAGATGCGCAGCTCGCCGACATGATGACCGACAAGGCGACCGTCGAAATGGAATCGCCGGTATCGGGGATCGTCGTCGAAATCGCGGGCGAGGTCGGCGACCTGATCCCGATCGGATCGACGCTCGCGGTGATCGAGACCGACGGCGAGGTTGCGGCGCCTGCCGAGGAGCCAGTCGAGGAAGAGGTCGTGGCGGAAACGCCGGGGGCGGAAGAGGTTTCGGTGGCTGAAGAAGCTCCTCTCCCGCTTGCGGGAGGGGCTGGGGGAGGGCGTGTCGAATCCGCTCCCGCAGTTGCCGCCGAAACAAGCGCTCCCCCGGCCCCTCCCGCAAGCGGGAGGGGGGATAAGGCCGTCCTCGCATCCCCCGCGGTGCGCGCGCGCGCCAAGGATCTCGGCGTCGACCTGTCGCAGGTCCACGCCGAAGGCGACCGCATCCGCCATTCCGACCTCGATGCCTTCCTGCGCTACAGCGCGGGGCAGGGCTATCATGCGCCCGGTGCCGCGCGCGCGCGCGCCGACGAGCCGGTCAAGGTCATCGGGATGCGCCGCAAGATCGCCGAGAATATGGCGGCGTCGAAGCGCGCGATCCCGCACTTCACCTATGTCGAGGAAATGGACGTCACCGCGCTCGAAGCGATGCGCGCCGACCTCAACGCCAATCGCGGCGGGCGGCCCAAGCTGACGATGCTGCCGTTCCTGATCGTCGCCATCTGCCGCACCATTCCGCAATTCCCGATGATCAACGCGCGCTACGATGACGAGGCGGGCGTGGTGACGCGCCATGGCGCGGTGCATCTGGGCATGGCGACGCAGACCGACGCCGGGCTGATGGTTCCCGTCATCCGCGATGCGCAGGACAAGAATGTCTGGCAGCTCGCGAGCGAGATCGCGCGCCTTGCCGAGGCCGCGCGCACCGGCAAGGCAAAGGTCGAGGAACTCACCGGCGGCACGCTGACCGTGACCTCGCTCGGCCCGCTCGGCGGCATCGCGACGACGCCGGTGATCAACCGGCCCGAGGTCGCGATCATCGGCCCCAACAAGATCGTGGAACGCCCCGTCTTCGCCAAAAATCCTCAGGGGGGCGACGACATCCGCCGCGCCAAGCTGATGAACCTGTCGATCAGCTGCGACCACCGCGTCGTCGATGGCTGGGACGCGGCGAGCTATGTCCAGGCGCTCAAGAAGCTGATCGAAACGCCGGTGCTGCTGTTCGCGGATTGATCCGAAAACCGTCGCCCCCGCGAAGGCGGGGGGCCGTTGTCGGCCTTGCCCTTCGTGGCTGCGTAAACCGCCAGCGGCCCCCGCCTTCGCGGGGGCGACGGCTTCCTACAACCCCAGCCCCGCAAGGCTCGTCTGGTCGAACTTCAGCTTGAAGGTGAGGTAGACGCCCGAACGCGAGAAGCGTTCATCCTCGAAATCGCGGTCGCGGAAACCCGCGAGATTATAGCCGAGGGTGATGTTGGCGTTCTTCATCGGCGCTATGGTCAGCATCGGCCCGCCGGCCCAGGCGACGGTGTCGCCACCGGCACCGATCCGCGCGGTCCCCGACGCGCCGATCCCGAAGTGCTCACCCAGATGGATGCGCGCATCTGCGCCGACAAGGTTCGACCAACCCTTCACATCGTCGGCGCCGAAGCGGTCGAAGCTATAACGCGTGCCCCAGAAAAGGCCGAATTCGGCGCGTTCGTACCACATGCGGCCGTCGCCTTGCCCGCCGCGGTCGCCGAGCGGCGCCCAGTTCGCCGACAGGCTGCCGAGCAGGCGGCGGCTTGTCGCGTCGCCGTCGATCGTCAGCGTGCTGCCGATCGCGTCGCGCTGGCCCGCGACCGCGCCGCGCACCTTGTCCGAGCGGAACTCGGTCTTGCCCAGCCACGCGACGCGCGAGGCGGCGGGGCGGTGCGCCCAGCTCATTTCGAACTGCATGACTTCGGTCGTCGGCACCGCATCCGCGCCGCTCGCCTTCGTCCAGGTGAAGAGCGCGCCGAGCGCACGGCCTTCGCCGAGCTGGCGCAGGCCGCCGAAGGTCAGGCCGTAACGATCGGCGAGTTCGCCGTCGCGATATTCGGCGCGGCCGGTCAGCGTCCAGCGATCGGCGCGATAGGTGGCGCCCGCGCTCAGCGCCAGGAAATCCTCGGTCAGCAGCCCGCTCGTGCCGAGGAAGCCGCCCGAAGCGGCGGGCTGGTCCGGGTTGAGGATATCCTTGGCGTGAATCCCGCCCAGGGTGCGGTTGCCATCGAGCGACGCGTCGACCGACCAGCGCTCGCCGAGCCGCAGCGACTGCGACAGGCCATAGGCGGCGAAGCTGCGCGGACCATATTCGCCGATCGCTTGCTGGTTCGCGGTCGCGAGCAGCCGCGCCCCGGCCCAGGGTGCGAGGTCGAAGCCGAGCCGCGCGGTGCGCGCCTTGACCGTATCGCCGTCGGCGATTTCGTAACTGCCGACGAGATTGACGTCGCGCGTCACCGCGAAACGCGCGCCGAGGCGGTGGCGGGCGGGGAAGTCGACGCTGGCGTTCGTGCCGCCGAGCGCGAATTCGGTCTGCGCGTCGAGTTCGAGCCGCTTTTCGAACAGGCGCTGCGTCGCGCCGAGCTGGACGATGTTCGACCGGTTGGACGTTCCGTCGGCCAGTCGGTCGTCGGCGTGGGTCAGGCCCGCGCGTGCCACCGTCGAGCCATCGTCATATTCGACCAGCGCGCGCGCGGCACGGCGGCGCGCACCGAGATCCAGATACTCCTCCTGCCACGCGCTGCCGGTCAGCGACAGGCCGCGGCCCACGCGCAGGCGGCCGTCGAGGCCGAACTTGCGCGTCCCGTCCTCGCCGCGATTGAGCTGGCCGGCGCCGAATCCCGCCTCGCGCTCGCGCAGATAGGCAAGGAGATCGGCGGTGCGGCTGTGGTGCTCGGCCTCGATCAGCCACGCCTTGGCGGTTCCGGCCGCCGCGCTCGCGGTCCCCGCTTTGGCCCGTGCGTCGCTGACCGCCAGCTCGGCGCGGATTTCGGTGTCGAGATCGGGGCGATAGCGCGCATCGACGCCGCCGAGGTCGGTGCGCGCGCTATTGTCCTCGTCATGGATCAGCGTGGCGCCGACGCGTAGCTTTTCGTCGCTCGACCGATAGCTCACGCGCCCGCCGGCGTTGAGCACGCGTTCGCCGACGCCGTTCACTTCATATTCGGCGACGATGAACTGCGGGTCGAGTCCCGAGGAACGGCTGAAGACGGGATTGGCGAAGCGCAGCGCTCCGGCGAAATAGTCGATGTCGTAATCGACGTGCCGGGTCAGGGTCAGCGTTTCGACGATGCGCTCGCTGTGCAGCCGGTCGCGCGTCTCGATGACGATCCGTTCGCTGTTCGGCAGGATGTCGCGCGCGCCGAGCTGATAGGGGCCGGTCAGGCCGTTGCCCTGAATCTCGTCGCGGCGGAAACGGTAGGGGGTGTCGGCGGCGAAGGCGGTCGCGGCGATGTTGCGGCCGCGATATTCGGCCTTGGCGCCATTCAAGGCGCGCTGGTAGCGGGCGAGTTCGGGCTCCGAAATGCCGGTCTCGAAATCGCCGAACATCGCGTAGAATTGCGGGCGTTCGAGCCGCAGGTAGAGTTTGCGCACCGACGCGGCGTCGTAGCGCGTCTCGTTGCGGTCGGCGTAGATGGTGTAATAGGCGCGCGGGTCGATCACGCCGCCGAAACGCGCGTCATCCTTTTCCTTGTCGCTGTCGTAGGCGAGTGTCATCAGCCATTTGCCGCGCACCCGGCCCTTCGCATAGAGCGCGAGGCGCGCGTCGGCGTTCACATCGTCCAGCGTCTCCGCCACCGGCTCCATGCGATCGTCGAGCGTGTTGTAGCCGAGCGTGCCCGCCGCGAAGCCGACGACGGTCCACGGCCGGTCGCCGGGATCGAGCCAGGTCTCGATAGTCTGCTTGCGCTCGACCTTCTCGTCGCGGAAGGTGAAGTCCATCGTCAGCGTGCCCGACGCGGTGGTCGGCTCGAGCTCGATATAGGCCATGCCGTCGTCGCCCTCGACCTTCCAGATCGGGCGGGCGCGGTCGAGCCCGGCGAGCTGCCGCGCCTGCTGCGCGTCGGCCTCGACCGCCGGATAATAGGGCGCGGGAACGGCGAAATCGCCGGTCAGCCCGTGGCGCACCGGGCGGCCGTCGCGATCGGTGAGCCGCACCGCGATCACCGGGCGGGTCACGCCGTCGGCGATCAGCACCGATTTCTCGCGCACCAGAGCGGCGCGCATCGGGGTGATCGAATAATGGACGCTGCGCTCGATCCGCTCGACGGGGCGGCCGTCGGCGTCGCGGATTTCGGCGGTCAGGCGATTCTCGCCCTCGCGAATCTCGATCCCGCGCCACAGGCTGACCGCGACGCGGCCGTCGCCCGATTTGCGCGTGCCGTCGAAGCTGAGCGCGTCGACGGGCTTGCCGTTGACCGCGAGCGCGACCGTCTGTCCCGGAAGATGCTTGATCGCGACGCGCACCGATTTCGAGCGCGGATTATGATCGGGAACGGGGAAGAGCCAGCCGATGCCGGGCGCCTGCCCGGTCAGCCAGTCGCGGTTCGCCCCCGCGGCATCGGGGTCGCTCGCCGCCGCCGGCCGCTCGCTTGCCGGAGTTGCGGGCGCGGCGCGCAGCGGTGCGGGTCCGGCACGGAAATCGGCGCGCTTCAGCGAACCGCCGCGCCCCTCGACGAAGCGCGAGATCGCGCTGCCCGCGCTGTCGGTCGAGCGCGCGCAGTCGACCGCTTCGCGGTCGCGCGGCAGCGTCGAAGGATCGATCTGGACGACGTGCAGGCCGGGCCGCACGCCTTCGAAATGATAGCGGCCGTCCTCGTCGGTGACGGTGTAGCTGCCATCCTGCAGCATCACGCGCACGCCCGCGACACCCTTCGCCTTGCCGGGATCGACGCCGCAACCGCCGTCGGCGATGCGGCCGATGATCGTCATCCGGTCGCCGAGCTGGTCGCGCTTGATCGTCACCGCCGCCTCGGCGACGTTGCTCGCGGTGCCGCGATTGTCGATGGCGGTCGCGCGATTGAGCAGGTTTCCGGGCTCGGCCGACCCCAGCACCTCGGCGAGATAGGTGAGCAGGACCGATTTCGACGGCGCGAGCGCGGGCAGGGCGACGCTGAACTCGCGGCCGTTCGCCGCCACTGCCGCGTCGACGCGGACGCCGTCGGCGCGCACGGTGTCGGGGCGGAGCCGCAGGCCCGCGGGAAGGATGTCGGTGACCGTGACGGCGCCGCTCGCGCGTCCGGCGTCGCGGTTCGCGACCTCGATGCGGTACTGGATGACGTCGCCCGCGACCGCGACCTGCGTCGAACTCGCCTTGCGCAGCGCGAGCGGCTGGCCGGGCCGGTCGACGGGGATGTCGATCCGCACCGGTGCCGGGCTGTCGAGCGTGAAGGCCGCCCCATAGCTGGCTTCCGATAGGGTGAAGGGCAAGCCGTCGTCGGGGCGCCGCAAGCCGGCCAGCTCGCTCGCATCGCTCCGCGACGGCGCGCTGAAGGGACTCGGCGGTTCGACGACAAGCCGATAGGTGCCGGGCGCGACGAAGGGGAAGCGATAGTCGCCGGGCGGGAAATGATAGACGGTGCCGCCCGCGTCGGTGACATCCTCTCCGGTCGTGACGGTCGAGGGGTAGGCGGAAACGCCGTCGTCGCCATAGGCGTTCGCCGGCTGCCCGGTCGCCGCATCGACCAGGGTGATGTGCGTGCCCGCGACCGGCGCCCCGTCGCCGCTGTCGAAGACGATGCCGAACGGATCGACGAGGAAGTCGAGCGTCGCGGTGGCGGTCAGCGCCGCGTCCGCGGCCGCCGCGACGTGGAGCTGGATCGCGGGCCCGGGCGAAACCGACAGGCGGCAGTCGCCCGCGACGATCGCGGGCGGCACGCCGATGGTGGCGATATAGCCAGTGAACTCGCCGCTGTTCGCCGCGGTTTCGGTCAGCGTGATCGCCTCGCGGTCGCCATTGTCCAGCGTCAGCACGACCGGCAGCGTATCGCGCGCGGCGGGATCGCGATTGGCCGAGGCGAGGGTGAGGCCGACCACGAGCATCTCGCCCGCGCGAAAGCTGTGCGTGCCCTGCAGCGCGGCGGGATCGACGGCGAGGTTCGCGTAGACGCCGCTCATCGCCGGGGGGGCGGCGTTCAAGGCGCCGGCGGTCGGCCGCGCGGCGGCGCATCGGGTTGGTGCGAGCGGTGCGCTGTGGTCGCCGCCGCTCGCGATGAGACGATAGGTCGCAATGCCTGGCGGCTCGGACGGTCGCGTCGTGACCGTCACGTCGACCCGGTTCGAGCGCGTATCGCCGCCGCTCCACTGCGCCGTCGCGGTGTTCGAGATGACCTGCGCGCGCACCGCCGGAGCCGCAGGCAGCAAAGCTGCCGCGACCAGGGCGGTCACGAAGCGAAGGGATTTCGAAGTCCACGCCATAGCGAGCCCGGAAAGGCGGCGGGTCCGGGGCAACCGGATCCCGCCGCCTCCGCCCCCCGATCAGTTGACTTTGGTCTGGAAAACGAGCGTGCGGGTCTGACCGGCCGCGATCGTGGCGATCGTGCCCGAAACCACCGGCGCGGCGTAGCTGCCGCCCGCCCCGCCGTCGGCGTTGCAGGTGCTGCCCGTCACGGTGCCGTTCAGCTTGATCGAGCCTGCGACGAAGGTCAGCTGGCCCGGCACGCTGTCGCTGATCGCCACCGACGTCGCGGCCGCGCCGCCCGCCGCATTGGCGATCGCGATGCAATATTCGACCGTGGCGCCGGGGATCAGCTTGGGATTGCTGGCCCCGTTGAGCGGATCGTCGACGACGCGGCTGGTCTTGGTGACGGTCAGCGTCGCGGTCTTTACCGTATAATCGTCGGCCGCGCTGTGCGCCGCGTCGCGCGCGCCGTCGTTGACCCCGGCGATGTCGGCGAAGACCGTATCCTTCCCGGCGGTATTGGCGCCGCTGGTCTGCGAGACGGCGGCCCCCTGAGAACTCGCGGTGCCGCCTTCGCGCGCCGTGGCGCGAAGCTGGATGCCGGCGACCGCGCCGGTCGCGAGGCCGCCCGGAATGTCGGCGACCACGAACAGGCGAACCGGCGTGTCGACGGGAACCTCGTCGGCATAGGTGACGAGCGCGTCGCCGGGATCGAAGCTGCCGACCGTTCCGGTCACCG
Organism: Sphingopyxis sp. GW247-27LB; assembly: GCF_002277025.1. Lineage (GTDB taxonomy): Bacteria > Pseudomonadota > Alphaproteobacteria > Sphingomonadales > Sphingomonadaceae > Sphingopyxis. The sequence goes on from NZ_NIWD01000002.1 coordinate 514,883, forward strand.
CGTTGTCGCGATAGATGCGGACATTGGTTGCGTTGAAGCTGTCGGTGCCCAGATGCTTGGCGGTGCCGCCGGTGATCTGCGTCGCGGCGAGCGCGAAGTCGAGCACCTCGTTCGAATTGTTGGTCAACAGGAAGGTCGTGACGGCGTTCGACTGGCCGGGGACGACCTCGGTCGTCGCCGTCCCGTCCTCTTCGACCGTCAGGTCGATCTTGCGGTCGACGACGAAACTGTCCGACGCGCTCTGCTGGGTCTGGCTGACGCCGCCGACCTGGAAATCGACGGTCGCGGTATTGGTGATCGAGCTGCCAGCGGTCGTGCCGGCCGCAAGGGCCGGCGTGGCGGTGACACAGGTGATCGCCGCCAGACCGATGGAGCCCATGTAGGTCAGCTTGCTGGTCATAGCTGAACTCCTAGGCTCGGTTGGCCGCCTGTTCCCCACCGCCGGCGACCGTTAAGCGGCTTGTTTCACCCGGTTATTTGACGATTCCCCGGAACATGAGCTTGCCCGATGCCCCGGCCGGGATCGGCTTTTGAAAGGCCCAGCGGATGTGCGTCACATCGGCGGGCTGCGCGGCGCGGCGCGTGCCGTCCGCGAGCGTGATGGTCAGGTCCGCGAGTCGCCCCCAGGCGTGCCCGCCATCGACCGAGACGAGCGGCTGCGTATCGCCGGCATCGGCGAAGCGCACCGCAGCGGGGAGCGGGTTGGTGATGACGAAGCGGTCGGCCGCCCGTGCGCCCGCGTTGCGATAGTTGAGCACGAAGACGAGCTTGTCGCCGGGAACGACGACCTTCGGTTCCTCGAGCAGGATGCGCTGCTTGCCGGCCGCGTCGGTCTTCACGCGCTCGACGAAAACGCTGTTGTCGAGCGCGATCTGGTCCGCCGCGAGCGCCTGGCCCGGAAGCAGCGCGGCGAAAGCGAGAAGGAGTGCGGAACGCATGATTATTCCCCTCAATCGATCTTGGTCTGGAAGGTGACGGTGCGCGTCTGGCCGCCGGCGATCGTGCCGAGCGCGACGCTGATCCTGGTGCCGTCGTAGCTGCCGGCGTCGCCATCGGCGGCGTCGGTCAGCGCCGCGCCGCCGAGCGTGGCCGAATTGGCGACATAGCTGGTGTCGGCGGGCACATTGTCGGTGATGGCGAGGCCGTTCACCGATCCGCTGCCTGCGACGGTCGCGACGATCGTGTAGGTGATCGTCGCGCCGGGCACCGGTTCGCTGCCCCCGAACGGGTCGGCGACGACCGCCGATTTGACGAGGCTGACGGTGGCGGCCGAAACGGCATAGGCGCCCGAATCCTGACCGTCGGCCCCGGTCGAGCCGACGACGGCGTCGCCGCCGCCTTCACCCGCGCCGGCGAAGCTGGTGCCCGGCGCCCCGGTGCCCGTCTTCGAGGCTGCGATCAGGCTGACGATGCCGCGGTCGCCGTCGGCGACGCTCCCCGCTATGGTCGACAGTATGAAGATCGTCCGGCTCTGATCGGGATCGAGCACGGGGTCGTTGGCGCCAGCGGTGTAGAGCGTGTCGGTCCCGGCGTCGAAAACGCCGTCGCCATTGTCGAGGTAGATCTGCGTGACGGTCGGGTCGAAATTGTCGCCGCCGCCGTTCGCAACGGTGCTCAACGCAAAGCCTTCCTGGCCGTTGCCGTTGTTGGTGAGCGAAAAGGTCAGAAGCTGGCCGGTCGCGCCGGGCGTCGTCGCGACGTCGGCCGGGTCGCTCGAATCGACGGCGACGTCGAGCAGTTCGTCGACGCGCAGGTCGACCTTGTTCGAATCGATCGTCTGGGTGCCGGCGCCATTGTCGAAGCTGGCGCTGGCGGTGTTGCTGATGGTGGAACCCGCGCGGGTGCCCGCGGCGTGGGCCTGCGTTGGCAGGGCCAGCGCGCAGGCGAGGGCGAAGGTCGAAATGGCAGGGATGCGATAGTGATGCACCACGCCCCCCACAGGCGCATTCATCATGATCCGTCTCCAAAGGCTGGTCCGTTGGCATCGCTAATGGAGGGAAAAGGAAAATTTCTGGTTAAGAGCGCGGTCACCATCGGCGATTCTGACCCGGAAGAGGACAGATAGGCCGCGCCGCGAATGCGCGGCGCGGCGTCTGGCGCGCCAGGCAAAGCTCGCGTAAGAAGAGACGGTTAACAGGGAGACGGACGAGGTGGCCGACGACGAGGGGAAAAAGGAGGCTCGCGTGCCGCGCGCCAATCCCCTGCATCAGATCGAGGTCGACGATCTCCGCCGCGATCGGCTGCTCGCGGCGCTGACGCTGATCATCGGCGCTGCCTTCTGCCTCGGCCTGCCGTTCGCGTTGCAGGCGGGGGCGGAATTCTTTCTGCCGCTGACCGCGGCGATCGTGATCGCGATCGCGCTCGTTCCGGTGCTCGAATGGCTCGAACGGCGCGGGGTGCCCTCGGGGCTCGCCTCCTTCCTGTCGCTGGCCGCCTTTCTGCTGGTGATCAACGCCGCGCTCGCGATCATCGTCGTGCCCGCGACCGGCTGGTTCACCCGGCTCCCCGAATCGATCCCGCGCATCCAGAGCAACCTCGCGCCGCTGATCGATTTCTATTCGACCCTGCAGAAGTTCGTCGACCGGACGCTGGCCTCTATGGCGAGCGGCAGCGAGGCGACCGCGCAGGCGATGGCGGCGACCGCGCCGACCTCGGTGGTCGATTATTTCATCTCGGCGGCGCCCTCGGCGGCGATCCAGCTCTTCTTCGCGGTCCTCGTCGTCTTCTTTTTCCTCGCGGGCTGGACGCGGCTGCGCAAGGGCACGATTCGCCGTCGGGGCAGCTTCGACGGCGCGATGCAGACCGCGCGAGTGATCCAGAATGTCGTCGATGCGACCGCCGACTATCTGGCGACGATCACGATGATCAACGCATTCCTCGGCCTGATCGTGTCGCTGCTTTTGTGGGCGCTCGGCATGCCGTCGCCCTTCATGTGGGGCGGCATCGTCGCGATCTGCAATTTCGTGCCTTATCTGGGGCCGATCGTCGCCGCGATCCTGCTCGCGCTCGGCGGGCTGATGACTTTCGACGCGGTGGGTTTCGCGCTGCTGCCGGCGCTGATCTTCATCGGCGTCCATCTCGTCGAGGCGAATCTGATCACGCCGCTCGTCCTCGGCCGGCGGCTGACCGTCAATCCGCTGCTGATTCTCGTGTCGCTGAGCTTCTGGGGCTGGGTGTGGGGAACGCCCGGCGCGCTGCTCGCGGTGCCGCTGTTGCTGATCCTGCAGACGATCCTGCATTCGACCGGGACCCCCGATCTTGCGGGATTCCTCTTCGAACGCGGCACGCTGACGACGGCCGAGGAGATGCGCGCGCGGTTAAATCGCGAGCAGGGCGAAAGCGACGGTTGACAGGCCGGAGCGCGGCGCATATTGGCGCTGCTCCCAAGCACACGCGGGTGTAGCTCAGTTGGTTAGAGTGCCGGCCTGTCACGCCGGAGGTCGCGGGTTCGAGCCCCGTCACTCGCGCCATTCCCTGTCCCTTCGGACGGAATGGCAATCGCGGCTTGGGATCCTTTCACCGTCGGAAAGACCCAAGCCCGGCGCGGCCCTTCAGCCGCGCCAGCGTCCCAGTTCCATCCAGCGCAGCAGCGGCTTCAAGGGCAGGATCCAGACGATCCCTGCCGCCAGATAGAAGATCGCCTGAACCAGGATCGGCCAGGTGCCGACCCATGGCGACAGGCTGACGACGATCGCGGCCCAGACAGCGATCAACAGCAGGATCAGGAAGATGCCCGCGGGCTTGCGCCAGCTCGGTTGATCGGGGCGGGCGGGATCTTCACTCACAAACGGTCTCCACAGACGATCAATTCCTGTTCGGTCAGCACGGCGTCGAGCCGCGCGTCGGTTGATTCGGCGGGTATGGCATCGACTTCCTGCACCGACCAGCCGACGCCGATGCGGGGGATGCCGGGATGCGCGGCGAAATAACGGTCGTAATGGCCGCCGCCCTGACCGAGCCGCCCGCCGCTCCGGTCGAATCCGACGAGCGGGCACAGGATCAGCGCGGGCTGGACGGAAAGACCCTCGTCGGCGGGCTGATGCGTTCCCCAAGGCCCCTTCGCCAGCGCGCCGCCGTTGGCCCAGCGCCGGAAATCCATCGTTTCGCTGCGGTCGCGGTGGAAGGGAAGGGCGATCGGGCAGTCCGCCAGCGCCGGCAGGATATCGGGTTCGTCGCCCCAGGCGACATAGGCCGCGACTGGGGCCGCGACCGGATCGCGGCCTTCGATCAGGTCGGCGAGCGGCTGGGGAAGGGTTCGGAAGGCGGCGAGACGCGCCATGCCGTCCAGATTCGCGGCGAAATGCCGGCGCCGAAAGCGCAGCCGCTCGCGGAGCGCCTGCTTCTGCCGGACCAGATCGGCGGACATGTCGGTCATCGCCGTTCCTGGCTCTTTCTATCGGCGGGTTGGCGGGACCGCCGTGGTCGTTTGCCGGAAAATCCTCTGACGCCAGTAACGTCAGGTGGGGGCCATGTACGTCGGGCCAGGGCCCGGGCAGGGACAGCTCCCTTGGATGATGTATCGCCTCAGGGATATTCGCAGCGGCTCGTGCCGGGCAGTGCCCGCCGCCCCCTATTTAGGGGCGCGGGCGCGGCGTCTCAAGGGATTTGCTCGACTTTCGTCGCGAGCGCCTCGATCCGGTCGGCGATCTGCATCAGCGCGCGGTCGTGGCGGCCCGAGGGCGGCGCGGGAACGACCGGCGCGCCCTGCCGCAGCGCTTCGAGTTCGGCGAGCGCGGTGGCTTCGCGTTCGGCGGCGGCGCGCGCTTCGGCAAGTGCCTCCTGTTCCCGCGTCTGCGCGGCCCGCAGCTCGTCCTTCGCCGCCGCCTCGCGGCTTTCGGCGAGCGCGACCGCAGCGCGCAGCGAATCGGACTGCGGTGCCGCCTTTTCGACCTTGCCGCGCGCTTCCTGTGTCTCGTCGGCGAGCATCAGCGACGCAAAGAGGAGTTGGCGCACCTCGGTTCCGCCCTGGACGCTGCGCGCCTTCTCGTCGATGATCGCGGCGAGCTGGCGGATCCGGTCCTCCTGCCCGTCGGCGCAATGGACGTCGTAGGGGCGTCCCGCGATGCTGAGGCGGACGTCAGCCATGCTTCGCTTCCCCGATCAGGCGGTCGAGTTCGCCGATCACCGCCGCGACTTCGGCCTTCAGGGCCGAGGATTCGGGGGGCGGGGCGGTCGCTGCGGAGGCGGGGCGCTCGGCCCGCGCGGCCAGCGCCTTCTCGATCCGGCTCAGCGCCCGTTCGATGCGGCCGATGGCGAGACTGGATTCGTCGAGATCGAGTTCCATAAACAAAGACGTAGCAGCGGCGCCCGATGGGCGCAATTGCCGAGGGTCGGGCTTGGAGCCGAAACCGGCTTTTTGCGCGATTTCTTGCCGCGGGCGGTTGACTCCTGCCCGCCGCGCCGCAAAGGGCAGTCGCGCACGCCAGCCCAGCCATTTCCGGGGGACGAATGACACTGCCCGAACGCCAGCTCGCCAATGCGATCCGCGCGCTTGCGATGGACGCCGTACAAGCCGCGAACAGCGGTCATCCGGGGATGCCGATGGGCATGGCCGACGTGGCGACGGTGCTCTATTCGGACTATCTGAAGTTCGATCCCGCCGACCCGGCGTGGCCAGACCGCGACCGATTCGTGCTGTCGGCGGGGCACGGCTCGATGCTCGCCTATGCGACGCTCCACCTCGCGGGCTACGCGCATCCGACGATGGACGAGATTCGCGGGTTTCGCCAGCTCAGCAGCCCCTGCGCGGGGCATCCCGAGAATTTCGAACTCGCGGGCGTCGAGACGACGACCGGGCCACTGGGACAGGGGCTCGCGACCGCGGTCGGCATGGCGATCGCCGAGCGGCATCTGAACGCGATCTATGGCGACGAGCTGGTCGATCATCGCACCTGGGTGATCGCCGGCGACGGCTGCCTGATGGAGGGCATCAACCACGAAGCCATTGGTCTCGCCGGACATTTGAAGCTCGGCCGGCTGATCGTGCTGTGGGACGACAACAAGATCACGATCGACGGATCGACCGACCTGTCGACGAGCGAGGATGTGAAGGCGCGCTACGCGGCGACCGGCTGGCACGTCGATGCGTGCGACGGGCACGACCCCGCCGATGTCCGCCGCGCGATCGACGCCGCGCTCGCCGACGAACGGCCGTCGCTGATCGCGTGCAAGACGATCATCGGCTTCGGCGCGCCGAACAAGCAGGGCACCTCGGCCACCCACGGCGCGGCGTTGGGTGCCGACGAGGTCGCGGCGGCGCGCGAGACGCTCGGCTGGACCGCCGAGCCCTTCGTCATCCCGGCCGATATCGCCGCGGCGTGGAAGGCGTTTGGCGATGCTGGAAAGACGCTTCATTCCGAATGGAAGGATCGCCTTGCAAGCAACGAAAAGAAAAAGGATTTCGAGGCACGGATTGCCGGCAAGGTGACCCCCGGCGCGGCCTTCAAGGCCTATCTCGACGGGCTCGTCGCCGAGCCGCCGAAGGTCGCGACGCGCAAGGCGTCGGAAAACACGCTGACCGCGCTCACCGCCGACATCGGCGCGCTGGTCGGCGGCAGCGCCGATCTGACCGGTTCGAACAACACCAAAACTTCGTCGACCAAGCCGCTGACCAGAAATGATTACTCGGGTCGCTATATCTATTATGGCATCCGCGAATTCGGCATGGCGGCGGCGATGAACGGCATGGCGCTGCACGGCGGGGTCATTCCCTATGGCGGCACTTTCCTGGTGTTCGCCGACTATTGCCGCGGCGCGATCCGCCTGTCGGCGCTCCAGCGCCAGCGTGTCGTCTATGTGATGACGCACGACAGCATCGGCCTGGGCGAGGATGGGCCGACGCACCAGCCGATCGAGCATCTCCAGTCGCTGCGCGCGATGCCGAACCTGCTCGTCATGCGCCCCGCCGACGCGGTCGAGACCGCCGAATGCTGGGCGCTCGCGCTCGCGCAGACGGATCGGCCGACGCTGCTCGCGCTCACGCGCCAGAATCTACCGCCGCTGCGGCATGACGTCACCGAAAATCTTTGCGCAAAGGGCGGTTACCGCCTGCGCGATGCCGCGGCCGCCCGCAAGGTCGTCCTCGTCGCGACGGGCTCCGAAGTGTCGCTCGCGATGGAGGTCGCCGACCGGCTGGAGGCCGCGGGGCAGGGCGCCGACGTCGTCTCGATGGTGTCGACCGAGCTGTTCGACGAACAGGATGCGGCGTATCAAGCCGATATCCTGCCGGAGGATGCGCTGATCGTGTCGATCGAGGCGGGCACCACCTTTGGCTGGGAGCGCTATACCGGACGCCACGGTTTGCGCTTCGGCATCGACAGTTTCGGCGCGTCGGCGCCGATCGAAGACCTATTCAAGCACTTCGGCCTGACCGCCGATGCTATCGCTCCCCAGATCCTGACCCGGCTGGGCCAATAAGAACCCGGTCGCTCCCACGCAGAAAGGACGTTTCGTCATGGCAGTGAAAGTCGCAATCAACGGTTTCGGACGCATCGGCCGCCTCGTCGCGCGCGCCATTCTGGAACGCCCCGATTGCGGGCTCGAACTCGTCGCGATCAACGATCTTGCCGATGCCAAGTCGAACGCGCTGCTGTTCAAGCGCGACAGCGTCCACGGCCCATTCCCGGGTGAAGTGAAGGCCGATGGCGACTCGATGGTCGTCGACGGCAAGCGTATTCGCGTCACCGCCGAACGCGACCCCGCCAACCTGCCGCACGCCGAGCTGGGCGTCGACATCGCGCTCGAATGCACGGGATTCTTCGCCGATCGCGACAGCGCGTCGAAGCATCTGGCCGCTGGCGCCAAGCGCGTGCTGATCTCTGCCCCCGCGAAGGGCGTCGACCTGACCGTCGTGTACGGCGTCAACCACGACAAGCTGACCGCCGAGCATGTCGTCGTCTCGAACGCGAGCTGCACCACCAACTGCCTCGCGCCGGTCGCCAAGGTGCTCAATGATGCCCTCGGGATCGAACGCGGGCTGATGACCACCATTCACGCCTATACCAACGACCAGAAGATCCTCGACCAGATCCACCCCGACAAGCGTCGCGCCCGCGCCGCCGCGATGTCGATCATCCCGACGACCACCGGTGCCGCGCGCGCGGTTGGTGAGGTGCTTCCCGAGCTCAAGGGCAAGCTCGACGGCTCGTCGGTCCGTATTCCGACCCCGAACGTCAGCCTGATCGACCTGACCTTCACGCCGAAGCGCGACACGAGCGTCGAGGAAGTGAACAAGATCCTGAAGGACGCATCGGAAGGCGCGCTGAAAGGGGTCCTCGATTATTCGGACGAGCCGCTGGTTTCGATCGATTACAACCACTGCCCGGCCAGCTCGACCATCGACAGCCTCGAAACCGCGGTTCTCGAAGGCAAGCTGGTTCGCGTCGTGAGCTGGTACGACAATGAATGGGGTTTCTCGAACCGCATGGTGGATACCGCCGGCGTGATCGCGGGGCTGCTGTAAGATCATTCGCACATCGTCATTGCGAGGAGCGCAGCGACGAAGCAATCTCCAGCCATGACACATGAGCTAATCGCTGGAGATTGCCGCGGCCCCTTCGGGGCCTCGCAATGACGAGACATAGAGACGCGAAGACGCTTCGATGCTGTCGGGGCGAATGGAGTCGAATATGAGCAGCTTCAAGACCCTCGACGACATTGGCGACGTCACCGGCAAGCGCGTCCTCGTCCGCGTCGACCTCAACGTCCCGATGTCCGACGGCGCGGTCGCCGACGACACGCGAATCCGCGCGGCGATGCCGACGATCCGCGAGCTGTCCGACAAGGGTGCGATCGTGCTGCTGCTCGCCCATTTCGGACGGCCGAAGGGCGCGAAGAACCCGACCCAGTCCTTGAGCCTCGTCATCGACGGGGTTGCCGACGTGCTCGGCCATTCGGTGATGTTCATCCCCGACTGCATCGGTGAGGGCGCCCAGGCGGGCGTCGCAGTGCTCGCGCCCGGCGATGTCGCGGTGCTTGAAAATACGCGTTTCCACGCGGGCGAGGAAAAGAACGATCCCGCCTTCGCCGATGCGCTCGCCGAGATCGGCGATCTTTATGTCAACAACGCCTTCTCGGCGGCGCACCGCGCGCACGGATCGACCGAGGGCATCGCGCACCGGCTGCCGGCCTATGCGGGGCGCGCGATGGAGGCCGAATTGAAGGCGCTCGACGCCGCGCTCGGCAATCCCGCGCATCCGGTCGCGGCGGTGGTCGGCGGCGCCAAGGTGTCGAGCAAGATCGACGTGCTCAAAAATCTGGTAGGCCAGGTCGACCATCTGATCATCGGCGGCGGCATGGCGAACACCTTCCTCGCCGCGCGCGGGGTCGACGTCGGCAAGTCGCTGTGCGAGCATGATCTGGTCGATACCGCGAACGCGATCTTCGACGCCGCCGACAAGGCCGGCTGCACCATCCATCTGCCCTATGACGTGGTGGTCGCGAAGCAGTTCGCGCCCAACCCGCCGACGCGCACCGTCAACGTCCACGAGGTCGCGGCCGACGAGATGATCCTCGATGTCGGCCCGGCGGCGGTCGAGGCGCTCGCCGACGTGCTCAAGAACTGCCGCACCCTGGTGTGGAACGGCCCGCTCGGTGCGTTCGAAACGCCGCCGTTCGATACGGCGACCGTCGCGCTCGCGAAGACCGCGGCGGCGCTGACCCGCGAGGGATCGTTGATCTCGGTCGCGGGCGGCGGCGATACCGTTGCGGCGCTCAACCATGCCGGCGTAGCGCAGGATTTCACTTTCGTCTCGACCGCGGGCGGGGCCTTCCTCGAATGGATGGAAGGCAAGCCGTTGCCGGGCGTCGACGCGCTGAAAGCATAGAATTTTCGCTTCCATTGCATCCCGCGCGCGGGACAGCTATGCGCGCCGCCACATACGTATGCAAACAACCGGAGATCTTATGACCACCGCCAATGCCGCCATGCTCGACCAGATCAAATCGGGCCAGGGGTTCATCGCCGCGCTCGACCAGAGCGGCGGTTCGACGCCCAAGGCGCTCAAGGGCTATGGCATCGGCGAAGACGCCTTTTCGAACGATGAGGAAATGTTCGGCCTGATCCACGCGATGCGCAGCCGCATCGTCACCGCGCCCTGCTTCAACGGCGACAAGGTGATCGGCGCGATCCTGTTCGAACGCACGATGGACGGCGAGGCCGGCGGCAAGCCCGTGCCGGCGCTGCTGTGGGAACGCGGCGTGGTGCCGTTCCTGAAGGTCGACAAGGGGCTGGAGGCGGAGGCCGACGGCGTCCAGTTGATGAAGCCGATGCCCGATCTCGACGCGCTGTGCGATCGTGCGGTGGCGAAGGGCGTGTTCGGGACCAAGATGCGCAGCGTCGTCAACCTCGCCAACCCGGCCGGAATCAAGGCGATTGTCGAGCAGCAGTTCGCCGAAGCGAAGCGCATCGCGGCGCACGGCCTCGTCCCGATCATCGAGCCCGAGGTCAATATCAAGAGCCCCGAGCGCGACGCCGCCGACCGCCTGCTGCTGAAGGAAAGCCTCGCGGCGCTTGACGCCTGGGACGGCGCGCCGGTGATGCTGAAGCTGTCGCTGCCCACCGAGGCCGGGCTGTTCCAGCCGCTCGTTGATCATCCCAAGGTTCTCCGCGTCGTCGCGCTCTCGGGCGGCTTCGCGCGGCCCGAGGCGTGCGCCGAGCTGGCGAAGAACCCCGGCATCATCGCGAGCTTCAGCCGCGCCCTGCTCGAAGATCTGCGCGCCCCGATGAGCGACGAGGAGTTCAACGCCTCGCTCGGCGGCGCGATCGACGAGATTCACGCCGCTTCGATCGCCTGATGGCCGCGAGCTGGCACGCCGTCGACGATTATATCGCCGGGAAGCTGCTCGGCGATGACGCGGCGCTCGCCGCCGCGCTCGCGAATAACAAGGCGCAGGGCCTGCCGCCGATCGACGTGTCGGCGACGCAGGGCAAGATGCTGTCGCTGCTCGCGCAGGTCGCGGGGGCGCGGCGCATCCTCGAGGTCGGGACGCTCGGCGGCTATTCGACCATCTGGCTTGCCCGCGCGCTGGCCGAGGGCGGCGAACTGGTGACGCTGGAGATCGATCGCAAGCACGCCGGCGTCGCGCGCGAGAATCTGGAGCGTGCGGGGGTGTCGGACAAGGTCGATATCCGCGTCGGCCCGGCGAAGGACAGCCTCGCCGCGATGACCGGAGAGGCGCCCTTCGACTTCGTCTTCATCGACGCCGACAAGCAGGGCAATGCCCATTATGTCGCCGAGGCGATCCGGCTGGGGCGCAGCGGCACGGTGATTGTCGTCGACAATGTCGTGCGTGAGGGCGGAGTGCTGGAGGCGGACAGCCATGACGAACGCATCGTCGGCACCCGCGCGCTGTTCGACATGCTGGCGGCCGACGAACGGCTCGATGCGACCGCGGTGCAGACCGTGGGCGCGAAGAAATGGGACGGGTTCGTGCTGGCGCGGGTGCGCTGACACCCATATTTCTGTCATTGCGAGCGCAGCGAAGCAATCTAGGGCGGTCTACGTTACTCTGGATTGCTTCGCTGCGCTCGCAATGACGAGGAACTCAAAGCCCGCCGTCGAAGCGGAATGCGAAGCGATAATCCTCGGACTTGATCGGCCGTCCGGTGTGCCGTGCTGGCGTGACTCTTTCGAGCAGGATCGTGCCGTCGGCGAGCGGGATGCGCTTGCCGAGAATCGCCTCGAACGCCTGCGAGCGGCCGCCGGGGCGAATCCACCGCATCTTGAGCCGCACCTGCCCGGCCCACACGCACATCACATTCTCGGGGCAGCGGCTGTCTTCGAGGATCCGCACCGGCTGGATCACCGGGCCGTCGGCATAGGCGCGCTGGCCGAGGGCGACGCTGGAGGCGTCGGGAAGGGGCGCGGGTTCGGGCGGCGCCGACCGGCTCGCCGCGCAGGCGGAGAGGGCGAGCGGGACGACCAGCGACAGGGCGACGAGGCGCGGCATTTTCTGCATTTGCCCGAGCATGGCGGCGTGGCTATGAACCCGCCATGACCACACGGACCTGCCAGCTCTATCTGATTTCGCCACTCGACGTCGGGGGCGATTTTCCTGCCCGGCTAGAAGAGGCGCTCTCCGCCGCGCCGGTCGCGGCCTTCCAGTTTCGCGTCAAGGGGGTGGACCAGCACGAGGCGGCGCGGCTCGCCGAACCGCTGCAGGCGATCTGCGCTGCGCACGAGACCGCCTTCATCGTCAACGACGACATGGCGCTCGCGAGGCGGCTGCGCGCCGACGGCGTCCATCTGGGGCAGGGCGACGGCGATCCGAAGGAAGCGCGGCGCCTGCTCGGGCCCGATGCCCAGATCGGCGTGACCTGCCATGCCAGCCGCCATCTCGCGATGGAGGCGGGCGAGGCCGGGGCCGATTATGTCGCTTTCGGCGCCTTCTTTCCGACCACGACCAAGGCGGTCGAGCATCACGCCGATCCCGAAATCCTGACCTGGTGGCAGGGGTTGTTCGAGCTGCCCTGCGTCGCGATCGGCGGGATCACGCCCGCCAACGCCGGGGAACTGGTCGACGCCGGCGCCGATTTCCTCGCGGTATCGGGCGCGGTGTGGAACCACGAAGGCGGCCCCGCGGCGGCGGTGCGCGCCTTTGCGGCGGTGCTGGAGGGTCAGCCGGCCGGATAGTCGCGGTGCGGCGTCTCATCGTCCCTGTCGCGCCGCTGCTCGTCCTTGCGCCAGCCGAACAGGCCGGCGCAGGGGGTCGCGCGGCGCGGATTCTTGGGCGCCGTCCGGCGCGGGGGGCGAAGCTGGTCGCTATAATCGATGCTCATCATGCGCGCCGCTATGACAGCGGTGCGCGGGACGATATTGGATCGATGCGACAAATCGGCTTCGGTTCGTCGCCTTTTCGCTTGCGCAATGCGCGGCGCGGCGCAACAGCATGGCGCCGGGGAGACATTTTATGACAACGACCGACCAAGCCGCCTCGGGGCTTCGCGAACTCACGCTGCGGGGGATCATCCTCGGCGGGCTGATCACTCTGCTGTTCACCGCGGCGAACGTCTATCTCGGGCTCAAGGTCGGGCTGACCTTCGCGACCTCGATTCCCGCCGCTGTGATATCGATGGCGCTGCTGCGCCATATGAGCGGATCGACGATTCTCGAAAACAACATCGTTCAGACGATCGCCAGCGCGGCGGGAACGCTCGCGGCGATCATCTTCGTGCTGCCGGGACTCGTGATGGTCGGCTACTGGCAGGGCTTTCCGCTGCTCGAAACGACCGCGATCACCATGCTCGGCGGCATTTTGGGCGTGCTCTTCTCCGTGCCGCTGCGCCGCGCTCTCGTTGTCGACGCGGACCTGCCCTATCCCGAAGGGCGGGCCGCCGCCGAAGTGCTGCGCGTCGGTGCCGCAAGCGCCGAGGGAGCGGAGGAGAACAAGGCGGGCTTGTCGGCGCTTCTGTGGAACGGGCTGATCGCGGCCGGCTTTGCACTGCTCACCCAGATGAAGCTTGCCGCGGGAGAGGTCGCGCGCTGGTTCAAGGTTGGGGCGGGCGCGACCGGCATCGCGGGCGGATTGGGCTTCGCACTGTTCGGGGTCGGGCATCTCGTCGGTCTGTCGGTCGGCCTCGCCCAACTCGTCGGACTGGTCACCGGCTGGTGGATATTGCTGCCGATCCTGACGCAGGGTGTCGCCGGGGCCGACGCCGAAACGATCGCGAACACCGTATTCCGCGATGAGGTCCGCTTTTTCGGCGCGGGCGTGATCGCGGTCGCCGCGCTCTGGACGCTCCTTAAGATCGCGAGCCCTGTGATCGGCGGGATACGTTCGGCCATGGCGGCGAGCAGGGCGCGTCATGCGGGCGCTGCCCTCGCGGTCGAGGAGCAGGATATTTCGATCGGCTGGGTGTTCGGCGGCTCGCTGCTGATCCTGCTGCCGACCGCCTGGCTGCTCTGGTCGGTGCTTGCCGGCGGCCCGCTTGCGGGCTCGGCGGCGATTCTCGTTGCCGGTGCGCTCGTCTTCATCATCGTGATCGGCCTGATGATCGCGTCGGTAACTGGCTATATGGCTGGCCTCATCGGAGCGTCCAACTCTCCCGTGTCGGGCATCGGCATTCTCGCGATCATCGCATCGTCGCTGCTGCTCGTCGGGTTGCTCGGCCGTGGCGGCGGAGACGAGGCGAGCGCAGCCATGGTCGCCTATGCTTTGATCGTGACCGGCCTCGTCTTCGGCATCGCGACGATCTCGAACGACAATCTGCAGGATCTCAAGACCGGTCAACTGGTGGGCGCGACGCCGTGGAAGCAGCAGGTGGCGTTGATCATCGGCGTCGTGTTCGGTTCGCTTGTCGTGCCGCCGGTCCTCAATGTGCTCAACGAGACCGTCGGCTTCGTCGGCGTGCCCGGTGCCGGGCCAAACGCGCTCGCTGCGCCGCAGGCGGGACTCATCTCCTCGCTGGCAAAGGGCGTACTGGGCGGCGATCTCAACTGGACGATGCTGAGCTATGGCGCGCTCGCCGGTGCCGGTTTCATCCTGGTCGACGAGATGCTCGGACGCGCGCGCAAGCTGCGGCTACCGCCGCTCGCGATCGGCATCGGCATCTATCTGCCGATGGCGGTCATCCTGCCCGTCGTGATCGGCGCGGTCGGGGGCTGGTTTTATGATCGCTGGGCCGAACGGCGCTCCAACCCGGCCTTCGCGCATCGCATGGGCGTTTTGACCGCGACCGGCATGATCGTTGGCGACAGCCTGTTCGGCGTCTTCTATGCCGGAGCGGTCTATGTGACCGACAAGGATGCGCCGCTCGCGGTGGTGGGCGACGGATTCCAGCTGCCTTCGGTGCTGATCGGCCTTGGCCTGTTCGCTGGGCTCATCGTCCTCAGCTATGCGCGGACGCGCCGGATGGTCCAAGCCACGGCCTGACCGCACGCGCCGCTTGCCCTCGGGCGCGTGCCCCGCTAAGGGCGCGCTCCTGTGACCGGCGTGCTGTGGCGCGCCGGCGGCTCTTTCCATCCTTGAACTGTGAGTGTGCGCGATGAAGATCACCGGCGTTGAAATCCGTCCCGGCAATATTATCGAATTTGAAGGCGGCATCTGGAAGGTCACCAAGATCCAGCACACCCAGCCGGGCAAGGGCGGCGCCTATATGCAGGTCGAAGCCAAGAATCTGATCGACGGGCGTAAGCTCAACAACCGCTTCCGCAGCGCGGACACGGTCGAGAAGGTCCGCCTCGACACCAAGGATTTCCAGTATCTCTATGCCGAGGGCGACGATCTCGTCTTTATGGACAAGGATACGTACGAGCAGATCACCATCGGCAAGGATGTCGTCGGCGACGCGCACGAATTCCTGCAGGACGGCATGGATGTCGTGCTCGAACTGTGGGAAGAGCGCCCGATCTCGGTCGAACTGCCCGAGCAGATCGAAGCGACGATCGTCGAGGCCGACGCGGTGGTGAAGGGCCAGACGGCGTCGTCGTCCTACAAGCCCGCGATCCTCGACAATGGCGTGCGCGTGATGGTGCCGCCGCACATCACCAGCGGCACCCGCATCGTGGTCAACGTCTATGACCGCGAATATGTGCGCCGCGCGGACTGATTGAGTTCCCCTCCCACTTGCGGGAGGGGTTAGGGGAGGGCCTGTCGAGGGCGGCGCTTCCCGGTAGGAAACATTCCCTCCCCCGACCCCTCCCGCAAGCGGGAGGGGGGAGAATGAACAATGGCCATTTCCGGCATCATCACCGTCATGGAACGCGCCGCGCGCAAGGCGGGCACCAAGCTGCGCCGCGACTTCGGCGAGATCGAGCATCTGCAGGTGTCGCAAAAGGGGCCCGCCGACTTCGTGTCGAAGGCCGACCAGGCGGCCGAACGCACCCTTTATGACGAGCTGACCCACGCGCGTCCGGGCTGGGGCTTCCTGATGGAAGAAGCCGGCGAGATCGCGGGGGAAGAGGGCAAGCCGCGCTTCATCATCGACCCGCTCGACGGCACGTCGAATTTCCTGCACGCGATCCCGCAATTCGCGATCTCGATCGCGGTGCAGGAACCGAAGCTCGGCGGCGGCTGGGGCGACGTCACCGCGGCGCTGATCTATCAGCCGGTCACCGACGAGAGCTATTGGGCCGAGCGCGGCCGCGGCGCGTGGCTGCACGACCGGCGCCTGCGCGTCGCGTCGCGTCGCCACCTCAACGAATGCCTGATCGCGACCGGCATCCCCTTCATGGGCCATGGCGACATGGCGCAGTGGAGCCGCATCTTCGGCGCGGTCGCACCCGAAGTCGCGGGTATCCGCCGCTTCGGCGCCGCGAGCCTCGACCTCGCCTGGGTCGCTGCGGGCCGCTTCGACGGCTTCTGGGAGAGCGAGCTCAACATCTGGGACGTCGCCGCCGGCATGCTGCTGGTGCGCGAAGCCGGCGGCTTTGTCAGCGACTTCCGCGGCGGCGACCGCGCGATCGAGCGCGGCGAATATATCGCGGGCAGCGGGGCGGTGCACTCGAAACTGCAAAAGCTGGTCGCAGGCGCGCTGCGCGGCGCCTGAGCGGGCGGCCGTTCCAGTGTGGAGCGGATGATTTTAGATTGGCCCACCTTCGTCATTGCGAGCGAAGCGAAGCAATCCAGGACGKTTACCGCCACTCTGGATTGCCGCGTCGCTTCGCTCCTCGCAATGATGTTCAAATTGATGTCATCAGGCTCTGATGGAGCGGATTCTCACCGTAGCGGGACGACCTCAATCCGCCGGCTTCGGCTCCGGGCTGTCGGCCTTTTTCGCATCCGGGTCGGTGAAGACGAACTCGTCGAAATTGCCGAGCACTTCGAACCAGATGTCGAGCGTATCGAGGAACAGCGCCTTCGACATGCCGCCGGCGTCGAGATTGAGGTCCATTTCGATAACCGGATCCTTTTCGCTGTCGAGGTAGGCACGGCCGAAGCGCCAATTGCCGTTCCATTCGGCGATCCGGTCGGCGGGAAAGGGTTTGCCGCGCGTGAAGGCGATGTAGAATTGCACCGACGTACAGGGACCCGCAACGATGCCTTCGCTGCAGCCGTAGAAGAAAATGCGATAGTTGCGGTCGTTGTGCTGCGACTCGATCATCCGGTCGCCGGCTTTGTCTACTGAGACTTTGGCCTCATGGCCTTCGGTCTTCAGCAGCGCCGCGATCTGATCGGCATCGGCGAAGACGCGCGGGTCTTCGGCCGCCGCCGCGCTGCTGGCCGTTGCCAACGCCGCCGCGAGCAGCATCCATCGCACCGATCCCGTCATCGTCATTTGATCGCCCCCCTCGATTGCAATTCTACCCGTCACCAAAAACGAAATCGCGATAGCTGTCCATCAGCGCCGCCCAGGTGTTGAAGGTCTCGCTGAGATTCTCGCGCGGGATGCCCTTGAAGTCGACGTCGACGTCCATTTCGAGCACCGGCGCGCCCTTTTCGCTGCGATAGGCGCGAGCGAAGCGCTTTTCGCGATTCCATTCGTTGAAGCGTTCGAGCGAAACGTTTTTGGCGGCGCCGAATCCCATATAATATTGCAGCGTCCGGCAGTTGCGACCCGCGGTGCAGTTCATGAAGATGACGAGGAATTGCAGCCCGTCGCGGTCGCTTTCGATATAGGGATCCTCACCTGCGTTCATGACGAGATTGGCCGGCCAGCCGCGCGACTCCATGATTTCCTTGATCTTCTGGGGATTGGCGGCACTGACCAGTTCGGCCTGAGCGGGCGTGGCCGCGAGTGCGGCCGCGCCGAGCGCCAGTGCAGCCGCGATTGACGATCGTCCCATAAGAGCTCCCATCCACGCGCCGGATGCTGGCTATCCGGCAAAAACAGCCCCTCTGCCAAGGGCCTAGCACAGGGTCGGGGCCAGCTGCCACCCGCCTTCGCGCTTTTGTCGGCGGTGCCGGCATTTTCCTGCCCGCAATGCTTGCGAGGCGCGGCGCGCTGGCCTAAAGCGCCCGCATAAACGGGTGGCCAACACCCGAAAACATGACTGCGAGCTCCCATGGTCGACCTGACGCAATATCTGCCAATCCTGATTTTCCTGGCCATCGCGCTCGGATTGTCGGCGGCCTTCGTGTTCCTGCCGATGGGCGTTGCCCGCCTGACCGGCGCGCACAAGCCCGACCCGGCAAAGCTGGCTGAGTATGAATGCGGCTTTCCCGCCTTTGAAGACGCTCGCAGTCAGTTCGACGTGCGATTCTATCTGGTCGCCATTTTGTTCATCATCTTCGACCTCGAAGCCGCCTTCCTCTTTCCCTGGGCCGTCAGCCTGAAGGAGATCGGCTGGGCTGGCTGGGCGACGATGATGGTGTTTCTGGCCGAGCTTGCGATCGGCCTTGTGTACGCGTGGAAAAAAGGCGCGCTGGATTGGGAATGAGCACTTCAACGATCCTGACTCCCGGCCAGATGCCGGTCGCAAGCCCTGTCGCACCGGGGACGAATCCGGACCAGGGCTTTTTCGACGATCTCAACGCCGAGGTCGGCGACAAGGGCTTCCTCGTCACCTCGACCGAGGATTTGTTCAACTGGGCGCGCACGGGCTCTCTCTGGTGGATGACCTTCGGGCTCGCTTGCTGCGCGGTCGAGATGATCCACGTCAACATGCCGCGCTATGACATGGAGCGTTTCGGCGCCGCGCCGCGCGCCAGCCCGCGCCAGTCCGACGTGATGATCGTCGCGGGCACGCTGTGCAACAAGATGGCGCCCGCGCTGCGCCGGGTGTACGACCAGATGTCGAACCCCAAATATGTCATCTCGATGGGCAGCTGCGCCAACGGCGGCGGCTATTATCACTACAGCTATTCGGTGGTGCGCGGCTGCGACCGCATCGTGCCCGTGGACATCTATGTCCCCGGCTGCCCGCCGACCGCCGAGGCTCTGCTTTATGGCGTGATGCAATTGCAGCGGAAGATCCGCCGCGTCGGGACAATCGAACGCTGATGACCAATCCCGCTCCCCTGGTTGCGCCGCGCGAGGGTCTCGCCGCCGCGCTCGAAAAGCTGCTCGGCAAGGATCTGCTCGCGCATGTGCAGGCGGTCGAGGAAGACAGCATCACCGTGACGCGCGAGGCGATCGCCGGCGTGATGGTGCAGCTTCGCGACGTCCTCGAATATCAGCAACTCATGGAGATCGCCGGGGTCGACTATCCCGACCGGCCCGAGCGCTTCGAGGTCGTCTATCACCTGCTCAGCGTCACGAAGAATCATCGCCTGCGCGTGCGCGTGTCGACCGACGAGGCGACTCCGGTGCCGACCGTGGTGCCGGTGTGGCCGAACGCCGGCTGGCTCGAGCGTGAGGTGTTCGACATGTACGGGGTGCTGTTCAGCGGCAACCCCGACCTGCGCCGCATCCTGACCGACTATGGGTTCCAGGGGCATCCGCAGCGCAAGGACTTTCCGCTCACCGGCTATACCGAGCTGCGCTATTCCGAAGAGGACAAGCGCGTCGTGTATGAACCGGTGCGGCTGGCGCAGGATTTCCGCAATTTCGACTTCCTCTCCCCGTGGGAGGGCGCCGACTATATCCTGCCCGGCGACGAAAAGGCCGGCGGCACCGGCGAAGCACCCGGCAAGGGCGCGCCGAGCCCGATGACCGCGCAGCAAGTGAAGAAGGCCGACGACGCCAAGGCCGCGCCGCCGCCGACCCCGAAGACCACCGACCGCGAAGCGCAGACCGGCGCCGGTAAGAGCGCGAACAAGGCCGCGGCCAAGCCGAGCAAGGACGGCGCGAAGGCGAAGCCCGCCGCGAAGGCCAAGACGCCCGCGACGGCGAAGGCCGAAAAGGCGCCCGCCAAGCCCAAGGCCCCCGCGAAACCGCGCAAGCCTAAAGGAGGCGACGCATGACCGACTCTCCCCAAATGGCTTCCGGAGCGGTCAAGCACCACGGCAGCGACATGTTCGAAGGCTATCCGGTCGACACCGCCGACACGGCGGGCGATCAGGTCGTCACCAATTACACGATCAACTTCGGTCCGCAGCATCCCGCGGCGCACGGCGTGCTGCGCATGGTGATGGAGCTTGACGGCGAGATCATCGAGCGGGTCGACCCGCACGTCGGGCTGCTCCACCGCGGCACCGAAAAGCTGATCGAATACAAGACCTATCTGCAGGCGCTGCCCTATTTCGACCGGCTCGACTATTGCTCGCCGCTCGGCATGGAGCACAGCTATGTCCTCGCGATCGAGAAATTGCTCGACCTCGAGGTGCCGGCGCGTGCGCAATATCTGCGCGTGCTGTTCGCCGAGCTGACGCGCATCTGCAATCACATGCTCAACATCGGCAGCCACGTTATGGACGTCGGCGCGATGACCCCGAACCTGTGGGTGTTCGAGCTGCGCGAGGATTGCCTCAACTTCTTCGAGCGCGCGTCGGGCGCGCGGATGCACTCGGCGTGGTTCCGCCCCGGCGGCGTGCATCAGGACGTCCCCGAAAAGCTGCTCGTCGACATCGGCGAATGGTGCGAGACGCGGCTGCCCAGGCTGTTCGGCGACGCGATGAGCCTCGTCATCGACAACCGCATCTTCAAGCAGCGCAACGTCGACATCGCGACGGTCAGCAAGGAAGACGCGCTGGCGTGGGGCTTCTCGGGCCCGATGATCCGAGGCAGCGGCATCCCATGGGACATCCGCAAGTCGCAGCCCTATGACGCCTATGCCGCGATGGAGTTCGACATTCCCGTCGGCACACGCGGCGATTGCTACGACCGCTTCATGGTCCGCGTGCAGGAAGTCTATCAGTCGGCGCGCATCATCAAGCAGTGCCTGCGCGACATGCCCTCGGGCCCGGTCGCGAGCCTCGACCGCAAGGTCGTGCCGCCGAAGCGCGGCGAGATGAAGCAGTCGATGGAATCGCTGATCCATCACTTCAAGCTTTATACCGAAGGCTTCCACGTCCCGGCGGGCGAAGTCTATGTCGCGACCGAAAGCCCCAAGGGCGAATTCGGCGTCTATCTGGTCAGCGACGGCACCAACAAGCCGTACCGCTGCAAGATCCGCCCGACGGCGTTCAGTCACCTTCAGGCGATGGACATGATGGCGAAGGGCCACATGCTCGCCGACACCACCGCGATCATCGGCGCCATCGACGTCGTGTTCGGGGAGTGCGACCGGTGATGAGGCTATTGGATGTCGTTCATACTATGGGCCTCGGTGCTGCGCTTGCGTTCAGCTACTTGCATTTCGTTCGTGGATTAGACGTGGGCGGCGAACTCGCGGCTGCAAATTTGCTCTGGGTGGGCGCGTATTTTGCGAAGCTCGCCGTTAAAAAAGGCTCGAAGGTTTCTGCGCATGGCTGACGCACCCCAAATCCCCGACGAAGCCGAAGTCCGCGCGCGCTGGGGCACTTTTGCGTGGACGGCCGAAAATGCCGACAAGGCGAAGGCCGTGATCGCGCGCTATCCCGCCGGGCGGCAGCGGTCGGCGGTGATGCCGTTGCTCGACCTCGCGCAGCGCCAGGTCGGGGCCGAGACGAACACGCAGGGCTGGCTGCCGGTGCCGGTGATCGAATATGTCGCGGCCGAGCTCGATATGCCGTTCATCCGCGCCTATGAGGTCGCGACCTTCTACACCATGTACAATCTCGCGCCGGTCGGCCGCTATCATGTGCAGGTGTGCGGCACGACGCCGTGCCTGCTGCGCGGGTCGGACGATGTCATGGCCGCGTGCAAGAACCGCGGCATGGTCAAGGGCAAGACCACCCCCGACGGGCTGTTCACGCTGACCGAGGTCGAGTGCATGGGCAATTGCGCCAACGCGCCGATGGTCCAGATCAACGACGATAATTACGAAGACCTCGACTACGACAGCACGACGCGCATCCTCGATGCGCTGGCGGCGGGCGAGCAGCCGAAGACCGGTACCCAGCTTTCCGATCGTCACACCAGCGAGCCCGAGGGCGGCCCGACGACGCTGAAGGCCATGGTCGACGCCAACCACGATTACCGGAAGGAATGGTGATGACCCAGAAGGATATCATCACGATCCTCGCGATCATCGGCGCGCTCGTCGTGCTCGGCTTCGTGCTGCGCGTGACCTTCGCGCTGCTCGGGCCGCTGCTGATCCTCGGGCTCGGCTATATCGCCTACACGATGCTCAAGAAGGGTGGGGGTCGCTGATGCTCGCCGACAAGGACCGCATTTTCACCAATCTCTACGGCTTCCAGCCGTGGAACCTGAAGGCCGCCGAGGCACGGGGCGATTGGGACAAGACGAAGGATCTGATGAGCCGCGGCCAGGACGCGATCATCGAGGAGATCAAGGCGTCGGGGCTGCGCGGCCGCGGCGGCGCGGGCTTTCCGACCGGGCTCAAGTGGAGCTTCATGCCAAAGGAGCCGCGCGCCGACCGCCCGAGCTTCCTTGTCATCAACGCCGACGAATCCGAGCCAGGTAGCTGCAAGGACCGCGAGATCATCCGCCACGATCCGCACAAGCTGATCGAGGGCGCGCTGATCGCGGGCTATGCGATGCGCGCGCGCGCCGCGTACATCTACATCCGCGGCGAGTTCATCCGCGAGGCCGAAACGCTCTTCGCCGCGGTGCAGGAGGCCTATGACGCCGGCCTGCTCGGCAAGAACGCCGCGAAGTCGGGTTATGATTTCGACGTCTTCGTCCACCGCGGCGCCGGCGCCTATATCTGCGGCGAAGAAACCGCGATGATCGAAAGCCTCGAGGGCAAGAAGGGCCAGCCGCGCCTGAAGCCCCCATTCCCGGCGGGCGCGGGCCTCTATGGCTGCCCGACGACGGTCAACAATGTCGAGAGCATCGCGGTCGTCCCGACGATCCTGCGCCGCGGCGCGGCGTGGTTCTCGAGCTTCGGGCGCGAGAACAACAAGGGCACCAAGCTCTTCCAGATCAGCGGCCATGTGAACAAGCCGTGCGTCGTCGAGGAAGAGATGGGCATCAGCTTCCGCGAGCTGATCGACACCCATTGCGGCGGCATCCGCGGCGGCTGGGACAATCTGCTCGCGGTGATCCCCGGCGGATCGTCGGTGCCGCTGGTTCCCGCTGCGCAGATCATGGACGCGCCGATGGATTTCGACGGGCTCAAGGAACTGGGCTCGGGACTCGGCACCGCCGCCGCGATCGTGATGGACAAGTCGACCGACGTCGTCCAGGCGATCAGCCGCATCAGCTATTTCTACAAGCATGAAAGCTGCGGCCAGTGCACCCCGTGTCGCGAGGGCACCGGCTGGATGTGGCGCGTGATGGAGCGGCTGCGCACCGGCGACGCCGACATCAGCGAGATCGACACGCTGTTCGACGTGACCAAGCAGGTCGAGGGCCACACCATCTGCGCGCTCGGCGACGCGGCGGCATGGCCGATCCAGGGCCTGATCCGCCACTTCCGCCCCGAACTCGAACGCCGCATCCGTGAGAATGGCGGCGCGCTGGAGGCTGCCGAATGACGAAGGCTCTTTCGATCCTGCTCGCGGCCGCCGCGATGGTCGCGACGCCCGCGATGGCGCAGCGCGAGGTCAATTCGGCCAACGCCAATCCGCACGACCGGATGGTGGCGGCCGACGCGGCGCGGGCGTCCAAGGGCGACGAAGCGGCGAAGCCGATCACGCCGCTCGCGGCGCAGGCGATGTATAATTTCGCCGGCTGCGTCGTCGAGACCACCCGGCCCGGCGTCGAGAAGCTGCTCGCGAAGGATTATCGCACCGCGGAATATCGCAAGGACGTCGAGCGCCTGGCGAAGGGCCATTCGCGTTGCGCGATCGGCAGCCGGCTCGGCTTTTCGCAGCTGTTGTTCGCCGGCAACCTTGCCGAGCATCTGCTGATCGATGAATTTTCGGCCGATGCGCTCGCCGCCGATCTCGCGATCGACCGTTCGGCGGCGCCGATCGCCGCGCGCACCGACAGCGAGGCCATTTCGATGTGCATCGCGATGCGCGCGCCGAAGGATACGGCCGCGCTGTTCCGCACCGAGGTGATGAGCGACGCGGAAAAGGCCGCGCTGACGGCGATCGGGCCGCAACTGTCGGGCTGCGTCAAGCAAGGGACCGAGTTCCGCACCAACCGTTCGGGCCTGCGCGCGCTTCTGGCGCTCGCGGCCTACCGCATCGCGGTGACGAGCAAGGAAGGCGGGGCGGGGTGATCCGACACCTCCCTCTCGACACGAAACGCGCGCTTTCGGCAAAGCGGGGGCGAACTGCCGTCGGCGCATCGCTGATGGCGGCATCGTGCCTGTTCGCCGCTGCCCCATCGCAGGGTCAGGTGGCTGCGAACCTCTCCACCCGGGACGTGACCGAAACGGATCAGGCGCGCGACACGCTTTATCGGTTCGCGGCATGCGTGGTCAAAGCAAGGCCAAGGATGACCAAGGAAGCCCTCGCCGTGACGTCGCAACCCGAAGCGAACAAGGCTTTTCAGGCGCTCGTCAAACCCGAATGCCTGAACGGCGGTTTTTTGAGGATGGACGCGGCCGCCATTCGCGGCCCTCTCTATCGCGCGCTGTATCTGCGCGAGTTCGGCAAGGACGAGCCCGGCTTCGCCGCGCTTCCGCCCGAACAGCCATCGGAAGAGGACCGGGGCTATCACGCGTTCGGCGCATGCGTGATGCGTGTCGCCCCGGACACGACGCGCACTTTCGTGCTCGCTCTTCCGGGATCGAGCGAGGAGCATCAGGCGCTTGCCGCGCTGCGGCCGACCTTCGAGGCGTGCGTGACTCCCAGGGAGCAACTGGTCTTCACGAAAGTCGCCATGGATTCCACCCTGGCGCAGGCCCTGTATGAGCGCGCCGTCGCGGTATCGCACGGCGGCAACTTGGCGAAAGCGAACTAATGCCTAAAGTAACCGTAGACGGCCTGGAACTCGACGTCCCGCAGGGCGCGACCGTCCTGCAGGCGTGCGAGATGGCGGGGAAGGAAATCCCGCGCTTCTGCTATCACGAGCGGCTGTCGATCGCCGGCAATTGCCGCATGTGCCTGGTCGAAGTGTCGCCCGGGCCGCCGAAGCCGCAGGCGTCGTGCGCGCTGCCCGCGGCCGAGGGGCAGGTGATCAAGACCGACAGCCCGATGGTCAAGAAGGCGCGCGAAGGGGTGATGGAGTTCCTGCTCATCAACCACCCGCTCGACTGCCCGATCTGCGACCAGGGCGGCGAATGCGACCTGCAGGACCAGTCGGTCGCCTATGGCCGCGGCGCGACGCGCTATGACGAGAACAAGCGCGCGGTGACCGAGAAATATATGGGGCCGATCGTCAAGACGGTGATGACGCGCTGCATCCAGTGCACGCGCTGCGTCCGTTTCGCCGAGGAAGTCGCCGGGGTCGAGGATATCGGCGCGATCTATCGCGGCGAGAATATGCAGATCACCTCGTATCTCGAGCGCGCGGTCGCGAGCGAGCTTTCGGGCAACGTCGTCGACCTCTGCCCGGTCGGCGCGCTGACGTCGAAGCCCTATGCGTTCGAGGCGCGGCCGTGGGAACTCACCAAGACGCTCGGCATCGACATGATGGACGCGGTCGGCACCAACGTCCGCATCGACAGTCGCGGGCGCCAGGTGCTGCGCGTGCTGCCGCGCGTCAACGACGATGTGAACGAGGAATGGGCGAGCGACAAGACGCGCCACCATGTCGACGGCCTGATCCGCCGCCGTCTCGACCGTCCGTTCGTTCGCAAGGACGGCCAGCTCGTCGAAGCGAGCTGGGCCGAAGCGTTCGAGGCGATCAAGGCGGTGAACGCGGGGGCGTCGGTCGCGGCGATCGCGGGCGACATGGCCGATTGCGAGACGATGTTCGCAGCGAAGGCACTCGTGAACGCGCTCGGCGGCACCCTGTTCGAAGGGCGCCAGACCGGACTCGACTATGACGTCACCAGCCTGTCGGCGGTCAATTTCAACACCGGCATCGCCGAGGCCGAAAATGCCGACGTGATCCTGCTCGTCGGCACGAACCTGCGCTGGGAAGCGCCGCTGATCAACACGCGCGTCCGCAAGGCGGTGTGGAAGAAGGGCGCGAAGGTGTTCGGCATCGGGCCCGAGATTGACCTGACCTACAAGGTCGAATGGCTCGGCGACGATGCCTCGCTGGTCGCGAAGCTGCCGCAGGCGGCGCTCGATGCGCTGAAGGGCGCCGAGCGGCCGATGCTGATCTTCGGCGGCGGCGCGCTGTCGGTGCCCGGCGTCCACGGCGCGGCGCTGGCGCTCGCCAAGTCGGTGAACGCGGTCAAGGATGGCTGGAACGGCTTCAACGTCGTCCATTTCTCGGCCGCGCGCATGGGTGCGCTGATGCTCGGCTATTCGCAGCCGGGCGGGATCAGGGACATCGTCGCGGCGAAACCGAAGCTCGCCTTCTTCCTCGGCGCCGACGAGGTCGATTTCTCGGCCTTCGTGGACACGTTCAAGGTCTATGTCGGCCATCATGGCGACAAGGGCGCGCACGCCGCCGATGTCGTCCTGCCGGCGGCCGCCTGGACCGAAAAGGATTTCACCACGGTCAACACCGAGGGTCGCGTCCAGCGCAGCGAGAAGGCGGTGTTCGCCCCCGGCGACGCGCGCGAGGACTGGAGCATTTTCCGCGCCCTCGCCGATGCGCTCGGCGTGAATGTCGGCTTCGACAGCTTCGCCGAGTGCCGCGCGGCGATGATCGCGGCGGTGCCCGCGCTCGGCGCCGAAGGGCTCGCCGGTTACGGCTGGACGGTCCCCAAGCTGCCCGCCAAGCCCGAGGCGCGCGCGATCCCGTCGCCGATCAAGGACTTCTACCTGACCAACGCCATCTGCCGCGCCTCGCCGACGATGCAGCGCTGCTCGGACGAATTGCTCCACGGCGGCGATTATGCGGAGGCGGCGGAATGACCGAGTTTTTCCAATCCCTTGGCATGTCCTACGAATGGGCGTGGGGCGTCGCGACGATCTGCGGCATCCTGCTCATCGCGCTGCCGCTGATGCTCGCGGTCGCGATGATCATCTATGCCGACCGCAAGATCTGGGCGGCGATGGCGCTGCGGCGCGGGCCGAACGTCGTCGGACCGTTCGGCTTGCTCCAGAGCTTCGCCGACGGGCTGAAGGTGTTTCTGCAGGAAACGATCATTCCGTCGAGCGCGAACCGCGGCCTGTTCCTGATCGCGCCGATCATCACCTTCACGGTGGCGCTGATGGCGTGGGCGGTGATCCCGTTCAATTCGGGCGCGGTGCTCGCCGACATCAATGTCGGGCTGCTCTACATCCTCGCGATCAGCTCGCTCGGCGTTTACGGCGTCATCCTATCGGGCTGGTCGTCGAACTCCAAATATCCCTTCTTCTCCGCGATGCGCGCCTCGGCGCAGATGATCAGCTATGAAGTGTCGATCGGTTTCATCCTGATCGGCGTCGTGCTGTTCGCCGACAGCTTCAACCTCAACGAGATCGTAAAGGCGCAGCAGGGCCACGGGCTCGGGCTGGTCAACGCCTTCGGCTTCAACCTGCTGCTCTTCCCGCTCGCGGTGCTGTTCTTCATCTCGTCGCTGGCAGAGACCGCGCGCACCCCGTTCGATCTGACCGAGGCCGAAAGCGAACTCGTCGCGGGTTACCAGACCGAATATTCGTCGATGAGCTTCGCCCTCTTCTGGCTCGGCGAATATGCGAACGTGCTGCTGATGTGCACGCTCAACGCGGTGCTCTTCTGGGGCGGCTGGCTCCCCCCGATCGACTGGGCGCCGCTCTACGTCGTTCCGGGCATCGTCTGGCTGTTCGCCAAGATCTTCTTCTTCTTCTTCGCCTTCTCGTGGGTGAAGGCGACCGTCCCGCGTTATCGCTATGACCAGCTCATGCGGCTGGGCTGGAAGGTCTTCCTGCCGATCTCGCTGATCTGGGTGTTCCTGATCTCGGGCTATCTGATGCTGACGAGGTATGGGGCATGAGGTGGGCCTTCCTGAAGCTGACAGCGATAACGATGCTCGCCCTCGCCAATACGACGTTGCTTCCTGCCTATGCACAAACGGCTAATGGCTCTGCTCCTCGGTCGCTTGCGATTGTTTGCCTTCCTGTCGATGTTACGGCAGCCGAGAAACTACGCGATGAGACTGGCGAAGTTCGTGCCATCGGCGAGAAGCATCTGGTTGCATTTGGGATCGCATTGGACGTGCCGTTTCCGCATCAATCCGTGCAGATTTTTGACCCCGACAAGGTACTACCCGCTTTCACGATTGGTTATGTTGGCGGGAATCCACCGAACATGGAAATCGTCGGCAACAATGGGGATCGCCGTGCCACGCTGCTGTTCAATTTGGACAATAGGAACGGCGCGAAGGAGGGAGTGGTCATGACGTTCGACGGAGACTCCAAGCCTCCCCAGATTTTGAGCGGTACCTGCACTCGCGAACTGAAGCTGGAGGCCTTCGATCAGCTTGAAGGCAGTTTTGAGACGTATCAGGCCAAATGGGCAAAGGCACAATCCAAATGAGCACCATCGCCCACTTCGTCAGAACCTTCACCCTGTGGGAATTCGTGCAGGCGCACTGGCTGACGCTCAAATATTTCTTCAAGCCGAAGGCGACGATCAACTATCCCTTCGAGAAGAATCCGCTGTCGCCGCGGTTCCGCGGCGAGCATGCGCTGCGCCGCTATCCGAACGGCGAGGAGCGCTGCATCGCGTGCAAGCTGTGCGAGGCGGTCTGCCCCGCGCAGGCGATCACGATCGAGGCCGAGCCGCGCGACGACGGGTCGCGCCGTACGACCCGCTACGACATCGACATGACGAAGTGCATCTATTGCGGCTTCTGCCAGGAAGCCTGCCCGGTCGATGCGATCGTCGAGGGGCCGAATTTCGAATTCGCGACCGAAACGCGCGAGGAGCTGCTCTATGACAAGGCCAAGCTGCTCGCCAACGGCGACAAATGGGAGCGCGCGATCGCTGCCAACCTTGCCGCCGACGCGCCCTATCGGTAAGGGCGCGCGCACATGATTCAGCTCATCGCCTTCTATCTCTTCGCCTTCGTCGTCATCGCCTCCGCGGCGATGGTGATCTTCGCGCGCAACCCGGTCCACAGCGTGATGTGGCTGATCCTCGCCTTCTTCAACGCGGCGGGGCTGATGCTGCTCGCGGGGGCCGAGTTCATCGCGATGCTGCTCGTCATCGTCTATGTCGGGGCGGTCGCGGTGCTGTTCCTGTTCGTCGTGATGATGCTCGACATCGATTTCGCCGAACTGCGCGCCGGCTTCGTGCGCTATCTGCCGCTCGGCGCCCTCGTCGCGATCATCCTCGCGGCCGAACTCGTCTTCGCGCTCGGCGCTTGGAGCGCGGGCGGGGTCGACCTCGCGGCGCGCGCGGCGCCCGCCGTCGCCGACAAGAGCAATATCCAGCAGATCGGCGAACTGCTCTACACGCGCTACATCTTCCTGTTCGAGGCGGCGGGCATCGTCCTGCTCGTCGCGATGATCGGCGCGATCGCGCTGACGCATCGCCAGCGTGGCGGGACGCGGAGCCAGAATATCGCGGCGCAGAACCGCCGCCGCCCGCACGAAGCGACGCGGCTGGTCGATCCGGGCGTCGGGCAGGGGATGGAATTGTGATTTCGGTCGGCCATTATCTCGCCGTTTCGGCGGTGCTGTTCACGCTCGGCGTGCTCGGCATCTTCATCAACCGCAAGAACATCATCGTCATCCTGATGGCGATCGAGCTGATCCTGCTCGCGGTGAACATCAATCTCGTCGCGTTCAGCGCCGCGCTTGGCGATCTCGTCGGGCAGGTGTTCGCGATGTTCGTGCTGACCGTCGCCGCCGGCGAGGCGGCGATCGGGCTCGCGATTCTCGTCATCTATTTCCGCGGCCGCGGCACCATTGCCGTCGACGATGCCAACCGGATGAAGGGGTAAACCGGTGATCCAGGCGATCGTTTTCCTGCCGCTGCTCGCGGCTCTCGTGGCAGGCCTCGGCCAGCGCTTCATCGGCACGGCCGCGTCGAAGGTCGTGACGACCGGCGCGCTGTTCGCAAGCTGCGCTTTGAGCTGGCCGATCTTCCTGTCCTTCCTGGGCGGTCATGCCCAGGAGAGCGTGACGCCGGTGCTCCACTGGGTCTCGTCGGGCGCGCTCCAGTTCAACTGGGAACTGCGCGTCGACACGCTGACGTCGGTGATGCTCGTCGTGATCACGACGGTGTCGGCGCTCGTCCACCTCTACAGCTGGGGCTATATGGAGGAGGACCCGGACCAGCCGCGCTTCTTCGCCTATCTGTCGCTCTTCACCTTCGCGATGCTGATGCTGGTGACCGCGAACAACCTCGTCCAGATGTTCTTCGGCTGGGAAGGCGTCGGTCTCGCCTCCTATCTGCTCATCGGCTTCTGGTACAAGAAGCCGAGCGCCAACGCCGCCGCGATCAAGGCATTCGTCGTCAACCGCGTCGGCGACCTCGGCTTCATGCTCGGTATCTTCGGCACCTTCCTGGTGTTCAACACCGTGTCGATCCCCGAGATCCTGGCCGCGGCGCCGGGCATGGCGGGCTCGACGATCGGCTTCCTGGGCCACCGGTTCGACACGATGACCGTGCTCTGCCTGCTGCTGTTCATCGGCGCGATGGGCAAGTCGGCGCAGCTCGGGCTGCACACCTGGCTTCCCGACGCGATGGAAGGCCCGACCCCGGTCAGCGCGCTGATCCACGCCGCGACGATGGTGACCGCTGGCGTGTTCATGGTCTGTCGCCTGTCGCCGATGTTCGAGGCCGCGCCGGTCGCGCTCGGCGTCGTCACCTTCGTCGGCGCCGCGACCTGCCTGTTCGCCGCGACGGTCGGCACAACGCAATGGGATATCAAGCGCGTCATCGCCTATTCGACCTGCAGCCAGCTCGGCTACATGTTCTTCGCGGCGGGCGTCGGCGCCTATGGCGCGGCGATGTTCCACCTGTTCACCCACGCCTTCTTCAAGGCTTTGCTGTTCCTCGGCGCCGGCTCGGTCATCCACGCGATGCACCACGAGCAGGACATGCGCTATTATGGTGGCCTTCGGAAGCATATCCCGCTCACCTATTGGGCGA
Source organism: Sphingopyxis sp. GW247-27LB (assembly GCF_002277025.1). Taxonomy (GTDB): domain Bacteria; phylum Pseudomonadota; class Alphaproteobacteria; order Sphingomonadales; family Sphingomonadaceae; genus Sphingopyxis. Next base: position 545,763 of record NZ_NIWD01000002.1, read on the forward strand.
TGATGGCGGGGACGCTGGCGATTACCGGCGTCGGCATCGCGGGTGTGTTCGGCTTCGCCGGCTTCTATTCGAAGGACGGCATCCTCGAGGCGGCCTATGCCTCGGGCGGCGGCGGCCAGGTCGCCTTCTGGGTCGGCACCTTCGCGGCGCTGCTGACGAGCTTCTATTCGTGGCGCCTCGTCTTCCTGACCTTCTTCGGCAAGCCGCGCTGGGCCGCGAGCGAGCATATCCAGCACGCGGTGCACGGCGATCATCACGATCACCCGGCGGACGAGCATTCGGGCGACGATATTCATCACGCCCACGCCGCGGACGCGCACGAGGGCACCGCGGGCTATCACCCGCACGAAAGCCCGCTCTCGATGCTGATTCCGCTCGGCGTGCTGTCGGTCGGCGCGGTGTTCGCGGGCTTCCTCTTCAACCACCAGTTCATCTATCCCGAAGAGGGGATGGCGTTCTGGAAGGGCAGCATCGCGTTCGACGAGCACCTGATGCACGCCGCGCACGAGGTGCCGACGATCATCAAATGGATGCCCTTCACCGCGATGGCGATCGGGCTGGTGATCGCGTGGAACAGCTATATCCGCAACACGGCACTGCCGGCGCGCTTCGTCGCGCAGTTCGGGCTGCTCCACAAATTCCTGTTCAACAAATGGTATTTCGACGAGCTCTACAACGTCCTGTTCGTGAAGCCCGCCTTCGCGATCGGCCGCTTCTTCTGGAAGCGCGGGGATGAAGGCACCATCGACCGCTTCGGTCCCGATGGCGTCGCGGCGCTCGTCCAAGGGGGGACCCGGCTCGCGGTCCGGCTGCAATCGGGTTATGTTTATGGATATGCGTTCGTGATGCTGCTCGGTCTCGTCGGCCTCGCCAGCTGGGCGATGGTGAGGTTCCTGTGAGCGGGCTTCCCATCCTTTCGCTGATGCTGGCGATCCCCACGGTCGCCGCCATCCTCTGCCTGTTCCTCGAGGCCAAGCCCGCGCGGCAGGTGGCGCTCGCGGCGACGCTGGTCGATCTCGCGCTCGGCATCGCGCTGTGGGCGAATTTCGACGTCGGCGGCGCCCAGTGGCAGTTCGTCGAGCGCGCCGACCTCTTTGGCCGTTTCCAGTGGGCGCTCGGCGTCGACGGCGTCGCGATGATGCTGATCGTGCTCAGCACCTTCCTGATGCCGCTGTGCATCCTTGCGAGCTGGGAATCGATCAAGCAGCGCGTCGGCCTCTACATGGCGATGTTCCTGATCATGGAAGTCATCATGATCGGCGTCTTCGCGGCGCAGGATCTGCTGCTGTTCTACATCTTCTTCGAGGGCGTGCTGATCCCGATGTATCTGATCATCGGCATCTGGGGCGGGCAGAACCGCATCTATGCGGCGTTCAAATTCTTCCTCTACACGCTCCTCGGCTCGGTGCTGATGCTCGTCGCGATGATCGCGATGATCCGCGAAGCGGGGACGACCGAGATTCCGGTCCTCTTGAACTACGACTTCCCGCCCGAGATGCAGACCTGGCTGTGGCTCGCCTTCTTCGCGAGCATGGCGGTCAAGATGCCGATGTGGCCGGTCCACACCTGGCTTCCCGACGCGCACGTCCAGGCGCCGACCGCGGGCTCGATGATCCTGGCGGGCGTGCTGCTGAAGATGGGGTCCTACGGCTTCCTGCGCTTCATGATGCCGATGTTCCCCGACGCCTCGGCGCAGTTCCTATGGCTCGTCTTCGGGCTGTCGATGGTCGCGGTGGTCTACACCAGCCTCGTCGCGCTGGTGCAGAGCGACATGAAGAAGCTGATCGCTTACTCGTCGGTCGCGCACATGGCGATCGTCACCGCGGGCCTCTATGCCTTCAACCAGCAGGGCATCGAGGGCGCGCTGATCGTCATGCTCAGCCACGGCGTCGTCTCGGCCGCGCTCTTCTTCTGCGTCGGGGTGATCTACGACCGGCTGCACACACGCGAGATCAGCCGCTACGGCGGGCTCGCGGTCAACATGCCGGCCTATTCGCTTTTCTTCATGCTGTTCACCATGGCGTCGATCGGGCTGCCGGGGACGAGCGGCTTCGTCGGCGAGTTCCTGAGCCTCGCCGGCATCTATGAAGCGTCGAGCTGGGCCGCCTTCGTCTGCACCACCGGCATCATCCTCGGCGCCGCCTACATGCTCTATCTCTATCGCCGCATCGTGTTCGGCGAACTGACCAAGGACGATGTGAAGGCCATGCCCGACATCACGCCCCGCGAATGGGCGATCTTCGTGCCGCTCGCTGCGGTCGCGCTATGGATGGGTGTCTATCCCGAGAGCTTCCTCGCGCCGATGCGCGGCGACGTGACCACGGTGGTCGCGCGGCTCGCCCCGGCGAAGCCCGCGGGTGATGCGCATGTCATGGCAGGCAAGCCCAAGGCGATTGCTCCGCACGGCGAAGCGCATCATGGGGGAGGCGTCCAATGACCGCCGACCTCGCGCTCATCTGGCCCGAGCTGATCCTGACGATCGGCGGGCTGATCACCCTGATGCTCGGCGCCTTCGCGGGCGACCGCCGGGTCGCGCTCTATCAGATCGTCGCGCTGCTGACGCTGGCAGCGGCGGCCGCCGCGGTGGCGGCGCTGTTCGGCACCGACGCTTCGGTCTTTTCGGGCACGCTGGCGGTCGACGGTTTCGGCGGTTTCGCCAAGCTCATCATCTATGCGGCGAGCTTCGTCTGCATCGCGATCGCGCCGCGCTATTTCGGCGAGGCGATGCGCGCCGAATATTCGGCGCTGATCGTCTTCGCGGCGCTCGGCATGGGCATCATGGCCTCGTCGCGCGACCTGATGACGCTCTATGTCGGGCTCGAACTCAACAGCCTCGCCTCCTATGTGCTCGCCAGCTTCATGCGCAGCGACGACCGGTCGAGCGAGGCGGGGCTCAAATATTTCGTCCTCGGCGCGCTCGCCTCGGGCATATTGCTGTTCGGCATCTCGCTGCTCTACGGCTTTTCGGGCACGACCGATTTCGCCGGCGTCGCGGTCGCGATGGGCGGCGGGATCGATATCGGGCTGCTGTTCGGCATCGTCTTCGTGATCGCGGGCCTTGCGTTCAAGATCAGCGCCGTGCCGTTCCACATGTGGACCCCCGACGTCTATGAAGGCGCGCCGACCCCCGTGACGACCTTCTTCGCCAGCGCGCCGAAGGTCGCGGCGATGGCGCTGCTGACGCGCGTCCTGATCGACGCGATGGGGCCGGCGGGCCCGGCGCTCGCGGCGTGGCAGCAGATCATCATCTTCCTGTCGCTCGCCTCGATCATCCTCGGCGCGGTCGGCGCGATCGGGCAGAAGAACATCAAGCGCCTGCTCGCCTATTCGTCGATCAACAACGTCGGCTTCATGCTGATCGGCCTCGCTGCGGGAACGCAGCAGGGGGTCGAAGCGGTGCTGACCTATCTGCTCGTCTATGTCGTCACGACGATCGGCGCCTTCCTGTTCGTCATGCAGCTTCGCGACGCCGACGGGCGGATGGTCGAGAGCATCCCGGCCTATGCCGGCCTGTCGAAGCGCCAGCCGGGGCTGGCCGCGGCGATGGCGGTGTTCCTGTTCAGCCTCGCCGCGATCCCGCCGCTATTCGGCTTCTGGCCGAAGTATCTGGTGTTCGAGGCCGCGGTGAACGCGGGGCTCGTGCCGCTGGCGGTCGCCGGTGTCGTCGTGTCGGTGATCGGCGCCTTCTATTATATCGCGATCGTCAAGACGATGTTCTTCGACGACGAGGCCGAGTCGGCGATCCGCAATGACGGGTCGCGGATCGAGGGCGCGGTGATCGCGGTCAGCGCGCTGTGGCTGTCGGTGATCGGCTATCTGTTCATCCCGATGCTGGCGGTGGCCGCGGCGAGCGCCGCTTCGGTGCTGTTCTGATCGCGCCGATCGAGCGGATCGCCGAGACGGGTTCGACCAACGCCGACATGCTGGCGCGGCTCGCGCGCGGCGAGCATGTCGGTGAGGGGCATTGGCTCGTCGCCGACCGGCAGACCGCCGGGCGCGGGAGGCTCGGTCGCCCCTGGGGCGACGGGCAGGGCAATTTCATGGGCTCGACCGTCGTGCAGCTCACCGCCGGCGATCCGTCGCCCGCGACGCTGGCGCTCGTCGTCGCTGTCGCGCTGGCGAAGGTGGTGAAAGCCTTTGCGCCAGGGGTTCCGCTCCAGCTCAAATGGCCGAACGACCTGCTCGTCGACGGCGCGAAATGCTCGGGCATATTGCTTGAACGCGGCGGCAACGCTGTCGTGATCGGTATCGGGGTCAATCTGGTCTCGGCACCCGATCTGCCCGACCGCAAGACCTTCTGTTTTGCGGACGGCGGCGCGGCGATCGATCGCGACCGCTTCGCCGACGCGCTGGTGATCGCGCTGGTCGATGCGCTCCGCAGCTGGCGACAGGAAGGCGTCGAAAGCATCGTCCGCGCCTGGCTGCCGCTCGGCCATCCGGTCGGAACGCCGCTTCGCGTGTCGGAACAGGGCATCGACGGGACGTTCGATGGCCTCGCGCCCGACGGCGCGCTGCGCTTGCGCCGCGCGGACGGGGCGGTCATGCTGATCCATGCGGGCGACGTCGAGCTTCGCCGCCCGGTCGATAAAGGGGAATAACCGTGCTGCTCGCGATCGATGTCGGCAACACCAACGCCAAATTCGCGCTGTTTCGCGGCACCGAACTGCTGGCGCGCTGGCGGATCGCGACCGACGATCGCCGCACCGCGGACGAATATATGGTCTGGCTCGACCAGCTCCTGCGCATCGAAGGGCACGACCGCGCCGACGTCGACGCGGTGATCATCTCGACCGTGGTGCCGCGCGCGCTTCATAACCTGCGCTTGCTCGCCGACAAATATTTCGGGGTCGAGGCGTTGATCGCGGGCCGCGACCCGGTGAGTTGGGGCATCGCGCTCAAGGTCGACGAGCCGCAGGCGGTGGGCGCAGATCGCGCGTGCAATGCCATTTCGGCGCAGGCGATCGCGCCGGGCAAGGACAAGCTGGTCATCAGCTTCGGGACCGCGACGACCTTCGACCATATCGGCCCCGAGGGCGGCTATCTCGGCGGGATCATCGCGCCGGGGGTCAATCTCTCCCTCGAAGCGCTGGTCGCCGCGGCGGCGAAACTGCCGCGCATCGCGATCGAAGCGCCGGCGAGCGGCAGTGTCATCGGTCGCACGACCGAAAGCCAGATGCTGATCGGGGTCTATTGGGGCTATGTCGCTATGATCGAGGGGCTGATCGCGCGGATGAAGGCCGAGGTCGGCAAGCCGATGACCGTCATCGCGACCGGCGGCCTCGCCACCCTGTTCGAAGAACACGCGCATCTGTTCGACCGCATCGAACCCGATCTGACGTTGAACGGCCTGATGCACCTCTATAACCAGCGGAGCACCGGCCAATGACGAAACCCGGCAAAGAGCTGCTTTTCCTCGCGCTCGGCGGGTCGGGCGAGATCGGCATGAACGCCAATCTCTATGGCTGCGACGGCAAGTGGATCATGCTCGACCTCGGCGTGACCTTCGGCAGCCAGGATTATCCCGGCATCGACATCGTCATGCCCGACCTCGAATTCATCGAGGACCGCAAGAACGATCTGCTCGGCATCGTGCTGACCCACGGGCACGAGGATCATATCGGCGCCATCCCCTATCTCGCCGCCGACCTCGGCGTGCCGCTCTACGCCAACCGCTTCACCGCGGGGCTGATCGCGCACAAGCTGGCCGAAGAGGGGCTGGAGAAAGAGGTCGAGATCAAGGTCGTCGACATCGACGACAGCTTCACCCTCGGCCCCTTCGGTATCCGCCTCGTCCCGCTCGCCCATTCGATCCTGGAAATGAGCGCGGTGGTGATCGATACACCCTATGGCCGCATTTTTCACACCGGCGACTGGAAGCTCGACGAGGAGCCGATCCTCGGCACTCCCGCGACCGCCGCGGCGCTGACCGCGATCGGCGACGAGGGCATCGACGTGCTCGTCTGCGATTCGACCAACGCTTTCAACGCCGAAGCCTCGGGCAGCGAGGGCGCCTTGCGCGCAGGGCTGCAGGCGGCAGTCGGCGCGGCGAAGGGCAGGGTGGTCGTCACCACCTTCGCGTCCAACGCCGCGCGATTGGCGACGCTGGGCGCGGTCGCGAAGGCGACCGGGCGCAGCCTCTGCGTCGCCGGGCGCTCGCTCGACCGCATCCTCGGCGTTGCGCGCTCGGTCGGCTATCTCAAGGATTTTCCGCCGACGGTCGATTTCGACGAGGCGATGCGGCTGCCCCGCGACAAGGTCATGGTGATCGCGACGGGCGGGCAGGGCGAACCGCGCGCCGCGCTCGCGCGCATGGCCGGCGACGTCCACCAGATCAAGCTCGAGGCAGGCGACACCGTCGTCTTCTCGTCGAAACAGATTCCGGGCAACGAGGTCGCGATCGGGCGGATCATGAACCAGCTCGCGGCGAAAGACGTGCTGACGGTCACCGAGAAGCAGGCGCATATCCACGTCAGCGGCCACCCCGGCCAGCCCGAGCTCGCGGCGCTCTATGGCTGGCTGCGGCCGAAGCTCGTCGTGCCGGTGCACGGCGAGATCCGTCATATGCACGAACAGGCGCGCTTCGCGCTCGAAAAGTGCGTTCCCGATGCGCTGGTGCAGGAAAATGGCGACCTCGTCCGTCTCGCGCCGGGGCCGGCGAAAATCCTCGAGCGTGTCCGCTCGGGCCGCCTGATCCTCGACGGCGACGTCATCCTGCCCGCCGACGGCGAGACGATCAACGAGCGCCGGAAGCTCGCGCTCAACGGGCATATCTCGGTCGCCGCGATCTTCTCGGACAACCGGTTCATCGAGAGCGCGATCAGCTACCGCGGGGTCCCGGTCGAGGACGAACGCGAAGCCTTCGTCGATGAAATGCGCGAAGCCGCCGAACAGGCCGCGACCGGTCCCGCGCGCGACCAGGAAAAGCTGCGCGAGGCGATCCGCCTCGGCGTGCGGCGGATCGCGACCGACTGGACCGGGAAAAAGCCCGTCGTCGACGTCATGCTCGTCGATATCTGATCGGGCAGGGGAGCAATCGCAATGAAATGGACCTCGGCGCTCGCCATCTATCTGCTCTTCTGGGCGTTCAGCGCCTTTTTCGTGTTGCCGTTCCACGGCCGCAAGGCCGAGGACGACGCGGTGCCGCTGGTCGAAGGGCAGGAACCGGGCGCTCCCGCGAGCTTTCGTCCGCTACGCATCCTGGCGCAGATGACGATCGTGGCGACGATCGGCTTCGTGATCTATTATGTCGCCTATGTTCGCGGATGGGTCGACCCGGACGTGCTGAGCGGACGGGCGTAGGGCTTCGCCGGAACGCGAGGCGGCCGCCTGGAATCACAACGCCCGGGCCTCGTTCGAGACCCGGGCGCCTGTGACGAACACTCGCCATCCCCCTTTTGCGCAGGCCAGGCGAATGGCCTGCACTCCCTGGCACCGGGCCTTTCGCCGCTTGAACCAGAAGATGATGGGCTACGTCGATCGGGGGGCTTTGTCACCCTCGGCGAGTGCGCAGACGCCGCTTTTGCTTCGCCCTGTGGCCGATGGGCAACAGGTTTTCGCGAATTGTTCGCAACAATGCTGCGCGGGGCGGCCATTGCCAGCGGCGCGGCGCGCCCTTAAAGCGGCCGCATGTGTATCGCCATGCACGCGTTCTGAAGGACCTTTCGACCGATGATCCTGCGTCCTTACGAGCGCACCATCTTCAAACGTTACATGTTGCCGCAGCGGGGCGAGGGGTTCATCTTCGTCGCGGCGGCGTTCAGCTTTATCGCGGTGACGCTGGGCGTCGCGGCGCTGGTGATCGTGATGAGCGTGATGAACGGGGTGCGCGCCGACCTGTTCGACAAGATCGTCGGGCTCAATGGCCATGCGGTGGTGCAGGGCTTCGGCGGGCGGCTCGACGACTGGCAGGACGTTCTGAAACAGGCGCGCGCGACGCCGGGGGTGGTGTCGGCGACCCCGCTGATCGAACAGCCCTTGCTCGCGACCTCGAACGGCCGCGTCGAGGGCATTTTGGCGCGCGGGATGCTGGTGCCCGATATTCGTCGCAACGAGACGCTCAACGGCAAGGTGCTGCAAGGCAGCCTCGACACGCTGACCCCGGGATCGGGCAATGTCGCGATCGGCAGCGAACTGGCGCGCAACCTGGGCGCGCAGGTCGGATCGACGCTGACGATCATCAACCCCGCAGGCCGCTCGACACCCTTTGGCACCGTGCCGCGCGAGATCGGCTATCGCGTGTCGGCGGTGTTCGAGATTGGCGTCTATGACTTCGACAAGGCCTATGTCGTCATGCCGATGGAGGATGCGCAGCTCCTCCTGCTCACCGGCGACCAGATCGGGATGATCGAGATCAAGACCACCGATCCCGACAAGGTGGGGACGATCCTGCAGCCGCTTGCCGAAAAGCTCGCGTCGCAGGCGGTCATTTCCGACTGGCGCTCGATGAATTCCAGTCTGTTCGAGGCGCTGTCGGTCGAGCGGGTCGCGATGTTCGTGATCCTGTCGCTGATCGTGCTCGTCGCGGCGTTCAACATCGTCTCCTCGCTGATCATGCTGGTGCGCGCGAAGACGCGCGACATGGCGATCCTCCGCACGATGGGCGCGCCGCGCGACGCGGTGCTGCGCATCTTCATGGCGATCGGCCTGTCGATCGGCATCGCGGGCACGATCTTCGGCATGGTGATCGGGTTCGGCCTGCTCTATTTCCGCCAGGGCGTGCTGCGCGGTGCCGAGTTCATCACCGGCCAGCCGCTGTGGGATCCCTCGATCCGCTTCCTCTCCGAGCTGCCGTCGAAGCCCGACCCGTTCGAAATCGTCGGCATCGCGGTGATGGCGATCGTCTTCAGCTTCCTCGCGACGCTCTATCCCGCGTTCAAGGCGGCGAATACCGACCCCGTGCAGGTGCTGCGCTATGAGTGACGTCGTGCTCGAACTCGCGGGCCTCAAGCGCAGCTTCACCCAGGGCGAGGTCACGATCGACGTGCTGCGCGGCGTCGATGCGAGCCTGGAGCGCGGCGAGATCGTCGCGCTGCTCGGCCCGTCGGGATCGGGCAAATCGACGATGCTGCAGGCGGTAGGCCTGCTCGAAGGCGGTTTCGGCGGGACGATCCGAATCGACGGCGAGGATGTCACGCGGCTGAGCCAGGGCGAGCGGACGAAGGCGCGGCGCGAGAAGATCGGCTTCGTCTATCAGTTCCACCACCTGCTTCCCGATTTCAACGCGATCGAGAATGTCGTGCTGCCGCAGCTCATCCGCGGCGCGGAACAGGCCGATGCCGAGGAACGCGCCGCCGACCTGCTCGGGCGACTGGGTCTGGCCGAGCGACTGCATCACAAGCCGAGCAAGCTGTCGGGCGGCGAGCAGCAGCGCGTCGCGGTGGCGCGCGCGCTCGCGAACCGGCCGCTGCTGGTGCTCGCCGACGAGCCGACGGGCAACCTTGACGAGGCTACCGCCGACCGGGTGTTCGACCAGTTCGTGAAGCTGGTCCGCGATCACGGCTCGGCGGCGCTCGTCGCGACGCACAATGAACGGCTCGCGGCGAAGATGGACCGCGTGCTGCGCTTGCACGAGGGGCATATCGAGGCGTAGGCTGGCGCCGACAGGAGGGGAGTGACCATGGCGCTTTACGATCTTTCCGCACCGCTGCCCGGCGGCGGCACGCAATCGATGGCGGATTACCGCGGCAAGGTGCTGCTGATCGTCAACACCGCATCGAAATGCGGCTTCACCCCGCAATATGAGGGGCTGGAGGAACTGTATCGCGATTACCAGGATCGCGGGTTCGAGGTGCTGGCCTTTCCGTGCAACCAGTTCGGCGCGCAGGAACCGGGCGATGCCGACGAGATCGCGAACTTCTGTTCGCTCACCTACGACGTGACCTTTCCGGTGATGGCGAAAATCGACGTCAACGGCAGCGACGCCGACCCGATCTTCAAGCATCTGAAGGATGAGAAGTCGGGCCTGCTCGGCAGCGGGATCAAGTGGAATTTCACCAAATTCCTGGTCGACCGCGACGGCAAGGTGATGTCGCGCCACGCGCCGACGACGAAGCCCGAGCAGCTCAGGAAAGAGATAGAGGAATTGCTGGGTTGATCGGGTGAATCCCCTCCTCTTCAGAGGAGGGGTGAGTTGGGTCTTCCCCGAATCGTCCCTTCCGCCTAGCGTCGCCGCCATGGCCTACAGCCCCTTCGTTCCCCTGCGCGTCTTTTCCAGTTTCACCATGCTGGAGGGGGCGATCGAGCCCAAGGCGATTGCGAAAGCCGCGCGCGACCGCGGCTTTCCGGCGATCGCGGTCGCCGACCGCAACGGGCTCTACGGCGTCATGGCGTTCGGCGAGGCGTGCAAGGCAGCGGGGGTGCAGCCGATCATCGGGGCGCTGCTCAGCATCGCGCGGCCGGGGCAGCGATTGGCGAACGGCGCGCCGTTGATCGACTGGATCGCGCTCTATGCGCAGGACGACAAGGGCTATGACAATCTGTGCGCGCTGGTGTCGGCGGCGCACCTCGATCGTCCGGTCGAGCAGGATCCGCACGTCGCGCTGTCGGCGCTCGCCGGGCGGACCGACGGGCTGATCTGCCTGACTGGCGGCGGCGAGGGTGCGCTGGCGCGGCTGCTCGCCGACGAACAGAAAACCGCGGCAGACGATTATGTCGAACAGCTCGAGGCGCTGTTCGGGGACCGGCTTTATATCGAGCTGTCGCGCCGCGGCGACGCGGCCGAGGTGGTGGCCGAAAATGCGCTGATCGACATGGCCTATGCGCGCGCGCTGCCGCTGGTCGCGACCAACCCCGCCAATTTCGTCGAACCGCAGTTCCACCCCGCGCACGATGCGATGCTGTGTATCGCGCAGTCGGCCTATGTCGAGAGCGAGGACCGGCGGGTGTCGAGCCCCGAGGCGTGGCTGAAGCCCGCCGAGGCGATGGAGGATGCCTTTTCGGATCTGCCCGAGGCGATGCGCAACACGCTCGTCATCGCGCAGCGCTGCGCCTTCATGGCGCCCAAGCGCGCGCCGATCCTGCCGAGCCTCGCGGGCGATCGCGAGGGTGAGGCGGCGCAGCTGGCGCGCGACGCGCGCGAGGGACTCGACGCGCGGCTCGCGATCCATCCCGAGCTGACCGACGAAGAGCGGCAGGCTTATGCCGAACGGCTCGATTTCGAAGTTGGCGTCATCACCCAGATGGGGTTTCCGGGCTATTTTCTGATCGTCGCCGATTTTATCAAATGGGCGAAGTCGCACGATATTCCGGTGGGGCCGGGGCGCGGCTCGGGCGCGGGCTCGGTCGTCGCGTGGGCGCTCACCATCACCGATCTCGATCCCCTGAAATTGGGCTTGCTCTTCGAACGATTCCTCAACCCCGAGCGCGTGTCGATGCCCGACTTCGACATCGACTTCTGCGAAACGCGGCGCGGCGAGGTGATCCGCTATGTGCAGGAGAAATATGGCCGCGACACGGTGGCGCAGATCATCACCTTCGGTAAGCTGAAGGCGCGCGCGGTGCTCAAGGACACCGGTCGCGTGCTCCAGATGAGCTATGGCCAGGTCGACCGGCTCGCCAAGCTGGTGCCCAATCATCCGACCGATCCCTGGACGCTCGAACGCGCGCTGAACGGCGTCAGCGAGCTGATGACCGAATATAAGCAGGACGACGGCGTCCGGCGCCTGTTCGACATGGCGCGCCAGCTCGAAGGCTTGCCGCGGCACAGCTCGACCCACGCGGCGGGGGTGGTGATCGGCGATCGGCCGCTCGACCAGCTCGTCCCGCTCTATCGCGACCCGCGTTCCGACATGCCGGTGACCCAGTTCGACATGAAATATGTCGAGAGCGCGGGGCTGGTGAAATTCGACTTCCTGGGCCTCAAGACGCTGTCGGTGCTGAAGGAGGCGCGGCGGCTGCTCGCGCTTCGCGGGGTCGACGTCGATCTCGACCAGCTCGGCTGGGACGATCCGGGGGTTTACGAGCTTCTCCAGCGCGGCGACACGGTCGGGGTGTTCCAGCTCGAATCCGAAGGGATGCGGCGCACGCTGTCGGCGGTGAAGCCGACCAATTTCGGCGACATCATCGCGCTCGTCGCGCTCTATCGCCCGGGGCCGATGGACAATATTCCGCTGTTCGGCGCGCGCAAGAACGGTCGCGAGGCGATCGCCTATCCGCATCCCCTGCTCGAAGGCATCCTCGCCGAAACCTACGGCATCTTCGTCTATCAGGAACAGGTGATGCAGGCGGCGCAGATCCTCGCCGGCTACAGCCTCGGCGGCGCCGATCTCCTGCGCCGCGCTATGGGCAAGAAGATCCAGGCCGAGATGGACGCCCAGCGCGAAACCTTTGTGAAGGGTTGCGGCGAACATAATGGAATCGATGCGAAAAAGGCGAACGAACTGTTCGACTTGATCGACAAGTTCGCGGGCTATGGTTTCAACAAGAGCCACGCCGCGGCCTATGCCCTGCTCGCCTATCAGACGGCATGGCTGAAGGCGCATCATCCGCACGAATTCTTCGCCGCGTCGATGTCGTTCGACAGCCACCAGACTGACAAATTGTCGATCTTCATCGATGATATGCGGCGGCTCGACATCGCGGTCGCGCCGCCCTCGGTGAATGAGAGCGAAGCCGATTTCTCGGTCGGACGCACCGATGAGGGGCTCGCGGTGCGCTATGCGCTGGGCGCGCTCAAGGGGGTCGGCGAGCGGGCGATGGAGGAACTGGTGGCCGAGCGGCGGGCGCGCGGCGATTTCGCGAGTCTCGACGATTTCGCGGGCCGCATCGACCCCAAGCTGCTCAATCGCCGGCAGATCGAGGCGCTGGCGGGGGCGGGCGCGTTCGACGGCATCGAACCCGACCGCCCGCGCGCCTTCGCGGGCGCCGAAGCGCTGCTCGCCTGCGCCAACGCCTCGGCGCACGAGCGCTCGACGGGGCAGGGTGGGCTGTTCGGCGGCGACGTCGACCTCGCGCCGGTGCTCCAGCTTCCCGCTGCCGAACCCTGGACGCTCGCCGAGCGGATGGGGAAGGAAAAGGACGCTTTCGGCTTCTATTTCTCGGCGCATCCGGTCGAGCAATATGAGGCGATCGTCGCGGCGCGCGGCGCGCGCACCTATGGCGATATCTGCGAGACGGTCGAAATGACGCCCGGGACGCGGATTCCGATGACGATGGCGGCGATGGTCGAAAGCGCGCGCCCGCGCGTGTCGCAGCGCGGCAATCGCTTTCTCAACCTGACATTGTCCGATCGCAGCGGTCAGTTCCAGTCGAGCTGTTTCGACGAGCAGGCGGGCAAGACACTGGAATCGCTCGCCGCCGACGGCGGCTGCGCGCTGTTGTCGGTCGAACTTGACCTGCTCGAAGGCGAGGAAACACCGCGTGTCACCGTGCGCGGCGCGCAGTCGCTCGCGGATATCGCGGCGACCGCGGCGCTGCAACTGACCTGCCGCGTCGAACTGGCGAGCGCGATCGACGATATGGTGCGGATATGCGAACGGCGCGACGATGCGCGCGGGCGGATCGTCATCACCACCGACGATCCGCTCACCGGCAATCCGGTGCGGGTCAGCCTCGGCCGGAATTTCGCGCTCGGCCCCGATGTCGTCGCGCGGCTCGAGCTGGTGGGCGGCGTCGCCGAACCGTCGCTGTCGCTCTTCACACCGCGCGATTTCCGGGCGCGCGGCTGACCCTGCGCGCCCTCGCGCGTCACAACGGCCCTCTTTGCGTGCGCTTGACGCTTGCACGGCGCGCAATCGCGCTTATCCCTTATGCAACAGCAATAAGAGGATGCCGATTATGGGAATGCAAGGCCAGCCGCTTCTCGTCACCAGCCTGATCGACCACGCCGCGCGCGAGCATGCGGGACGCGAGATCGTTTCGCGCTGGGCCGACGGCAGCGTGACCCGCTCGACCTGGGGCGAGGTGGGGGCCGATGCGCGCCGCTTCGCCTCGGCGCTGACCGGGCTCGGCATGACGAAGGGTGACCGGATCGCGACGCTGGCGATGAACCACGGCCATCATCTCGTCAGCTGGTACGGCACCGCGGGGATGGGCGGCGTGCTGCATACCGTGAACCCGCGGCTGTTCGACGAGCAGCTCATCTACATCATCAATCATGCCGGGGACCGGGTGCTGTTCTTCGACGCGGCTTTCCTGCCGATCGTCGAGCGGCTGCGGCCCGAATTGAAGAGCGTCGAACATTTCATCCTGTTCGACGCGCCGGCCCAGGACGGCTATCTCTCCTACCACGACCTGATCGCTGGCGGGGACGCGGCGTTCGCCTGGGTCGACCTCGACGAGCGCGACCCGGTGGGGCTCTGCTATACCAGCGGCACCACCGGCAATCCCAAGGGCGTGCTCTACGAGCACCGCTCCAACGTCATTCACGCGGTCACCGAGATCCAGCCCGATGCGTTCAACCTGTCGAACCGCAGCGTGGTTCTGCCGATCGTGCCGATGTTCCATGCCAACAGCTGGGGCATTCCTTTCGCCGCGGCGACGGTGGGAGCGAAAATGGTGTTTTCGGCGACCAACGACGCGCAGTTGCTGTGCGAGCTGATGCACGGCGAAGGCGTCACGCACAGCGCGGGGGTGCCCACGGTGTGGCTCGCCATGTTCGCGCACATGGACGCGACGGGCATCGATTATGGCGTGCTACAGCACGTCATCATCGGCGGATCGGCGGCGCCGCGCGCGATGATCGAGCGTTTCATGAAGGCGGGCGTCTATGTCGGGCACGCCTGGGGGATGACCGAAACCAGCCCGATCGGAACGATGGGCCGGCGTCCGTGGAATTGGGACGAACTGAGCTTTGACGAGCAGGTCGATGTCATCTGCCGCCAGGGTTGCCCGCCGTTCGGGGTCGAGCTGCGGATCGTCGACGATGCGGACAAGGTCCTGCCGCGCGACGGGCAGACGAGCGGGCGGCTCCAGATTCGCGGGCCGTGGATCATTCGGCGCTATTTCCGGGGCGAAACCGATGCCGCCGATGCCGAGGGCTGGTTCGACACCGGCGACGTCGCGGTGATCCATCCCGACGGGGTCATGCAGATCACCGACCGCGCCAAGGACGTCATCAAGTCGGGCGGCGAATGGATCAGCTCGATCGAACTCGAAAACGCCGCGGTCGGCGCGCCAGGGGTGCAGGAGGCCGCGGCGGTCGGCGTCTATCACCCCAAATGGGACGAGCGGCCGATCCTGCTGATCGTGCGCAAGCCGGGCTCCGACGCGAGCGAAGCGAGCATCGTCGGCTATCTGAAGGACAAGGTCGCCAAATGGTGGCTGCCCGACGAGATCGTCTTCGTCGACGAGCTTCCCCACACCGCCACCGGCAAGATTTTGAAGCGCCAGCTTCGCGACGATTACAAGGATTACAAGCTGAAGTCGCTGGCGGAGGCGTGACCGGATCGCCGCCGGGCGACGGCGTCTAGAACAGCTCCATCTGTCCGTCCCTTTCGGGCGGCCTGAACAGGTCGCTGCGGATCGGCGGGAAGCTCCGGTCCATGCCGTGCTCGCGCGCGGCGCGCTTGACGCGCTGGCGGATCAACTGCGGCCAGATGCCGCGCCCCTTCATGCGGCTGTAGAAGCCGGGGTCGTTGTCGCGGCCGCCACGAATGTCCTGGACCATGTGCATGACCTTGTCGGCGCGGTCGGGGTAATGGGCGGCGAGCCATGCGCGAAAGAGGGGCGCGACCTCGAAGGGCAGGCGCATCAATATGTAGGAGGCACGGATCGCCCCGGCTTCGGCGGCGGCGGCCATGATCGCCTCGATTTCGTGATCGGTGATCGCGGGGATGATCGGCGAGATGTTGACCTGCGTCGGCACGCCCGCGTCGATCAGCGCGCGGATGGCCGCGAGACGCCGCCGCGGATGCGGCGCGCGCGGTTCGAGGGTGCGGGCGATCTTGGGGTCCAGCGTCGTTACCGAAATGGCGACGCCGACGAGATCGTCCTTCGCCATCTGCGCGAGCAGGTCGATGTCGCGAAGCAGCCGGTCGGACTTGGTGGTGATCAGCAGCGGATGCCGCGTTTCGGCGAGCACCTCGACGACCGACCGGGTGATGCGCCATTCGCGCTCGATCGGCTGATATCCGTCGGTGTTGGTCCCGATCGCGAGCGGCGCGGCCTTGTAATTGCGCTTTGCCAGTTCCTGCCGCAGCAGCCTGGCCGCATCGGGCTTGGCGAACAGCCTGCTCTCGAAATCGAGGCCGGGCGAAAGATCGTGGAAAGCGTGGGTCGGGCGCGCGAAGCAATAGATGCAGCCATGCTCGCAGCCGCGATAGGGGTTGATCGAGCGGTCGAATCCGATGTCGGGAGAGGCGTTGCGGGCGATGATCGTTTTTGGATGCTCGACCGTCACTGTGGAGCGCAGTCGCGGCGGCATGCCGTCGATATCCTCCGCCGCATCGAGCCAGTCGCCGTCGGCCTCGCGGTCGAGCGAGCCCGTGCGAACGGGACGCGGATTCGCCGGCGCGCCGCGGCCGGCGATGGGAGGCAGGGGCTTTGTGGGCACCGGCCAAAGCTATCGCAAGAATGAGAACAAATAAAGAACAAACGACAGAAGGCTTGCGTTCGTCGCCATGCCGGACGCGATCCGGCACCCATTTGACGGCGGTAATTGATGGACCCCGGATCGAGCCCGGGGCGACGAAAAGGAGAGAAGCTGGCCTATTCCATCAATCGCGGCATCAGCTCGACGAAGTTGCAGGGCTTGTGCCGGCTATCGAGCTGGGTCGACAATATGCCCTCCCACGCGTCCTTCACCGCGCCCGTCGATCCGGGCAGCGCGAAGATATAGGTTCCGCGCGCGACGACCGCGCAGGCGCGTGACTGGATCGTCGAGGTGCCGATTGTCTGATAGCTGAGCCAGCGGAACAACTCGCCGAAGCCGGGGATGTCCTTGCCATCGAGGCGGCGTAGCGCCTCGGGCGTCACGTCGCGGCCGGTGAGACCGGTGCCGCCGGTGGTGATCACGACGTCGACTTCGGGATCGTCGATCCAGTTGTGGAGGCGCGAGACGATCAGGTCGGCCTCGTCGCGAATGATCGCGCGCGCGGCGAGCACATGTCCTGCGCTGGACAGCAATTCCTCGAGCGTGTCGCCCGATCGGTCCTCCGCCGCGCTGCGGCTGTCCGAAATCGTCAGGATCGCGATGCGAACGGGCTTGAAAGGCAGGGCCGGGTCAATCGGCATCGGCAAGGCCGCCGGCCCAGGTCAGCCGGATGCGATCCTTTCCGTCGGGAAAGCGCGGCCATTTGCCCTGCGCGAGCGCGGCGCGGCTGACCGATGGCTTGCCCTGCTGCGCCTCGTACATCCAGTAGTTGCGCAGCACCGTGCCGACATAGCCGCGCGTTTCCCAATAGGGGATCGATTCCATGTAAAGCAGAGGATCGCCCTGATCGCGGATCTCGGTCTGCCAGCGCGCGACGGGCGCGGGACCGGCGTTATAGGCGGCGATGACCTTGGGCAGCAGCCCGCCGGTCGAGGCGTCGCGGCTCAGATACTGAAGGTAGCGCTGGCCGAGGTCCATGTTGACCGACGGGGTCTTGAGATCGGCGAGCGCGGCCTTGATCTTGTCGCCGTCCCAGCGGGCGATATCGCCCGCGGTGCCGGGGCGTACCTGCATCAGCCCATAGGCGCCGGCCGGGCTGACGACGGCGCGGCGGAAGCGCGATTCCTGCAGCGTATGGGCAAAGACCAGCGCCGGATCTACCTTCCAGCCGCCATTGGGTTCCCACTTGGGCTGCGGATAGCGCGTCGACGCGGCGAGCTTGCGGCCCTGCGGCGTGTTGTGCGCGAGCCAGAGCTGGGTTTCGGGCAGGCTCAATGCTTCCGCCATGCCGATCAATTGCTCGTGCTGGCGCGGATCGCCGACTTGCGCCTGGCGGCGCAGAGCCTCGCCCGCATAATTGTCCTCGCCGATCTCGGTGAGCGCTATCGCGGCACGGACATTGGGCTGCTTTTCGAGCGCGCGCCAGGCGCTGCGATCGGGGCGCAGGCTTTCGCGCTGGCTCGCGGCTTCCTGGCCCAGCGTTTCCTTGGCGAGCAGGCCGTAGAAGGTCTCCTGGTTCGCGGCGGCGGCGCGCAGCCGCGGCTGGACCAGTTCGGGCCGGGCGGACGCGATCGCGGCGCGCGCCGACCAATAGTAACCGGCAGCGCGCAGTTCGCTGTCGGGGGCTTCCTTCGCGACGCGGTCGAAGGCGGTGAGCGCGGTGGCATAATCGTGCATGCGCCACGACGCGAGCCCGCGCACCCAGGCGCCCTGCGTCGACCAGGCGCTCTGCCCGCCGGTGCAATCGGTCGCCATGCGCAGCGCATTCGCGTCGTCATTCTCGATATAATAGGACCAGGCGACCTTCTGCCGCCATTCGTCGCGCGCCTCGGGGCTGAGCTTGTCGATCACCGCGTTGAGCAGCGCCTCTGCGCCCGCGGGGTCGTCGTTCTTGATGCGTTCGGGGATGCTGGTCGCGAGGCCCGCCGCGAACGGATCGCTGACCGAATCGGCGCCGAGGCGGCGCGGCGCGCTGCCCGACCAGGAGAGGGTGGTTTCGGCGGGGAGGGTCGGCAGATCGGTCGCGCCGCGCCGGGTCGCGAGCCGGCCGAGCTGCGCCGCCTGCGGCAGCCACGGCGAGCGCGAGAGGATCGGCATGATGTCGGTGATTTCGGCGCGCGGGCTATTCGCGGCGAGCCAATATTCGGCGCGCAGGAAATCGTCGAGCGGGCCGTCCCTGGCGTCGGCGAGCAAGGATTTCGCGTCGGCCCAGCGCTGGCCGCGGATCGCCGCGAGAACCTGCGAATAATATTGCTTCTGCTTCGACGACAGGATGTCGGGCACCGTCTGCGGCGCGCCGACCATGCCGGGGCCGCCGGCATCGGTCGCCATCGCGGGCGAAGCGGCCGCCGCGGCGGCGAGAAGGAGCGGAGCGGCGAAAGCCGCGATCGAAGTCTTCATCTGTCAACGTCCCCGGTTGAACAGTTTGAGGCTATCCCACGCGGCCGCCTTGTGGGCCGGACGGGTCAGCAGCATCGCCGGATGCGCGATGGCTGCCGCCGCCACCCTGCCGCCCGAATGGTTAACATCGAGTAACCTTCCGCGTGCATCGGGGAGCGCGAGGTTCGCCGCCATCCGCACGATGTCGCTTCCGATCAGCAGCAGCTTGCCGGGACCGGCGAGCTTCAGATGATGCGACAGCAGCCGTTCGAGTTCGCCGGCGTCGCGCGCGTCGCAGCGTCCGCCCGGGGGTCGCGTGACCGCGAGGCTGGCGAGATAGCAGTCGGCGCGCGTGGTGCCGATCGCCTGCAGCATCGCGTCGAGCAGCTTGCCGGCCGCACCGCTGAACAATTCGCCGTCGCGCTGGTCGTCGATCTCGGGCCAGGCGGTCAGCAGCATCAACGGCGCGCCGCGCGCACCGACGGGCAGGACGCGGCGCGCGTCCCATTGGCTGCCCGGCACGTCGGGATGGTCCGCAAGCCATGACTGGAAGCCGTCCCAATCGTCGGGAAAGGCGACAGGGCCCTTGGCCGCCGGAACGTCTTCGTCCGCGGCGCGACGCTGGAGCGCGGCGGGCAAGGGCGGAGGTTCCGCTTCGGCGGCGATCACGGGTCGGGGCTTGGGCGCCGGATCGTTCGCGGGCGGCGCGACAAGCCAGCCCGCAGGCGTTTCGCCGACGAGCGCGTCGACCCCCGCCAGCGACCACCAGTCGCAGATGCTTTCCGCCAGCAAGACCGATTTCTGCCCACCCATGAATTTGTTTCAAACAGGCAGTTGACGGACGCGTCAATTGGCGGGCATCGCAATTCGTGACAAAATGAGCGCCGGACGCGATGAATGATCGGCGCGGGGACGGCAGAAAGGTATTATCGGTGAGCGAACGGGAATCGATGCCCTATGACGTGGTCATCGTCGGCGCGGGTCCGGCGGGGCTTTCGGCGGCGATCCGCCTCAAGCAGCTGGCGAATGAGGCGGGTAGCGAACTGTCGGTCTGCATCCTCGAAAAAGGATCCGAGGTCGGCGCGCATATCCTGTCGGGGGCGGTCATCGACCCCAAGTCGCTCGACGAACTGATCCCCGACTGGCGCGACATGGGCTGTCCGCTCGCCGAGGTGCCGGTGAACGACAACCAGCATTGGGTGCTGACCAAAAGCAAGAAGTTCGGCCTCCCCGAATTCATCTCGCCCGGTTTCATGCACAACAAGGGCACCTATACCGGCAGCCTCGGCAATCTCTGCCGCTGGCTCGCCGAGCAGGCCGAGGGGCTGGGGGTCGAAATTTTCCCCGGATTCCCGGCCGCCGAGATCCTCTACAACGACGACGGCTCGGTGAAGGGCGTTGCGACCGGCGACATGGGCGTGGCGCGCGACGGAAGCCACAAGCCGGACTATGCGCCCGGGCTCGAGCTCCACGCCAAATACACCTTCTTTGCCGAAGGCGTGCGCGGGCACCTCACCAAGATGCTCAAGCCGCAATTCGCGCTCGACGCCGATTGCGAGCCGCAGGTCTATGGCCTCGGCGTCAAGGAGTTGTGGGACATCGACCCCGCGAACCACGCGCCGGGCCGCGTCATCCACACGCAGGGCTGGCCGCTCGATGCGAATTCGAACGGCGGCGGCTTCCTCTATCACCAGGCGAACGGGCAGGTCGCCCTGGGCTTCGTCACCTGGCTCAACTATCGCAACCCGCACACTTCGCCTTTCCAGGAAATGCAGAAGTGGAAGACGCATCCCGAGATCGCGAAGATATTGAAGGGCGGCAAACGCGTCTCCTATGGCGCGCGCGCGATCAGCGACGGCGGCTATCAGTCGGTGCCGAAGCTCGCCTTCCCGGGCGGCGCGCTGATCGGTGACAGCGCCGGCTTCCTCAACGTGCCGCGCATCAAGGGCACGCACACGTCCATGAAATCGGGGATGATGGCGGCCGAGGCGGCCTTCGCCGCGGTGAACGCGGGTCGCGCCGGCGATACGCTCGACGCCTATCAGGCGGCCTATGACGACAGCTGGGTCAAGAAGGAGCTGAGCGTCGTCCGCAACGTGCTGCCGCTGGTCGAGAAATATGGCGACCTCGCGGGCACGATCCTGTCGGGCATCACCATGTGGCTCGAGACGCTGAAGATCAAAGTGCCGTTCACGATGAAGCATCATCCGGACAATACGACGCTCTACCGCGCCGACATGATGCCGAAGCCCGACTATCCGAAGCCCGACGGGGTGCTGACCTTCGACCGCCTGTCCTCGGTGTTTCTGTCGAACACCAATCATGAGGAGGATCAGCCGGTCCACCTGCAGCTCAAGGATCCGACCATCCCGGTCGAGTATAACCTGCCGCTCTACGACGAACCCGCGCAGCGTTATTGCCCCGCCGGGGTCTATGAGATCGTCGGCGCCGAGGAAGGCGACCCGAAGTTCGTGATCAACGCGCAGAATTGCGTCCATTGCAAGACGTGCGACATCAAGGACCCGACCCAGAATATCAACTGGGTCACTCCCGAAGGCGGCGGAGGCCCCAATTACCCGAACATGTAAGCCCGTTCGTTCCCTTGCGATCCTGACGTCCCTCGCGGTCGTGCTCGCGGCGGCGCCCGCGCAGGCGGCGACCGATCCCGGCGATGAAGCGCTGAGCGCTTTCGTCCGCGCGCGGCTCGCCGAAGAAGCGGGCGAGCCCGCCGCGGCGCTGTTGGAACTGACGACCGTTGCCAGCCTCGCCCCCGACCTGCCCGGCGTGCGGGGGCGGATTCTCGAACAGGCGATCCAGGCCGGCGACCTGCCCGCCGCGCGCAGCGCTGCGGCGGTGCTGTGGAAGAGCGGCGACCGCCGCTTCGATGCGCAGCTCGTGCTGCTCGTCGACGCGCTGCGCCGATCCGACTGGAAAGGCGCGCGCGACGTGATGGGCGGGCGCCCCGACAAGGCGGGGGTCGACGCCGTCGCGAAGCTGATCACCCCAGCGATCAACGCGTGGGTCGACGTCGGCGCCCGCGAAAAGCGCCCCGAGCGCCACCTGATCGCCGCCAGCCCGGTCGCGCGGCCCGAACCCGCGCTGCTGCTCGAAGCGGCGCTCGTCGAACTCGCGGCGCGCCGGCCCGCCGACGCCGTGGCGCTGGTCGACACGATCACGCTGAGCGACCGGTCGAGCCAGCTCGTCGCGCTGCGTGTCGCGGCGTCGCTCGACAAGGCGGGCGAGGCCGCGGCGGCCGAACGGCTGCGCGGGCGCATCGCGCTCGCGGCCGGCGAACGCGACGATCCGCTGCTGCTGCTTCCCGACCAGCCGGTTGCGACCCCGCGCGCCGGTGTCGCGCATTGGCTGGGGCTGCTCGCCGACGGGCTTTCGCGCACCCCGCACGGCAGCCCGACGGTGCCGCTGCTCTTCGCGCGTACGGCCTATTGGCTGAACGAGGGGGATCAGCAGGTTCGCACGACGCTGGTCGAGGCGCTCGACCGCAACGGGCAGCGCGACGATGCGATGGCGCTACTGACCGAAGATGGCGCGGCGCTGCCTCCGGTACTCGCGATGCGTCGCGCCGAACTGATCGCGGATGGCGGCGACATGAAGGGGGCGCTGGCGACGGCCGAAGCTGCGGTGGCCGGCGAGACGCCGCCGCGCAGCCTGCTGCTTCGGCTTGCCGATCTTGCGCGCCGATCGGACGATAGCGACGCCGCGATGCGGGCCTATGCGCGATTGGAAGCGAGCCTGACCGATGGCGAGGAGGATGCGGCGCTGCGCGCGCTGCTGCTGATCTCGCGCGCAGACCTGTTGCTCAAGGCCGGCGACTGGGATGGTGCGGCGCCGCTGATCGAACAGGCGGTCGCGCTGCGGCCGGGCGATGCGGCGGTGCTGAATTTCGCCGGATATTCGGCGATCGAACGGCGCAAGAATGTCGAGCAGTCGCTGGAGCGGATCGAAGCGGCGTGGCGGAAGGAGCCGCAGGACCCGAGCATCACCGATTCGCTTGGCTGGGCCTATTTCCTGAGCGGGCGGATCGACGACGCGGTGCCGCTGCTCGAGAAGGCACAGCGCGGCGATCCCGAAAATTCCGTGATCGTCGAGCATCTGGGCGATGCCTATTGGAAGGCGGGGCGTCGCTTTTCGGCGCGTTACGTCTGGCGCGCGGCGGCGCTGGGCGCCGAGGCCGACATGGCGACGCGGATCACCGCGAAGCTGCGCGACGGGCTGACCCCCGCGACCGTGGCACCGTGACGGTCTTCACCGAAACCGGCTGGGCGAAGATCAATCTGGCGCTGCATGTGCGGGCAAGGCGCGCGGACGGCTATCATGCAATCGAGACGCTGTTCGCCTTCGTCGACGGTGGCGACACGCTGGAGGCCGTGGTTGCCGATACCGACACGCTGACCATCGATGGTGCGTTCGCGGAGGGACTGAGCGCGGGCGCAGACAATCTGGTGCTGGGTACGCTCGCCTTGCTCCGCGGCCGCTATGGCGCCGATCGCGTGCCGCCGCTCGCCATACGGCTGACCAAGGCTCTGCCGGTCGCGGCGGGGATCGGCGGCGGATCGGCCGATGCGGCGGCAATGGCGCGGCTCGTGCGGCGGCATTTCCTGCCCGAACTGGGCGACGCGGCGCTGGTGCGGCTGATGACACCGCTTGGCGCGGATATCGCCGCCTGTGTTACAAGCGAGACATGCCTCGGCGTCGGCACCGGCGCGGAACTCAGTCCCGCGCCCGAACTGGCGCTCGGTGGGACGCCCGTCCTCCTCGTCAACCCGCGGCAGCCCGTCGCGACCGGGCCGGTGTTCGCTGCATGGGACGGCACCGATCGCGGCCCGCTGTTCACCGCCGCGGACCTTCGCGCCCAGCTTTTCGCGGCGCGCAACGATCTCCAGCGTCCGGCGATCGCGCAGTGCCCGGCGATCGCCGAGGTGCTGACCGAACTCGGCGGGCTCCGGCCGTGGCTGGCGCGCATGTCGGGGTCGGGCGCGACCTGCTTCGCGCTGTTCGATGCGCTCGCCGAGCGCGATGCGGCGGCGCTCTATCTGAAAGGGCGACGGCCCGAATGGTGGCAGATGACGGGGGCGCTGCGATGAGTGAAGCCTGGCGCGATCTCGGAACGCCGCGCGCGGGCGGGGTGCTGCTGATCGGCGATCATGCGTCGAACCATGTCCCCGCCGACATCGACCTCGGCATCGACCCCGCCTTGCTCGGAAATCATATCGCGATCGACATCGGGGTCGCCGAAGTCGCGGCGCTGCTGGTCGAGGATGGCGCGGTCGATGCGGCGATCCTGGGCGGCGTGTCGCGGCTCGTCGTCGACTGCAACCGCGACGAGGAAGCGCCGGGGGTGCTGCCGATCGCGAGTGACGGGCACGCGGTTCCGGGCAATGCGCTCGACGACGCGGCGCGCGAAGCGCGATTGGCGCGGTTTTTCCGGCCCTATCACGACCATATCGCAGCGGTGATTGCGGCGCAGCGCCCGGCGATGATCCTGTCGCTGCACAGCTTTACGCCCTCGCTGGCCAGTCATCCCGATCAGGCGCGGCCGTGGCATGTCGGGGTGCTCTATAATGGCGACGACCGTCTCGCGGGGCCGGCGATCGCGGCGCTCGAAGCCGAAGGGCTGATCGTCGGCGACCAGCAGCCCTATTCGGGCAAGCTGCTCAACGCGACGATGGACCGTCATGCCGAAGCGAATGGGATACCCTATGTCGGGATCGAGATGCGGCAGGACCTGGTCGGCGACGCGGCCGGGCACGCGCGCTTCGCCGGACTGCTGGCGCACATGCTGAGGAAAGCGGCATTGAAACTGCCGGCATAGGCGTGTAGAGGCGCTTTGAATCGCCGTTTTGTGAAATAATATTATCAGGAACTCTCCAAATGCCTTCTTATCGTTCACGCACGACTACCCACGGCCGCAACATGGCGGGCGCGCGCGGGCTGTGGCGCGCGACGGGGATGAAGGACAGCGACTTCGGCAAGCCGATCGTCGCGGTGGTCAACAGCTTCACGCAATTCGTGCCCGGCCACGTCCACCTGAAGGACCTGGGCCAGATGGTCGCGCGCGAGATCGAGGCGGCGGGCGGAGTCGCCAAGGAATTCAACACGATCGCGGTCGACGACGGCATCGCGATGGGCCACGACGGCATGCTCTACAGCCTGCCGAGCCGCGACCTGATCGCCGACAGCGTCGAATATATGGTCAACGCGCATTGCGCCGACGCGATGGTGTGCATTTCCAACTGCGACAAGATCACGCCCGGCATGCTGATGGCAGCGCTGCGCATCAACATTCCCGTCATCTTCGTCTCGGGCGGGCCGATGGAGGCGGGCAAGGTCGTGCTCAAGGGCAAGGAAGTCGCCCTCGATCTCGTGGATGCGATGGTCGCCGCAGCCGACGAACATTATACGGATGAAGAGGTCGCGGCGGTCGAACGCTCGGCGTGCCCGACCTGCGGAAGCTGCTCGGGCATGTTCACCGCCAATTCGATGAACTGCCTGACCGAGGCGCTGGGGCTGTCGTTGCCCGGCAATGGATCGACCCTCGCGACCCACGCCGACCGCAAGGCGCTGTTCCTGCGTGCCGGGCGGATCGCCGTCGAAATGTGCAAGCGCCATTATGAAGAGGGCGACGACAGCGTGCTGCCGCGCAATATCGCGACCTTCGAGGCGTTCGAAAATGCGATGAGTCTCGACATCGCGATGGGCGGATCGACCAACACCGTGCTCCACCTGCTCGCCGCCGCGCACGAGGCCGGCGTCGATTTCACCATGGAGGACATCGACCGGCTGTCGCGCCGCGTGCCGTGCCTGTCGAAGGTCGCGCCGGCGAAGAGCGACGTCCATATGGAGGATGTCCACCGC
This sequence comes from Sphingopyxis sp. GW247-27LB, assembly GCF_002277025.1. Classification (GTDB taxonomy): domain Bacteria; phylum Pseudomonadota; class Alphaproteobacteria; order Sphingomonadales; family Sphingomonadaceae; genus Sphingopyxis. Next base: position 571,543 of record NZ_NIWD01000002.1, read on the forward strand.
GCCGGGGGAATCATGGCGATCCTCGGCGAGCTCGAGCGCGCCGGGCTGATCCACGCGCATCTGCCGACGGTGCACAGCGCGACGCTGGGCGATGCGCTGAACAAATGGGACATCGGACGCACCAACGACCCGGCGGTGCAAAAATTCTTCATGGCGGCGCCCGGCGGAGTTCCGACGCAGACCGCGTTCAGCCAGGACCGGCGCTGGGACAGCCTCGACCTCGACCGCGAGAGCGGGGTGATCCGCTCGGCAAGCCATGCGTTCAGCAAGGATGGCGGGCTTGCGGTGCTCTCGGGCAATATCGCGCGCGACGGCTGCATCGTGAAGACCGCGGGGGTCGACGAATCGATCCTCGAGTTCACCGGCCCCGCCAAGGTGTTCGAAAGCCAGGACGCGGCGGTCGCGGGGATCCTGACCGGGCAGGTCGAGGCGGGCGACGTGGTCGTGATCCGCTACGAAGGGCCGAAGGGTGGGCCGGGGATGCAGGAAATGCTCTATCCGACCAGCTACCTCAAATCGAAGGGGCTGGGCGCCGCCTGCGCGCTGATCACCGACGGCCGCTTTTCGGGTGGCACCTCGGGCTTGTCGATCGGCCATGTCTCGCCCGAAGCGGCCGAGGGCGGGGCGATCGGGCTGGTCGAGGACGGCGACCTGATCAAGATCGACATTCCGAAGCGCACGATCGACCTGCTCCTTTCGGACGCGGAGCTGGCGGCGCGCCGGGCGGCGATGGACGCGAAGGGCGAGGCGGCGTGGCAGCCCGCCAAACCGCGTCCGCGCAAGGTTTCGGTAGCACTTCAGGCCTATGCTGCGATGACGACGAGCGCCGCGCGCGGCGCGGTGCGCGACCTGTCGCAGCTGAGGAAGGCCGGGGGATGACGCCATCGAAACGGGGCGGGGCGATGCTGCCGCTGTTGCTGCTCGGGGGCTGCAACGCCGCCCCCGACAATGGCGCGCTCGCCGAAGCCGAGGCGCGGCAGGCAAAGGAAGCCGCGCTGAATGGCCGTATCGACTGCGCGCTCGAAGGCGCTAAGCTGTTCGACCGCACCTGCACGATCGAGGAAATGAGCGGTGCAGAGGGGACCATCCTTGTCGTCGGTCGCGCCGACACCGGCTATCGCCGCCTGGCGATCGCGACCGACGGGCGCGGCGTCGTGTCCGCCGACGGGTCGGAGCCCGCGAAGGTGACGATCGTCGGCGACGGGATGATCGAGGTCGCGATCGGCGGCGACCGCTACCGGCTGCCGGCGAATACCAGCGGCGGGACATAGGGCTGCCCCTCTTTCTTTCCGAACGGGCATGGGCGTCGGCTCTGGATGTGATAGGGCAGTCCCATGTCCGTTCCCGCCGACGCTCCCATCCTGACCAGCGACGCGATGCGCGCGGCCGAGGCGGCGTGCGCCGCGTCGGGACCCTCGCTGGCCGAACTGATGGAGCGTGCCGGCGCCGCGGTCGCCGATACCGCGTGGCGGATGGTGGCGGGTGCGCCGGTCCTGATCCTCTGCGGTCCCGGCAATAATGGCGGCGACGGCTATGTCGCGGCGCGGCTGCTCGCCGAACGCGGGGTGCGCGTACGCGTGGCGGCCTTGGCGGAGCCGGCTACCGACCTAGCGCGCGCGGCGCGGCTGGGGTGGGCAGGGCCTGTCGAGGCGCTGGGCGACGATCTGGCGCCCGCGCCGCTGATCATCGATGCGCTGTTCGGCGTGGGGCTGTCGCGGCCGCTGGCTGACGATCTTGCGGCGCACTTGATTCGCTTTGCGGGACGCCGCGTGCTCGCGGTCGATGTGCCGAGCGGAGTCGATGCCGACGGGGTGCAGGATTGGGTTCCGCCATTGCCCGCCAACGTCACGGTCGCGCTGGGCGCTCTCAAACCGGCGCATGTGCTGTTGCCTGCCGCGCCCACCTGCGGACGGACCCTGCTGGCCACGATCGGGATCGACGCTGCGCCGACATTGCGTACGCTCCCTCGCTTCGAAACCGACGATCCCGATGCGTCGGCGCACAAGTTCAGCCGCGGCATGACGCTCGTCCGCGCCGGGCCGATGCCGGGGGCGGCGGGGCTGGCGGCCGCCGCGGTGCTGCGCGCCGGGGCGGGCTATGCGATCTTGAGCGGGGCTTCTGCCGCGCCCTTCTCGGCGGTCATTGCTGAGAGCGGCGATGGTTTTTCCGAGCGGCTCGCCGATCCGCGCCTCGGCGCCGTGGTGATCGGGCCGGGCTACCCGGCGGGCGACGCGCTCGACCGTGACGTGGCGGCGGCGCTGGGCAGCGGCAAGCCGCTCGTCCTCGACGCGGCCGCGATCGCGTCGGCGCTACCGAGGCTCGGCGAGGTCCGCGCGATCCTGACGCCGCACGCGGGCGAGTTCGCGCGCGCCTTTCCCGGCCTTGCGGGAAGCAAGGTCGACCGGGCGCGGGCGGCAGCGCAGCAGAGCGGCGCGGTGGTGATCTACAAGGGCGCCGATACCGTCATCGCGGCGCCCGACGGGCGCGCCGTGGCGGCGTGGCCGGGATGCTCTTGGCTCGCCACCGCGGGGACCGGCGACGTGCTGGCGGGCGCGTGCGGCGCGATGCTCGCGCGCGGCGGCGATGCCTTCGACGCCGCCGTCGCGGCGGTGGGCTGGCATATCGCGCGCGCACGGGCTATCGGCCCCGGCCTTGTAGCGGATGATCTGGTAAAAGCATGACCGATGAAGATTTGATCGAACGCATCGCCGCGCGCGGTGACGGCGTGACGGCGGACGGACGCCACGTCGCGGGCGGTGTTCCGGGTGACCGGGTCGCAGCCAACGGGACGCTGGTGCCCGGTCCCAACCGCGCCGAGCCCGTCTGCCGTCATTTCGGCAAATGCGGCGGCTGCCAGCTCCAGCATGTCGCCGAGGGCGCACTCGCCGATTTCGTGCGCGACCGGGTCGCGGGGGCGCTGGCGGGACAACAGGTCGCGGCGGGCGAGGTGCGCCCGGCGCTTTTGTCGCCGCCGCAAAGCCGGCGCCGCGCGGCGCTCAGCGCGCTCAGGGCGGGCAAGCAGACCGCCGTCGGCTTCAACGCCGCGCAGAGCAACCAGATCGTCGACATGCGCGAATGTCCGCTGCTGATTCCTGAACTGTTCGCGCTGATCGGCCCGATTCGGGCCCTGCTGGGCACCATCGCGCCGCAGCGGCGGCCGGTGAAGGTCAAGCTGCAGATGCTCGACCAAGGCGCAGAAGTGGTGCTGGAGGACGTGCGCGCGGAGGGGCTCGACGCTGCGATGGCGTTGCAGGACTTCGCGGGGGCACACGGCCTCGCGCGGCTCGCGATCGATCAGGGCGACGGGCTGGAGACGATCTGGCAGCCCGAGCCGCCGACGGTGCGCTTCGGCGATATCGCGGTCGAGGTGCCGCCCTTCGCCTTTCTGCAGGCGACCGCGGCGGGACAGGCGGCGCTGATCGAGGCGGTGCGCGAGGCGATCGGCGATGCGCCCGCGGTCGCCGACCTGTTCGCCGGCGCCGGGACCTTCGCGCTGTCGGTGCAGGCGGGGCGGAAGGTCTATGCGGCCGAGGGTGCGCGCGATGCGATTCTGGCGCTGACCGGCGCGGCCAACCGCGCGCGGGCGCTGGTCGCGACCGAGCATCGCGACCTGTTCCGGCGGCCGCTGGTTTCCGCCGAGCTCGACCGTTTCGGCGCGGTGATCCTCGATCCGCCGCGCGCGGGGGCTGAGGAACAGGTCAAGCAGCTCGCGGCCTCGGCGGTGCCGGCGATCGCCTATGTCAGCTGCAACCCCGCGAGCTTCGCGCGCGACGCGAAGCTGCTGCTCGCGGGCGGCTATCGCCTCGACTGGGTGCAACCGGTGGGCCAGTTCCGCTGGTCGACCCATGTGGAACTGGCGGGGCGGTTCAGCCGGTAATCAAAGCCCCTCCCCTTCAGGGGAGGGCGAATTTGGGTCAATGCAGCACGAACCCCATGAACGCGTGCAGGCACAGCGCGATGAGCGCGAGGCTGGCGAGCGCGAAGATGCCGAAGCGCCACATCACCCGGTTCACCGTTGCCTGGATCAGGCTGTGGAGGATGCGCAGGCCCACATAGGCCCAAGCGATCTGGGCGTTGAGCCCGCCGCCCATGCCCCCGACCGCGAGCGCGATGGCGACGGCATAGAAGACCGTCGGCTGCTCCATCAGATGATTGTAGTTGTGCGCCTTCCACTGCACTTCGGCGGGCAGCACATCGTCGAGATTCTTTCCCGTGCCGCCGACCATCTTCGCCGCGTCGATCTTGGCGCGGTTCATCGCGGGGATGCGCGTCGCGTACATCCATACCCACATGATCATCGACCAGAGCGCGAGCGTCGCAACCGGTCCCAATATGGCGTTGGTATCCATGATATTCCCCCTCAACCCAAGGTGGCGATGACGGCGAGGACCGACAGCGCGAACAGGCACAGCGTATAGAGCGAGAAGATGGCGAAGCGCACAGGGATGCGGTTCACCGTCGCTTGCCACAGGCTATGGACGATGCGCAGGATCACATAGGCCCAGGCGATCCAGCGCGTGTAGCCGACGTCGCCGCCCGACAGGTGCAGGAAGACGATCACCGCATAGAAGAGCGTCGGCTGTTCGAGCAAATGCGTATAATTGTGCGACTTCCAGTTGACGCTGGGCGGCAGCACGCCTTCGAGGTCGGCGCCGCGGCCGCCCGGTGGCGCGACTTTGAGGTCGACCCCCGCCTTCGACATCGCCGAAAAACGCGTGACCGCAACCCAGATGAGCATGATCAGCGTCCACAAGGCGAGCACCGCGCCGGGTGCCAGAATGCTGTTGGACATATTTTCCCCTTTCACCGCGGCGCTTTGACGACCCCAAGCCGCGTGGAGCCGGATGCTAGGGCCGAACGGCGACAATGCAAGGCGGCGATTCAGCCCCTCAGCGTCGCGATGAAATCCTCGGCCCAGCCGATGACGTCGCGGTCGCGCACGACGGCGTTGAGCGCGCTCCAGCGCGCCTTGCGCTCTTCGAGCGGCATGTGAAGCGCGGTCCACAGCGCGCGGGTGACCTCTTCGTGATTGAGCGGATTGACGAGCAGCGCGTCGGTCAACTGCTCGGCGGCGCCCGCGAAGCGCGAGAGGATGAGGACGCCCGGATCCTCGGGGTCCTGCGCCGCGACATATTCCTTGGCGACCAAATTCATGCCGTCGCGGATCGGGGTCACCAGCCCGATCTTCGCGGCGCGGTAGAAGCCGAACAGTTCGGCGCGGCCGAAGCCGCGGTTGACGTAGCGGATGGGGACAAGGTCGACGTCCGAATGCGCGCCGTTGAACTGCCCGGTCTTCTGCTCCAGCGTCGCGCGGATTTCCTGATAGGAGCGGACATCCTCGCGCGAGGGGGGCGCGATCTGGACGTAGAGCAGCCGGTTGACCATGTCGTCCTGCGTGGCGAACAGCCGTTCCAGCGCGTCGATCCGCTCGGGCAGCCCCTTGCTGTAGTCGAGCCGGTCGACGCCGATCACCACCGTGCGGTTGCGAGCGCTCCCAGTGACGCGCTCCTGCGCTCGGCGCGCCGTCCCGGTCTCGCCGAGCGCCATGAACTCCTTGTGGTCGATGCCGATCGGAAAGGCGCGCGCGGTCGCGGTGCGGTCGCCGAGCCGCACCGTGCCGCTGTCTTCGTCGACTTCGGCGTTCAGCTCCTTGCGGCAATAGTGGAGGAAGCTTTCGAGCCACTCGACCGATTGGAAGCCGATCACGTCATAATGGAGCATCGCCTCCACCAGCCGCTCGTGGAAGGGAAGCGAAACGAGCAGGCGGGTCGGCGGCCAGGGGATATGGAGGAACAGGCCGATGCGGTTCGTCAGGCCATGCGCGCGCAGCCGCTCGCCCAGCGGCAGGAAATGATAATCCTGCACCCAGACCAGATCGTCCGCCTCGACAAGCGGGATCAGGCTGTTCGCGAACTGCTCGTTGACGCGCTCGTAGCCGCGGCCGAACTCATTCTCATATTCGGCAAGGTCGATGCGATAGTGGAAGAGCGGCCAGAGCGTGCGGTTGGCGTAGCCGTTGTAATATTCCTCGACGTCCTGCGGCTCGAGGTCGATCGTCGCGGTGGTGAAGCCGTCGGCGCGCGCGAGGGTGAGCTGGCCGGTGAAATGCTCGACCTCCTCGCCCGACCAGCCGAACCAGATGCCGCCATGCTGGCGCAGCGCGCCGTTCATCGCGACGGCAAGGCCGCCCTGCGCGCCGGTCGCGCCGCGACCCTTGTCGACCGACACGCGGTTCGAGACGACGATCAGCCGGCTCATCGCACCGTGTCCCAGCTGCGCGACAACAGACCCGCGCAATTGATGATCCCGACAAGCGAATAGGTTTGGGGGAAATTCCCCCACAGCTCGCCATTCTCGAAATCCATGTCCTCGGACAGCAGGCCCGACGGCGTGCGGTGCGCGAGCATCACCTCGAACAGCTCGCGCGCCTCGTCTGTCCGTCCGCACAGGTGCAGCGCCTCGATCAGCCAGAAGGTGCAGATGTTGAACGCGGTCTCGGGCTGGCCGAAATCATCTTCGCTGTCGTAGCGCAGCATGTTGCGACCGCGCCGCAGCGCCTTTTCGATCGCGGCGAAGGTCGCCTGGAAACGCGGGTCGTCGGCGCGGATGAAGCGCAGCTCGACCATCTGGAGCAGGCTCGCGTCCATATGGGCATGGCCGAAGGCGGCGCCATAATGGCCCTTGGCCTCGCTCCACGCCTCGCGTTCGATCGTCGCCCGGATCGTCGCGGCGCGTTCGTTCCAGAAGGTTTCGCGCTCGGGCCGCCCGATGCGCGCGGCGACATTGGCGAGCCGGTCGCACGCCGCCCAGCTCATCACCGCCGAATAGGTGTGGACGAGCTGGCGGGTGCGAAATTCCCAGAGGCCCGCGTCGGGCTGGTCGTGCATCTTCCACGCGACCTCGCCGACGCTTTCGAGGCTTTCGAAATCGCGCGCGTCGGCGACGCGGAACAGGCGCTGGTCGAAGAAGCCCTGCACGGTCGGCAGCACGATCTGGCCATAGGCGTCGTGCTGGACTTGCGTCCAGGCGGCGTTGCCGATGCGCACCGGCCCCATGCCGCGATAGCCGGCAAGGTCCGATGCGACGCTTTCGTCGAGTTCGGTCACCCCCATCACCGAATAGAGCGGCTGGATATGGCCGCCGGCGGCGCGATCGACGATGTTGCGCAGATAGGCGAGATATTTTTCGAGCACGTCGAGCGCGCCGAGGCGGTTGAGCGCCTGCACCGTGTAATAGGCATCGCGGATCCAGCAGAAGCGATAGTCCCAGTTGCGCCCGCTGTCCGGCGCCTCGGGGATCGAGGTGGTCAGCGCGGCCACGATCGCGCCGGTTTCCTCATGCTGGCAGAGCTTGAGCGTGATCGCGGCGCGAATGACGGCATCCTGCCAGTCCATCGGCGTCGCGAGCCCGCGCACCCAGCTTCGCCAGTAAAGATCGGTTGCCTCCTCCATGCCGCGCAGCGCCTGCGACACGTTGCCGGTGAAGGGCTCGTCGGGGCCGAGGAAGAAATGCAGGTCCTGCTCGACGCGGAACGAGCGGCTTTCCATGACATAGCCGACCGGCGCGTCGGTGGTCAGGCGCAGCGGCTGGGTGCCGACCAGATAGCGGATATGGTTGGTGCCGCGCGTCGTCGCCGCGACCTCGGCGCCATAGTCGCGCATCGGTGCCAGCTCCATCTCGATCCGCGGGCTGCCCGCGACGGGGCGGACGATGCGGACGAAGGCGACGGGGCGGAACATGCGCCCCGACCTCTCGAAGCGCGGGCAGAAATCGATGACGTCGACCGCGCTCCCGTCCTCGGCCTCGAGCCGGGTGACGAGGATCGGGGTGTTGCGGCGATAACGCGGGGTGGCCTTGACCTGCCCTGCGAGGCGGAAACGCCAGACGCCTTGATGCTGTTTGTCGCCGCCGAGCAGCGCGCAGAAGACGGGATCGCCGTCGACGCGCGGCACGCAGCCCCAGACGAAGCCCGCTTCGCCGTCGACCAGCGCGCTGACCTGGCAATTGCCGACCGGCCAGAGGGCGAGCGAGCTCAGAGGGTCAGCCATCGATGCACCGCTTCGGGGTCGGCGAGGCGATAATGGGCGGCGGTCGGGCGCGGCGCGCCGACGAGGATGCCGTATCCGCCCGCCGCGGTAACGGCGGCAAAACCGTCCTCGTCGGTTGTATCGTCGCCGATGAAGACCGGCAGCGCGCCCGCAAAGGGCACCGCCGCCATCAGCCGGGTCACCGCGGCGCCCTTGTTGGCGCTTTTCGGGCCCAGCTCGACCACCATCTTGCCGCGCCGAGCGGCAAGGCCTTCGCGGGCTGCCATGTCGTCCATGACGGTAAAGACGGCTGGGGCGGCTTCGGGTTCCTGCCGATAATGCACCGCCATGCCATGTGGCTTGGTTTCGACGAGCAGGCGGGGCCAGGCGGCGGTCAGCGCGGCGAGTTCGGCGCGGCTCGCGTCGGACAAGGGCTTTGTGCCCTTGGCGGCCTCGCCGATCTCGGCGCCGTGCGAGCCGACCATCAGCAGATGGAGCGGGCCGAGGTGCGACTGGATATCGGCGATTGCGCGGCCGCTGACGATGGCGATGCGGCCACCCAGCGCACGGTGAAGCGCCGCGAGCTGCGCCGGCACCCCATCGGGCACATGAATGCCGTCGGGGGTATCGGCGATCTCGACCAGCGTCCCGTCGAAATCGAGGAACAGCGCGAGCGGACGCCCGGCCGCGAGCCCGGCGAACGCCGGGGGCGAGGGGAGGTCGATGCTTTTGTGCATTGCGGCAAAGGCTAAGGGCGGCGACCCGCTGGGTCAACCGCCTAGAGATCGGACACTTTTCTCCCCTCCCGCCGGCGAGGAACCTCAGATCACGCCGAGCGACCGCATCGCCTCGGCAACGCGCACGAAGCCGGCGATATTGGCGCCCAGCACATAGTTGCCGGGGGCGCTATATTCGTCGGCGGTCGCGGCGCAATTGTCGTGGATGCTCCGCATGATACGCGCCAGCCGCTCTTCGGTCTGGTCGAAAGTCCAGCTGTCGCGCGAGGCGTTCTGCTGCATTTCGAGCGCCGAGGTCGCGACCCCGCCGGCGTTGGCCGCCTTGCCCGGCGCGAACATCACCCCATTCTGGTGGAACAGGTCGACCGCGTCGGGGGTCGACGGCATGTTGGCGCCTTCGCCGACGACCTGGACCCCGTTCCGGACTAGCGTCGCCGCATCCTTGCCGGTCAGCTCGTTCTGGGTGGCGCAGGGAAGCGCGATGTCGCATGCCACGTCCCAGATCGACCCGCCCTCGATATAATGCGCGCCCGCGCCCTTCGCCCGCACATATTCGGACAGGCGCTCGCGGCGCACTTCCTTGATTTCCTTCAGAAGGTCCAGGTCGATGCCGTTCTCGTCGAGGACATAGCCGTTGGAATCGGAGCAGGCGAGCACCTTGCCGCCAAACTGCCGGATCTTTTCGATCGCATAGATGGCGACATTGCCCGACCCCGAAACGACGACGCGTTTGCCGTCGAGCGACTGTCCCTTGGTCGCCAGCATCTGCTGAACGAAATAAACGAGCCCGAAGCCGGTCGCCTCGGTGCGCGCGCGCGACCCGCCGTAGACGAGCCCCTTGCCGGTGAGCACGCCCGCTTCGTAGCGGTTGGTCAGGCGCTTGTACTGGCCGAACATATAGCCGATCTCGCGCCCGCCCACGCCGATATCGCCCGCGGGAACGTCGGTATACTCGCCGAGGTGGCGCTGAAGCTCGGTCATGAAGGCCTGGCAGAAGCGCATGATCTCGCCGTCCGAGCGGCCGCGCGGGTTGAAGTCGGACCCGCCTTTGCCGCCGCCGATCGGCATGCCGGTCAGCGCATTCTTGAAGATCTGCTCGAACCCCAGGAATTTGATGATGCCGAGATTGACCGACGGGTGGAAACGGATGCCGCCCTTGTAGGGGCCGAGCGCCGAGTTGAACTGGACGCGAAAGCCGCGGTTAATCTGGACCTGGCCGCTGTCGTCGACCCAGGGAACGCGAAAGATGATCTGTCGCTCCGGTTCGCAAATCCGTTCGATCAGCGCATGGCTGGCATAATCGGGGTGTTTCGCGACGACGCGCCCGAGGCTTTCGAGCACTTCGTGGACAGCCTGGTGGAATTCGGCTTCCCCGGCGTTTCTGCGCAATACTTCATCAAGAACCGGCTGCAACTTTTCATCAATCTTGCTCAAAAGGACCTCCTGACTGTATGAATCGAACGGGCCTGTGAACCATGCGGCGCGCGGCCGCAAGGCGATCGGTCGCAGAAAATCGAATGGGCCAAGAAAAAGGCCGGCCCGCGGGGTGCGGACCGGCCTTTGGAAGGATCAGCGGTGTGGAAAGCTCAGAAGAGCTTGGTCACCGTCGCCGTGCGGCGTTCTTCTTCGATCTCGCCGGTGTAGAGGCTCGCCATCGGCTCGTCGCTGACGACGTGGATTTCGTCCGCGCCGAAGCCGTTGAACTTGGTGCGCATCGCGCAGCCATAGGCGCCCAGCATCCCGATTTCGATGAAATCGCCCGCCTTGATGTCGGCGGGAAGGAAGAAGGGGCCCGCCATATGGTCGAGATCGTCGCAGGTCGGGCCATAGAAGCTGAACGGCAGCATCTCGGCGTCGCTCTCTCCGTCGCGCAGCAGCGTGACGGGGAAGCGCCAGCCGACATGCGCGGCGTCGAACAGCGCCCCGTAAGCGCCGTCGTTGATATAGAGTTCCTCGCCGCGGCGCTTTTCGACGCGGACGATCAGCGAGCTGTATTCGGCGGACAGCGCGCGACCGGGCTCGCACCACAGTTCGGCCGAATAGCTGATCGGCAGGCTTTCGAAGCTGCGGTGGATCGTGTCGAAATAGGCGTCGAGCGGCGGGGGCTCCATGCCGGGATAGGACGATGGGAAACCGCCGCCGACATCGACGATGTCGACCGTCACCGACGCCGCGACGATCGCGGCGCGGACGCGTTCCATCGCCTGCGCATAGGCGTGCGGGGTCATCGCCTGGCTGCCGACGTGGAAGCAGATGCCGAGCGCATCGGCCGCCTGGCGGGTCGCCATCAGCAGTTCGGCGACCTCGTCGGGCTCGGCGCCGAACTTGGCGGCGAGGCTGAGCTTCGAATGGTCGGACGAAACGCGCAGGCGCACGAGCAGATTCAGATCCTGCGCGCCCTCGGTCGCGCGGACGATCTTCTGAAGTTCGTCCATCGTGTCGAGCGAGAAGGTGCGGACCCCATGCTTCCAATAGGCTTCGGAAATCGCTTCCTCGGCCTTCACCGGATGCATGAAGCAGAGTGTCGCCCCCGGCAGGGTGCGCGCCACCAGCCGCACCTCGGCGATCGAGGCGACGTCATAATGGGTGACACCCGAATCCCACAGCACGCGCAGCAGGTCGGGCGACGGATTCGCCTTGACCGCATACATGGTCGTGCCGGGAAATCGCTCGATGAAGAAACGCGCTGCGCGCCGCGCGGCGTGCGGGCGGACAAGCGTAACAGGTTCGATCGGCGAAAGTGCCTGAATCAGCCCGTGGGCGCTATGATGCTGGTGCAACTCAAGGGACCCCCAAAAATAACGTTAAACACAAAGGCTGCCTTGCGGTTATTGGAAGTCCCCCTGGGGCAGCGAGGGGCGCATATATGGTGGGGGGTCCCCCCTGTAAAGACCCTTTGCGCGCCTTCCTCGCATCGCTTTCGGCCGTCAGGAAGGGGCCTTTGCCGCGCTTTGCGCCGAATTTGCCGCCGTTCAGTCGATATCGTCCCACGTCAGCCGGCGCGAAAAGACCGGGTAGCTTTTGGGCGAGTCGACGAACCGGATGCGGGTGCGCTCCTGCATCTGGTTGCCGCGGCACCATTTGCAGCCATCCTCGGAAAAGCCGGTCGCGATCAGCGTGATCGCACGCCGGCGATTGGGAAAGAAGTTCCGTCGCATCGCCCGGCGCAATTCGTTGGACAGCTTGAACCCCAAAGCCGTCCGGTCACGCAGGCCGTGGCGCTTGGTCGCTCCGAAAGCGGGCACGATGACGAAGTTCGCCTTGCCGTTGCGCTCGGCGGGAAGAATGTCCGCCGCGACCAGGTCATTCTCGGTTATTTCGCCCCGGATCAGCTTCTCCCCCGCTGCGTCGGTCAGCGGCCAGGCCGTTGCGAAGGCGACATAATCGCGCTGGGCCGGGTCATAGAGCCCCACGCCCATTACGGGGTTGGCCAGATACATGCGGGTGATTTCATCGCCCAGCGGCGCCGCGCCGCCGTAGATTTCCTCGTGCAGGCCGGTTCGCAATCGCTCGAGCTGTTCGATGGAAAAGCTGTTGTGCACCTCGAGGTCGCCGAAATCGAGCGGCGGGAAGCAATCCGTCTCTTCGGGGTGATGGAGCGATCGCGAGGCCAGCGCTGCGACCGCCAGAAAGGCAACGACCAGCGCCGCCACGGCCCAATCGGGCAAGGACGCCGCGGCGCCAAGCCATTTCAGCAGTTGGTCGACGATCTTGCCGATCAGTAACGGCATGACCAGCAGCAGGATCTTCAACGCTATTGGCTGACGCCGATACCAGTCGACCGAATTCAGCCACCATTTCGTCAAACGGCTCTCGCTCATCCCCCTGTCTCCCCCACCGTCAGCTATGGGGGAAAGCGGGCGATCAACTCAATCGCATTTTGAAGTCTTCGTAACCGAAACGGCGAATTTCTTTCAGCTCGTCGCTCTCGCTGTCCCACAGCCAGATCGACGGCAGCGGGACGCCGTTGAAGGTGTTGGTCTTGACCATCGAATAATGCGCCTGGTCGAGGAAGGCGAAGCGCTGGCCGACGCGGGCGCCGCCGGGCAGGCGATAGTCGCCGATCACGTCGCCCGCGAGGCAGGAGGGGCCGCCGAGGCGGGTCGCGGCGCCGCTGTCCTCCTCGCCCAGCATCGCGGGGCGATAGGGCGCCTCGATCACGTCGGGCATGTGGCAGGTCGCGCTGATGTCGGTGATGCCGATGGGCATGCCGTTGTCGAACAGGTCGAGGATCTCGCCGACGAGGATGCCCGCGTCGAGCGCCGCGGCCTCGCCGGGCTCGATCATCACCTCGCAGCCGGTCGCGGCGCGCACCTGCTTCAGGAAGGCGATCAGATCGGCGACCTGATAATCGGCGCGGGTGACATGGTGGCCGCCGCCGAAGTTGATCCACTTGAGCTGGCCGAAGAAGGGGCGCAGCATCGGCTGCACGGCCGCCCAGGTGCGCGCGAGCGGCGGGAAGTCCTGCTCGCACAGGCTGTGCATATGAATGCCGTCGACGCCCTCCATATGCTCGGGCAGCAATTGGGTGACGGGAAAGCCGAGGCGGCTGCACGGCGCCGCGGGGTCGTATTTCGGGGTTTCGCCCTCGCTGTGCATCGGGTTGATGCGCAGGCCGATATCGAACGTCTCGCTCTGCGCGCGGAGGTCGTCGAGCAGCGGGCGGAAGCGGGCGATCTGGCCGGGCGAATTGAAGATTAGATGGTCGGAGAGCCCCGCGATCTCGGGCAGGTCGGCTTCCTTGTAGCCCGCGCAATAGGTCGCGACTTCCTTGTCGCCGTTCGGGCCGCCATATTCCTCGCGGCCAAGCTTCGCCTCATAGAGACCCGAAGCGCAGACGCCGTCGAGATAGTCCGTTACTGTCGGCCCGAGCGACCACATCGAAAAAGCCTTGAGCGCCGCGAGCACGCGCGCACCCGACGCATCGCCGATTCCGCGCAGCACCGACAGGTTAGCGCGGACCTTGGCCGCGTCGACGACGAAGGCGGGGGAGGGGACGCGGCTCAGGTCGAAGCGGGCGAAGGCTCCGGGGTCGCCGGCTCTGGTTTCCATGATCTCGTAATCCTGTCAGGCCGCGATCGGCCCCTTGAAGATGAAGAAGGCGCCCGCCGCGATCAAGGCGAAGCCGATCAGATGATTCACCGTCAGCTTTTCGCCGAGCCAGAAGACCGCGAAGCCCGCGAAAACGAGCAAGGTAATCACTTCCTGCATCGTCTTCAATTCGGCGGTCGAATAGACGGCGTGGCCGATGCGGTTCGCGGGCACCGCGAGGCAATATTCGAAGAAGGCGATGCCCCACGCCATGACGATCGCCAGCCACATCGGCCGCGAGAGATCGCCGAGATGGCCGTACCAGGCGAAGGTCATGAAGATGTTCGAGACGAAAAGCAGGCCGATCGGCAGGAGATAGGCGGTCATCGATAGTCCCTCGCCATCCATGTTCTCCGGCGAAAGCCGGAGTCCAGCGCGTCAGAACGCAAGGCTTGCGCCTCCCATCCCCGGGTTCCGGCTTTCGCCGGAACACACACCACGCACAGTTTGACTTAGAAATCCAGCGGTGCGTCGAGCTCCTTCACCTGCCACGGCAGGCCATGCCTCATCAGCATGTCCATGAAGGGGTCGGGGTCCATCTGCTCGATGTTGAACACGCCCTTGCCGTTCCAGGCGCCGGTCACCATCATCGCGGTGCCGATCATCGCGGGGACGCCGGTCGTATAGCTGACGGCCTGGTTGCCGGTCTCGGCATAGGCGTCCTCGTGATCGCAGATATTGTAGAGATAGAGCGTCTTTTCCTTGCCGTCCTTGCCGAGGCCGGTGGCGATGACGCCGATGTTGGTCTTGCCCTTGGTCGTCTCGCCGAGGCTCGACGGTTCGGGGAGCACGGCCTTCAGGAACTGGAGCGGGATGATCTCGCGGCCTTCGTAGATGACGGGGTCGATCCGCGTCATGCCGACGTTCTGGAGCACGGTGAGGTGCTGGATATAGGCGTCGCCGAAGGTCATCCAGAACCGGATGCGCTTGATCTCGGGCAGGTGCGTCTTCAGGCTTTCGATCTCCTCATGATACATGAGGTACATGTTCTTCGGGCCGACCTCCTCGAAGTCGAAGCTCTGCTTCACCGACATGGCGGGGGTCTCGACCCAGTCGCCATTCTCCCAGTGACGCGCGACCGCGGTGACCTCGCGGATGTTGATTTCGGGGTTGAAGTTGGTCGCGAAATGCTGGCCGTGATCGCCGCCGTTGCAGTCGAGAATGTCGAGCGTGTCGATGCGATCGAAATGATGCTTCTTCAGCCAGGTCGCGAACACGCTCGTCACGCCGGGGTCAAAGCCCGATCCGAGCAGCGCCATCAACCCCGCCTCCTTGAAGCGATCGTGATAGGCCCACTGCCAGTGATATTCGAACTTCGCCTCGTCGCGCGGCTCGTAATTCGCGGTGTCGATATAATGCGCGCCGGTCGACAGGCACGCCTCCATGATCGTCAGGTCCTGATAGGGCAGCGCAAGGTTGACGACATGCGTCGCGCCGATCGAGCGGATCAGCGCCGCGGTCGCGTCGATATGGTCGGCGTCGACCTCGGCGGTCTGGATCGTGACGCCGGTACGTTCCTTCACCGATTCGGCGATCGCGTCGCACTTGAACTTGCGGCGGCTCGCGAGCGTGATGTCGGGAAAGATGTCGGGGTTCATCGCCATCTTGTGCACCGCGACCGAACCGACGCCGCCTGCGCCGATCACCAGAACCTTGCTCATCGTGAAAATCTCCTGTCCGCGAACCTATGCGGCTTGCCTTGTATGCGCCGCCCTATAGGACGAAGCCATGACACAGCAAAGCCCCGATCCCCTGCGCGATCCGGCGCGCGCGCCGACCCTCGCGGGGGTCGAACGCGCCGCGGCGAAAGTCGCTGCATTGCTCCCGCCGACGCCGCTGCTGCCGCTCGAGATCGACGGCACCACCATCTGGTGCAAGGCCGAGTGCCTGCAGCCGGTCGGCGCGTTCAAGATCCGCGGCGCGTGGCACCGGCTGACCGACCTGACGCCCGAACAGGCGGCTGCGGGCGTCATCGGCGTGTCGAGCGGCAACCATGCGCAGGGCGTCGCCTGGGCGGCAAGGCGGCTCGGGATCAGGGCGACGATCGTGATGCCGAGCAACGCGCCGCGGATGAAGCTCGACGCGACCCGCGCGCTCGGGGCCGAGGTCGTGCTTTACGACCGCGTCAATGAATCGCGCGACGCGGTCGCAGCGAAGCTGCTCGAAGAGCGCGGCGGCACCCTCGTGCACGCCTATGGCGATCCCTGGATCATCGAGGGGCAGGGGACGGCGGGGATCGAGGCGCGCGCGCAGATGGAGGCGCGCGGGGTCGACGGACCCGACACAGTCGTCGCCTGTTGCGGCGGCGGCGGCCTGTCGGCAGGGCTCGCGCTCGCGTGCCCCGATGCCGAAGTCGTCGCGATCGAGCCCGAGGGGTGGGACGATGTCACCCGCAGCCTCGAAGCCGGGACGATCCTGACGGTCGAGGATCTCGCCTATCCGACCGAATGCGACGCGCTGCAGACGCCGCAGACCTGGCCGATCAACTTCGCGGTGCTGCAGGCGCGCGGGGTGCGCGGGGTCGCGGTGACGCGCGACGAGGTGCGCCACGCGATGCGCGTCGCGTTCGAGAAACTGCACCTCGTCGTCGAGCCCGGCGGCGCTGCGGCGCTCGCGGCGCTGCTCGCGGGCAAGGTGGCGCCGGGCCGCGCGACGCTCGTCACGCTTTCGGGGGGCAATGTCGATCCGCGGCATTATGCGGAGATACTGGCGGGATAGGGAAACTTATCCCGGCGCACGCGTTCTGGACGATGGAAGGAGACGCATGATGAAAACGAGCATGATCCTTGCGGCCTCGACGGCGCTGGTGCTGCTGGCCGGCTGCGAGAAGGCGGAAGCCCCCGCGCCGTCCGAAACCACGACCACGACGACCGAAGTGCCGGTCGAATCGGTGCCCGACGAGACGGCGGCCGACCCCGAGGCTGATCCGGCGACCGCGCCGCACCGCTTCGCGAGTTGGGCGGGCAAATGGACCGGGGTCGAGGGCATGTATGTCACCATCACCCCGACCGAACCCGAGCGCTATTCGCTGGAGATGCAGTCCGATCTCGACACCAAGGGCACCTATGTCGGGCGCGACAGCGAGCATGGGATCCAGTTCGAACGCAGCGGCGAGCGCTTGTCGCTCCATCGCGGCAATGGCGAGGATACCGGGCTCAAATATCTCGCCGGCAAGAAGGAATGCCTGATCGTCAAGGAAGGCGAGGGTTATTGCCGCGATTGACGGCGGCGTCTTGGGGGAAGGGGGAATGACAGAGATCGTTGCGGCCGCGCGGCCGGACCATCCGGCGCTGATCGAAACGCTGGCGCAGGCGTTCCAGACCGACCCGGCGCTGTCGTGGATTCTTCCCGACCCTGAGCATCGCGCCAGGGCGCTGCGCGGCCTGTTCCGCGTGCTCGTTCCCGCCGATGCCCGCGCCGGCACCGCGCTGCGCGCCGCTGATGACGAGGCGGCGGCGCTGTGGCGCGCACCGGGGCGGGCGCATAGCGGCGGTCTCGAATTCCTGCGCACCGTCATCCCGCTCGTTGCGACCTTCGGCACCGCCTTGCCGCGTGGATTGAAGGTGCAGGCGAGTATCGACGCGCACCGACCGAAGGGGCGTTTCTGGTATCTCCACTATGTCGGCGTGCGCCCCGGGCATCAGGGCAAGGGACACGGCGGGCGGATCATCCGCGCGCAGACAGCGATAGCCGATGCCGAAGGATTGCCGTGCTGGCTGGAAACCGCGACGGCGGGCAACGTGCCGCTCTACGAACGGCTCGGCTTTTCCATCGCCATGGAATGGGACGTCGCGGGCGGCGGCCCGCATTTCTGGGGGATGATGCGCGAACCCTCGCGAGGATGACTGCGCGGCGAGGCGTGCAATCTGGGGGGTGGAAATCGACCCGGTGGACGCTAGGATCACCTCCATCGATTACCGGGGGGAATCATGCCGCGTTATCACCATATCTTTCTGTTCCTGCTTTCCGTCCTCTGCCTGGCCGCCACGCCCGCGCGCGCCGAATGGCATCAGGCGAGCAGCGCCCATTTTCTGGTCTATGGCGATATCGGCGAAAGCCAGATTCGCACCTATTCGCAGCGGCTCGAACGCTATGACAGCGCGCTGCGCCTGATCACGGGGCAGAAGGAGATCGAGGGCGCGAACCACAATCGCGTCACCGTCTATCTCCTTCCCGGACTCAGCGAACTCCGGAAACTCGCGGGGCCGGGGGCAAAGGATGTCGCGGGCTTCTATGTCCCTTCGTTCGAGGGCTCGCGCGCCTTCATGCCCGAAAAGATGGTCGATAGCGACCTGTCGGCGCAGACGATCATGTTCCACGAATATGCGCACCATATGCTGCTGAGCAGCAGCACCGAATTCTATCCGCGCTGGCTGTCCGAAGGCATGGCCGAATTCTTCATGGTCACGCGTCTCAACAACGACGGCAGCGTCACCGTGGGTCTACCCAACAACGACCGCTCCTATGCGCTGACGGCGTTCAGCCGGATGCGGGCCTCCGAACTGCTCGCCTCCGACATGAACAAGCTGTCGCGTTACGATGTCGGCCAACTCTATGCTTCGGGCTGGCTGCTGACGCACTATCTGCTGCTCGGCGGCGACCGGCCGGGCCAGCTCGTCCGCTATGTCAGCCTTCTCAACAACGGCAAGCCTTGGGAAAAGGCGGCCGAGGAGGCCTTTGGCGATCTCGGCAAGCTCGACCAGGATCTGGAACGTTACCGCCGTACGCGCGGGATGAAGGTGTTCACCGTCCCCGCCGACGAGCTGTCGACCGGAAAGATCGAGGTGAGCGCGCTCGCCCCCGGCGCGGCGGCGATCATGCCCTATCGTATCCGGTCGGCGCGCGGCGTCGACCCGAAGATGGCGGTCGAACTCGTGGCCGACGCCCGGCCCGTCGCCGCGCGCTACCCGAACGACGCTTTCGTCCAGCGGACGATGGCGGAGATCGAGTTCGATGCGAAGAATAACGCCGAATCCGAGGCGGCGGCCGACCGCGCGCTCGCGATCGATCCCAATCTGGCGGTGGCGATGGTTTACAAGGGGCGCGTGATCGCGCGCCGGGCGACCGAAAGCAAGAAGGCCGAGGACTGGGCCGACGCGCGCTCGTGGTTCATCAAGGCGAACCATGCCGATCCCAATTTCGCGCTGCCGCTGGTGCTGTATTACGACAGTTTCGCGCGCGCCGGTGAAAAGCCGAGCAAGGGGGCGGTGACCGCGATCATGCGCGCCATCGTGCTCGTGCCGCAGGCTCCCGAGATTCGGCTGCGTGTCGGCCGCCAGCTGGTGGTGGAAAACGACCTCGCGCTCGCGCGCAAGGTGCTAGCGCCCGTCCTGTTCAGCGCCCATGGCACGACGGACGAATCGGTTTCGGAAATCACCAAGCTGCTCGACGAAAAGGCGGCGCCCGAGACAATTCTCGCGGCGATGGACAAGGCGAAGTGGAACGAGACCGGCGAATAGGCGCCGGCCCTCACGCCGCTTTCTGAAGTTCCAGCTCCAGCCGGTCCCAGATCTCGACCAGCGCCGCGGTGAGGTCGCGCATCATCGCTTCGTCGTGCGTCGGTCCCGGCGTGAAGCGCAGGCGTTCGGTGCCGCGCGGGACGGTCGGGAAATTGATCGGCTGCACATAGACGCCATATTCGGCGAGCAGGATGTCGCTGATCTTCTTCGCACGCACCGGGTCGCCGACCATCAGCGGGACGATATGCGTCGTCGAGTTCATCACCGGCAGCCCCGCGTCGCGGAAGCTCTGCTTGAGATAGGCGGCGGCAGCCTGCTGCGCGTCGCGCTCGACGCTCGACTGCTTGAGGTGGCGCACGCTCGCGAGCACGCCCGCGACGAGCACCGGCGACAGGCTGGTGGTGAAGATGAAGCCGGGCGCGTAGGAGCGGATCACGTCGATGATATTCTTGTCCGCGGCGATATAGCCGCCCATCACGCCGAACGCCTTGCCCAGCGTTCCCTCGATGATGTCGACGCGGTGCGCCGCTTCGTCGCGGTCGGTGATGCCGCCGCCGCGCGGGCCGTACATGCCGACGGCATGAACCTCGTCGCAATAGGTCAGCGCGTTATACTTCTCGGCGAGGTCGCAGATCGGGTGGATCGGCGCGATGTCGCCATCCATCGAATAGACGCTTTCGAAGGCGATCAGCTTCGCGGCCTCGGGATCGTCGGCGGCGAGCAGTTCCTCGAGATGGTCGAGGTCATTGTGCCGCCACACGCGCTTTTCGCAGCCCGAATTGCGGATGCCCGCGATCATCGAGGCGTGGTTGAGCTCGTCCGAATAGATGATGCAGTTCGGCAGCAGCTTGCCCAGCGTGCCGAGCGTCGCCTCGTTCGAGATATAGCCCGAGGTGAAGAGCAGCGCGCCTTCCTTGCCGTGCAGGTCGGCAAGCTCGGCCTCAAGATCGATGTGATAATGGGTGTTGCCCGCAATGTTGCGCGTGCCGCCGGCGCCCGCGCCGACGTCGTGCAGCGCCTCTTCCATCGCCGCGACGACCTTCGGGTGCTGGCCCATCGACAGATAGTCGTTCGAGCACCAGACGGTGATCGGCTTCGGCCCGTTATGCCCCGCAAAGCAGCGCGCATTGGGGAAGGCGCCCTTGTTGCGCAGGATGTCGATGAAGACGCGATACCGGCCTTCCTCGTGAAGGCGGTCGATGGCCCGGGCGAAAATATCGTTGTAGTTCACTATGCAGCCCCGCGGGTTGGTCGGCGTGCGCCGCCCCCTCCGGCGACGATGTTTGGCGGGGCGATAACGCCAAAATCCGCCGAAATCCAGTGCGAACGATTCGCAATGGGTGGGTCAAATTGTCTCAATGCGCCCGATGCCATAGGGCGCGAGCGCCGCGAGCGGCGGCAGCGGATGGACGTCGCTGTGCGTGAAGGCGGCGATGCCGGGCCGCGCCTCGGCGGGCCAGGGCTGGCCTTCGGTCAGATGCGCGATGCGCCGCGCGATGCCCGCCGCGCCGTCGATCAGCGCGACGTGCGGGCCGACGACCGCCTGCAACTCCTCCTGCAGCAGCGGGAAGTGGGTGCAGGCGAGGACGATGACGTCGATCGCGTCGCCCCCGGGCTGGTCGCGCAGCCCCGCGATGGCGTTCCGGACGGCGTCCGGATCGACGGACTGGCCGTGCAATTTCGCTTCCGCTGCGGTGACGAGGCCGGGGCTGCCATGGCGCAGCACCGTCTTGCCGGCGGCGAAGCGCGCGCTCAGATCGTCGACATAGGGCTGGCGCACCGTCGCTTCGGTGCCGAGCACGCCGATGACCCCGGTTTTCGTCCTTTCCGCCGCGGGCTTGATCGCGGGCACCGTGCCGACGATCGGCAGGTCGAGCGCGGCGCGGACGTGCGGAAGCGCGATCGTCGAGGCGGTGTTGCAGGCGATCACCGCAAGCCGCGGCTGATAGCGCTCGACCAGCCGCCCGAGCAGCGCCGGGACGCGCGCGGCGAGTTCCTCGTCGCTCTTCTTGCCATAGGGCAGGCCGGCATAGTCGGCGGCATAAACGATCGGCGCGGTCGGCAGCAGCGCGCGCGTCGGCCCCAATACGGTCAGTCCGCCGAGGCCGCTGTCGAAGAAGAGGATCGGGGCGTCGGGGGAGGGCGTGGTCATCCGCGCCGGTTAGCAGGCGGCGGGGCAGCGCTCAATCCACTCCCGTCGCCCCCGCGAAGGCGGGGGCCGCTTTCGGCCTTGCGCAGCGATGTCGGATAAACCGCAAACGGCCCCCGCTCGCGCGGGGGCGACTTTTGGTCCATTTATCCATTCTGGTGATCATCCGTCTCGAATCCGTTGATTGCATCGCCCAACATCGTCACATTGCAGCCGAACGGAGCAGGGGGTTTCATGACGATATTTTTGCTGATCGCCGCGAGCTACCTGCTCGGTTCGATCCCTTTCGGCATCCTGCTGACGCGCGCCTTCGGGGCAGGCGACCTGCGGCAGATCGGGTCGGGCAACATCGGCGCGACCAACGTGCTGCGCACCGGGCGCAAGAGCCTGGCGGCGGCGACGCTGGTCCTCGACGGCGCCAAGGGCGCGGTCGCGGTGCTGCTCGCGCGGCATTTTCTGCCCGAACTGGGCGATCAGGGCGCGATGATCGCCGGCGCGGCGGCGATGATCGGCCATTGCTACCCCGTCTGGCTCAAGTTCCGCGGGGGCAAGGGCGTGGCGACCATGCTCGGCCTGTCGCTCGCGCTGGCATGGCCGATCGGCGCCATCTTCGCGCTCCTGTGGATCGACGTCGTCGCGCTCATACGCATCTCGTCGCTCGGCGGCATGGCGGGCGCGGTCTCGGCGCCGATCGCGGCGCTGGCGCTCGGCTATCCGGTCTATGCGATCGGGCTGGCGGGGCTCGCCATCGTCGTGCTGTGGCGCCACCGCGAGAATATCGCCCGCCTGCGCGCCGGGACCGAACCGCGCGTCGGGCGCAAGAAGGACGCCGCATGACGCCTGCCGAGCGGCTGGCGCGGCTGCGCCTGATCCGCACGCCGCACGTCGGGCCGGTGAGCTGGCACCAACTGATGCAGCGTTTCGGTTCGGGCGAGGCGGCGCTCGACGCCTTGCCCGACCTCGCGCTGCGCGGCGGCGGGGGCAAGGTGCGGCTCGCTTCCGCCGAGGTCGCCGAACGCGAATTCGCGCGCGTGTCCGACCTCGGCGCGCGGCATGTCTTCTGCGACGAGTCCGACTATTCACCGCTGCTGCGCGAGGTCGAGGGCGCGCCGCCGGTCCTCATCGTACGCGGCGATGCCGCGATGCTGCACCGCCCCTGCGCCGCGATCGTCGGCGCGCGCAACGCGTCGGCCGCAGCCTGCCGCTTCGCGCGGCAGCTCGCCGCGGACCTGGCGGCGAACGGCGTCACGGTCGTCAGCGGCCTCGCGCGCGGGGTCGACACCGCCGCGCATGTCGGCGCGCTCGGCGGGAGCACCGCGGCGGTGATCGCGAGCGGGATCGACGTCGCCTTTCCGACCGGGAACGCCGCGCTGCAGGAAAAGATCGCGACCGACCAACTGCTGATCGCCGAACAGCCGCCGGGAACCGAGCCGCTCGCGCGGCATTTCCCGACGCGCAACCGGATCATCGCCGGGCTCGCGCAGGGAACGGTGGTGATCGAGGCGGCGCCGCGGTCGGGCTCGCTGATCACCGCGCGCCGCGCCGGCGACTATGGGCGCGAGGTGATGGCGGTGCCGGGGTCGCCGATCGACCCGCGCGCGCAGGGCTGCAACCTGCTGATCCGCGAGGGCGCGACGCTGATCCAGACGGTCGAAGACGTTCTGGAGGCGATCGGCCCGATCGACCGGCGTATGGTCCGCGAGCCGGTGCGCTCCTATGGCGCGGCGTCGCCGGTGCTCGATGCCGGCGACGGCGACCGACGCGCTGTCGCCGAACTGCTCGGCCCCACCCCGATCGCGGTCGACGAGCTGGTCCGCCAGTCGGGGCAGCCGTCGGCGACCATCCAGCTCATCCTGCTCGAGCTCGAACTGGCGGGCCGCGTCGAGCGCCACGCGGGGGCCAAGGTTTCTTTGGCTTGATCGCCGCGCGCCAGCCATGACAATCGAAGCGTTCGTCGCGGTTCAGCCACGGTTCAGCGGCTGGTCGACAGGCTGATGATATTGTATCACATGCGGGGAGATGTTCGATGCGAAGCCGGTTTCTGACGGGCGTGACGATGGCGGCGCTGCTCGCCTCCGCCCCCGCGCCGATCCCCGTCGCGATGGCGCAAACGCAACCCGCCGGGACGCACCAGGGCTTCTGCCGCACCGCCGACCCCTTGCCCGGGCTCGGGCCCGAAGCGCGTCCGCAGCAACAGGAGCGCGGGGGTGGCGGACGCGATCGCGATGTCGTGTATGAATCTGCACCTCCTCCTCCACCGGCCCCACCGCCGCCTCCACCCCCCGTTCTCGCCGCGCCTGCCGAGAGCGCGAAGGATGTCGTGGTCACGGGATCGCGCGTCGCCGAATCCTCGGCGGAGGCCACGCCGGCCGCCCCGCCTTCCGCCGATGCGGGATCGTCGGCGGACGATGCCGGGCGCACCAGCCCGACCATGCGACCCTATCCGCCGCGCCCGCGGCCCCAGCCGCAACCGCAGTCGGGCATCCTGACCGCGGGCGAGCATGACGATCTGCTCAACCCCGAACTCTACGCCGCCTATGTCAACCGCAGCGACCTCGGCCAGAAAATCCGCGCCCTGCCGCGCGTCGACACGATGCGGGTGGTGACCGTGAAGGTGAACGACCGCAACGGCCAGCCGATCCCCTTCGCCGACGTGACCGTGACGTGCAGCGACGGCAACAGCATCACCCTCGCGACGCAAACCGACGGGAGCGTCGTCTTCTTTCCCGGCCTCGACCGGCTGAGCGAGCGGATCACCGTGTCGGCGCGCAAGGCCGGGCGCGCGATCGCCGACGCGCGGCCCGTGCTCGTCGCCGATGCGCCGGGCGCGCAGCTCGTCGGG
This sequence comes from Sphingopyxis sp. GW247-27LB, assembly GCF_002277025.1. GTDB lineage: Bacteria > Pseudomonadota > Alphaproteobacteria > Sphingomonadales > Sphingomonadaceae > Sphingopyxis. The sequence goes on from NZ_NIWD01000002.1 coordinate 595,848, forward strand.
CTGACCGCGAACCAGATGGCGACGCGCGCGATGAAGCTCGACCTGATGCTGGTCGTCGACACCACGGGCAGCATGGGCGACGAGATCGCCTATCTGCAGGCCGAACTGCGCTCGATCATCGCCGCGATCACCGAGAAGCACCGCGACCTCGACATCCGTGTCGGCTTCGTCTTCTACCGTGACCTCGGCGACGATTACGTCACGCGGACCGTCGCCTTCGACCGCGACATCGGTCGCGCGCAGGGCGCGCTCGCGCGGCAGGACGCGAACGGCGGCGGCGACTATCCCGAGGCGATGGATCAGGCGCTGATCCGCGCGGTCGGGCAGGACTGGCGCCCCGATGCGGTCAAGTCGCTGCTGCTCGTCGCCGACGCGCCGCCGCATGACGACCTGTTCGGGCGGACCTGGGCCGCGGCCGAGGCGGCGCGCGCCAAGCGCATCCACATCACCCCGGTCGCGGCGTCGGGCGTCGCCGACGAAGCCGAATATGCGATGCGCGCGATGGCGGCGGCGACCCAGTCGCGCTACCTGTTCCTGACCGACGACAGCGGCGTCGGCAATCCCCACGCGCCGCCGGCGATCGACTGCTACCTCGTCACAAGGCTCGACGCGCTCGTCCGCCGCGTGATCGACAGCCAGATCAGCGGCCGCCGCATCGAGCCCGAGGATCAGGAGGTCATCCGCCGCGTCGGCCAATATGACGCGGGCAAATGTATCCTGCCCTCGGGCTTTCGCTGGGACGGTCAGTAAGGATTGACTCGCCCGCGCATCTGACCGATGCGAGGGCCGTGGGTTGCTTCGATTAGCCTCTCTCTTCGGTCGGTGGGGTCGACTGGCGGGGTGAGGGGTCGGAGGTAAGACCCATGAAGAAATTACTGTCGGCGGCCGCGTTCGCGGCGCTGCTGATCCAGCCTGTCGCCGCCTTTGCCAAGGACCAGGAACCGGTCAAGATATCGGGGCCGGCGAATGCGAAGGGCGTCACCGCCGTCACCATCGGCGCGTTCAATGTCGGCTTCATCTTTGAATCGATCGACCGCACCGCGGCGAGCGGCGGGTTGATGGGCGCGTTCGGCGGCACGACCAAGGCGAAAAGCGAGCTCGTCGGCGTCACGCCCGCGATGATGCAGGCGATCACCGACGCCGCCTACACCGATTTCGTCAACCAGCTCAGCGCGGGGGGCTACGCGGTGCATCCCGCCGCCGACCTGTTCGGCCACACCGCGCTTGCCAAGACCAAGTCGCAGGAAGCGCCGCTCGACATCAACATCGCGCTCGAAAAGGGGAGCAAGGGCAAGGCGACCTATTTCAAGCCGGGCGCGCTGCCTTCGCTGCTGATGGTGCCGGGTGATTTCCAGGGTTCGGGGATGAGCAGCATCGGCATCAACATGGCGGCGGGGCAGGCGAGCATGGCCTTCACCAACTATGCGAAGGCGTCAGGGGTCGGCGTGATCGACGTGGTCTATCTGATCGACTTTTCGCAGCAGAAGCGTCCCGGCGCCTTCAGCTTCGGCGGACTTCAGGTGAACAGCGCGCTGTCGGTCAGCGCCGATTATTCGCGCGTCACGCTGATCGCGCAGAACGGCAAGCAGTCGGTGATCACGGTGAAGGCGCCGGTCGCGGTCGAGGGCGAGTTCATCGAAAAGAGCGATGCGACGAGTGGAACCGACAAGGTGCTGCAATCGGGTGCGAACGTTGCGGGCGGGGTAGCCGCGGTGATGGGATTCGGCGGGCTGCGCTTCGGCAAGACGCGCAAGTTCGCCTTCACCGCCAAGCCCGGCAATTACGAGGAGGGCGCCGCGAAGGCCGCGAGCCTGGCAAACCAGATGCTGGTCGGGAGGTTGAGCGCGCTCCGTTGACCCCGGCGTGGGTGCTCCCTAAATCCGCTTGACGGAGGGCCGGAGCGCCCGCCACCCTCGCGCGTGTACGTGAGAGTAATCGGGGAACGAATTTTCAATGCAATTGGTGATTGTGGAATCGCCCGCCAAGGCGAAGACGATCGAGAAGTATCTGGGTCGCGATTTCAAGGTGCTGGCGTCCTATGGCCACGTCCGCGACCTGCCGCCCAAGGACGGCTCGGTCGACCCCGACGACGGCTTCGCGATGCAGTGGCAGCTCTACCCCGACAAGGCGAAGCGGCTGAAGGAGATTTCGGACGCCGCGAAGCAGGCCGACCGCCTGATTCTCGCGACCGACCCCGATCGCGAGGGCGAGGCGATCAGCTGGCATGTGCAGGAATTGCTGCGCAGCAAGAAGGCGCTGCCGGCCTCGGTCGAGCGCGTCACCTTCAACGCGATCACCAAGCAGGCGGTCACCGACGCGATGGCGCATCCGCGCGGGCTCGACGACGATCTGATCGATGCGTATCGCGCTCGCCGCGCGCTCGACTATCTGGTCGGTTTCACCCTGTCGCCGGTGCTGTGGCGCAAGCTGCCGGGCGCCAAGTCGGCGGGCCGCGTCCAGTCGGTCGCGCTGCGCCTGGTGGTCGAGCGCGAGCGCGAGATCGAAGCCTTCGTCGCGCAGCAATATTGGTCGGTCACGGGCTTGTTCGAGATGGCGGGGACGCCCTTCAAGGCGCGCCTCGCGCGCTGGCGCGGCGACAAGATCGAACGGCTGTCGATCGGCACCGAAGCCGACGCGCGCGCCGCCGAAGCCGATGTGAAGGCGGGCCATTTCACCGTCGACGCGGTCGAGACTAAGCCGCTGACCCGCAACCCGCCGCCGCCCTTCACGACCTCGACCCTGCAGCAGGAGGCGGCGCGCAAATTGGGCTTCTCGGCAAGCCACACGATGCGGATCGCGCAAAATCTCTACGAGGACGGCGCGATCACCTATATGCGAACCGACGGCGTCCAGATGGACGGCAGCGCGATCAGCGCCGCGCGCCGCGCGATCGCCGACCGCTACGACGGCGGCTACGTCCCCGACAAGCCGCGCCAATATCAGACCAAGGCGAAAAATGCGCAGGAAGCGCACGAGGCGATTCGCCCCACCGATTTTTCGAAGGACAAGGCCGGCAGCGGCGACCATGCCCGCCTCTACGATCTGGTCTGGAAGCGCGCGCTCGCGAGCCAGATGGCCTCGGCGCGGCTCGAACGCACCAGCGTCGACCTTAGCGACGGCACCGGCAAGACGATGCTGCGCGCGACCGGACAGGTGGTGAAATTCCCCGGCTTCCTCGCGCTCTACGACGAAGGCCGCGACGAGGGCGCTTCTCCCTCCCGGGAGGGGGGCGACGATGACGACGCGCGCCTGCTCCCCGCGATGGCGAAGGGCGACGCGCCCGCCAAGACCGGGGTCGAGGTCGAGAAGCACGAGACACAGCCGCCGCCGCGCTATTCGGAGGCGAGCCTCGTCAAGAAGATGGAGGAACTCGGCATCGGACGCCCGTCGACCTATGCCTCGATCCTCCAGGTGCTCAAGGACCGCGCCTATGTGACGGTTGAAAAGAACCGCTTCATTCCGGAGGAGAGCGGGCGGCTGCTCACCGCCTTCCTCGAACGCTTCTTCACCCGCTACGTCGGCTATGACTTCACCGCCGAGCTCGAGGAGGAGCTCGACGACGTGTCGGGCGGCCGCGCGCAATGGCAGGCGGTGCTCGACCGCTTCTGGCGCGACTTCAAGCCGCGCACCGGCGAAGTGATGGAGCAGAAGCCGTCGGAGATCACCGCGGCGCTCGACGAGTTCCTCGGCCCCTATCTCTTCCCCGACAAGGGCGACGGCAGCGATCCCCGGCTCTGCCCCAATTGCGGCACCGGACGGCTCGCGCTGCGCGGCGGGCGTTTCGGGCCGTTCATCGCGTGCAGCAATTATCCCGACTGCAAATATACGCGCAAGTTCGCGCAGCCGGGCGGGGCGGAGAATGGCGGCGACAGCGGCCCCGAGACGCTCGGCACCGACCCCGGAAGCGGGCTTGAGGTGACGAAGCGCAGTGGGCGCTTCGGCCCCTATATCCAGCTCGGCGAGGGGAAGGAGGCGAAGCGCTCGTCGATCCCCAAGGACATCCCGGCCGAGGATTTCGACCTCGATTACGCGTTGCGGCTCCTCAGCCTGCCGCGCGACGTCGGGGCACATCCCGAAAGCGGCAAGCCGATCGTCGCGGGGCTGGGGCGCTATGGCCCCTATCTGCTCCACGACGGCAAATATGCGAAGCTGACCGGCACCGCCGAAATCTTCGAGATCGGCATGAATGCCGCGGTCGCGCGGATCGCCGACGCCGCCAATGGCGGCGGCCGCGGGCGCGCCAAGGTCGAGCCGCTCCAGACCTTCGGTCCGCACCCCACGAGCGGCGGCGAGATGAAGCTGATGGAAGGGCGCTTCGGTCCTTACGTGACCGACGGTACGACCAACGCGACGCTGCCCAAGACGGCCGACCCGGCGACGCTGACCGCCGAGGAAGCCGTCGCGCTGATCGACGCCCGCGCCGCCAAGGGACCGGCCAAGGGCAAGAAGAAGGCGGCGCCGAAGAAAAAAGCCGCTGCGAAGAAGGCGCCGGCGAAGAAGAAGGCAGCGCCCAAGGAATAGTGGCGCAGGCATGGCGTCATCCCGGCGATAGCCGGGATGACGCTGGTATATAAACATGTTAGCCTCGACGCATCGGGGAGACATGCCCATGCACCGCTTGCTTGCCGCCGTCCTGCTTGCCATCCTGTCCGCATTCGCGTTGCCCGCCGCCGCGCAGCCATCGCGTTACCTGATCTCCGCCGCGCCCATGACCGACGCGCCGCCGGGCGTGCAGGCGTGGCGGGTGCAATATTGGACGACCAATGGCGCCGGCACGCGCTTCGCGGTCACGGGCATCGTCGCGGCGCCGATGGAGGCGATCCCGCCGCGCCCGCGCCGGGTGATCGCCTGGACGCACGGCGCCTGGGGCGTCGCGGAAAAGTGCGCGCCGTCGCTCAGCCCCCATTTCTTCGATTATACGGCGGGAATGGAGGCGGTTCGCGCGGGCTATGTCGTGGTCGCCCCCGACTATATCGGTCTCGCCAGCCCGACGATGCACCCCTTTCTGGTCGGGCCGGACACCGCGCAATCGGTGCTCGACGCGGTGCGCGCGGCGCGCGAGATCCCGGGCGCGGCGGCGGGCAGCCGCTTTGCCGTCTGGGGCGAATCGCAGGGCGGTCATGCGGCGCTGTGGACCGCGACAGCCGCGCGCTCCTATGCCCCCGACCTGACGCTCGTCGGCACCGCCGCCGCCGCGCCGCCGACCGACCTCGCCGCCAATCTACGCGAAGGCAGCGACAAGAATGCGCGCGCGCTGCTGCTCTCCTTCGCGCTCCATAGCTGGTCGACGCTCTACGGCTTCTCGCTCGATGGCGTCGCCAACCGCACCAATCAGGGCATCATCCACCGCCTCGCCGAAAACAACTGCGTCAGCTTCAACAAGAAGCCCAAGCTCGGCACGATCCTCGGCATCCTGACGATCGCCCGTGCGACGCGCAGCAAGGATATCGCGAAGATCGAGCCCTTCGGCGCTTTCGCGCGCACCAACAGCGTCGATCCGGCGCGCGTGCCCGGCCCGCTGCTGATCGCGCAGAGCGGCAAGGACACGATCGTCGCGCCCGCGGTGACGCGCAAGTTCGCGAAAGCGGTCTGCAAACGCGGGACGCCGCTGCGCTGGATCGACATGACCGGCGACCATGGCACGAGCGCCCGCGACAGCGCCGCCGAGACGATCGGCTGGATCACCGCCCGCTTCGACGGCGACCCGCCGCCGAACGACTGCCGGCGGATTTAGTTTGCGCAGGCCGCAAGAGCCGCGCGGAAGCTCCTGCCCACCATATTGTCTCGGCGTATCAGCTTGATCGTCGAGCCGGTGCGGCAGTTGGTCTTCGACGGCAAGTCGACTGTGACCTGACCATCATCGAGGCGCACGATTGCCCGGGCAGTCAATTGCTTCGTGCCGGTCTGTTCGATGCGAACCACCGTTCCGCTGATCAAATGATCCTTGCCTGCCGTCGCAAACAGTCCTCCGAGAACGAACAGCAAAAGCGCGGTTCCAACGACAAGATAGACTCCCCATTGCCGTAGGGCAGCGCCAATGCGATCGGCGGGGCTGTCGAAGGGGTCGCGCGTCATGGCTTCGATCAATCGACCCAGTCGAGCCCCATGTCGCGATAGACGCCGCGATCCTCGTCCCAATTTTCCTTGACCTTGACGTACAGGAACAGGTGGACCTTTCGGCCCATCAGTTCGGCGAGCTCGGCGCGGGCGCGGGCGCCGATTTCCTTGATGCGGCTGCCGCCCTTGCCGAGCACGATCGCGCGCTGGTTGTCGCGCGCGACGAAGATCTGCTGGTGGATTTCGGCGCTGCCGTCGGGGCGCGTCTTGAACAGCTCGGTCTCGACCGTCGACTGGTAGGGCAGCTCCTCGTGGAGCTGGCGGTAAAGCTGTTCGCGGGTGATCTCGGCCGCGAGCATGCGCTCGGGCGCGTCGCTGACCTCGTCCTCGGGGAAATGCCACGGCCCCTCGGGCATCAGCGCGGCGAGGTGGGCCTTGAGTTCGGGTACGCCGTCGCCGCTGCTCGCGGCGATGAAGAAGGTCTCGTCGAACGCGACCTTGGCGTTGAGCTCGGTCGCGATGGTCAGGAGCTTGTCCTTCTTGGTCAGGTCGACCTTGTTCAGGATCAGATATTTCTTCTCGGGCCGGTTCGCGACGCCTTCGAGCACGCGCTCGACGCGGCCCGTCAGCTTGGCGGCGGCGTCGACCATGACGAGGATCGCCTCGGCCTCCTCGAGGCTGCCCCAGGCGGCCGCCACCATCGCGCGGTCGAGCCGGCGGGTCGGCGCGAAGATGCCTGGCGTGTCGATCAGGATGATCTGCGCGTCGCCTGCCATCGCGACGCCCATCAGCCGCGTGCGCGTGGTCTGCGCCTTGGGGCTGACGATCGCGACCTTCTGGCCGACGAGCGCGTTGACGAGGGTCGACTTGCCCGCGTTGGGCGCGCCGACGACCGCGACGAAACCGCAGCGCTGGGTCATTTCGTGTCTTCCTCCGTCAGCCGGGCGAGCAGCGCCGCGGCGGCGTCCTTTTCGGCCGCCTGTTTCGAGGCGCCTTCGCCCTCGGCCTCGGCGAGCTTGCCGAGGCTCACCGCGACGCGGAAGCGCGGCGCATGGTCGGGGCCCTCGCGGCGGACGAGGCGATATTCGGGCGGGCGTCGCTTGCGGGCGAGCGCCCATTCCTGAAGCGCCGCCTTCGGGTGCTTGGGCGCCGCGGCCTGTCCCTCGATCATGTCGCCCCAGTGGCGGATGATGAAGGCGCGCGCCGCCTCTTCGCCCAGGTCGAGCCACAGCGCGCCGATGAGCGCCTCGACCACGTCGGCGGCGATATTGTCGCTCTGCCGCCCGCCATCGCCGATCGCCTGGGCGCCGAAGCGGACATGGGCGTTGAGGTCGAGCCCCTGCGCGATGCGCGCGCAGGCCTCGCCCGACGCGAGCGCGTGGAGGCGCGACGACAGCTCGCCCTCTGCCGCCTTGGGGAAGCGGCGGAAGAGCTCGGACGCGATGACGAGGCCGAGCACGCGGTCGCCGAGGAATTCGAGCCGCTGATAGTCGCCCGCGCCGCTGCTGCCGTGGGTCAGCGCCTCGTGATAGAGGGCGAGGTCGCGGGGGGTGGCGCCGGTAAGGGTGGCGATCGTCTCGGCGGATGCGCCGCCGCTCAAAAGCCGTCCCCAATCCGGTCCCAGCGCGCCGCGGTGAACCAGCTGATCGGGTTGATCCAGCTCGCCGACCCGTCGGTCGAGAACATGCCGACGAGGGCATGGCCGACGAGATTCTTCTGGGGAACCGCGCCGCCGAGCCCGCCTTCCTCCATCGGCACGCGGCTGTCGGCGCTGCGATCGCGGTTGTCGCCCATCAGGAAGACGCTTCCTTCGGGCACCGTGTAGGGCGTGGTGTTGTCGACCGGCAAGTCGACGATGTCGAGCACCGCATAGCTCTTGCCGTTCGGCATGGTTTCCTTGAACCTTTTGTAGCGGCACTGGCGCTGACCGTTGGCGCCGATCTCCTCGAACTGCACCTCGTAGCAGGGCAGCGAATTGTTCGCGCGCGCCGCCTCGATCATGTTGGGGGTCACGGGGATGACGAAATCGGCCATCGGCTCGCGCTTCAGCGGCTTGCCGTTGATCCAGACGATGCCGTCGCGCACCTGGATGGTGTCGCCGGGCAGGCCGATCACGCGCTTGATCCAGTCGTCCTTGTTCTGCGGCGGCGCCTTGAACACGACGACGTCGCCGCGCTCGGGCATGCGCGCAAGGATATGGCCGGGGATCAGCGGCACGCTGAACGGCAGGCTGTATTTCGAATAGCCATAGGCCATCTTGTTGACGAGCAGATAGTCGCCGATCAGCAGCCGCGGCTGCATCGATTCCGAGGGAATGTTGAAGGGCGACAGGAAAAAGCTGCGGAAGATCAGCACCGCGACCGCGAGCAGCGCGAGAAAGCGGACGGTGTCGACGGCCTCTTCCTTCGCCGACATCGGCGGCGTCGCTTTGGGGTCGGTGGCGGGCGAGTTATCGGCGGTAACGCTGGCGTCGGTCATGCCGCGCATTGGCGACGAATAGGTCTGCACGTCAAGCGAATATCGGCGGATGACGCTGGCATGGGCTTGGCGGCTGGCTTATGGAGGAGCCCGCATTTCAACCCCGTTCGCATCGAGCGAAGTCGAGACACCCATCGGCCTTGCGCCATCCCGATGGGTATCTCGACTTCGCTCGACACGAACGGAAATCAGAGGAAATCCGATGACCACCGCCGCTAATGCCTGGCAGGCGCTTGCCGACTGGCAACCGCAAACCCTCACCGATCTGGTCGCGGCCGACCCCGAAATCCGGCTTCAGGCGCTGGTGCGCAATGTCGCCGATATCCGCTTCGATTTCGCCAAGACCCACCTCGACGAGGCGGCGATCGCCATCCTCTCCGACCTCGCCCAGGCACAGGATTTCGCGGGCCGGCGCAAGACGCTCTTTTCGGGCGGCATCGCCAACCCGACCGAAGACCGCGCCGCCGAGCATAGCGCCGAGCGCGGCGAGGGCGCGCCGGACCCGGTGCACCGCGCGCAGATGCTGCACCAGCGGATGCGGATGCTCGTCGACGCGATCGAGGCGGGTGCGTTCGGAGAGATCCGCCACCTGCTCCATATCGGCATCGGCGGGTCGGCGCTCGGCCCCGACCTGCTCGTCGACGCGCTCGGCCGCCACGGCAGCCGCTATGACGTCGCGGTGGTGTCGAACGTCGACGGCGCGGCGCTGAGCGAGGCCTTCGCCAGGTTCAGCCCCGAGCATACGCTCGTCGCTGTCGCGTCGAAGACCTTCACGACGACCGAGACCCTGCTCAACGCCGCCTCGGCGCTGCAATGGCTCGAAGAGGGCGGTGTCGAGGATGCGCTCGGCCGCTTCATCGCGTTGACCGCGATGCCCGAGCGCGCGATCGAATGGGGGATCGACGAGACGCGTATCCTGCCGTTCAGCGAGACCGTCGGCGGGCGCTATTCGCTCTGGTCGTCGATCGGCTTTCCCGCCGCGCTCGCGCTCGGCTGGGACGCCTTCGCCGACCTGCTGGAGGGCGCGGCCGAGATGGACCGCCATTTCCGACTCGCCGAAGGCGCCGACAATATCGGCCTGCTCGCGGCCTTCGTTGATCAGCTTTACGCGAACCGGCTCGATTGCCAGACGCGCGCGGTCTTCGCCTATGATGAGCGGCTGCGGCTGCTCCCCGATTATCTCCAGCAGCTCGAAATGGAATCGAACGGCAAGTCGGTGACGCTGGACGGTGCCCCGCTCGGCCGCGAGAGCGCGCCGATCACCTGGGGCGGGGTCGGCACCGACGCGCAGCACGCGGTATTCCAGCTTCTCCATCAGGGCACCCACCTGACCCCGGTCGAGTTTGTCGTCGCGCGCGAGCCCGACCATCTGCTCGACGACGCGCATCACGAAACACTGGTCGCCAATTGCATCGCGCAGGGCGCGGCGCTGATGGCGGGACGGGCGAGCGAGGACGGCGCGCGCCATTATCCGGGCAATCGTCCCTCGACGACGATCCTGCTCGACCAGGTCAACCCGCGCAGCCTCGGCGCGCTGATCGCCTTCTACGAGCATCGCGTCTTCGCCAACGCCGTGCTCCTCGGGATCAATCCGTTCGATCAGTTCGGGGTCGAACTGGGCAAGGAAATGGCGAAGGGCCTCGCCGAAGGAACGGTGGAGTTCGACGCCGCGACGCAGGCGCTGATGGCGGCGGCGCTGGGGGATTGAGGCTCCTCCATTCGCTCTGACCGCAAAAATCGATTGGCATCGCGTCCCCGCGTAACCACATAGGCCGCGGCTGCGAACGACAGCCCGCCATGCTGCAGGGGTCTCTCATGTCCAAGTTCGACTATGATCTGTTCGTCATCGGCGCCGGCTCGGGCGGCGTGCGCGCCAGCCGCGTCGCCGCCTCGCACGGCGCGCGCGTCGCGGTGGCGGAGGAGCATCGGGTCGGCGGCACCTGCGTCATCCGCGGCTGCGTTCCCAAGAAACTTCTCGTCTATGGCGCGCATTTCGCCGAGGATCTGCACGATGCCCGCCAGTTCGGCTGGGACGTGCCCGACTGCCGCTTCGACTGGGCGCGGCTGCGCGACAATGTCCTGGCGGAGGTGACGCGGCTCGAAGGCCTCTACGGCCAGACGCTCGACAATCACAAGGTCACCGTCTTCAAGACGCGCGCGACGGTGATCGGCCCGCAGAAGGTCCGCCTCGCCGACGGGAAGGAACTGACCGCAGAGCGCATCCTGATCGCGACCGGCGGCTGGCCCTTCGTGCCGGACTTTCCGGGCAGCGAGCATGCGATCACCTCGAACGAGGTTTTCCACCTCGACGCGCTGCCGAAGCGCGTTGTCATCGCGGGCGGCGGCTATATCGCCAACGAATTCGCCGGCATTTTCAACGAATTCGGCAGCAAGGTCACGATCGTCAACCGCGGCGACGCGATATTGCGCGGCTATGACGAGCAGATCCGCGACCGGCTGCTCCAGATTTCGATGACCAAGGGCATCGAATTCCGCTTCAACGCGCCCTTCCAGTCGATCGAGAAGCAGGACGACGGCTCGCTGCTCGTCCACTTGGGCAATTGCGAGCCGATCCCCGCCGACGCGGTGCTGGTGGCGACCGGCCGGGTGCCCAACACCGGGGGGCTGGGGCTCGAGGAGGTCGGGGTGGAGCTCGACGCGCACGGCGCGGTGAAGGTCGACGAGACCAACCAGTCGTCGGTGCTGAGCATCTACGCGGTCGGCGACGTCACCAATCGCATCCAGCTCACCCCCGTCGCGATCCGTGAGGGGCAGGCGTTCGCGGACTCGGTGTTCGGCGGCAAGCCGACTGTCGTCGATTATGTCAACGTGCCGAGCGCGGTGTTCAGCCATCCGCCGATTGGCGCGGTCGGGATGACCGAGGCCGAGGCGCGCAACAAGCTGGGGACGATCCGCGTCTACACGAGCGATTTCCGCGCGATGAAGAATGTCCTCGCGGGCCGCAACGAGCGCGCGCTCTACAAGATGGTGGTCAACGAGGCGACCGACCAGGTCGTCGGCCTTCACATGATCGGCCCCGATGCGCCCGAAATCTTGCAGGCGGCTGCAGTTGCGGTGAAGGCGGGGCTGACCAAGGCCGATTTCGACGCGACGGTCGCGCTGCATCCCAGCATGGCCGAAGAGCTGGTGTTGCTGAAATAGCCCTTCGTCGCCCCCGCCTTCGCGGGGGCGACGGTTTTTTTATCCAATTCGATACGGCACCACATCGCGCCGATCCGGGTCCACCAATATCGGCCGATCGCTCGGCGGAAAGGCGCGCTGGTCGCAATCGTCGCGCGGGCAGATGCGGCACGATGGGCCGATGCGCGCCGCCGCTTGCGGGGCGTCGATGTCGACCCCGTCGGCATAGACGAAATCGCCCGCATATTGCGCCTCGCATCCCAGCGCGACGGCGTAGCGCCGTGGGCTTCGCGCATAGCTTCCCGACGGCTTCACCAGCCCTTTCGCCATCGACACATAGCGCAGGCCGTCGGGGGTCTCGGCAAGCTGGAACAGGATGCGGTCGGGGATCGCCGCGGCTTCGTGGACGATCCACAGCGGACAGGCGCCGCCGAAGCGCGCGAATTGCAGCCGCGTCGCGCTGTGGCGCTTGGTGATGTTGCCCGCCATGTCGACGCGGCAGAAGAACATCGGGATGCCGCGCGCTCCGGGACGCTGGAGCGTCGAGAGGCGATGGCACGCCTGTTCGAAGCTGACCCCATAGTCGAGGCGCAGCCGGTCGATGTCGTGGCGCACCGCGCGCGCGCTGGCGCGGAAGGGCGCGTAGGGCATCAGCACCGCGCCAGCGGCATAGTTGGCGAGCCCGACGTGGAGAAGCTGGCGCGCCGCGGCGGTGCGGAGCGGCGAGGCCTCGACCACCGCCGCGATCTCGTTTGCCAATGCCAGCGCGGCAAGCTGGTGCGCGAGCTGGAATCGGCGGCTTTCGGGCGGCTGCGACGGGTCGATCACCAGATGGCGCATCGTCGCGTCGAAATCGCGCAAGGTCTGCGACTGCTGATAGACGATCGAGATGCCGAGCGCCTCGCGCAGCCGCCGCTCGATCGCCTCGACGGCGGGGGAGGGGGCGCTGCCGCGCAGGCCTTTCGCCAGCTCTTCCGCCGCGCGGTCGATACTGTCGACGTAATTGCCCGCGTCGTGGAACCAGTCGCGCACCTCCTCCCACGGCAGGCGGCTTCCCTCGGCGGTGCCGCCGGTCAGCGCCTCGTCGATGATCTGGAGCCGCTGGCCGGCGCGGCGATAGGCGGCGTGGAGCGCGACGAACTGGTCGGCGAGCTGCGGCTGCTGGAGCGCGGCGCGTTCGAGCTGCTCGGGCGCGATCGGGGCGGCGGCGAACAGAGGATCGGCCGCCGCCTCGCGCAGCGCACCGGCGCGCCGGTCGCCCGCGTCGGCGGCGACCTCTTCCCATTCGAGCGGGAAGAGCCGTTGCAGCCGGTCGAGCAGCGCCGGGGTCAGCGGGCGGTCGTCATGCTCGATCTGGCTGAGGTAGGAGGTGGAGATGCCGATCGTCGCCGCGAACTCGGCCTGCTTGAGGCTGCGGTCGTGGCGGAGCTGGCGGAGGCGGCTACCGGCGAAGATGCGTTGGCGGGTCACAAGCGCCCTCTCATATTCCGCTCGTGCTGAGCTTGTCGAAGCACCGTCCTTGTCTTCGAGCAAGGAAGAACGGCCCTTCGACAAGCTCAGGGCGAACGGATAGAAGGGCTCTTACTTTGCAAATTCATAGTTTGCAATTTTGCAAATTCACATTTGCATGATTGCCGATGCGAGGGCAGACGGCAATTTCAAGATCAACCGGAGAGCCGCATGTCCGCCAATATCGCCGAAATGGAACGCCGCCGCGCCGCCGCCGCGCTGGGGGGCGGACAAAAGCGCATCGACGCGCAGCACGCCAAGGGCAAGCTCAGCGCGCGCGAGCGGCTCGAGGTGCTGCTCGACGAAGGCTCGTTCGAGGAGCTCGACACCTATGTCGAGCATGATTGCGTCGATTTCGGGATGGAGGATCAGAAGGTGCCCGGTGACGGCGTCGTCACCGGGTCTGGCACGATCAACGGCCGTCTCGTCTATGTCTTCAGCCAGGATTTCACCGTTTTCGGCGGCTCGCTGTCGAAGCGCCATGCCGAGAAGATCTGCAAGGTCATGGACAAGGCGCTGCTCGTCGGCGCGCCGGTCATCGGCCTCAACGACAGCGGTGGCGCGCGTATCCAGGAGGGCGTCGCGTCGCTCGGTGGCTATGCCGATGTGTTTCAGCGCAACGTGCTCGCCTCGGGCGTGGTGCCGCAGATCAGCCTGATCATGGGACCCTGCGCCGGCGGCGCGGTTTACTCGCCCGCGATGACCGACTTCATCTTCATGGTGAAGGATTCGAGCTACATGTTCGTCACCGGGCCTGACGTGGTCAAAACCGTCACCAACGAGGTGGTGACGCAGGAGGAACTCGGCGGCGCGATCACGCACACGACCAAAAGCTCGGTCGCCGATCTCGCGTTCGAGAATGACATCGAAGCGCTGCTCGCGGCACGCGACTTCTTCGACTATCTGCCCGAAAACAACCGCAGCGGCGTGCCGGTGCGCCCGACGAGCGATCCCTATGACCGCGCCGAGGAAAGCCTCGATACGCTGATCCCGCCGTCGGCGAACCAGCCCTATGACATGCACGAGCTGATCCGCAAGACGGTCGACGAAGGCGATTTCTTCGAGGTGCAGCCGGCGCACGCGGGCAACATCATCTGCGGTTTCGGGCGCATTGAGGGGCGGACGATCGGTATCGTCGCGAACCAGCCGCTGGTGCTCGCAGGGGTGCTCGACATCAATTCGTCGAAGAAGGCGGCGCGCTTCGTCCGCTTCTGCGACGCGTTCGAGATTCCGATTGTCACCTTCGTCGACGTCCCCGGCTTCCTGCCCGGCACCGCGCAGGAATATAACGGCATCATCAAGCATGGCGCGAAGCTGCTCTTCGCCTATGCCGAGGCGACGGTGCCCAAGATCACGGTCATCACGCGCAAGGCCTATGGCGGCGCCTACGACGTGATGGCGTCGAAGCATCTGCGCGGCGACCTGAACTATGCCTGGCCGACCGCCGAGATCGCGGTGATGGGCGCCAAGGGCGCGGTTGAGATCATCTTCCGCGCCGACATCGGCGACCCCGAAAAGATCGCGCAGCGCACGAAGGAATATGAGGACCGCTTCGCCAACCCCTTCGTCGCGGCGTCGCGCGGCTATATCGACGAGGTCATCCACCCGCACAATACGCGGAAACGGATTGCGCTGGGGCTGCGGAAGCTGCGGAACAAGCAGCTCGAAAATCCTTGGAAGAAGCATGATAATATCCCGCTATAGTATGGCAGGGTTGCTGCTCCTCGCGCTTTCCGCTTTGGCTGGATGCGGCCAGAAGGAGACGGTTCCCATTTCGCAGCTTATCGCTAGCGATACGCAAAACCCCGAACTTCTCGAAGCATTTGGTGACCGGCTCGATTTTCTTTCGCACGATAGGGCGCTGATGGCCAAGGAGATGAGGGCCTCAGGCTTTGAGTTGAAAAATAGAGGCGTGGGATGCGGCGCATGGGAATTGCCAGAAAACCCAAAACGGACGCGGGCATTCGTACAGTTCTGCGAAGCTGAGAACGGATCTGTTGTTTACACTAGGTACGGCATTTCCAGGAAGAGTATGACATATGACTAAATTGGGCCGCCTCAACCACATCGGTGTCGCGACGCCGTCGATCGCCGACAGCATCGTCTTCTATCGCGACGTGATGGGTGCGACGACGATCCACGAGCCGTTCGATCTGCCCGATCAGGGCGTCAAAGTGTGCTTCGTCGACACGCCGGGCGCCGACGGGGCGCTCAATGGCACGCAGATCGAACTGGTCGAGCCGCTGCCTGGCAACACCTCGATCGCGGGTTTCCTCGAGAAGAACCCGGCGGGCGGGCAGCATCACATGTGTTACGAAGTTCCCGATATTCATGCCGCCAAGGCCGCGTTCGAGGCGCTGGGCAAGCGCGTGCTCGGGGAGCCGCGGATCGGGGCGCACGGGACGCTGATCTTCTTCGTCCATCCGCGCGACATGGGCGGGGTGCTGACCGAGATCATGGAGACGCCGAAGGGCGCGCACTAAGAACCTTCTCCCCTTGCGGGAGAAGGATAGGGAGGCTTGTGAGCGAAGCGAACTAGCCGGACTTGGATGAGGGGTGGCGAGCGAAGCTCGCGCGGTTCTGCGAACCGCAACCCCTCACCCAGCTTCAACTAGGCAGCAAGCTGCCAAGTTTTCGCAACCCTCTCCCGCAAGGGGAGAGGGGAGTAAGGATTGTATATGACCGACAAACCCACCCTCGACCAATGGTCCGCCGCCGCCGACAAGGAGGTGAAGGGCAAGGATCTGACCTGGCACACGCCCGAGGGGATCGCGGTCAAGCCGCTCTACACCGCCGAGGACGTGGCGGTCGACCCCGGCCTCCCCGGCTTCGCGCCCTTCACCCGCGGCGTGCGCGCGTCGATGTACACCGGACGCCCGTGGACGATCCGGCAATATGCGGGCTTCTCGACCGCCGAGGAATCGAACGCCTTCTATCGCCGCAACCTCGCCGCGGGGCAGAAGGGCCTCAGCGTCGCCTTCGACCTCGCGACCCACCGCGGCTACGACAGCGACCACCCGCGCGTCGTCGGCGACGTCGGCAAGGCGGGCGTGGCGATCGACAGCGTCGAGGACATGAAGATATTGTTCGACGGCATTCCGCTCGACCAGATGTCGGTCAGCATGACGATGAACGGCGCGGTGATTCCGATCCTCGCCTTCTTCATCGTCGCGGGCGAGGAGCAGGGGGTGGCGCGGTCGCTGCTCGACGGGACCATCCAGAACGACATTTTGAAGGAGTTCATGGTCCGCAACACATACATCTACCCGCCCGAGCCCTCGATGCGGATCATCAGCGACATCTTCGGCTACACGTCGCGCGAGATGCCGAAGTTCAACAGCATCTCGATCTCCGGCTATCATATGCAGGAGGCGGGGGCGACGCAGGTGCAGGAGCTGGCCTTCACCATCGCCGACGGCATCGAATATGTGAAATATGGCGTCGCCTCGGGCCTCGACATCGACAAGTTCGCCGGGCGGCTGTCCTTCTTTTTCGCGATCGGCATGAATTTCTTCATGGAGGCGGCGAAGCTGCGCGCGGCGCGCGTTCTTTGGCACCGTGCGATGACGAAGCTCGGCGCGCAGTCCGAACGCTCGAAGATGCTGCGCACCCATTGCCAGACCAGCGGCGTGTCGCTGACCGAGCAGGACCCATACAACAATGTCGTCCGGACGACGATCGAAGCGATGGCGGCGATGCTCGGCGGGACGCAGAGCCTTCACACCAACGCGCTCGACGAGGCAATCGCGCTGCCGACCGACTTCTCGGCGCGCATCGCGCGCAACACCCAGATCATCATCCAGGAAGAGACCGGCATGACCAATGTCGTCGATCCGCTGGGCGGCAGCTATTATGTCGAGGCGCTGACGCAGGAACTGGTCGACGCGGCGCAGGCGATCATCGACCGCGTCGAGGCCGAGGGCGGCATGGCGAAGGCGGTCGCGGCGGGCTGGCCCAAGGCGATGATCGAGGAGGCCGCCGCGGCGCGGCAGGCGCGGGTCGACCGCGGCGACGACGTGATCGTCGGGGTCAACAAATACCGTCTGAAGGACGAGGACCTGCTCGAAACGCTCGAGGTCGATAACGCGAAGGTGCGCGAAGGCCAGATCGCGCGGATCAATCGGATCAAAGCGAGCCGCGACGAGGCGGCGTGCCGCGCGGCGCTCGACGCGCTGCGCAAGGCCGCCGCGTCGCCGCAATCGATCGAAGCCAATCTGCTCGCGCATGCGGTCGAGGCGGCGCGCGCGCGCGCGACGCTCGGCGAGATTTCCTCGGCGATGGAGGAAGCCTTCGACCGCTATGCGACGGTGCCGACCCCGGTGAAGGGCGTCTATGCCGCGCCCTATCAGGACGACAGCCGCTGGGCGCAGGTCGTCGACGGGGTGAAGGCGGTCGAGCGCCGGCTGGGCCGCGCGCCGAAGCTGCTGATCGCCAAGATGGGGCAGGACGGCCACGACCGCGGCGCCAACGTCATCGCCTCGGCATTCAGCGACATGGGCTTCGACGTGGTGTCGGGACCCTTGTTCCAGACGCCGGAGGAGACGGTGGTGCTCGCGCTCGACAGCGGCGTCGACGCGGTCGGCGCGTCGAGCCTCGCCGCCGGGCACAAGACGCTGATCCCCGAACTGATCAAGGGGCTGAAGGAAGCCGGGCGCGGCGACATCAAGGTCATCGCGGGCGGCGTCATTCCGCCGCAGGACTATGATTATCTGCGCGACGCCGGGGTGCAGGGCATCTATGGCCCCGGCTCCAACGTGGTCGAATGCGCCGCCGACGTGCTGCGCCTGCTCGGCCACAATATGCCGCCGCTGGAGGATGCCGCATGACCGGACACAAACCCGAAACGCTGACCGTCCACGCCGGGACCGCGCCCGACCCGACGACCAAGGCGCGGATCACGCCGATCTATCAGACCTCCTCCTATGTCTTCGACAGCGTCGAGCATGCCTCGCGCCTGTTCAATCTGGAAGAGTTCGGGAACATCTACACCCGGATCATGAACCCGACCAACGGCGCGCTCGAGGGCAAGATCGCGGCGCTCGAAGGCGGGCAGGCGGCGCTCGCGGTGGCATCGGGCCACGCCGCGCAATTCCTGGCGTTCCACACGCTGATGGAGCCGGGCTGCGAGATCGTCGCGGCGCGCAAGCTCTATGGCGGGTCGCAGAATCAGCTCGGCCAGAGCTTTCGCAAGATGGCGTGGACGACGCATTTCGTCGACGCCGACGATGCCGGCAACGTCGCCGCGGCGATCAACGAGCGGACGCGCGCGGTCTTCATCGAAAGCCTCGCCAACCCCGGCGGCGTCGTGCAGGATATCGAGGCGATCGCGAAGGTCGCGCACGATGCCGGGGTGCCGCTGATCGTCGACAACACGATGGCGACCCCGATGCTGTGCCGCCCGATCGAGCATGGCGCCGACATCGTCGTCCATTCGACGACCAAATTCCTCAACGGCCATGGCAATGCGATCGGCGGCGTGATCGTCGATGCGGGGTCGTTCGACTGGGCGAAGGGCGGCAAATATCCGACGCTCAGCGAGCCCAACGCCTCCTATCACGGGATCAAGTTCACCGAGGCCTTCGGGCCGCTCGCCTTCATCCTCGCCGCGCGGACGCTGGGGCTGCGCGACCTGGGGCCGGCGCTCGCGCCGATGAACGCCTTCCTGGCGCTCACCGGCATGGAAACGCTGGCGCTGCGGATGGAGCGGCATTGCAGCAACGCGCTGGCGCTCGCCAAGTGGCTGCGCGCGCATCCGAAGATTGATTGGGTGTCCTATGCCGGACTGGAGGACGATCCCTAT
Organism: Sphingopyxis sp. GW247-27LB; assembly: GCF_002277025.1. Classification (GTDB taxonomy): domain Bacteria; phylum Pseudomonadota; class Alphaproteobacteria; order Sphingomonadales; family Sphingomonadaceae; genus Sphingopyxis. The sequence goes on from NZ_NIWD01000002.1 coordinate 614,833, forward strand.
CATCCGCTCGCGAAACGCTATCTCGGCGGCAAGGGCGGGGCGGTGTTCACCTTCGGGCTCAAGGGCGGCTATGACGCCGGCGTCGCGCTGGTGTCGTCGGTCAAGATGTTCAGCCATCTCGCCAATCTCGGCGACACGCGCTCGCTCATCATCCATCCCGCCTCGACCACGCACAGCCAATTGTCTGAGGCCGAGCTCGTCGAAACCGGCGCGGGCCCCGACGTGGTGCGCGTGTCGGTGGGGATCGAGCATATCGACGACATCATCGCCGACCTGGCGCAGGCATTGGAGGCCATCGCATGACCGAGACCCGCAACGACTGGACCCGCGAGGAAATCGCCGAGCTGTTCGACCTGCCGTTCGACGAGCTGATGTGGGAGGCGCAGGGCGTCCACCGCCGCCATCACGCGCGCGGCGAGGTGCAGCTTTGCACCTTGCTCAGCATCAAGACCGGCGGCTGCGCCGAGGATTGCGGCTATTGCTCGCAGTCGGCGCATGCCGACACGGGGCTCAAGGCGACCAAGCTGATGGACGTGCGCGCGGTGCTGCAGGCCGCGGCCGAGGCGAAGGATGCGGGCTCGCAGCGCTTCTGCATGGGCGCGGCATGGCGCAACCCCAAGGACCGCGACATGCCCGCGATCGTCGAGATGATCGAGGGCGTGCGGCAGATGGGCATGGAAACCTGCATGACGCTGGGGATGCTCACCAAGGAGCAGGCGCAGACGCTCGCGGTCGCGGGGCTCGACTATTATAATCATAATATCGACACGAGCCCGGAGAATTACGAGAATATCATCTCGACGCGCACCTTCCAGGACCGGCTCGACACGCTGGAGGAAGTGCGCGCGGCGGGAATCAACGTCTGCTCGGGCGGCATCGTCGGCATGGGCGAGACGCGGTCCGACCGCGTCGGCTTCATCCACGCGCTCGCGACGCTCGAACGCCATCCCGAAAGCGTGCCGGTCAACGCGCTGATCCCGATCAAGGGCACGGTGCTCGGCGACATGCTGGCGGACACGTCCCTTGCGGAGATCGACGACATCGAATTCGTCCGCACCGTCGCGGTCGCCCGCATCACCATGCCGAAATCGATGGTCCGCCTGTCGGCGGGGCGCGAGAGCATGTCCGAGGCGACGCAGGCGCTCTGCTTTATGGCGGGCGCGAACAGCATCTTCACCGGCGACAAGCTGCTCACCACCGGCAACCGCGGCGACAGTGCCGACGCGGCGCTGTTCGCGAAGCTGGGGCTGCGGCCGATGGTGAGCGAAGAGCCGATGCGGATGGAGGCGGCGGAGTGAAAGTTTCCCCTCCCGCTTGCGGGAGGGGTTAGGGGAGGGCCTGTTCCCTCTGAAACCATATCGAATTTCGCAAACGGGACAGGCCCTCCCCCGGCCCCTCCCGCAAGCGGGAGGGGAGTAAAGAGTGTTCAAGAAAATCCTGATCGCCAACCGCGGCGAAATCGCTTGCCGCGTCATCAAGACCGCGCGCCGCATGGGCATTGCGACCGTCGCCGTCTATTCGGACGCCGACGCGCGCGCGCCGTTCGTGCGGATGGCCGACGAGGCGGTGCACATCGGCCCGTCGCCCGCGTCCGAATCCTATCTGATCGCCGACAGGATCATCGAAGCGTGCAAGCAAACGGGCGCCGAGGCGGTGCATCCGGGCTATGGCTTTCTGTCGGAGCGCACCAGCTTCGCCGAGGCGCTGGCCAAGGAAAACATCGCCTTCATCGGCCCGCCGGTGAACGCGATCGCCGCGATGGGCGACAAGATCGAGTCGAAGAAGCTCGCCAAGGAAGCGGGCGTCAACGTCGTCCCCGGCTTCGTCGGCGAGATCCGCGACACCGAGCATGCCGTCGAGATTTCGAACGAGATCGGCTATCCGGTGATGATGAAGGCCAGCGCCGGCGGCGGCGGCAAGGGGATGCGCCTCGCTTATGACGAGAAGGACGTCCGCGAAGGCTTCGAGAGCGTCAAGCGCGAGGGGCTGAACAGCTTCGGCGACGACCGCGTGTTCATCGAGAAATTCATCCTCAACCCGCGCCATATCGAGATCCAGATTCTCGGCGACCAGCACGGCAACACGCTCTACCTCAACGAACGCGAATGCTCGATCCAGCGCCGCCACCAGAAGGTGGTCGAGGAAGCGCCGTCGCCTTTCGTCACCGAAAAGATGCGGAAAGCGATGGGCGAACAGTGCGTCGCGCTGTCGAAGGCGGTCGGCTATTACAGCGCGGGCACGGTCGAACTGATCGTCAGCGGCGCCGACCCGACGGGCGAGAGCTTCTATTTCCTCGAAATGAACACGCGGCTTCAGGTCGAGCATCCGGTGACCGAGGCGATCACCGGCATCGATCTGGTCGAGCAGATGATCCGCGTCGCGGCGGGCGAGAAGCTCGAATTGACGCAGGACGACGTCAAGATCGACGGCTGGTCGATCGAGAACCGCGTCTATGCCGAGGACCCCTATCGCGGCTTCCTGCCCTCGACCGGGCGGCTGACGCGCTACAAGCCGCCGGTGCCGGGCTGGACCGACGACGGCGCGGAGAACGGACGGCGCGGGGTCGATGGCGTGCGCGTCGACGACGGCGTCTATGACGGCGGCGAGGTGTCGATCTTCTACGACCCGATGATCGCCAAGCTGATCACCTGGGGCAAGACGCGCGACGAGGCGGCGGACCTGCAGGTCGCGGCGCTCGACCGCTTCGAGCTCGAGGGGCTCGGCCATAATATCGATTTCGTCTCGGCGATCATGCAGCATCCGCGCTTCCGCTCGGGCGAGCTGACGACGGGCTTCATCGCCGAGGAATATCCCGAGGGCTTCCACGGCGCGCCGGCCGACGAGGCGGTGACGCGCGCGCTGGCGGCCATCGCGGGCTTCATGGCGAGCGCCGAGGCCGACCGCGCGCGGCGCACCGACGGCCAGCTCGGCGACCGGCTCGACCCGCCCGCCAAATGGCAGGTGACGATCGGCGGTGCGAGCCACAAGGTGAAGCTCGGGCACAAGCATATCAAGGTCGACGGCGAGAAGGTCGACATCGCGCTCGAATATACGCCGGGCGACAAGCTCGTCGTCGCGGAGATCGACGACAGCGAACTGGCCGTAAAAGTCGCCAAAACGCGCACGGGATGGCGCATGACGGCGCGCGGGCGCATCCACGACGTGCGCGTCCTGCCGTGGCACGTCGCGCCGCTGACCGCGCACATGATCGAGAAGATCCCGCCCGATCTCTCGAAATTCCTCATCTGCCCGATGCCCGGCCTGCTCGTCGCGCTGCACGTGGGCGAGGGCGATGCGGTCGAGGCGGGGCAGCCGCTTGCGACGGTCGAAGCCATGAAGATGGAAAACATCCTCCGCGCCGAAAAATCGGGGACGGTGAAGACGGTCAACGCCGCGCAGGGCGACAGCCTGGCGGTCGACGCGGTGATTTTGGAAATGGAGTAGGCGCCGAATCGCGTTCGATCCGCGCCTCTCCCCGGGGGAAGGTGGGCGGCCCGGCCTGAATCATCGGGCTATCGCGGGGGGCAGCGCGTTTGCCTTCCACCGTCGCAGGCGCGCTTGAAATATTCGAGAGCGCGTCGCGGGTCTTGGGGGATGCCCGTGCCATTCTGATAGGCCATGCCCGCGTCCTCGCAGCTCTCCGCGTTGCCCCGATCGCAACTCGCAGAATGGATGCTAACGAAGCGCTTCGGATCCTTGGGCACACCGTCGCCATTGTAATAGGCCGCCGCCAGATTTTGGCAGCCCAAGGCATTGCCGGCGTCGCAGGCATTCTTGTAATAGGCCGCGGCCTTCACGGGATCCTTGGGCAGATGACGGCCGGTCGCGAAAAAACCGCCAATCGTGACGCAAGCCGGCCCACTCCCGAAATCGCACGCATCGCCGATGGTATGGATGCCACGGACGACGTCCTTTGCGGTGCCTCGGCCCTCGTAATAGGCCTGACCAAGCAGCCAGCAGCCCGGGCCGTTTTTTGCCTGACAGGATTTCGCCAGAAAAGTCACTGCCCGCGCTTCGTCCTTCGGTACCGCGGTGCCGGAGGAATAGGCTTCGCCCAGCAGGTTGCAGGCTTCCATCACATTGCCCGTGCAGGCATGATCGAAAAGCAAGATGGCGTTCGCCCTGTCGCCTTTGCTGGCGGCGGCTAGGGCCCTCTCATAGTCGGCTTTCGCCGTCGCGGTCGGAGCGGCCGCGGTCTGCGACGTCGCGGGCGTTGACAGAAGGAGCGCGGCGACGACGCCGGACAAACAATGATAGCGGCTCATCTTATATCGCTCCCCCCGAACGCCTTGTCAGGCTAGATGAGCGGCGGGAAGGTGGCAAGAATTTCCAGCCTGTGGACGAGCTGCTCTCCCCCAGTTGAAAGGAGCAAATGTGCACGTCGCCCACGACCCCGCGAACCCGGCCGCAGACGCCATCGCCTTCGACGACTTCCTTCGCGTCGATATCCGCATCGGCACGATCGTCGAGGCCGAGCCTTTCCCCGAGGCGCGCAAGCCCGCGTTCAAGCTGAAGATCGATTTCGGCCCGGCGATCGGAGTGAGGAAAAGCAGCGCGCAGATCGTCGACCACTATGCGATCGACGATCTGCCGGGGCGTCAGGTCGCCGCCGTCGTCAATTTCCCACCGCGCCAGATCGGAAAATATATGTCGGAGGTGCTGACGCTGGGGTTCGCCGATGAAGCGGGCGCGGTGATCCTGTTCGCGCCCGACCGCGCGGTGCCGAACGGATCGCGGCTGTTCTGACTCAGCCGGGCGCGCCGGCCCCCATCAGCCGCTTCGCGAGGAACAGCTTGAACAGCAGGAAGGCCACGAGGCCGACGACGGCGGTGCCGACATGGAACAGCCAGAAGCTCGTCGTCGGCATCGACGAATACCAGCCGCCGACCGTGCCGACGATGTAGTTCGCCGCGAAGAAGGCGAGATAATAGATACCGATGATCGTCGCGTTGAGCCGCGCGGGTGCGAGGCGGCTGAACAGGGCGAGGCTGACCGGCAGGGTATGCGAGAAGCCGATGCTGTTGAAGAGATGGAACATCAGCGGCCAGAACAGACCGATCTTGCCGTCGCCCTGCGTTGCCGCCGCCATGACGAGACAGAGCCCGCCGACGATCGAAAAAACGCTTCCGATGATCATCTTGCCGAGCTCGTCGGGCTCGCGCCATTTGCGTCCGTACCAGGCGTAGAAGGCAGTGACCGCGACGAGCATCGAAAAGCTCATCGCCGCGTCGATCGAGATCATCCAGCCCGTCGGAATCGTTGTCCCGAAGAAGCTGAGCTGGAAATGCTGGTCGGCCCAGACGAGATAGGCGTTGAAAATCTGCTGGTTGGTGAGGAGCGAGATCGCCATCGCGGGAACGAGCAGTATCACCGCGGCGACACGAAGCCAGTCCTGCCGGCTGAGCGGTGCGCTCGGCTTTGCATCGGCCGCCGCCTTCGACGGCCGGTTATCCTTGGGCAGCCACGGTCCCGCCATGATGTAGAGGATGAGGCCGATCACCATCACGATCCCGGCGGTGCCGAAACCCCAGTGCCAGCTCACCTTCTCGCCGAGCGTGCTGGAGATCAACGGCGCGATGATCACGCTGACGTTGATCGCGATATAGAAGAGCTGGAACGCCATCGCGCGGCGGATATCGTCGGGCTTGTAGAGCTCGCCGACCTGGCTCGCGATATTGCCCTTGAACAGCCCGACGCCGACGATCAGCGCGAGCAGCGCGAAAAGGAAGCTGCCCTCGAACGCCATCAGGAAATGGCCGAGCGCCATGACGAGCCCACCTGCGATCAGCGTCGCGCGGCGCCCGAGCCAGCGGTCGGCGATCAGCCCGCCGAGGATCGGGGTCAGATAGACGAACGCGGTGTAATCGCCGAAGATGCGCGAGGCGAGCGGCTGGCCGTCGAGGCCGTAGAAATTCTTGACCCAGTCGAGCCCGATCACCCCGCCCGCATGCTGGGGCAGCAGCAGATAATTGACCATGTAGAGCACGAGCAGGGTCTGCATCGAATAATAGGAAAAACGCTCGCACCCCTCGACGAAGGCGAGATAGCCGAGCCCCTTGGGATGGCCGAGAAAGGCGCGGTCGGCGCGTTCGACGGTATCGATATCGATTTCGGGCGTCGCTTCGGCTGCGGTCATGCTTGGTCCTCCCCCGGCCATTTTCTGGTGCGGGGACGCTAATGTTTCAAATGCAACTTTCCAGTGGCAATCGACGAACGGCGGGGTCCGGGAAGGGGGGATGCTTGCTTTCGACCGATTGCGGCCATACCTCTCCCCTCCCTTCTAGGGAGGGGCTGGGGGTGGGTAGCCGCCTGTAGCGCGCCGAAAGCATCTGGAGTCTCGGACAAGAGGTTCTGGAGCACTAGCACCGCCGTTCATGACGAGCCCGTAGCGCGCGCCGAGCCCGAGAGGAAGAGGGCGAAGGCCTCATCGTTCGCATAGATGGCGCTCGTTCCCTGACGGTCGGCCCAATAGCGCCGGGCATAGTCCAGCGCTTGAATGAGGGCAGCCGTCTCGGTCGATCCCTGACCGACATAGCAGGGCTTCGGCGAGTCGTCGGCATGCTCGAGGCAAGCCGTAGCCTCCCACCCTGCTTCGGTGAGCCGGGTCGTCGTTTCGAGGGTGCAGCCTTCCGGCATCGATCGCAGGAAGCGATCGGCCTCGCGCTCGGCCGGCAGAAGCATCTCTTCGTCGAAGGCGGGCGACTCGATCATGGCGCGAGACTATCACGACACCGCGCCCTTGCCGCCAGTGATGATCAGCTCGCGCGCCGGTGTCACCTTGCCGCTCACCCGATAATTGAGACTGATCTCCTCAATCTCGCTGCTGGCGAATAGCTCGCGGATCTCGGGGCGGTCGTTGATCGACAGGATGAAGCGCCCCTCAATCGCCTCTAAGAGGTCTCTCAGACGGGTGAAATCGACCCGCGAAAATATGCCTTTGCCATAATAATCTTCGGTGCCGAAATAAGGCGGGTCGAGGTAAAAGAGGGTGCCGCGTGTGTCATAGCGGCCAATCAATTCCTCATATGGCAGTCGTTCAATATCGACCCCGCAGAGTCGCTCATGCACATCCTCCAGCATCGGAACGAGCTTGGTAAGATCAAACCTGGCTGATTGAGTTGTCGTCACGCCATAGCGCCTGCCGACCGCACCAAAACTTGCCCGCTGAAGATAGAGAAAGCGCACCGCCCGTTCGAGATCGGTCAGTAGGCCTGCATCCAGCGCCACCAATCGATCAAACTCCGCTCGACTACATATCTGCCATTTCAGGACGTCGAGCAGTTGTTGGTAATGGCGCTGCAAAAGGCGAAAGAGGTTCACGACGTCGGTAGAGATATCGTTGATGACCTCCTTTTTTGGTCGTTTCGCCCGACGAAAGAAGATGCCCCCCATGCCGACAAAGGGCTCGGCATAGACCGAATGGGGTATCGCATCGATGCGCTCCACCAAGGTTCGAGCTAGCGCGCGCTTTCCGCCTACATACGGCGCGACGGGCAGGGTCGGAGCGACAGGCTCCAGATGCGTCAATTCATTCTTCACGTTCGCTACCTATTCGCAGCCCCGCCGGCCAGCCGGTGGGGGAACGGAGCGATGCCGCGGCATCGCGAGGTGCGGGGTCCAGTCCCTGCGGTGACGGGCGCTCCAACGCCCGTTGCCTCCCCCTTTCGGGGAAGAGCGATTCTAACGTTTGGTGGGATCGGAGTGCGTCATGCCGGCGACCCATGCGGCGAACGTCCCCGTTTCGGCCGCGGCGCGTTCGTGCAGTTCATCAAAGTTGCGGTGGTGAATCTCGATCGTCGAGACCAGGCGTTCATTCTGAGCCGACAGGTTAGCTGCATCGCCAAGCGCCTCGACGATCGCGTCGACCGTTGAAACGTCGAGCTCGATTTTGTCCCGACCCCGCACGCGCGCCTTCGCGGCCCAGCCCTGCAACCGACTAGCGATTTCAGCCATCAGAGCGGGCCTCCTTCGCGGTCTCGGCCGGGCCGACGTCGATGAAGAATTCATCGTCCTGGGCGACGGTGACGCCGGCGCGTTCGAAGGTCCGTCGGACGCTCTCGTCCTTCGGCCAGGCGGTGATGATCGCTTCCTTGTCGAGGGTCACCTTGCCGCGCCGCAGGAACAGGGACTTGCCCGACCAGCGGAGCGACGAAATCCAAGCGATGATGTCGTCGAGCTTCTTGCCCTTCGCGATGCGCACCGACTTATTGCCGAGACGAATGCCGATCTTGGCGCCGGCGAGGTCGGCCGATCGTTTCTTGCCGGCGAGACGCTGGGCGCCGCCGGCTTCCCACCATGCCTTGAGCGCGGCGAAACGCTCGCGCTGCGCGGGGGCGTGCTCGGCGACGGCCGTGTCGTGCTCGGCCTTGATCTTGGCGATATAATGATCGGCCAGATCGGCGTCGGCGCGGAGGAGGCGCTCGACCTCGCCATATTTGGCGAGCAGCGCGATCGCCTCCTCGTCGGTAGCCGGGACCGGCAGCGCGGCTTGCTTGCGGCGGCTCACAGCAATTCGCCCCGCTCGCCCAGCCAGCTCGGCCGCGCCGGCCATTCGACGCTGTCGAGCGGCGCGGCCTGGTCGATCGTCGCGGTGAGATCGCGCAGCGCGGCGCGCCAGGCGATGAGCTCCTCGCGCTGCTCGGCCGAGATCGGATAATCGGGCACGGCGAGCATGACGTCGGTCGCGGCGAGGAGGCGGTTGCGGCGGGTGCGGATGATCGCGAGCTGATCGGCCGGGGCGAGCGGATCGGGATCGACCGCCTTGGCGCGGCCGGCCTCGACGACGATCTGCTGTCCCTTTTCCTGCGCCTCCATCAGCCGCGCCCACTCGGCCTGGCTAACCGCGACCGCATCGAGCGGGATCTTGGTTTCAGAGTTCGCGACGTAGCGCGGGGTGCGGCCCGCCTTGATCTGCTTTTCGCTGAGCGGCTCGGCGATCTGGCGCGGGCCGTGGATCGTCTCGTTGTAGAAGCCGCCGGTCGAGGGGCTGAAATATTGGTCCATGTCGCGCGCTCCTTTAGAAACCGATGGCGAAATAGGTGCCCGACGTGCCGGTATCGCCCGCGTTGAAGACGGTGGCGCCGCTCGCCGACTTGCCGCTGACGAACGGGTTGTTGTCCTGGGCGCCGTAGTCGAGGCGGCCGCCGGTCACGTCACAGTGGGTGCACATCGTCGGGAAGGTCGTCGGGAAGGTGATGTTGACCGAGCTGTTGGCGCTGACCGTATAGGTGCCCCACACGAAGACGAGCCCGAGGATCGTCTTGTAGCCGGTGCCCGCGAGCAGCGCCCCGCCGATGCCGCCCTGCAGCGCGAGCGCGGTCACCGCCTTCGTGTCGTCGGTGCCGGTGGCGACGTCGGCCGCGCTCGCCTTCGGCACGGTGATGGTGCGATCGGCGGCGAGATCGCCGCCGCCGGTGGCGAGACCCGCGGTGTTGACCTGGCGCGTCGTGGGCACCGCGCCGCCCCCGGCGCCGGCGGCGCCCGCGGCGATCGCGAGGACTGCAGCATAGAGCTGCATCCCGTCACCTTTGACGAGCGCTATGCCTGCTTCTTCGATCAGACGGCAGAGATTCTCCTGCACGTCGTCGCTCCATTCGGCCGTGACCATCGTCGCCTGCTGGCCGATCGCCGGATTGCCGCTGGAAAAGTGATTGAGGACGTGGCCGGGGCCGTCGATCCGATGCATGGAAAACCTCCTATAGTGCGGTGAAGTCGAACCAGACCATCGGGTCAGGCGCGATGTCGTATGCGAAGATGACGATGCTGTGCGCCGGGGCGGCGCGGCGGATGATGCACTCGAGGTCGAGCGAGCCGAAGCCGACCAGGCGCTCGCCGACGCGGCTCTGCCCGACGCGGAAATATCGCAGCGTCAGGCCCTGTCCGTCGTCGACCGCCGGCGACTGAACGTTGACGCGCCACGCATGCGCCCAGGCTTCATCGTAAAGACAGTCTCCGACACGGCTCTGCCCGACACGGAAGGGCCGGAACTCGTCGATCGTGATCGCGAAGCCCAGCGTCGCCGCGAGGCCGATGAAATAGGCGCGACTCTGCCCGCCGAGGCCGGTCAGCCGCGAATGCACCGCCGCCTGGCGCTCGGCGATCGAATCGGGCGCGGCGATGCAGCTGTCGGGAAGCCCGGCGACGCGCTCCCAATCGGCGAGCAGCTCGAGCGCGGATCGCGGGTCGACCTCCTCGAACAGGTCCGCGACGCGGCCGTCGACGCGCGCCAGCTCCTCGGCCTTGGCGCGCATCAGCTGCATCAGCGTCGAACCGTCCTCGCGCGGCCAGGCGCGGCCGCGCGGTAGCATCGCCGCGAGCTGGGTCGCGTAGGCGGCGGCGCTGTGCGGCGCGATCTGGCTGGTCGACGGCGCTTCGGTCATACCCATTCGACCTCGCCGAGCATGGGCAGCGATCCGGGGGCGACCTCGACATTGAGCTCGGGCAGCTGCAGGTCGTGCCACGTCTCGCCGGCGGCGATCGAGATCGCCTCGCGCAGCCGCGACAGATAGATGGTGCCGCCCGGCTGCGCGTCGCGCGCGAAGAAGTCGTCGAGCTCGGCGACGACGGCGGCGCGGACGTCGGCGGTGTCGGGGACGAGCTTGATGCGCAGGTCGATCGGAAACGCCTCGGGCGCGAAGACGACGACGTCGGCAGTCACCGGGCGGAGCGGCGCGAGCCACGCGTCGACCGCTTCGATATCGGCGGGAAGCGGCAGGATGTCGGGCCGGTTGTCGAGGACGAAGGTCACCCCGACGGTGCCGGCACCCATCCAGAGCGGGAAAACCCATGCGCGGGTGACTTCGGGGAATTCCAGCGTCCACTGCTCATAATCGCCCACCGCGCCGCCCTTCGGCGGGGTGCGGATGCGAGTGAGCAGCCGCGCGCGCAGCGCCTCGTCATCCTCCTCGGCCGCGCCGCCGGCGATGCCGGGCGCCTCGACGGTCGCGGCGGCGTTGACGCCGGCGATCGGCGCGACGAAGCGCAGCACCGTTCCCGTCGCCGTGTCGCCCGCCGGGCCGCCCGCGACCTCCTCGACCGCGACGCTCGTCGCGCCGGCGCCGATCGCGACCGCCGCCGTCGTGCGATATTCGACCTCGTCGTCGCGGATCAGCGCGGTCCCCGCCGGGACGGGCGTTCCCTCGACGCCGGTCAGCGCGACGCTGCCGGTCGCGCCGATCGCGGCCTTGCGGGTGAGACCCCAGATCGCGGCGTGGCGGCCGAGCAGCTCGGCCTCGGCGGTGTCGGGCAGGATCTGGCGCGCGAGCCAGTCGACATAGCCATAGAGGTTCGACGCGGTGCCGGCATAGGAGCGCGCGAGCACGTCGAGGACGCTCGCCGGCAAGCGGGCATCGGCGCCGGGCAGGCGGCTGTCGAGGTCGGCGCGGATGCGCTCGATCAGGCCCGAAAGCGTCGGACGGTTAAACGGCAAGGCTGGCCTCCCACACAAAATCGAAGCGGTCGCGCGACGGTCCCTCGGGCCGTTCGACCTCGACGCCGAGCGCTAGCGTCGTGCGGCCAAGCGCGACCGCGATAACAACCAGATCGGAAACGATGCCGGCGCGCTTCAGCCAGGCGAGCGCGTCGGCGGCATAGGTGCGGCCGCGCTCGACATTGGCGGCCGTCAGCTTCTCGCGTTCGAGCAGCCACAGGCGCGAGCCGAGCTCCTCGGGCGCGTCCTCGCTGGGCCGGAAGGCGTTGCCCCACCAGCCGCGCGGATCGGCGCCGTTGTCGGGCAGCGGATCGTCCTCGCGCGCCCGCGCGTCGGTGAAGAGCGAGATTTCGATCGCGGTGCGCAGCCCGTCGTCGGTGACCAGGCGCCCGTCGACGACGGCGATATCGCCGCTGAAGCTGTCGTTCGACCAGAGGATGGCGATGTCGGTCACTGGCTCACCTTCGTGACGAGGCGCAGACCGAAGGACACGCTGTAGCTGCCATCCTTGCGGATTCGCACGGTGACGGTCTGGCAGGCGCCATAGGTCGCCTTGAGTCCGCGGATGCGGCCGCTGCCCTTCTCGGCACTGCCGATGATCTCGGTTGGCGACCCGTCGAAGACATGGGCGCTCGCCGCGCCGATCATCTTCGCGAGCTCGTCGAACTTGTCGCCGGGCGAGACCTTCCAGCGATAGGTGCCGACGCTCCGCGCGCGCTTGGTGCGCGTCCGGCCTGCCCTGCGCTGCTCCCTGTTAGGCAATTTTCCGCTCATTCCGCCGTCACCTGTCCGCTGCCGCTGATGATCTTGCCGGTGCCGAGGTCGACGTCGTCGCCGACGCGCGCGACCGGCTGGCCGCCGGCGCCGCCGAGGCGGAGGTCGCCGCTCTCGACCGTCACCGTGTCGGCGGTCACCTCGACGCTATCGGCGGTGACGATCACGTCGGGCGCATCGATCGTCACCTTCAGGGTGCTTTCGATCAGGATGCCGTCGCGCTTCAGGTGAACGACCTGGCCGAGATCGTCGAAGATCGCGACCTCGCCTTCCTCCATCCCCTTCAGGCGATAGCGGCGGTCCTCGACCTGGACGACGACGCCGTGGCTGCGGGTGCCGCCGACGCAGACGACGAGCGCCTCGGCGCCGGGATGCGGCCGGCTGGTGAAGCCATAGCCCTGAAACCGCTCGACGCCGTCCTGCACCTCGTCGGAGAGCAGCTCGACCTGCAGCGCCTGCGCCTTCGCCTCGTCGTCGGAGCCCGAGACGACGGCGCGGCCGATCATCATGTTGATGCGGCCGTGGAGCGGATCGAGGGCGCGGCGCATCGCGTCCATCACAGACCCCCGATCGCGGAGGCGTCCGCGCTTTCCGAAACGGGGAGCAAACTGAACGCCTCAACCGGCGCGACCGTCAGCTCGGTCACCGTGCCGCGCCCGTCCTTTACCAGCGCGACCTCGGAGACCAGCATCGTCGCGTCGATCAGCAGGAAGGGCGATTTCACGCCGACGCGGACGTCGGGACGCCACAGCTCGCCCGACGGCATCCGCCAGCCCATGACCGGGATCGTGGCATTCTGCGATCGGCCGGCGCGCGACGAGGCTTCCCAGGCGGCGCGGTCGCGCAGATTGGCGGGGGTCGACTGATCCTCGCCGATGATCAGCAGCGGGCGATAGCGCCCGACCGCGGGATCGCGCGCCTCGCCCTTGCTCGCCGCCGCCGCTTTGCCGTTGACCAGGTCGTCGCCCGACGACTGACCCTTGACGATATAATCGCTGAAGCGATCGTCGGCGCTGTGGGAGGCGCCGCCGCCCAGCATATTCTGGCCCTCGACCAGCTGGGCGACGACCGGGCCGCGGCCGGGGCGGATCAGCTCGACCTGTCCCGCGGCGTTCGACACCGCGAGCAGTCCGCGATAGCGCGCGAGCCGCTGGATCGCGGCGTCGACGCTCTCGCCCTGCTGCAGCGCGAAGCGCTTGACCGCCGCGCCGGTGTCGGCCTTCGCGACGACCTCGATGCCGAACGGCTTGGCGAGCTCGGCCGCGATCGCCTCGATGCGGCGGCCGGTCCAGCTGCCGGGCTTCGCGATAGCCGAGCAGTCGACCAGGTCGCCGGCGCGATCGCGGCCGCTGAGCTCGATCGAATAGCCGGTCGCGTCGAACTGCGGCGCGATGCGCCCGACATAGCCGGTGATGACCGTCTCGCCGTCGATCTCGACGACGCAGGCGGCGCCCGTGCGCAGCGGCCAGCGCGGCGCGCCGGTGAAATCGCGCGCGGCGATCGTCAGGACGAAGCTGCCCGTCAGGCTCTCGATCGAGCGCGTGATGCGCAGCGAGTCCCAGCCCTCGTAGCGCTGGCCGTCGAGCTGAAGCGAGGCGCGCGGGGGAGCGGCGTCAGCCATTGGCAGCCCCCGCCATGATGTCGAGCGCGACGCCGCCGGGGACGAAGCCCGGATGACGGACCTTGTTCATCGCGACGATCGCGTCGGCCGACGCCTCCATCGTGCGGCCGAAGCCGTGCAGGCGCTGCGCGATCGCGAGCGCCGGTTCGGTGGCGCGCGGCGTGTAGCGATAGCCGCGGGCGAGCCCGGCGCTGCGCGCGCCGATGTCGCGCGCGAGCGCGGTGCGCAGCGTGTCGAAGATCTCGGCGCGCGCGTCCTCGCCGGCGTCGGCCGACTCGAGCGCATGGCCGTCGAAGATCGCGGTGAGCCGGTCGCGCGCCTCGGCCGCGTCGGCCTGGTTGGTCCAGCGGATCGTCGCGGCGGCGGCGACAAGCTCGGCCCCGGCGGCGGCGCGGACGATATGGACGATCGCGTCCTGGTTGTCGGCCTGCCGGGTGCGCGCCGGCGTCGTGCGCGGCACCGCGTCGAGATCGGCGCCGAAGCGCGCGAGCGGCTCGAGGGTGCGCAGCCGGGCGCGCGGCTGCGACGACAGCGCCGACACGGCGGAAACGAGGCCGACGATCGTCTGGCCGAGCGACAGCGGCGCGCGGAGCAGGCTTGCGGTGCCGCCGGGGAGCAGCCGCAGCCCGCTTTCGAAGCTGCGGAGCGCCTGGCCGAGCCCGCCCGAGGTCGCGGCGCTGAGCTCGGCCGTCAGCGCGAAGGCGTCGACCAGGCCCGACGCCGCGTCCTCGACGAAGCTCGCCGCCTTGTCGACCGAGAAGCGGTCGGCGAAATCGCCGGGCAGCGCCGCGCTCACCGACGCCGCGGTGGACGAGGCGAGCGCGGCCGTGTCGCTGCTCGCGCCGAGTTTGGCTTCGGCGCCGCTCTCGCGGAACAATATGGTGAAGCGGGCGATGCCGCCCTCGTCGGTGCTTTCGACCAGGCGATAGTCGTCGACGAAGACCTGCAGCTGCTCGCCGGTCCACGGATCGACCAGCGTGCCGGGGCCGAACGCCTCGATCGCGTCGATCAGCGCGTCGCGCCGGTCCATGTAATCGGCGCCGTGGACGAAACAGTCGATCGTCGCCTCGCGCGCGCGGCGCCCGAGATCCTCGCCGACCGGCGTGTCGCGGAACGGCAGCTCGAACAGCGCGATGCGGCGCCCGCCGACGCGCTCGCGCTGCTGGGTCACGAAGGGCGCTCCGCGGAAGCTGCCCTGGACATAGCGCTGGCGCCATGCCGGCGCCGCGGGCGAGGTCGACGGGACGGGCGATTGCTGGGGGACGATCGCCATCAGCCGCCCCGCACCATCGACCCGCCGCGATAGACGAGCGGCACCGCGTCGTTGGCGCTGCTCATGCGGGTGGGCTTCGCCGACCAGCCCGGCGGCGGCTTGATTTCGACCGTCATGCTGCCGCCCACCGCGACCTTCTGCGGCGCGGCGGTCGACGCGCGCGGGTTGACCGTGGTGCCGCGCAGATTGATCGGCGTCGCGCGGGGCGAGGAGCGGATCGACATCGGCGGCGCTTTGGGCGGCCGAGGCGGCGGCGGCGCGTCGTTGGCGCGGCGAATGCGAAAGAGCGGGCCGCCATCAACCACGGTCGTCGCGCCGTTATTCTTGATCTTTTCCTGCGTATTGACGAGCCGCAGCGCCCAATCGACCGCCGACGCGAGCGCCTTTGCGATCGACCATGCGGCCTTGGCGATATTCCAGAGATCGCTGCCGAAGGTCGCCCAGTCCTTTTCGGTGAGCTGGCTCGCCCAGTCGACGATCTTTTCCAGCCGATCGGAGACATTCTGCGCCCATTTGTCGATCGAGCCATCGTCGAGGCGCTTGTTGAGCCAGTCGAGCACGCTCTGGACCCTGGCCTTCACCTTGTCGAAGATTCCCGCCTGGCCGACGCGAAGGAGGAAATCGGTCCACCCGTCCTTCAGGTTAGAGATCATGCCGGAGAAGGTCTTGCTCTGCCGCTCCATCATCCCGCCGAAACGATCCGACCAGATGCCGGTGATGGCATCTCGCATCGCCGTCGCGTTGGCCGCGACCTCGCGACGGATTTCCCTGCCGTTCTTCATGTAGGTGAAGGCGACGCGATTGCCCTCGACCCGCGCCCGGATGCCAAATTCCTTCAGCCGTTCGAACTCGCCGGTCTGCGCATCGGCGAGCGCTTCGATCGCCTGCATCAGCGGCTTCGACATGCCGGCAGCGGCATCGCCGGCAGCGGCGAGCGCCCCGCCGATCGGATCGATGCCATAGGCCTTCAGCTGGACGAAGGCCTCCATGACCTGGTCGAGCTCATAGGGCGTCGTCTTCGCGAAATTGCGCACCCAGGCCATCGATGCCTTGGCCTTTTCCGACGACCCCTCGATCCCCTCGAGCATGATCTGAAATTGTTCGAACTTCGACGTGACGGATATTATGCCGCCGATCGCGGCACCGGCGCCCAGCGCGGCGGTCGCGGCCGCGAGCTGCCCGGTGCGCAATATCAGGGTGCCGACCTTGCGGATCGTCCATCCGATCGCGACGCCCGCGCCATAGGCAGATTTCTCGAGCGCCTTCATGCCATAATGACCGGCAAGCTGGCGGACGCGGACGGTCGCGTTGCGGAGGCGCGAGGGGATGCGCTCGGCCGCGCGCGACATCATGTCCATCGCGCGCGCCGCGCCGGGTGCCCTGCGCGCGATTTCGAGCGCGCCCTTCACGAGCGTCCGGGCGCCGGCGTTCGCGCGCTTGGCGGGACCGGAAAGCCGATCCACCGCCTGCAGGATCATGGCGAACTTCAGCGCCACCTATCGCTCCACTTGCTCGCCGCGACGCCGCGCGGCCGTCCAATCCGCCTGTTCGACCCATTTTTCGATCTGAGGCCAGGTGAGCCGCATCAGCTCGCTAGGCCCCCATCCGAAATGGTCGGCCAGGTGCCCTAGGCAGTCCCGCCAGTCTTCTGGCCATCGGGCAACATGGCCATCACAAGCTCCCCCAGCTTGTCGACGTCGGATGCCTTCAACATGCGCGAGAAGCCGGGAAACATCGGATCGCCGTTCGGGTAACGAACGAGGCGATCGATCATGGTCAGCGTGTAGGCCATCGGCTTCGTCATGACGGTTTCGCCGGCGGCGTTGACGATCAGGAACTCGTCGAGGACCTCGAGGTCGGCGCCGGTCGGTTCGACGATCGCAACCTCGGTCACCTTGTCGCCGTCCTTCGGGCCGATCGGCCGCAGGAGCGTGTAGCGCTTGTCCATCGTCACAGCTCCTGCGCCGGCGGGCCCTGGAAGACGACCGACGCGCCTTCGCCGGCGGCGGCGAGGCTGATGTTGTCGGCGCAATAGGCCTGGCGCATGATGAAGACCTGCCCGGTGTCGGCATTGAAGGTGACGGTGGCGTTGTCGATCTCGCGCAAGTTGGTGATCCGGGTGTTGCGCTTGACGAGCAGCGTGCAGGTCAGCTTCGATTCCACGGTTTCCTCGCTGAAGGCGCCGGCCTGATAGTCGCCGCGCTGCGCGGTGCGGACGGGGCCGCCGAGCTCGAGCGTCGCGCCCGCCTTGGTCTCCAGCGTGTCGCCGTCGACCTTGATCGTCGCCTGCCCGACGACCTGATTGGGATTGGCCATATGATACTCCTCACGTTCGGGTCTTCAGGGACCGCCGAGAGGGCTCTCAGACCCGTCTCGGCGGCGATGACGTCAGCTGCGGAACTGGACCTGGGCGGCGATGACGCGCAGCTGGTTGACGAGGTTGGGCGGCAACAGCATGTCGACGCGGTTGGGATCGGCCGCATTGCGCTCGACGATCAGGTCGGCCTTGAACTGCTCGACATCCTCGACCAGCCCGGCCTCCTCGAGCTCGAGGAACCAGGCGACCGCCTCGGCGCGCAGCACGTTGGGCGTGACGATCGCCTGCCCCGTCGAAAAGCGCGTGTCGTCGTTCGCCAGCTTGTGCCTGGGAAACTTCGCCAGGACGCGCCCGCGCCACGAGACGCGCAGGTAGGACAGGGTCAGCGGCGTCTCGCTGTCGAGATAGGCGGTGTCGGGCTCGCCGAACGCATTCTCGCGATAGCTGGTCACCGTGCGCTCGATCAGCACATTGCCGCCGGCGTCGACACGGAAGGTCGCGATGCCGGCGCCGAGCAGCGCCTCGCGAGCCGCGCGGGCGAAGCGCGCGTTCTCGGCCGGCGGGCGCACCGCGTCGAGCCGGAGCGTCTGCAGCGGCCGCGCGGGGTCGGTGGCGCTGTAATAGCCGCCGATCGCGCCGTAATTGCCAGCCCATTCCCAGGGTGGCGTCGGCGACAGGCCGGTGCCGATGTTCGAGACGAGCGGGCAGTTGCGCGTTTCGCCGAAGGCGGTGAGCGCGGCGAGGTCGCCGCGATGCGCGGTCCAGCAAAAGGATTCGAGCATTTCGTCGGGACCCCAGCGCCGCTCGAGCTCGTCTTCGACCGAGGTCAGCACCGCCGCCGAGTTATGCGCGAGGATGATGGTGCGATAGCCGCCGTCGGCGATCGCGTCCCAGACCGCGTCATAGTCGGGATCGCCGGCGCCGAGCGCCATCGCGACGATCGCCAGGCCGATGCCGCCGGGCAGCGCCTCGCCCTGGAAGAAGCTGTGGCGCACGTCGATATCGTTGCCCGCCGTGCCCTTGTGCCGCGCGGTGAGCGTGACGACGGCGGCCTCGGCCGCGGCGGTGACCGGCAGCGTCGCCATCCCGTTGATCGCGGCGGCGATCGCGGCGGCGACGGTGTTGGCGGCGGCGGCGTTCGCGACCGCGACCGGCACCGCCTGGCCGGCGATCATCAGCGCGATCGTGCCCGCCGCGGTCGCGGGGCCGGTGACCGTGATCGTGCCGGTTGCCGCAGTGCCGGCGCCGAGATCGTCGAGCGCGATCGCCCAGCACTCGCTCGACGCGTCACCGACGCGGAAGGCGCGATAGCAGCGCGCGAGGATCGAGGCCTTGCCGAAAGCGGCGTCGGCCTCGGCCTCGGCGAACAGGCGCGTCGGGACGAGCGCGTCGGCAGTGCCGGCGGCGAGCATCTGCCCGATGATGAGGACGCGATTGGTCAGCGCGGGCAGCCCGCCGCCGGCGCGGCTGCTGTCGAACTCGACATAGGCGCCGGGAACGCGAAGGTTCGCCGCGATCTGGTTGAAACTGATCATGCTCTACTCCTGCGGAAGGGTCAGATGGTCGGAGGCGTCGGCGCTGCCCGGCCCGTCGGCCGGCGCCGGAAGCTGGACGCCCGGCGCGCCGAGGTCGCCGTCGACGCGGCCGAAGGGCGGGATGTCCCAATCGAGATGCAGCGTCGCGAAATCGCCGATCTCGTCGGCGCCGGGGATCGCGGTCACTTCGAACGCGGTCTCGAAGGTCAGCGCCATCATCGACACGGGCCGTTCCTTCAGCGCGTCGAACGGCCGGACGAGGTGCATCGATCGCGGCTGCAGCGCGCGAATGCCGAGGCCGAGCGAATTGCCGGCGAGGATGCCGAAGGCGTCGAGCGCGAGCTGGTAGCTGCCGGGCTCGGCGATCGCCCCGCCGGCGGGTCCGCCGTGGCGGGTCGCGGTTTCGTTGCGCAGATTCTCGGCCGCGACGACCAGGCCGAACTGCGCGCCCTCGATCAGGATCGACGAGCCGGTCATCTGGACATCGCGCGCGCCGGCGAAAATCGACCAGGCGGCGGGCGCGCGCCAATTGGTCTTTTCCTTCAGATACGCGTCCCATTCGTCGGGATAGGTGTCGAGCGTCAGCCATTTATAGCCGAGGACGCCCGCGTCGCCCGCGGCCTTCAGCGCCGCGATCATCGCGAGCTCGATCTGCGCGATCATCGCCGCACCGCCTTCACGCGCCGCCACGCCGATCGGCCGAGACGATAGAAGAACTCGTAGACGAGGATGCCGACGATGCCCGCGACGGCGAGCGGCCAGAGCAGGACGAGCGGCCAGGCGTCGGGGCGCGCACGCACCGGCTTCAGCCGGACCAGCGTGTTGGCGACCCCCAGCCAGACGACCAGGACGAGCGCGAGACCGATCATGCCGAGCCCCCCGCGAACAGGCCGGGCGCGCGACCGGCGAAGAATTCGCGGAACAGATCCGCGCCGTCGTCGCGATCCTCGGGCCCGATGCCGAGGTAGGCGCGCGCCGGCATCTCCATCTGACGCGTGAAGCCGGGGACGATGACCTCGACCGGCGCCTTCAGCCGGCGGCCGAAGGCTTCGCTGATCCGGCGCTTGTGGGTGCTGACCTTCTGCGCGCCCGAAAAGCCGAGCTGGTGGATCGCCGCGTAGACGACATTCGTGCCGACGCGGATCTCGCGCGCGTCGCCGGCGCTGGTGATCGAGCCCTTCAGCCGCGCGGTGTCGGTCAGCGTCTTGCCGCCCTCGGCCTTCGCCCGCGCGCTCTTCTTCCACGCCGATCCGTCGGGTGCGCTCTCGCGGTCGAAGCGATCGAGCACATTGGATTCGAGGATCAGACCGAACGCCTGGTTGAATTCGGTCAGGTCTTCGCCCGCGGCGGCGAGCGCCGCCATCTCGCGCTCGATCGCGTCGGCGCCGTCGACATGGAAGGTGAAGCTGGCGCCGCTCATAGCTTGTTCAAATCGGCGCGAGAGAAGCGCCGGGTGCCGGCGATATGGATCGCGCCGGGGCGCGCGGGGACGGCGGTGATGTCGCCTTCGTCGATCTTGACCTTGCCGGCGGCGATATCGCGCAGCGTGTCGATCGCGGCCTTGTGCTTCTTTTCGACGCCTTCGGGCGCGGTCGCGCGGTGCAGCTCATAGAAGGCGATATCGCAGGCGAGCGCGGTCAGCAGCGGCGGAACGGGAAGCGCGGAGCGGTCGCCATATTTGGCGGAGACATAGCCGTCGATCTTCGTGCCGGCGGTCGCGATCGCCTGCTCGATGCGTGCCTGGTCAAGCGCGCCGGTGCCGTCCCAATCGGACAGCTGGATCAGCTGCTCGGGGCGGAAGCGGGCCTGCATATCGGCGAGGGTGGCGTAGACGATCGACATGGAAACTCATCATCTGGAAGCGAGAGAGGTTCGGGCCGGCGCGGGTGGGGCCGCGCCGGCCTTCCCCCTTCAGCCCTTGGCGGGCGGCGGCGCCGCCGCGGGCTTGCGACCCGAAGAGCCGGACGGCTTGGCAACGGACTTCGCCTTCGCAGGCTTGGCCGGGACCGTCTTCCCCTTCTTCGGTTGCGTGTCGGCCGGCGCCGCCGAAGCGGCTGCGGCCGGGTTGGCGGCGTCGCCCGCAGGGGCGGCGGGCCGCGCGGTTCCATCCGCGACCGGGGGCTGCTGGGCGTCCCCCGGTTGTTTCCCTGCGTCCGCATCGGCGGCAGGCGCCGCCCCCGATGCGTCCGCCCCAGCGCGAGACTGCTCACCGGACGCCGCGGACGCGTCCGATGCCGGAGGAGGTTCAACAGCGGGGGCCGCGCTCGTGCCGCCATCCGCCTTCGCTCCGGCGTCCGACTCCGGCGCCGCGGCGCCGTCATCTTCGTCCTCGGCATCCTCCGGGCTCTGCAATTCCTTGTCGGCGACCAGGCCGGCGATGAGGTCTCTCACCGCCTGCTCGGCGCCTTCGCGATCTTCGTGCAGCTCATAGGCCGTCACCATGTCGCGCAGCGCCTCGCGCTCCGCATCGGTGACCGACCGGAACTGGTCGGGCGTGTCCTCGTCATTGACCTCGACCAGCAGCACCGGGTCGCCGACGATCGCCGCGATCTGGCGCAGGCCGTCGATCCCCTCGAGCAAGCTCTCGCGGCCGAAGACCAGCGGTTGCTTGCCGAAGGCGAAGCCGGCGCGGCGGCGCGACGCCGCCAGCGCGGTGACGCGGATCAGGCCAGCCACGGCACGATCTCCAGACGCAGCGTGCCCTTCCAGACGTTGGTGGCCCCCGCGGCATCGCGTTCGGCATTGAGGAGTTCGAGCGCCGCTTCGCGAAGCGAGGGGCCGCATGCAAGGACGGTCGGCGTGACACCGAGCGGGCGACCATAATCGCCCTTCATCCCTTCGAGCGCAGCGAAGGCAGCCTTCAGATTGGCCTTGTCCAGCGCCTGCTGGCTCCCGAAAATATACTGCCAGAAGCCGAAGCCGACGTTGTAGCGAGCCTTCACGCCGTAGAGATACTCGTCCTGCAGGAAGACGTTCGTATCGGTCGGTTTGTTCAGCTGGGTGAATTGCGGCTTGAGCCGCTCCTGGAAGATGATCGGCTTGAGCGCGCGCGTGTCGTCGAAGATGCACCAGAACGCGCCGGCACCGCCGCCCGAGTTCGAAACCGACTGCGGATTTCCGTTCGCGTCGAGGACGGGGTGATCGGTATCGAAGAAATTCTGCCCGTCATAGCAGGGCTGGTTGAAGCCGTCCTTCAGCAGGCCCCACACGAGTTCTTCGGGATGCGCCGCCGTGCTCCGGCCCATTTCCTGGAAGAGGGGGGTGAACACGCCATATTCATCGTCTTCGATGGTATCGACGTCGACGGCTTCGGTCTGCTCCCACTTTTTATTGGTGATGCTGTAGCCGTGCGCCTGGATGCGGTTGACGACGCGGTCGCCGAGCCATTCGCGCATACCGCGCGACTTGCCGAGCCAGCCATACTCCTGCTTCGAAGAGGACGACGGAACGTTGGTCGCAATGATCTGGCGCTTCGGCGGCGCCATCCCCAGACCATTATTGTAGGCGGCCGAATAGCCGGTGAAGATACCAGCAAGCAAACCGGCGGTAATTTTGACCTTGGACACTGTGAACTATCCTTTCCTGAGCGCGGTCAGTCGATCTCGACCCAGACGCCGTAGGCATCCAGATCGACAATCTTGCCGGCGATTGAGCGGGTGGTGGCGCCGTCCGTTTTCGCCACGGTCTGATCGTCGACGATGTAACAATCGGACCCGATGTCGGCGATCGTGATGGCGTCGCCGGCGGCGCTGTTCTTGAAGGGGAACGTCCCCTTCCTCACATCGACGCGGATGTCGCCATCGGCGCCGTCGGTGTTGTCAGCGCTCGACATTGCGATGCCGTCGGCCACCAACGTGGTCGCGGTCGCGCCGGGCGTTGCGTAGCCCGTCGCAGACAGGCAGACGAGGGCACCCAGGAAGATTTTCTTGTCCGCGGCCACGGGTCGCGAAAAATTGCGCCCCTGGCGCTCCTGGGCGATGCGATCTTCGGTCAACGCAGCCATCAGTTGGCCCCTTCCTTTTCCTTCGCGCGCGCGGCGAGAAATTCTTCCTGGGTAAGACCCATCGCCGAGCAGACGGCGAGGTCCTCCTCGCCCAGCTTGCCCTTTCCGGCCTCGGGCTCCCCTTCGATCGCGGGCGTGCCGAGCCCGCCCTTCGGCAGGGCGCCGAGGAACTTGTCGAGCTGGGCCTCGTCGGTGATCGAGGTTGCGTGCGCGACGAGCGCGGGGGGCAGGCGACCTTCGGCCTGGGCGGCGTCGATCTTCGCCGTGCGGTTCGCCGCCTGCAGCGTGTCGACGGTGCCCTGCAGCGATTGGACCGACGTCTGCAGCGCCGCGACGGATTCGACCGGCACGAACTTCGCCGGGTCGGGATTGCCGGCGCTGTCCGCCTTGGTCTTCAGAGCGGTTGCCGCGGCGACCAGATCGGCGTTGGCTTCGGCGCCGAGCGCGCTGGCGATCGCCGTCATCGTGGCGCCGCCGTTGAGGTTCGCGATCGCGCGGAGGACTTCCTCCTCGGTCGCGTCCTCGCCAAGGCCGAGGGCCTTGGCAATTGCAGAGAGATTCATGGATGCACTTCCTTCTTCGGTGGAAAGGGCGCTCGCCACGGCGGCGAGATCGAGCGAGGGCGTGTTGGTCAGTGCCGCGTTCACGACGCGGATGACATTGCCCTGGGCGTCGTGATGAAAGACCGGTGAGATGAAGCGATATTCGCGAGCATTGAGAGCGCCCGCCGCGGCCTCGGTCCAATCGACCTGGGCCCAGACGCCGGCGTCGTCGGCATAGACATGCGTCATCCAGCCTGCGGCGCGGGCGGTGCCGCCGACCCCGGCGCGCGCGCCGAAGACCGACTGATGATCATAATCGACGACGATCGGCGCGCCCTTGTGCCAGGCGGCGGTCGCGGCCGCTACACGATCGGCGGCAGCGCGGTCCTTGACCCGAACGACCGGCGGCTTGCCATTGCGCGAGGGACTGTCACCGATGGCGAAAAGCTGGATCGTGTCAGCGGGACCCGCCTCATGGGCGCCGACGGAAGCGATCGCGACGACGCAAGCGCCGTAAGCCATCGCATTCGTGCCAGATTTCCCCTTCGCCACAGCTGCAACGCTCCCCGCGCCCGGCACCGCGCCGGTCGATGAGGTTGCTATGGCTGGGGCCGAGGCGCCGCGTCAGATGAACTATTTCATGGGAAGCGATCGCGCGCTCGATCGTTCATGGCATGCGTGTCCGATTCGGGCCAGAGCGAATGGAAATCAGCTGTCGGCCGACCAGGCGAGGGCGCCCTTTCGTGCCGCCCCCAAGCGCGACGCCGGCACGCGGCCGGCGCGCCACCAGCGGGCGATATCGACGACGATCGCGGCGCCGGACGCATCGGGCGCGCCGATGTAGCGGCGGACGAGCTGCGCCGGCGCATCCTTCGACGATACCCACAGCCAGCGGATCTCGGCCGGCGTCATGATCGCGGCGGCGACGTCCTCGAGCTCGGCCGCGCGCAAGCCCGCGGGCAGCACCGGACGGCCCGCGGCATCGCGCAGCCAGGCGCCATCGATCGCGAGCGGCCAGCCGGCGACGTCGAGGAAGGTGCGGCCGCGCACGATCGCCGCGCGCGATCGCAGGTCGAAGGCCGCGAAGAAGCCGCTCACCGCATCCTCATCCGCCTCTGAGACCGCGCTCATCGTGGCAAGCCCGTCGCCGCGATAGGGCGTCGGCGACAGCCCGGTCTGCCGCGCCTTGCCGACATGATAGGCCCAGCCGGGATCGATGCCGCGCTCGATCATGTGGATCTCGCCGGTGCGGTTATTGATCCACTGGCGCATCGGGAAGACCTTGGGCTTCGTCGCCTTCAGCCCGCGGCGCTCGGCCTGACCACGCGACACCGGCTTGGGCAGGCAGCGGCATCGCCAGCCGTTCGGCGGATAGTGCGTGTCCCACCAGGCGTCGTCGACGGGGAGGACCGTGCCGTGCCAGGCGTGATGCTGCGGCCGCACCCTTTCGTCGTCCGCCGTCACATATTCGAGGAAGGGGAAGGCGCGCTTGCTGCGCTCGATCCGCTCCCAGCGCCCGGCGGCATAGCTCGTCCGCATGTTGACATCGAAGATCGTCTTCAGCCGATGGGGACTGCCGAGCTGGACGAGCTTCGTCTCGCCGGTCGCGGGATCGACCATTTCCTTGCGGCCCCACCAGCCCGCCGCCTCGAGCCGCGGGCGCAATTCCTTGCTGAAGATCTGCAGCGTCTCGCCCTCGGCGATCGCGCGGTCGACCGCGGCGCGGATCGTCTCGAGGATGTCGCGCGTCATCGCCTTGGCGACGGTGAAGCCGCGGCCGTGCTCCTCATGCTCGACGTCCTGCCACGAAAAGCCGAACTGATAGCCCTTGGCGCGAAACCAGGCGATCGCCTCTGCGGGGGCGAGATTGATGGGAAGAACCTCGTCCGCCACCCTATGCTCCGATCAGGGCGCGGCCCTCTTCGTCGCCGATCGCGGCGCCGGTGCCGGTGCCGACCAGGTCGGTGAGCTGCCAGTCCTCGCCGCGGTAACGGACGAAGCCGCCGAGGTTGGGGCGATAGCCGGGCACGGCGCCGATGCTGAGGTGATGGCCCGCCTGCCCGAGGCAGGCGTCGATGACGGCCTGCGGATCGAGCGTATACCAGGCGCGCCGCACGATCGCCCCGTCATCGGTGCGGCGCCGGTGCAGCACGGTCGCCTTGGTCGCGCCGATCGCGGCCGCCTGCAGCCGGGCGCGATCGGCCTGGCCGAGCTCGGCGCCGGGCTCGACGAGCAGGCCGATCGACGCCGCAGCGGCGTCATGGTCGAAGCGCGGCGCGTCGATCGCCGCGACGACTTCATCGCCGGCGGCGTCGCGATAGGGCGCCACGGTCGGACGCGCGAAATCGAACCAGGCGTCGAAGAGGGACTGCCCGATATCCATCAGCCCGCGTCCCGCTCGTCATCCTGCTGGGCGGCGTCGCCGGCGAGCCGCGCGGCGAAGCCGGCGCGTGCGAGCAGCGCCGCGACCGCGCTCTCGTCCATCGCCTCGATCCGCCCCGCGAGCCCGTCGCGGAACTCGGCGAGCGACGAGCTCGCGGCGAGCAGCTCCTCGATCGGGCCGAGCATCGGCTCGACGAGCTCGGTCCAGTCGTCGAGGAAGGCATCCGCGGCATCCGCGATCGGATCGGGCTCCGCATCGCCATTCGGGGTCGCGGTCGCCACCCCGAAACGCCCCACAGGCGGTTTAAGAGGGCCTAAGAGGGCAGGAGTCGGGGTTGCGCGGGGGCGCAGCCCCACTCGGGGCGCTGCTGGCGCTCCTGGGGGCAAATTTTCGGGGGTCGGCGACGGGGCGGCCTGCAGCTCTTCCTCGCCCGGTTCGGGCTGGGGCAGTCCGGTCTTCTCGGCCATCTGGCGAGCGCCGACCTTGACACCCAGCGGCACGAGCGCCGTCGCCGCCTTCAGCAGCGTCTCGACGTCTTCGGAATCGACCTCGCCGACCTTGATCCGCGGATATTCATCCTGCGGGCCGTAGTTGAACATGATCATCGGCACCACGATATCGCGCCGGATCGTCGCGCCGAGCATCGCGGCGTCATAGTCGCGGATATCCAGGCGCACGTCATTGTGCACTTCGGCCTGGCCGGAGCCGAGCCCGCCGGCCTTCGCGTCGGCGGTGTTGGTCTGGCCGAGCACGACCTTGCTCACCTGGTCGTCGATATATTCGGCCATCGATCGCCACAGGTCGCCCGGCGCGCTGCCGCCCTTGCCGTCGATGAACTGGACTTCCATCGTCTTCGGGAAGACCGCGGCGGCGTCGCTGCCGAGATCCGCGACGGCGCGGGCGAGGATCGCGATATTGTCCTCGGTCTCGCCATTGTCATAGCGGCCTACGCGCAGCGGCATGCCGTATGTCTCGAGGAAGCTGACCCAGTCCTTGATGCTGAAGTTCTTGAACATCCAGCCCCAGGCGACCGCGCGCGCCAGACCGCCGCGGATCGGCAGCCCCGATTTCGCCTTGCTGACATGGACGATGAACTTGCCCGCCTCGAGCGACGCCGGCTCGCCGGCGGTGCGCAGTTTCAGCGTCTCGCCGTTGATCCGGTCGAATTCGAACCACTGCGGGAAACGCCACTTCAAATCCTGCGGCAGCCATTTGCCGGGCCGCGTCGACCAGATCATTTCGGTGACGCTGTAGCCCTTGCCGATCGCGTCGAGGATATCGAAGATCTCGGCCTGCAGCATGTCGCGATCGAGCCACTTGCGGATGAAGTCCGCATGTTCCTTGTGGTGCGGCGCATCGCTCGCCGCCTCGACGGTGATCGGCAGCTGCGCCACGGCGCGCTTCCGGGTGCCGAGCTGGGCGAGATAGTGGAGGTCCTTTTCCTCCATCTCCTCGGCAAGCTCGAGATAGGCGGTGGCGTCGCCGTCCTCGGCCGCGCGGAGCAGCTGCGCGAGCCGGATCGGCGTCAGCCCCGACGCCGGATGCGCCGACAGGATCGACCGCACCGACGCCATGCGCGGCGCCGCGACCTCGCGTGCCAGATTGGCGGGCTGCATCAGCTGCCCGTTCGGCCAGACGAGCGGCGGCGGGACTTTGGCGGGGGGAACGGCTTCACGCATCGAGCACGCCTCCGCCGGAGAGAGCAAAGCCGAACACAATGATCGCCTTATCGAGATCGGTGCGGGCGATCGCGAGCATGCGCGGATCGGTGCCGGGGCGGGCCTTGGCGTCGGCGAGCGCCTTTTCGAGCGCTGCGATGACCGGAGCGAGTATTAGGGCTGCGTCTTCGTTCATTACCATGCTCCTCGGCCGAAGCGACTGCCCCGGCGGTGTCGATTGGGTTCGTCGCTGACGCGCATGCCGTCGGGCCGGCGATCGGGACGATCGCTGCGGGCGCTCACGCCGGTGTAGGCATATTTGGCGATGGGCAGATCGGCGGCGCTGGCACAGAGCGCGGCCGCCCAGAAGCGGTCGCCATGACCCTCGCTCTCGCCGTCATAGAGCAGACTAACATTGCCCACCCGGTTGACGATCTTGGCAATGCTGTGGAGATCGTCCTTGATGTCCTTCTGCCCCATAGGCAGGCGGAACTTCCGGTCCTCCATCGATTCCTTCAGCGTCGTGCCGAGGGCGAAGCGAATGGCCGGCGTAAAGATGACACCCTGACATCGCGATTCGCCGAGATAGTCTTGGGCGGTTTCGACGAACGGCTCGCCCATGCCCGTCTGATCGATAGCGAAGCGAATAGGTTGATCGCGATCGCGCAGCCGTTTCAGCTCCGCATGTTGGGCCTTGAAAGGCGCGCGGAGCATGACGATGATCTCGCGCGGATAGAGGACGTCCCCGATCTGCTCGGCCGACCAGATGCAGGTCAAATCCTTCTTCCGCGCAATATCCATTCCGACATAGACCGGGCCGCGCGCAGGCGGCAGCGCCTCGCCGCTCTCGGTACATACGGTCTGGACCTTGCCCTTGTATTCGATCCGCCGCAGGCGCCCATAACCCGCGGTCTCGCAACTGTTGATCAGATCATAGTCGAGCCAGGCGCCCGCTTCGTCGAGCCACTCCAGCTCGAACTCCTGCGCCCAGAGATCGGGATCATTGAGGCCGGCCTTCAATTCCTCGATGTTCCGCGGCAACCCCTGTTCGACGGCCTGATAGATATCAACCTCATGCCGCGACCAGATCGTCGGCTCCTCGGTCATCAGATCATAGAATTTGTTCGATTTACCTTTCGGGGTCGAAACGACACGAACCTTCCAGCCCTTCGAAATGATCGGGAAGGCCGCGCCCCAGATTGCCTTGCTGTCCTGGTGAATCGCGAATTCGTCGAACAGCATGTTGGCGCTGAATCCGCGCACCGTGTCGGGATTTGCGGGCACGGCGACGATTTCCGATCCGCCGGGGAAAGTGACCGACAGCGAGGTATATTCGGAGTCGACGCCATCGTCGCGCGTATAGCGAACCGTCTCTTCGACGATGTCGGGTTCGGGACCATCCAGCAAACCGCGATACAGCGTCCAGAAGGCGCGCGTCATCGGCTTCACATGCTCTTTCATGTTGAGCTTGGCCTGACGCTCGCCGCGCGAGAGGATGACCCACTTGGTTCGCTTGCCGTTGATCTCCGCGTTGATGCAATCCTCAACGATCTCGGCGCAGGCGACCATCGACTTGCCGCCTTGGCGGGTGAACATGCCGACCTTGAAACGGCTCTGGTCGGCGAGCCAGGCGCGCTGATAGGGATAGAAATCGATGAGGCGCTGGACGTCAGCAGTTGCGACCGTTTCCATCAGTCATAACCCAGAATGCGCTTCGCTTCCTCGAGCGCTGCAACGTCGAGGCGGCCCGATCGACCAGCGTCGTCGAGCTTCTTCCGCTGTGCCGCACGATCGCGGGCAACGGCCCGCGCCTCCGCCCGCTCGACAAGATCGAGGTCGGTTTTCCGCGTCAGCGCTATCGAGCGCAGCGCGTCGGCGAACGCCTTTGCATCCTTCGCCCCGAGCTGGACACCTTCGCCATCCTCCTCGTTCGCCGCGAGCATCAGCTTGAACATATTCGCCTGGAGCAGCTGGGCGTTGACGTCGAGCATCCGCGACTGGTCGGCGTCGCCGACCTCGCGCGCCAGCGCGGTCGCCATCGCCTGGGCCTCGCGCATCTCGGCCGAGATATCCTCGAGCGTGCGGACGTGGCGGCCGAGCGCCGATCGGCTGACGCTCTGCCCCATGTCGAGCAGGCGCTGCCGGATCTCGTCGATCGTCCAGCCATGATCCATCCGCAGCTTGCCGATCAGCTCGCGGACCTCGAAATCGAGCTTGTCGATCGACGACGGCCGATGGCGGGTGGGACGTGCCGGGCGACGGGCCATATCAGCTCCCCGGCGACGGGCGCTGGACGCCGGCGATGACCGATCGGCCCTTCGCGACGTCGACGCCGCGCTCGCTGATCGTGGCGACGGTGAGCGTCGGCGTCGGGTGGAGCTGGGTCAGCAGCCGCTGTTCCTCGAGCCAGGCGAGATTGGTGCGCAGCTGATCGCGCGTGCAGACCAGCCCCATCGCGTTCACCGCGTCGGTGAGCACGCTATCGTTCGCCGAATAGCCCGGCGCCTCGGCGAGGATTCGCAGGATCGTCAGCCGGACGTGCTGGAAGTGGAAGTCGGCGTAGCTCATGCTGCCCCCCTGTTCGGCGTGAAGCCGATCGCTTCGAGCGCGCGCTCGAGGCGCGTCCACAGGCGCGCGCGGTCGAGAATGGGATTCAGCCAGCCGGTGAGGACGCAATAGCGGCCGTCCATCGCGGCGGTGTGATGCCCCCAATGATGCGGCGTCGATTGGACGATGCCGATATCCATCAGCGCGCGATAAATGCTGGAGCGCGGAACGCGGCGATGCGCGCGAACATGCACCTCGGTCACAGCGAGCCCGCCGGCGAGCGCGCCGAGCCAGACCCAGCCGAAGCCCGCGAGCCACAGCCAGAGCAGCGCGATCGCCGCGACCGCCGTCCAGGTCGTCGAATTGCGCGCAAACAGCGACTGCGCCAGAAAGGCGTCGGGATCGCGATGATGCAGCCGGTTCGGCTCGACGATCGCGCGGCTGATCAGCGGCATGCCGATCCACAGGACGCGGTCCTCGAGCCAGTGGAAGAAGCCGGAGAGAAGGTCGGCGATCAGCCAGCCGAGGAGCAGCTGCGCCGCGATCGAGAACGGGTCCATCATTCGCCCCCGATCGCCTTCTGGATCAGGAAGGACTCGATCCGCGTCACCGCGGCGAGCGTGCGGACGTTGAGCTCATGCTCCGCCTCGAGGCGCGCCTTCACGCCGGCGAGCTCGCTGGTCAGCCCCGCGACGTCGGTCGTCGTCGCCTTGTCCTTCAGCTCGAGCTCGACGCGCGACAGGCGCCGGGCGAGCTTGCCGGTGCTTTCGGGGTTCGCCTGCCCGCCGCGCCAGACGGCGACGCCGATGCCGAGCAGGATGAAGGCGATGATCGCCCACTGGTAGAGATCACTCATGCGGATTGGTCCTCGTCGGGCGGGGTGGTCTGGCCGGCCTTCAGGCCGGGCAAGGGGAGCGCGCCGATCGCGCGCTTGATGTAGGCGCCGATCTCCTCGCCGAGCAGCTCGATCAGCGAGTAGCCCGAGAAGCCGAGGCCGATCGACACGACGAAGGCGAAAAGCAGGCCGGGCCGCGTATCGAGCACCCACAGCAGCGCCGCGGTAAGCATGATCAGCGTCACCAGGATATTCTTCGCCAGGCCGAGCGGCGGATTGCGCTTCGGGCTGATCGGCCGCGCCGCGAGCACGCCGATCGCGGCGATCGCCAGCGTGACGACCGGCCAGTCGAAGCCGCCGGCGGCGATCACGATATCGGAAGGCGATGCGCGCCCCGCCGCGCTCGACAGCATCAGCGCCGGCGTCCAGGCCGCATAGAAGGCGGTCGGTGCCAGGGCGGGCGTGCTCATTCGGCACCGCCGATCTGCAGGATCGTCTCGTTCACCGCGCCGGCGAAGCTCATCATCACGCCCCGCGACTGCACGGTGTCGGTGTGCAGGGTGATGTTCGCATCTGGCGCGATCATCTTCACGGGACGATCGGCGAGCTCGCGCGGCAGCGCGACCCAATGGCGCGACAGCGCGCCGTGCCGGGTCACCGGCGCGAAATGCGTGTCGCCGACCGTATAGATCGGCGCGGGCAGCGTCAGTGCCGTGTCGGTCGCCAGATACCAGCAATCCCAGGCGACGACCTGAAGCACCTCGCCGACGGCGACCGCGCCGACCTGGTTGACGAACATGAGGTAGAATTTTTCGAAGCCGCTCATCACGCCGAGCGTCGCCATCAGCGCGGCCGCTCGGTCGGGCTTTCCGTCGGCGCGCAGGATGTGATTGCCGAAGGCGTGGCCGACCAGCATCGCGCCGCCGCCGTCATATCCAATGTGGGCGAAATGCGTGACCGGCGCCGCCGGGTTGATCGCGGAGGCACGAGGGAACTCGATAATCGCGTTGTTGTCGGTGATGTCGACGATCGCGCGATAATCGATGTCGACGCCAGCGACGTCGACCGGATTCATGCCCGCGGCGTAGAGCGAGATGCGCGTCGACATACCGGGGCTCACGTCGGTCGTCAGCCCAGGCTTCAGCCACTGCATCGACCAGGCGCCGTCGGGAAGATTGCCGCCAGTCGCCTCTCTACGGTCATACGGCTGCAGCGCTTCGATCGTCAGCGTGCGCGTGCGGCCGCCCCAGCGGTTGAAGCGCCAATCGCTCTGGATCGCGACCTGCCGGTCGATCGCCGGGTTGTCGAAGTCCGTCGTGCCCGGATGCGCGACGATATATTCGAGCAGTGATGCGACATTGCCGATGTCGTAGCTTTCCTCGATCGACAGGTCGGTCCACGGATAGATGCCGTCGACGCTGATCTCGGCACCATCGATCCTCACCGTCTTTTCGTGGTTCTGCAATGCGCCGGAGAGCTGGATGACGCCTTCGTCGACATAGCCCGACAGCGTCGCGGGGCCGGTTCCGCTCACCTTGGTCAGCAGCCCCGCCGGCGCGGCCTCGATGTTCCAGCTGGTCGGCGAGCCATTGTTACGCGCGATCATCCAGAAATTGTTGGCGTCGGGCACGTAGACGACGACGAACTGACGGTCCTCGCCGTTCTTGTAGACATCGCCCGCGGTCAAGCCGTGCGCGGCGAGATCGAGCTGGCGACCGTCGGGTCCGTGGGTGCCGCCGTCCAGCTGGAAATTGAGCTTGATCGGGGTGCGCTGATCGCCGCCGATGCTGGCGACCATCGCCGATAGCATATAGGCGCCGACCGTCGCCGAGCGACCGGTATCGCGCGAAATGAAGCGGGTCCCGACCAGATCGATCGCGCCCGACCGCGGCAACAGGTTGGGCCCGACCTGGGCGACCTGCTCGCCGATCAGATAGCAGTCGACCTGATCGTAGGCCGGGCTCAGCTGCGCGGGACGGCGCACGAAGAGATAGGGCCATTGATAGACCGCCGTCCCCGGCGCGCTGTTGTCGAGCTGGAAAAGCTGGGGGTCGGGCGCGCGCTCGCCGGGTGCGGCGTAGGGATTGAACTCCAGCGCCGCGTCGCCGGTGTTGACCATGATCCCGCGCTCGATCTTGTCGATCATGTCGGCGGTGAAGGGCACGCCCGCGGCGAAATCGACCGTATCGCGGACGGTCGGCAGCAATTGGGCGAGATCCGCGGGCGTCGTCATCGCGATCTCGCGATTGCCGCCCCGCAGCGTAACCGCGAACGATCCGTAGGTGCCGTTCAGCTTCTTGTAGAAGGCGTTGCCGCCGGTGATGTAGGCGATCACGCTCGGCGGCACATTGTGCATCGACAGGACAAGGTCGGTCGAGGCCGGCAGCGGGATCGGCCGCAGCACGGCGAACGTCGGCCACGCCGCCTCGCTGCGCGCCGCGAGGTAATCGGGATTGCCCGGCGACCAGATACGGCAGGTCTGATCGAGGCGCGTCGGCAGGAGCGCGTTGGCGCGATCGGGGTCGGCGAGGTTGGTCTGGGCCTTCTCGGGGAAATAGGTGAGCGTCGAGCTCAGCTCCTCGGCGGTCGCCGCCGCGGCGTCGGCGGCATCCTGCGCCTGGCCGATGATCACGCCGACCTCGGCTGCGGCATAGGCCGACAGCTTTTCGAACTGGTACCAGTTGCCGCCGCCCTCGGCGCCAACCTTTCGATACCAGCCGTTCTTCGCCGGGGCGGGGTCGGCATAGACGAGGCCGAGCGCATTTTCGGGATGGTCGAGGGCGCCCTGGATGCCGTCCGGCGCCGCTTCCTCCTCGAAGGCGGCTTCGGTGGAGATCAGGCGGCCGAGCAGCTGCTTGACCGCGGTGGCCGTCATCGGCGCGCCGGGCTCCTGAATGCCCATCAGCGCATCGGGCGACACCGCGGTGGTGAACGGCAGCTGGTCGAGCGTCCGCGTCTCGGGAAGGACGGGCGTGTCAGCCATCGGGGCATAGGGTCCTGGCATCGCGCAGCCGCTCCTCGAGGAGCGCCTCGCGGCGGAAGCGGGCAGCGAGCCACTGCAGCACGTTGTCGGCCGCTTCGATCGCGGCGTCGGCGGGCATGACGGGCTCGGCGGGGATCGGCTGGCGCAGCTCGGCGGGGCAGATCGTCTTGGTGACGATCACCCGCTCGACGACCGGGTCGGGCGCCGGGCCGGGGTCAGGCCTTGCCGGAGAGCCGGCGCAGGCACTGAGCGTCGCAACGCTTGCCAGTGCCAGAGCCGACAGCCGGAGGCGCGCTCTGGATAGCGGCATCGGCGGCGTCCTTTCGTTGGGTTGCGGCGCGGCCGCGCGCCTCGGCGCGGTCGGCGATCTTCGCCTGGTCGGCGATCAGCCGGTCGACCTCGGCCTCGGCCTGGCGCTGGCCATCCTCGGCCGCGGTGCGCGCCGCGACCTCGGCCTTGACCGCGGTCGAGCAGGCCGACTGGATCGCGAAGCGCGTGGCGTCGCGGTTGCCCGCGGCGAGCGCGACGTCGCACTGGCCGGCGGCGCGCGCGGCGGCGATCGCCGCCTTGACCGGCTCGGCGCAGCGGTCGGCGGGCTCGCCGATCTTCTCGGCCGCGCGGCTGCAGGCGGCGACGTCGCCGCGCAAATCCTTGAGGTCGGCGCGCGCCTGCACCCCGGTCCAGGCGGCGAGGAGCATCGCGCCAAAGGCGAGCATCCCGCCGATCGCGCCGTAAAGGCGAAGTCCCGACAGCCCGAACATCAAATCCTCCCCAGCCGGTCGGCGCGCGCCAGCCAGCCCTTCAGGAACCTCTTCTGC
Organism: Sphingopyxis sp. GW247-27LB; assembly: GCF_002277025.1. Classification (GTDB taxonomy): domain Bacteria; phylum Pseudomonadota; class Alphaproteobacteria; order Sphingomonadales; family Sphingomonadaceae; genus Sphingopyxis. Next base: position 649,550 of record NZ_NIWD01000002.1, read on the forward strand.
GACGGATCGCGCTCGGCGATCGCGCGGTAGCGAAGGCGGACCTCGACGCGGAACGCGTCGGTCAGCGCCGGCATGCCGAGCGCGCCCCAGCGCAGCACCCAGTTCATCGCCTGCAGCGTCGCCGGCCCGATCGCGCCGTCGACCTTCAGCTGCGACGGCGCCGAGGCGGCGCGCTCGAGGCAGCGGTTGAGCGCGCGCTGCAACAGGCGGCGCGCGTTGCCGATGCCGGCGTTCACCGCCTGGTTGAACAGCATCTCGCCGACCGGGCGCGGCAGATCGTCGGCGCCCAGCCGCAGCCAGAAACAGCGGTGATAGAGGAATTTGGCGTCACCGCGCGTCAGCAGCCGGACATCCGCGCCGTCGATATCGCCGTCGCCGTCGAGGTCGAAGTCGGCGCGGCCGTCCGCGTCGAGGTCGATCTTGCCCTCGACGACCAGCGTGCGCAGCGACCAGCCAAATTTGGTCGCCCCGCCGCGGTCGGACGGATCGTTGACAAAGCGCGTGCCCTCGTCGCCGATCAGATCGTCGAAGGCACGCGCGAAGCGCTCGGACCAGCCGCTGACGACGATCTCGTCGGCCGCGCTATCGATGTGGTTGGTTTCGCTCCCCATGACCGCTGCTTTGACGCGTCGCGCGCCGCGCAGTCAGATGAACTATTTCATAGGAGGTCGAGCAGATTGCCCTGGCCGTCGTCCTCGATGGAATCGGCCTTGATGTTGTGGACATGCCGCTCGGTATAGTCGGTGGCAAGGGCGATCGCGCGGATCGACAGTTTTCCTTCCTTCAGCAGCTCGATGACGCGCTGCCTCCGGTGATAGGCCTTGGGCAACAGCAGGTCGCTGCCGGCGAATCGGTCGCACAGCAGCTGGGCGAGCTCGGCGCCGATGACGACGGCGATCTCGTGATTGTTCGCCGCGACGCGCGGCACGTAGAGGATCGTGCCGCCGAAGCGGTCGCACAGCTTCGTGGCGGGGCCGCTGCCGATCACGGCAGCGACCTCGTCGAAAATCGCAGAGTTGAAGATCCGCGAATGCCGCATGGATCAGAGCATGATGACCAGAAGCGCGATGGCGAGCGCCATCGCTGCCGCACCGGCAGTAAAGGACCGGGCCCGGCGCCGCGCTTCCTCGCGGCGCCGCCGATCGGCGCTCGATTCGAGCAGCGGCAACCTCTGGAAGTCGAGATATTCGCGGTCGGGCCGCAGGTGGCTCTGGTAGAACGAATGTTGCATGATCATGCCTCCGGTGAAAATTCAGGGGACCGCTCGCGCAGCACGGCGCCGAGCATCTGGGCGGCGCGGGTCATCGCCTCGATGTCGATCGGCAGGTCGATCGCGCGAGCCTCCTCGCCGGTCAGGCGGAACAGCGCGACGGGGACGGTCCAGTCGGGATGCGCGATGCCCGCGGCGACCAGCTTGGCGAGGATCGCCTTCAGCAGCCGCCACTTGCTGCCCTGCAGCGTCGCGGTGCGGCCGTCGCCGACCTCCCAGCCGTGGCGCTTGGCCATCGCCTTCAGCGCCTCGATCAGGCGGTAGGCCATCGACTGGTCGGACCATCGCCAATGGTCGCACTGGAGCTGGCGGCAGGCGAACGCCTCGAGCGCCTGCTCCGACCGGTTGCGCACCGCGCCGAGCTGGTGGAGCGAGATCCACAGCGACCGCGCCTTGCGCGCGCTCGGCGTGTCGACCGCGGGCGCCCGGCGCCCCGGAACGCCCTTCGCGGTCGCCTTGAAGCCACGCTGCCCGAAATGCTGGACGAGCGCCGCCAGCTGCGCCTCCGTCGCCTTGCTGGCGCTCGCGAGAGCGATGTCCTCCTCGCTCGCCTCCTCGATCGGGATGGGCGAGATGTGCTGAAAGACGATCGCACGATAATCGTCCTCGCCCAGGCCGAGCTGGTTCTTCGCGATATGGACCTTCGCCAGCAGCGCGCGGCGGCGCTGCTGGGTCGGGTCGATCGACGTCTTGCGGGCGGGCGCGCTCATGGCCGCAATCCTTGGGGCGCACCGCGCGCGATCGCGATCAGATCGTCGACAGCCGCCCGATAGCCCGTCGATCGCCGGGCAAGCTGGTGGCCCCGGTGCGCGAGATTATGTGCGGCGCTATGATCGCGGCCGCCGAGCTTTTCCCCGATGACCGGATAGGAGAGCGGTTCCGGCGTCAGTTGGCGCAGGGCGACGACGATCGCGGCGCGCGGCGGGATCAGGTTTCCGAGGCGTGAGGGCCCCCGCAGCTCGGCAAGGTCGACCGACCAGCGCCGGCAAGCCTCGTCAAAGATGCGCGTAACGCGCTCCCCGCGGGTGAGCGCCGCGGTCACGGCCAAACCCCCATCATCACCGCGACGAGGACGATGATCGCGACCTTGACCCCGGCGGCGATCGCGCCGCCAGCCAGCGCGGCGCCGAGCTCCAGCGGCCCGTCCTGCCCGTCGCGGGTCAGCGCGCGGATGATCTTGCGGCGCGAGGTCACTGCACACCGCCTTCCCAGGCGCCGCGCCGGGCGATGATTTCATCGAGCCAGTCGGGGCCGAGCTCCAGCGGCGCACCGACCCACGCATCGATGTCGCGGAGCAGTTGGACGTAGCTCTCGATTAGCGGGCGCGCGCGCGGATCGATCGTGCCGGGAACCGGCACGATATCGCCGGGGAACCTCTCGTCCAGCTTGCTCGAGGTTTCGATCAGGCTGGCGACGTTCGCGCGGATGACACGGCTGGAGCGGCCGAGCAGACCCGACGCCGACAGCAGCTTGGCAAGATCGGTGCTCATGCCGCGATCTGCCGGGTCGAGAGCTGGGCCCAGCAATCGCGGACATGGCCGGCGTTCACCGCCTGGCCCTCGCTGGCGGCGATCATGTGCGCGAGTTCGAGCGTCATCGTCGCCCCGCGCAGCGCGCCCGGCTTCTGGCTGATCTCGCGGATGGCCTGAAGGATGCCGTCGTCGCCGATGTTCCACGCATCGCACAGCGCGTCGGCGTCGCCCTGCAGCGGCTGCGCGCGCACGATCCGCATCCCGACGCGGCTGAAGAGCTGCGCGAAATTCGCCTTGCGCGTCCCGCCCTCGAGGCGCGAGAGGACCGAGATATTGCCCGACAGCGCGATGCCGACGCCCGTTTCGTCATGCCAGCTGCGGATTTCCTCGAGCGATTTTTCGGACAGGTGCTGCGCCTCGTCCAGCACCAACAGCCCGCCCGACCGGTCCACCTTCTCCATGATCATGGTGCTCAGCTTCGCGGGGGTGCCGACCGCGTCGGACTTGCCGAGCGCGGCGAGGACCGAAAGCTGCATGTTCATGATGCCCGCAGACGAGGGCCGCATCGTCGCCTTCCAGACGTTGGAAATGCTCGCCTGGTAATGCTCGATCGTCTTGGTCTTCCCCATGCCGGCGCCGGTCGCGATCACGGTCATGCGGCCGCGCTGCGCATAGGTCAGGATCGTGATGATGTCGTTCGCCGTCGGGCCGGCGAAAAAGCCGGGGAGCGGGGGTGCGGTCACTTCGAACGCGGCCTGGCTGAAAAGCTGCTGTTGGTAGCGATAGACCTGCTCGGCGATCGTCTGCTCGTCGCCGGCGTAGCCGTTGGTGCTGCCGAACTGGCTGAGCGTTCCCGCCGATCGGCCGATGCGCTTCGCGAGCTCGGTCCAGCTCATCTTCGTCGCGTTCTTGTGGTCGATCAACCAGGCGCGCTGGTCCTCGATATCGATGGGCTGGTTTTGGGGGTCGTTCATGCTAAAATCCTTTCGTTCTGACAGGGACATCGTCGCGGCGGAGGCTCCTAACCCTCCGTCGCGGCCTTCAATCGACCAGCCGCAGCGGCGACACCGACGCCGCGAACCGGTTCATGAAATTGGGAGCGGGCTCCTGCTGGACCGCCGCGGCGGCGCCATTGCGATGCGCGGCGCGCACCGGGCGGATGATCTTGGGCTCGGGCCGGTCGGGCTCGATCGCGCCGGGCTGCAGCGCGGCGATCTCGGCCGCGTCGCGCAGCTCCTGTTGCTTCTCCAGCTCGCGGGCCAGCTTGACGATATCGCGATCGGCCTTCGCCCGCGCGCGCGCCGCCCCGATATTGTCGAAGCCGGTGTCCGCGACGAGCGCGGCGGTCACGAGGAACTCGCCCGACTGGCTATAGACGTGGATCTCGCTGTGCAGATTGTCGGGGTCGAAGCGGATGGTCACCGGCTTGCCCGCGATCTGGCTGAGCTCCGGCGCCCAATAGCGGTTGCCGACCAGCGCGATCTCGCCGCTCTGGCGGTGGGTGCGGACCTGTTCGCCGGCGAGCAGCGCCAGCCGGAGCTGCTCCTGCGACGCCTTCCTGATCTCCGACACCGCATAGCTCGCGGCGAAGACTTCGTCATAGCTGCGGCCGTTCGCGGTTTCGGTGCGGCGACCGCGCTTCGCGTTATGCTTGGTGATGACGCGGTCGACCAGCGCGACGAAGACGTCCCAATCGAGCGCTTTTTCGTTGTAATTCTCGGGCTTCGCGTCGACGTGGTTGCCCGTCCACGCGCCTTCGGTGTCCGGTGCGCGCGCGACGACGTCGGCGAGGACGCGGAAGGCGCGCTCGATCGGCTTCGCCTGGCCGTGGAAGGGCTTGGCCCAGCGCGTCTTGACACCGAGCGCGGTGAGCAGCCCGGTCGGCTCGTCATCCTTGATCTTGAAGCGGAATCGCGTCGGTGCGCCGCCGGTGATCCATTTCGAGGCGAAGGCGCGGCCGTTGTCGAGCAGGCAATGGCCGGGAATGCCATAATCGCGGAACAGGTCGGCGAAGGCGAGGCGCGTCAGCACCGCGCTCTCGCTCTCCCCGATACGCCACGCCAGAATCTTGCGGCTGAAGACGTCCTGCAGCGCGACCATCACCGGGCGGATCGGCTTGTCGCCGGGCCGTGCGCCCTTGCGGCGAACGAAGACGTCGAACTTGTGCCCGTCGATATTGACCCATTCCATCGCGTGCATGTGCGCGACGGTGCGGCGCTGCTGGGGGATCGTCAGCTTCAGCGCGTCGGTGCCGTAGCGGCGCGCGACGATCAGCCGCCCGTCGATCTCGCGCTCCAGGCGGCGCTTCAGCGTCTTCTCAGACGGCAATGAGAGGCCGCGCTCGGCCGCGATATCTTCAGTCCGCGAATAGCAAGAGGCGAAGGTCGGCCGCGACGGGCGCAGATAATCCGATACCAGGATCGACCAGAGCTCCTCGTCGACCTCGACGGTGCGCCCGCCACCCTTGCGGCGCGGCGCCAGATGCGGCAGCCGGTCGGACGGCGCGACGCCGTCGACAAGCGACAGCCAGCTCCACAGCGTCGATGCGCCGATCTTCTCGCCGATCGCCACGGCGGGCACCGCGTTCGACGGCAGGACCCCGGTATCGATCATCAGGTCGATCTGGCCGATGATGCGCGCGCGGCGCTCAGCCTCGGCCTTCACCTTGTCGCTCTGCGCCTCATACCAGCTCCACAGCGCGCTCTGCCCGATCGGCGAGGAATCGGCCGCGGGCTGGCATTCGATCGCGATCCCGCGCCGGACGAGCGCCGTCCGCGTCGCCGAGGGCAGCACCGACAGATGATATTCCAGCCCACCGCCGCGCGCCTGGCGCGGCCGCGCGAGCGGCATGCCCTCGCTGTCGGCCTGCAGCGCCCAGCATTCCTTCGCCGCGCGCTCGTTCACCTTGCGCTTCGTCGCGGGAAGTCCCGGCAATTTCAGATCGGCAAGCTCGGCCGCGGTGAACCAGAACTTCCCCCCGTGAAACTTCATAGGTCCCCCGTCTTCCCGCGGCGAATAGGCACCGCCCGTTGTTCGATTTTCTTGCGGCGATCGCGCAGCGCGGCGATCTGCCTGTCGATGTGGCCCAGCTCGGCCGTCGCGACCTCGGGTCCGGCGAAGACCGCGACGCCCAGCGAGGGACGGACGATTCCGTCCAGCACGTCGATGCGATCGGTCGCGGCGAGCAGCCCGATCCAATGCGCGGCCGAGATATTGAAGCGGTCGCGGGACTCGCTCGCCCAGCCGTCGATCGTCATCTTGCTGACCTCTGCACCGAGCAAACGCGACAGCTCGCCCGCCATCACATGCCGCGACCGCCCGTCCTCTTGCAGAATCCGCGCCACCGAGGACGAGATCACGCGCGGCAGATGCGCGAGCGCGCCGTCGAAGCGATCGGGCATCGGCACGTTGAACGCGTCGAGGTTGAACGCCAGCTGGCGATCGTCAAAGGCGGGGCGACGCTTAGCCATCAGCGAGCGCCTCGAACGCGAAGGGAGGGCTGCCAGCGGCCGCACGCATCTTCTGCCAGCGCAATCGCCACGCCCCGGTCGGCGCGATCGCGCGGAACGGCCGAACAAATCCAGACGCGATAAGTGCAGTCCGTCGGCTCCCGATGCCGGCATGACCGGCAATGTTCGCCGATAGGGCCGGTTGCCGGAGGCTGGACGTGCCCCTTCAGCGGTTCGAACCGCAGGTCCGTCGGCGTCGTCAGCGGCGCGTCGAGCATGCGCTGGATGCGGGGATCGACCGGCATCTACTCGGCCCACCCCTTGGCGATCGCTATCTCGATGACCTCCTCGGCATATTGCCGATATCGCTTGCCCGCGACGAAATATTGCCGGACGGGCGCGTCGCGATCGACGACGCTGACGAGGATCGCCTGGCTCTTCAGAAACGCGATGGCGCCGGCGATGCGCGCATGGCGCTGGTCGATCCAGCTGGTGAACTTCGGCGGTTCCGTCGGCGCGCTGGCCTGCTGTTGCGCGGGTTGGCCGGGGGCAGGATTCGAACCTGCGACCTCCTCCGACGTGCTTGGGGTGCGATCGGGTGCGACCCGATCGCAGTGTGCGCCCCCTTGCAACGGGTGCGCAACCGCCGCGCCACCCCGGCCATGTTTGTCTGTCTTTTTTGTTTCCCGCCGCGTCTTCGGTGCCGGGATCGGCTCCACCGGCGCCGTGCAATCGGGCCGCATGCAGGCCGGAACGTCGGCGGGATCGAGCGGTGCAAGCACCTTGACCAATTCGAACGCTCCATCGGCGCCGAAGCGCACGATCGCTTCGACCGCGACGTCGGGACGGTTCGCCATGTCGACGCCGATGATGGTCGGCTTCGATTGGTAGGGAAGCAAAGGCGCGCCCTCCGGCCCCATCGCCGAAATGGCATGGCGCAACGCAACGACGGCGTCGGGATCGTCCGGCAGTTTCAGGGGCGTCGGCTCCGCGAAGGTCATCGCCTTGGCGTCGCTCGGCGGATAGGGCTGCTCCAGCCCGACCATCGCAGCAGCCGAGGGCGACAGGCGATAGCCGCCCATCTCGAGCAGGCCCTTCCACTGCAGCGCCTGGACATGTTCGGCGAGCGCGGCCTTCGACAGGCCGCTGCACATCCGCAGCTCGCCGGGGCTCGGCACATTCGGCGCCGCCTTCGCGATGCACTGCAGGATGCGCCAGCGCGTGTCCGAAATGCCCGACGGCGCCGACCGCGCGGCGTCGATCGACTGCATCGTCGCGAGCATCGCGGTGGCGATCGAGGGATCGGCGATCGGGCGGATGTTGCTCATGCCGATTCCCCGCAAATCTGGCGCCAGTGCGCCTTCACCAGCCCGTCGAGCTCCTGATGCCCCTCGCGGGTGCGCGGCCGCGTTTCGCTCCAGCCGCAGCGGCAGAGCGCCATATGGTCGCCCGTCACCGGGGCGTTGCGCCTGCTGATGAGATGCGCCCGCGCCGCCTTGTGGCGCGCGCAGGTCGGACTATGCGGGTTGGGCGTCGGAATGACCTCGGTCGATCCGCAGACATAGCAAGTGGGCTGCCACGTCATGCCGGTTCTCCGATCGATCCGGTGTCGATGAACCGCTGCAGCAACGGCAGCAGCGCCGCCGCATGCTCGCGCGATAGGTGCATGCGATTTTCATGGACGCCCAGCCAGATCGCGTCGGCCGTCGCGAGGCTGCTGTCCTGAACCGAACAGGGTTTGCCATAGAGGTCGATGAACTCGCCCCGCGAAAATCCGCGGCTGGTGGCGCTGAATTCGACCGGCGCCGGCGGGGCCATGATTTCGATGCTCGTGTCTCGCTCATCGATGATGAGCAGGTAGGAACAATCCCCGCGCGCCGTCTCGACCGCCCCCGCAGGCTGAATCTTGGCGAGATGCCGCTTCAACGTCGATATCGACGGCAGGCTCTCGTTGCGCTCGAACGCGACCATCTCGGCGCGGGCATAGCAATGCGCGAGCGCGGGTCGCTGCGGCCGCAGATAGTCGCTCAGGAAATAGCACCAGACTTCGCTGGAAATGCCTTCAGGCCGGTTGGCGATCAGATCGATCATCATCAGTCAGTCCCTCATCATCCAGGGTGCATCGTCGGGAATCGGGCGTCCGCGCAGGTCGAGCACGCGAAAGCCTGCCTCGGCCGCGGCCGTCAGCGCCGCTTCGGTCGCGACGGACTTCCCTTGCCCGCGCCCGCACATCGTCACGACGCGCAGCCGCTCTTGCGCAGCCGCCCATTCCTCGCGCGCGAGCAGCTGCTCGGCCTCGACCAGCGCCACGTCGCGCTCACGCGCGAGGAGGAAGATTTTGCGATGCCGGGCGAGCTGCTCGGCGCGGGTCAGCCTCGGCTTTTTCATCGGCCGCGCTCCCGCGCCTTGGTCGCTGCGTCGCGCGGCGCCACGAAATGGGTGCGTGTCTCGCCCTCCGCCGTTTCGGCCTGGTTGTCGAAGACGACCCAGCAATAATCGGCCTTGCCGCCCTTGAAGGCACGCTCGCCCATCTGGCCGATCAGGTGGCCCGGCGGCATCGACGGCCGCTCCATCAGGTGCAGGATCGCCGCTGGCATATGGCGCTGGAACAGCTGGAAGCGCTGGGCGCTCGCGAGCCACTTGCTGGGAACGAGGACGCAGACCTTGTGCGATGCCAGCCGGATCGCGCGCGCCACCATATGCGCCGTCAGGCCGCGAACGATGCGGTTTTCCTGCAGGCTGTAGGGCGGGTTGAAGACGATCGACAGCGCGCGGCGCGGCAGCTCGGCCTGCGCCGGCGGCAGGCCGACGAACGCCGGTGGCAGCGCCGCGATGCGATAGAAATCGTGCAGCGCGAAACGCCAGTCGCCGACCGGGAAGCCATAGGCCCCGCGCCGGTCCTCGACATCGCCGCCCGAGGCGCTGAAGCCATATTGGTCGAAGAAATGCGGAATCGTCCCGCGCCCGCAGCACGGATCATGGATATGCTGGCCGTCGAACGCCTCGAAGCCGAGGGTGCGAACGAGCGCGTCGGTGCACCAGCTCTCGTCGATATACCAATCCCAGGGATGGCGATCGTCAGCATGCGCGGTGAGCTCGGCGGCGGTCACTGGTCGCCTCCGGGTTTCATGAACACCAACCAGTGGGTCTTGGCTGCCCTGCCGGACAGATGGCCGAAAAGCGGCTTCTCGGGCGTCATCGCGAGGACCGTTTTCACCGGCACGCGGTGCTCGTTCCACTTGAAGATCAGGGTGCCGCCGGCGCGCAGGACGCGAAAGCATTCGGCAAATCCGGCCGCGATCCCCTCGCGCCAGCCCGGCTCCAGGCGACCATACTTCTGCGCCATCGCGCTGTTCTTACCGTTGAAGGTGTGCGGCGGATCGAACACCACGAGCGAGAAGGATTCGTCATCGAACGGAAGGTCGGTGAAATCGCCGAGCACGTCGGGATCGATTACAATCTCTCGTCCTTGGGGGTCGGTGCAGACTTCCCGCCTCTTATCGAGAAAGAGCGCGCGGTCGTCCCGCTTGTCGAACCAGAACATGCGCGACCCGCAGCAGGCGTCGAGCACCGTCGCGGTCGGGCCGTGTCCGTAGATGCTCACAGCAGCCTCCCCGTCGCATAGACGACCGGGCGCGAGCCCTCGTAAGCGATCGTCATGGGCGTCGTGCCGCGCTGGCGCGGCGGATCGAACGGCCGCGGCGCCGGGTCGAGGATGACCAGCGCTTCGGTCCAGAGCTCCTGAAAGGCCGAGACATGCCGCGCGCGCCACGTCGCGCCGATCGCGTTGCGCAGCCGTTCCGGCAGCGCGAACCAGTGCGCCGCGCACAGCAGCTTGCCCTGCTCGATCGGCGCCCGGCAGCACGGCGCGGCACAGGTGACGGCGGCGCGCGTCATGCCTTGGGCGCCTTCAGCTGCCGCAGCGCCTGCATCGCCAGATAGACGCCGTGCAGCCCGCGCTTCACTTCGGCCGCGATCGGCGCGAGCATCGTCTGCGAGCTGGGAGTCGCGCGCATCGCGCGATCCATCCGTTCCAGCTCCTCGCTGATGCACAGCTCGAGCGGCGGGATCGGCGTCTCCTCGCCCGTCCGGCAGTCGATGCGGACGCCCATCTCGAGCGTCAGCGCGTCGAACGCATCCTCAAGGTGCGAGAGCGCGTCGGCGACCGGATCGGCCGAGGGCTGGGCGAAGACGTCAGGCATGCTCGCCTCCGACCGCGTCGGCGCCGAGCTCGGCGATCCGCGCCTCGATCGCGTCGCGCACCGCGAGCAGCGCGCTCGGCTTGATCGATTCCGCGAGCGCCGGCGCAAAGCTGCGCCAGCCCGATGCCGACAGCCGCGCGAGGTTCGACCCCGCATTGTCCATATATTTCGTGTCGCCGGTGACGCGGACCTTCGGCTGCGGCGCCTGTTCGTCGACGATCGCGAGCGCCTGCTCGACCTTCAGCGCCGGGTTGTCGATGAGCAGGTCGATGGTGTCGCGGCGCGCGTCGGCATCCTTGATCCGGCACAGCGCCTCGAGCGAGCTGGCGTTGCGCCCATGCGGCGAGCGCGCCAGCTCCTCCCAAACCTCGGGCTCGAAGGGAGCGATCAGCTGCCGGTGGATCAGCAGCGAGCGTTGCAGGGACCGCGAGGACAGACCGAGCGTTTCCGCGACCTCATCCTGCCAGCCATATAGTCCCGCCAACTTGGCGGAACTATATTCCGCCTCCATATTCGCAGCGTCATCAGGTCGAACGACCCCGTCGACTTTCGCGCGTTCCTTCTCCCACCGCTTGATCTGGCCGATCTGCTGAGGGGTCATCCCGTCATGGCCTTCCGACCACCGCGCCTCGGCGTCGTCGGCGATGGCGCGAACGAACAGCGCGCGCTCGATCGGCCCGAAATTGCGGCGATGGATATTCTCGCTCGCCTCGATCAGTCGCAGCTCGGCGGCGGTGCCCTTGACCTCGATCGCGTAGATCCACGGCAGCCGCATCGCGCGGGCGCCGTGCGTCCGGTGTCGACCGGCAACCAGCTCCCAGCGATCGTTGCGAAATACCACCTTGATCGGATCATTCTGCCCGTCGCGCTTCATCGACGCGCCGATGGCGGCAGCTTCTTCGGGCCAGAACATCCCGATGCCCGCCGGGATATAAACGTCGTCGGGGTTGATCGGGAAGACTTCGACGGCGGCGTCGATCGGTGCGGCAGCCATGACTATTTGGCCTCCGCATTTAGATGCTGCGCCGCCGATTCGGGGCTGCTATCCAGCTTCTTGGATTCTTGCTCGCCGGCGAGAACCTCCTCGACCGCGTCAGCGATGCGCTGGCTCGGCCGACCGCGCAGGATGTCCTGCAAACCCGTCGCTGGAAGGTCGTAAAACCTATGAAATTCGCCGATTGTTCCGAATTTCTTGCGGATCGCCGCCTTCACGTCTTCGGGGTGCAACCCCCGGAACCGCCTGACCTGCTCTTGCATCGTGAAGTCCAAATTTCTGTTCCTGATTTTTGGACCATGACAAGAACATTGGTTTTTTGCAACGGTTCAAACGCAAGATGATGTGTTTTTTTCACGTGAAACTGTTCCTGTGCGAAAATAGGGGCGGAAAATGAGCGAGTTACTCGGGCCGATTGGCGAGCGGCTGCGCGAAGAGCGCGTGCGTCTGGGCCTGAAGCAGGAGGAGCTCGCCGACCGCACGGGGATCAGCAAGAACAGCCTAGGCGCCTATGAGCGGGGCGCCACGGCCATGAACGTCGTGATGCTGCTGGTCTTTCAGGATGTGAAGATCGACATCGGCTATGTGCTGACCGGCCGTCGCACCGACCGATCCTTGGACAACATCACCGCCCAGCTGATCGAGATGATCGGTAAGCTATCAGTGCGCGAGCGCCATGCCGTCTTTAACCTGGTCTCAACGCTCGCCGGAGAAGCTATAGGCATCGACGAGCTGCAGGCGATGTCCGACCTCCGGGCGACGCTGCACTCGCCGACGCGGGATTTCAAAGGGAAGCCATGAGAAGCGCGATTGTTTTAGGATTGCTGGCGCTGGGTGCCTGCTCGGAGCGGGCACCGACACCCGATCGCGCGGCAACGAGCGAGACGCCGGCCGCGAACGCCACTCAGGCAGCTGCCGGCCCGTCAGCCGATGCGATCGAGGCGGCAAAGACCGCGCTGCGCGCCGAGCCCAAGGTCAAGGATTTGACCTATAACGCCGATGACGCGGTCCAGTGGCATATCGGCGTCCTCGACGACGGATCGAACCGGATCGGATATGCGCAATATGTCTGCGAGCTGCTGAAGGAAAAGGGCGCGCTAGCGGGCCGGACGCATGTTCGCATCGTCGACATCGCGAAGGTCGCCCAAGGCATCGATTTCCGTTCGGCTAGCCTCGGCCACGTCATCTGCGAGACGGGCGACGTCGTCGATCCATGAGCGATCGCGCGGAAGAGCTCCGGCGCTTAGCCTGGCACCACTAGGAAAAGCGGCCCACTTAAAGTCACCGCATATGAACGTCGTCGGCCGCGCTTGACGCTCTACCCCACGCATTTCAGCCCCAAATCGTAAGTGGGACCATCCTCGCCCCCGATCCGGCCGCGGGTCCCACTTCCCGCGCCTAGGTGACCCGCGCCATCGCCGCCGCCGCGGGCATCGTCGGGCCGTGAGAGCCCCGTAAAAGCGCGCTCAGCGCCCTCTCAGACGCTTCTAAGAGGGTCGCACCCGGACTCCGGTTGCTCTTGCCGTAGTGGGCTCTATTAGGGTGGTTAATCTAGATATCGGTCCCACTTCCGCGGAGCGCCCCGAATGTGTCGAAACGCCCGATTTTTCGCGGCTTGTCCCGCCAAATCCCACCTAATACCGGCCAATCCCGGCACTCCGGTCCCTATTGTCCCCTAACACCGCCGAAGGCGGCGTTCTTTCGTGGGCTCGCACCGCTCGCGCACCCACCCCTAACCCCTCCCTAAAAGGGAGGGGAATGGCTCAAATCCACCCCAAAGCCGACACCCGTTCGAAAGCGATGCAATCCCCGATTATTGGCCAGCCCCCGGGGCCCTGAAGCTTGTCCGCGCGGTTTCGGTCTGGCGGTGGCTGTGGCGTGCTTTCAACAGGTCGTGGCGCGACAATATGCCGACCACCCGGCGCGTCGCCGGATCGACGATCGGGATGCGCCCCACCCCCGATTCGACGATCAGGTCGGCGACCTGCCCGACCGGCGTCTCGGCATAGGCGACGGGCTGCGCGGCGTCGGAGACGAGGTCGGCGAGCGTGCGGTCGGCGGGCATATCGGCGACCCGCCAGCCGAGGGCGTCGGTGCGCGACGCGAGGCCGAGCAGCCGTCCGGCGGCGTCGACGACCGGATAGCTGCGATGGTCGGCCTGCTCGGAGAAGAAACGCAGCGCGTCGCCCGCAGTCATCGTTCCCGGCAGCGTCGCGGGATCCGCGGTCATCAGGTCGCGCGCCTGCATCAGGTCCATCGGGTCGACGACATACTCCTGACGGATGTGACGGCCGCGGCGCGCGATCTTCTCGGTCAGGATCGAGCGGCGCATGATGAGAACGCTGACCGCATAGGCGGTGCCCGCGCTCGCGACGGTCAGCGGCAGCGCCTCGAACAGCCCGGTGACTTCGGCGGCGAACAGCGCGCCGGTCAGCGGCGCGCGCATCGCGCCGCTCAGGATACCCGCCATGCCGACGAGCGCCCAGACGCCCGGATCGCCGAGCCACAGATGTCCCGCGAGCGCGCCAGCCGCGCCGCCGAGGATCAGCAGCGGCGCCAAAATGCCGCCCGACGTCCCCGACCCCAGCGCGACGAGCCAGACCACCCCCTTGACCAGCAGCAGCGCGAGGACGACGCGAAGCCCCAGCGATCCGTCGAGCAGCGCCTGGATGCTGCCATAGCCCGCGCCGAGCACATGCGCGTCGATCAGCCCGCCCAGCCCGACGACCACCCCGCCGATCGCGGGCCACCACATCCAGTGGACGGGCAGCCGGTGGAACATGTCCTCGATGCGATAGAGCAGCGCCGAAAGCAGCGTCGCCTGCAGCCCCACCGCCAGGCCCAGCGCACCGGCTGCGGCCAGCGCGGGGCCGATAGCGGGCAGGCCCGCCGCCATCGGGAACATTGGCCCGCTGCCGACCAGCGCCGGCCGGCACGCCATCGCGACCAGCACCGCCGCGACGACGGGAACGAAGCTGCGCGGCTTCCATTCGAACAGCAGCACCTCGAGCGCCAGCAATATGGCGGCGAGCGGAGTGCCGAAGATCGCGGTCATCCCCGCGGCGGCGCCCGCGACGAGCAAGGTCTTGCGCTCGGCGGCGCTCAGGCGGAAGCATTGCGCGAACAAGGACCCGATCGCACCGCCGGTCATGATGATCGGCCCCTCGGCGCCGAAAGGCCCGCCGCTGCCGATCGAGATCGCCGACGAGATCGGCTTCAGGATCGCGACCTTGGGCGACAGGCGGCTCTGGCCGTAGAGGATCGCTTCGATCGCCTCGGGGATGCCGTGACCGCGGATCTTGTCCGATCCGAAGCGCGCCATCAGCCCGACGATCAGGCTGCCGACGACGGGGATCGCAACGACCAGCAGCCCCACCGACGCATCGGTGATCGCGGCGTGATCGGTCGAGAAACGCCCGAACCAGAAAATGTTGGTCGCGAGCGCGATCAGCTTCAGCAGCACCCACGCCCCGATCGCGCCGCCCGCGCCGACGACGAGCGCCATTGCGGCGAGCAGCAGCATGCGCTTGTCGGCGCTATGGTCGGCCAGCTTGGGGAGGGCGGCAGATTGGGAGGACACGGGGCGTTTCCGATGGTGGTTGAACAGGCGCCCGCGCCCATATATCGCAATACGATATAATTCAACCGCGGGACTTATCTTTCATCATGGGACTGCCGATGCCCGAAACCGCCGACGAACTGACCGACACCGACTATGCCGCGCTGTCAGATTTCCGCCACGCGCTGCGCCAGTTTCACGCCTTCAGCGAAGCGCGAGCCGCCGAGGAGGGGTTGACCCCGCAGCAGCATCAGGCGCTGCTGGCGATCCGCGGCGCGGCGCCCGAGGCGCCGACGATCGGCACCGTCGCGCAGCGGCTGATGCTGAAACCGCACAGCGCGAGCGGCCTGATCGACCGGCTCGAACTTCTCGGGCTGATCCGGCGCGAAGTGGCGGCGGACGACCGCCGGCGCGCGACGCTGCGCCTTACCGACAAGGCGCATGCGGTGCTGCGGTCGCTGTCGGCGGCGCACCGCGACGAAATCCGCCGCCTGCGCCCGGCGCTCGAGGAGATGCTGCGCCATATCGGCTGAGCGGCGTGAAGCCGCTATGCCGCGTCGCGCACCGTCCGTCGTTCCGCCGCCACGCTCGCCAGTTCGCCGCGCGCCTGCCGAACGATCTGCCACCCGCCGCTGAGTCCCAGAGCTGCGAGGATGACGGCGACGATGATATCGGGCCAGGCGGTGCCGGTGCCGAACACGCCCAGCGCCGCGGCGACCACGGCGATATTGCCGATCGCGTCGTTGCGCGAGCAGATCCAGACCGAGCGGCGGTTGGCGTCGCCGTCGCGGTGCCGCCAGAGCATGATCGCGCAGGCGATGTTCGCGACAAGCGCGAGGACGCCGATCGCGCCCATCGTCTCGGCGTGGGGCAGCGTGCCGGCGAGCGCCATCCATAGCGTGCTGCCGAGCACCCAAAGGCCCAGAAGGAACAGCGACGCGCCCTTGAACCACGCCGCCCGCGCGCGCCATTGCAGCGCGAGCCCCGCGACGCCGAGGCTGATCGCATAATTGGCGCTGTCGCCCAGGAAATCGAGCGCGTCGGCCTGAAGCGCCGCCGACTGCGCGGCCACGCCGCCCGCGATCTCGACCACGAACATGGCGGCGTTGATGGTCAGCGCGATCCACAGCACCCGCCGCCATGCCTTGTCGTCGGTGGGCGGGGCCGTTTCGCTCCCGCCGCAGCATCCGCCAGCCATATCGCTTCCTCGATTCGCCCATCCGGCATCCCAATGGACCGCGTCGCGGCCACCGGGTCAAGGGTGGTATCGGTCGCAACAAAATGACAAGACGGGGTGCAAAAGCGTCGCGGCCCCCGCTATAGCTGCGCAATGACCAGCCCCACCGCCACCGAAGCCGCGACGCTCGAACGCGCCGCCGACGCGCCGATGCTGGCGCAGGTCGAGCGCTGGGCGGCGGTGAACAGC
Source organism: Sphingopyxis sp. GW247-27LB (assembly GCF_002277025.1). Lineage (GTDB taxonomy): Bacteria > Pseudomonadota > Alphaproteobacteria > Sphingomonadales > Sphingomonadaceae > Sphingopyxis. Next base: position 665,922 of record NZ_NIWD01000002.1, read on the forward strand.
GGCACCGGCAATCTTTCGGGACTGAAGACGGTCGCGGGCCTGCTCGCCGATGCCTTTGCTGCTCTGCCGGGCGAGGTCCGGCTCGTCGCGCCCGCGCCGGTCGAGAGCGTCGATGCGGCCGGGACGGTGCGGACGATCGAGCGCGGCGACCATCTCCATGTCCGCGTTCGTCCCGAAGCGCCGGTGCAATTGCTTCTGACCGGCCATATGGACACGGTGTTCGCCGCCGACCATCCGTTCCAGTCGCTCCGCTGGCTTGAGGATGGTGTCCTCAATGGTCCCGGAACCGCCGACATGAAGGGCGGGCTCGCGGTGATCCTCGCGGCGCTGTCGGCGCTCGAAACCTCGCCGCTCGCGAACCGCATCGGCTATGACGTGATGATCAACAGCGACGAGGAAACCGGAAGCCACGCCTCGGCCGGGCTGATCGCGGACCTTGCCGCGGGCAAGACCGCGGCGCTGACTTACGAACCCGCGCTGCCCGATGGCACGCTCGCGGGCGCGCGGCCGGGAAGCGGCAACTTCAGCATCCGGATTCACGGCCGCTCGGCCCACGCCGGCCGCAACCCCGAAGAGGGGCGCAACGCCCTCGTCGCCGCCGCCGATCTGGCGCTGCGGCTGAATGCGCTCAAATCCCTGGAATTAAAGGTCAATCCGGCGAAGATCGACGGCGGCGGACCCAATAATGTGGTGCCCGACCAGGCGATTTTGCGCGTCAACCTGCGCCCCGCGACCCCCGAGGCGATGGCGGCCGCCGAAGCCGCGCTCCGCGACACGATCGCCAACATCGAGCGCGACCATGACGTGCATTGCCACCTTCATGGCGGCTTCAACCGCCCGCCCAAGCCGCTCGACGCCGCCGCAACGCGCCTCTTCGAGCTGGTGCGTGAATGCGGCGGGGCGCTGGGAATCGACATCGCATGGAAAGCGACCGGCGGCGTGTGCGACGGCAACAATATCGCCGCCTGCGGCATTCCGGTCGTCGACACCATGGGCCCACGCGGCGGCGCCATTCACAGTTCGGACGAATTTCTGATTACCGGCAGCCTTGCCGAACGGGCGCGATTGTCGGCGCTTGTCCTGACGAGAATAGCAGAACGGGGGACCGTGTGAATTATGTGATCCGGGCAGCCAAGCCGGGCGATTTGCAAAGCATTTACGAGATGGCGAAGCTGACGGGCGGCGGCTTCACCAATCTGCCCCCCGACAAAAAGGCGCTGCGCGCCAAGCTCGAGCGCGCGGAGGCGAGCCTCGCCTGCGACAAGGAATATCCGTCGGACGAGCTCTATCTGCTCGTGCTCGAAGACACCGACAGCGGAGAGGTGCGCGGCACCTGCCAGATTTTCGGGCAGGTCGGTCAGCGCTGGCCCTTCTATTCCTACCGTATCGGCACCGACAGCAAGCATAGCGAACAGCTCGGCCGCACCTTTCACGCGCAGATCCTGATGCTCAGCAACGACCTCAACGGATCGAGCGAGGTCGGCGGACTGTTCCTGCACCCCGCGGCGCGCGCCGGCGGGCTCGGGCTGCTGCTCGCGCGCTCGCGCTATCTGTTCATCGCGCGTCACCGCGCACGCTTCGGCGACCGCGTTCTCGCCGAGCTGCGCGGCGTCATCGACGAGGCGGGCGGATCGCCCTTCTGGGACGGGGTCGCGGGCAAATTCTTCGGCATGAACTTTCAGGAGGCCGACCAGTTCAACGCGGTGCACGGCAACCAGTTCATCGCCGACCTGATGCCCAAGCACCCCGTCTATATCGCGATGCTGCCCGAAAGCGCGCGTGCGGTGATCGGCGTCCCGCACCCGAGCGGGCGCGCGGCGATGCGGATGCTGGAGAATGAGGGCTTCGCCTTCGAAAATTATGTCGACATCTTCGACGGCGGCCCGACGATGACCGCGCGCACCGATCAGGTCGCGAGCGTGCGCGACGCGAAGCATGTCGAGGTCGCCGGGATCGGCGACGGCGGCGAGGATGCGCTGATCGCCGCGGGCCGGCTCGCCGATTTCCGTTGCTGCTTCGGACAGGTCGGGGGCGACGGCACGATCGACGCCGCGAGCGCCGGCCTGCTGGGCGTCGGACAGGGCGACGCGATCAGCTGGATCGGGCGCTGACATGCTCACCGAAATCAATTTCGACGGAATCATCGGCCCGACGCACAATTATGCGGGGCTGAGCCGCGGCAATATCGCCTCCGCGAGCCACGCCGGCAACCTGTCGCAGCCGCGCGCCGCGGCGCTCCAGGGCCTCGAGAAGATACGCCACAATCTGACGCTCGGCCTGCCGCAGGGTTTCTTCATGCCGCTCGACCGCCCCGATGCGGCTTGGCTCGAAGCCTTGGGAACGACCCTCGACGCCGCCGAGCCGCATCTGCGCGCGCAGGCCTGGTCGGCCTCGTCGATGTGGGCCGCCAACGCCGCGACCGTCTCGCCCGCCCCCGACAGCGGCGACGGCAAATGCCATCTGACCGTCGCCAACCTCGTCACCATGCCGCACCGCAGCCACGAATGGCAGGGTACGCTCGCGCAGCTTCGCCTTGCCTTCGCCGATCCCGCTTTCGCGGTGCACGGTCCCGTTCCCGCCCCCTTCGGCGACGAAGGCGCGGCGAACCATATGCGGCTATGCGCCGGGCACGATACGCCGGGGGTCGAGATCTTCGTCTATGGCGTCGGCGGTGGCCGCTTCCCGGCGCGCCAGCATCTCGACGCGTCGAAGGCGATCGCGCGGCGCCACCGGCTCGACCCCAGGCGCACGCTGTTCCTGCGCCAGTCGGACGTAGCGATTCAGGGCGGGGCGTTTCACAACGATGTCGTCGCGGTCGCCAACGAACATGTGCTTTTCACCCACGAAGCCGCCTTCCACGACCGCGCCGCGGCACACGCCGAGATCCGCGCCGCCTTTCCCGAGGTCGAGATCGTCGAGGTGCCCGCCGACGCGGTGAGCCTGGCGGAAGCGATCAAATCCTATCTGTTCAACGCCCAGCTCGTCAGCCTGCCCGACGGCGGGGGCATGGGGTTGGTATTGCCGACCGAAGCCAGGGAAACGCCCGCGGTGTGGAATTGGCTCGAAGCGCACGTCACGGGCAACGGCCCGATCCGGAAACTTTTCCCGGTCGACGTCCGCCAGTCGATGGCGAACGGCGGCGGCCCCGCCTGTCTGCGGTTGCGCGTCGTCGCCGACCCGGCACGTGTCGATCCGCGCTTCCTCGCCGACGACGCGAAGCTCGACCGGATCACCGCGGTGGTGGAGAAGCACTGGCCCGAGGCGATCGCGCCCGGCGATCTGGCTTCGGCAGCGCTTGCAGCCGATGTGCGCCGCGCGCGCGAGGCATTGCTGGAAGCCGTCGGGTTGTCGATCCTGCTGTGACGCGCGTTTTCGACCGGACAGGCCGCGTCATCTCATAGAGGGAAATGGCAACTTTCCGCCCCGAAGATGCCATTCACCCGCCAATCAATCCACCAGCGCCACCGCCCGGATCCAGCCGGCGCTGGCGCGTTCGATCTTCACCGGGAAGCAACTCAGCGTCCAGCCGGTCGCGGGCAGTGCGGCGAGGTTCGTCAGCTTCTCGATCTGGTAATAGGGCTTGATGCGCCCCGCCTTATGTCCCTCCCAGATGATCGAGGGATCGCGCGTTTCGGCCCAGCGCTTCGCGGTGTGGCTGAACGGCGCATCCCAGCTCCACGCGTCGGTGCCGACGACCTGGACGCCGCGCGTCGTCAGGTAAAGCGTCGCTTCGGCGCCCATGCCGCAGCCCTGGTCGGTGAAATTGTCGGTGCCGTAGACCGCGCCCGACTGGACGAGGACGATGTCGAAGGGCTGGAGCGCATGCCCGATGCGGGCGAGTTCGACCTCGACCTCGTCGGCGCCGATGACATGGCCCGCGGGCCGGTCGGAGAAATCGAGCTTCACGCCGGGGCGGAAGAAGAGGTCGAGCGGCGCCTCGTCGATGCTCGGCGCCGCGCTCGCGCCGCTGTCGGTCGTCGAATGAAAATGCCACGGCGCGTCCATATGGGTGCCGTTATGGGTCGAGAGGGTGACACTCTCGACCGCCCAGCCTTCGCCGTCGGGAAGGTCGTCCCTGGTCAGGCCGGGGAAGAACATCGCGATCTGTTCCCACGTATTTTCGTGGGTCATGTAGGTGATCTGCGGGCGCATCACCGGCGGGTCGGACACGACATGATTGGTGATCGGGATCGAGAGGTCGATGAACTGCATGACCCCAGTCTGCCACCGGAACGCCGTCGCGCCAAGAAGGCTTGCGCGAAGGCAGGCCCGAGTTAGAGATGGCGTCAAGCCCGCAAAGGGCAGGGGAGAGTGTATGACCGACGCAGCCGCCGTCGCCGATCACGGCGCGGCCTATCAGCCGACCGCGAAGGATATCCGCATGGTCATCGCCGCGTCGTCGGCGGGGACGATCTTCGAATGGTATGATTTCTTCATCTACGGCACGCTCGCGGCGATCATCGGCAAGGCTTTCTTCCCCAGCGACAATGCAACGCTCGAGGTGCTGCTCGTCTGGGCCGGTTTCGCGGTCGGATTCGGTTTCCGGCCGCTGGGAGCGGTACTGTTCGGCTTTCTCGGCGACCGGCTGGGGCGCAAATATACCTTCCTGATCACCGTCACCTTGATGGGCATCGCCACCGCCGGGGTCGGGATGATTCCATCGGCCGAGACGATCGGCATCGCCGCGCCGATCATCGTCATCGGCCTCCGCATCCTGCAGGGCCTCGCGCTCGGCGGCGAATATGGCGGCGCGGCCATCTATGTCGCCGAGCATTCGCCACCCGAAAAGCGCGGCTATTACACCAGCTTCATCCAGGCGAGCGTCGTCGGCGGTTTCGTGCTGAGCCTGATCGTCGTCCTGTCGTGCAAGGCGGCGATGTCCGACGATCTGTGGAACGCCTGGGGCTGGCGCGTGCCCTTCCTGCTGTCGCTGCTGCTGCTCGCGATTTCACTGTGGATGCGGCTCAAACTGTCCGAAAGCCCGGTGTTCCAGGCGATGAAGGCCGAGGGCGAGATCGCGCGCAATCCGCTGAAGGAAAGCTTCACCTACCCCGGCAACCCGCGCCGCATCTTCGTCGCGATGATCGGCATCGCCGCCGGGCTGACCGTGATCTGGTATACCGCGATGTTCTCGGGCCTGTCTTTCCTCAAGGGGCCGATGAAGGTCGACGATACGGCGGCCGAAATCATCGTCGGCGTCGCCGCGGCACTCGGCATGGGCTTCTTCGTGATTGCGGGGAAGCTGTCCGACCGTATCGGGCGCAAGAAGCCGATCGTCTGGGGCTATGGCGTCACGCTGGTTCTGCTCTTCCCGCTCTTCTGGTGGATGGGCAGCGTCGCCAATCCGGGGCTCGAAGCCGCGGCGGCGCGCGCGCCGGTCGTCGTCACGGGCTCGAAGTGCAGCTTCGATCCCTTCGCCAAGCAACAGGCGACCGCCTGCGGCAAGACGCTCGGCGAGCTGACCCAATTGGGCGTGCCGTACAAGGTGGTCGCGAGCGGTGGCGGCTTCGACAGCGTCAATATCCACATCGGCGGCCGCGAGGTCGCGAGCGAGGATCCCGCGCTGCTCCGGCCCGCGCTCGAAGCGATGGGCTACAGCTTCGAAAAGCAGATTCCGAGCGCGCTGGGCATCGCGGTGATCCTGCTCGCGCTGCTCGGGCTGAGCGCGCTGTCGGGTTTCACCTACGGCCCCGTCGCCGCGCTGCTCTCGGAGATGTTTCCGCCGCACGTCCGCTATTCGTCGCTGTCGATCCCCTATCATCTGGGAACCGGCTATTTCGGCGGCTTCCTGCCGCTGATCGCGAGCTTCATCGTCGCCAAGACGGGCAATGCCTATGCCGGGCTCTGGTATACGTGGGGCGTGGTGCTCGCCGCTTTCCTGGTCACCGCCTTCATGCTCGAAGAGCCCGTCGAGGGCCAGTGGGACAAGGCGCCCGCCGCCTGACGCTCGGGCATTGGCGCGGTGGCCGATCACGGCTAGGTGCGGGCCATGATCGACATCGCTTCCCCGCTCCGCCTTCGCCTCGATTCCGCCGCGCTCGTTCATAACTGGCGCTGGCTTGCGCAAGCCAGCGGTGCGGAGGCCGGGGCGGCGATCAAGGCCGATGGCTATGGGCTCGGCGCGCGCGCGGTGATGCAGCGGCTGGCTGCCGCGGGCTGCCGCTTCTTCTTCGTCGCGACCTGGGTCGAGGCGGCGGCGCTGATGCCGCTGCCGGCGGGCGTCTCGCTGTCGGTACTCCACGGGGTCGGCGAGACTGACATGATCGCCGCGCGGACCTTGCCCGTGCGCCCGGTGCTCAGCAGCATCGAACAGGTCGCGCGCTGGCGCGCGGGCGGGGAGGGGCGGCCGTGCGACGTGATGGTCGACACCGGGATGAACCGGCTCGGCCTGCGCGTCGAGGAGGCGCTCGGCGGCGCGCTCGGCGGGCTTGTCATCGAAACGTTGCTCAGCCACCTTGCCTCGGCCGACGAGGATAGTCCGCAAACTGGACGGCAACTCGCAGCGTTCGCGGCGATCCGCGACGCTATTCCCGCCCGGCGCTATAGCCTCGCGAACAGCGCGGGCATCTGCCTCGGTCCCGACTATGGCTTCGACCTGACGCGCCCCGGTCTCGCGCTCTACGGCGGGGTTCCGCGCGCCGAGGCCGCAGGACCTATCCGCCAGGTCGCCTTTCCCGAGGCGCGAGTGCTCCAGATGCGCGACGTTCCGGCGGGCGAGGCGGTCGGTTACGGCGCGACGTGGACGGCGCCGCGCGATAGCCGCGTCGCGGTCGCGAACATGGGCTATGCCGACGGCTATTTGCGCTGCCACGCCGGCGCGGGCGGCGCGACATGGGAGGGCCATGCGCTGCCGCTGATCGGGCGCGTGTCGATGGACTTGATCGCCTTCGACGCGAGCGCCGCGCCGGGGCTCGCCGAGGGCGACTGGCTGACGCTCGACTATGACCTGCCCATGACCGCCGCGCGCAGCGGCCTGTCGCAATATGAGCTGCTCACCGGGCTCGGTGCGCGCTTCGAGCGTTACTGGGTTTAGGGTCAGAATCCCTTGATGGCACGTTCGAGGTTTGAAGCGATTTTGCCCAGGGCAAGGAGGCAAGGCGTAGGAATATGTCGATACTTCAAGACTTGCCGACGAAGCCCTGGGCAAAATCGGTCAAATCCCGCAGGGACGCCGAAATGGCTTCGGTCTCGGGCCCGCGCGGCCTTGCGGGTAGCGATGCTACCCGCTGCATCCGCCCAAGCCCGATATCTTCGCCATTTCGACGCCTCGAACGTGCCATGAAGGGATTCTGACCCTAAAAGCTCGCGCTCGCCCCCAGCCGGGCATAGCGGCCGAGCACGCCGTTGAAATAGGTCGTGGTGCCGCCCGTCGCGGGATAGGGATAGGGCGGCTGCCGGTCGAAGACATTGTCGACCGCGAGGCGCAGCGTGAAACGATCGTCGACGCGGACGCTGGCGCCGAGGTTGACGAACGCGATCGCCGAGACCCGGTCGAGCCCGTCGGGGTAGAAATTCGCTGCGGCCTGCGGGTTGATCCGCGCCTTGCCGATATAGTTGACCTGCGCGAACAAGCCGAAACCGGCGGTGCTGTAATCGAGCGTCGCCAGCGCCTGATGCTTCGCATAGCCGATCATTCCGTCGAGCCGCACCCGCTGCGACGCGGCGTCGGCGCGCGTGCTGAGCTCGTCGATATATTGATAGGAGAGGTTGAGCCCGACCGAGCGCGCGCCGCCGCCGAGCGGCAGGCGATAGTCGAGCGCCGCGAGATAGCCCTTGTAGCGCTGGTCGGCGAGGTTCAGATATTGCACTTCGACGAAGCTGAGCTGTCCGTCGGGACCGCGCGTGAAACGCGCGCAATCGGCCGCGTTCGCGAAATCGGACGAATCGTAGCAGTTGGCGACGATGCTGCTCGCGCCGCCATTGCTGATCGCGTCCTTCAGGTGGATGTCGACATAATCGACGCTCGCGCGCAGCCGCGGTGCGAAGCGCGGTTCGAGGACGAGGCCGATCGTCCAGCTGTTCGCCTTTTCGTTGGCGAGGTCAGGGTTGCCTTCGATCGCCTGCGCGAAGGTGCGGCTGTTCGACAGCGACTGGAAATTGGCGGGCAGGCCGTCGGCGGCGCAATTCGCCTGGCGCGTCGCGGGGTCGGGGCCGTTGCCGCGGTTCGCGGCGTCGCACGGGTCGGTGGCGAAGCCGAAATAGCTGCTCGACGGATTGAACATCTCGGTGATCGCGGGCGCGCGGATCGCGCGGGTGAAATTGCCGCGCACGATCAGATCGGGGACGATCCCCAACCGCCCGCCGAGCGTCCAGGTCCAGTCGCCGCCGGCGAGGCTGTGGTCGACGTAGCGCGCCGCACCCTTGACCTCGAGCAGGTCGATCGGCGCGCCGCTCGCAGTCGAGAGAATCGGCGCGAAGAACTCGGCCGAAAATTCGTCGGTATCGAACTTGCCATAGACCGGCAGCACCGGGGTCGCGCGGCCATAGCCGATGCGGTCGTTCGCCGGATCACCGTCGCCATTGGCGTCGGTCAGCGGATCGGGGTCGTCGGCGCCATGGAAGAAGGTGCCGGGGTCGAAATCCTGCGACTCGGCGCGATGCTCGTAACCGAAGGCGACCGCGAAATCGCCGCCGGGCAGCGCAAAGAGCGGGCCGGTCAGCGATGCGGTGAACTGCTTCTGCTTGTTGAGCGACACCGGCGTCGCGATCGCCGTGACATAGTCGAGCGCCGCCTGCGAGCTTTGCCCGGTGCCGAAGAGATCGAGCGGCGCGCAGGTCGCGCTTACCGTCGCGATCGGCGCATTCACAGCGCCAGGGCGGCAGACGATATCATTGCCGTCACGAACCGCATCGACCGCGTTGAGGAAATTCTGCTGCACAAGCTCGCGCGAGCGGCTCGTCGTTTTCGAGCGGCCGACATTGCCCGCGACCTCCCAGTCCCAGCGCCCCGCGGCGAAGTCGAACGCCCCCGACAGGCCCGCGACGAAGCGCATCACCTCGACCTTGCCGGTCGACTCGCCGGTGGTGAGATCGCTGTTGGCGCGGGCGAGGTAGAAATAATTTTGCGGAAAGCCGCCCAAATTCTGATCGGAGAGCGGATTGGCGTTGATCGCGGCGACGATCGCCGCGCGCGCCTCGGACGACAGATAGGGATTGTCGATGCTGACGACGATATTGCCGTCGGGCGATCCCCCCGGCCCGGCGAGGCCAGTGTTGAACACCGGCTGGCTGCGCAGATTGCGGCCCTTGCTGTTTGCATACCAGGCTTCGCCGAACAGGCGCACCGTGTCGGACAGGTCGTAGCGCGCGAGCGCGACGCCGCTATAGCGCCGCGTCGAAGCAAGCAGGTTGGTCGAGGGCGCCGCGCTGAAGCCGTTGCCGCCCTCGAAATCGACCCCGAAGGTGCCGGGTGCGCCGGCATAGCGGCCGAAATCGATCGCGGTCAGCCCGCCGTTGGCGTCGAAGCGGAGCTGGCTGCCGTTCGCGTCGCTGACCCCGAAGTGGAGCCCCGGAAAGCCGAAGGTCGCGACCTGCTGTTCGACGCTCAGCGGGATGCCGTCGCCGACGAGCGGGATGCCGGCTTCGGACACCGCGGGCAGGCGCCGATCGCCATAAAGCTCCTGTAGAAAGGGCGAGGCGGGATCGCTGGCGTTGCCGAAGAAGCCGCCCTGCGCGAAAAAGGCGCGGTCGGCGCCGATCAGCCCGGCGGCACGGCTATATTCGCCCGCGACGGTGACGTTGCCGCGGCCATCGGCGAAATTGTGGCCCGCGAGCGCGCGGACGCGTTGGCTCGCGGCGTCGCCGCGGCTCGACACGCCCGCCTGGCCGTCGATCTCGAACCCGTCGAAGTCGCGCTTGAGGACGATGTTCACGGTCCCCGCGATCGCGTCGGCGCCATAGATCGGCGCGCCGCCCACCGCGATCGTTTCGACGCGGTCGACCAGCTTGGTCGGGATGATGTTGAGGTCGACCTGGCTCCCCGCGCCCGTCGGGCCGAAGATGGAGGCGGTGTTCGACGACACGAAGCGGCGGCCGTCGACGAGGGTGAGGGTGCGCTGCGAGCCGAGACCGAGGAAATTGACGAAGCTCTGTCCCTGCGCCAGCGGCGACTGCTCGCCGATCGGTGTCGCGCCGGGGGTGCCGAAAGCGGGCTGCTCCTTGAGCGCCTGGCCGAGCGAATCGAAGCCGCGCATCTCGATCGCGTCAGAGGAGACGACCAGCGCCGGCTCGACTGTCTCGAAGCGCGGGCGCGCGATGCGCGACCCGGTGACGATGATCGCATCGGCGTCGCACGCGGTATCGTCGGCGGGGCAGGGCGGGGCGTCCTGTGCCTGCGCGGCGCCAGCGGTCAGCGCGAAAAGGGCGGCGCTCAGAAGAAGGCGCGTCTTGGTCATGTGAAACTCCGTGCCGCGGGGGATCGGTCGGCGGCGGGCGGAGGCTAGCCCTGAATGGTCAACAAGCCGTGAACCATAGCGGGACGGCGGCGCGCGCCATGTTGCGACGCATCATAATATGGTGCTAATGCGGCGGCAGGCAATCAAGGAGCGCGGGTCAGCATGGCGAAGGCAAAGACGGCAGCGGACGGCGATGTCGTCACCATCAAGAAATACGCCAACCGGCGGCTCTACGACACCGAACGCAGCTGCTACATCACGCTCGACGACCTCGGCGCGATGGTGCGCGACGGCCGCGACTTCCGTGTCGTCGATGCCAAGAGCGGCGAGGACATCACCCACAATGTCCTGACTCAGATCATCATGGACACCGAAACGCGCGGCGAGACGCTGCTTCCCGTCAATTTCCTGCGCCACCTGATCGGCCTTTACGGCGACAAGATGCAGTCGGCGGTGCCGCAATATCTCGAAGCGTCGATGGCGGCGTTCCGCAAGAACCAGCAGGAGGTCCGCGCGGCGTTCGAAGGGGCGCTCGGCTCGAACCCGCTGGCCGAACTGACGCGCCGCAATTTCGAGATCTTCAGCCAGGCGGCGGGCGCCTTCATGCCAGGTGCGGCGGGCGGCAAGGCGAAGGACGCCGAAATCGCGGCGCTCAAGGCCGAAATCGCCGAACTCAAGGCCGAGCTCGCCAAAAAGAAATAATCCGGGGCTCTCTCCCGCCCCCAGCACAGAAACAGGACAGATGATCAAGCATGCGCTCAGCGTAACCCGTCAGGCCGACTTCGCGGCCTGGTATCAGGATGTCATTGCCGAGGCCGACCTCGCTGAGGAATCGGGCGTGCGCGGCTGCATGGTCATCAAGCCGTGGGGCTATGGCATCTGGGAACGCATCCAGACGGTGATGGACGCCGCGATCAAGGATGCGGGGGTCCAGAACGCCTATTTTCCGCTTTTCATCCCCTTGAGCTTCTTTGAAAAGGAAGCCGACCATGTCGATGGTTTCGCAAAGGAAATGGCGGTCGTCACCCACCACCGCCTGATCGCGGACGGGAAGGGCAAGCTCGTTCCCGATCCCGAGGCGAAGCTCGAGGAGCCCCTCATCGTGCGTCCGACCTCGGAAACGGTGATCGGATCGGCGATGAGCCGCTGGGTGCAGAGCTGGCGCGACCTGCCGCTGAAGGTCAACCAGTGGGCCAATGTCGTGCGCTGGGAAATGCGCACGCGCATGTTCCTGCGCACCAGCGAATTCCTGTGGCAGGAAGGCCATACCGCGCACGCCGACAAGGACGACGCGATGGCGGAGACGCTGCGCGCTCTCGAAATGTATCGCGCCTTCGCCGAGGACGTGCTCGCCATGCCGGTGATCGCGGGCGAGAAGCCGGAGCATGAGCGTTTTCCGGGCGCCGTCGCGACCTATTCGATCGAGGCGATGATGCAGGACGGCAAGGCGCTCCAGGCCGGCACATCGCACTATCTCGGCACCGGCTTCGCCGAGGCGGCGGGCATCCGCTATCAGGACAAGGAGGGCGGCCACAGCCTTTGCCATACGACGAGCTGGGGCACCTCGACCCGCATGATCGGCGGCGTCATCATGACACATGGCGACGACGACGGGCTGCGCTGCCCGCCGCGCATCGCGCCGCACCAGATCGTCATCGTCCCGATGCTGCGCGACAATGACGAGGATGCCGCGATCCTCGACTATTGCCGCGCCCTCGAAGCCGAACTGAAGGCGCTCGACGTGTTCCGCGAACCGGTGCGCGTGCTGCTCGACGCAACCGCCAACAAGGCGCAGACCAAGCGCTGGGGCTGGGTCAAGAAAGGCGCGCCGATCATCGTCGAGATCGGCCCGCGCGACGTCGCCGGCGGCAACGTCGCGGTGATCCGCCGCGACCGCCTCTATCAGGAGAGCGGCAAGCTCGCCACGGCGTTCGTCGCCAGGGGCGATTTCGTCGCGGGCGCGGTGGCGATGCTGGGGGATATCCAGGCGAATCTTCACGCCGAGGCCAAGGCGAGGCTCGATGGCAATATTCGCCGCGATGTCACCGATCTGGCAGCGCATTTCTCGGGCGACGACAAGTTTGTCGGCTGGGTCGAGGTGCAATGGTCGCGGCCGACGGGGGCGGTGCTGGACGGAATTGTCGAGCGGCTGAAGGCGCTCAAGCTGACGATGCGCAACACTCCGCTGGACGGTGCGCCCGTCGACGGCGCCTGCTTCTTCACCGGCGAGCCGGCGGTCGAGCGCGTGCTGATCGGGCGGACCTACTGAGTCCGGGCGACGTGGCCGACGGCGTCCTCATCACCCGGGCGCTGGCGGAGGCGGATGTCGCGGCGGTCGCGGGCCTGTTCGCCGACTATGCCGCTTCGCTCGACATCGACCTCGATTATCAGGGTTTCGCGGGCGAGCTCGCCGCGCTGCCGGGGGCCTATGCGCCCCCGCGCGGGTTGCTGTTGCTTGCGCGCGGGGACGACGGCGCGGCGCTCGGCTGCGTCGCCTGCCGCCCGCTCCCCGAGGCGGGGGCTTGCGAAATGAAGCGGCTGTTCGTCGCCCCGGCGGGACGCGGACTGGGGCTCGGCCGAAGGCTCGTGCGCCGGTTGATCGCCGAAGCCACGGCGCTCGGCTATCACGAAATGCGGCTTGACACATTGGCGAGGATGGGCGCGGCGCAGGCGCTTTATCGGGCCGAAGGATTTGCGCCGATGGCGCCCTATTACGATACGCCGGTGCCCGATACGGTCTTCCTGCGCCGCGCTCTCGCCTAATCGGGCATTTGCCCCTATTGCGGCGCGATGCCCTCATCCAAGAAACCCGCGCGCAAAGCCGACAAGCCGATCCCCGCAGGCCTCCCGAGTCGCGAGCAGGTCCTCCGCTTTATCGAGGACAGCCCGTCGGCGGTCGGCAAGCGCGAGATCGCCAAGCATTTCGCGCTGCGCGGCGCCGACAAGATCGCGCTGAAAGCGCTGCTCAAGGACATGACCGACGAGGGGCTCGTCGACCTGGCTCCGGGCCGTGCCTTCCACAAGCATGGCGGCCTGCCGCGCGTCACCGTGCTGCGCGTCGCGGCGGTCGAGGGCGATACCGTCTGGGCAGTGCCCGAACGCTGGGAAGGATCGGCCCCGCCGCCGCGCCTTCGCGTCATGGAGAAGGGCCGGCGCAGCGCCCTGGGCCTCGGCGACCGCATCCTCGCGCGCACCGAAGAGCGCGGCAGCGGCCATGTCGCGCACCCGATGAAGCGGCTGCAGGCGGGCGGGGAGACGATCATCGGCGTCCTCGTCGCCGACACCGGCCCCGGCGGCAAGCCGATCACCTGGCTGCGCCCCGCCGACAAGCGTGCGCGCTTCGATTTCGCCGTTTCCGACATGGGCGATGCCGGCATCGGCGATCTCGTCCGCGCCGAACTGTCGGGCCGCGGCCCGGCGACGAAGGCGCGGGTGGTCGAGCGGATCGGCGATCCCTTCGCGCCGCGCTCGCTGAGCATGATCGCGATCGCCAAGCACGAAATCCCGCATGTCTTCGGCGAGGAGACGCTCGCCGAGGCCGAGCGCGCGGCGAAGCTGCCGCTGACCCCCGACGGGCGCGAGGATTTGCGCGGCCTGCCGATCGTCGCGATCGATCCCGCCGACGCGCGCGACCATGACGATGCGGTCTGGGCGGCTCCCGACGAGGATCCCGGCAACAAGGGCGGCTGGCGCGCGATCGTCGCGATCGCCGACGTCAGCTATTATGTGCGCGCCGACGGCGCGCTCGACCGCGAGGCGCGGCGGCGCGGCAACAGCGTCTATTTCCCCGACCGCGTCGTTCCGATGCTGCCCGAAACCCTCTCGGCGGGCGTCTGCTCGCTAAAGGCGGGCGAGGACCGCGCGGCGATGGCGTGCCATCTCACCGTCGACCGGCACGGCAAGGTGACGTCATGGCGTTTCACCCGCGCGCTGGTGCGGCTGCGCGCGAATATCGCCTATGAACGCGCGCAGGCCGCCCATGACACCGATGCGCCCGACGAGGGGTGGGATGCCGACGTTCTTCCGTCGCTCCAAAATCTCTGGGGTTGCTGGGCGCTGCTCGCGAAGGCGCGCGCCGCGCGGGCGCCGCTCGACCTCGACCTGCCCGAGCGGCAGGTGATCCTCGACGATAAGGGCGGCATCGCCGAAATCCGCGTGCGCGAGCGGCTCGACGCGCATCGGTTGATCGAGGATTATATGATCGCGGCGAACGTCGCGGCGGCGAAGGCGCTCGAAGCGAAAAAGTCGCCCGTCATGTACCGCATCCACGAGCCGCCGAGCCGCGAGAAGCTCGTGAGCTTGAAGGACTATCTCGAAAGTTTCGAGCAGAGCTTCGCGCTCGGGCAAGTCATCACCCCCGCGGTGTTCAACCGCCTGATCGACGGCTTTTCGGAAGACGACCGGCTGCCCGAGATCATGCAGGCGATCCTGCGCAGCCAGACGCAGGCCTATTACGGCCCCGCCAACGCGGGTCATTTCGGCCTCGCGCTTGGCTCCTACGCGCATTTCACCTCGCCGATCCGTCGCTATGCCGACCTGATCGTCCACCGCGCACTCGTCGACAGCTATCGCCTCGAAGTCTCTGGAAAGCCGAAGAATCTTCCCGAACGCACCGGGCTTGGCGAAGCCGACCGCAAGGGGCTGTCGCGCATCGGCGAGACGATCAGCGCCCTCGAACGCCGGGCGATGGAAGCCGAGCGCGAGACGATCGACCGCTATGTCGCGGCCTATCTGGCGGGCAAGATCGGCGAGATCGTGCCGGCGCGGATTACCGGGGTGCAGCCGTTCGGCTTCTTCGCGACCGTCGACGGGCTCGGCGGCGACGGGCTGGTGCCGGTGTCGACCTTGGGCAGCGAGCGTTTCTTTTACGACGAGGCGGCGCGGACGCTCGACAGCGAGCATGGGCGGGTGAGCTACAGCGTTGGCCAGCGGCTCGACCTGCGGCTGATGGAGGCCAATCGGGTCAGCGGCGCGCTACGCTTCGAACTGCCCGACGCGCCCGAGGGCGGGCCGGCGAAACGCCCGCCGCGAAGGGACGGGAAGGGCAAGCATATGGTCGGCAAGCGCGGACGGCCGGGTAATATCCGGCATCAGGGCAAACGGCGGTAAACCCAGCCCTGTCATTGCGAGGAGCGAAGCGACGCGGCAATCCAGGCACCGGCCTTGCTCGAGGTCGATGGCTGGAGATTGCTTCGCGTCGCTCGCAATGACGCGATCTAGAATTTCTGCAGTCTCCGCAGCAGCGCCGCGCTCTCCGCATCCGCGGGAAAGAAAGCCTCGATCGCGAGTTCCGACAGCGTGATGTCGACCGGTGTCCCGAAGATCGTCACCGTCGAGACGAAGCGGATGCGTCCGGCGATCGTGTCGAGGATCAACGGCACCGCGATGCTGCTGACGGCGCCGGCGTCATTGTCGTTGGCCTGTGCGGCATAGCCCGCGAGTTCCTCGCGCAGCGCGATCAGGCCGCTGTCGGCGCTCGCCTCGATCTGGAGGTCGAGCCGGTGCAGGATATGCGCGCGCCATTCGCCATGATTGACGATCTGCGGGGCGAGGCCATCGGGATGGAGCGCGATGCGCAGCACATTGGCGGGCGGCGCGAGCAGGGCGGGGGCGACCTGTTCGATCAGGATCGCGATCGCGTCGTTCGCCGCGACCATGTTCCAATGCCGGTCGACCGCGAGCGCGGGGTAGGGCTCGTGTCCCTTCAGCACATGCTCGACGATCGCCTTCATCCCAGCCATTTCGGGGCTGTCGAGCGGACGCTCGGGATAGTCGGGGGCATAGCCCGCGGCGAGGAGCAGCGCGTTGCGCGCGCGGTGCGGCACCTCGAGCCGGTCGGCGATCCGCTGGAGCATCGCCGCGCTCGGCCTCGACCGGCCCGTCTCGATGAAGCTCAGGTGCCGCGTCGACATATCGGTTTCGAGCGCGAGGTCCATCTGGCTCATCCGGCGCCGCGTGCGCCATTCGCGAAGTTGCTCGCCGAGCGGTGCGACCTGCATCCCGTCTCTCCTTCGCCGCCGGATTAGCGCAGGCCCGTTCCGGTTTCCATTACCTCGCGCGTAATCGACTTGCCGCGTTCCGGGGTTCAGTTGGGTGGGGTTCGAAAGGAGACTTCCCATGCCGAATCCCAATCTCAAGACCATCCTGATCCTCGACGCGGTCACTTGCACCGCGATGTTCCTGCTCTGCGTTCTGGCCGCCGCGACGCTTGCCGCGCTGCTCGGGCTTCCCGCCGGCGTGGTGACCGCGGCGGGCTGGATCTGCCTCGCCGCCGCCGTGCCGATGCTGGTCGTCGCGATGCAGCGGGCGCCGAGCCGGGGGCTTACGAAGCTGATCGCGGTCGGCAATCTCGGCTGGGTCGCGGCGAGCCTTGCGGTGCTGGCGATCTTCGCCGGGCAGATGAGTTGGCTCGGCATCGCGATCACGCTGGTGCAGGCGCTGGTGGTACTGGAGTTTGCCCTGCTCGAGGCGAAGGGCGCCGCCGCGCTGCCGCGTGCCACCGCCACCGCCTGACTTACCGATCCGGCTTTTGGCGGAGCGGCCGCGCGCCGCTCCGTCTTTTTTTGCGCAAGATCGTTACGCCCAAAGGTTGCAATGCTTCGCCTGCGGGGCCAAGGTCCGCGCCTGCCAAATCGACAATAAGGGGGTTCGCATGGTCCGCTCGTTCCTGTTCGTCACTCTGTCGGCCTTTGCGCTGACCAGCGCATCGGTCACTGGCGCGGCCGAGACCGCGGCGCCGAAATCGGCGCCGGTCGCCAGCGACATCCCCGACAAATTCGTGATTCCCGAGCAGAATGCGGACTATGACAAGCGCGTCGAGATGATCCCGATGCGCGACGGCACCAAACTCTACACCGTCATCGTCGTGCCCAAGGGCGCGAAGAACGCGCCGATCGTGCTGACGCGCACGCCCTATAATGCCAAGGGCCGCGCGAACCGGATGGACAGTCCCAGCATGCTGTCGACGCTGCCGCTCGCCGACGAGATTTTCGTGAAGGACGGCTATATCCGCGTCTATCAGGACATCCGCGGCAAATATGGGTCGGAGGGCGACTATATCGTCAACCGCCCGCCGGTCGGCCCGCTCAACCCGACCAAGGTCGATCACACCACCGATGCGTGGGACACGATCGACTGGCTGGTGAACAAGAAGAACTTGCCCGAATCGAACGGCCGCGTCGGGATGATCGGCTCGTCCTACGAGGGCTTCACCGTCGTCATGGCGCTGCTCAATCCGCACCCGGCGCTGAAGGTCGCGGCGCCCGAGAGCCCGATGATCGACGGCTGGATGGGCGACGACTGGTTCCACCACGGTGCCTTCCGCCTCGCCAATATCGCGTGGATCGGCGGCCAGACCGGCTACAAGGGCGAGGGCAAGGTGCCCTCGACCGGCGGCTATGACGATTACGACAATTTCCGCACCGGATCGGCGAACGACTGGGCGAAGAAGGTCGGCTACGACCAGCTGCCCTTCTGGCAGAAGATGCTGAAGCATGTCGCCTATGACGATTATTGGCAGCAGCAGGCGCTCGACAAGCTGGTCGCCGCCAACCCCTCGAATGTCCCGACCTTGTGGGAACAGGGATTGTGGGACCAGGAGGATATGTACGGCGCGATCATGAGCTGGGAGGCGCTGAAGGCGAAGGGGAAGATGGGCAACAATTTCCTCGTCATGGGCCCGTGGCGTCACAGCCAGATCAACCGCGAAGGTCGCTCGCTCGGTCCGTTCCAATGGGACGGCGACACCGCGGCGCAGTTCCGCAAGGACATGGTGCTGCCGCTCTTCAACCAGTATCTGAAGGACGGCCCGCCCGCGAACCTGCCCGCCGCCGCGATCTACAACACCGGCGAAAATCACTGGGACCGCTTCACGACCTGGCCGCTCGCCTGCCAAAGCGGGTGCCAGGCGCCGCTCACCCCGATCTATGTCGGGCCCGAAGGCAGCCTCGGTTTCGGCAAGCCGGCGGCAAGCGTCACCAGCTATATCTCCGATCCGGCGAAGCCCGTGCCGCATCTGTCGCGCCCGGTGAACTTCGGCGACGGGCGCTGGGGCGACTGGCTGGTCAGCGACCAGCGCCACGTCGACGGCCGCCCCGACGTGCTGACCTATCAGACCGGGGTGCTGACCGAGCCGGTGCGCGTGTCGGGCGCGCCGATGGCGAACATCTTCGCGCAGATCACCGGATCGGACGTCGATTTCGTCGTCAAGGTGATCGACGTCTATCCGGCCGAGGTGGCGACCGACCCGAAGATGGGCGGCTATCAGCTCGCGATCAGCCAGGACATTTTCCGCGGCCGCTATCGCGACAGCTTCGCAAACCCGACCGCGGTCCCCTCGGGCGTCACGCAGGCCTACAAGTTCCGCCTGCCGACGGTGAACCATGTGTTCCAGCCGGGGCACCGCATCATGGTGCAGATCCAGTCGAGCCAGTTTCCGCTCTACGACCGCAACCCGCAGACCTTCGTCCCCAATATCTTCCTCGCGAAGCCCGAGGACTATAAGAAGCAAGAGGTGACGATCCTGCAGGGCGGCGACACCGCGAGCGGCGTGCTGCTGCCGGTGGTGCCGGTCGACCAGTCGGCGGCGCTGGCAGGGCAATAAGACAAATCACCTCCTCCCTTTCGGGGGAGGGGCTTTGCCGCCCTCAGCTCAGCGCGTCGAGCCGATCGATGTCGATCCCGCCCGGCACCAGCATAACCGGGCAGGGCAGGGTGCCCGCGTCGTGCCCGGTGAAATAGGCGACGAGCGGCCCCGGCGCGCCGCTCGGCGCGGTGGCGAGGACGAGTGCGGCGATCTCGTCGCTCGCGCCGATCACGTCGCGCACCACCTCGGCGGGCTTGCCCGATCTGACGAGGATCTGCGGCGAGACATTGGCCTCCTGCGCGACCGCTTCGGCCGCCGCCGAGGCGAGCGCCTCGGCCTGCTCGCGCGCCTCGGCCTCGATCGTCGCCTGGACGCCGCCGAAGGCGAGAAAATCCTGCGGCGGCACGATCGCGAGCACCATCACCCCGCCGCCCGTGCGCGCCGCGCGCCGCGCCGCGAAGCGCAGCGCCAGCGTCGCTTCCGGACTATCGTCGATCACCACCAGATATGTCCGCATCGCCCCGACCCCTCTTGTTCTTTTTCGCGCGCGAGACTGCGTCACATTCGTATGAAACGCAAGTTCGCCCCGCTGGACCTTGACCCGGCTTATGCTTATGGCGAGGGAGAAGCCGTAACGGCAGGCCCCGGCCTCCCCAGACTGACAGGAACCACAGCGACGATGCCGATCGAACTCAAAATGCCCGCTCTTTCGCCGACCATGGAGGAGGGCACGCTCGCCAAATGGCTGGTCAAGGAAGGCGATACGGTCAAATCGGGCGACCTGCTCGCCGAGATCGAGACCGACAAGGCGACGATGGAGTTCGAGGCGATCGACGAGGGCACGATCGCGCAGATATTGGTCCCCGAGGGCACCGACAATGTGAAGGTCGGCACCGTGATCGCGACGATCGCGGGCGAAGGCGAGGATGCGAGCACGGCGAAGGCCGCGCCCGCGCCGGCCCCCGCCGCTGCGCCGGCTCCCGAAGCAAAGGCCGAACCCGCGCCCGCCCCGGCCCCGGCCCCAGCGGCGGCGCCTGCACCGGCACCCGCGCCCGCATCCTCGGGCGACCGCATCAAGGCCAGCCCGCTCGCCAAGCGCATCGCTGCCGAAAAGGGCATCGACCTGAAGGCGCTGACCGGCAGCGGCCCCGGCGGCCGCATCGTCAAGGCAGACCTTGAACATGCGCCCGCAACCGTCGCCCCAGCGCAGGCTGGGGCCGCTATCGGCAGCGCTCCAACGCCAGCGGTCACAGCTTCCGCTGGGACGACGCCCTTCGAGACCGACATTCCGCACACCGCCGACAAGCTCAGCAACATGCGCAAGACGATCGCGCGCCGCCTGACCGAGGCGAAGCAGACGATCCCGCACATCTACCTGACCGTCGACATCCAGCTCGACAAGCTGCTCAAGCTGCGCGGCGAGCTCAACGCGGCGCTCGAGCCGCAGGGCGTCAAGCTCAGCGTCAACGACCTCCTGATCAAGGCGCTCGCCAAGGCGCTGATCCAGGTGCCCAAATGCAACGTCAGCTATGCCGGTGACCAGCTCATCAGCTACAGCCGCGCCGACATCAGCGTCGCCGTGTCGGTCCCCGCGGGCCTGATCACCCCGATCATCACCGGCGCCGACGAGAAATCGGTGAGCAAGATCTCGACCGAGATGAAGGAACTCGCCGCCCGCGCCAAGGAGGGCAAGCTCCAGCCGCACGAATATCAGGGCGGCACCGCGAGCATCAGCAACATGGGCATGTTCGGCATCACCCAGTTCGACGCGGTCATCAACCCGCCGCAGGGCATGATCATGGCGATCGGCGCGGGCGAGAAGCGGCCCTGGATCGTCGACGACGCCGTCTCGATCGCGACCGTCATGTCGGCGACCGGCAGCTTCGACCACCGCGCGATCGACGGCGCCGACGGCGCGCAATTGATGCAGGCGTTCAAGCAGATCGTGGAGAACCCGCTAGGGCTGGTGGCGTAATGATCGATGGAGGGCATAGCCCCTCTCCCCTTGCGGGAGAGGGGTTGGGGAGTGGGGTTCGCGCCGCGTCCGCGGCGCACAAGACTCTGACCGATGCTCTCGCCCGAAAAGCCACCATGCTGGAACGCGCGCGCCATATGCGTTCGAACCCGACCGATGCCGAGCGCCGGCTTTGGTCGATCCTTCGCGCGGGACGACTGGCCGGTATCCGCTGGCGGCGCCAACAGATTATCGACGATCTCTACATCGCCGATTTCATCTGTTTCGAGCATCGCCTGATCGTCGAGGCCGACGGCGGGCAACATGCAGAAAGCACCTATGACGAGCAACGCGACGCTTGGCTGGTAGAGCAAGGTTTTCGCATTCTCCGTTTTTGGAACAACGACGTGCTGACCAATGGCGAAGGCGTGGCCGAAGCCATATTGCACGAAATCGAATCTCCGGGCGCGCAGACGCGCGCCGACCCCACTCCCCAACCCCTCTCCCGCAAGGGGAGAGGGGCTTTAACAGGAGCCCATAATGGCTGATACCAACTACGACCTCATCGTCCTCGGTTCGGGTCCCGGCGGCTATGTCGCGGCGATCCGTGCGGCGCAGCTCGGGCTCAAGACGGCAATCGTCGAGCGCGAGAATCTCGGCGGCATCTGCCTCAACTGGGGCTGCATCCCGACCAAGGCGCTGCTGCGCTCGGCCGAAATCTATCATTATATGCAGCACGCCAAGGATTATGGCCTCGCCGCGGCGAGCATCAGCGCCGATCTCGAGGCGGTGGTGAAGCGCAGCCGCGGGGTGGCGAAACAGCTCAACCAGGGCGTCACGCACCTGATGAAGAAGAACAAGATCACCGTCCATATGGGCGACGGCAAGCTCACCGCGCCCGGGAAGCTGGCAGTGAAGGGCGAGAAGGGCAGCGAAACCCTGACCGCGAAGCATATCATCGTCGCGACCGGCGCGCGCGCGCGCGATCTGCCCTTCGCACCCGCCGACGGCAAGCGCGTCTGGACCTATCGTCACGCGATGACCCCGCCCGAAATGCCGACGAAGCTGCTCGTCATCGGCTCGGGCGCGATCGGGATCGAATTCGCGAGCTTCTACAACGATATGGGCGCCGAAGTGACCGTGGTCGAGATGCTCGACCGCATCGTGCCGGTCGAGGATGCCGACGTGTCGAGCTTCCTCGAAAAATCGCTGAAAAAACAGGGCATGACGATCCTGACCGGAGCCGGTGTCGAGGAACTGAAAGCGAGCGCGACCGGCGTGTCGGCGAAGATCAAGACCAGGGACGGAAAGGTCCAGGCGGGCGATTACAGCCATGCGATCGTCGCGATCGGCATCATCCCCAATACCGAGGGCGTCGGGCTCGACACGCTCGGCGTCAAGACCACCAAGGGGCATATCGACACCGATCCCTATTGCCGCACCAATGTGAAGGGGCTGTGGGCGATCGGCGACGTCACCGCGCCGCCGTGGCTCGCGCACAAGGCGAGCCACGAGGGCGTGATCGCCGCCGAGGCGATCGCACAGGAGCTCGGCAACAAGGATGTCCACCCGCACCCGATGGATGCGCGCAACATCCCCGGCTGCACCTATTGCCACCCGCAGATCGCCAGCGTCGGGCTGACCGAGGCGAAGGCGAAGGAAGCAGGGCACGAGGTCAAGGTCGGCAACTTCCCCTTCATCGGCAATGGCAAGGCGATCGCGCTGGGCGAGGTCGAGGGCTTCGTGAAGACGGTGTTCGACGCGAAGACCGGCGAACTGCTCGGCGCGCATATGGTCGGCGCCGAGGTCACCGAGATGATCCAGGGCTATACCGTCGGCAAGACCGCCGAGCTGGTCGAGGAAGACTTCATGCACACCGTCTATCCGCACCCGACGATCAGCGAGACGATGCACGAGGCGGTGCTCGGCGCCTACGGACGCGCGCTGCATATCTGAGCGCGCGGCGTGCGACGGTGGTTGGCCTCCGCGCTGCTGCTAGGGGCGGCGCTGCTGCTGGGTCTGTTCGTCGGAGGACGAGCGGTGACGACCACCGACGCCCTGCTCGCAACGCCGGTTCTGCTCACCACCGACGCTTCGTCTCCGATGCTCATCGCCTTCATGCAGGAGGTGAGCTGGTTCGGCGGTGGCGTTCCGCGCTGGGCGCTCGCCTTGCTCCTCTCCGCGTGGCTCTGGCGCGGCGCCGGGCGGCGGCCCGCGCTGCTGCTCGTCGGCACGGCGGTCGCCGCCAATCTCGCGTCGAGCCTGCTCAAGAACATCTTCGACCGCCCGCGCCCCGACCTGATCCCGCATCTCGACCATGTGTCGAGCTGGTCCTACCCCAGCGGCCATGCGACCAGCGTCACCGCGATCGCGCTCGCCTTCGCGCTGCTCGCGCCGCCACTCTGGCGCCGCGCCGCGGCGGGGTGCGCGGCGGGAGCCGTCCTGCTCACCGCGCTGTCGCGGGTTATGCTCGGCGTCCATTGGCCGAGCGATGTGCTGGGCGGGACGATGCTCGGCGCGGCCTTCGCGCTCGCGGCGGCGGCGATCGATCGGCGGGTCAGCCGCTGAGCAGCACGACGCCGACGATCAGCAGTACGCAGCCGGCGAGCCGCCAGCGCCCGACCGCTTCGCCGAGGAAAATCATTCCGAACAGCGCGCCCGCCATCATCGACATCTCGCGCGTCGGCGCCACGACATGCAGCGGCGCGCCCATTTTCAGCGCGGTCAGCACGAGGATATAGGAGGCGGGCGAGAGCAGGCCGACCGCGATCGCAAGGCCCCAATGACCGCGCATCCGCGCCATCGCGCCCGACGGATTGCGCAGGATCACCGGCAGCAGGAAGAGGAAACGCAGCATGTTCGACAGCCAGTCGAGCACCACCGGAACGACGCCGAGCATCTTCACCGCCCAGCCGTCGACGACGGTATAGGTCGCGATCAACGCGCCGGTTCCCATCCCCCAGCGGACGCCGCGATGCGCCTCGGCGGTGCGGAAGGCCGCGAAGCGCCCTTGCGTCGCGATCAGCGCGATGCCGGTGACGACGAGCAGCAGGCCCGCGATCCCCGGCGCGCTGATATCCTCGCCCAGCAGCAGGAAGGCGCCGACCGATGCGAGCGTCGGCCCGGTCCCGCGCGCGACCGGATAGACGACCGACAGATCGGCGACCTGATAGCCGCGCTGGAGGCAGAGGCTGTAGGCGAGGTGGACGAGCGCGGAGAGGAAGATGAAGCCGACCGCGACGCCGCTCCACGCCATGCCCTCGGTCAGCAAGACCCACGCGACCCACGGCGCATAGGCGATCGTCGCGACCAGATTATAGGCGAAGACGAACGCCACCCCCGCGTGCGCCGCGCGCTTCGCGAGCAGGTTCCATGTCGCGTGGACCAGCGCGGCGAGCACGACGAGGCCGAGCGAGAGAAAAGACATCGGAGCTCCGGCCTATCGGGCGACGCCGCGCCTTAGGCGCGGTCTGCCCGCCGCGTCAACGCCCCGGCCGTGCGCCCTTCTCGGCAAACTCGGCGACCAGCGGGCCGTAATCGTCCATGCCGGGAAATTCGGCGAAGCTGTGCTTCGCGCCGGTCTTCGCCCAGGGCAGCGCCTCGCTGGTGTAGCTTTCGATGAAGGGCTCGAACCAGGCGAAGTCGTCAAGCATCGAGGGGCGGACGTTGGTGAAGCCCATGCTGGGCTCGATCTCGGTGAACACCCAGCTTTTGCAGTGATCGCAATGCCTGTGGTGCAGGCGTGGATCGTGGAGGCCGCCGATGACCGGCTCGCCCTCGGTCACGCGAAAGCCGCCGTCGGGGATCGCCATCGACAGCGAATAGGCGCTCGCGCTCATCTTCTGGCAGCCGGTGCAGTGGCACGCCATCGTGATCAGCGGCGGCGCGCTGATCTCGAAGCGCAGCTTGCCGCAGCGGCAGCCGCCGGTCCAGGGAAGGTTCCAGTCGTCCATGATGTCTTGTCCTCGTCTCGTTGGAAAAACCCCCGTCATTGCGAGCGGAGCGAAGCAATCCAGAGTGGCCGTGCACCGCTCTGGATTGCCACGGGCCTGCGGCCCTCGCAATGACGAGCTTGGGGTAAGGCATCTCTCGCCGGCTCTTTTTCCGCTGTCCTACAAGGCCGCTTTTTGCCATCAACGAAGCGGGCATCGACAGGGGGAGGGCGGATATGCGATTCCGTGTGAAGTTCGGGACTTTTCTGCGGGGAATCGCGCTTGCGGCGACCGCGTCTTTCGCGGCGTCGGGCGCGGCGGCACATCAGGGCGCGGCGACCGGCCAGACCGTGATCACCGCCGCGCACATGCTCGACGTCGCAAGCGGCAAGACGGTCGATTATCCCGCCATCTTCGTCGGGCCCGACGGGCGTATCACGAACATCGCTGACGCGCGCACGGTGCGTTGGGGCGCCGACGTCAGGCATGTCGACCTCGGTGAGCGGACCCTGCTTCCCGGCCTCATCGACATGCACGTCCACCTGACCTCGCTGGCCGAAGTCGGCGGCTATCAGGCGCTGCGCTATACCGACAGCTTCTGGACCGTCGTCGGCGTCGCCAACGCGAAGACGACGCTCGACGCCGGCTTCACCACGGTGCGCAACGTCGGCTCGGCCGATTTCGAGGATGTCGGGCTCAAGCAGGCGATCGAGGGCGGCTATATTCCAGGGCCGCGCATCATCCCCGCGGGCTGGGCGATCGGCGCGACCGGCGGGCATTGCGACAGCGGCGGTCTGCCGCCGTCGATGGACCGCAAGGAGCCGTCGGTGGTCGACAGCCCCGAGGAAGCGCGCCGCAAGGTGCGCTGGCTGCACAAATTCGGCGCGCGCGTGATCAAGATCTGCGCGACCGGCGGCGTCTTCTCGCTCGGCGACAGCGTCGGCGCGCAGCAGCTGACGCTCGAGGAGATGAAGGCGATCGCCGACGAGGCCCATATGCTGGGGATCAAGGTCGCGGCGCACGCGCATGGCGACGAGGGCATCCGCACCGCGATCCTCGCCGGCATCGACATGATCGAGCATTGCAGCCTCGCGAGCGACGAGACGATCAAGCTCGCCGCTCTTCACAAGACCTGGTTCGACATGGATATCTACAACGACGATTATATCCTCGCGACGGGCACCGCGAACGGCACCGAGCAGGAAAGCCTCGACAAGGAAAAGGCGATCGGCCTCGCCCAGCGCCAGACCTTCCAGCGCGCGGTGAAGGCGGGGGTGCGGATGATCTTCGGCACCGACGCGGGCGTATACCCGCACGGCGACAATGCGCGGCAGCTCGCGAAGATGGTCGAATGGGGCATGACTCCCATCCAGGCGATCCGCGCCGCGACGCTGAGCGGGGCCGAGGCGCTGGACATGACGGGCGACGTCGGTTCGATCGCGGTCGGCCGCTATGCCGACATCATCGCGGTCGACGGCGACCCGCTCGCCGACGTGACGCGGCTCGAGCATGTCGCGGCGGTGGTGAAGGGCGGAGTGCTGGTGAAGGAGCCCGGCTGACGCCGGCTCAGACCACCAGCCGGTCGATCATCGCCTCGCGCATTTCGGGCGTGAAGTTGAGCACCGCCTCGGCGTAGCCCGGAATGTCGCCATGGTCGCGGCGCACCGTCGCCAGTGCGGCGTCGAGGTAGACGGGATTGACCGACATGATCGCGCGCACCGCCTCGTCCTGGATCTCGGAACCATAGCGCGCCCGGATATGCGCCGCGCCCTGCGCGACCCGCTCCTCGACCTTGCCGGCGGTATTGGTCAGCAGATAGTCGTGCATCAGATCGTCCTCGTGCACGCCGAGCAACCGGTGGACGATCGCGACCGCGAAGCCGGTACGGTCCTTGCCCGCGACGCAGTGGACGAGGCTCGGCGCGTCATATTCGGCGAGCGCGGCGAGGTAGAGGCGCAGCGTCGCGACGAGTGCGGGGCGATAGGGCATGCCGGCATAGGTGTCGATCATCCGTGCCCGCGCCGTCGCAGCGTCGATCGCGCCAACCGCCGCCTGAAGATGCGGCGCGAGACCCGCGGTGGCGCCTCCGGCGAACAGCACCCGGCCAGCGAAATTCTCACTGCGGCGGCACGGGTGCATCTCGCGTTCGTCGTCGCCACGCAGGTCGATGATCGTCTCGATGCCCAGCCCGTCGATCGCCGTCAGGTCGTCGTCAGCCGCCTCGGCATGGTGCGCCGAGCGCCACAATATGCCGTCGCGCAGCCGCCCGCCGCCTTCGACCGCATAGCCGCCGTAATCGCGGAAATTGTGGACGCCCGAAAGGGGCAGGACGCGGTCGGCGAGCATGGTCATTCTCCCGTGAACACCGGCGCGCGCTTTTCGACGAAGGCATTGATCGCCTCGCGGTTGTCGGCGGTTTCGTGGACGATCGCCTGATAGGCGGCGCTGAGTTCGAGGATGTCGCTCATCCGGCTGTGCTGCGCCTCGCGGAGCAGCCGCTTGGTGAGGCGCAGCGCGCGCGGCGGGTTGCAGACGATCCGGTCGGCGATGGCGAGCGCGCGGTCGAGCAGTTCGGCGTCGGGCACGACCTCGGTGACGAGGCCATAGTCCTTCGCCGTCCGGGCGTCGAAGCGGTCGCCGGTCAGGAACAGTTCGGCGGCGCGCGGATAGCCGAGCACGCGCTGGAGCAGCCACGCCCCGCCGTCGCCGGGGACGATGCCGACCTTGATGAAGCTGCACGCGAACTTCGCGCTCTCGGCGGCGATGCGGATATCGCAGGTGCAGGCGAGGTCGCAGCCGAGCCCGATGGCATGACCATTGACCGCGGCGATCATCGGGATCTCGCAGTCCATCAGCGCGCGGATCACCGCCTGAACGCCGCGGCGATAGTTGGCGCGGGTCGAATCGGGCTGGTCGAGCACGCCGATGCCCTGACGATCCTGCATCGATTTCAGATTGCCGCCGGCGCTGAACGCCTTGCCGCTGCCGGTCAGGACGATCGCGCTGACCCCGCGATCCTCGCCGAGCGCGCGCAGCGTGTCGATGATGTCGTCGCAGTCGGCGTGCGTGCCGATCGCGTTCATGCTCTCGGGCTTGCTCATCGTCAGGATTGCGACCTTGCCCCGCCGTTCGACACTCAGAAATTCGCCCATCGTTCAGATCATCCTTTTCAGTTTCGAAAAGCTATTGCATGGCTGGCGGGACATGCAAGGCTTTGCACTCTACCCTTTCGACCCGCCGGGCGATAGTTCGGCTCTACGGACCGATCTGCGGCGCTGGCTCGCCGATCATCAGCCGCGGGGCGACATCGTCCGCCGCGCCAATTGCTGGGCGAGCTTCGACGCCGATTTCAGCCGTGCCCTGGGGGCCGCGGGTTACATCGGCATGACCTTGCCCGCCCGCTACGGCGGTGGCGACCGGCATCCGCTCGAACGCTATGTGGCGATCGAGGAACTGCTCGCCGCCGGCGCGCCCGTCGGCGCACACTGGATCGCCGACCGGCAAACGGGGCCGCTGATCCTGCGCTATGGCACCGAGGAACAGCGCCAGCGCTATCTGCCGGGGATCGCGCGCGGCGAAACCTATGCCTGCATCGGCCTCTCCGAACCCGGTGCGGGATCGGATCTCGCCGCGGTGCGGACGAGCGCGCGCGAGACCGCCGAGGGCTGGCGTGTCAATGGTCAGAAGATCTGGACCACCGGCGCGCATCTGTCGCACATCATGCTCGCGCTGATCCGCACCGAGGAGGGTAGCGAGCGCAATGCCGGGCTCAGTCAGCTCCTGATCGACCTCGACACGCCCGGTATCACCATCCGTCCGATCATCGACATGGCCGGGAATCACGATTTCAACGAGGTTTTCTTCGACGACGTCCTCGTTCCGCACGGCGCCCTGGTCGGCGAGCGGGGGCAGGGGTGGAAACAGGTCACCGCCGAGCTTGGGCTGGAGCGGTCGGGGCCGGAGCGCTACCTGTCGAGCCACGCGCTGCTGGTCGCCCTGATCGACGCGGCGGGACCCGATCCCGCACCGGCGCTCGCGACGCTGATCGGTGAATTGACCGCCGAGATGTGGACGCTGCGCCAATTGTCGATGTCGACCGCGGCGAAGCTCGCGGCGGGCGAGGATCCGATGGTCGAGGCGTCGGTGGTCAAGGAACTGGGCAATGGCTTCGAACAGGACATGCCGCGCCGCGTGCAGGCGGTGGCCGACTGCGGTTGGGACGACACGGACGATCTGGCGCGGTTGCTGCGCGCGCTGCTCATCGCCTCGCCCAGTTTTTCGCTGCGCGGTGGAACGCGCGAGGTGATCCGCGGGATCATCGCGCGCGGGCTGGGCCTGCGATGAGCGCGGCGCGCGAGATGCTGTGCGACACGGCGCGCGCCGTGTTCGCCGAAGCCGCCGAGGCCGGCATGGCGCCGGTCGAGGCGGCAGGGTTCGATCTGCTGCTCGTGCCCGAAGCCGACGGCGGATTCGGCGGTGACTGGGGCGATGCGAATGCAGTGCTGCGCATCGCCGGCGTCGCGGTGCCCGACCTGCCCGTGGCCGAACGGATCCTGTCGGGGCTCGGCGATGCGCCGAAGACGCTCCACGCCGCGGCGACGGTCGGGCTGATGGCGGGTGCGATGGGGCAGGCGCTGGCGCTGTCGATCGAGCATGTGAACACGCGCCAGCAGTTCGGGCGTCCGCTCGGCAAGTTCCAGGCGGTGCAGCAATCGCTCGCGGTTCTGGCGTGCGAGGTCGCGGCGGTCGATGCCGCCGCCGCGGCGATGGCGGCGCGACTCGACGCGGCCGGGCTCGACGCGGAGGCGGCCGATTTCGAGATCGCGGCGGCGAAGCTGCGCGCCAATCGCGCGGTCGGTATCGTCACCGCGGTCGCGCATCAGGTCCACGGCGCGATCGGCTTCACCCGCGAATACGACCTTCACCGCGTGACCATCCCGCTCATGCGCTGGCGCGGGTTGCACGGCAACGACGCCTATTGGGCCGAGCGACTGGGACGACAGGTTGCCGGCTTCGGCGGGCGCGGCCTGTGGGAAACCCTGACCGCGCGCGCCGAGTGACGGATCAGCGCACCGCGCCGCCGTCGCGCAGCGCCGCGATCTTTGCGCCGTCATAGCCGAGGCTCGCCAGAACGGCATCGGCATCCGCTCCGACTTTCGGCGCCTCACGCGGCGTATCGTTCACCGTCGCCGAATAGCGCGGCGCGGGGGCGGGCTGGGTTGCGCCGCCGATAGTGACGAAGGTCTCGCGCTCGACATTGTGCGGGTGCTTGGGCGCCTCTTCGAGCGACAGGACGGGGGCGAAACAGACGTCGGTCCTTTCCATCAACTCGCACCATTCGCCCTGCGTCTTCGTCGCGAACAGCGCGGTGAGCTTCTCCTTGAGCGGCCCCCATTGCGCGGGATCCATCTGCGCGTCGAAGGCGGCATCGTTGGCGAGGCCCGTCTTTTCACGCAGCAGCGCGTAAAATTGCGGCTCGATCGAGCCGATCGAAATGAACTTGCCGTCCGAGCAACGATAGGTGTCGTAGAAATGCGCGCCGCCGTCGAGCATGTTGACGCCGGCTTCGTCCTTCAGCCGGTCCATCGCCTTGAACCCCCAGGTCATCCCCGCGAGCAGCGCCGAGCCGTCGGTCATCGCGCAGTCGATCACCTGGCCTTCGCCGGTCTTCGCGGCATGGAGCAGCGCGCTCGCCATGCCGAAGGCGAGCATCATGCCGCCGCCGCCGAAATCGCCGACATAGTTGACCGGCGGCACCGGCTTCTCGCCCGCGCGGCCGATCCCGTGAAGCACGCCCGAAAGCGAGATGTAATTGATATCGTGCCCCGCTGCCTGCGAATAGGGGCCGAACTGCCCCCAGCCGGTCATGCGGCCGTAGACGAGCTTCGGATTGTCGGCGAGCAGCACCTCGGGGCCGAGCCCCAACCGCTCCATCACGCCGGGGCGATAGCCCTCGATGATGCCGTCGGCGCTCTTGCACAGGTCGCGGGCGGTCTGCACGGCCTCGGGGTTCTTCATGTCGAGCGCGATCGAGGTGCGGTTCCGCGACAGGGGATCGCGCGGGTCCATGAAACCGCCGGGGCGGTCGATGCGGATCACCTCGGCGCCATGGTCGGCGAGCATCATGCCGCAGAAGGGGCCGGGACCGATGCCCGCGAACTCGACGATCCTGATGCCCTTGAGCGGTCCTGCCATATCCTGTCTCCTCTTGGGGCCTTCGGCCCATCCGAATATTGCACTTATGTGCCGATGAACTTCAAACTGTCGCGAAACTGTCCGATTTCTGCAGCCGACCTGTCACCGCATGCGCCTATCGCGCCGGCATGGAACGGGGATCCATCGCACTCGACCGCCGCGGCTTTGCCGGAGGCCTGATGGCGGCCGCCTTCGCCGGCCTCGCGCTTCATAGCCGGCATGCCTCCGCCGCGATGCTGGCCGAAGGGCAGGGCTTCGGTGCACCGATCCCCGACCCGGCGGGCATCCTCGACCTGCCACCGGGCTTTTCCTACAAGATTATTTCGCAATTCGGACAGGCGATGAGCGACGGGCGCAAGGTGCCGAACAGCGCCGATGGCATGGGCTGCGCGACGCTCGCCGATGGGCGCCTGTGTCTGATGCGCAACCATGAGCTTGGGGCCGACGAACTCGATTATGGGGCCTGCGCGGTGGGCACCGGCGCCGATGCCGCCGCGTTCGACTGCGTTCGCGGCGGAAGCGGCGAGGCGCTTCCGGGCGGCGTGTCGACCCTGATCCTCGATCCGGCGACGCTCGCGGTCGAGGAGCAATATCTCGCGCTGGTCGGCACGATCCGCAACTGCTCGGGCGGAATGACGCCGTGGGGCAGCTGGCTGAGCTGCGAGGAGGATGTATCGCGCGCTGTCGGGCGGCACGGGCAGGACCATGGCTGGGTGTTCGAAACGCCCCTCGCGCCCGGCGGGCTCGTTGCCGCCGAACCGATCCGCGCGATGGGCCGGTTCAACCACGAAGCCGCCGTCTGCGATCCGAAAAGCGGTGCGATCTATATGACCGAGGACCGGCGGGACAGCCTCTTCTACCGTTTCCTGCCCGCGGTGCCCGGACAGCTCCGGCAAGGCGGGCGCTTGCAGGCGCTGGCGCTGCTCGACCCCGCGCTCGCGGATACGCGCAACTGGTCGCGTCCGGTGCTTGCGAGCGGTGGCTGGAACGATGTGCGCTGGATCGATCTCGACGAGGTCGAAAGCCCCGGGGACGACCTGCGCAAGCGCGGGGCGCGGGCCGGCGCGGCGATCTTCGCGCGCGGCGAGGGGATCCACGGCGGCGATGGCGAGATCTATTTCACCTGCACCTCGGGCGGCCCCGCGCGGCGCGGGCAGATCATGCGCTATCGACCGTCGCCCGCTGAAGGCTCCGCGGCGGAGGCGAAGGTGCCCGGCAAGCTGCAACTCTTTCTCGAATCGACCGAGCCCGAGCATTTCAGCTTCGGCGACAATCTGATCGTGGCGCCCAACGGCCACCTCATCGTCTGCGAAGACCGGCGCGGCGCGCGGCCTGGCAATTGGCTGCGCGGCGTCACGCCGGACGGCGGGGTCTATCCCTTCGCCCGCGTGGCCGCACAGACCAAATGCGCGGGCGTCTGCTTCGCGCCCGACGGTCGAACGATGTTCCTCAATCTCTACAGCCCGGCACGGACGATCGCCGTGCGCGGGCCGTTTTGAGTTGTTCTCCTCCCGCTTGCGGGAGGGGTTAGGGGAGGGCATGTCGGGTAAAGCGCGCCCGCAACAGGCCCTCCCCCGACCCCTCCCGCAAGCGGGAGGGGGGAGCATCGATCAGATCCGCTCGATGATGATCGCCGGCGCCATGCCGCCCGCGGCGCACATGGTGACGAGGCCATAGCGGCCGCCCGAGCGTTCGAGTTCGTCGAGCGCGGTTCCGATCAGGATCGAGCCGGTGGCGCCGATTGGATGGCCGAGCGCCATCGCGCCGCCGTTGATGTTCACCTTTTCGCGGTCGAGGTCGAGGTCGCGGATGAACTTCTCGGCGACCACCGAGAAAGCCTCGTTGATTTCCCAGACGTCGATGTCTTCCTTCTTGAGGCCGGCCTTTTCGAGCACCTTCTTCGCCGCCGGAACCGGGGCGTTGAGCATCAGCGTCGGATCGTCGCCGATATTGGCATAGGCGACGATGCGCGCGCGGGGCTTCAGGCCGTGCTTGTCGGCATAATCCTTCGAGGTCAGCAGGATCGCGGCGGCGCCGTCGACGACGCCCGACGAGTTGCCGGCATGGTGGAAGTGCTGGATATCGACATCGGGATAGCGGCGGTTGATCTGCTTGCGGAAGGTGACGCCGCCGCCGAGGTCGAAATCGGCGAGGCCGGCGAAGCTCGGCTTCAGCGCCGCGAGGCCTTCGGCGGTGGTTTCGGGCCGCGGGAATTCTTCGCGATCGAGCGCAACGCTGCCGTCGGGGTTGAGCACCGGCACGACCGATTTGTTGAAGCGGCCTTCCTTGATCGCCATGTCGGCGCGCTGCTGGCTGACCAGCGCGAGCGCATCGAGCGCTTCGCGGCTGATCCCCTCCATCGTCGCGATCGCGTCGCCGCAGATGCCCTGGTGCGACTGCGGGTGAATGTCGTCGAGCGCCTCGTGGCCCGACCCCATGCCGAGCGGCTTGATGCCGGCATTGGCCTGTTCGGCGGCGTGCGCGGCGGTAAAGCTCATCATTTCGGTGCCGCCCGCGATGACGCAATCCTCCATTCCGCTCATCACGCTCGCCGCGGCGAAGTTCACCGAGCTGATGCCGCCACCGCAGAAGCGGTCGAGCGTCGTGCCGCTGGCCTTGGTATCATAACCCGCCGACAGCGCGGCCATGCGGCCGAGGTCGCCGCCCTGCTTGCCGTTCTGGCTGGAGGTCGACCAGACGATGTCGTCGACGGTCGCGGTGTCGAGGTTGTTGCGGTCGCGGATCGCGGCGAGCACCGTCGCGGCCAAGTGCTGCGGGTGGAGGTGCGACAGCGCGCCCTTGCCGGGCTTGCCGATCCCGCGCGGGGTGCGGACGGCGTCGATGATATAGGCTTCGGACATGTGAACTTCCTTTCAGTCGGGGAGAGTGATTAACGGGGAGCCATGCGGATCGCGCCATCGAGACGCACCGCCTGGCCGTTGAAATAGGTGTTGCGGACCATTTCCATCGCAAGGCTCGCATATTCTTCGGCCTTGCCGAGCCGCTTGGGAAAGGGGACCGAGGCCTCCAGGCTTTCCTTCACCTTCGGGTTCATATTGCCGAGCAGCGGCGTGCCGAACACACCGGGCATGATCGAATTGACCCGGATGCCGAGGTCCATAAGGTCGCGGGCCATCGGCAGCACGAGGCCGTTCACGCCCGCCTTCGCCGAGCCGTAGATCACCTGGCCGATCTGCGCGTCCTGCGCCGCGACCGACGCGGTGAAGACGATCGCGCCGCGCTCGCCGTCTTCCATCTCGGGAAGGGTCGCCATGCCCTCGGCGGCGATCGAGCCGATGCGGTAGCTCGCGGTCAATATGCCCGCGACGCCATAGGCATAATCCTCGGTCGGGGTACGGCGGAACGTGCCCGTTTCCTTGTCATAGGCCAGCGTCTTGCCGCGGCGCGAGGTCATCGCGCAGTGGACGGCGACGCGCTCCTGCCCGTGCGCCGCGCGCGCCTTGGCGAAGCCATCCAGGACCGATTGCTCGTCGGTGATGTCGACATGGACGAACAGCCCGCCGATCGACTTCGCGACCTCTTCGCCGAGCGCGTCGTTGATATCGAAGAGGGCGACTTTGACCCCCGCGGCGGCAAGCGCCTCGGCGGTCGCGCGGCCGAGGCCGGATGCGCCGCCGGTGACGACAGCGGCGATGGAGGAATCGATTTTCATGGGGAGGCTCCTCTCAGGCTGGTATCTCGTTGAAGGGGACGCCCTTGTCGGGGCGATGATCCTGCGGCAGGCCGAGAATCTTCTCGGCGATCGTGTTGAGCAGGGTTTCGTCCGACCCGCCCGCGATGCGGCCCGTCGGGGCGTTGATCCAGCTCGACGCCCAATCGTCCTTGGGCGAGGCGTGCTCGTCGAAGGCGAAACCGCCCGCGCCCTGCAGGTCGATCGCGAGTTCCGACAGCTTCTGGCGCGAGCGCACCGCGACGAGCTTGTTGAGCGAGCCCTCGGGGCCGGGCGTCATGCCGGCCTCCATCATCCGCCGCGCGCGCAGGTTGATCGAATCGAGCCCGGCGCGCATCGCATAGTTGCGCGCGATCTGCTGGCGGATGCGGCCGTCCTCGATCGCCGGGCGGCCGTTCAGCCGCACCTCCTTGGCCAGTTCGACGAACAGATCGAGGTGCGGGCCGAAACCGGCGCTGTCGGTCGCGACATAGCGCTCGATCATCAAGGTCGCGATCGCGACCGCGAAGCCCCCGCCGACCGGCGACATGCGATGGTCGTCGCTGATCTTCACGTCGTCGAAGAAGACCTCGTTGACGTGGCTATCGCCGCCCGCGAGCTTGATCGGGCGCACGGTGACGCCGGGCGCCTTCATGTCGACCCAGAAGTAGGTAAGGCCCTTGTGCTTGGCGACCGTAGGGTCGGTGCGGACGACGATGACGCCATAGTCGGAATATTGCGCCCAGCTCGTCCACACCTTCTGCCCGTTGATCTTCCAGCCGTTGCCGTCGGTCTCGGCGCGGGTGCGCAGCCCCGCGAGGTCGGTGCCGCCCGAGGGTTCCGAAAAGAGCTGGCACCAGATTTCTTCGCCCTGCAGCGCCTTCACCACGCGCTCCTTCACGAAGTCGCGGTCGCTGCCGAACTGCATCAGCACCGGCACCGGCATGCCGAGCGAGATGCCGAAATAGACGTTGGGGAAGCCGTGCTTCATCTCCTCGGCCTCGAAGCTGACCTTCTCGATATGACCGAGGCCCTGCCCGCCGACGTCCTTCGGCCAGTTGATGCCGGCATAGCCCGCGTCGAACTTGGCCTTCTGATAGCGGCGACCGAGCGCCAGATCCGCTTCGACGCTCAGACCCTTGCGCGCCGCCTTGCCGAAGGTCGGCACCATCGATTCGCACCAGGCCGCGGCCTTGGCGCGCCAGGCTTCGAGATCGCTCATGCCGCTTCTCCTGCCAACCGGTCGACGAGAATGTCCTCCCAGAACAGGCTGCTTCCCTGTTCGAGCGCGAGGCTGCGCGCGCGGCGCATGTGCAGGTGGAGCCCGATTTCCCATGTCACGCCGATGCCGCCGTGGATCTGGATGCAGTCGCGCGCCGCGGTGTCATAGGCGTCGGTCGCCGACAGGCGCGCCGCGGCGGCGGCGGTGATGAAATCGGCCTGACCCTCGCGCGAGGAGGCATGGATGCAATTGGCGCGTGCCAACTCGACGAGCCCATAGAGTTCGGCGATGCGATGCTTGATCGACTGGAAGGCGCCGATCGGCTGGCCGAACGCCTTGCGCGTCAGCGCATAGTCGCGCGCGATCTCCATCAGCGCCTCGGCGCCGCCGGTCTGCTCGTGCGCGGTGATGACCGCCTGCAGCGCGAGGATGTGGAGCGAGGCGTCGCGCGCGCCGCTCCCGACGGCCAGCGCTTCGGCCGCGGTGCCCCGGAATTCCAGGTCGGCGATGCAGCGGCTGTTGTCGAAGCTGGCGACCGCGGTGCGCGGGGTGTCCGCCAGATCGGCGATCGCGAGCACCGGCATGCCGGGCCCATTGGCGAAGACGATCGCGACATCGGCGGCGAGCCCGCCCGTGACGCCGGCGCCGATGCCGTCGAGCCGGTCGTCGGTGAAGGTGATGCCGGGCTGGGCCGGCAGCGCGTCGGGGCCTGCGGCGAAGACCACCGCGCCGATCGCTTCGCCGCTCGCGAGCCCCGGAAGCCAGCGCGCCTTCTGCGCATCGCTGCCGTAAAGCTCGATCGCCTTTGCGACCCCGAAGCTCGAGGTCAGGAAAGGCGCGCCGCTCAGCGTCCGGCCTGCTTGATGCGTGACCAACCCCATCTCGACGAGGCCGAGCGCGAGACCGCCATGGGCTTCGGGCAGGGCGAGGGCGGTCCAGCCTTGCTCTTTCGCGGTGGTCCAGAAGGCTTCGTGGTAGCGGCCCGTGGTTTCGAGCAGCGGAAGCAGGTCGTCCTTCTTCATCCGCGCTTCGAGCACGCGCCGCGATTCGGTCGCGATCGCCTGCTGCCCCTCGTCGTACAAGATCGACATCGGTCCCGATTCCTCACCCTTGATGATCGCCGCCCATCATCCGTACGTTAACGTAAACGTCAAGCACTTTGACGCTACGGATTTTGGGCAGGTCGTTGGCTCTCCGCGTGGGATCAGGCCTGCTGCGCCTTCCAGTCGCGCTTGATCTTCTTGGCGAGGCTCCATTTGTGGACCTCGGTGGGGCCGTCGTAGATGCGGAAGGCACGGACTTCGCGGAACACCTGCTCGACGATCGTCTTGTCGGTGACCCCGGTGCCGCCCATCACCTGGACGCAGCGGTCGGCGATCCGCATCAGCGCCTCGGACACCGCGACCTTCGCCATCGAGCTTTCGGCGGTGCCGAGCGACCCGGTGTCGAGCACGCCCGCGCACCAGTCGATCATCAGCTCGGCCTGTTTGATGTCTATGAGGTTTTCGGCGAGCATGAAGCCGACGCCTTCATGATCGACCAGCGGCTTGCCGAAGGCGTGGCGGCGGTTCGCATAGTCGGTCGCGATCTCGTTGGCGCGGATGCAGGCGCCGAGCCAGCGCATGCAGTGCGACAGGCGGGCAGGGGACAGGCGGACCTGCGCATAGCGAAAGCCTTCGCCGGCCTGTCCGAGCATCTGGTCGGCAGGAACCCGCAGATTGTCGATGGTCAGCGTCGCGTGGCCGCCCGGCATCGAACTGTCGATGGTGTTCGGTATATGATCGATGCGGATGGCGGGGTCGGGCAGGTCGATCAGGAACATGCACGCGCCTTCCTCGGCCTTCGCCATGACGATGCCGACGCGTGCACCCTCGGCACCGGTGATGAAGGTCTTGCGGCCGCTTACCACCCAATGATTGCCGTCGGGGCGGCATGTCGTCTGCATCATCGAGGGGTCGGACCCCGCGCCGCCCTCGTCGGCGGGTTCGGTCATGAAGAAGGCGGAGCGAACGCGCCCCTCGACCATCGGCTTCAGGAAGCGCTCCTTGAGTTCGGGGCTGCCTTCCTTGCCGAGCAGATACATATTGCCCTCGTCGGGCGCCATGGTGTTGCAGGCAAGCGGGCCGAGCGGCGACAGGCCGCTCTTGATCAGCACCACCGCGGTCTCGCGCTGGTTGAGATGGCTGCCGTCATCGAGGATATGGGGTGTCAGCACGCCCGCGGCGCGCGCATTTTCCCGCATGTCCATCACCAGCTCATCGGTCGGTGCGCCGTGATGGTCGCGGCGCGGGTCCTTTTCATAAGGGACCACCGTTTCGCGGACGAACGCCTCGACCTTGGCCGCAATCGCCAGTGCGCGATCCGATATGCCTGTGTTCGTCGCCGTCATTCCGATTCCCTTCGCTACCTAACTATTTTGACTCCGAACCCGACGTTGACGTAAGCGTCAACTTAATTCAAGGGTGAAGTCGGCAATGCCGTAAGGGCAGGATCGAACAAGGGAAGGACAGCGCATGGCTTTCAAGACGCGGATCACGGAAATGCTGGGGATCGAGCATCCGATCGTGCAGGGCGGGATGCAGAGCGTCGGCTATGCCGAGCTGGCGAGCGCGGTGTCGAATGCCGGAGGCCTCGGCATTTTGACCGCGTTGACGCAGCCGTCGCCGGAAGCGCTGCGCGATGAGATCGAGCGCTGCCGGTCGATGACCGACAAGCCCTTCGGCGTGAACATGACGGTCTTCCCGACGATCAACGCGCCCGATTATAAGGCTTATGCCCAGGCGATCATCGACGGCGGGGTCAAGATCGTCGAGACCGCGGGCACCCAGGCGGTGCGCGAAATCTGGGAGATGCTGAAGCCGCACGGCGTGACGATCCTCCACAAATGCACGGCGGTGCGCCACGCGCTGTCGGCCGAGAAGGCGGGCTGCGACATCATCTCGATCGACGGGTTCGAATGCGCGGGGCATCCGGGCGAGGACGATATTCCGGGGCTGATCCTGATCCCCGCGGCGGCCGACAAGGTGAAAATCCCGATGCTGGCCTCTGGCGGTTTCGGCGACGGGCGCGGGCTCGTCGCGGCGCTTTCGCTGGGCGCCGAGGGCATCAACATGGGCACGCGCTTCTGCGCGACCAAGGAAGCGCCGATCCACGACAATGTGAAGCAGGCCTATGTCGAGAATGACGAGCGCGGCAGCTTCCTGATTTTCCGCAGCCTCAAGAACACCGCGCGCGTCGGCAAGAGCGCGGTGTCCGAAGAGGTGGTGCGCCGCCTGTCGGTTCCCGACGCGACCTTCGCCGATGTCGCCGAACTGGTGAACGGCAAGGCTGGCCGCGAACTTCTCGAAACCGGTGATCTCACCAAGGGCGTTTTCTGGGCGGGGATGGTCCAGGGGCTGATCCACGACATCCCGACCTGCCAGCAGCTGATCGACCGCATCATCGCCGAGGCCGACGCGATCGTCGACCAGCGGCTCGCGGGGTTCCGCCGCTAGCGCGGGCCGCCGTCGACCCGCACGAGCGCGCCGGTCGTGTAGGTCGACGCGGGGCTGGCGAGCATCAGCGCCGCGGTCACGATCTCCTCGGGGCGCCCCGGCCGGCCGAGCGCGACGGGCTGTGCCTCGCGCTTCCCCGGCTCCCACGCTTCGGCGATGTCGGTCAGGAACGGCCCCGGCGCGATCGTGTTGACGCGCACCTTGGGCGCATATTCGCGGCTCAGCGACACCGACATGGCGTTGAGCGCCGCTTTTGCCGCACCATAGGGAACGACCGTCGGCAGCGCTTCGAGCGAGCCGGTCGAGCTGATGTTGATGATGCAGCCACCTTCGCCCTGGCTCATCCGGTGCGCGACCTGGCTCGCGAGGCGGAAAGGGCCCTTGAAGTTGAGGTTCAGCACCGAATCGAACAGGCTCTCGGGCATCTCGTGGCTCGGGCATGCGGGCGACATGCCGGCATTGTTGATCAATATGTCGATCCGGCCGAATTCGGTATAGACGGCCTCGACCAGCGCGTCGATCTCGTCCCAGCGGCCGCAGTGCACCGCATGCGCCATCGCCTTGCGGCCGAACGCGCGGCATTCCGCCGCGACCTCCTCGCAATTGTCGAGCTTGCGGCTCGCGACGATGACGTCGGCGCCGCGCTCGGCAAGCGCCTTGACCATGCGGTAGCCGAGCCCGCGCGACCCGCCGGTGACGAGCGCGACTTTGCCGGTGAAGTCGAAGAGAGGATCCATGTTGCTTTCCCTTTACGTAAGGTGCCGACGATGGGGAATTGCGGGCAGGGGGTCAAGCGCCGCGCGCCGGGCCTCGACGAACGCGCCCGCGCGCTCTAGGGAGCGCGCATGAGCATCGTCCAGTATCGCGGTTTTGCCGGCGTTCGGCTCGAGGCGGAGGTTGCCGGGGCGGACGACGATCCGGCGGTGCTGCTGCTCCATGGCGCCGGGCAGACGCGCGCCGTCTGGGCGAGCATCGCCGATGCGCTCGGAAAGGCGGGGCGCCGCGTGATCAGCCTCGACCTGCGCGGCCATGGCGGCAGCGAATGGCCCGAGGACGGGCGCTATGATTTCGAAGCGATGGTCGAGGATCTGCGCGCGGTGCTCGCGCAGCTCGGGACGCGCCCGGTGGTCGTCGCCTCGACGCTCGGCGGCTGGGTCGCCGGCGCGGCGCTCGAGCAGGACGCCGCGCTGCTCGCCTCGGGGCTCGTCCTCGTCGACCTGCCGGTCAATCCCGAAGCCGACGCGTCGCGGCGCATCGGCGAACGGCTGCGCGAAGCGGCGA
This sequence comes from Sphingopyxis sp. GW247-27LB, assembly GCF_002277025.1. Classification (GTDB taxonomy): domain Bacteria; phylum Pseudomonadota; class Alphaproteobacteria; order Sphingomonadales; family Sphingomonadaceae; genus Sphingopyxis. The sequence goes on from NZ_NIWD01000002.1 coordinate 706,648, forward strand.
ACCTCGCGCCGGGGCAGGCGCAATGGGATATAAGGCTGCTCGACGCCTTTGATCATGCCGCGATCGCCGAACGCTTTGCGGGCGTCGCGGCGAATATCGCGCTGCCGACGCTCTATGTCCGCGGGATGATGAGCGACCTCGTCTCGCGCGACGATGCCGCCGCCTTCGTCGGCCAGCTTCCCGACGGCGAGCTGGTTGAGGTCGAGGATATGGCGCGGCTCGTCACCGACGACCGCAGCGACGCACTCGGCGCCTATCTGATCGATTTTCTCGAGCGCCGCGCGCCGCGCGGGTCGCCCGAATATCGCGCCGGGTCCGACGCGCGCACCTTTCGCGACGCCCTCGGCTGTTTCGCGACCGGGGTGACGGTGGTGACCGCAATCTGCCCCGATGGCACGCCGATCGGGCTCACCGCGAACAGCTTCACCTCGGTCTCGCTCGACCCGCCGCTGCTGCTCGTCTGTATCGCCAACAGCGCGGGCAGCGGCGCGGCCTTGCGCGGGGCGGACCGCTTCGCGGTCAACGTGCTTCAGATCGGCCAGCAGCCGACGTCGAACCGTTTCGCCGGCAAGGGCGAGGACCGCTTCGCCGCGACGCCGTGGGAGATGGGCGAGTTCGGCACCCCCGTGCTCCCCGGATCGCTGAGCAGCTTCGAATGCGCGCGCGAGGCGGTGCACGAGGGCGGCGACCATTTCATCCTCGTCGGCCGCGTCCTCAAGGCGATCTTCGAACCGCGCCGCGACCCCTTGCTCTATTTCCGCGGCAAATATCGCAAGCTGCATTTCGCATGAGGCTCGGCGTTGCCTGCCCGTGGCCAACCGCCTGCTCTTGGTTCATAAGCCGGTGGTGAAGGAAGGGGTTTGGTGAGCCCTGCTGGGTTCGAACCAGCGACCTACTGATTAAAAGTCAATCTTTTCAATAACTTATATCATTCGATATCGCAGCATCTCGTCCGCTAGTCAATGATTTTTCGACTCTTTGGTTGAGCAATTTGTCTGAGGCCGCTTCATGCTCTTTCACCCAATCTTAAGCGCCCGATACCCGCTTGGGACCCCAGCGGAAGATCGGTGATTTTCTGGGTATCGGATGGTGGGAGAAGGTTCGGGCTTTATTGAGCACGATGCCGGTCGCCAGTGTCATATCGATCGATGCCTGCTCCGTCAGGAAAAATCCCATGCTTCATTGCCCTACGCCTCATGCAGAGTAATGATCGATAGAAAGATGTTTTATAAATCATTTAATGCGCATATTGTGATCGATAGAAAGGCTGTCGATCGATCATGCGCTGGAACTGGCAACAACCGGATTGGCCGAATTTCCGCTTCGATGCCGCGCGCCTCCATTCGGCGGAAGCGCAATTCCTCAAAGGGGCCGGGGTCGTCATCGGCACCTTGCATCATCTGGACGGCGAAACCCAGCGCGGCTTTGCAATCGAGCTTATCTCGCAAGAGATGGTCGAGAGTTCAGCGATCGAGGGGGAGGTGCTCGACCGCGCCAGCGTGCAATCCTCGATCGCCAAGCAGCTTGGATTTGCCGTATCCCAGCGCCGCGCGAATGCCGCGGAAGCCGGGGCGGCGGAACTTATGGCCGATCTCTATCGGAGCTATGCCCAGCCGCTGACCGATCGCCAGTTATTCGATTGGCACAAGATGCTGATGAACGGTCGCAGGGACATCAACGAGGTCGGCGCGTACCGCGCGCATGCCGATGCGATGCAAATCGTCTCCGGCGCGCTCCATGCGCCTCGCGTCCACTATGAGGCGCCGCCCTCGGATCGTGTGCCCGCCGAGATGCAGGCGTTCATCCAATGGTTCAACGATAGCGCACCGGCAGGAGCCAAGCCCCTTTCAGCGATCACGCGCGCCGGGATTGCACATCTATGGTTTGAATCGATCCATCCGTTTGAAGATGGAAACGGGCGCATTGGGCGGGCGATCGCCGAGAAGGCACTTGCACAGGCTCTTGAAGCGCCGACGCTGACCGCCCTTGCCGAAACCATCAATCGGCATCGCAAGGCCTATTATGCGGAACTCCAGCGCGCGAGCGCGGTCAACGAGATTGATAGTTGGCTCGGTTGGTTTGCCGACATCGTGCTTGAAGCCCAAACGAGGACGATCGCACGTATCCGTTTCCTCATAGAAAAGACCCGCATGTTCGATCGCCTTAGAAACCGGATCAACGCGCGGCAAGAGAAGGCGTTGTTGCGCATGTTTGCCGAAGGCCCGGATGGCTTCAAAGGCGGGCTCAGTGCGCATAACTACCGGACGATCACGGATGCGACATCCGCGACGGCCACCCGCGATCTTTCTGAATTGGTCGATCTGGAAGCCCTCACACGCACGGGCGAACGGCGTTATGCGCGTTATTATCTCAACGTGGATATCGGCTAGGCTGGCAGGTAGTCATCATTCGATCGCATGAGACCCAAAACCGAGAAACAGTGTCGCGACGCTTGGTCTGAGCATCGGTACGAGAAATTGATCTAAACAACCCCCCGGTGTCGGAGCATATTATCAGATTGCGCCGCGTTGCACTTTCCTGATCCGGGTTCTCCACAGACGAGGAATTCCTTTGAGATTGGCTGATTTCCATGATTATTGAAGTGTCATTCGAAAGGATGACACATGAAGAAAGCCTTGACCGCGAAAACACTCGATGCCCTCAAGGGCAAAGAAAAACGATATGATGTCCATGATCTTCACTGTCCCGGCCTGAGTGTTCGGGTTTCGGAGAACGGACGAAAAGTCTTTTCCGTCAAATTCCGTTTTGGCCTTGAACAGAAACGGGTCACGCTTGGCGTCTATCCGCGCCTGTCGTTGGCAACGGCCCGCGAGAAGGCAATCGATTTACTCCGGCAGGCCGATGAGGGGATCGACCCAACCAAGCGGCGACGCAGACCCGACATGAAGGTCGAGACCGTCTGCCGCGAGTTCATCCGCTTATATGCGCAGACCCGCAATAAGAGTTGGCGCGAAGCTGAGCGCATATTGGAGCAGGAATTCGTAAGCGCGCATGGCCAGCGTGATATCCGCGAGATCAAGCGGTACGACATATTGGAATTGATGGACGCAGCCATTGAGCGGAGAGCAGGCTATCAGGCCAACCGCATCCTCTCGCATGTCCGCAAACTGTTCAACTGGTGTATCGAACGCGGAATTCTCGAAGCCAGCCCGATCGTCGGCGTGAAACCTCCCACCAAGGAGGTGTCCCGCGAGCGTGTGTTGAACGATGATGAGTTGGTTCGCATTCTGCGGGCATGCCGCAACGAGGTCTATCCGTTTCGGCAGATCGTTCCCATGCTGCTAGCGACCGCACAACGCCGGGGCGAACTGACCGAGATGCGCTGGAGCGAAATCGATCTCGAGGAGAAGGTTTGGGTGATTCCAGCCGAGCGCGCCAAGAACGGCAAGAAGCATTATGTGCCGCTCAGCACCTTCGCCCTCGAAATCCTCAATGAGGTCCCGCGTTTCCTCGATTGCGATTACGTCTTTACGACCACGCGCCAAACGCCTGTCAGTGGCTATTCGAAGTGGCTGCGCCGGCTCTCCGCCGAATCCGAAACCTCCGACTGGCGCTACCATGACCTGCGCCGCACCGCCGCGACCAACCTTGCCAAGCTGGGGGTTGCGCAAGCTGTGACCGAGAAGATTCTAAACCACGTCAGCGGCATTATTTCAGGCGTTGCGGCGGTGTATAACCGGCACAACTATGCCGATGAAAAGCGCGAGGCATTGGAGATGTGGGGGCAGCGGCTCGCGGAATTGAGCCCAAATGTGTAGGGCTTTTTGAGCAACCGACATGCGGACTCGCGCCAGCCCGGAGAGTTGGACGCATTGTTCGTGACTGCACGGCAGTAAGGAGCATCATGTATCTGCCATGGCCGGAGATGTTTGGTGACGCGGCGATGCGCAAGCTGTCGGGGCATCTCGGGTTAGACGATAAGGTCGAGGCGGCGCGTCGCGATTTCCTAGCGGTCGGCAAACGCATTCGCGCGATTATCGATGCCACGCCGTCCAGCTTTGACCATGGCCCTGATGATATGTCTCTCTCCAAGCGGGCGCGATGGCTGCAACAGCAGATACTCAACCCGGTTGAGGCATTGCGCGACGCCTTGGCTGATGATCCGAAATTCGCGCAGTACCCGGAAAATCACACATCGGCTTTGGCGGCGGATGAGCGGTATTCATTAGCTGAGAGCCTCGCGCGGCTGGAACGGTTCGCGACCGACTTGCGTGATGACCTTGCCGCCCGTTCTGAGTCTCGGCACCTCAGTCACAATTGTCAAACGGCGTTCAAAAGGGACCCCCTATCGGCGTCGAAGAGGGACCCCCTTTTCGGATATGATGCCGGTTAGTTGAGGGTCGCCTTGCGCTGCGTGCGGCGGAGGGCGGGCGTAGCCCGACCGGAGGCGCGCGCAGCGCAAGATA
>NZ_NIWD01000002.1:711134-760738 GCF_002277025.1 Sphingopyxis sp. GW247-27LB
CTGATGAGGTGGAACAGCAACTGCCCTCCGGAGCGGGCGAACGGCAGATAACCGAGCTCGTCGAGCACGATCAGGTCGAGCCGCGACAGCTGCGCCGCCAGGGTCCCGCCCTTGCCGATCCGGGTCTCCTCTTCGAGGCGTGTCACCATTCAGGGAACTGGGAGTGGTGATCGAACGCGACTACCGACATCCTTATCAAATTTGAGCCGTTAACGTGGCCGCGTGAATCTGAAAACATAGATGCTCGGTGAACCCGCGACTTTCAGATTAAAAGGCTCTGATGCCCCACTGGTGCCCCAACAGCCTTTGGGGGCGTTATGCACGCTCACAATCACTCGTAAGTCATTGAAAAGGTGGTGAGCCCTGCTGGGTTCGAACCAGCGACCTACTGATTAAAAGTCAGTTGCTCTACCGACTGAGCTAAGGGCCCGCGGCCGTTTCGCGGCGTCGCCGACAGCGAAGGACAAGCCCTTTTGCTGCAAAGCGAGCGGCCCGCTATCATGCTGGTGTCTGGATGGCAATGGTTGCCATGGACATTTTATGGGCACCGATCTGGCCCGGCATCGGCGCTTTCCCCGATGGCGATATCCGTCGCCGGGCAGCCGCACGGCGGATGCGTCAGCCGTGAAGGCTCAGCAGGGAATCCATCAGCCCTTCGTCGGCGCTCGAGCAGACCCCGAGCACGAGCGCCTCGTCGCAACCCTCGGCCACGACATAGGCGTGGCCCATCGACGAATCGATATAGATGCCCTGGCCGACCTCGAGCGTGACGGGGTCGTAGAATTCGCTGTGCACTTCGATCCGCCCTTCGAGGACGTAGATGAATTCCTCGCCCTGGTGGCGGACGAGTTCGCCGAACTCGCGCGCGCTGTGCGCGCGGATGCGGGTGACGATCGGGATCATCCGCTTTTGCCGAAGGTCGGTGCAGAGGTAATGATAGTCGTAATTGTCGGTCGTCACGCGCGCCGCCCGGTCGATCGTCCCGATACTGCGGCGGCCGGTGACGCGCGGCGCGCTCTCTTCCTCATCTTCGGCGAACAGGTCGGACATGCGAATCTGGAGTCGCTGGCTGAGCTGCTGGAGCTTGTCGTAGCTGAGCGTCAGCCGGTCGTGCTCGACCTTCGACAGCGTCGACACCGGGATCCCCGACTTCGCGCTCATCTCCTTGAGCGTCCAGCCATTTCGCGAACGGATGCCGCGCATCACCGCGCCGAGCGTCGGCGGGCTGGGATGGTCCGCCATCAGGTCTTCCATTCCATGTTTGACAATTTTCTAATCAGGATCATTATGTCCCCATCGGGTCAAGAGGTGCCGGTCCCTTGGTAAGGGGTCGCGCGGCTTGCCGCAAGGGTCAGCAGGCCCGCTTGAAAAAGAGGGGAAGAGGATGCGTTTACTCCATAAAGCCCTGATCGGACTCGCCGCGATCGCGGCGGTTCCGCTCGCGGCGCAGGGGCCAGTCCCCGCGCCGACCGCCAAGAAGGTCGAGGCGCCGCCGCTGCCCGCGGCGAAACCCGCGCAAGCGGCGACGCTCGATGCGACCGATCTCGAGGCCTTTCTCGACGGCTTCCTGCCATACGCCCTCGAGCGCGCGCGGATTCCGGGAGCGGTCGTCGTCGTCGTGCGCGGCGACGGGGTCGTGCTCGAAAAGGGCTATGGCTATGCGGACGTTGCGACGCACAAGCCGGTGTCGCCCGAAACCACGCTGTTCCGGCCGGGATCGGTGTCGAAGCTCTTCACCTGGACCGCGGTGATGCAACAAGTCGAGGCCGGCAAGCTCGACCTCGACAAGGATGTGAACGCCTATCTCGACTTCAAGATTCCGCCGTTCGAGGGCAAGCCGATCACCCTGCGCAACATCATGACACACACCGCGGGTTTCGAGGAATCGGTCCGCTACCTGATCAGCAACGATCCCAAGGCGGCGATGACGCTCAAGAAGCAGATGCCGCTCGCGCTGCCCGAGCGCGTGTTCGCGCCCGGAACGACGCCCGCTTATTCGAACTATGCGACCGCGCTCGCCGGCTATATCGTCGAGCGCGTCAGCGGCGAGGATTTCGATAGCTATATCGACAATCATATCTTCAAGCCGCTCGGCATGGCGCATGCCACCTTCCGCCAGCCGCTTCCGAAGGCGCTCGTTCCCGATATGGCGGGCGGCTATCCCGATATCACCCAAAAGGCGCGGCCGTTCGAAATGGTGATCCCGGCACCCGCGGGCAGCCTGTCGGCGAGCGGTGCCGACATGGGCAAGTTCATGATGGCGCACCTCCAGGACGGGGCGGGGCTGCTGAAGCCCGAGACCGCGAAGATGATGCACGATTACAAGGCGCCCGGCGTCGGCCCGCTCAACAGCATGGCGCTCGGCTTCTACGAGCAATGGGTCAACGGGCATCGCGCGATCGCGCACGGCGGCGACACCGTCTGGTTCCATTCCTATCTGTGGCTGTTCCCCGACGCCGATGTCGGCGTCTTCATCTCGATGAACAGTCCGGGCAAGGAAGGCGGCGCGGGCGCGGTGCGCAGCGCGCTGTTCCACAAATTCGCCGACCGCTACCTGCCCGGCACCCCGGCACCCGGCCGGGTCGATGCGAAGACCGCGAAGCAGCATGCCGCGATGATGGTCGGCCATTATGTGACCAGCCGCGGGTCGTTCACCAACTTCATGAGCCTGTTCGGCCTGCTCGGCCAGCCCGCCGTGACGCTGACCGAAGACGGCAAGATCAGCGTGCCGGGGCTCGACGGCCTCAGCGCCGGCGCGCGCGACTGGGTGGAGGTCGAACCCTTCGTCTGGCGCGACACCGGCACCGGCGAACGCCTCGCCGCCGAGGTCAAGGACGGCAAGGTCGTGCGCTGGAGCCTCGACGCCGGATCGCCCTTCATGGTCTTCGAGCCCGCGCCCGCCGGCACCAATGCGGCGTGGCTGATGCCCGCGTTGATCGCGGCGCTCGGCATCGCGCTGCTCGCCGCGCTCGCCTGGCCGGTGCGCGCGCTGGTGCGGCGCAGCTTCGGCGCGAGCTTCGCGCTGGAGGGCAAGCCGCTCCGCGCTTACCGCCTGTCGCGCGTTTTCGCGTGGCTGGCGCTCGCCGCGGTCGCGGGCTGGTTCGGTCTGATCGCGGCCTTCTCGGCCGATATCGGCAGCATCGGCGGGCCGCTCGACTGGCTGATCCAGCTGCTGCGCATCCTGACGCCGCTCGCCGCCTTCGGCTTGCTCGCGACCGCCGCGTGGCACCTGTGGCTCAGCATCCAGGGCAAGCGCAAATGGACGATGAAGCTCGGCGCGGTGCTGCTCGTGCTTGCGGGGCTGGTCCTCGTCTGGGTGACGCTCGCCTTCCATCTCTATGGTTTCGGGATGGTCTATTGATGGCGACGCAGGGCCTTCGCGGATTGACGCTCGACCTTCGGGTCGAGCGTTTTCCCTATCACCAGCCCTTCCGCATCTCCGGCCATGTCTTCACCGAGACGGCGCTGCTCGTCGCCGAGCTGTCCGACGGCGAGCATGTCGGGCGCGGCGAGGGGGCCGGGGTCTATTATCTTGGCGACGACATCGACCATATGATCGCCGAAGCGGCGCGGGCGCGCGGCGCGATCGAGCAGGGGGCGACGCGCGAGGATCTCCAGACCTTGCTGCCCCCGGGCGGCGCGCGCAACGCGCTCGACTGCGCCTTCTGGGATCTCGAAGCGAAGCGGCAGGGGCGGCCGGTCTGGCAACTGGCCGGACTGAGCGCGCCGCAGCCGCTGCGCTCGACGCTGACGCTCGGCGCCGACAGCGCGGGGAATATGGCGAAGGCCGCGCTCGCGATCGATCCGGAGGCGCCGGTGAAGGTGAAGCTGACCGGCGACCTTCGCGACGATATCGCGCGCGTCGTCGCGATCCGCACCGCGCGCCCCAACGCCTGGATCGGCGTCGACGCGAACCAGGGCTATGACGTCGCGACGCTCGCCCAGCTGCTGCCGGTGCTCGTCGATGCGCACGTTGCGCAGCTCGAACAGCCGCTGAAGCGCGGTCGCGAGGCCGATCTCGATGGATTGAAGCGGCCGCTGCCCTTCGTCGCCGACGAAAGCGCGCTGTCTCTCGCCGACACGGCGTCGCTCGTCGGGCGCTTCGACGTCGTCAACATCAAGCTCGACAAGTGTGGCGGGCTGACCGAGGGACTCGCGATCGCGCGGCAGGCGAAGACGCTCGGGCTCGACGTCATGGTCGGGAACATGATGGGCACCAGCCTGTCGATGGCGCCCTCCTATCTCGTCGGACAGCTTTGCGACATCGTCGATCTCGACGGGCCGACCTTCCTCGCGCGCGATCGCGACCCCGGCGTCGAATATCGCGGCGGGACGATCCATTGCCCGCCCGAAATTTGGGGTTAAACGCAAAGATATGTCCTAAATGGGTTGACAATTTTCTGATTAGGACAAATAGTTCCGAAACCAAAATAAGAGACGGGAGGATGGGATGACATGGTCATTCCCGGTGACGCGCCGCGCGGCCATCGCGGGTGCGGTCGGTGGCGCATGGCCTGCATCGACGATCCCATAATGAAATCATCACGGCCGCGCCGGGGCGAATTCCGCTGCCGCCCGGCCAAGTCTTGGGGGTAGGACGATGAAGAAGAGATTATTGGCCGCGGGCAGCGTGGCGGCACTGGCCATCGTGATGCCGGCCCATGCCGACGAAGCGACCGGCGACGAGCAGGACATCGTCGTCACCGCGCAGAAGCGCGAACAGCGGTTGATCGACGTGCCGCAATCGGTGAGCGTCGTGTCGGGCGACGCGCTCGAAAATGTCCAGGCGACGAATTTCTCCGATTATCTGAAGCTCGTTCCCGGGCTTCAGCTCAACCAGACCACCGCCGGTTTCGGACGCCTGGTGCTACGCGGCGTCAATACCGGCGGCGTTGCCTCGACCGTCGCGGTCTATCAGGACGAAACGACCTTCGGATCGAGCAGCGGGCTCGTCAACGGCGCGATCCTCGCGGGCGATTTCGATACCTTCGATATCGAGCGGATCGAGGTGCTGCGCGGCCCGCAGGGCACCATCTATGGCGCAAGCTCGATGGGCGGCGTGCTCAAATATGTGACGCGCAAGCCCGATACCAGCGGGTTCGAAGCGCGCGCTCGCGGCAGCATCGAGACCGTCAAGGGCGGCGACGAATCCTATCTGGGCAGCGCCGTCGTCAATATGCCGCTCGGCGATGCGGTCGCCTTCCGCGCCTCGGGCTTCTACCGCGACTTCGGCGGTTTCATCGACTCGATCGGCACCGCGGGATCCGATGTCGAAACCGACATCAACAGCTCGAAAAGCTACGGCGGCCGCGCGTCGGTGCTGTTCAAGCCGAGCGAAACCTTCTCGGTCCAGCTCAGCGCCTATCTCCAGAATCTGAAGACGCACGCATCGAACAGCGTCGATAGCGACCCGTCGACCGGGCGGACGCTCTACGGCCGCCTGTCGCAGTCGCAGTTCGTTCCCGAATTCACCGACGTCCGCTACCGCGTCTACAGCGCCGTCGTCGATGCCGATCTCGGCTTTGCGAGCCTGGTGTCGGCGACGAGCTACAGCAGCCTGTCGCAATCGTTTCGTGGCGACCTGACGACCCAATATGGCGCGCTGGTCGAGGGGGTCTTCGGCACGCCCAACGACTTCTATCAGGGGCAACTCACCCGCGTACGGCGCTTCTCGCAGGAAATACGGCTCCAGTCGCCCGAGGACGAGCATTTCGAATGGCTTCTCGGTGCCTACTACACGCGTGAGAAGGGGATCATCGACCAGGATTTCAACGCGGTGGAACCGGGGACGCTGACCCCGATCGATGGACTGCCGCTGCTCGGTGTCGCGACGATCCATTCGCGCTACCGCGAGCTGGCAGGCTTCGCCAACGCGACGCTTCATCTCGGCGAGCGCTTCGACCTGACCTTCGGCGGCCGTTACAGCGGCAACAAGCAGGTCGCCGATCAGGTGTCGGACGGCGTGCTCGCGGGCGGGTTCAACAAACTGCCGGAGGCGCGTTCGTCCGAGAATGTCTTCACCTTCTCGGTCGCGCCGCAGTTCGAGGTCAGCGACCAGGCGACCATCTATGCCCGCGTCGCCAAGGGCTTCCGCCCCGGCGGCCCGAACGTGCTCGCACCGGGAGCACCGCCCGAACTCGCCACCTATGGCTCGGACTCGCTCATCAGCTACGAGCTTGGCGTCAAGGCCGAAACGGTCGACCGCAGCTTCTCGATCGACATCGCCGCTTTCCATATCGACTGGAAGGACATCCAGGTCTTTGGCCAAGTCAATGATTTCGGCGTCAATTTCAACGGCGGCAAGGCGAAGAGCGACGGACTGGAATTCACGACGACGCTGCGCCCGGCCGGCGGGCTCACCGTCTCGCTCAACGGCGCCTATACCAACGCCAGGCTGAAGGACGACACGCCGCCTCTCGTCGGCGGGCTCGCCGGCGATCGCCTGCCCTACACGCCCAAATACAGCATCGGCGCCAATGCCGATTACGAGTGGGAGCTGGGCGGCGATGCCACGGCCTATGTCGGGGCGTCGGTGCGCAGCCTGTCGAAACAGCCCGCGGGCTTCGACCTCGCTTTCCGCACGGCCAACGGCCGGCAGCGCTATCTGCCCGCCTACGAGGTCGTCGATTTGCGCGCCGGGGTCGATTTCGGCAAATATTCGCTCGAGCTTTACGCGAAGAATCTGGCCGACAGCGAAGGCAAGACATCGCTCGAGGCGCCGGCCAATGTGCCGTTGGGCGCCGCGGGAACGGCGGTGATCCGGCCGCGGACCTTTGGCGTGACACTGACCGCCGGCTTCTGACGGCCGAGAGGAGAGACTGAATCATGGCTACTGTGCTGCAACGGCGTGCGGACGCCGGTCGGGAGGGGGTTCCCGCCCTGCCGCAGCCTTATCTCCTCTTTCTCGGCGACACGGTCGAGGCCGGCTATGCCAAGACCGCCTTCGGGCTGGCCGACTGGGCGGCCGACCGCTGCGTCGGCGAATGGTCGGTGGCGGGCTGCACCGTCACCACCGGCCTGCCGCCGATGGCGCCTGCCGAGGCGCGGGCGGCGGGCGCGCGGTCGCTGGTGATCGGGGTCGCCAATCAGGGCGGCGTGATCGGCGAAAGCTGGGTCGCGGCGCTCGTCGAGGCGATGGAGGCCGGGCTCGACATCGTCAGCGGGCTCCACGCCCGCCTTGCGGGCGTGCCCGCGCTGGCCGAGGCGGCGCGGCGCACCGGGCGGCGGCTGATCGACGTCCGCACCCCGCCACCGTCCATTCCGGTCGGCAACGGCCGCAAGCGCAGCGGCAAGAGATTGCTGACGGTCGGCACCGACTGCGCGCTGGGGAAGAAATATACCGCGCTCGCGCTGCATCGCGCTTTCCTCGAACGCGGCATCGCCGCCGATTTCCGCGCGACCGGCCAGACCGGCATCATGATCGCGGGCGGCGGCATGCCGATGGACGCGGTGATCTCGGACTTCGAGGCGGGGGCGGCGGAAATGCTGAGCCCCGACGCGGCGGCAGACCATTGGGACCTGATCGAGGGGCAGGGGTCGCTCTTCAACCCCGCCTATGCCGCGGTGTCGCTCGGCCTGCTCCACGGCAGCCAGCCCGACGTCTTCGTCGTCTGCCACGACCCGGCGCGCAAGGTCATCCTGGGGATGGAGAGTTTCGCGCTGCCGAGCATCGAGGAGGTGATCGACCTGACGATCCGTCTCGGCAGCCGGACGAACCCCGCAATCCGCTGCGGCGGCGTCAGCCTCAACACGTCGAGCTTCGACGCCGATGGCGCCGAGGCGCTGATGGCGGCGGAGCGCGCGCGGCTGGGTCTGCCGGTCGCCGATCCGATCCGCGGCGGGGCGGGCTTCGGCGCGCTCGTGGACGCCATTCTCGCATGAAGGCGGGCGCGGCGAGCCACAGCTGGTTCCAGCGCTTCCTGCTCCCCGGCTTCGCGCTGAAGGCCGTGATCATCGGCGGCGGTTACGCCACCGGGCGCGAACTCGCCGAATATTTCGTCCCCTCGGGTCCGTGGGGCGGGCTCGCCGCGATGCTGCTCGCGACCGGCATCTGGAGCGTCGTCGCGGCGCTGACCTTCGCGCTCGCGCGCCAGCTCGGCGCCTATGACTATCGCGCCTTCTTCAAGGGGCTGCTCGGCCCCGGCTGGATCGCGTTCGAGGCAGCGTATATCATCTTCGTCATCCTGATCCTCGCGGTGTTCGGCGCGGCGGCGGCGGCGATCGGCGCCGCGACCTTCGGCTGGCCCGAATGGGCGGGCGCGCTGCTGCTCGCGGTCCTGATCGTCGCGGTGACCGCGCGCGGTACCGGCGTCGTCGAGCAGATGTTCAAATATGTCTCGATCCTGCTTTACACCATCTATGCGCTGTTCCTGATCCTCGCGCTCGCGCGCTTCGGCGGGCCGATCGGGCAGGGGTTCGCCGCCGCGCCGCCGCCTTCGGGCGACTGGATGGCGGGGGGCATCACCTATGCGAGCTACAATATCGTCGGCGCGGTGGTGATCCTGCCGGTGCTGCGGCACCTGACCAGCCAGCGAGACGCGGTGGTCGCCGGGCTGATCGCGGGGCCGCTGTCGATGCTGCCCGCGGTGCTCTTCTTCGTCGCGATGATGGCCTTCTATCCCGCGATCGGCGCCGAGACGCTGCCGTCCGATTTCCTGCTCCGGCAGATGAATGTGCCGGGCTTTCACATCCTGTTCCAGGTGATGATCCTCGCGGCGCTGCTCGAAAGTGGCGCGGGCGCGGTGCATGCGATCAACGAACGCATCTCGGGCGCGGTCGAGAGCCGGGGGCGCCCCGCGCTCGGGACCGGGGCGCGGGCGCTGATCGGCGCGGCGATCCTCACCGGCTGCATGTTCGTCGCGGGCGAGATCGGCCTCGTCGACCTGATCGCGAGCGGATATCGCTTCCTCGCCTGGCTGTTCCTGGCCGTTTTCGTCGTGCCGCTGCTCACGCTCGGCACCTGGCGCCTGCTGCGCCCGTCATCCGCTCCCGCTATGGAGGCCTTGCCATGAAAGTGCTTCGTCTGCTCGCCCTGTCGCTGCTGCTGTCCGCCGCTACCCCCGCCTTCGCCGATCCGCCCGCCGACATCGGTGAAAGCGTCGAGGCGCTGCGGCAAAAGGTCGGCGCGCCCGGCGTGTCGATCGCGATCGTCGAGGGCGGCAAGACCACGCTCGCGCGCGGCTGGGGCGTGCGCAAGCTCGGCGAGAGCGCGCCGGTCGACGGCGAGACCATCTTCCAGACCGGGTCGACCGGCAAGGCGATGACCGCCGCGGCGCTGGCGGTGCTCGTCGACGAGGGCCGGATCGCGTGGGACGATCCGGTCATCAAGCATATGCCCTGGTTCCGCATGTACGACCCATGGGTGACGCGCGAGATCACGATCCGCGACCTGCTCGTCCACCGCAGCGGATTGGGGCTGGGGCAGGGCGATCTGATGTTCGTGCCGCGCACGCATCTGACCCGCAAGCAGACCGCCGAGCGCGTGGCTTTCCTGAAGCCCCGGACGAGTTTCCGATCGGCCTATGCCTATGACAATATCCTCTACGCCGTCGCGGGGCAGCTCATCGAAGAGGTCACGGGGCAGCGCTGGGAGGACTTCATCCGCGAGCGCGTGCTGCGCGCGGGCGGCATGAAGAATGCGACGAGCGACAGCGAGGACCGCTTCGCCGTCGCCAACCGCTCGTGGCCGCACGCGCGCCTGTCGGGCGTGCTGCGCGGAATTGGGCCGCAGCAGGTGCTCGACGAGCGCGACGAACTCGGCCGCAACGGCGCGCCCGCGGGCGGGCTCGCGCTCAGCGCCGAGGACATGGCGGCGTGGCTCAAGATCCAGCTCGCGCACGGCGCGCTTCCGGGCGGCGGCCGGCTGTTCAGCGAAAAACAGGCGGCCGAGATGTGGACGCCCGTCACCCCGATGCCGATCACCCCGCTGCCCGACGCGCTGAAGCCCGCGCAGCCGACGCAGCAGGCCTATGCGCTCGGCTGGCAGGTGCAGGATTATCGGGGCCACCGCATCATCCAGCATAGCGGCGGTGTCTTCGGATCGATCACGCGCGTGGTGATGATCCCCGACCGGAATGTCGGCTTCGCGATCATGATGAACAGCGAGGACAGCGGCATGATCCTCGGCCTGACCTATGACCTGCTCGACCATTATCTGGACCAGCCCGACTATGGCTGGACCACCAAGTGGGAGGATTGGTATCAGGCGCGGCTCGCGGGCGGGGTCGAATATCTGAAGCAGGCGAAGGCGTCGCCCGCCAAATCGGGGCCGTCGCTGCCGCCCGCGGGCTATGCGGGGCGCTACCGCGATCCCTGGTACGGCGACGTGGTGATCGGGTCGGGCGCGAAGGGGCTGACGATCGATTTCACCTCGACGCCGCGGATGGCGGGTCGGCTCAAGCATTGGCAATATGACAGCTTCGTCACCGAGTTCGACGATCCGGCGATCGAGCCCGCCTATGTCACCTTCGCGCTCGATGCCGAGGGCAAGGTGACGGGAGTGACGATGAAGGCGGTCAGCCAGATCGCCGATTTCAGCTGGGACTATCACGACCTCGACCTGAAGCCCGTGGAGGACAAGAAGTGAAACGCATCGCCATCCTACTCACCGCGACCGCGCTCGCCGCCTGCTCGAGCGGCGGCGACAAGCCGAAGTCACCCGAGGCGTCGCCGCACAGCCGGATGCTCGTGCTCGACACCCACCTCGATACGCCGCTCCATTTCGAGCGGCAGGGATGGAATTTCGCCGATCGGCACGATCTGGCGACCGACCTGTCGCAACTCGACATCCCGCGGATGAAGGACGGCAATCTCGATGGCGGCTTCTTCGCCATCTACACCGATCAGGGGCCGCTCACCGACGAAGGCTATGCGGCGGCGCTCGCCCATGCCCGCAAGAGGTCGGACGCGATCGACCGGGTGATCGCCGCCAACAACGGCGTGATCGGCGCCGCGCGCGCCGCCGACGATGCGCGGCGGCTGAACAAGGAAGGCAAGCTGATCGCCTTCAAGTCGATCGAGAACAGCTATCCGCTGGGCGAGGATCTGTCGCTCCTGCAGGAATTCTACGACAAGGGCGTGCGGCTCGCGGGGCCGGTGCACGGGGCGAACAACCAGTTCGCCGACAGCGCGACCGACAAGCCGCGCTGGAACGGCCTCAGCCCGCTCGGCAAAAAGTGGGTAGCCGAGATGAACCGGCTCGGCATCGTCATCGATGCGAGCCATTCGTCCGACGCGACCTTCGATCAGCTTCTCGCGCTGTCGAAATATCCGATCCTGCTTTCGCACTCGAGCCTGCGTTCGGCGCACGAGCATCCGCGCAACCTCGACGAAGGGCGGCTGAAGGCGCTCGCGGCGAAGGGCGGCGCGATGTGCATCTCGACCATCTATATATCGGAAATGACCATGTCGCCGGCGCGCGCGAAGCTGTTCGCCGACTATGAGCGCATCGGTGAATTGAGCCCCGAAGCGCAGGCCGMCCTCACCCGCCAGTGGCGCGAGCTCGACAAGACCGAGGCGATGTGGGCGGCCGATTTCGAGGATTATATGAAGATGGTGCTGCGCGCGATCGAGGTCGGGGGCGTCGATCATATCTGCTTCGGCGCCGACTGGGACGGCGGTGGCGGCCTCAAGGGTATCGAGGATATCACGGCGCTGCCCAAGGTCACCGAGCGGCTGAAGCAGGCGGGCTATTCCGACGCCGATATCGAGAAGATGTGGAGCGGCAACATCCTGCGCGTCCTCGCGGCGCAAGGAAAATAGTCGGGCGCCGCCCGAGGGCCTTTTCAGTTGCCGAAGACCAGTTCGAGCATCTGCCGTTTCCATATCGCGATGGATCGTTCGATCAGCGCCCGGTTCGGACTGCGGATATATTCGACCGTCAGGCCGCGCGTGACCGCATTGTTGAGCAACTGGAGCGTCTGATACGCCTCGTCATTGTCGATGCCGGCTGCGCGCAGGATGAGATAGCCCCACAAGCGAACCCTGCGATCGAAGCGCCGCGCGCTCGGCCCGACCTCCTGGTCGAGATCGGGGTCGTTGCGGCGGGCAAGATGGATCTCCAGGACCGCGGCCATTTCGGGGCGGCTGATCATTTGATAATTGGCGTCGATCAGATTTTCCATCGACTCCCGGGGTGTCGCGCCCGCTCGAATGGCTTCGGTGTATATGCGGGTGCGATAAGCCGCGAATTCGGCCGCGACCGCCGCCATCAGCTTGGCTTTGGTCGGGAACTGGTGCTGGATGGCGCCGAGGCTCATCCCCGCCGCATCACGGATCGCGAGCATCGTCGCGCCCGAATAGCCCTGCGAGCAGAGCACGTCGCGCGCCGCCGCCAGCACCTTGGCGCGGGTCGCGGCGCTGCGGTCGGCCTGGCTGCGTCGGGGTCGGGTTGCTGTGGTCGTCATGCCTCGATCATCTGCGATAGCGCGTGCGTTGCTGATACGCGAGCCGCCTCAAAATACCACGGTGGCGTTGACGCCGATCGTTCGCGGCCGGACCACGCCCGTCCCCAGGGCTCCATTGACGTTCCGCGGCAATCCCGCGACCCCGAGCAAGGCCTGCGTCGAGGTTATCCCGCCGCTGTTCGTCACATTATTGGCATAGGCGCTCAGCGAATAGCGCCCGAAGTCGAGGCCGGCGCGAAGATCGATGACCTCATAGGCATCCACGCGCGCGAAGTGACCGAAGGCCGCGAGATAGGCGGGATCGAAACTGCCGCTCTGGCGTGAAAGCGACCGCATCGAGCCGCCGATCGATGCGGCGATGTTCGGACCCAGGTCCCACCGATAATCGGCGTTGAGATTGACGGCATATTTGGGGGTGAAGGGCAGGCGATCCCCCTTGACGGCACCCACCGCCACCGGGTCGGTATCGCCGCTGAGCTTCGCATCGTTGACGGTGAAGCTGATCGAGGTGGTGAGGCCTCTGGTCGGCCGCAGCGTGGCTGCGATTTCGGCCCCGTCGACCTTGGCGCTCGTTCCGTTGACGTTGACGCCGAACCCGTTGACGACGGCCGCCAACTGGATGTCGCTCCAGTCGATATGATAGAGCGACGCCTCGATCGAGGCGCTGCGGTCGGCGGTGTCGCCCTTGAACCCGATTTCGTAGCTGGTAACGGTGTCGGGCTCGAACGTCGTCGGTGTGCCCGGAGGCGAATTGATCGGAATGACGTTCGGGCCGCCGGGCCGATAGCCCTTGGCGACGCGGGCATAGAGCGACGTCTGGGTACCGAACTTGATCTTGGGCGCGACCGACCAGGTGAAGACATTGTCCGACGAGCGCACGTCCCTGATGACCGCCGCGCCGAGCAGCGCGCCGTCGGTGACCTGGTCGGCGCTCTGGCTGTTGTGGCTGTAGCGGCCGCCCAGGTCGATGTCGAACCAGGGGGCGAGGTGGAGCGTGGCGTTGGCGAAGCCCGCAACCTCCTCATAACGCGAATCGAGATGGAACACCGCCAGTTCAAAGGGCAGGTCGATCGGCGTCAGCACTCCGGGAGTTCCGGGCACGGCGGTCTTCAGATTCTGGAAGATCCGGGCCTTTTCGTGCGTGTAATAGCCGCCGACCAACCATTCCAGAAAATCGCCGCCGTTCGACGCGAGCCTCAGTTCCTGCGTCCATTTGCGGCTTTCGGTCAGCTGGTCGAAATAGACATAGGGCCCGCCGAGCGCCGCCGACAGATTAGCGGTGTAATCGGCACGGAACGACTGGAGCTGCTCGCCATAGCTGGTCGCCGACGTCAGCGTCGCACCGCCGAAATCATAAGTGACCGTGCCATTGTAGAGCCGGTATTTCACATCGCTGAAGGTCGGCAGATATTCGGACTGGGTCAGCCCGCCATAAAGCGGTTCGAGCGTCGCGGGATCGGCCTCGACGATACCCGGCGCGTCGACATAGAGGTTCTGGAACAGCGCGCTCAGCCGGACGCTGAGATTGACGTCGGGCGTCCAGAGCAGCGAGGCGCGGCCGCCGTAATTTTCGAAATCATTGATGTTGCTGCGGACGTTCGACGCGGCGGTCCCGATCGAATCGATATAGCCGCCCTGCTTGCGGTAGGATCCCGAGGCGCGGAACGCGAGCGTCTCGCCGAGCGGCACGTTGACCATCGCCGCGCCGCGCCAGGACGCGTTGCCGCCGTCGGTGAACTCGGCTCCGGCGAGCGCCTTCGCCTCGAAGCCGGCGGTCGAGGGCTCGTTGGTGACGAATTTCAGGAGGCCGCCCAGCGAACTCGCGCCATAGAGCGTCCCCTGCGGGCCGCGCAGCACCTCGATCCGCGCGACGTCGAACGAATCGAAATCGCCCGCGAGCTCGGCCGCGTTGGCGAGCGCGGTGCTCGATCCGAACGGCGTCTCGTCGACATAGACGGCGACGGTCGACGCGACGCCGCCGGTGTTGATGCCGCGCAGCACGAGCCGCCCTTGGCCGGGCGTACCCTGAACGAGTTGCAGGCTCGGGACATTCTTCAGATAATCGGCGAAGCTGGTCGCGCCCTGCTGCTCGAGCGTGGCGCCCGACACGACCGATACCGACTGCGGCACATCGATCAGGGTCTGCGATCGCTTCTGGGCTGTCACGATGATCTCGTCGCCCGCATTCGCGTCGCCGTCCTGCGCCCACGCGATGGTCGGCGATGCGAGTGCGAGAGCCAGTGCGGAGCCGCTCAGGGCCTTGGTCAGATATCGCATTCTCAGTCCCCTCGTCAGATTTTCGTTTTCGGTTCAGCGCTCGCGACCGAGCGCGAAGCGCATGCCGTGCAGGATGGCTGCGGGCGCCGCCGAGACATGGTCGTCCTCTGCGAAGGCGACATGCCGCAGCTCGGCGACGCCGGCTTCGCGCAGCGCAGTCGCGAATTCGCAGGCGGCATCGACCATGCGCGCGGCGCGGATTTGCGCCTGCGCTTCCTCCAGCGTCACCTCGATGCCGTCGGGCACGCTCGTCGGCAGCTCCTGCTCCCTGGCGCCGACGTCGACGAAGACACGCGGCTGGCGGGGCAGGGCGGCGAGCCGCTCCCGGAACGGGGGCAGCTGGCTCAGGATCGAGAAACCGTCCCACCAGAGCGACGGGCTGCTCGCGATGAAAGCGGAGAAGCTGTCGGGTCGGGTAAGCAGCGCGCGCGCGGCGAACAGGCCGCCGAGCGAATGGCCGAACAATATGTGCGGACCATCCGCCGTCTGCGGATAGCGCGCGGTGACCTCGGGGCGCAGCCGGTCGGTCAGGAAGGTGAGGAAGGCATCGGCGCCGCCGCTCCGCGCGCCGCCGATCGCCGCGGCGAGCCCGCCGAGGCTTTCGAGGGCCTCGGCCCCGATCGGCGGCGCGAGGTCCGCGGTGCGGAGCTTCAGAACATCGGAATAGGCGGCGTCATAACCGATGCCGACGACATAATGGGCGGGAAAGGCGGCGACGCTCGACATGGCGCGCGCGATTTCCGCCGCCATTCCGAACAACAGGTCGCCGTCGACGACATAGAGTATGGGAACGCCCGTGTCGGGCATGGGGCTGGTCGGCACCGCGACGCTGATCGTCAGCTGGCCTTCGCCCGAGGGATGGGGAAGAGCGAATTGCTCGAGCGCCGCACGAACCGAAAATGCCATCGATCTTCTCCCGGCGGGAATCGGTCGATCGCGCCGCTCCCGCTGTCGCGCCGATGCTTCTACTCTATTTACAATAAAGTCAACCTGTTTTAATAGTGACGCCATAGGCCGCGAGATCGGCCCGGAGGGAGAGCGTGTATGGGCGTCGGCGCAGACAGGTCCGTAAGTGGGGATTTTCCTATAGTGGCGACGGACGCCAGACAGGCGCCGAACGGCACGCGATGGGCATGGTACGGGCTCGCCGTCCTGCTGATGACGACGCTCTTCGCCTTCGTCGTCCGCCAGATGCTCAGCCTGATCGCGCCGTCGCTCCAGACGTCGCTCGGCTTTACCGATTTGCAGCTCGGCATGTTGCAGGGGCTCGGCATGGCCGTCTTCGCCAGCGTCGCGAGCTATCCGATGGGTTGGCTCGCCGACCGGTTCGGGCGCCGCCTCCTGCTCGCGCTCGGGGTCGCCTGCTGGTCGCTTGCGACCGCGCTCTTCGCTTTTCAGGACAGCTTCGGGGGCCTGTTCGCCGCGACGATCGGGATCGCGATCGGCGAAGCCGGCCTCGCGCCGATCGTCTTTGCCCTGATCCCCGACCTCTTTCCCGAGAAGCAGCGCAACACCGCGAATTTCATCTTCTACGGCGGTTCGCTGCTCGGCGCCGGGCTCGGCATGGCGCTAGGGGGCGCGATACTGCAATGGCTGGCCGGATCGCACGGTATGTTCGCCGGCTGGCTCGCCGGTATCGACAGTTGGCGCCTCGCGATGATGCTGATCGCGCTTCCGGGCCCGATCTTCTTCCTGCTCGTCCTGACGATGCCGCTCGGCCATCGGGTCGGCGTGGGAACGCCGGCCGAGGCCGATGAAGCGGGCTCCCGCGACTTCATTCCCTATGCGACCGCGCATTGGCGCACGCTGGTCTGCATCTTCGGGTCGATTTTCGCGATGGCGGTCGCGATGACCTCGGGGCTGATGTGGTTTCCGCTGGCGCTGCCGCGCGCTTTCGGGATCGATCCCGCGACGGTCGGCGTCGGGCTCGGCACCGCGATCATGATCGCGACGGTGGTCGGCGTGCTGCTCGCGCCGCTGATCCTCAGGCTACGCCGCAGGGATGCCGACCTCGACCCCATCAGCGCCGCCGCGATCTTCGTCGCGCTGACCCCGCTGCCAGCCGCCTTGCTGCCGCTCGCGACCTCGGCGCCGCAGGCCTATGCCATCGCGGGGGTGCAGGGCGCGCTCGGCATCGCCGCCTCCTCGCTGATGCCCGGCGTGCTCCAGAATCTCGCACCGCCGCACCTGCGTTCGCGCGTCCTGGCGCTGCTCGGCATCGTCAACGCGCTCGCGCTGGCCGTGTCGCCGCTCGCGATCGGCTGGATATCGGGTCTGATCGAGGGGTCGCGCGGCATGCTCTACGCCATCACCGTCGTCAGCCTGCCGTCGCTCGTCGTCTCGGCGGTGCTGATGGCATTCGCACCCAAGCCCTATGCCGCTACCCTGCGGGCGATCCGGCCCGGACTCTCGAAGGAATTGCCATGACGACGAAACTATCGACCGGACCCGTCTCCTCGGACATGATGGATATGCGCGAGGCGCTTGCGTCGGGACGCGTCACCGCGCGCGCGCTGGTCGACCGGGCCATCGAGCGCGCCGAAGCGGTCAACCCGCAGCTCAACTTCATCGCCTGGCCGACATTCGAGCGCGCACGTACGCAGGCGGGCGAGCCCCGCTCCGGTTCGCTCGCCGGCATTCCGACGCTGATCAAGGACATGCTTCCCGAAAAGGGCATACCGGCGAGTTTCGGGTCGGCCGCGCTGCGCGATTTCATTCCCCCCGACGATGCGCCCTATGCGCGGGCGATCGCGGGCGCCGGCGCAATCTCGATCGCGCGCTCGGCGATGCCCGAGCTGGGGCTCAACGCGGTCACCGAATCGCCCTTGCTCGGCCCCACGCGCAATCCGTGGAACCTCGATTATTCGCCGGGCGGCTCGTCGGGCGGCGGAGCGGCGGCGGTTGCCGCCGGGGTCGTCCCCGTCGCCCATGCGAGCGACGGACTCGGATCGATCCGTCACGGCGCCGCGCCCTGCGGCCTCGTCGGCCTGAAGCCGTCGCGCGGCCGCAATGCCGGCGAAGAGGCGTTCCGATCGATCGCCGACCTGACGGTGAACGGCTGCGTCAGCCGCACGGTGCGCGACACCGCGGCGTGGCTCGAGGCGACGCAGACGCATGACCCGGGCTGCCTGCCGCCCATTCCGCTGGTGACCGCGCCGGTCGATCACCGCCTGCGCATCCATGCCTATAGCCGGGTGATGCGGACCGGCGCGCTGCCCGATGCCAGCGTCCGGCGCGTCTTCGGCGAAGCGATCGCGCTGCTCGACCGCCTCGGCCACACGGTCGCGGATGCCGAGCTTCCGTTCGAGGGGCCGGCCGCGATGGAACTGCTCGGCACGATCACCGAGGGCATGTTCAGCCGCCGCCTCGGCATGCTGTCGCAGGCGATCGGGATCGAGATCAAGACCGAAGACCTCGAGCACCGATCGGCGACGCTGGTCGCGGCGGGCGAGGCGGTCGGCGACGCGGAGTTCGCGGCGGCGTGGACGGCGATGGAGGGAGTGGTCGCCGCCTATCTCGGCCGGCTGGAAGAGATCGATATCTGGATGACGCCCACGCTCAGCACCGAAATTCCGCGCATCGGCGTGTTCGGACCCGATATTTCATGGGCCGATCAAAAGGACCCGCTGATCGATTATGCGGGCTATTGCTGGATCGACAATTTCGCCGGCACGCCCGCGATCAGCCTGCCGATGGGATTCAGCGACAACGGGCTTCCCGTCGGCATGCAATTCGCAACGCGTCCGGGTGGGGAGGCCTTGCTGCTGGCGCTCGCCTGTCAGCTCGAAGCCGCGATCGAATGGCAGCACCATATCCCGCCGATCTGGGTCGGAGAGTGATGAGCGGGCCGCGCTAATATAGTGCGTCGGCGCTATTCGCCGGCCTTGGCCGGCGAAGCCGCGCGGCGAGTTGGCGGATGCTGCGCGCCGCGATCGGGTGGCGCCAGCCGGGGGCGACCGTCGCAAGCGGGTCGAGGACGAAGGCACGCGCCGTCATCGCCGGGTGCGGGATCGTCAGATCGCCGTCGCTCCATGCGCCGCCCGACCAGAGCAAAATGTCGAGGTCGAGCGTGCGGGCGCTCCACCGCTGGCCGGTGCGGCGGCCGAACGCGGCCTCGATGGCCTTCAGGCGCGCGAGCATCTCGGGCGGGCTGAGCGAAGAGGCGACCAGCACCGCGGCATTGGCAAAGCGCCGCCGCGACGGGCCGAGCGGTGCGGTCGCGACGATCGGGCTGGCGTCGACCGGCTCGATATCGTCGGCCTCGAGCGCCGCGAGTGCCGCCATCAGCACCTGGCGCGGATCGCCGAAGCGCGCGTGGCGGCGGTTCGATCCGAGCCCGATGGCATAGAGGGCGAGCGGGTCGCGGTCGGGGGGCGTTGCGCCGGTCATGGCGTTGCGCCTATCGCAGCGGCATGGAGATTGCCAGCCCGCTTCCCGGCACCGAGCCGCCGCGCGAGTGCCCGCGCTGCCCGCGGCTCGTCGCACTGCGTGAGGCTTGCCGCGCCGAGCATCCGGGCTGGTGGAACGCGCCGGTTCCCGCCTTCGGCGATCCCGACGCGTGGCTCGCCTTCGCCGGGCTCGCGCCGGGCAAGCATGGCGCCAACCGGACGGGGCGGCCGTTCACGGGCGATTATGCGGGCGACCTGCTGTTCGCGACGCTCGCCGCCTTCGGGCTGAGCAGGGGGCGGTACGACGCGCGGACCGACGACGGGCTGACGCTCGACGGCGCGATCATCGTAAACAGCGTCAAATGCCTGCCCCCGCAGAACAAACCGCTCCCGAACGAGATCGCCGCCTGCAGGCCCTTTTTCGAGGCGCAGCTCGCGGCGCTGCCGAAGGTGCGGGTGATCATCGCGCTGGGGCGGATCGCGCACGATGCGGCGCTGCGCGCGGTTGGCGCGCGCCTTGCGGCCTTTCGCTTCGCGCACGGCGCGGTGCATCGCCTTCCCGATGGGCGCCATCTCATCGATAGCTATCATTGCTCGCGTTACAACACGAACACCGGGCGGCTGACGTCCGACATGTTCGCCGACGTGTTCCGCACCGCGCTCGCGCTCAAGGATCAGACGAGCGGGCCGAATTCCTCGACCAGCGCGCGATAGAGCGCGCGCTTGAAGGGGACGATCAGCTTTTCGATCTCGTCCAGCTCCGCCCAGCGCCAGGCGCGAAATTCCTGGTGCTCGGTATGGATATTGACGTCGCCATCCTCGCCCATGAAACGCATCAGAAACCAGTGCTGGCGCTGGCCGCGATATCGCCCGCCCCACATCTTGCCGACGAGATGGTCGGGCAGGTCGTAGAAATATTCCTGCCGGCTGCGCGCGATGATCTCGACCAGCCCGCCGTGGACGCCGGTTTCCTCGCCGAGCTCGCGGATCGCCGCTTCTTCGGCTTCCTCGCCGGGATCAATGCCGCCCTGCGGCATCTGCCACGCCTCGCTCGTCGTATCGAGCCGCTGACCGACGAAGATGCGTCCGTCGCGGTTGGCGAGCATCACCCCGGCACAGGGGCGGTAGGGGAGGTGGCTATGATCGGTCATGCGGTCGCTTCGGCGACGATCGCCTTGAGCACGGCCAGATTGCCCCTGATGTCCTCGGCCGCGCTGGGGATCGCCTTGGCGAGGCAGATATAGCCGTGGATATTGCCCTTCGCCTCGCGATAGGTGGTCGGCACTCCCGCCTCGATCAGTTTCGCGGCATAGGCGCGGCCCTGGTCGCGCAGCGGGTCGAGGCCGGCGGTGACGAGCAGGGTGGGCGGCAGCCCTTCGGCGGGGAAATCGATCGGCGCGGCGCGATAATCGTCGGGGGCCGCGGCATATTGGTCGCCGAACCATTTCATCCCACCTTCGGTCAGCAGATGCCCGTCCTTGAAGTCGCGATAGCTCTGCCAGTCGTGATGCGTGGTCACCGCGGGATAGATGGGGTGGATCGCGATCACGGGCTTCGACGCCGGCTTGTCGCGCAGCGTCAGCGCGGTCGCGATGGTCAGGTTGCCGCCGGCGCTGTCGCCCGAGAGGACGAGGCCGGTACAGGGGATATTGTCGGCGATCCAGCGCGTCGCCGCCTCGCAATCCTCGGGCGCGGCAGGGAAGGGGTGCTCGGGCGCCAGGCGATAATCGACCGCGACCACCGGCATGTCGAGCTGGCGCGCGGCTTCGGCGCAATAGGGATCGTGCGTTTCGAGATCGCCGATCACCCAACCGCCGCCGTGATAGAAAACCATCACCGGCCCCGCCTGACGCCCCGGATGGCTGTCGTAGATGCGGATCGGAATGTCGCCCGCTGGGCCCGGGATCGTGCGGTCCTCGACCTTCGCGATGTCGCCGCGCGGCACGTCGGCAAGCTCGCCCATCGCGCGCATCATCGCCCGCGCCGCCTCGGGCGGGAGCTCTTCCATTTTCGGCCCGTCCTGTGCGTTGAGGAAGGCGAGAAAACCCGCCACGTCGGGGCGCGTATAATGGGTGGTGCCGTCGGTCATCCTGTCGGGTCCCTCTCTTTTTCGAGCGTCATTTTCGGATGCCAGCTATTCGGCATCGCCGGTCAAACTTCAATCGCGAAATGAAACTCACCGGGAGTTCGGACTTTGCGGCGCACAATTTTTTCTGAATTGCGGCTTGCGGTCGAGGGGCCTAGGCCCATGTCGCAGGTTCGCAAATTTGGTGAAGGCAGAAGACATAATGGCGACAGCGGTTGAGGACCGGGCGAACGAACGCCAGTCCCCCCTTTCCGATGCAGTGGTGGTGCGGTTTGCCGGCGACTCCGGCGACGGGATGCAGTTGACGGGCGGCCAGTTCACCCTTTCGACCGCGCTCGCGGGCAACGACCTCGCGACCTTCCCGGACTTTCCTGCCGA
Organism: Sphingopyxis sp. GW247-27LB; assembly: GCF_002277025.1. GTDB lineage: Bacteria > Pseudomonadota > Alphaproteobacteria > Sphingomonadales > Sphingomonadaceae > Sphingopyxis. Next base: position 732,668 of record NZ_NIWD01000002.1, read on the forward strand.
AATCCGGGCGCCGCAGGGGACGCTGTTCGGCGTTTCGGCCTTCCAGATCAATTTTGGGTCGAGCGAGATCACGACCGCGGGCGACGCGCCCGACGTGCTCGTCGCGATGAACCCCGCGGCGCTGAAGACCAATGTCCCGTCGCTGAAGCCCGGCGGGCTGATCATCGCCGACGAGGGCGAGTTCAATGACCGCAACCTCGCCAAGGCGAAATATGAGTCGAACCCGCTCGAGGACGGCAGCCTCGCGAAGTGGCAGCTTCTGAAGCTCAACATCAGCCAGCTGACGATGGACGCGGTGAAGCCCTTCGGCCTCGGCAACAAGGAAGCGCTGCGCTGCAAGAACATGTGGACGCTGGGGCTCGCGCTCTGGATGTTCGACCGCGACCGCGCGCCGCTGATCGACTGGCTCAAGGCGAAGTTCGCGAAAGCGCCCGAGCTTGCCGACGCCAATATCGCCGCGCTCAACGCGGGCCACGCCTATGGCGAGACCGCCGAGCTGTCGGGCCCGCTCAAGCAGCACCACGTCGCTCCCGCGCCGGTCGCGCCGGGCCTCTATCGCACGCTGACCGGCGCCGAGGCGGTCGCGCTCGGCCTCGTCGCGGGCGCGCAGCTTGCAAAGCTGCCGATGTTCTTCGGCGGCTATCCGATCACGCCGGCGTCGGCGATCCTCCACCATCTGTCGCGGCTCAAGGAATATGACGTCACGACCTTCCAGGCCGAGGACGAGATCGCCGCGATCTGCGCCGCGATCGGGGCGAGCTATGGCGGCTCGCTCGGCGTGACCAGCTCGTCGGGGCCCGGCATCGCGCTGAAGGGCGAGGCGATGGGCCTCGCGATCATGACCGAGCTGCCGCTCGTCATCGTCAATTCGCAGCGCGGCGGTCCCTCGACGGGCCTGCCGACCAAGACCGAGCAGTCGGACCTCTATCAGGCGGTCTACGGCCGCAACGGCGACGCGCCGATGCCGGTGATCGCGGCGCGTTCACCGGGCGACGCGTTCGAATGCGCGATCGAGGCGTGCCGCATCGCGGTGCAATATATGACGCCGGTGATGCTGCTCACCGACGGTTATATCGCCAACGCGGCCGAGCCGTGGGCGGTGCCCGACCTCACGGCTTACGAGGCTTTTCCGGTCGAGTTCCTGACCGAGGTTCCAGAGGGCGGCTTCAAACCCTACAGCCGCGACGAGAAGCTCAAGCGGCCGTGGGTCAAACCCGGCACGCCCGGCCTGCTGCATCGCATCGGCGGGATCGAGAAGGAGGTCGATACCGGCCACCTCAACTATAATCCCGAAAACCACCAGGCGATGACCGACATCCGCAAGGCGAAGGTCGACGGCATCCGTATCCCCGATCAGATCGTCGAACTCGGCGCCGAGGGCGGCAAGCTCGCGGTGGTCGGCTGGGGCTCGACCTTCGGCCCGATCCACCAGGCGGTGCGCCGCAAGCGCGCCGAGGGCCATGACGTCAGCCATATCCACATCCGTCACGTCTGGCCGCTGCCCGCCAACCTCGGCGAACTGCTCAAAAGCTATGACAAGGTGATCGTGCCCGAAATGAACACGGGGCAGTTGAAGACGGTGCTGCGCGACCAGTATCTGGTCGATGCGCGGCCGCTCAACAAGGTATCGGGCCAGCCCTTCCGTATCGCCGAAATCGAGGCCGCCATCGAGGAGGCGCTGCAGTGAACGAGATGACCACCATCGCGAAGACGACCACGCTCAAGGACTGGGAAAGCGACCAGGAAGTGCGCTGGTGCCCCGGCTGCGGCGACTATGCGATCCTGAAGGCGGTGCAGCGCACCATGCCCGAAACGGGGACGCCGCCCGAAAAGACCGTGTTCATCAGCGGCATCGGCTGCTCTTCGCGTTTTCCCTATTATATGGAAACCTATGGCTTCCACACGATCCACGGCCGCGCGCCGGCCTTCGCGACGGGGCTGAAGCTCGCCAATCCGGATCTCGACATCTGGATCGTCACCGGCGACGGCGACGGGCTGTCGATCGGCGGTAACCACACGATGCACCTGATCCGCCGCAATCTCGATTGCCAGATCATGCTGTTCAACAACGAGATCTACGGCCTGACCAAGGGGCAATATTCGCCGACCAGCCGCGTCGGCACCAACAGCCCCTCGACCCCCTATGGCTCGGTCGACCGCCCGGCGCAGCCCTGCGCCTTCGCGCTCGGCGCCGGCGCGCGCTTTGTCGCGCGCGGCTTCGACGTGTCGAAGGAACTGCCGAACGTGCTGAAGGCGGCGCACGCGCACAAGGGTGCGGCGTTCATCGAGATCTTCCAGAACTGCATCGTCTACAACAAGGACGTGTTCCAGGATTTCGCCGCGCCCAAGGGCGCCGAGGATCGCCAGCTCTGGCTGGCGAACGGCGAACCGATGCTGTTCGCGAAGGGAACGAAGGGCATCGCGCTCGACAATGAGGCGCTGACGCTGAAGGTCGTCGATGTCGTCGATGGCGACTGGAAGGCCGCGGGCGTGATCGTCCATGACGTCACCAACCGCAGCGTCGCACACATGCTCGTCGAGATGCGCTTCGGCGAATTCCCGATGGCGCTCGGCGTCCTCTACGACGACCCGCGCCCGACTTTCGAAGCCGACGTCGTCCGCCAGAATGCTGCGGCACGCGAGGGCAAGACCGCCGATCTGCAGGGGCTGCTCAAGAAGGGGCAGACCTGGACGGTCAAGGAAGGCGGGCCCGAGCTCTGACCCGCTTGCGGCGGCGGTTCGCGTCGGCTCTATAGGCGGCAATGGACAATCTGACGCACAGCCTGGTCGGCGCGGTGCTTGGGCAAATGGGGCTCAAGCGGAAGACCGCGTTGGCGATGCCGACGCTGATCATCGCCGCGAACCTGCCCGATATCGACGCGGGCTGCGCCGTCTATGGCATCGAGTCGCTCGCGATGCGGCGCGGCATCACTCACGGGCCGATCGCGTTGCTGCTCCTGCCGCTGATCCTCTGGGCGGCGATGATCGCCTTCGACCGCTGGCAGGCGCGGCGGGGCACGCGGCCCGTGACGCGTCCGGCGCTTCACAAGGGTTGGCTGCTCGCGCTCGCCTATCTCGGCTGCCTCAGCCATCCTGTGTTCGACTGGCTCAACAATTACGGCATCCGCCTGCTCGAGCCTTTCAGCCATCGCTGGTTCTACGGCGACACGCTGTTCATCATCGATCCGTGGATATGGATCGTGCTCGGCCTGTCGGCCTGGCTGTCGCTGCGCCGCGAGCGCACGGGGGCGCCGCGATGGACGCGGCCCGCGTGGATCGGCTTCATCGCCGTTTGCGCCTATATTTTTGCCAATGGGCTGATCACCGGCCGCGCCGAGGCGCAGGTCGCCGATTTGCTGCGCCGGCAGGGGCAGGGCGATGCGCTCGTCGTCGCCAGCCCGCCGCCGCTCGCCTTCTGGCGGCGCGACGTCTTCTGGCGCGAAGGCGGACGCTATGGCAGCGGCGCCTATGCGCTCGGTTCGGGCAGCACCGTCGAGCCGGGCGTGCCGACCGGCATGGACGACCTGCGCCTCCGCCTGTGGGCGAAGGCCGATCCGGCGGCGCGCGCCTTCCTCTTCTGGGCGCGCATGCCGGTGGCGACACGCGACGGCGACGCGATCGTGTTGCGCGACCAGCGCTTCATGCAGCCTTTGGCGCGCGACCGCTTCATGGTTCGCGTCAGGGCGCCCGACACCGCCAGCCACGCCGAATAGGCGGAAACGGCGTCATGACGCCACGCGACAGGCGATTGTCAGGCCGCTGCATTTGCGGCACAAAGATGCCATGAACACGCATGTCAGTCCCCGGCGCGGCAAGGAATTGCTGCGCGCCGACCGGGTGTTTCGCTCGGGCGGCGGGCTGGCGTGGCTGATGGCGCGCGCGCCGTCGGGCCTGTTCCACCGCATGCTCGACCGCATCGATCGGGGCCTCGATCATGGCACGCTGGAGGGGTATCTGCCCGACGGCAGCGTGCGGATCCTGGGCGGGCGCGGCAAGGGGCCGACCGCGATCGTCCACCTGCACAGCTGGGCCGCGCTCGTACGACTCGCGCTGTCGGGGTCGGTCGGCTGGTATCGCGCCTGGGAGCATGGCGAATGGTCGTCGCCCGACCCGGTTCCGCTGTTCGACCTGTTCATGCGCAACGGCGAGGCGCTCGGCAATGTCGGCCGCGCGCGCGGGCCGTGGCGCTGGGTCAATAAAGCGGTCCATGCCTTCAACCGCAACAGCCGCCGCGGCGCCAAGCGGAACATCCACGCCCATTATGATTTGGGCAATGATTTCTATCGCTTGTGGCTCGATTCGAAGATGAATTATTCGAGCGCGCTGTTCACCAGCCCCGGTATGACGCTCGATCAGGCCCAGAATGCCAAGATCGACGCGATTCTCGACCGGCTCGACCTGCATTCGGGCAGCCGGCTGCTCGAGATCGGCTGCGGCTGGGGCGCGCTCGCCGAGCGGGCGGTCGAGCGGCACGACGCGCTCTACACGGGCATCACCCTGTCGCCCGCGCAGGCGGCGGTCGCTGCGGCGCGCGTCGCGGCGGTTGACCTCATCGGTCGCTCGAAGGTCGAGCTCTGCGATTATCGCGACGCGCAGGGTCCCTTCGACGCCATCGCAAGCGTCGAGATGGTCGAGGCGGTCGGGCAGGCCTATTGGCCCGCCTATCTCGACGCGATCGCCCGGCTGCTACGCCCCGGCGGCAAGGCGGCGATCCAGTATATCCTGATCAGCGACGCCCTGTTCGATGCCTATGCGGCGGGCAGCGATTTCATCCAGGCCTATATCTTCCCCGGCGGATGCCTGATCTCCGAAAGCCGCTTTCGCGCGCTGGCCGAGGAACGCGGGCTGGCGTGGCGCGACGTGCGGCGCTTTGGCGGCGACTATGCCGAAACGCTGCGCCAATGGCGCGAGCGGTTCGACGCGGTCGTCACGGCGGGCCATCTGCCCGCGGGGTTCGACGAGCGGTTCGTGCGGCTGTGGCGCTATTATCTGCAATATTGCGAAGGCGGCTTTCGCGGCGGCGGCATCGACGTCGCGCAGGTGACGCTCGAAAAGACGGCCTGAACAGGGGAGGGGAAGATCATGCGAAGATTATGGGCGGCGGCGCTGCTGTGCGCCGCGACCGCGGGGTGCGGGGCGCCCGCCTCGACCCAGACCGCCGACAATTTGCCAAAGGATCTGAATGTGCTGTTCTGGAGCCAGGATCAACGCGACGCTGCCTTCCGCACGATGGAAACGGTGCCCAAGGTCGTCGTCCACACGATCAAGGCCGGCGGGGTGGTGCATCCACTGCCTGCCGGCAAACCGCTCGACGTCGGCGTCGATGTCGACGCCTATATGGCAAAGCAGCGCAACGCGGGGCTGATCATCGTCCAGGACGGCAAGATCCGGCTCGAGAAATATGCGCTCGGCTATGGCGCCGCGGGTCGCTGGACCAGCTTTTCGGTCGCGAAGAGCTTCACCTCGACCCTCGTCGGCGCGGCGGTGAAGGACGGTTATATCAAGAGCCTCGACGACAAGGTGACTGTCTATATTCCGGGGCTCAAAGGGTCGGCTTATGATGACGTCAGCGTCCGCCAGTTGCTGACGATGACCTCGGGCGTCAAATGGAACGAGGATTATACCGATCCCAAGTCCGACGTCGCGCAGTTCAACCTGCAAAAGCCCGTCGCGGGGGAAGATATAACCGTCAGTTATATGAAGACCTTGCCGCGCGAAGCGCCCGCGGGCTCGAAGTGGGTTTACAAGACCGGCGAAACCAATCTGATCGGCGTGCTGGTGTCGAGCGCGACGGGCAAGACGCTATCCGACTATCTGTCGGAGAAGGTCTGGAAACCCTTCGGCATGGAGCAGGACGCGGTGTGGATGCTCGGGCCGACGGGGCACGAGATCAGCGGCTGCTGCATGTCCGCCAGCCTGCGCGACTATGCCCGCTTCGGCGAGTTCATCCTCGGCGGCGGCGTCGCGGGCGGCCAGAAGATGCTGCCCGACGACTGGCTTCCCGCCGCGACGACCAAGCAGGCCGGCATCGACATTCCGGGCCGCGGCTATGGCTATCAATGGTGGACCAACGACGACGGCAGCTTCGCCGCGCAGGGCATCTTCGGCCAGGGCATCTTCATCGACCCGGCGCGCAAGCTGGTGATCGCGTCGAACGGCAACTGGCCGACCGCGACCGACCCCGAGGGCGTCGGCGCGGCGCGCGAGGCTTTTTACAAGGCGGTGCAGGCGGCGGTGGACCGCGAGGCTAAATAGGGAAACGTCGCCTTTGCCTTCGCAGGGGCGACGCTCTCAGTTCGCGGCGAGGCTCGTGGTGCGCTGCGCCGCCCAGGCGGCGGCGAGCGGGACGAGGACGCCGAGCGCCATCACCCACCAGGCGTCGGCCAAGGTCACCGCGCGATAGAGGCCGGCGCCGATCACCGCGCCCGCGACGACCCAGCCGGGTCCGGCGCGGCCCGAGACGCGCATCGCGACCCATCCGCCGGCGAAGGCGCCCGCGAACCAGCCGACGATCAGCGCGACCGTCGCGCCCGCGGGGATCAGTATCTCGCCGGTCACGGGGTCATAGGCTTCGGGCGACAATTCGCCGCCCGCATATTGCGCGAGCAGGATCAGCGCGAAGGCGACGACGATCCCGACCACGGTTGCGACGAGCGAGCGGATAAAGGTGCTGGCCATGCGAGTGCCTTTTGCAGAATGCGAAACCGGCCGCTCTTCTACACATGGGAAAGCAAAGATCGCGTTAAGCCTCGACCATAACTTTCGGCAGCGCATGGAAATCGGTGCTGTCGAAGCCGTCGACCATCAGCTTCGCGACGAATTCGCCGACCGCTGCGGGCTCCTTAATGCTCTGCGGATCCTCGCCCGGATAGGCGCGGGCGCGCATCTGGGTGCGGGTGCCGCCGGGGTCGAGGATCGCGGTGCGGACGTTGGAGATATTGCGCATCTCGGCGCCATAGCTGGTCACCAGCACCTCGAGCGCCGCCTTCGACGCCGCATAGGCACCCCAATAGGCGCGGGGTTCGCGCGCAACGCCGGTCGACAGCGCGAGCAGGCGACCGTGCGCGGCGCGCCGAAGCAGCGGGTCGAAATTGGCGATCAGTGCCTGCTGCGCGACGAGGTTCAGCGTCAGCAGCTTGTTGAATTCCTTGCCGTCGATCGCCCCGACCGGAGTCAGCGTGCCGAGCATCGCCGCATTGAGGACGAGCATGTCGAGATGCTGCCAGCGTTCGGCCATCGCGCTCGCCAGCCGGGCGATGCTGTCGCCGTCGGTCAGGTCGAGCGGAGCGATCGTCGCGCTGCCGCCGGCGGCGTGGATACGGTCTTCGAGCTCTTCGAGTCCGCCCGCGGTGCGCGCGGTGATCACGACATGCGCGCCGCGCGCCGCCAGCGCCTCGGCGATCGCTTCGCCGATCCCGCGGCTCGCGCCGGTAACGAGCGCGACCTGGCCCGCCAGCTCTTCAGTCACTTTGCTCATTGTGTCAGACAACCCGTTCGGCAAGCAGCGAAAATTGGTCTTCCAGCGCATGCTCGTCGAAATCGGTCAGCGTGGTCGGATAGGCGCCCGTGAAGCAGGCGTCGCAATATTGCGGAATATCGTCGTTGCGCTTCGCTTCGCCGAGCGCGCGGTAGAGGCCGTCGATGGTCAGAAAGGCGAGGCTGTCGGCGTTGATGAAATTCGCCATCTGACCGATCGTCATCTGCGCCGCGAGCAGCTTGGCGCGCTCGGGCGTGTCGACGCCATAGAAGCAGCTGTGCTGGGTCGGCGGGCTCGCGATACGCATATGCACCTCGGCCGCGCCCGCGTCGCGCATCATCTGCACGATCTTCAGGCTGGTCGTGCCGCGCACGATCGAATCGTCGATCAGCACGATCCGCTTGCCCGCGATCAGCGCGCGGTTGGCGTTGTGCTTCAGCTTGACGCCCAGGTGGCGGACCTTGTCGCCGGGCTGGATGAAGGTGCGCCCGACATAGTGCGAGCGGATGATCCCGAGTTCGAAGGGAATGCCCGATTCCTGCGCATAGCCGATCGCCGCGGGCGTGCCCGAATCGGGGACGGGGATGACGAGATCGGCATCGACGGGATTTTCGCGTGCCAGCTCGGCGCCGATCGCCTTGCGCACCGAATAGACGCTGGTGCCGTCGACGATCGAATCGGGACGCGAGAAATAGACATATTCGAAGATGCACGGGCGCGCGGAACGCTCGGCAAAGGGATGGTGCGACGTCAGTTCGCCGTCGCGGATGATGACCAGCTCGCCCGGCTCGACCGACCGCACGAATTCGGCGCCGACGACGTCGAGCGCCACCGTTTCGGACGCGAGGATGAAGGCGTCGTTGAGCTTGCCGATGACGAGCGGACGAATGCCGAGCGGATCGCGGCAGCCGATCATGCCTTCCGCGGTCAGCACGATCAGCGAATAGGCGCCTTCGACCTGCTTCAGCGCATCGATGAAACGATCGAGCAGGGTACGATAACTCGACGTCGCGACGAGGTGGATGATCACCTCGGTATCGCTGGTCGACTGGAAGATCGAGCCGCGGCGGACAAGGATCTTCCGCAGCGCCACGGCGTTCGAGATATTGCCGTTGTGCGCAACCGCGAAACCGCCGGTGGCAAGGTCGGCGAACAGCGGCTGGACGTTGCGCAGCGCGGTTTCGCCCGTCGTCGAATAGCGGACATGGCCGATCGCCGAGGCGCCGGCGAGCTGGCGCATGATGTCGTCGCGGTCGAAATTGCCCGCGACATGGCCCATCGCGCGGTGGGTGTGGAATTCCTTGCCGTCGAAGCCGGTGATGCCCGCGGCTTCCTGTCCGCGATGCTGCAGCGCGTGGAGGCCGAGCGCGACGACCGCGGCGGCGCTGTCGGCGCCATGGATGCCAAAGACGCCGCACTCCTCGCGGAGCTTGTCGTCGTCGAAAGGATGGGTCGTCAGCATGATGATCCGGGGCGTTGGGGGCGGCAACTGGCGCGCATATAGGAGCGCCGAAGGCAAATGTCGCCCCCTTGTTTGGACTCTTTTCGGAAAGGGGCCTTTTCAGGCGCCGCCGGCCTGTCCTAAAGGCCGTGTCATGGCCGACCCGCGCGACACCACCGACCGTTTCCTTCCCCGCTTCGATGCCGCCGGGCTGGTGACCGCGATCGTCGTCGACGTCGACACGCGCGCGCTGCTGATGGTCGCGCATATGAACGCCGAGGCGATCCGGCTGACGCAGGAAACGGGACAGGCGCATTTCTGGTCGCGATCGCGCAGCGCGCTGTGGCGCAAGGGCGAAACGTCCGGGAACGGGCTGTCGCTGGTCGAGATGCGCGTCGATTGCGACCAGGATGCGCTGCTGCTGGTTGTGCGGCCCGCGGGGCCGGCGTGCCACACCGGGCGCCGTTCCTGCTTCTATCGCCGGGTCGAGCGCGACGGGAGCCTGACCTTCCTCGAAAACGATGCGCAGGGCTAGCCTGCCGCTCCTGGCGGGCGCGCTGCTCCTAACGGGTTGCGACCGGCCGCCGCCGGAACAGGAAGCCCGGTCGATCGACGCGGACAATCCGCTCGAACTCGCGGCGCGCGAACGCGGCGTCGTGCGACCCGATGCGGCCGAGCCGACCGGCGTGTTCGAGCGCGCGCACGAGCTGGGGCGCGATGCGTTGTGCGTGGTGCCCGACGGTGCGGGGCGGTGGCGCTTTGCCGTCAGCGCGGCGTTCGGCACGGGCTTTTCATGTCGAGCAAGTGGCTCGGTCGCGCGCGAAGGCGACGGCTGGCGCTTCACTTTCGCCGGCGTCGAGGATTGCAGCGTCGTCTTGCGCGAGGAAGAAGATGAGCTGCGGCTGCCGGGAAGCCTGCCGTCACAGTGCGACAGCCTGTGTCCGGGCCGCGCCTCGCTCGCGGGGCTGCGGCTGCCGCGCGCGAGTTGGTCGGTCGCCGACGCGAAACGCTTGCAGATGCGCGACGAAGAGGGCAATAACACCCGGCCCTGCGCCGATTGAACCGCGGGCCTCCCCTCGATTCCGCGAGCCTTGACGTTCACGTCAACGGAAACTAATCCTGTCATCATGACCGAAGAATACGGCCACGCCCATATCGACACGCCCGATCATCTGGGGCGCGAACAGTTCAGCATCACCGATTTGTCGACCGAATTCGGCGTGACCGCGCGTGCGCTGCGCTTCTATGAGGACGAGGGGCTGATCAGCCCGTCGCGCAAGGGGCTGTCGCGCATCTATTCGAAGCGCGATCGCGCTCGGCTCGCCTGGATATTGCGTGCCAAGCGCACCGGCTTCAGCCTCGCCGACATTCGCGAGATGATCGACCTCTACGACGTCGGCGACGGCCGCAAGCTGCAGCGCCAGGTGACGATAGAGAAATGCCAGGAACGCATCGCGCTCCTGCGCCGCCAGCGCGACGATATTGACAGCGCTGTAGATGAGCTGTCACGGTTCATCGATACGGTGAAGAAGGTCGACGCCGGCCAGAAGGCCGGCTGAGCCGCTCCCCAGGCAAGGACCGATTGCTGACACCCGATTCTCAGAAGGATACCCCATGCCCGTCTATCGCGCTCCCGTGCAGGATACGCTGTTCCTGATCAACGACATGCTCGGCATCGAACGCTACGCCAACCTGCCAGGGTTCGCCAACGCCACGCCCGACATGGTCGAGGCGGTACTGAGCGAGGCGGGGAAATTCTGCGAGGAGGTGCTTTTCCCGATCAACTATTCGGGCGACCAGGAAGGCTGCACGCGGCACGACGACGGCTCGGTGACGACGCCGAAAGGATTCAAGGAAGCCTATAAGGCCTATTGCGACGCCGGCTGGACGCTGCTGACCCAGCCCGAGGCGTTCGGCGGGCAGGGGCTGCCGCACGTCGTCGGCTTCCCGGTCGAGGAATATCGCATGGCCGCCAACCAGGCCTTTTCCATGTACCCCGGGCTGACCCAGGCGGCGGTCGCCGCGATTCTGGTCAAGGGATCGGACGAGCAGAAGGCCACCTATGCGCCCAGGATGATCTCGGGCGAATGGGGCGGCACGATGAACCTGACCGAGCCGCATTGCGGCACCGACCTCGGCCTGATCCGTACCCGCGCGGTGCCGAACGGCGACGGCAGCTATGACGTCACGGGCACCAAGATCTTCATCTCGTCGGGCGAGCATGACCTCACCGACAACATCATCCACCTCGTGCTGGCGAAGACCCCCGACGCACCCGACAGCGTCAAGGGCATCTCGCTGTTCATCGTGCCCAAGTTCCTCGTGAACGAGGACGGCTCGCTGGGTGAACGCAACAGCCTCTCGTGCGGCTCGATCGAGCACAAGATGGGCATCCATGCCAACGCGACCTGCGTGATGAATTACGACGGCGCGAAGGGCTGGATGGTCGGCGAGGAGAACAAGGGGCTCGCGGCGATGTTCGTGATGATGAACGCCGCGCGGCTCGGGGTCGGCATCCAGGGGCTCGGCCAGGCCGACATCGCGTTCCAGAACGCGGTCCAGTACGCGCAGGACCGCCGCCAGGGGCGCGCGCTCACCGGCCCGCAGGATCCGCAGGAAAAGGCCGACCCGCTGTTCGTCCACCCTGACGTGCGCCGCATGCTGATGGACGGCAAGGCGGTGGTCGAGGGGCTGCGCGCGCTCTGCCTGTGGGGGGCGCTGCAGGTCGATCTGTCGCACGCGGCGGAGAGCGAGGAGGAGCGGCAGCAGGCCGACGACCTCGTCAGCCTGCTCACTCCGGTGATCAAGGGCTATGGCACCGACAAGGGCTATGAGGTCGCGACCAACGCGCAGCAGGTGTTCGGTGGTCACGGCTACATCGAGGAACAGGGCATGAGCCAATATGTCCGCGATGCCCGCATCACGATGATCTACGAGGGCGCGAACGGCGTCCAGGCGATGGATCTCGTCGGCCGCAAGCTCGCGCAGAACGGCGGCCGCGCGGTGCAGGCCTTCTTCGCGGTCGTCGACGCCGAATGCGCCGCGGCGAAGGACGGTCCGCTCGCCGATTTCGCAGGCCGGCTCGAAAAGGCGAACGGCGAACTCAAGGCCGCGACAATGTGGTTCATGGCGAACGGCATGACCAATCCGAACAATGTCGGCGCCGGCGCGCATCATTACATGCACATCATGGGCATTGTCGCGCTGGGCCTGATGTGGCTGCGCATGGCCGAGGCGGCGCAGAAGGCGCTGGGCGAAGGCCGCGGCGACAAGGGCTTCCTCGAAGCGAAACTGGTCACCGCGCGCCATTTCGGCGAACGCTTCATGCCCGACGCGGGCGCGCTGCGGCGGAAGATCGAAGCGGGCAGCGAAGCGATGATGGCGCTGACCCCGGAACAATTTTTCGCGGCCTGATAGGCCGGCCGCGCAACCTTCGCCGTCGCCATGCGTGGCGTCGGCAATGAGCGAGGCCGACCTTACCCCCATCGTCGAGGCGGGGCGCAATTGCTGGCGGATCGAGCGCGCGAATAAGGCGCGGATGATCGTCGACGCCGCCGACTATTACGCCCTGCTCGCACGGCTGATGGCCGATGCGAAGGAGCGCATCCTGCTGATCGGGTGGGATTTCGACCCGCGCATCGCGCTGACCCCCGACGCCGACGGCAGCGGCGAGGCGCTCGGCCATTATATGCTGCGCCTCGCGAAGAACTGCCCCGAGCGCGACATCGACATATTGCGCTGGAATTTCGGCGGACTGAAGCAGTTCGCGATGCCGAGCATCGTCGCGATGGTCGCGCGGTGGAAGGTCACGCGCTCGATCAGCTTCCGGCTCGACAGCGCGCATCCGGCGGGATGCAGCCATCATCAGAAAGTCGCGGTCTTCGACGATCATCTCGCGGTGTGCGGCGGGATCGACGTCGGTTCGAGCCGCTGGGACACGCGCGAGCATCAGGACGACGATCCGCACCGCCGAACGCCGGGCGGCAAACCCTATATGCCGTGGCACGATTCGACGATGATCCTCGCGGGACCCGTCGGCGAGGCGCTCGCCGACCTCGGCAACGAGCGCTGGCAGCGCGCGACGAGCAAGCCGCTCCGCGATCTGAGCGGGGTGGGCGAGAGCTGGCCCGACGACCTCGACCCCGATTTTCGCGACGTCGACGTCGCGATCTCGCGCACTCGCGCCGAATATGACGGCTATCCCGAAATCCGCGAGATCGAGCAACTCTATCTCGACCTCATTATGGGTGCCAGGCGCTTCGTCTATTTCGAGAATCAATATTTCACTTGCGGCAAGATCGCCGCCGCCATCGCCGAGCGGCTGAGCGAAGACGATCCGCCCGAATTCGTCATGGTGATGCCGAAGACCGCCGATGGATGGCTCGAACAGATGGCGATGGATGCCGCGCGGGTGAAGCTGGTGCGCGAGATCGCCAAGGCGAAGCATGGCGACCGGCTGAAGGTCTATTACCCCCGCACGGCGGGGGGCGACCCCATCTATGTCCACGCCAAGACCGCGATCGTCGATGACCGGCTGATCCGCGTCGGGTCGTCGAACATGAACAATCGCTCGATGGGCCTCGACAGCGAATGCGACGTGACGATCGACGCGGCGCTATCGGCGAACCGCGGGATCGAGCCGACGATCACCCGGCTGCGCGAATCGCTGATCGCCGAGCATCTGGGGGTGGAACCCGCCGAGGTCGCGCGCCTCTTCGAGCGCACGGAGTCGCTGATCGAAACGATCGAAGCGCTCCGCGGCGACGGGCGATCACTCGAACTGCTCGATCTCGTCGCGCCGGGTCCCTTCGACGACTTTATCGCCGAGAATGAACTGCTCGACCCGACGAGCCCCGACGCGATGTTCGAAAGCCTGACCGAGCGCGGCCTGAAGAAAAGCTGGCACCGCGGCAAGGCGTGGATGAAGCGACGGCGGCCGTTCAAATAGCTACCCGTCATTGCGAGCGAAGCGAAGCAATCCAGAATGTGACAAGCCGCTCTGGATTGCTTCGCTTCGCTCGCAATGACGGAAACGGGCGCTGCCTAATCCGCCAGCGACAGCAAATGCCGTGCCTGCTTGAGGTGCGGCGCGTCGACCATCTTGCCGTCGACCTGCAACACCCCGGCGCCCGGATGGGCGGCGAAGGCGTCAACGATCGCCTGCGCGCGCGACACCTCGTCCGCCGAGGGGGTGAAGGCGGCGTTGATCGGCGCAACCTGTGACGGATGGATCGCCATCATGCCGGTGAAACCGTCGCGCCGCGCACGCGCGGCATAGGTGGCAAGGCCCGCCTCGTCCTTGATCGCCGGAAACACCGTGTCGATCGCGGCGACGCCCGCGGCGTGGGCCGCGAACAGCGTCAGCGCGCGCGCGACCCGATAGGGTTCGGTATAGCCGCCGTCGGCCTCGCGGCTCGTCGCGGCGCCGATCGCGGCGGGCAGGTCCTCGGCGCCCCAGGTCAGCCCGACAAGCCGGTCCCTCGCTTCGCGATAGCTGCCGAGCGTGAAGATCGCCGACGGCGTTTCCGTGGCGATCGGCAGGATCGCGGGCAGCGAGGCGTCGGGCGCCGATTCGCTGCGCAATATCGTGTCGATCTGCGCGATGCTCGGCGCGCCCTCGGCCTTGGGCAGCATGATCGCATCGGGACGAGCGGCGGCGATCGCGGCGATATCGGCGGCCGTCATATGCCCGTCGAGCGGATTGACGCGCACCAGCGTCACCACCTCGCGCGTGCCCGCGAGATAGTCGGCGACCGCCGTGCGCGCCGCCTCCTTGTTCGCGGGCGACACCGAATCCTCGAGGTCGAGGATGATCGCGTCGGCCCCCGATGCCGCCGCCTTGGCAAAGCGTTCGGGCCGGTCGCCTGGGACGAAAAGGAGGGAGCGGAGGCGCATCAGGCGTCTTTCTTCTTGATCAGCGCCGATCGTTCGCATTGGCAGACGATCTCGTCGCGCTGGTTGATGCAGCGGTGCAGGAAGGTCACGATACCCGCATTCGGCCGTGATTTCGATTCCTTGAGGCCGATGACCTCGCTGGTCGCGCGCAACGTGTCGCCGAGAAACACCGGCTTCGGCATCACCAGCTTGTCGTAGCCGAGGTTCGCGACAAGCGTGCCGAGCGTCGTGTCGCCGACCGACAGCCCGACCATCAGGCTGAAGGTGAAGGTGCCGTTGACGAGGATCTGACCGAACTCCGACGCCTTCGCCGCCTCGATGTCGAGATGCAGCGGCTGCGGATTGTGCGTCATCGTCGTGAACAGCAGATTGTCGGTCTCGGTCACCGTGCGCCGGATGTCGTGGACGATGCTGTCCCCGACCTGCCATTCGTCGAAAAATTTGCCTGCCATGGTCAGTCCCTCAGATGCAGTTTCATGCCGACATGACTCTGGACGAAGCCGAGCCGGGCGTAAAAGCGGTGCGCGTCGGTGCGGCTCGCCGACGATGTGAGCTGGACCAGCTTGCAGTCGCGCACGCGGCACTGCTCGACCGCCCACAGGATCATCCGCTCGCCGAGCCGCTGGCCGCGCAGGTCGCGGACGATACGCACCGCCTCGATCAGCCCGCGCCAGCTGCCCTTGAAGGAGAGGCCCGGAAGGAAGCTGAGCTGCATCGTTCCGACGACGCGGCCGTTCAGTTCGGCCGCGATCAGGCGCTGGTTGGGGTCGATCTCGATCGCCTCATAGGCTGCCATATAGCGCGGATCGTCGGGACCCGCCTCGCGCCCCGGCGGAATGGTCTCCTCGGCAAGCATCGCGAGGATCGCGGGCAGGTCCGCAATCGTTGCATCGCGAAGGATCAGATCGCTCATTCCGCCGCCTCGATCTTTGCGAGCAGCGCTTCGACCTGCACCTGCGCGCCCGCGGTCGCGTTGAGTTCGGCGACCACGCCATCGAACGGCGCAGTCAGGCTGTGCTCCATCTTCATCGCCTCGAGCGTCAGCAATTTCTGCCCCTTGGTCACCGCGTCGCCCGCCGCGACATCGACGGCAATGATCTTGCCGGGCATCGGCGAGAGGATCGCGCCGTCGCCCGCCACGCCCCCCGGGCCGCCTGCGGCGCGCCAAGGCGACAATTGCCAGACCGAGCCGGCTTCCGCGACGAGCATGGCAGGGGCCGGTTCTTCGGTCCCGGGGCCGTGGAGCGCGACATCGACGCGCTTCCCGTCGAGCAGGAAGGGCGCCGAACGGGCATCGGGGGCGTTGAGGCGAAAGCCTGCTTGCAACGCGCGCGGCACCATCGCCATCGCGGCATTGGTCAGCGCCTGTGCCGACGGCACGGGCTCGGCGGTCATCGCTTCGCCGTCGCGGCCGATCAATCCGGTGTCGACCGTCCCGGCGACGAAATCGGGATGGTCGAGCGCCTGGATCAGAAATGCCGAGTTGGTCTTCACCGGCCAGACGGCGCTATCCTCCAGCATGTCGGACAGGGCCAGCCGCGCTTCCTCGCGATCCTCGCCGTAGGCGATGACCTTGGCGATCATCGGGTCATAGAAGGGCGAGACCTTGGCGCCTTCGGTGACGCCGGTGTCGATGCGGCCTCCGTCATGCTCGGCGAGTTGGAAGAGTTCCAGCGTACCGATCGAAGGCAGGAAACCTTTCGCCGGGTCTTCGGCATAAAGCCGCGCTTCCATCGCCCAGCCGTCGATCGTCAATTCGTCTTGGCGCAGCGGCAGCGGTTCGCCCGACGCCACCCGCAACTGCCATTCGACCAGATCGACCCCGGTGATTTCCTCGGTCACCGGATGCTCGACCTGCAACCGCGTGTTCATTTCCATGAACCAGATGCGGTCGGCGCGCAGGCCCTCGCTGGCGTCGGCGATGAACTCGATCGTCCCCGCGCCGACATAATCGACCGCCTTCGCCGCGCGCACCGCGGCGGCGCAAAGTTCGGCGCGCGTCGCTTCGTCCATGCCGGGGGCGGGGGCTTCCTCGATCACCTTCTGGTGGCGGCGCTGGAGCGAGCAGTCGCGCTCGAAGAGGTGAACGACGTTGCCGTGCGTGTCGCCGAACACCTGCACCTCGATATGGCGCGGGGTCAGGATATATTTCTCGATCAGCACATGATCGTTGCCGAACGAGGCCGCCGCCTCGCGCTGACACGAGGCGAGCGCGTCGGCGAAATCGGCTGCCGCGTCGACCTTGCGCATCCCCTTGCCGCCGCCGCCCGCGACTGCCTTGATGAGCACCGGATAGCCGATCTCGGCCGCTTGTTCGGCGAGAAAGGCGGGGTCCTGATTGGCGCCCATATAGCCCGGCGTCACCGGCACCCCGGCATCGGCCATCAGCTTCTTCGCGGCGTCCTTCAGCCCCATCGCGGTAATCGACGAAGGCTTGGGTCCGACCCACACGAGCCCGGCATCGGTCACGGCCTGCGCGAACTCGGCATTTTCGGAGAGGAAGCCATAACCCGGATGGATCGCCTCGGCGCCGGTCGCCTTGGCGGCGGCGATGATCTTCTCGGCCACCAGATAGGATTCGCGCGCCGCCGACGGCCCGATATGCACCGCCTCGTCGGCCTGCCGCACATGCAGCGCCTGCGCGTCGGCATCCGAATAGACCGCGACGGTACGAATGCCCATCTCGCGCGCGGTGCGGATGATGCGACAGGCGATCTCGCCGCGATTGGCGATGAGAAGGGAGGTGATCATGGCGTCTCGCTGACCTCGAAATGAAGAACATGCGGTTCCATCTCGATCAGGAAATCCGCGTCGAAATCATAATATTTCGCCTTGTCGACCGGCGTTCCGGCGAAGGCCTCGATGACGGCAAGATCGTCCCAGAAGGTCAGCATCTCGAAATGCATGACCTCGCCCTCTTCGCGGTGCAGGCACCAGGCGCCGCGATTGCCGGGCACCGATCGATAGTCGGGAATGGCGATGTCGAGCATCAGTTTTCGATAGGGATCGGCCTTCGCCTTCGGAACGATGCCATGCCAGCGCCGCGCGATCATTGCCCCGGACATCCGGTCTTGCGCTGCGTCCAGGTGATGTTGAGGACGCGCCACGCGCCATCCTGCTTGACCAGGTCGACATGGTTGATGCCGCAATGCGACGGCTTCCCGTCGAGCGTGAAGATATAAGGCGACCAGACCATGGCGATGGGCCCGTCGACATGAACATGCGGATCGACGAGCTTTTCGACCGGTGCGCCCGGAATGCCCGGAAGGCGCTGGGCGAATTCGCCCCAGGTGCTGAAATGCAGTTTTTCCTTGCCGTCCGCGCCGACGGTTGCGGCGGTCGCGCGTCCCTCGGCGATCGTGACCGTTGCCATAGCCGCAGGATCCTTCGCGGCGAGGGCGTCGAACATGCGATCGATGGTGGCGAGCACGGCCCGGGATTCGCTGTCGGCACCATGCTCCTCGTGCTGCGCAAGCGCGGGCGCGGCGGTGCAGAGGGCGAGCGCGAAAGCCATTTTAAGATACATCGTCCGTCTCCTCACATCCTGAACACGCCGAACCCGCGATCCTCGACCGGCGCGTTCAGCGTTGCCGCAAAGGCCAGCCCAAGCACGTCGCGCGTCTGCGCCGGATCGATGATGCCATCGTCCCACAGTCGCGCGGTCGCGTGATAGGGGTTGCCCTCATCCTCATATTTCTGGCGGATCGGCGCCTTGAAGGCTTCGGCCTCTTGCGGAGTCCATTTGTCAGCGTCGCGGTGGACGGTCGCGAGCACGCTCGCCGCCTGTTCGCCGCCCATCACGCTGATCCGCGCATTGGGCCAGGTGAAGAGGAAGCGCGGGGAGTAAGCGCGTCCGCACATGCCGTAATTGCCCGCGCCGAAGCTGCCGCCGATCAGCATGGTGATCTTCGGCACCGTCGCGGTCGCGACAGCGGTCACCAGCTTCGCGCCATGTTTCGCGATCCCCTCGGCTTCATATTTGCCGCCGACCATGAAGCCGCTGATATTCTGGAGGAAGAGCAGGGGGATGCGCCGCTGCTGTGCCAGCTCGATGAAATGCGCGCCCTTGACCGCGCTCTCACTGAACAGCACGCCGTTGTTGGCGAGGATCGCGACCGGAATGCCCCAGATATGCGCGAAGCCGCAGACGAGCGTCGCGCCATAGGCGGCCTTGAACTCGTGGAACTCGCTGCCGTCGACGATGCGCGCGATCACCTCGTGCACATCGTACGGCGCGCGCACGTCCTGCGGAATGATGCCGTAAAGCTCCTCGGCGTCATATTTGGGCGGGCGCGGGTCCTTCATCGCGACGTCGAAGCCGTCCTCGACGCCGAAGGTCGAAACGATATCGCGCACGATCGTCAGCGCATGTTCGTCATTTTCGGCGAGATGATCGACGACGCCCGATTTCTTCGCATGCAGGTCGCCGCCGCCAAGATCTTCGGCGCTGATCTCCTCGCCGGTCGCCGCCTTCACCAACGGCGGGCCGGCGAGGAAGATGGTGCCCTGATTGCGGACGATCACCGTCTCGTCGCTCATCGCGGGAACATAGGCGCCGCCCGCAGTGCAGCTTCCCATCACGCAGGCGATCTGCGGGATGCGTTTGGCGCTCATATTCGCCTGATTGAAGAAGATGCGCCCGAAATGATCGCGGTCGGGGAACACCTCGGCCTGGTGCGGCAGGTTCGCGCCGCCCGAATCGACCAGATAGATGCAAGGCAGGCGGTTCGCCTCGGCGATCTCCTGCGCACGGAGATGCTTCTTCACCGTCATCGGGTAGTAGGTGCCGCCCTTCACCGTCGCGTCGTTGCAGACGATCATCGCCTGCCGCCCCGACACGCGCCCGATCCCGGCGATCATCCCCGCGCCGGGAATCTCGCCGCCATACATGTCGCACGCCGCAAGCTGGCCGATCTCCAGAAACGGCGAGCCCGCGTCGAGCAGCCGCTCGACGCGCTCGCGGGGGAGCAGCTTGCCGCGGCTCGTGTGCCGCTCGCGCGATTTTTCGTTGCCGCCCAGCGCCGCCGCGGCGACGCGCGACCACAGCTCGTCCCTCAGCGCGCGATTGTGCGCGGCGTTGGCGCGAAACGCCTCGCTGTCCGTCTGGACCATCGTTTGCAGGACCGGTGCGCTCACTGTCTCGTCTCTCCTGTCGCCGGCTGCGGGGGTAATGGGTCGCTCGTCGATTGAAAAGCGCCGCAGGCCGAAATTGGTTGGCATTGAAACCAGATCGTCACAGGCGTATCCCCCTCGCATATTTCCCGAAGCTCGAGGTTATCAGCCCATGAAAAAGACCGTTTTCGCCATTTTGCTGTCCACCGCCGCGATCGTCGCGGGGCCCGTCGCCTGCACCAGCGGCAAGGACGACAGCTCGGCCGCCTACACGATCGGCACCGAACTCGGCATCAGCAAGGCCGCGATGGACACCGGCGTGAAGCCGGGCGACGATTTCTATGCCTATGCGAACGGCAATTGGCAGAAAACGACCGAAATCCCTGCCGACCGTTCGTCGACCGGCGCTTTCTACACCGCCTTCCTCGAGACGGAGAAACGCAACCGCGAACTGGTCGACGCCATCGTCAAGGGCACGCACGAGGAAGGCAGCGACGAAGCGCGCATCGCCAATTTCTACAAGGCCTATATCGATACGCAGGCGATCGACGCCGCAGGCACGAAGCCGGTCCAGGCCGACCTCGCGCGCTTCGCCGCGATCACCGACACGGCGGGGCTCTCGAAGGTGCTGGGCGAACAGATCCGCGCCGACGTCGATCCGCTCAACGCGACCGACTTCAACACCGAAAATCTCTTCGGCATCTTCGTGACCCAGGGCCTCGCGACCCCGGGCGAGGTGCTGCCCTATATGCTGCAGGGTGGGCTCGGCATGCCCGAGCGCGAATATTACCTGTCGTCCGATCCCAAGATGGCGGGCATCCGCACCGCCTATCAGGCCTATATCGCCAAGCTCTTGACCGCCGCCGGGATCGCCGACGCCGATGCGAAGGCGAAGCGCGTCTATGACCTCGAGCTCAAGATCGCGAAGGCGCACGCGACGCGCGCGGAGAGCGAGGACTTCACCAAGTCGGCGACGGTCTGGAACAGGGACGAGTTCGCGAAGAAGGCACCGGGCATCGACTGGCCGGCCTTCTTCGCCGCGGCGAAGCTCGACGGCGCGACGAAGGTTGCCGCCTATCATCCCGGCGCGATCACCGGCCTGTCGGCGCTGGTCGCCTCGCAGCCGCTCGACGCGTGGAAGGACTGGCTGACGTTCCACCAGATCAACAGCCACGCCGACGTGCTGCCGAGCACGATCGATAATGCGCATTTCGCCTTCTACGGCACGACGCTGTCGGGAACGCCGCAGCAGCGCAGCCGCGACAAGCGCGCGCTCGCGGCGCTCGACACCTATCTCGGCGACGCGGTCGGCCGCGTCTATGCCGAGAAATATTTCCCCGCCTCGGCCAAGGCCGAGGTCAGCGACATGGTCGACGGCATCAAGGCCGCCTTCGCCACGCGGGTGAAGGCGATCGACTGGATGGCACCCGAAACCAAGAAGGAAGCGCTGAAGAAGGTCGAGACGATCGCGGTCGGCGTCGGCTATCCCGAGACGTGGCGCGACTATGGCAGCTATTCGGTCGGCGCGAACACCGCCTATGCCAACGAGGTCGCGGGCGAGCAGGCCGAATATGCGCACCAGCTCGCCAAGATCGGCAAGCCGATGGACAAGGGCGAATGGTGGATGGTCCCGCAGACGGTCAACGCGGTCAACCTGCCGGTCCAGAACGCGCTGAACTTCCCCGCCGCGATCCTCCAGCCGCCCTTTTTCAACCCGCAGGCCGACCCCGCCTACAATTACGGCGCGATCGGCGCCGTCATCGGGCACGAGATCAGCCACAGCTTCGACAATAATGGCGCGGCGTTCGATTCGACCGGCGCGCTGCGCAACTGGTGGACGGCGGCCGATCTCAAGAAGTTCGAGGAAGCGGGTTCGGCGCTCGCGGCGCAATACGACACCTATAAGCCGTTCCCCGAACTTGCGGTGAACGGCAAGCTGACGCTGGGCGAGAATATCGCCGACGTCGCGGGGCTCCAGGCCGCCTACGACGCCTATCGCGCCTCGCTGAAGGGCAAGGAAGCGCCGGTGATCGACGGCTTTACCGGCGACCAGCGCTTCTTCATCGCCTATGCGCAGACCTGGGCGACCAAGATGCGCGACGAAGCGCTTCGCGCGCGCATCGCGACGGATGGCCATGCGCCGGGCAACTACCGCGCGCTGACGGTGCGCAATCTCGATGCGTGGTACAAGGCGTTCGACGTCAAGGAAGGCGACAAACTCTACCTCGCGCCCGACAAGCGGGTGCGCATCTGGGGCTGATGTGAGGGGAAGGCGGGGCAATTAATCTGCCCCGCCTTCGCTCTTCGCCGGTTTCTTGCGGATCAAATGGCTGTAGACGCCGACGCAGTTGATGCAGAGCAGCGCGACGTTCTGCCAGCCGATCCCTTCGCTGTCGGGCTGCAGAAAGCCCCAGCCGATCAGCGCGAGGCTGCTCGTCACGAAGATCACGAACGCCCAGCCGTTCCATCGCTCGCCGAGGTTGAGCGAGACAAGCAGCGCCGCGAGCGTCGCGGCGCCCGCGCCATAATATTGCAACGCGTCGAGCATCGTCTCGCTCATGCGAGCGCCCCGATCAGCGCGAAGAGTCCCGCCGCGCTCAGCACCGGCCAGGCGATGTGGCGCCCCCGCGTATAGGCGGCGTTGAACAGGCCGGTCGCCAGCCAGGCCGCGCCGATGACGGCCAGCAGCCCCTTTGGCGTCCCGGGCCAGCTCACCGCCGCCGCCGAAACGAGCATCAACACCGCTGTCGCGTGCCAGGCGAAGCGGACGATCCGGCGGACGAGCGCGTCGGCCAGCAAGCCTTCGCCGCTCCGCAGCAGCGGCACGATCAGGCGCCGATAGCCGAGCAGCGAATGCACCAGCGCTGCCGCCACCATGAAGGCGGCTGACAGCCAGAGCCAGATCACGCGCCGGCGCCGATCAGTTCGCGCCCGATCAGCATCCGGCGGATCTCGTTCGTGCCCGCGCCGATGTCGAGCAGCTTGGCGTCGCGCCAATAGCGTTCGACCGGCCAGTCCTTCGTATAGCCCGCGCCGCCTAAAGCCTGGATCGCTTCGCCCGCGACCTTCACCGCGCTCTCGCTCGCGAGCAGGATCGCGCCCGCGGCGTCGAAGCGCGTCGTCTGCCCCGCATCGCATGCCTTGGCGACGTTATAGACATAGGAGCGCGCCGATTGCAGCGCGACATACATGTCGGCGACCTTCGCCTGCATCAGCTGGAACGAGCCGATCGGCTTGCCGAACTGCTTGCGCTCGCGAACGTAGGGAATGACCGTGTCGAGGCACGCCTGCATGATGCCGAGCTGGAGTCCCGCGAGCACGACGCGCTCATAATCGAGCCCCGACATCAGCACGCCGACGCCGCCGTTCTCGGGCCCCATGATCTGCTCTTCGCTCACTTCGCAATCGGCGAAGACGAGTTCGGCGGTGGGCGAACCGCGCATCCCGACCTTGTCGATCTTTTGCCCGATGCTGAACCCCGGCATGTCCTTTTCGATCAGGAAGGCGGTGATGCCGCGCGATCCCGCCTCGGGGCTGGTCTTGGCATAGACGACCAAAGTGTCGGCATGGCTCGCGTTGGTGATCCAGAATTTGGTGCCGTTGAGGACATAGCCGCCCTGAACCTTCTCGGCCTTCAGCTTCATCGACACGACGTCGCTGCCCGCGCCGGCCTCCGACATGGCGAGGCTGCCGACATGCTCGCCCGAGATCAGCTTGGGCAGATATCTCGCCTTCTGCTCGTCATTGCCCCAGCGGCGGATCTGGTTGACGCAGAGGTTCGAATGCGCGCCATAGGACAGGCCGATCGCCCCCGAAGCCCGCGACACTTCCTCGACCGCGATCACATGCTCGAGATAGCCGAGCCCGAGCCCGCCCCATTGCTCCTCGACCGTGATGCCGTGGAGGCCGAGCTCGCCCATCGCGGTCCACAGCTCGTCGCGCGGGAACCAGTCCTCGCGGTCGGCCTTGTCGGCAAGCGGCGCGATCTTCTCGTCGGCGAAGCGGGCGGTGGTCTCGCGGATCATCTCGGCGGTCTCGCCGAGCGCGAAGTCGAAATCGGGGGTGGCGCGCATGGAGGTCCCTTCGGTCAGGGGCGGAACAGGCCGCGATACTGCATCAAAAGCGCAACATATGGAAATTGAAACGGCGTAAGGTTTGGCATAAAGAAAATTTATGATCAAACGCGCGCATATCCGGCAATTCCTTGCCGTCGTCGATGCCGGGAGCTTCACGCAGGCGGCGCTACGCATTCGCGTGACCCAACCCGCGCTCTCGACCGGCATAGCCGAACTCGAAAAGCTCGTCGGAACGTCGCTGTTCATTCGCAACCGGCGGCAGATTCGGTTGACGCAGGCGGGTGGGCGCTTCCTGCCGATCGCGCGCGACCTAGAACGCGGCTTCCGGGCGGCCGACGGATTCGGTGACGATGCGCCGACGCATTCGACCGAACTCAAGCTCGGCATCATCCGCTCGGTGCCCGGAGAATTGCTCCAGGCGATCGTAACGATCCTGCGACCCGGTTTTGCGATCGAACTGATCGAAAGCGGCGATTCCGAACTGCGCGCGGCGCTGGGCAGCGGACGGCTCCATATGGCGCTGCTGCCGCTGCGCAGCGGCGAACGCGGGCCGCATGCGACCCCGCTCTACGAAGAGCCGCTCAGCATGTTCGTCGCCGCGGATCACCCACTGGCGGGCCGTATCGAGGTGGCGCCCGAGGAATTGGCGGCCGAGACCATGATCGCGCGCCGGTCGTGCGAATTCCTCGATGCGACCAGCCGCTTCTTCACGCGCTACGGCGTGCGCCCGCGGTTTGCGCTGCGCAGCGAAAGCGACCAGCGGTGCCTTCGCATGGTCGCCGCGGGGATCGGGATCACCACCGCGCCGGTGTCGCTGGCGATCGACGGAATCGTGCCACTCAAGGTCGCCGGCTATGATTTCCGGCGCGAATTGGGGTTGCTCGTCGATCCGGCGTGGGGCGGCCTGGCCGAGGTCGCCCCGCAATTGGCGGAGGCGATAGACGCGATCCGTGCCACCGCCGCCGAATGGCGCGCGGCCAAGGTCGACGCGGCGGCGTGAGGATCGCCCGGCAAGTCTGGCTTGCATGGCCAAAAGGCCATACAGTTTGCGTGCCGTCGCTGGGAACGGCAAGGGCGGGGGCATGATCGATACGCTGACGCATCTTGATCGGCTGGAGGCCGAGAGCATTCATATTTTGCGGGAGGTGCTGGCGGACGCGGTGCGTCCGGTGATGCTGTATTCGGTGGGGAAGGACAGTGCGGTGATGCTGCATYTGGCGCGGAAGGCCTTTTATCCGTCGCCGCCGCCGTTTCCTTTGCTGCATGTGGACACGACGTGGAAGTTCCGGGCGATGTACGCGCTTCGCGACCGGATGGCGGCGGAGAGCGGCATGGAGCTGATCGTCTACCGGAACCCSGAGGCGGAAGAGCGGGGGATCAACCCGTTCGACCATGGCCCCTTGCACACCGACATGTGGAAGACGGAAGGGCTGAAGCAGGCGCTCGATCTTCACGGCTTCGACGTCGCCTTCGGCGGCGCGCGGCGCGACGAGGAGAAGAGCCGGGCGAAGGAGCGGATCTTCTCGTTCCGCACGGCGAGCCATGGCTGGGACCCGAAGCAGCAGCGTCCCGAGCTGTGGAACCTCTACAATGNGATCTTCACGGCTTCGACGTCGCCTTCGGCGGCGCGCGGCGCGACGAGGAGAAGAGCCGGGCGAAGGAGCGGATCTTCTCGTTCCGCACGGCGAGCCATGGCTGGGACCCGAAGCAGCAGCGTCCCGAGCTGTGGAACCTCTACAATGCGCGCAAGGCGCCCAGGACCGAAAGGGGGGGCGAGAGCATCCGGGTCTTCCCGATCTCGAACTGGACCGAGCTCGACATCTGGCAATATATCGCGCGCGAAGAGATCCCGATCGTGCCGCTCTACTTCGCCGCGCCGCGCCCGACGGTGGAGCGCGACGGGCTGCTGCTGATGGTCGACGACGAKCGCTTCCCGCTGCGCGCGGGCGAGGTGCCGGTGGAGCGCTCGATCCGCTTCCGCACCCTGGGCTGCTACCCGCTGACGGGGGCGGTSGAGAGCGAGGCGACGACCTTGTCCGAAGTCATCCAGGAGATGCTGCTGACGACGACGTCGGARCGGCAGGGGCGGGCGATCGACAAGGACGGCGGCGACGCGTCGATGGAGAAGAAGAAGCAGGAGGGCTACTTCTGATGCCCGACACTTCCGGCCCCCCTGTCTATGTCACCGACGCGCTGATCGCCGAGGACATCGACGCCTATCTCGCGAGCCATGAGGCGAAGTCGCTCCTGCGCTTCATCACCTGCGGCAGCGTCGACGACGGCAAGTCGACGCTGATCGGGCGGCTGCTCTACGACTCGAAGATGATCTTCGAGGACCAGCTCGCCGCGCTCGAGGCGGACTCGAAGCGGGTGGGCACGCAAGGGCAGGAGATCGACTTCGCGCTGCTCGTCGACGGCCTCGCCGCCGAGCGCGAGCAGGGGATCACGATCGACGTCGCCTACCGCTTCTTCACCACCGCGAAGAGGAAGTTCATCGTCGCCGACACCCCGGGGCACGAGCAATATACGCGCAACATGGTCACCGGCGCTTCGACCGCCGACCTCGCGGTGATCCTGATCGACGCGAGGAAGGGCGTGCTCACCCAGACGCGCCGCCACAGCTTCCTCGCGCATCTGCTCGGCATCAAGCACATCGTGCTCGCGGTGAACAAGATGGACCTCGTCGGCTACGACAAGGCGGTGTTCGACCGCATCACGCTGGCGTACCGCGCCTTCGCGAGCGAGATCGGCATCACGAGCTTCACGCCGATCCCGATCTCGGGGTTCAAGGGCGACAATATCACCGCGCCGAGCGCGAACACCCCCTGGTACAAGGGGCCCGCGCTGATCGAGCATCTCGAGAGCGTCGAGGTCGGCAGCGCCGCCGACGAGGCGAAGCCGTTCCGGATGCCGGTGCAATGGGTCAACCGCCCCAACCTCGACTTCAGGGGCTTCGCGGGCCAGATCGCGAGCGGAACGGTCAAGCCCGGCGACGCGGTGCGCATCCTGCCCGGCGGCAAGACGACGACGATCGACCGCATCGTGACCCTCGACGGAGACATGCCCGAAGCCGTCGCCGGCCAGTCGGTGACGCTGACCCTCGCCGACGAGATCGACTGCTCGCGCGGCGACGTGATCGCGGCGGCGGACAATCCGCCCGAGACCGCCGACCAGTTCGAGGCGACGCTCGTGTGGATGGCCGACGAGGCGATGATCCCGGGGCGCGGCTATTGGCTGAAGCTCGCGACGCAGACGGTGTCGGCGAGCGTGCAGGCGCCCAAGTACGAGATCAACGTCAACACGCTCGACCATCTCGCGGCGAAGACGCTCGAGCTCAACGGCATCGGGGTGGTCGAGCTCAGCACCGACAAGCCGATCACCTTCGAGGCCTATGCGGGCAACCGCACAAGCCCAAACAAGGTGTTGGGCGGGTTCATCCTCATCGACAAGCTCACCAACGCGACGGTCGCCGCGGGGATGCTGCACTTCAGCCTCCGCCGCGCGCAGAACGTCCACTGGCAGGCGACCGACATCGACCGCGACATGCGCGCGAACCTCAAGAACCAGCGGCCCGCCCTGCTCTGGTTCACCGGCCTCTCGGGCTCGGGCAAGTCGACGATCGCCAACCTCGTCGAGAAGAAGCTGCACCGGATGAACCGCCACAGCTTCCTCCTCGACGGCGACAATGTCCGCCACGGGCTCAACCGCGACCTCGGGTTCACCGAGGCCGACCGGATCGAGAATATCCGCCGCGTCGGCGAGGTGGCGAAGCTGATGACCGACGCCGGGCTCATCGTCATCACCGCGTTCATCTCGCCGTTCCGCGCCGAGCGCGACATGGTGCGCGCGATGCTCCCCGAGGGCGAGTTCGTCGAGATCTTCATCGACACCCCGCTCGAAGAAGCCGAGCGCCGCGACGTCAAGGGGCTCTACAAAAAGGCCCGCGCCGGCCAGCTCAAAAACTTCACCGGCATCGATAGTCCCTACGAAACACCCCAAAAACCCGAAATCCACATCCATACCACCAACATGACACCCCAACAGGCTGCCGACCTCATCGTCAATCGGCT
>NZ_NIWD01000020.1 GCF_002277025.1 Sphingopyxis sp. GW247-27LB
GCGTGCCCTCCTCGGCGTGCCCTCCTCGCCCTGCTTGATGACGAACGCCTTCTGCGCGTCCGTGAACTTCGATGCCTTCATGCCGTAACTCCTCGCCCAGCCAAGGATATCTACGGCGGAAAACTCTAACCGCAACTGGTCCAGAATTCAGGTGGCAGAGCAGAATCTGACCGGCCCCCACCGAGTGGTCCGCGTGGACTGTTAGGTGTTTAGTCCCAGCATGTGATGGAGTGGTTTCATATCGAAGATATCTGGCTTGGATTTCCGGAGCTCTTCGATGGCCTCGTAGGTTGTCTTGAAGCGCAGAGCCTTCAACTGCTTGGCGAAGTTGTAAGCGACGAGCCAGTCGCGGACATGGCGGCGCAGTTCATTGATCGACGTGTAATGGAAGGATTTGACGGTGGCCTCCTTGATGGTGCGCACCATCCGTTCGGCCTGGCCGTTGGTCCATGGGTGATAGGTGACGTGACCCCCTAGTTTCCACCAGCCGGGATTAGAGCCCAGCAGCTTTGTTGCGCATGAGCGCGGTGTAAGCAATGGCCTGCGCAGCGGAGCCCGTAGGGCGTAGCTGCGCAGGCCATTGCTTATGCAGTTC